>CAWHSC010000003.1:0-2021392 GCA_963831945.1 uncultured Solirubrobacterales bacterium | reverse complement strand
ACGCTCGCGGACCGAAATCAACTCAGCCCCCTTGAGGACAGCTGTGGGGTGCATCTCGCAGGCTGCGGCGGCGATCAGCACGCTGTCTGTGCTGGCGAGACTGTGGCCTCCCGCAAACGCCTGGCGGAAAGCGGCCTGCGCGAAGGGGACGACGCGACCGATGGACTTTGCGTAAGTGGCGACCAGCATCGCCAGCTCACTGTCGAACGGGAATCGGCCGGCCAGCGCAGCGGCTGTAGACCAAAATCACGTGCACACCGTTCGATCTGAGACGCATCGAAGGCTCTCACCTGGCAGCTCTCGGGCGAGTACTGGCTGCCACTCCGCGGGTCTCGGCAGAACGTGCAGGATGCGCTCGGCGACGAGATAGGCGAGCGGGCTCGATAGGTCGAAGTAGAAAGCGGACTCGATGCGCAGAGCGTAGTCCCGCCGCTCGACACGTGGCCCTCAGCCGTGGATCAGCCAGCCGTCCGCGGCACGCGCCGGCCTCCATCACGGCCTCCGAGAGCGTCGGGTGGCCGTGGACGATGCGGGCGACCTCGGGGTAGCCGCCCTCCAGCGCGCGCACGTTGACGAGCTCCTGGATCAGCTCGGTCGCGCGTGCGCCCACGATGTGCCCGCCCAGCAGCTCGCCGTACCGCGACTCGCCCACCAGCTTCACGAGGCCGGCGCGGTCGCCGTAGACGATGCCGCCGCCCACCGCGCCGTAGGGGACCTTGCCGACGACCACCTCGTAGCCCTGCTCGCGCGCCTGCTCCTCGGTGAGCCCGAACGAGCCGACGTTCGGCGTGCAGAACGTCGCACGGGGGATGTCGACGTAGGAGAGCGGGTGGGTCGCCAGGCCGGCGGCGTCCTCGACCGCGATGATGCCCTCGTCGGAGGCCTTGTGCGCGAGCGCCGGGCCCGGGCACGAGATCGCCGATCGCGTAGACCCCCGCGCGCCGTGGTGCGCAGCGCGCCGTCGACCTGCACGAGCCCGCGCTCGTCGAGCTCGCACGCCGCGCCTCGGCGAGGCCCGAGCGCCTGCACGTCCGGGCCGCGGCCGGCGGCGATCACGAGGTAGTCCACCGCGGCGGACTCGCCCGCCGTAGCGGAAGCTCACGCCCGTCCGCGCCCGCCCGCACGTCCTCGATCGGGGTGCCCGTGAAGACCTGGATGCCCTGGCGCTTGAGGCCGCGCTCCACCAGGCGCGAGATGTCCGCGTCCTCGGTCGGGAGCACGCGGTCGAGCATCTCGAACAGCAGCACCTCGCTGCCCAGCCGCGCGAAGCCCGAGGCGATCTCCGCGCCCGAGGCCCCGCGCCCACCACGGCCAGGCGCGCGGGCAGCTCCGCCAGCGCCCACGCCTGCTCGGTGCCGATCACCCGTCCGCCGAGCTCCACGCCGGGGATCGAGCGCGCCGACCGAGCCGGTCGCGAGGATCACCGTCGCGGCCTCGAGCTCCTCGCCGCCGACGCGCACTTTGATCCCACCGCCCCGCGCCCGCCGTGCGCCCCGCTGCCCACCGGCGCCGGTGCGAGCGACGCCTCGCCGGCGATCACCTCGATCCCGTTTTTCTTGAAGAGGCCGCCCACGCCGCCGGTGAGCGTCGCGACGACCTTCTCGCGCCGCGCCTGCACCGCCGGGTAGTCGACCTCCACGCCCGCCACGCTCCAGACCGTACTCGCCGGCCTCACGGATCTCGCTGAGCAGGTCGGCCGAGCGCAGCACGGCCTTCGCGGGGATGCACGCGTAGTTCAGGCAGCGTCCCCCGAGCTTGTCCTGCTCGACCACCGCCGTCCTCATGCCGAGCTGGGCGGCGCGGATCGCCGCCACGTACCCGCCCGGCCCCGCGCCGATCACGATGCAGTCGTAGTGGGAGTCCGCCACAGTGCGCGAGCCTATCGCAGCGGCTCGTCGCGTCCCGCCGTGCCGGGCTTCGGTCCCCCGCTCTCCACATCCCCGAGCCGTTCCCCTGCCTGAATTCGTCCCATGACCCGCACCAGCTTCCAGAACAGCCAGCCGCCGAGCCCGATGGAGAGCAGGCAGACCGCGGCGGCGAGGATCGTGGAGGCGATCACGAGCGCCAGCGAGGCCACGAGGATCTGGAAGGCCAGCAGCCCCTCGAAGCCGAGCACCGCCCAGTAGCGCCGCCGGTACATCCCCCACGCCAGCGCCGCCAGCACGACCGCCAGGAAGGCACCGCCGGGAACGGACCCGCCGTGGCGGCGCAGGTCGTGGACGGTGAGCACGCCCACTGCGACCACGACCGCAAGCAGGCCGGCCACCGCGACGGCGACCAGCAGCGCCGTCGGGCGCTCGCCCTCGCCCAGCGGCGTGAGCGCGCCGCGGGCGGCCTCGTCCCTCAGTGCCGTGCGCGAGCGTGAACCCTTGCCCTCCGTGCCGGTGGGTGGCGCGCCGTCGACGCCGTTGCTCACGGGTCGATCGGCCTCCGGGCTAACGGGCGGCAAGCTCGCGCTCCAGAGCGCGCGCATCGAGCGCCGTGCGCAGAGTGCGCGCACCCACCTCGGGGTCCGCCGCGTCGGCTATGGCCCGTACGACGGCCACGCGCCCGGCACCGGCCTCGATCGCCGCCTCGACGTTGTCCGCGTCGATACCGCCGATGGCAAAGAACGGCAGCCGCGAGTGCCCCGCGGCGTAGCGGACGAGCTCCAGGCCGACCGCCGGACGACCGGGCTTCGTCGGCGTCGCGTAGACGGGACCCACGCCGATGTAGTCGACGCTCGTCACACCTCCGCGTCCGGCCCCCGCGGCGGCATCGAACCCTGCCGCGGCGGCGTCGATCTCCGGCGGGGTGTGTGTCGAGAGACCGATCAGCAAGTCTGGGCCGACTAGCTCCCGCACCTGCGCGACCGGCGTGTCCTCCTGGCCGACATGCACCCCGTCGGCACCCGCCTCCAGCGCCACCCGGGGACGGTCGTTGACGATCAGCAATGCCCCCATCTGCTCACAGATCGTGTGAGCAGTGCGCACAACTTCTGTGAGCTCCTCGTCGTCGGAGAGGCGCTTGTCGCGTAGCTGCACGATGTCCACGCCGCCCGCGATCGCCGCGCGCAGGACGCCGGTCAGCTCGCGCCCGCCGGGTTTGGAATCGCAGACCATGTATAGGCGCGCCGCTGCGAGGCGAGCACGTCGCTTGGCGCCTATGTCCGGTGTGGGCACACGGTCAAGTCTCGCATGAGCGCTTCCCACGGCGGGGGCTAGCATCAATCCTCAATGTCATCCAACTCTCAAGCGGCCGACGTCGCCATTGTCGGCGGCGGGATCATCGGTCTTGCCGTCGCGTGGCGGCGCGGTTGCGCGGTATGTCCGTTGTCGTGCTTGAGCGGGGCGTGATCGGGGAGGAGTGCGCTTCGGGTGTCGCCGCCGGGATGCTCGCACCCGTCTCCGAGGTCGAGTTCGGGGAGGCTGGCCGGCGGGTGCTCGACCTTGGGTTGCGCTCTGCGCGCCTGTGGCCCGGTTTCGCTGCCGAGCTGGAGGAGGCCGCCGGCGTGAGGTCGGGCTGCGGCAGACGGGCACGCTGCTCCTCGCGCGCGACGAGGACGAGGCGCGCGAGCTTGAGCGCCAGCTCGCGCTGCGCGAGTCGCTTGGGCTGCGCGCCACGCGGCTGCGGCCCAGCGCCGCGCGCGAGCTCGAGCCCGCGCTCGCGCCGACGGTGCGGCTGGCGCTGGAGGCGCCCGAGGACCACAGCGTCGACCCCCGGCTCGTGCTCTCCGCGCTGCGGCGCGCCTGCGAGCTCAGCGGGGTGCAGGTGCGCGAGCACGCACCCGTGGCCCGGGTGGAGCTGGGCGGTCCGGTGAGCGTGTGGTGGGGGTGGCGCTTGCGGATGGCGAGCGCCTCGGCGTCGAGCAGGTTGTGCTTGCCGCCGGCGCGTGGTCCGCCGAGGTCGAGGGGCTGCCCGCGCACGCGCGGGTGCCCGTGCGGCCGGTGAAGGGCCAGATCCTGCGGCTGCGCGACCCCGCCGGCCCGGGTCTGCTGCAGCGGGTCGTGCGCTTCGAGGGCGGCTACCTCGTGCCCCGCGGCGACGGGCGCTACGTGCTCGGCGCCACCGTCGAGGAGCGCGGCTTCGAGGCGCAGCCCACCGCCGGCGGGGTCTACGAGCTGCTGCGCGACGCCCGCGAGCTCGTGCCTGGCGTGCTGGAGCTGCAGATCGAGGAGCTCTCCGTCGGGTTCCGGCCCTCCACGCCCGACAACGCCCCGCTGCATCGGCCCCGGCGCGGTGGACGGGCTCGTGTGGGCAACAGGGCACCACCGCAACGGCATCCTGCTCGCCCCCCTCACCGCGGAGCTGGTCGCCGACGTGCTCGCCTGCTCCACGCGCGGGGACGCCGAGCATCGCGCGCTCCTTTCCGCCTGCGACCCCTCGCGCTTCGGATCTGACCCTCGCTCACGCCACACGAACGCCGCTCGGACCCCCAGTGGGGGTCCTCTCATGATCTTCTTGAACGGGCGCGGCTCCGACCTGCGGGCCGGCGAGACCGTGGCCGGCGCGCTTGCGCGGCTCGGGCTGTCCGTCGATGCGCGCGGCGTCGCCGTCGCCGTCGATGGCGAGGTCGTTCCCCGCGCCGCCTGGGAGACCTTCGCGCTCTCCCCGGACGCTCGCGTGGAGGTGCTCACCGCGATGCAGGGAGGATGATCTGTCGCGATGGCGTCCTCCGCTCCCACCCAGGCCGACGCCGACCCGCTCGTGATCGCCGGGCGCACGCTGCGCTCGCGCCTGTTGCTTGGCACCGGCGGGTTCCCCTCGCTCGAGCTGCTGGCCGCTGCGATCCGCGCCAGCGGCTCCGAGCTCGTGACCGTCGCGCTGCGGCGCGTCGACGCGGCCGCACGCGGCTCGCTGATCGACGTGCTCGCCGACGCCGGCGTGGAGCTGCTGCCCAACACCGCCGGCTGCCACACCGCCCGCGACGCCGTGCTCACCGCCCGCCTCGCCCGCGAGGCGTTCGCCACCGACTGGATCAAGCTCGAGGTGATCGGCGACGAGGACACGCTGCTGCCCGACGCCCCCGAGCTGCTGCGCGCCGCCGAGGAGCTCGTCGACGAGGGCTTCGTCGTGCTCCCCTACACCACCGACGACCCCGTGCTCGCGCGGCGCCTGCAGGACGTCGGCTGCGCCGCGGTGATGCCGCTCGGCGCCCCGATCGGCTCCGGCATGGGCATCCGCAACCCCTACAACCTCGCCCTCCTGCGCGACGCCGTGCACGTGCCGGTCGTGCTCGACGCCGGCATCGGCACCGCCTCCGACGCCGCGCTGGCGATGGAGCTCGGCTGCGACGCCGTGATGGCCGCCTCCGCCATCTCACGGGCCCAGGACCCCGTGCGCATGGCCCGCGCGATGCGCCACGCCGTCGAGGCCGGGCGCCTCGCCCGCGGCGCCGGACGCATCCCGCGGCGGCTGTACGCCACCGCCTCCACGCCCGATGAGGGCCTGGCGGAGCTCTCCTGACGCTGTTCGAGGGCGGCTATACAGGGAATAAACTATACTTTTTCCGACGTAGATGTAGGACAAACTATAGTTTTTCCGCTATAAGCATCGAATAAACTATACTTTTTCTGAGCAGATGAAGCCCGGAGATATCGATGTCGCGTTGCGCAAGACGAACCTGTGGTGGCGCAAACCCCACGGGTGGGAGTCCGACGATCGAGACCTTCGCCGCGCCGCGGACGCGCCCTACCGCCACGAGGCGCGGCTGCTCTCGGACATGGCCCCCGGGGGCCTCTACATCATGAGCGGCCCGCGCCGGGTCGGCAAGAGCGTCGAGGTCAAGCGGGCGATCTCACGCCTGATCGCCGGGGGCGTCGATCCCCGCAGGATCATCCACGCCTCGTGCGAGGGCTGGCTGGCATCCGACCTCGGGGCGCTGGTCGACCGTGGCCGCAGGATCGCCACGCGCGGCGTGCGTGAGCCTCGCTTCTGGTTCCTGGACGAGATCACGGCCGTCAAGGGCGACTGGCCCAATCGCGTCAAGTGGCTGCGGGACAACGACCTCTTCGGCGGGGACTGCGTGGTGCTCACCGGCTCCTCTGCGCGCGGGCTCAGCGAGGCCACCAAGGCGCTTGCCGGCCGCCGAGGAGAAGCCTTGAAGTCCAACCTCATCCTGCTCCCCCTGGGCTTCAAGGCCTTCTGCCGGGTCATCGGCATCGAGCTTCCCGACACCCCTGCGATCAGGGCGAAGGACTTCCTGCGCCCCGATGCCTCCGCCGTCATCGACGAACTCCACCCGTGGTCCAACGAGCTCCTCGACGCGTGGGAAGTCTACCTCCAGACGGGGGGCTTCCCACAGGCGGTCGAGGACTTCATCCGTCACGGAGAGGTCGGGCCGACACTCGTGGGCTCCCTGTGGGACGTCATCCACGGTGAGGCGATCAGAAGCGTCCAGTTCTCCGCCGGGCAGACCCAGTCGCTGCTTGTCCAGATCGCCGCCTCCATGACCACAGCCCTCAACTTCGAGGGCGTCGCCAGGGACCTGGGAGCGACCGCCGCGACTGTGGCACGCCGCGTGCACGAGCTCCAGGAGGCGTTCATCCTCTGGCCGTGCCACCGGGAGGAGCAGGGCGCTCCTCGCCTGAGGGCTAGGAGCAAGCTCTACTTCGCCGACCCACTGCTTGCGCGCCTCGCCCATTTGAGGAATCCGGAAGCCGTGAGCGCGCCAGATCCAGCCAAGCTCAGCGAGCAGCAGATCGGGCTCAGCCTCCTGCGCCAGCGAGAGGCCGCCGAGCCCGGCTCGTACACCCGCTTTGAAAGCGTCATGTACCGGCGGACCGCGACCGGAGGCGAGATCGACTTCGTCGGACCTTGGATGGGCGGCGTGCCCTTCGAGAGCAAGTACACCGACGGAGCATGGCGGCGCGAGGCGCAGACCGCCCGGGCCGCCTACGACGGTGCAGCCGTCCTTGCGACCCGCTCTGTCGTCGACCGCGATGGAAGGGCGTTAGCGATTCCCGCGCCGATCGTAGCCCTGATGCTCGAACCCTGACCGCAGGCTACGCTACTGCACGACTTCGATCGTCCCGCAATGTATGGAAAGCCCTCCCACCCGGGCGGGCCCGGAGGGTGGGCTCTCAGGCCCCCTCCCGGTGTGGCTGTCAGGGGGTTTGGCACCCCGCCGGGTACTACTTCACGACTTCGATCGTCCCGTTCATCGTCGCCGGGTGGATCGTGCACTCGTAGTGGATGACGCCCGGCTTGGTCATCTTGAATTCGACCGTGTGGCCTTCGCTGAAGTCTTTCGAGGCGAACGAGACCGGGCCGCTCTTGCTGGTCACGTTGTGTTCGACCGGGTCGTAGTTCGTCCACCTGACGGTGGTGCCCACCTTGACCCTCACCGTGTCCGGGTCGATCGCGATGTTGCGGTAGGCGATCTGCACCACCCCGCTCTGCACGGGTTCCGAGGAGGAGGGGCTCGCGTACTTCGGAGTCGTGTCGGGTTTCAGCCCTTCGCTGGAGCTGCTCTTGGCCTTGGTCGTGGTGGTGCCCGTCGAGCTGGAGCCGCTCGACCCGCAGCCCGCGGCCACCACGAGCGCGGCGCACGCCGCCGCGACGGACAGCCCGCTTCTCACCGTTGACCCTCGCCTCTCTGCATGGCGTCAGCCTAGCCTAGACTGGCGCTCCCATGACGCGCCACTTCCTCACCGGGGCGGAGCTGAGCGCCGCCGAGCTCGACGGGCTGCTCGCGCGGTCGGCCGAGCTGAAGGCCGCGCCGCTCTCCTCCCGCGCGCTCGCCGGGCGCTCCGTGGCGCTGATCTTCGAAAAGCCCTCGACGCGTACCCGCGTGTCGTTCGAGGTGGGCGTCCACGAGCTGGGCGGCCACGCGGTCGTGCTGCGCTCGGACGAGCTGCAGCTCTCGCGCGGGGAGGCGCCGCGCGACACGGCGCTCGTGCTCTCGCGGCACGTCGCGGCGGTGGGGCTGCGCACTGGAGCGGACACGATCCTGGAGGAGCTGGCGACCTACAGCTCGGTGCCCGTCGTCAACATGCTGAGCGCTCGCCACCACCCCTGTCAGGCGCTCGCCGACCTGCTCACGCTGCGCGAGGCGTGTGGGCCGCTGGAGGGCCTGCGCGTGGCGTACGTGGGCGACGGCAACAACGTGGCGCGCTCGCTGGCGCTGCTGGGGGCGCTGGCGGGCCTGCACCTGGCGGTGGCCTCGCCGGCGGGCTACGCGTTGGAGGACCCCCTCCCGCTCCCCGCGGGCGCGGCGGGCACGGTGACGCTGCACTCCGACCCCTACGAGGCGGTACGGGGGGCCGGCGCGGTGTACACGGACGTGTGGGTGAGCATGGGCGACGAGGCCACCGCCGAGCGGCGCCACGACGCGCTGGCGGGCTACCGCGTGGACGACGCGCTGCTGGACGCGGCGGCGCCGGGCGCGTTCGCGATGCACGACCTGCCCGCCCACCCCGGCGAGGAGATCACGCCCGAGGTGCTGTACGGGCCGCGCCAGCGCATCTGGGAGCAGGCCGAGAACCGTCGTCACGCGCAGAAGGCGCTGCTGGAGCTTCTGGTGGGCCTGGATGCGGCGGGCGGACCCTCGACATGAGTGGGCGGCCCGAGCGCGGCCAGGAGCTTGAGCTGACCATCGACTCGCTCGCCTACGGTGGCGAGGGCGTGGCGCGCCTCGGCGAGCACGGCTACGTGGTGTTCGTCGCCGGCGCAGTCCCCGGCGACCGCGTGCGCGCCATCGTCTACAAGCGCAAGCGCACCTACGCCCACGCCCGCACGCTTAGGTGCTCGAGCCCAGCCCCGAGCGGATCCCCCCGCTCGCCGACCACCCCGGCGTGCCGTGGCAGGTGCTCCCCTACGAGCGCCAGCTCGAGATCAAGCAGGGGCAGGTCCAGGACGCGCTGCGCCGACTCGGCGGCTTTGCGGACTTCGAGGTCGAGCCGATCGTGCCCGCGTTGGAACAGTGGCGCTACCGCAACAAGCTCGAGTACTCCTTCGGCCACGACCTGCACACGGGCGAGCTCGTGTGCGGCTTCCACGCCCCCGCCGGCTGGAACATGGTGCTGGCGATCGACGACTGCCTGCTGGCCTCCGAGGAGGGCAACCGCGCCCGCCGGGTGGCGATGCAATGGTGTCGCGAGCAGGGGTTGCGCGCGTGGAGCCGCGGCGGCGAGGAGGGTGGTGGTCTCGGCGATCGCCCCGGTGACACGGCCGGAGCGCGCAACGGTGGGAACGGCACCGTCCCGGATGGGGAGCTCGTGCGCAGCGCCGAGCCGCGACCTGCCCCTCCCCGGGAGGAGCGCACCGGCCCCGGCCCGGACGGCCGCGCGCTGCTGCGCAACCTTGTCATCCGCGAGGGCCGACGCACCGAGCGCCTACAGGTGCGCCTCGTCACCACCGAGGGCGAGCTCGATGCCCCCTCGCTCGCCGCGGCGCTCGCCGCGGAGCTGGGAGAGCACCTCTCCGGAGTGCTGTGGACGCGCTCGCGCCAGCTCGCCGAGACCACCGCCGGAGGGGAGACCGAGCTCGTGTGGGGGGACGCCGAGCTGCCCGAGCGCCTCGGCGAGCTCGAGCTGCGCATCTCTCCCGAGGCGTTCTTTCAGACCAACACCGAGATGGCCGAGGTGCTCTACGGCCTCGCCGCCGAGTTCGCCGCGCTGGAGGGGTGGGAGCGGGTGTACGACCTCTACTGCGGGATCGGCACGATCGCGCTCGCGCTCGCCCCCCGCGCCGGCGAGGTGTGGGGGATCGAGCTGGTCGAGCCCGCCGTCGCCGACGCGATCACCGCCGCGCGGCGCAACGAGATCGCAAACGCCCACTTCTTCGCCGGTGACGCGCGCCTCGCGCTGCCCGAGCTGCTCGCGCGCGCCGGGCGCCCCGACGTCCTCGTCGTCGACCCTCCCCGGGCGGGACTCTCCGCGAAAGTCGTGCGTCGCATCATCGAGGCCGGCCCGAAGCGAGTCGTCTACATCTCCTGCAACCCCACCACCCTCGCCCCCAACGCCGCCCAGCTCGTCGAGGCCGGGTGGGTCCTGCGCCGCGTGGTGCCGGTGGACATGTTCCCGCAGACGCACCACGTGGAGTGCGTCGCCCTACTTGACCGGGCCGATGACCGGCGTATATCTGCGTCCTCGGTCGCTCGCGTGCAGAGCACGCCACGCTCCCTGCGTCCTTGATCTGCTTGGCCCTCGAACCGCTCGGGTGTAGTTAAGGACCCCACGTGGTCCCGCGCGGGGTGCACGTCCAGTCTGGAGCCCCAGACCGGCGACGGGTAGGCTCCCACCCGTGCGCGCCGTCACCATCCGCGAGCAGGAGCTCGTGATCGAGGAGCACCCCGACCCCGTGCCCGGGGCCGGCGAGGTGCTCGTGCGGGTGCGCGCCGCGGGACTCAACGGGGCGGACCAGATGCAGCGGCGTGGGCTGTACCCCGCCCCGCCGGGCTCTCCGCAGGACATCCCCGGCATGGAGCTCGCCGGCGAGGTGGCTGTGGCCGGACCCGGCGCGGAGCGCTTCGCGCTCGGGGCGCGCGTCATGGCGATCGTTGGCGGAGGCGGGCAGGCCGAGCTGGCCGTCGTCCACGAGCGGCAGTTGATGCCGGTTCCCGCCGTCCTGGACTGGCCCGCCGCCGCCGGTCTGCCGGAGGTCTTCACGACCGCCCACGACGCGCTCTTTACGCAGGCGCAGTTGCGACCCGGCGAGCGGCTGCTCGTGCACGGCGGCGCGGGGGGTGTCGGCACCGCCGCGATCCAGCTCGGCCGCGCTGCCGGGGCGCGCGTGACTGCGACCGTGCGCCGCGAGGAGCTGCGCGAGGCCGTTGCCGCACTCGGCGCTGAGGTGTACGCGCCCGAGGGTTTCTCCGAGCACGGGCCCTTCGACGTGGTCCTTGAGCTCGTCGGCGCGCCCAACATGGCCGAGAACCTTGGCGCCCTCGCTACCGGCGGGCGGATCGTCGTGATCGGCGTCTCCGCCGGCGCGAAGTCCGAGCTGAATCTGCTTGCGCTGATGGGCAAGCGAGCGCGCATCCACGGCTCGACGCTGCGTGCCCGGCCGCTGGAGGAGAAAGCGCTCACCGCCCGTCTTCTGGAACGCGAGGCGCTGCCGCTGTTCGCCGACGGCACACTGACTGTGCCCGTCGCCGAGACCTTCCCGCTGGACGCCGCCGCCGCCGCCTACGAGCGCTTCGCGGCGGGCGGCAAGCTCGGCAAGATCGTGCTTGTCGTCGGTTGACCCCGCCACACGTGGCGGGGTCCGGGGCAGCACATGTGCTGCCCCGGCAGGCCCACATGTGGGCCTGCCTGCACCCGCACATGTGCGGGTGCTCGGGCGGTGCATGCACCGCCCGACAGGTGGGCGCATGCGCCCACCTGAACAGCTCAACCGCTCAGTATAAAAGTCAGCTTGATCGGCGTTGACCTGCCGTTGGCGTTCTCGGCGATGATCGTGGCCATGTAGGAGCCCTTGCCGAGGCCAGCGAGCTTGAGCTCAAGCTCGTTCGATCCCGCCGACCCTGAGAATGTCAGGGTGCGCTTCTCGACCGTGGTCGTGCAGCTCTTACCCTTTTTGGCGGTGGGCTTGCACACGCCCCTCACCTTGTGGCCGTTGACGGTCTGTGCGATGAGGACCTTGATCGTCGCGGCCTGCGAGCTCCTGAGCTTCAGAGCTATGTCCTTCTTGCCGGTGGACCTCTTGGGGGCGAGCTTGACGCCTGACAACGTGGGAGCGGGCGTCTTGGCGCCACTCCCTGTCCCCGTGCCGTGCCCCGGGCTGCCGGATTCGGTCCCGGGACTGGACGGGCTCGTCGGTGCGGCGGCCACGAGCGTCTGCGCCATCAACGGCCCGCAAGTCGAAGCAGCCGGTTCATCGCCGGCGTCGCCGCCGTAGCTGGCATACCACCAGTACTCGCCGGGGCTCGGCGGGGTGAAGGCCCCAGAGGGGTAATACGTCCCGTTACCGTTAACGCTCGCGGTGCCGACCGTCGTGCCGCCAGAGGTGCACGAGCTGGGCGGCGAGGACTGCGGGCCGAACACGGTGAACGCGATCGTCCCAGTCGGGGACGAACCTTCGGTGAGCGCCGCGGAGATCGAGGAGGCGGCGATCGGACTGCCTGCCACCCCGCCCAGCGGGCCGCTTGCCGAGAGGGTCGGCGTGGTCTTGGACACGACGCTCGTCTCTGCCGTGCCTTCCCCACACGTCGAAGCGGACGGTTCATCGCCGACGTCGCCGCCGTAGCTGGCATACCACCAGTAGTCGCCGGGGCTCGGCGGGGTGAAGCCGGCCGATGGCCGATACGTCCCGTCGCCGGAGGCGCTCGCGGTGCCGACCGTCGTGCCGCCCGAGGTGCACGAGCTCGGTGGCGAGGACTGCGGGCCGAACACGGTGAACGTGATCGTCCCGGTGGGAGCGGACCCGCCGGCGAGTGTCGCGGAGATCGCGGAGGCGGCGATCGGGCTGCCTGCGAACGCACCTCCGAGCGGCCCACTCACCGAGAGGTCCGCGGTTGCGGGCGAGGCTGTGAGGAGTAGCCCTTGGCGGTGTTCGTAGCCGTCGACGTATTCGCCCACAGCTGTGCAGTTGCCCGGCGAGGCGCACGACACCGAGTTGAGGAAGACTTCCGGTTCAGTTGCCGCGCTCAGGGGGAGCGCCGCCTGAAGCGCAGGACTCCACGTTCCCTGCTTCTCGGTCAGGAGTAGGCCCTCGCGGTGGAGCGCGCTGTCGTAGTAGTCGTCGACGTAGCTGCAGTTGCCCGCCGAGGGGCAGGAGAGCGAGCCTCCGATGGGGCGCGGCCCCGAGCGAGCGCCCGCCGGCAGGGGGGCCTCGACGCCGGTAGCCCAAACGCCGGAGCTCTCGGTCAAGAGCAAACCCTGGCCGTTTTCCAAGGTGTCGAGGTAGTGGCCGACAGCGGTGCAGTTGCCAGCAGAGGGGCACTGCACTTCGGTTAGGAAGAGATCCGAGCCCCCGTCGCCGGGCATCCTCGCCTCGACACCTTTATCCCACGTGCCTTCGGTCTCATTCAAAAGGAAACCCTGTAGGTCGCCAGAGGTGTCGAAGTACTCGCCGACGACGGCACAATTCCCGGCCGACCCGCACGACACGCCTTTTACAATCATGTTCGAATCGGGTTCGGCGTTCGCGGGCGGCCTCGCCTGCACAGCGGTAGCCCACGTGCCGGAGGTCTCGGTCAACAGGAAAATCTCGGGCTCATCCACGGCGCCGTCGTAGTATTCGCCGACGGCTGTGCAGTTGCCCGGCGAGGCGCACGACAAGCCTTCTATGTACGCGTCGTTTTCAAGGTCGGCGTTCGCGGGCAGGCTCGCCTCGACACCCGTGCCCCACGTGCCTTCGGTCTCGGTTACCAGCAGACCCTCATGGTGTCCGGAGCTATCTTTGTAGCCGCCTGCAGCCGTGCAGTTTCCCGCAGACGAGCAGGAGACGTAGTCGAGATCGCCTACCGAAGCAGCGTTGGCCGGCAGCGCCACTGTTGCTGCGCTGCCCCAGACTCCTTCCTTCTCGCTCAGCACTTTGTTGACTGCGACGGCGGTGCAGTCGCCCGCCGAAGGGCATGAGACGGCGCTCGGGAACACGCCCGATTCCAGTTCGACAATCCCCCACACACCCGCGGCCTCGCTTAGCAGCAGGCCCTGCCGTTCGTCCGAGCTGTCGGTGTATTCGCCGACAGCGCCGCAGTTGCCCGGCGAGGCGCACGAAACCGAACTCAGAGAGACCCGCGGGCTCGCCGCGGCGTTGGCGGGCAACGGCGCCTGCACTCCCGTCCCCCAGTTGGCGCTCATGGACGCCAGCGCTTCACGCGGGGCCGCAGCAAAGGTCAAGAGAACCACACAGGCGAGCACTGGCAGCAGCCCGCGGCTCCGGCATAATCGGCTCGTCGCTCCACGCCTGAGGATAGGGACCCCCTGCAGCACCGCTTGTGATCTCATTATCTGCTTCCCTGCGTAGTGGCAGCGTGCTCTGCTTCCCTGTGCGTGACTGTGAACGCCAGTTCGACCGTGCGTGACTGGCCGTTGGCGTTCTCGGCGGTGATCGTGGCTGCGTATGAGCCCTTGTGGAGGCCAGCGCCCTTGATCTGGAACGTGTTTGCCCCGGCAGCCCCTGAAAATGTCGAGGTGCGCCGCTTGACGGTGGTCGTACACCTACGCCCCTGCTCCGCCAAAGACTTGCACACGTCCTTGAGCTTGTGCCCTTCAACGATCTCCGCGATGATGACCCTGATCGTCGCCGGCTGCGACAGAGTGAGCTTCAGAATTATGTCCTTCTTGCCGGTGGTCCTCTTGGAGCCGAGCTTTACGCTTGACAACGTGGGAACGGGCGTCTTGGCGCCAGTCCCGGACCCGGAACCGCTGGACCCGGACCCCGGATTGGGCCCTGTCCCGGACCCGGTCGTTGGCGCGGCGGCCACGAGCGTCTGTGCCATCGACGCCCCACACGCCGAAGCGGCCGGTTCATCGCCGGCACCGCCGCCATAGCTGGCATACCACCAGTACTCGCCGGGGCTTGGCGGGGTGAAGCCGGCCGATGGCTGATATGCCCCGTTACCGTTTACGCTCGCGGCACCGACCGTAGCACCGCCGGAGGCGCACGAGGTGGGTGGCAAGGACTGCGGGCCGAACACCGTGAACGTGATCGTGCCGGTCGGGGCGGACCCTTCGGCGAGCGTCGCGGAGATCGAGGAGGCAAGGATCGGGCTGCCGGCGGTCCCGCCCAGCGGGCCGCTCACCGAGAGGGTCGGTATGGCTTTGGACACGACGGTCGTCTCTGCCATGCCGACCCCGCATGTCGAGGTGGCCGGTTCGCCGCCGTAGCTGGCATACCACCAGTAATCGCCGGGGCTGGGCGGGGTGAAGCCCGCGGATGGCTGGTATGAGCCGCTGCCGGACACGCTCGCGGTGCCAACTGTGGCGCCGCCCGACGTACACGAACTGGGCGGCGAGGACTGCGGGCCGAACACGGTGAACGTGATCGTCCCGGTCAGAGCGGACCCGGCGGTGACCCTCGCGGAGACCTGCGAGGCTGAGATCGGGCTGCCGGCGAAGGCGCCGCCCAGCGGGCCGCTCACCGAGAGGCTCAGTTTGGTTTTGAACGTTTTATCTGCCCCGTAGCCGATGCCGCCCGCGGCGTTCACAGCCACGACCCGGTAGTGATAGCTCGTACCCACGGAGAGGCCCGTCAGCGAGCTGGACACATCCTCCGGGCTCGATCCGCCGGGAAGCGTCGCTGGGCACGCAACGCTGGACCCGTACGCTTCGCTGAGTCCGTATTCGAACCGGCACCACGAGGTGACGGCATTGCCGTTCGGGTTCGCCGACCCTTCCAACGTCGCTGCGCTCTGCGTAACAGACGACGCTCCGCCGGTTACCGCTGACGGACTGCTCGGGCCCGAACCGGAGAGTTCCGCAGGATCCAGTCCCACGACTTCCGTGGGCACTTCGCTGAACCCCCACCCGTCGCCGAGCTCCCCAGAATTGTTCCCGCCCCAGCAGTCGACATGGTCGCTGGAGAGCACCGCACACGAGTACCCGTTACCGGCGGCGACGTCGGTAACGGTCGATACTGCCCGCACTTCGACCGGTATCTCGCTGTCTTCTTCGCTCCCATCCCCGAGATTCCCCCAGTAATTATCACCCCAGCAGTCGACATGGCCGGTGGACAAAAGCGCACACGACTCAAAGCTGCTTGTTGTAACCAGGGTCGCGTTCGAGATCTCCTGCACCTGCACCGGGACGTCGCTGTTGTCCTGGCTCCCGTCCCCGAGCATTCCCCAAAAGTTGTCGCCCCAGCAGTCGATATGGTCGGTGGACAGAAGCGCACACGCCTGGTCGCCGCCCGCCGTGACCTGGGTGGCGTTCGCTACTCCCGACACTTCGACTGGGGTGCTAGTGCTGTTTTCTTCACCTTCGGTCCCATTCCCGAGCTGCCCATATTGGTTCCTTCCCCAGCAGTCGACGTGGCCGCTCGACAGCAACGCACACGAGTGGCGGGCGCCCGCCGCGACCTGGACCGCGTCGGAGATTCCCCGCACTTCAACTGGAGTGCTGCTGTTGACATCAGTCCCATTACCAAGCTGCCCCCAACCGTCGTTGCCCCAGCAGTCGATATGGCCGGTGGACAGCAACGCACACGAGTGGGATTCGCCTGCCGCGACCTGGGTTGCGTCAGAGATCCCCCGCACTTCAACTGGAGTACTGCTGTTGACTTCGGTCCCATCACCGAGCTGCCCGCGTTGGTTCCTCCCCCAGCAATCGACGTGGCCGCTCGACAGCGACGCACACGAGTGTTCGCCCCCTCCCGCGACCTGGGTGGCATCAGAGATCCCCAGCACTTCAACCGGCGTGGCGCGGTTTTCATTGCTCGCGTCCCCGAGCTGTCCATCATCGCCTTCGCCCGAGCAATAAACGTGGCCAGATGACAACGTATCGCACGCATGGTTTTCGCCCGCTGTGACCTGTGTCGCATTGGAGATACCCTGCACCTGCACCGGAATGCTGCTGTCGCCCATGTTCCCGTCCCCGAGCTGCCCGGATTCATTCCCGCCCCAGCAGTCGACGTGGCCGCTCGAGAGCAGCGCACACGAGTGGTGGTTGGCTGCCATAACCTCAGTGGCATTGGCGATTCCCTGCGCTTCAACCGGGGTGCTGCTACTTATCGTCGTCCCGTTCCCAAGCTGGCCGGATTCGTTCTTACCCCAGCAGTCGATATGACCGGTAGACAGCAACGCACACGAGTGTTCGAAGAGGCCGTCGCCCGCCGACACCTGAGTGGCGTCTGACACTCCCCGGACTTCAATCGGGGTACTGCTGCTTGTCGTCGTCCCGTCCCCAAGCTCCCCGTATTCGTTTCTACCCCAGCAGTCGATGTGGCCGCCAGTAAGCAACGCACACGAGAAAAACGAGCCTACTGTGACCTGAGTGGCATTCACGATCCCCCGCACTTCAACCGGAACGTGGCTGTCGGTTGTGGTCCCGTCCCCCAGCTCCCCGTATTCATTCCCGCCCCAGCAATCGACGTGGCCATCCGACAGCAGCACACACGAGCTTTCGTCGCTTGCCGAGACCTGAACCGCGTTTGAGACACCCCGCACTTCAACCGGAGTGGTACTGCTTTCTGCCTTCCCATCACCGAGCGCCCCACCGAAGTTACCGCCCCAGCAGTCAACGTGGCCGGTGGACAGTAGCGCACACGAATGGTAGCCGCCAACCGCGACCTGGGTCGCATCCGACACTCCCAGCACTTCAACCGGGGTGCTGCTGCCCTTTTCTTCGGGCTCGTTTTCTTCGGTCCCGTCCCCGAGCTGCCCGAATCCGTTCCAGCCCCAGCAATCGATACGGCCACTCGAGCGCACCACGCACGAGTCATCACCGTTCACCGCGATCTGGGCAGCGTCCGACAGCCCTTGGACTTCGACCGGGGTGCCGCTGTTGAGATTGGTCCCATCCCCCAACTGCCCGGTACTATTCCACCCCCAACAATCGACGTGGCCGTTCGAGCGCACCACGCACGAGTGGTAACCACCCGCGGCGAGGCCCACCGCATCCGCCGATGTGGCAGCGCTCGCACCCACACAGCACACCAGCGCGATCAGGACGACAAGCGCGCGTAGGACGCGCGCCACACTATGAGCCCGGCCGTGGTCGACCCCTACCACCTTGCTCAACTTCTTGCCCTTCGCCGGCTCGAGGTCGGGCTCGAGCGCCTCTCGACGGGCCGCCGCGTCTTCTTTTTCTTCAGGCACCTGCCACGCTCGCGCTTCTCGTCGCGCCTGCACTTCGCGACCTTGTTCGCAGTCTTCTTCGGCGCCTTCGGTGTGGTCGTTGCGCTCGGTGACGGTGTCGGGGTGAGCGGCTGGGTCATGGGCGGGGTCAAGGGCCCGCCCAGTTCCGAGCCGCCGGGCGAGGTCGTCGGTGGGCCGGAGGGGGTGGTCGGCGAGTCGCTTGCGGTCGTGAACGTCTGCGTTTCGCCGAAGGCTTCATGCCACTGGTTCTTGGCCCGCAGGCGGTAGTGGTAGAGCGTGCCCGGCATCAGGCCGGAGATGGCTTCGGGCGTTACCTGCACTACGCCTGTGCCCGCGGGCACTTCGCTGCCGGGGGTGCTCTGGCTGAACGCTTCCGCCGCCCCGTATTCGAACCAGTAGCGCGTGCGTGCCCCTTCAGGGGCGACCGTGCCTGAGAGAAGGGCGCTGGAAGGGCCCACTTCCGAGGCGCTCTCGGTGCTTAGCAGCGGCGTCGCGGTCTGCGTCGTGAACGTGCCCTTCCCTTCGCCGGGCGCACTCGGGCCGCTTGAGTTTTCGACGACCAGACGGTAGTCGTATGCAGTGCCTGGTTCCAGGCCCGTGACGTGCACGCTCGCGGCGCCGCCTGGGCGGCTCACGTCTTCCTTACAGGGGGCCCGGATTCCGTACGCTTCGGTGGGTCCGTACTCCAGTTCGCATCTCGCCTGCTGGGCACCAGGCAGGACGTGCCCTTCGATCGTCGCTTCCCTGGAGCCGGCGTTCGCGAGCACGGAGACGACCTTGGGCGGGACCGCCTTGGTCGTGAAGGAGATCTGCGAGCCGGTGCCCGCGCCGATCGCGTTCTTGGCGGTCAGGCAGGCCGAGTATTGGGTGCCCGGCTGCAGACCGCCCACCGACGCACGCACTTCGGTCGGTTCATCCGGATGCGTGTCCTGCGCTTCGGGCGTCCTCGACGCTCCCGCCCCGTTGCAACTGCCGCCGGGGGCGTATTCGAAGTACCACACAGTCGGCGCCCGCTCGGCCGTGAGCCTGCCTTCAAGCGTCACCGTTTCAGTGGCGATCTCGGCCGCCCGCTCAGTGGAGGGCGAGCGGGGCGCGAGCGGCTCGGTCGTGAACGTCACCGCCGAGCCTTCGGTTTCGCCAGAGGTGTCGGTGGCGATCAGGCAGTAGGCGTATTCGGTGTCTGGTTCCAGGCCCACCAGCTCGGCCGAGACCGCGAGGTGTTCGCGCTGCGCTTCAGGCACGAGCGCCGTTTCCCTGCCCCCCAGGCAGCTGCTGCCCCTGTTGTAGGCGAAGTGGTAGCCGACCGTTGCATCGACGTGCGGGTTGAGCGTGCCGCACGCCTTCGCTTCTGTGGCCCCGGCCGGTTCGCCGCACGCTTCGGTGAGCGGCGCTTCGGGAGAGCCCAGGCCGTGCGTGTGGGTCCGCGCCGGCGCGAACGCCCCGACCCCGTCGGGGGTCCCCACGCCGCTCGGGCCGTCGTAGCCCGCGGATGCGTTGCAGACCAGAGCGCCCTTGCCGCAATCTTCCGGTGAGAGCGGGATCATCGAGCCGCTGCAGCCGTCTTCGTAGAAGCCTTCGCACTCGCCGTTTCCCCCTTCGGTGATGTCATGCAGCAGCCCCGACCCGAGATGGGAGTAGAGCGTCTGTGCGGGGTACGCGACGCCGTGCGAGCCGCCCACGAGCGCGAACATGGAGGCGACGATCGGCGAGGCCACGCTCGTGCCGCCGACGGGAGTCCACTCGGGCGGGCTGCCCGCGCGCGGGCGCTCCCCCGGGCTCAGGTAGGGCACCGAGTCATAGACAGCGACGCCCGTGTAGGGGTCGGCGTCGGCCGCAACGTCGTTCGAGGCGCGCCTGGATTCAGAGCCCGTGCCACAGCCGACCGACGACCAGTCGCTCGCTTCGCGCTGCCACGCCGGAGCGGAGAAGCTCAGGCTGCAGCCGCCACCGGAACTGCCCCACACGGACTCGTTCGCCCACGCCTGCCCGCCCGCGCCCGTCATCGTCAGGCTCGTGCCGCCGACCGAAACGACATGCGGCGAGGAAGCGGGGTACTCCACGCCGCCAGCGCCTCCCCAGCCCAGATAGCCCGAATCACCGCTCGAGGCGGTGACTACGACGCCGGGGTGGTTGAACGCTTCGCTATCAGACGCCGGTTCGCGCCCACCCCACGAGTTCGAGACCTCTCCCGCGCCGACCCCCCCTTCGCTGCGCGCCCGCGCAGCGGTATCCTCGGCCGCTTCCAAGCTCGCGCCTTCGCTGTTGTTCGCCTCCACGAGCACGATGTGGCAGTTCTGGCAGATCGCGTGGCCCATCTCGATGTCGAGCGACATCTCCAATGACCACCCATCGGCTTCTTCCACCGCTTCGCAGGCTGCTTCGCTTTCACTTTCGGGGGCACTCGCGTCTTCGCACAGCAGTTCGGCTGCATGCCGTTCCCCCGCGCTGCTCGGAAATGGCGGGTTCCCCCTTTCGCCCTGCTGGTTGACCTGTTCGAAGCAGCCATTGGCGGCGCTGCATTCGGGCAGAGCGAATTCCTCGTCGTAGACCTTCAGGTCGGCTTCCGCCCCCAGGTCGTTGTACGGGTCCACGAGCGCAATCGTCTGCGGCTGCGAGGTCGGTGCCCGCGGTTCTTCGCCGGGGAAGTAAGCGTTTCGCAGCTGCTGCGGCCCCAAGCCGTAGGCGCCCTGAGCCGCGCTGCCCGCCCCGATCGCCTGGGCGGTGCGCATCCCGAGCGGGTGCGTGCGGGCGCGCGCCGCGGCGGTCCTGGGCACAAGCTCCAGCGCAAGGCAGGAGACGTGGCCTGGCGCGGGCGCCCCGCACACCGAGCGCACGCTGTAGTCGCTTCGCGGCAGTGGCGAGAGCGCGCTCGCCTGGGCGGCCGACAAGCAGAGCAGAGCCAACGCCCCCGCGACAGCGGCCTGAGCGAGCGTCAGGCGCGTCAGGCCCGTGCGCGGCTCCCTCATCTCTCTCCCCGAGACCCACCACACAATCTAGACGGCACGGGACGATCGTAAGCAAACATTCCGGACCCTTGAGAGTACACCAGCGCGTGGGGCTCGAACCCTCTTCGGCCGGTCAGTAGGGCGGCTGGGCCGCCCACCACTCGCCGAGTGCCCTGAACGCCTCCCAGAAGGCGCGCTTGGCGTCCTGCTCGTCCAGCGACTCGTCGATGTTGGGGACGTACAGCGCCTCGACGCTGGGGGTCAGCCGCTGCACCTCGCCCAGCCGCGGCTCGAGCGGACGTGCGAGCGGGAGCTGCAGCTCGTTGAGCGTCGCGAGCGCCTCGGCGCCCATCGCCACGACGATCCGCGGTTGCACGATCGCGATCTCCTCGACCACCCGCGCGATGCACTCCGGCTCCGCGAGCGCCGAGTCGGCCAGCGGGCACTTCACGCACAGCGTGCCGTACACCGCCAGCGGGTCGACGGCCAGGCGCTTGAGCGACTTCATCAGCGCGCTCCCCGCGCGGCCGTAGAAGGCGACGCCCTCCTCGACCTCCGAGGGCAGCGGGGCGTACTTGAGCAGCATCATGTCCGCCTGCGGGTGGCCCGAGCCGAGCACCGGCATCAGGTTGCCGCGCGGGCAGTGCGGGCACGCCTGCAGGTCGCGCGTGAGCGTGTTCAGCTCGCGGATCGCGCGCTCCAGGTACTTCTCGCGGATCTCGTCGTCGGTCGCGGGCATGGACGCCGTTGGTTTTGACGGCCCGGTCGCTTGTCCTTGAAGCTGCACCGTGTGCTTGCGCTCTCCTCCTCACAGCCGACGCTCCCCGCCGGTGGCCCGCCGCACCCTGCGCGCCGCGCGGGCACGCCGCGCGGAGGGCGGCGTGGCCCTGGTCTCCAGGAACTTCAGCGCCTGCACGTACAGCAGGCTCGTGGGCCGCGTCACGATCTCGGCGTCGCGCAGCGACTGCAGGAACTCCTGCGGCCCGTCGAAGTCCCGCATCCGCACCCGCACCGAGCCGAGACCCTGGGCGACGTGCGAGTCCGAGCCCGCCCCCGCCGCGAGCCGGTACTTGGCGGCGAAGCGTGCCGCCTCCTCGTTGAACGCCCCGATCGCCACGCGCGGGTTGAAGACCTCGATCGCGTCGACCTCCTCCAGCACTCGGCAGCAGGTGCTCGTAGTCCGGGACCGCGTGCATGCGGTCGAACGGGTGCGGTACGTACACCACCCCGCCCTGGCGCTTGATCTCCGCCACCGTCTCCGCCAGCGTCAGCCCGCGCGGGATGCGCTCCTCGATGAACAGCCCGATCACCTCGCCCTGGGAGGCGGTCTTGACCTCCTCGCCCACCACCACCTTGACTCCTGCCGCCGCGGCCAGCTCGCGGGCCTCGAGCGCGCCGGAGACCTCGTTGTGGTCGGTCACCGCGATCGCCCCGAGTCCCTGCTCCCGGGCCGTCGCCAGCAGCACCTCCACTGGGGTGGCGCAGTCGGGGGAGTGGTCGGTGTGCATGTGCAGGTCCACGTCGATCACCGGCCTGCCGGCCAGACGGCGGCGCAGCACAGGGTCCCCGCTCGGGGTTGCGCCGGCGCGCGGCGAGCTCGCCGTAGAGCTGCTCCAGCTCGTCCGTCACGTCGCTCCACGGGCGCCTGGCCCTCCGTCGGCCGCCCCCTCGGGCGGCTGCGACGGGTCGGCTCGCCCCCGGTCGTCGCGCCACCGGGACTCGCCTGGCTCCCCCGCCGGCGCCACGAGCCGGTAGTCGGCGGGGAAGTGGCGGTCCATCAGCTCCGCGGTGTCCGGTGCGCTCGCGGTGCGCGCGTCGAGTCGGCCGAAGAACGTCGTCACGAAGCGGCGCCCCAGGATCGTGGAGAGCAGCCGCTCGGTGGGCGCGTGGAAGGAACCCACGTTGAGCGCGCGCGAGTGGCGCAGCGCGGCGTTGGCTGCGCTCGGCGCGAACGGCTCGTGGACGTGCACGAAGTCGAGGGCGACCGCGCCCAGCAGCTCCTCGACGTGCGCGCCACGTCGATCGGCAGCGCCCGTGCCGGGCGACTCGCCCCGGTGGGCACGTCGAGCACCTCTCCCACCGCGATCACGCGCGGCTCGCCGCCGTCGGTCCCCTCCAACAGGCTCTGCGGCTGTTCGCGCGCCGCCCTCAGTGTGCGCCGCGACGCCCGCACCCGCTCCTGCGAGCGCGACGGGGCGAGCACCAGCACGCGGTGCCCGCGCCGCGAGAGCTCGTGCGCCACGTGGCGCACGTACGCGTTGACCTCGTTCTCCTCCGCCTCCCACGGGTACGGGGTGACGTGGGCGATCGAGAGGGGCGGAGCCACACCTCCAGGTTAGTTGTCCCTGGTTGGGTTGGCCACCGCGGGCGGACAGACGAGTCGCGGGCGCGTCCCCCGCTCAGGCCCTCGGCGTCGGGCCCGCGGCTACTTCGCGGCGCGGGCGGTCTTCGCGGCTCGCGCAGCTTTGCGTCCCTGCGCCGGCGCCCCCGCCCCGCGGGTGTACCGGGCGATGAACCGCTCCGTCTCGGTGCGCGCCTCCTCGTCGGGGCGCTGGCGGTGGGGCGACTTCATCAGGTACGACGACGGCCCGTCGAGCTGCCCGGCGACGCCGTGGTTGAGCGCCAGCTTGCAGCACCGCACCGCGTCGATCACGATGCCCGCGGAGTTCGGGGAGTCCCACACCTCGAGCTTCAGCTCGGCGGTCAGCGGCACGTCGCCGAACGCCTGGCCCTCCAGGCGGATGTGCGCCCACTTGCGGTCCGTGAGCCACGGCACGTAGTCGGAGGGTCCGACGTGGACGTCGTGCGCGGGCAGCGCGTCCTCCATGATCGAAGTCACGGCGTTGGTCTTGGAGATCTTCTTGGACTCCAGACGCTCGCGCTCGAGCATGTTGTAGAAGTCCATGTTGCCGCCCACGTTCAGCTGTGAGGTGTGCACGATCCGCACGCCGCGCTCGCCGAACAGCCGCGCGAGGGAGCGGTGCACGATCGTCGCGCCCACCTGCGACTTGATGTCGTCGCCGACGATCGGCAGGCCCGCCTGGCGGAAGCGTCGGTCCCAGTAGTCCTCGCGGGCGATGAACACGGGGATGCAGTTGACGAACGCGCAGCCCGCCTCAAGCACCTGCTCGACGTACCACTTCGTCGCCTGCTCGGAGCCCACCGGCAGGTAGGAGACCACCACGTCGGTGTGCGTCTCCTTGAGGATTTTCACGATGTCCGCGGTCTCGCCGGGAGCCTTGACGATCTTCTCCTTGAGGTACTTGCCGAGCCCGTCGTGGGTCATGCCGCGGTGCACCGGCACGCCGAGCTTCTTGGGCACCGCCCGGGCGCCCGTCGCGAACTTGATCGTGTTGTTCTGCCCCGCCCAGATCGCCTGGCCGAGGTCTTTGCCGACCTTCGTGCGGTCGACGTCGAAGGCTGCGGTGAACTCGATGTCGCGCACGTGGTAGCCGCCGAGGTCCACGTGCATCAGGCCGGGGACGCGGTGGGAGGGGTCGGCGTCGGCGTAGTAGTGCACGCCCTGCACGAACGACGAGGCGCAGTTGCCCACGCCGATGACGGCCACGCGGACCTTGCCGGGCTGGTAGCGCGCTCTGCCGTTGGTGGAAGCCGCGCCGTTATCGGTGGTTGAGGTCATCCCCGGAGACTACCCTGCGCGCCGCTCGTGGTCACACCGAGGTGCGCGAGAGCTCGCCGCGCACGTGCAGGATGCGCTGGCCCACGGTGACCACGCTGAGCGCCGCGAGCACGTACACCGCGGGCTGCAGCAGCTCGAAGTGCCCGAGCGACGCGCCTTTGGCGAAGAGCAGACCGATCGACAGGATCACTACCCGCACGGGGCGCGTGGCGATGCCCACCTTGCACTCCACGCCGAGCGCCTCGGCGCGGGCGCGGGTGTAGGAGACCATCAGCGAGGCCAGCACCGCGACCACCACCGCGGCGGCGGCGACACGGTTGCCCTGCAGCGCGAAGTACCCGGCCACCGCGGTCAGCACGATGCCCTCCTCGACGCGGTCGAGCGTCGAGTCGAGGAACGCGCCGAACGGCGTGCCCTTGCCGGACATGCGCGAGTAGCGCCCGTCGAGCGTGTCCATCACGGAGCCCACCACGAACGCGACGCCACCGAGGAAGAACAGGCTTTCCCAGACGAGCACCGCGGCCACCACGTTCAGCGCGAGGCCCGTCAGCGAGATCGCGTTGGGGGTCAGGCGCGACTCGATCAGCCGGTTGCGCACGAGCTCGCGCCGCTGCGCGGTGGTGAGGAAGGTGCGCCCGCGCCCGCTGCGCGCACTGCGACCCTCGCGCCGCTGTGCGCGACCGCTCGGCGCATCGCCGCCGCGCCGTCGTAGGCCTCTTGTCGGGGGGGCGTGTCGGGGGGGCATCTCGGTCGTAGCTCGTACAGGTCGGAGTTCGGGCGGAACTGAAGGGAGTGCGGGTGGGCTACGCGGGGCGGCGGTCGGGCGGCTCTACGCGCTCCCCACGCGCGCCGGCGAGAAGCGCCACACCGCAGGCCGCGCGCGCGCCAGCCAGCGCGCGCCGTAGGCGGAGACGGCGGCGGTCAGCGCGCCGAACAGCGCGTCGAGGATGAAGTGGTTGGCGGTCGCCACGATCACGAACGCGATCAGGAACGGGTACACGACCCACAGCACCCGCAGCGCCCGCCAGCGCACCAGGCGCGCCAGCGGCCAGCCGATCATCAGCGCGAACGCGACGTGCATCGAGGGCACCGCGGCGTAGATGTTGGTGAGCGCGGTGGTTGTGCCGCCGCCGCCGTGGTCTGTTTCGAGGTGCACTCCGGTGAAGCTCGCCACCGGGTCGAAGAAGCCCCACTCCGGCATGAACCGCGGGGGAGCCGTGGGGAACACGGCGTACGCCACCAGCGCGATCGCCATCGAGATCATCAGCATGTTGCGCACGAAGTAGAACGAGCGGTTGTGGCACAGGTAGAGGTAGACGAGCGCGCCGACGGTGACCGTCGTCTGCGCGTTTACGTACAGCCAGCTCGAGACCCCCATCAGTAGGTGGCTGCTCGACGCCCACGCCTGCACGGAGGGCTCCACAAAGAGGTGCAGGGTTTGCTCGAGGCGAATCAGGTCGTACGCGTGCCGGAAGGCCGCGGTGGGGCTCCCCTCGACCATCCCGCGCACGAGGCGGTAGCCCAGGTAGACAGCTCCGAAGAGCAGCACCTGGCGCGTCACGTCGAGGTAGCCGTTGGGGAGGATCCGTGCCTGCAGGCGGCGGAGCCGAGGGTCCATCGGGGTAGCGTAATGGATGCTCTGGGCGGATCGGGGCAGTGGTCCTCCTGCTGGACGGACGGCCGAGAGAAGTCGGTGACCCACCTGCCAGCCGGCGGAGCTCCTCCGGCGTTCGATGCTAGCGACGGTCAGTGCGCCAGGCAGCGCGGCCCGTGGTCGAAGACGCGCGCCGGCGAGAAGTGGATGCCCACGCGAAGTGTGCCGGCGACGCGGGCGTCAACCTCAGTCCAGCCCCCGGGCGCGCTGCGCACGCACCCGCGCCCCCGGACGAGCGCCCAGTAGGGGGTGAAGCGCACGCGCACCGTGTAGCTGCCCGCGCGTGGGGCGGCGAGCGTGAAGGAGTCCGCACCGACGCCGGTGAGCGCGCTGGGGGGCTCGCCAGCGGGGGTGCACCCGCGCACGGCGTAGAGGCGCCAGTGCGCCGAGCGCCACACTTCGCGCAGGTAGGGCAGCCCGCGCGCGATCAGCCGTCCCTCCGCGACGCCTGAGAAGTCCAGGCGCACATCGGGCAGCGCCACGTAGGAGACCGCGTTTTCGTACAGCCACGCCCGGTACGCGGCCGGTGTGAGTGCTTGCCCGGCGCCTTCGCCTTCGTAGAAGAGCGCCCGCGTAGCGAGTGTCCAGCTGGCGCTCCCAGCCGCGGGCCAGCAGGATCGAGCCGTGCTCGGGGAGGTACACGGACTCCCAGTGGGTGCCCACCATCGGTACCTCCACGCGCAGCGGCGCTCCGCCCGCGCGCTCCTTTAGCTCCCCGACCAGGGGTGCGTAGTACGAGGCGTTTACCGAGGGGTCCCCGACGAGTTCGGACACGTCGTTGAGGGGGGTCTCCAGTTGCCAGTACAGCAGCACCGGCGCCAGTAGGAGCAGTGCGAGGCGGTGGTGCTCCCACAGCACGCCCGCCACAAGCGGCGCCGCGAACAGCGCACCCAGACGCGCGGCGTTGGAGCCCACGGGCGTGTGCAGCGCGAAGGCGCCGACGAGCGCCACTGCGTACAGCCAGGCCCCCCACGTGAGCACGCGTACGGCGCGCGGCGAGCGGCTGCCTGCCACGCGGGGCAGCGTCAACGCGATCAGCGCCACGCCCGCCAGGCCGGGCCAGAAGACCGACGGCGCAAACGGCTCCCAGCCGCCTTCGGGGAAGGCGAGCGTGAGCAGCAAGATCGGCGCGAGCGCGGCAGCTGCGACGGCAAGACCGCGCCGTGTCTGCCCCCGCCCACCCGCTGGGTCTCCCAGGCCGGCCAGCGCGTACGCGACCCCGGCGAGGGCGAGGAACGAGCCGGCGACAGGACTTGCGAGGCTCGTGAGCACGGCGAGCGCCACCGCCGCTGAGGTACGTCTACGCTGCAACGCCACCACCGCGAGCAGCCCCACGGCGAGCCCGAGGCTGAAGGCGACGCGTCCGGAGAGCATCGTCACGCAGGCGCCCAGTGCAAACGACCCCGCCGCGAGACGGGCACCCCCGCCGAGAAGGTTCGCTGGGCGATCAGCCCGAACAGCCCCGCCGCGGCCACCGTGCAGAGTGCGAGCAGCAGGCGGTTCCCCACCAGCGCTCCCAGAGCCGGCGCGAGCAGCGAGTAGCCCGGGAGGTAGTGCCCGCCGTACCAGCCGTTGTCCCACAGCGTGAGACCCACCCGGGCGAACAGTTCGCTGCGGTAGGTCGCCGCCGCGAGGTCTCCGGAGGGAGGGTCGAGGATCAGGTAGAGGACCGCCAGCGGGGCCGACACCGCGAGCGCGAGCGCCCAGGGTTTCGCGAGGAGTGTGCCTGCGCCCGGCTGGGGTGCGTTGGGGGGGGCGTCCCGCGGTCGCTCGGCTGCGGCCGGCTCGTGCGCGGCGAGCGCGTCGGGCGCCATCGCGTCAGGCGCCTTCGAGGAAAGCGATCACGCGCTCGACCGCGTCGGGCCGGTCGAGCCACCACCAGTGGCCGGCGTCGGGCAGCTCGAGCAGCTCGGCACGAGGCAAGGCGCGCGCGTAGTCCCCGGCGAAGTGGGCGGGGATGTAGGGGTCGCGCAGGCCCCACACCACGAGCGCCGGCGCCTCCAGTCGGTGAAGCTCGGCGCCGGCCCACGCGAGCACCTCGGGGGAGGCCGAGCGGTAGAGCCGCAGGATCGCGCGCTGGGTGCCCTGGTCGAAGTGGTCGAGCACGGTGTCGAGCCACGCCTCGGGCAGCGGCCCTGGCGTAACGTTGGCCTCGCGTGTGGCGCGGCGTAGCACCGGCCGCACGGTGGCGCCTACCGCGAGCTCCCCCAGTAGCGGTGTGCGCCACAGGCGGGCAGTGCGGTGCCAGCGGTAGCCGGGGAGCAGCGGCACGGCGTTCATGACCACCACCCGCTCGATCCGCTCGGGGTGGCGCTGCGCAAAGGCGAGCCCCACTGCGCCCCAGTCGTGAACGACGAGCCGCACACGTGGCACCTCCACGAGGTCGAGGTACTGCTCGAGGAAGCGCACGTAGCCGGGGATCGAGTAGTCGAAGTGCCCCGGCTTGCCGGAGCGCCCGAAGCCGGGGAGGTCGGGCGCGAGCCCGCCGGTGCGTTCGAGGAACCCCACCCGTGCGTCGACCCCTGGTCGTGGGTGTGTCCACGGCCACCGGCGCCACCAGCGCCGTGCTGGCTCCCCGCTGCGCTCCGGCGAGCCCACCCACTCGTCGGAGTTGGTGGGTACCCCGTGCAGGTACAGCACGGGCGCCCGGCCGCCGTCGCCGTCGGGAGGCGGCGCGCTGCGCCAGAAGACCGGCAGTTCCCCGATGTGGGCGGTGTGCTCGGTGGGAGGCACCGGGGCGAGCATAACCAGGCTACCGTGGCGCGGGTGCCTTCCACCGTATGGACACCGCCGACCCGCCGCCGCGTGCGCGCGGTCCGCGACCGCCTGCGCGCGGTGTACGGGGTCCCGCGGATGGCCCCGCACGGAGACCCGCTGGCGGAGGTGGTGCTGACGGTGCTCTCGCAGAGCACCAACGACCGCAACCGCGACGTCGCTTACCTGCGCCTGCGCGCGCGCCTGCCGACGTGGGAGGCGGTACGCGACGCGCCGCGGGAGGTAGTGGAGGAGGCGATCCGGCCGGGGGGCATCTCGAAGGTCAAGTCCGGGCGCATCCAGCAGATCTTGCGAGCCATCTCCGAGGACCGATCGAAGGCCGGCAAACGAGATCGATCGCACGAGCTCTCGCTCGACTGGCTGGCGGCAGCCCCGCTGGAGGAGGCGCGCGACTACCTGACGGGCCTGCCGGGGGTGGGTCGCAAGACGGCGGCGTGCGTGCTGTTGTTCGCGTACGGCCGGCGCGAGGTCCCCGTCGACACGCACGTCTCGCGTGTGGGGACGCGCCTGGAGTTGCTGCGCCCCGGCGCGCCGTTTCGAGGAACTGCACGACCAGATGCTTGCGCTCACGCCCCCCGGCGAGGAGTTGGAGCTACATGTCAACCTCCTGCGCCACGGCCGCCGCACCTGCCACGCTCGTGTGCCTGCGTGCGGCGAGTGCGCGCTGGCGCGCGGGTGCCCGAGCCGGCGGCGCTTCGCGTGAGGTCTTCTTCGGGCCTGCCGCCCTGCGCCGGACTTGCCGCCCAACTCGCCCAACAACTCACTGAACCAGACTCAGAAGCGACGCCGCCCGCGCCGGCTCCACCGCGGAAACTCCTGCGTGTGTGAGGATTCGCACAGCTGTGTGGAGGCGGGTGTGTGCGAGCCGGTCGGGGCCGCGAGCCCCGTCGCCGCCCGCGGGACCGGCGGCGGCAGCGGCGAGATCGGCGAGGGCTCGGGGATGTCCCGCGGGTCCGTAACCGGGTGGGCCGAGCGGGGCGCGAGCGAGGAGATCGCCTGCGACCCGGGGGAGTACCACACCAGAGCACGGACGACACCGGTGTTTATGATTGAGAACATCCGAACTTCGAAGTATGATGGGTGGTTAGACATGCTTGGCCCCGCAGGGGGTCCAGTTCACCCGGACTAAGGACAGGGGTCCACCGACTAATGCCAAGAACAAGCACGCATACTGACAGACTCAACGCCGACGGGGAATGGGTCCGCTCGATTCCCAGCCTGCGCGAACCGCGCTACTCGCAGTCGCTCGAGCGCGGCCTGGCGATTCTCGGGTGCTTCACGCCCGAGAAGCCGGTGCTCGGGATCGCCGACATCGCCGACGAGCTCGGTATGAGCCGCAGCACCACCCACCGCTACGTGATCACGCTCGTCGCGCTGGGCTACCTCGAGCAGGGCGCCTCGCGCAAGTACCGGCTCGGTCTGCGGGTCACCGATCTCGGGATGTCCGCGCTCAACTCCACCGGGCTGCGCGAGCACTCCCGGCCGTACCTCGAGGAACTGCGCCAGCGCACCTCCTACACCGTGAACCTCGCGGTGCTCGACGGACCGGAGATCCTCTACGTCGACCGCGCCCGCAGCTTCCGCCGCGGGCAGAGCAAGATCGACCTCGGGCTCTCGCTCGGCTCGCGGCTGCCCGCGTACTGCACCTCGATGGGCAAGCTGCTGCTCGCGTACCTGCCCGAGCACGAGCAACGCAACCTGCTCGGAGAGATGAAGCTCTCCAAGCGCGGCCCGAACACGATCACGAGCAAGAAGGGCCTGCGCTCGGAGCTCGAGCACGTGCGCGAGGAGAGCTTCGCGGTCAACGACGAGGAGCTCGCCACCGGCCTGCACTCGATCTCCGCGCCTGTGCGCTCGGAGTCGCGCGAGGTGATCGCCGCGGTCAACATGGCCGCGCACAGCTCGATGATCTCGCTCGAGGAGCTCGTCGAGCACCTCGGCCCGCACCTCGTCTCGACGGCCGACCGCATCTCAGCCCGCCTCGGTTACCGACGCGACGACGAGCGGGAGTAACGCTTTCGACCAGCGGCTGCGCGTTCAGGTCAGTTGAGCGCGCGGCCGTACTGGTTTTCGTAGTACGTGCGGTACTCGCCTGAGCGGATCGGCTCCCACCACCAGGCGTTCTCGCGGTACCACGCGACCGTCTGCTCGAGGCCCTCTGCGAAGCGCACCCGCGGCTCCCAGCCCAGCGCGCGCACCTTGGCGGAGGAGAGCGAGTAGCGGCGGTCGTGGCCGGGGCGGTCGGCGACGTGCTCGATCAGCGACTCCTCGGCGCCGGTCAGCTCGAGGATGCGCCGCACCACGTCGATGTTCGCCAGCTCGTCGGGCCCGCCCGCGTTGTAGACCTCGCCCGGCGCGCCCTGCTCCAGCACGCAGCCGATCGCCCGCGCGAAGTCGTCGGCGTGGATCCAGTTGCGCACCTGCCGGCCGTCGCCGTACACCGGCAGCGGGTCCCCGTGCAGCGCGTTGAGGATCATCAGCGGGATCAGCTTCTCCGGGTACTGGTGGGAGCCGTAGTTGTTCGACCCCCGGCAGATCGTGGCCTGCAGGCCGAAGGTGTGGAAGTAGCTCTGCACCAGCAGGTCGGCCCCCGTCTTGGTCGCCGAGTACGGCGAGGAGGGCCGCAGCGGGGAGGCCTCGGTGAAGGTGCCCACGTCGATCGACCCGTACACCTCGTCGGTGGAGACCTGCACGTAGCGCAGCCCCCGCTCCCGCGCCGCCTCCAGCAGCACGTAGGTGCCGAGCGCGTGCGTGCGCACGAACGCGTCCGGTTCGGCGATCGAGCGGTCCACGTGCGTCTCTGCGGCGAAGTTCACGACCGCCTCCGGCGCCTCTCGGCTGCCACCCACCCCGTCGAGCGCCTGTGCGACCGCCTCCGGGTCCTCGATGCCGCCGCGCACGAAGCGGTAGCCGGGCTCGTCGGCGAGGTCCTGCAGGTTCTCCTCGCGCCCCGCGTAGGTGAGCTTGTCGAGCACTGTCACCGCGTCGCCGTGCTCGCGCACGCGCACCCGCGCAAAGTGCGAGCCGATGAACCCCGCGCCGCCGCAGACCAGGAGTCTCATGCGCGCATCATCCCAGCTCGCGCAGCGAGATAGCCCGCCAGGCCGTCGCGCCAGTCCGGCATCGGCAGCACGTCGTCGCGTTCGGACTCGAGCACCGAGTACGCCGGCCGCGGCGCCGGGCGCGCCATCTGCTCGCTGGTGGCGGGCTCCACGCGGCAGGCGCGCTCCGCCTGGCGGAAGATCTCGCGCGCGAACCCGTTCCACGAGACCGCGCCCGCGCCGGTCAGGTGCACCAGCCCTCGCACCTCGCGCTCCACGCAGCCCGAGCACAGCTGGCGCGAGGTGGCCCGACCACGTCGGCGAGCCCACCTGGTCGTCCACGACCTGCACCGCCTCGCGCTCGTCCGCCAGGCGCAGCATGGTGTCCACGAAGTTGCGGCCGTCCACCCCGTAGAGCCACGCGGTGCGCACCACCGTGTGACGGGGCGAGGCGGCGAGCACCTCGCGCTCCCCTTCGAGCTTGGTCTGGCCGTAGACCGAGCGCGGGCCCGTCGGGTCGGACTCCAGGTACGGTCGCGGGCGGCCCTGCGGGTCGAGCGGGGCCTCGCCGTCGAAGACGTAGTCGGTCGAGAGGTGCACCATCGGGACGTCGCACTCGGCCGCCGCGCGGGCGAGGTTGCCGGCCCCCACGGCGTTGACCGCGTGGGCCTGCTCGCGGTGCGTCTCGGCCCCGTCGACGTCGGTCCACGCCGCGCAGTTGACGACGGCCTCCGGGCGGCGCTCCCCGAGGAACGCGCGCACGGCTGCGGCGTCGGTGATGTCGAGCTCCGGGAGGTCCACCCCCACCAGCTCGTGCCCCGCGCGCTCGCCGGCGCGGCGCACGTCGTGGCCCAGCATCCCCTCCGCGCCGGCGACGAGCACCCTCACAGGATCGAGATGTCGGAGTTGTCGCCCACCATGAAGCGGTACGCCCGCGGCTGGCGGTCGCCGCGGCGCACGCTCACGTTGCGCCCCAGCAGCGAGGACTCCATGCGCCCGTCCAGGTCGCACACCGAGGAGCCCTCCAGCAGGATCGAGTGCTCCACCTCGGCGCCCGCGATCGAGCACCCCTCCCCGATCGCGGTGTAGGGGCCCACGTAACAGTCGCGCAGCTGCGCCCCCGCCCCGATCACCGCGGGACCGCGCACCTTGGTGCGCTCCAGGCGGCGCTCCGCGCTCGACGACCACGCGCCCCTCCACCTGCGAGTCGACCAGCTCGCCCTCCACGCTGCGCACGAGGTTGTCGAGGATCAGCCGGTTGGCCTCCAGCATGTCCTCCAGACGGCCTGTGTCCTTCCACCAGCCCTGCACGATGTGCGGCTCCACGCGCAGGCCCGCGTCCACGAGGTGCTGGATCGCGTCGGTGATCTCGAGCTCCCCTCGCGCCGAGGGCCCGATCGCCCGCGCGGCCTCGTGGATGCGGGCGGTGAACATGTAAACCCCCACCAGCGCGAGGTCGGTCGCGGGCTGCGCGGGCTTCTCCACCAGCCGCACCACCCTGCGCGTCGGCCTGGGCGTCGGGCGGGCCTATCATCCGCGGGCGCGAGCTCGGCGACGCCGTAGTTCTCGGGGTCAGCCACCGGCGTCAGCAGGATCAGCGCCTCCGGCCCGTGCTCGCGGAACGCCGCCACGAGATCCGAGATCCCGCCCTGCAGCAGGTTGTCCCCGAGGTACATCACGAACGGGCTGCCCCCCAGGAACTCCTCCGCCGTCAGCACCGCGTGCGCGAGGCCCAGCGGCTCGTCCTGCACCACGTAGGTGATGCGCACCCCAAAGCGCGAGCCGTCGCCCGCCGCCGCTTCGATCTCGGGCCGGTCTCGGGCGCGATGATGATTCCGACCTCCTCGATCCCCGCCTGCGCCATCGCCTCGATCCCGTAGAACAGCACCGGCTTGTTCGCCACCGGCACCAGCTGCTTGGCGCTCGTGTGCGTGATCGGACGCAGGCGCGTGCCCTTGCCCCCGGAGAGGATCAGTCCCTTCAGTGGCTCCATCGAATCGCAAGGCTAGTGGACGGCAGTTTGGTACTCGGGAGGGGCGCTCCCGGGGCGAGGGCCTGCCCTCGCCGTCCGCGAGTCATGAACGCTCAGTAGACCCCGCCGAGCTTGCGGTGGTCCCACGTGGCGCGGTCGAGCTCGATGAACTGCAGCGCAACCCGCTTGGCGGCCTGCCGGTCCACCACCTCGGCGACCTCCGTCGGCAGCTCGCGCACGGGCAGGCTCGCCGCGCGGGGCCGCGTAGCGGGCGAAGATCTCGTGTCCCAGGGCTTTCACGATCTCCAGGTCCCGGTGGATCGCGACCTCGCATTCGAGCATCACCCCGCGCAGCTCCTGGTAGAGCTCCCCCGCCTCCACCTCGAGCGTCGCGCGCGGGTCGCGCTCCAGGTTGCGCACCTTCTGCGAGGCCGCGTACGTCCACGACCACAGCTGCGGTCCCGGCCTGCCGCCGGAGCGCTCGCGCAACACGTACCACAGCGGCATCAGGTGCGGCCACCCACCCGGGCCAAGCGTCGCGCACACGACCGTGCGCTCCTCAGTCGAGGAAAGCCGCGGCCTCCTCGCCGTCCATCCTGATCTGCTCCCGGCGGCTCATCCTCGGGGGCAGGCTAGCGAACCGGGGCTCGCAGACGAAACCCGACAGCCTCAGCCGACCCCCGCGGGCACGGCGTGCAGCCGCGCAGCCGCGGCCAGCACCGCCTCGCGGGCGTCCTCGGGCTCGAGCACTGCCGCGTCGCCCGCTTCCTTGAGGACCTCCCGCACCAGCCACCGCACGCCCGCGAAGCTCAGCTCGACCACCACCGAGCCGTCGGGGCGCTCCTGCACCACGCGGCGGCTCTCCCGCGCCCACCGCGCCCGCTCGGGGGAGACCCACAGGCGCGCCGTGCGCGAGGCCTGCACCTCGCCCGTGCGCATCCACCCCTCCACTTCGGCCGCCGGGTCCACCTCCGGGCGGGGCTCGAAGTGCTCGTCGGTGAGCGTCGCGCCCTTGATGCGGTCCAGTCGGAAGTGGCGCACGTCGTCTCTCGCCGGGTCGAACGAGGCCACGTACCAGCCCTCGCGCCCGTTGACCAGCGCGTAGGGCTCGACCCGCCGGTGGGAGAACTCGTCCTCGTTCTCCTTGTAGTAGTCGAGCTCGATCAGCCGGTGCTCGACGATCGCCCGGGAGATCCGGCGGGCCACGTCGGGGTCGTCGCGGCGACCGTGCGCGACCTGCAGCCCCTGCTCCATCGGGTCCGCCCCCAGCGCGGCGACGATCTTCTCGCGCGCCGACGCGAGCGAGCCCTCGGGGATGTGCTCCCCGAGCAGGTCGATCGCCGCGATCAGCGCCTTCGCCTCGACCGGCAGCAGGCGCGCGGGACGGTCGAAGTTGTCGCTGTAGGGCTCCGGGTCGACCTCGATGACTTCCCCCTCCTCGGTGTCGAGGATCTCCGCGTAGAGCACGTACGAGCCGCCGCCGAAGTTGACGACGTTCAGCACGTCGATGTCCTCGCGCAGCTCCTCCTCGCTGAGCTGCAGCCGCTCCCGCAGCTCCGCGGCGAGCCAGCCGCTCGCCCCGCGCGGCCCGGCGTGGATCAGGATGCCCGCGAGCGTCACCAGGCGCGCGAAGCGCTCGGGCCTGATCGCCGCCTCCACGCGGCCCGGCTCCTCCGGGCGAGTCGTCCTCCCCCGTGCGGGCCGCGCTCCGCGGACGGCGGGTCTTCGCGGCCCGCGTCTGCGCCGCCGCGCGGCCGGCGGGTGCGCACTCCTCCTCGCCGCCCTTGCCGAGCGGGCTCTCGGTGTGGTGGCGCTCCAGCAGCTCCAGGCGCCGGGCGAGCTCCTCGGTCAGCTCGGGCGGGCCGAGCAGGCGGGCGTGCTCGCCCAGTCCTAGCACCCACGAGACGACCATCCGCGGGACTGCGTAGGGGGTCTCAAGGACGCGATCCCCCTCCCCTGCGCGCTCCCCTTCGACCGCCGCGCGGATCTCCCCGTAGCGGCCGAAGTGGCGCTCGATCTGCCACGCGATCCGCTCGGACAGCAGGATCTCTGCGACTCCCCGCTGCTCCCCGAGCTGCCACTCCGCGCGGTTGGCGTACGCGCGCGGGTCGAAGTCCGTGGGGCGGCGGAAGTCGTGCTCGGCCTTGGTCGCGTACGCGACTTTGCCGCGGATGCGCGAGAGGCGGAAGACGCGGACCGCCTTGCGCTCGTGGGCGTGGCCCAGCAGGTAGAACTCCCCGCCCTGGAACAGCAGGTGGTAGGGGTCCACGCGTCGGGCGCCCTGCTCGTCGCGCTCCATCGTGTAGTAGTCGAAGGTGATCGTCTTCTGGCGGAAGATCGCCGTCTCGACCTTCGCCAGGCGCGCGGAGAGCTCGTGGCCGCCGGCGGAGGCGGTGATCCCGAGCGCCACCGAGCGCTGCTCCGGCGCGCGCAGCGGGTAGGGCCGCCCCCACGTGATCTGCTGCAGCGCCAGCCGCAGCGGCTCGGCGTAGGCGAACTCGCCGTCCAGCAGGTGCAGGGCGGTCTGCAGCGCCGCGAGCTCCTCGTCGGTGAACTCGATCGCGGGCAGGTGGAAGCTCTCCGAGCGCAGCGAGTAGCTCTCCTGCTCGGCCGCCGCGTCCGCGGGGCGGTCCACGGTGAGCTGGATGCCCAGCGATTCGAGCTCCGCGCGGTCCGCGTAGAAGCGCCGCGCGAACGCGTCCTCGTTCATCGCGCTGTACCCCTCCACGTCGCGCCGGATCTCCAGCGCCGTGACCGGCCGACGCTCGGCCATCAGGTAGGAGATCAGCGACAGCTGGCGGATCAGCTTCTCGGTGTCCTTCGCCATCTCGCCAAAGATAGAACGCCACGGCGAGACGACGCTCGCGGCCGGCCTGGGGGCGTCGCTATTTGCGGAGATTGCGCCTGGGGCCCTACGCGGCTTCCAGCTCGCCCGAGCTCGGGCTCGAGGCGGGTGGGGAAGAACGCGGCCGCGCCGAGCGCGCGGTCGAGCTCCGACCAGCGGCGGCCGGGGGGGAGCTCCTTCTCCAGGCGGTCGAAGCTGCCCAGCCGTCCTCCGAGGTTGTCGATCTGGTGGACCAGCGTCGCCTCCCGCGTGCACGGCGCCACCGGGCTGCCGTGCTCGAGCGAGCCGTGGTGGGAGAGGATGATGTGCAGCACCGCCCACGCGAGCTGCTCGGGGAAGCCCTCGATCTCCTCGATCTCGCGGCGGATGCGGTAGTACCCGAGCGCGATCTCCCCGTGCAGGCGCCCTACGTCGGTGAGGTCGATGCTGCGCGGATCGTCGGTGTACGCCTCCAGCTTGCCGATGTCGTGCAGCAGCGCTCCCGTGACCGCCACGTCGCGGTCGATCTTGAACAGGCCGATCGCCGAGGTCGCGCTCACCGCCTGCGCCACCCCGAGGCAGTGCTCCAGCAGCCCGTGGGGGTACGCCTGGTGGTAGTACTTCGCGGCGGGCGCCGTCCGGTAGCCGGCCCACAGCTTCGAGCGCTCCCCCAGCACGCGCTCCAGCAGCACGCGCAGGTGGGGCTCCTGGACTGTGCCGACCAGCTCGCGCAGGTCGCGCTCCATCTGGCCGGCCTCGCGCGCCGGCCCGTCGAGCAGGTCGCCCGGGGTGAAGCTCCCGTCCTGCGCGGCGGCGAGCTCGCGCAGGTTGATCTGCGGCCCGAAGCGAGGGTGCACGGAGTAGCGCCCGCGCACGTGCACCGGCTCCCCCGCCCGCGCCAGCGCCTCGGTCTGCTCCAGGCCCTCCCACACCATGCTTGGCACCGCTCCCGTGCGGTCGCCCAGCAGCAGGCGCAGGTAGTCGCCGCCGTCGCGTCGCGGACGGCGCTCGAGCTGGCGCACCAGCAGCACCTGGTCGATCTCCTGGCCGTCTTCGAGCTCGTTGATGAGCATGTGCCGGAAGGTAGAGGTCGCTGCGGACGGTACGCCGGCGCGGTGGCCGGCGCGGCCCACTCCGGCCACGGCGCGAGCGGGTGACTCAGGTGCAGGCGGGGGACGGGTCGCTCCTGTCAAACGAGAACCTCGCTATGTCATTGGCGAGACGAAACCAGAAGTGTGCCAAGACGTCCAACTGCGGTGGACGAGTTCGGCCGTTGAGTACCTGGAAGTATCCAGGAGTCAGGTCTATCGTTCCTCTGTGTAAGGCACCGTTTATTCGTTACTCAAGGGGAGCATGAGCTATGACGACGACCGAGGATCTGCGAGTGGTCAGCTGGAACGTCAACGGGATCCGGGCACGGTGGCCCCGCCTGATCGAGCTGCTCACCGTGCGAGCAGCCGGACGTGGTGTGCCTGCAGGAGACCCGCTGTTCGGAGTGGCACTTCCCCCGCGAGCGGCTGCGGGAAATGGGCTACCAGTCCCGCCACAGCCCCGGGCGCCAGCACGGGGGCGGCGTCGCGATCCTCGTGCGCGAGGATCACCGCATCACCGACCGCACGATGGAGCTCGGCCACCGCGGCGTCGCCGAAGGCCACTGGACTGGAGCTCACCACCGAGGGGATCACGATCGGCTCGGTGTACGTGCCCGCGGGCTGCGCCCCCGGCGAGCGCAGCGACGTGGGCAAGCGTGCGTTCCTCGAGGCGGTCGCCCGCCACGCCTGCGACGAGTACTCCCACCCGCTGCTGATCGCGGGAGACTTCAACGTCGCCCCCACCGACGAGGACGTCTACGAGCCGGCGTGGTTCGCCGACTCCTTCCAGACCGGAGCCGCCGAGCGGGAGGACCTGCGCGCGATCCTGTGCGAGGGGGAACTCGTCGACGTCTACCGCACGCTGCACCCTGAGGAGCACGGCTACACCTGCTGGGAGCAGCGCGAGGGCCACTACGGGCGCGACTACGGGCTGCGCATCGACCTGATCCTCGCCAGCGAGAGCCTCGCACCGTACATCGGCGCCTGCGAGGTCAACCACACCTACCGCAGGGGCTTTCGGCCCTCCAACCACGCGCCCCTCGACGTGGAGCTCGAGGACGTGCGTGCCTGCGCCCACTGCCTCGACGCTCGGGAGGAGCTCGACGTCGGTGCACGGGGGAGCTCCTCGCTGCTTGAGGGAGGGACTCTGGGGCCGCGGTCGCGCTCCCGGCACCACCAGCGACCGCGGCCCCAGGCCGGCTTTGGTTGGGTACCAGCGCCACCTCGACCGCAGCCCGGCGTTGTTGGTACCAGCGCCTACAATGCGACAGCAGCCCGGGGTGGCCGCGGTACCAGCCGTTACTTGAGGCTTGGGCTAACCCCGGCGATTCGCCAGCTGCCGTCTTCCTTGACGAGGTGGAGGGTCGTATCGCGGAGCTTGCCCGACCACGTGCTCTTCACTTCGGCCGTCGCGGTGGCGCCGCTCACGGTGACCTGTTCTACCGTCGCTTCGTAGTCGTCGATCGACCCGAGCTGGCGTTTGAGCGCCTCCTCGCAGCCCCCGGTTGCGGCGCTCAGCCGTCTGCGCACCGCGCTAGAGAAGTCTTCGTTGCACAGCTTCTTCTCGCTCGCCGCTCCGACGTCCGACTGGTAGTCCGAGATGCGCTGTGCCACGGCGTGGCTTTCGCCCTTGAACGTGCTGGTGGACACCGTGCTGCCGCAGGCCGCGAGACCGACGGCGAGCAGCGGGACGACGAGCAGGGAGCCGGCGTGCTTCTTCTTCTTCGTCATCATCATCGAGGTGCCCCCATTGTGCCCCAGTACACCAGGCCGCGTGCCCTACGGCTCCAGGCGGTTGGGTCCGCGGTAGAGGAACGTGACCTCGCGCACGTTCTCCTGGCCGAGCATCTGCATCAGCAGGCGGGTGAGCCCGAAGCCGAAGCCGCCGTGGGGCGGGGCGCCGTAGCGGAAGAAGTCCAGGTAGTACTGGATCGGCTCCGTCTCCACGCGCTTCTCACGCGCCTGCTCGAGCAGCACCGGGAGGCGGTGCTCGCGCTGGGCGCCGGTGGTGATCTCGATGCCGCGCCACAGCAGGTCGAAGCTGCGGGTGAGCCCTGGCTGGTCGGGGTGGCGCATGTGGTAGAAGGGCCGCACCGCGGTGGGGTAGTCGGTGAGGAACGCGAACTCGTGGCCGTGCTCCTGCGCGACGATGGCGCTGAGCGCCCGCTCGCTCGGCGGGTCGAGGTCGTCGTTGGGCCCGGGGACGTGCTCGTGCCCGTGCGCGCGCAGCAGCTCCTTCGCGTCCGCAAGGGTCACCCGGGGGAACGGCAGCGCTGGCACCACCACCTCGACGCCGAACGTCTCGCGGATCGCCTCCCCGTGCTCGGCGGCGACCACCCCGAAGACGTGCGCTAGCCACGCCTCCTCGAAGGCCATCACGTCCTCGTGGGAGTCCACCCACGAAATCTCCACGTCCACGCTCGTGAACTCCGTGTCGTGGCGGGAGGTGAACGAGGGGTTGGCGCGGAACACGGGGCCGACCTCGAACACCTTGCCGAAGCCGGCGGCCATCGCCATCTGCTTGTAGAACTGGGGGCTCTGCGCGAGGTACGCGGTGCGCTCGAAGTACTCCACCTTGAACAGCTCCGCCCCGGACTCGCTCGCGGAGCCCATGAACTTGGGGGTGTGCAGCTCGATGAAGCCCTCGCTGCGCCAGTGCTCGCGCATCGCGTGCTCCACCGTGGTCTGCACCTCGAAGATCAGCCGCTGCTCGGGCCGGCGCAGGTCGAGGTAGCGCCAGTCGATCCGCTTGTCGAGCGCCGACTCCGCCGTGACCGGCAGCTCGGGCTCCGCGGCGGAGTCCACCTCCAGCGCCTCCAGGCGCAGCTCCAGGCCCCCGAGCTTCACCCGCTCGTCGGCCGCCACCGTGCCGGTGAGCGTGACCGCGGACTCCGCCGTCAGCGCCGAGACCTGCCGGTTGAGCTCGCTCGGCGGGTCGGCCTTCTCCAGCACCACCTGCGCGAGGCCTGTTTCGTCGCGCAGGATCACGAACTGCATGCGCTTCTGGTCGCGCACCGCGGCCACCCACCCGCGCAGACGCACGCTCTCGCCCACCTTCGGTTGCAGCTCGGCTACTAGGGTGCGCTCCACGCGGCCGATCGTATACAAGCGCTGTGCGGTGTGTCTGCGCGCGGACCTCTACTCACGCAGCGGCACGTCGCGGCGGATCGCGGCGATCGCGGCGTCGCGATCCTCCTCGGGCGGCGTCTCGCGCTCGAAGGCTGCCAACTCGAACACACGTTGTACGCTCGATCCCGGTGGGCAGACGACGCGCAGCGCCTGGCCGCGCCGTCTGAGGTCGCGGTGCAGCTTGAACACCAGGCCGAGCGTGGCGCTGTCGATGTAGGTCGCGGAGCTCAGGTCGAGCACGATGCCAAGCGCCTTGTTGGGAAGGTCGAACGTGGCGTCCTCGAGTGCGCCGACGTTTGAGATGTCTAGCTCCCCGGTGACGGTGACGACGCGCACGCCCTCTCGCTCGGCGAACTCGATCTCAGCCAGGCAGGACGCCGGGGGGCGGTTCCCATTCGGTGACTCGGCGCTGCTCATCAAGGCACCTTGCGCATGCGCACCGTCGTCCCCGCCGGTGTCCGCTCGATGTCCACTACGTCGACCAACTGCTCGATCATCGGCAGACCCAGGCCGCGCTGTGCTCCCCGCGGCGCACGCCAGGCGCCGCAGTCGGATACCTGGACCACGACGGCGCCCGCCGAACGCTCGGCGAGCAGGCGAAACGTACGACCGCGCTCGGGGCCGTAGGCGTGCTCGACCGCGTTGGCGCAGGCCTCGCTGACAGCCAGCTTGATCGCGAGGACGTCGTCGCGACCCTCGCCCGTCTCCAGCAGCCACTGCTCGAGCCTGTGCCTGGCGATGGGCACCGACTCGGGCTCGGCGGGGAGCTCGAGCTCGAGCGCTCCCGCAGGCTGCTCGCGCAGTCGTGCGGCCAGCAACGCCGCGTCGTCCTGGACGTCCCGTGCCGCCGGGGGCGCGGGCGAGAATGTGCGAGCACAGCTCCTCGAGCTCCGCCGGCCCGTTGCCGAGCGCCTCGCGCAGCCGCTGCAGGCCGACGTCGATCGTCTCGCCGCGACGCTCGACGAGCCCGTCGGTGTACAGCAGCACGGTGGCCCCCGGGCTCAGCTCCGCCTCCCAACTCTCGAAGTTGGTGTGCTCGGCGACGCCGAGCGGAGGCACGGGTGTGTGCTCGAGAAAGCGCGTGCCGCCGTCGGCGCTCGCCAGCAGCGGTGGCAGGTGACCGGCGCTCGCGAAGCGGGCCCGGCCGCCGTCGGCGTCGACCACCATGTACAGCAGCGTCGCCACCATCTCCCCGCTGTGCGTGCGTGCGACGAGGGAGTTCAGGAGCGTGAGCACCGCTCCCGGGCACTCCGGCTCGGTCACCGCGTACGCGCGCAGTGCCGCGCGCAACTCGCCCATCAGCGTCGCCGCGCGCACGCCGTGCCCGACGACGTCGCCGATCACCAGCCCGACACGACCGCCGGGCAGCACGATCGCGTCGTACCAGTCTCCGCCGACCTGCGCGGCGCGCTCGCTGGGCCGGTAGCGCGCGGCCATCGCCAGCGCCGGCACCTCGGGCAGCCGATCCGGCAGCAGGTGACGCTGCAGCGTGCTGGCGATCGCCTCGGCCTCGGCGCGCGCGCGCGCCTCGCGCACGCGCTCGCCGCGCTCGCGCTGCAGCTCGACGAACACCGCCACCTTGCTGCGCAGCACGTCCGGGTCGAACGGCTTGACGACGTAGTCCACTGCGCCCGGCGGCGTATGCGCTGGAAGACCTGCTCGACGTCCTGGGCGTGGGCGGTGAGGAAGATGATCGGGATGTGGCGCGTGCGCGCCCGTGCGTTGATGTAGCGGGCGGTCTCCAGCCCGTCGAGTCCCGGCATCCGCACATCGAGCAGGATCACCGCGAACTCCTCGCGCAGCAGCCGTCGCAGCGCCTCCTCGCCGCGAGCTCGCCGCGACCAGTCGCTGCCCAAGCGGCTCGAGCACCGCGTGCAGCGCCGTCAGGCCACCCTCGTCGTCGTCGACCAGCAGGATGCTCGCGCGGCGCTCTGGCTGCGGTGCCGGCCGCGACGGTGCTCGTCGCGATCGCGAGCGGCTGCTCCGCCTCCGGGCCTGCCTGCGCGCTTGTCAGGCTCGCAGCCACGTCCCGATCAGGGACAGCAGCCGCTCGGGCTCGACCGGCTTGGTGATGTAGTCGGAGGCGCCGGCCGCGAGGCTCCGCTCGCGATCGCCCTCCATCGCCTTCGCGGTGACCGCGATGATCGGCAGCTCACGCAGGCGGCGGCGTCTGGCGGATCGCGGCGATCGTCTCGTTCCCGTCCATCTCCGGCATCATGATGTCCATCAGCACGATGTCGACGTCCCGGTGGCGCTCGAGCGCGGCCAGCGCCTCCTTGGCCGGTCTCACCGAAGACGACCTCCATGCCGCGGTCCTCCAGCAGGCTCGCGAGCGCGAACAGGTTGCGCACGTCGTCGTCCACGAGCAGGACCTTCCTGCCTCGCAGCGCCCTCCGAGGCGCCGCGGCTCCTCAGAGACGGGTGGCCCCTGCGAAGTGAGCGACCCCTTCGGGGTGTGCCGGCCCTTCGTGGCGTGCCGGCCCTTCCCGGCGCGCTGCTGCTCTGGACCTGCCGGCCGGTCGCGCTGCGGGCACCGGCAGGCCGCGCCGGCTGGCGGTGGAGGGCCACCGCAGCGTCCGCCGCTCCCACCGACACAAGTGGGGTCTTTGACGGGGCTGGTCCGCTTCGCTTCTTCTCCTCCTCGGCAGGCGCGTCGAACGACGGGCCGAGCGGGCGCGAGTAGGTCATCGGCAGGATCAGTGTGAAGGTGGCGCCGCCGCCGACCGTGCTCGAGACCTTGATCTCGCCGCCGAGGGCCCGCGCCAGCTCGCGGCTGATCGACAGCCCGAGGCCGGTGCCGCCGTACTTGCGGCTGGTCGTGCCGTCGGCCTGCTGGAAGGCCTCGAAGATCACCTGCAGCTTGTCCGGGGGGATGCCGACCCCGGTGTCGGTCACCGCGAAGGCGACGCGCTCGCCCGGACAGCCGCTTGATGCTGAGCGTGACCCCGCCCGGCGTCGGTGAACTTGAAGGCGTTGGAGAGCAGGTTGCGCAGGATCTGCTCCAGGCGCTGCTCGTCGGTGAGGATCGTGGCGGGCAGCGTCGGGGTCGGCGTCGATCTCGAAGCTCAGGCCTTTGTCGGCGGCGATCGGATCGAACGTGCGCGTAACGTAGGCCTGCACGTCGGCGAGACTCGACGAGGTCGGGCAGGATCTCCATCTTGCCCGGCCTCGATCTTCGAGAGGTCGAGGATGTCGCTGATCAGCTGCAGCAGGTCGGTGCCGGCGGCGTGGATCGTGCGCGCGAACTCCAGCTGCTTCTCGGTGAGGTTGCCGCGCTCGTTCTCCAGCAGCAGCTTGGAGAGGATCAGCAGGCTGTTGAGCGGCGTGCGCAGCTCGTGCGACATGTTGGCCAGGAACTCCGACTTGTACTGCGAGCGACAGCGCGAGCTGCGCGGCCTTCTCCTCGAGGCCGAGCCGCGCGAGCTCGATCTCGCGGTTCTTGGTCTCGATGTCGAGGTTGCGCTCCTCCAGCAGCGCCGCCTTCTCCTGCAGCTCCTCGTTGGCCCGCTGCAGCTTCTCCTGCTGAGACTGCAGCAGCTCCTCGGAGGCCTTCAGCGACTGCGCCTGCTGCTCGAGCTCGGTATTCGAGCGTTTGAGCTCCTCCTGGCGGTGCTGGAGCTCCTCCTGGCGGCGCTGCAGCTCCTCGGACTGAGTCTGCAGCTCCTGGGTGAGCGACTGCGACTGCTGGAGCAGCTCCTCGGTGCGCATGTTGGCCATGATCGTGTTGAGCACCACCCCGAGGGTCTCCATCAGCTGCTCGAGGAACGTGCGGTGGATCTCGCTGTGCGGTTTCAGCGAGGCCAGCTCGATCACGCCGAGCACCTGCTCCTCGAACAGGATCGGCATCACGATGATGTTCACCGGCGCCGCCTCGCCGAGGCCCGAGGTGATCTGGATGTAGTCCGGCGGGCGCCTCGGTGATCAGGATGCTCTTGTGCTCGACCGCCGCCTGGCCGACGAGCCCCTCGCCCAGCTCGAAGGTGTTGGAAACGCTCTTGCGCTGCTGGTAGCCGTAGCTCGCGATCAGCCGCAGGCGAGTCTTGGAGTCCTCGCCGTCGGGTGACTCGGCCAGGAAGAACGCGCCGTGCTGCGCGGAGACGGTCGGCGTCAGCTCGGACATGATCAGCTGCGTGACGGTGCGCAGCTCGCGCTGGCCCTGCATCAGACCGGAGATCCGCGCGAGGTTGGTCTTCAGCCAGTCCTGCTCCTCGTTGCGGTTGGTGGTGTCGCGCAGGTTGGCGATCATCTGGTTGATGTTGTCCTTGAGCTCGGCCACCTCGCCCTGCGCCTCGACCGAGATCGAGCGGGTCAGATCGCCCTGGGTCACCGCCGTGGAGACCTCTGCGATCGCGCGCACCTGCGTGGTGAGGTTGCCCGCGAGCTGATTGACGTTCTCGGTCAGCCGCCGCCACGTACCTGAGACGCCCTCGACCTCGGCCTGCCCGCCGAGCTTGCCCTCGGTGCCGACCTCGCGTGCGACGCGGGTGACCTCGTCCGCGAAGGAGGAGAGCTGGTCGACCATCGTGTTGATCGTGTTCTTCAGCTCGAGGATCTCGCCCTTGGCGTCGACTGTGATCTTCTGCGAGAGGTCGCCCTTGGCGACGGCGGTCGTCACCTGCGCGATGTTGCGCACCTGGTCGGTCAGGTTCGCGGCCATCAGGTTCACGTTCTCGGTCAGGCCCCGCCACGTGCCGGACACGTCTTCCACCTCGGCCTGCCCGCCGAGCTTGCCCTCGGTGCCGACCTCGCGCGCCACGCGCGTGACCTCCGCGGCGAACGAGCGCAGCTGCTCGACCATCATGTTGATCGTGTCGGCCAGCGCCGCCACCTCGCCCTTGGCCTCGACCGTGATCTTCTGCGAGAGGTCGCCCTTGGCGACGGCCGTGGCGACCTGCGCGATGTTGCGCACCTGGTCGGTCAGGTTGGAGGCCATCAGGTTCACGTTCTCGGTCAGGTCGCGCCACGTGCCGGACACGTCTTCCACCTCGGCCTGCCCGCCGAGCTTGCCCTCGGTGCCGACCTCGCGCGCGACGCGCGTGACCTCCGCGGCGAACGAGCGCAGCTGGTCGACCATCGTGTTGATCGTGTCGGCCAGCGCCGCCACCTCGCCCTTGGCCTCGACTGTGATCTTCTGCGAGAGGTCGCCCTGCGCGACGGCGGTCGTGACCTGCGCGATGTTGCGCACCTGGTCGGTCAGGTTGTTGGCCATGAAGTTCACGCTCTCGGTCAGCCCGCGCCACGTGCCCGAGACGCCCTTGACCTCGGCCTGCCCGCCGAGCTTGCCGTCGGTGCCGACCTCGCGCGCGACGCGCGTTACCTCGTCCGCGAAGGAGGAGAGCTGGTCGACCATCGTGTTGATCGTGTTCTTGAGCTCGAGGATCTCGCCCTTGACGTCCACGGTGATCTTCTGTGTGAGGTCGCCCTTGGCGACGGCGGTGGTGACCTGCGCGATGTTGCGCACCTGGTCGGTCAGGTTGGAGGCCATGAAGTTGACCGAGTCGGTGAGGTCCTTCCACGTCCCGGCGACGCCCGGCACCTCGGCCTGCCCGCCGAGCTTGCCCTCGGTGCCGACCTCGCGTGCGACGCGCGTTACCTCGTCCGCGAAGGAGGAGAGCTGGTCGACCATCGTGTTGATCGTGTTCTTGAGCTCGAGGATCTCGCCCTTGACGTCCACGGTGATCTTCTGCGTGAGGTCGCCCTTGGCGACGGCGGTGGTGACCTGCGCGATGTTGCGCACCTGGTCGGTCAGGTTGGAGGCCATGAAGTTGACCGAGTCGGTGAGGTCCTTCCACGTCCCCGAGACGCCCTTGACCTTGGCCTGGCCGCCGAGCTTGCCCTCGGTGCCGACCTCGCGTGCGACGCGGGTGACCTCGTCCGCGAAGGAGGAGAGCTGGTCGACCATCGTGTTAACGGTCGTGCCGATTCGCAGGAACTCCCCCTTTACCGGCTGTCCCTCGATCTTGAGCGCCATCTTCTGCGAGAGGTCGCCCTCGGCGACCGCGCCGATCACGCGCGCGACCTCGGTGGTCGGACGCACGAGGTCGTCGATCAACGCGTTGACCGAGTCGATGCTCGTCGCCCACGCACCGCTGGACCCCGCGAGCGTGGCGCGCTCGGTCATGCGACCCTCGCGGCCGATGATGCGCCCCACGCGCACTAGCTCCTTGGTCATGCGCTGGTTGGTCGCCGCCAGTTCGTTGAACTCCGCTGCGATCTCGCCTAGCAGCCCGCGGCGGCGCGTGCTCAGGCGCGCCGAAAAGTCCCCCTCGCGTGCCGCCCGCAGAGCCGTGAGCAGCTCTTCGAGCAACGCCTGCTCGACCCCGTCCCGGCCGTGCGCGGCGCCGTTGCGCGAGCCGTGGCTCGCCTCCGCGCTCTCGTCCCCGTTCCGCTCCGCCCGCCGCGCCCGGCGCCGGTCGGTTGGTGCCGCTGCCATCTCTTCTCCTTGCCAACGCTTCGAACTTCGTCCCCAGCTGAGCGCTTGCGCGACGCGCCTGCCGGGCGGAGTGGCCCCGGCGGATCGATAGTTACCCGCCCACGCGCGAGTCCAAACGGCGGTCGCAGACGCCCGCGCCGAGGTCGCGAGGCAGGACGCCTCGCGCACCCAGACCCACGGGACCACACGGCATACGCGGACGATCCCAAAGCCAAACCTTCGGTTGCGAGATGCGTCCGACGGGACTCGAACCCGTATCTGCGGCTCCAAAGGCCGCTGCTCTTAGGCTTTGATTTCTCTGGCGGTTGTGGGTACCGTGGCCGCAGAAAAAACGGCGTAGAGCCGCCGGCTTGGCAACGAGGCCGCCGGTTGAATGACTCGCACAGCCCCCTCCCTCACCGGATACTCGCTTCGCCATTGACCCGTTGAGCTACGGACGCGCGTGAACTGGGTTACCTATCCGCTGGTGGGCACCGCCTTCTCCGTCTGCGGCAGGGGCGCGGCCTGCACCGGCCACGGCGCGGTGCTCACCGACGTGGTGTGACCCGCCAGCGACCAGAGCTCCTCCGCGAGGTGCGGGGTGAGCGGGGCGAGCATCTGCGTGAGCAGCAGCAGCGCCGCGACGATCGCCTCGCGGTCGGCCTGCTCGAGCTCCCCGCCGCGCTGGCGGAGCGCCCGCTGCTCGAAGTCCTGGATGCGGGTTAGCAGCAGCATCGTGTTGTGGGCGGCGCGCTGCATCTCCAGGCCCTCGAAGTTCTCGGCGACCTTCGCGCACGCCACCGCGCACCAGTTGGCCAGGCGGCGGCGCAGCTTCTCGGAGGTGTCGATCCGCGCCTCGCCGTCGGGCTGCGGACTCCACTCCCGCAGGCGCCCCTCGGCGTACCCAAAGAGCTTCTTGAGGAAGATCTGGCAGTAGCGCACCGGCTGCTCGTTCCAGTTGAAGATGCGCCCAGGGGAGGCCGCGTGGAGGACCGCGAGGCGCACCGTGTCGGCGCCCACCGTGGCCACGAGCTCGTTGGGGTCGACGACGTTGCCGAGGTGCTTTGACATCTTGCGCCCCTCCAGGCGGATCATCTGGTGCATCAGCGCTTTGGTGAACGGCTCGCGGGCGGGCAGGGGGGGCAGCTGGTCTAGGTCCTGCAGGACCTTGCCGATGAGGCGCTGGTCGAACATGTACCCGCCGGCGTCCGCGCCCCAGACGATCTGCTCGGCCGGCAGCCAGCGAGCGTATTCGGGATGGCTGAACATCTGCGTGGCCCGGCCCTCGGGGGGCACGCAGATCGGCATCCACATCCACATCCCGTCCACGTGGCAGTCGATCGTGTCCGTCTCTCTCTTCGCCGCCCCGCCGCAGCGCGGGCAGGAGGTCTCGAGGAAGTCGGGGCGGTCCGCGAGCGGGTTGCCGCCGTCGCCGGAGATCTGCAGGTCCTCGGGGAGGCGCACCGGCAGGTCCTCGTAGGGCACGGGCACCGTCCCGCAGGCGGGGCAGTGCACCAGCGGGATCGGCGCCCCCCACGCGCGCTGGCGTGAGATCGCGAAGTCGCGGGCGCGGTAGCGCACGGCCGGCCGCGGGGTGGCGGACGCTCGGGTGGCCTTCCACGCGGCCCCCGACGGCGCGGGCAGCCGCTGGGCGATCGAGGCGTCGGTCGGGTCGCGCTCGGGGATGCCGAGCGCGGCGGTCGGGCCGAAGCGGGCGTCCACCAGCGGGGAGATCACGATCGGCAGCATGCCCGCGACGCCCGGGACGGTGGCCAGCGCGCCGGTCTGCACCACCGGGACCTGCTCGGCCTCGCGGTCCTCGCGCCGCCACCCCGCCTCGCGCATGCCCGCCAGCTGCTCGGCCACGGCGGGCTCTGCGATCCAGCGGTCCACGTCGGGGTGGGCGGGGGAGACCGCCACGAACGCCGCCTGCGCGATCGCCTCGGGGTGGGGGGTGAAGACCGTGAGGGTGCCTCCGTCGAAGGTGGCGGCGTCGAGCTCCACGCCGTCCACGCGCCCGAGCACCGCGCGCTGGGAGCCCTGCGCGGCCTTGTCCCAGCCGGGCAGCGCCTCCAGGCCGCGCTCGTTGTCCTGCGCGTAGGCGGTGATCCGCATGAACCACTGGGGCAGGCGCACGAAGCGCACCTCCGAGTGGCAACGCCAGCAGGTGCCGTCCTCGGCCTGCAGGGTCGCGAGCACGGTCTGGCAGGAGTCGCACCAGCTGACCTGTGCCTCGCGGAGGTAGACGAGGCCGCGCTCGAGCATCGCCAGGAACAGCCACTGCGTCCAGCGGTACTGCTCGGGCTCGGAGGAGACGAACGTGCGCTCCCAGTCGCAGGAGTACCCGAGCGCTTCGAACTGGCCGCGCATCCGCTCGCAGCAGCGGGCCACCCACTGCTGGGGGGAGATCCCGCGGCGTAGTGCCTCGAGCTCGGCGGGCAGACCGAAGGAGTCGAAGCCGAGCGAGAACAGCACCGCGCGGCCACGAGCGCGCAGGAAGCGGGCGTAGGCGTCGGCGATCGTGTAGCTGCGAATGTGTCCCATGTGGGCGTCCCCTGAGGTGAAGGGGCAGCCCGCGAACACGTACGCCGGCTCGCGCTCGTCCTGTGGAGGGGGCACGGCGAACGCCCGGGTTTCCCTCCAAACGGCCTGCCAGCGGGCCTCGAGCGGCCCCGGTTCGTAGTCCGCGCCGCGAGTGGGGAACACGTCGGGGCTACTGGCGTTCGTCTCCGCTGGGCCCGGGAGGCTGGAAACCGCGTGGTCGCTGGAGGTGGAAGCTCCTGCACCCGTATGGGATGGCGCGACGGTTGCGTCGCCTCGGGGAGCGGTCATGATCTCGACGCTACCGGATGCCAGCCTATAAATCCAGAGAGACCAAACGCATCAGATAGATTGATGACTGCCTGATGTCCTGCCAGACTCCGGACGGCCGCCCCACGCCTGCTCCAACGAGCCAGGGCGGGGGGCGGTTCCGTCTGGCCGACGCGAGGGAGGAGACGCGGTGGCTCGCTGTGCGGTCCTGACCAACGATCTGCAGTACGACCTCGTCGAGAAGAACGACGAGCGCAGGGCGGCGGTGGCAGCGTTCACGCCGCAGATGCAGCGCTTCCTCGCGGAGATGCGCACGCTCGGAGTGCCGGTGGTGCACCTGCAGCTGATCAACCTCGAGGACGACCCCCACGCGGAGCGCTACGACGGGTGGCTGCCCGTCACCAAAGGGTCGGAGGGGGCACGCATCGTGGAGGAGTTCCTTGTCGAGGGCGACGTGGTGGTCGAGAAGAACAAGGACTCCGGCTTCTACGAGACCGAGCTGCACGACCGTCTCCAGGAGCTGGACGTAGACACGGTGATCATCACCGGCATGCAGACCCAGATCTGCGTGCAGACCACCGCGGCGGACGCGTTCTTCCGCGGCTACAAAGTGATCGTGCCGCCCGACGCGGTCGTCTCCGCGCGCCCCGAGGACCAGGCGCGGGCGCTGGAGTGGCTCGGGTCCTACTGCGCCACGATCATGTCCACGGCCGAGCTCGCGGCAGCGATCGCGCAGGGCAGCCTGCCCGAGTTCAGCGTGGTCCCGATCCCATGAGCGGCGGCGTGATCCAGCTCGACCACGGCACCGGCGGCGGGATGAGCCAGGAGCTGATTGCGGAGCTGATCGCGCCGCGCCTCGGCGCGGTGCACTCCGGGCGGATGGAGGACTCCGCGGTGCTGGAGGTCGACTGCAGGCGCATCGCGGTAACGACCGACTCGTTCGTGGTTGACCCCCTCTTCTTCGGCAACGGGGACATCGGCAAGCTCGCGGTCTGCGGCACTGTCAACGACCTCGCGGTGAGCGGCGCGGTCCCGCGCTGGCTGACCCTCTCGCTGGTGCTGGAGGAAGGCTTCCCGCTGGCCGACCTCGAGCGGGTGCTCGACTCGGTGCGGGAGGCCGCCACCGCGGCGCGCGTGGAGGTCGTGGCGGGCGACACCAAGGTCGTGCGGGCCGGGGAGGTGGACAAGCTCTTCATCAACACCGCCGGCGTCGGGGTGTTCGAGCGCGAGGTGGAGCTGGGGGTGAGCAGGGTCGGCCCGGGGGACGCGGTGATCGTCACCGGTTGGCTCGGCAACCACAGCGTCCACATCCTCTCGATCCGCGAGGGCCTCGGCTTCGAGGAGCGCGTGCTCTCCGACTGCGCGCCGCTGGACGGCCTGGTGTGGAGCGTGCTGGAGGAGTACGCCCCGCACGTGCACTGCATGCGCGACATCACCCGCGGGGGCCTGGGAACGGTGCTCAACGAGCTCGCCGACGGCGCGGGGGTCTCGATCCGGATCGAGGAGCGCCGCCTGCCGATCCAGCGCGAGACTGCGATGGCAGCGGACATGCTGGGGCTCAACCCGCTGTACCTCGCCAACGAGGGCAACATCTGCATGGTCGTCGCAGCAGACGTCGCCGCGGAGATCCTCGAGCTCGTGCGCTGGCACCCCTACGGACGCGCCGCGCAGATCGTCGGCGGCGTGCGGGAGTCGGGGGGCAGCGCGGTGGCGATGGTGCGCGCCGACGGCGCCGAGGCGGTCGTCGAGCTGCTCTACGGCGCAGAGCTGCCGAGGTTGTGCTGAGGGCGCAGCGATGGAGGACAGCCATGCCGCCCAATTCCAACCGACCTGCCGCGGAGCGCCCGTCCGCTGAACAGGGCCCACCCCCTCCCGCGACGCGGGAGGGGCGCACCGCGCTCGAGACGCGCCGCTACCAGATCCGCGGGATCGTCCAGGGAGTGGGCTTCCGCCCGTTCGTGTTCCGCACCGCAGAGCGCCACGCGGTGGGGGGCTGGGTACGCAACGACTCCGAGGGCGTGGTGCTCGAGGTCCAGGGCCCGCCCGGCGCGCTGGAGGAGTTCATCGTGGAGGTCCGCACCGGCGCACCGGCGCTCGCGCGGATCGAGTCAGTCGCGCTGATCGAACAGCGCTACGAGGAGCGGCTCGTGGAGAGCTTCGAGATCCACGTGAGCGAGCGCTCCGCACAGGCGAGCACGCTCGTCTCGCCGGACAGCTGCGTGTGCGAGGAGTGCCTGCGGGAGCTGTTCGACCCGGCGGACCGCCGGTACCGGTACCCGTACATCAACTGCACCAACTGCGGCCCCCGGTACTCGATCGTGCGCGGCGTCCCCTACGACCGGGCGCTGACCACGATGGCGTCCTTTCAGATGTGCGAGCGCTGCGAGCGGGAGTACCACGACGTTCGCGACCGGCGCTTCCACGCGCAGCCGACCGCGTGTTGGGAGTGCGGCCCGCGGGTGGCCCTGGTGCGCGCGGGGGAGGGCCTACCCCGCGAGCTGGCGCCCTCTGCGTCCGCGGCTCACCAGACCCGATCGAAGCGACCGTCGAGCTGCTGCGCGATGGGGCGATCGTCGCGGTCAAGGGTCTGGGTGGCTACCACCTGGTGGTCGACGCCCGCAACGAGGAGGCGGTGGCGAGGCTGCGCCGGCGCAAGCGCCGCGAGGAGAAGCCGTTCGCCGTGATGTCTCCGACGCTCCAGGCCGTGCGCGGCTACGCGCAGGTGGGGGAGCGGGAAGCCGAGCTCCTGAGCAGCTCGCGGCGCCCGATCGTGCTCGTGCGCAAGCGGGCCGAGGGCCGGCCGCTCGCCGCGGGGATCGCCCCGGGCAACCGCAGCTACGGGGCGATGCTCGCGTACACGCCCGTGCACCAGCTCCTGTTCGAGAGTGGCTTCGACGCGCTGGTGGCGACGAGCGGCAACGTCTCCGACGAGCCGATCGCGTTCCGCGACGAGGATGCGCTCGAGCGTCTCGCCGGGATCGCGGACGCGTTCCTCGTAGGCGAGCGCGAGATCTACACGCGCGTGGACGACTCGATCGTGCGCTGCGTCGCCTTGGATCCCCTTCCGTCCTCGTCCCCATCCGGTACGTCCCCTGTCCACCACGGCGCCGGCAGCGAGGCGGTCTCTGCCCGCAGCGAGACGACTCCGATCCGCCGAGCGCGCGGCTACACCCCCGAGCCGGTGAAAGCGCCGTTCGAGCTGCCCCCGCTGCTGGCAGTGGGTCCAGAGCTGAAGAGCACGGTGTGCCTGACGCGTGGAAGCGAGCTGTTCCTCAGCCACCACGTCGGGGACCTCAAGAACGAGGCGACGAGGCGCTCGTTCGAGCACGCGATCGAGCACTTGTCGAAGCTGTTGGAGGTGAGGCCGGAGGCGATCGCCCACGACCTGCACCCCGGCTACCTGAGCACGCGGTACGCGCTCGGCCAGGGGCTGCCGACCGTGGCGGTCCAGCACCACCACGCGCACATGGCGGCGTGCATGTGCGAGCACGGCCTTGACGAGCCGGTGGTGGGGGTGGTGTTCGACGGCACGGGGTACGGGACCGACGGCAACGTGTGGGGGGGTGAGTTTCTCGTGGGCGACTACGCGGGCTTCCAGCGCGCGGCTCACCTCGCGTACTTCCGACTGCCCGGCGGGGACAGGGCGGTGGAGGAGCCGTGGCGGGTGGCGTGGTCGCTGCTGTGGGAGGCGTACGGGGAGTCGTTCACGGAGTTGGACGTGCCGGTCGTAAGCGCCCGTGGCGCAGAGGAGCGGCGAGTGCTCGCCCGGATGCTTCGAACGGGGCTACGCTCGCCGCTCACCTCGAGCGTGGGGCGGTTGTTCGACGGGGTCGCGGCGCTGCTCGGGGTGCGCGAGCACTGGCGCTACGAAGCGCAGGCGGCGATCGAGCTCGAGCAGTTGGTCACGCCCGGCGCCGCGAGCGGGCCGCTGCCGTGGGCGCTGTCCGTCGCGGAGGGGTGGCCGTGGCGGATCGACCCCTCGCCGGCGGTGCGCGAGCTCGTGCGCGAGTCCCAGCGCCGGGGTGTGACCGCGGCGGAGCTGAGCGGGCGCTTTCACAGCACGGTGGTCGACATCGTGGGGAGCACGTGCGAGGCGATCCGCGCGCGGACGGGCCTCGAGCGGGTGGCGCTGAGCGGGGGTGTCTTCCAGAACGAGCTGCTGCTGCGCGGTTGCCACAGCGTGCTGGAGAGGGCGGGCTTTCGGGTGTACTCGCACCGTCTCGTGCCCGCCAACGACGGCGGGGTGGCGCTGGGGCAGGCGGCGGTGGCGGGGTGGGGCGCACGGTGAGCGCGGGCGCGCGGACACCGGCCTCCGAGGGGCAGGACGCCCGCCGGAGCGCCAACGGGGTGCGTGACGCCCTGGTGCGCCCTCGGCCCGAGCTAGGTCCCCGGCTGCGGGACAGTGGCGATCGGCCCCCGCCCCATCCAGAGGCGCTCACGCCGGCCCCTCCGCGCGAGCCCCTCGCGGAGCTGCACTTCTCCCCGGCGCCCGCGATCAGAGGCCCCGTGCCGGGGCCGCGCTCGCAGCAGATGCTGGCCGAACAGGCGGCGTTGGAGAGTCGCGCGCGCTCCTACCCGCGCGCCGTCCCGGTGGCCTTCGAGGCGGGGCGGGGGGCGACGCTGCGCGACGTGGACGGCAACACGTACGTCGACTTCTTCGCCGGCGCGGGCACGCTCAACGTGGGCCACGGCCACCCCGCGGTGGCGCGCGCGGCGAGCGAGCAGCAGGAGCGACTGGTGCACGCGCTGGACTTCCCGACGGCTCCGAAGCTGGCGCTGATGCGCCGCCTCAAGCAGATGCTGCCGGGGGCGCTGGCGCGCACGGCGCGCGTACACTTCGGCGGGCCGACTGGCTCGGACGCGGTGGAGGCGGCGCTGAAGCTCGTGCGCGCCCACACGGGCCGCCGCGCAGTGGTGGCCTTCCAGGGCTCCTACCACGGGATGACCGCGGACGCGCTGTCGGTCACGAGCGACACCGGCTGCGGGGGGCCGGTGGACACCCCGGTGCACTTCACGCCCTACCCCTACTGCTACCGCTGCCCGCTGGGCCTGCGACCGCAGTCCTGCGGGACGGCGTGCGCGAAGCTCCTGGAGAGCGCCCTGGAGGACCCCTACAGCGGCGTGCCGAAGCCCGCGGGGGTGATCGTGGAGGCGGTGCAGGGGGAGGGCGGGACGGTCGTCCCGCCGGCGGGGTGGCTGGCGGAGGTGCGCGAGATCACCAGTCGCCACGAGGTTCCGCTGATCGTGGACGAGATCCAGACGGGGTTCGGCAGGACGGGCACGGCGTTCGCGTGCGAACACGACGGGGTCACCCCCGACGTGGTGGTGCTATCCAAGGCGATCGGGGGGATCGGGTACCCGCTGTCGGCGATCGCGTACGACGAGTCGCTGGACACGTGGGAGCCGGGAGCGCACATCGGGACCTTCCGCGGGCACCAGGTCGGGATGGCGGCGGGCGCGGCGGCGATCGAGGTGATGCGCGAGCTCGACCTCCCGGGGCACGCACGCGAGCTGGGCGAGCTCGCGCTGGGACTGCTGCGCGAGGCGACGGAGACGGAGGAGCTGGCCGCGGTCGGGGAGGTGCGCGGGCGCGGGCTAATGATTGGGGTGGAGCTGGTGCGCGACCGCGAGAGCCGCGAGCCGTGGCCCGAGCTCGCGGACGCGGTACGCCGCCGGTGCAGCGAAAAGGGGCTGATCATCGAGCTCGGCGGCCACTACGCCAACGTGGCGCGCTTCCTGCCGCCGCTGGTGATCACCCGCGCGCTGCTAGTTCGCGGGATCGAGATCTTCGTGGAGGCGCTGAGCGAGAGCGAACGGGTTCAGCGGGTGCGCTCGGGGGAGAGCGCGAGCTGAGTACCGGCGAAGGTGACGCCGAGCGGCTCAAGGATGACCTGGCGCGGGCCCTCCTCGACGGCGCCCGCGAGCAGCGCGTCGAGGTGCAGCTCGCGGGCGTGCGTGACCACGCGGGGGCCGTCGCCTGGGCGGCAGTAGACGGCGAAGCCGGCGCCCATGTTCAGCGTCGAGTGGGCGGCGGCGGGGTCCAGGCCGGCGTGCGCGGCGAGGAACGCGAGCACGGGCGGCACGGGGGGCAGCGCGCGGATGCGGTAGGTGAGCTCGCGGCGGGGACGCATCAGCTTGAGCAGCCCGTGCCCGGTGATGTGCGAGAGGTAGGTGAGCCGCACCTGCGCGTCCCCGAGCAGCCGGCGGACGAGCTCGACGTAGAGCAGACTGGGGGCGAGCAGCGCCTCGCCGAAGCGCTCGCCGTCGGGCAGCTCGGTCAGGAGCCCCTCCGGGAGCCCCGCGGCGACCCGCCGTGCGAGCGAAGCGCCGTTGGCGTGCAGACCGGAGGAGGAGACGAGCACGATCTCATCCCCGGGCGCAAGCTCCTCGCCGAGCAGCGGCTCGCCGGGGGGCGGCACGAAGCCGAGCGCGGAGCCGGCGAGCTCGATGTCCTCGGGCGCGAGCAGGTCGGTGAGCGAGGGCGACTCCCCGCCCCCCCACGCGCAGTGCGCGTCGTCGCAGGCGCGCCGCCACCCGGTGAGCAGCGCGTCGGCGCGCTCGGCGCGCTCGTACCACGCGCTCGAGCCGGTCGCGAAGTAGGCGTTCAGGACGAGCGGCAGTGCCCCGACGCAGACGAGGTCGTTGAGGACGGCGGCGACCGCGTCGTAGGCGACGTGGTCAAAGCGGTTGACGCCGGCGAGCTCGTGGTATTCGCGGGCGAGCACGGACTTGGTGCCGAGGGTCTCGAGCACGAACGCGAGGGTGGTGCCCGCGAAGCGCAGCACGAACGCGGGCTCCCCGCGCGACGCGTCGAGCGCGCGAGCGCCCGCGGCGGCGAGCCAGTGGGAGGTGGCGAGCGCCTCCTCCAGGGCCCGGCGCTTGGAGGCGTCGAGCACGGCGTAGTCGACACCGGCCTGGCGGTAGGCGCTGTGGAGGTCGGGGTCGGCCACCGGTGGAGCCTATCCCGCGGCTGCGCGGAGAGCCTGACCGGCGCTTAAGTCTGCGGCCGTACCAGGCAGGTGGTCGCCACCCAGCTGCCGGGCTCTCCGGCGGGAGTCAGTGGAAACGCGAGGTCGTCGACCAGCGCCCACATTTGCGTGCGCCTGTCGGTGTCAACCCAGGTGGGCGCCCAGCGCGTGAGGTCGGCGTCTTCGAATGCCTGCTGCAGCGCCTCCCCGACCGCGTCGAGACCGGGTGTGCGGATCTTGTTGCGCTTGCGAAAGCGCAGCACGCAGTGATCGGAGGCGATCACCTCGGAGACCTCGGGATGGTCGGGCCGCGCCACTCGGATACGCATTCCTACACCGTAGCCACCGGCGTACCGGCCACGCGCAGCTTGAGTCACTCGGCTCTGCTGAACTCCCAGATGGCGACGAACAGCATGACGAGCCCGAGCACGGCGATCACGCCGGCCTCGACGATCGAGGGGACGTGCCAGCCGAACCACGTGACGCCGGGGGCGAGCGCGTGGCGGGCGGCTGCGGGGATGTCGAGGTGGGCGAAGATCGCGCGGCGCATCGGGTCGACGGCGTAGGTGAGGGGGTCGAGGCGGTTGAGGATCGCCAGCCACTGCGGCAGGTTGGCCACGGAGAACATCGCGCCGGAGATGAAGAACATGGGCATGATCGCCATCTGCATCAGCGCCATGAAGGACTGCATCTGGGTGATGCGCGCGGCGGCCATCATGCCGAAGGCGGTGATCGCGAACGCGAGCAGCAGCGTGAGCGCGAACAGCTCGGCGATCAGGCTGAGCGAGTAGGGGACTTCGACGAGGCCGGCGATCGCGATCACGATCACGCCCTGGAAGGCGGCGACGGTGGCGCCGCCGAAGCACTTGCCGAGCACGATCGAGGAGCGCCGCACCGGCGCGACCATCATCTCGCGCAGGAAGCCGAACTCGCGGTCCCACACGATCGAGGCGGCGGAGAACATCGCGGTGAACATGACTGCCATGCAGAGCACGCCGGGGTAGATGAAGGTTTTGAAGTTGATCCCGTGGGTGCTCGCGGAGACGAGCGAGGAGAGCCCGGTGCCGAGCACGAACAGGAACAGGAAGGGCTGCACGAGCGAGGTAACGATCCGCAGGCGGTCGCGCGAGAAGCGGATCAGCTCGCGCTGCCAGACCACGCGGATCGCGCGCAGCTCGCCGGCGAGGCAGCGCGTGGGGACGCGCACGCCAGCGACCTGGTGAGTTGGCGCGGCGTCGTGGCGGAAGGTGTCTCGGTAGCGCTCACAGGTGCTCCTTCGTCTGCCGCGGCCTTTGTAGCGCCGCGCTCGTCAACGACTCCGTAACTCGGCTGGCGCGTAGGCGCCGTCCACCTTGGCCGGCAAGCCACACAAGCCGCGGTGATCCAAGCGAGTCGCGGCGCAGCTCATCGCGCCTCCAACGCGGTGACACGAGAAATCCCATCAGCGGGCCATCATGCGCGCGACGTTGCGCATGTTGTCGGTGGAGGTGGCCTCGGCGTCGCGGATCGTGGTGCCGGTGTAGGACATGAAGACGTCGTCGAGCGAGGGCCGGGAGACGGAGACCGAGCGGATCGGCTGTCCGAGCTCGGCGAACAGGCGCGGCACGAACTGCTCGCCGTCGGGGACGCCGAAGGTGACGGCGCCCTCGGCCACCGTGGCGTCGATGGCGAAGCGCTCGTGCAGCGCGGCGATCGCGGCGGGGTCGTCGGGCGTGGAGATCTGCACGCGGTCCTTGCCGACACTGGCCTTCAGCGCTTCGGGGGTGTCGAGCACGATGATCCGCCCCTGGTCCATGATCGCGATGCGGTCGCAGTACTCGGCCTCGTCCATGTAGTGGGTGGTGAGGAAGATCGTGATGTCCTCGCGCTGCTTGAGCTCTGCGATGTAGCTCCAGATCGAGCTGCGCGTCTGGGGGTCCAGGCCGACGGTGGGCTCGTCGAGGAACAGCACGCGGGGGGAGTGCAGCAGGCCGCGGGCGATCTCCAGGCGCCGCTTCATGCCGCCGGAGAAAGTGCCGACGATGCTGCCGCGGCGCTCCCACAGCCCGACCATCTCCATCACCTGCTGCATCCGCGGGGCGACGGTCTCGCGGGGCACCCCGTAGAGCTCGGCGTGCAGGCGGAGGTTCTCCTCGGCCGTGAGGTAGCCGTCGAGGGTGGTGTCCTGGAAGACGAGCCCGATGTTGCGCCGCACGGCGTCGCGTTCGGAGACGATGTTGTGCCCGGCCACCAGCGCGGAGCCGCCGGTGGGTTTGACGAGCGTGCAGAGCATGTTGATCGTGGTGGACTTGCCCGCGCCGTTGGGCCCGAGGAACCCGAAGACTTCGGAGCGGGCGACCTCGAAGTCGATCTCCCGCACGGCCTCGATCTCGCCGTAGCGCTTGGCGAGGCCTTTGACCGAGACGGCGGGAGCGACTTCGGGGTTCACAGTGGCCACCGTAGCGCGGACCTCAAGAGCTCTCTGGATCTGCCCCCTCCGCGAGGATCCGGTAGAGCTCGCGCCGGGCGTTGACGAGCACCTTGCGGGCCTCCGCGAGCTGGGCGTCGCTGCCGTGCATTACCTGCGTGAAGGCGACGGCGACCTCGCGCATGATCTTGCCGAGCTCGACGACGGGGGGGCTGAAGCCGCCGCTCATCTCCTCCCACGGGGCGGGACGGTCGGGGTCGCGCTCCGCGAGAAGAGCGCGGCCGGCGTCGGTGAGCTGGAAGGCCTTGCGTCCGTCGATCTCCTCGGAGCGCACGAGACCCTCGTCCTCGAGCTGCTGCAGGGCGGGGTAGACGGAGCCGGGGCTCGGGCGCCAGGCGCCGTCGCTGCGCTCCTCCACCTCCTGCATGATCTGGTAGCCGTTGCGCGGCTCCTCGGCGAGCAGCAGCAGGGCGGCGGTGCGGATGTCCCCGCGCCGCGCCTTGCGCCCGCCGCCGCGCCAGGGACCCCCGGGGCCGAAGCCGCCGAACGGGAAGCCGCCAGGGCCGCCGCGCGGTCCCGGTCCACCGGGGCCTCGGTGGCGGCGGTGGCCACCACCCCTTGGCTCGCCCTCTATATACGCGGTCATGGCGCGCCAGACGGTGCGCAGGTCGTAGCCCTCGCCGCGGTTGCAGCAGGGACCTTCGGTTGTTGGGTCGATCGCATGGGTGTGCATATCTGCTCCTATCGTTGAACATCACGATAGTAGCACGATATATCGCGAATAGTCTAGTGGCGAAAGTGGCGAATGCCAGTCGCCACCATCGCGATGCCAGCGGCGTCGGCGGCGGCGACGACTTCCTCGTCGCGCACGGAGCCGCCGGGCTGGATGACGGCGCTCACGCCGGCGTCGATCGCGAGCTGAGGGCCGTCGGCGAAGGGGAAGAAGGCGTCGGAGGCGAGCGCCGCGCCCACAAGCAGCTCCGGCTGGGCGGCCTGGGCCTTCTCGACGGCGATGCGCACGGCGTCGACGCGGCTCATCTGCCCGGCACCGATGCCGACAGTCGCTTCCCCGGCGGCGAGCACGATCGCGTTGGAGCGCACGTGGCGGCAGACCGTCCACGCGAACAGCAGGTCCTCCCACTGCACCTCGGTGGGGGCGGTTGCGGTAAGCACGCGCATCTGCTCGCGCCCCTCGTGCACGACGTCGCGAGTCTGCACGAGCTGGCCGCCGAGCACGGGCTTGCCTTCGGCCTCACGCAACTGTGGCGGCCACTGCGCGAGCTCCAGCAGGCGCACGTTCTTCTTCTCCGTGAGGACCTCCAGCGCCTCGCCATCGAAGCCGGGGGCGAGCAGCACCTCGATGAACTGCTTGGACAGCGCCTGCGCGAAGGCGCGGTCCACCCGGCGGTTGACCGCGATCACGCCCCCGTAGGCGCTCTGGGGGTCGCAGGCAAAGGCGCGCTCGTAGGCGGCCTGACCCGTCTCACCGAGCGCGCACCCGCAGGGGTTGTTGTGCTTGACGATCGCGCACGCGGGTCGCTCGAACTCCTCCACCAACTCGCGCGCGGAGGAGAGGTCGAGCAGGTTGTTGAACGAGAGCTCCTTGCCGTGTAGCTGGCGCACCCCGTCGAGCAGGTGCGTGGGGGAGCCCACGCGCGCGTAGTACGCGGCGCGCTGGTGGGGGTTCTCGCCGTAACGCAGGTCGGAGACCTTCTCGTAGGCGTCGCGCCAGTGCGGCGGAAAGCCCTCGTGGGTGCGCCGGGCGAACCAGGCTGAGATCGCGGCGTCGTAGCGAGCGGTGAGTGCAAACGCTTCAGCGGCGAGCCGCTCGCGTGTAGGAAGCGAGAGGCGCCCCCCGGACTCGCGCAGCTCGTCTAGCACGCCCTCGTAGTCGGCGGGGTCCACGACGACCGCGGCGAACGGGTAGTTCTTGGCGGCGGCGCGGATCATGGTGGGCCCGCCGATGTCGATGTTCTCGACGATCTCTGCGGCCGTGGCGTCGCCGCGGGCGACCGTCTGCTCGAACGGGTAGAGGTTCACGCACACGAGGTCCACCGGCTCGATCCCGTGCTCGGCGGCGGCGTGCAGGTGCTCCTCACTGTCGCGCAGCGCGAGCAGCCCCGCGTAGAGGCGCGGGTGGAGCGTCTTCACGCGCCCGTCCATCATCTCGGGGAAGCCGGTGAAGTCCTCGATCGCGCGCACCGCGACCCCCGCGCCCGACAGCTCCCGAGCCGTGCCTCCGGTCGAGACGATCTTCACGCCCAGCTCGGCGAGGCCGCGAGCGAAGTCCACGACTCCGGTCTTGTCGGACACCGACAGCAGCGCCCGGCGCAGGCGCACCTCGCCGGGGGCGGTGCGCTCCAGGCCCGTGGTCGGCGTCGTCTCAGAGGCCATCCCCTCAGAGACTATCTGCGACCACGACCTGACGCTATCCCTCGACCACGACCCGACGCGGGTTGGCGGGGTCGAAGCTCAGCGACCCGCGCGCGAACAGCCGCACCGCCTCCGGCAGCAGTGCGTGCTCGAGCGGGCGCAGGGCAGCGAGCACCTCATCGGGATCGCGCGCGTCGGGCAGCTCGCGGGTGCCTTGGAGGATCACCGGACCGGAGTCCACGCCGGCGTCGACGAAGTGCACGGTCACCCCGAAGACCTTGACCCCGTAGGCGAGCGCCTGCTCGACCGCGTGCAGCCCCGGGAAGGCCGGAAGCAGCGAGGGGTGGACGTTGATGACCGCCTCGGGGAAGCGTTCGAGGAACGGCGCGCCGATGAGCTCCATGTAGCCGGCGAGCACCACCAACTGCGTGCCACGCTCGGCGAGCCAGTCGGCCATCGCCCGATCGCGCGTGCTGCGATCCGAGTGGTCCGCGCGGGAGAACACCCCCGTGGGCACTCCGCGCTCTTCGGCGCGCTCTAAGGCAGGCGCCCCGGACACGTTGGAGGCCACCGCCACCACCTCGGCCTCGCGTCCGTGCACGGTGTCGAGCAGCGCCTGCAGGTTGGTGCCCGTCCCGGACACCAGCACCGCGATAGGCAGAGGCTCATCCATTGGCCGGGCCTGGGTTCTCGCGGCCCCGGTCAGGCCAGCAGCCCTGATGGGGCGGGCGTCTTTGCCATGTCACGGACCGCTTGCGCCAGTGCTCTTCGAAGTGGGCGTTCGGCGAGCAGCTTCCCGAGGATCACGCTCTTGAGCTCCAGGAGGTCGACCTCACGCGCCATCCGCATCGCAGCTGCCTCGGCGATGTTGTGGCACGCCCAGCCCGAGCGATCGGCGACCTGGCCTGCTGCGGGATGTCCAAGGTTGGTCCGGACCAGGACGATATCTGCCTCGGCCTGACGGGTGACGTCCTCGACCGTGACGTAGGGATCCTCCGCTCGACCCTCGACGTAAACGTGCTCGAGATGCAGGGTTCCGACGACCACTGCGATCGGCTTGCTCTGACCCAGCTGCTGTGCGAGCAGGCCGTCCGGAAGATGCAGATCCTCGTCGTCGATGTCTGCGCGTTGGGCGGCGATGCGCGTCTTGATCCGGAGGTCGAACATGCCGGCATGGGCAAGTTCGCGGGAGGCGCCGACCACAGGCTCGATCGCCTGGCTCACCCACGCCTCGAGCTCCCGCCACTCCTCGGTCTCACGGATGTAGTCGGTCTTGAGATTGTTCGTATCGAAGTCGTCGAGGTGCAGCTCGCCGACCACACGCGCCGTCTGCGGGTGCGCTCGAAAGCCCAGCTTCTCGTGGCGGCGCACGACGCGCCGATGGCGAATCAGCGCGAAGCCGTACCAGCCACGTTGGGAGGACTGCTTGAGCAGCCCGACCCAACCTCGCACCAGGCGGCCCGCTACGACGCCCTCGATCGGCATGACGCTCGTCGGATCGACGTCGTACTCGCCCGCTGGCACGGGCTGCTCGTTGATGGTGAGCACCAGCAGCTTGTCCAGAAGGAAATGGCGGAAGCTCCAGCCAAGGTTACGGCTCAGGCTGGCCAGCAGCGCGGGATAGAGGCGATCGCTGTCGACTCTGATCACGGTGCCGTTCGGCCACTGCCTGCGGCGACGGCTGACCGGCAGCTCCCAGCGGCCACTTGCCAGGAATGCGTCGGCGTCGTACTCGGCGATGTGCGCATAATGGCCGCCGCTGGCGACCGACTCGATTTCGAAGTGCCGCCCGAGACTGGTGCAGGCGGTCTTCAGGCCGAGGCCGAATCGCCCGATGGCATCGCCCGACTTGTTGGACTCCGCCAGCACAAGGGCACGGCTCAGCTCCGCCTTGGCCATGCCCCTGCCGTCGTCGCGGATGGTCAGAGCCCGGGCTGCCACGTCGACCTCGATGTCTACGCGAACGGATGAGTCGGCCATCCGGGCGTCGATGGCGTTGTCGACGAGCTCAGCGACCGCGTCGGAGACCGAGTGGCCGGATTGTCCAACCTTCGCGAGCAGCGAGACGTGGGGCGTGATGTCTACGATCTCGGGCACCTGGAGGCGGAAGTCTAGTCGGGAGGGTCGTCGGCAACCGGGCTGGCGAGCCCCGCGCCCGGTGTGGGCGCTCCGGGGGTCGGGTTGGTAGCGTTGAAGCTCCATGAGAGACCCGCTTTGTGTCGGCGATGCCAGTGATCTGAGTCCGTTGGGACTGCGGCCCGGATCGGTTCGCTGCACCATCACCTCACCGCCGTATTGGGATCTCAAGACCTACGCTGACGGCGACCCTCGAGAGATCGGCTGTGGTCAGTCCAAGCCGGAGTATCTTGACGCGGTTGGCGGCGTCCTCGGGCAGGTGTTCGAGCTCAGCCGCGAGGACGGCGTGCTCTGGCTTGTCGCCGACACCTTCCGTGACCGTACCAACGTCTCCTCGGGGCTTGCCGAGTTGATGCCGCTGCCATTCGAGCTGGCGCAGGTCGCGCGGGAGAAGGGCTGGCGCCTGCAGGAGATAGTCATCTGGAAGAAGGACAAGACGCTGCCCTACTCCGGCCAGGGCAAGCTGCGCAACCTGATGGAGTACGTCCTGTTCTTCACGCGCAGCGCGGACTTCCTGCATCGGCCCTTCCGATGCGCGGAGCGTCACCTGCCCCAGGCCCAATGGCTGGCGGGCTGGCCCGAGCGCTACCACCCGCTGGGCCGCCGCCCGTCGAACGTCTGGGAGATCGACCTCGACACGCAGGGCAATTGGGATCACGTGGCGGTGGGACGTCACGCCTGTCCATTCCCCCAGGGGCTTGTCGCCAACTGCATCGAGCTCACCACCGACAAGGGTGACGTTGTCCTGGACCCCTTTGCCGGCATCGGGACAGTGGTTGCGCAGGCGATCGCGATGGGTCGCCGCGGAGTTGGGATGGAGCTGAATCCCAGGAACGTGGCGACTTTCCAAGAGCAGGTTCTACCGGTGTTCCAGAAGGATTGGGAGGCGGATGCCGAGCAGCGTCGACTCGCGCGTGCCGATCAGCTCAACGAGGCGGCGCTCATCATGCGACTTCGCCTCCTGAAGGCCGGCAAGGAGCTGTTACGGGCCGTGCAGCGCTTGGCGAACGCGCGCCCCGACGATCATCCCGCCGCGCGGGTCGAACGCGTGGTCGTGCTCGGCTTGCCCGAGATCGGCACCGGGGTGGACGTCGATGCTGGCACGGTCTGCCGGGCGGGCGGGACGCTGCTGCTGATCGGGGAGCTCGAGTCCGCGGAGCAGGACATCCTTCGTGAAGAGCTGGACAAATTGCTGGGGGCGCCTCCGTTCACGATCTTCGGGATCGAGTTCCAAGCCGACACGGTCACGGCCGCTGAGCTGGCGCAGCGCACAGACGTCGACTCGCTCCTGGAATTCGGGCTTTCGCGCCACGGCGCATACACCGCGCTGCTGGATGAGAGGCTGTTCGATGCACCGCCCCGGCTGGTGACCGACATCAGCCTCCAGACCGCGGTCCAGGGGGACGGCGAAAGCGAGCTGGACCGCGCGCACAAGCGCGGCGAGCGTCAGTTGCTGGCCAGTGAGCTCGCCGCCGGGTATTCGCTGGAGGTCATCGCCCAGCGCGTTGGCGTGCCACAGGCCGAGCTGAGGAAGCTGCTGATCGAACACCAGCTCCTCGAGGAGCCGCAGTCGTTCGCGGTCGCGCTGCCCGGGCAGCTCACTATGCCGCCTGAGACTCCACTTCTCTGATGAGGTGCCCGGCGAACTTGTCGGCGACGTTCAGCAGGTCGCTGAGCTCGCGCATCAGCTCGCCGACAAGCGGCGGCACCCCTTCGCCCTTGTAGAAATCCTTGTGGGTGTACAGGCCCCACGCGTACTGCAGCGCGGTCACGACCTGCAGCTCGCAGGGGGTCGCCACAAGCCGGCCGTCGACGGGGGCGTCTATCTCCAGGTCGAGATGAATGGCGCGGTAGCCCGAGGAGGGGGTGCTCTGGGTTGGAGCGTGAACCTCCATGCAGGTGTTCGTGAAAAGGATGTTGTCTCGTTCGAGCATCAGCCTCCCGATCCGCTCGGCGTCGGCGACGGTCTGGCAGATGATGCGCGCCCGCGCAAGGTCATGGATCTCGGTGAAGCAGTCCTCGGTGCATGCCACCCGCCGTTCCTGCTCAAAGCGCTGTGCCTTGTCCCAAAAGGTCGAGAATTCCTTGATCGAGCTCTCCACCAGCGGGACCGGGCGGATGTTGTTGACCGCGCCAAGGTCGTCGAGCACCGATTCGATGACTCCGACGAGGTTGTAGCGAGCCCGCTCGAAGCGTGGAAGTTGCTGGCGATAGCGCCGATGCACGGCGCGCTGGGAGATGGGCATCAGCGTTCTCCCAGCACGGGCAAGCCGGCGAAGGGATCCTCCCCGATCGACGTGCGGTAGTCGTCTTCGCTGACTAGATGCGCTCGGATCTCGGACCAGTTGCCCTTCAGGAAGTTCGCCGCGACGAACGTTTCTTCGCGGTTGGCGTATTCCTGGGTTCGGTTGACGAAGAAGGGGGTGAGGTCCCGCACCGCGAGCGCATAGCTTGGTGGGAGCAGCTTCCGATCAAGGAGGTCGGGGTCCGCCAGCGCTTCGAGGTTCTCCTGAGAGAACTTGACGCGACGGCGCCAGTAGAAGGCGATCGCTCCAACGAGCGCCTGGTCTGCGAGCTTGATCCAAGACCTCTGGGCCACGAGCTTCTCCGCAACTGAACGGTCACTGATCGGCGTCCCTTCGACCGAGCGCAGCTTTCGCGTGTACTCGTTCTTGCGTGCTGCGACGAATTTGTCCACCAGGAATGGGACGAGCAGCCACTCAGGTGTCGTCGACTCGTCGAAAAGGAGGTCGTAGAATCCCGCTGGGTCATCTTTGCGCGTGACGAACAGCAGGCGCTTACGAGCGCGCGCATCGCCGGGGTCATGGTGGAAGGCGAGGGCCGCCTGCGCGGCCTTCTCGTTGTTGATGATGCGATTGCCGAAAACCTCGCGGCGATTTGTGTTGGAGGCGATCTCGGCCTTCCAGCCGCCGCGCTTTCGCTCGTAGAACCAGGGCGGGTGCAGCATTTCGAACTCGCGTTGCAGCCGTCCCTGGCAGAGGTCGTTGGAGAGCAGGTCGCGATCTTTGACGGCGTTCTGCCTGTTGTTGTAGATCGTGATGTCGCGCTGCAAGTCATCGCTGTCGGAGGCGATGATGCGGACCAGGACGACGGCGGCCGAGGATGGGTCGGAGAGGTTCGCGGCGTTCGCGCTCAGGGTGGTCGTGGTCTGGCAGCCGTTGACTATCTGCAGGTTGTGCACCTCGACGGTCTTCTTCTTGCGGTCCAGTTTGTATTCGTCGCAGACGATCGAGATGCCATTGTTGTAGTACCAGAAGTGGCGGCGGCCATCGGGTCGCTTGAGGGTGCGGTCGATGTTCTCGTTGATCTTGCCGGAAAGTTGATAGCGGACGTTGCGCTGAAATAGCTGAAAGCGGTACTGCTGCTCGATCGTCGCGAGCTGCTGTCCATTGATGCTCGCGACCAGGGTGGGGACGCCGTCCTGCTGCGGCGGCTCCTCGAAGTATTGGCGCAGCTCCAGCGTGATCGGGCTGGCGATCGGCCCCGCGTCTATCGAGCGTCGCGTGAGGTCGGCGTCGGTGAGCTCAGGGATTCCGACGAGTCGCAGCTCGACGCCCAGCGCGGAGTGCTCGGCGTTGAACTCATCGACCTGCTTGGTGGCCGTGGGTGTGGGCGTGCCCGCCACGACGGCGAGCAGTTCGGTCTGGAGCTTGGGGTTTTCCTCGAGGGCCTGTGCGAGCGCGGCGGCGGGCTGGGCCAACTGCGAGTGCAGCCTGCTCGACCCCTTGCTCGGCTGGCTGAGCCACGACCACAACGAGGTCATCTCCGTAACCGGTCGGCGATCGACTCGGAGGTTGCCCTTGGCGTTGTACCTGGCCAAGGCGATGACGACGCGACCGCCATCCTCGTCCTGCCAAAACGCGTCGATTCCGCCGTTGTCGGCGGCGCTGAAGCTGCACGCCGCTTCCGCGTCGTCGTCGTCCAGTTCGTAGAGGAGCTGGAGAGCGAAGTGGCAGAAGGCTCTGTCTCTGCTTCCGTAGATTCCCTTGGTCAGCTTCGTGACGCGTTTGCCCATGTACTTGAGCAGGGCCTCGCGGTCATTCGTGGAATTGGCGTGATTCATGGACTTAGGATATAGGGATCGTCGGCGGGTCGACCGTCCTCGCTTCGCAGGCCTCAGCGCTCAGCGGATGGATGAATCGTGCACAGCGAGGAGCTGCCGGCCCTCGGGCGCCGGCTCCTCCAGCGCGTACTTGCCGTTCGCCTCGCCGGTGCCGTCGAGCGGGTATTCGCCGCTGAAGCAGGCGTCGCAGTGGGACTGGCGCCCACCCGCCCCGGCGCCGACGGCCTCGTAGACGCCGGCCAGCGAGAGGTAGTGCAGCGAGTCGCAGCCGAGCTCGGCTGCCACCTCGGCGGTGGTGCGACCGTGGGCGATCATCTCCTCGCGGGTGGACATGTCGATGCCGTAGTGACAGGGGTGCTTGATGGGGGGCGCAGATATACGCAGGTGCACCTCGCGCGCGCCGGCGTCGCGGAGCATGGCCACGATCTGGCGGGTGGTGTTGCCTCGCACGATCGAGTCGTCCACGACGACCAGTCGCCGTCCGGCGATCACCTCGGGGAGCGGGTTGAACTTCAGGCGCAGCCCGTGCTTGCGCAGCTCCTGGCCGGGCTGGATAAAGGTGCGGGCGACGTAGCGGTTCTTGACGAAGCCGTCGTCCTGGGGCAGGCCGGCCGCGCGCGCGAGGCCGCGGGCCGCGGGGTTGCCGGAGTCGGGCACGGCGATCACGAGGTCGGCCTCGACGGGCGCCTCGTGCCAGAGGATCTCGCCCATGCGCCCACGCGCGACCTGGAGCGCCTGGCCGTTCATGCGGGAGTCCGGGCGGGCGAAGTAGATGTACTCGAACACGCAGAACGCACGGCGTGCGCCGCTCACCACCTGGCGGCTCTGGACCCCGTCCTCGCCGATACTCACCAGCTCGCCCGGCTGCACCTCGCGCAGGTGCTGCGCACCGATGATGTCGAACGCGCAGGACTCGCTGGCCACGCAGTAGCGGAGCTTGTCGCGCCCGCCCTGTCCGCCGCCCGTGGGCGCCCGCACCGCACCGTTCTTCCTGCGCTCCGCCACGTCGTCGTCTCCACCGGCGCCGCTCAGTGGCTCCAGTACCCCCAGCGTCAGCGGGCGCAGGCCGTGGGGGTCGCGGAAGGCGAGCACGCGGTCCTTGGTCATCGCCACGATCGAGAAGGCGCCGCGCAGACGCGGGAGCACGTCGGCGATTGCGTCCTCGATGCGCTCCGCGGGGTGGGTGGCGATCAGGGCGGCGATGATCTCCGAGTCGGAGGTCGAGCTGAACGTGACCCCACGGGCGAGCAGCTCGGAGTGCAGCTGCACAGCGTTGATGAGGTTGCCGTTGTGCGCCAGCGCGAGCTCTCTGTGCGAGCCGTGGGTGCCCTCGGAGCGCTGCACCGGCTGCGAGTTCTCCCAGGCGTTGGAGCCGGTCGTGGAGTAGCGCACGTGCCCGATCGCAAGATCGCCCGCCAGCGTGCGCAGGTCGTTCTCGGAGAACACCTGGCTGACGAGGCCGAGCTCGCGGCGCGTGACGATCTGCCCGCCGCGGTCCGCCGCCGCGATGCCCGCCGACTCCTGGCCGCGGTGCTGGAGCGCGTAGAGCGCGAAGTAGGAGAGTCGCGAGACCTCGTGCCCGGGTGCGTATATGCCGAAGACGCCGCACTCGTCGCGCGGCCCATCGCGATCTACGGCGCGGCCAGGCGTGGGCCTCACCCCCACAAGCTAGCAGTCCTCACCCGAACAGCTCCGCCAGCGCCCCGTGGGCGTCGGCCAGCTCGTCAAGCGTTGCGCTCAGGGTCTCTCCGGCGAGCGTGACGCTCAGCGCACCCGCACCGACGGTCCCGAGGACCCAGACCGGCGTGCGCCGCCCGAGCGCGCGCACTCCGCTCTCGGTGCCACTAGACAAGAAACCCACCGGGGCCCTCGCCGAAGAGCGCGGTCCACGGGTCCGCCGCCCACGGCCGCGACCCAGTCCGCCGGCAGCGCGACCTCGGCGCCCAGCCCGCCGCCCAGGCAGCACTCGGCGAGCGCGACGGCGAGCCCCCCCTCGGCGAGGTCGTGTGCGGAGGAGAGCCCGCCGACACGCACGGCGCCGCGGACGGCGAAGTGCGCGGCGCGAACGGCGCCGACGTCGACGGAGGGCAGCCCGTCGGGCAGCGGCTCGCCGCGCAGCTTGGCGAGCTCGCTCGCGGCGAGCGAGGGCACGAACGGCCCGACCAGCGCGACCGTGTCGCCCGCGCGCGCGAATCCCAGGCGCCCCGCGCGCGCGGCGTCGGGTAGGCGCCCGACCATGCCGACCACGGGCGTGGGGTAGATCGGGCCGGCGGGGCCCTCGTTGTAGAGGGAGACGTTGCCTCCCACGATCGGGGCCTCAAGGGCCCGGCAGGCGTCGCCGAGGCCGCGCACCGATTCGGTCAGCTGCCAGGCGATGTGCGGCTTCTCGGGGTTGCCGAAGTTGAGGTTGTTCGTGGTTCCCAGCGGCTCCGCTCCCACGCACGCGAGGTTGGCCGCGCACTCGAGCGCCGCCTCGACCGTGCCGGTGTAGGGGTCGGCGGCGACGCGGCGCCCGTTGCAGTCGATGCTGACCGCGAGGGCGCTCCCGTCGGGGAGGCGCAGCACCGCGGCGTCGGCCTGCTCGGGGCGGCGCACCGTACGGGACTGCACCACCGCGTCGTACTGCTCGAACAGCGGCCGGCGCGAGGCGAGGTTCGGGGAGCGCAGCAGCGCGAGCAGCGTCTCGCGGGGCGAGGCGCCCGGCGCGAGCGTGGCCGCCGGCGGGGCATAGAGCGGGGCCGCCGGCCGGGCCGGGCGCAGGTCGTACAGCGGGCAGTCGTCCACCAGTGCGCGCACCGGCATGTCTCCGACGAGCCGCTCGCCGTCGAACACCCGCAGGCGGCGCGTGCCCGTGACAGCCCCGATCGAGGTGCCGCTCACCTCCCACTTCGCGCACAGGTCCAGGACTGCCGGCACGTCCGCGGGCGCGACCACACACAGCATCCGCTCCTGGGACTCCGAGACCATGATCTCGAAGGGCTCCATCCCCAGCTCGCGCAGGGGCACCTGCGCCACGTCGAGGTCGAGCCCCACGTCCCCCTTGGAGGCCATCTCCGCGGCAGCGGAGGTCAACCCCGCGGCGCCGAGGTCCTGCAGGGAGACCAGCAGGCCCCGCTCCAGCAGCTCCAGGGAGCACTCCAGCAGCTTCTTCTCCTCGAACGGATCGCCGACCTGCACGGTGGGGCGCCGGTCCTCGTCGCCCTCGCCGTGCTCGGCGGAGGCGAGCACCGAGGCCCCCCCGATCCCGTCGCGCCCGGTGGAGGCGCCGAACAGCACGACCACGTTGCCGACGCCGGCCGCGGCGGAGCGCACGAGCCGCTCGCGAGCGCAGAGGCCGAGCGCCATCGCGTTGACCAGACAGGACTGCTCGTAGGGCCCCTCGAAGTAGACCTCGCCGCCGACGGTGGGCACGCCGATCGAGTTGCCGTAGTGACCAATGCCCCGCACGGCCCCGTCGAGCAGGTAGCGCCCGCGGGCGGATTTTTTTGATGAGGCTCCGCCCCGGGGGGGCTCCGCCGCGCGGGTTGCGTTGTGCGGAGACTCGCGGCCTGCTCCGGTGTCAGGTTCACCACCGCCGACCTCGCCGAAGCGCAAGGAGTCGAGCACCGCGATCGGGCGCGCGCCGATCGCGAAGATGTCGCGCAGGATGCCTCCCACCCCGGTGGCGGCGCCCTGGAAGGGCTCCACCGCGGAGGGGTGGTTGTGCGACTCGACCTTGAACGCGCACACGAGACCGCCCCCGACGTCCACCGCGCCCGCGTTCTCGCCGGGGCCCATGACGACGTGTGGTCCCTCCGTGGGCAGTGTGCGCAGGAGTCGCTTGGAGTGCTTGTAAGCGCAGTGCTCGCTCCACAGCAACGAGTACATCGCGAGCTCCACCTGGTTGGGTGCTCGACCCTGCTTCTCGCACACCAACTCGTACTCCGCGCGCGTGAGGCCGAGGACGAGCGCATCCTCGACCGTTGGGAGCACGACGCTCTCAGACGAATCAATCCCGCCCGCCCCGGGCCCGCCCTCCCCTAGCCTAGACACGTGTGCCCTCCACGGCGAGGCGCATCGACTCGAAGATGCGGAGGCCGTCCGTGGAGCCGGTCAGCTCGTCCACCGCGTGCTCGGGGTGGGGCATCAGCCCGAACACGTTGCCCGCCGCGTTGCGCACCCCCGCGATGTCGCGCAGCGAGCCGTTGAAGTTGTGGCCGGGGGCGTAGCGCAGCACCACCTGGCCGGCGTGCTCCAGCTCGTCGAGGGTCCGCTCGTCGGCGTGGTAGCGCCCCCACGAGTGCTTGGCCGGAATGCTCAGGCGCCCCCCGGGCGATCGACGCCCGCCGAGCACGCGTGGGTGAAGGCGGTGCCGCCGTTGACGACCTCCAGTTCGACCTGGCGGAAGGTGAAGCGCCGGTTGGCGTTGCCCAGCAGCGCCCCCGGTAGCAGCCGCGCCTCGCAGAGCACCTGAAAGCCGTTGCAGATCCCGAGCACGAGACCGCCGTCCCGGGCGAATTCGATCACCGCCTCCATCACCGGCGCAAAGCGCGCGATCGCCCCCGCGCGCAGGTAGTCCCCGTAGGAGAAGCCGCCGGGCACGACGATCGCGTCGGCGCGTCGGAGGTCGCGCTCCCCATGCCACAGCAGTTCCGCGTCGCCCACGCGCCGTGCGGCCTGCAGCGCGTCGACCTCGTCGCACGAGCCGGGGAACTGGAGGACGCCGAACTTCATGGGGTCCTCAGCGAGGCAACAGCGGCGGAATCGGCGGGGTCGATGCGCTCCAACCCGGGGATTCCCTCGAAGTCACGGTCGGGACTGAGGATCGCGTCGATACCGCGATTCAGCGCTTGCGCGGCGAAGATCGCGTCGCGCACGTCGAGTCGCTCGTAGTCGGACCACAGATCAAGGGCGCGCTCCATGTCGCTCGGCTCGACCACGTGCAGCCGGGACGTGCCGGCGATGTCGCGTGCATCCGCGACGGCTGCGCGACGAGTCACGCCCTGCCTGAGCCTCACGTACGTGAACTCGTGAATCAGCTCTACGCTAGCCTCAGCGGCGAGGAGCCCCTGCTCGCCGGCGCTCATGATCGCTCGACAGGGATCGCGGTAGGGGTGCTCGCCACCGAGCGCGTAGATGAACACGCCCGTGTCGAAGAGGAAGCGGCGCACCCGTAAGTCAGTCGTGCGTGTCGTACGTTCCAGGATGCTCATGCCGCCAGCGTTCATATCTTCGATCATCTGCTTCTTCATCACCGGCCAGTCATCGACGGGCATCGGCTCCGCGGCGAGCAGTTTCGCGAACGCTTCAGAGCGCGCCTCCTGCCCGCGCGAGAGCTTTTCGTCGATCGCCTCGCGGATCAGGGCCCCGAGCGAGATGCCCCGCTGCGCCGCGGTTTCGCGCAGGTGCCGGTGCAGATCGTCATCGAGCAGAAGCTGAGTTCGGCGTGTGAGCTGCGGCATATGCACACCTTAGCATGTGCATGGACAGACACACCTGCACACGTCGCTCTGGCGGTCACTCCGACCTCGTGTACCCGATCAGCCGCCCCCGCCATCGAGCAGCTGGACCTCGTACTCCTCGACGAGCGGGTTGGCGAGCAGCTTCTCGCACATCGGCTGAAGCTGGTCGGGATCCTCCACGTCGAGCTCGACCAGGCGGCCGACGTGCACGTTCGCCACGCCCGCGAAGCCGAGCGCCGGCAGCGCACGCTGCACCGCCTCGCCCTGGGGGTCGAGGATGCCGGCCTTGGGGCGGATCAGCACGCGCGCCCGCGTCACGCGCTCGTCCGATCGAGCCATGCCTGGAAGGGCTCGCCCGCGATCCGCTCGTACGCCTCGACGTAGCGCGCGCGGGTTCCCGCCACCACGTCCTCGGGAATCGCCGGCGCCGGGGGGCGCTTGTCCCAGCCGCTGCCCGCCGCCCAGTCGCGCACGTACTGCTTGTCGAAGCTCGGCTGGCCGCGGCCCGGCTCGTAGCCGTCAGCCGGCCAGTAGCGCGAGGAGTCCGGCGTCAGCACCTCGTCGCCGACCACCAGCTCGCCGTCGCCGTCGAGGCCGAGCTCGAACTTCGTGTCCGCCAGGATCACCCCCCGCTCGCGCGCGTGCTCAGCCGCGAACGAGTACAGCGCGATCGAGACCTCCCGCACCCGCTCCATCAGCGCCCGGTCGCCGACCAGCTCCGCGGCGCGCTCGAAGTCGATCGCCTCGTCGTGGCCCACCTCGGCCTTCGTGCTCGGCGTGAAGATCGGCTCGGGCAGCCGCTCGCTCTCGCGCAGCCCCGCCGGCAGCGCGATCCCCGAGACCGCGCCCGTCGCCTGGTAGTCCCTCCAGCCCGAGCCAGTGATGTAGCCGCGCACCACGCACTCCACCGGCAGCATCCGCAGCTTGCGCACCACGAGCGCCCGCCCGCGGGCCTCCGCCGGTACGCCCTCGGTCGCCGAGACCAGGTGGTTGGCGACGATGTGGTCGGTCTTCTCAAACCAGAAGACCGACAGACCGGTCAGAACCTTGCCCTTGTCCGGGATCGGCGTGGGGTGGACCGCGTCGTAGGTCGAGATCCGGTCGCTGGCGACCATCAGCAGGCGGTCGTCGAGGTCGTAGATCTCGCGCACCTTGCCGCTGGCGAGCAGGGGCAGATCGGCGAGTGCGGTCATGGGTCTCGACTCTACCGAGGGGCGCGGCGCGGCGCGATCAGGCGATCTTGCTCAGATGCCGGCGGCGAGAGGCCCTCACGCGATCTCGTCCAACCGCGCGACGATCTCCCGCGCGTGGCGGACGAAGTGACCGTAGTCGAAGATCGTGTCGAGGTCGAGCGCCGCAGCGGGAGGGTCGGCGGCGAGCAGCTCGCGCAGCGGGGTTTCCGTGTCCCACGCCTGCTGGGCGGCGCGCTGCACGCCGTAGTAGGCGTCGTCGCGGCTCATGCCCGTGTCGACCAGCGCGAGCAGCAGGCGCTGGGAGAAGAGCGCGCCGTGCGTCAGCTCGAGGTTGGCTCGCATCCGCTCGGCGTCGACGGTCATGCCCTGCACGAGCGCCGTGGCGCGGTGCTGGAGGTAGTCGATCAGGGTTGTGGAGTCCGGCAGGATCACGCGCTCGACCGAGGAGTGCGAGATGTCGCGCTCGTGCCACAGCGCCACGTTCTCCAGCGCCGCCTGCGCGTTGCCGCGCAGCACGCGCGCGAGGCCCGCGAGCTGCTCGCTCTTGATCGGGTTGCGCTTGTGGGGCATCGCGCTCGAGCCCTTCTGGCCCTGCGCGGAACGGCTCCTGCACCTCGCGCACCTCGGTGCGCTGCAGGTGGCGGACCTCCGTCGCGAGGCGCTCGAGGCCCGCGCCCGCGAGCGCGATCGCTCCCACCAGCTCCGCGTGGCGGTCGCGCGCGACGACCTGCGTGGAGACCGGCTCGCGCTCCAGGCCCAGACGCGTGCCAGCACGCGCGCCTCGAACTCGGGCGAGGTGGCCGCGTAGGTGCCCACCGCGCCCGAGACGGCGCCCACCGACGCCTGCGCGAAGGCGCGCTCCAGGCGCTGCGCGTTGCGGTGCGCCTCGAACGCGAAGCCCGCGAGCTTCACGCCGAACGTCGTCGGCTCCGCGTGCACGCCGTGGGTGCGGCCCACGCACAGCGTGTCCACGTGCTCGCGCGCGCGCGCGGCCAGGGCGTCCACCAGCGCGCGCGCGCCCGGCACGATCGAGCTCCCCCGCCGCCTTCAGCTGCAGCGCGAGCGCGGTGTCCAGCACGTCCGAGGACGTCAGCCCGTAGTGAATCCACCGCCCCGCCTCGCCCGCCGAGGCGCCGAGCACGTCCACGAACGCCGCCACGTCGTGGTCGGTCGTGCGCTCGCGCTCGTTCACCGCCTCGACCGTGAACGTGGCCGCGCGGATCGCCTTCAGCTCCGCCGGCGTGGGGCCCTCGCCCTCGCCGAGCAGCCCCGGCAGCTCCTCGCACGCTGCGACCTCCACCCGCCGCCACGTCTCCATGCGCGCCTCGTCGGTCCAGATCGCGCCCAGCTCCGGGCGGGTGTAGCGCTCGATCATGTCTCGATTATCGCCGCATTGGCCGAGTCCGGCATGCCCGGCGCCGCTCACGCCTCAGGATCTGCGCGGCGAGGATCGCCGCGTTGCGGGCGTTGTCGAGGCCGACGCACGCCACCGGCACGCCCGGGGGCATCTGCACGATCGAGAGGATCGCGTCGAGGCCGCCCGCCGCGCTCAGGCGGCCCGAGAGGGGGACGCCGATCACCGGCAGGTCGGTGTGGGCCGCCACCGCGCCCGGCAGCGCCGCGGAGATGCCCGCGCCCGCGATGATCACGCGCAGGCCGCGCATCTGCGCGTTCTTGGCGTACTCCGCCACGACGTCCGGTTCGCGGTGCGCGGACATCACCCGCAGCTCGTGCAGGATGCCCCGCTCTTCGAGCTCCTCCGCGGCCTTCTGCATCTTCTCCATGTCGCTCTTGGAGCCCATCACGATCCCCACGCGGGGGGCGTCGACGTCGAGCTCCTCCAGCTGCGCGCGCACTTCGGTCTCGGTCAGCGGCGTTGCGATCGGGGTCACCTCACCCACGCTCCGCCTCCGTCTACGGGCGGGCCCGAACCACTCCGTGAGCCAGTCGTGGATCGCCTGCACGCTGGGGTCGGGCTCCACCGTCGGCGGCGATGTCGCTGCGCATCTGCATGCCCTCGAAGGAGATCATCCGCGCCGCAGCATACGCCGACTCGCGGGCGGCACCTGTGTCCTCGCCGAAGCCGGTCACGTTCAGCACGCGCCCGCCGGCGGTCACGAGCTCACCGTCGCGCCGCGCGGTGCCCGCGTGGGTCACCTCCACGTCCTCGGGCACGCGCTCCAATCCCGCGATCGGGTCGCCGCTGGAGGAGGAGGCAGGGTAGCCGGCGCTCGCCAGCATCACCGTCACGGCCCACTGGGGCGACCACCGGAGAACAAGCGCATCTTCGTCGTCATGCTCTGTTGCGCTCAGGCCGCCGGGACGCGCGGCGCGAAGCAGCAGCTCGAGCAGGTCGGATTCCAGGCGCGGCAGCAGCGCCTGTGCCTCGGGATCGCCGAAGCGCACGTTGTACTCGAGTACCCGCGGGCCCTTCGCGGTCAGGATCACGCCGGCGTAGAGCACGCCGCGGTAGGGGGTGCCCCGCCGGTACAGCTCCTCGACGATCGGCTGGTGCACGATCTGGGCGAGGATGCCACTCGTCTTCGCCCGGCAGCTCGGCCACGGGCGAGTAGGCGCCCATTCCGCCCGTGTTCGGGCCGCGGTCCCCGTCGACGATGCGCTTGTAGTCGCGCGCTGGCTCCAGCGACCACGCGTTCATGCCGTCGCACAGCGCGAGCAGCGACAGCTCTCTGCCGGTCAGGCGCTCTTCCACCACCGCGCTCGCGTCGGGGCGCGGCATATCCAGTCGGCCGATCCGGGCGGAGGTCCCCGAGTGAAGCGTGCCCTCCACGAAGATCTCCCGCAGTGCCGCCAGCGCCTGCTCGGCCGAGTCCGCCACCGTCACGCCCTTGCCCGCCGCGAGGCCGTCCGCCTTCACCACCACTCCCGGGTCCGCCAGTTCCTCCACTGCGGCCTCGCCCTCCTCGAGCGTGCGCACATGACGCCAGCGTGCGGTCGGCACCCCGGTCTCCTCCATCACCTGCTTGGCGAACGCCTTGGAGCTCTCCAGACGCGCCGCTGCGGCGCGACGGGCCGAAGGCCGACGTGTCCGCGGCGGTCGAGCTCGTCCACCAGACCTGCCACCAGCGGCGCCTCCGGCCCCACCACGGTGAAGTGGACGCCCTCCCGCTCCACCGCCGCCACGATCCCCTCGACGTCGTCGGCCGCCACGTCGATCAGGCGGGCGTCCCGCGCGATGCCCGGCGTTGCCGGGGGCGCACAGCAGCTCCGGTTCTTCCTCGGAGCGCGCCAGCGCCCGCACGAGCGCGTGCTCGCGCCCGCCGCTGCCGACGACGAGGACCTTCATGTCAGAGTGAAGCGATGAAGTCGTCTACCGGGATCGCGGTGAGCGTCTCGTAGCTCACCGTGCCGCGCGAGCCGAGCTCCAGCGAGACACGCGCCATCGTCTGCTCGTCCGGCGCCTCGACGATGCTCACGAAGTCCCAGCGCCCCAGCGTCGCCCACTGCGCCTTGACCTTCGCCCCCAACTGCTCCACCTCCCGGTTGACCTCGTGGATTCGCTGCGGGTTGTTCTTCACGGTCTGCACGCCCTCCGGCGTCAGGTGCGCGAGCATGATGTACGTGGACACGGGACCTCCTGGGGGTCGTGGTGGGGCGTCCCAGATTAGACCTCAGCCCGCGGTCGCGGCGGCCGGCGGCCGGGCCTCCTCCGCTACCAGTCGGCCCTCAGCCTGGAACCGCGGCGCCCGCGGGCTGCGGCTCGAACGTCAGCTCGCCCTCCGCCGCGTCCACGCGGACCGCGTCCCCCGCGCGCAGGCTGCCCTCCAGCAGCGCGAGCGCGAGGCGGTCGGTCAGCTGCTTCTGGATCACCCGGCGCAGCGGGCGCGCGCCGTACGTCGGGTCGTAGCCCCGGTCGCCGAGCAGCTCCCGGGCGGCCTCGGTCAGCGTCACCTCGACGCCGCGCTCGCGCACGCGCTCGATCACGTGCGCGACCTGTAGTTCCACGATCTCCCCGAGCTGCTCGCGCGTCAGCGTGGTGAAGCGCACGACGTCGTCGAGGCGGTTGACGAACTCCGGTTTGAAGTGGCTCAGCAGCGCCTCGCGCAGCGCGATGTCCGACGCCGCCTCGGCGTCGCTCACCGGTATGTTCGAGGTCATGATCAGCACCGTGTTCTTGAAGTCCACCGTGCGGCCCTGGCCGTCGGTCAGGCGGCCGTCGTCCATCACCTGCAGCAGCGCGTTGAACACGTCCGGGTGCGCCTTCTCGACCTCGTCCAGCAGCACCACCGAGTAAGGGCGCCGGCGCACCGCCTCGGTCAGCTGGCCCCCCTCTTCGTAGCCGACGTACCCCGGCGGCGCGCCCACCAGGCGCGAGACCGTGTGCTTCTCCATGTACTCCGACATGTCGATCCGGATCATCGCCTCCTCGGAGTCGAACATGAACTCCGCCAGCGCCCGCGCCAGCTCGGTCTTGCCGACGCCCGTCGGGCCGAGGAACAGGAACGTGCCGATCGGCCGGTTCGGGTCCGCCAGCCCCGCGCGCGAGCGGCGCAGCGCGGTGGCGACCGCCTCGATCGCCTCGTCCTGGCCGACCACCCGCTCGTGCAGGCGCTCCTCCATGTGGATCAGCTTCTCCACCTCTCCCTCCACCAGGCGGCTCACGGGGATGCCCGTCCACCGCGCCACCACCTCGGCGACGTCCTCGGCGTCCACCTCCTCTTTCAGGAACACCGGCGCCGCCGGGCGCGGCGCGGGTGCTCCCACCGCCGGGCCCCTCCGGTCGCTGCACGTCCGCCCCGGTTCCGCTCGCGATATCGCCCTCCAGCGCCCGCTCGTCCGCGACCGCGGACGCCGCTCCCGGCGTGGCCTCCCCAGAACGCGGCCCCTCCGATCCCCCCTCCAAGGCGCCCAGCTCTCTTTTCCAACTCCGGGATCTCTTCGTAGAGCAGTTCCGACGCCCGCTCGAAGTTCGTTTCGCGTTTGGCCCGCTCGGCCTCGCCGCGCGCCGCCTCCAGGCGCTCCTTGAGGTCCGAGGCGTCCGTGATGGCGTCCTTCTCCGCCTGCCACTGCGCCTTCATCCCCGCCGAGCGCTCCTTCAGGTCCGCGAGCTCGCGCTCGATCGCCTCGCGGCGCTCCGCGGAGGACTCGTCGGTCTCCTTGCGCAGCGACGTCAGCTCGATCTCCAGCTGCATCACGCGGCGGTCCACCTCGTCGATCTCGGTCGGCAGCGAGTCGATCTCGATGCGCAGCTTCGACGCTGCCTCGTCGACCAGGTCGATCGCCTTGTCGGGCAGGAACCGGTCGGCGATGTAGCGGTCTGACAGCGTCGCCGCGGCGATCAGCGCGCTGTCCTGGATGCGCACTTTGTGGTGCACCTCGTAGCGCTCCTTCAGGCCACGCAGGATCGCGATCGTGTCTGCCACGCTCGGCTCACCCACCTGTACCGGCTGGAAGCGCCGCTCCAGCGCCGCGTCCTTCTCGATGTGCTTGCGGTACTCGTCGAGCGTCGTCGCGCCCACGCAGCGCAGTTCCCCGCGGGCCAGCGCCGGCTTGAGCAGGTTCGCGGCGTCCACCGCTCCTTCGGCCGCGCCCGCCCCCACGATCGTGTGCAGCTCGTCCAGGAACAGGATCACCGCGCCGCGGGCGTCGGAGACCTCCTTCAGCACCGCCTTCAGGCGGTCCTCGAACTCGCCCCGGTACTTCGCGCCCGCGATCAGCGAGCCCATGTCCAGGGCGATCACCCGCCGGTCGCGCAGCGACTCCGGGACGTCGCCGGCCACGATCCGCTGTGCGAGGCCCTCCACGATCGCGGTCTTGCCCACCCCCGGCTCGCCGATCAAGACGGGGTTGTTCTTCGTGCGCCTGGAGAGCACCTGCACCACGCGGCGGATCTCCTCGTCGCGGCCGATCACCGGGTCCAGCGCGCCCTGCTCGGCCAGCTCCGTGAAGTCGCGCCCGAAGCGCTCCAACGCCTGGTACTTCTCCTCTGGGCTCTGGTCGGTCACGCGGTGCGGGCCGCGGACCTCGGCGAGGGCCGCCAGCAGGCGCTCCTTGCTCGCGCCGACCGCCCGCAGCGCCTGGCCCGCGCGGCCCTCCTCTTCCGCGAGCGCGAGCAGCAGGTGCTCCGTGGAGACGTACTCGTCGGCCAGCTCGCGTGCCTGGGCCTCCGCCGCGCGCAGCACCGCCACCAGTTCTGCGGAGGGCCGACCCTCTTCGGCGCTCGAACCCTCGCCGAGGCGGGGAGCTCGTCCAGGGCGCGGTCGCACTCCGCGCGCAGCGCCGGGACCGAGACTCCCAGCTTGGCCAGCACTGGGAGCACCACGCCGCTCTCGCTCTGGGCACCGCCGCCGGAGCGCGCTCAGCACCGCCAGCAGGTGCGTCGGGGTCACCTGCGGGTTGCGCCGCTCCTGCGCGAGTCGCGCCGCCGCGGCCAGCGCCTCCTGAGACTTGATCGTCAGGCGGTCAGGCTGCACTTCGTCGGGGGGTCGGGCTGCACTGGCTTAGGGCGAGATAGGCCCTTAAGGCTCGCACACTCTTCGCCGGCGCGCCTCGCGGGTGGGGCGCGCCGCCGGAGGGCGCGGGACCTCGCGGGCCCGCTCAGAAAACCCCTGCTTACACAGGCTTTTTCGCGCTGCGCGTTTGCGAGTACAGCCAGGATGATCCCTAAAGTCGGAAACATTGCTTGCAGCGGGTCGGGGGTCTGGATAGGGTGGCCTTGTAGTTGTCCTTGACACAACCCAGGAAGGCAGATTCATATGATTAGGACCCATGGTGGGCGCCTTGGAGTACGCAGGCGCGCCCTTATCGTCGCCACGGCGGTGCTGGCCCCCTTGGCCTTCGCCTCGTCGTCCCTGGCGACCGTACACCATCCGACGGGCAAGTTCGCGCCGTTTGCGGACTGCCCGTTGAGCAACCCCGAAGTGCCGCTCTGCACCGTCGCCACGACCACCAGCGGCGAATTCACGATCGGCAAAAGGACTGTGCCGATCAACAAAACGATCACGCTGCAGGGTGGGCTGGTGCCAATCCCCGAAACGAGAAGAGGAGCTGGTTGCAGCCGAAAACGGTGAAACGCTGTCGAAAACGGCGCTGTACGTGCCCGGAGGCCTACTCAACATCGTGGCGCCCGAATTCCTGAACAAAGAACAGAAAGAAAAATTCGAAAAAACCATCAACGAAGGGATCACGGGCGTCACCGAGACAACCGAACTCGCGGAACCCGCGAGCTCGGTCAGGCTCAACTCCACAACCTGCTCGGCGAAGTAGGCACTGCGCTGAAACTGCCGGTGAAGGTCAAACTGGGCAACGTGTTCCTCGGCAGCGAATGCTACATCGGCACGTCGTCGAGCCCGATCGTCCTGAACCTCACGACCGGTGAAACGAGCCCGGCGAAACCGAACAAACCGATCCACGGCGCCGAAGGCGAAATCAGCATCGAAGAAGGCGGCAACTTGCTGATCCTCGCCGGCGGCTCGCTGGTTGAAAACGATTGGGCCGCGCCCGGAGCGCACGGCTGTGGCGGTCACCTCCTCGAAGGCATAGTCGATCCGGCCGTCAACGCCGAGCTCGGTCTGCCCTCCGCGGCGGGAAGCAACACCGCGGTCCTCACCGGCAAGCTCGAACTCGCAGCGGCAGAAGCCGTGAAGGCGAGCGAATAGCCGTAGTGGCAGTACGCACCTAGCCGTACCGTTCGGGGGGTCCGCCGAGGGACGTGGCGGGCCCCCCGAGCTTTCACCGCATCCTGAGCGGTCGCACGTCGGCCGCCCGCACGAGCGCCCGCCCGGGCGGGCGGGAGTTCGGGAAGGGCACGAGCTCCGCACGGAAGGAGCGGCGAACCTCCTCCAGGCGCTCGGCAAGCTCGACCTGGGCGCGCAGCGCCTGCAGCTCGAGCTCCTCGATGCGGGCGTGCATCCGCTCGATCTCCGACTCCAGGTCCAGCACGCGCTCCACGCCCGCGAGGTTGAGCCCGAGCTCTGCCGTCATCTCCTGGATGCGGCGCAGCCGCTCGACGTCCTCCTGGGAGTACAGGCGCGTGCCCTTTGGGGAGCGCTCCGGGTCGATCAGCCCGCGCGCCTCGTAGGTGCGCAGCGTCTGCGGGTGCATGCACGCGAGCTCGGCGGCCACCGAGATCATGAACACGCCGCGGTCGGCGGCCACGTGGATCGAGGTCGTGGGCCTGGTCGTGCGAACGGCCGGGTGGTCGGCCGGTTGACCGGCTGTGCGCTCGGCCGACTTGTGCCCGGTCGGAGGATCGGGCGACCCGCGCCCGGCCGGGGGACCGGCCGACTCCTCCTGCCCGTTCGCTTCACGCGCGGTCACGTGGACGCCTTCTCGGGCGCCTGCTCGAACAGCCGCGCGCGGGGGTCGCGGCCGTTCGTCGCGTCCGCGAGCGCCTGCACCGCGGCGCTCTGCTCGTCGGTGAGCTCCTCGGGGACGTCGATCGTGAAGCGGTAGTGGATGTCCCCGCGGGACGCCGGAGACCCCCCTCGCCCGCCGGCCCCGAGCTTTGGGGGACCCTCGCCACGCAGGCGCTGCACGGTGCCGTGGGTGGTGCCCGGGCGCACGCGCAACGTCTTTGAGCCGCTCAGCGTCGGGACCTTGACCTCCGCGCCGCGCAGCGCCTCGGGGATCGTCAGCGGGACCTCGACCTCGACGTTGTCCCCGCGGCGTTTGAAGACCGGGGAGTGCGCGACGTGCGTGACCACGTACAGGTCGCCGGGGGGCCCGCCGCGCGGGCCGGCCTCGCCCTTGCCGGGGAGGCGGATGCGCGAGCCCTCCTTGACGCCCGGGGGGATGTTCACGCGGTATTTCTTTACCGCGCGCACCGCCCCCGAGCCGTGGCAGGTCGGGCAGGGGTCCTCGATCACGGTGCCCGAACCGCCGCACCGCGAGCACGGCTGGGAGATCGAGAACATCCCCTGGCCCTGTGTCTCGATCCCGCGACCCTGGCACTGCGGGCAGACCTTCGGCGTGGTGCCCGGCTTCGCGCCGGTGCCGTGGCACGTGCCGCACGGCGCCTGCGTGGCGACCGACAGCGGCACCTGCGCGCCCGCGACCGCCTGCTCGAAGGTGATCGAGACCTCGGTCTCAAGGTCCCGGCCGCGCTCCGGGCGGGGTTTGGTGCGCGTGCGCCGCCCGCTCGCAGACCCCCCGAAGAGGTTGGAGAGGATGTCGCCCATCGAGGAGGCGTCGAAGTCGAAGTTGCCGAAGCCCCCGAAGCCGCTGCCGCCCCCGGCTGCCGCGTAGGGGCCCGTGCCGCTGTCGTACTGCTTGCGCTTCTCGGGGTCCGACAGCACGTCGTGGGCGTGGGAGATCTCCTTAAAGCGCGCCTCCGCCTGCTTGTCGTCGGGGTTGCGGTCGGGGTGGTACTTACGCGCGAGCTTGCGGTACGCCTTCTTCAGCTCCTCCGGGGTGGCTTTCTTGTCGACGCCCAGCGTCGCGTACAGGTCCTGTTTGACCGCCGCCATGCCGGGCCTCCTACCCCGCCACCACGACGCGCGCGGGGCGGATCACGGTCCCGTTCAGCCGGTACCCGGGCTGGTAGACCTCCACGACGGTGCCGCTGTCGGCGCCCTCCACGGGCTGCTGGGCCATCGCCTCGTGGTGGGCGGGGTCGAAGGGCTCGCCCGTGGGGTCGTAGGATTCGACGCCCACGCGCGCGAGCGCCGCGGCGAGCTCCGCCCGCACGAGGCGCACGCCCTCCAACAGCGGGTCCTCTGCTGCCGCGGCCTCGAGCGCGCGGTCGAGGTTGTCCAAGGCGGGCAGCAGCTCCTTGGCGAGCTTCGCCACGCCACGCTCCGCGGCTGCCGCTGACTCCCGCGCGACGCGCTTGCGGTAGTTCTCGAAGTCCGCCTGCGTGCGCTGCGCGAGCGCGAGGTACTCGTCGCGCTGCGCCGCGGTCGCCACGAGCTCGTCGAGGTCGCCCTCGACCTCGCGTGCCTCTCCGTCGTCCTCGGCGTCGTGCCCGGGTCCCGGCTCGGTGGCGAGGGTCTTGGACCCACCCGCCTCACCCCCCCGGGTCTCAGCGGGTGCGTGCGCCTGGGCGGCGGGCGCGCCGGTGGCCGTGGCTCCGCCCCCCGGCGCCGCTGTGGCGCCGGGGTCGGGCTGGGCCCGCGGGTCCTCCTGTAGTGCCTGCTCGCTGTCGCTCATCGCGCTCAGGCCTTCGTCTCGTCCACGACCTCCGCGTCGACGACGTCCTCTTCCTCCGAGGCTGCGCCGGCTCCGTCGGTCGCGCCGCCGCCGTTGGGCGAGCTGGCCGCGGCCTCCTGGGCGCGCTGGTACATCGCCTCGGAGACGGCGTGGAAGGCGCTCTGCAGCACGTCGGTCTTGGCGTTGATCGCGGCGGGGTCTTCGTCCTCGGACTCCAGGGATGCGCGGACCTCCTTGATGGCCTCCTCGATGCGGGCCTTGGAGTCGGCGTCCACCTGGTCGCCGAGGTCGGCAAGCTGGCGCTCGGCCTGGTAGGCGGCGTTCTCGCCGTTGTTGCGGGCCTCCGCGAGCTCGCGCGCGCGGCGGTCCTCCTCGGCGTGGGACTCCGCGTCGGAGACCATGTTCTTGATCTCCTCCTCGGAGAGCCCCGAGCCGGCCTTGATCTCGATCTTCTGCTCCTTGCCGGTGCCGAGGTCCTTGGCGGAGACGTTGAGGATGCCGTTGGCGTCGATGTCGAACGCGACCTCGACCTGCGGGATGCCCCGCGGCGCCGGCGGGATGCCGGTGAGCTGGAACTTGCCCAGCGACTTGTTGTACGTGGCCATCTCGCGCTCGCCCTGCAGCACGTGGATCTCGACCGAGGGCTGGTTGTCCTCGGCGGTCGAGAAGACCTCGCCCTTGCGCGTGGGGATCGTCGTGTTGCGCTCGATCAGCTTCGTCATCACGCCGCCCTTGGTCTCGATCCCGAGCGTCAGCGGGGTAACGTCGAGCAGCAGCACGTCCTTGACGTCGCCGGCGAGCACGCCCGCCTGGATCGCGGCGCCGACGGCGACGACCTCGTCGGGGTTGACCCCGCGGTGGGGCTCCTTGCCGGTGAGCTCTTTGACCTTCTCCTGCACCGCGGGCATGCGCGTCATGCCGCCGACGATCACGACGTGGTCGATCTCCTTGACGCCCTTGTCTTTGGCGTCGTCGAGCGCCTGGCGCACCGGCGCCACGACGCGGTCCAGCAGCGCCGAGGTGAGCTCGGAGAGCTTCGCGCGCGTCAAGCGGGTGTCGAGGTGCTTGGGACCGGAGGAGTCCGCGGTGATGAACGGCAGGTTGATCTGCGTCTCCTGGGTGGTGGACAGCTCGATCTTGGCCTTCTCCGCGGCCTCGTACAGACGCTGGAGCGCCATCGGGTCCGCCGACAGGTCGATGCCCTGGTCGCGCTTGAAGTCCGCGACGAGCCAGTCGACGATCGCCTTGTCGAAGTTGTCGCCGCCGAGGTGGTTGTCCCCGGCGGTGGACTTGACCTCGAACACGCCGTCGCCGATCTCGAGCACCGACACGTCGAACGTGCCGCCGCCGAGGTCGAACACGAGGATCGTCTGCTCGGACTCCTTGTCGAGGCCGTACGCGAGCGACGCGGCCGTGGGCTCGTTGATGATGCGCTTCACGTCGAGCCCGGCGATCTTGCCGGCGTCCTTGGTCGCCTGGCGCTGGTCGTCGTTGAAGTACGCGGGCACGGTGATCACCGCGCCGTCGACCGATTCGCCCAGGTACGCTTCCGCGTCGGTCTTGAGCTTCTGCAGGATCATCGCGGAGATCTCAGGCGGGGAGTGCTGCTCGCCGCCGGCCTCCACGCGCGCGTCGCCGTTGGGGCCGGAGACGACCTTGTAGGGGACGATCGACTCCTCCTCGCGCACCTCGGCCTCCTTGCGGCCCATGAAGCGCTTGATCGAGAAGACGGTGTTCTGGGGGTTGGTCACCGCCTGGCGCTTGGCGACGGTGCCGACGAGCCGCTCGCCGGAGGCCGTGAAGGCGACCACGGACGGGGTCGTCCGGCCTCCCTCGGCGTTCTCGATGACGGTCGGCTCGCCACCCTCGAGCACGGCCATGCACGAGTTGGTCGTTCCGAGGTCGATGCCTATGGTCTTGCCCATGGTGTGGGGCTCCTTCTGGTGGGGGTCTGTAGCGTGGCGCCGGGGGGTTCCGGGCGCCCTTACGAAATCTGAGTGGGAGCCTAGCAGGTTTTCTAGCGTGCTGCAAGTGGCCGGGGCGGGGGACGTCCGGTCTGGTGCTCTTTGGGGATCATCCACGCGTGTGGGTGCGGGGGACGGCGCGCGGGTGCGCGGGGCCTCCGTGCCCCGCGTCGGCGCGGCGTGCGGGCGACGACTGCCGAGGTCGTCTCAGGTGCGCAGGCCGATTGGCGGTGCCGGCGGGTCTCGATGGGTGATGGGCGGACGCACCGGGTCCGCGCCCGGGATGAGGATGCCCTCGCGGAACAGGCATAGCGCCTGATGATCCGGCCGGGCGGCGCTCGGGTAAAGAACCCCGCGATGCCCCTCGCGGAACAGATCCTCTCCGGCGGCTTGGAATGGTGGCCAGGTTCGCCGGCCGGGACGGGGAACAGGAAGGTGGAGACGAGCGAGCTTGGCCGTAGTCGAGAGATCGGCGATGTCGCTCACCGCGATCGTCCAACGCCACAGGTCACGAGGCATCCCGTGAGTCGGCGGCAGCGCGATCTCGGCAAGCACTCTGTACCACTCCGCCCACGCTGTGGACTCCTCGTCGGCGAGATAGATAGCGGCCAGCGTGCTGCCGTGTTGCCAGCGACCGCTGGATGGCGGCGCGAGGCCAGCCACAGGGGGTCAGCGCCGTGAGGAGTCTGCCGCCACCATGAACCAGCGACCGAAACGCGCTGAACATCCACCGCCACTACGAGCCCTTACGAGAAGGAGGACTCTTCGAGCGCAGAGACCAGCTCGGCCACACGCATGTAGTCGCCGCTGGCAATCACGTCGATCGGCTTATGCTCCTCGAGTGCCGGCACCGGCTTTCTGAGCCATACAGCGATGTAGGACGGCTCCATCACACGCGCCAGCCGCTCCACGAGCGCAGACAGCTCGATTAGGCGCTCCGCCCGCTCACCCGTGGGGGAACGTGTATGCGCGAGCCATGCCCGGGCCGTGCTGCGAGCTACACCGGTCGCACGAGCAATGTCGGCATCCGTCAGCTGCGCGATCTCATGCAGATAAACCGCCTCGCGGATCAACGGTTGCGGAGCTAGGGCAGAGGAAGACACAGTCTACACTGTAGCACGATTGCAGCAAGATTGTCGTAGCCCGCCGTCGTCCCCGACTATGCGATCGGCGCCTGCCTAGCCTCGGTGCTCTCGCTCACCGCAGATCCTTGACGATCGGGAAGGGGATCACCTCGCGCAAAGTCTCGCGTTCGGTGAGGATCATCACCAGGCGGTCGACGCCCATGCCGCCGCCGGCGGTGGGCGAGTAGCCGTACTCGATCGCGCGCGCGTACTCCTCGTCGTTGGGGTGCGGCACGTCGGCGTCGTCCACCATGCGCCGCTTGCGCTGGTCGACGAAGCGTTGCCACTGGTCGACCGGGTCGTTGAGCTCGGTGTCGCCGGAGACGAGCTCGACGCCGCCGATCACCGCGTCGAAGTGCTCACCCAGCTCGGGGTGCACCGAGTGGCGCTTGGTGATCGGGAACGGCTCGAGCGGGAAGTCGAACACGTGCGTCGGCTGGTTGAGCGTGTGCTCGATCTTCTCCGTGTAGATGTCGCCGACGACGTCGGCCCAGCTGGAGGCGGGGTCCAGCGGCCCGTCGAGGACCTCCCCGAGCTGCTCGCGCGTGGACTCCATGAAGTCGAGGCCCGTGCGCTCGAGGATCAGCTCGCGCATTGTGATCCGCCGCCACGGCTTGGCGAGGTCGATCTCCTCGCCGCCCCGTTTGATCGTCGTGCGTCCGAGCACGGCCTGGGCGACGTCGCGGAAGAGCTCTTCGGTGACGGTCGCCACGTCGTTGTAGTCGGAGTACGCGCACATGAACTCGATGATCGTGAACTCGGGGCTGTGCTTGGGGGAGATGCCCTCGTTGCGGAAGACCTTGCCCATGTCGTACACGTTCTCCATACCGCCGACGATGCAGCGGTTGAGGAACAGCTCGACGGAGATGCGCAGGTACAGGTCGCGGTCGAGCGCGTTGTGGTGGGTCGTGAACGGGCGCGAGCCGGCGCCGCCGGCGAGTGACTGCAGGGCCGGTGTTTCGACCTCGATGAAGTTGCGTGCGTTCAGCCACTTGCGAATCTCGAACACGATCTGGTGGCGTTTGACGAACAGGTCGCGCGTGTCCTCGTTGGCGAGCAGGTCCAGCTCGCGGTAGCGGTAGCGCGTGCCGGTGTCGCCGAGGCCGTGGTGCTTGTCCGGCGGCGGGCGCAGCGCCTTGGTCAAGAGGGTGCACTGCGTCACCTCGAGCGCGAGCTGCCCGCGCTGTGTGACGTACACGCAGCCGTCGACCGCGACGATGTCGCCGACGTCGAGCGCCAAGATGCGCTCGTAGGTCTCCTGCCCGAGCGCGTCCGCGCGCACGACCGCCTGGATCTGGCCGGAGAGGTCGCGCACGTCCAGGAACGAGTTCTTCGGGTGCGTGCGCCTGGAGATCAGCCGCCCGGCGATCTGGTAGCGCAGCTCGGGGTGCTCGCCCGCCTCCAACTCGGCGGGGTTGTGCGCGGCGAGCACGTCGGTGATGCGCGTGCGCGTGCCCCACAGCGTCACCGGCGGATACGGGTCGACACCTTCGGCGCGCAGGCGCTCCATCTTGGCGTGGCGCTCGTCGGCACCACCGGCCTCGGAGCCCTCGCCGTCGGGCCGCTCCTTGGCGCCGTTTGGCCTCGCCTCCGCGAGGTCGTCCGCGGGCGGCGCCTGCGCCCCCTCCGGCGGAGGTGGGCCGGCGGCGCTCACGCCGCAGGCACGAGGTTGGAGGTGTCCCGCACGTCGAGCACGGGCACGTCGGGGATCGCCTCCTCGAGTAGCGCGCGCAGATGCAGTGAGTCGAACGAGTGTGAGTGGGGCGCGACAGGGTTCACGGTCAGCGCGCGCAGGTCGATCGGAGCGAGCACCTCGATCGCAAGACCCTGGCGTCGGTACCACTCAGGGCCGTGGTCTGTGAGGAAGACCCGGGTGGCGTCGGCGGCCACGAGCGTCAGCGAGTCGCGCCCGCCCGGGACCAAAGCTCTCGCACTCAGAAGCTCGGCTAGGAACGGCTCACACAGCGCGCCCTGCACGAGCAGGTGGGTCGCCCCGGGGCGTGCGCGCAGCAGCTGGGCGATGTCGGCCGCGGTGGAGGTGAGTGCGAAGCGGGGGTGCAGCGTGAGCGGCTCCTCGTCGGGCCCGCCGACGAGCGAGGAGGCCGCGCCCGACTCCGCGAGGGCACGCACGTGTTGGCCGAAACGGGGATTGGCGCCGGAGGCGCCTGTCTCCCGGCTTCGGTCGCGCAGCGCGGGGAGGCGCACGAGCTCGACGGCCTCGCGGGTGCGCGCCACGACCTGCTCGATCTCCTCGTGCAGCGCGGCCCCGGTGGACAGCACGAGACCGTCGGACACCGCCGGGGAGGAGGCGGCGCGGCGGTCGATGGCGCCGTCGATCAACACCTGCTCGGCCCCGTGGGCGAGCATCGCGTCGCAGACCTCGCGCACGTCCGCGGCGGCGGAGGGCCCGGCGATCTCGATCGTCCCTTGGGTGTGCAGGCGGGCGATCAGCACGCGGCCGAGGGGGGTGCGCACGCCGGTCTCCAGCACGAGCTCGTGCGCGATCGCCCCGGCGCGCAGCAGCGCGTCGGTGGTCGCGACGAGGCTCCCGGCGCAGAGCTCGACGCGGGGCTTCTCGATGCGAATGTCGATCACGTCGCGCTCCTCGCCGTCGCGCCCGACCGAGGTGACGCCGACGCGTCGCCCGCGCTCCTGCAGCTCGCGCAGGGCGACGGTGAGCGTCTCGGTCTTGCCGGTGTTCTTCGCGAGGCCGACGAAGGCGAGGCGCCGCGTGGGTGCGATCAACTCGGAAAGCTGCATGGGCTCGCTCAGCCTAGCTGCCTGCCCGGTCTTCGGAGGGAACCCGGCCGAGGCGGGCGGCGAGCTCGCGCACGAGGAAGGTCGCGAGGTGGTGGGGGTAGGTGCCTTTGGAGAAGCCGGCGTCGTAGCCGAGCTCCTTGGCGAGCTCGCCCGAGACACGGGGCCCGCCGCAGGCGAGGATCAGCCGCTGCCGACGGCCCTCGGCCTCGACGATCTCGACCAGCTCGGTGAGGTTGTGGATGTGGAGGTTCTGCTGGGTGACGGTCTGGGAGACGAGGATCGCGTCGGCGTCGAGCTCGAGCGCCCGGGCGACGAGCACGCTGTTGGGGACCTGGCTGCCGAGGTTGTGGGTGTGGAAGGCACGGTAGCCCTCGAGGCCCTTGTGGCCGTGGAAGCCCTTGAGGTTGAGCATCGCGTCGATCCCCACGGAGTGGGTGTCGGTGCCGGTGGAGGCGCCGACGACAACGACGGGTCGCTGGATGTGCTCCTGCGCGTAGGCCTCGACCTCGTCCTCGGTCATGTACTGCGCGATGTCGCCGCCCTCGGCGGCGAGGGCGGCGTAGTCGACGGTGTGCACGCAGTGGCCGTACAGCACGAAGTAGGTGTAGCCGTCGGTGAGGCGCTGGTGGTGGACGACCTCGGGCTGCTGGAAGCCCATCTTGCCGGCGAGCTCCAGCGCGGCCTTGCTCGCGGCGAGCCCGTCGGGGACGGGCAGGGTGAAGCTGAGCTGCACGATCCCGTCGCCGTGGTGGTCGGCGTAGGGCCGGACGTGCTCGAGCTCGGCCTGCCGCTCGGTAGGGAGGGCCTCGTGACCGGCCTCGGGGGCGTCGCTCGAACTCGTCTGGTAGCCGGTCGCGCGCCTCGCGTCGGCGCCGTCCTCGCGGCCGTCGTCCCCGCGGCCGTCGTCCCCGCGGCTCTCCCGGGGGGCTGCCGCGCTAGACAACGGAGAGCGCCCCCCGCATGAGGTCGGTGACGGGGTTGAAGTAGCCCTCCTCGGTGGCGACGATCCCCTCCATCCCGCGGCCCCCCTCGGGGTGGCGCGCGACGTCGCCGAAGACGCCCCCCTCGATCGCGCGGAAGAGCCCGACCTCGGCGGTGCGCTCGAGGATCGTGTGCGCCCCGCGCAGGACCTCGGCGGCGTGTGTCTGGACGAGGCCCCCACGGCGGAACTCGATCTCCTCGCCGAGGTCGCGGGCGGCGTTGAAGACGTAGTTGACGTTCTGCAGCCCCAGCACGCGGTCGTGGATGTGGGGGGTGAAGATGCCCTCGGTGGGCACCCCGATCGTCTGGATGCCCTGCCCGGTGGCGACCGTGACGAGGTTGAAGAGCGTGTCGGCGGCGTGGGTGCGGAACAGGTTGCCGTCCATGTGGCGCGTGGGGGGCATGTACTTGACGGGGCAGTCGGGGAACAGCTCGCGGGTGAGCAGCGCCTGGGCCCACTCGTAGAGCAGCCCGTTGGTGACAGGGGTGTCGATCTCGAACGCGTCGCCGAGCGCGATCTGCTCGTCGGGCACGCCGGAGTCGCGGGCGAGGTGGAGGTTGATGAACTGCGAGGCGGTCACCGAGGGCGCGGCCTCCAGTGCGTCGGCGGTGCGCAGGTAGTTGTCCTCACCGGTGTTGATGACCACCCCGAAGTAGCCGTTGACGGTGCGCGAGACGCGCTGGTCGAGCAGCCCGCGGACAGGGTTGATGTCGCGGTAGAGGATCCCGTAGAGGGCGTCGTTGACCATGTTGTCGAGGCCCTCGAAGGCGCCCATCGCGGCGATCTCGGACATGCAGAGGCCCGAGCAGAAGGACGAGAGGCGCACGTAGCGCCCGTTGCGCTCGGACCACTCGTCGAGCGCCGCGCGCATGATCGCGAAGTTGGCCTGCGTGGCGAACGTGCCGCCGTAGCCCTCGGTGGTGGGGCCGTAGGGGACGTAGTCGAGCAGTGACTGCGCGGTGGAGCGGATCACGGCGACGATGTCCCCGCCGGCCTCGGCGACGGCGAGGCCGTGGACGACGTCCTCGTAGACGTTGCCGGTCGCGGTCAGCACGTAGCGCAGGGGCGGGGGGCTCTCGCCGAGCCGCTCGCGCAGAGCGCGGCGTGCGTCCATCCGCCGGCTGATCTCCCCAAGACGGCGCGCGAGCTCCTCGCGGGCGCGCTCGCGGATCGCCCCCTCGGGCGCGAGCGGCAGCGCGCAGAGGTCCAAGCCCCCCTCCTCGACGGCGTCGGCGAGCTGCTGAGCGCCGGCACGGGCGGGCGGGTTCCCAGTCCCCTCGGAGTGGATCATGGCGTTGGCGATCCAGTAGGCGACGCCTTTGCCTAGCCCACCGCCGCTTCGGACGTGCTCGACGAGCACGTTGGGCAGGGGGGCGCCGAGGTCGTTGGCGCCGTCGACCCCAAACAGGCGCGCGACGGTGCGCTCGACGGAGACGGTGGTCATGCCGGCGGTCTGCTCGGCGACGTCGGTGGCGATCCGCGCGGCGGCAGCGCGGCAGGACTCGACGAGCCCCTGGTCGAGAGCGAGCTTGGAGGACCCCATGCGTTCGAGGTTACCCGAAAAAACGGTGGATTCGGGTCTGTGAAAGCGGTGGGGGCGGGTACGTGGTGGCCTTACGCAGTAGGTCTACGAGGAACTTGGGCACAGGGGGAACCTGGGCACGCGAGGAACCTGGGCGTGGTCGAGTGGGGGCGGGTTGACCTGCGCCGCCTCGCGCAGGGATGGCCAGGGCACGTGAGGGCTTGCCGGCCACGGTGTCTGGCGTCATACAAGCCAGGTCGAGTTAGCAGTGACGAGTGAGCGCGGCCCGGGCCATTGTTGGGCGCGCTAGCCTCGCGGAGGTGTCTCTGTCGTTGTTCACGCCGCGGGTGCGCGAGTGGTTCGAGGCGGCTTTCGTGGAGCCGACCCAGGCGCAGGCCGAGGCGTGGCCGGCGATCGCCAGCGGGGAGCACGTGCTGGTGTCGGCGCCGACGGGCTCGGGCAAGACGTTGGCGGCGTTTCTGTGGGCGCTGGATCGGCTGGCGGCGGCCCCCGCGGCGGACTCCGACCCGGCGCACCGCACGCGCGTGGTGTACGTGTCGCCCATGAAGGCGCTCTCGTACGACATCGAGCGCAACCTGCGGGCGCCGTTGAAGGGCATCTCTCGCCCGCCCGATGGCGCGGACATCAGGGTGGCGACCCGCACGGGCGACACTCCCCAGCGCGAGCGCCAGCGGATGCTGAAAGAGCCGCCGGACATCCTGATCACCACGCCGGAGTCGCTGTACCTGATGTTGACCTCGCGCGCGCGGGAGATCCTGGGGGGTGCGGAGTGGGTGATCGTGGATGAGATCCACGCGGTGGCGGCAACGAAGCGGGGGGCGCACCTGGCGCTGACGCTGGAGCGCCTGGGCGCGCTTGTCCGCGAAGCCGGTGGCACCGAGCCGCAGCGGATCGGCCTCTCAGCGACGCAGACTCCGCTGGAGGAGGTGGCGCGCTTCATGGTGGGGCCGACGCGCAAGTGTCGGATCGTGGATGCGAGCGCTCCCAAGCCGCTGGACGTGAAGGTCCACGTGCCGGTCGAGTCGATGGCGGATCTCAACGGCGTGGTCCACGGCGACTCCGACCAGCCGTTGCACGGGTCGATCTGGCCGGCGATCTACCCGGAGCTGCTGCGGTTGATCCGGGAGCACACCTCGACGATCGTGTTCGTCAACAACCGTCGCTCGGCGGAGCGGTTGGCGTTGCGGCTGAACGAGCTCGCCGCGGCGCAGGAGGAGGCTGAGGACGGGGAGGGGGCGGGAAAGGAGGAGGGGGCCGCCCGAGGCGGCCTGCGCGGCGTTCGTGCGACGGAGTCCGGGCCTGCTCAGGGACCGCGGCCTCCGCGAGAGATCGCGCGCGCGCACCACGGCTCGCTCGCGCGGGAGGAGCGCACGGTGGTGGAGGAGTTGCTGAAGGCGGGGGAGATTCCGTGCATCGTGGCCACCTCCAGCCTCGAGCTGGGGATCGACATGGGCGCAGTGGACCTCGTGTTGCAGGTCGAGTCGCCGAAGTCGGTGGCGGCGGGCCTGCAGCGGATCGGCCGCGCGGGCCACGGCGTGGGGGAGGTCTCGCGGGGGCGGATCTTCCCGAAGTTCCGCGCGGACCTGCTGGAGTGCGCGGTGGTCGTGCGGCGGATGCGCGAAGGTGCGATCGAGCCGACGGTGGTGCCGCGCAACCCGCTGGACGTGCTCGCCCAGCAGGTCGTCGCGATGGCGGCGGCCGAGGAGGAGCTGGCGGTGGAGGAGCTGTGGGAGCGAGTGCGGCGCACCCACTCCTACGCGGAGCTGCCGCGCCGCCAGCTGGAGGGCGTGCTGGACATGCTAGACGGGCGCTACCCGTCCGCCGAGTTCGGCGAGCTGCGCCCGCGGATCGTGTGGGACCGTCTCGCCGGCACGGTACGCCCGCGCAAGGGCGCGCGCGCGCTGGCGGTGGCAAACGCGGGCACGATTCCCGACCGCGGGCTGTACCTGGTGACGCTCCCGGACGGACGGCGGGTGGGCGAGCTCGACGAGGAGATGGTCTACGAGGCGCGGCCGGGGCAGGTCTTCCTGCTGGGCGCCTCGGCGTGGCGGATCGAGGAGATCGGCCGCGACCGCGTGACGGTGACGCCGGCGCCGGGGGCGCCGGGAGCGGTGCCGTTCTGGAAGGGCGACGGGGTGGGTCGTCCGAAGGAGCTGGGCGAGGCTGTGGGGGCGTTTGCGCGGTGGGCTGTGGAGCAGTCACCCGAGACGCTGGAGCGCGAGTACGACCTCGACGCCCGAGCGGCGCGCAACCTGGTGGAGTACCTGCGCGAACAGCAGGACGCCACCCGGGTGCTGCCGAGCGACCGCACGGTGGTGGTGGAGCGCTTCCGCGACGAGATCGGGGATTGGCGGCTGTGCGTGCTCTCCCCGTACGGGGGGCGCGTGCACGCGGCGTGGGGCCTCGCGCTGGCGGCGCGTATCCGCGAGCGCCTGGGGTTGGAGGCTGATGCGATCTGGTCGGACGACGGGATCGTGGTGCACCTGCCCGAGACCGACGAGCTCGGCGGGCCCGAGGCGGTTGAGCTCGTGATGGTTGAGCCGGACGAGGTCGAGGATCTGGTCGTGGCGGAGCTGGGGAGCTCGGCGCTGTTCGGGGCGCGCTTCCGCGAGGCGGCGGGCCGGGCGCTACTGATCCCCCGCGCGTACCCGGGCCGGCGCACGCCGCTGTGGCAGCAGCGGCTGAAGGCGCAGACGCTGCTGGAGGTGGCGCGCCGGTACGGCGACTTCCCGATCGTGCTGGAGGCCTACCGGGAGTGCCTGCGCGACGTGCTCGACTTGCCGGGGTTGACGGAGCTGCTCGGCAGGCTGCACCGGCGCGAGCTGAGCGTGGTGGAGGTCGAGACCGCGAGCGCCTCGCCGTTTGCGTCCTCGCTGCTGTTCGACTACGTGGCGACGTACATGTACGAGGGTGACGCCCCCAACGCGGAGCGCCGGGCGGCGGCGCTGTCGCTGGACCGCGACCTGCTGCGCGAGCTGCTCGGGCAGGAGGAGCTGCGCGAGCTGCTCGACCGCGGGGCACTCGAACAGCTGGAGGACGACCTGCAGCGCCGCAGCGAGCGCCGGCGGGCGGCGAACCGCGACGAGTTGCACGACGCGCTGCGCACGCTCGGCGACCTGAGCGCCGCGGAGGCCGCTGAGCGCGTGCTGGAGGGGCTCGACGCGGGCGAGATGCTCGCGACACTGGAGCGCGAGCGCCGTGCGGTGCGGGTGCGAGTCGGCGGGGAGGAGCGCCACATCGCCGCGGCCGACGCGGGACTGTACCGCGACGCGCTCGGCACGGTCCCGCCGGGAGGCCTGCCGGAGGCCTTTACGGCGGAGGTCCCGGACGCGCTGGAGGGGCTGCTGCGCCGCTACGCCGCGACACGCGGCCCGTTCACGACCGAGCAGCCCCGCGCCCGCTGGGGCCTCGGCGCCGCAGTGGTCGAGTCGGGGCTGCGCGAGCTGGAGCGCGTGGGCGTGGTGGTGCGCGGGGAGCTACACCCAGACCCGGCCTCCCTGCGGCGGGTCGTCTCCCCTGTCGCGGTCGGCGGCGACCCTTCCCCTCTCGCCCACTCCTCCGCGGCCCTCTCCACGGGGGATGGGCGGGAGTGGTGCGACGTGGAGGTGCTGCGGCGCCTGCGGCGGGCCTCACTGGCGGCCCTGCGTCGCGAGATCGAGCCGGCGGAGCGGCGCGCGTACGCGACGTTCCTGCCGGCGTGGCACGGGGTTGACCGCCACGCCGCGGCGGGCGCCGGCGTGGAGCGCCTGCGCGAGCAGCTCGTACCCCTGCAGGGCCTCGCGCTGACGCCGCGGACGTGGGAGCGGGAGGTGCTGCCGTGCAGGGTGGGGGCGTACTCGACAACGTGGATGGACGAGCTGTGCGCGAGCGGGGAGCTCGTGTGGGTGGGGGCGGGCGCCCTCGGGCGCAACGACGGGCGGGTGGCGCTGTACTTCCGCGAGGACGCGGCGCTGCTCGGCCCGCCCCTGCGTCGCGGGGAGCCTCTGCCCCACCGCGGGGAGCCCCTGAGCGACCGTGGGGAGCCTCTCAGCCAACCCGACGCGCACGCGCGTGTACGCGCGCGTCTGAACTCTGGAGGGTGTTTCTTCACGGATCTGCTCTCCGACGTGGAGCTGTCCGCGCCGGAGCTCGCGGAGGCGCTGTGGGACCTGGTGTGGGCGGGGGAGGTGACCAACGACGCGTTCGCTCCGCTGCGCGCGCCGCGTCTGACGCTCCGTGACCAGCGGCCCGACCACCCGACTGCCGGAAGCCGGCCCACCCTGCCGCCGACCTCGCTAACTTCGGTGGTCGGGGGTCCACCGGTGGGCTTCGGTGCCCGCCCGCCTGGCCGCCGCGGGCGCTTCTCGATGGTTGGGGGCCCGCGCGCCCGCCGTGCGGGTGGGCGGGGGGCCACCTACCTTCCGGGACGGTGGTCGTTGACGGCGCCGCTGTTCGCCGGCGCGAGCTCTCCCTCCGAGCGCGCGCGGGCGACGGCCGAGCTGCTGCTCGAGCGCCACGGGATCCTCACACGTGAGCTGGTGCTCGCGGAGGGCGTGCCGGGAGGCTTCGCGGCGCTCTACCCCGAGCTGTGCCGTCTGGAGACGCTGGGGATCGCCAGGCGTGGCTACTTCGTGGAGGGGCTGGGAGGAGCGCAGTTCGCGTTGCCGGGTGCGGTCGAGCGCCTGCGCGCACAGCGGCTCTCCGAGCTGGAGCGCTCCCGGCCGCTGGTCCTCGCTGCGACCGACCCGGCGCAGCCGTACGGCGCGGCGCTGCCGTGGAGAGGCTCGCCTGGGAGTCGGAGACAGGAGCTCGCAGCTGCCGAGCCCCAGCGCCCGGCGGCGGCAGACGGAGCCCGCTCGTGCCGCCCGTCCCGGCCCTCTCCACCCCGGGTTGCGGGGGCGAGCGTGGTGCTGGTGGGCGGGGAGCCGGTGCTCTACCTGGAGCGCGGCGGCAGGGGGCTGCGGGTGTTGGCGGATCCCGACGACGACTGTGTGCAGCAGGCGCTCGAGGCGCTTGCGGAGCACGCACGGGCGGGCCGGCTGCCGGCGCGGATCGCGCTGGAGCGGGTGGACGGCGAGCCGGTGCTCGGCTCCCGCTGGGAGACGGCCCTGGAGCGGGCCGGCTTCCGCGTGGGGCCGCGTCGCGTGGAGCTCGGCTCTAGATAAAAGCCCCGCTAATGAAGCTATTCGGACAGGTCGGCAGGATATTGGAGACATGTAGACCCAGCTTGTTCGGATGAGTCGGGAGAGTGCATGTAGGGGGCCGTTCTTGGGGAGATCGGAAACATCGTCAGATCCCACGATTTTTAACTTGCAATCTTCGGGCAATGCTGTATGGTCGGACAGGTGGGGCTGAGCGGAACTGAGAGGGAGCTGAGCGCGATGTACCGGCGCCTGCCGCACGGCCCGCACGGCATGGGGCGCGACGCGGTGGCCCGCCACCAGCGAGCGCGGCTGTTCGGGGCGATGATCGAGGCGATCCATCGCCAGGGCTACAAGGGGACGACGGTGGCGCACGTGATCGCGCTGGCGGGCGTGTCGCGACGGGCGTTCTACGAGCAGTTCGCCAACAAGGAAGACTGCTTCCTCGGCACCTACGACATCGCGGTGGCGCGCGCCAAGCGGCGGATGGTCGACGGGTGGACGAGCGAGCGCGGCTGGGCCAACCGCGTGCACAGAGCGTGCCAGGCGTTCGTGGAGGACGCACAGAGGAACGTCAAGTCCTCGCGCCTGGTGCTGATCGAAGGGTTGGGCCTCGGGGCCAAGAGCCGCGAACGGATGATGCGCTCGGCGCTGGCCTTCGAGCAGGTGCTGGCGGGTGGCTTCAGGGCGGCGCCCGACGGGGTGCAGCTCCCGGCGCTGGGGCCGAAAGCGATCGTGGGCGGTGGGCGCCACATGATCTTCGAGCGGCTGCGGACAGACCGTGTGGCGGAGCTGCCGATACTGACCGACGAACTGCTCGACTGGATCAGCGCCTACCGCTCGCCGGCGGCGCGGATCGGGGTGGCGCGCACCGCTCCGCCGCACAGGCCGGCGGAGCCGGCGCACTTCCTCGAAAGCGCGGAGAAACGCGCCCGCGTGCTCGGGGCGGTGGTGCACCTCACGCTGGACGAGGGCTACAACGGCTTGACCGATCCCCAGATCGCGCAGTTCGCGGGGATGTCGACGGAATCGTTCCACAAACACTTCCCCTCCAAGCAGGAGTGCTTCGTGGCGGTGGTGGACGAGTTCGTGGACGAAACGGTCGCTGCGATCGCCGCCGGAGCGTCACAGGCGGACAGCTGGCCGGAAGCTGCGTACCTCGGCGTGAGGGCGGGCATCGACCACTTCGTCGCGCATCCGGGGCTCACGAAAATGGCGTTCGTGGATCTCTTCGACGTCGGCCCGGTCGTGACCGATTGCATCGGCCGCACGCTGGGCAAGCTCGGGACGATGCTGCAGGAGACCTCCCCCGAGCCGCGCAGAGCTCCGCTGCTCGCGCACGAAGCGGTGGTCGGTGCGTTGTGGACGATCATCGGCAGCTACGCGACACCCAAGCGCGTGAAGTACCTGCCGTCGCTGATCGACCACCTCGCGTTCATGGTGATCGCCCCGTACGTGGGCCCGAAGGTGGCGGGGCAGACGATCGACGCCACCCGCCGCAGCCTCGCGCGCGACGAGCACTTCTAGTCCTGCCTGCCACTCCGCCCACGGACCTCCGGCAGATCCGCACGCCTGGGGCCGGCAGGCAGGGTGGGATCGAGGCAGGCCCGATCGTGGGCCCGGGGGGCCTCGCGGGCTCGATCACCGCACTGGGCGCGGTGGGGACGAGGTGGGGCCGAGGTAAGCCCTATCCTGAGGCGGTGATGGGCGTCCTCGGCTCGAGCACCGCACCGCGCAGGGTGGGGCACAAGGGCGCCGCGCACCTCGCGCCGGGCAACACGCTCGCCGGCTTCGAGGCGGCGGTGCACGCGGGGGTGGACATGATCGAGTTCGACGTGCTCAGCGAGCGCCCAGACGGGAGCGGGCGGCTGCTGCTTGCCCACGACTACCGGGCGCTGCGCGCTGCGCAGGCGCCGCTGACCCTACGAGAGGGTCTCGAGCACCTCGCGAGCGACGCGTACGCGGGCATCGAGCTCGACGTCGACGTGAAGCTGCCGGGCTACGGGGCGCGGGTGGTGGCGGAGCTGCGCGAGACCGGCCTGATCGGGCGCTCGCTGGTGAGCAGCACGTTCCCGAACGAGCTCGACGCGATGCGTATGGTCGAGCCGTCGCTGCGCGTGGGCTGGTCGGTGCCGCGCGCGCGGCGCGACTACACCGAGGACAACAAGCTCATCGCGATCCCGGCGCTCGTGCTGCTCGCGGGCTACCGGGCCCTGCTGCCGCGACGCGCACACGCGGCGCTGCGCGCGGGCCGCTTCGACGCGATCATGGCGCACTGGCGCGTGGTCACCCCGGCGCTGGTGCGGGCGGTCGCGGCCGGGGGCGGGGAGCTGTACGCGTGGACGGTGGACGACGCCGCCCAGGTGGCCCGCCTCACGGCGATGGGGGTCCACGGGATCATCACCAACGATCCACGGCTGTTCGCTACGTGAGCGTGCACGTCGCCGCGCTGAACCCCTTAGGTTCGGCGCCGGCGAGGCTCGTGTGCCCGGCGGCGGTGGTGCGGCTGGCGACGTGCACCACCCGCCCGGCGCGGCGCCACTGGAATTCGACGACCCCGCGCAGCGTGTAGGCGGTGGTGGTGGGCTTGAATTCGAAGGTGCGCCCGGCCTGGCGGGTGGAGGGGCCAGAGCCGATCTGCACGAAACCGGAGTCCGCGCTCTTGCCGAGGTCGGCCCACTGGTGCGTGGCGGCGTCGAGGGACTGCACCAGGAAGCGCATGTACATGGCGTCGTGAGGGTGGCCGTCGGTGGGCATCGAGCCGCGAACGCCGATCGTGTGGGGGTGGGCGGGGGTGTTGCATAAGTCCACGGTGGCCCACAGTTCGGGGGACTGCGCCAGCGCCCGGAACGGCTGGCGGGCTGCCGCGAGCGCCGAGGACGCAAGCGCCAGCAGCGTCCCGGTCGCGAGCAGCGCCGCCGCGGTGGCCCTCGACGGAATCATGTTGTGAAGATAGCGCGGGGTCGAGGCTCCCGAGGAGGGTGCCGTCCGCGCGATCGGCGCGGCGGTCGAGCGTCGAGCGAGGTGGGGGGCTTGAGAGGTTCCGAGGGTGAACCGCGGGTGCGTGGAGGTGTGCTATCCACTTGGCGGTGCGTGCACCGAGCTCAGCGGAGGTCGTGGAGCTGCTCGCGCGAGTGCCGGTCTTCTCGACGCTGGAGAGCGGGGACCTCGAGCGCATCGCGCAACTAGGGGTCCCGCGCAGCTTCGAGGCCGGCCAGGCGGTGTTTCGCGAGGGGGATCGGAGCGACACCTGCTACGTCGTGCACGAGGGCCGCGCGCGCGCGGTCCGGGAGCACGGTGGGCGCACGCTCACGTTGGCGACGTTCGGTCGGGGCGACATCTTTGGGGAGCTCGCGCTGTTCGAGGACGAACACCGCTCTGCCACCGTGGAGACCCTGGGGCCGATGAGCGCGGTGGCGGTGCTCGGCCCCGACATGCGCAGGCTGATGGCGGAGCACCCCCAGATCGCGATGCGCCTGCTGGTCGCGTTGGGGCGGCGCCTGCGGGAGACCAACGAGCGCCTCGCGCGCCGCTCCTTCCAGACGGTGCAGAGCCGCGTGGCCTCGGCGCTGAGCGAGATGGTCGCGCAGGCGCAGAGCCAGAGCCCACCAGTGCCCGCGGAGGGCCACGAGAGCCCGCCGGAGGGCCAGAAGGGCCCGTCTACTGCCACGGAGAGCAACGACGTTCAGATCTCGGCCACCCAGGCCGACTTGGCGAAGCTCGCGGGCAGCTCGCGCGAGTCGGCGAGCCGCTTCCTGGCCGTGCTCGAGCGTGCGGGAGTGATCTCCCAGGGCCGAGGCCGGCTGGTGGTACACGACCCGGAGGCACTTCAGGCGTATGTCTTCTGAGGAGCGCTCAGCGGGCGGAGTGGTGGTGCGCGGGGAGCAGACGCTCGTGATCGTGCCCGTCCGCCGCGCGGCGGACGGTTCGCGTGTGCTGGGGCTCCCCAAGGGGCACATCGACCCCGGTGAGACCCCGCTGCAGGCGGCGGTGCGGGAGGTGCGCGAGGAGACCGGCGTGGAGGCGGAGCCGGTGCGGGAGCTCGGCGAGGTGCGCTACTGGTACAGGCGCGACGGCCGCACGGTGCCCAAGTCGGTTGTCTTCTACCTGCTGCGCTACCGCTCGGGTGACACGGAGGACCACGACGAGGAGGTCGAGGAGGTGCGCTGGATGGCGCTCGCGGAGGCGTGCACGGCGCTCACGTACGAGGGCGAGCGCGAGATGGCCAGGTGTGCGCTTGCGGCGCTGGGTCCTTAACCCCTTCCTTTAGATAGCCTGCCTGTCGTGCAGGTGCTCAACTTTTACTCCACGTCTAGGTCGGGGGAGGGCCTGCCCTCCCCCGAGACCCCCTCCCCCCATAGGTCTTCAATGTGCAGGTCCTGAACTTCTACTCAACGATCTTCGCCGACGAGCTCAAGCGGGGCCGCAAGACGGCCACGATCCGACTCGGAGACAAGTCGGACAAGTACCGCAAGAACCAGCTGGTGCTGGTCACGATCGGCTACCAGTACTCCCCCCGAGAGCGGATCTTCGAGGCGGTGATCGACCAGGTCGAAGTCACGCGACTCGGAGACCTCTCGCCGCGGGACATCAAGCACGACAACCCCGAGTTCCGCCGCCACGAGGAGCTGATCCACTTCCTCGAGCAGATCTACGGCCGGGGAGTCTCGGTCGAGGACACCGTCACGGTGGTGCGGTTCTCGCGGATCATGGACACTCCCTCAGGGATGACCGAGGCGATGAAGGGCTTCGGCGGCGCCCAGAACTGAGAGGCGGCCGAGGGCACTTCGCTGGCCGATCGGCGAGCGCATCTGATCGCCGATCGGTCGGCGTCCGCGGTCGCTCGTGTGCCAAGCACACTTCGCTCCCTGCGTCCTTGCTCCGCTCGACCCTCGACCGCCTCTCCTGTCACAAAAAGCTGGCACTTCGGCCTCGAAAGTGCCAAAAGGGCCTTGACGAACGCCCGCGGTCGTCTATAGTGGCCCCTACGCCGTTGGCACTCGGCCTAGAGGAGTGCCAGAAGCTCGGGGCGTGCCTCGTGAGGCGCCCCCCTCACCCAACTCTCTACTACCTAGCAGCGGAGGTCCCACAAAGATGAAGCTCAAGCCCCTGGGCGATCGCCTGATCGTGCGGGCGATCGAGGAGGAGGAGACCACGGCGAGTGGCCTCGTGCTCCCCGACACAGCCAAGGAAAAGCCGCAGAAGGGCAAGGTCCTCGCCGTCGGCGATGGCAAGTTCGACGACGACGGAAAGCGGGTCCCGCTCGACGTAAAGGAGGGCGACGAGGTCCTCTACAGCAAGTACGGCGGCACCGAGATCAAGGTCGATGGCGAGGACCTGCTCGTGTTGCGCGAGTCCGATGTCCTCGCAAAGGTCCTCTAAGGAGAAGATATGGCACACAAGGAGATCAAGTACGCCTCCGAGGCGCGCAAGTCGCTGGAGGCGGGCGTGGATGCCGTGGCCAACGCGGTCAAGGTCACGCTCGGCCCGAAGGGCCGCTACGTGGTGCTGGACAAGAAGTTCGGCGCCCCCACCATCACCAACGACGGAGTGACGATCGCCCGTGAGATCGAGGTCGAGGACGTCTTCGAGAACCAGGGCGCCCAGCTGGTGCGCGAGGTGGCCACCGCCACCAACGACGTGGCCGGCGACGGCACCACCACAGCCACAGTGCTGGCCCAGGCGATCGTTCGCCAGGGGCTGAAGAACGTTGCGGCGGGTGCGAATCCCCTGGCCCTCAAGCGCGGCATCGAGCGCGCCGTGGATCAGGTGGTGGCCAGCATCAAGTCGCAGAGCAAGGAGGTCTCGGGCAAGGAGCAGATCGCCCGCGTGGCCACCATCTCGGCCGGCGACGAAGAGATCGGTGACGTGATCGCCGACGCGATCGAGAAGGTCGGCAAGGACGGCGTCGTGAACGTCGAGGAGGGCCAGACGTTCGGCATGGACCTCGAGTTCACCGAGGGCATGCAGTTCGACAAGGGCTACATCTCCCCCTACATGGTCACCGACCAGGACCGCATGGAGGCGACCCTGGAGGACCCCTACATCCTGATCGCCAACCAGAAGATCGGCTCCGTGCGCGACGTGCTGCCGGTGCTCGAGGCCGTGATCCAGAGCGGTAAGCCGCTGCTGATCATCGCCGAGGACGTCGAGGGCGAGTCGCTCGCGACGCTGGTCGTCAACAAGCTGCGCGGGACGTTCACCGGCGTGGCCGTGAAGGCTCCGGGCTTCGGGGACCGCCGCAAGCGGATGCTCGAGGACATCGCGATCCTCACCAACGCCGAGGTGATCACCGAGGAGATGGGGCTCAAGCTGGAGAACACCCAGCTCTCCCAGCTCGGGCGCGCGCGGCGCGTCGTGGTTGCCAAGGACACCACCACGGTGGTCGACGGCGCCGGCGACGCGGCGGCGATCAAGGGACGCATCAACCAGATCAAAAACGAGATCGAGAACACCGACTCGGACTTCGATCGGGAGAAGCTCCAGGAGCGCCTCGCGAAGCTCTCCGGCGGCGTGGCAGTCGTGAAGGTGGGCGCGGCCACGGAGACGGAGATGAAGGAGAAGAAGCACCGCGTCGAGGACGCCCTGCAGGCCACCCGGGCGGCGCTGGAGGAGGGCATCGTGCCCGGCGGCGGCGTCGCGCTGCTGCAGGCCTCCGCCGCGGTCAGCTCCAACGGTGGCGGGGCTGAGGACGAGGACGAACAGACCGGCGGGCGCATCGTGCTGCGCGCGCTCGAGGAGCCGCTGCGGCAGCTCGCCGAGAACGCGGGCCTGGAGGGCTCGGTGGTGGTCAACGACGTGCGCAAGGCCAAGAAAGGTCACGGCCTCAACGCGTCCACCAACGAGATCGTCGATCTCGTGGCCGCGGGCGTCATCGACCCCGCGATGGTCACCCGCTCGGCGCTGCAGAACGCCGCGTCGATCGCCAAGAACATCCTCACCACCGAGGCGATCGTCGCCGAGGTGCCCGAGAAGGAAGGCGCCGGCGGCGGTGGCGGCGGGATGCCTGACATGAGCGGGATGATGTAGCGAAGGGTCTCCGGAGGGGCGCCCGCGGGCGCCCCTCCCCGGTCGCTGTACGCGTGTCACACCGTCGGCCCTCGCAGGCGGGGTACTTCGGCGACATAGGGTCGAGCTTGAGATCAGCCTGTCGGCGGTCCGAATCGCGAAGCGATGTCGTAAGGGTAAATGAACATCGTCGCAGGCCCAAATGACTCAACCGCGAGCGGTGGTCCGAAGCCTTCCGGAGGACCGAGTTCTTCGTGCCTTGCCAGCAGAAAGGTGAACCGCTGCTTGGGTGCGTACCAGGAGGGAACAGTCTCCTGGGGGAAGATGCAGAGGTTCCCACCCCCAGGATGCCAACACGTGTACACCGGTCGCACCACAACGCGTTCGTGTGAACCCCATGTGAAGCTTGACGCATCCCAGTAGCCGCCATAACCGACCGTCGCGCTATTGGCCAGCGCGAAGTTTACGATACCCTTTTCATACGGAGCAAGCACTGCGGGACTCCCTGTGTTAGAGCTCTCGAGTCCCACTAGGCTTCCGACAAAGAAGATCGACGCACCGACGGGAATAAGCCAGCGCACAAGGGTGTCTGAATATAGGAACAGAGGAGTGACCGCGGCCACCGAAAAGGTGACTGTCATGTAAAACGATTCATGGTAGGGGCCGAAGGTGCTGAACACGAAGCCGGCACATGCCATGATTGCGGAGCTGACCCAGTAAATGGTGTGCAAGGTGGTAGCCAGCTGAGTTGGGGTCGTCGGGCTGTCAACACGCCGGCGAGACAGTACGAAGCTCGTTGCGGAGCGTGCGCCGGCGGCGAGCAGCGTCAGTAGTGCCGCTACCATCACGATCTCACAGGCCACGCCGAGCTCGGTGTGCAGCGTACCGGTCGAACCGGGCCCGCCGAGATAGCCGTTGAAAATTTGCTTGAGACCCTGAAACAGTAGTTTTCCGTTTTTGGGTAGCGAGGAGAGCGGAGTCAATTCGAGAGCTGGTGGATGCGTCTTGTACCCCAGCGACGACATCAGCATAGAGGTGAGCACGGCGATCGGGAGTGCCACCACTACAGTCGTCAGTGCAGATAGCGCCACGAGTTTCGAGCGTCGATCGCGTCCCAGGCAGGCCAAGGCCGCCGTCAGCGAGAAGGGAAAGATGCCTGTCATGAAGAGCAGGTCATCTGATGCAAGGCACGCACCAAGCGCAACGGCGGCGAGTAGTGGTACAGCAAGGGCCGTTGCGCGTCGTCGTCTGTCTCCGTGGGTCAGCCAGATGAGATAGGCTCCGAGTAGAGCGGTGCATGGATAGACCGTGTTGTGGGCAACGGCCGCCATGAACACGTTCAACTCCGTCGGCGAGGCGACGAGCACGATAAGCACTGCGAGCACGCCAGCGCGGCGGGTTGCGACCTGGGTCACCGACCACCCAATCGTCAAAGCTGTGGCGATGAACAGGGCTGTGGGTGCGAGCTCCCACAACTCGCGGTGCAGCGGCAGCCTCGCCGTTAGCAGCCCAAACCAGAGTGCGACGTACGAGCCGTATGTCCCCAGCACCGTGTGACCACCTGTTCCGGTGTCGACGACTGTTGTGGGCACGGTAAAGCCAGAGGCGAAGTCGCTGTTCCATCCAAGTGTCCAGATGTTGTGCGGAAGCCGTGCGACGAATACGCACAGATAGACGGCCGCGATGCCGCACGGGACCAGCCAGACGAGTGCGGGCAGATTGCCTGCGTTCGAGCAGAGGCTCCAGCGACTGGTCACGCGGCCACGGGGGCGGTCCGTGGCTGGATGATCGCTTGTGCTCACGTCAGGGCGCTCCGTCCTGCGGGCTGTCCCCGCACGCGAGCACGAGCGTGAGGAGGCTCGGTGGGAGGAGCTGGGCGACCACCCGACGGGCGCAAGCGACGCTGGTGGAATGGGAAGTCTGCATACGCGGTCAGGAGGGGGCGCAAGACCAAAGGGTAGTCTGATTGTAGAGATCCTCTGGATATTCAGAGCATTGTCTCTGACTCCCCCCACGTCCACTTCGGGGCAGATCTCGTCCTCGAGGGGCGAGCTCGGTCCTCAGGCGCGCCAGCGCGGTGGACGGCGCGGCGGCTGTCCAGAGCGCGACGCGAGCGCGGTGGGCCGCCTCGTTCCAGCGATCGGCGGCGCGATCGGGCGGGCGCACGGCTCCCAGGCCGTCGAGCGCTGCCCGCGCTTCTGTCGCCGCTGTGAAGGCGAGGGCCCGGCGTCGTGCCGGGCCCTCGTCGCCGTGTTAGGGCCTACCCCTCTAGGCTCGCAGCCCCTATCGGGGTAGGCCCTTGGCCCTGGGAGGGCGGGTCCGCCGCGCCGGGACGGCGCCTTGCGCAGAGAATCCTGCCACACGCGAAACCGCGTATGTGGTGATGTTTCTGACTATTCCACCGCGCTGAGGGGCCGCGAGGGCTCGCCGACGTACTTGGCGGTCGGCCGGATCAGCTTGGCTTCGCGCTTCTGCTCGAGGACGTGTGCCGACCACCCCGCCACGCGCGCGCAGGTGAACATCGGGGTGAAGAGCTCCGCCGGCACTTCCGCGAGGTCGAGCACCACGGCCGACCAGAACTCGACGTTGGTAGCGAGCACGCGGTCGGGCTTGCGCGCCTGCAGCTCCGCCAGGGCGGCCTGCTCGAGCGCCTCGGCGACCTCCAGGCGCGGGGCGCCCAGTTCTCGACAGGTGCGGCGCAGGACCCGCGCGCGCGGGTCTTCGGCGCGGTAGATGCGGTGGCCGAAGCCCATCAGCCGCTCCCCGCGGTCCATCGCCCCTTTCACCCACCGCTCGGCGTCCCCGGTGCGTTCCACCTCGTCGAGCATCTGCAGCACACGCGAGGGCGCCCCCCCGTGCAGGGGGCCCGAGAGCGCTCCCACCGCGGCGGACAACGCGGCGGCGACATCCGCGCCGGTGGACGCGGCGATGCGGGCGACGAACGTGGAGGCGTTGACCCCGTGCTCGGCGGCGGAGACCCAGTAGGCGTCGATCGCCTTCACGTGCCTGGGGTCGGCCTCGCCGCGCCAGCGGACCAAGAAACGCTCGGGGATCGACCCGGCGCGGTCGATCTCCTCCTGGGGCACCGGGGGCTGTCCGACGCCGCGTGCGGACTGGGCTACGAAGGAGAGCGCCATCACCGAGGCGCGCGCGAGGTTCTCGCGGGCCTGCTCGTCGGAGATGTCGATCAGCTGGTTGAAGCCCCACTCCGGCGCGAGCATCGCCAGCCCCACCTGCACGTCCACGCGCGGGTCGCCGGAGCGCACCGTCAGCGGGTGCGGTTCGGCAGGAGGCAGCCCCGGTTTGAAGCGGCCGTCGACCAGCAGTCCCCACACGTGCTCGTAGGGGACCGCCCCCACCAGGTCCTCGATGTCGACGCCGCGGTAGCGCAGTGCGCCCCCCGCTTTGTCGGGCTCTGCGATCTCGGTCGCGAAGGCGACCACGCCTTCGAGGCCCGACTGGACCTCCGGTGCTGCTGTCTGAACCGCGCTCATGGCACTCGCTTTCTGGGCTCGCTGCTTGACGGGTGGCTGCCTTGTGGGCAGGCCCATATGATGAACGACCCATAGGCAGCGAGGAGGCACGCATGTCCGACGACGATCTGATGTTCCGCTCAGCGAGCGAGCTCGCGAGCATGGTGCGCGCCGGGGAGCTCTCCGCGCGCGAGCTGGTGCAGTGCTCGCTGGACCGCATTGAGGAGCTCAACCCCTCGCTGAACGCTTTCGTGGACGTGGATGCCGAGCGCGCGCTCGTGGCCGCGGACGCCGTGCGCCCCGGCGACGAGCGGCCCTTCGCGGGGGTCCCGATCGCGATTAAGAACAACCGAGCGGTGAGTGGTCTGCGGGTGACGATCGGCTGCTCGCTGCTGGCCGACCACGTCGCCGGCCACGACGCCAACGTTACGCGCCGTCTGAGGGACGCGGGGTTCGTGATCGTGGGCACCACAACGCTGCCGGAGTACGGCATCCTGCCCGTAAGCGAGGCGCGTCTGTTCGGGCCGACCCGCAACCCGTGGGATCTGGAGCGCACGCCGGGCGGCTCCTCGGGCGGCTCGGCGGCGGCGGTCGCCGCGGGGATGGTGCCGGTCGCGCACGGCAACGACGGTGGCGGCTCAATCCGGATCCCCGCGGCGTGCTGCGGGCTCGTCGGCCTCAAGCCGGCGCGGGGACGCATCTCCGCCGCGCCTGAGCGGGGCGAGGCGCCGTTGGACGTCGACGGGGTGCTGACCCGCACGGTCGCGGACACGGCCGCGATCCTCGACGTGCTCGCCGGCTACGAGCTCGGCGATGCGACGTGGGCTCCGCCCCCGGCCCAGCCGTTCGCGGTGGCCGCGGCGATGACTGGAGGCCCGGGCGGGCGTCCATTCCGGATCGCCGCCACGACCCTGCCGCCGGTCGCTGACGCGACGGTCGATCCGCTCTGCGCGGGCGCGGTCGCCGACGCTGCCGAGCTGCTGCGGTCGCTCGGCCACGAGGTCGAGGAGGTTGATCCACCGTGGCAGATCGAGGGTCTCTCGGAGTTGTTCGGCGCCGTCTTCTCGATCCACATCGCGCTGCAGATCGTCTACTCGGGGATGGTCGCCGGCCGCGAGCCGACGGCGGAGGACATGGAGCCGATGAGCTGGGCGATCCACTCGATGACCCAGAAATTCAACTCGGTGCAGGGCCTGGGCCTGGAACTCCAGCTGCAGGCGCTCACACGCCAGCTCGTCGCGTTCCTGGCGCCCTACGACGCGCTGCTCACGCCGGCCCTGGCCGAGCGCCCGCTGCCGATCGGCACGCTCGACACCGCCGCGCCCGACCCGATGTCCACGTTCAGCCGCTCCGGCCTGTTCACGCCCTTCACCCCGGTGTTCAACGCCAGCGGCCAGCCCGGCATCTCGGTCCCGCTCTTCCACGGCGAGGACGGCCTGCCGCTCGCGGTGCAGCTGGTGGGCCGACCCGCGGACGAGGCGACCCTGCTCGCTCTCGCCACCCAGCTGGAAGCCGCGCGCCCCTGGGCCGCTCGTCGGCCGGAGCTGGCTACGTCTCCAAGTATTTGATAGTAAGTAGCCGCAGCGGTACGCCAGCTCACATTGGGGCTTGACAGTTGTACGTGAATGCGTTACGCTGCCTCAAGCAGTCCGGGCTCCCAGCGATGGGACACCGGAAACATAGGGTCCGGCTGGGGTCAGACCGACTTGTGGTTGACTTCTAGCGCTTGCAGGGTGTAGGTTTGGGAAGAGGGGCTGGGTCGGAGCGATGAGGGAGTTGTATCAGCGTGGTTTCTAGAGGGAGAAACGTGATGGGGATGTATGCGTCCCGTAGGGGGGGCGTAGTTAGATGCGCCAGCTTGGCGCTGTCGCATCTCTCTCTCTCTCTCTCTCTTCAGCTAGGCAGCTAGCCGAAGAACTTCCTCGTCGGGCGCAAAAGCGTCGCCTTGTCTTTGCCCCCGCGGGGGGTGGGCTCTTCGTGCCTCTGAGAGTGGCCACGGGGGCCACGGCCACAGAGTCACACTCGCGCGCGTGGGGGGTGTGGTGATGGCGGCGCCGGCGCGTGGTGGTGCGAGGACGGCGGTGCGTCTGCGTGGGGCCGCGCGCACAGAGCCGATCGCGGGGGCGGAGCCCGGCGGGCTGCGAGAGTCCAGGCCGCTGCCGTCTGGTCATGACATGTCGCGCGGGCAGGTCGAGGAGATCCAGCGCTCGCGGTTGCTGGCGGCGGCGGCGACGACGATCGACGAGCTGGGGTATGAGCAGACCTCGGTGCAGCGGATCACCGGCCGCGCGCGGATCTCGCGGCGCACGTTCTACGAGCTGTTCGGCAACCGCGATGCGTGTCTGGTCGGGTTGATCGACGAGGTCGTGGGGCGGATCGAGCGGGAGCTCGCGGCCTCGGGCCTGGAGCGCCTCGCGTGGCGGGAGCGGGTGCGCGGCGGCCTGTGGGCGATCCTCTCGTTCCTCGACGAGGAGCCGGTGCTGGCGCGGATCTGTGTGGTGCAGGCGCTGGGTGGCGGGCCGCTGGTGCTGGAGCGTCGTGAGCAGATCCTCGCGCGTCTGGCGGCGGTGCTCGACGAGGGGCGCTTTGAGGGCCCGGGCGGGGCGCAGTGCACCCTGGTGACCGCGGAAGGCCTCGTGGGCGGCGCGTTCGGCGTGGTCTTCGCGCGGTTGCGCAGCGGCGACCAGGGGCCGTTGACGGGATTGCTGGAGGAGCTGATGGGGATGATTGCCCTGCAGTATCTCGGGCCGCGGGCGGCGCGCCGCGAACAGCAGCGCTCGGCTCCCGCTCCGCGACCGGCGCGGCGCAGCCTCGGAGGCGTGGGCGCGCGGGGCGAGCCGGACCCGCTGGGGGAGGTCCCGATGCGCCTGACGTATCGCACCGCGCGGGTGCTCCAGTACATCGCCGAGCGCCCGCTCGCCAGCAACCGCATGGTCGGCGATCACGCCGGGGTCACGGACCCGGGGCAGATCTCAAAGCTCTTGCGGCGCCTGGAGCGCCTGGGGCTCACGGCGAACACCGGCGGGGGGCACCTCAACGGCGAGCCCAACGCGTGGAAGTTGACAGCGCGCGGCGGCCAGGTCGCGCGGCGCCTCAGCCTCGTCGCCCTCGACCGGAAAGTGGCCGAGTGATGCCCTCCACAAAGGCGTACCACGAACCATGAGCACCACCAATCACCAAGGAAAGGCACGAGCATGACTCACACAGAGCACTCACCGAAGACCCCGTCCCCCAGGACCGGCCTCTTCGCCATGCTCGGCGCCTTTCTCCACATCCAAGGGACCGGCATGCCCAAAATCAGCCGGGGGAGCGGTGCGTCCAAAACCAGTCGCCGGCTGATCCTCTCGGTCCTCGTCACAACGCTTGGCGCGCTGGCCTTCACGGCCGCCCCGGCCTTGGCGAAGCAGGCTCACGCTTATAGCGCCTCCTTTACGGGCTCTGGCGCAAACGCCCTCTCCGACCCGTCCGGGGTGGCCGTGAACGACGAAACGGGGGATGTGTACGTCGTCGACAAGGGCAACAATCGCGTCGAGGAGTTCAACGCGACCGGTGAAACGTTCCTCGCCGAATTCAACGGCAGCGGTCTGTTGCCCAATGAAGACACGATCACGCCGCCCGGCCAGTTCTCTGAACCGGAAGGGATCGCGATCGACAACGATCCTTCGAGTCCCTCCCACGGTGACGTGTACGTGGCCGATCCCGCCGAGGGTGTGATCGACAAGTTCAGCGCGACCGGGGCGTACAAGGGTCAGCTCACCAACACTGAAGAAGGGGGCGAACCGTTCTCCGAAGTGGAGGGCGTGGCGGTGGACGCGAGCGGGGGTGTCTGGGTCTACCAGAGACATAGGAGCGAGATCTACAATTTTAGCGACGCGGAACCAAACGTCTTTCTCTCCAGCCGCAAATCTCAGGCCAATGGCATTGGTGAACGGCTGTTTGGTTTGGCCGTCGATTCTAAAGACAATCTCTATGTTTGCCACGTAAACACCCTTACAGGATGGGGCCTAGTCGCGAAGCTCAACGGCGCGGGGGAAGTCCTCACCCCACCCGGGGAAGAATTGGGTGGGGAAGGCCCCAAGACCGGGGTCGCCGTCGACCTGTCGAGCGACGATGTCTACCTCGACAGCACGCGCGCAAATGAAGCCGAGGTCGAAGAGTTCACTCCGGCCGGCTCACCAGTCGAAACCTTCGGCCATGGGACGCTGGCCCACGGCGGTGGCGGTGCACTTGCCGTGAACTACTCCAGCGGGAACCCATCCAGCGGTGATGTCTACGTCGCTGACACCGCCGCCAACAAGGTTGACATCTTCACCCTGCAAACGCCTCCCTCCAAAGGCGAACACAGCTTCGGTATCTCCTTCGGGGAAAAAGGTTCTGGTCCCGGCCAGTTCCACGAACCCGGTGGGGTTGCTGTCAACGAAGGAACGGGCGATGTGTACGTCGTAGACGCGGGCAACAATCGCGTTGAGCAGTTCGTGTTCAATGCGACAACGAAAGCTTACGAATACAAAGATGAATTCAACGGCAGCGGCGAACTGCCCAACGAAGCAAAGAAGGCGGGCAGTGGCGGGCTGTCCAACGAATTGGAAACCGGCAGGTTCTCCGCACCCCAATACATCGCGATCGACAACGATCCGGGCAGCGAATCTTACGGGGATGTGTACGTAGACGATCAAGGGCACGAGGTGATCGACAAGTTCACCTCGACGGGTGAATACGTTGGTCAGATCACCACAGGGGCGGGTGGCGCTTCGTTCTATGGGCTGTCTGGTCTCGCGGTCGACAGCAGCGGCATGGTCTGGATTGACGAGCAAGGGAAAGTTTTGAGTTCATACATCAATGAGATCGACGATTACAGTAATGCTCTGATTAACCAATTCAGTGGGAGCCGAATCCCCCAGACAGGCTTTGAAAATATTTTGCTAGGGGGTCCAGCTGTTAATTCCAAAGATGATCTTTATGTTGTGAACGGGGACGGTGTGGTCGTAGAACTCAATAGCGCGGGTGAAGTCCTCCTCAGTGAAGATTTTGGCAATTCTCCTACCGGGCTCGCGGTCGAACTCTCCAGCAACGATGTCTACAACGATGGTGGGGCCACGGTCAGCAGGTTCAGCGCGTCCGGGTCGCTGCTCGAAACGCTTGGCTCTGGGCTCCTGCATGGGGGCAGAGGCATCGCCGTGAGCTCCGCCAGCAGCGACGTGTATGTCGCCGATGCGACGGCTGACGTGGTCGATGTCTTTATCCCGGTCGTAGGGGCCGGGATCCACGAAGAGCATGCCGCGAATGTCGAAGCGACCGCGGCGACCGTTGCTGCGGCTATCGACCCAAACCAATTGGCCGCGGCCTACCACTTCGAATACGATACGCGCGGATACAAGGAAGGCGAAGGGCCGCATGGTACGAGTACGCCGATGCAGGGCATCGGTAAAGGGATTGTGTCTGTCCCTGTCAGCGCGCGGCTCGAAGGTCTGCAACCGGGCAGCACCTACTACTATCGCATCATCGCGGAAAGTGAAGTTGAACCGGGCAAGCCGGGCAAGGTGATTGATGGCCCCGGCAAAACTTTCACGACTTCCGTCCCCGTGGGAGCGTCCGGGCCGGAAACCTGCCCCAACGCTCAGCTGCGCGCCGAACAACCCTACGGGCTGGGGCTCCCCGACTGTCGCGCGTATGAGTTGGTCTCACCGACTGACGCGAACGGCAGCGACGCGACCGACTCGTTCGACCGTACTGGTGCACGTGCGTCGTTATCGGGTGAAGCGGTCACGTATGCCTCGAAAGTAAGTTTCTCCGACCCGGCCGGCGCCGACTATGAAAATCAGGTTCTTTCGCGGCGGGGGCCGGGGGGCTGGTCGACGCAGTCGATCATACTTCCATACATAGCCTTTCATACGGAACCGTATTTTCCCTATGCGTCGCTGGCTTTCACGCCGGAACTTACGGCCGGGATCACGGAAACCAATGTTCCGCTGGCCGGCGAAGCTCCCGCGGGGCTCTTCGCGTTGTACTTGGACGATTTCGCCGACGGCTCTTATCGGTGGGTGTCGAGCGCACCCACGCCCGTATACCCGTACGTCGACCCGTACGTCGGTGAGGAGAAATGGGCCGAAGTTATGGGTACCTCTACCGATCTCAGCCATGTGGCCTTCACCGGTGTCCGAGGCTTAGTGTATATGTGGGTAGGCGGCGATGCGGTGCCCGTGGGTGTCGCCAATAACGGCGAACCGATGAACGCGTCCGTCGGAGAGAGCCGCGCAGGAGAAGTCGACGAAGTGGATGCGTGGCATGCGGTGTCCTCGAGTGGTTCGCGTGTCTTCTTTACGAGTCCTGCCAGCGGAGGTCAGTTGTATGTGCGTGAGAACGCCGAACAGAAGCAGAGTGCGCTGAACGCTCAGGAAAAGTGTACGGAACCGGCTCTGGCGTGCACGGTCACGGTTTCGGCTGGCACGGCGCGATATTGGGGCGCCAGCGCGGATGGCTCGAAGGTGTTCTTCACCGAAGGCAAAGACCTGTATGAGTATGACGTGGAATCTGGCCAGACAATGGCTCTGACCAGCGGCGGTGAAGTGCGAGGCGTGGTACAGATCTCCGAAGAAGGCTCGTACGTCTACTTCGTCGCCAAGGGCGCTCTCACCGGCCAGCAGGAGAACAGCCGCGGTGCAAAGGCTGAATCTGGCAAGCCCAACCTGTACCTCTCACATGCCGGGAATCCGACGTTCATCGCGACGCTCGCCGCGGGCGATGAAGCGGACTGGAACGGGCCAAGCAACCGAAATGTAGGGAGTGGGCCGGAGGACAATGATGCTGTGGTGACGCCAAGCGGGACGCTTCTGGCGTTTTCCTCCACGCTCGAACTGACGGGCTATGACAACCATGACGCGAACAGTGGTGAACCGGATAACGAGATCTATCTCTACGACACCGAAACGGGCAGTCTGGTGTGCGCGTCGTGCAACCCAACCGGCGCGGCACCGATCGGCTCCTCGAGCCTTCCTTCACCTTCAGGAAACGCATCCCCGGATGCTGAGCATCGCCCGCGTGATCTCACTGAAAATGGTGTGCTGTTCTTCGATAGCGACGATGCGCTCGTGCCGCACGCCAGCGACGGCCGCCAGAACGTGTACGAGTACGAGGATGGGCATGTCTACCCGATCTCCGATGTCGCGGGTGGCTATGAATCGTTCTTCCTGGATGCGAGCGTCAACGGGGAAGATGTGTTCTTCGCGACCGCCGATCAGCTCGTTACCCAGGATCAGGGTAATCGTGTCGCTGTGTATGACGCGCGCGTCGGCGGCGGGTTCCCGGCGACGGTCGCCGCGCCGGCGTGCACGACCGCGGAAGCCTGCCGCGCCGCCTCGCCGCCCACGCCAGGCATCTACGGCCCCCCGGCAAGCGCAACCTTCTCCGGTCCCGGAAACGTGTCTCCTTCTCCACCACCACCACCACCACCACCACCGGCGATCGTCAAACCAAAACCCACGAAGAAGACGGTCAAATGCGAGAAGCACTTCGTGAAGAACAAGCAGAGTAAGTGTATTAAGAAGGAGAAATCCAAAAAGGCCAAAGCCAAAAAGGCTGCTCACACCAACGGGAGGGCACACTAAAATGTTCAAGCGACTACTACCCGCCCTTCTGGCATTGTGCGCTTCATTGCTGCTCGCCAGCCCGGCTCTGGCCAGCTTCGGCCTGGAAAAATACGCGATTGGGGTTACCAACCAAAACGGGTCGCCCGACGTGCAGGCCGGATCTCACCCATACGCATTGACGAACACCTTTCTGCTGAACGAATCCAAGGAAACCATAGTCGAAACCGAACCCGGAAAAAAGGTTGGGGCTTTTATCCCGGAAGGCAACCTCAAGGATGTGCGGGTGGAACTGCCCCCGGGCTTCGTCGGGAACCCGGATGTCACGCCAAGATGCAGCTACCAAACGTTCATTCATGAACGTGTTGAGAGTAACCCGTATGGTAACCAGCAAGGAAGTGACTGTCCGAACGAAACTGCGGTCGGGATCGCGACCACCTACCTCAGGCAGAGTAAAGGTTATAGCGGCGGCGAACCCCCGGCGTTTGATACCAGCGACCCGGTGTTTAATCTGGAACCGCCGGCGGGTGTCGCGGCCGAGTTCGGGTTCGTCGTCGCGGGATCGACCCCTGTGTTTCTGGATACCACGGTCCGTGCGGGCGGGGATTACGGTCTGACGACCCGTGTGACGAACATCAACCAGGCGGTGCTCGTCACGGGGAGCAAGGTGACGATCTGGGGTGAGCCCGCGGAGCCGATCCACAACGACGTTCGTGGAAGCTGCCTCTCGGATTTATTGAAAAATCTCAATCGGGCATTTTACCCGGAAGGTTTGGCTGAAGGCGAAGATGAACGGGAAACCCCTGCTATTATTGGAAAGGAACCTGGGGAAGGATCCCCCGTATTTTCGCTCGGTGAATGTCCTACGCAGACACCGGTGGTGCCGTTGTTGACGAACCCGACGTCGTGTGGGGCGCCGCGCACGGCGACGTTGGGCGTCGACTCATGGGAGGAACCAGGCAATTTCTCCGGCGAAAGGACGAAGTCCGCACCGCTGCCTAAGCTGCAGGGCTGTGAAAAACTGGATTTCAGCCCGACGTTGACGGTCACGCCCGACAAGCCCGACGCGAGCACGTCCTCGGGGCTAGCGGTCAATGTCAAGGTTCCCCAGGAAACGGCGCTGAACCCTGTCGGCTTGACGGAGGCCGATGTGCGCAACACGAGCGTGATGCTGCCCCCCGGTGTCGCGCTCAACCCCGCGGGCGCAAACGGCCTCGAAGCGTGCTCGTCCGACCCGGGCGCGCTGGCGGCCGACCAGTTGGGCAGTCCGGGGAATGGGATCGGCTTCAAGGGCTTTGAAGAACCTCCGCTCGAGCCGGGTGTGAGCCTGCCGACCTTTACGCCATCGCTGCCTGGTAGCATCGCCGCGGTCAACGGGATCTCCGCGGGGTCGCTCGTTCCGGGCGAAGACGTGCTTCAGCCCGGTCTGAACTTCTGCTCAAACGCATCGAAGATCGGCACCGTGCGGATCAAGACGCCGCTGCTCGAACACGAACTGACTGGCACCATCTATCTCGCCGCGCAGGAAGCGAACCCGTTCGGGTCGCTGATGGCGATCTATTTCATCGCCGAAGAACCCGTCGCGGGCGTCACGATCAAGCTTCCGGGTGAAGTGTCGCTGTGCAAGGCCGCCGGCGAAGTGATCGCCGGACAGACCTGCCAGGCGCTCGGGCAGGTCGTCACGACGCTCCTGAACACGCCGCAGCTTCCCTTTGAAGAATTCGAAGCGCACTTCTTCGGCGGCGAAAAAGCGCCACTGACGACACCCGCGCACTGCGGGACGTACACCACGACTACGTCGTTTGTTTCCTGGAGCGGGGAAACAAAACACCCCTCCCCGCCGTTTACGATCGAACACGGCCCAAATGGTGGTGCGTGTCCTGGTTCGAGCCTGCCATTTAATCCATCCGCGACGGCCGGTTCGACGAACGTCAACGCCGGCGCGTTCTCGCCGTTCACGCTGACGATGACCCGTCAGGACGGCGAACAGAACCTGCAGTCCGTCGTGGCGACGCTGCCCCCGGGGCTCTCGGGGATCCTCTCGAACATCGAACTGTGCCCCGAACCGCAGGCCAACGCGGGCGAGTGCGGCGCGAACAGCCTGATTGGCGAAACGACGGTGTCGGTCGGTGTCGGCGGTCATCCGTACACGGTCACGGGCGGCAAGGACTATCTCACCGGCCCCTACAACGGGACCAGTGGTTGCACTGTCGGCGAAGCCGGGTGCGCTCCGTTCGGCCTGACGTTCGAGGTCCCCGCAAAGGCCGGCCCGTTCGACCTGGCGAACACAAAGGACAACCACCCACCGTGCGACTGCATCGTCGTCAGGGGCAAGGTCGAAGTTAACCCGCTCACCGCGGCGCTGACGATCACGTCCAACCCGCCGGGGACGCCCGATGCGATCCCCACGTCGATCGAAGGGATCCCGCTGGAAATCCAGGACGTCAATGCGACGACGACGCGCGCGGATTTCCAGTTCAACCCGACCAACTGCTCGAAAATGCAAGCCGTCGGGACGCTGCACTCAAGCGTTGGCGGCACCGACACGGTCGGCGTGCCCTACCAGGTCACGAACTGCGGTGCGTTGAAGTTCGGACCAAAATTCGCCGTCTCCACATCCGGGAAGACCTCCAGGGCCAACGGTGCGAGCCTCGCGGTGAAGCTCACCTATCCCAGCGCGCCGTTCGGCTCCCAGGCGAACATCGCGAGGGTCAAAGTCGAACTGCCCAAGCAGCTCCCCTCAAGGTTGACGACGCTGCAGAAGGCGTGCACGAACGCGACGTTCGAAGCCGACCCCGCCAGGTGCCCCGCCGCGTCGATCGTCGGGCACGCCAAGGCGATCACCCCGCTGATCCCCGTCCCGTTGGAAGGCCCCGCGTACTTCGTCAGCCACGGCGGCGAAGCGTTCCCGTCGCTGGTCCTGGTCCTTCAGGGCTACGGCGTGACGATCGACCTCGTCGGCACGACGTTCATCGACAAGGCCGGGATCACGAGCAGCACGTTCAAGACAGTCCCCGACCAGCCGGTCAACACCTTTGAACTGACGCTCCCCGGGGGGCCCTACAGCGCCCTGGCGGCGAACGGGAACCTCTGCAAGGACAAGAAACTCGCGATGCCGACCGAATTCGTCGCGCAGAACGGCGCGGAAATCCACGAGTCGACCAAGATCGCGGTCACCGGCTGCCCGAAGCACGCGCGCCATAAGCGCACGAAGAAGCATCGTGGCAGGAAGAGGAAGAAGAAGTGATGGTGTGCTCTTTCTCACCGCGGCGTCAGCTCTCGCGGTACGGACTCCGCGGAGCTCAGCGCGGCCAGGCGAGCTGGCCGGCAAGCTCGGTGGGGCCGAGGTCGATCAGGCCGCTGCGCTCGAGCGGGCGGTACTCCCCGCCGTCGGTGAGCCCGAGCCAGTGGACGGCGCGGGCCTGAGGATCGACGATCAGCACCTCGTCGACCTTGTGGGCGGCGTAGAAGGGGAGCTTCTGCCAGGTCTCGTCGCCTGGAGAGACGATCTCGACGACGAGCGCGGCCGTCGAATACCACGTGACGAGCGGAGGGGCGCGGTGCAAGCCGCCGTCTGGCACGCGGAAGTCGTGTTCGCCCTCGCCGAGGTTGAACTGGCCGCAGGCGTGCAGACCAGCCCGTTGTGCGAGTGGCCTGAGCATCTGGGCGAGCTGCCATTCAACCGTGCCGTGTGGGCCAGAAGGGGCGGGAACCATGTGCAGGACACCCTCCCACACCTCGTCGAGACGATCAAGACCGGAGACCCGCCGGCGCTCCTTGAGCGCATCCAGCTCGTAGGCGTAAGGGTCGAGCACCACCGTGGCCATGGGGCAAGGATAGCTCGGCAGCGATACTGGCCGGCCCTACCGTCCAGGCGCGTCCGATCGCTACGCCGGGCGGGGAGCTGGACCCAACACCTCGCTCATCGGCAGCGGCCTCACGCCCAGGCGCTCGGCGTCGCCCGTGCCGCGTGCGGAGAGCGCCGAGACCTCCAACAGCTCCGCTTCGTCCCACGTCGCGAAGGCGCGTGTGCCCGCCGCCGCCTCCACCAGGCGCAGGGTGCGGGCGACTAGGGGCGTAGGCACGTGCACCAGCGGGCGACGGCGGTTCAGCGAGTGCAGCACCAGGCGCACCACCTCGGTGTGGGTGAGTGTCTGCGGGCCGGCGAGCTCGAAGCGCTCGTGGGCGGTCCCGTTCGCGCTGCTCTTGGCGCTCGGCACGGTGCCGCTCTCCGTGGTTCCCCCCGCGCCATTCTCGGAGGCCCGCAGTGCGCCCACCACGCAGTCCGCGGCGTCCTCCACCCACAGCGGCTGGTAGACCGCACGGCCGGTGCCCGAGACCGGCACCGCGGGCAGCAGGGCGAGGCGCTCCAGCAGCGTCAGCCAGCGGTCCCCCGGCGCGTACACGAGTGAGGGGGCAAAGACGATCGAGCGCACCTCCGCCTCGCGCACCGCCTGCTCCGCGAGCGCCTTGGCGCGCAGGAAGCGTGCCCGGCTGTGGGTGTGGGCGCCGAGCGCGGAGAAGAACAGGAAGCGCTCCACGCCCGCGCGCTCCGCGGCCTGCACCATCCGCCACGTGGCGATCCCGACCAGCTCCTCGATCGACCCCCGCGGCTGGTCGCGCAGCGAGGCGGCCAGGTGCACCACCGTGTCCACGCCCCGCATCGCGTTGCGAAACGAAGGGGGGTCCGCGAGGTCGCCGAGGGCGATCTGCACCCGCACCCGTCGCGTCCCCAGCCGGCGCGGATCGCGCACGAGGCAGCGCACCGGGACGCCCTCTGCGAGCAGACGGCCCAGGAGCACGGAGCCGACCTGGCCGGTGGCGCCGGTAAGCAGCAGCATCCTCCGTACAATATGCCCGCCTGCTTAGATGGTGGCGCAGCCGGCCCCTCTTTTTTAGTCAGATCCCTTACAACCAACCTGGAGAGCGAATGGCCTACGTGATCGCTGAGCCGTGCATCGGCACCAAGGACAACTCCTGTGTCGAGGTGTGCCCGGTGGACTGCATCCACCCCACGCCCGACGAGCCCGGCTACGACGCCGCGGAGATGCTCTACATCGACCCCGACGAGTGCATCGACTGCGACGCCTGTGTGGAGGCCTGCCCGGTGGACGCCTGCTTCGCCGAGGACCAGCTGCCCGACGAGTGGCAGAAGTTCACGCAGATCAACGCCGAGTACTTTGCGAACAGCAGCACGTAGCAGTTCCAATCGTGCGCCTCTAGGACGGTCGCTGGGCGCCGCGCAGCGGTCGTCCTAGCCGTAGTAGCGCGAGACTACGAGTAGCTGGCTGAAGACGTCGTGGCCGAGTACCAGCACGACGATCAGCGCACCCACCGCTGGTCCCCACCGCCGCCCGGCGCCGCGCGCGGCAAGGGCGAGGATGGCGCCGAAGAGGACCGCCATCGGCAGCAGGTAGCGGGGCTCGGAGTACCCTCCTGAGCGTTCGGGGAACTCCAGGAAGGAGTCCGCTCCCACGAGCGCCAGCACCCCCGTGCCCATCACGGCGTAGGCGAGCAGCTCCCAGACGCGCTGGCGCAGCGCGGTGCGGCTCGCAGCCAGCGCACGGACGAAGAGTGCCACGATCAGCCCGGCCGGGATCAGCGCGACGTTGTAGACCCAGCTGGGAAAGGTGGTGTCCAGCCACCCGTACAGCCCCACCGACCTCTCGAACCACAGCCGGGTCGTGAGTATGCCGGGGAAGTCGTTGGTCATTCCGGGCAACCGGGGCATGTAAAGCTGCCAGATGTAGCTGACCTCGCCGGGCAGCGACCCGTGTTTGCTGGTCAGGTCGATGCCTACGGAGGCCAGCCCCAGGCCGGGGTGGTTCGAGAGGAGGTTGACGACTGCGTACAGGAGGACGGGGCTTGCGCCGATCGCCGCCGTCGTCGCCAGGGAGCGGTAGGCCGCGCGAGGACCCTCGCTCTGCGCCGCGCGCCGCGTGAGGACGACCAGGGCGAGCGCCAAGCCCGGTACGAGCCCGAGGAAGTTGAGCTTGGTCGCGAAGCCGACCGCTGTCACGACGCCGATCGCGACCGCCAGCCGTGGCGAGAGCCCGTGACGGAACGCCCGTGCGAGGCAGTAGAAAAGCGCGGCGGACGCCGTGGACAGCATCGAGTCGGGGTTCACCGCGCCCGACATGAAGCTCAGTAGGGGAAACAGCGCCACCCCGAGCGCGCCGACCGTCCACGCCCAGGGGGCCCCGGGGAGCGCTTCGCGCAGGAACAGGAACGCGAAGAGCGCGGTGAGGCCCGCCATCAGCGCGCTCAGCAGCTTCATCAGCGCGAGGCGCTCCAACAGGTTGCCCGAGGAGGCGAGGCGGTAGGGGATCGTCTGCAGGGCGTAGTACAGCGGCGGCTGTGTGGTCGCCACCCCGGCGGCCCCTTCCCCGTGCCGCGGAATCGGCTGGGCGAGATCGTGTTCGAGGCGCTGCTGCTGTGCGGGGGTGGAGATCGTGCCCTGCAGAGCGTTGTACCGGACTTCGTTGTGGTCGAGGTCCCGCAGCGTGATCCCCTCCTCTGGGGCGTAGTGCGTCGAGCTCACGGTGGGCAGGCTCCCGGTCTCTGCCAACTGCTGGACGTAGGCGAAGTGGGCGGGTTCGTCGGGCACCTGAAACGGGGGCATGACGATCGACCAGCTCGCGGCGCTCAGAAACGCGACAGCGCCGCAGGCCCACGCCACACGGCCCGGTGTGCTCAGCAGGCGCAGCGCGTGCCGGGCGCCGTGTGACAGACGTCTGCCCAGCCGAGCCTTGACGTTCGACCGGCTATCGGTGGATCCAGGCTGACGGACCGGCGCAACCGGCCCGCGTGCGACCTGCGCTCCTGCGATGGGCGGCGGGCTGGGCGGGCTGGGAGGGGGTCCCGGCAGTCGCAGGATCAACCACGAGACGAGGGCGGCGGCTGCGGCCATGAGCGCGATCGGGACGAACGCGATCCACGTGCCGCTCGGAGAGCGCCCCAGTCCCATGCGTCGCGCCACTCCCAGCGCCTGCGACCACCACGTCCGTCTGCCCGGGGCCAGGTATTCGGCCCGGAGCTTGCCGGGCGTTTCACCGGTCGGTCGTCGCGCCCGCGTGCCGACCAGTTCCACCGGTTCGACCGCTGGGCCGAACGCGACGCAGACCTCTGCGCCCGAGACCGTGCTGGGGACGGGCGCGATCGGGACCGTGACGACTTCCCCGGTCCACCCGGCAGCCTGCGAGCCCTTAGCGATCACCTGCGAGCCCTGCAGGACCGTGACGCTCACCTTGGGACCGACGTTAACCGACACGCCGAGGCGGATCGCGGAGGCGCCCCCCGGCAACACTTCTTCGCTCTGACAGAGGGTCGTGTTGCCCCTCGTAATCGCGATCGCGCCCTTGCTCGCCGCGGAGTTGGTCGCGACGACGACGAGCGGTGGGCGCGACACCCTCACGGCGATTGCCACCGCCAGGAGCGTGAGGCCGCCGGCGAGCGCGATCCGGACGCCCAGGTTTTTGCGATCCAGTCGAATGGTCCATATGGTCTAGAGCGCTCGCCACACCGTCAAGCGGCGGCGGGGACGGGACCGCGGGCAGGCCTGGTTGGACCGGGGGGTCGAGGGAGATTTGCCTGCATATCCGGGTGTTACGCGCCGCAGCGCCCGGTTCTGGGGAGCAGCGTAGTTGGAGACGTATGGCTCCGACCGGCTGTACTCAGCCTGGGCGAGGGTCCTGGCGATGCGCCACCCCATCCAACACCGAGTCCCACCCGCCCCCGGGATCGGTGGATCCGCTCAGGCCATCGGCAGCGACAGACCCACCGGCCTGCTCGCCGGTGGGGACGCCGGAGGCGAGGCCCCGTTGCCGGGCGTCGGCGGGGCGCTCAGCACCGGCAGCTCCACCGGGGCCTGTGCGATCAGGCCCCGCGCGGCGTGGCGGATCGCCTGGGAGGCCGGGTCGTCGGGGTCCTCGATCACCAGCGGCGTCCCGCTGTCGGCGTGCTCGCGCAGCGGCACCGTGAGTGGAACCTTGCCGAGCAGCGGTACCTCCAGCTCGTCCGCGAGCTCCTGGCCCCCGCCCTCGCCGAAGATCGCGTACCGCTCGCCTGTCGGGGTCGTGAAGCCGGACATGTTCTCGATCACCCCCGCGACCTCCAGGGAAACCTTGTGCGCCATCTCCGCCGCCCTGCGCGCCACCCTCTGGGCAGTCGGCTGGGGGGTTGTGACGATCACGAAGCGCGCCTGCGGCAGCAGCTGGGCGAGCGTCATCGAGACGTCCCCCGTGCCCGGGGGCAGGTCGATCAGCAGGTGGTCGAGCTCTCCCCACGCCACGTCCTGCAGGAACTGGGAAAGCGCCTTGTGCAGCATCGGCCCCCGCCACACCACCGCCGCGTCCTCCTCCACAAAGAAGCCGATCGACATGACCTTCACGCCGTACGCCTCCAGGGGGACGATCTTGCGCTCCGGTGAGACCGGCGGGCGGGTGGCTCCGAGCCCGTACATGCGGGGGATCGAGTACCCCCACACGTCAGCGTCCAGCACCCCCGCGCGCCTGCCTTCCGCGCTCAGCGCCGCCGCGAGGTTCGCCGTCAGCGTCGACTTGCCCACGCCCCCCTTGCCCGAGCCCACGCACACCACGTTGCGCACCTGCGCCAGCGCGCCCTCGGGTAGGCTGGCGCGCCCCAGCCGCTCGCGCAGCGCCGCTTTCTCGCCGTCGCTGAGCACGTCGAAGAAGACGTTCACGTGGCTCACGCCCTCCAGCGCCCCCACCGCCTGCGCGACGGCGCTCTGGAAGTGGCCCCGGATCGGGCAGCCCGCGGTGGTCAGCGAGACCGTCACGTCCACCACCCCGTTTGAGCCGACCTCAACCGAGCGCACCATCTGCAGCTCCACGATCGAGCGGCGCAGCTCGGGGTCGATCACCGCCTCGAGGGCCTTGTCGATCTGCTCGCGCGAGGGCACACGCCCATTCTGGCAGACCGCCGCCGGCTCCCGCCCGCGCTGCCACAAGCCGCTCGTGACGGGCTGCGCCCGGTCCAGCGCCGAGCTGCGCAGGGCCTCCACGTGACGCGGCCCGCGCAGGCCGGCCTCAAGCCGGCCCCCATCCAAACTACCTCTCCGCTGCGGGGCACACGATGCAGTAGTCGCAGCGCGCGCACACCTCGGGCGAGGGCGTCGGCTCGAAGTCCTGCGCCAGGATCCCCTCCCCGACCTCCAGCACCGCGTCCCGCACCCACTCCTCCTCGCCCGCCTTCCGGGGCACCGGGACCTTGCGGTCGTCCAGCACGTAGTAGTACGCCTGGCGCGTCTCCCCCAGGTCCCACACCTCGCGCGCCGCGATCGCGTACAGCGAGAGCTGGATGTCCTCGCTCAGCTCCTCCGCCGTCTTGGCGTAGCCCGTCTTGTAGTCGATCAGCTCGTACCCCCCGCCCGGCAGGCGATCCACGCGGTCCACCCGCCCCCGCACGTGGTGGGGGCCCAGGTCGAACGCGAACGAGCGCTCGAACCACAGCGGCTGCGCGGGCTCCTCCCGCAGACGCTCGTGGTAGCGCCTCAGCGCCGAGCGCGCCTTGCCCCGCAGCTCGCGCTCCTGCCCGCCCTCACCCAGACCCGCCCTCCGCCACGCCGCGTCGAGCAGGCCCAGCAGCTCTTCGAGGGTCCCTGGCTCTTGCTCGCCGTCCCGTTGCGGCTCTGCCTCGGCCGAGTGGAAGCGTTCCAGGACCTGGTGCACCACGATCCCGAAGCGCTGGCTCAGCGTCTGCTCGGTCGGGATCTTGAGGACCCGCGCGAACTTGTACCTCAGTGGGCAGCTGCGGTAGGTCTCCACGTCCGAAGCCGACAGCACGAGACCCTGTCCTCTACGCGGCAGGAACGCCTCGAGCGTCGGCTCGTCCCGCGCCGCCGTTGCCCGCGCGCGAGCGCGCTCCCCTGCCTCCCCCCCCCGTCGCTCGCTGCCACGTCCACGCGCAGCAGCTCGTCCAGCGGCGAGCTCTCGTAGATCTCCCGCTGCAGCGGCGTCATCGCGGTCTTCAGGCGCGCGTTCACGTCCTGCAGCGCCACCGGCGTCGCCTCGCTCTCCGGGCGCTCCGCCAGCGCCGCCAGCTTGAGCAGCTCCAGGTACCTCACCACCCCGTGAGAGACATCCACCTCCGTGTCCAGGCGCAACTCCCCGAGGCGCCCGGCGATCCGCGCCACGTCCCTCAGGACCTCCTCGCGCATCGTCTGCAGCGTCGTCTGCAGCATCCCGTCGGAGGTCTCCTCGGGCGTCTGCTGGCCGATCTCCGATCGGTCGGCCTTCGACTGGTCGGCCTTCGACTGGTCGGCCTCCGCCCGGTCGGCCTCCGCCCCCTCCGCTGGCGCCGCAGGCGTGTCCGCTGTCGTGGGCTTCTCCTCGGAGGCCGCCATCAGGTGGATCGCCAGCGCCCGCGCCGTCGGTCTGGGCGTCGATCCCACAAACTCCTCGGCCAGCTCGCACAGACCGGCCAAGCCCGCCAGGCGCTGTGCGTCCTGGCCATCCGCTGCGAGCAGTTGCCGGCGGCGCATGCCCAGGCGCTCGATCAAGCGTCCTACGAACAGGTCCGCTCGCACGGTGTCGAGGCCCCCCGCCGCCCACCGGTGCAGCTCCAGAAAGCGTGCAATCCGCTCCCGCGCCGCGGGCGGCAGCTGTGGCGACTCCAGCGCCGCTGCCAGCGCCGCGACCACCTCGAGCTTCCCCCGCCGCGCAATCTGGATCACGCGCGCGAGGTCCACCTGACGCAGTTCGATCGGTGGTCGCGCCAGCGCGCGCACCGCTGCCGCCGCGTCCTTCGGGTCGATCAGCAGGCGCATCCACGCCACCACGTCCCGCACCTCCGCCCGCTCCAGGAGCTGCGCCTGCCGTTCCGCGCGCCCTGGCGCGCTGGTTCTCGTCTGGTCTTCGAGGGACTGCGGCACGGTTCAGAGGATATGCGTGCGGGCTCTGTACGCTCACTCGCGCTCGGTGCCGGTCTGTCAGGGGCTCCCCCGGCTGGCCGGCGTACAGGTCCGGCAGCGCCCGCGCCGGCACCCCCAAGCGGGCTACCCTCAGAGAGTGGACGCCATCGACTGGAGCACCGCGCAGCGCGTGGGGGAGCTGATCGCAGGGTCTCCCAAAATTGGGGGCCCGCCCGCGCCGCCCGCCCCGCCGGTCCCGCTCGCCCAGGTGCTCGGCGAGACCGTGCAGCCGCTAGCCCTCCAGTTCGCCCGCCGCGTGAGCGACTACTCGGGCCTTGCGCTCCCCGACGAGCTGCCTCCCCTGGAGGCCGTGGACCGCTCTCGCTGGATCGCCGCCAACTTGCAGACCATGCGCCCCGTCCTCGAGTCCGTCGCCCAGCAGGGGGCTGGGCCCGCTCGCCCCGGCAGCCGCTCGCGGCCCAGCCGCAAACGCCCGGGAGGACAGGACCTCCGGCCGCTGTACGACGCGCTCGGCGCCGCCGGGGGGCTGCTGTTGGGGGCGCAGGTCGGAGCGATGGCCGGTCTGCTCTCCCAGCGGGTGCTCGGCCAGTACGACCTCGCGCTGCTCGACCCCTCCGTCACCCCCCGCCTGCTGTTGGTGGCGCCCAACCTCGCGCAGGCCGCTCACACGATGCAGGTGGACCGCGAGCAGCTGCTGACGTGGGTGACGATCCACGAGATCACCCACGCCGTCCAGTTCTCCGGGGCCCCCTGGCTGCGCGAGTACCTCGCGGGGATCCTGCGGGAGCTGATCGAGGGCCTGCAGGTGACGGTCTCGCTCGGGGCGCTCCTGCGGCTCCCGGGCGGGGGAGAGGTGCGCGCGCTCGCCGAGCGCCTGCGTCACGGGGAACTTGTGCGGCTGACCCTCGGCGAGGAGCGCTGGCAGTTGGTGGAGCGCCTGCAGGTCACCATGTCGCTCGTCGAGGGCCACGCTGAGCACGTGATGGACGCCGTCGGCGCCGAGGTGCTCCCCTCGTTGCCGCGCCTGCGCGCCGCGATGACCCGTCGGCGCGTCACCCGTGGGCTGCCCTGGCGGCTGCTCGAGCGGTTGCTCGGCCTGGAGCTGAAGCTGCGCCAGTACGAGGAGGGGCGTCGCTTCTGCGACGCCGTCGTTCTCGCCGGCGGGGACGAGGGACCGCGACTCCTTGCGCGGGCGTGGCGCTCCGCGGAGGACCTCCCCACCGCGGCCGAGCTCCACGCCCCCGAGGCGTGGCTCGCGCGCACCGGCTGAGCTCGCGCCGGCCCCCGGGCCCCCCGTTCCTCGGCCGCCCCGCTGCTCGGCTGAGCCCGTGCCTGCTCTCCACCGGCAGGCCCGGCGAGCCAAGGGCCCCTTCGGCAGTAGCCGAACACATGTTCCGCTTGTTACAAGCTCTATCGGACTTATGCCAGTTTTTACCGGCCCTTCACATCGTGCTAAGCTCTTGGTGTAACGATCTGAGTGTGGCCGGGTACAAACATACGTTCGACAACGTCCACCTCGCCGAGACACGTAGAACAAACGTACCCACCCCCGTATACCTCTAGGAGACCCCCTCCCCATGGCTGACACCCCCACTTCCCCCCGCTCCACGAAAACCACCCGGTCCGCCGCCCCCAAGCGCGCGGCCGGCGCCGCTAAATCCCCCAGGGCCCGCGCCGGGGCCGGCACTGGACGCTCGCGTGCCAGCACCCGGGCTACCGCTTCGCGGGTCGGCTCCACGCGCCGGGGCGCTGGCACCCGCACCACCGCCACCCCCGGCCCCGTCGATCGCGTCGGCGACTACGCAGAACGCGCCGTCCTGATCCCCGTCGGGGCCGCCCTCGTCGCCCGCGAACGGGTCGCCTCGAGCGTGAGCGACGTGTTCTCCAGCTACTCGACTCCCACCAAGGCCCAGGCCCAGCTGCGCAAATTCGAGCGTCGCGGCAGCACCGCCCGCACGCGGCTGGAGCGCGAGGTTCGCAAGACCCGCACCCGCGTCGAGCGCGAACTGCGCGAGCGTCGGCGCGAGCTCGAGCAGCGGCGAGACAGCCTTACCAAGAGCCTCTCCGCCCAGGTGGAGCAGACCCAGGCTCAGATCGAGAAGGCTCAGGCCCAGATCGAAGACGCGGTGCGTGCGCGCCTCGAAGATGGCACCGACTTCGCGAGCCGCGTGCAGGAGCGCGTTCTGAACCTGGTCTGAGCACAAGCTTCCCCCGTCTCGGGCTCGGAGGAGACCGCGAGCGGGATAGTCTGCCGGCCTCATATTCCGCCGGCAGGAGAAGGACCCTCTCCTCCCTCAGTCGGCGGGCGGCCCCCAGGTCGCCCGCCGACTACTTAATGCCGGGCGCCTCTCAGCCTCAGGGCGGGAGATCTTTTAATAGGACCCCCCCGAGGGGGTCCCCGCGGCGTTGTTGGTGTGGACGCCGGGGTTGGTGGAGAGGCTCCACGGAGGGACGTCGCGCGTGCCTCACGGGGTCGAGCCGCGCGCGACTCTCATCGGTTTGTCTCGTGCGATGTCGTGTGTCTGCTTACGATCTAGCCTGTCGAAATTATTCGGTCTAGAAGCGCCTCCGTCGGGCAGTCGGTTATGGTTCGTCGATCCGGCCATTGGACGAATGAGGAGCTGTCGGCGCGATGAGTGCACGCTACGCGGTGCTGGGGTTGTTGATCGAGGAGCCCGATCACGGGTATCGGCTGGCTCAGCGAATGCAGACGCGCCTCGGCTCCCCGCAGGTCAGGTCCACCTACGTCTACCGGCTCCTGCAGGAGCTCGAGCTTGAGGGGCTGATTCGGCGGGTGAAGGAAGAGCCCAGGGGCGGCGGTTCGCCGCGCGTGGTGTTCGAGGTGACCGCGCTGGGCGAGCGGGACTTCGGCGGGTGGATGCGGGCGCCGCTGGCGTTCACGCTGATCTTCGAGGACCTGCTCGTGAAGATCGCAGTCTCGCGGGTGGAGGACCTGCCGGAGCTGGTCGCGCTCGTCCGCCGGCGCGAGCGGGACTGCCTGGCGATGCAGAAACAGCTGCAGGAGTCCGCGCGGCGTCCCGCGGAGGAGCGGGGGTGGTCGAGGTCGACGGCGGTGATGCTGCGCAACCTGGGTGTCGACAACCTCCAGACGATGGCTGACTGGATGCAGCGCATGGCCATGGTGATGGATCGCACGATCGAAGAGGAGCGCCGGGAGAAGCGTCGGCGCGCGGCGCGGGCGCGCAGGCGGAAGCAGTGACGATGGACCCGCTGTTGTCGCTGGAGGGAGTGAGCATGAGCTACTGGCGGGGCGAGCGCCACGTGCCGGTGCTCGACCGCGTCTCGCTCGATGTGCACCCGGGCGAGGTGGTGGCTGTGTGGGGCCGGCACAACTCGGGCAAGACGACGCTGCTGAAGCTCGCGGCCGGTCTGGCGGAGCCGACCACGGGGAACGTGAGCTTCGCCGGGCGCGACCTGAAGGGCCTCTCGGCGAGTCGGCTCGCGCGGCTGCTGCGCGGGCCGATCGCGTGGGCGCGGCCTGCGGGACCGAACAGCGCCGAGCTGCAGATCCGCGACTACGTGGGGATGGCGCTGCTGCGCAACCACAACCAGGCGCGCGCGCGGAAGCTGGCGACGACGACGCTCGAGCGCCTGGGAGCGGAGCAGTGCGCGGCGGCGAGATGGCGCGATCTCTCCGACAGCGAGCGCATGTTGGTGGCGATCGCCCACGCGCTCGTGCGCGCCCCGCAACTGCTGCTGGTCGACGAGCCGACCACGAGCCTCGACGACCTCCAGCGCGAGGACGTGATGGAGCTGCTGCGCGCGGCCGCGGAGCAGGAGCGGATGGCGGTGCTCGCGACGGTCCCCGACATGAGCGCGATGATGCACGCCCACACGATCCGCTCGCTCAGCGGCGGGAAGCTGATCACGCCGGCCGAGTGGGGGGAGCAGGAGGGCGAGGTGATCGACTTCCCGGAGGGTGGGAGGCGCCGCTCGGGCGCCGGCGGGGCGCCCGCCTAGTGTCGGGATACTCCCCGTGCTCGAGCTGAGCGATCTCGTCAAGCATTACCGGGTGGGAGACGGCGAGCCGGTGCGCGCGGTGGACGGCGTCTCGCTGGAGGTGAGCCCGGGGGAGCTGGTGGCCTTGTACGGGCCGAGCGGATCGGGCAAGACGACGCTGCTGATGCTGATCGCCGCGCTGCTGCGCCCCGACAGCGGCTCGGTGCGGGTGGGGGGCCGCGAGGTGACCGCGCTCTCCCGGCGCGAGGCGGCGCGCTACCGCCGCCACGAGCTGGGCTTCGTGCGCCAGTCGCTCGACCTGATCCCGGGCGCGCGCACGAGCGACAACGCGGCGCTGAAGCTGTTCGGCGCCTACCGCACGCGCGAGGCCCGCCGCCAGGTCACCCCACTGCTGGAACGCCTGGGCCTCGGCGAGCGCCTCGGCCACCGCGCCGAGCAGCTCTCGATGGGCGAGCGCCAGCGTGTGATGATCGCGCGCGCCCTCTCTACCGACCCGCGCCTCGTGCTCGCGGACGAGCCGACGGGCAGCCTCGACACCCAGCGCGGGCGCGAGGTGTTGGAGCTGCTGAGCGAGGTCTGCCACGAGCGGGAGGTCGCGATCCTGCTCGTAACCCACGACCCCCGCGCGATGACCTACGCCGACCGCGTCTACGAGCTGCGCGACGGGCGCCTCGCAGAGTACGACCCCGACCGCGAACTCGCGCCGCTGGCGCCCGGCGATACGGAGCCCCGCCCGTGAAACTCTCGAACATCGCGGGCCTATATATGGTGCGCCTGCGCGTACGCCTCGTCCAGGAACTGTTCGCTGTCCTCGGCATTGCGGTCGGCGTCGCGCTCCTCTTTGCCTCGCAGGTGGCGAACACGAGCCTTTCCGGCTCGGTCGATCAGCTCACGAGCGGGATCGTTGGCAGAGCGAGCCTACAGCTGGAGGCGCGCGACCCGGGGGGCTTCAGCGAACGGATGCTGGGGTCGGTGCAGCGCCTGCCGGGGGTGCGCCAGGCGGCGCCGGTGCTCGAGGCGAGTGCATATCTGATTGGCCCGACCGGCCGACAGGCCGTGGACTTCATCGGCGTGGACCCGAGCTTTGCGCACCTCGGCGGGATGCTGCTGCGCCACTTCACCGCGGTGCAGCTCTCCAGGCAGCGTGCGCTGGCGCTGCCGGAGCCGATTGCGCAACAAATCGGAGCAAGTCCACTGCAGCTGCTCAAAATCGAGTTGGACGGCCGCAGTGCGGAGGCTGTCGTGGGCATCACCTTGCAGGCATCCGACATCGGCGCGCTTGTACACAGTCCGTTCGCGGCTGCGCCGCTCCTCTATACGCAGCAGTTGGCGGGTCTCCGCGGCCGGGTGACGCGTGTGCTGGTGGAGCCTCAGCCCGGACGCGAAGGCGAAGTGCGCGCCGAGCTGATCCGGCTCGCGGCTGGGCGGCTCAACGTACTGCCGGCCGACTATGACGCGACCGTCTTCCGCCAGGCGGAAGGGCCGACCAGCCAGTCCATCGAGCTGTTCTCGGCGGTCAGCGCGCTGGTCGGCTTCCTGTTCGCATTCAACGCGATGCTGCTGACGGTGCCCCAGCGCCGGCGCTTGGTCGCGGACTTGCGCCTCGACGGGTACTCCCCGTGGGAGATCGTCGAGGTGCTGCTGTTCGACGCGCTCGTGCTCGGTATCGCGGGCGCGCTCGTCGGGCTCCTGCTGGGCGACGTGCTCTCGCGGACGTTCTTGCAGCCGAACCCGGGCTACCTTGCGTTCGCGTTCCCTGTCGGGTCCCAGCGGATCGTGACCTGGCAGTGCGTCGCGGTGGCAGCGGGCGGGGGAGTGCTCGCGGCGTGCATCGGGGTGCTCAACCCACTCAGAGACATCTTCACGCGTGTGCCGCTCAGCGCGCGTGCCCCGGTTGGCTCCACGCGGACAGGCATGGTCTGGACCTCGGCGGGCGGGCTTGCGTGCCTGGCGGTGACGACCGTGATCCTGCTCACCGGCATTGGGACCGCGGGGGTTGCGGTCGTCGCCTTCGTGAGTCTGATTGCGGCGACGCTGCTCCTGCTGCCGGTCCTGCTGAGCGCGATCATCGCCGTGTTCGACCGCCTCCAGCGCGGGACCGTGGGTGTATCTCCGCGTCTGGCGATTATCGAGCTGCAGTCGAGCTCCGGGCGGGTGCGCGCAGCGGCGATTGCGGCGACGGGGGCGATTGCAGTGTTCGGCAGTGTCGCGATCGAGGGAGCCCAGCACAACCTCCAGACCGGGCTGCATCGTGCCGCGGCCGACTTGAACCTAGTCACCGGCCTGTGGGTGACACCAACGGGCATGGCGAACACGCTTGCGACCGTCCCGTTCCACGACCGTTTCAGCGGCACGCTCGCGGGTCTGCGGGACGTCCGGGCTGTGCATATCTATCGCGGGTCGTTCCTCGACGTCGGAGATCACCGCGCGCTGGTCATCGCGCCGCCACGCACGAGCACACAGCCGATCCCGCCGAGCCAGATCGTGCAGGGCAGCGCGGGCTCGGCGGAGACGCTGATCCGCGGGCATGGCTGGGCGGCCGTCTCACAGTCGATCGCGCACGAGCTACACCTGCGCGTTGGTCAGCCGTTCGCGCTGTCGACGCCGCGGCCCGCGACGTTCCGGCTCGCCGCGGTGACGACGAACTTCGGCTGGCCACCCGGAGCGATCATCGTCAACGCAGACGACTACGCGCGCGCATGGGGCAGCTCCGAGCCGAGCGCCTACCAGCTGGAACTGAAGTCGGGGGTCCAGCTCGCCGCGGCGCGGCGCGAAGTTCAGCGGGCATTGGGAGCGGGTTCGGGATTGAGCCTCCAGACGGCCGCGCAGCGCGAGCAGACCGATCTCACAACTCAGCATCAGGGTCTCGCGCGGTTGAGTCAGATCGCGACGCTTGTGTTGATCGCGGCGGTGCTGGCGATGGCGGCGGCGATGGGCGCGATGATCTGGCAGCGACGGGGGCGCCTGGCGGGCATGAAGGTCGACGGCTTCGACGACGGCGAGCTGTGGCGCGCGCTGCTGTGCGAGAGCGCACTGCTGCTCGGAGCGGGCTGCTCGATCGGGGCGCTGTTCGGCCTCTACGGGCAGCTGCTATTGAGCCACGCGCTCGCGACGGTGACGGGCTTCCCGATGGTCTTCTCCGTCGCGGCGCCGATCGCGCTCGCGAGCTTCGCATTGGTGAGCGCGGCGGCGGTCCTGATCGTCGCGATCCCGGGCTTCCTTACGGCCCGGGTGCAGCCGGCGCTCCAGAGCTGAAGGACCCGCGCACGGCAGGCGCCGGTGTGTACCGATGGTTCTCAGGCTCGCTCTAGGCTTTGGCGATTCAACTCCAGAGGAGCAATCGATCCGACGCCTCTCTCCCAAAGGCAGCTGTGGGCGCTCGCCGCGGCGGCAGCGCGCGAGCTGTTGTGGGGACTGCGCGCGGTCGCACGCGAGGTCGGCTACTGGAGGGGACGGGCGGCGGCCATCCCAGATGCACAGCTACGCGAGGATGGGCTCGACGCGCTCACGCACAAGCGCGACAACATCGATGGCGCCGCGTTCTTGTGGATACTGACCCGCCGCCGAGACGCGCGCCTGTTGAGGCTATTGGTGCGCTACGAGACGATGGCCGACTTCCTAGACAGCGCCGACGAGCGCGCGGCCTCCGCGGGCGTCCCCAGCGGACATTATCTACAGCAAGCACTCGCTGACGCGATCGACCCACAGGCACCGAGGCGCAACTACTACGAGCGTCATCCCTGGCGGGACGACGGCGGTTATCTGGGCGCGCTCGTGGATGCGTGCCGTAATGGCTGCGCCTCATTGCCGGCGTATGCGCGGGTCCGTCCGTCGGTGATCCGCGCGGCCATGCTCGCGGGCGTGCAGGCGCTCAACCACGAGTCGGACCCGGCGCGGCGGGCGGCGCTATTGCGGGCATGGGTCGCGCGCGAGGTGCCGTATGCGAGGGAGGCGAGCTGGTTCGAGGTGACCGCGGCGGCGAGCGCGTGGCTCACGGTGCTGGCGCTGCTATCGCTCGCGGCCGAGCCGGCCTACACGGAGCGCGACTGCGCGGAGACCATCGATGCCTACTTCTGGATCTCGATGACGGCGGCGATGCTCGACAGCTACGCGGACACGGCCGTAGACATCATGGACACCGGCCACAGCTATATCGCCCACTACGGGAGCGAGGAGCTCGCGACGCCGCGGATACGCGAGCTGGTGCGGCGCTCGATGGTCGAGGCGCGCGCACTGCATAACGGCCCGAGGCAGGCGGTGATCGCGGCCTCGATGGTCGCGCTGTACCTCTCGAAGGACAGCGCCCAGGCATCGCACCGGCGCGCGCAGACCCGCAGCCTGGTCCGTGCGGGCGGCTCGCTCACCCGATTGCTGCTGCCGATCCTGCGCGCATGGCGCACGATGTACGGGCTGCGCTCGACGTAGCGGCCCTCGGCGCCCTCAAACGCCCGGCGCTGAGGAGTTCCCGGCCCCTCGCAGCCAATCAGCGCTTCGTCCGACCGCTCGGACGACTCAAGAAACCCATAGTCCACTTGTGGTCTATTCAGGCGGCATCGAAGACGAAAAGATGGCGGATCGACCATGGCGCACGGAGAGCTTCAGCGAGGAGCAGAGAGGGAGGGGGGCCGGGAGGTCTGGATCAGGCTCTCTCGCGTTCAGGTCGAGGAAGTCGTGCGCGCCGCCGGCCCAGAGAGCGCCATCCTCGGGCTCCTGCGGGACCTCGGGGCCGAGCCCCAGCTGCCGATCGCCGACATCGCCGGCGACCCGATGATGACCGACCGCAGGCTCTCCCGATCGACGCTGACCGGACTATTGGTGCTCGCCTGCTTCAGTCCCCCGGGGACAGAGCGGAGGGTCAGCGACGTCGCCGATCAGGTTCACCTGACGCGGAGCACGGCGCACCGCTTCATCAAGACCTTCCAAGCGGCAGGCCTGATGGAGCAGAACCCGGATACGCGCATGTACCGGCTGGTGCGCAGGTGAGGGAGTGCGTCATATGCCCCACGTCAGCCGGTTTGTTTCGCCCAGCGATACAGGTGCTCAATAATCAATACGCCCCACTTCTCCGTACTTTCACATCTTCTGTCTATCGCAAGGTCATTGACATTTTGAGCCTGATCGGATATGTTCCCGCACAACCCACCGAGGCGCCAATGGGACGCCCGAACCTCGACCATTGGGGGGAGTACGCATGAATGCTGGTCCGCGGTTTTTCGTGTTTATGCCTGATCTGCTGCATCGCGGGGCCGGCGTTTGCGCCAGCCTGTGCCCTCGCCGAAGGTTCGTCTGCGCTGGGTGGGATGGTTCTTCGTCGCTGGAGGAAGCCCGCTGGTGGTACCGAAAGCGCAGACGCTGCTCGGAGGCCAGAGTGTTGGCGAAGCTGAAGAAGCGGGGCGTATGGGCCCAGAAGCGGGTCTGCCATCGGGCGTCGAGGGCGCTGAACGTGGGTCGGATGCTGAGTGTTCGGACGGTTGGCTGGGGTCGCATGACACGGTGTCCGCGTCATCTGGTAGAACGCCTGCCACTCATTCATGCAGGACGAACAGGAGGCCCGATGGAGGCGATACGGCTCGGCAGGACGTGCTCGGCAGGCAGGGGTTGGGGTCTTCGGGGGACCCAGCTATCGAGGGTCGTCGGTGTCGTGTCGTTGTGCTTGGCGTGTGCTTCTTCGCTGATGCTTTTTTGTGCTGCGGCTCGTGCTGAAAAACTGTCGCATACCCTGGAAGAGCATTTCCCCGAACTGGTTCAGTGGGCGTATCACAATGCTGGTGAATCGACTAAATCCAAGTGTGGGTTTGTTTGTGAGCGTTTGTGGAGTATCGAGGAGTCTGTCCCGACTACTTCGCCGAAATACTCTAGGTTGGCGAAAGGGATCGCGGAATTGGAGCTGGGGACTAATCAGTGGGGGTCCGTGAAAGAACTGGCCAGGAGTCTCCTGGCGGTGCAGACGGGCAGCAGTGGTTTGGAAGTTGGCTGGACTATGGGTAATAAATGGATGCGTATTGTCGGGCCGGCGGCTCCCGGGTCTAGCCCTCCATCTCCTTGCAAAGAATGGAGGGTAAATATTGTGCCAGAGGGCGAAAAAGTCGGCTCAACCTTTTTTGACGAAGTATTTGCCCCTGAAAATGCTTGGTATCTCAACGGGTGCGGGACTGGCGAAATCGTGGGCCAACATGCGCTGGCGGAAAATCCTGAAGAACCAGGGCGGAACTGTGGTGACAATGGAACTGAAATCTCTGGTTGGAGTAAACAGGAATGGGTCTGGAACGCTTGCTACGAGGGTCATGATAAAGGTGGCGAAGTAGACGCTCCGGTGACGGCGCAGGCTTTCTATGTTCCGCTGGTGTTTGGGGTTGTGCGCCCGTGGGAAGGTCAGAAATTGGAAGGTGGATTCGCTTATAACGTCGGGACGCGGGGGGGTGAAGAAGCGAGCCTGTCTGCGCTTGAAGAAGAACTCAGGCGTTTGCTGGAAGAAGAAAGTGCGCTGCGGGAATGGGTTATGGAAGTCCTTCCGCTCGTGACGGTTTCCCCTGAAGAAGAATATGGGCTAGGGACCGAACCTAAAAAAACAGGCTGTCGCGAAGGCGATCCGGTGAATTGCGCGACTGGTAACGAGGTGGAGAGCCAGACGGATCTGTCGGTGGGTGGCAGGGGTCCGGGACTGGCGCTGACGCGGTCGTACAACTCGCAACAGGCGGTAACCGCTACGGAACACGGTCCTTTCGGCTATGGTTGGACTGGCCCCTACAGCGCGCACATAACGACGAGTAGTCTCTATGGCTACACGGTCCTCACCGTCCATCAACAGGACGGGAGCGCCGTGCGTTTCGTAAATCTCACGGGTGTGTGGGAACCGCTTGGGGATGGGCTCGTGCACGGTAAGCTGGCTCAGGAACACGAAGAATATATCTACACACCCGTTGATCAGACGGTACTTCGGTTTGCAGAAGGCACGGGCCTGTTGACTAGCATCGCCGACCGCAACGGGAATGTTGTGACGATGCATCGTAACAGCGAAGGTCGGCTGGAATCTGTCAGCGACGCGTCCGGGCGCAGCCTGGCCTTTGCCTATAACAGCTCTGGAGAGGTGGAATCGGCTAAAGACCCGATGGGCCACGTCGTGAAATATACCTATGAAAGTGGGAACCTGGCGTCGGTAACGCTGCCCGGCGGAAGCAGCACACGCTGGAAATTCAAATACAATGCGTCGCATGAGATGACGAGCGAGACCGATGGACGTGGGCATACGACCACCACGGAATACGATGGCTCCTACCGGGTGATCGCCCAGACCGACCCGTTGGAACGCACACGTAAATGGGAATACCTCGAAACCGCGACGGGCAGCGAAACCACGATCACCGAGCCATCGGGGGCAAAAACCGTAGAGGTCTTCAACAGCGAAGGCCAGCTAGCGAGCGTAACGCACGCCTTTGGCACCAGTATCGCCGCGACGACACTCTATGAATATGACAGCGACGGCGATCTCATCGCGGTCACTGACCCCGACAAACACAAGACCACATACGGATACAACGAAACGACCGGGGACCGTACCAGCGAAAACGACCCCTTGAACCACGAAACGAAATGGGAATACAACAGCACCCATGACGTGATCTCCACTACCACGCCACGGGGCGAGAAAACAACGATCAAACGCGACAGCCACGGGAACGTCGAAGCGATCGAACGACCCGCCCCACTGGGTGAAACTGAGGTCACAAAATTCAAATACGATTCAAAAGGTGACCTGGAAAGCGTGGAAGACCCGCTCAAACACGTGACGAGCTACGAATACGACTCGCATGGCGATCGCACCGTGGAACATGATCCTGAAGGCGACAAGCGCACGTGGGCGTACGATGAAGACTCGAACGTCACCTCATCCGTTAGTCCTCGCGGCCACGCGAGCGGCGCGAAAGAAGAAAGCTTTACGACCAAAATCGAACGCGATGAACAGGAGAGGTCGAAGACGATCACTGACCCGCTCGGCCATACGAGCAAATATGTCTACGACGCCGACGGCAACGTTGAATCCTACACCGACGGCAACAGCCACACCACCAAATACGAATACGACGCCGATAACGAGCTGATCAAGGTGACGAGACCGAACGGCAATACCACCAAAACAGGTTACAACGCGGAAGGCCAGGTCACCAGCGAGACTGACGGCAACGAACATACGACCAAATACGAACGGAACCCGCTGGGCGAGGTGACCGAAGTCATCGACCCGCTGAAACACACCACGACCGAGGAATACGACCCGGCGGGCAACCTCAAAACTGTCACTGATCCACTCAAACGTACCACCACCTATAGCTATGATGCGGACAACCATCTAGTGGGAGTCACTTACTCGGATGGGAAAACTCACGCCGTCAAATATGAATACAACGAAGACGGTGATCGTACAAAGATCGAAGACGCCAGCGGCACCACCGAATATGAATACGACCAGCTTGACCGCCTGACGAAAAGCAAAGACGGCCACGGGAACACGGTCAAATACGCCTACAACCTCGATAACGCCCCGACCGAACTGACCTACCCGAACGGGGAAACCGTCACCCGCACCTACGATAAAGACGGCCGGCTGGGATCCGTCAAAGACTGGCTCAGCCACACCACGACGTTCGCCTACGATCCAGACTCCGACCTCACCAAGATCGCATATCCGAGCGGCACCAGCGAGGAAGACAAAACCACGCTCAACGACGCCGACCAGATCACGAAAATCGAAATGAAGAAAAGCAGCGAAGTGCAGGCATCGCTGACCTATACCCTAGACGACGACGGTCAAGTCAAAACCATCACCGCAAAAGGGGTACCCGGAGAAGAAAAACCGAGCGCGACCTACGACGAAAACAACCGCCTGACCAAACTCGGCACCACCGAATATAAATACGACGCCGCGAATAACCCGACCAAGACTGGCTCCAGCACGAATACCTTCAACGCTGCTGACGAGCTCGAAAAAGGCACGAGCGTCACCTACAGTTACGACGAACTCGGTGAGCGCACAAAACGCACCCCCACCAGCGGCCCCGCAACAACCTACGCTTACGACCAGGCCGGCAACCTCATCTCCGTCGCCCAACCCAAAGAAGGCGAAAAAGCCGCAATCGAAGACAGCTACACCTACAACGGCGAAGGACTACGCACCAGCGAAACCATCGGTGGCAATACCAACTATCTAGCGTGGGACAACGCCGAAGCCGGCATCCCACTCCTGCTCAGCAACGGGGCGTATAGCTTCATCTACGGCCCAGGAGGTGTACCCGTCGAGCAAATCTCAAGCGGAGGCACTGTCACCTACCTGCACCACGACCAGCAAGGGTCAACGCGCCTCCTAACAGGCTCCACCGGAGCCGTCACCGGCAAATGCACGTACGGCGCCTTTGGGGCCCCCGCCTGCGAAGGCACGGCTACGACCCCGCTCGGCTGGGATGGGCAGTACACAAGTGCGGATACGGGACTGATCTACCTCCGCAACCGCGTCTACGACCCCGCCACCGCGCAGTTCCTCACGGTTGATCCACTGGAGCAACTGACGCGGGCGCCTTACAACTACGTCGAAGATAACCCGGTCAACGCGGTCGATCCGACTGGGCTTTGTGGCGCCGGCTCGCTCTCGGAATTCGCTGATTGCTTCAACCCCGTGTCGAGTGGCAACCTTGCCTATCAAGGCGCAGTGGCGCTAAGTAACGCCACGGGTGGGGCCGTCAATCTACCTTGGCTGCTCACGCGGCCGCCGGTCGTTGATTTGGGTGCAGCAGCGGTATGTGTTGCTCCTGGACCTGACCTGGGGTGTGGTGCCGCGATTGGTGCGGCATGGTCTGTCTCGACTTCCTCGGTGGTGGCGAGTGGCATCGAGACGAACTTTTGCAACTCTGGGCAGCTAGCGGCCGAAGAGGGTGTGACTACTCTGCTCGCGGGGTTTGGGGCGCTGGGCATCTATTCGACCGGGGCGGCGGAGGCGGGGGGTGCTCCGGGGTACGCTCGTGCGATTATCCGCGGTGGCCCGGCTGCTCTCGAAGCGTTGCTGTTTGGCCCTCTCGCGGCGCGTGGTGGCTAGCGTGGAAGCAGAGTCCGACGGCCTGGTCGGTCGCTGTCAGGGCGCGCGGTGGCGCTGGGTCGTCAGATACATGATGGCGATATGGCTTGGGCTGCTGTTTGTCGAGCCGGATGTGCTCAAGAGTCAGTCGCTGGATTCGCGATTGCACGCGATCGTGGTCACGGCGATAGTTGTGGCGATCTTTGACGTGTGGTTCTCGCGGCGTATGGGCCTGACGATTGACGAGCAAGGGATAACGCTGCGCTACGCTTTTCATCGCAAGCGGGTGCCGTGGGCGAAGGTGCAAGGTTTTGAATGGCGACGGTGGACGAGTCCGCGTTCGGAGTGGGTTTGGATCACGCTCAGCGGAGGGAAAGCGGTTCGCATACCGACGATCCAACGTACGCCTAAGGGCGAGAGGCGATCATTCGTTTACGGGTTTCTGTCGGAAAACGTGCGCGTCAAGGGTGGTGCTGATGTTGATGCGATGGCCACGCTACAGAGTGCGCGAGCGAGGATGCAGAATGAGCTAGGAAAGCGTCGGTCGTCAGTGGCTGCGCCTTCGGCTTCGTTTACGGTCCCGCCGACATGACGGTCGAGCAAATCAACACCTCAACAGGCACAGTGACGTACTTGCATCACGATCAGTCGGGTTCGACCCGGTTGCTGACGGGCTCGACCGGGACCGTCACCGGCAAATGCACCTACAGCCCATACGGCACGCCCACCTGCGAAGGCGCCTCCACGACGCCGCTCGGGTGGGATGGCCAATACACATCGTCGGACACGGGACTCGTCTACATGCGCGCCCGTGTCTACGACCCAGCCACCGCACAGTTCCTCAGCCGCGACCCGCTCGCAGCGGTCAGTGGCGAACCCTACAGCTACGCCGGGGATAACCCGCTGAACAACAGCGATCCAACGGGGTTGCTGTTCGGCATCAGCCTTCCCTCGCCCGAAGAAATCGGCGAAGGGATCGCCGGCTGGGGCGACACGGTCACGCTCGGCGCGACTAACTGGGCGCGCGAAGAACTCGGCATCAACAACATCAACGCCTGCTCAAGCGCCTACCAGGCTGGCGGCTACGCCGGACTCGCAACCGCAGCGCTCATACCGGGCGAGGGCGAGGCGGAGATCGGCGCCGAGGGCATCTCGATCAGCGCCAAGATCGCGCGACAAATGGAGACTCGTGGATGGACAGAGGAGGCGATTCAGGAGGCGATGGACTCTGGTGAGCAAGTTCGGGCAGTGAACAAGGCCACAGGCAACCCCGCCACTCGTTACATCAATCCGACAACGGGGCAATCGGTCGTTGTCGACGATGTGACGAGAGAAGTGATCCAGGTCGGTGCACCGGGATTTAGATTCGGCCCAGGAAGCGGTGATCTGCCATGAGTGACATGACGGAGATCTTTGTTAGTCTGCCTGATGAAGCGGTTGACGTTTGGCGGCCCGTTCAGGCAGAACATATCCAAGGCAAGGTCTACAGGATCATCGATCAGCCATATGACCGGGAGATCGAGACCTGGCAATTCGAGCCCGGCGATGAGGTGGTGTGCGAATTGACCGACGCGAGCGACGGGCAGATCCTTGCGGCGATGCGACGTGCTGATTGAGCCCGACTGCTTGCATCGTTGCAGCTTGGATGCCAACTTCTACGTTTACGGTTCGAGCCACATGAGTATCGAGCAGATCTCCAGCGGCGGAACCGTCACCTACCTGCACCACGACCAGGCTGGCTCAACCAGGTTGCTGACCGGATCAACCGGGACCGTCACCGGGAAATGCACCTACGGCGCATACGGAACCCCGACCTGCGAAGGCTCCTCCACGACGCCGCTCGGGTTCGATGGGCAGTACACCAACAGCGACACCGGGCTGATCTATCTGCGGGCACGGGAGTACGATCCAGCCACCGCGCAGTTCCTCAGCGTTGATCCGTTCCGCGCGGTCAGCGGCGAACCCTACAGCTACGCTGGCGATAACCCGTTGAACGAGAGCGACCCCACCGGACTGCTGTTCGGACTTCCGTCCTTGGAAGAAGTCGGAGAAGGGATCGCCGGATGGGGCGACACGATCACCTTCGGCGCCACCAACTGGGTGCGCGAAGAACTCGGCATCAACAACATCAACGCCTGCTCAGGCGCCTACCAGGCCGGCGGATACGCCGGCCTAGCAACCGCCGTCCTCATACCCGGCGAGGGTGAGGCCGAGATCGGCGCCGAGGGACTTGACGAGACGCTTGCCGCACTCAAAGAGTCCAAGGCAAACATTTATGAAGTCGATAGTCCAGGGGAAATGGAGACTCTCTATGACGAGCTATCACGTGGTGGCGAGCCCGCGACTCCACCCGGTTATGACGGTGAAATGGTGAAGCTGTCCGACGGAACACGGGTCGGCCTTCGCAACACGTCAAGTTCTGGTGGGCCGGCGATAGATATTAATTGGCCCGGCCAGCCTGTTATCAAGGTTCATCTACCGAACGGGTGAGACATCGTGACCAGCGAGACGAGACACATTGAACCCACGCCACAGGAGGCTCTTGCTACCATTCGCGTGCATGCCCAGGACTTGGTTGCCGGCTCCGCTAATTCATATGAGCTAGGACGCGATATCCATTCCATGGCGATGTCAGCTGCGAGCGGAGATAGTCCCGAGGCCGAACACTGTTGGGCGTTGTGGCTTCTGTGGGGCGCATTGACCGATTGGATCGAGCGGAAGCCCGATGAGAAGCTGAAGGCCGAAGACACAATGCGACGTGCGGCTGAGGAGTGGCTAGAGCTACCTCACGGGGAGCCCGCATGGCGTCGGTACTTCGATCATTGGCTCTACTCAGAGATGGGATTGGAGCGACCCAAAGACGCTCCCGCAACAACGTCGAGCGAGCAATAGTCAACGTGTCGCGGGGTTGCCCGAGTGCTCTCAACGGGACGACTGTTTACGTTTACGGTCTACGCGCAATGATGTTCGAGCAAATCAACACCAGCACCGGGACCGTAACGTACCTCCACCACGACCAAGCCGGCAGTACGCGACTCCTGACCGGATCGACCGGGACGGTCACCGGCAAATGCAGCTACGCTGCCTATGGGACGCCGACCTGCGAAGGGACAGCTACGACCCCACTCGGGTACGACGGGCAGTACACCAGCTCGGACACGGGGCTCGTCTATATGCGAGCCCGCGTCTACGACCCGAGCACGGCACAGTTCCTCAGCGTCGATCCACTCAAGGCGGTCAGCGGCGAACCCTACAGCTACGCCGGGGACAACCCGCTCAACTACAGCGACCCGACTCTGGGCTGCTGTTCGGGATCGAACTCCCCTCCCCCGAAGAAGCCGCCGAAGCAGTCGCCGGCTGGGGAGACAAACTCACCCTCGGCGCGACCAAATGGGCACGCGAAGAACTCGGCGACGAAAACGTCAACACATGCTCAGCCGCCTACCAAACCGGCGGATACGCCGGCCTCGCAACCGCCGCGCTCATACCTGGCGAGGACGAGACCGTTGGCGCCGATGAGGGCGTCAGAACCACGGTCTCCGATACGACTGAACCACACGTTGAAGCCGCTGTTCTCAAGCAATCGTATGAGAGCAGCGAAGAAGGCCAAACCGAACCTGCACCGGAAGAGAAGTGCAGCGGAGGTGCTGGAAGCAATAGTGCGCTTAGCGTTATCTCAGGGTCGGGTCGATTTGAGTACTTGAGCGCACAAGGATGTCCCAGGCAGAAATCCTATCCTCGGGGACGTAAATGGCACGTGAAAGCTATTCGTGGCACTAGTGGGGGTTGGCGTGAATTTGGTGACGCAACCTGTGGCATCGTTGGTGGAGCGGCCCTGGTCCCCGGCGTCGATGTTTTCGACGCGCCGATAGAGGTAGCGTGCGCTGGGTACGGCACCTTTACGGCGGTCGAAATAATTGTTAACCATCTATGAGAGGGCGGCGGCTTATCTATTTTCTGACTGGCGGCGTGCCTGGTCTGTGTTGTCTGATTGGCGGAGCAGTGTATCATGAATATCCGGTCGCAGTTCTGGGTAGCGTGATGGTTATCGCATCAGTCTACGGGCTCAGTCGAAAACGGGTGGCAATGGCGCCCACGAACGATCAGAAGCGGCGACGACTCTCGTTCGTTCTCGCTGGTATCATAGGCGTGTCGCTTGCGGTCAACGGATTCGCCAGTCCTCGTTACTGGCTTGCTGCAGTTGGTATCGCACTTTTGATTGGGTCGCTTCTACAACTCTATCGTACGAGACTTGGTGACGGACGCTAAAGAGGGAGAGGCGTGCATTCGTCAACTGTGCACGGCCTACCCTGAGTGGGGTTACGCCGCGATTACGAGTTCACAAATGGCTCCTCCTCACGAAGAGCCGGACCGATATCAAAATGAGCTCTGGGTATTTCCAGGAAACGAAGGAGGGCACAGCGCCTGGATTGAGACTGGCGATACGATCGGCTATACGGCCGGCGGGTGGCGTTCGACACCCACGTATTTTTGGGCGGTACAGCCACCAGGCTATACCTTCGTTGAGTACGACATGCCGAATGGTCCGGGACTAGGCGAACGGTTCTGGACTTACTTGCGTGCCGCTGGAGGCGGAGTATGGTGCGCCATTATTGGCAGTACTCAATTTGGATGCCAGGGGTCCTACGCGACCTTCGCTGAAGGTTTGGAATCTGGCTTGGAGGCTGGTTCTAACACGCCACCGGATACTCTGACTAACAGTGGTTCCACCGCAATCTTCTACCAGGAGACTAACGGGGTTGATCACGCCGCCGAGCCTACGCGTGTGTCTGTTCCGACTCCATTTCCTGCCGGAGTAGCATGGTGCTACATTTATCCTAATCCCAACGAAAATGAAATGGCATTTGGGACACATTATGCCCCCTGCCCTCCCGGAGAGAAAGAAACCAAAAACGAAGCGCCGGGAGCAGCTATCTCTGAGCCACTTTCGAGCTCCTTCTCGGGCGAAGCACCACTAATGGAACTGCCCTCAAAAGCACCCGAACCGGCAGAAGGCTACGTAAAGCCGACGGGAGCAAAGCTGACTACTGCACAAATCAAGTCGATCGCGCGCCAGGTTAGCGCAGAAGACAATGAAAATGCGCAGGAACCGTCAAGTGCGACAGTGTATGCAATGAATCTCTCAGAAGCCCAGCGTGCGATAGATCCAGGAATGACTCCTTCGACGTCTAGCAACGTAGGGATGAAGAACTGGCTCGAAAGCGAAGTCTATCTGGTCGTACTCAAGGGCAACTTTACGATTGGCAATGCACCCGTGCCCAAATCCAGTAAGGCGCCGACGGGTTCGAGCCTAGTATTGGCCGTAGATGCGCATACGGGCGTAATCGACGGTCTTGGAGTCGGCACCACCGCTCCCGCCGAAAGCGCTATCAGCGCAGACCGGGTTCTGGCATGGTAGACTAAGCAGACCAGATGGGTATTGCATGGACATTTCGTAGGCTAGGGCGGGCTGGGTTTGCGGCTCTTGTGCTTGCTGTCTGTGCAATCTCGCTTGTCCCGGGCACCAGCGTCGCGTATGGGCGCCGGTGCCCGGTCGAGCGAGGCGCGAAGATCGTGGATTCGTCTAGCGACGTCGTCGTTACTCGAGTCGTGCGATCCGAAGCGAGGTACGTAGCGTGTTGGAGACCGACTGCCCGCAGGATGACTCTGCTACATGAGTCACGAAAGAGATTTGAGTTGGCTCCCAAGGCCGGGGTCTTGATCTCGGGGCGGTGGGTGGTCGTGGAGCAGAGTGAGGGTAGATCCTGTGATGCGTTGCGGACAGTTCGCAGTCTCGATGTCCTGAGTGGCAAACAGGGTTATGTAGTATCTACTCACACGTGCCGCATCGGCTCGTCTGGTAATCAGGACGCCACAGGTACAACCTCAGAAGGACCGTGGCCTCCGACAGTTCTCGACAATGGGCCAGCTCCAACGGTACGCGACGAAGCGATCGTCAACATTGCGGTTGCGACCAACGGGGACTTTGCTTGGGCCGTCGCTGGCGAAACCTACGCAGGGTCTTTTGACCGCGGGACCTTTGGCCCGGTCGCCTCAGGCTTGTTTGTTCCAGCTGGTAACCGGCACGACACGAATTTGTCGATCGTGGGGTTGCCTAGCTTTCCCGTACTACATATCGAGGGCGACGTCGTGTCGTGGACCCAGTTCGGCGCGGCGCTCGCCTATACCATGCCCGCCCCCGGAACTCCGGTATTGCCGATAACAATCCAAGGAAGCAACGACGGTCACGCATTTACGCCTAGTCCGCCGGTAAACACATAGATCGCGGTCGATAGGCGGACAACGAAATAAGCGGCGGGCACGGGAACGTCGAAGCGATCGAACGACCCGCCCCACTGGGTGAAACTGAGGTCACGAAATTCAAATACGATTCAAAAGGTGACCTGGAAAGCGTGGAAGACCCGCTCAAACACGTGACGAGCTACGAATACGACTCGCATGGCGATCGCACGGTGGAACATGATCCTGAAGGCGACAAGCGCACGTGGGCGTACGACGAAGACTCGAACGTCACCTCATCCGTTAGTCCTCGCGGCCACGCGAGCGGCGCGAAAGAAGAAAGCTTTACGACCAAAATCGAACGCGATGAACAGGAGAGGTCGAAGACGATCACTGAACCGCTCGGCCATACGAGCAAATATGTCTACGACGCCGACGGCAACGTTGAATCCTACACCGACGGCAACAGCCACACCACCAAATACGAATACGACGCCGATAACGAGCTGATCAAGGTGACGAGACCGAACGGCAATACCACCAAAACAGGTTACAACGCGGAAGGCCAGGTCACCAGCGAGACCGACGGCAACGAACACACCACCAAATACGAACGGAACCTACTGGGCGAGGTGACCAAAGTCATCGACCCTCTGAAACACACCACGACCGAGGAATACGACCCAGCGGGCAACCTCAAAACCGTCACCGATCCACTCAAACGTACCACCACCTATAGCTATGATGCGGACAACCATCTAGTGGAAGTCACTTACTCGGATGGGAAAACTCACGCCGTCAAATATGAATACAACGAAGACGGTGATCGTACCAAGATCGAAGACGCCAGCGGCACCACCGAATATGAATACGACCAGCTTGACCGCCTGACGAAAAGCAAAGACGGCCACGGAAACACGGTCAAATACACCTACAACCTCGATAACGCCCCGACCGAACTGACCTACCCGAACGGAGAAACCGTCACTCGCACTTACGATAAAGACGGTCGGCTGGAATCCGTTAAAGATTGGCTCAGCCACACTACCACGTTTGCCTACGATCAAGACTCGGACCTCACCAAGATTACATATCCGAGCGGCACGAGCGAGGAAGATAAAACCACGCTCAACGACGCCGACCAGATCACGAAAATCGAAATGAAGAAAAGCAGCGAAGTGCAGGCATCGCTGACCTATACCCTAGACGACGACGGTCAAGTCAAAACCATCACCGCAAAAGGGGTACCCGGAGAAGAAAAACCGAGCGCGACCTACGACGAAAACAACCGCCTGACCAAACTCGGCACCACCGAATATAAATACGACGCCGCGAATAACCCGACCAAGACTGGCTCCAGCACGAATACCTTCAACGCTGCTGACGAGCTCGAAAAAGGCACGAGCGTCACCTACAGTTACGACGAACTCGGTGAGCGCACAAAACGCACCCCCACCAGCGGCCCCGCAACAACCTACGCTTACGACCAGGCCGGCAACCTCATCTCCGTCGCCCAACCCAAAGAAGGCGAAAAAGCCGCAATCGAAGACAGCTACACCTACAACGGCGAAGGACTACGCACCAGCGAAACCATTGGCGGCACCACCAACTATCTAGCCTGGGACAACGCCGAAGCTAGCATCCCGCTCCTGCTCAGCAACGGATCGTATAGCTTCATCTACGGCCCAGGAGGTGTACCCGTCGAGCAAATCTCAAGCGGAGGCACTGTCACCTACCTGCACCACGACCAGCAAGGGTCAACGCGCCTCCTAACAGGCTCCACCGGAGCCGTCACCGGCAAATGCACGTACGGCGCCTTTGGGGCCCCCGCCTGCGAAGGCGCCTCCACCACCCCACTCGGGTACAACGCCCAATACACCAGCAGCGACACCGGGCTGATCTACCTCCGCAACCGCGTCTACGACCCCGCGACCGCACAGTTCCTGAGCGTCGATCCGCTCGCCGAGGGCAGTAGTACGCTTGCTCATGCGACCGCCAGGCAATACGTCGCTGCTGCGATGAGGTCGGCTAGCGGTAGCGGGCCGTATGTCTATGCCAACGACAATCCCTTGAACAATTATGATCCTACGGGGCTATTTACTGTGGGCATTTGTGTTCACGGTGAAGTGAACTTCATCCTTCATATTGGTGCCAGCGGCTGTGTACAGGGCAGCAGCTCCGGTGAAGTGGGCGGCACTGTGGCTGGATCGGTGGGCCTTGCCGCGGGGGCTGGCGTGGGGGCTACTGTGGGACCGCAGGTCTCGAATGCCGAACATATCTCGGAACTCTCAGGTCCCTTCGCTAATACGGGCGGTCAGCTCGGTGTTGGTCCGGATATTTCACTCGAAGCGTTTGGTGCCCCTGGGACGTGCGGCCCGGTAGTCGGCGGTGGATTCTCTGCGGGGGTCGGGGTGGGCGTGTCCCGCTGGATTGGCGGTAGCTATACCGGAGCTTGGAGTGTGAGCTTCTAACCGCCGCGTGGTGGCTTAGCAGGGCAAGTTTCACTCTGCGCCAAGCTCGCGTGCGACCTCATCCAGCCAGTCGTCAAGAAATGTGGTTGCGGTCGGGTCCTTGACTGTCCGGTATGGAAAGCCGGGCGTATAGACGGACATTTGTACATCGGTGCCGCCGTCAGATCGGGGGACGATCCTGCCTCTTACGGTCGGGCTCTTCCGGCTGCTCCAAAGCCTGCGGTTGGGAGGCACAGGAACGAGCATTATGTGATTGCCGAGGATGAGTCCTCGAACCCCGGGCGTCAGCTTGCCGCCGAACCATGCTTGTGGAGCATCGGCCAACAGTGGGCGCAAGTGCGCGCGAAGAATGCGCCGGGCGGCATCGGCGGCTGTTGGCGCATGAAGCGTCCGTCGTTCGCTTGCCCCGAGCATTGAGTAATTATCGGTCGATTTCTGTGCTTGCTCAACCCCGCTCGACGCAAAGGCGAGCGGGGGGTGCGTGATATTGGCAGGCCCCGGTTGCTGGCCCCGGTCGTCCTACGCGGCGAGGCGTTTGGCCTCGTGGCTGAGAAGGAGGCCGTTGATGAATCTCTTGACGAGTTGTTTGTCCTCGTCTGTGAGGCGTGCGGTGGCTTCTAGTTGCAGGCACAGCTCCTCGTCCGAGTCTCGCTCGGCATCGAAAACGAGCGTATCTGAGCTGACGGACAGAGCGATGGCGAGCTTGCGGAGCACGTCGAGGGTGGGCGAGGAGCTGCCGGCCTCGTAGCGGCGGAGCTGCGAGACGTGGATGCCGACGTGTTGGGCGAGTGTGCCCTGGGTCATTCCGCGCTCGTTGCGCAGGGAGGCTAGGCGTTTGGGGAAGTCCATTGCGATCAGGTCCAGTCCTGGTCGCAAGACGATATGGCCGCCTTGTGGGAGCATTTGTCCGCGCACGCATATATGCTAGCGCACCTAGCTTTCCCGCACTACATATCGAGGGCGACGTCGTGTCGTGGACCCAGTTCGGCGCGGCGCTCGCCTATACCATGCCCGCCCCCGGAACTCCGGTATTGCCGATAACAATCCAAGGAAGCAACGACGGTCACGCATTTACGCCTAGTCCGCCGGTAAACACATAGATCGCGGTCGATAGGCGGACAACGAAATAAGCGGCGGGCACGACGGTGGATGCGCGCTCGGTGACCAGGACGTCCGCGCGGTCCAGGGCTGCGAGCACGACGAACGAGGACACGGACTCACCAGCGAGCGCTGCGGCCTGCTCGATCTGCTTGCGCTGAGTCGGTGTAAGTCGTGCCTCGAGGCGGACTGCCCTGGCTGCCATTGGGGCCTCCGATCGCTCCGTACAAGTGTACGGTGGAGGGCGATGATTGCAAGCTGACGACGGAGCCTACCGAATAGCCGCTTACGGCGGCGTTCGGGATCGTCCGGCTCGCCCGCCAACTGTCGGGTGGGACTGGCGGTACTACTCTGCTGGAGTGGCGAAGATCAATGTGAGTCTCGAGGAGGGCCTTTATCGGCGTGTACGCAAGGCTGCGGGTCCGGCCGGCGTGTCCGGGTGGCTCGCCGAGGCTGCGACCACCCGCCTGCGGGCCGAGGAGCTGCGTGCTGTCGCGCAGGAGATCGCGGAGACGACGGGTGGCCCTTACACCGAGCGCGAGCTCAGCGAGGCTCGCGAGTGGCCGTGATAGGCTGCCGGTCGTTACGCCATGAGGAAAGGCACTGATTATCGGATTGCCAGAAGGTGGGCGGCGAGCGCGGGCGTTGCCCTCGTTCTAGCTTGTCTGACGTTCGTCGTGCTGGCCAGCGCTCAGACTCCGACGATGGCATGTCCGCCGCCGCCAACGTCGGCGGCTGAAGGCACGCCGGCGACCCCCGGTCCGGTCGAGTCGGCATCGGAACAGATCGTGGCGTGCATCGGCTCGCGGTCGATCACGGGGGCGACGTTCCAGCATTGGGCGCATATCGAGCGCAGGTCCGAAGAACCCTCCAAGCGCCATCAGTCCAAGGGTAGTCAAGTGCAACTGGTGATGGGCTTTCTGATCTCATCCGATTGGATACTCGGCGAAGCGCAGGATCGGAACATCGTTGTGTCGGAAGCCGAGGTGCGTCACAGGTTCGACCACATCCGCGGCCAGCAGTTTCCCACGCGGAGGGCTTTCAAGAGATTCCTCAAGCAGTCGGGCCAGACCGTCGCGGATCTTCTGCTCCGCGTGCGTTTGAGCATCTTGTCGGAACGCATCCAGAAGGCTGTGCAGGCCGGCCACCACGGCGCTCACAGTCGCCAACATGCCCTGGAACGCTTTGTTCACGGTTTCAAAGTCAAGTGGACGGCCCAGACCTACTGCGCTCCGGAATATGCCGTTCAGGATTGCGGTCACGTGCAGGCTTCGCTGTAGGACAATGAGAGATCGAGTAGAGCTGCGGGATCGCCCTACTGATAGGTGTCTGTGTGTGACCCGTCAGCCCCACAGAACGGAGATCGGCGCAGCGATGATCTTCTCGTCTAGCTTGTACACGTGGGGCCCGGTGTGCAGGACCACGCCTGCCAGGAAGCGCTCGCCAAGCCGCTCTGCCAGCCACGCGATGTGCCTGGCGTCCTCGCGCGCGCTCGGTGCGGCGCTGGCCTTGACCTCGATCCCCACGACCCGCCGTCCCGCGAGCTCTGCCACCAGGTCGATCTCGTGGCGGCCTTCCTCGGTCCGCAGGTGGTAGAGCCGTGGGCGTGAGCTCGAGATCACAAGCTCGGGACGCAGTTGCGCGGCCACGAACGTGTCGAGCACCCGCCCCAGCATGTCGCCGTCCGCGATCACGGCCTGCTCGTCGAGCCCAAGGGTCGTGGTCATCAGGGCGGCGTCGATGAGATAGCGCTTTGGCCGAAGTACCAGGCGCTTGAGTCGATTCGATGACCACGCCGGCACGCGCTCAGCGATCAGAAGCCCCGCCAGCAGATCCTCGTAGGCGCTCGCCGTCGCCTTGCTCACCTGTGCCGCGTCATAGATCGTCTTCTGGTCGGCTACGCCCGCTGAGTTGAGCGCGTACGCCTCCAGGAAGCGCCGCAGGCGCTGGGTGTCACGACGCCTGGTGGGGTGGGTCTCGATCTGTTCGACGTCATGGGTGAGGAGATCCTCGACGTAGCTCTCGAGCCACGCTCTTCGGGCGCCTCCGGTCAGGCGCAGGGCGGCGTCGGGGAAGCCGCTTCGCAACGCAAGCTCCACGTAGCCGCGTAGGTCCGGGCACTCCGCGGGGACGCTCAGTTCCTCGCCGCCGGCGATCCTGTCGAAGAACGACCGGCCCTGCCTACCGATCTGCTCACCCACCGTCATCGGGTACATCGCCACGCGCACGAGTCGGCCGGTGGCCGGCCAGACCTCGTGCTCGAGCTCGGCGCGGACCGAACCGGTGACGTAGAAGCGATTGGCGTGAGGGTCCGCTTCGACTGCGCGCCTGACCGCGCCCAGCACGCCCGGTACGCGTTGCCACTCGTCGAGCAGCACGGGCTCCGCAAGACCCCTGAGCGCGGCATCGGGGTCGGCCTCGAACGCCGCCGCCCGCAGGCGTCTGTCGAGCCTGATCACCGTGCTCGCACGCCGCGTCAGCGTTGTCGTCTTGCCAGCCGTGCGCGGCCCGACCACAAGCACCGCCGGCAGCTGGTCGAGCAGCTCGTCCAGCAGTGGATCCACGAGGCGCTGCTGATATGGGGCCGGGACGCTTGCAGTGCTAGCCATCTGACGCAGAGAATACTAGCCACGACACGCAGGGAATCATAACCTTTTGCCGCTAGGGCAACCAGTCGCGTCAGAGTGGCCAAGGTTTACAGCCGTTCGCGGTGTGGGCCTACACCGCAACGGCCGCGGGGCACGGAGGCCACGTACACACGCGCGTGGTTGCCACGCTCCGCCGCGCGGACGATCCCCAAAACCCCCTGGCTCTACGAGCGTGTGGGGGGGTTCTCGGGGGGCCGGGTTCCGTGCTGGCGCAGGAAGCGCTGGAACTCGCTCGCCAGCAGCTCTCCCGAGGGCAGGTCGTCCATGGAGATCGGCTCCCGCCCGCTCCACCCGTTCTCGCCCTCGTCGTCGTCCTCCTCCTCGCTTTCCGCGTCCTGCTCCAGGCGTTCCACGAACGCCTGCACCTCCGGGTTGCTCGACACCGCCAGGCCGACCTGGCGCTCGTAGTTCGCGGCCGCCTCCTCCAGCTCGTGGGCGTCCACGGACACGCCCACGAGATCCTCCAGGCGGCGCACCAGCGCCAGCGCCGCCTTCGGGCTGGGGGCCGCGGCGACGTAGTGGGGGACGCTCGCCCACAGGCTCATCGAGGGCAGGCCGGCCTGCGGCGGTCGCGGTGTGCAGGACGCCCACGATCCCCGTGGGGCCCTCGTACCGGCTGGGGCGGCCGGCGGCTCCCAGGCGCTCGCATCAGCGCCGGGTCCGAGGAGAAGCCGGTCATCGCCACCGGGAGCGTGTGGGGCACGTCCGCCAGCAGCGCCCCCACGGTGATCACCAGCTGCACCCCCAAGGCCTCCGCGAGCTCCACGATCAGCGGCGCTGAACGTGCGCCACCGCAGCGACGGCTCCACGCCCTGCACCAGCACCAGGTCCCGCTGGGCGCCGGGGACGAGCGCCTCGAACATCTCCACCGACGGCCACTCGATCTCGCGGCGGGCGGACGGGTCGGTCCCCTCCGCGGAGAGGCGGATCCGCGGGCGGTTGGCCTGGAAGTCGTAGAACTCCTCGGTGTCGACGTGCGCGAAGCGCTCGCGCCCCCAGCGCGTTGGCCACGAACGCCACCGCCGTCGAGGCCGCGTCCCCGGCGTCGTTCCAGCCCTCGAAGGCGCACACCATCGCCGGGGCCCGCAGGCCCGTCCGGGCGGCGGTCCCAGATCAGCGGCTGCATCCGCTTCACCGTACATCATGCGGGCATGGCCGCCCCCGAGATCGGTTCTGAGGAGACCCCGACCGTTGCCACGGAGGAGCCCCCGACGATCGCCACCCTGCGCGAGGGCCAGGAGGTCGTCGCGGGGTGTTCGCGTGCTCGCGCAAGGAGCGCCAGCTCTCGCGGGCCGGCACCCCCTACCTGACCGTCGAGCTGCGCGACCGCACCGGCTCGATCCTCGCGCGCGCCTTCCGCGACGCCGACCTGCTCGCCGGGCGCTTCGAGCGCGGCGACCTCGTGCGCGTGCAGGGCCGCGTCGAGCGCTTCCGCGACCAGCTGCAGATCGGCCTGCGCGCGATCGCCCGCGCCGAGGGGGCCGAGGCTGATCCGGCCGGCTTCCTGCCCGTCGCCCACCGCGACCTCGACGAGCTCGAAGGCTTCTTCGAGCACCTCGCCCGCGAGCTCTACGAACCCGGGCTGCGTGGCCTGCTCGAGCGCGTGCTCGGCGACCCCGAGCTGCGCGCGCGAGCTGCGCCGCGCGCCCTGCTCGCTGCCCACGCGCGCACGGGCGCCGGCAGCTCCGTGCGGGCCGGTGCTGGCAGCCACCACGCCTACCTCGGCGGCCTGCTCGAGCACACCGTCGCGGTCGCCACGCTGGCGCTCGAGCTCTGCACCCTGCACCCCCGCCTCGACCGCGACCTGCTGCTCGCCGCCGCGCTGCTGCACGACCTCGGCAAGACCCGCGAGTTCACCTACGGCGCCGAGATCGCCCGCAGCGACGAGGGGCGGCTGCTCGGGCACGTCGAGCTCGGGCTGCGCCTGCTCGCGCCGCGCTACCCCTCCTCGCTGCCCGCTCCGCGCCGCCTGGCGCTTGAGCACTGCATCCTCGCCCACCACGGCCCCGACGCGCTGCCCGGCCAGCGCTTCGCCTCCGCCGAGGCGATCGCCCTGTACCGCTGCAACGCGCTCGACGCCCACCTCAAGAGCGCCTTCGAGCACGGGCCCTGAGCGCGCGGCCACGGGCACGGGCTGCCACGCGGTCAAGCGCGGCGCGCTCGGTGCCGATTAGATATTGATGAGTTGGTTTCGACGCCGACGCGCCAAGGCGGCCGGCGACGAGGCAGGCGATCCCGCGCCGGTAGACGCGGTCTCCTGCCCGCCGAGCCCGGCTGCTCCGTGGCCGCCTGCGCCCTCCGCGCGCCGAGCCCGCGGCGTCGCCGGCCTCCCGAGCTGCCGCCGTGCCCCCGTGACCTCCGAGCTCTCGGCGCTCGAGTCGGCGGTCCTCGCGGGCTCCGCCACCGCGGTTCTCGAGCGTCCCACTGCCACCGCTGCTCTTGGAGCCGCCGCCCCCGAGCCTGAACGGCAACCGCCGCCCCACGACGTCGCTGGCAAGAGCCGCTGACCGCCGAGCCTGGAGGAGCCGCCTCGCACCGGCGCCCCGCCGCGCCCAGACCCGCCTCGTGGTCCTGGAGCCTTGCTGTGCCTCCCGCCCGAGCAGCCTGCGGCGAACGGGCTGCGATTCCCTCCACCCAGGTGCGCCACCCCGCCAACGGGCTCAGCTCGCCCACGCCGCCCGGGCGCTCCGGGCGGCGCATCGGCGAGGTCGTCGTCGACCTCGGCTTCGCCGACCGCGACGCCGTCGAGCAGGCCGTCGCCGCGGCCCGCTCGCAGCGCAAGCCCACCGGGCAGGTGCTGGTCGAGCAGGGCGTCCTGCGCCAGGACCAGCTCGCCCGCGTGGTCGCCGAACGCTTCGGCCTCGACTACATCGACCTCTCCGTCTACGAGCCCGACATGGGCGCCGTCAACCTGCTGAGCGCCGAGGCCATCAAGCGCTACCAGGCGGTGCCCGTGCGCTTCATGGACGACGGCGCGCTGCTGCTGGCGATGGCCGACCCCACCAACATCCTCAGATCGACGACATCGCGATGATCACCAACCGCCGCGTCCGGGTCGCCGCCGCCTCCGCGGAGGACGTCAAGCTGCTCGCCGCGCCGCCTCGGGCGGCTGGAGGGCGCGATCGAGGACATCGTCGAGGACGACGAGGAGCGCGGGCGAGCGCTCTCCACCTCGCTCTCCGAGGAGGCCGACCAGGACGCCCCGGTCATCAAGCTCGTGCACTCGATCATCGCCCAGGCCGTCCAGCAGGGCGCCTCCGACATCCACGTCAACCCCGAAGAAGGCGACACCCGCGTGCTGTTCCGCGTCGACGGGGTGCTCTACCCCGCGGCCACCGTGCGCCGCCGGATGGCCGCCGGGATGGTCTCGCGCATCAAGATCATGGCCGACCTCGACATCTCCGAGCGGCGCGTCCCCCAGGACGGCCGCCTCGCGCTGAACGTCGAGGGCCGGCGCATCGACATCCGCGTCGTCACCCTCCCGCTCGTCTATGGCGAGGGCGCCGTGATGCGCATCCTCGACAAGGGCGCCGTCGTGCAGCGACCTCGAGTCGCTCGGCATGCAGCCCGACCGAGCAGGAGCGCTTCGCCCACGCGATTCGCCGGCCCCACGGCGCCGTGCTCGTCACCGGGCCCACCGGCTCGGGCAAGTCCACCACGCTGTACGCCGCGCTCTCGGTGCTCAACGACGGCGCCCGCTCGATCCTCACGATCGAGGACCCCGTCGAGTCGCGCATCGCCGGCGATCAAGCAGATGCAGGTCGCCCCGAAGGCCGGCGTCACCTTCGACACCGGCCTGCGCTCGATGCTGCGCGCCGACCCCGACGTGATCATGGTCGGCGAGATCCGCGACCGCGAGACCGCCCACATCGCGGTCGAGGCCGCCCTCACCGGCCACATGGTGCTCTCCACGCTGCACACCCGCGACGCCCCCAGCGCGCTCGGGCGGCTGATCGACATGGGCATCGAGCCCTTCCTGATCTCCTCCGCGGTGGACTGCGTCGTCGCCCAGCGGCTCGTGCGCAAGCTCTGCCCCCACTGCAAGCGCCCCGCCACGCTGCCCGAGTCGGTGCTCGCGCGAGTACGGCCTCGCCGGCGCCGAGCCCTACGAGCCCGTCGGCTGCTCGCGCTGCTCGGGCTCCGGCTACCGCGGCCGCGTTGGCATCTACGAGGTGATGACCGTCACCGAGGAGATCCGCACCCTGATCCTCCAGCACGGCTCCGTCGACGAGATCGCCGCCACCGCCGCCGCGCCAGGGGATGCGCCGCCTGCACGACGACGGCATCGAGAAGGTCCGCGCCGGCCTCACCTCGATCGAGGAGGTCGAGCGCATGACCACCAGCCTCGTGTAGCCGCCTGCCCACCCTGGCTGCCTACCGCTGGCCGACGCGTGCTGGAGTCAACCGACTCGAACTGCGGCGGATGCCGTAGCGGTCGCCGCCCATGCGTCAACGGTGCCGGCGCAGCGACAGCTTTCGGGGTACAGCAGCGAGATCCGCAGCGCGCCCGACGGGAACGCTTCGGCGTCGAACGAGTACGCCTGGTAGGGCACGCCGCGGTAGACCACCCTGCCGCGGTTCGGGATCGTGGCCGGGCCGGGGCTCAGCGTGCCCATCACCTGGCGCGTTCCCTCGCCGCATCAGCACCTGCGCGCCCGTGAACGCCTGCGCGAGGATCTGGAAGCCCAGGTCGTCCTGGATCGCCATCAGGAAGTGGGCCACCACCCGGCCCCGGGCGTTGCGGATCACGCCGGGGATCGGCGCCAGCACGTGGGGGCCGCCCACGTCCACCAGCAGCTTGCCTTCGCGGATCACGCGCACCCGCACGATGTGCAGGTGGCTGCGGAAGAAGCCGATGATCGCCGCCCGCGTCGCCGTGGCGTTGCCGGCCAGCACCGCTTCGCGAAAGGCGCGCGAGCGCTCCACGTAGCCCAGGAGCAGTTCCGCTTTGCTGCCTTCGTGCTCGGCGTAGTACACCCGTTCGGCCACCAGCCCGACGTGTCCGCCTGCGCCTGCGCCGCGGTGGCGCGCGGGCCCCGCTGGCGCACACCGCCGCGATCGAGGTCGCTGGGCACCAGCAGCGAGATGCTCAGCGGCCGTTCCGGGAACGCCTCTGCCGGCGAACGTGTCCACGCGGTAGCTCCACCCCGCGGTAGCTCACCTCGCGCTCGCCCCGCGTGAGCGCCGGGCGCCGGGTGCAGCGTCGCGTGCAGCAGCCGCCCGCCGCTGCGCACCAGCACCTGCGCGTCGCAGCAGGCCCGCTGACCGTCTGGGCGTACCCGTTGGCGCCCTGCACCGACACCGTGAACGTGCCCACCGTCCGCCCCGCGGCGTTGACGAGCGCGCCCGCTCGCCGGCGCGATCCCCGCCGCCGCGTTCGATCTTCGCGAGCGTGCGTCCGCCGCGCGTCACCCGCACGCTCACGATCTGGTTGAGCAGCAGCCCCTCCAGCACCCGGTGCGCGGCCGCGCGGTCGTCGCCTTCGACCGCCTGCCGCCAGCGCGCTGGAGCTCTTCAGGCGCTGGACGCGCCTCGGCGACGATGCGCCCGCTCGCCGACTCCTGGTAGACGCGGCTGCGCCACCCCTTCGAGCGCTTCCAGCGCCGCGGCTGGGGCAGCTCCTCGGCGATCGGCGCCACCGCCGCGGTGTCGGTGATCGTCGTGGGCGCCCCCGAGCTGCTCGATCCGCAGCCCGGGAGCGCCACCGCGAGCGCGAGAGCGCCCCGAGCGCCCACGCTCGCCTCCATGAGTCCTGACGCCGATGGCGATCCCCATGGACCGCCAGCCTAGCTGTCGTCGTGCGATGTCCTCTTGCCGCTCTGGTCTCGCTCTTGCCTTTCTTGCCCTTCCCCTTCCTCTTGCCCTTCTTGCTTCTTGTTTCGGTTCCGTGCCCTGGTAGGCGTCGAGCCGGTCTTTGCCCGACTGCGCTCGTCGCCGGGCAGCCCACCGGGCGGCCGAGGTCGAACGGTCCTGAGATCGCCTGCGTGATCACGCCCTTTTCCAGGTACGCGTAAGTGACCGTCAGCAGCGCGTCCACGCGCGGTTCGGTGCACAGCTTCCAGCCGATCGTGAACTGGCCCGTGATCCGCTCGTTCGCTTCCGTGGTGCTGGAGCCCACGCAGTTGACCGCGTACCCCGGGAACGCTCCGCCGCAAGAGAACGATTCCGTCAGTGGCTGTGCCCTGGTAGTTCGTGACCAGCGGCGCGCCTTCGATCCCCGTGACCGGCAGCTGCGTCTGCAGCTGGTAGCCCGTGATCTGCCCGTTGCATTTGAATTTGTACTGCACCGGCGTTCCTTCGCCGCCCGCTTCCGCCTTGCCGGCGGCCGATGCTGCCCGGCGCATTCGTAGTCGTTCGGGTTCGACGCCCCTGTGGGGCGGTGCTCGGCGGGGCCGCTTCGGCCGCCGCGCCCAGGGCCGGGGCAGCGAGCGACAGGGCGATCGCGCCCATGAGCGCGGTGAGCCACCAGGTGGCTCGCCGCCCGTTGGACTTTCAGGGCGCTGCGGTAGATCGACTTCAGTGAGTGCACTGGGCCTCCGTTTTCGTTGGTGGTGGGTTGGGTCTGTCGTGGGTGGGTCGAGTCGTCGGAGCTCGAGGCAGCCCGCGGTCTTGGCCTGGAGGAGTCCTTCCAGGCTCGTGCGGGGGGCCTGGCGGGTCGAAGGCGCTCGCGCTCCGCGTGCCCGCGTGGCGCAGGAAGGGCGAGAGCACCAGCGCCCCCGCCGGGGCGCCCGCCGCCGTGAGCGTGGTTGTGAGCGTGCCCGCCGGGTACACGACTTCCGCGCCCGCCCCTTCGGTGCTCGGTGTTCTCGGTCGAGGTGCGTCGCTCGCCGCGCCCTGCCGCGGTCGCGAACGTGATCACGATCAGCCCGTGTTCCTTGTAGGTCGCGCTCGCCACGATCTTCGGCACCACTTCCGCCACGAACGCGTCCGCCGCCTGCACGCCCGCCGGTTCCCCCGACGGGCAGGGTGTGCTCGTCAGACGGACCGCCCGCCGCCGTGCCCTGGCCCGGCGTGGTTGTTCCCTGGCGGTGGCCCCAGGCGTGGCAGCGGTCGTGCACGGCGGTGGGGCGACCGTGCTCACGCCCGCCGCCCCCTGGCCGGAGAGCAGCGTCGCGGCGCCCGCGAGCTGCCCCGCCGCGAGCGAGGTGTAGGCGCTCAGGACGGTGCCCTGTGCGACCAGCTGCCCGTCCAGATAGGGCGCCGCCGCGCTCTGCCCCAGCGCGTTTGTCACGCTCGTCCCGTAGGGCAGCACGATCAGCCACACTCTGCGATCGGGGGGCAGCGGCGTCGTCGCTTTCGTCGTTTCGCTTTCCCCGCCGCCCGCCGCTGGGGTCGTGGAGGAGTCGGAGACGCCGAGCCTTTGGAGGAGCCCGCTTGGGGGACGAAGAGGCGTGGAGGAGGACGACGAGGAGCTGCTTGCGGCTCCCCCGCCCGCTTCGGCCGGCCCGCTGCCCGCCCCCGACGTTGCCTTGCTCGCCGTGGACGGCGCCGGCTGGGACGCCGGCGTGCTCGACGTGTGGCCCGCACCGAGGAGAGCAGCGAGCCACTGCCGCCGCCCGCTCCCTCGCCCAGCGCCAGCAGCGCCAGCACCCGCCCCACCGCGCCCGCCCGTGAGGTGCTCGCCAGCGACGCCGCCGGGCCCGGGCCGATCAGGGCCCCCAGCTGCGATCCCCGCGGCGAGCATCAGCGCCGCGAGGACCGCGCCGACCCTGGCGGGAGGGCAGCTTGGGGGCCTGGGGGGGAGGGGAGGAGGGGAAGAGGTCACAGGAAGGTTGGTCGGCTGGAGGTGTGGGTGGAGGTCCGGGCGGTTTGGGGGTCTGGATGGGGGAGGGTCATGTTGGGGTAGGGGCTGTCGGTGCAACTTTGGGTGGTCGGGGTGCGTTATGGCCAAGAACGACAATCCCGACCTTACCGATCTTCTCAATAAAATAGCTAATCTTGATCTTGTTTGTGACGAATATGGTAGGGTGCTCGTCAACAACTTGTCAATACGTCCCAATCGGAGGCCACTCACAATGCATCGAATCCGCCGTATCGCCGCCTCGTTCGCGGCTGTGACCCTGATAGGGAGCGCGGTGCCCGCGATCGCCTCGGCTACGAGCGTGATCACGATCAGCGGAGCCACCGCCTCCTTCCCGCTCGTCCAGCTGCTCGCCCACAAGTACTCGAAGCTCAACCACAACAAGGTCGCCTTCAGGATCTCCCAGGGCGGCGCCACGATCGGCATCAACGATGTCGCCGCCGGTCGCGTCGACGATCGGAGACGTCTCCCGCGACCCGCTGCCCACCGACCCGCCTGGGCTCGACTTCTACCCGATCGCCGAATACGGGATCTGCATCGTCACCAACAAGTCCAACACCCTCTCCTCCCTCAACGAAGCCCAGGTCCAGGCGATCTTCGAGGGCAAGGACAAGGAATGGGGCCAGGTCTCCGGCGCCTCGGTCTCCGGGCCGATCGACCTGATCAGCCGCACCTCCACCGCCGGCGTGCTGACCAACTTCAAGACACTGTTCCTCGCCAACAAGAGCGTCGCCTCGACCGCGGCCGAAGAGCCCTCCGAGGGGCTGCTCGAGCAGCAGGTCGCCAACACCCCCAACGGGGTCGGCTTCCTCTCCAACTACCGCGCCGACCAGGGCACCGTCAACCCGGTCGCCTACAACGGCGTGGCCTGCACGCGCGCCAACGTCGCCTCCGGGCAGTACACCGCCACCGCGCGCTTCTACGAGGTGACCAAAGGCGAAGCCACCGGCGCCGCCGCCAAGTTCATCTCGTGGATCAGAACCAGCAAGGCCGCACGCAAGATCATCTCGACCCAGTGGGTTCCGATCAAAGCCAGCTGAACGTCGTGAGCTTGCCCACTTCGATCAACACGGGGGGAGGTCGGGAGGGGGGCCCGCCCCCCTCCCGCTCAGTGTTGCTCGCACGTCTGCGCAACCCCTGGACCGACCACCGCGCCGAGCGTACGCTCGGCGCGGTGTCGTTCCTCGTCTGCCTCTGCGTGCTCTTCATGATCGCGTTCGTCGCCGTGCGCGCCTGGCCCACCTTCGAGCACAACGGCCTCAGCTGGCTCGGGCCCGGCGGCAGCCTGAAGGTGCAGTTCGAAACCATGCTGGACGCCCCCACGCACCCCCCCGCCTCCGCCTACCACTTTCGCGCCTGGCCGATCATCTACGGCACGCTGCTGATCACCTCGCTTGCCGTGCTCCTCGCGCTGCCGCTCGCGGTGCTCTGCGCGATCTTCATCGTCGAGCTCGCCCCCGCCCGCCTGCGCCGCACGATGATCCGCGTCGTGCGCCTGCTCGCCTCCGTGCCCTCGGTCATCTGGGGCCTGCTCGGGATCCTCGTGCTGGTGCCGTTCGTCGGCAATCACCTCATCACCCTCTCCGAGCGGACCTCGTTGGAGGGCACCGTCCAGCTCACCGGCGCCGGCTTGGCCGTGGCCGTGGTGCTGCTCACCCTGATGATCTCCCCGATCATGATCGCGCTCATCTGCGACGCCCTCGGCGCGGTGCCCGGAGCCTGGCGCGAGGGCGCCGCCGCGCTCGGCGTCAACCGGCTGCGCGCGATCCGCGCCGTCACCCTGCGCGCCGTGCGCCCCGCGATCGTCGCCGCCACCGTGCTCGCCACCGCCCGCGCGCTGGGCGAGGCGATCATGATCTCGATGGTCTCCGGCTCGAACTTCTTCGCGCCCCGGCCGAGCGACGGGCTGGCCTTCTTCTTCGAGCCCATGCGCACTCTCGCCTCCACGATCGTCGACTTCCGCGAAGGGCTCGGCGGCGCCCCGGCGCTGAACTCCGCGCTGTACGCCTGCGCCCTGCTGCTGCTGTTCTCGGTGTGCGTCCTGTCGGTCGCCGCCTACCTCGTCAAGTTGCCGCTAAGGAAGTACCAGGTGAGGGGATGAGCACGTTCGTCTCCAATCCCCGCTCTGCCTGCCGCCGGAGCCTCAGCGCGGCCGGGGCTCCTCGATGCGCACCTGGCGCTGGAGCGACCGCCTCGTGTGGTTCGCCGCCTGGGCCGCCGGCCTATCGCTGTGCGCGGTCGCCGCCGCGATCCTCCTCTACATGGGCTATCGCGGCATCCAGTACCTGCGTCCGGAGCTGATCTTCAGCCGTCCCCAGGCGAGCCTCGACCAGGCCGGCTCGGGCGGCTTCCTCGATCCGCTGTTCGGGACCATGCTGCTGACCGTGATCGGCATCGCGATCGCCGCTCCGCTGGCGATCTGCTGTGCGCTGTGGATCGTCGAGTATGGGCGTCCACGCTGGCTGACGCGGGTCGTGGAATCCAGCATCGAGATCGTCGCCGGCACCCCCGACATCCTGATCGCCGTCTTCGGCCTGGCGATCTTCCAGCTGCACTTCCTCGCATTCGCCTCCTCCGCCCCCAATGGCGTTGCCACGGGCACATCCTTCCTCACCGCCGGCGCGATGATGTCGCTGATCGCGCTGCCCCCGATATTCGTCGCCACCCGCGACGGCCTGCAGTCCGTGCCCGCCCATATGCGCGAGGCCGCGTTCGCGCTCGGCAAGACCCGCATCGCCACGATCCGCCGCGTGGTGCTGCCCAGCGTGCGCCCCAACATCGCCACCGGCGTAACGCTCGGCGTCAGCCGCATCATCGCCGACACCGCGATCGTGATCGTGATGCTCGGCGATGCGCTGCGCATCACGCCCGAAGGAGGGCTTCCCGGCCTGAACGTGCTCCGCGGCGCCGGCTCCAGCCTCACCAGCTACATCTACGACAACTCCCCCGCCGGCGAAGGGCTCGCCCCGCAGAAGGCCTACGCCGCCGCCGTCGTGCTGCTGCTGTTCGTGCTGCTGCTCAACCTCGCGGTGGAACGGATCTCCCGTCGCTCCCTCGCGCGCACCGGGGGAGTCCCCATTGCCGGAGGGATCGTCTGATGGCCCCACAACACCATTTCAGTCTTTATAGTGTGGAAGGTGAGGAACCGATGACGAGTCCTACGATGATCGAGCTCGAGCAGGCATTCGACCCACCGAGTCAGCCGCCTCACGAGCAGGTGCCCCCCGTGCGCACGATCGTGCTCGACCGGACCCCCGAGCCCGTGCGGCCCCCCGAGCAGCGCGAGGCCGTGCGGCCGCTCGCCAGCGGCGCCGGCCCCGAGCGGTTGCGGCTGGAGGACGTCAGCGTCTCCTATGGCGGCGCCAGCCACCCTGGGTCGGCGTGGCGCCAACGCCGTGCGCTCGGTCTCCCTCTCGATCCACCAGGGCGAGGTGCTGGCGCTGATCGGGCCCTCCGGCTGCGGCAAGACAACCCTGCTGCGCACCCTCAACCGGCTCACCGAGCTGACCCCGGGCGCCCGTCGCGGCGGGCAGATCCTGCTCGACGGCGAGGACATCCACGAGCTCGAAGACACCGCCCTGCGCGCCCGCGTGGCGATGGTCTTCCAGCAGCCCAACCCCTTCCCGATGTCGATCTTCGACAACGTCGCCTTCGCGCTGCGCGAGCAGTCCCGCCGCCGCCCCCGGCGGCCCGAGCTCGAGCCGCTCGTGGTCGACGCGCTGCGGCGCGCCGGGCTCTACGACGAGGTCGCCGACGACCTGCACCGCCCCGCGCTGCGCCTCTCCGGCGGCCAGCAGCAGCGGCTGTGCATCGCCCGCGCGATCGCGCCCCGGCCCGAGGTGCTGCTGATGGACGAGCCCTGCTCGGCGCTCGACCCGATCTCCACCGGCGTGATCGAGGAGCTGATCCACGAGCTGCGCCGCGACCTCGCGGTGGTGATCGTCACCCACAACCTCGCCCAGGCGCGCCGCGTCGCCGACAAGGTCGCCTTCATGTACCTCGGCGACCTCGTCGAGTACGGCACCGCCGAGCAGGTCTTCGAGGAGCCCCGCGCCGTCCGCACCCGCGACTACGTCCGCGGGGCCTTCGGATGAGCTCCGAACTCTCACGAGGTGGGGGTGGCGGGCTTGGTCACTGCAGGTGTGTGGTGTGTCGGGTCTTGCGCGACCGCTCGTCAGTGACGGGGCTCCCATGGACGTGATCCCGCGCGAGACGACGGGGCCGCCAAGCCCCTCCAACGGCGTCGCCACCGCCAGCTGCGCCGGGTGCGGCGCCCCGCTCGCTCCCGACCAGCGCTACTGCCTGGCCTGCGGGCGTCCCGCCTCGCCCGTGCGCCTCGCCTTCCTCGACGTGCTCCAGGCCGAGCCGGGCACAGCTGCGACAGCGATCCTCGGCGCGCCCTCCGCCGCCGGTTATCAGCCGCCCCCCGATCCTCCCGGCACTGCTCGGCTCGCTGCGCCGCTACTCCGGCCTCTTCGGCCTGCTCGGGGTGCTGCTCGCGGCGCTGCTGATCGGGCTGCTCGTCGGGCACTGGCTCACCGGGAGCGCCCCCACCGGCAAGCAGGTCTACGAAGTGAAGTTGAACACCCCGCTCGCCGCTGCTGCTGCCGCGACCCCCTCCGGTAGCGCGGGTACGTCCACCGGCTCCGGCGCCGGCTCCAGCTCCTCCTCCAGTCACCACACCTCCAGCGGCTCCTCGCAGTCTGCACAGCGCCTCCAAGAGCGAAGGCGGGGTTTCGGAAAGCAGCGCCGAAGAAGCCGAAGCGGCCAAGGAAGTCCAGTCCACCAAGGCGCTGCCCGCCGCTCACAAAACCTCTTCCGCCACCCTGCAGAAACTCGAACACACAACCGGCAAGCAGCACGCCAAAGAAGTCAAGGCAGCGCTCGGCAACGGGCCGATCGAAACCCACTGAGCCTTCATGGCCACCGCCGGCTCCAACGGACAGCCTCACCCCGGCGACGGCGGCCCGCCCCGCGAGGATCGCGTCGCGCCCGCCTCCGCGGGGCCCGTGGAGGCGCCCTCCCCCGCAGTCTGGAGCGGCTCCTCCGCCGAGCTGCGCCGCGAGCGCGTGCGGCTGGCCGAGCGCGTCGCCGCGCTCACTTGGGACCTCGGCGGGCTCGCGTACGAGATGGCGATTCGCGACCACTACCGCCTCGACGTGCTCGCCCGCCGCGCCGCCGAGCTCCAGCAGGCCGACGCCCAGCTCGGCGAGGTCGAGCGTCTGCTGTCCGCCGCAGAGGACGGGGTGGGTGGCACCTGCCGCTCCTGCGGAGCCGTGCACAGCCGCGGCGCCGCCTACTGCTGGCGCTGCGGCTCGCCGCTGCTGGAAGAGTCGCGCCCTTCGGTGCTGCCCTCCACCCCGGCGTAGGGCCTGGGCGCTTACGGCCTGGGCTCTTACCGACCGAAGGTGCTTTCGTCCGGCGGCTGGGCCGGAGCCTGCGGTGGGGCCGGGGAGGGAGTCGCGACGGGCTGCGCTACTGGCGCGGGCTGCTGGACCGGGGGCTGTTGCATCGAGGGCTGCTGGACCGGCGGCTGTTGCATTGGCGGCTGCTGTGCGGTCTGGTTCAGCGCCGGCTGTTTGGACTCGCCGCTGATCGAGTCCTTGAACTCACGCATCCCGCTGCCCAGCGAGCGGCCGATTTCCGGGAGCCGCCTGGCGCCGAACACCAGCAGCAGGATCACCACCAGGAACGCGATGTGGATTGGGTTGTCGAGTCCCACTGTGCCACCCAGTCTAGACCCCTTTTCGGCTGCCACTCGGGTTCTCGCGTTCGTCCGCTTCTGAGCCCACGCTCTTCCGCGCGCCAGTGCCCATGTTCTTGCGCACCAGCTGGCCCGCCACGAACAGCATGAACAGCGCGAAGCCCACCTGCAGGGCCTTCCCCGAGAGCGCGTTCGCCAGCGCCACCCCCGCCGCCGCGCCCGCGACCGAGAACAGGCCCAGCTGCAGCGCGTCGCTTCCGGCGCACGTTGCCGTAGCGGTCCTGGGCGGCCGCCCCTACGAGCGCGACTGGGACGATCGCCAGCAGCGAGGTCGCCTCCGCCTGGTGCTGGGTGAGGCCGATGAAGATCACGAGGCCTGGCACGAACAGCACGCCGCCGCCGACCCCCAACAGGCCCGCCACCACTCCCGCCGCCAACCCGATCACGACTGCGCCGATCACCGCACCAACAGCTCCACCGCGCTCGCCACCAGCACGGCCGCGAACAGCAGCGCGATCGTGCGACCGCTGCAGGCGCTGCTGCAGCCTGCGCCCCCACCAACACGCCTGCCACCGCCGGCACCCCAACCAGCACCCCGTCGAGCACCCGCACGTTGCCGTACCCCGCCTGCGCCGCCGCCGCGAAGGCCGCGATGAACACGATCGCCGCGAGCGAGGTCCCCGTCGCCTCCCGCTCCCCGTAGCCCATCCACAACACCAGCAGCGGCACGATCACGGTGCCGCCCCCCACGCCGAAGATCCCGCTGAACAGGCCCGCCAACGTGCCGATCGCCATCAGCTTCACTGGCCGGCTCGGCGACAGGGTCATCGGCATGCTCGGGCATACTAAGGCTGTGTCCCCCGTCGCCCAACGCTTGGTGGAGGCACTGGAGCCGCTGCGCTCCGATCCCTCCCGCTCCGCCGTGCTGCTCGACATCGACGGCACGCTCGCCCCGATCGTGCGGCACGCCGACGACGCACACGTCCCCGAGGCCACCCGCGCGCTGCTGATCGAGATCGCCAAGCGCTACCGGCTCGTGGGCTGCGTCAGTGGCCGCCGCGCCGCCACCGCGCGCCAGATCGTCGCGATCGGGACGATCGCCTACGTCGGCAACCACGGCGGCGAGCTGCTGCGCCCCGGCGCCACCCGCCCCGAGCTCGACCCCGAGCTCGCCGCCTGGAGCGAGCGCGTGCGCGACTTCGCCACCCGGATCTACACCCCCGCGCACCAGCGCCTGCGCGTGCGCGCCGAGGACAAGCAGGCGATCGCCGCCTTCCACTGGCGCGGCGCGCCCGACGAGGACGCGGCCGCCGCCGCCGTGCGGGAGATCGCCGCGCTGGCCGAGGCGGAGGGCTTCGCCGTGCACTGGGGCCGCAAGGTGCTCGAGGTGCGCCCCCCCGTCGCGCTCGACAAGGGGCTCGGCGTCACCGCGCTGCTCGATGGCCGGCGTCCGAGTTCCCCGCGCTCGGACAGCTCCGTTCCGCACGCCGTGCCGCTCGATGGTCAGCATCCCGAGGGTGTCCGGCACGCCGCCGAGAACCCGGCTCTGCACGCCGCGCTGTACGTCGGCGACGACGCGACCGACCTCGACGCCTTCCGCGGGCTGCGCTCGCTCGTGCAGCACGGGGCGCTCGCGTGTGCCGTGTGCGTGGCGGTCCGCTCCGACGAAGCCCCCCCGGAGCTGCTCGAGGAGGCCGACCTCGCGATCGACGGCCCCGACGGCGTGCGCGAGCTGCTCGAGGCCCTCCTTCAGTAGGCCCCCACCCGCGCCGTGCGCTTCACCGAGTTCCTCAAGACCACCGTCCTGCTCTCCGCCGGCGCCGCCACCGCGCTCGCGCTCGTCACCGTGCTCTCCGCCGCCGCCGGCTCGAAGTCGCAGATCGCGCTGCTCTCCGCCGCCTGGTGGGCGATCGCCGCCGCGGTCGGCCTGGCGCTCGGCCGCGGGCGCCGACACGAGCCCGCCGATCGCGCAGCTGCTCGCCGATGCGCGCGCCACCACCACACTGCCCGAGCACCGTCCCGCGGCGATCCTCCTCAACCGGCTCTGGCCGCTGCTCGCGTGTCACCGTGCTCGCCGGCGGCCTCGCCTTCCTCGCCCCCCAGATCCCCGGGATCGGCGCCGGCTTCGCGATCATCTGGGCGCTCGCCTGGCGCCACCAGCACGCCGCGGTGGCGGCGATCGAGGAGCGCGACGGGGTGCGCTTCTACGTGATGCCCACCTCGCCGGTCCGCCGATCGCCCTGCAGCGCGCCCCCGGCTTCAAGGCGCTGCGGCCCGAGCAGGCGCGTTGAGGTCCCCCATGGAGCTCCTACATACCCCCCAAAAGAAAGAGCTCCACGGACCCTATATATGCCCCTCAAAAGAAAACTTTGCGGACCCTATATAGGCGCCGCAAAAGAAGACCAGACAGACCCTATATATGCCCCTCAAAAGAAAACTTTGCGGACCCTATATAGGCGCCGCAAAAGAAGACCAGACAGACCCCATATATGCCTACCAAAGAGAACCTGTACAGACCCCCGTCGACACGGTCGACGTGCTGCTCGTCAGCTCGGCTCCACCGAGGGCCTGCGGGTCGCCGACGAGGAGCTGGCCGGCTCGCTGCGGCGCGCCGGCGCGCGCGTGGCCGTTGCGCGCGCCACGCACCCGGGGGAGGTCCGCACGCTGGTGCTCACCGACCTCGCGCTGGGCGCGCGCCGCCCGCCGCGCCGCCGGGAGGCGCTCGAGCACTCGCGGCGACTCGGCCCCGGGCGGTGATCTACTCCACCACCACCGCCGCCCTGCTGTGGCCGCTGCCCGGAGCGATCCGCTTCGACGCTCCCGCCGCCGCCAACCGCCCCGGCCGCCACGGGCTCTGGCAGCGCCCGCTGGAGCGCCGCCGGCTGCGCCAGGCGCCCCTGCTGCTGCCCTCGAGCGCGGGCGCTCTCGCAGAGGCCCGTGCCGCCGTAGCCCGGCTGCGAGCCGAGCGCGCCCTGGTCCTGCCGGTCCCGGTCGGCACGCCGACGCTCCGCGAGGACGCGACCTACAGGGGGCCGAGCCCGGCTCCTCGCTCGATGCGCCGATCGACGGTCACGCACCCGAGCGCGACATCGCCGCCATCACCTACGCCGCCAACCCCCGCAAGAAGGGCTTCGACCGCGTGCTCGAAGCCTGGCGGCGCGTACGCCGGCCCTCCGAGCGGCTGGTCGTGACCGGCGTCACCCGCGAGCGCCTGCGCGAGAGCGGGTTCGACGTGCCCGACGAGGACGTCCACGTCGCCGGGCCGCTCGCCCAGAGCGACTACCGCGCCCTGCTGCGCCGCGCCCGCGTGTTCGTGTGCGCGCCCCGCCGCGAGGAGTACGGGCTCGCCCAGCTGGAGGCGCTCGCCGAGGGGTGCCTGCTCGTCACCACCCCCGCGCCCGGGGCCTACGTCGCGCTGCCCCTCGCCCGCGCGCTCGACCCCCGCCTCGTCGGCGAAGACCTCGGCGCCGCCCTGCGCTGCGCGCTCGACGCGCCCGCCGCGGACTACGCCGCGCGCGCCGCGGAGCTGGTGGAGCCCTTCACCGCCGCCGCCGTGGACCGGCTCGTCGCCGAGGAGCTGCTCCCGCGGCTGCTGAGGGGCGGGGTCGGAGACATCCCGGGCGTGAGCGGGCTGCACGGCCACTAAGACGATCGCAAGACGCTGGTAGTCGAAGCGGCCCCCGACTAGGTTTGCAGGATGTCGAGCCGTCACGGTGTCCGGGCCTCCGCGCGCGGAGCCTCTGCCGGCGGCCACGCGTCCGCGCGCGCCTCCGCAAGGCCCGGCGTTGCCCGAGCTCAGCGCGTCGCGCGTACGCGTCGCCGTGTCGCAGTGGAGCGGCTACGCGTGGGGGGCGATCGGTGCCACCGTGGCCTTCATCGCGCTCACCTGCTGGTGGCTCACCCAGGATCGGAGCATCCCGATCTACGACGCGGGCGACCACCTGGAAACGGCGCTGCTCTTTCACCAGATGCTCAGGTCCGGCGAACTGCTCGGGCCGTTCAACCACGAATCGCCCTACCCGCCCCTTGGCCCCTGGTCGGCGCCCTGGCGGTCTTCTTCGGAGGCGTCAACGTCGCCTCGCCGATCATCGGCGAGAACCTCGTGTTCGTCTCGCTGCTGACGCTCGGGTGCTACCAGACGGGGCGCCTGTTGTTCGGGCGTCAAGGCGGGCATGCTGGCGGCGATCTTCGTGCTCGGCACGGACCTGCTGACCGCCCAGTTTCACGTATTCATGCTCGACGCCCCCGAGGCGGCGGTCGTCGCGGTGTCGATCTGGCTGATCCTCGCCTGCGACGACTTCAACCGTGTCGGAGTCTCCGGCGTGGCGGGTCTCGCGGTCGGGGTCGGGCTGCTCACCAAGGTGCAGTACGGGCCGTTCGTCGTGGGCATCCTGCTGATGGCGCTGCTGCGTGGTGGATGGCGAAACCGGCGCGGCCTGTTGGCGTTCGCAGCCGCCGCGGTGGTTGTGGGAATCCCCTGGTACGTCGATCACCTCTCCCAGTTCTCCACCTTCCTCCAGGTCTCCACGGCGAACCCGATCGTCGTGCCCGGGGACATCCCGCCGACTCTCTCCTTCGCGAACTTCACCTGGTACTTCTGGAACATCCTGAACTCCCAGCTGCTGGTGCCGCTGTTCGCGCTCCTGGTGGGTAGGGACGGTCTGGATGACCGTGACGCTCTTCCGTCACCGCCGCGAGGCGTGGGGCGCGCACTTGAGCGGACGGCCCTCGAGCGTCGCAAAGGCCACGAGGCGATCGGCTGCGGGGAGCGACGAACGGGCCGCGGGCGCGAGGCGCTCAGCGGAGGCGGGGACGGGCGAACGAGCGCTGGGCGCGAGGCTCGAGTTCTTCACCGGGGCGGTCGTCGCGTGGCTGGCGATCACCGTGACGCCCTCCCACGACATCCGCTACGGGATGCCCATGCTGCCCTACCTGGCGGTCATCGCCACCGGCTGGATCGTCTATCTGCCACGCGCGGTGCGCTGGGCGTGCGATCGCCGTGCTCGCGCTCGGTGTGATCGCCAACACGCTCGGCACGACGTTCGGCGTCGGCAAACCCTGCAGGTCGCGCTGGTGCACCCGCTGCCGGCGGGGGAGGAGGCGGCCGACGCCGTCATGTTCTACTCGACCAGCGGCTTCCTGGTCGCCGGGCCACAGCGCGACGGCGACGTCCCGGGCCTGCTCGAAGTGCTGCACCGCGACGGCGTGAACACCGTCGCGTGGAGCGCCGAACAGAGCCGGGAACCGGACTTCGACACCGAAGGGCTCCTGCCGCTGGCGCGCATCGCCGAACTCTCGCCCGATACTCACCCGCACACCCGAATTCAGCAAGCTCGAGCAGCGCCGCCACGCTCATCCACCTGCCGGTCTCGCGCAGGCTCTCCGCCCGCCCTGCACCCGGTTGACCGACGGCACCGGCGTGTGGGTGGGCCGCTACAACCCCGCCGCGGGGAAGGTCGAACTGTACTGCCCCTACCGCAGTCCGCAGTACTACGGGGGGCTGCCCCCCTCCGCGTAGGGGTTCTGGGGCGTGGACCCCTCAACCCCCGCCGGCTCTCCCGCGTTTGCGCAGCCGCTGCAGCTCCGGCCACGGGCGCGTGTTGACCACGTCCGCCTTGCCCAGCCACCCGCGCCGCGCGGTGAGGACGCCCCAGCGCATGTTCTGGAGGGTCTGCGGGCGGTGCGCGTCGGAGTCGATCACGATCCCCACCCCCGCCGCGACCGCCGCGCGGGCGTGCGCCTCGGAGAGGTCGCGGCGGTCCGGGTTCGCGTTGATCTCCAGCAGCGTCCCCGTCCGCGCCGCCGCCGCGAAGACCGCCTCCAGGTCCACCGCGTAGGGCTCGCGCCGCTCGATCAGGCGGCCCGTCGGGTGGCCGATCGCGTCCACCAGCGGGTGCTCGATCGCCGGCGATCATCCGCTCGGTCATCGCCGCTTCGCTCATCCCGAAGGCCGTGTGCACGCTCGCCACCACCCAATCCAGCCGCTCCAGCAGCTCGTCCTCGTAGTCGAGCGTCCCGTCCGGCAGGATGTTCACCTCGCTGCCCGCCAGCAGCCTGATGCCCTCCAGGCGCGCGTCGACCTCCGCGACCCGCTCGATCTGCTCGCGCAGCTGCGCCGGGGAGACGTCGTTGCCGAAGCCGTGCGAGGCGGAGTGGTCGGTGATCGCCAGGTACTCGTACCCCAGCTCCCGCGCCGCCTGCGCCATCTCCTCGATCGTGGCCCTCCCGTCCGAGGCCACCGTGTGGCAGTGCAGGTCGCCGCGGATGTCCCCCAGCTCGATCAGGGGGCAGCCCTCGCCCTCCTCCGCCCCGCGGCTCCTGCGCCGTGCTCGCGCTGCGCCCGACTGCGCCACCAACCGGCCCGCTCCGGCCCGCCGGCTCTGCCGGAACGGGCCAATCCAAGCTCCTCCCCGAGCCCGCCTCCAGCTCGCCGCGGTTCTCCCGCAGCTCCGGCTCGATGTAGGGGAGGCCCAGCAGCCCGTACACCTCGGCCTCCGTCGCGCACGTCCGCGTGGTCCCGTCGGCGTCGTCCTTGACGCCGTACTCGGAGACGTGCAGCCCGCCGCGCACCGCGAGCTCGCGCAGCGCGGCGTTGTGCGCGGCGGAGCCCGTGAAGTGCTGCAGCAGGTTCCCCAGCTGCTCCGGGGCCGCGATCCGCAGGTCCACGCTCGAGGCCCGAGTGCGTGCGGCCCCGGGCGCCGGCCGGCCCATGGCGGCCGACGCGCTCGATCTGCTCCAGGGACGCCAGCGCCCCCGCGAGCCGCTCCGGCTCCGCGGTCACCGCGACGAGGTCGATGTCCTTCACGCTGTCCGCCCCCCGCCGCGCCGAGCCCGCGAGCTGCACGTGCGCGTCCTGCGGGCCGTGCTCGCGCAGGCCCGCGGCCAGCGCCTCCCCCAGCTCGATCGCCGCCGGCAGCAGCACCCGCCGCGGTGCGCGAGCCGGCAGGCTCGTCGATCGGCACGTCCCTCCGCGGCCAGCTCCTCCAGCGCCGCGAGCACTTTCGCCTCGAACTTCGCCCCGAGCCCCCGCACCGCGCGCAGCCGCTGCGCCAGCGCCGCCTCGCGCAGCGCCTGCAGGCGAGTCGACGCCGAGCTGCTCGTGCAGCAGCCGCGCCCGCTTCGGGCCGAGGCCGGGGATGCGCGTGATCGCGATCAGGCCCGGCGGGAACTTCGCCCGCAGCCGCTCCGCCGCAGGGATCGCGCCGGTGTCCGCCAGCGCCACGATCTTCTCCTGCAGCGTCTCCCCGATCCCCGGCAGCTCCGTCGCCCGCCCCGCCCGCGCGAGCCCCGCCACCGACACCGACGACTCGCGCACCGTCTCCGCCGCCCGGCGGTAGGCCAGCACCCGGTGCACGATCGCCCCGTCGAGCTCGTACAGGTCCCCCAGTTCCTCCAGGGCGTCGGCGATCACGGCATTGGAGAGGTCGGGCACGATGGTGCTCTAGGGTACGTGGCCTCAGTGGACGGCACCGCCTGGCTCATACTGCCCACCTACAACGAGGCCGAGAACATCGAGGCGATCGTGCTCGCCGCCGGCGAGGCGCTCGCGCGCGCTCCCTGCGCGGACTTCCGCGTGCTGGTCGTCGACGACGGCTCACCCGACGGCACAGGCGAGATCGCCGATCGGCTCGCGGCCGAGCACGCGTGGGTGGAGGTGCTTCACCGCACCGCCAAGGAAGGCATCGGCCCCGCCTACCTCGCCGGCTTCGCCACGCGCTGGAGCACGGGGCGGCGTACGTGATGGAGATGGACAGCGACTTCTCCCACGACCCCGCCGACCTGCCCCGCCTGCTGCAGGCGATCGAGCGACGGCGCCGACCTCGCGCTCGGCTCCCGCTACGTCCCCGGCGGGGGGGTCCGGGACTGGGGCCTGCTGCGCCGCTTCGTCAGCGAGGGCGGCTCCACCTACGCGCGGCTGGTGCTCGGCCTGCGCGTGCGCGACCTGACCGGCGGCTTCAAGTGCTTCCGCCGCGAGGTGCTCGAAGCGATCCACTTCGACTGCGTGCGCTCCCAGGGGTACGCCTTCCAGGTCGAGCTCACCTACCGCGCGGTGCGCGCGGGCTTTCACGTGGTGGAGGTGCCGATCGTCTTCCGCGACCGCCAGCGCGGGACGAGCAAGATGTCCTGGCGCATCGCCGCCGAGGCGATGTGGCTCGTGCCCCAGCTGCGCCACGGCCGTCAACCGCCCTCCGGGGGCCTGCCCCGCCGGGTTGGAGACACCGCGGTCGACTCCCCCAAATAGACGACGGGGGGCGGGTACGCCGTGCCCAACTGAGGACCCGCACAATCTACGCTGCCCGACTCATGGAGGCGCGGATATCCCAGCTGCGGAGCGCTGTGCGGCTACCGGGCCGCGCACGCTCGTTGGCGGTGGACCGGGTGAGCCTGACGCTCGGCGCGGTGTTCCTGCTGGGAGCCGTGTTCTACCTGTGGACCGCGGGCACGTCGTACACGCTGGAGCTGAACGGCTCGCAGACAGACCCCTACAACCTGCTGGCCACCGCGTTCCTACACCTGCACCTCTCGGTCGGTCGTCCGCCCGCCGGGCTGCTGAAGCTGGCGGAACCGTACAACCCGGTGGCGAACTCGACCTTCCAGTTGCACCCCCGTGACATCCACGACTTCGCCCTCTACCACGGAAAGCTGTACCTCACCTGGGGCCCCACGCCGGTGCTCGTTCTGCTCGTGCCGCTGCACCTGCTCGGCCTGGAACCGTCGACGAGCCTGACCGCCGCGATCTTCGCGGTCGTCGGGCTCGGGTTCGCGCTGGCGGTGTTGCGTGCGGTGCTGCGCCAGCTCGGCGGGGTGCCGCTGTGGATCTGCGCGCTCGCGGCGCTCGCCCTGGCGCTCTCCTCGGTGGTGCCGTTCACGCTGCGCCGCCCGGAAGTCTACGAGGAGGCGATCGCCGCGGGCTTCTGCTTCGCGATGGCCGGCATCTGGCTCGCCGTCTCGGCGCTGCTCGAGCGGCGGGCGTCGCTGAGACGCCTGGCGCTTGTGAGCCTCTGCTTCGGCCTCGCGGTCGGCGCGCGGCCACCGCTCGTGGCGGCGGCGCTGGTGCTCGTCCCCGTCTACCTGGCGTTCCGGGCGACCCTCCCGCGGCGCGGGCTGCTGATCGCCCTGCTCGTCCCGCTCGGCGTGTGCGGTCTACTGTTGGCGCTCTACAACCAGGTGCGCTTCGGCAGCCCCCTGGAAGTCGGTACGAAATACGCCGCTCGCCGGCTTCAACCAGTACACCGCCCACTTCGGCGACGCCAGCTACGTGGTGCCCGGTGCGTGGTACTACCTGCTGTCCCCGCCGCGACCCTCGATTCTCTTTCCCTTCCTCCAGGTTGCCCCACCGCCGGAATCGTACCCCGGCACCCTGCCCGCCAACTACCAGGCGTTCGAACTCACCGCCGGGCTGCTGCCGATGGCGCCGATCCTGGTCTTCCTCGGGGCGCTGCCGTGGATCTGGCGACGTCGCCCGAAGCTGCTCGGTTCGCTCGGCACGCCGCTGCTGATCCTCGCGGGCGCGGGCGTCGCCGGCCTGCTGTTTCTCTCCTACGAGTTCTACGCCACCACCGAGCGCTACGAGGTCGACTTCGCGACGCTGTTCCTGTTCGGCGCCCTCGCGGCGTGGCTCGCCCTCTCCGTCCACCTCCGCGGGCGCCGCCGCTGGCTGGTGCGGATCGGTGGAGCGCTCCTGGTCCTCTGGGGCTGCTTCGCGGGCATCGCCATCAGCTTCACCGGCTACGCGAACCTGCTCGAGGTCGACTACCCCGGCACCTGGAGCACGCTGGAAAGCATCTCCTCGCCGCTGTCGAGAGCGATCGCGACCGTCGCCGGGCGCCCCGTGCTAGCGGAAGTGACCGCAGCCAAGGTCATCGAAGCCTCCCCCGCGAGCTACACCAGCATCACCGCGCCCACCACGGCGTTCGCGCTGAGCGTCGGCGAACGGGCCGAACTCGTCGTCGTTTCGCCCGACAACCGCACCGCCGCGCTGGTTGCGGACATGACGCCGGCCGTCCTGGTCGGGGGCGGCGCCAAGCGGTCGACCAGCGCCGGGGTGCTGCTTGTTCACGGCCCCGGCAACGTGAGCAGCACTTACACGATCGCGCCGGGTGGGGCGCAGAGGCACATACCGGTGCAGCTCCACTCCGGCGTCAACCGTCTCGGGCTCCTCTCGCTGGCCGCCCCGGCGACCCCGGGCAAGCCCGCGATTCCAACCACCGAGCAGGCGCTGGTCCTAACAAACCTGTCGCTTGCCGGCCACGACTGAGCGATGGGACCACGGGCTACGCCTCCCCCACCGTGCGGTGCGGCGCACGGGGCGCTCGGCCCGGCGTTCGAGCCGACCCCGGTGCAGCGGTGAGCCCCCTGCGCGTCGCCGTCGTCGGGCTCGGGCTGATCGGGCGCCAGCGCGCCGAGGCGCTCGAACGGATCGAGGGTGCCACGCTCGCCGCGACCGTCGACCCGGTGGTCGGCCGTCGCGACACGCCTGCCCGCGCCCCCCACTACGTGACGCTCGCGGAGCTGCCGCACGACGCCTACGACGCGGCCGTCGTGGCCGTGCCCCACGACCGCGCCGTCTCGCTCGCCGCCACCGTGCTCACGGCCCGCCGGCCGGTCCTGGTCGAGAAGCCGCTGGGGGTGCGCGGGGTCGACGCGCGCCGGCTCGAGGCGCTCGCGGAGGGCCTCTCGGGCCCCAGCTTCGTCGGGTACAACTACCGTTACCTGCCCGCCGTCGGCGAGCTGCTGCGGCGGGCCCGGGCGGGCGAGCTGGGCGAGCTGCGCAACGTCGACCTGCTTGTCGGGCACGGCGGGCACCCCGGGTCGGCCGTCGGCTGGAAGCTCGACCCCGCGCGGGCCGGCGGGGGGGTGCTGCTCGACCCCGGCGTGCACCTGCTCGACCTGCTGCTGGCGCTCGCGCCCGCGGCGGCCTGCGTGGCGATCGAGGCGACCCGCGGGTTCTGGCCGACCGGGATCGAGGAGGACGTGGTCGCGACGTTCCGCGACGGGCGCCTGCTCGCCACGGTCCGCGTCTCCCACATCCGGTGGGTCAACACGTTCCGGGTGGAGGCGTTCGGCGAGGACGGTTACGCGATCGCCGAGGGTCGCGGCGGCACCTACGGCCCGATGACGCTGCGCCTCGGCCACCGCTGGGCGTGGACGCGTGCGGGCGCCGTCTCCCAGCGCGAGTCCGAGGAGGTGTTGAGCTTCGGCACGCGCAACGACAGCCTGCGGGACGAGCTCGCGGACGTCGTGGCCCGCTGGCGTGGCGGCGAGGCGCCCGCCAGGCGAGCCGCAGCCGGCGAGCATGAGCGAGGCGCGGCGCGTCACCGAACTGTGCGAGCAGCTCTACCCGCGCCTAGAGGGTGGCGCAGCCGGCCGGATGCCGGCGAGCCGGGCCCCTCTTCAGTCAGACGAAGGGGTGGCCGTCCCCGCCACGCTGCCTACAGAGGGTCGGGCCGCGTGAGCGCGGCGAGCGGCCCCGGCCCCGCCGGCGTTGCCGCTGGGGTGGCGGCGTGACCGCCGTGGTCATCGGCTCCGGCCCCGCCGGGGTCGCCGCGACCAAGGCGCTCTGCGACGCGGGGTGCCACGTGACGGTCCTCGACGCCGGAGGACGGATCGAGGCGGGGCAGCGGGACGTGTTCGACGCGCTCGCCCAGTCCGAGCCTGAGGGCTGGGAGCCAGAGCTCGCGCAGCGCGCGCGGGGCGCGTTCCCGGTGGGGCTCAAGCACGTCCCGCTCAAGCCGTCCTACGGTTCGCTGTTCCCCTACGCGCTCGAGGACCCCGACCTGCCGGTCGTGCGCGAGGGCGCCGAAACGCTCCCGTCGCTCGCCTACGGCGGGCTGAGCAACTCGTGGGGGGCCTCGGTGCTGCCCTTCCGTCAGCGCGACCTCGACGCGTGGCCGATCTCGCTCGCCGACCTCGCGCCCCACTACGAGGCCGTGCTGCGCTTCGTGCCGGTCGCGGCGGAGCCGGACGAGCTCTCAGAGCTCGTGCCGCTCTACAGCGACTCGCCCGGGGTGCTGCGGCGCGGCCCGCAGACGGAGAGGGTGCTCGGCCACCTGCGCCGCCACGCCCCGGCGCTGAGCAGGGCCGGCTTTACCTTCGGAGCCTCCCGCCTGGCGGTGGCCACCGCGGAGGAGGACCCTCGCCACTGCCGCTACGGCGGCCTGTGCCTGCACGGCTGTCCCTACGGGTCGGTCTACAACGCCGCGCACACGCTCGAGGCGCTCGTGCGCGCCGGCAGGGTCGAGTACCGGGGGGGCGTCTACGTCGACCGCCTGAGCGAGGCCGGCGACTCGGTGAGAGTCGACTTCCACCGGCGCCGGCGTCCCACCGAGACGGGGCGAGCTGACCGCCTCGCGGGTGCTCGTCGCGTGCGGCTCCCTCTCTTCGACGCGGCTCGTGCTCGAGTCTCTGGGACACGCGCGGTTCAGCCGCCGGCTGCAGGACAGCCAGTACTTCGTGGTCCCGATGTTGACGGCCCGTGCCGCGCCCGTCAGCGTGGCGACACAGGGCAACACGCTCGCGCAGGTGTTCGTGGAGCTCGAGGACGCGCGCGTCTCCGCGCACACGGTGCACCTGCAGCTGTACGGCTACAACGACGTCCTGCTCTCCGCGGTCGCGGAGCGGCTCCCGCTGAGCGCGGCGAGGCTCGAGCGGCTGCTGGCGCCGGTACTTGGGCGCATGGTCGTCATCCAGGGCTTCCTGCACTCCGCGGACTCGCCTGGGCTCGCCGTCGAGAGCGACGCAGAGGGTGGCTCCGCATCGTCGGCGACGACGTGGGGCCCGCAGCTGCGCGCGTGAAGCGAGCTCGTGCGCCGCCTCACCGCGAACGCCCGTCTGCTCGGCATGGTCCCGCTGCCCGGCCTCGTCCAGGTCGGACGCCCCGGCAAGGGCAACCACCTCGGCGGCTCGCTGCCGATGCGCCGCGAGCCCGGGGACCTCGAGACCGACACGCTGGGACGCCCTCGGGGCTGGAAGCGCGTGCACGTCGTCGACGCCGCGGTCTTCCCCTCGTTCCCCGCGACGACGGTGACGCTCTCGGTGATGGCCAACGCGCACCGGATCGCCACCGCCGCGGTCAGGGGTTAGGGTCCACCTCAAGCCCGACGCGCTGTCGCGGTTGGCCGCGAGACCGAAGCACTCGTCGACACGTCTCCATCCTCCCCGCTCGGGCGACAGTCCCTCAGACGCGGCGAGTCGCGGTCTTTGGGCTTGCGGCGGTATGGTGTCGGGTGACACACACTCACCCGAGCGAAGGGGTCCCGGTGGCTGAACACGACACGGCTGTTGCAGACGCAGAGCTGAAGGACTCCTACGCCGACGTCGGGGAGGTCCGCCTGCACTACGTGGAAGCGGGGGAGGGGCCGCTGGTCGTGCTGCTCCACGGCTTCCCCGAGTTCTGGTACTCGTGGCGCCACCAGATCCCCGCGCTGGCCGCGGCCGGCTACCGCGTGGTCGCGCCCGACATGCGCGGGTACAACCTCTCCGACAGGCCGCACGACTGGCGCCTGTACGACGCGGGGCACCTCGCCGGCGACGTCGCCGGGCTGATCCGGAGTCTCGGGGAGGAGCGCGCGTACGTCGTGGGGCACGACTGGGGCGCCGCCGTCGCCTACTCGACCGCGATGCTCCACCCCGACGTCGTGCGCCGGTTGGCGATCCTTAACGTCCCCCACGTGGCGCGGATGCTCGACGGGCTCAGGACCCTCAAACAGCTGCGCAAGAGCTGGTACATGTTCTTCTTCCAGATCCCCGGCCTGCCCGAGCGGCTGATCGCGCGCGACGGCTTCTCCTTCGCCAAGCGCTCGCTGCGGGCCGACTCGCCCGGCGCGTTCACCGACGAGGACCTGGAGCGCTACGTCGAGGCGTGGTCCCAGCCGGGGGCGCTCACGGGGATGATCAACTACTACCGGGCCGCTCTGCGCCAGTCGCCGCGGAAGACCGCCACGCGGTTGGTGCCGATCCCGGCGCCGACGATGGTCATCTGGGGCGAGCGCGACCGCCACCTCGGCGCCGAGCTCGCCGAGCCGCCTGCCCGGCTGGTGCCGGACCTGCGCATGGAGTGGATCCCCGAGGCGACCCACTGGGTCCAGCACGACGCCCCCGAGCGGGTCAACGCGCTGCTCGTCGACTTCCTGCGCGACGGCGACCCGCCGGCCGGGGCGGAGGACCCTCCGGCGTAGCGCTACGCCGAGAAGCTGCGCGCCCACCACTGCTCCCAGTCGGCTGCTACGATGCCGGGCATCCGTCGGGGCTCTCGCCCCGATCAACCCAGTGCCAGCGCTCGTAGCCTTGCTTACCAGCAATCTCCGCGTTCGCAGCACACACCCACGCAGGAGGACACACCATGGCTACAGGAACCGTCAAGTGGTTCAGCGACGACAAGGGGTTCGGCTTCATCACGCCTGACGACCAGTCCAAGGACCTGTTCGTACACCACAGCGCGATCGTCGGCGACGGCTACCGCTCGCTCGCCGAAGGCGCGAAGGTCACCTACGACGCCGAAGCCGGCGACAAGGGGCCGAAGGCCGTCAACGTCCAGGTCGCCTAGCGGCCGGCGGCGGTGGCCGCGGCGAGGTAGAGGACGGCCTGGACGCGCGCGACCGCCCCGACCGCGCTGTCGGGCGGCAGCAGCTCGGGGTGGTGCAGCGGCCGCGCTGCTGAAGCCCTCGGCGCCGTCGAGGCCCACGAAGCCCATCGCGAGCGGCGCCAGCGCGCCGAAGAAGGCGAAGTCGTCCGAGCCGCACGAGCGCCACTCCGGGGCGCGGCGTCGAGGCCCGCGCTCGCCGAGCAGCTCGCGCGCCGCGCGCGACGATCCCGGGGTCGTTCTCGAGCGCCGGCTCGCCCGGCGACCAGCTCGACGCTGGCCGCGGCAGCCGTGGGCCGCGGCGACCCCGGCGACGACCTCCGTCGACCATCTCGCGCAGCGCGAGGCGGTCCTCCGGGCCGGTGGGCGCGCAGCGCCGCGCGCGCGCGCGCCCGCGCGGGGATCACGTTCTCCGCGCTCCCGCCCTCGAGCACGCCGACGGTCAGCGTCGCCGGGCGCGAGCGGATCGATCCGCCGGCCGACCTGCGGCGTGGAGCGCGACGACGATCTGCGCGAGCGCGAGGATCGGGTCGCGCCCGCGGTGCGGGTAGGCCCCGTGCGTCGGCTCGCCCTCGACGGTGATCTCGACGGTGTCGCACGACGCGTTGACCGCGCCCGGGTCGAGCGCGACCGCGCCCCACGGCAGCTCGGGATGCACGTGCGCCGCGACCACCGCCGCCGGCGCGAGCTCGCGCCAGCTCGCCGCGCGCGAGCTGCTCGGCGCCGGAGGGGTACGCCTCCTCGCTCGGCTGGAAGACCGCCAGCAGCGGCGCGGGCAGCTGCTCGCCGAGCGCGTGCGCCGCGCGCGCCAGCGCGACGAGCGCGGCCATGTGGACGTCGTGGCCGCAGGCGTGCATCGCGTCGCCGCGCGCGCTGAACGGAGCGCCCGTGCGCTCCTCGATCGGCAGGCCGTCGAGCTCCGCGCGCACCGCCACGGCGGCGCCGCTCGGCGGGCCCGACGCGGGCGATCCGCCCGGTGCCGGCGACCGTCGTCGCACGCGACCGGGAGCTCCTCGGCGACGGCGCGGCGGCCGTCGCTCCTCGGGTGCGCCAGCTCGGGCTGGGCGTGCAGGCGGTGGCGCAGCTCGACCGCGCGCGGCAGCTCGCGCTCGATGCCAGCGCGCAGCAGCTCGCGCGGCGAGCAGGCTCCGGTCAGTAGATCGCGGCATAGCGCCGGCACACCTCGCTCGACGTCCAGGTCCGGCGACCGCCTCGAGCTCGGCGCGCTTGACGCCGACGTAGGCGTCGTACAGCAGCGGCGCCATCCACGCGCGCGCGGTCTCGTCCTCGGCGAGCGCCCGCAGCGAGTCCTCGAGCGACGCCGGCAGCGCGCCGACTCCGTAGCGCTCCGCCTCGGCCGCGTCGAGCTGCGCGGGGTCGCGGTCGAGGATCGGCGGCGCCGGCAGCCCCGCGCGCACGCCCTCGAGCCCCGCGCGCACGATCGCGCCGAGCGCCAGGTACGGGTTGGCGGCGGCGTCCGCGCCGCGGTACTCCAGGCGCAGCTGCGCGGCCGGGTCCGTCGCCGGCGAGCGCGACCAGCGGCGGGATGCGCAGCAGCGCTTCGCGGTTGCGCTCGGCCCAGGCAGACCGCGCCCGCGCTCCAGCGGTGGGGCGTCAGGCGCGCGGCCGAGACCGGGCTCGGGCGCGGTCAGCGCGCTCAGCGCCCGCGCGTGGAGCAGGATCCCGGCGGCGAAGCGCCCGCCGAGCTCGCTCAGGCACGCGGGGCGCGCCGCGTCGTACAGCAGCGGGCGCCCGGCGGCGTCGAGCAGGCTGAGGTGGATGTGCACGCCGTTGCCCGGCCCGGCCGGGTCGAGCAGCGGCGCGAAGCTCGCGCGCAGCCCGTGCCGGCGGGCGACCTCGCGCACGACCTCGCTGAGCACGACGCTGCGGTCCGCGCCGCGACGCCCCTCGGCGGGCTGCCACGGGGATCTCGAACTGGTGCGGCGCGAACTCGGCGAAGAAGCGCTCCGGCTGCACGCCGGCTTCGACCAGCGCGCCCATCGACCTCGGCGGCGAACGGTTCGGCGCGGCGCTGCGCCTCCAGCGAGAACGGCAGCGGCCGGGCGGCGCGTCGGCAGCGAGCTGGAACTCGTGCTCGAAGCTCGCCACCAGCGCGCAGGCCGAGCTCGCGCTCGAGCTCGCTCGAGCGCGTCGCGCAGGAAGCTGCCGCGGACAGCACTCCCACGGCTCGCCGTCGGTCTCGACGATGTCGCACAGCACGAGCTCCAGCGGCGCCCGCGCCGCGCGCGCGCCTCGACGCGCACGCGGGTGTCGGGGTCCGGCAGCAGGCGCAGGTCGCCGGTCGAGCCGAACGGGTTGCGGCTCGGCGAGCGGGCCGAGCGGCGTGAGCGCGTGGTTGGCCGGCACCCAGCCGACGCCGGCGTCGCAGCTGCGTCGTCGAGCTCGGAGGCGAGCAGCGAGCGCCCGCGCACGATCGCGCCGAGGTCGCAGCACACGAGCGCGACCAGCTCGGTCGCGCTCACCGCGGCGCTCACGCGTCGCGCCGGCGGGGTCGCCGTGGCGCCGGCAGGCCGCCGGCTGGGTGGGTCACCGCGTGCGTCGCGCGGCCACCGTGCCGTTGTCCCAGACGCCCTCGACGCAGGCCGAGCGCGCGCGCCCGCGCGCACCGCGCGGCGCGTCGGCGCCGAGCGACGACGACGACCACCCCGCCCGCCGGCACCTCGCGCCGCTCGAGCGCCGCGGCGAGGCGCTCGCGCGGCTGCAGGTGCACGCCGCCGTGGCCCAGCGACGGGTAGGTGTCGGCGACCCCGTACAGGCTGCCGCCCGGGCCCGCGCATGCGGCCGACCACGCAGACGAAGTGCCCGACGTCCCAGTCCGGCGGCGGGCCGTCCGAGCGCCCCGTCGAGCAGGTAGTCGAGCAGCTGCTCCGCGCGCGGGTCGCGCGCCCCACAGGTGGCGCGTGGCGAGGTTCGCGACGAGCGTGACCGGGCGCTCGCAGCGCCGCCAGCGAGCTCGAACAGGCCGTCGAGCGTCTGCGCCGCTCCACGGGCCGCTGTAGGGGATCGCCGCCAGCGCGCCCGCCGGAGAGCTCCTCGATCGCGCGCGACCAGCCCGGCCGCGGTCGTGCCGGACACCGCGGCGTCCTCGACGAACGGCAGCGCCAGCCGGTAGTCGCGCCGGCCCGCGTTCGCCGTGGGGCAGGTGGCCGGGTCCGCAACGCGCCGAGACGACGCTCCCCGCGGCCAGCGCCACGGCGTCCTGGTCGAGCGGCTCTCCGTCGCGCTCGCCGATGCCGGCGGCGCGCAGCGCGAGCGCGCCGCAGAACGCGCCGCACAGGTCGTCGCGCTGGGGCAGCTCGCGCGCGTGGATCGCGAGCAGCGCGCGGGCCCCCGGGAGCAGCGTCATCTCCAGCGGTGCCGGCGGGGTCATCGAGCCAATATACGGTCCCCTACCATCACAACGGTGATCGACGTGGTCGTGCCGGTCTACGAGCACTACGAGCTGAGCAGCTCGTGCCTCGAGCACCTCGCGCGCCAGAGCGCGCCGCACCGCACGATCGTCGTCGACGACGGCTCGCGCGACGGCTCGCCTGAGCGCTTACGGCGGGAGTGGCCGGACGTGACGGTCGTGGAGCTGGAGTCCAACGGCGGCTACACGAGGGCGGTCAACCGCGGCGTCGGCGCCGGCGACGGGGAGTACGTGGTGCTGCTCAACAACGACGTGCAACCCCGGCCCGACTGCCTGGAGCGGCTCGTCGCGCCGCTGGAGCGTGACCCCCACGTCGGCTCGGTGGCGGCGTTGATGCTCGGCCCCGGGGCCCGCGGCGCGATCGACTCCTTCGGGGTGAGCGCCGACGCCACGCTCGCGGGCTTCGCCCGCCTGCAGGGCCAGCCGCCCGCCCGGGCTGGCACCGGCACCCGGGCGCTGACCGGCCCGGAGGGCACCACCGGCGCCTACCGGCGCGCCGCGTGGGAGCAGGTCGGGGGCTTCGACGAGACGATCAGCGCGTACATGGAGATCCTCGACCTCGCGCTGCGGCTGCGCTCCGCCGGGTGGTCCACCGCCCAGGCGCCCGACGCGGTCGGCGTGCACCTCGGCTCGGCCACCTACGGCCGCCGCTCCCCCGCGCAGCGCCGTCAGGCCGGCTTCAGCCGCGGCTACCTGCTGCGCCGCTACGGCGTGCTGCGCCGCCGCGTCGCCCCCCGCGCGCTGCTCACCGAGGCGCTCGTTGTCGCGGGCGACGCGGTCCTCTGCCGCGACCTGCAGGCGCTGCGCGGTCGCCTGGAGGGCTGGCACGCCGCGCGGGGCTGTGAGCGCCACCCCTGGCCCCCGGCAGAGGCGATCGACCACTCGATCTCTTTGCGCGAGTCGCTCGCGCTGCGCCGGGGGGCGCTCGGGGCCTCGGACGAGCGCTCCTAGCGCCCAGCAGCGGCGCGAGGCTCAGACCGCTCGCCTTCGGGCGCGCCTGGCGCCCAGGAGCCGCGCGAGCCTCAGCTCCTCCGAGCCCGCCGGGCACCCAGCAGCGGCGCGAGCGCGCGGCCGAGGAGGCGCAGCCGCTCGCCGACCGTCGCGCCCGCGTACACCTCGGGTGCCATCGCCGCGTCGAGCTGGGCGACGCTCACCCGTCGCCCGCGTTGGATCGTGCGCCGCTTGCGCAGCATCCGCGGCAGCAGGCGGGCCGACCCGGCCAGCGCGCGCAGGTGGGCGCCGAGGATGCCGTCGCGGAAGCTCGCGTACAGCGAGATCAGCTGGAAGGCCACCACTTGCGGCAGGTGGCGCAGCAGCGCCGCGGCCGGGTAGTCCTTGAGCACGACGAGCGCGCTGTTGCGGCGCAGCAGCGCCGTGAACCGGCTGGCCTGGCGCCCCGTGGTGGCGCCGCCCATGTGGTAGGCGACCGCCGCGGGCTCGTAGCGGGCCGTGTACCCGGCCAGCTGCGCGCGAAAGCCCCAGTCGACGTCCTCGAGGTAGGCGAAGAAGTCCTCGTCGAAGAGGCCCACGTCCGCGAACGCGGAGCGGCGGTAGAGCGCCGCCCCGGCGCACGGGCTGAAGACCGCCGCGGGCTCCTCGCACGCGCTGCCGACGCGCTCCCCCTGCCCGTGGTGGCCGCTCATGCCCGACCACCGCATGAAGTCCCCGGCCGCCTCGAAGCGCTCCCGGTGGTGGAAGTCGAGCAGCTTGCCGGTCGCCGCAGCCGCCTCGGGGTGCTCGCCCAGCGCCCGCACGAGTGCCGCCAGCCAGTCGGGGTCGAGCTCGACGTCGTTGTTGAGCAGCGCCACGTACTCCCCGCGCGCCGCCTGCACGCCGCGGTTCAGCGACGCCGCCACCCCGACGTTCACGGGGTTGGCGATCACCCGCACCTGCGGCCAGTGTTCCCGCAGATGCTCCACCGTGCCGTCCGCGGAGCCGTCGTCGACGACGAGCGCCTCGAAGCTCGTGTAGCGCTGTGCGAGCAGGGTCGGCAGCATCCGCTCGAGCAGCTCCCGGCCGTTGTAGGTGAGCACGACCGCGGTGACGTGGGGGGCCGTCTGCGCCTCGTCGCTCACGACGCCCGTGAGCTCCCCGATTCGCCGGGGTCGGCCTGCTGTCCCCACGCGAAGGCTGACAGCAGCCGCCGGCGCTCGGGGGGGCCGTTGGAGTAGAGGCGCGTCTGGTTGTCGCCCACCAGCAGGCGCTCCTGCTCGCCCGACCAGAAGGTGTGGCTTGCGGGCCACTGCTCGGGGTCGTGAAGACTGCCGTCGCGGGCGACAACGAGCGCCCGCAACCCCCGGCGCTGGACTTGACGCGTGATGTTGTTGCGTCCGCTCTCGAGCGCGTAGGCGTCCATCTTCCTGGCGATCCTACCCATCCGCAGGCTTGTGAAGGTCGCGCGCTCGAGCACGAACGCGTTGGTGCGCAGATGGTGGGCGGGGAAGCCCCCGAAGCGGATCAGCTGCTCGGGGATCGCCGGGAAGGCTCCCTCCAGCCTGTCTCGCAGCGAGGGTGCGTGCGCACGGCCGGGCGACCCGCCGGCCGGCTCGACCGCGCCGTTGCGCTCCGCGTCGATCGCGAGGAAGCGCTCCTTGGCCGCCCGCCGGTCGGGCAGCACGCCGCGGTAGGGACTCGGCAGGCGGAGCGAGTACTTCAACCAGGAGCTCAGGCTCGCCCACGAGCCGGTGGCGGCGACGAGACCCGTGTGGGGTTGGTCGAGGCCGTGCTCCAACTTGGCGAGCCAGTCGGCCGCGAGGATCGTGCTGTGGGAGTTCAGGAAGCACAGGCGGTCGTGCTCGAGGCGCTCGGCGGCCGAGGCGTAGGCAGCCAGATCCTGCACCGGCCGATCGAGCTCGAGCAGGCGGTGGGGGGTGTCGCGGAGCTCGGCTAGAATGCCTCCCGATCGCCGTGCGGGACACCGTTGAAGAGGACCACTAGCTCGTGGGGGGCGCCCGCGTCGTGGGCGTGGTAGGAGCGCAGGAAGTCGCGCAGCGGCTCGGGGCCGAGCGGGCCCCAGACGAGGTGCACCACCGCGATCACGGCGACGAGCCTCTCATGTCCCCGCGCGCTCGCGCCCGCCGCCCCAGGGGAGGAGGTCCAGCAGCTCCGGCGGGAGCGCCCTCGTGGCGAGCACGCAGGCGCCGAACAGCGCCGTCGAGGCGAGCAGCCGGACGATCACCGGCACTCCCGTGAAGGCGATCGGGACGAGGCCGACGGCGCCGGCGAGCGCCGCGCGCGGCAGCACCCGCAGCGAGGGGCGCAGCGCGGGCCGCCCGTGGACCACGGCGAGGCCTGGGCGACGCGCGACCGCGATCTCGGCGACCGCGGTTCCGATCGCCGCTCCGCGCGCTCCGTCGAGCGGGATCAGCAGCGCGACGAGCAGCGCGTTGAACGCCAGCGCCGTGACGTTCAGCACCATGATCAGCCGGAACAGCCCGAGGCTGAGCAGCCCGTTGGCCCACACGATGCTGACGAACATCGCGCCCAGTGCGACCCCCTGGAAGGCGAGCACCGGGGCGGCGCCCTTGAATTCGGGGCCGCCGATGATCGCGATCGCCAGCGGCGCGCCGATCGCGATCGAGACCGCGACCCACGTGCCCACGAGCAGCGCCACCTCGAACACCTTGCCCAGCGCGTAGCCGAGGCGCTCGTGGTCGTCGCGGGCGGCGCGCGCGAAGATCGGGAAGGCCGCGCTGACGAGCAGCCCGGGCACGATCGTGAGCACTTCGACGATCCGAAAGGAGGCCCCGAACCAGCCGAGCTGGGTGCGGTCGGCGAGCAGCGAGACGAGCAGGACCGACACCCGCAGGTAGAGCGCCGAGGCGGCGATCGCCACGGTGTAGGGCAGCATCGAGCGGATCAGCCTGCGCCAGTGGCGCCAGTCGAACGTGGGCGCCAGCGCACGCTCGCCGCGGACGAGCACGACGGTGGCGCCCACCACCACGAGCCCCACCGGGATCGAGACTCCGAGGAAGGGCACGATGCCCGCCCCCGCCGCCACGAGCACGACGATCAGCAGCGTGGTCAGCAGCTGGCGCGCGAGTTCGAGCGCCGACACCGAGCCGATGCGCAGCCCGACCGTCAGGGGAATCATGAAGTTGTCCTGGGTCACCAGCAGCAGCAGCCCGACCGTCGCGAGCGACACCCCGGCGGCGACCTCCCCCGAGTACGCCACCCAGGCGACGGCCGTCACCGCGGCCCCCCCGAGGAGCGTCAGGACGATCCGCAGCCCGAGCAGGTTGCGCGCCAGCGCCCACCCCTCCGCCGGCGGCAGGATCGAGATTTCGCGGATCCCGATCGCGGTCAGCCCGAGGTCCGAGAACGCGCCCACGATTGCGACCAGGGAGGTCGCGGCCACGTACAGGCCGGCGGTTTCCCGCCCGAGGTGGCGGAACAGCAGCGCGGCGGCTAGCACGCTCACCAGCACCCCGATCAGGTAGCCGCCGACGCGCAGCGCGCCGCCGCGGACGGCCGCCGGGCCGGCAGCCGAGGTGGAGAGGATGTCTACTGAGGTGTCGTCCAAAGCGTCACGTTCGACCGCCCGCTCAGAGCGCGAACAGGCGCGCGGCGATGTCATACGGGTACACGTACATCGTGACCGACCCGATCTGGTGCACGGCGATCGGCTTGCCGAGGTCGGGGGTCGGCGTGGACGGCACGGACGGAAAGGCGGGGTCGGAGAGCAGGAACGTCTTCGCCCCGGGCCTCGGCTTGTACCACGAGGTGATCAGGTGCAGTTCGAAGGCGCACAGGTGCAGGTTTCCGTCGCAGTCGTCGACCGGGAAGACCTTGACGCGCAGGTGCGTCGCCCAGGTGATCGGCGCGGCGTCCCAGTAGCCGGCGTAGCCCACGCTCAGGTGTTCCTCGCCTGCGATCTTCGCGACGGCGCCCGCGAGCTGGTCGCTCGGCGAGGCGGGGGCGCCGTCGATCAGCCGGTGTTGCGCGAGCGCCAGCCAGCCGGTGAAGGCGTAGAGCGTCACGGCGGCCGTCACGGCGGCACGCGCCAGTGAGCTGCGGCCACCGAGCAGCGGCACGAGCGCGGCAGTCGCATAGAGGGCACCGACGAGGTAGCGGCTGGACCCAAGGTCTTCGGGGAGGCTGCTGAAGATGAAGGCGACGGAGAGCAGCACCAGCGAGGAGCCCCAGAACAGGCACCACGCCAAGCGCACGCTCTCGCTCTGCGCACGCTCCCGCCGGCGGCTGCGGCGAACGGCGAGCGCCTGGGTGAGCTGGCCCCAGGCGGCGCGCGCGACGAGGAACACGGCGGCGAGGCTCATCGCGGCGCAGGCGAAGGCGAGCACGGTCGAGAAGCCGACCGTCTGGCCGAAGAAGTTGCCGCTGCCCAGTACTGCCAGGGACTGCCACCAGAGCTTGAAGTTGGTGCCCACGGCTTCGGTGCCGACGAGCAGCGTCGTCCTCGGGTCGCTTGCACTGATGACGCTGTTGTGGTGCGTGAAGGCGTGCACGAGCACGCTGGTCGCGATCGCGGCGACGCTGCTCACGAGGGCAAACACGCCGGCCCTCGCCGTGCGCCTGCTCGGGTGCAGGACCCACGTGCAACCGACCGCGAGCAGGAAGGGCACGGCTCCGGCGATCGTCAGCAGGACGTCCGAGGCTGCGTTCGCGCCCAGCACCACGCCGACCGCGATCGCCAACGCCCCGAGCAGCACGGCTGCGAGCGTGTCGGCGCTCTGCTCCAACAGCACCACGAACGCGCCGAGCAGCGCAAGCGTGAACCACGTGGGTGCGTGGTCGTTGAGCGCCAGCAGCAGCGGCAGCGTGTTCGGGCCGGCGCAGATCACGATCGTCGCGGCGATCGCACCGGCCCACCGCCCCGCCACGCGCCAGGCGCCCCAGCCCACGAGTGCGGCCGAGCAGAGTGCCATCGCGTAGGGAGTGGCCTCCCAGAGCTCCCGGTGCAACGGCAGCCACCGCGTGCCGAGCTCGAAGAGCAGAGTCGAGTACCACCCGAGGTGACCGAGTATCACCAGAGGGTGTCCGGCCGTGCTGAACAGCTGCCCGATGACGGGGGCCGAGGCGGTGTCGGCATTGAGGTAGGTGACCGCCAGCAGCTGGTTGAACTGCACGGCGAGCGTGACCAGGTAGGCGGCGGCGAAGAGGAGTGGAGCCCACCACCACAGCTGCCGGGCGACCGCGGCCTTCCCGCCGAGGCGAGACGTCTTCTCTGGGGGCCTCGTCAGTTCGCTGATCATGCGCGGCCCGCGTAGCATAGCCGCGGGCCGGACGGGCTTTGGGTACTACCTGGTTTCTGCTCCCTAGGATGAAGGCGGCTTCATCGACGTGCAGGCGGCTGGAGGCCGTCCGCGCGGAGCTCGTCCTCGAGCAGGTCGAGGACGTTGTCGAGGATTTCTTGGGCACGCTCGCCACTGAACTGGGCGAGGCTGTGGGTGATGGCCCTTCTGCGCTGCCGGAGCGGGTCGGCTGTGTCCTTGTCGAGCGTGCCGGCAGAAGCGATCCAGACGCTCTCAAAGGCCAGCGAGGAATGCTCGGCGATACGATCGAAGTCGGCGTCGTAGTGCAGTACGCCGAGTTCGTGGGCGGCGGCAGTCGCTGCGACGAGGTAGTCCTGGTGTGGGAGACGGTGAAAGCCGGCCGCGTGTCGCGCGAGTTCGGCCTGGGCTTCAAGCGCCGCGCCGACGACGGCCTCCGACAGCTCCAGCGGCCTGAGTGCCTCGAGCTCCTCTGTCAGCTCTGCGTGCTCGTGGGCGTTGCGCGCGCTGTAGAGGACCTCGAACTCCAGGATTGGCGATCGGTAGAGATGCCCTTGCTCGAGCGCCAGAAGCCAGTCGGCACGCACGAGCTTGTTGCCGCCGCGCTGCAACGCGGAGTTGTCGACGACGAGCTTCCTGCCTCCGAAGGCCGAGCTCACCCGCGCTGCCACTGCGCGGAGGCCTCGCGGAGCGCCGCATAGTCGAGACCCTCCGGCTGCCGGAAACGGTCGGCCAGGCGCTTGGCGGCTGCCCGCCGGCGCTGCTCGTAGTCTTCTCCGGCTTGGCTCTCCCGCCTGAGCGCCTCCTCGCCCTTGCTGACGAGCGCAGCGAGGATCTTTGAATCCGAAGTCCCGACCGGGAAGCTGCGCCGACTTCGCCGGAGTGCAAACTCGACCCTCTCGTCACTCGTGACGGTGTAGCGGTGCTTCTTCGTCGGCATACGAGGAGTGTAGCACTAAGTGCGGCACCCTTGTAGGCGCTCAGGCTACTTTCCAATGTGACGCCCAGTTTCCAGTTGGGCATACGCAACAACCGTTCAGGCGAGCGTGCCGAGTAGGTGGCGGAGCTCCTCGTTCATCTGGGGTGGTGAGGCGGCGTCCTCGCAACACGGTGGCTTGTCTTGGCGTCGACGACCGACGATGGCAAGTCCTCCCAGCACCTCGGCGAGTGACGCGGCGGGGTTGTTCTCGCGTGTGTGCCGATCGACGGCGACGATCACGATGCGCCCGTCATCGAGGTAGGCGGTGATCATGCGCCAGGTGTAGGCCAGGTGGCGAGCGCACAGCGGATAGTTGCCTCCGTCTGTCGAGGCGAGCTTGTAGCCGCCGGCGAGGCATCCGCGTAGCTCGTCGCGGGCCGCCTCGTAGCCAGCTTGCTCGGCCCGGCTCATCTGCTGCTCAACCGCGCGGCGCACCTGCGGCGTGCGGAGGACTTTGAAGGCCATCAGGCCGGTTCGAGCTCTCCGCGTTCGAGCTGCTGCAGACCCTCTTCGAGCGCGGGGCTGCGACGTGTCTGGAGAGCGTGGAGGTAGTCCAGGAGTGCCTCCAGCCAGTCGCGGTCCTGTCCGTGCTCGCGTAGCTCATCGAGTGCGCGGCCCACGCGACGCAGGCTCTCGGGTTCGACCTGGACCGGGCTTGAGCCGGTGATTGCGTGCAACGCGCCGCGTGCTATCCAGGAGCGCACGGTCGGCTCAGAGACACCGAGCCGTCGCGCGGCGTGCGCAACCGGCACACCCGGGGCATGCCCGACGCTCTCGAGCGTGTGGTGAGCTTCTTGCATGGCCTGGATCGCCGCATCCCGACGGCCGTTTTTCAGCGCGTCGTGGGCGTCCTCGAGCGCGATCAGCGCCATCGTCACCTGCTGTGCGTCCCGCTTGCCCATACGTGCAGATTATCATCCTGGCCTTCGATAATCAAGCCCAATATCGAAAGCGTGGCGGGCTGTAGCCACGTCAGGCTACTTTCCTCTGGGGTTGTGGTTCGGGTGCCAGGCCGCGCGTGAGGTTCGCGTTGGCGAAGCCTGCTGCTCGCCGAAGCTCTTGGGCGTGGTCGAGGAGCTGTTGGTATCGGTGGTTTGAAGTCGTGGTTGGTGCGGCGGTGATGGGTGACGGTGGCTCGCGAGAACGAAGGTTGGGCCGTTCGGACGTGGAAACTACGACTGGAAACTACCTATCACATTGGAAAGTAGCCTGAGCGGCAACACTTGCCCCTCCCCTCACCGCTCGAACACCCCCACCACGTTCGACCCCCCGGCCGCGAAGGGGAAGTCGGCTTCCGGTTCGCAGAGGACGCGGAACTGGTAACGGGCGGGGCCGGGGAGGCGGAAGCGGTAGAGGTAGCCGAAGCGTCCGTGGGCGCCGGTGCGGATCACGTGGAACTCCAGCCAGCGCCCGCCGGGGGCGCGGGCCTCGAGCACGAGCTGCTTGCCGCCGGCGGGGAGCGGGCCGCCGCGCAGCCGGCCGCTGAAGCGGATCGCGCCTTCGGAGGGGGCGGTGCGCGGGGCGATGCGCAACGGCAACGCGGCGGGCACGGTCAGCGTGAGCGTGCTGGTCGCCTCGGGTAGGGGGTCGAGCGGGGCGGCGCGGTAGTCGAGACGCAGCTCGCAGGAGGGCAGGTCGCGTGGCAGCGCGAGGCTCCAGTCGCCGTCCTCCCCGGTGCGGGGGGTGGCGAGCAGGCGGGCGTGGGCGCCGGTGAGGTCGGGGAGCTCGCACACTTCCAGGAGCGCTCCCGCGAGCGGCGCTCCCGTGGGGCCGGTGAGTCGCCCCTCGATCAGGTGCGTCGCGCTGTAGTGACCCCGCAGGTGTGGGCCTCGCAGGGGTGGGCCCTGCGGAGGTGGGCCATGCAGGCGTGCGCCCGCGTGGGAGCTCCAGCCCGCGGTGAGGGTCACGTGGGCCGCGCCGGAGGCGGTGGCGCTCGCGCAGGCCACGGGCCCCAGCGGGGGGCCGGGGGGCGGCAGCGGGTTGGCGACCGTGAGCTCGCGTTCGAGCACGGTGGCCGCGTTGCCGGCGGCGTCGGTGACGGTGACCACCAGGTGGTGGACGCCGTTGGCGAGCCCCGTGGTGTCGAACGGCACGTCGGCGCTCACCGCGGCGGGGCAGGGCTGGGTGTAGAGGAACGCGGGCAGCCCGTCGGTGGTCCCGCCCACGTCATGGCAGCGTCCCCCGTCTTCGTTCAGCACGGTGTGGCTGACCAGCTGCCCGTCCACCTGGATGAGCGCTTCGTAGACCCCGGAGCCGGAGTCGGCGGCGTGGAAGGCCACGTCGGTGGTGCCCTGCACGGAGGGGTCTTCGGCGAGGCCTCCGCTGACCGCGGAGACGGTCGGCGGCGTGGACTGGGAGAGGACTATGTCCGCGGCGAAGAGCTCGATGATGGCGTCATAGGTGATTTTGCCGCCTTCGTTGGTGGGGCACAGTTCTTCGGGAGAGATGGACCCGCAGTAGGCACTCAACGAGAGGTATCGACTATTCAGCGCTTCGCTTGGAGCCGTGATGCGGTTTTTTGGTGCCGCCGGATTGCCAAGATTGCCTTCTTTCGTGCAACCTTCACTAGCGGCGCATTTACCGAAAGGCTGTGCAGATTGACCTAGTGCGGCAACGCCCGATAGCCAAAAGAGATAAGAAGCGTGGCTGGTCCCTCCGCCTGGTACTTCTCCGGCACGCCACAAAGTGGCGTCCGCGATAGTCTCGCCTGGTGGGGCTTCAAACGCCCACGTCGCTTTGTCGGTTATGGAGTCAGGAGCGTGTTCAGAGCCAGCGTCCATCGCCGCGGTGAGCCCGCCGCCTGCTTCGCAGGTGTTCGAGGTGGGGTCGACTGGAGAGTGTTCCGGCGAGCTCCACCCATCCGTCGGCGCGACCAACCCGGCGGGGGTGCGGCAGGAGTACACGTGGTACTCCCCGGCGTGCGCGGCAGAAGCGAGAACCGCGAGCGCGAGGCCCACCACGAGGGAACCCTTCAAAGCACGCAAGGCCATCTCCTATCAGTCGGCCGGGGGCCGGCAAAGGCCCCCCTCCCAATTGTGCCACGAGAAGGCGGGAAGCCCCGAATAAACGGATGAGGAAAAGGCCGGCGGCCAGCCGACGGGGCTAGCCGAACCGCAGGGGCAGCTCGGCAAGCCCGTAGATGCCGGTGATGCCCTCGAATATAGGCTCACCATCGAGACGCAGGCCGGGCATACGCGGCGCGAGGAAGGCGAGCGCCTCCTGGAGCTCTACTCGCGCGAGGTTGGCGCCGAGGCAGTAGTGGATGCCGGCGCCGAAGGTCAGGGCCCGCGCGCGGCCTCGGTCGGCGGTGATGTCGAACTCGTCGGGACCTGCGCCCGTCCCGCCTTCGCCCTCGCCCTCGGCCACGCCGGGGAGGTCGCGGTTGCCGGTGAACGCGCAGACCATCACGATCGTGCCGGCGGGGAAGAGAACGTCCCGGAAGGTGAGGTCCTCGACGAGGATGCGCGCGGTGAAGGGGGTGATGGGCTCGAAGCGCAAAGCCTCCTCGACGGCCTGTGGGACGAGCTCGGGGCGCTCGGCGAGCAGCGCCCACTGGGCGGGGTGTTCGGCCAGCAGGCGGACGGCGTGGGCGAGCTGGCTCTGGGTGGTGTCGACGCCACCGATCAGGACGTTGAGCACGAGGTTGACGCACTCGACGTCGGAGAGCCGGTCGCCGGCCTCTTCGGCGGCGATCAAAAGCGAGATGAGGTCGTCGCCGGGGCTGGCGCGGCGCGCGCGCACGAGCGCCCAGGCGTACTCGTAGAACTCGGCGACGGCCTGTTCGATCGCAGGTTTCTCCTCGACCATCGAGATCGCGTCGAACTGCCGCTGGATCCAGGTGGACCAGTGGTGCAGGCGCGGGGCGTCCTCGGACGGCGCCCCCATCACGTAGGCGATCCCCTGCGAGGGGTAGGGCTTGGCGAAGTCGCCCACGAACTCGCAGCGGCCTCCGTCCAACTTCGCAGACAGGTCCTCCAAGATCCCGCGCAGGACGGGTCGGTAGCGCTCGACGGCACGGGGCGAGAGCGCGGGGTTGACGAGGTTGCGCAGGCGCGTGTGGTCGGGGCCGTTGATGTGGAGGATGTTGCGGCGCATCTCCTCGTAGAGGGGCCCCTCGCGGACGTCGAAGATCCCCGCGATCGTCATTCCGGGGAAGACCGCCGAGCGGGTGCGCAGGAAGTGCTCGGCGGACTCGCGGTCGAGCACGGCGTACCCGTAGGGCCCCGCGGCGAGCCAGCCCTGTGCGCGCAGCTCGCGCATCGCCGTGTGGAAGCGCTCGCCGCGCAGCGTGGGGTCGGTGTAGTCGAGCGTGGGCAGCTCGAGCTCTTCGACGCGGGGCATGGCGCGACGCTACCACGCGCGCGCCCCCGGGCGCGCGCGGCGAGGTCGCATCCCTCGACTCCTCGTGTGGCTATGAACGTGCGGCGTGACTGCCCGCGCCCGACCGCGGCGCGGGGCTATTTCTTGGGGTGGACGATGTGCTTGAGGCTCGCTCCGGGGGTGAACTTGGGGGCCTTGGAGGCTTTGATCTTGACTTTCTCCCCGGTGCGCGGGTTGACGCCCTGGCGCGCGGCCCGTTTGACCACGGAGAACTTGCCGAAGCCGGTGATCACGACCTCGTCACCTTTTTTGAGTGTCTTGCCGACGGTGCTCACGAACGACTCGAGCGCGCGCGAGGAGTCGGCTTTGGAGAGGCCGCTGTCGGCCGAGAGCGCGTCGACCAGCTGTGTCTTGTTCATAGGTGCTTCCTTTCGGGTTGGATTCCCAGCAGGCGCGCAGACTAGCGCGCCGGGCGGAAAGACCGCTTGCCAGAATGGGATGGACGCCTAGCCGGCGTCGTGGCACCGTGGCCCGGGAGGAGGCCCCGCGCAGGTCGATCGAACGGTCGCGGGGTTCGTTTTGGACCCATATACCCGGTGGGGAGTGTTCTTTTTGGACCCTATATAGCCCGGTGGCGAGTGTTCTATGCGGAGCCTATATAGCCCATATGCCCCTCGGGCGAGTCTGGCAGCCGGGCCAACTTCTTCCCCGGGTTCATGAGGCCCTTGGGGTCGAACGCGCGCTTGAGCTCTTCGTGCAGGCGCAACGCGCCGTCGGGCCACTGGCGCGCGAGCTGGCCGCGCTTGAGCCAGCCGACACCGTGCTCCCCGGAGATCGAGCCGCCGAGCTCGACGGCGAGCGCGAACAGCTCGTCGGTGGCCTCCGCGGCGGCGGCGCACTCCGCCTCGTCGTGGGGGTCGAGCAGCAGGTTGGCGTGCACGTTGCCGTCGGCCCCGTGGCCCCACGCGCAGGAGCGCAGTCCGTGGCGGGCGGCGATCTCCGCGAAGCCCTCGAGCGCCTCGGCGAGGCGCTCGACGGGGACGACGATGTCCTCGGAGACCTTCCCCCCGCGCATCGCGGTGACGGCGCCGGGGATGCGGTCGCGCCACAGCCACAGCGCCTCGCGGTCGGGGCGGCGTAGGTCGATCGCGTGGGCCCCGAGCGCGGCGGCGAGTTCGACGTGCGCTGCGCGAGCCTCCTCGACCGTGCCGTCGACCTCGGCGAGCAACGCAAACTCGGCGTGCACCGGCAGTGCCCCCGGGTAGGCGCCGGCGGCCATCCGCAGCGCGTCCCCGTCGAGGAAGTCCAGCGCGGCGGGCACCACCCCGGCGCCGAGCACCTCGAGGATCGCCGCGCAGCCCTCCGCGCGGGTCGCGTGGAAGGAGAGCAGCGGCAGCGCTGCGGCGGGGGCGGGAACGAGCCGCAGGCGTACCGCGGTGATGACTCCGAGCGTGCCCTCGGAGCCGATCAGCAGGCTCTTGAGGTCGTACCCGGCGACGTCCTTGCGGTAGGCCCCCCCGAGCGCGATCGTCTCGCCGGGCGGGATCACGGCCTCCAGGCCGGTGACCCATGCGCCGGTGACCCCGTACTTGAAGGCGTGGGGCCCGCCGGCGTTGGTCGCGACGTTGCCCCCGATCTGCGACTGCTCGGCGGCCCCGGGGTCGGGCGGGAAGCAGAGCCCGTTCTCGCGTGCGAGGCGCTGCACGTGGCGGGTGGGCACACCGGCCTCGGGGTGGATGCGCCACAGCGCGGGCTCCAGTTCGCGGACCGCGCGCAGGCGCTCCAGCGAGCACACCACCCCGCCGCCGAGCGGCACCGCTCCGCCCGCGAGGCCGGTGCCGCCCCCGCGCGGGATCAGGGGGACGTCGCGCTCGTAGCAAAGGGCCACCACGGCCGCCACCTCGGCGGTGCAGGAGGGGCGCACGACGAGGTCGGCGCGTCCGCTCAGGCCGCGGCTGCGGGTGGCGTCGTGGTCGTACGGCGAGAGCCTGGAGAGAGCCCGCTCGCCCGACTCGCCCCGCCCCTCCGGGGGCACGAAAGCGTGCTCGGTGCCGACCACGCGCGCGAGCTCGCCCTGCAGCAGCGCGGTGTCCTCGAGCGTTCCGTACACGGTCTCAGCCTAGTGCGCGCTGCGCGGGGAGGGGGACGGTGGTCGGAGTCCCCCGCTCGTCCGGCGTGGTGTGGGACGGGAGGGGGAGGTCCGGAGGATCGGGGCCCGCTCCCCCGAGCCGCCCGAGCAGCCGCTCGAGCTCGCGGCGCATGAGGCGGTGCCCCGCGAAGGGGTCGGCCGCGGGGCGGCCGAGCACGAAGCTCGCCCTGCGGTCGCACAGCGCGGTGTTGGCGGGCAGCACGACGTCCGGCGGCTCGCCGCAGGCGCGCAGGAAGGCCGCGGGGGAGCCCTCGCGGACCAGCCCGAGGTCGCATTCGAACGCCCGCGCGAGCAGGCGCAGGTGCGCGAGCCGGCCGAGGATCGTCGGACCGGCGGTGTTGTAGACGCCCTCGCACTCCTGGGCGATCAGCTCGCAGACGCGCTGGGCGTAGTCCCACGCGTACGTGGGCGAGCGGCGCAACCCCGGGGGTGCCGCGAGGGGCCGCCCGGCGCGCAGCCACGCCACCCACCGCAGGGGCAGGCCGGAGCGCTCCCACACGTGGCGCTCGCGCGCGAGCGCGTCCGCCGATCGGCTCCTCCCTCCGGGCAGGGCGGGCGAGGAGTGGGTGGGCGGGAACCCGATCTTGCCCGCGCCGTTGCCGTTCGCGGGGAGTCCGAGCCCACCGCTCACGGGGAGTCCGAGCCCGCTGGCTGTGCTCTCCCGCTCCCCGCGCGGGGCGCCGGGCATACCCGTGCCGGCGCCCCGGCCGCCCGCGGGTAGGCGCGAGGCGGCGGCGGGGATCGAGAGGTTGAGCCCGTACACGTCGGCGGGGCGGGTGATCAGCCAGCTGCCCTGGTAGCGCTGGGTGAGGCGCTCGCAGGCGAGCAGCGAGCGCCCGAGCGCACAGGCAGGCTCGGCGGGGTCGTCCTCGTCCCAGCACTCCCCCGAGGGCCGCAGCCCGCTGAAGACGAGGTCGCAGGAGACGAGCACGTAGCGGGCACGCACCGCGCGCGCGGCGGCGAGCGTGTTCTCGGCGCCGAGCACGTTCAGCTCGGCTAGGCGGGGTTCGCGCTCCAGGCGTCCCGGGGAGCTCTCCGCGGCGGCGTGCACGACCACGTCGGGTTCGAGCTCTTCGGCGAGCGCGACGCAGGCGTGGCGGTCGCTCACGTCGAGCGGGGCGGTGCGCGCGCCGAGCACGCTGACGGGGGTGTCGCGCCAGGTGCCGAGCACGCTCCAGCTCTGCTGCGCCGCGGCGGCGGCGAGGTTGGAGCCGACCAGGCCGCTCGCGCCGGTCACGAGCAGTCGCATCGTGCCCTCCAGCGCCGAGCCCTCAAAGGCAGCCGCATCGCGGCCTCCCCATCCCGGGCCCTCAAGTCAAACCCTCTGCCCCGCTCCTCTCGCTGCCAACCCCCGCGGCGCCGCATTCCCTTGCCACGCATCGCACTTGGCATTATACATCTATGTACGTCCTTATCAAGGACTTGTAAAAATACCACATAGAGAAAAATGCCCAGCCTATGCAGCCCCCCGGGGTCGGGCTCTTACGGCCTGACGGGGCGGGGTGCGGCGGCCGGGCGGGGCGGAGCGAGACGCAATCCGCGCGGGCGGCGAGGAGGGCCCTTATCGAGCGTGGGCGCCGGGCAGGAACGCGTCGCTGCCGTAGCGCGCGAAGGGGATCGGCGCGGCGGCCAGGTGGTTGGCGAGCATCCAGCTCGACAGCTCCGCGACGTGCGCGGGCTGGATCGTCCCGAGCGGGACGCCGGGGGCCGCGAACAGGGGGAGGTAAGCGCGCAGCGAGGCGGCGGTGAGCGCGCGGGGCAGCGAGGGGTTCAGGCGCAGCAGGTCCGCGAGCGAGCGCGCGGGGTCGCGCAGCGTGTCTTCGTAGCCGTGGACGGTGGCGGCGAGGAAGTCGCGCACGAGCGCGGGGTCGGCGCGGGCGAGGGAGCGCGTGGTGAAGGCCACGAGGCCGGGGTACGCGGGCCCGCCGTTGCGGTCGAGCCAGAAGGGGGTGATCGGATGCCCTTCCACCTCAAGCCCCACGCCGTCGTCGGGCACGAAGCCGGTGAACGCGGCGAGGCGGCCCGCGACGAGCGCCTGGGCGCCGTTGAAGCCGACGGTCACGACGCGCACCCTGGCGGGGTCCCCGCCCGCGTGGCGCACCTCGGTGTCCAACACCGCCCGGTCGGACGGCACGCCGGTGATCCCGACGGCGCGGCCCTGCAGCTGCGCGGGCGAGCGCAGGTGCTCGGAGGCGAGCGCGATCAGCCCTCCGACGGGCCGCTGCACAATCGCCATCACCGCCTCGTCGTGGCCGCCGCTGTCGATCTCGCTGGCGACGTCGCTGCCGTCGGCGAGCCCGAACTGCGCGCGCCCGGCGTCCACGAGGCTGAGCGGTTCGACGGTCGCGCTCGGCTGCACCACTTGCAGATCGATGTTCTCCCGCTGGTAGTACCCCGCGGCCAGCGCGCGGTAGATCCCGGCGTGGACCGCGTTGGGCGTGAAGTCGAGGATCAACGTCGCCCGGGTCATATGGGGCAGCGCCCCGGGGAGCGTGTCCGCCGTGCCTGCGCCGGTCGCCGCGCCGGAGTCCCCGCCACTTGTGGAGCCGCCGCAGGCGCCGAGCGCGAGCACTGCGGCAAGCCAGGCTGCCGTCCCCGCCCACCCCCTGATCATCGCGGCGCGTCGATGCGGGGCTTGGCGCCGAGGCGTTGAAGCATTACGTTGTATGCCTCGGGGCTCGAGTCGATCAGGACGTAGTGCCGCCCCGCTTTTGCGGCTACCGCACCCAACGTGCCGCTCCCTGCGAAGAAGTCCAGGCACCAGTCGCCCTTATGCGTCGATGCCTGCACCATTCGCCTCACGATCCCTTCGGGCTTCTGTGTCGGGTAGCCCGTCTTCTCGCGTCCGTTGGTGGGAACGATCGTGTGCCACCAGACGTCGGTGGGGAGCTTGCCCTTCGCCGCCTTCTCGGTGGTGACGAGGCCCGGCGCCATATATGGCTCGCGGTCCACGCCCTCGGCGTCGAAGTAGTAAGCGTCGGGGTTCTTGACGTATACGAGGATCGTGTCGTGCTTGCTGGGCCAGCGACTCTTCGAGCGGGCGCCGTAGTCGTATGCCCAGATGATCTCGTTGAGGAACGACTCGCGACCGAAGATCTCGTCGAGGAGCAGCTTGCAGTAGTGGGCCTCGCGGTAGTCGATGTGGAAGTACATCGTGCCGCTCTCGGCGAGAAGCCGATGCGCGTGGGTGAGCCTCGGCTCGAGGAACGCGAGATAGTTCTCGAACACATCCCCATATGACGATTCCGCCAAGAGCCGGGTCTTGAACCGTCGGCCCTGGAATCCGACGCGGTCGCCGTGCTCGTCGGGCACCGTCTGGAGAGTTCTGCGGGTCTGTGCCCTGCCGGTGTTGAAAGGGGGATCGATGTAGATCAGCTGGAAGCTCCCGTCCTCGAAGCGAGGCAGCACCTCCAGGTTGTCTGCCAGGACGATCTCGCTGGCGCTGAGCATTTCGGCAATCTACGCGACGAGTCGGCAGATGCTCTCAGGCGCCGTGAGTTCGTCGGGTAGGGCAGTGGCGACGGCTTCGCGCTGTGGCTTGCCGAGCCGGTGTGCGAGTCGGCGGATCTCCAGGGCGTCGTTGAATGCCTGCAGGAAGGCGCAGTCGGAGGTGTCGGGGAGGGGCTGGCCGAGAGCCTCCTCGAACCACTGTGCAGCGTCCGTCCAGCGCCAGACCTTGGTACGAGCGTCAAGGCGTCCGGCTGCCGGCGGGAAGCCTCCGGGGCCGCGCCTGCCGTTGACGAGCAGTCGGATGCTCTCGGGCGTGCGGCCCGAGCGCTTGGCGATGTCTGCCATCGTGGCGAGGTCGTCCTCCTCGACGCGCAGGATGGTCGCGTCGGGCAGCGTCTGAAACAGTTCGACCACGGTTGCACCAAGGGCGCGGGGCAGGCTGGTGGAGCGTCGATCGCACTCCAGCAGGAACGACCCGTCTGCGTCGGGCCCCATCAGCGAAGCGTCGTCGATCCGCTCGTAGATTGAGATCGAGAGCTCCTCGGCGCTTTTGCCGGGGGCGAGGAATCGCAGGGTGAAGGTGTAGTCGTTCATGTGCTCTTGTGGGGACAGCGTGCGAGGAAGCGGTCGATTCGCCTGGCCTCGTTCTCGGCGTTCCGTGGGGAGCCGTTGATCGAGAACGGTGGACACCTGCTCGCCTCGCCGCCCGGGCAGTAGACGATTCCCCAGTGGCCCCGGTTCGTCTCGATCCGGAACCCCTGGCTCTCTGCCCGTTTGAGCGCCGCCTCGACTGGCTTCTTTGGATGCTTGGGTTTCATGATACACCATCTGTTGTGAGCTGCCAACGCAACGTGAATGTCGTCGGTCTGGCGAGACTACGTCGCGCTTGGGACGTTTCGCTCGCTTCCGGGAGGCGGAGGGGGAGCCGATGGGTTGCGAAGCGACCGGCCGTGGTGGCGAACGCACCCTATGATCGGTGCGGGATGGCGGTGCGCATAACCCCAGCTGAGCAGGACGACAGGGCGGAGCCACGGGCTGCCGAGATGGCCGAGGCTCGTGTGGCCGACTCGCGCACGCTGTCGGGGGAGCCGATCGCGGAGCTGTATACCGAGGCGGATGTGGGGGTGGGAGCCCGCCCGCCCGGCGGTCTCGAGGATCCGATCGGCCGCCCGGGGGAGTACCCGTTCACGCGGGGGGTATATGAGTCGATGTACCGCGGAAGGCTCTGGACGATGCGCCAGTTCGCCGGGTTCGGGACCAGCGAGGAGACCAATGAGCGCTTCCACTACCTGCTGGAGCACGGGCAGACGGGGCTCTCCACCGCGTTCGACATGCCCTCGCTGATGGGCCACGACTCCGACGACACGCGCAGCCTCGGGGAGGTGGGGCGTGAGGGGGTGGCGGTGGACACCGTCGAGGATATGCGGACACTGTTCGGGGGGATCGACCTCGGCGAGGTGTCGGTGTCGATGACGATCAACGCGCCGGCGGCGATTATGCTCGCCTTCTATGTCGCCGCGGCGGAGTCCGGCGAGGGGCGACCCTCCGGCGCGGTTGCGCTGGAGCGGCTGTCGGGCACGATCCAGGCGGACATCCTCAAGGAGTACATCGCCCAGAAGGAGTGGTGCTTTCCGATCGACCCTGCGATGCGCCTGTGCGGGGACATGATCGAGTGGTGCACGCGCCACATGCCCCGGTGGCACCCGATCTCGATCTCCGGGTACCACATCCGCGAGGCGGGGGCCACGGCACAGCAGGAGCTCGCGTTCACCCTCGCCGACGGCCTCACGTACGTGCGCCAGGCGGTCGAGCGCGGCCTCGACGTCGACGAGTTCGCGCCGCGGCTCAGCTTCTTCTTCAACGCCCAGATCGACCTCTTCGAGGAGGTCGCCAAGTACCGCGCGGCACGGCGCATCTGGGCGCGGGAGATGCGCGAGACGTTCGGCGCGAAGAACCCCCGCTCGTGGCTGATGCGCTTCCACGCGCAGACCGCGGGCGTCAGCCTGACCGCCCAGCAGCCGCTGAACAACATTGTGCGCACCGCGGTGGAGGCGCTCGCGGCGGTGCTGGGGGGCGCCCAGTCGCTGCACACCAACAGCTACGACGAGGCGCTCGCGCTGCCGACCGAGGAGGCGGTGCAGATCGCGCTACGCACCCAGCAGATGATCGCGCACGAGACGGGCGTGGCGAGCACCGCGGACCCGCTCGGGGGCAGCTACTTCGTGGAGGCCGCGACCGACCGCATGGAGGCGCGCTGCTACGAGTACTTCGCGAAGATCGAGCAGCTCGGGGGGATGGTGGAGGCGGTCAAGCGCAACTACCCCCAGCGCGAGATCGCCGATGCGGCGTTCGAGCTGCAGCGGGAGATCGACGCCGGCGAGCGCATCGTGGTGGGGGTCAACAGCCACGTGCTCGAGGACGAGCAGCCGATCCCGATCCTGCGCGTGGACCCGTCCCTGGAAGGCAAGCAGCTCGGTCGCCTGCAGGCCGCCCGCGCCCGCCGCGACGGCGCCGAGGTCGAGCGCACCCTCGCCGCGCTGCGCGAGTCAGCGGCGCAGCCCGATCGCAACCTGATGGAGCCGCTGCTCGACTGTGCCCGCGCCTGCGCCTCAGAGGGCGAGATCGTGGAGTCCCTGCAGCAGGTCTTCGGGGACTACACCGAGACGCCTGTTTTCTGAAACACCCCACCCGCCGATCGCAAGGCGCTCCGACGAGCGGTCGAGAAACCTACGGCAGTAACTCGAACGCAGTCGTGTGTCCTGGGCGCACCACGCTGAAGTGGCGGCGGTCGACGGTCGCGATTTCGGTGGCGCCCAGCCGTTCGGCGGCGGCGACCACGGAGGCGTCGACGGTGCCCAGCGGGAGGTCGTGGTAGCGGGCGACGAGCTCGGCGATCCGCAGCGGATCGGCGGGGTGGATCGGCTCGATGATGAGCTTGCCCGCGGCGAGGTCGCCGAGGAAGCGCACCTCGGGCTGCCAGCCCAGGCGGGTGCCGAGGAGGTAGGCGACCTCGGTGATGACAAGTGTCGGGACGATCAGTGGACCTGGATGCGCTTCCAGTAGATCTAGGCACGCCGAGTGGTGAGCGTCGTCGGCGTCGACATAGGCGTAGAGCGGGCCCGCGTCGACGATCAGTGCGATGGGGCCGTCTCCGAGCGGATGATCTCCTCGACACGCTCGGAGATCTCGCTGCGCCCACTGCGCCCACTCGCTGCGGCGCCCAAGCGCCGCCGACCGCCGCCGAGATGTGCCTCGAGGGCGGTACGGGTGACCTGTGCGATCGTGATGCCCTGACGATGAGCCTCGTGTCGCAGCCGTGCGTCCAGATCATCCGGGAGCTTGACGGTAGTCCTTTGCATGGGGATGCCAGCATACCATGATACGCGGCTCGCGGCTTCTAATCCCAACGCGCTCTTAACGTGACCTTTCGCTCGTGCAAAGGTGCTCTGGCGTACCTTGGCGGGCGATGGCCGAGCGACAAATCGACAGGCGCACGTTCCTGAAGGGCGGACTGCTGGCCGGCGGGGCGCTGCTGGGCGGCGGTGCCGCGATCGCGGCGATCGCCAAAGAGGTCGAGGAGCCGGCGGCGCCGGCGCATCGTGCGCGCAGGCGGACTCAGGGACAGGCGACACAGCCGGCGGGGACCACCGCGCAGCAGAGGTCTCCGCCGCCCCGGCAGACCGGTGGAACGGGGGTGGGTGGGCCCAACATCCTTGTGATCGTCGTGGACCAGCTGCGCGCGCCGCAGTGGTTCACGGCCTCGCCGACGCTGGCGCGGATGCTGCCCAACATCACCGGCCTACGCCGCGAAGGGGTCTCCTTCGAGCGCCACTACACGGCCTCCAACGACTGCACGCCGGCGCGCTCGACGCTGCTGACCGGCCTGTACACGCACCAGACGGGGTGCATGATCACGGGCGGCAGCACGCTGAACCCCGGCTTCCCGACGTGGGGGAGCATGTTGCGCGAGCGCGGATACGCCACGTGGTGGTTCGGCAAGTGGCACCTGACGCACGGGGACAACCACTGGAGACTGCCGCTGGACGCGGGGTCGCTCGAGCCGTACGGGTTCTCGGGCGGCACCTACCCCTCACCGGACGGGGGCCCCGGTCAGGGCTGGCGCGTGGACCCGCACGTCGCCGACCAGTTCGAGCAGTGGTTCGCCGAAAGCGGCGACTCGCCCGAACCGTGGTGCACGACAGTGTCGTTCGTGAACCCGCACGACATCGCGTGGTGGCACAAGTGGACCGAACGCGTCCCGGCGGAGCGCAGCGCGCCGGCGCTGGTGCAGGGGCTGCCCCCGAACTACGAGACTCCGGAAATGCTCGAAGCCCACAACAAGCCGCTGCTGCAGCTCTCGCTGCAGCAGACGGCGGCGAGGTCGTTCGGCCCGGTGCCGTTTACCGGGCCCGACGTGACCGAAGCGTGGACGCCGTTCTTCGACCTGTACGTAAAGCTGCAGCGCACCGTGGACGCGCACGTGGGCAGGGTGCTACGCGCCCTGGAAAGCCGCCCGGAAGTGGCGGCGAACACGATCGTGGTGTTCACCTCAGACCACGGGGAGTACGGCGCCTCGCACGGTCTGCGCGGCAAGGGCGGGGGGGCGTACGAGGAGGCGATCAGGGTGCCGCTGATCGTCAAGGACCCGCGCGGCGTGCTCACCGCTGCGACGGGCCGCCCGCGCACGCAGCTGACCTCGAGCGTGGACGTAGCGCCGCTGCTGCTGAGCGTCGCGAGCGGGTCGAACGCGTGGCGGCGGGAGCGGCGCTACGCGCACCTCGCCCACCGGGCGGACCTCGCCGCGATCCTCGCGAACCCGCGCGCGCGGGGGCGCCCGTACGCGCTGCACGCGACCGACGAGATCGTCACGGAGTTCGCGACCGAACTGTACGCGGCGGACGCACCGCTGCACGTGGTGGCGCTGCGCACGGCCGCCGCGAAGTACGCGACGTACTCCAACTGGGGCGAAAACGGGATCCAGCCCCTGCCGGAAGGTCAGGAGCGTGAGCTCTACGACTACCGCACGCGCACGGGCCGCATGGAGCTCGACAACGTCGCAGCGGCTCGGGGCTCCGCCCACAGTCGCCTGGAGGCGTCCCTACGGCGAACGATGGAGCGGGCGCTGCGCGAGGAGTTGCGCGGCCCGCTTCCGCGTCACCTGGAGGAGGCGCAGGGGCTCGGCTTCCAGGACTACCTGCTGACCGCCACCAGAGCCGCGCGCCTCGCGACGACCGCGAGGCTGCGCCGCGTGGAAAGCGAACGCGGGCCGCTGACCCCGTTCGGGGCGAGCGAACAGCAGCCCCACCCCCCGCCGGGCCCGGGTGGGGCGCACCACCTCAACCCGCCGCCCGCGGGAGCTCTCGAAGGGCGGGCCACTCCACGAGCGCGTCGAGCGAGGAGCCCACGACCCGGTTGAGGAGCTCCGCGTCGGCGCCCACGTGCGGGAAGGGGACGCCGGGGACCGGGAACCCGAGGAACTCGCAGAGCGGCTCCCACCCTTCCCCGACGCTCCACACGAGCAGCCGCCCGCGCGGGACCCCGCGCCGCACAGCCGCGTTGTGGCGCTCCATCCCCTCGACCAACCGCCGGAGGGAGTCGCTGTCGCGCGCTCCCCACGCGGTGGCGCCGATCGCGCGGCCCCAGCTCTCGGGGTCGCGCACGCTGAGCAGCACCCTGGCGTTGGGGTAGACGCCGATCAGCTGCTCCCAGAAGCCGCTCGCGGGCGGGCCGACGGCGGAGTGGTAGCCATCGAAGATCTTCGCCCACCGCCGCCTGCCGTCGAGCGCCTGCTCCCACAGCCCGACCCGGTCGGGGTCGGCGAGTAGGTCGGACAGGTGGCAGGTGGGGCCGAGCCCGAGCGCGTCGAGCGCGATCTTCAGCGAGAGAGTGCCAGTGCGCGGCAGACCTGCGCCGATCACGTTCACGGCCTCGCTCCCCTCCCGAGGTGCGGGCGCTGCCCGCGAACCGACCGGGGCGTGCCGTCAACGACGATTGGCGGTTTGTGGTTGGGGGTTTTGATTTTCAATTAAGGGATGGGTTGCGTGGTGGAGACCCCGAGCGTCTGCCCGGAGGCCGAGAGCGCGCGCACGGCGAGGTCGGGCTCGGGGGTGCTCACGTGGATCGTCGTCTCGAAGCCCTGGCGGGGTGCGGTGGCAACGGGCGCGAGGCTTTCGGCCGAGGCGCCGGCGAGCACCTGCCAGGAGGCGACGGCGGTGGCGCCGTTCCAGCTCACCTCCACGGTCGCCGTCCCTGCGCCGGTCCCCGCCTGCACGGCGATCGCGGGCGCGGTGGTGGGGGTCGCGCTCCACGGCGAGAGGTAGGTGCGGAAGTCCTGCACGTTCTTGCCGAGCGTGCCGTCGAGCAGCACGTGGCCGGAGGCTGAGAACTCGGTGAAGTTGGGCAGCCCCCCGTAGCCGAGCAGCCAGTCGCCGCCGGGCAGGCTCACCGTGTCGCCCTGGCTTGAGGCCAGCAGGGTGTGGGAGGGGTTGGTGAAGCGTTTGACCAGCGTGACGGTGTGAGTGGAGAAGTCGGGGCGCAGCAGCAGGCCGCTCGATTCCCGTTCCTTGGGCGGGTCGGAGGCGTTGTTGAACAGCGAGATCAGCCCACCGGGCTGGAACTGGGCGTCGTGCTGCCAGTAGAAGTGCACGCCGGGGCCGAGCTTGAAGCTGGAGTGCCCGCCGTCGCCGAGCAGCCAGTTGTAGCCGCCGGTGTGCATGTTCACGTCGTACAGCGTCCACGTGTTGCGCGAGGAGAGCAGCACGTCGCCCGAGGTCCCCGGCGAGATCGAGTTGATGTGCACGTAGTCCCAGGGGTATTCGCCCCCGGAGACGTGGTTGAGCGAGTCGCCCAGGGGGATGTGCCCGAGCGCGTGCCACTCCCACATCACGAGGCCGGTCTTGATGTCGACCTCCTCGACTACGGAGTCCAGGAGGATCCCGTGGGGGTCGCCGTGCACGGAGGCGAGGCTCATGTGGATCGGGTCGAACGCGTCGATCCACGCGGTGCCCTGGGGGGTGAGCAGGATCTCGTGCAGGTCGGCGCGGTAGCCGTTGCCGGCGCGCACCGTGGCGACCTGCTGGTAGGAGGCGTTGTAGACCACGTCTTCGCCCTCGCCGAAGCCGACGCGGATGATGCGCCCCTGCCACCACGTCAGCGCGGGCTGGCCGGCGTAGGTCTGCACCTGGAAGTTGGTCGCCGACTCGCCGGCCGGCAGCGGGTGAAACCACACGAGCGCGCCGTTGGGTTCGGCGATCATCGGCCCCGCGGTGCCGAGGCCCTGGTAGGGCGCGAGGAACAGGTCTCCGCTCGCGGCCCCCGCCCGGGCGGGCGTGGTGACGGTGACCGTCGAGGGGGTGAGCGTCGGCGCCGAGAGGTAGTGCTGCACGGCGTGGGGGTCGCCGGGGTTGGCGGGGAACTCTTCCTGGCTCACGGTGGCCTGGTGGGCGACGGTGAAGGTGGTGGTGACCGCCTGCGTCGGAGTGCCCGTGCCGGTGCCCACCAGCGCGTGGACGCTCACGCGCTCCCCGGGCACAAACGGCCGGGCCGGCAGGAAGCTCTCCCCGGTGCCGGTCGAGTAGGCCTGCAGGCGCCCGGGGTGCACGCCGGAGCGCGACCCGACGACGCGCACGTTCGCGACCTGCGTGCCGGCTGCGCCGAGGAAGCTGACCTGGGTGTCGGGAGAGGCGTCGGGAGTCCCCGGCAGCGGGGAGACGGTGACCGCGTTGGCAGCCGCGGCTGCGACGTTGGCGCTATCGCCGAACGCCACGGAGGCGGAGGACGGGTCGCTGCCCCCGCAAGAGGAGAACGCCACCGCGAGCAGCGCGGCGGCGAGCACGGGGGTAGCGACTCTCAACGCCCGTGCTCCGAGGTAAATGGCCGGGAGGCTCCGATCACCCGACCGTCGGCGTCGAGTGCCTGCACCTCGAAGCTCGTGTAGCTCCCTCGCAGCGCAACGGCCGTCTCGAACCCGGACTTGGGGGTGGTTGCCACGGCGGTCATCCTACCGGCGCCGGCTGCGGCCAGGACCCGCCAGGAGGTGACCCGGGTGGCGCCGTTCCAGCTCGCGTACACCGTGGTCTTGCCGTCCGTTTGGCGGGCGGCGCCGACAGGCGGGGTCAGCGGCAGGCCGACCCACGGGTCGAGCGTCTCGCGGTAGCTCAGGTCGGAGCCGGGGAAGTTGCCCTCCAGCAGCCGCCGGCCGGAGCGGGTGAACTCCGAGAAGTAGGGCTCCGAGCCCCAGCCGACGAACACGTTGCCGTTGCCCAGCGGCTGTGTGTCGCCCATGTATTCGGTTTCGAATTCCCCGCCGGAGGGGTACTGGGCGGCGAGCGTGGCGGTGCGGGTCCGCTGGTCGAGGTCGAGCACCAGCCCGCGCGAGGGGCCGGTCGCCGGGACCGAGGTGCCGCCACCGGTGAGCTGGCAGCAGTGGTCGTCGAACATCGTGACCGTCGAGCGGGGCGCCACCCCGCTCGCGCCGGGCGCGAACGCCACGTCGTGCTGCCACTGGAAGGCGGCGCCCGGGCCGAATGTGAAGCTCGAGTGCTTGCCGCCGAGCGTCCACTCGATCTTGCCGGTCGCGATGTCGACCAGGTAGGCGGCCCACGTGTTGCGCATCGACACGAGGAACGTGCCGTCGCCGCTCAGTTCGAGCGAGTTGACGTGGTAGGTGTCCCACGGGAACCCGTTGGTGGGTACGGTCGCGTAGGAGTCGCCTGGTGGGATGTGCTCGAGCGCGTCCCAGCGTGCGTAGCAGGGCGCCGGTCTTGAGGTTGTACTCCTGCACCGCCGAGTCGATCAACGCCCCGTTGTAGGCGCCGCCGTAGGCGGAGAGGTTGCGCGCGACGTTCTTGTTGGCCGTCACCCACGCGTCTTCCCCATCGATCACCAGGGCGTGGAGCGTAAGCACCCAGCCGTCGGCGCCTTTCAGCCGCGCCACTGTCTGGTAGTGGCGGTTGACGACCACGTCTTCGCCGCTCTCGGTCGAGCCAGTGTTGGTGACGACGCCCTGCCACCACGCGAGTGCCGGCTGCCCTTCGTAGGTCTGCGGGCTGAGGTTGGCCGCGACGAGCTTTTCCGGCACCGGGCGGAACCACACCGGCTGCAGGTTGTCGTCGAGGATCAGCGGCCCGCTCTGGCCGACCATCGGGGGGTAGTTGAGGTTGTAGAAGTTGGCGGTGAGGATGTAGCCGGGCGCGAGGCTGCCGGCGAGCGTGGGCCCGTCCTTGTGAATCACCGGGGGACGCAGCGAGGGCTCGGTGACGAAGCTGTAGGCGCCGTCGGTTGTGTACGCGCCCACGGGCGCGCCGTGCGAGCCCGCGAACGCCGTGTCGATCGCGATGAAGCCCACGACGACGACGCCGATCGTGACCGTCAGGCGGCGCGCCGCTCCGCGTAGCGCGCCGGCGGGGGCGGGCACCGCCAGGAACGTGACGAGCGCCGCCGCCGCGGCGAGGCCGCCTCCGATCAGGTAGGCGAGGCGGAAGCCGTCGGTGAGCGCCTGCGGCACCTGTACGCCGGTGCCGATCAGGTGGCTGGAGCGCTGCGTGGCGAGCGTCACCAGGACCGCCAGCCCCAGGCCGCCCCCGATCTGGCGCGAGGTGTTGACGAGCCCGGACGCGAGGCCAGCCTGCCCCTCCTTGGCGCCCTGGGTGGCGGCGATCGTCGAGGGGACGATCGACATTGCGATCCCTGCCGCCGTGAGCAGTCCGGGGAGCATGATGTACACGATCGGGCTGCCGCGAAGCCCCGATTTTCGCGAGCAGCAGCATCCCGGCGGTCAACATGACGAGGCCGCCGCCGAGCACCGGGCGCACCCCGAAGCTGCTCACGAGCCTGCCGGTGCGCGAGGCGACCAGCATGATCATCAACGTCATCGGCAGGAACACCAGGCCGGTGTGCAGCGGCGAGAGCCCTAGCACCTGCTGCAGGTAGAGCGAGCTGACGAACCACATCGGGAACAGCGAGGCGCTGAACAGCAGCACGATGTTGTTGGCGACTCGCAGCGGCTTGGTGAGTTCCTTGAAGGGGATCAGCGGTTCGGAGGCCAGGCGCGTCTCGATCACCACGAACACCGCGAGGATCGCCACGCCGCCGATGATCGGGCCGAGCGCGGCGAACGTGCTCCAGCCCTTGAGGCCGGCTTCGACGACCCCGAACACCAGCACCATCTGGCCGATCGTTAGCGTCAGCGCGCCGGCGAGGTCGAAGCTGCGCCCGCGGCGCGCGGCGGCGCTCGCTGACGACCGCGTACGCCACCACGGCGGCGGCGACCCCGATCGGAGGGTTGATCAGCAGCACCCACCGCCACGCGAGCTCCTGGGTGATGATGCCCCCGAACAGCATCCCCGCCGCGCCGCCGAGCCCGTTCATCGCCGCCCACGCGCCGATCGCGCGGTTGAGCTGCGCGCCGGGCGCGAACGAGGAGGTGATGATCGCCAGCGAGCAGGCGGCCATCAGCGCGCCGCCGACGCCCTGCGCCGCGCGCGCGGCGATCAGCGTCGTGCGGTCGGCCGCCACGCCGCCGGCGAGCGAGGCGAGCGCGAACACGAGCAGCGCCATCACGAACATCCGCCGCTGCCCGAAGTGGTCGGCCGCGCGGCCACCGAGCATCAGGAAGCCCGCGAACGTGATCGCGTAGGCGTCGACGATCCACTGCAGTTCGGGCGAGGTGAAGCCGAGGCTCGACTGGATCGAGGGCAGCGCGACGTTGACGATCGAGAGGTCGAGGATCACCATGAACTGCGCCACGCAGCAAACGACCAGCAGCCACGTCAGCCCGGAGCCCGAGCCCTGCTCGCGCTCGGCCGTGGGGGACACTGCCGCCGGCGGGCTCGGGGTCGTCTCGACGCTCACGGCGCCCCGACCAACCGCGCGCGCTTGCACACGCTCGGCCGGCGGCGCAGCCGCCTGGTAGGGTGCGCGCGCGAGTCCTCGAGCGACGGAAGGAGCCCGGCCGATGAGAAAACCGCCACTGACCGCCATGCTAACGCTCGCGGCGACCCTGGCCGCCACCCTCGCCGTGGCGGGGTGTGGGGGCAAAGCAGGGAGCTCCTCCTCCACGCAGTCGCAGACCAACCCGGCGACGACGACCACGAGCACCGTGCACAAGCACGCGACCAAACCGGGGTACTAGAGGGTGGCGCAGCCGGCCGGAGGCCGGTGAGCCGGGCCCCTCTTTTGCCAATCCAAAGCCTCACCGCCCGGCGCTCGGCAGCGAGGCGTCGAACCCGATCACCCTGACCGCCCGCGAGGTGCCGAGCACGCGGCCGGCCGAGTCGAGCGCCTGCACCGCCGCGTAGGTGTAGCTCTTGGGCAGCGTCGTCGAGCTTTCAAAGCCGCTGGAGGGCACCACGGTCTGCGGTTGGAGCGCCCCCGGCCGGTCCCCTGTGAGCACGCGCCACGAGGCCACTTCGGTCGCGCCGTTCCAGCTCGCGTGCACCACCGTCTCTTCGCTCGTGTCGTTGAGGCTGGCGAGCACCGCCGGCGGGCTCGCCGGGCGCCCCTGCCAGGGAAAGCGGAAGGCCCGGTAGAAGGTCAGGTCGTACGACAGGTGGGCGTCGAACACCAGCGCGCCGTCGGGGGCGTACTCGCTGATCGCGGGCACCCCGCCGTAGCCCACCACGGTGGCGCCGTCGGCGAGCGTCTGCGCGTTGCCCTGGCTGGCGGCCAGCAGCGGCGGGTCTGGGTGGGTGTAGGCGGCGGCGAGGCGGGCCGCGTGGGTGGCGAAGTCGAGCGCGATCCGCACGGCGCGCGACTGGCGGTGGATCGGCGGGTTGGCACCGTCGTCGAAGAACGTGACCTCGCCGTCGGGGAGCACGCGGCCGTCGTGCTGCCACGCTGTCTGCGTGCCCGGCCCCATCTTGAAGGAGCTCGCCAGGCCCCCGAGGCGCCAGAGGACCTTGCCGGTGCCGCCCTGTAGCTGGTAGCCGGCCCACATGCTGCGCGCCGAGATGAAGAGGTCTCCGTCGGGCTCCGGGTCGATCGAGTTGAGGTGAAACCAGTCCCACGGCTTGGTGTCGGTCGCCGCGGGAGTCTCGGACTCCGAGGCGCGGACGTGGTCGAGGCTGTGCCATTCCCAGCGCACCAGGCCCGTCTTGACGTCGACCTCCTGGATCGCCGTGTCGACGATCGCCCCGTCGGGCGCTCCCTGCAGCGGCGCGAGGTTGCAGCGGATCGGGTTGTACGCCGTGATGTAGGCGACGCCGTGGGGGGCGAGCTGGAACTCGTGCAGGTCCGCCTTGAGGCCGTTGCCGCCGCGCACCTTGGCGACCGTCTGGTAGCGGGAGTTCATGACGACGTCTTCGCCCTGGCCGAAGCCGAGCGAGAGCACGTGCCCCCGCCACCACGTCAGGTCGCGCTGCCCTTCGTAGCTCTGCACGTTGAGGTCCTCTGCCGCTTCGCCGTCCGGGAGCTGGTCGAACCAGACCAGCCGACCCCGCGGCGTGTAGATCAGTGGCCCGTACTGGCCCGGGCCGGGCCCGTTGGTCGTCAGAACGTCGCCCGCCGCCGGGTCGCCGGGCACGGTGACGGTCAGGACCGGGGCCTGGACGCCGGGCAGGGTGTAGAAGCTCTGGTAGTCGGCGGGCGCCGCCGGCGGGTTGGGGAACGGCGAGACGGCGGCCGTCGGGTAGGGGTGGTCGACGCGAAAGCTGAACGCGACCTGCGTGCCGCTTGCGCCGATCGTCGCGGATCGGCCAGCGTCGATCGCGGCGTGCACGCTCACGCGCTCGCCGGGGTCGAACGGGGTGTCGGGCACGAAGCTCGCTCCGTCGCCCTGCGAGTAGCCGTAGAGGTGGCCGGCGTGCGCGCCGCTGCGCTGGCCCGTGACAGAGACCCCGTGGATCGCCGTGACCGGCGTGCCCAGAAAGCTGATCTGCGTGTGTGGGTTCGCCGTGACGGTGCCCGGCGCTGGGGAGACGTCGACAGGCAGCCCCGCCAGCTTGGCGCTGTGGTCCACCGTGGCCGGCAGGCACGCCGGCGAGGCTGCGCTGTGCGAGCTGGAGGACCCGGACCCGCAGGCGCTCAGCGCGAGGGTGAGCGCCGCCCCCGCGACGACCGCGACGAGCAGCACGATGAGTCCGTTACGGTTCATCTGGACGCGAGACCTTAACATCGCCCTAACACGGGAGTCGCCGTCCCCTCCAGAAGGCTTTGCGGGGGCGGGAGCGAAACTCGGGGGGTCCGGTGTTGTCTGAGGTTAGGATCTGCGACTGGTGGAAGACGAGCGCTGGAGAATCAATGAGCCGGTCAGGGACATCGTGAGCTGCAGGCAGCACCGCGCGCCGGGCGAGTCCGAGGGCTCGTGGACGCCCGTGCGGGTCTGGAAGGCAGCCCGTCTCACCGCCCGGTCGGGTCTTGGGGCCCGCCCGCACCCGCACTCCCACCACAGGTGGCTGCGCTTCACGCTGGTGTTCGGGGGGGCGCTGGTGTTCCTGGCGAGCGGCGGTGCGCTCGCGCTCGGCGGCAAGCGCATCGCGGCCGAGGAGGCCGCGTTTCGCGGGCCCGCGGCGCCGGGGTGCGTGCCCGCGACACTGGACCGCAGCGACGTGTTGCCCGGCACGCCCCTCCGGGTCTCGCCGCTGCCCGACTCCCTGGACGCCACGCCGCACACCCAGATCAGCCTGCTCGGCGTCCCCCGCACGCGGCTTGCGCAGCTCAGCGTGAGCGGGTCGGCCACCGGTGGGCACCCCGGTCACGTGGACGCCTACTCCCAGGGGGACGGGGCGAGCTTCGTGCCCTCCAACCCCTTCCAACCCGGCGAGACGGTCACGGTGCGGGGCCAGCTGCTCGCACGTGGGCACTGGCAGCCGTTCGCGTTCCGCTTCACGGTCTCGGTGCCGGACCCGATCCCGTGGGAACCGCCGGGCCACGAGCCGGCGGGGACGTCCGCCGAGATTCAGCACTACCACTCGGCGCCCAACCTGCAGCCGCCCTCGATCCAGGTCACGACCGGCTCCGGGCTGAGCCCGGCAGGGGACATCTTCACCGCCCCCTACTCCGGCCCGGGCTCAGACGGCCCGATGATCGTCGACGGCACCGGCCAGCTCGTGTGGTTCGACCCGGAGCCCAGGGGGGTCTTTGCGACCAACCTGCAGGTGCAGAGCGACGAAGGTCAGCCGGTGCTGACGTGGTGGCAGGGGCACATCCCCAAGCAGGGGTTCGGCGAAGGGGAAGACGTGATCGCCAACAGCTCCTACAAGCAGATCGCGCACGTCCATGCCGGCAACGGCCTCAAGGCGGACCTCCACGACTTCCACCTGACCGCGAACCACACCGCGCTGATGACGGTGTTCAACCCGATCCACTGCAACCTCACCGGCATCGGGGGGCCGCAGGATTCGGCCGTCAACAGCAGCGCCTTCCAGGAAATCGACCTGCGCACCGGGCTCGTGCGGCGCGAATGGCAGAGCGTCGATCACGTCGCGCTCGACGAATCCTACTCCACGCCGTACGGTGCCAACACGGAATGGCCGTACGACTTCTTCCACATGAACTCGCTCGACCAGGAGCCCGACGGCGACATGCTGATCTCCGCGCGCAACACGTGGGCGCTGTATCAGCTCAACGAACAGACCGGCCAGGTGCTGACGCGCGCGGGCGGCAAGCACAGCACGATCAAGATGGGCTCGGGCACGCTGACCGCCTTCCAGCACGACGCCACGCTGCTGCCCAACGGCCTGATCTCCGTGTTCGACAACGGCGGGGTGCCGACGGTGCACCCCGAGTCGCGCGGGATCGTGGTGGCGCTCAACGCGCAGACGGACACCGAGACGCTGGTGGCGGAGTACGAGCACCCCTCGGCGCTGAAAGCGGGTAGCCAGGGCGACGTGCAGTCGCTCCCGGGCGGCAACCTGTTCATCGGCTGGGGCGCGGAACCGTGGTTCTCGGAATTCAGCCCCTCCGGGCAGCTGCTGTTCGACGCGCGGATGCCGCCCGGCGACCAGTCCTACCGCGCCTACCGCTTCCCGTGGACGGGCACCCCCTCAGAACCGCCGGCGATCGCGGCGAGCGCGAGCAGCTCCTCCAGCCCGGTGACGGTGTACGCGAGCTGGAACGGGGCCACCACGGTCGCGTCGTGGAGGGTGCTCGCCGGCCCCTCCACCCACCAGCTCGCCCCCGTGGCCACCGGGGCGCGCAGCGGCTTTGAGACCACGATCACCACCCCGGGGCCGGAGCCCTACGTGCAGGTGCAGGCGCTCTCCGCCTCCGGCGCGGTGTTGGGGACCTCTGCCACCCTGAAAGGCTGAGCCCTTGGGCGGGAACGCCGCCGAGCTGGCCGCACTGGCGAAGGAGATCGAAGGCTGCCGGCGCTGTCCGCGGCTGGTGGCGTGGCGCGAGCAGGTGGCGCGCGAGCGCCGCGCCGCGTTCGCGCACGAGCGCTACGCCGCGCACCCTGTGGCCGGCTTCGGGGACCCCGCGGCGCGGGTGCTGATCCTGGGATTGGCTCCCGCCGCGCACGGGGGCAACCGCACGGGGCGAATCTTCACCGGCGACCGCTCCGGGGACTTCCTGTTCGCCGCCCTGTGGCGTACCGGCTTTGCCAACCAGCCGACCTCCACCCACCGCGGAGACGGCCTGCGGGTGCTGGATGCGTGGGTGACCGCCGCGGTGCGCTGCGCGCCGCCCGCCAACCGCCCCACCGGCGGCGAGCGCGACGAGTGCCTGCCGTGGAGCGTGCGCGAGCTGCGCCTGCTCGCAGAGGTGCGCGTGGCGCTCTGTCTGGGGGCGTTCGCGTGGGACGCCGCGCTGCGGCTGCGCGCGCTGGCAGCCAACCTGCCGGCGTCGCGACCCCGCCCTCGTTTTGGCCATGGGGCCGAGCACCCGGGGGAGCCCTTCTCGCTGCTCGGCTGTTTTCATCCGAGCCAGCAGAACACATTCACCGGCAGGCTCACCGCGCCGATGATCGACGCGGTCCTGCTGCGCGCGCGGGAGCTGGCTGGGCTCGCGCGTCACACCGCTGGGACCTGAAGCGGCTGTCCGGCCCTGGCCGTCGCGGATCTTTCACAAGTGAAAGATCTCGGTTGTCATCCCGTCGTGAGACCGGTATCTTGTTGACCGAGTAAGGGTTTTGGGGCGTCGCGGGGGCGCCCTCTGCCCAGGTGGCGAGCTCAGTAGGAGGGGTACGGTATGCGTAAGGGCATGCAGATGGAGTCAACGGGTCGGTCGCTGCGCACCATCCTGCTGGGCGCTCTGCTCGCGTGCGTGCTGCTCGCCGGCGCCGGCGCCTCGGCGAATGCGTCGACCACGTACGAAGTACGAGGGGAATGGACCTACGTCGTCACGTGCACGTGCGAATTCGTAGGCGTTGGTGGTCACAGCCTGCCGGGGAAGGTGACCATTTCGAAAATGTCACTCGCCAGCGGCGAATTCTCGGGCGAAGGCATACTGGATGGCATCGTACCCGGTACGATCTCCGGCACAGTCACTGGAAGCGATGTGTCGGCTGTGCTCAACCTCCCGGCCCCCACGGGAGGGGCATATACCCTTACGACGACGGGATCTGTCGAAGAATCTGGTAGCGGGGAAATGTCGATGTCAACGGCCGGGTCCTGGGTGACGCCCAACGGAGAAACTCCAACCGGCACCTTCATCGCCAAAAGGATCCGCACGTACAAAGAAATAGAAGAAGAAGAGGCTGCACTCAAAAAGAAAGCTGAAGAAGAAGCTAAAAAGAGGGCCAAAGAAGCTGAAGAAGCTAAAAAAACCAAAGAAGCCGAAGAAGCTAAACGGGCCAAAGAAGCCGAAGAAGCTAAAAAAACGAAAGAAGCCGAAGAAGCCAAAGAAAAAGAAGAACAGGCGAAGGCGGCGCTGGAACAGGAACAAAAACAGCGCGCCGAAAATGAAGCGAAAGCAGCTCAGGTGGGCAAAGAAAAGGCCGAAGGGGAAGCGAAAGCTGCCCAGGTGGCCAAGGAAGCCAAGGAACGAGAAGAACGCGAAAAGAGCAACCAGCCTGCCGGCCTGAACGGCAAGACGCTCACGGTCGGTGGCTCCGGGCTCGTCTCGCTCGAGCTATCCAACCCGGACGACTACTCGATTTCGGGAGAGCTCACGCTGACCACGGCCTCCGCCGGGGCGAGCCACCATACGGCCAAACGGAGGGCGACCATCCTCGCCGCCGCCTCGTACACGATCTCCCCCCTCGGGAGCGGGGCGGCGAAGCTCAGGCTCTCCAAGGGGGCGCTCGCCGCGCTTCGGTCTCACGGGACGCTGCACGTCGTGGTCACCGTCACCACCCGTGCCACCGGCCACTCGACGATCGTCAAGACCCACGACCTCACGCTCAAGGGCGCCCGCCGCTAGCGGCGCCGGCGCCGGGGCGCGCCCCGGCGGCTGGCGACATGTTCGGTCCGCGCCGTCGGAGCGCGGGTTGGGGGCGGTGTGAGTCACGTACGAGCGTCTCGGGCTCAGGGGGCCGCTAGCCTCACCCGTCATGCACGTCGGCCTGAACCTGATTTACCTCGTGCCCGGAGAGACCGGCGGGATGGAGGTCGTCGCGCGCGAGCTGATCCCCGAGTTGCTCGCCGCCGCGGGCCGCGAGATCCGCTTCACGGCCTTCGTGAACCGCGAGGCTGCCGCGGCCTCCGACGGCCCCTGGGGCGAGCTGCTGCCGGCGGTGACCGTTCCCGTAAACGCCCGCCGGCGCGAGCAGTGGGTGCTCGGCGAGCAGGCCCTCCTGCCGGCGCTGGCGGCGCGCGCGCGGGTGGACCTCGTGCACTCCCTCGCCTCCACCGCGCCCGCGTGGGGCCCCTTCCGGAGGGTCGTGACCGTCCACGACCTGATCTACGCGCGCTTCCCTGAGGCGCACTCCGGCCTGCGCGACCGCGGGATGCGGGTGCTGGTGCCGCTCGCCGTGCGCCGCTCCCACCGCGTGCTCGCCGACTCGCACTCCACGCGTGAGGACCTTGTCGAGCTACTGGGCACGCCGCCGGGGCGCATCGACGTGGCGCCGCTGGGCTTCGGCGTCCCCCCCGCGCGCAGCCGCTCGCCGAGGACCGTACCCGAGCGCGTTTTGCCCTGGGCGACCGGCGTGTGCTGCTGAGCCTCTCTGCCAAGCGCCCCCACAAGAACCTGCTCGCGCTGCTCGACGCCCTGGAGCGCCTGCCCGCCGAGTGCCGGCCGGTGCTGGTGCTGCCCGGCTACCCCACCTGGCACGAGGCCGAGCTGCGCGCCCGCGCCGCCGCGCTCGGGGTCGCAGACGACGTCCGCTTTGAGGACTGGGTCACAGGGGAGGAGCTCGAGGGCCTGTGGGCGCTCGCCGACGCGTTCGTCTTCCCCTCGCTCTACGAGGGGTTCGGGCTACCAGTGCTGGAGGCCATGCACCGCGGCGTCCCGGTCGCCTGCGCGAACGCCTCCTCGCTGCCCGAGGTCGCCGGCGACGCGGCGCTGCTGTTCGACCCTCGCGACGTCGCCGCCATCGCCGCCTCGATCGAGCGGCTGCTCGGGGACCCCGCGCTCGCGCAAGCCCTCCGCGCGAAGGGCCTCGCCCGCGCGGCAACGTTCACCTGGGCGCGCACCGCGCGACTCACGCTCGACTGCTACGCGCGGGCGTCGGGCTCGGCACCGCTCGTTACGGACCGTATATAGGCCCCGCGCACGTATAACCCGCGCACGCATATAGAGCTCCCTCGGCACATATAAGCTCTCGCGCACATACAGCCCCCGGTCAGTGCTCCGTGGGGCCGCCCGTAGGCCCGTAGCTCCCCAGCACCGTGCGCAGCGAGGACTCAAGCGACAGCCGCTGCGCATTCTCCGCAAACCACCGCGCTGTGCTCTCGCGCAGCGCCATCCCCGCTTCGTGCACGCGCACGATCGCGTCGGCCACGGCCTCGGGTTCGCCGCTCGCGGCGACGAACCCGTTGACGCCCTCCTGCACGAGCTCCACCGCGGCGTTGTCCTCCCCGGCGACCACCACGCTCGGGGTCGCGTGCGCGGAGGCCTCCACCACCACCATCCCGTAGCCCTCCCGCCGCGAGGTCGAGAGCATGCACTCCGCCCGCGTGAGCGCCGCGTCGAGCGCCGACGCCTCCACGAAGCCCGGGGCGCTTGCGATCTCCTGCACGCCGTGCTCGACGATCGCCCGCCGCAGCGCCTCGCGCTCCGGGCCGTCGCCGTAGAACTCACCCCGCAGTCCCTCTATGCGCCGTGCGGCGAGCGCGAACGCAGCGACCGCCAGCGGCGCCCGCTTCTCCGGGATCAGCCGCCCCGCGAACACGACCACCGGCTCCGCCGCGCGCGCCGTCGGGGCCTCCAGCGAGCCCGCGTACTCCCCCTCGAGCACCGTCGGCTCGCCGCGCAGGCCCTCGGCGCGCAGGCGGCGCGCGTGCAGTCGCGAGAAGCAGAACGCCCGCTGGGGCAACCGCGCGCACAGCAGCTGCACCGCGTACCCCACGGCTCCGCCGAGTCCGCCGAGGTACCCGCGCCAGTATGCGCGGCTCCACACCTCGTGCCAGTCGACGACCAACCCGTACCCGCCCAGCGGGCGCACTGCCGCTGCGGCCAGCAGCGAGAAGTAGGGGAACGAGCAGGTGTGCACCACCTCGTAGCGGCGCCCGCGGCGCAGCAGGTGCCACCCCACCCCCAGCCCAAACACCAGCGGCGGCGCGATCTTGCGCCGGCCGTCGGCGGTGTACAGCTCGAACTTTGGCCCCACGGCCACCACTCGAACCCCCTCGATCCGCGGCTCTGCGCCGTGCTCCCACTGGCGCAGCGTCAGGTACGTGACCTCGTGGCCCTCCTTTGCGAGGCGCTCGGCGAGGTTGCGATACCACCGCTCGGCGCCGCCCACCGTGTATGGGAAGAGGCAGTCATATACGAGGACGATCCTCAACACCCGCTCGCGGCAGCAAGCGCCCGGCAAAGCTCATCGATCCGCTCCGCCCCCAACTTTGTGATTGGCTCGGTCAGCTGTGCCTTCGGCACGGTGCGAAGGTTGTCGAGACTGATCACACAATCGCGTGGCATCCCGTCCTCAGGGCCGAGGCCCACCTCGCTGCACAGCCCTCGAGCACGTGCTGTGATGAGCGCGACAACCACATTGAGCAGCCCTGGAATCGCCTCGTCGCGGGTCAGGACGCAGACGGGCCGACGGCCCTCGACTTCGAGGTCAAGCCAGTGGACGGTACCGCGGCTCACCAAGGCTCTTCGCGGACTGCCTCGCGGGCGTTCGCCTCCGCCCAGCGATTCTCGCGTGCGTCGAGCTCCTCGGACGAGAGCGTCATCTCCTCCTTGAAGTATGCCGCCAGCCCTTTCTGGGCTTCGACCACGCGAAGCGCCGCCGTGGCCTGGGCATCGGTCCACCGCGGCGCTTGCTCGAGCAGCTTCTCCTTGGCAGTCACACTTGCAGGGTAGCGCCACAGGGTGCGGTAGCATCCGGCTTCGGCGTCGCGCGCCACTTTCCGCCCCCCCGCGCGTTATAACCGCTTGACTCAGCTCTCGCCCGGACCACGTCGCGGTGCGGGAGGACGGGTCCCCCAGCCATGAGCACAGTCGAGCAGACAAGGCCCATCCTCCCCGCGGACGTCGTAGGCCGGGGATTGGAGCCCACCCACCCCGAGCCCGACGCGACGCTGGTCTCGGTCGTGATCCCCTGCCTCAACGAGGCCGAGAACATCGAGCGCTGCGTCCGCGCCGCGCTGGAGGTGCTGGGCTCCAGCGGCCTCGACGGCGAGGTGCTCGTCGTGGACAACGCCTCCGAGGACGACTCCGCCGCGCTCGCCGCTGCGGCCGGCGCGCGCGTGGTGCACGAGCCGCGCCGCGGCTACGGCTCCGCGTACCTCGCCGGCTTCGCCGCAGCGCGCGGGCGCTACATCGTGATGGCCGACGCCGACCTGACGTACGACTTCAAGGAGATCCCCCGCTTCGTGGCGGAGCTCGAGCAGGGGGCAGAGCTTGTGATGGGCGACCGCATGGACAACATCCAGCCCGGCGCGATGCCCTGGCTGCACCGCTACGTGGGCAACCCGATCCTCACCGGCCTGCTCAACGCGTTCTTCGACACCGGCGTCAAGGACGCCCACTGCGGGATGCGCGCGCTGCGCCGCGACGTGCTCCCGCGCCTGGACCTGCGCACGACCGGCATGGAGTTCGCCTCTGAGATGGTGATTCGCGCCGCGAAGGAGGACCTGCGGATCGCGGAGTTCCCGATCGAGTACCACCCCCGCGGCGGGGAGTCCAAGCTCTCGAGCTTCCGCGACGGCTGGCGCCACCTGCGCTTCCTGCTCGTGCACTCCCCCACCCACCTGTTCATCGTGCCCGGCACGCTGCTCGCCGGGCTCGGCACGGTGATCGTCGCGCTCGTCGGCGGCGGCCTCGACTTCTTCGGGCGCTCGTGGGGCATCCACGCGCTGATCGGCGGGGCGCTGCTGATGATCGTCGGCACCCAGGTGCTCGCGCTCGGTCTCTGCGCCCACGCGTACGGCACCTACTTCATGGGCGAGCGCGACCCCTGGTTCGACCGCGCGAGAGCGCGCTTCAGACTCGAGCACGGCCTGCTGCTCGGCGGCGCGTTCATGCTCGTCGGCGCCGCGCTCGGCGCGGTGATCCTCGCGACCTGGATCTCCCACGGCTTCGGCTCGCTCGCCGACGAACACCTCGCGGTAATCGCCGCCACGTTCCTGATCGTCGGCATCCAAATCTTCTTCTCGTCGTTTCTGCTGTCGATCCTTGGCCTGCGGCGCGGTTCCTGACGGGCGGGTAGTGCCGCCGGGGGACCCTGAGAGACCCACGCGCGGTGGGGCCCTTGTGGTCCACGATTCGCTGACCCCTAGAGCCCAGGTCGGGTCGGGCGGACCGGGGAGCGTCTGAGTGCTCTACCTCGTGGCGGTGCTCGGCACGCCCCTGCTCGTCTGGACGGCCTGCCTCGGCTGCGGGCTGGCGCTGGAGCGCGTGCTGCGGGTGCGCCTGTCGAACGCGCTGCTGGCGCCGCTCGGGCTGTGCGTCGCGTTCGTGCTGATCATGCCGGGCTACACCGCCGGCGCCGGCGTCGCGCTGGCCGGGGGCCTGCTGGCGGCGGTCGCGCTCGCCGGCCTCCTCTTCGCCCAGGGGGGCCTGCGCGCGCGCCTGAACCCGGGCTGGGCGGGCGTGGCCGGCGTGGCGGCGTACGTCATCTACACGCTGCCGGTGATCGCGTACGGGCACTGGACGTGGTCGGGCTACGACTTCGTCAACGACTCGGCCTTCGAGATGCTGCTGGCGAACCACCTCAAGGGCTTCGGCACGCTCCTCGGCCGGCTCCCCGAATCCAGCGAACGGCAGTTCCTGGTCCAGTACCTGAACAACGGCTACCCGCTCGGCACGCAGGCCCTGCTGGGCACCTTCAGCGGCCTGGCCGACACCTCCGTGGCGGTCTTCTACCAGCCCTACATTTCGAGCCTCGCGGGGCTCAGCGCGGTCGCGCTGGCCACGACCGTCGAGCGCCGGCTCGGCGGCCCGCGCGCGGCGGGGGTGGCGCTGGCGGCGATCTGCGCCAACCTCACCTACCAGTACGCGCTGCAGGGCGCCGTCAAGGAGCTCGGCCTGCTGGCGGTGCTCTGCGCCGCGGTGGCGCTCGCGTGCGCGGCCGTCTCGCTGGGCCGGCCGTACGTCGGAGGCGTGCTCGTCGCGGTGCCCGCCGCCGCCGGGTTGGCGACCTACAACGCCGTGGCGCTCCCCTACCTGGGCGCGCTCGCGCTGTTCCTCGGGCTGGGCGTGGCGCTCACCCGGCGGACGTGGCCCCGCCCCCGGTGGGTCCTGCCGGCGGCGGCGGCCGGCTGCCTCGCGGCGGTGCTGGCGATCCCGTCGCTGACGACCTTCCAGACCTTCTTCCACGTCGCCCAAACGGGACAGGGCGCGACGGGAGTGGGGGCGATCCAGTTCGGCCAGCTGCTGCGCAAGCTCCCGCTCAGCCAGATCAGCGGCGTGTGGCTCTCCGGCGAATACAGGCTGCCGGTCCCCGCCGGGCTCAAAGGGACGCTGACGGCGCTCGCGAGTGCGGCGATCCTCGTGCTGCTCCTCGCCGGCCTGGTCGCGGCGCTGCGCCGGCGGGAGGTCGGCCCGCTGCTGGTGGCGGGCGTCACAGGGCTTGTGATGGTGATCGTCTTTCCCCGCGTCTCCCCCTACGCGCAGGGCAAGCTGCTGGCGATCGGGGCCCCCGCCGTCGTGTTCGTCGCGCTGGCGTTCCTGGCGGGCGTGCGTGGGCGCCTCTCGCTGCCCGCGCTGGCGCTCGCGGGCGCGCTGGCGCTGACGATCTTCGCCTCCGACGTGCTCGCCTATGGCCACGACCGGGTCGCGCCGACCGCGCGCATCGAAGCGATCCAGCAGGTCGGCGAGCACTTCGCGGGCCAGGGCCTGGTGCTGTGGAACGAGTTCGATGAATACGCCAAGTACTTCGCGCACGCGGCCAGGATCAGCGTGCCCTTCGAGGCGATCACCCCGCAGCAGGTGCGGCTGCGCTCGCCGACGTTCTTCTACGGGCACTACTTCGACCTCGACGAAGAGCTGCTGTCGTTCGTCGAGGGCTACCCCGTGATCGTCACGCGGCGCTCCCCCGCCGCCAGCCGCCCGCCGGCCAACTACCGGCTGGTCTACCAGAACAAGTACTACCTGGGCTGGCGGCGCGACCCCACGCCCCAGGTGCTGCGCCACCTGCCCGAGCAGCAGCTCTACTACCCCTCCGAGACCGTCGCCTGCCCCGCGCTTGAGCCGCTCGTCGCCGGCGCTCCCGCGGGCACCGAGCTGGTGGTCGCGACCCCGCCCGAACTGGCGGTGTTCAACCCGAGCTTCGACGCCGCCCGCTCGGGCGACTGGCCCGCCGACCCGGCGCAGGCGGGCGCGGTCTTCACGAAGACTGCGGGCGCGGCCGAAGGCGCGCTCACCGTCCGCGGGGGCGCCCGCTACGCCGTGTGGGTGCAGGGCGACTTCCCCCGCAAGGTCTCCGTGCAGGTGGACGGGCGCACGGTCGGGTGGGTGGCCGGGTCGAACACCCCGGGCCAGTGGCTGCAGGCGGCCTCGCTGCGCCTGAGCTCGGGCCGCCACCGCGTGCGCGTCTACGTGTACGGGGGCCACCACCACTTCGGGCCCGGGGAATGGCCGATCGGCGACAGCGGCCTGATCGGCGCGGTGGCCCTCCAGCTGCAGGCACCGGAGCGTCTGCGGGCGGTCGCGCTCGCGCAGTGGAGGACGCTGTGCGGCAGGGAAGCCGACTGGGTGGAGCTGGTCCGCCCGTGAGGGCACGCTCTCAAGCGTCGTGCGGCTGCGCATGAGCGACGTCACGGTCGCGATCCCCGTGCGCGACGGCGGCGAGCCGCTGGCCCGCACGCTGGCCGCGCTGTCTACCCAGACCGTCGCGCACGAGCTGCTCGTCTGCGACTCGGGCTCGCGCGACGGCTCCCCGGCGCTGGCGCGGGCGCACGGGGCGCGCGTGCTGGAGATCGAGCCGGGCGCCTTCAACCACGGCGGGACGCGCAACCTGCTGGTGCGCGAGGCGCGCGGCGAGCACGTGGCGCTGCTCACCCAGGACGCCGAGCCCGCCGAGGAGCGGTGGCTAGAGTGCCTGCTGGAGGGCTTCGCGCTGGCGCAGGACGTGGGGCTCGTCTACGGTCCCTACCTGCCGCGGCCCGAGGCCTCGCCGGCCGTAAGGGCCGAGCTGGAGGGGTGGTTCGGCTCGCTCTCCCCCGACGGGCAGCCGCACGTGGAGCGCCTCGGGGAGGGCGAGCGAGCGCTGAGTGCCGGGGAGCTGGTGCGCAGGCACGACTGGGAGTGGGTCGGGCGCAGGGGCTTCTTCACCGACGCCAACGCCTGCCTCGCACGCGGCGCCTGGGAGGTGGCGCCGTTTCGCGAGGTGCCCTACGCCGAGGACCGCCTGCTGGCGCTGGACATGCTGCGGGCGGGCTACGCCAAGGCCTACGTGCCGCGCGCCGCCGTGCTGCACTCCCACGAGTACACCGCGCTCGAGCACCTGCGCCGCTGCTTCGACGAGTGGCGGGGCCTGCGCGAGGTGTACGGCTGGCGCGAGCCGGTCAACCCGCGGCACCTGGTGGGCCAGCTCCGCGGAGCGCCAACTCCTCACCATATGCTGCGTCTGGCCGGTGCCGTGCTCGGCTCGCGCGCGGACCGGCTCCCGCCCGAGCTGCGGCGGCGGCTCTCACTGGAGCGCCGCGCGGGCTTTGCGCCGGTGGACCTCCACTCCGTGGACTTCCCTCGCAGACAGGAGACCAGGTGATCTGGGAGCGGTGCATCAACGTTCTGGAGGCATTCCTGGAGGGCCGTGGCGCGTCCGGTGCGCTTGTCCCGATCGGGACAAGCGCGGGGCGCCGTGGGCCCTGTAGGGGAAGATTGTCCCGATCGGGACAAGACGAGAGGACTCCGGACGCCTATCCTTCTCGTCCGAAAGTTGATAGACTCGTCCGAGATGGTGCATACTGAGCTGGCAGCCAACGACGTGCGGATCCCCGAGCCGCAGCGGGGAGTTGCGACCCTCGTCACCCGCTATGGCGAGCTGCACGCTGTGATCCTCCACCCGGAAGACTTCATGAGCATCGAAGAGATCATCGACACATACCTCTCGCGTCCGCCGTATGAGCTTGTCGCATCCGACGCGGCAGTCGAGACGCACGCGATCGTCGAGACGCCCGGAGCCGAGACGTACTACGACCTGGAGGACCTCGACGCGGCGCTCAGCGAGTGACTCCGGCCGCGAGGCCGCTCCCTGGCGATCAGGGGGCGCTCTACATGGCGGTCGTGCCATACGCCGCCGAGCCGCCGTTCCGTCTGCCCCAGCCCGATGGGTTCGAGCACACCTATGAGAACGCTCACGACCTCGCCGTCGCTGTCAGGCGCCAGGAGGAGCCGATCGACTTCTCGATTGCCGTGCAGGCGAAGATCCGGCCGGTCTTACTCCTGCAGGACAGGCCGCTTGCGCGGTTCCACGAGTACGCGGCGCTCCAGATCACGAGCCTTGCCAACCTGTCGAGCCAAGTCGCCCAGCGCGTGCGCAATCAGGAGGAGCAGTCGCTGTTTCACCTCGACGCTCAGCGTCCGCGCTACGGCCTGCGCAACGAGTCGGTCATCGACCTGCAATCGCTCGTGCGGGTCCGCAAGGCCGGCTTGGTGGGCAAGAAGCTCGGAAGCGTCGACGAGGGGGAGTTCCGCACGATCTGCGAGCGACTTGTCGTGGTGACTGATCTCAACCTCAACAACCTCATCGTGCGCGAGGCCGGCGAGCTGATCAGACGCGTACGAGGGAGTGGTGGACGACCGTGAGGGGCTTGCGCCGGCGCATCTACCTGACCTACCGCTACCTCGGCTGGCGCACGCTGCTGTTCCGCGTGCGTCACGTTCCCGCTGCGCTTCACGCCGCTGAAGCGGTATCTGCGCCTGCAGGGGCGCGGGCACCGAGAACGCCTACCACCGCGCGGTGGCGTGGTACCGCGAGCACGGGCGAGCCCGTGGCCATCGTGATCCCCAGCTACCGCGACGCCGAGCGCGTGGCGACGCTCGTGGCGAGCATCCGCCGCACCGTGCCAGCGCGGAGCCGCCCGCATCATCGTCGCCGACGACGCGAGCGGCCCCGAGCACGTCGCGGCGCTGCGCGCGATCGCGGGGATCGAGGTCGCTCGCCGGCGAGGAGAACGCGGGCTTCGCCGCGAACGTCAACCGCGGCCTGCGCGCGGCGGACCCGGCGCGCGACGTGGTCGTGCTGAACTCCGACATGGAGGCGCGCCCGGGGTGGCTGGCGTGCCTGCAGTACGCCGCCTCGCAGGAGGCCGACGTGGGGATCGTCGGGCGCGCGGCTGCTGTACCCCGACGGGCGCATCCAGTTCGCCGGCACGGTGCGCAACGCGGGGGCGCCCGAGTGGTTCGACCACCGCTACCGCTTCAAGCCCGGCGACTGGGGCCCCGCCGCGCTGGCCGGCCCCGTGCTGGCGGTGACGGGCGCGTGCATGTACGTCACGCGCGAGGTGATCGAGCGCGTCGGGCTGCTTCGACGAGCGCTACCCGATGGCCTACGAGGACGTCGACTGGTGCCTGCGCGCCTGGCAGGCCGGCCTGCGCGTGATGTACTTCCCGGCCGCGTCGCCTCTACCACCACGAGTCGGTCACGCGCGGCACCGAGGTGGGCGAGCGCGAGCGCGCCTCCCAGCGCGTGTTCTGGGAGCGGTGGGGCGAGTTCTTCGACGCGCGCGAGGTGCGCGCCGAGAACGGCAAGCTGCGCGTGGTCTACGTGACCGAGGACACCGGCATCGGCGGCGGGCACCGCGACATCTTCGAGCACCTCAACGGGCTGCTCGAGCGCGGCCACGACGTCGCGCTGTACACGCTCGGCGAGCCGCCCGACTGGTTTGCGCTGCGCGCGCCGGTGCGCACGCTTCGAGTTCTACGACGAACTGATCGAGGCGCTCGCGGACGCTCGACGCGATCAAGGTCGCGACGTGGTGGAACACCGCCGCGCCGGTGTGGCGCGCGAGCGTGCTGCGCGGCATCCCGGTGTACTTCGTGCAGGACATCGAGACCTCCTACTACCCCGACGACGAGGTGGTGCGCCACGCGGTGCTCGACTCCTACCGCCCCGAGTTCCACTACATGACGATCTCCGGCTGGAACCGCGACCGCCTGCGCGAGCTGGGCCTCGACGCCGAGCTGATCCCCCCGGGGATCGACCTGCAGACGTTCCGCCCGCGCCCGGAGGTGCAGCGCCGCGCCGACATGGTGCTCGCGCTGGGCCGCTCCAACCCGCTGAAGAACCTGCCGCTCACGCTCGCCGCGTGGCGCGCGCTGCCCGAGCCCCGCCCGGAGCTGTGCCTGTTCGGGATCGAGCCCGAGCTCGCCACGGACCCCGGGATGCGCTACGTCGAGTGCCCCTCCGACGAGCAGGTCGACGAGCTGCTCAGCGCAGGCGACGGTGTTCGTGCAGACCTCCACCCACGAGGGCTTCTGCCTGCCGCCGCTGGAGTCGATGGCCACCGGCGGCGCGGTGGTGTGCACCGACGCCCACGGCAACCGCGACTTCTGCGTCGACGGCGAGAACTGCCTGATGCCCGCGCCCGAGCGCGACGCGGTGCGGGACGCGCTCGCGCGGGTGCTGGCCGACCCCGAGCTGCGCGAGCGCCTCGGGCGGGCGGGTATGGAGACGGCGCAGGAGTACGCGTGGGAGCGGCGCATCGACGCGCTGGAGGCGTTCCTGGAGGGGGTGGCCGCGCCGCGGCAGGTGCTGGCCGAGTGAAGCAGGAGTTCGCCCACCAGCTGCGCTGCCCGGCGTGCCGGCGCGAGGGCACGCTCGAGCTGCGGGCGCAGGCGAGCGACGAGCGCGAGGTGCGCGAGGGCACGCTGCGCTGCCGCGCCTGCGCGAAGCGCTTCGCGGTGCCCCGCGGCGTGCCCGAGCTGCTGCACGACCCGCCCGCGCACGTCCTCACCGAGGCCGCGGGGCTCGAGCGCTTCGCCGAGCACATGCGCAGCGAGGGGTGGGACCGCGAGCTGGTGCGGCGGCTGCCCGACCTCGAGCACGGCTACTGGTACGTGCAGGCGCGCTCGATGCACCAGCTGCTGACGACGGTGCCGTTCGCGCCGGGCGAGACGGTGCTCGACGTCGGCTCGAACACGTGCTGGGCGACCAACCACTTCGCCGAGCGCGGGCTGCGCGCGATCGCGCTGGACATCGCCACCGTCGAGCTGCAGGGCCTGTACACGGCCGACTGGTTCATCGACGACGGGCACGTGTTCTTCGAGCGGGTGCTCGGCTCGATGGACGCGATCCCGCTAGCGACGGGCAGCGTCGACTACGTGTACTGCTGCCAGGTGCTCCACCACAACGACCGGGCGAGCCTGCGGCGCACGTTCGCCGAGGTGTTCCGCGTGCTGCGCCCCGGCGGGCGGCTGCTGATGGTCAACGAGACGCTCAAGACGCTGCGCGACCCGCACGGGGTGCACGACGAGGGGGTCGAGCAGTTCGAGGGCTACGAGCACGCCCACTGGGCGCTGGCGCTACCGCTGGGAGGCGACGCGCGCGGGCTTTTTGACCGAGGTGACCGAGCCCCACTACCGCGCGTTCTTCGGCGACGCGACGCTCGAGCTCACGCCCGGCACGCCACCGCTGAAGGCGGCGGCACGCAGGGGGGGCTTTGCGCTGCGCCGCTACGGCCCCGCCCGGCGGGCGTACCTGGCGTGGCTGAACCATGTGTGGGGGGGAGTGTCGATGAACATGATCGCGACCAAGCCGCTGCGCTACGCCGGCCGGCGCGAGAACCTGGGGGCCGCCCAGCGCCTGGCGCGCGTGCTCGCCGACGCGGCGCGCCTGGGCAAAGATCGCCGCGAGGGCCGCGCCCCCGAGCCCCTGCCGCGCACCCCCGAGCAGGCCGCGGAGGTGCTGCGCCGCGCGGGCTAGAGGTTCTCCGCGACGAGCGGCGCCGAGCGGTTGAACACCCAGAAGCCCAGCACGAAGACCGCGACCGTGACTCCGATCGGCCCCAGCAGCCCGGCCCAGCTGCCGATCGTCGCGCCGGTGGAGGGCGTGGCGTGGGTGACCATCGCGTGGCGGAACTGCTGGAAGACGGCGACCAGCGGGTTGAGCGTGTAGAGGTGAAACCAGAACGTGTGGTCGGGGACAAGCGTTTCGCGGACCTTCACCACCGGGATGATCACCGGGGAGCCGTAGAAGAGGACCTGGCTGAAGACTTCCCAGATCGGCTGGATGTCGCGGAAGCTCACGAACAGCGCCGAGAGCAGCATCGCCATGCCGGTCGAGAAGACGACCAGCATCGCGAGGATCAGGGGCAGCTCGAGCCAGCTGAGCATCGGGTGGACGCCGGAGATGAGCGCAAAGATCAGCACCACGATGAGGTTCATCATCAGGTTGAAGAAGCCGAGCAGCACGATCGCCAGCGGGATCACCAGTCGCGGGAACTGGATCTTGCGCACGAGGTTCTCGCGGTCCACGACGCTGCGCACCGCCCCGGCGGTCGCTTCGGCGAAGAAGGTGAACAGCACGATCGAGCCCAGCAGCTGCACGCCGTAGAACTGTTCGCTGGGCTTGCCGCCCTGCCCGACGTGGCTGATCGACGACGAAGAACACGTACAGCACGCCGAACAGCAGCAGCGGGCGCATCACCTGCCACACGTAGCCGAGCACCGAGCCGAAGAACTTCAGCTTGAATTCGTTGCGCGCGATGTTGTAGGTGAGGTGCCAGAAGCGCACCCAGTCGTCGGTGAGCGCGCGCGGACCCTTGATGGGCTGACCGAGCCCCGCGTACGGGGCGGCCGCGGCGCGACGCTCGGTCCAGCGGCTCGGACGCTCAGCTGCCCGCGGGCACGGTCGCCCGCGCTCGGAGCGCGCCGCGGCTCACGGCTGACAGCGACCTCGACGGGCAGGTCGACCAGCCCGCCCATCGCTTCGGGCCCGGTGACGACGAACGAGAAGGCGCCCTCGAAGCGGTCCATCAGGTCCAGGCCGGTGCCGCGGTGGGCGAGCGTGAACAGCGGGCTGTAGCGGCCGGGGGCGAGCACGTTGTCGAAGGTGAACGAGAACACGACCTCCTCGCCGGCGGCGAAGTGCCCGCAGCGCTCGTGCTCGCGGGCGGTCGTGGCGACGAGCACGGCGACGTGCTCGTCGTTGAGGACGTACACGCTCGCCGCGGGGTCCTCGACGTCGACCATGAACGAGACGCGCGCGCGGAGCGTGATCCGCCGCCCCTGCTGCAACGAGGCGGGCCGCTCGCCGTGCTCGTCCTCGATCCAGGCTTCGAGCACGCGCGCCTCGCCGTCGCCGCCCCGGCCCTCGGCGCCGGCGGCCTCGGGGTCGCGCCCGAAGTTGATCTCCAGGTAGCGGTCGGCGACCTCGTGGGGCTCGCCGAGGTGCACCAGCGAGCCGCGCTCCAGCAGCAGCGCGCGGTGGCAGAAGCGGTTCAGCGCGCCCATGTCGTGGGTTACGAACACGATCGTGCGGCCCTCGTCGCGCATCCGGTTGAAGACGTCGAAGCACTTCTGCTGGAAGGCCGCGTCGCCGACCGCGAGCACCTCGTCGACGAGCAGGATGTCGGCGTCGACCTGGATCGCGACGGAGAACGCCAGGCGCACGTGCATGCCCGAGGAGTAGTTCTTGAGCTTGAGCTCCTCGAACTCGCGCAGCTCGGCGAAGTCGATCACCGCGTCGTAGCGCGCCCGCGCCTCGCGCGGGGAGAGCCCCATCATGATGCCGTTGAGCACGACGTTGTCGCGCGCGGCGAGATCCTGGTTGAAGCCGACGCCGAGCTCGATGAAGGTCGAGAGCCGTCCGTTGCACCAGATCCGCCCGCTGTCCACCCCGTAGATGCCGGCCAGGCACTTCAGCAGCGTGCTCTTGCCGCTGCCGTTGCGCCCCGCGATCCCGAAGAACTCGCCCCGGCGCACGTCGAAGGAGATGTCCTGCAGCGCTTTGAAGGTCTCGTGGCGGGTGCGGCGCAGCGGGTGCAGCGCGCGCTCCTTGAGCGTGTGCGTGCGCTCCTCGGGCACGCGGAAGGTCTTGCTGATCGACTGGACGACGATCGGCGGCGGGCCGCTGCTGGCGGGTCTTGGCATCCGGGGAAGGGTATCGGGCGCGCCGGGACCGGCCGCCGCATTGCATTGAGTGCTCCCTCAGCAGTCCAGGCGAAGCGGCTTGGACGTAGAGGGTACGGCGAGATGTGCTAAAATTGTGCCGTCAGATATGCTGTTTGACGGCAAGGAGTAGGCGATGGCCGGCGCCGCGTCACCCAAGTTCACCCTGCGTTTCGAGCACCCGCAGACACATGAGCTGCTGCGCTTGGTCGCGGACCACTTCGGAACGTCGATGAACGCGCTCGCCGAGGACATGATCTCGCGCGAGTTGCAGGCGCTCGGCCTGACGATCGAGCACGATCTGTACGGCACACTGGATCTGCTCCAGCGCTACCGCTCGGAGGATGTCGAGGCTGGGCTGTCAGGGTTCGCTCGGGCTGAGGTCGAGCAGGCCGATCCGCTGCAGGCGCGGATGGTCTCCCAGTCCCAGCCCGCGGATGCGCTTGGAGTGGCTGAGGCGTTCCGTTAGCGGATGGCGGTCGCCTGGAATGACGACCCGGCCGGCAGTGAGGCTCAGATCGCGGCCAACATCCGTGCCGTCGGCGCACAGATCTACGCCGACGCGCCGCGCCGCGAGCAGCCGTCGGTGGCAACCGCCCAGGGTTGGCACCGGGCGCTCTACGCAGACGTGCCGCTGGCGGTGCCCTACTACGCGGGCGAGGTGCGCGACAGCGACCCGCGCTTCCCGGAGCTGATCGACTACGAGGTGCAAGTCGGCCGCCTGCGTGGTGTCCCCGCAGCGCAGGTGCCCGCCGAGCTCGAGATCCTGCAGACCCGCGCGCGCAGAGCGATCGCCGGGCCAGACGGCGCCCTGCCCGTAGGCCGCAGACCCACGACGGCGCTCGAGTTGCGTGCGGTGCTGCTGCTAGCGGCCAACCTGCACGGCGAGTGGGTGCGCATCCACCCGTTCGCCAACGGGAACGGGCGCATCGCGCGGTTGTGGGTGATCTGGGTGGCCGCGCGCTACGGTCTGCCGCCCTTCATCCGTCTCAAGCCACGGCCCGCCGGGCTGCCCTACGCGGCGGCGGCGCTGGCATCGATGTCCGGCCAGCACACTCCAATGGCAACCCTCCTCGGCCAGATGCTCGGCGACTATCTCCGGTAGCTGCTGCAAGGCACGTGGGCGCCAACTGGGATCTCGTGCCGATCGTGGTCTCGTGGAACATGGCTCCATCGAGCGGGCGCGCCCTCGCCGACCGGAAACCGGAGGTATATACCTGCCCTCGATGGTATATACTGGCCGTCGATGGCCAAGCATCTGGTGGACATAGACGAGCAGGCTCTACAGGATGCCCGGGCTCAGCTCGGCGTCACGACGATCAAGGAGACGGTCAACCGGGCGCTCCGCCTGGTTGGTGGCGATCACAGCGCGGCGGTGACGGAGCGCCTGGACGCGCTCGCCCGCGCCGAGCTCGCGCCGCGCGAGCAGGCATGGCGCTGACGCAGCTACTGGACACGAGCGTTCTCACTCGCCTGCGCGAGCCGACGGTCCGGGAGGCGATCGAGCAGCGGGCACGGCGGGGGGAGCTGGCCCGCGCGGGGATCAGCGACCTCGAGATCGGCTTCTCGGCCCGTAACGCCGTCGAGTGGGATCGCCTCGCCGACGCCGTGGAGGTCTTCGAGCTGGTGGAGAGTACGGCAGAGCACATGCGTCGTGCAAGGCAGGTGCAGCGTCTGCTCGCGTCCAGGCACCAGCGCGGTCGCAAGGTGCCCGACCTGCTCGTCGCGGCTGCTGCCGAGGCTCGCAGTCTCACCGTCCTGCACTACGACGCGGACTTCGATCTGATCGCGGCCGTAACCGGACAATCTTGCCAGTGGGTCGTCCCGGCCGGCTCGATCGATTGAACCGCCCCGACCATGCTCTAATTGATCTGGGGTACGAGCGCGCCAAAGAGCTGATCAGCCGAGTGCGAGTTTACGCAAAGTAGAGGTGACCTGCGCGACCCGGTTGTGCTCCTCGGCCGATAATGCCTCGTATGCCGTCTGCCACACATCGCTGTCGAAATCCGCCCCGAAGAATATCTCGTCACCGCGAACAGGAGCAAGGATGCAGCGCGCACGGATTCTCTATGCGATGGCGGAGCTCGTCGCTGAGCATGGGTACGCGCGTACCAAAGTGACGCAGGTGACCTCGCGGGCCGGAGTGTCCACCGGTACGTTCTATGAATACTTCGGGGATCTGCAGGACTGCTTAGGGACACAAGGACCAATTCGTGCCAGGTTTCGAACCATGAGGCCCGGAAACACGGGCAATCCGGATGGCGGCCGAGCGTTCCATCGCCGTCGCTGCGTAGCGTTCTCGACATGCCTGCAAAAGCGATTACGCCGCGGCTCGCCAACAGCCTGCGTTCGCTGGCCGAGAGCCAGCTGCAGACGCAGGTGACCCGCTCCGGCACGTTCGACCTCGGCGCGCTCGGCGTCGTGAGCGTCTGCGCGGCCATCGCCACGATCGTCCTGACCGTCAGATCCGCCCACAACTTTTGGATCGCAGCGCTCGTACTGCTCCTCCTCGCCCTGGCCCTCGGCCTTGCCGTGCGCGTCCTGCTTCTCCCAGGGGCAGCGCAGATCGGCCCACCCGTGGCGGGCCTACTCGACGCCCGCACCACCGACGACGACGAGACCATCGAGGAGTGGCTGCTCGAAGACCTCGCCTCGGAATCGCTTGCCAACGAGCGTGCCCTCGCGCGCAAGGACCCGCTGCTGGTTGGAGCGGTGACGCTGCTCGTGCTCGCAATCGCCCTCGAGCTGACAGGAGTACAATGAGCGCAATGGACCAGCCCAACGCCAGCCAGTCGGCGCCCACAACCCCACGTCCCACGCAGACCGACACCGACACCGACGAGCGGAACGCGCTCCACTTCGAATCGCTCACGGTGCCCGACCTGATCTCGGTGCCGCTCTTCATCGCATGGCTGCGCAAACCGTTCCAGCGCCGCGCCAAGACCTGACACTATCCGATCCCGACGGCCGACGCCGAGAGCGCCCCGTCGCTCGTAGTGCACGCATAGAGAACCGGCGAGACCCCGCGCTACGCGCCGCCGCTCAACGGCTGAACATCCTAAGCTTGACCGGCATCACATCAGTCGGATGGAAGTCCACTGCGGCATAACGCCAGTCAAAAGACCAGCACCGGGAATCTCTTTGGAAAGGTGGGGGCCATCCCGATGCCGGGCCGATACGACGAGGAGGCAGGGGATGTCAGATCAGTGGATGGATGCGGTATCGGCGGTCGCTCGGCGTGATCTGGCTGGCGGGCGACATTCTGCCGGTCGGGCCGCGACCTGCTTGGCACTCTTATCTCTGAGCATCGCCTTTATGAGCGCCTCGGCGCAGACTGCCGGCGCTCATTGGTCGAAAATATCCCTGACTCCATCCAAGACCGAACCCTATTACGCATGCCCGCCGACCGAGGATCGTCCCGTGTGCCAGATGATTATCGTCCCGACGCCGAAGCGGGCCGACCGCGGTCCCCAGCGCGCCGGCGCCGCTGGGGCTGGGAGTCCCGCCTACGAAGGCGGCGGCTTCGGGGGCGGCCTCTCTCCGGCGAACCTTCGCTCGGCCTATGGCTTGACCTCGGCATCGGAAGCGGACGGCTCGGGGCAGACCATCGCCGTCATTGACGCATACGACGACGCCACTGCCGAAACAGATATGAACCACTACCGCGAAAAGTACGGGATTCCGGCCTGTGGGAGCGGGTGCTTCACGAAGGTCAACCAGGAAGGCGGCACCGCTGAACACGGCGAAAAATTCAGCGAAGAATGGATTGGCGAGACCTCCTTGGACCTGGACATGGTCTCGGCGATCTGCCCCAACTGCCACATTCTCCTCGTCGAGGCGAATAACGAACAGCCGCTCAGCCTGCTGGCGTCCGACAACGAGGCCGTGAAACTTGGGGCGACTGAGCTCAGCGACAGCTGGGCGTTCCCGGAAACCGGCTCCTATACTGAAGACAACTCGTATGTCGATCACCCTGGCATCCCGATCGCGGCGGCTGGAGGAGACCAGGGCTACGAGGTGAAGTTCCCGGCATCGTCCCCTTATGTAATCGCCGTCGGCGGTACGATACTCCAAAAAGCATCTAACTCCCGTGGCTGGGAAGAGACCGCCTGGCCCTATACCGGTAGCGGGTGCAGCAAATATCAGCCGAAGCCCTCCTGGCAGACCGCCAGTCCCTCATGCGCATATCGCACTACCAATGACGTGGCAGCTGACGCCAGCAGGGAAACATCCGTCTCCGTCTACGACAGCTACTACCCATTGGAAGAAAACAGGGAACATTGGGGGTACGGAGACGGCACGAGCGCCGCCACCCCGATCGTCGCAAGTACAATGGCGCTCGCAAACGCCTACACGAAATCATTGCCGGGGGCCGAGGCGCTCTACCTGGAGGCACTCCAGAACGGCACCGGGGTCCTGGACGACATCGTGTCCGGCAGCAACGGCAGTTGCGGCGGCAGCTACCTCTGCACAGCTGGTGTTGGCTATGACGGGCCCACTGGCCTGGGCAGCCTCTGGGGCGTCCCGACAGTCACACAGACCCTCCCCACGGCGACCACGGAAGCGGCGACAGGAATACAGCAAACCGAGGCCACACTCCACGCTAGCGTCAACCCTAACGGCCCAGAAGCAGAATACTACTTCGAATACGGGACGACGACATCTTATGGCTCTTCTACTAACCGGGGCCATGTCGGGTACGGAACCAAAGCCGTAGCGGAGAGCGCAACCATCATCGGCCTAAAACCTGGAACGACCTACCACTACCGCATCGTGGCGTCCAGCCCAGGAGTAACAGTTGAGGGCAGTGACCAGATATTGACCACACTAGTGGAACCGAATGTCTTCTTCGTCGACGCTAACCACGGCAATACTATGACAGATCGGTGGGAGAACTCATCGGGCTGGCTACAGACTCGGTTTGAAGGAGATGAAATAACTAAAGCTACGAGCCCGAGTGCGCTCATGGTCAACGGTGAAGCTAACGTATTCTTTGCTGACGCTAGCAAGAGCAATACGATTACAGATAGGTGGGATAGCGTGGCTCTAGGAGGTTGGACACAGACCAATTTCGGTGGAGATGAAGTAGCTAAAGGCACAAGCCCGTTTGCACTCATAGTCAACGGTGAAACTAATGTATTCTTCGTCGACGCTAACAAGAGTGATACAATTACAGATAGGTGGGATAGCGTGGCTCTGGGAGGTTGGACACAGACCAATCTCGGTGGAGACGAAGTCGCTAAAGGCACAAGTCCCAGCGCGATCATGGTCGGCCGTGAAGTTAACGTCTTCTTTGTTGACGCGAGTCAGCGTGGCAATCGCCGACGGTTTCATGGAGAGCCATCGTAGCGATGCCTTTGCCCACTCCAACTCTGTTACTCAGGGGGTTGAAGGGTGCGGGGAACCGCAGATCATCATGGACCTACTTGGCACGGTCGGCCAGCCATTTCGGCTCTTGGAAGACGTATCGTGCCTGCCCAGAGAAGACAATGGTCCAACCCGGCGATCCACTGGGGAGATGGAACGACGAGCCCTGGCGTTATCGTTGAATCGAGCGACCCCGAAACTGGCGGTTTCGGCAGTGTGGCAGTCAAGGGCCAGCACGTCTACGAACAACCCGGGTTTTTCTCGATCTCGATCTACGTGACCAATCAAGCTGGTCAGACCTACGAAGGCGGCTGGCATACAGCTGCGGCCATAAGCGCACCGACACCCTCTCCTCCCATAACATCGAACGCCGTTTTACCTGAAGAACCTCCGGCTCCGGAAGACAGCCAGGAAGCTACCGGCCACAAAGCGCTCACGTTGGTTCGCGGGCGGGCATTTACCGCACTGCGCGGCAAGTCTCGATCGAGGGTGGTTGCCGTGGTTTCCACCGCCCTCGCCGCCGCGGAAGTGCGGGCGAGCATCTCGTGGGCGACGGCACGGTGAGCAGCGGAACCATTAGTGGGTCGGCACCTGAACTGCGGGTCAGCGGCCGGCATCGCTGGCGCCGCGCCGGACATTATATGGTCGCTGTCACCTTGACCAATCCGGACGACCAGACTCTCGCACAAGCTATCAGCCGAGTGCGAGTTTACGCAAAGTAGAGGTGACCTGCGCGACCCGGTTGTGCTCCTCGGCCGATAACGCCTCGTATGCCGTCTGCCACGCATCGCTGTCGAAATCCACCCCGAAGAGGGTGCGTAGAATGTAACGGTCACTGCGGCTCGGCAGCCGGAGCTTCACCAGGCTACTCGGATAGCAACTCGGCGACACCTTGCTCATTGGGGTTGACGTGAGTCAGCGCCGGGACGGTGCCAAAGGCGGTATCCGCCGAGACGAGTGCGTCAGCCTCAATGCTTAAGGCTGCGGCTGCCAGTACGGCATCGAAGGCTCCCAGTCGCTCGCAGCGAGTGAAGATCTCCAGGCCGCGGTGCAGTTGCTCGGCGGTGACCGTCACGAGAGGGGACAGGAGCTCCGCGTAGTCCTCGCCCAGCGTGACTGCCTCCGTGCGCCCGCGACGTCTGGCGCGCACGTGCACGAACTCTTGGATCACCTCCGCGGTGGTCGTCGCCTCGATCTCTCCGTCGGTAACTGCGGCAATCAAACGTCTCGCGGGATCGCGCAGCGGGTGATCGGCGCCCTTGGCATACAGCAGCACCGTCGTGTCGAGGACGATCACGCGCGGCGCTCATGCAGTTCATCCAGCTCGCTGCGCAGCTCAGCCATGTCGGGCACCGGCATGTCCGCCGCGGCGAGCACTCGTCGGCCAGCCGCCTTGCGTCGCACATCGGGATTGCTCACGCCACGGTCGATCGCCTCGCGCACCACGGTCGCCACGGACACGCCGCGTTCACGCGCCGCCTTCATGATGCGCTGATGACGCTCGTCGTCGAGCAGGATCTGCAAGCGATGCTCAAGTGGCATACACATACTGTAGCATGAGCAGGGGAGACGTTGATGGCTTTCGACGAGACCCGGCGGTTGGCCCGGCGTGCTGCCGGGCGCGGGGACCCCGAGACTGCCGCAGAGCTCGATGACTTCGCGTGGAGGACGGTCCGTGTGAGCGATCCCGTGACCCTCAGGTATGCCGAACGGGTACTCGGCGTCTCAAACCCGACGGTCCGCGACTGGGTACGGGCAGGCATTCTGGAGGACTTCGAAGGCTCTCCCCAAAGGGTCGGGCTGGAGAGCCTGGCTCGGACGCGCGAGATCGTGCGCGAACTGCGCGAGGCGGGCAAGAGTCGGGATCTGATGGCCGCCGTGATGAGCAGGCTGGAGTGGGAAGAGCTCCAGGAAGACGACCGCTTCCGCGAGTCCGTCAGACAGATGAAGCGCGGTGAGCGGGCGTAAGTCCAGCCGGCCGTCGTTCGAGGTCTGGCGGACCCCCACCGGCGAAGAGGACTACCGAAAATTACGCGCAGACGTACAACAGGTCGTGGACTCCAGGCAAGAGGCTCTCGCGCGCGACGGATGCGCAGCCGCTGACTACCGACTCTCCGGCGAATCGGCCGATAGGTTCTGCTCGCTGCATCTCATGCGCGATTGGCGGATCGCCCCACGCGGGCTCCAGCACTTCCGCTCGGGGCGCTCGTCCCCATACCCGGTCGCCTCCTGATGTATGAACCGGGGCTCGGTATATGCTTCCGGCCCCGGACCCGATCGCCTGACGAGAACGCTCGTCTACGCGAAGGTCCACGACCACCCATATCTTCACCGCGAACAGGAACAAGGGATGCAGCGCGCACGGATCCTCTATGCGACGGCGGAGATCGTCACTGAGCGCGGGTACGCGCGTACCAAAGTGACGCAGGTGACCTCGCGGGCCGGAGTGTCCACCGGCACGTTCTACGAATACTTCGGGGATCTGCAGGACTGCTTTACGACGCTGCTGGATCTGGGGTCCGAACGCGCCAAAGAGCTGATCGCGGACGCGTTCGAGCGAGAGGACCGCTGGCAGGACGGGGCGCGGGCCGCATTGGCGTCGCTGCTTGTGCTCTTCGACTCCGAGCCTCTGCTGGCGCGGATCTGGTTTGTCGATGCGCTGGCGGCCGGCTCCTGGGCGCTCGAACGGCGCGCGCATAACCTCGCGCTGCTCAGGTCGATGATCGTCGAGCGCTTCTGGCCGACACCGCGCGAGGAGCGGCCCAAGCCATTGATCCTCGCCGGCATCATCGCGTCCGTCCTCGGGCTCATCCACACCCACCTGCTCACCAAGGAACCCACGCCGCTGATCGATCTCCTCAGCCCCATTATGGGCCTCGTCACGGCGCCCTATCTGGATACGCATGATCTCGCGCGGGAAATCGAAATGGGAGCACAGCTCGCACGCGAGATCGCAGCGGGAGACCCCCGCTGGGCACCATTGACGCAAGCGCCCGTACTGAATCTGGGACTCGGCGCGATACATCCCGCGATACCCAACAAGGCCCACCGCGCGCGTCAATGCCTACTCTTCCTCGCCGAACACCCAGACTCAAGCAACCGCGAGATCGCCACGGGCATCGGCATCACCGACCAATCGCAGATGTCGCGGCTGCTGGCGTCCCTCGCCCGCGAGAACCTCGCGACCAAACGCTCCGAGGGCATCGGCAAGCGCAACGCATGGCAGCTCACCACGCACGGCGAGGAGATCGCCCGGCTGCTGTCAGAGCAACGAGCACCGCCTTTGCAGCGTTCCAAATAGAGGCACAAGGACCAATTCGCGCCAGGTTTCGCGCCACGAGGCCCGAAAACACGGGCGATCCGGGTCACCGCCGAGAGTTCCATCGCCGTCACTGCATAGCGTTCTCGACATGCCTGCAAGAGCGATCACGCCGCGACTCGCCAACAGCCTGCGTTCACTGGCCGAGAGTCAGCTCCAGACACAGGTGGCCCGCTCCGACACGTTCGACCTCGGTGCGCTCGGCGTCGTGGGCGTCTGCGCGGCCATCGCCGCGATCGTCGTGGACACCAGATCCGCCCACTACCTCTGGATCGAGACGCTCGTGCTGCTCCTCCTCGCCCTGGCCCTCGGCCTGGCCATGCGCGTCCTGCTACTCCCGGGGGCAGCCCAAATCGGGCCACCCGTGGTGGGCCTGCTCGAGGCCCGCATCGGCAACGACGAGACCATCGAAGAGTGGCTGCTCGAAGATCTGGCCTCGGAATCGCTTTCCAACGAACGAGCCATCGCGCGCAAAGACCCGCTGCTGGTTGGAGCGGTGACCCTGCTCGTGCTCGCAATCGCTCTCGAGCTGATGTAGTACAATGAGCAGCATGAAGCGACCCAACGACAGCCAGCCGCCATCGATAGCCACACGTCTCATACGGATCGACCCCGATACCGGCGAGGAGGAGACGCTCCACATCGAGCCGCTCATGCTGCCCGAACTGTTTTCGGTCCCGCTCTTCATCGCCTGGCTGCGCAAACCGTTCCAGCGCGGCGCCAAGACCTGACGTTCTCTGATCCCGACGGTCGAGGCCGATAGCGCCTCGTCGGTCGTAGTGCAGTGCACGAACGCCGTTTTACCTTTAAGAACCTCCGGCCCCGGAAAGCGGTGACCAGGTACTTTTGGGCCCCCACGTGCCACAGAGCGGCTATCACGGGCAGCCCGGGACAGGGTCCATCTCCCATCCGGCGGCTTCGCGGGCGAAACTTGGCTGTGCGCAAACCATACGTTATAGTCGTTCCAGCAGTCGGGATCGGTTGATTCGGCGCTGGCCGGGTCAGGCGGGAGGCGCTTCGGCCGCTGCTACGCCAGCGGATGCCGCTCGCTCCGTGCTTCCGTTGTCAGCGTCGCGCTTCATCTCTATCGCGCGACGGGCGCCCTGAGAGAGCAGCATCGCGCTTTCGGCCAACTCGCGGACGGCCTCGGGGGTCGCCTCCACGAGTCGATCCCCGCTGACGATCTGCGCCACGTCATGCGTCCCATTCGAGCGATGCAGGCCATTCTCCATGCCCTGAGGATATCTCATGTCGCGGGCTTCCTCGCGTGTTCGATGCGCGTCGCGAGGAGCCGCGCGAACGGCTCGATGTCTCCGTCGGGCGAGAAGAGTGCCGGCGCGACGGTCTCGTCGTGGTCGGTCATGTCCCGGTCCTGAGCGAATTCGACGGCGGGTAGTCCCGATGACCATAGTGCGGCTGAGAGCGCGACGAAGCCGGTGCGGTGGTTCCCGTCGGCAAAGGGATGCACGCGCAGTATGCCCGCATACAGAGCGCCCGCCACGCGAGTCTGCTCCAGAAGACTGGCGTTCCGTTTCCTGAGTTGCTCAACGCCGCCGTTGAACGAGACGCAGACCTCCGCAAGATCCCGGCGCAGAGTGTCGGGCGAGCTTCCCTCGATCTGGCGCATCCCACCATCTGCGATCACTACCCCGAAGTACGCGCGCTCTTGGCGAAAGCGCCCACCATCGTAGGGGAAATGGCGAGCGAAGATCGCCCCATGCCACCAGCGAACTCGCTCAGGCGTCATCTCCAGCCGACCCCGCCAGAAGACTCGCCGGGCATCCATGAGAACACGTCCCAGCTCGTCCCCGAGAGCCCGCCAGGTCTCCTCCGGCGACAGACGGACCGCCTTATAGAAGCGCGAGCCCTCGTTGTCCCGATAACGCGGATGCCTGGAGCAATTGTCAAATGTTGTGGATTTGGCGACGAAGGATGATCAGGCGGCGACCCTCTCGTCTGTCGTCTGGTTGTCTTGGTTCTCGTCGTCTGTTGCCTTGATGCCGTCCTTGAACTTCACGCCGTCGAGTACTTCGGCGACGAGCTCGTGGCCGTTGAACCGGCGCCAGCGCCCCTGCGCTGACTCGAGCAGCTTGTAGGCCATCGCGAGTGCAGCGGTCTTCGAGCCAGCGCCCTTGGTGACGCGGGTTCGCAGGCGGACGGTCGCGAATGAGCTCTCGATCGGGTTGGTAGTCCGCAGGTGCCGCCAGTGCTCGGCGGGGTAGTCGTAGAACGCCGTCAGCGGTGTCCAGTCGCGGTCGAGCTTCGCCAGCGCCTTGGGGTACTTTGCGCCGTACTCTTCACGGAACACCTCGAGTGCGTGCTTGGCGTCCTTGCGGGTCGAGGCCTCGATGATCTCGCCCAGCAGTCCCTTCGCGCGCGGTTGCAGGCGCTTGGGGAGAGCGTCGATCACGTTCCCCGCTGCATGAAACCAGCAGCGCTGCTCGACCGCGCCGGGGAACACGTCCCTGAGTGCCGCCCACGCGCCCAGGGCGCCATCGCCGACGACGAGCTTGGGCTCGTTCATGCCACGACGCTTCAGATCGCGGAACACGCCAGCCCAGCTCTCGGTCGACTCGCGGTAGCCATCCTCGACCGCGAGCAACTCCTTGACGCCGTCCTCGCGGACGCCGATCACGATCAGCAGGCACACCTTGGGATCCTCGCCGAGGCGAACCCGGACATGGATCCCGTCCATGAACAGGTACGCATAGCGGCTGAAGCTCAACAGCCGCTGACGAAACCGGTCGTGGTGAGCCTCCCACTCCTTACACAACCGACTGACCGACGTCGCAGACAGCCCCGCGGCGTCCTCGCCGAGCAGGCCCTCAAGCGCTGGACGGAAATCACCGGTCGACAGGCCACGCAAGTACAGGATCGGGATCACCTCCCCGACCTTCGGTGAGCGCCGCGCATAGGCGGGCAAGATCCGCGAACTGAACCGCTTACGCTCACCCTCCTCATCGACGCGCTTGTCGTTGACCCTCGGCGCCCGGACCCCGATCGTGCCCGACCCGACCGTCACCTTCCTCTCCCGCGCGCGACCGTTGCGGACCACCTCCCTGTGCCCGTCGCCGTCCAGCTCATCGCTGAACCGCTCGACGTACTCGTCAGCCTCCGCCCTCAGCGCGGCGGCAATCATCCGCCGCGCGCCCTCCCGCGCGAGCTCATCGAGCGCGAGCGTGATCTCCTCGTTGCCCTCCCCGACGGGGAGCGTGCGAACATTCGTCATCGGCGTGCCTTCCTGCCGGCCATCACCGGCTTCGGTCTTCAACAACCGGGAAGGTACGCCGCCTCTCCCCTCAACGCCGTCCACAACATTCGGTTATAGCTCGGATGCCTGGACTGGTCCATCCACCCGAGGATGCCAAGCGATGCGGACCCCTCGAGAGCACTCAGCAGGCTAACCCAATGATATCGTTGCGCTATGATACCGCAGTTCGATGAGCGCGGGAACCCGAGCTTGTCCCGTAGCCCGTAGAACTTCGTAGTTGGCGGTCCTCCCGCCTCGTCCGCTCCTGTTGGGAGCGTGGCGAGTGCGAAATCAGTCCAAGAGACAGGAGAACCGCCATGAGGACCGTACCCGCTGTGAAGGTCGTGACGGTGTCCGCGCGTGCGCTCAGCCGACGGCGAAGCCGAGGTCCCGCTTGCCACCTATCAGCACTTCGAGCACTTCGCCGATCGTGACCCGCTCAGCCGGCTCGTGCTCGAGCAGATGCTCGCCGGCGTCTCCACGCGCCGCTTCTCTCGCCCGCGCGAGCCGGTCGGCTCAGAGGTCGAGGCCGCCGCTCGCTCGATCCCGACGGTCGAGGCCGATAGCGCCCGTCGGTCGTAGTGCACGCATAGAGAGCCGGCGAGACCCGCTGGGCGCCGAGCGTTCGGGCGCCCCCCTCGATGAACGACGAGCTGCGCAGCCTGCAATGCGCTCGCCTGAACGAGCCTTGACCTTTGGTCTTTTTAGTTGATAGGTCGCATCCACTGATGACCTTAGCCGCGATATTTTATGTTTATCTAGGCTTGACCGGCATCACATCAGTCGGATAGAAGTGCCCTGCGGCATATCGCCAGTCAAAAGGCCAGCACGGGAATTTCTTTGGAAAGGTAGGGGCCATCCCGATGCCGGGCCGATACGACGAGGAGGCAGGGGATGTCAGATCAGTGGATGGATGCGGTATGGGCGGTCGCTCGGCGTGATCTGGTTGGCGGGCGACATTCTGCCGGTCGGGCCGCGACCTGCTTGGCACTCTTATCTCTGAGCATCGCTTTTATGAGCGCCTCGGCGCAGACTGCCGGCGCTCATTGGTCGAAAATATCCCTGACTCCATCCAAGACCGAACCCTATTACGCATGCCCGCCGACCGAGGATCGTCCCGTGTGCCAGATGATTATCGTCCCGACGCCGAAGCGGGCCGACCGCGGTCCCCAGCGCGCCGGTGCCGCTGGGGCTGGGAGCCCCGCCTATGAAGGCGGTGGCTTCGGGGGTGGCTTCTCTCCGGCGAACCTTCGTTCCGCCTATGGCTTGACCTCGGCATCGGAAGCGGACGGCTCGGGGCAGACCATCGCCGTCATCGACGCATACGACGACGCCACTGCCGAAACAGATATGAACCACTACCGCGAAAAGTACGGGATTCCGGCCTGCGGGAGCGGGTGCTTCAGAAAGGTCAATCAGGAAGGCGGGACCGCTGAACACGGCCAAGAATTCAGCGAACGCTGGATTGGCGAGACCTCATTGGACCTGGACATGGTCTCGGCGATCTGCCCCAACTGCCACATTCTCCTTGTCGAGGCGAATAACGAAGAACCTCTCAGCCTGCTAGCGTCCGACAACGAGGCCGCGAAACTCGGGGCGACGGAGATCAGCGATAGCTGGGCGTTCCCGGAAACCGGCTCTTATACTGAAGATAACTCGTATGTCGATCACCCTGGTATCCCGATCGCGGCAGCCGGAGGCGACCAGGGCTACGAGGTGAAGTTCCCGGCGGCGTCCCCTTATGTAATCGCCGTCGGCGGCACGACACTCACCAAAGCGTCCAACTCCCGTGGCTGGGAAGAAACCGCCTGGCTCTATACCGGTAGCGGCTGCAGCAAATATCAGCCGAAGCCCTCTTGGCAGACCGCCAGTCCCTCATGTTCGTATCGCACTACCAACGACGTGGCAGCCGTCGCCAGCAACGAAACACCCGTCTCCGTCTACGACAGCTACTACCCATTGGAAGGAAACGGAGAACATTGGGGGTATGGGGATGGGACGAGCGCCGCCACCCCGATCGTCGCAAGCACAATGGCGCTCGCGAATGCCTACACGAAATCGTTGCCGGGGGCCGAGGCGCTCTACCTGGAGGCGCTCCAGAACGGCACCGGGGTCCTGGACGACATCGTATCCGGCAGCAATGGGAGCTGCGGCGGCAGCTACCTCTGCACAGCTGGCGTCGGCTATGACGGGCCAACTGGCTTGGGCAGCCTCTGGGGCGTCCCGTCAGTCACACAGACCCTCCCCACGGCGACCACGGAAGCGGCGACAGGCATCTCTACGACTGGGGCCGAACTGCACGGTGCCGTCAACCCAAACGGGCCTGAAACGCACTATTACTTCCAGTACGGTGAAACCACAGCCTATGGGTCATCGACGCCCGAAAGTGACCTCGGGTTTGGAGTGAGCAGCACGCCAGTACATGCGACCATTGCCGGCCTCAAGCCTGAGACTACTTACCACTATCGTATCGTCGCCTCCAGTCCGGCTGGTACGAGCTACGGGGAAGACCGGACATTGACGACTCCAAGTCCACCTACGGTGACCACTGAACCAGCGACAGGCGTTACTGAGACAGGTGCCGTGCTGCACGGACATATTTAACCCTCACGAAGCGGAAACGCATTACTATTTTCAATATGGCACGACCACCTCCTACGGCTCGTCCACCCGTGAAGAAGGCGCTGGCTCTGGCAAAGAATCCGTTCCGGGGAGCGCCACCATCACGAGCCTGGAACCGGGCGTGCTTTATCATTACCGACTGGTTGCCAGCAACGTGTGGGGAACAAGCTACGGGTCAGACGACAGGTTCGCGACACCTAACGAAGTTAGCTCTCGCTGGGCGGTACGCGATCCGGTCTCCGGAGACCAGTGGGTATACTTTGTAAACGGTAGAGGAACCATTTCATACTGGGAATCTACCCCGTCGGGAACGACCTATCACAGGTTGGGCGGCAAGCCTATTGCATCCGGTACGCTCCCCACCGTTATCCGCAACGTTAACACAGGCGACCAGTGGGTTTTCTACCAGGGCACCGACGGTGCCATCTGGTATTGGTTGTGGACTCCAGGCAATGGCTGGCTAAATAAGAGCCTCGGTGGCCATGCCGCGGCCAAAACGAACCCGACCGCAGAGTACAAGTCAGACGGTCAAACTCTAGTCTATTATGTTAACAGCAGTAATAACAGCGTCTGGTACTTCCTCAACTACTCAGAAGAAAAATGGTCGAATGGCGAACTCGAAAGTGGGGAAGTGGCGGCTAACTCTAGCCCGACAGTAGAGTACAAGCCAAATGGCGAAAGTCTCGTCTACTACGTCAACCGGAGTGACAGCAGTATCCGGTACTTGCAGAACACCATCGCGGGAGCCTGGGAAAAACACAAACTGGGAGGCGAAGCAGCGGCTGGTAGCAGTCCTGTCGCCGAGTACAAGCCTGACGGGCAAAGTCTCGTCTATTTCGTCAACAGCAGTGACAAAAGTATCTGGTATTTCCTCAACTACTCGGAAGAAAAATGGTCCGGCAACACCCTCGGTAGCGAAGACCACGCGGCGGCTAACACGAGCCCGACCGTCGACTACAAGCCACACGGTGAAACTCTCGTCTCCTATGTTTAACAGCGAAAACACAATCTCATACTGGCTCAACACGATTCAGGGAGCCTGGCACAACGGGGTCCTTGGGGGTCATGTCGCGGCAAACACAAGCCCTATCGCGCTGGCTGAAGCGGGCACCAATGGCGAACAATGGGTATACTATGTAAATAGTAGCGACAACACCGTATTATACTGGCACAATATCGGGGAAAGCTGGTATGACACTAGTTTTGGTGGCCGTGTCGCAGCTAACAGCACCCCGTCGGTGGAGTACAAGCCCAACGGGGAAAGTCTCGTCTACTACGTCAACAGCAGCGATAACAGCATTCGATACTGGCTCAACGTGGGAGAAGTGTGGTTCAGCGGCCCTCTCGGTGGTGAAGTCGCGGCTAGCTCTAGCCCTGTCGCCGAGTACAAGACTAATGGTCAAAGCCTCGTCTACTACGTCAACCGCAGCACCAACAGTATCTGGGACTTCCTCAACTACTCAGAAGGCGAGTGGTCGAAAGGCGAACTAGGTGGGGAAGTGGCGGCTAACACCAGTCCGACCGTTGAGTACAAGCCAAACGGCGAAACCCTCGTCTACTATGTCAATCGCAGTGATAACAGTATCTGGTACTTGCAGAACACCCCAGCGGGAGCGTGGGAAAAACACAAACTGGGAGGCGAAGCCGCTGCTGGTAGCAGTCCTGTCGCGGAGTACAAGGCTAACGGTCAAAGCCTCGTCTACTACATCAACCGCAAAAATAACAGTGTCTGGTACTTCCTAAACTACTCGGAAGAAAAATGGTCGAATGGCGAACTCGCAAGTGGGGAAGTGGCGGCTAGTACCAGCCCGACCGTCGAGTACAAGCCAAACGGCGAAACCCTTGTCTACTACGTCGACGGCAGTGGTGGTAGTATCTGGTACTTGCAGAACACCCCAGCGGGAGCGTGGGAAAAACACAAACTGGGAGGCGAAGCAGCGGCTGGTAGCAGTCCTGTCGCGGAGTACAAGGCTGACGGTCAAAGCCTCGTCTACTACGTCAACCGTGAAAATGACAGTATCTGGTACTTCCTAAACTATTCGGAAGAAAAATGGTCCGGCGGTACACTTGGTAGCGAAGCTCATGCGGCGGCTAACACTAGCCCGATTGTCGAGTACAAGCCAAACGGCGAAACCCTCGTTTACTACGTTGACGGCACCGAAAGCAGTGTCTGGTACTGGCTGAACACGACTCAGGGAGCCTGGTACAACGGTACTCTGTAGGATGTGTGGTGGCTCTGACCCGAGCCTGGCGAACATTCATGGCTGCCCGCTGTACGGGAGCGGCGACACATTCCAACCCTCCCGGGAGAATGAGCCGCACGACACCTCGAGCTCTGTAGACTACGATCCGTGATCTGTACTTGACTGTGGGGGCTCCACAGAGACGACTTCGTCTCCGGCACCCGATGAAAAGGCTCGCTGCGGCGCTCGGCGAGCGTCCACGACTTGCGGCTAGCCTGTTTGCAATCGGCGGCGCGACGGTGGTCCTGGCACTCGCCGCCAATGTGCTGGGTCTTGCGGCATCCTCCGCGTTCGGCTGGAAGAAGGCAACGCTGCTGATCATCGGCTGCGATCTGTTCGTCGCCGGACTGATCGTGAGCGCACGTCGCACGTCGCTTACCGACGAGGTGGATGGGAGCCTCGCATCGCTACTGAGCGGAGCGATTGCGGACGGCGTGATGATGTTTGCGATCAGCGCCACCGCGGTGATCGTGCTGTTCGGTCAGACCAAGCCGATCGAACGCCTGGCTTACTTCCTCGCGATCCTCGTCATCGTGCCTCTGAGCGTCACGCTCGCATGGCGACGTGAGCGCGCGGGCGCGACGGGCGAGCGTCAGGAGGGCGTCAGACTTTTCTGTGTAAGCGCTGTGGGTTAGTGTAACAGGTACCTCTGGTGGTGTGAATGTGTGAGGGTCAGATTGCGGTGTCGGGGAGCCGGTCGCCGAAGTGGATGCGGAAGGCGGCGAGTGCTGCGCTCCAGTTGTAGGTGTGCCGCCACTTGCGCTGGGCGCGGGTGATGGCGAGGTAGAGCAGCTTGCGGGCCGAGTCCTCGTTGGGGAAGCTCCCGCGGGTCTTGATGATCTTGCGGATCTGGCGGTTGAGCGCCTCGATCGTGTTCGTGGTGTAGACGACGCGGCGGACGTCCGGGGGGAACGCGAGGAACGGCACGATCTGCTCCCAGTGCTCGATCCAGCTGGCGGAGATCATCGGGTAGCGCTCGTCCCAGGTCTCGGCGAAGCGCTCGAGCTCGGTCTCGGCGTGGTCGCGGTCGACGGCGGTGTAGATCCGCTTGAGGTCCGCGGCGACCTTCTTCTTGTCCTTGTAGGGAACGAACCGCAGGCTCGATCGGACCTGGTGGACAAGACATGTCTGCACCCAGGTGTGGGGGTAGACGGCCTCGATCGCCTCGGGGAACCCGGTGAGGCCGTCCACGCAGCAGACCAGGACGTCCTGCACGCCGCGCTGCTTGAGCTCGGTCAGGACCTGCATCCAGAACTTGGCGCCCTCGGTGCGTTGAAACCACATGCCGAGCACGTCGCGCTCGCCGTCGGTGTTCACGCCGATCGCGAGGTAGCACGCGAAGTTCCTGATGGCCTGCCCGTCACGGATCTTGACGATCAGCGCGTCGAGGTAGAGGATCGGGTAGACCGCCTCCAAGGGCCGGGTTTGCCACGCCTTCGCGTCCTCCAGGACCGCGGCGGTGACACGGCTGACGGTGTCGCGGCTCACACCGGGCCCGTAGAGATCGGTGATGTAGGTCTCGATCTCCCGGGTCGTCATCCCGCCGGCGTAGAGCGCGATGATCTTCTCGTCCAAGCCCGCCAAGCGCCGCTGGCCGTTACGGACGATCTGCGGCCGGTACGTGCCCTTGCGATCACGCGGACGCTCGATCCTCACCGGCCCGTGGTCGGTCAGCAGCGTCTTCGGGGTCCCGCCGTTACGCGCGTTACCCACCCCGCCCGGCGGGGCCTGGCCGGCCTGGTAGCCCAGGTGCTCGGCCAGCTCGGCGTCCATCGCGCGCTCAACCAGACGCCGCGTCAGATCGCCCAGCAGCCCACCCCGGCCGAGGATCTCCTGCTCCCCACGCTTACCCGCCAGCAGCTCGTCGATCAGCTCTTCGGTCAGCTGCTCACGGACCTCCTCGGGCAGCTCGCCGACCGGCAGACCGGACCCGGCCCGATCAAGGGCTTGGTCGACGAGCTCCCGGGAGGAGACCCGCGCGCCGGCGCCGGCCTGGGGGGGTCCGCGGCGCGGCACCCCGCCGGGGAACACCAGCTCCTGCTCTGACTCGATGTGGTCCTGCGTTCGTGTAGACATGACGCTCCAATTCGCTCATGCCTTACACAGACCTTCTGACACACCCCCCGGGCGATCATGTCCCGCGCGAACGCGAGCCAGGCCTCGTAGCTCTCACGGCTCCCCAGCGCCAGCCCGAGCAGAACCTTCCGGCCCTCCAGGGTGATGCCTCAGCACACCAGGACACCCTCCGCGGGCTGATCCTCTGGGCGCATCTTCAGGTAAATCGCGTCGAGGAACAAGTAGACGATGTCGTGCTCCTCAAGGCGCCGCTCGCACCAGCGGCGGTATCGCTCGCGGGTGTCTTCACAGATCCGCGAGACCGTGCTCTTGGACGCGATCGGCTCCTCGAAGACCTCCTCCAACGCCGCCTCTACGTCCCGCGTAGAGAGGCCCCGCAGGAAGCTGCTGATCACCAGCGACTCCAGCGCGTGCGTGCGGGTCACGCCCTTGCCGAGAACCCGACTCTCGAACCCCAGCTTGCCTGCGTTGCGGACCCGCGGGCGCTCCACGCTCAGCGAGCCGCTCGTCGTCTTGATCGTCCTCGGTTCATGCCCGTTGCGGTGACTGACCGTCTCCTCAGCGCGCTGGTAGCGCCGGCGGCCGAGGAACTCCGTGACCTCGTCCTCCAACGCCTGCTGCAAGATCAAACGGGCTCCCAGACGACCGACCACCTCTACCGGGTCCTGCTCCTGACCGACACCGGCCAGGACCTCATCCAGCTCTTGGCGAAACCTCTCACTCGGGGCTACCTTCTCCATGCGGGCGTACCTCCATCTTCGACTTGTTCAGGGTCAAAGCCGAGGCTACGCCCGCAACCTCAATTCCCCCGGCTCACGGGACGCGACCCAAACCGTTCCAGCGCGGCGCCAAGAGCTGACGCTATCCGACTCGAGCAGGTGTTGCGTCTGTTGCGGTTAGCTGCTAGAGTCAGGCGAGCCTAGCCGGTAGGAGCGCCGTGATGTCTACAACCACTCATCAGCCACGCGACAACGTAGTTCAAGCAGCGCCCGAGGAGAAGCGGGCGCTGGAGCAGCTGCGCCACCAGATCGACGAGATATTCCGCCGGCACCGAGTCGCACGACTCGTCGACCCCGACGGCGAGACGACGGAGATCCCAGAGTCGGTGTTCCACGCGCTGAAGCTGGTCGTGCGGAGCATGACCCAGGGTCACACCATCACGCTCGTCCCACACGGCAAAGAACTCACCACCCAGGAAGCAGCCGACCTGCTGCACGTCTCCCGTCCCCATCTGATCAAGCTGCTCGACCAGGGCGCCATCCCCCACCACAAGGTCGGTACCCACCGGCGCATACGGATAGAGGACCTATTCGCCTACGGAGAGCAGCGCGAGACTACACGCCGCGAAAAGCTCGACGAGCTCACCCGGATCTCCGAGGAACTACCCGGCGGCTACCGGTAGATACCGGCGCCCACGCGCATCGGCGCCATCCCCCAGCGCCCATATCCTGGCGCGAATGGCCCTCATCGCGATCCTTGATGCCAGCGTCCTCTACCCCCTCCCGCTGCGCGACACGCTGCTGCGTATCGCCGAGATCGGGTTGTACGACCCTCGCTGGAGTGAGCGCATCCTCGACGAGGTAGCACGTAACCTCACCGCCAAGCGCGGCGCCACCGACACACAGACGAAGAGACTCCTCGATGCTATGCGCCGAGCATTCGACACCGCCACCGTGCCCGAGCAGGCGATCACACGCCTGGAGCCGGTGATGGCCAACGACCCCAAGGACCGCCACGTACTCGCCGCCGCCGTAGCCGTCAACGCCCAGGTCATAGTCACGCTCAACCTCAAGCACTTCCCGAGCGACGCCTATGGACCGTTCGCAGTCGAACCCTTGCATCCTGACGCCTTCCTGCTCGACCTCTACAGTGTCGACCCCGACACGGTTCTCGGCGCAGTTGAGCGGCAAGCCACAGCTCTCACCCGACCGCCCATGACCGTCGACGAACTCCTCGACCGCCTCGCCACGACCGCACCCAATTTCGCCCAAACACTGCGGACCTACCGGTCCTGATCCGCCGCGTGGCCAGAGCGCGCTTGGTCATGCCCTGCGCCCTCCCGGGTCGCCCCGAGCATCCGTCAGCAGCGCATTGCGCGACTGCAGGGCCTGCACTCGCCGGACGTACTCGGCACGCTCGGCCTCAGACAGCAGCGCATCGACGGCAGTCTCATGGGCGGTCTTCTTGGGCACCACTGGAGCGTAGCGTTCACCGACAGCAGAAAGCTTTCGCCTATCAACCCTTGACCGCTGCCACGCCGGTCGATAGAAATGCCCTGCGCGTTTTCGCCAGTCAAAAAGACCAGCACAGAGCACCGCCAGGCGGACGTTGCGCTCGTCCTCAGCACCTCCGTGACCGCGGAGATGATCTTCCAATGTCCGCGCAGGTACGCCCGCTCATCGGCCGTCAGCTCGAACTGTCGCAGGCCGGGACGGCGGCAGCGCATGGTTCCTCGCTGCACGGCTCGTCGCAGGCACCGATGGTGAGGACACGAAATCTGCGACGCATCCCGGTGGCAGAGTAGCAGCGGGCGCTGAGCCACAATGGTATTGCTCCCTGGACTTTTGGAAGCGTGTTACTCGGCCTCAGGGATACCGGCCCCGCGTGGCTGGCTATCCATGTATATACTAGTCGGTATGAAGGTCGTGAAGGTTCGCCGTGTCGGCAACAGCAACGTGATCTCGATCCCCAGGGAGTTCGAGTCCCAGGGCTATGCCCCGGGCTCCTCGGTGCTCGTGGAGGGGCTGCCTGGAGGCGAGCTGCGGATCATGTCCACCGAGAAGGTCCGCGAGCGCATCCGCGGCATCGGAGAGCGTGTCGTCGCCGAACACGGCGAGGCGCTGCAAATCCTCGCCGAGCACGACCCCGACGCTCCCCAGTAGCAGCGGCATGGCGGACGAGCAGCCCGGCGAGATCGAGCCGGTATATCTCATGCTGAAGGACGCCTTGGGGCTATATGGGCTGATCATCGGCGCCACCGCCACAGAGGCAGCCGACCATCTGCGCAACCGCGCCGGCCTGGAGAGCGCACTTGCGGCCAGCCACCTATCCGCAGATCTTCGGGGCTACTGAGCTGGGATGCCCTTCTTGCGGGGGCGCCGCTATGCCGGCATGCCTCTCTCTCGCAGCCTTGACCTTGACCTCTTCCAGTTGAAATAGCTCATCCACTGAATGATCTTAGCCACGATATTTTATGTTTATCTAGGCTTGACCGGCATCACATCAGTCGGATAGAAGTGCCCTGCGGCATATCGCCAGTCAAAAGGCCAGCACGGGAATTTCTTTGGAAAGGTAGGGGCCATCCCGATGCCGGGCCGATACGACGAGGAGGCAGGGGATGTCAGATCAATGGATGGATGCGGTATGGGCGGTCGCTCGGCGCGATCTGGTTGGCGGGCGACATTCTGCCCGTCGGGCCGCGACCTGCTTGGCACTCTTATCTCTGAGCATCGCTTTTATGAGCGCCTCGGCGCAGACTGCCGGCGCTCATTGGTCGAAAATATCCCTGACTCCATCCAAGACCGAACCCTATTACGCATGCCCGCCGACCGAGGATCGTCCCGTGTGCCAGATGATTATCGTCCCGACGCCGAAGCGGGCCGACCGCGGCCCCCAGCGCGCCGGCGCCGCTGGGGCTGGGAGCCCCGCCTACGAAGGCGGCGGCTTCGGGGGCGGCTTCTCTCCGGCGAACCTTCGCTCGGCCTATGGCTTGACCTCGGCATCGGAAGCGGACGGCTCGGGGCAGACCGTCGCCGTAATCGACGCATACGACGACGCCACTGCCGAAACAGATATGAACCATTACCGCGAAAAGTACGGGATTCCGGCCTGTGGGAGCGGGTGCTTCAGGAAGGTCAATCAGGAAGGTGGGACCGCTGAACATGGCCAAGAATTCAGCGAACGCTGGATTGGCGAGACCTCATTAGACCTGGACATGGTCTCGGCGATCTGCTCCAACTGCCACATTCTCCTCGTCGAGGCGAATAACGAAGAACCTCTCAGCCTGCTGGCGTCCGACAACGAGGCCGCGAAACTTGGGGCGACGGAGATCAGCGATAGCTGGGCGTTCCCGGAAACCGGCTCTTATACTGAAGATAACTCGTATGTCGATCACCCCGGCACCCCGATCGCGGCGGCCGGTGGAGACCAGGGCTACGAGGTCAAGTTCCCGGCGTCGTCCCCTTATGTAATCGCCGTCGGCGGCACGACACTCACCAAAGCCTCCAACTCCCGTGGCTGGGAAGAAACCGCCTGGACCTATACCGGTAGCGGTTGCAGCAAATATCAGCCAAAGCCCTCCTGGCAGACCGCCAGCCCCTCATGTTCGTATCGCACTACCAACGACGTGGCAGCCGTCGCCAGCAACGAAACACCCGTCTCCGTCTACGACAGCTACTACCCATTGGAAGGAAACAATGAACATTGGGGGTACGGGGACGGCACGAGCGCCGCCACCCCGATCGTCGCAAGCGCAATGGCGCTCGCAAACGCCTACACAAAATCGTTGCCGGGGGCCGAGGCGCTCTATCTGGAGGCGCTCCAGAACGGCACCGGGGTCCTGGACGACATCGTATCCGGCAGCAATGGGAGCTGCGGCGGCAGCTACCTCTGCACAGCTGGCGTCGGCTATGACGGGCCCACTGGTTTGGGCAGCCTCTGGGGCGTCCCGTCAGTCACACAGATCCTCCCCACGGCGACCACGGAAGCGGCGACGGGAATCTCACTGACTGGAGCTGAACTACACGGCACCGTGAATCCTAACGGCCCGGAAACGCACTACTACTTCCAGTACGGTGAAACAACGGCCTACGGTCGCACCATGCCGGAACTGCCGGGCGCAGACGCCGGATACGGCACGAACTCCGTCGCCGCAACTGCCTCCCTCACAGGCCTGAATGCCGATACGACGTACCACTACCGCGTGGTAGCGACTAGTATTGCCGGAGCTACTTATGGCAGCGACCAGGCGTTTACAACACCCGGTCCTGGCAGCAGCCCTACCGTCGAGTACAAGCCAAACGGCGAAACCATCGTCTACTACGTCAACAACAGTAACAATGCGGTCATGTACTGGGTGTATGCAGGAGGAAAATGGGGGAACGGCGAACTCGGCGGCAAAGTTGCGGCTGGTACAAGCCCTACCTTCGAGTATACGCCCTCTAGAAACGGCGAAACCCTCGTCTACTACGTCAACAGCAGTAACGACGCCGTTATGTACTGGGCGAACGTAGAAGGAAAATGGGCGAACGGTGAACTCGGCGGCAAAGTCGCCGCTGGCACAAGCCCGATAGCGGAGTACAAGCCAAACGGTGAAACCCTTGTTTACTACGTCAACAGCAGTAACAATGCGGTCATGTACTGGGTGTATGCAGGAGGAAAATGGGGGAACGGCGAACTCGGCGGCAAAGTTGCGGCTGGTACAAGCCCTACCTTCGAGTATACGCCCTCTAGAAACGGCGAAACCCTCGTCTACTACGTCAACAGCAGTAACGACGCCGTTATGTACTGGGCGAACGTAGAAGGAAAATGGGCGAACGGTGAACTCGGCGGCAAAGTCGCAAGTGGCACAAGCCCGATAGCGGAGTACAAGCCAAACGGTGAAACCCTTGTTTACTACGTTAACAGGAGTAACGACGCGGTCATGTACTGGGTGTACGCAGGAGGAAAATGGGGGAACGGCGAACTCGGCGGCAAAATCGCAGGTGGTACAAGTCCGATCGTGGAGTACAAGACCTCACGAAATGGTGAAACCCTCATCTACTACGTTAACAGCAGTAACGACGCCGTCACGTACTGGGCGAACGTAGAACGAAAATGGGCGAACGGTGAACTCGGCGGCAAAGTCTCAGTTGGTACTAGCCCTACCGTAGAGTACACGCCTTCTAGGAACGGTGAAACCCTCATCTACTACATCAGCGGCAGCAACAATGCGATTTCGTATTGGGTGAACGTAGAAGAAAAATGGGCCAACGGTACCCTGTAGCAGCGCGGCGAGTCTCGATGAAGGGTGGTGGCCATGGTTCTACTTCCTTCACCGCCGCGCAAGTGCCTGCGAGCGTCTCGTGGGGCGACGCACGGTGAGCAGTGGGACCATAGTGGGTCGGCACCTGCACTGAGGGTCAGTGGCCAGCATCGCTGGCGCCGCGCCGGACGCTATGTGGTCACCGTCACCTTGACCAATCTAGACGGCCAGACTCGCACGAGCGGTCAGCCGAGTGTACATTCGCGAGCAGTAAAAACTTCAGGCCGTCAGAGCACGCCCTCCGTAGGCTAGCTTCCGAGTAGGATCGCGGCCGAGTTCAGTTCGGACTGAAAATAGCTTTTCGCCTTATTTGGCAATGTCCCCTTCCAGCCAATCGTCACGTCGTGCGCTCCCGCTGGTACCCCGGACAGCACTCCGAAGAGGTTGAGGTCGTAAATCTGTTCGCTGCCGTTGGGGACGGTGGCACCAAAGTTGCTTCCCGGTACCGGGGTACCATCGACGTATAGGCCAGCGACGAAATAGCAATTGAAGCCTGTCGCGGTGGGACAACGCATACCCAGTTCCATCCGTCCCATGGCAAAGATACTTCCCGGCGTCGGCGTGGTGATCGTGGTCGGGCCGCGAAGAGACGCAGTACCGTCCGGTTCAGGGAGCGGACTCTCCCCATTGGCTGCACCTACTGTCGGGCCAGTCGGTCCCTGGAGTCCCTGGAGTCCTTTCGACCCCTGGGGACCAACGGGACCCTCTGCGCCCATCTCGCCCGTCCGGTTCCAGACGAGAGCCTGCTCGCCAGATCTGCATGCCTTGCCGGCGGCAACGATCCGCAGGATGCCGGTCTTCTTCTGGACACAGCCGTAGATTACGCTGGCGCGATCTGAGGTGCCGTGCACGGTCGCATAGGAGGTTCCGCCCAAGGCGACGAACAGGGCCAGGTAGCCTACAACGTTGCTGCGAAGGTGTGACCGCAAAGCACGCACTCGAGTACCAGTCTACATGCAAACGACCAGGATTCAAGCGTTAGCGGACGAGTCGAATGAGCGTCAGCGTCCTGTCGGGGGGAATAACCCGCCCGACACATCGGCCCTGTAGACTGCGATCCGTGATCTGGACTTGACCGTGGGGGCTCCACAGAGACGACTTCGTCTCCGGCGCCCGATGAAAAGGCTCGCTGCGGCGCTCGGCGAGCGTCCACGGCTTGCGGCTAGCCTGTTTGCAATCGGCGGCGCGGCGGTGGTCCTGGCGCTCGCCGCCAATGTGCTGGGTCTTGCGGCATCATCCGCATTTGGCTGGAAGAAGGCAACGCTGCTGATCATCGGCTGCGATCTGATCGTCGCTGGACTGATCGTGAGCGCACGTCGCACGTCGCTTACCGACGAGGTGGATGGGAGCCTCACATCGCTGCTGAGCGGGGCGATTGCGGATGGCGTGACGATGTTTGCGATCACCGCCGCGGCGGTGATCGTGCTGTTCGGTCAGACCAAGCCGATCGAACGCCTAGGCTACTTCCTCGCGATCCTCGTCATCGTGCCCCTGAGCGTCACACTCGCATGGCGACGTGAGCGCGCGGGCGCGACGGGCGAGCGTCAGCAGCTCCTCGCCTTCGCGACACTTGCTGCGACTGCTGGCGTGCTGTGCCTGGCGCGTCTGCTCGCGCTCCCCGCGACCAACACGCTCGACACATCGCTCTTCGTGCTGCTCGCGCTCGTTGTGGCCCGCATCACGATCGCGCTCTCGGCACGACTTGTACCTATGACCTGGCCGCGCTGGTTTCCGGCGAGCGCAGCGGTTGCCACAATGCCCCTACTGCTTGCGGCTGCCACGGCGCCGTTCGTTCCCACCGCCACGCTCAGTGTCGTCGATGTCGCCGTTGCGCTGGCGGCCGGGCTTGCGACCTTCGATCTGGTTAGGGCGTTCGGGGGTCGCCGCGGTCCATCGCGCGCTTGGACCCGAGCGATCGACGTCGGCGTCCTCGCCGCCTGCACGCTTGTGGTGGCGAACCTCGGGCTTCCGAATATCGGCTTGGCGCTCGACAACAACTACTTCCTCGGACCAGCTAACGACGTGCTCCACGGACACGCGATGCTGGTCAGCACGTTCTCGCAGTACGGCGTCGGGATGATCGACGCGCTGGCGGCAGTCTTCCTCGTCGTGCCAATCGGTTATGGCACGTTCATCCTGTTGCTGTCGTTATTGACGGTGCTGCTGTCGGCCGTCATCTACGTCATCTTGCGCTGGAGCACGGAATCGCTGCTCATCGCAACGGTTGGATTGGCTGTCGCCGTATCTCTCTACGTTTTCGAGGAACCCGCCTACTACACCTACTACCCGAGCACCGGCGTGTTGCGATTTGGTCTGCCGTGGCTCGTGATCCTCTGGTCGCTCGCGTCGGCGAGGACGGCACGCCACAGGCGGCTATTCGACGCGTTGGTGCTGGCGACCGTAGCCGTCGCCGCTGTCTGGAGCGGCGAGGCTGGCGTCTACTGCCTGGGAACCGCGGGCGCGCTTGCCTGCCTGGACGCCGCGGTCGTAGAGGCGAGCGGGCGCGAGCGCCTGCGAATGGCCGTTCGCCGCATCGCGCAACTGGTCGCGGCAAGCCTCTTCGGTCTGCTGGCGTTCACGCTGCTGACGCGCGTGGCTGCCGGCGCCTGGCCGAACTGGGGCGCATATCTCGACTACATCCGCCTGTACACCACGGGTGGATTGGGCGCGCTGCCGATCGAACCTTGGTCGGCAGGTCTCGCACTCGGAGCGATGTATACGGTCTCGGCCATCGCCATCGCACTGCTCGCAGTCACGCGGCCAGCGCTCCTGCGCGAGCGCGCAGTCGCATTTCGCGCCGTGGCCGGCCTGACGGCGCTTGGAGTACTGGTCTACACGTACTACCTCGACCGCGCTCACCCCGACAACCTCACCCACATCTCACCGCCGGCCGTGGCGTTATTGTTCGTCTGGCTCGGCATCATTCGCCTGACATTCGACAGTCGTATTGCGGTGGCAGTGGCGAGCGGTACAGCGATCTTCCTTGGCGCAATGATCGTCGCAAGCGAGGGAGAAGACATCGGCCTGAAATACCCGGGCTCCGCACTCGCCGCGGTCCTGGGGAGCGAGCCGCCGCTCGGCAGCCAGCTGCGTGCGCTATGGCACAACCCGGTGAGCGAACCAACTGCTGCTCACGTCGTCGCCTTCGTCTCGTCGCTCGGATCCACGCATGGCGGCCTGACGATCCTGCTGACACCGAGCGTAGAGACGGAGGCGCTCCTGCGTCTCGGTGCGGCAAATGCGGTCGGGTCGAGCCAGCCATGCCAGGAATCGCTGTCGGCGCAGGGACCCGGGCGTGTGGCAGCAGCCGTACGCACGTTGCAGCCGGGCGGGATCGTCGTCATCAGCACGGCTCCACAGGATGCAGGTCAGCTGCTGCCGATCCAACAGTACACCTTCGCGTTGCTGCGGCATCGCTTCACTCTACGAGAGACCGGCGCCGACGGGCAGGGCCTGCAAGCCTTTCGCATGACCGCACTTGCATCCCCTAGTACAGATCCCGTGACCGCCCCGCAACCTGTGCTCACTGACACGACGGGTTGTGCGTAGTAGTTTTTCGGCCGGCCAACCTATGCTCCAGGGGGATAGATGGTGTCACTCCCCATCGTTGCTAGCGTCGCAGGGGAAGTCCTCGACGTGCTCCGCAACGCTTCGCACACCGGCCAGCGTCCACTCATCCGCCACGGCGACGGGAATGCACACGACAGCCGAGAGGGCGCTCGAGCCCGGTGTCTCCTCGGCTGATCGGTCGCATCGTCATCGACCGGTCAAGCCGGGGCGCCAGGGACGGCATAGAGGAGCACCCCGCCGATCGCACGAGCATGCAAACCGAGCTGCGCCAGCACTTCCGGCCAGGGACCGGCAAGGGCAGGATCCACAACCACGTGGCTTACAGAGTGCTGACGGATGAAGGTTCCCAATTCAGAAGCCACAGGCGGCGTATTCTGCAACATCCTGACCACGACAAGCTGGCTGATAAAGCTTGGTGGAACGACCTGCCCCACATAACCCTCGGGCATATAGAAATAGAAGCCTGTCTCGGCCTGCCAGAGATCCGACACGTCGTTGTATGCGTAGGGTAGGGCCAGCACTGTCTCCCCGGGCTTCAAGTAATGCCGATACATGCCAGTGGAAAAGAAGCGCGGATTCCGTGGAGACATTCCGTACAGCGAGGCCGTGACATTGGGGAAGATCATCACAGCAACCAGCAGCACCACCAGCCAGCGGCCGAGCACACGCCCAACAGGCATCGCCAACCATGCGGCCACACCGACGGAGATCGCCAACGTGGTGAACAGTGCGATGCGGGAAGGAATGATGTCGTTGAATAGCGGTAGCGTCTTCGTCCAGTCGAGCGGCAGGGTGACCGTCTGGTAACCAGCGATGTGCAGGTGCGCGCCCAGCGCCACCACAAAGGTCACTCCAGCAGCGATCAGCAGCAGGCGTGCAAGCGCCCGCCCGCGCTCGCTCCTCAACGCCCATAGCAGGAAGACGATGACGAGCGGGATGCTCAGATAGCCGTCCTGCCCGGTGACGCCACCACCCGAGTAGGTGACGCTCAGCGACTGGAAGTCATTGTGTCCCAGCCAGGTCGCATAGGTTGGGAACAACGGATTGAGCAGATCGAGCGCATATACATCCCAGTAGAGCGGGCTGCCGCTCGGAAAGCTGCCGCCGAACAGAGCGTAGTAGAAGAACGGAGACGCGACCAGCAGTGCCAGCACACCAGCGCCAGCGGTCTCCGCGATCAGACCGGTGACTCGCGCGCGCTGTGGTTGCGGCGCGAGGAAGCGCGCAGAGGCGAGCAGCACCGCACCGAACCCGACGCACTCCGCGAGCAGTTCTGTCGAGAGGCCGGCCTGGAGGATGCAGAGCAGCGCCATCGCGATCACATACGCACGGCGCGATATCTCCCGGTCCACGCGCCGCAGGGCGACGTACACCATCACCGGGATCAGAAAGATCAACGTCAGGTTCAAATGACCGGTCAGCTGCGCGAACTCGTAGGAGCTGAACCCGAACAGGTAGCCCCCTGCCACAGCCGGCAGCTCCCGCCGAACCACGTACCGGCAGAGCAGATACGCCGTCAGCGCAGACAGCACCGGGCTGGCGACCGCGAGGATGTTGTAAGAGAAGATCGGCCCAAACAGCGCGGTGAACGGAGCCAGAACGACGGCAGCGGTCGGCAGCAGCGTCGCCTGAGCGGTATCGACCCCGGCCGGACTCCATAGGTAGGGGCTGACGAACGGGTTCACCCCGTGGGTGATCGCATGAGGCCACCAAGCCAACCCCCACATGAACAAAGAGGGATCTCCGCTACCCACCGACGCGCTGACGGTGAGCGGATGAGCGATTACGTGCCGGGCGATCGTAAGCATCGCCATCGCCGTGTAGAAGGCCAGTGCCCAGACCCAACTCGGGACATGCGCAATGGTCCCCCTCACCACATGCTGGATGGGCGATTGGTCCGTATCAAGCACGGCGTCGACGGCAGTCAGGCGGGTTGCCACTGGCATCGTCATGCCGGAGCGTCGGGAACGGCGTAGAGCAGCACTCCTCCGACCGCTTGCCCGTGGAAGCCGAGCTGCGCCATGACCCCTGGCCAGGAACCCGCTCGAGCCAGGTCCACGACCACATGACTGACAGAGTGCTGACGGATAAAGGACCCCAGTTCGGGAATAGAGGGCAGGTTATTGTGTATCAATTGATCCACGACGGGAGAGTTAAAGGAGGGAGGAACGAAGTTAGACACGTAGCCGCCGGGCATGTAGAAGTAGAAGCCCGTCTCGGCCTGCCAGAATGTAGACTGGTCGCCAGCGCCGAAGGGCAGGATCAGCACGGTCTCACCGCGCCTCAGGTAGCGCCGGTACGTTGCTGAGGAGAAGAAGCGCGGATTGGGTGGAGACACACCGTATATGGACCTCGTAACGTTTGGGAAGATCATCACGGCGGCCAACAGCACCACGAGCCAGCGACCGATCACACGTCCGGTGGTCATCGCCAGCCATGCGGCTACGCCGATCGATATTGCCAGCGTCGTGAACAGCGCCATGCGGGACGGAACTAGGTTTGCAAGCACTGGCAGATGGTCTATCCACGCGAACGGCAGTGTCACGGTTTGGTGACCGGCGATGTGCAGGTGTGCGCCCAGTGTCACCACGAGGCCCAGGCTCGCAGCGATCAGGAGCAACCGTACAAGCACCGGGGACTCTCGCTTCGCTCTAAACACCCACAGCATGAACGCCGCTATCAGCAAGGTACCCAGATATCCGTCGGCCTCCATTATGCTGCCTATCTCATAGGAGCCGCCCAGGGACTGGAAGTCATAATGGCCCAACCAGGTCGTTGCGGTGGGGAAGAAGAGATTGAGGAAGTCGAGTCCAAAAATATCCCAATAAGCGGCATTGAATGACTGCAAGCCTCCACTCAAAATGGCGTAGTAGAAAAATGGTGCGCCAAGCACCAGTGCCAGTATGCCCGCGGCAATCGTCTCGCCGATCAACCCACTGATACGCCAACGCTGGGGCGGCGGCGCGAGACACCGCGCCGAGACGAGCAGCACTGCACCAAATCCAATGGACACTGCGAGTAGTTCAGTGGAGAGGCCGGCCTGCAGAACCAGCAGCAGCGCCATCCCGATCAGATAAGCACGTCGTGATATCTCTCGATCGACACGCCGCAGGACGATATGCACCATTACAGGGATCAAAAAGACGAGGGTCAGGTTCAAGTGCCCGGTCAGCTGCACGAACTCGTAGGAGCTGAAGCCGAAAAGATAACCCCCGGCCACAGCCGGCAGCTCCCGATGCACCAGACGCCGGCAGAGCAGATACGCCGTCAACGCGGAGAGCACGGGGCTCGCGATCGAGAGGATATTGTACGAGACGAACGAACCGGCCAGGGCGGTGACCGGCGCCATCGCGATCGCTGCGGTGGGTATCATGGCAGCCTGCGCCACGTTTACACCCGTCGGAGACCACAGGTAGTGGGTGACGAACGGGTTCAGTCCGTGGGCGATCGCGTGAGGCCACCACGACAGTCCCCACATGTACGCGGCCGAGTCGCCGGTACCCAGACATGCGCATACAGTCGTGGGATGACTCAAAGCGTGCCAACCGATCGTGAGTAGGCCCATGATCAGGTAGAAAGCCAGCGCACGCGACCACGTCGGTATCGCCGCGATGCTGCGCCTCGATGATCGTTGAGGTGCAACCGGGGAACCGGCAGAACGACTCACTGCGACCGGTGGAGTGGAGACGTCAGACGCCATGATGGCCCTTCCCGCCGATGTCCCCCAGGCGCCCGAGCACACCAAATGGCGCAAGCACCGCGGAGCCGAGCCCGTGCCGCGCGGCAATACGCGTCAGGCCGCGCTGCTGAGCGGGCTCCATGGTCCCCGAGGCGATGCCTACCACGTGCGTGCGGCCCGCGGGCAGAAGGTCCTCGGCGAGCGCGTCATCCCGGGCGCGATTGGAGAAGAAGACCACCTGGTCGGCCCCAGCGAGCGCGAGGCGCGTGGTGCGCCGGTAGCCGCGCCAGGAATCGACATCGGTGTGATAAGAGGATTGTGGTAGCACTCAGAAGCCGGATCGGCGAATCCTAGTCTCGATCCGTCCCGAGGGGTCTCCTGGCTAGGCTGAGGCGCGACCTGAACGTCCACCGGGGGCGGGCAGGGTTGCGTCGGAAGGCTGGAGGCCGAGCAAGACGCCTGGGGCTCAGCCGCTTGACGTAGACGGCGAGCGGTCTGCGAGGGTATTGTGCTACACTTCCTTATCTAATGGCAAGTGTAGAGACCACCCATAAGCGCCGGCAGGCAGAGCGGCGAGGAGGCGTAGCCAGTGGGACGAAACCCCGGAGGCGTGTGCAGGCAGGACCCGCGCGCTCAGCGAGCACAGCGATGCCTGCTCGCGTGGCGAGCGCCGAGGCAGCTCGTGCCAAGGCCAACTTCGACGCGCTGTCGGACTATTTTCGGGATCGTCCGCAGTTGCGCCGCGCGCTGGGATGGGGTCCTCCCACGATGCGTGTATGGGAGGGAGACGGTCCCGCGCGGCCACGCAGGCGGTACAGCGAGCGCGTGCGGCAACTCCTGATGCTTGCGCGGGCGGCCGACGAGTGGGTCCACGACGACATCAATCGAGTCGGCGCGTGGATGATCTCGGCGAATGACGCGATCGACGGCCTGGCTCCCGCCACTATCGTCCAAAGGCTGGGAGACGACGGCGTGGAACGCCTGCTTGGCGGTATGCACCTGATCGCACCGCGGACCCCCGCGCGTGAGAACGTCGATCTCTCCCCCAAGGAGCTAACCCAAGCACTCGACCGCCTGGGCTTGACCGCACCCAGGTCAGCAGCACCGGCAGAGATCGATCTCTCCGACTTCGACGATTAGAACGCGCGCTCGGCGTAGAAGCCCACGCGCGCCCACGACGGACGCTGGGACTTCTCCAGCCTGACGAAACGGAAGTCCCGCTGAGCGCGCGTGGCTATCGTTCGTGCCCACGCCCTGCGAGCCTGCAGACTACCTGCACCCTCCTCATGATTCACGCGCCACCCGATGCGCTCAGACGGGCGCGGTACATGCGTATCGCGTAGGTGCGCATCGCCGGCCAGCTGGCGTAACGCCCCGAACAACGCCTGCTCAACGAGAACAACCCCGGCGGCATCCTTCAACGAGCGAGACCAGCCCGCGTCCAGCACGCACAGCGGCCAGTTGCCACGATGGACGTGCCAGCAACAGCAAGCGATCGGCAACTCGACCTCCTCTGGCCCGGTGGTCCATACGAACAGCACGCGTCCCTTGTCAAAGCCGTTATGAGCCTCGTAACGACGCTCGACGCTCTCAGTCAGCCCCGCAGGCCAGTCGTCCGGCAAAAGACGCACCGGCTTGTCCGCGCACGTACGCAGCCAAAGCGGTCTGCGACCCACACTGCGACCGAGCCGAGCCTCCACGCGGACGCCCATGTCTCCGTCGATCTGCGGGAAGCGGAAGGGAAGCGTCGACACGGGCGCCACGCTACCGCGCGCGAACCCTCCCCTTGAGCGGAGTGGAGACGTCAGACGCTATGAGGGTCCCTCCCGCTGTCGTCCCCAAGGCGGCCCAACAGACCCAGGGGCGCGAGCATCATCGCGCCGAATGGTCGCCGGGCGGCGAATAGGCATGGCAGGCCCGATTGGGCGGCCTCGAACGGGAGCAGGCCGAAGCCCTCGTAGGTCGTGGGGTAGATCAGCGCGCTGGCGTGCGTATATAGCCATCGCCTGCATGGCTCGTCGACCGGCCCCAGGTCGAGGACCGATCCGGCTAGGTCCGGGCTCCCGCCCAGCCGCTTGACGTAGACGGCGAGCGGTGTCGAGCGCGCCGCGACACGAAGGCCGCGAGCTCGTCTCCTACCACGTGGAAGTTCACTGAAGATGACAAAACATTACAAGAATCTGTGAGGTCTGATAACTTTCTGTGATGGCGAAGAATCCCTACCGCCCTGGCGTCGGCACGCGCCCTCCCTACCTGGCGGGTCGCGAGCAGCAGATCCATAGGTTCCAGCGGATACTCGAGGACTACCCGGAGAAGCGGCGTAATCTGCGTGTCACCGGGCTGCGCGGGGTCGGCAAGACGGTGCTGCTCAAGGAGTACGAGCGGATCGCCAGGCGCCAGGAGTGGGTCGTGGTCCGCCGGGACTGGAGCACTCGGCTCTGCGAGGAGGCCGACTTCGCGACCGCCATCGCGGGCTATCTGCAGGAGGCCCTCGAGGCGCTCAGCATCAAGGCGAAGATCAAGAGCCGAGTCGCCGCCGCGACGAAGGCGATCGGCCAGATCCAGGTGCAGCTCGCCGAGGGTGTGACGGTCTCGCTGCGAGCCGGGGCCGAGCAGTCCGTCTCCTCCTTGCTGGAGGACAGGCTGCGGGTGGCGCTTGCACAGATCGGGGAGATCGCCCACGCGCAGGGCCGCGGGGTGGCGCTACTGTTCGACGAGGCTCACAGCGTCTACGACCGGCACGCCAAGCGCCAGTTCCCCCTGGGAGCGTTGCTCTCCGCGCTCGTGGCTGTCCAGGACGACGACGAGCACCCCTCGCCCGTGATGCTGGTCCTCTGCGGTCTGCCGCCGCTGACTCGCAACATCCACGCGGCCCGCAGTAACGCCGAGCGTCTGTTCCGCGCCGAGGAGATCGGCAACCTCCCGCTCGAGCCCCAGCCGCCCGAGGAGCTCAGCGCGGCTGCGCAGGCGCTTGTGCGTCCCGCCGGCGACATTGCCTACGCACCCGGGGCAGCCGAGCGGATCGCGCGCGACGTCGACGGCTACCCGTACTTCCTTCAGTGGTTTGGTGAGGCCCTCTGGGACGCCGCCGACCTCCAGGACGCGACGACGATCACCTCCGAGCTCTACACGCGCGAGCACCGCGCCATCCAGCACAGCCTCGACGAGGAGTTCTTTGAGCCACGCTACCGCGACGCCCGCCAGGCCGACCAGGGCACCCTGCGAGTCGCCGCGTCATTGGGCGGCGAGCGCTTCACGAAGGCAGACCTCGACGCCGCCACCAGTCGCTCGACCGGCGCGCTCGCACAGAGTCTCATACGATTGATCGACGGCAACCTCATCTACCGCGACGACCACGGCGTCTACGCCTACACCGCACCGATGTTCGGCGACTTCATGCGCCGCTGCCACCAAAGCCCCGAGGAAGACCGAGTCGCACCGCGGAGGTGATCCAAGAGTTCGTGCATGTGCGCGCCGGGACACCTCACCCCGGGACCCTCACGTCAGCAGCACCGGCAGAGGTCGATCTCTCCGACTTCGACGATTAGAACGCGCGCTCGGCGTAGAAGCCCACGCGCGCCCACGACGGGCGAGTGGAGACGTCAGACGCCATGAGGGTCCCTCCCGCTGTCGTCCCCAAGGCGCCCCAACAGACCCAGGGGCGCGAGCACCGCGGAGCCGAGCCCGCGCCGGGAGGCGACGCGCATCAGGCCGCGCTGCTGGGCGGGGGTGAGCAGTCCGCCATTGTCGATCAGTGGCAGGCCGATTCTGACACGGTCCTCCAGGGCGTGGTAGGCGTCCTGGTACTCCTGCGCAGTACGCTTGAGATCGTCGATATCGCGGTCTAGCCTGACGATGTAACGCTCGCGATCGAGCTCCTGCCAGATGCGGGGGGAGGCCTCGGAGGGCGGGTCGGAGAGCGCCTGTTCGTAGACGGCGATCAATTGCTGGGCGACATTATCCGCGCTGGGGATCGGTAGGGCGCGCAGCTGCGATAGGTGATGGTCGCGCGCTGGGCCGTCGCTCAATAGCGGCAGGACCGCGGTGGCGCTGGCGTGGGCGTCCCATGGGATGATGGTTGCGGCGTCGCCGGCCAGCTCGGCGAGGGAGGCCTGCGCGGCGAATAGGCATGGTAGGCCCGATTGGGCGGCCTCGAACGGGAGCAGGCCGAAGCCCTCGTAGGTCGTGGGGTAGATCAGCGCGCTGGCGTGCGTATATAGCCATCGCCTGCATGGCTCGTCGACCGGCCCGAGGTCGATGACTGACCCGGCTAGGTCCGGGCTCCCGCTCAGGAGGTCCCGCTCGTGCTCGCGCGAAGATCCGTGGGGCATGTGGGTTCCGGCCAGCACCAATCGCCCGTGCCAGCCCAGATCGTGCAGGGCGCCGAGCAGCTCGATCGCGAAGGGGCGGTTCTTGTGGGCGTAGTCCGCGCCCAGGCAGAGGAGGAAGGGGCCGTCTGCCGATAGGCCAGCGGGCGGCCTGTCGGGCACGCTCGCGTGCTCCAGAGCTTCTGGGGCGATGCCTACCACGTGCGTGCGGCCCGCGGGCAGGAGGTCCTCGGCGAGCGCGTCACTCCGGGCGTGATTGGAGAAGAAGACCACCTGGTCGGCTCCGGCGAGCGCGAGGCGCGTGGTGCGCCGGTAGCCGCGCCAGGAATCGATATCGGTGTGATAAGAAGGATTGTGGTAGCCAATCAGATCCTGCTGTCCGATGATCACCCGCTCGCCGACCAATCTCAGCAGTCCGAGGTCGTCGGGGGTGAACACCTGCTGCGGGCGGTGAATCACGTCGGTGAGCGGGGCGCCATCGATCGCCTGCTCGTAGGGGAGCAGTTCGATGTCGCCGGCGGCGTTGAAGGCGTCGGCGGCTCGATCGGAGAGATCCGGCGGGACGAGCACCCGCACGGTCACCGCCGGCTGGCGCGCCAATGCCAGGACCAGCTCGATGATGTAGGTCTGGGTGCCACCCACCGCCGAGACGAGGGCGCGCCCGTCGATCGTGATCGAGAGAGCGCCCAATGCCCCGCGCGCACGGTTCAGCGCGCGATGCAGCGGCCCGTGCTCGTCACCCGCGATCGTCTCCTGCACGGGGTCATCGGTCTGCCCAGGGGATACGCGCGGCTCACCAGGCGCTCCACTCCCGTCGGGGGGGCCTTCGACCAGCACGTCGTCCGCTGCCACGTGGACCATGCCGAGAGCGAGCGCCCGCAGCGCAAAGCGCGCGAGCGCCCCATCCAGCGCGAGGGAGTCATCGAGCGGGCCCGCCAGCTCGAGCGCCGATCGGCGGATGTAGGCGCAGCCGGGGCCGATCGTGGCGGTACGGGGATATAGCCTCAGGGCGCGCTCGCGGACACGGCACGCGGCCTCGTCCAAGTCTTCTGTCGCGCCGGCGCCCAATGACAGCGGGGTAGCGCTCGCGACGGTCGAGTCGCTTGTGGCCGCGGCCCGGAGGCCCTCGAACCAGCCGGCGGTGACCCGCATCCCCGGCGCCACCACAACCACGTCGCCAGGGAAGCTTGTCTTCACCGCGGTGTTGAGTGCCGCCACGTCTGTCTCGCAGTCGACAGCCAGGCCCAACAGCATCCCCCCTTCCGCCTCGACGGCCGGCTCTTCCGCTATCTGCTGCACAGCGGCCGGAGGTCCCGCGAGGATCACCGGAGTCGATGCGCTGGAGTGCTCCACGACGCTCCATATGGTGGCGAGCGCCCGCGCGTCCGCGACTATGACGGGTATGCAGACCACCGCCGAGCCTCGCATGAGCCCGAGCTGCTCACCGTCGGTGATCGGCCTGAGCGTCACTGCGCGTCAAAGCATACAAGCCGGAAATCTTGATCCGTGACCACCCGCAACGTCGTCTGGCGGTGCTCTTCGGGTCGGCGCGCGTTGGACCAGGTCGTCATTGGTGCGAGGCGGTGCCCGGCGACAGCACGGACAAGCCGGCCACGCTCGCCCGCTCAACAAGCTCCCCGTCGTAGGTGACGATCTCATCCGCACCGACCCTGAGTGCGACGGCGAGATGGATCGCGTCGTTGGATCGCAGCGGTACGTGAGTTCCGGCTGCGAGCAGGTCCCCACGTGTGAGGTCGATTAGGTTCACGGAATCGAGCACGGCCCGCACCGCGTCGAGGTCGACGTCTTGAGGGTGGCGCCCTGCGGCGCAGTGCATCTCAGTGTGCAGCAACCATGCCGAGACGAGCCGCCGATCGTCCCGCGCGGCCAGCTCCGCGGTCAGCGCGTCGGATTGCGGCTCGTCGAGGACGAGCTTCATGGCGGCTGAGGTGTCCAGGTAGGCGATCGTCACCAGCGACCGCGGACGTCGGCCACGATCGCCTGGCTTGAGGCGGTGCTCTTGCGTCGGACGACCGATCGCAAGCTAGAGGGCGGCTGTCGCGCCACTCGCACCTGCCCTCGCGATACGAGGTCCGCGAGCGTATCGGTGCCCGGGGGAACGATCAGCGCCGTAACGTGGCCATGATTGGTGACCTGGATCGTCTCCCCGTCGGCGACCTTACGCAGGATGTCACCGCTCTGGTTTCGCATCTCGCGGTGCGTGACGGTTCGCATGTCGCACAGCGTAGCACGCCGTTGAAATCGGCTGGAGGATCGCTCTTCTGGCGTCATGCGTTCAGCTCGTGCCCCATCTCCCTCGAGGCCCCTGAGCGTCACTGTGAGATCGGAGAGCTCGGGTCCTTATGCAGTTCCTGGAGGCGGCCACGCATATGCGCCCCCACAACCTCGGGCGCCAACAGCGCCTGAACGTCCTGTCTTCCCTGCTGCGCACGCTGGCGCGCGCCCTCGGGGTCGCGGTGGACAGCCTGCAGCAGTCGCGCCGCGTGCTCAAGGTCCGGCTCGGCCCAGCTCGCATTGGTCGGGTAGTGCTCCACCCCGTCGCCGACAAATGCGGGCGCCCAGGCCACGGGGTAGGAGTTCATCTCGCCCATGAACTCCATATTGCCGCCATAGGCGGTCGCCACAACGGGCTTACCGAGCGCCATCGCCTCCGCCAGCGGCAGACCGTGGCCCTCGCTGCGGTGAAGCGACAGGTAGCAGTCGCACATGGCGATCAGCGCGTCACGCTCCGCCCCGGACATGGTTCGATCGATCAGCAATATGTCTGGACGCCCCTCCACGGCGGCCAAAAGCTCCGCCATGCGCTCCGGTCGGTGCTGCCCGTTGACGGACTTAACCACGAGGACAGCGCCATCGCCAGGCTCGAAGGCGCGGCGATACGCCTCGATCGCGCCGAGCGGGTTCTTGCGCTCCAAAGTCGAGAGGAAGTCGAACATCACCAACACCCGAAAACCGGGCGGCAGCTGCGGTGCGGGCTGCGAGGAGTTGGAGGGCTCCGACACCGGCGGCGGGAAGCCGAACACGGGAACATCGACCCCGGCGCCGATCAAGTCCGCGCCGAAGCGCGAGTAGGTCCATACCTCGGTCAAATAGGCCCCCGCCTCGCGCCAGCCCGGCGGCAGCACGTCTACCTCCCAGCTCCAAATTCCGATCGTGATACGGCCATCGCGCGGCGGCGCGTCAGGGCCATTGAGGAAGGGGACCATCTGCTCGGGGTTGAGGCACAACAGGTTGAATGAGACATCGTCGGCCCTCGGACGGGGACCGTCCACCAGCTCGGTATCCGCCGCGTCGCGGCCCGGCAGGGGAACGTCGCGGTCCAATACCGCAACGCCGGCGCTGCGCAAGGCGGCTACGTAGCGCCGCGCGGCCTCGCCCACACCCACCGCCGCGTCGAGGTAGCCGGCGAGCTCGACCGCGGGCGCACGATCCATCAGCGTGCTAGGCCTCACAGCTTCGTGCAGACGTAGGCGACCAGGCCGAACGGGGCATCGCCGTTGAGAGCCGTCTCCAGCCATGCGCCGATCCGCTCGTGCTCAGGCGTGCCCCCGCGGTGGGTGTATGTCGGGTCGCTGGTCGAGCCGGTCATATCCCTACACTCGTCGCGCTCATGGTGTCCGATGCTCAGATCATCGCGCAGCCCGCCCGGGACGAGGTGCTTTACCGCGTCGTACGCGCCGAGCAGCCGCGTGTGGAGGACTTCTGCTCCCACCGCGAACGGCCGCGTAGGCGCCCGGTCCCGGCGAACACGCCATGGCTGTTGCTGATCGGCGTGTCGATGTTCGATACACGCGAGGGAGCACTGCAGATCGCCCGGCGCCGGCCGGCGTGGGTCGCCGAGTTGCGCTTGGCCGCCGGTCGGGGCATCCACATGGCGGTCACGGGATCGTACGGTCACCGTACCGTCTGGGGCGACCCAGATGTGCTGGCAGCTTGTGTGGAGACGTGTCATGTGGCACCCTAGAGGGCGATGACGTTTGCGACGCTGTACATCGACGAGGGCAACCTCCTGGACTTTCACGACGACCACGACACCGCGCGCGCGAGCGTGCTGTCCGTGGTCGAGGAGCATCCCGAGGTCGCCGAGGACTTCGGGATGGTCGAGTTGGACGAGCATGGTCGTCGCGTCGGCGACTTCGTCTCGGGCGCCAAGCTCAAGGCGCAGGCCGCCGCGCGTTCGCGGCGATCTCGCGCGGCGTGAGCCACTCTGAGAGCGGCTGCGGCGAGCTCGACCGTGGGCGCACGGTCCATCAGCGCGCGAGACCTCGCAGCTGCGCGCAGACATAGGCGACGTCCTCGCGCGTCAATGTCGCCGAGGAGGGCAGGTTGACGCCTCTGCGGGCGAGGTCGTCGGCCACCGGGAACTCCTTGCCCTCGTTTAGAGCTCGATACATCGGGAGCGTGTGCAGCGGATAGAAGAAGGGCCGCGTCTCGATTCCGGCGCCGTCGAGCGTCGCCATCACGGAGTCGCGCGGGCCGAAGCGATCCTCGTCGAGCACTGCGCATACGATCCAGAACGCGCTTTTGGCCCACGGCTGCTCGGGTGAGAGCTCGATCCCCTCCTCCCCGGCGAGCTCTTCGCGGTACCAGCCGGCGATCTCGCGCCGGCGTCCGATGTGCCAGTCGATGCGCTCCATCTGCGCGAGGCCGATCGCGGCCTCGATGTTGGTCATCCGGTAGTTGAAGCCCACCATCGGGAACCAGTAGCGCCGTTGCAGGTCCTGGCCTTGGCCGCGCAGTTGGCGCACAAGTGCCGTGAGTTGGTCATCGTCGCCGACCACCATCCCGCCCTCGCCGGTGGTGATGATCTTGTTGCCGTAGAAGGAGAAAGTCGCGAGCGAGCCCATCGAGCCGGCGATCCGACCCCGGTAGGTCGCGCCGTGCGCCTCGGCGGCGTCCTCGATCACCCATAGCCCGTGGCGCTCGGCCAGCTCGAGGATCGGGTCCATGTCGCAGGGGTGGCCGTAGAGGTGCACGACGACGATCCCCCTCGTACGAGGCGTGATCGCCTCCGCCACCCGCTCGGGGTCCATGTTCCACGTGCGCGGCTCCGCATCGACGAACACCGGCTGCCCGCCGCAGTAGACCACTGGGTTCGCGGTCGCGACGTAGGTGAGCGTCGGCACGATTACCTCGTCGCCCGGCCCCACTCCCTGCGCCATCAGCGCAAGGTGCACGGCGACCGTCCCGTTGCAGCAGGCCACCGCGTTGCGCACGCCGCAGAACTCGGCGAAGGCGGACTCGAAGCGCCCCAGGTACTTGCCGCTGGAGGAGATCCAGGTCGAGTCGACGCAGTCGAGCACGTACTCGCGCTCGCGCCCGACGAGCGCGGGCGCGGCCACGGGGATGCGGCGTTGCGCCACCTCAGCCACCGAGCTCCAGGCGCATGACGATCTTCTCGACGGACCGGCCCCTGCGCTCGACGGACTGGCGCTCCTGCTCGCGGAACCCCAGCGACGCGTACAGACCGAGGGCGGCTGCGTTGTCGGCGTATACCGTCAGGCGCACAGCCGGGCAGCCCCGCCGGCGAGCCTGCTCGATCGTCCAGGCCGTGAACCGGCGCCCGATGCCCTGGCCGTGGCGCTCGTGGTCGATGAAGATGCCGAAGCTGGGGATCTCATAGCCCTCGTCGAATCCGCGCAGCATCGAAAGGCCGAGCAGCTCCTCCCCGCGCGTGGCTATGTAGTAGTGATCTCGGCGTGGCTCGAGCGCGATCCGTCGCGCTTCGGCGGCCGTAAACGCGAATGGGTCGAACATTTCAGCGACCGCGGGAACAACATTGCGCTCGAACAGGGACACCAGCGCGTCGGCGTGCTCGGGCCCCACCGTCACGAACTGCAGCTCCTCGGGCCGTCCTTTGAGAACGCGGGTTCCGGGATCAGACATCGAGGATACGGGCAAAGTCTTTCGCGATCTCGTCGAAGATGGGCAACCGGCTGTCCACGTTCATGTGGCCGAGCTCCCGCGCCACCGAGTCCAGAAAACCGAGGGCCGGCCCGGCCCGCCGGCTCTCTTCGATCAGCTGCAGGAGCCCCTCAGCGTAGCTGTGCTCGCTGTAGGAGGTCGCGAGCGCACGCGCTCTCTCCCCCAGCGCTCGCCGACTGTCCGGGCTTCCGACCAGCTGACGCAGGGCCTTGTCGGCGGCCTGGAAGTCCCCCGTGGGGACCCGCTCGACGGTCCCCTCCGGCAACTCCGCGAAGAAGCCCGACTCGAAGCACAGGATCGGCCGTCCGTAGGCGAGCTGGCGCATCAGCGACGCCGAGCTGCCCTCCATCACCGGATGGCGAAGATTGACGAACACGTCGGCCTGCGCCATCAGGCGGTCGAGCTCCACTTCAGGACGCCAGCCGAGCAGCTCTACGCTCACCCGGTCGGCGTGGCGGGCGACGAGGCGGCGCAAGTCGTTCACATAGGTCTTGAAGCCGTCGTCGGGGCCCACCACGGTGTAGTGCACGCGTGCTGCCAACTCGGGGTCGGCGGCGAGCATCTCCACCACGCGGTGCACCTGCTTGTTGGGGTTCAGATGGCCCACGCTGAGCAGCTGCACGAGCCCGTCGGGATCGCGCGGGCGCGCACCGTCGACCCGGCTGAGGACGTCGCTGTAACACGGCAGGTGCAGCGCGCGCACGGGCCCAAGCCAGCGAGCGCGGACATCCGCGGCCTGACTCTCGGAGTGAGTGACTACTCCATGAGCCTTACGGATTCCCTCCTCGTAGAGCGGATAGCGAAGCACTTCCTCATCGGACTCCCACACCGGGCAGCGCTCGCCTTCAAGTGACGCACGCGCAATCTCGGCGCCCGCGTCGCCGTAGTACGCTCCCATGCGCCCGACGTAGGTCTCACGCGCAGGCTCGGAGGCATTGAGCCACAGTCCCGCGTACAGGTGGTGCAGGACGCGGTCGTGCAGAATGACCACACCTGGGTAGCGCTGAGCGACCGTGTGCATCTGCCCATGAAAGGGCAGGTAGTCCCCCATGTTGTAGACGACCGCGTCGCTCGCGGGGAGGAGGCCCAAATTATCGGTGTCATCCAAATATCTGATGACCGGGAGGTCGGTGGCGTGATAAGGGGGCTCGTCCGACGTCCAGATCTCGACCTCTGCGGCATCTGCGAGCGTCTTGGTCACGTGGCAGCTGAACTCTCCGATGGCGCTCGTGTTGGACAGCGGCGTAAACCAGGCAATCCTCATCGTGAAGTCACTTTGTCAGACACTCAATCACCCGATCCCACGAGATTTCGAGCTCGTCGATCGTGTCGTGTGCCGCTCGACCAAGGCGTTCAGCCAACGCACGGTCGTCAGCGAGATCGTCGATCGCGCCGGAGAGCTCGTCCACACCGTCGACGACCCGCCCATTGCGACCGTCCTCGATCAGCTCGAGCGTGCCGCCGGAGTCGGCGAGCGTGATGACGGGCTTGCGCGCGTGGAATGCCTCAAGCGTCACATAACCATAAGAATCCTCACCGAACGGCAGATAGACGACGCCTCTGGCGCCGGCCAACAGACGCAGCTTCTCCTCGTCGGTGATCCACCGTGGGATCACTTCGACCCGGTCCTCTAGGTTGTGCTCGTGAACGATCGACATCACTCGGTTCAGATCCTCGGGCGTCTCGGCCTGGCCGGCGATCACCAACCGGGCCGAGCTCCTGACGCCCGCCATCGCCTCCACCGCCACATGCTGGCGCTTGCCTGCCGTGATCCGGCTGGGAAAGAAGAAGTAGTCCCCATACTCCTCACAGCGATAGGGAGTGGCGTCGAAGAGCGGGGGGAATAGCACGTCCGACTCGAGCCCGCTGTAGAGCAGCAGCCGGTGTCCGACGATCTCCGAATTCGTATATATATGCCTGGTCTCTGCGAGGTGGCGACGATCGCTTTCGATGACCGCCTCGCGGATACGGTGGCCCATCGGGGTGTTGGGTATGTCCTGGTAGGGAGTACCCCACAGATCGTACGCTTGGCGGAACTGGTGCAGCAGCCACAGCACCTTGTTCTCGTGCGGCACGTAGTAGGCCGGAAACTTGAGCGCCACCACCCGGTCGACGTTGGCCAGGCGCACGAGCCGAGCCGCGAGCATGTGATCGACGATCCGCTCGGGCGGATTCCACTGAAATGGAATCCGGACGATCTCGGCCTGGTGTCCGTACTCCTCGAGCTTGTCGTGCAGCCACTCGGCCAGCAGCTCGGCGCCGCCCCGCACGAACGGGGCCTGGTTGTTGACGATCGCAACCTTCATCCGAGGAGGCTCGTCACCACGCGGTCCCAGCTGATGTCCTTGGCTCGGAGAGTCTCGCGAGCGCGCTCTCCCATCGCGACAGCCGCCTGCGGATCGGAGCGCAGACGATCGATCGCTGCCGCCAGGGCGATCGGCTCGGGGGCGACGATCAGACCATTCTCTCCATCCTCGACGATCTCGAGCGTGCCGCCCGAGTCCGAGCAGGTGATGACCGGCTTATGAGCATGAAACGCCTCGAGCGTGACATACCCGTAGGAGTCCTCCAGAAACGGGATGTAGAGCACACCGATGCTCCGCGCGATGAGCTCCGCCTTCTCCTCCTCGCTGATCCAGCGCGCGATCAACTGCACTCGATCCTGCAGCCCGTGACTGGCGATCGTCTCGTGCAGCAGACGCAACTGCTCGGGACTCTCCGCCGCACCGGCGATGACCACGCGCGCGTCGGTGGCCAGGTGCGCCGCCGCCTCCACTGCCAACTGCTGGCGCTTGTGGCCGGTGATGCGGCAGGGGTAGAAGACGTAGTCCTCGGCCGGCCCGGGCACAAACCGCTGAGGTTCTCCCAAAGGTGGGTATAGAACGTGACCCTCGAGATCGTTGTACTCCCGCAGGCGGTCGGCGACGATCTGCGAGTTGGTGAAGATCTGCCGAGCCTCGCGCAGATAGAGTTCGTCCGCCGCCACCACGGCGTGCCGCACGGCCAAGCCCTCGGGGGTCGAGGGAATGTCCTGGTAGGGGGTGTCCCACAGGTCGTAGGCGCCGCGGTGATGGTGGATGAACCACAGGCGCTTGTTGGGGTGGCGCAGCAGATAGCTGGGCGTACGGATCGCCACCAGCACGTCCGCGGCGTCGCTGACGTCCATCAAGCGGATCGCCAGCATCTGCTCGAGCATCGTGTCCCAGGCCGAGTGGAAGGGAATTTCGATCGTGTCGACCTCGTGGCCCCGCTCGCGCACGGCACGCACGAGGTCGCGCACGATCATGCGCCCTCCGCCATCGATGAACGGCACGTAGGTGCTGGCGACGAGCACCCTCACGGATAGCTACGGCCTCGGCCACGCAGCGCGACAACGGGCGTCATCGGTGCAGCTCGTCGTGTAGTGCCGACACCTGCTGTTCGAGCGACTCGATGGCCCGCGACTGCGCGGCGAGCTGGCGCAACAGGAAGGTGACGACACGCGCGTTGGCGCCATTCCAGACGGACTGAGCTTCGGGCAGCGGGTACAGCCCCTGGCGCAGAGCGCGCCGCAGCCGCACGACCAGTGGTCGCGCCAGACGTCGCCGTGAGGTGATCGGCAACCTACGAAGATCGTGGGCTGCGTGCAGATGCCCGAGATCGCCCGCCACCGCATGCTCGAGCGCAAACGACGGAAGGCGCCTGTCGAGCGACGTGGAGCGAACGGCATTCTGTCGGAGCCGACTGGCGACGAGAGCCGGTCGGTCATCCTCTGCGGTGCTCGCCTCGGCCGGCATATCGATGGCGCTGCGGTCTTGCGTCACGGGGCCGGGATGTTAGCGATGGGCCCAGGCGACGCGCTTTGAGCTGCTGAGCTTCGACGCCGTGAGCGACTTCGACGGACATGGACCGCGTCGCGCGCGTCATCGAGCTCGACGCCGCAGCTGAGTGAGGTGTCGTGGGACGCATCGGGACTCATGCCTGAGCGATATCGGCCGGGAGGTAGTCGTCCACAACGTCGAGACGGTCTGAGTGGCAGATCCCCGTGAGTAGCCGGTCATCAAAAGGCTCGCCGTTGTGGCACTCGTCGATGCCGTCAAGGAGCCGGATCTCGTTTACGCACCCGAAGCCCGGGAACCGAAACCGTTCGACGGTGGTCAGTGTCGCACGATCGACCATCCATAGACCACCGTCGTTCACTTGGCGCTCCCCCCGCCCGCCGAACTCGGAGTGGCCGACGAACAGGTGGTCGGCGTCAACCGCAAGTCCCCGGACGATCACGCCGTCCTCCTCCGGCACCCAGAGCACCTCGCCAGATCTCACCTCTTGCAGACCCCCCGAGCGTGAGTCGCAGATGACGAGCCCAAATGCGCCATCCCAGATGTTGTGCGCCCACGCCGCGGCGGTCACATGGACCCCGGTAATCTCGAGCTCCGGCCAGGAGAGCTCCCAAACCTCTGAGGGACGGTCGTGGTTGTGGGCCACGACCCACACACGGTCCCCGCTGCGATGGACGCTGTTGAAGTGGTGGCCCCGCACGCCGCCCGGGCCGCGATCCCAACCCCGATCGCCAAGGGCCACGTCTCGGATCAGGGCACCGTCGGCGGCGTAGACCGATAGGCGCTCGCGTCCGGTGTCTACAACCAGAAGTTGGTCATCGACCCACTCGATCTGGTGGGCAAGCAGGAGTCGCCGGGGTATGCGAGCGACGATCTGGCCGTCCGCGGCGTAGCTCACCACCTCCCCGCCATCGATGGCCGCGAGATGCTCATGCGTCAGGATCGCCTCGTTGTTGACGTGGGAGTGGGCGACGAGCATGGCGTCGTGCTTCCAGGTCAGGCCGTAGTACTCGCCGTCACCACATCGAAGCTCAGTCAGGTGGCCGCTCAGCGCGTCGAGTAGCAATAGATGGAGCGGTGTCGCAATTAGGAGCCGGATCGAGGAATCCTAGTCTCGATTCGTCTCAAGGGCCTGCTGGCTGACCTTCGCGGACCCGCGACGGATTGGCCGCAGACGCCGTACTCCCCGCTTGGCCGCTCGAAGTGGCGCGGTGATGCGCCAGCTCACCGACGATTGCATCTTTTCGAGGATCGTCCCCTGTCGCTGTAGTCGATTCTCCAGCTCCGATAGCGCCGTCTGCGCTGCGCCGTGCCGGGCTGCGGAAACCGTTAATTCGCTGCGTGTGTCCTCAAGGCTCTCGTGTGTGCTCTCAAGCTCCTCGCGTACGTTCTCGAGTTCGCGGCGGGTGCTCCCCAGCTCGTTGCGAGCCTGCTCCCGCTCTTGCCCGATCAGCGTCTTTAGCTCTGTGGCCTCGTCGTGCGCCTGAGCTACGGCCTCCGTCAGCCTCTTTCGCTCATCCTGTAGCGCAGAGGTCTGCCGTGCCTTGGCGAGCCGCAGGTCGGTGGACGTCCGGCGCTCCCACCAGAGCTCCGGAGCGACGCGCTCGATCGCCTCGGATGCCTGCTCGTGACCGCTTGTCGCGCGGTGGGCATCCTCTGCGGCTCGCAGGGCGAGGAAGACGGTGCGCGCTGCAGGCGGCACCCCCCAGGTGGCAGCCAGCTCGCGGGGGGGCGTAGCGTGGTGCCACAGGTCCCGCTCGATCTCCTCGAGCAGTCGCTGATGCAAGTCGTTCTGGTCGGTAGGCCGGAGGCCAAGCAACGACGCCATCGCTGCGAATTGCCCCTGTGCGTCATGGAAGAAGTCTTCGTAGAACACGAGCGTTCGGGGGCAGCCCTGGGTCGCCCCGAGCGCTCGGGCGGTGTACTCCAGCCACAGATCTCCCCACGCGCCGATCGACAACTCCGGGTCGGGGCGACGCTGAATCGAGGAGATCGCGTCCGCGGGGTTGCGCAGGCAGATCACATACTTCGCGTCTGGCACCAACTCCTTCCAGAAGGGCAGCGTGAGCGTCGTGCGCGGGTCCTTCCACCCCCATAGCGGGGCTGCGCCAAACTTCTCCCTCAACAGGCCGCGCGCGCGCTCGCGCAACTCATCGAAATCTGGGGAGCGCTCCCAGCCGGACGCGGCCGGCAGGGGGCGCCACCAGACGGTCCCGAGCTTGTCCAGGATCTCGTCGTTGAGATCGACCATCCACCGTGGCTCCCAGTAGCCGCGGGGGTTGTCTGCCTCGCCCGGCGCCAGGAGATCCTCTGGGGGTCCGATCTCCACACCGAGAAGGTGCAGAAGCCGCATCGTCAACGACGCTCCGCTGCGGACGAAGCCGAGGACGCACACAGGTCCGCTCACGCCGTCGTTGACAACGCTCATCCGCCGCACCTTAACTGACTCCTGATCGAGTGGTCGGCTAGCGCACGCCGTAGCGCTCCCACAGCCGCGGCCTCGCACGTAGCCACTCGGCCGTGCGGGTGAGGCCGTCGCCGAGGCTGGTCTGCGCCCGCCAGCCGAGCAGCTCAAAGGCGGCGCGCGAGTCGGACACCCACACGTTCGTGTCCCACTCGCGCTGGCCCATCGTGCCCCACTGCGGGAGTGCCGTCACACCCAGGGCGCCGCGCGCCACGTCGACGAGCTCGTCGAGGCGTGTCTGGGTGCCGGAGCCGACGTTCAGCGTCGCGCCGGGTCCCCCAGGCGCGCCGCGCTCGGCCGCGCGCAGCAGCGCCTCGCAGCAGTCCTCCACGTACACGAAGTCGCGGGCCGTCTGCGGGCCGACCAGCGGCGGCAGCTCCCCGCGGGTCGCCTCGCGCACTAGCGCGGGGACGAGCCGACCCGGGTCCTCCCACGGGCCGTAGACCGAGTACAGGCGCAGCGTCACCGCCGGCAGGCCCTGCGCCGCGGCGAGCGCGGTGAGGTGGGTGCCGGCGGCCTTCGTGACGGCGTAGTGGCTGTTGGGCTGAAGCCACTCGTCCTCGCGCGGGGGGTGGCTCTTCAGGCCGTACTCCGAGGAGGAGCCCGCGTTGACGAACGCCTCCACGCCGCCGGCGCGCGCGGCGGCGAGTAGCGTCGCGGTGGCGGCGACGTTCACGGCGAGCATCGCCTCGAGGTCGGTCTGCCACGAGTACGCGCCGTGGGCGGCGAGGTGGAAAACCCACTGCGGCCCGGTCTCTTCGACGGCCCGCTCGACCGCGGCGGTGTCGCGGAGGTCGAGCTCGAGTACGCGCACCTGCGCCGGGAGGTCCTGCAGCCGCCACGCGCCCTCGCGGGAGCGCGTGAGGGCCACGGGCTCGTGCCCGGCTGCCGCCAGGTGGCGCACGAGGTTCGCGCCGAGGAAGCCCGCGGCGCCGGTCACGAGCGCTCTCACCGCGGCTGCGCCCGGCTTGCGTTACGGAAGCCCGCGGCGCCGGTGGCGGGCGCTCTCACCGCTTACCCCGGCTTGCGCCGGGGACTCCCACGGGGTCTGTGGCGGGCGCCCGCACCGCGCCGGTCAACCCGGCTTGCGCGCGATCAGGCACAGGTTGCCGAGCGGCACGGTCACCCGCAGGCGGCCCGCCGGGCCTGCGCGCAGCGTTCCTAGCAGCCGGGACTTCAGGCCGGCGGGCAGCGGTACGAGCTGCGTGAGGTACGCCACGCTGTAGGTGTTGCGCACGCTGCGCACGTGGGGGTCGACGAAGCCCGCCTTCGCGAACAGGCGGCGCATCGTCGCGGGCGAGTACAGGTACGTGTGCTCGATGTCGACGATCGGGCTGCGCTCGCCGAGCAGCCGCGCGGACCACGCGCAGACGTCGTGGTTGAGGGCGAGCACGTGCCCGCCGGGCCGCAGGACCGCGAGACACTCTTCGAGCAGCTCGACGGGGCCCGAGATGTGGTCGAGCACCTGAAACAGGCACACGGCGTCGAAGCTCTCCGGGGCGAACACCCCGGGGCGCATCACGTCCTGCACGATCGCGCCGTCGAGCTCGGGCGGGGCCTTCGCGACGGCGTCGGCGCTCGGCTCCACGCCACGCACCTCCCCCCAGCCCTGCCGGGCCGCCTGCTGGAGGAAGAAGCCGTTGCCGCAGCCGATCTCAAGCAGCGCCTCGCGCTGCGGCGAGCGCGCCTCAAGCTGGCGCAGCGCGCGGCCGTAGGTCGCCTGGATCGACTCGACCTCGTGGCCGTAGTCGAAGCTGCTGGATTCGTACAGCTTTGCGAGCAGCTCCTCGTCCGCGACCGGGTCCGAGCGCACGAGGCCGCAGGTGTCACAGGTGACCATCCGGTAGTGCACGCGGTCGGGCAGGCGCCGCGCCGAGAAGACGCGGGCGTTGAACGCCTCGGGGTCGAACGTCGCCCGCCAGCGCTCCGTGGCCCCGCCCGCGCGCTCGCAGATCGCGCAGCGGGTGGTGCGCATCTGCGGCAGCGCCGTGTCGAGCACGTCGCCGCTCACGCGTGCGGGGCCCGCTCGTTGAGCTCGCATGCAGCCACTGCGGCTGAGGATACCCGCGCCGGGCGAGGTGCGACACGCGCCGGCGGGCGCGACCGCGGCGGGTGCAGCGCCAGCGTCGCGAGGCGCTCGAGCTGTGCACCCGAGCAGCGCCGGCGCAGCCGCTGGCCGTAGAGCGCCATGTCGAAGAAGTACAGGCGCCCGTCGGAGCTCACGAGCGGCCTGACGCCGAGCACGCGCGTCAGCGCGGGGATCGAGCGCCGCCCCGCGGTGGGCGTAGCCGAACGTATCGACGTACACGCCCTTGAACCCCGCCGCCGACACCTCGGCGAGCATCGGCGCCAGCGGCTGCCTCACGACAGCCGACTCCCACTCGGAGGGCAGGCCCTTGAGCTGGCCGTAGCTCCACCGCAGGCTGCTCGAGTGCACGTACCCGATCAGCTCGGCGTAATCTTCCATCCGGTGCACCGGCGGGTTTTCGGGGAACGGGACGTACGGCAGCTGGAACACGTCGGCGCCGGCCGGCAGCTGCCGCTGGATCGCGTGGACGAAGCGGGCGTCGGTGGCGTATTCGGCGTCCTGCGCCCTGTACGGCGGGGCCATCGAGGACCCGTGTCTGGTCGAGCACGCCGACGGCGAGCACGGCGGCAAGGAGTGCGGCGAAGCCCCACCGCCGGCGGGGTGAGCCGCTGCCGATGCGCCGCCGCAGCGCGTCCAGCCCCAGCCCGACTCCCATCAGGGCGAAGAACGCGATGAACACCGAGATGCGGTTCCACGCGCGCAGCTGGGGGCTCACGACGTAGGCGAAGATCGTCCCCAGCCCGCCGACCGTCCCGATCAGGAAGGCGAGCCCGGCGCCGAGCGCCGCGTACGCCCAGCGCGGGTCGGCGACTCTCAAACGGTCGGCGCGCAGGCCGCGCACCACGAACGCGCCCGCCAGCCCCACGAGGCCCAGCGTGCCGATCAGCCCGAGGTTGGCGCTGTGTCCCTCGCCGATCGGCGCGGTGGCCGTCGCCCGGTACTCCCTCGCGAGCTGCGACAGCGGCGCGATGCGGTTGCCCGCGATCGGCAGCACCAGGTCGGCGAGTGACAGCGCGAACATGTCGCTTTCCTTCGGCTTGCGCTGCGTGACGGCCGGATCGCCGCCGTGCTTGGAGGTGTAGATCAGTGTGGGCAGCCCGTTGAGTGTCACCGTGGCGAGCACGAGCGCGGCCACCGCCGCCCCACTCGCCAGCGCCGCGGAGGTTGCGGTTGGCGAGGGCCGTCACCGCTCCCGCCAGCAGCACCAGGGCCGCGGTGAAGGCCGCGTAGTAGTTGTCCGAGGAGCCCACGACGACGCACGCCAGCACGGCTCGCGCCGGAGCGCCACGTCAGATACCTCCTCACACCCCGCCGCTGGGTGCTGCGCGTGAAGAGGGCCCTGCCGGAGAGCACCGCGACGACCAAGCAGCAGCGCGAGTGGGACGGTGAAGTAGGAGCCCTGGAAGATGTGACTCTCGCCGTCGAAGAAGTGGTAGGGCAGCAGAGTGAAAAGGACGGCGCAGACCACCGACGGGCCGGTCGAGATCCTGACAGCGCGCAGCCCGGCGTAGGCGCTCACGCAATCAACGGAAAGCAGAGCAGGAAGAAGAGATTGTCGACCACGGCGGGATTGGTGAACGGAATCCCGATCAGCCTTGACGATCAGCAGGTAGAGGCTGTCGCCGCTGAACACCGGGTAGTCGTAGAGGCGTTGGCCGCCTGGCGCGCCGAGGCTCGAGTTGGTCAGATACCAGCCGTGTTCGAGGATGCCCTTGATGACGGCGAGGCCGTAGAGCCCGTCGCCACCGGGGCTCGAGTAGAGCGGTACCCCGAAATTGGCCTGCCACACCTTCAGCAGGACGACCGCGATGGCGCTTGCGAGCGCCGCTGCGGCGAGGGCCCCCGGCAGCTCAGATCGCAGGCGGGCCATCGGTGCGCTGCCCGGCCCCGGCAGCTCAGCTCGCAGGCGGGCCATGGGTGCGCTGCCCGGACCCGGCCCCGCTCGCCCGGCCGGCTGGCCGTCTGGCGAGCACGGTGTAGCCCAGGCAGTCGTCGCCGCCGTCTCGCAGCAGGGACAGCCTGGCCACGAGGACGCTCGCTGCGAGCAGGGGTGAGAGCACGACGCCGCCGGCACGCAGGGCCCACCTCGGCAGCGGCCCCTCCCTGCGCGGCATCAGCAGCGGCAGGATCAGCGCGATCACCTTGTAGCAGGCGACGGTCAGGGCGTTGCCACGTCGGTACACCTCGACCTCGGTGAACCCGCTCTCACTCAGCAGGTGCTTGAGGCCGGAGGGGGTGAAGCGCCAGTAGTCGAACGGGACGTAGTGCCACCGTGCCGCGAACGGCACCGTGAGGATCAGCCGGCCACCCGGTCGCAGCGAGCGCTTCGCCTCCGCGAGGAAGCCCAGCGGGTCGAGGACGTGCTCGAGCGTCTCGGTGCACAGCACCGTGTCGGCGACTCTCGTCCTCCACCGGCCACCGCTCGCCCGTGAAGTACTCCGTGTCGGGCACGTCGTAGCCGAAGCGGTCCTTCGCGTCGGCCGTGTCGATGCCGACGTACCTCACCCCCGGGGGCACGAGCGTGCGGTAGGGCTGCGCGCCGCAGCCGACGTCCAGCAGCGTGCCGCGAACGGTCCTCAGCTCCCCGGCGAGGTCGTTCCAGATCGAGCCGGCCTGTACGTCGAAGAGGCGGCGCGCGCTCGTCACCACGCGACTGGCGGGACCGTCGAGTCGGGTGAACGGCGGCGGCTGCCAGTGCTCGTCGCGCTGGTTGCCGACGTCGGCCGGTGGGGGGAGGTGGAGATGCTGCCGCTCACGCCTGCGGGACTCGCTCGGAGAGCGAGCTCTGTGGGGGCTGCTCGGGTGCTTTCGGCTGCTCGGGTGCTTTCAGGGCCCCCGCCTCGAGCGTGGCGGCCCCGTTCTCCGGGAGGGCTTCGGTGGGCGCCTTGGTGGGGGCGTTGAGGACGCTCTCGACCAGGTACGGCGGGCGGTGCTTGCTCTCCTCGTAGATGTGTGCCACGTACGAGCCGATGATCGCCAGGCACAGCAGCTGGATCCCGCCGATGAACAACATCCCGACGATCAGCGTGGTGAAGCCCTTCGGGGCGAGGGACGGGTCGGTGAAGTGCAGCACCAACTGCGCCACCAGCGCGACGAACGAGACGCCGACCGTGACCAGCGCGAGCCACGCGATCAGGTCGAGCGGCACGTAGGAGAACGAGACGATCGCGCGGCGCGCCCAGCCGACGTTCTTGACGAGCGAGTTGGTCGTTTTGCCGAACATGCGCTCCGGTCGCACGTACGGCACCCCGATCTGGCGGTAGCCGACCCACGCGCGCAGCCCTCTGATGAAGCGGTGGGACTCGGGCAGCCCGTTCAACGTGTCGACGACGCGGCGGTCGAGCAGCCCGAAGTCGCCCGCGTCGAGCGGGATGTTGATGTAGGAGAGGCGGCGGAAGAGACGGTAGAAGAGCTTGTAGGCGCGGCGCATGAACGCCGTCGCCTCGCGCTCGACCCGTACGCCGTACACGATGTCGAACCCCGCCTGCCACTGCTCGACGAACTTGGGGATGATCTCGGGCGGGTCCTGCAGGTCTCCGTCGAGCAGCACGACGGCGTCTCCGGTCGCGATCTGCATCCCGCTGGTGAACGCGCTCTGGGAGCCGAACGCCCGCGTGTGGTTGACGACCACGACCTTGGGGTCGCGGCCGGCGAGCTCGGCCAGTACCTCGCGGGCGTTGTCGGGGCTGCCGTCGTTGACGAACATGATCTCGTAGTCGGCGCCGAGCTCGCCGAACATCCTGCTCAGGCGCTCGTGCATGACCGGCACCGCCGGAGCGTCGCGGTAGCAGGCGATGACGGCGCTCAGCTTCACGCCGTGGCGGTGTCGAGCGCCGCCTGCGCTGTGGCCGCGAGCCGCTGCGCGGAGAGGCCGTAGCGGTCCTCGAGGTACCGCTGGCTGCCCGCGAGCCCCCTGGGTGTGCTCTGCACGCCGGCGCGGATCAGGCGACAGCTCAAGCCGTGCTCGGCGATCGTCTCCGCGACCAGCGAGCCGAGTCCGCCGTTGAGGTAGTGCGTCTCCACGGAGACCGCCAGCGACACGCCTCCCAGCAGCTCGGCGAGATCCTCGACGGGCGAGGGGTTGAACGTCGAGACGACCGCCACGGTCGCGGCGACGCCCTCTTCGGCGAGCAGCTCCGCCGCGAGCTGCGCCTCGCGGGCGACCGAGCCGATCGCGATCAACGCCACGTCGGAGCCCTCGCCGATCAGCTGCGCGCGGCCGACCGCGAAGCGACCGTTCAGGCCGGGCACCGGCGTGCCCTGCTTGGCGACCCGGAAGTACACCGGTCCGGCGAGCTCGCGCGTGGCCTGCACCGCCGCGCGGGCCTGGGCGCTGTCGGCCGGGGCGACGACCGTCATACCTGGCTGGGCTCGCATCAGCGCGTAGTCCTCGAGCGCGAAGTGCGTGATCCCGTTGTAGCCGTAGTCGAACCCGCCGCCGACGCCGACCACGCGGACCGGCAGGTTGTGGAGCACCGGGCCGTTGCGCACGAATTCGTAGGGGCGCATCGTCGCGAACGTCGCGATCGAGTACACGAATGGCACGTACCCGGCCTCGGCGAGGCCGGTCGCGATCCCGACCATGTTCTGCTCCGCCACGCCGACGTTGAAGAAGCGCTCCGGGAAGCGGCTGGAGAAGACGTCGAGCACGAGGTAACCGAGGTCGCCCGTGAGCAGCACGACGCGCTCGTCAACTGCGGCCAGCTCGGCGAGCTCGGCGACGAAGTCGTCTCTCATACGGCCGCCCCCTCCAGCTCGGAGAGCGCCTGACGGTACTGCTCGTCGGTCATCGGTAGATAATGCCAGTCGATCACGCTCTGCATGAAGCTGACGCCCTTCCCGAAGGTCGTGTGGGCGATGAGCACGTGCGGCGCTCCTGCGGTGAAGTCCAGCTCCCGGATTGTCGCCTGCAGGGCGGACGTGTCGTGTCCGTCGAGCTCGTGCACGTCCCAACCGAATGCACCCCACCGCTGCGCCGGCGCGCTCAGGTCGAGCACCTCCCTGGTGTAGCCCATCGCCTGCTGCCCGTTGAGGTCGAGCACCACGACCAGGTTGGCGAGGCTGTGGTGGGCGGCGAACATCACCGCCTCCCACACGGACCCCTCGTTGAGCTCCGCGTCGCTCATCACGACGAAGGCCCGGCGCGGCGGTACCCTCCAGCCGCGCCGCCAGCGCCGCCCCCACCGCGATCGGCAGCCCGTGGCCCAGCGAGCCCGTGCAGAAGTCGACTCCGTCGAGGTCGCGCTCGGGGTGCACGCCCAGCAGCGTGCCGTCGGCACAGTACGTGCCGGTCGTCCCGCCGGGCACGTGTCCGGTCAATTCGAGCGCCGCGTAGAGGGCCAGTGCGGCGTGGCCCTTCGACAGCACGAGGCGGTCTCGCCGGGAGCGATCCGTGGGCAGGTGCAGGACGCCGCCGTAGAGCGCGGCGAGGATGTCCGCGATCGACAGCGCCGAGCCGATATGGCCCACATTCGCACGCTTGGACTGCTCGATCACCGTGCGACGGATGCCGTCGGCGAGAGTCGCGCTCTCGACCTCGCTCACCGCATCCCCGGAGTGGGTGGCGAGGGACCTTGTCGATATCGGGTCAATCTTTGGCGGGTCCGCGCGTTGCTAGATATCCGACCCATATAGCGCCTGAAAGTACCATACGGCCCCCTGGGACTCTGCACCCGGGCTGGTTGTGATGCCACTCCGGAGGTATGTGGGCGTACCGGTCGCTCGCGCACGCCCTCGACGCACCCTCAGCGCTGGAGGACTTCGTCCTTCGCCGCTCCGCGGCTCATCGGGCTCTCCCGAGGAGCTCGCGTAGCGGGATTCCGGCGAGGTCTATTCCGTCTCGTTGAAGATCCCCCAGGACTGGAGGGCTCTCCTCTTGCATCTGTCGGATGTCCCGCTCGGCGAGGTCGATGATGCCTGCGTGGTTTCCCGTCCACGCGAGGACGGCCTCGCCGATGTCCGTCAGTTGTGCGTCCCACGTCGCGTCCTCGGCGTCCACGCCGGCCGGCCGGACGATGAAGAGGTCGATGTCACTGTCCACGTCGCCGTCCCCCCGTGCGGCAGACCCGAACAGGGATGCATGTGCCGGAGGCGTGCTCCAGGTCGAGAGGGCGTGGCGCAGGCGGTCGAGGAGCTCGGTGCGGATGAGGGCCAGGGTCTCGACGGCGGGAGCCGCGAGGTGCTGTCGGTTGAGCGTGTACAGCGATGCGGGCGGGGCTTCCTGGCGCAGGACGATCCCCTGGCTTACCAGCCGGCCCAGCGCCTTGGCGACCGCCGCCACCGAACCGCGTCGCGCGAGCCTTGCGACCCGGCGGCCCGTGAGCGGCTGCGTCGTTCCGGCGAGGACGACCAAGACGTCTCCCTCCACGGTCGGGGCTACGGCACTGTATGCGCGCGATACGTTCATCTCGTCCACTATACCAGACGTTTGTCTTGAAATCAATTATTTCGTCTTGGATACAAGACACTAAGGGCAGTTGACACAAGCCGCGCCTGCGATCCGTCGAATACTCCGCACCCCGGTCAAGCGCGCCGCCGGGATTTACGATCCAGGGGGGATGGAGGAGCATCCGCGCCACGGCCGACCCAGCCGCCCCCTCCTCGGGGCGCTGCTCGCCGGGCTGCTCGCGCTCACGCTCACGCTCGGCGCCGCCGCGGCCTCCGCGCCGGCCGCGGAACCCGGGGTCGTCCTGGCCAACGCCGGCTCACCCCACGTCGGCGACCTGAGGACGCTCGGGACCCACTGGGTGCGCGTGTTCGCCACCTGGCCCGACCTCGAGCCCACGCCCGGCGACTACGCCCCCAACTGGCTCTCCGCCTACGAAAAGCTGTTCCACGAACTGCCGGCCGGCACGAAAGTGATCGTCGACGTCGTCGGCACCCCCCAGTGGGAGACGGGCTCCACCGACGAACACACCCCCCCCGCCAACCCCGAGGACTACGCCGCCTTCGTCGGCGGACTCGCGCAGCGCTGGGGCGCGCACGTCGCCGCGTACGAGCTCTGGAACGAGGAGGACTCCCCCAGCTGGTGGGTCGGCGCCCCCGACCCCGCCGCCTACGCCGCGCTACTACAGGCCACGTACCCCGTGATCAAGGCCGCCGAACCCAACGCCACCGTGCTCGTCGGCGGGCTCACCGGCAACGACTACCCCTACCTCGAAGCCCTCTACCAGGATGGCGCCAAGGGCTCCTTCGACGCCGTCGCTGTCCACGACGACACCGCCTGCGACGTCGCCTCCCCCTACTCCTTCGTGCGCGAAGGCAGCGGGCGCCTGATCCCCGACTCCTTCCTCGCCTACCGCGAAGTCCACGCCGTGATGCTCGCTAACGGCGACGACAAGCCGATCTGGATGACCGAGCTCTCCTGGCGCACCACCGCGGCCACCTGCCCGGAAGGGGCGTGGGCCGGGCAGAAGCCCGAGGGCGTCTCAGAAGCACAGCAGGCCACCTACCTTGCCCAGGCCTACCACTGCCTCGCCCAGGACCCCTACGTCCAGGTCGCCCTCTGGTTCCCCCTCCAGGACGAAGGCTCCGACGTCTCCGGCCTGCTGCGCGCGAACGGCTCGCGCAAGCCGTCCTTCACCGCCCTGCAGGCCTACACCCACCACGGCGACCAGCTCTCTGAACCGTGCGGGTCCTTCTCGGGGCCCCGCATCGACGTCTCCGCCCCCGCCGACCACGCCACCTACACCGGGATCCTGCCGATCAGCGTCTCCGCCCGCGACGCCCAGGGCGTCGGGCGCATCACGCTCAAGATCGACGGCAAGCTGATCCGCAACTACACCAACCAGGGGTTCCCCCGCACCCTCGCCGGGGCGCTGCACTGGCACGGCGCCGCGCGCATCCCCTACGGGCGGCACGTCCTCAGTTTCTTCGCCGTCGACAAGCTCCGCAACACCTCTGAAACCAGCGTTGTGATCTACCACCGGGCCCCCCACCGCGGGCGTCGCCACCGTCGCGGGTGACCCCGGCCTCGACGGTCTGACGGCTCACGGTCAGCGGTTACCGGCCTCGACGGTCTGACGGCTGACGGGTCAACGGTTACGCTGGACGACGTGCCCGAGCACGACCACGCCGCCGCCTACCTAGCCGCCGCTGCGGACCTCGCGCGGGCCGTCGACCCGGCCGCGCTCGACGCGATGGCGCTCGGCCTCGCGGACGTGCGCGAGCGCGGGGGGCGCCTGTTCATCCTCGGCGTCGGCGGGGGCGCGGGGCACGCCTCGCACGCGGTCAACGACTTCCGCAAGCTCTGCCGGCTGGAGAGCTACGCGCCGACGGACAACGTCTCGGAGCTGACCGCGCGCACGAACGACGACGGGTGGGAGACATCGTTCAGCGCCTGGCTCGCCGTCTCGCGCCTGGGGGCCCGCGACGCGCTGCTCGTCTTCTCGGTCGGCGGCGGCTCGCGCGAGCACAACGTCTCGACGAACCTCGTCGGTGCGATCGAGGCCGCGCGCGAGGTCGGCGCGGCGATCTACGGCGTGGTCGGCGCGCCCGGCGGGACACTCGCGCAGCTCGCGGACGTCGCGATTATTTTGGAAGCGCCTTCGGCGTGGCGTACGCCGCTGGTCGAGTCCCTGCAGGCCGTGATTTGGCACGGTCTCGTCTCACACCCCGCGCTGGCGATGCAGGCCGGCCACTGGGAGACGCTCGCGGCGCGCGCGGCCTCGTGAGCCGGCCGGCCGAGCGCCGGCCGCTTGTGTACCGCGGCACACACGGCACACCGGAGCGCCGCCCGCCCGTGTACGGCGGCACCCCTGAGCTCCGCAGGTCCGCAACCCAGTCACTCGCGCGCGCGGGAGCAGCCGCTCGCCGTCCGGCTGCGTTCCTCGACCGGGACGGGGTGCTCAACGAGGGCGTCCCCGACCCCTCCTCCGGCGCGCTCGAGTCGCCTCTGAGAGTCGAGGACGTGCGCCTGCTGCCGGGCGTCGCGGCGGCCCTGCGCAGGCTCGCGGACGCCGGCTTCGTGCTCGTCTGCGTCTCCAACCAGCCCGCGGCGGCGAAGGGCCGGGCGACGGTGGCGGAGCTGCTCGCGGTGCACGAGCGCGTGCTCGCCCTGCTCGCGCGCGAGGGGGCGCGCCTCGACGCCTCCTACCTCTGTCCCCACCACCCCGACGGGGTCGTTCCCGCGCTCTCGGGGCCGTGCCCCTGTCGCAAGCCCGCCCCCGGGATGGTGCTCGACGCGGCGGACGCGCTCGGCCTCGAGCTCGGTGCCTCGTGGATGATTGGAGACACCGACGCCGACGTGGGGGCGGGGGCCGCCGCGGGGTGTCGGACCGCGCTGCTCGAGTACCCGGGCAGCGCCCACAAGCGTTTGGGCGGGGCGAGCCCGGACCTGCTCGCCCCCGACCTCCCCGGCGGGGTCGCGCGGCTGCTGGAGCGCTCCCACCGGCGGCCCGGCCACCAATAGCCTTCCGCTTGTCGAGATAGGAGCGTGGCTTTGGGACGTCCTCCCGATCGTCGAGACGGGAGCGTGGGCTTTGCGCGTGGACGTGGACGTGGTGTGAATGTGGGTTGTGAACGTGAATGTGGGTGTGAACGTGGGAGTCGATGTGGACGAGTACACGTGAGCGGCCTGCGCGTCGCGGTCGTCGGCTGCGGGCTGATCGGGTCCAAGCGCGCCGCGGCACTCGCGCCAGACGATGCCCTGCTCGGCTGCTACGACGTCAACCCCGAGGCGGCTGCCACCCTGGCCGCCCGGCACGGCTGCCGCGCCTGCACGACGCTCGAGGAGCTGCTCGCGCTCGATCTCGACGTTGTTGTCGTGGCGACCGTCCACGACCGCCTCGCGTCGCTCGCCGAGCGGGCCTTGGCCGCCGGCTCGCACGTGCTCGTCGAGAAGCCCGCGGGGGTCTCCGTCGCGCAGATCGACTGCCTGCTCGCGGCCCAGCGTGCGAGTGGGCGTCTCGTCAAGGTCGGCTTCAACCACCGCTTCCACCCGGGGCTCGCGCGCCTCGCCGAGGAGGTCCACTCCGGGCGCCACGGCCCCCTTCTGCACCTGCGCGCGCGCTACGGGCACGGCGGGCGTCTCGGCTACGAGCGCGAGTGGCGCACCGACCCCGCGCGCTCCGGCGGCGGTGAGCTGATCGACCAGGGTATGCACCTGCTCGACCTCACGCACTGGCTCGCCGGGCCCCTGCCGCTGCACTGTGCGCTGCTGCGCACGCACTTCTGGGACACACCTGTGGAGGACAACGCGGCGCTGTTGCTCGGCCGCGGCGACTCGCGCACCGGGCCCTGGGCGATGTTGCACGTCAGCTGGACGGAGTGGCGCAACCTCTTCTCGCTGGAGGTCTTCTGCCGTACCGCGAAGCTTCGCGTCGACGGGCTCGTGCGCTCCTACGGCCCGCAGCGGCTGCGTATCTACCGGATGTCGCCCGCGCTCGGCCCGCCCGCGCTCGAGGAGCTCTCGTTTCCGGATGAGGACCGCTCTTGGGAGCGCGAGTGGGCGAGCTTCGCCGCGGCCGTTGCGGCCGGCGATCCGCGCCTGGTGTGTGGCGACCTGGGCGACGCGCGCTACGCCTGGGCGCAGGTCGAGGGGGCCTACGCCTCGGGGCCCTTCGCGGGGATGCGCGAGGCGGCGCTCCGTTGAGCGCGGGGGCGCTCGGCAGGGGTGGCTCGCCGCGGACGCGGGGGCACGGAGGCCCCAGCGCACACGCGCCCGGGTGGGTTGGCGACTCACGTGGACGATCCCCCCTGATCCCTCTTCGAAAATAGTGCCTTTGGGTGCCTATGTATATGCCTAAAAAAGAGTGCCTATATAGACGTGCCGCGACCGGCGAGGGGGAGGCGCTGCCCCCGGTGTGCATCCTCGCCGGGGGCTTGGGCACGCGCCTGGGCGAGCGCGTGCGCGACACGCCCAAGCCGCTGCTCGAGGTCGCCGGTGAGCCGTTCCTCCACCACCAGCTGCGGCTGCTCGCCGCCCACGGCGCCCGCGAGGTGGTGCTCTGCGTCGGCTACCTCGGAGAGCTGATCGAGCGGCGCGTCGGCGCCGAGCGCTTCGGGCTGCGCCTCGCCTACTGCTACGACGCCCCCGGCCTCGACGGCACGCTCGGCGCGATCCGCCGCGCGCGGGCGCTGCTCGGCGAGCGCTTTCTGGTGCTCTACGGGGACACCTTTCTGCGCCTCGACTACGCCGCCGCGGCGCGGGCCTGGCGCGACAGCGGCCTGCCGGCCCTGATGTGCGTGCTGCGCAACGACGGCCGCTGGGACACCTCCAACGTGCTCTACGCCGCCGGGCGCGTGCTCGCCTACGACAAGCGTGCCCCGCGCCCCGCCATGCGCTGGATCGACTACGGCCTCGGCGGCCTCACGCAGGCGGCGCTCGACCGCGCCGCGCCGGGTGTGTGCGAGCTCTCCGAGCTCTACGCCCTCCTGGCCCGCGAAGCGCTGCTCTGCGGCTTCGAGGCGCGCGAGCGCTTCTACGAGATCGGCACGCCGGCCGGGCTCGCCGAGACCGAGGCGTTCCTCGGCCGATGAAGTACCGTTTCGCCGCGTGCACGCGATCCCCCTGACCCGTCTGCGGGGGCCCGTCGTGCTCGAGCCCCCCGTCTTTGCCGACGAGCGCGGCTTCTTCTGCGAGACCTACCGGGAGGAGTGGCACCCCTCCGCCGGGCTCCCCCCGCGGGAGCGCTTCATCCAGGACAACCACTCCCGCTCCACCCGCGGGGTCGTGCGCGGGATGCACTTCCACGTCGGCCCCGGCGTCGCCAAGCTCGTGCGCTGCGCTCGCGGGCGCATCCTCGACGTGATCGTCGACCTGCGCCGCGGCTCCCCCACCTACGCCCAGTGGGAGGGCGTCCCGCTGGATGACGAGGACATGCGCGTGCTCTACGTGCCGGTCGGCTTCGCGCACGGCTTCTGCGTGCTCTCGCGACGTCGCCGACGTGCTCTACAAGCAGACCGCCTACTACGACCCCGCCGTCGAGCGCGGCATCGCCTGGAACGACCCCGACGTCGCGATCGCCTGGCCCGCCGAGATCGAGCCCGTCGTCTCCGCCCGCGACGCCGCCGCCCCCGCGCTGCGCGAGGTCGCGGACGAACTGCCGTTCGTGTACCACGACTGAGGGTTGCCGGTCTCCGAGCGGTAGTGCCTCTTTGGTTGGGACCCACAGACCCGCGAGAGCCTACAGTTGCATTTTTTTGGGCAACATACAGCTACTGGACCTCTCATAACTGCCATCTGGTTGCTATCCACAGGTCCAGTCGGTGACATACCCCCAAAACTAATACACCACCCTCCAAGCTGGCAAACTTCAGGCCATGGCCCCGGCCTCCCGCCTCGAACGCCTGCGCGAGCGCACCCACGGTTACACCGTCACGCCCCGCCAGTACGTCCTCCTGGCGTACGCAGCCCTCGTCGCGCTCACGCTGATCGTGCTCACCGGCGCCGCCGTGCGGCTCACCGACTCCGGCCTCGGCTGCCCCCAGTGGCCCGAGTGCTACGGGCGCCTCTACCCCCCGCTCTCCACCCACGCGGTGATCGAGTTCTCAAACCGCGTCATCTCCGTGCCCGTCGTGCTCGCCGCCGGTCTCGCCTGGCTCGGGGCGCTGCGCCGCCGGCCCTACCGCCGCGACCTCGTGTGGCTCAGCGCCCTGTTGCCCGCCGGGGTCGTCTGCCAGGCCGTGCTCGGCGGGCTGACCGTGCGCGGCAAGCTCGACTACGGCTGGGTCATGGCCCACTTCTCGCTCTCCATGCTGATCCTCGTGGCCGCCGCCGCTCTGGCGTGGCGTGCGCGGTACGAGCCCGACCGAAGCCGGGAGACACTCGCCTCCGGCGAGCATCCCCGTTTCGGCCAGCGCCCCCGCAGCGGCGACCGCACGCTCGTGTGGTCCACCCGGGCGCTCGTCGGCCTCGGGGCCCTGACGATCTTCGCCGGCACCGCCGCCACCGCTGCCGGCCCCCACGCCGGGGGCAACCCCGGGGAACGCATCAACCGCCTCGACTTCGACGGGCGCGGCACGATGGACTTCGTGATCCACCGCCACGCCGAGCTCGCGCTCGCGTTCAGCCTGCTCGCCGTGCTCGTGTGGTGGTTGGCCCGCCGCCGCGGCGCCGACCCACTTGTGCGCCGCTCCGCCACCGTGCTCTGCGTGCTGCTCGCCCTCCAGGGGGCCGTCGGCCTGGATCAGTACGAGACCCACCTCCCCACCGAGCTCGTGTGGGTGCACGTCGGCCTCGCCTGCGCCTGCTGGATCGCCGCGCTCTGGACCGCCTACGCCGCCGGGCGCCTGCGGGAGCGTCCCGTGGGGGCCCGGGAGGGCGTGGAGATCCCCCCGCGGGAGGGTGTGGAGGCCGCTCCGCCGGTGCGCGTCCCGGTATGAGGAACGTTGTCTGGCGCCATGCCGTCCTGGCGGGGCGCTACTCTGCTCGCTTTACCCCACCAACGGGAGGAGTACCGACATGACCAAGAACGATCTGGCTGAGAAGGTCGCAGAGCGCACCGGACTGGCTCCCAGCCAGGCGCGCCAGGCGCTGGAGGCGACGATCGAGACCGTCGCCGACGAGCTGGCCGCCGGCGGCGAGGTCGCCCTCGCCGGCTTCGGCAAGTTCAGCGTCAGCCACCGCGCCGCCCGGCAGGGACGCAACCCGGCCACCGGCGCGACGATCAGCATCGCCGCGAGCAAGGCCGCCAAGTTCTCCGCCGCGAGCGCGCTCAAGGGCCGCCTCAACTGATCAGGTAGGCACTGGACAGCGAACGGCTTCCCACCCGCCGTGAGGCCCGCCGCCGCGAGCTGGCGAGGCGTCGGCGGATGCTGGCCGTAGGGGGTCTGCTGGCGGTACTGGTCGTGGTGCTCGCCGTGGTCGCACTCGCCGAGAGCGGCTCCTCGGGGACGCCCCCGCGCCATCGGGCCTCGCCCGGGAGCGTCGCTGGGGGCGCGGGCGCCGCGGGTGGCCGGACAGGCTCCGGGGCCGATCGGCGTGGCGCGGGCGGGTCGGCCGGGACAGGCGGGCGAACGGACGGGGCGGGCGAACGGACGGCGGGGAAGGTGCCCCGAGCCGAGGCGGTCCCGATCCTGATGTACCACGTCATCAACCCCCCGCCCGCGGGGGCCCCCTTCCCGGGCCTCTACGTGCCCTCCGAAGAGTTCGCCGAACAGGTGCACGCGCTCGCGCAGGCCGGTTTCCACGCGGTCACGATGGACCAGCTGTGGGCCTCCTGGAAGGAAGGCGCGCCGCTGCCGCCCGGCAAGCCGGTCGTGCTCACCTTCGACAACGGCTACCAGTCCCAGTACACCAACGCCCTCCCCATCCTGCGCCGGCTGGGGTGGGTCGGCGTCGAGAACCTCCAGCTCACCGGCCTGCCCCCCTCCCAGGGCGGGCTCTCACCCGCCCAGGTCCGCGGCCTGGTGTCCGGCGGCTGGGAGCTCGACACCCAGGGCTTCAGCCACGCCGATCTCATCACGCTCGATCCCTCCCAGCTGCACTACCAGGTCGCCGTCGCCCGCGGCGAAGTCCAGCGCCTCTACCACGTCCCCGTCAACTGGTTCTGCTACCCCTCCGGCCACTACGACGCCGCCGTGGTCGCCGCTGTGCGGGCGGCCGGCTACCGCGGCTCTACCACCGTCGTCCCCGGCTGGGCCCAGCCGGGCGAGGACCCCTACCGGCTGCCGCGGCTGCGCGTGCTCGGCGGGACCACGGGGCCGCAGCTGCTCGGCGAGATCGCCGCGATCCGGGGGGACGAACCCCCGCCGGCCTCTTACGGAGCACCTGAGAATTTTGCGCAACGCCCCTGAGGTCCGAGAGCCAAGCAGGTCCAGGACGCAGGGAGCGAAGTGTGCTCTGCACACGAGCGACCGAGGACGCCGACCGAAGCCGGGAGACACTCGCCTCCGGCTCGCATCCCCGTTTCGGCCAGCGCCGGCTATCGGCCCTCAGGATCGATAGGATGCCGCGCATGTCGGCTCCGTCCCCGGCTGGGGCTCCTGGACCTTCAACCCGATCGTGGTCGCCGCGCTGCTAGGCGCGGCGTGGCTCTACCTGCGCGCCTACCGCCGCGCCGCCTCCAAATCGACTGCGATCGGCCCGGGTCACTGGATCCCCTACATGTGCGGCCTGCTCGTGCTCGCCGTGGCGCTGCTCTCGCCGCTGGACCCGATCGGCGACCGCTACCTGCTCTCCGCGCACATGGCCCAGCACGTGCTGCTCTCCGACATCGCCCCCGCGCTGCTGGTGCTCGGGCTGCGCCGCCCGCTGCTGCCGCTCGGCCTCTCCCGCGAGGCGCTGCTCGCGGTGGCGCCTCGGGGTCGCTTCGGACGGGTGCTCGCGCGGCTCACCTCCCCGTGGCTGGCGATCCCGCTGTGGGCGCTCGCCACCTGGGTGTGGGCGATCCCCAGCGTGTTCGACTTCGCCGCGCAGCACCCCACCGTGCACGCGTTCGAGCACGCCACGCTCTTCTACACCGGCCTCGCGCTCTGGTGGCTGATCATCGACCCCCTGCCCCGCGCGCGGATGCGCCCCGGCGGCGAGCGGCTCGCGCTGCTCGGCTTCTCGCGCCTGGCGAGCGCCGCGATCTGCGTGCCCCTCACCTGGCTCGCACGCACCCAGTACCCCCTCTACGCCGGCGCCCCGCGCGCCTTCGGCCTCTCGGCGATCAACGACCAGCACCTCGCCGGCGCGGGCATGTGCTTCATCGAGTTCCTCGTCTTCGGCATCGCCTTCGCGGCCGTCTTCATCTCGATGCTCGGGCGTGACGAGAGTCGAACCGCAGTGGCTGAGCGCGCTGCGGGCTTCAGCCGCAACCAGTATTAGCGCCGCAAGACGAGCAGGTGTAGCAGGAGCCGGTTCGCTGCATCATGCCTCCGCACTGGCTGCACGCCGGGCCGAGGTCGAGGCCCTGGAGCCTGGCCGGTACGACCGGCGGGGTGTCGGTGAACGAGGCGGTGGGCGCGCTCCCACCGCCGTTGCCGCCGTTCGCCGTTGCCGCGCTGCGGCCCTGTCGGGCCCCGCGGTGTCGGAGGCGATCACCGACTGGGCGGCCTCCTGGGCGGCCTTGCGGGCGCGGACCTCGGGGGTGAGGATGCCGAGCTCCTCCTGGACGTCGGCGTCGAGGAAGCGCGAGGCCAGCCAGCGCATGATGTAGTCGGGCATCGACTTCGCGAACGGGATCTCCGGGTTGGTGGTGATCCCCTCGGGGTCGAAGCGCATGTAGCAGAACTTCTGCACCAGCGTCTCGAGCGGCACCCCGTACTGCAGCGCGATCGAGATTGCGGTCGCGAACGAGTTCATCATGCCCCGCAGCGTCGATCCCTCCTTGCCGATGTCGGTGAGGAAGATCTCGCCGATCGAGCCGTCCTCGTACATGCCCGCGGTGATGTACCCCTCGTGGCCGCCGATCGAGAACTTGTGCGTGATCGACTGGCGCTCGCGGGGCATCCGCTTACGCTTCGGCCCGGCCTCGGCGAGCGCCTTCGCCACGGCCTGCTCGACGATCGGATCGACGTCGGCCTTCGCGGCCGGCTCGCCCTGCTGCGCGTCGGTGCGCAGCGCCTGGGCGGTCTTCGAGCCGTCGCGGTAGATCGCGAGCGCCTTGATCCCGAGCTTCCACGCCTCGGTGTAGGCGTCCTGCGATGTCCTCCACGGTCGCGCTCTGCGGCAGGTTGACGGTCTTCGAGATCGCCCCCGAGATGAACGGCTGCACCGCGCCCATCATCTTCAGGTGGCCCATGTGCGAGATCGCGCGCTCCCCGACCGCCACGTCGAACACCGGCAGGTGCTCGTCCTTCAGGCCCGGGGCGCCGACGATCGTGCCGTGCTCGTTGACGTAGGCCTCGATCTGCTCGACCTGCTGCTCGGAGTAGCCGAGCCTCTGCGAGCGCCGAGCGGGACGGTGCGGTTGACGATCGTCATCTGCCCGCCGCCGACGAGCTCCTTGAACTTGACCAGCGAGAAGTCGGGCTCCACGCCGGTCGTGTCGCAGTCCATCAGGAACGAGATCGTCCCCGTGGGGGCCAGCACGGTGGCCTGCGCGTTGCGGTAGCCGAGGCGCTCGCCGAGCTCCACCGCCTCGCTCCCACGAGCGGCGCGCAGCGGCGAGCAGCTCGCGGTCGGCGCACGTCTCATCGGCGATCGCATAGGGCCGCGTCGCGGTGCATCCGCATCACCGCGTTGTGCTCCTCGCGGTTCTCCGTCGTAGCGCTCGTAGGGGCCGAGCGCCCCGGCGACCTCGGCCGAGCGGCGGTACGCGCGGCCGGTCATCAGCGCCGTGATCGCCGCCGCCGTGCCGCGGCCCTCGCTCGCGAGTCGTAGGGCATCCCGTCGGCCATCAGGTACGCGCCGAGGTTCGCGTAGCCGAGGCCGAGCTGGCGGAAGGCGCGCGCGTTCACGCCGATCTCCTCGGTCGGATAGCTGGAGGGGCCGACGACGATCTCCTGGGCGAGCAGCATCACGTCGACGGCGTGCTCGAAGGACTCCACGTCGAGCGTGCCGTCGGGGCGGCGGAACTTCATCAGGTTCAGCGAGGCCAGGTTGCAGGCGGAGTCGTCGCACGTGCATGTACTCCGAGCACGGGTTCGACGCGTTGATGCGCCCCGAGCTGGGGGAGGTGTGCCAGCGGTTGATCGTCGTGTCGTACTGCACCCCCGGGTCCGCGCAGCGCCAGGCGGCCTCGGCGATCTCGCGCATCAACTCGCGCGCGGGCATCGGCTCTCCGACCGGCTCGCCGGTCACGCGCGAGGTCAGGCGCCACTCGCGGTCCTCGGCGACGGCCTGCATGAACTCGTCGGTGACGCGCACCGAGTTGTTCGCGTTCTGGTACTGGATCGACTTGAAGCCCTCGCCGTCGATCGACATGTCGAAGCCGGCGTCGCGGAGCGCCGCGGCCTTGTCCTCCTCGTTGGCCTTGCACCAGATGAACTCGCGGATGTCGGGGTGGTCGACGTCGAGCACGACCATCTTCGCTGCGCGGCGGGTCTTGCCGCCGGACTTGATCGTGCCCGCCCACGAGTCCGCGCCGCGCATGAACGACACCGGCCCCGAGGCGGTGCCGCCCTTCGCGAGCTGCTCCATCGAGCCGCGGATGTTCGAGAGGTTGATGCCCGACCCCGAGCCCCCGCGGAAGATCATCCCCTCCTTGGTGTTCCAGTCGAGGATCGACTCCATCGTGTCGTCGACGGAGAGGATGAAGCACGCCGAGCACTGCGGGTTCTCCTCGAAGCCGACGTTGAACCACACCGGCGAGTTGAACGCCGCCAGCTGGTGCAGCAGGATGTGGGTCAGCTCCGCCTCGAAGGCGTCGCCGTCCTCCTCGGTGGCGAAGTAGCCGCGCTCGCGCCCCCACGCGGCGATCGTGCCGGCGACGCGGCCGATCATCTGCTTGACCGAGTGCTCGCGCGCGGGGCGGTCGAGCTGCCCGCGGAAGTACTTCTGGGCGACGATGTTCGTCGCGTTCTGCGACCAGCTCTTGGGGAACTCCACCCCGCGCTGCTCGAACGCCACGCGGTCCCCGTGGCCGATGCGCGCGTCGCGCAACTCCCACTCCACCGTGTCGAAAGGGTGCGTCCCGGGGGACGTGAAACGGCGCTCGATCGACAGCGCCTGCCCGGGCGTCGTCTCCTCGACGGTGATGGGGTGGGACATCGTCTCATTCGGCCTCTTCTCCTTCTTCTCGGGGCCGAACAGCCTCCCGCTCAGGCCGGACGGAAAAACCCGGGAAGTCCCCTAATTCTAGGACGGTCGATGAGCAAGCGAGGCCAGGACGCAAGGAGCGTGGCGTGCTATGCACGCGAGCGATCTGAGGACGCCGCATCGCGCCGCGCAGCGGCCGTCCTCAGCGGCCCAATCTGATCCAATCCGAGAACTCCCCCCAAGTGCCCCCCAGGCGCCAGCTGGCCTCCGCGAGCGAGTGGCGCAGGATGACCGTCCAGTGGGGCTCGTACGCCCACCAGCGCGCGACTCCCCAGGCAAGGCACACGACGATCAGCAGCGCCGCCGCCACCACCGCGACGATCGCCCACGTGGAGAGCTTCGTCGTGTGCGGGGTCGTCTGGTGGACCACCACGAGGGCGAGCGCCGCCGCCCGGGAGGAGCCTTCGAGGATGCTGTGCACCGTGCCCCATGGTAGGGCACGCCCTACGTCAGAGCGGGTCGGTCGTATGCCCTGCAGAGCAGCCTCGCCTCAGAGCAGGTCCTCGATCGCGGCGAGCGCCTCGCGCAGCACCGTCTCCGGCGGGTGCTCGGCGTCGAGCGGCACGATCCGCTGCGACTCCGCGCGCGCGAGGTCCGTGTAGGCCGCGGCGGTGCGCGCAAAGAACTCCTCCCCCTCCAGCTCCAACCGATCGGGGGCGAGCGCGCGGGTGCCCTGGCGTGCGCGGCCGGTCTGGGGGGAGATACACAGCAGCAGCGTGCGGTCCGGCGCGAGGCCCCCGGTGGCGAGCAGGTTGACGGCGCGGATCTGCTCCACCCCAAGCTCCCGCCCCGCGCCCTGGTAGGCCAGCGAGGAGTCCACGAAGCGGTCCAACAGCACCAGCGCGCCTGCGTCGAGCAGGGGGAGCAGCCGCTCCTGCACGAGTTGGGCGCGCGCCGCCGCGTACAGCAGCGCCTCAGCCTGCGGCGAGACCGTCAGTGCGGGGTCGCGCACGAGCTCGCGGATGCGCTCCGAGAGCACGACGCCGCCGGGCTCGCGCAGCAGCTCGACGGGGCGCCCGCGCGCGGCGATCTCCCGCGCGAGCCCCTGTGCGAGCGTGGTCTTGCCCGCCCCGTCGAGACCCTCGATCGTGATCAACACGCCCCGCGGCATCGCGGGAGTATCGCCTCTACGGGTCGTTCTTGAGGTCCCGGCGGAATGGGCCTGCGCCGCCAGTCGTACGACCAACCCGCTCGCAGGAGGCTTGCCGGACACACGTCGTCGTGACCAGGGTTTCGGTCTTGCTCGACACCACTCGCACGACATAGGCCATCGGTCGTGTGAAACCTTCCCTACGATGGGCCACGTGAGCCTCCCCGGTCTCGACGCCCATCCGCACGCCCAAGCACTACTCCTGCCGGTGCTGCCCCGCGACGGTCGAGAGACCCGCCCGGGAATCCGGCTCATGCCTATCTTTTCCACGGCCCCCACGGCGCGGGCAAGCGCACCGTGGCGCGCGCGTTCGCCGCCGCGCTGCTCGCCGAGGGGGCGCGCGCGCCGGAGGCGGTCGCCGGGCGGGTCTCGCGCGACGCGCATCCCGACCTCACGTGGGTGACGCCCTCGGGGGCGGGGGAAATGCTCGTGGCGGACATCGACCAGGCGGTGGTCGCCGCGGCGGCCCACACCCCCTTCGAGTCGCGCCGGCGGGTGTTCGTGATCGAGGACGCCCACACGCTCAACGACCAGGCCGCCAACCGTCTGCTCAAGACGCTCGAGGAGCCCCCGCCGTTCGCCCACCTTATGCTGCTCGCCCCGAGCCCCCGCGAGGTGCTCCCGACGATCGCCTCGCGCTGCCAACTGGTGCGCTTCGACCCGCTCCCCAGCGCCCGCATCGAGGAGCGGCTGACGGCCGACTACGAAGCAGGCGCGCCCGGTCTCGGGTCGGCTGAGCGCCCCGGCGGGGACGCCGACCGCGCGGAGGGCGCCCGGCTCGCGGCGTGCGCGCGCCTGGCCCTCGGCGACGCCCGGCTCGCGGGCCGGCTGGCGAGCGCGTGGGGCCGCGCGCTGCGCGAGCGCGTGGAGGCGTTCGTGGGCGGCGCGCTGCGCGGCGAGACCGCGGAGCGCCAGTGGGTGGGGCTGCTGGAGGTCGCCAAGGACGCGGGGGCGGAGGTCGGCGAGACGCTCGCCGCGCGCGTGGCGGAGGAGCTCGAGATGGTGCCCGCGAAGGAGCGCAGACGCCACGAGCGCGAAGCGGCCGACGCGCAGCGCCGCGCGGAGCGCCGCGCACGCACGGGGGCGCTCGACCTCGCGCTGCGCCTCGCGGAGCTGTGGCTGCGCGACGTGTGGTGCGTGGCGGAGGGGGCGGGCGAGCTGGTGTACGCGGTGGACTGTCGCCCGGAGATCGAGCGCGACGCCGCGGGCCGCCCCCCGCGCGGCTGCGCGAGGGTGTGGAGCTCGTGCAGGACACGCGCCTGCGTCTACCCCTCAACGTCTCCGAGGAGCTCGCTCTGGAGGCGCTCGCGTACCGGCTGCAGGCGCTGCTCGCGGCGGGCTGAGTCCGAGGCCGGGGCTCCGCCAACGGCATGAGGTCGGGGCCGGGGCCCCGGCTACGGGATGAGGTCGGGCAGGCGCTCCGGCTACGGGATGAGGTCGGGCAGGCGCTCCGGCTACGGGATGAGGTCGGGCAGGCGCTCCGGCTACGGGATGAGGTCGGGCAGGCGCTCCGGCTACGGGATGAGGTCGGGCAGGCGCTCCGGCTACGGGATGAGGTCGGGCAGGCGCTCCGACCAGTCGAAGAGGCGCCCCTGCCGGTCGGCGCAGAGCTCGGCAGCGGCGATCAACGGCACGACCCGCCGCGCGACGGCTTCACGGAGGGCCCGCACGGTGGCGTGGTAACGGCGCGCCCGCGCGGGGAGCGGCTGAAGGACGGGCTCGACCTCCTCGAGGTGGCGCAGCGCGGCGTCGGTTTGACGGGCGCGCACGGCAGCCTCGGCCCAGATGACCTCCAGGTAGGCGGTCGCCGCGGGGAGCTGCTCCTCGGGCAGCCGCTCGCCGGTCTCGAGTTGGCGCACGACGGGTATCACCTTGCTGCTCAGCAGGTGCTGCTCGGAGTGGGCCAGCAGCAGCAGGGAGACGTCTGGCGGGGACTCCAAGAGGGGTATGCGGTAACGGTCTTCGGACATGCACTCACGTGGGCCACCGCGAGGGATGACTGTTGCGGCCCACAGGTGGACTCGGCGGGTGCGGCCGGGTGCTTTAGGAGGCCCGTGCGCCCCCCAACGGATTGCCCGCGCCGAGAGGGCGGGTCCACACGAGGAGGTGCAAATTCGAACCATCCGCCCACCCTAAAGCCTCCACGGGCGAGGGCCGATGTCGAACAGAGTGCCCCTCGAACGCGACCCCATGGCCCGGGCGCCCGGGCAGTACACCCGCTCGATCGTGCAGCGACTGCGGATGCGGACGCTGCTGATGCTGGGAGGCCTCGCGGTGGCGACGACGCTGATGGGCAGGCGCTTCGGCTGGCAGGACCCGCGCTTCCTGGCGGCGGAGGTGGCGATGCTCACTGGGATCTTCCTGATCTCACACTTCGTGCTGCCGCAGGTGGACCGCCACGACCGGGGCGCGAAGGGCGAAGAGCAGGTGGGGGGGCTGCTGGAGGGGCTGGTGGGCCAGGGGTGGCACGTGGTCCACGACGCGAGCCTCGGGCGGGGCAACGTGGACCACATCCTGGTCGGCCCCGGAGGGGTGTTCACGGTCGAGACCAAGAGTCATCCGGGTCCCGTGCGGATCGGCAGGTTGCACGGCGGGGTGCTGAACCAGGCGCAGGCACAGCGCAAAGCGATCGAGGAGATCGTGGGCGAGCACGTGGAGCCGCTGGTGGTGTTCAGCCGCGCGTGGGTGGACCGGCCGCTCACCCGGCGCAAGGGGGTGCGGGTGGTGCCGGCGAGGATGCTGCTGAGCTACGTGGACCGCCAGCCGGAACGCCTGAGCGCCGAGGCGGTGCAGCGCGTCCAGGAGAAGCTCGCGCGGGCGCTGGCCGAGCACCACGCGCGCACGCGCTCGCACGCGCGATATAGGCCCCCAAAAACAAAGACACAACCCCCCGGGCCCTCGCGCGCACGCGCGATATAGGCCCCCCAAACGTAGGCATAACGCCCCGGGCCCTCGCGCGCACGCGCGGTATAGGCCCCAAGAACGAAGACACACAACCCCCCGGGGCGGGCGGGGACATCAACAAAAAAGACCCCATATATCGCGCGCATACGCGGGCACGCGCGTATAGGCCCCCAAAACGAAGACACACAACCCCCAGGGCCGCCCCGCAGGTCGCCCCGCGCCGCGCTAGCCTGGGGGCGTGGCAAGCGCAGCAACACTACCCGCGGCAGAGCAGCCGAGAACAACGACGACAGCAACGACAACGGTGCCCCCGGGCCCGCGTTGGCCGGCGGCCGTGCAGACGGTCGTGTGGGCGGTAGCGATGCCGTGGATGCTCGACTACTGCAGCAGGCGGTACGGCGAGGAGTTCACGGTGCGGTTCTTCCCGAGCGGAAGGAAGATCGTGGTCGTCAGCGGGGCCGAGCGGGTCAAGCAGGTGTTCACGGCATCACCGGAGGTCGCGCCTTCGGCGGCGGGCATCTCGCCCGTTGCCCCGGTGATGGGGCCGAGCTCGGTGTTGACACTGACCGGCCCGGAGCACATCCGCCAGCGCAGGCTGCTGCTGCCCCCCTTCCATGGCGAGCGGATGAAGGAGTACGAGGAGACGATCGTCGAGGCCACGAAGCGCGATATGAAGACGTGGCCAACGGGGACGCCGATGAGCCTGCAGGAGCGAACAAGGGCGATCACGCTGGAGGTGATCCTACGCGCGGTGTTCGGCGTGGAGGCCGAGCGGATGGACCCACTGCGCGAGGCGATCGGGGGACTGTTCGTGCCGCTGAAGCTGCCGATGCTGCTGCTCGTCGCGTTGCGGGCACCGTCGATGGAGCGCCCAACAGGGGCGTTCGGGCGTGCGCTCGACCACCTCGACGAGGTGACGTACAAGGAGATCGCACGCCGGCGCGCGCAGGAGGATCTCGAAGAGCGCAAGGACATTCTGTCGCTGCTGATGCAGGCGCGCGACGAGGAGGGCGTCGCGATGACCGACGCGGAGCTGCGCGACGAGCTCGTGACGCTGCTGCTGGCGGGCCATGAGACGACGGCGACGTCGGTGGCGTGGGCGGTGGAGCGCCTCGTCAGGCATCCCGACAAGCTGAGGAAGCTGATCGCGGAGATCGACGAGGGCGAGAGCGAGGAGTATCAGCAGGCCGTGGTCAACGAGACGATGCGGGTGCGCCCTGTGGTGCCGATGGTGGTGCGGATCCTCAAGCAGCCGATGCGCGTGGGGGAGCACGAACTGCCAGAGGGGACAAGGGTGGCGCCGTCGATCTGGCTGACGAATCGCGACAAGAGCGTGTATGAGGACCCAGAGGAGTTCCGCCCCGAGCGCTTCGTGGGCAGCCAGCCCGAGACGTTCTCGTGGATACCGTTCGGCGGCGGGATCAGGCGCTGCATCGGCGCGTCGTTCGCAACGCTCGAGATGAAGCTGATGATGCGCACGATCCTCGAAGAGATGGAGCCAAAGCTCCCGCCGGAGCGCCCAAGGCGAAGGCGCGCGGGCGAGCGGATCCGCAGGCGCGCGATCACGCTGGTGCCCGCCGAGGGCACGCGCGTGGTGTGGAGCAGACGCACCTGAGGCGAGCGTACCGGCCGGAGCAGGAGCTACGGTCCCAAGGATGAAGGAAATCCTGAAGGCGATCGAAGCCGCAAAGCAAAAGCTCGTTGAAAGTCCGGGCGACCGGCTGGCGTACGCCCGCGCGCGCGGCGTGCTGAGCCAGGCCCGGGAGGTGTGGGAGGTGCTCGACGCCGAACAGCGAGCGGAAGTGCGGGGCCCGGCGGGCGAGCTGCGCGAGCTGGTGGACAAAGAGGCGGAGAGCGAAGAGGCCCCGCCGGCTCCCGAGGAGCTGCTGAGGCGCTTCGGGCTAAAAGCGTTTCGCGCCGGCCAGAGGGAGGCGGTGGCCGCGGCGCTCGAGGGGAGGGACACCCTCGTGGTGATGCCGACCGGCGCGGGGAAGTCGCTCTGCTATCAGCTGCCAGCGCTCGCGGGAATGGGCCTCGTGGTCGTGGTGAGCCCACTGATAGCGCTGATGAACGACCAGTGGAAGCGCCTCAAGGAGACCGGCGTGAACGCGGTGATGCTCGCGTCGGGGATGGAGGAGGGGCATAACGGAAGGGCGCTGCTGGATATCGAGTCGGGCTGGGCACAGCTGGTGCTGGCGGCCCCGGAGCGGTTCGGATCGCGAGCGTTCAGAGAGGCAGTCGCAACGCGCAAGGTGGGGCTGTTCGTAGTCGACGAGGCGCATTGCGTGGCCGAGTGGGGCCACGATTTCCGCCCCGACTACTTGCGACTGCATGGGGCGATAGCGGCGCTGGGAAGGCCACCGGTGATGGCCGCAACGGCGACGGCGACCCCAAGGGTGGCGAAGGAGATCGCCGCGAAGCTGGGGTTGCGGGAGTGGGTGTCGGTGAGCTCCGGCTTCGACAGGCCGAATATCGCGTTTGACGTGGTCAGCGTGGAGGGAAAGGGCGCGGTGGCGCGCAAGCGGGCCGCGCTGATGCATGTGATAACGAGCCCTGAGGCGAGACCAGCGATCGTGTACTGCGGGACGCGAAAAGACACCGAGGAGGTAGCGGAGACGATCGCCGCGAGGGGAATAAGGACGGTCGCGTATCACGCGGGAATGCGCCCGGAAGACCGCCGCAAAGCGCAGGATGAGTTCATGAGCGGCAAGGCCGAGGTGGTGGTCGCCACGAACGCGTTCGGGATGGGAGTCGACAAGGCGGACGTGCGGACCGTGGCGCATTGGGCGGTGCCGACAAGCCTTGAGGCGTACTACCAGGAGGCGGGCCGCGGAGGCCGCGACGGAGAGCCGGCAAGGGCGATGCTGCTCGCGTCGAGGATGGATCTGGGAAGGCTGATCCGCTTCAACACCGGGCGCCAGACAAGCGTCGAAGACGTGCGCGCGTACACAAATCGCCTGAATGGCCAGGCGCAAAAAGGCGTGGTGGAGATCGCACCGGGGGAACTGGACGACACCGAGCGAGTGCTGATGTCGATCGCCGAGCGAGCCGGCGCAGCCGAGCTCCAGCCGGGCGCAAGAGGAGTGCTGCGAGTGCGCTTGACCGGCGACATCGACGGCCGCGCGGCGTATCAGGCGATCAAGGCGGCAAAGGACCGCGGCTGGGAGTCATATAGAGCGATCGAGCGGTTCATAGCCAACGGCAATGAATGCCGAAGGCGCCAGATCCTCGAGCATTTCGGCGACAAAAAGGAAGGAGCCAGAGAGGGCCGCTGCTGCAGCGTGTGCGACCCCGACAGAGAGCTGGAGCAAGCGCTGGCGGGGAGCACGAGCACCAAGGCGGCCCGGAGCGGGCGAGGAGCGCGGGCAGGCGCGAACGGTGCCAGCAGAAACGGCGGCGCGCCGGGGCCGGCGCTCAACGGCTCCAAAGGGCTGGCCCTCAACGGCCATATGGGGCCGGCGCTCAACGGCGCTGACGGGCCTGAGCACAACGGCGCCGCGGAGCCCCCCGAGCCCGTGGACGAGGCGCAGTACGAGAAGCTGAGGGAGTGGCGCCTCGGCCAGGCGGAAGGCAAGCCAGCATTCACGGTCGCGGCAAATACAGTCCTAGAGGAGATATTGCGCCGCCGCCCGATGAACAACGAGGAGCTAATCGAGATCCGCGGCATCGGCCCCGCCTTCTGCGAGAAGCACGGCGAGTCATTGCTGGAGGCGCTGGGGGCGCTGTGAGCCTCAGAAAAGGTTGGAGAGGAAGTTGAGCACCCCTCCGCTCGTGTCCCCGGCAGGCGGATCGGCGATAATAACGTTGTTGACGTGATCCGGATTTGCATAGATCCACACGGGATCACCGGCGTCGTCAAGCCAACCGTAGCCGTTCGGATTCCTATGAACCATGGCGCCTGGCCCTGCCAGAGGAATCGGTCGGTTACCGTACTCGATCACCCAATACTCCAAGTTCCATTGATAGCCCGGCATAGGTCCACGGACCACGTACGTGGAAGAGCCTGGGGCGCTCTGGTCGAGCTCCACCCCATTTACATACTCGTTACCGTAGCCTGATTGTGGCGGTGCGTTGTCAACCTCTCTGTCGCAGGTTGGCCCAGTATTCACTACCGACGGTCCGGTGGACGGGTTTGCCGCAGCCGAGCCGGTGGATGAGTCGTATTCTTCAATCGGCCGGAGGCCGCTCGGGTCGCTGACGTTGACCGAATCATTCCCGCCATATGCGTATGGACTGCGAGTCACACTGAGGGCTGGGTCTCTCGTGAGGAACTGTCCAGTCGTCGGATCGTAGTACCGCGCGCGAAGATAATACAGTCCGCTTTCGCCATCGCGGTATTGACCGGCGTAGAGCAGCGGTGTAGAAGCAGTGCCAGACGAGCTCGACAGGCCGCCATATGGCGTGTATGCGTATGTGGCAACCGTCTGGCCGCCCGCGTTAGTCAGCAGTCGTGTACTGCCGAGTTGGTCGTGGTGGAACCAGAGCGCGGTACTGCCGCTGATCTGCTCCAAAGGAAGTTCGCCGGGGCCGTACACGTAGGCGTTGGTGCCGTCTTCGAGGACGGACGGCAGTCCGCCGGCCACGTCCCACGTGAACGGCGTCGTCGCAGCACCCACGGTCTTGGACATGCGCAACCCGTCCCCGTTGTAGGCGTACGACACTTCGCTGCCGATGCCCGTCAACTCCAGAGCTTGATTGTAGGAGTAGGTCTGGGACGCGCCACTGCTGGAATTCTCGCCGGTTCGATCGCCCTCGGCGTCGTACGAGAACGTGCTGGTTTCGTCTCCTGACGGGCTCGCAAGCGGTTGAGCGCCCGCAACGGCGTCGTGCGCTGGAGACGCAAGAGGCATCAGCAGGGCGCTCTCTCCAGCCGGAAGAGCAGCGCCGAGCGATGGTGCAGCCCGGCGAGCGAGTTGTGCCGCAACAGCAGAGCGCTCCTGGATGGTCACGGCTCCGAGCGCCCAATTGGATGACCGTGGCGTGGAGTCCCCGATCACCAACCGCCCGGTCGATGGAGGAGCGCCGGTCTGCAGCCAGGAGACGGCGCTGCCCGGAGCGCTGACTTTCGTGATGACCGTCTGCCCGTGCAGCGGCTTGAGCTTGGCGTGCCCGAGAGCGTCCTGCCCGACTGCCCAGACAACGGCGTCGGCGGGGACGATCGAGGTGACGTGCGTGGCACCGGAGCGTCGACTTGCTCGCGCGACGTTCGCCACAGAGGCCCCGCTGTCAAAGCCCACAACGGCGAGCGCGATCGGAAGTCCAGTCGTGCCCATTTTGACGGTGACGCGCGTACGCTTGAGAGGCCGAGAAGCCCTGGCCTGCCAGACAGAGACGTAACCACTGGAAGATGACGCGCTCGTGACCGTACGCCACTCAAGGCCCCCGCCGTTGATGACGGTGACGCGCTGTCCGCCCCGTCGAGGCTCCTTCGCCGATACGAATGCGAGCAGGAGATCGCCGGCAGTGCGGGTCGAGACGAGCTGTGAGATCTTCCCGCCGCGTCCGCGGTTGTGGGCAAACGAGACCCTGCCGCTGGTCACGGAGGGGAGGGCTCGTTCCGCGGTATAGGCCAGTGTGCCGCCGTTAGGGTGTGCTTCGCCGTTGACTTTCGTGAGCAGTCCCCCAGCGCCGGGGGTGGTCCCTTTGATTTCGTTGCCTCCCCCAGGTTCGGTGCCTCCGCCAGGTTCACCACCGCTGGAAGGTGCGGACGTGCTCGTAAGCTCATCCGCGGCGTCAAAGGTCTGTGTCGTGGCCCCCATCGCCGTGAGGTTGTCCGCGCTGTCGTACTGGTACTGGGCGGCGCCCGGCGGGGGCGAGGCGCAGGACCCCGTGCCGGTGCCTCGCGTAGCAGAGCTGGTTGAGCGCGGTGTATCCATACCCGCTTCGGATTCGGGCTGCGAGCTGTCGCCTGTGAGTTGCCCGTCTGCGTCCCGCGAGTAGTTGGCCGCAAACAGACGTGTCCCCGCCGCGGTGTCGCTGATCGAGCTGAGCGTGTCGTCGTCGGCGTACGTCGAGGTGTCCGTGATGCCTGTGGCGCTCGGCAGCGTCTCCGTGGTCAGGTTGCCGTCGGAGTCGTAACCGAAGGTCGTGGTGTTGCCCAGCCAGTCGGTCACGCCGGTCCAGCGCCCGGCGGCGTCGTAGCCGCGTGTCACGGAGTGCCCGTCGGGGTAGGTGATCGTCGTCGGGTCGTCGCGCAGGTCGTACTGATATTTGACCGTGCCGTTGTCGCCCTCGGTGACGCTCGTGAGGCGGTGCAGCGAATCCCACGTCCACGACCACGTGCCGCTGCCGTCGGTCATCCCGGTCCGCTGGCCGTCGGCGTCGTAGGTGATGCCGGTGACGTTCGGGGTCTTGCCGTCGCTGTACGTGATCGAGGTCGGCTCGTCGACAGCGTCGTAGGTGGTCGTCGTGACGCGCCCTTCGGGGTCGGTGACGCGTGACCCCGTTGCCAGCCGGGTCGTAGCCGTAGCGCGTGGTGCGGCCCAACGGGTCGGTGACCGCGGACACGCGGCCGAGCGGGTCGTATTCGTAGAGGGTGGCGTGGCCGGCGCCGTCGATCTGTTCCTCGACCGTGCCGTCGGGCCAGTAGGTGGTTTGCAGCGTCGTGCCGTCGGCACGGTGGACGGCGGTCTGCTCGTCGGCCGCATCGTACGTGTAGGTCGTCGTGTTGCCGTCGGCGTCGGTGGAGGCGATGAGGTTCTGGTCGGGGTCGTATTGGCTGGTGGTCTTGTGCCCGAGCGGGTCAACGGTTTCGGTCATCTGCCCGAAGTTGTTGTGGGCGTACGTCGTGGTGAAGCCGGCTGGGTTTGCGCCTCCCGCGTTGCCGCGCGGACTCGTGGTGCTCATCAACCAGCCGATCGCGTTGTAAGTGGAGGTCGCTTGTCCCCCAGGGGATCGGTGGTCGAGACTACGATTGCCGTCGGCGTCGTAGGTGTATTTCCAGGTGTTGCCTTCGGGGTCGGTCATCGCCGTGACATCGCCGGGGTGCGAGGAGTCGCCGTAGGTGTAGGTCGTCGTCTGGGCTTCGGAGGTCCCGGTGAGTGGACGTGAGGTGCTGAGCAGGTGGCCGTGAGCGTCGTAGGTCATCGTCGTCGTGACCCCGAGCGGGTCGGTGCTTGTCAGGAGGTCGTTGAGCGAGTCGTACGTGTTCGTGGTGGTGCGGCCGAGCGCGTCGGTCGTCGTCAACGTGTTGCCTTCGCTGTCAAAGGTGGATGTCGTTGTGTGGCCGTCAGGATCGGTCACGCTGGTCATGCCTAGCGTCGCCGGGTCGTAGCCGAACGTCCAGGTCGCGGCCTGCGGCGTGCCGTACCCCTTGGTCTCCGACAGAAGCTCGCCGTATTGGTAGTTCTGCACCGTAACGGCGCCCTTGGGATCAGTGATCGTAGTCGTGCCGCCGGCTTCACCAAGCGTTTCACCGGTGTATGCGAATTTTGTGGTCCGCCCGAGCTGGTCGGTCTGTTCGATCACCCGGCCCTGAGCGTCGTACCTGTTGCTCACGACCGCGCCCGTCGAGCCCGGAACTCCCGGCGCCTGATCCGGGAATCGCATGGTGAGCATCCGGTGTTGCGTGTCGTAGGTGAAGTGCGTGTCGCCGCCGTTGACATCGGTGACGTCTGTGAGGTTGCCTTCGCCGTCGTACGCATACCTCACAACCCGCCCGAGCGGGTCCGTCACAGAGCTGATGTGGTCTCCTGTGTATGCGAAGGTCAGTTTTCGCCCCGCCGGGTCGGTGACGGTGGCGAGTTGGCCGGACCCGTTGTACGCCAAGGCGGTGACGTAGCCGTTGAGGTCCTGCTCTTGCGTCAGCCTGCCGCTGCTGTCAAAGGAGAACGTGTCGCTATGCCGTCGTACGAACGTCCAAGAGCCGTCTTCGTTGTGCACCAAGGCAGCGGTGACCCGTGGCGGCGCCGTGTACGTGCCGCCGGACTGTTCGGTGAAGGTGACCTGCGAGCCGTTTTCTTGATTGACGACTACGTGTGTCGCGTCAGGGAAGCTGAGCGACATGTCATACGGAAATGACCACCCAAAGCCAAGCGGCCCGTCGGTCGCCGCTGACATCGAGTTGTACGTGCGCGTCAGATCGAGCGGAATGCCACGACCCGGAACACTGAGGTCATCGAAGGTGTGCCAAAAATTGCCGGTGGGGGCATCGACCGGCGAAACGAACGAGATGAGCCTCCGGAGGAAACACAACGGGCAGAACTCCGACGGGTTGTCGGCGCCGGAAAGCAATTCAAGCAATGTCAGCGCTCCGCCGTCGGGGGGACGGGAGTAGCTCGAGCGTACCACAGTCGCGGTGACCGCATGAGCCGTGTAGTTGATTCTCAGGGCCGCGTATTCGTTGGTGCAGTACCCATCTTTTTGTTCGATTGTGCCGCCATTTGGTATACCGCCAAATGTACTCGACACCGAGCCCGAGGTGCTGACCAGCGTGTACACTTCGCCAGGCACAGGACTGCCGCACGCTGAACCAGGCAGCGATAGTTTGGCGTTTCCCAGGTTGACGTTGCCGGTGGCGGTGAGCTGCGAGCCGAGGTGAAGCTCCAACTCACTTGTTGGGTCGAGCGTTACACCGCCCGCGACGGTGAGGGTTTCCTCGATGTCGAGAAGGCCGCCAGTTGACGTCAACGGGCCAATATCGCCGGTGAAACTCGTGAGCGATACGTCGGTGATGTCGACAGCATTCTTGTCAGTGGCGTTCAGGAAGCTCGAGGGCGATGCGTCGGCAGCGTGGACAGCACTTTTGTGACCAACGACTCGCTCGGAGTGCGCTTCGTAGCTGCCGAGAGCCACTTCGCCGTTGAGACTTGCTTCGACCCCTGAAAAGCCCGAATTGGCGCCAGTGATCGTGATAGGGCCAGCCTCCATATCGCCTTCCTCGATGCGCAGGGCGGCCAACGAACTGAGGTGAACGGCCAACGACTCCGCTGGCCCCTCGACTCTACCTCCATCTGCGATGTCGATTCCGCTGCCGTTGTTGTTGCCGTCGATGGACCACACCTGCGGGGCGCCAAGCGTGATCGGAAGGGTCAATGTTGCGTAACCCACGCCGTCGCCCGAAGTCATGGCCGCAGTTAGGCCGCCTGCGCCAAGCGTCAGTGCTTCGCCGCCGATGGCGTACTGAGCACTGGTGTCACCTCCAAACGACATCCTGTTGACGTCCAGGCCGGGTATATCGTCACTGCTCTGGTAGCACGTATGGACAAGTTCCGGGCACGGTTCGCCGAGGAGGCCGGGGAAGGTGAGCGTGCCGACGCTGCCGAAGGGGGCGACCCCCCCTTCCCAGTTGCCTCCGTGCGACCAGTCGGGTGTGCCAAGCGGTTCGGCGCCGGCCCAAGTGAAGTCGGCCGCAACCGCCGAGCCAGCCGTGAGCAGAGCACCGGACACCCCGAGCACGAGCGCCAACGCGAGCACGTCGCCCCGCGACTGCGCGGACCATTGCCGCAGCCGCAGCCGCAGCCGCGAACGCCTCGCGAGACGCGCGTCTAGCGGTCTATGTGGGCAGCCGCGGATGGCGCCCCCCGCCCCCAAATCTTTCGTCCTCATAGCTGCCCAACGCGACGGCACCATACCAACTTGTAGTGGGAGTGCGGTCACGAGCGCCCCCCTGCCCAGCACGGCCAGGCACAGTCGGCATTCCATAGAGGTTCCTGCGATACTTCCCGTTGCAGCCAAGGCGGGCAGAAACCGCACCGTAGAGCCAAACGCCGACGTAGCTCAGCTGGTAGAGCACTTCACTCGTAATGAAGGGGTCCGGGGTTCGAGTCCCCGCGTCGGCTTCGAAAAGCCCCGTAAATCGGGGCTTTTTCTATGGACCCGATCCCGCCAGGTTCAAAGCGTGTCCCGAATATGTCCCGGGAGAGTGGTAGAATGTGGCATGGCCGCATCGCCGATGACTCTCAGCCAGCCGCCGACCGGGCACGTGTTCCGAGTGGAGCGCAAGCGGGGCCCGGCGTGGTACGCCAAGTACCGTCTGCCCGACGGCCGCCAGGTCCAGAAGCGGATCGGCCCGGCGTGGAGCGAGCGCGGCAGGCCGCCGGCGGGCTACTACACCAAGCGCCAGGCGGAGGAGTGGCTGCGCGGGGTGCTCGAGCAGGCGCGGCAGGGCAAGCTCCCGGGGATGGTGCGCACGGGCGCGACGGTGGCGCAGGCGGCGGAGGAGTACCTGCGCTATATCGAGCACGACCGGGGCCGCAAGCCCTCGACGGTGCAGGGCTATCGGTGGATCGTCAAAGCGTGGATCGTGCCGGCCCTCGGAGAGCTGCGCGTGGAGGACGTGACGAGCGCGCACGTGGAGGCGTGGATCACCGCGTTCGAGCGCAAGCCGAGCACGCGCACGAAGGCGCTGGTGCTGCTGCACGGCATCTTCCAGCGGGCGAAGAAGGTGTACGGCCTGCCAGTGAACCCGGTGGCGGACGTGGAGAAGCCGCCACAGACGCGCAGCGGGGACATCGAGGTCTTCAGCCCGGAGGAGGTCTGGGCGTTGGCGCGCGCCGCCGAAGGCGAGCAGGACCGAGCGATCTTCCTCGCGGCGGCATTCACGGGCCTGCGGATGGGCGAGCTGATCGCGCTGCACTGGCGCGACGTGGACTTCGCGGGCTCGCTGCTGCGCGTCCGCGCGGGCTACGCGGGCGGGGCACTGACGACACCGAAGTCCGGCAAGGTGCGCTCCGTCCCGCTCGCACCTGACGTGGCGCAGACACTCGCGCGGCTGGCCGGGCGCGAGCTGTTCACGGCCGAGGACGACCTCGTGTTCCCCGGCGAGACGGGCGAGTTCCTGGACGGCTCAGCGCTGCGCCGCCGCTACAAGGCGGCACTCAAACGCGCCGGCCTGCGGCAGTTGCGCTTTCACGACCTGCGCCACACTTTTGGAACGCGGATGATCGCCAAGGCGGACATCCGCCGGGTGCAGGAGTGGATGGGTCACGCGGACATCCAGACGACGATGCGCTACCTGCACTACGCGCCGCGCGAGGAGGACGCGCAGCTAGTGGCTGAAGCGTTCCAAGCAGACTCCCCCGCCACGGAGGCCACGACACAGGCCGCGTAGCGCCTCTCAGTGAGCCCTTGCAGGCCGGGCGGCCGAAGCCCCAGAGGACCCGGGTCGTGATCTGGAGAGCGGGTACGTGCGGGCCTCCCGCTGCGCCGAGCGCCTGAGTTATGCAGCAGCTCGACCGTCCTCAGAGCAGGCGGGAGTGGTCATCGACGCGCTTGAGCACGTTCCCGAAGGATGGCCAGCGTCCGGCGACGCGCGCGGGGAGCAGGCCGGCGGCGTCGCGGTAGCGCTCCTCCAGCCAGTGCCGCAAAGGGGAGCCGGGCGCGGGCGAGAAGGCGGGGCCGGCGGCGTAGCCTTGGTGGGGCCGCTCGGTCCAGCCGCCGTAGTGGGTGGCGGAGATGACCTGCATCTCGGCGAGGATACGCTCGAATTGGCCGCGGTCTTCGAGCGCTGCTCGCGTGGGAGGGTGGTCGAGCAGGCGGTAGATGTCGTAGTAGTGCCGGCCGCAGCGCTTCTCGGCGAGCATGGGGTCGCGCTCGCGGCTGGTGGCGAGGTGGTGCAGAAGGGAGACCTTCTCCAGCAAGGTTCGAGCAGGGTGCAGCGCGCGCACCGTGAAGGGGTCAGTGTCCGGATACTCGCCGGGGCGCAGGTCGAGTGGTGTGCTCAGCAGCGGCGCGACGGTGACCATCTCTGCCGGCCACTCGCCTCCGGCGTAGCCGGTCTCCAGCAGCACGCCGCGGTCCTCGCCCGGGACGCCGACCCCGGAGTGAACGACGCGGGGGTAGGCGAGCACGTCGGCGCGGTGGGGTGAGCGCCCGCGCCCCGGCGGCCGGGCCTCCAGGGAGTCCACGCCGAGCGTCTCGGCGATCTCCTGGGTCATGGTGCGCAGTTGCCGTTCGCGGTCTTTGGCGGACTCGCCGCTACGGGGCGTGACGAGGATGTCGACGTCTTCGGAGAAGCGCTCGATGAGGTTGTAGCCCTTCGACAGGGAGGTGCCGCCCTTGAACACGAAGGCGCCCGGGTAGCCCTGGGCGAGCACCCGGAGCACCTGGGTGACCCAGTAGTCCTTCTCCACAAACAGCGGTGCGAGCCCGAGTTCATCGGCGGCGCGCGCGATGGCGCCCGCGAAGTCGTCGCGCTCCTCGCGCAGGAGTGTCATGAGGGTGCGCCCAGGACCCGTAGGGCGCGCTCGCGGGTGCGGGGGTCGCGCGCGCGACGCACACGCTCAGCCGCGGCAGGGTGCCCGGCGTGGCACAGGACGGCGCGCAGACGCTCACGGACGACGGGTGGCTCGGTACGGCTCGCCGTGACCAGCCGATCGACGCGCACGTCATCGCGGCCGAGCAACTCGGCGAAGCGGTCAAGGGCGGTCACGCTGTCGGCCTCCACATAGCGCTCCCATCCCTCTAGGGCCTCCAGGAGCGTGACCTCAAGAGCGTTGAGCCGGGCCTCGCGGCGGGCGCGGCGGGAGGCGCGGGTAGCGACGTTGATCTTGCCCATGCCCTCGGGCCGGCGGTGGGTGACGGCGAGAGTCTCGACGGGGGCGACCTGGGTGGAGAGCCCGAGCAGGTTCGCGGCGTGCCAGCCGGTCGCACCGATGGCCTCGTCCTCCCCGACGGCCTTGCGCAGCGCGTCGGCTTGGGGGGCGCCGGGCACGCCGAAGCGGCTGGGCCTGCCCCGCCAGTACACACCGCGCCGCACGCGGGCGAGCTCGCCCCGCGCGACGAGGCGACGCAACTCGCTGTTGAGCGCTGAGGGGGAGCCCTCGGGGCGCTCCAGATCCTCGAAGTCCTCGACCCGCCAGAGGCGCTCACGGGAAGCGAGAACCCGCCGGCGCACCAGCTCGGCCACGCTGCGAGTGTTCGTCGAAACAGCCACGCCTTAGACTGTAACGCGATACGAGAAATCGTCAAGACCGGGCGCTGGCAGGGGCATCCCAACCGACTGCGACCCACCCAGCCGGGTGTCTCCCGGGGCCCCGCAGCTTGAGCTCTCCCCACTGCTCAAAGCTGCTGGCGCAGTACGCACCCGGGGGCCGTCCAGCACGGGAACACCGCAGCGCGAACGCTCCCTCCCCAGCTCGCGCTGCTGGCGAAGCTGAGCCCAAGCGGCGCTCTGCAGTTAGCTATGCGGTTAGCGCCACAAGTGCAGAGCTCCTACCGCAGAGCGCGATGCAACGAGACACGCGAACCAAGCCCCTGCGGCGGCGCCTCAGGGCTGTCGCGGTGCCCGTCGCTCGGGGTGTCGTGCCGGCGGCGGGTTTCACGACAGGCCCACCACCGGGTTTGTGGCTCTGTCATGCGGTTTGTGGCGGAACGGGTCCCTCGCCTTCGCTGCGCTTGGCGTCCTTGACCACCCGCCCACAACTTCGAGTACGGGTGGTCAAGGACCGGGACCCTGAAGGTGGGATGGGAAGACAGTGGTGTGGTGATGGTGGTGGTTGGTTGGTGGGGGACCAAGGAGAGGTGGTGATCTGAAGGGATCAGAGAGAGAGGTAAATAAAAAGTAAAGATAAATAAAGAAGGGTGGGCAGCAGTGTGGGGTTGTCTTGTCTGTGGGGCTCCGGCCGACTGCGCTGCGCTCGTCGGCCTACGCCCCAAACCCCGCGGGGCGCGATGTAGACTACGACATGCCAGTGATATGCTAAGCTGTGTGCCTGTGATATACGATGTCGATTCTGCGGAGGTGCTCTATGGCTGATCGTGCTCGTGAGCTCGGCGTTGCGTCTCGTGGCGTGGTCGCTGATATCGAGAAAAAGCTCGCCGTACTGGACCGTGAGCTTGCGCGCTACGAGGAGCTTCTATCCGAGCGTGAGCGTCTACAGGCCGCCCGGGCAGCCCTACTCGGGGAAAAGACCACAGCGGGACAGATCACCTACGGCGACGTCGCGGAGTACCTCGCGGAGCACCCCGGCTCGCGCGCGGGAGAGATCGCAGAGGGCCTCGGGGTGCCGTTGGCAAGGGTCTCCTCGCATTTGTATCGCGGAAAGCACACGCGGTTCGTCAGCCGCGCGGACGGCTGGCACCTACGCGAGAACGCCGAGGGCTCGCCCAGGGCCGGTACGCGCGGGCCGGGCAAGGGGCGGGAGGGATGAGCCCGCTCAGGCTGGGGCACTCAACGACACTGGGTGGCGTGGCGCGCGGTGGGGGTGTCGTGCGCGCCCGCGGGGTGGCCGGGTGGGGTTCGCGTCTGGAGCGCCGCGCACGCACGGCACGGCGCAGCGCCCCGGGCATGCTGTTGCATCCGCGTGACATGGTGCTGCTGGGGTGGCTGGCGGAGCAGTACGCCGCGCGGACCGACCAGGTCGAGGTGCTGTTGGGGTGCGGCCCGCGCTCCGTTCAGCGCGTCCTCGCCAGGTTGCGCGATGCTGGGCTGGTGAGCACCTACCGGGTGCTTGTCGGCGAGCCGGCGTGGGTGACGCCGACGCGGGCGGGGTTGCGGGCGTGTGGCTCGCAGTACAGGGTGTGGCAGCCGAAGCTTGGGGTGCTGCTGCATACCGCGGCGGTGAACGATGTCCGCCTGCACATCCAGGGGCGCTCCCCAGATTCTTGAAAGGCAACCCCGATATGGGCCTCCACACACTCAGGACAGGCCCTCACACCGCGAACCACGACCGATGATGGAGGTTTCAATGCTTTCTCTTCCCGCTGGCGCATCAGGGCAGCGTCACCATGTACGCAGACGGGCCGCGTCGCTGCTTCCCCGGCGCCGTGCCCGTGGCATCCACGAGACCGGCGCGCCCTTCGCGCCGCTCATCGACGCCAAGGCGGCCGGGCGACTGCTGGGAGTGCCCCACACTTGGCTGCTCGCCCAGGCGCGCGCCGAGCGCATCCCCCACCACCGCCTCGGCCACTACGTGCGCTTCAACCCCGAGGACCTCCGGTGCTGGCTGGTAGAGACCCGCTCCGGTGGCGGGATCGGCCGGCGTGCTTGAGGCGCAATCGGTTTCAGGCTGAGCTGCAAGACTGCATCGGACAGATCATCGAACTAATCAGACGAATGAACGAGCGCGCCTCCGATGATGACAAGCTGTCGCGGCTGCCCCGTAGGCGCGAGAGCATCGCCGCTATGCAGGCGATACTTCGCTACTAGCACGTCCGACAGGCGCGACAACTCAACGAGGCTGGTGGCAGAGTCCTTGCTCAACGCTTCCGCAAGGACGCTGATCTCGTCGGCCGAAAGCTGGAACGAGTCGGGCATAAAGCAAGCATAGTCCACGAGCAGACATCAACGTGAGCGAAGTTTGCGCGACCCCTACAATCGAGCAGGCCATCCAGGCCGAGCGAGACCGCCAACAGACCTGGGAGCACGGTATCGAGCAAGACCACGGCCACGACCGCGGGCTCGGAATCGAGTAGCAGTCGCCGTTTCGGACGCGGTGTGGGTGCCGGTACGCTTTCGCCCATGCGATCGGTGTATCGAGGCGCACTGGGAGCGGCCGTGCTGTCGGTCGCTGCGGCTGCGTCCGGCTGCGGCGCCGCGTCTACGACGACGGTGACCGTAGCGCGCACGACCACAACGCGGCCCCAGACGACGGCGGTGCACATCTACGCGCCCTTTAGAGCTATAACCGAATGTTGTGGACGGCGTTGAGGGGAGAGGCGGCGTACCTTCCCGGTTGTTGAAGACCGAAGCCGGTGATGGCCGGCAGGAAGGCACGCCGATGACGAATGTTCGCACGCTCCCCGTCGGGGAGGGCAACGAGGAGATCACGCTCGCGCTCGATGAGCTCGCGCGGGAGGGCGCGCGGCGGATGATTGCCGCCGCGCTGAGGGCGGAGGCTGACGAGTACGTCGAGCGGTTCAGCGATGAGCTGGACGGCGACGGGCACAGGGAGGTGGTCCGCAACGGTCGCGCGCGGGAGAGGAAGGTGACGGTCGGGTCGGGCACGATCGGGGTCCGGGCGCCGAGGGTCAACGACAAGCGCGTCGATGAGGAGGGTGAGCGTAAGCGGTTCAGTTCGCGGATCTTGCCCGCCTATGCGCGGCGCTCACCGAAGGTCGGGGAGGTGATCCCGATCCTGTACTTGCGTGGCCTGTCGACCGGTGATTTCCGTCCAGCGCTTGAGGGCCTGCTCGGCGAGGACGCCGCGGGGCTGTCTGCGACGTCGGTCAGTCGGTTGTGTAAGGAGTGGGAGGCTCACCACGACCGGTTTCGTCAGCGGCTGTTGAGCTTCAGCCGCTATGCGTACCTGTTCATGGACGGGATCCATGTCCGGGTTCGCCTCGGCGAGGATCCCAAGGTGTGCCTGCTGATCGTGATCGGCGTCCGCGAGGACGGCGTCAAGGAGTTGCTCGCGGTCGAGGATGGCTACCGCGAGTCGACCGAGAGCTGGGCTGGCGTGTTCCGCGATCTGAAGCGTCGTGGCATGAACGAGCCCAAGCTCGTCGTCGGCGATGGCGCCCTGGGCGCGTGGGCGGCACTCAGGGACGTGTTCCCCGGCGCGGTCGAGCAGCGCTGCTGGTTTCATGCAGCGGGGAACGTGATCGACGCTCTCCCCAAGCGCCTGCAACCGCGCGCGAAGGGACTGCTGGGCGAGATCATCGAGGCCTCGACCCGCAAGGACGCCAAGCACGCACTCGAGGTGTTCCGTGAAGAGTACGGCGCAAAGTACCCCAAGGCGCTGGCGAAGCTCGACCGCGACTGGACACCGCTGACGGCGTTCTACGACTACCCCGCCGAGCACTGGCGGCACCTGCGGACTACCAACCCGATCGAGAGCTCATTCGCGACCGTCCGCCTGCGAACCCGCGTCACCAAGGGCGCTGGCTCGAAGACCGCTGCACTCGCGATGGCCTACAAGCTGCTCGAGTCAGCGCAGGGGCGCTGGCGCCGGTTCAACGGCCACGAGCTCGTCGCCGAAGTACTCGACGGCGTGAAGTTCAAGGACGGCATCAAGGCAACAGACGACGAGAACCAAGACAACCAGACGACAGACGAGAGGGTCGCCGCCTGATCATCCTTCGTCGCCAAATCCACAACATTTGACAATTGCTCCGCCCTTTAGCGCTTCGGAAGATCCCGTGGTTCAGGCTGGACGCACGGTTAGCGGTTACTGCTGGACGTCATCCGAGGCCGCAGACCGGAGCGACACCTGGCGCTGCATGGCCGGGAACTACATCTATGACCCGTGCTTTGCCGCGAATCACGCCGCCCACTTCGTACTGTGCCCAGAAGGCGGACCGTGGGGCAAGGTCATGCGCATGAATCTCACGCGCGAACTGCCAATCCTGGAACCGCCTAGCCCGGAACGGTCGCCCACCACCGAACCGGCTTGGGCAGTCGAACTGGCCGGCGGTGCGCACTGCGTGCTGCTGGAGGGAGCCGGGAACGTCCTCGCCAACCTTCGGGAAAACTACAAATGCTCCGGCGGCATCACGCTCTACGGCGATGCGAACCACGCGAGCGAGCCGTGGACCATCTTCGGCCGCCAAGGCACAGCCGGGCAGCTATCGCCCGAGACCGTCGCCACGATGTGGTATTGACGCTTGCTGCTCGTCCACAGCAGGAGGCAAGCCCGCCACAATCGCAGGCTGCTGTAGAGGGAGCGAAGCAGGCGTTTGTGCTTGATCTCGTCCAAGGGGCCACAGACTCCGAAGCTAGCCGTCGAAGGCCAGATTTGGGCAGCGACTCAGATAGTCGCTATGAAAGAGTCCAGTCACCGCCGCAGCCTGTGCTGGATGGTCGAGCTCGGCGCACATGGCCATTACGTACTGCATTAGTGCAACCTGGCGGTCGCCGTCGATCTTGATGTCCGGGGCCATCTTCTCCAGGCTCGCACGCATCTCTTGGTACTCGGAGAGCACGCGACCGTCCTCGATCTGGCGTAGACGGTCGATGATCTGAGCATCGGAAACTGAGAGATCATCGATCAGATGGCCGTAGCGCAACATGAACGACTTGAGAATGAGTCTCGAAACCTCCTTTGAATCTTCGGGCATGCCGCCCTGCTGCGCAGCCATCAGGGCACGGATGCGGCCTCCATGGATCGTCACCTCGTGCGCTGCCATCAGAGCATGGATGCGGCCTCCGTGAATCGTCACCTCGTGCCGCTGTGCCTCCTCGTCGGCGGCGAGGTCGCGAACGGTAGACCGTGCGACGAAGAGACTGTCGGTCTCGGCGGTGAGGACCCGTATGAGGGACCGCTCGGTCTCAACCGCCCATTCCTGGCCGCGGATGGCCCCGCCTACGTCGTTCCAGAGCGGCCGGTGCCCGCGCTCGAGGCGATGCAGCTCGATGACCTGACCCTCGGCGGCCTTTATGATGTCATCGCTGCTCGCACCTAGAGTAACGCTCAACTCGTCGATCACATCAAGAACCTCGACGCCGGCGGCCTGGAGCAGTACGGTGAACCCTATACGCGGGTGCTCCTGAAACCAGGCTCTGATGTTCTTGAGCTTGTTTCCGCCAGTGTGCGGGATGAGACCATTGTGCTGGGCGAAGCGCTCGGCCAGCTTTCCCGCGAGGCCGGTGTACAGCATCTCGTGCGTCGCGGGATCCCAATAGACATACAGGCCCTTGCACGACCAATCGTTGCCGTCGCACGGTAGAAGGGTCCGGAGCGCCCGCCAGACCGCTTTGCGGTCGTCCCATCTGTAGGTATCCAATACGACTGTGCAGAGCATAAAGCCACAGTAGGAACAATTCGCTGATGTCGGTAGCCGCGCTGGTCGTCTTGGAGCGGCTGATGTGCCAGCTACGGGGGCATCCCTGGCGCTGCGCTCGCTCTGCTTTCTTCATTTACGGTATTGGGGCCAAGCGCGGGGATGCCCGCCGCCGGTCCGTTTGACGTCCTGTGTGTGGTGAGCAGTCATAGATGGCGAGTTGGACGTGGTCGCGTCGGGGTAGCCGTTGGGCCTGCTTGCAGTGGGTGCGCACCCACACAAGGCGGGGGTCCTCGCTCGGGGGTTCGATGGGGATGAGGAATGCGCGCAGGTCGCCGGTGGCGATGTACTGTTGCAGGCGGGTGAGGGTGGGGGAGGGGATCCCGCCGCGGTAGCCGCCGATCGGGAGGATCTCTCGGCCGGTGTAGTAGATGTAGGTCGCGGCTGTGGAGGAGGTGTCGGTGGCGAACGCGCTCGGCGTGTGGGAGGTCGAGGAGATGCGGCTCGCCCTCGACTGGATGGCGGACTGCAGCTGTGCGACGGAGATGCGGCCGACCAGGGTTGCCTCCGGCTCGAAGGGGGCGGTGAAGGGGCCGACGTTGCGCACGACTGCCTCCACGGAGGTGACGGTGGGCAGCAGCAGCGCACAGGCGAACACGGCGGCCGCGACGGGGCGTGCCGCGGGCGCCTCGCCGCGCAGCCGGAGGGATGTCAGAGTCGCCACGGAACCGGCGAGTCCCACGGCGAGCACGGAGGGGATCAGCCACTGCGGCACCGCGGTCGCGCCGAGCAGCAGGTAGAGGTACAGGCAAGTAGGGCGCAGGCGAGCAGGATGCGCGCCTCGGGGCTCCCGCACCGGCGCCAGCAGACCGCGGCGCCGATCCCGCATAGCGCCGCGGTCGCAGGCGACAGCGCTGCGACGTAGTAGGAGTTCAAGTAGGTGCCGTCGCTGAAGACCACGCCGAGCACCCCCAGCCACGTGCCCCACAGCAGCACGGCCGCCCGCGACGGGTCGCGCCGGCCACGCCCGCGGCGCTCCACGAGGACGCCGGCGGCGGCGAGTAGGGCCGCGGGGAGCAGCCACCCGTCGTCGCGGCCGAACAGCCCGCTCAGCAGCCGGTGCCAGCTGCGCCCGATCCGCGCGGAGTAGCTGTTGAGCGCGGTGCCGGCGCGCGCGAGCTGGACGAGGAACGGTGCGGGCGGCCCTGCGCCGGCGCCACTGCCGGAGCCGAGGTGGGCGATCCCGTTGTAGTCGAAGACCTGCGCGTACACCGAGTCGTTCACCGAGCCGTCCACGTAGGGGCGCGCGTGGGCCGGCACCAGCGAGACGGCGGTCATCCAGCTCAGCGACACCGCTACCGTCACCATCCCCGCGAGCGCCACGTGCCCGAGCCGGACGCGTAGCCGCGGCGGCGCGGCTACGAGGTAGGCGAGCGCGAGCGCCGGCAGCACGAGCCACGCCTGAATCATCTTGGCCTGGAACGCGAGGCCCACCCACACCCCCGCCAACAGCAGCGTCCGCAGCCGCCCGCTGAGTAGGGCCGCGGAGGTCGCGTCCGCGGCGAGCACCGTGAGCAGGATCAGCAGCGAGTCCGACACGTTGCCCCGGTTCAGCGCCACCGTCACCGGGCTGACCGCGAGCACGGCCGCGGCGAGGATGCCCGCCACCGGGCCGGCCAGGCACCGCACAGCGCGGTAGAGCACCAGGATCGTGAGCACGCCCTCCACGATCTGCGGCAGCACCACTGCCCATACGTGGAACCCCAGCACCCGCAGCGACAGCGCCTGCAACCACAGCGCGCCGGGCAGCTTGTCGACCGTCACCGTGCCCGCGGGGTCGAATGCGCCGAAGACGAAGTCGTGCCAGCTGCCCGCCATGCTCCGGGCGGCCGCCCCATAGAACGGCTCCAGGTAGGCGTTATCCGATCCCCACGCGTACGCCAACCCCGCCGCACAGGCCACGCCCAGCAGCGCAGGACGCGCCCACGCCGGCTGGTCGGGCGGCGAGCGCCACGGTGGCCGACGGCCGGCTGGCTCATTGCTCCCGCGACTTGCCCGCGGCTGGCCCGAGGGCGCCTCCCCGAGCGTCCGCTCCTCGATCGTCCTCAACCGCAGCATCCGACCCCGGTCACGCAGCCCATCGCCGCCTCCAGTGCCCACCCTGCTGAATCACCACCGACGTGCCTACCCCGACACGACACCACCGCGATCGAAACGATAGTCGAGGCTACGGCGGCACATCCAAAGGATTACGCGAGCCCGAGCGTATGGACTCCACCCCCGACATGCCGCTAGCTGGACTGAGGAGCCAGCGCCCTCACCTGGGTGGCTCCCACCCAGGCTGAGACGGCCGATCCAGAGCTGTGGAGACTGGCGCTGCGGCGAGGACCACGCGCGTGGTCTTCGTTTGGGTATTCGGGGGGGATCGTCCGCGTGGGTGGTAGGACATACAGGCGCAGCGTGCGCGGGACCTCCGTGTCCCGCGTCGATGCGCAGGACGTCATCCAAGGCAACGGCTAGGTACGGTCGATCGTCCGCCGCTCCCCAACCAGGCTGCGCCTGGTCGGGGACCCCGACCGCGGCGGAGCGCAGTCCCCCGGCCCCCGCCGGGCGGGCAGGGTAGCACGCCCTGTCAACCCACAGGGGGTGTGACAGGGCGTGCGCGGGGGCCGTGCCGGGGGCCGACCGACTGCTCGATCGACGGATGGGGTCACAAGAGGGAGGACGAGCCGGGGCTGGCCTCCGCGAGGCCGAGGGCTGCGGGCGCTGCGCTGGGCATCGCAAGCCGATCGTGCTCTGCCGGCGTGGCTCGGCGACACGCGCAGCGGTGACAATCGGCGTGTCGGCGCGGACAGTAAGCTGCGCTGATGACCGGCGACGATCTCCTTGTGGCGCCCGTGCGCGAGGCCACGACCGTGTATCGAATCGTACGGGGAGCGGATCGCAGTGCCCCGGCGGTGCTGGATTCCTTGCGCTCCCACTACGAGCGCGGAGCGCCGCCCCGCGGCTATGAGCGGCGCCTGGCGGTGATTCACATGGGCCTGTCCGTCTTCTCGACGCGGGAGGCGGCAGGAGCGATGGCCCTGAAGTGGCCCGCGATCGGGATGTTCGTCGCCGAGCTGGAGCTTGAGCCGGGAAACGGTTTCTGCATTGCTCGCACAGGCCAGCCGGGGCATCGAACCCTCTGGGGGCGCCCCCTGCAGTTGCTCGGCTCGATAGCCGATATCCTCCACGTGGAGGCGTGAGCATGCACTACGCGATCTTCGACAGCACCGGCAACTTGGTCGAGTCCTTCGAGGACGAGGAGTCCGCGCGCAAGGCCCTGGACCACATCGTGGACGCCGAGCCCGAAGCCGCCGAGCACGTTGCGCTGTTCGTACATGGCGAGGACGGGATGCCGGTCGGCGACCCGATCTTCGCTCGCGCCGTCTCTGGCGTTCGCTGAGGTCCGCTCCACCGTCCGATAGCGGAGGAGATCGCGGCTCGCTCAACAGGGGCTTTGGCGCTGTGATCGGCCATCTCCATGACCGGATGTGCCCTGCACGTGGAATGAAGAGGTTCGCTTTCCGGGCCGCAAAACCCCTGCAAAACGCCGCCTCGCGTCATCCGAATGAAGGCGTTGTGTCCCAACATGTCCCGGCGTCCGTGTCCCGAAACGTGTCCCGAACTCCCCCACTCTGAGGTCATCTGGGGACACTTCAAGGCCCTCAATATGGCTCAACGAAGCCAAAACGATGACCGATCACGCCTCTCGTAATGAAGGGGTCCGGGGTTCGAGTCCCCGCGTCGGCTCTCGTCTCCTTCGGTCAACGGTCGTAGGCTCGGCCGCGGGGCTTGACGGCCGTCACGACGATCAAGCGGGCGTTCTGGTCGAGGCGGATGAGCGCTCGCCAGTCCGCGGGTGCTGTCTCTTGCCCCGTGAGCAGGTGGTCGGTGCTGACGCCTACGGGTGCCCTGCCGGCAGCGTAAGCGTCGCCGCCTGGGGGACTCGCGTCACAAACTGTCAACCTTCACGATGTACTGGTTGTGGGCGTCGATGAGGACCAGGCCGATGAGGCGCTTCTTGTAGCGGGCAGGAGCGACACGGAGGCGTTTGGGCTCTTCTACGGACGGCGCGTGGACGCCGTGCTCGCCTTCTTCCTGCGGCGCACGGGCGACCGCGAGCTCGCCGCTGACCTGACCGCGGAGACGTTCGCCGCGGCGCTGTCCGCGCTGCCGCGTTACAGCCCGCAGCGCAGCTCGGCGCTCGCGTGGCTATTCACGATCGCACACCACAAGCTGGCGGATTCGATCCGCCGCGGGCAGGTCGAGGACCGCGCGCGCAGGCGCCTGGGCCTCGAGCCGCTCGTGTTCAGCGACGAGGACATCGAGCGCGTGGAGCAGCGGGCGGCGGCGGCGGACGGTGGTGCTGCGCTGCTCGAGCTCGAACGGCTGTCAGCTGAGCAGCGTGGCGCGATCGAAGGACGGGTACTCCACGAAGCCGACTACGACGAGCTGGCCCGACGTCTGAGGTGCTCGGAGTCGGTGGTCCGCAAGCGCGTGAGCCGGGGGCTCGCTGAGCTCCGTACGAGGATGAGGGAGGCCTGAGGATGGACGCGATGGACAGGTTCGGGCAGGAGCTGGTGCGGGCCGGGCGGCGGCGACACGCCGGGCGGCGGCCACTGCCGGCGCTCTTCGGCACACGCTTCGCGCGTACGTCACCGTCACCGCGACGCCGCGCATCCGTGCAGGTGCGCGTCGCGCTCGTCGCGTTCGCGCTCGTGCTCGCGACCGCCGCGATCACGCTCGCGGCAACCGGCGTGATCCTCACGGGCTCGCCGGTCGGCACGGCGCATGCTCCGATCGCCACTGCGGGCGAGGGCATCCCGGTGGCGGGCGGCGAGCGGCTGCTTCCCCTGCGAGCGCCAGACCCGGCGGGTGGCCTGCCGTGGGGAATGCGGATCGTCCACACCACGCGCGGCCTCGTCTGCGTGCAGATCGGCCGCGTCTATGACGACCGGCTCGGACAGCTCGGCGTCGACGGCGCGTTTCACAACGACGGGCGCTTCCACCCGCTGCCCACAGACGCGCTCCCGGAAGTCATCGCAGATGCAGGCGGACAGATGGCCGGAGACTGCTCGAGTCCGGGAGCCACCTACTCCGGGGACAGCGTGGGGCTCGAGCTCAGCGCGGCCACCAGCCCCCCCCAGGGCGCCGGTGTGCCCGCCGACCGCCGCGAGATCTCTTTCGGGCTGCTCGGGGTGCACGCGGTGAGCATCACCTACCGCGAAGGCTCGCAGACGCGCACCCAGCCGGTGCTCCCGGGTGTGGGCGCGTACCTGATCGTGCAGCGCTACACCAGCGGCAGGCCGCTGGGAAGCTTCAGCGAGAGCGACGGCAGAGACGAACCGGGTAACTACAGCTCACCGGCCGGCCCGAACGGGGCGCTGAGCGCGATCACCTACACCTACGCGGGGCGGCCGTGTGTGGACCGGGGCAACCTGCGCCAGGCCTCGTGCGGCCTCTCGGAAGTGCCGCCACCACGCCCGGCTGCGCTGCCGATCGTGCACGAGCCACTGCGCGCACACCTGCACATCCACAACCACGTGATCACGAGCGCGCAGATCAGCTTCCACGCGCCCTACCCCGTCACGAATGCCGACGAGAGCTACTCGGTGACGGCGCCGGCCTGCCACCGCGGCCTCGCCGGAGAAGGCTCTCGCGCCGACATCGCGCGCGGCGCGCTCGTGACCATACCCGTCGGGTCGGTTCTCTCCGCCGCGTGCAGCCGGGCGGTGAAGTTCACTGTCGACTACGTCAGCTTCGCGGGCGGCCTGCCACAGCCCACGCCCCTCGGCACCATCACGATCCACGAGCCGCCCGGCACGCACCCCGTGCCACTACCGAGGGCAATTGTTGAACAGGAGCGACGGTCCAACCCGACACGCAGCCTGCACACGACGATTCACCTCACGCTCCTGCCCCAGCCCCGCGCAGCGTGCAACGCCGCGTTCCTGCTCTACCCGTGCTACAAGGGCGAGGTCGGGTTCACGGCTCCCTACGCGGTCACCTCTGTGGCCGCCGGCTACTCCAGGGCCACCGAATACGCCATCAACGGGTTCGCCACGTGCAAGGCCGGTGGCCGCCCCGAAACCAGCTGGGGCCTACGACGCAGCGTCAAGGCGCACGAAACGCTCATCACCACCTCGCTCGGGCTCTTCGTGCTCACGCCCTCCTGCGCGTCGAGCGAGGGGTTCGAAGTCGCTTACCTGAACCGGCACGGCCCCTCGGCCGGCGCACCCCACGAATCGGTCATCGTCGGCACCGTGACGCTGAGCAAGGCAACGCTACCCAACGGGCAGAACCCAAAGCCACCCGCGTGATGACGGCACTGCCACCTCGCCAGAACGCTCTGCTCGTGTCGTCGGGATAAACGTAGCATCGGGAGCGGGTGTTCATCCCACCGACATCCTCGGACTGGGCCTTGGCGGGGCCCTCTTCGCCTGGGCACTGGAAGGCGGAGGGGGAGGGATTCGAACCCTCGTCCGGGGAGGTCCCCGAAAACGCCTTTCAAGGGCGCCGCATTCAACCGCTCTGCCACCCCTCCGGGGTGAGGCCCCAAAGAGTAGTGGAGAAACGACGGCTCGAAGGGAAAGGGGAGGAGTGGTCCCCTACTACGCGGGGGCGGAGGGCAGCGCGTAGGCGGTCTTGCCGTCGCCACGACGCTTGACCTTTGTGATCGATCCCCGCCCGGCGAGGCGGCCGAGGCTGCCGCGGATCTCACCGGCGCTCATCGCCGTGACCATCACGAGCTCGCTCGCGGTGTGCGAGCCGTGATCGAGCGCCGCGAGGATTGCCTGCTGGACGGCGGCAGGGGAGGCCGCCTTGCGCCTGGGCTCGAGCTCGGCGAGGGCGAGCGTGGATGCCGCTCGCCCGTCTTCCTGTGGGGCGCCCGGTAGGGGAGTGCGCTGCTCGAGGCTCCGCGTGGCGAGCGGGGTGGGTGCCGCCGGCTCGTACGTCTTGGCGACGGGCGTGGGCGCCGCTTGCGGGATGACCGGGGTGGTGCGCAGGGACATCGCCAGTTTGATCGCCCTGGGCGCCGCACTGCCCGGTGGGCGCCCGCGCCGGAAGGCCTGTGCGTCGCGGGTCCGCTCGGTGGCCGTCCGCGCGTGGAGGGTCCGCTCGGCGGTCGCGATCGCCCGGTCGTAGGGGGTGCTCTGCAGGGGGGTCCTCTGCGCGGTCCCAGTCGTCCGCGCGTGGGGGGTCCGCTCGGCAGTCCCGGCCGCTCGTGCGGTGACGGTCCGCTCGGCGGTCGCGGTCCCCCGCGCGTGGGGAACCGCGGGGGTGGCGGCTCCGGCTGCGTCGGCGTCCACGGCGGCGAGCCTGTCGGCGGCCACGCGCAGGCGCTCGTACTCGTCGAGCAGCGGGCGCAGCTGCGCGAGGCGCTCGTCCAGTTCGCTGCGTATCTTCGCCAGGAGATCAGTGGCCACTGTGGTCCTTTCGGTTCAAGTGCACTTCTTCAAGACGCACCTATGTAAGTGAGTAAGGGCACACCGAGAATATCTGGCGGACCGAAACAGTTCTCGCGTCCGGCGTCACACGCCCGCGTCGCCTTGGTGGCGGCGGCGACCTCCGCTACGAGATTGTGGTGTTTGTCTCTATCAGCAGCGTCGAGGCGCTCTCAGGGGACTAAGGGCCCACGGGCCCTACCCTTCAGGCTCCTCGGGGGGGAGACGGCGAAGACGATGTGCCCGCGGGCGACGGCGAGGAAGGGGTGGCTCTCCGCGGGCCCGCCGTCGAGTGGCTGCAGGGAGACGTCGGTGAGCGTGAGGAAGTCGCGCTCGGAGGCGTTGAGCACGTCGGAGACCCGCGAGCGAAAGCCGTCGCGGGCGAGCGTGACGAGCCCTTCGATGCGGTGGCGGGGGGTCTCGAGGCGGATGCGCTCCTGGCGGTGCTCGGAGAGGTGGGCGTCCTGCGCCGGGGCGTCGCCGGCGGCGGGAGGGTGGCTCATGCCGCCCATTATCGGCTGTCGCCGCCCCGGACGTGAGAGCGGCGGCTCACGTGATGCGCTCGCGCACCCGCGCGGGCAGCCCGGCCCGGGCAACGGGCGCCACGGGGCCGCCCAGGTCCTCGGGGCGGTTGCGCTCGTCGCGCACGATGTAGAGGGGGCGGTGCTTGACCTCGTCGTAGATGCGCCCGACGTACTCCCCGATGACCCCGAGCGCGATCAGCTGGATGCCGCCGAGCAGCAGGATCGCGATCGTCAGCGAGCCGAAGCCGGGGAGGTAGGAGCCGGCGAAGTGCAGCCCGAGCACGACGGGGATCGCGACGAACGCGAGGCCGGCGGAGAGCAGTCCGACGTAGGTGGCGAGCTGCAGGGGGACGTGGGAGAAGGAGGCGATCGCGTCGAGCGAGAAGCGCAGCATCTTGCGCAGCGTGTACTTGGTCTCCCCGGCGTGGCGGGGGTCGCGCTCGTAGGGGACGGCGGTCTGGGTGAAGCCGACCCACACCGTCATGCCGCGCAGGAAGCGGGAGCGCTCGGTCATCGTCAGCAGCGCGTCCAGCGCGCGGCGGTCGAGCAGGCGGAAGTCCCCGGAGTTGGGCTCGAGGTCGACCTGGGCGAGCTTGTCGAAGAGCTTGTAGAACCACGAGGCGGTGGCGAGCTTGAAGGCGGTCTCACCCTCGCGAGCGCGGCGCACGGCGTAGACCACGTCGGAGCCGGCCTCCCACCGGGAGACCATCGTGGGGATCAGCTCGGGGGGGTCCTGGAGGTCGGCGTCGATCATCGCGACGACGTCCCCCACGGCGTGCTCGAGCCCGGCGGTGAGGGCGGCCTGGTGGCCAAAGTTGCGGGAGAGGTGCACGACCCTGACGCGGGGGTCCTCGGCGGCCATGCGGTCGAGCAGCTCGGGGGTGGCGTCGGTGGAGCCGTCGTCGACGAGCACGAGCTCGAAGGTGTAGTCGGCGACGGCGGCGCAGGCGCGGCGCACGAAGCGCTCGACGAGCTCTTGCTCGTTGTAGACGGGCGCGACCACGGAGAGGAGCGTGGGGGAGCGGGAGGGGGAGTCGGGCAAGGGGCCTGCCAAAGCTGGTTAAGTAGCGGGCGTGGAAAGAGGGGAGAGCAGAGGAAGAGTAGAGGACTCGCCTAAGGGGAGGCTCAACGCCCCGTGGGCGGCGCAGTTCGTGAAGTTCGGGATCGTGGGGGTCTCGAACACCGTGCTGAGCCTCGCGGTGTACGCGGTGCTGCTGAAGGCGTTCGGGGTGGCGTACCTGGCGGCCTCGGCGCTCGCGTTCGCCGTGGGGACCGTGAACGGCTTCATGTGGAACAGCCGGTGGACCTTCCGCGAGCACGTGGGGGACGCGCTGACCCCGGTGCGGTGGTTCGTGGTGCAGGGGTGCGGCCTCGCGGCGAACGAGGGCCTGGTGTACGTGTTCGTGCACGACGCGGGCCTGGACAAGCTCGTGGGGCAGGTGTGCACGACGGCGGTCGTGACGGTGTGCACGTTCGTCGTGAACCGTGCGTGGACCTTCCGGATGCACCCGGCAGCGGACTCGGCGCTCTAACGCAGCACGGCGAGCAGCGAGAGGCCCGCGGGGATCGTGGCGCCGCGGCCGATCAGGGCGGCCTCGAGGTTGAGCGGCTGCTGCAGCAGCCAGTTCATCGGTGCGGGGGGCACCCACAGGTCGAGGCTCGATTCGGTCGCCCGCGCGTGCAGGCGGTCCAGGGCGCGCAGCGCGACCGCCGCGGGGAGCAGCAGCGAGTTGAAGTGGGTGGTGCGCTCGCACTGCCAGCCGGCCTCCTGGGCAGCTTGGCGGAGGGTGGCGCGGGAGTAGCGGCGGTGGTGGTGGTTGACCTCGTCGTGGCCGCTCCACAGCCACTGGTAGGCGGGCACCGTGACCAGCAGCGCCCCGCCGGGGGCGAGCACCCGGCGCAGCTCGCGAAACGCTGCGCGGTCGTCGGGCAGGTGCTCGATCACGTCGAGGCACACCGCGAGGTCGAAGGAGGTCGGGGGCGAAGGGCATCTCTAGCACCGAGCCCTCGACCACCTCGCCGACGTGGCGTTCACGGGCGGCCTCGGCGGCGGCGTCGGAGAGCTCCACCCCGGTGACGGCGCCCCAGCGCGCGAGGTCCACCATGTTGCGCCCGGAGCCGCACCCCGCGTCGAGGATGCGCGCGTGGGGCGGCAGCCCGAGGCCGTCGATCGTGCGCGGCGAGCACCCGGCGGCGTCCGCGATACCACCAGTGGCGGTCCTCCACCCGGTGGGTCTGCAGCTCGAAGTCGCGGTTCACCGAACGCATCTTTCCTAAAAGTCGCCCTCCCGCGCGGTGCGCCTGCCCGCTGACCACTTCCGTGCCGCCCCGCGAGGCTCCCACCGATCGGCCGGTGGGAGCCCCTCCAGCAGGGGTGGCGGCTGCTCAGCGCCGGTGGTGGTGGCGCCTGTGATGTGCCGCTTGCCCTGTGCGGGTGGACCGTGAGGTTCTGGGCGATGACCGTCGAGCGGTGGCCGGCGCTCAGCTGGCACCACCGTCAGGTGGACGGGCAGCCTGCCGAAGCGGGCCAGCAGGCTTTTGCCGGCCGCGTTGAGCTGGATCGCGACCGTCACCCGCTGGCCCACCTGGAACGTCACCTTGGAGGAGCCGACGGAGACCTCCTCGCGAGCGGGTCCTGGGGTGGTGGCGCCTGGCGAGGACCGCCGTGGCCCTGCCGTTGCGGGTCTTCTCAACGTGGCGAGCGTCGCTTCGACTTCGCAGCTCGTGCCCGCGGAGCCGGTGCACTCGATCGTGAAGGTGACCTCGCCGTTGGCCCCGCTGGCCGACGCCCACCTGCGAGGCGTGCGCGACCGGCGGGATCGGCTTGTAGGTCACGCTCACCGTCTTTTCCGAGGAGAGGCCCGCCTGGTCGGTCGCGAGCGCTTTGATCGTGTTGGCGCCCTCGATGAGCGGGACGCTCGTCGACCACGCGCCGCCGGCCCCCACGCTCACCGGCTGGCCGTCCACCGTGAACGAGGTGATCGCCCTCGGGTCCGAGAGCGGTGCCCGACACGGTGACGTTGGGCGTGGAGACGGTGGTGCCGCTCGCGGGCGAGGCGATGCTCAGCGTCGGGCCCGGACTCGCCGGGAATCTCGCGAGCACTTCCGAGGCCAGCGTTTCGACTTCGGAGAGCTTGTAGGCCTGGACGAAGGCCATGTTCAGGGTGTAGGCGCCGCCCGCGGGGATCGTGGCCTGGTAGGGCATCTCGAAGCCGTTGTATTCTTCGGTGGCTGCGGTTCCGCTGGTACACCGACAACGGTCCGGAGGGTGGGGTGTCGTAGACGATCGCCCCCTGCGGGTGCTTGCCGTCGCCTTCGCCGGGCGTTTCGGCGTCCTCCTTGTAGTAGATCCGGCCCAGACCCGGGGGCAGGGTCACCGACTCTCCCCTGGTGGTCGGCGGAGAACACGTTGGTGCCCGGGAACTGGTAGGCGCCGCCTTTTTACCTCCGTTGACGGTCGTCTGGTTGTAGAGCGCGTTCAGGGAGTGGGCTGCGCCGTCGGTCGAGCGCCAGGTGTCGGTCATCGATGCCACCTGGTTGGCGTTGCTCGTCTGCCAGGTGCGTTCGAGCTGCACGCCGGTGGGGACGAAGCTCGTGCAACTGGTCGACGTCGGCGGGAAGGCGGTCGACGGCGAGCACTTGACGATCGGGTCGACCTCGGTGATCTTGACAAGGCCGGTCGTGGAGTCGAAGGACTGTGGTCACCGTCACCTGTGGGGCGCCGGGAACGGCCACAGCGGTTCTTTTTTCGATTCCAGTTCCTTTTGAATATTTTCATTCACGTAGCTGGCCGTCGCGGGGCCGTAGGCGTTGGCGCCGTCGATCTGCAGCTCCGAGCGGGTCGGGACGGGTTTTTCCGCCGGCGGGTAGTTGCTCTGGGCGAGCGCAGGCGTTGCAGTCGAACAGGTGTTCACTGGGCGTGAGCGTTTCGGGGGTGTACAGGTTCGAGTAGTCCAGGCCGCAGTCGCCCACGGACTCGATCTGCGAAGTCGCCGGACAGCGTGTTGGCTTCGAATTCGTAGTCGTACGGCGCTTTGTTTTCGGCGAAAGACTTCGAACCGGGAGCCGACGATCCGCGGTCCCTTGAACGGATCTTTCGCTTCTTCGGCCGGCGTGCCGGGAGGGTGGGCTTCTTCGATGCCAAACGGCACGGCCCGCAGCACGCAAGGGGAGGAGTAACGTTGTAAAGTTCCTTGGTTTCGACTTCCGCCGAGAACGCGCCCGCCGCTCGGTTCCACTTCTTGACGAGGGTCGTGTAGTTCCGCGGGCTCCCGGTCCGTAGTAGCAGCGCAGGGCGATGTTCCCGCTGCCGGTGGTGTCGTGCCGCTGACCGTGAAGGCGGGCTGGGGAGGTCAGCGTTTTGTTGTAGAGCGCGTACGTCGGGCCGGCGGGCGAGGTGATCTGCGAGGTTTCGACTTCGGCGCTGGCCGAGGCGACGGGACCCGCCAGAGCGAGCAGCGAGAGCGTGCCGGCGAGCATCGCGGCGCGCCGCAGGGGATTCGGTAGCACTGTGAGCCTCCTGGGTGTGGGCGTCGGTTCGCCGGCCGGGCGGCCGTCTTGCCGGCTACGACACGGCAGCGTAGGGGTAGTTGCGGTCGAACTTGTCTCGCAGGGCTCAGCGCAGCCGGACTCAGCGCGCCGCCGCCGCCGCGCCAGCTTCGCGCGCTCGCGCTCCGGCGTGACTCGCACCACGTCCCACGCGAGGCCGACCCTCGCCATCGCGAGGATCAGCCACCCCGAGGGGTCCAGCTCGTACCAGCGCAGGCCGTGGAACGCCGAGCGGGGGAAGGCGTGGTGGTTGTGGTGCCACGCCTCGCCGAGCGAGGGCAGCGCCAGCCAGAACACGTTGGTCGAGCGGTCGCCCGTGTCGAAGCGCCGGCTGCCGAAGAAGTGGCAGATCGAGTTGATCGACCACGTGATGTGGTGCACGAGGAAGATCCGCACGAGCCCGCCCCACAGCAGCGCGGCGAGCGCGGCCACCAGCGAGCCGCCGCTGAGCGCGAAGCCGAGCAGGAAGGGCACCCCCAGGGAGGCCAGCGCGATCCACGGGAAGGAGCGGTTGATGCGGCGCATCCCCGGGTCCTCCACTAAGTCCGGCGCGAAGCGTTTCGAGGAGGCCTGGCCGTGGGTGCTGAACAGCCACCCCACGTGCGCGTGCCACAGGCCGCTCGCCATCCCCCGCAAGCCCGCGCCGCGGCCGGCGTGGGGGCTGTGCGGGTCGCCCTCCTCGTCGGTGAACGTGTGGTGCTTGCGGTGGTCTGCCACCCAGTCGATCACCGGCCCCTGCAGCGCCATCGAGCCGGCCACGGCCAGCGCGTAGCGCAGCGGGCGGTGGGTCTGGAAGGCGCGGTGGGTGAGCAGACGGTGAAAGCCCACCGTGATGCCCACTGCGGTCAGCGCGTACATCGCCGCGAAGATCGCCAGGTCGCGCGGGCCGAGGAAGTGGTTCCACAGCAGCGCCGCCGCGGCGACCACGCCGAGCAGCGGCACCACCACGGCGGCGATGTTCACGTTGCGCTCGAGGCGGGTCACTGCTTGGAGATACCCCCCGCGCGGCCCCGGTTACAGGACGTACGTAACATCCGTCTCGCCAGCTCCGGCCGGCCTCGACGGTGCCGCCACTAACATCGCGAGCGCACACCGGCACGACGAGCGAAGGAGGTTCCGATGGAGGATCTGCGAGGCCGCACCGCTCTGGTCACCGGGGCCTCCGGGGGGCTCGGCGCCCACCTCGCCCGCCGCCTGGCGCGGGAGGGGATGCACGTCGCGCTCACCGCGCGGCGCGAGGCCGAGCTCTCGGCGCTCGCCGCAGGAGCTCGAGGCGCTCGGTGTGCGCTCCGCGGCGCTGCCCGCCGACCTCTCCGACCTGGCCAGGTCGACCCGCTGATCGAGCGCGCCGAGGCGGCGCTCGGCCCGCTCGACCTGCTGCTCAACAACGCCGGCGTGGAGCCGGCCGGCGCCTTCACCGCCCTCACGCGCGAGGAGCTCACCGGCATGGTCGACCTCAACCTCACCGCGCCGCTGCTGCTCACCCACCGCGTGCTGCGGAGGGATGCTCGCCCGCCGCCGCGGCCACGTGGTCTTCATCTCCTCGCTCGCAGGCAAGTCGGCCCCCCCTACGACGAGCCCTACGCCGCCACCAAGGCCGGGCTGATCGGGCTCACGCAGTCGCTGCGCGCCGAGTACCGGCACGAGCCGGTCGGCTTCTCCGTGGTCTGCCCCGGCTTCATCGCCGGCGACGGCATGTACCAGCGGATGGTCGAGGCCGGCCTGCGATCCAACCGCCTGATGGGCGAGACCACCCTCGAGCGGGTCGCCGACGCCGTCGTGCGCGCGATCCGCCGCGACCTGCCCGAAGTGATCGAGCGCGGCGCCCCGTCCGCCCCGCGCTCGCGCTCGCGCAGCTCGCCCCTGGCCTGGCCGAGCGCGTCGCGCCGCTGTTCGGGGTCGACGAGCTCTTTCGGCGGACCGCCGTCTCGCGTGGGCGCGGGGGGTGATGGGACTCTTTTGGGGCCTATATATATGCGGAAGATGTTGTTGTTCCGCTCTCGCTGGCCTGGGGTAATGAGACTCTTTTTGGGACCTATATATATGTGCGGCATGGAGGTTTGGTGCCCCGCCCCACTTTGCAGGTGAGGGACGCCCCGCCGGAGAGCCTCGCCGTGGGCTCCCCACGCGCGCCCTCCACGACACTGCGAACGCCGCTGGCGGCCCCGGAGGGGGGCCGCTCATCCAACTTTAAGACGCCTCGGAGTAGGCCGGCTCTCCGGCTCGCTCGTGCTCCGCTTCGTGCTGCTGGCTCATCTGGCGTTCGGGTTGTCAGCACCGTGAGGGCGACCGCGAGCGCGGCCACGATCAGCCCCGCTCCGACCGTGAACGCCAGCTGGTAGCCGCCGGTCAGCGCTGCCGCGTGCGAGTGTCCGCTCGCGAGCAGGTCGTTGGTGCGGGTCGCCGCGAGTGTCGCCACCACCGCCAGTCCTAGCGCGCCGCCGACCTGCACCGTCGTGTTGACGAGGCCCGACGCCAGGCCCGCGTCGGCCGGCGTGGCGCCCGACATCGCGAGCTTCATCAGCGCGGGGAACGAGCTGCCGATGCCCGCGCCCAGCAGGATCATCGTCGGCAGGACGTCGCTCACGTAGCTGCCGTGCACCGGCGCGCGCGTGAACAGCGCGAGGCCGACCGCGATCGAGACGAGCCCCGGGATCAGCGTGCGCCGCGCGCCGAAGCGCATGATCAGCGGTTCTGAGAGCCGCAGCGACATCGCGCCCATCACCACCGTCGTCGGCAGGAACGCGAGGCCGATCTGCAGCGCGTCGTAGTGGAGCACCTTCTGCATGTACAGCGCGCCGAGGAAGAACACCGAGAACATCCCTGCCACCGTCAGCGCCTGAATCGTGTTCGCGCCGGCGACGTTGCGCGAGCGGAAGATCCGCAGGGGCATCAGCGGCGTGCGTGCCGTCGCCTCGCGCGCGACGAACGCCGCCAGCAGCGCCACTGACGCGGCGCCGAGCTCGAGCGTACGCGCCGCGCCCCAGCCCTGTTCGGCGGCCGGCTTGACGATCGTGTAGACGCCCAGCATCAGCGCGCTGGTGATCAGCACCGCGCCGGGCACGTCGGCGCCGGCGCGCAGGCCGAGGCCCCTGTCCGCCGCGATCAGGCGCCGTGCGAGCACCGCCGTGGCGATTCCGATCGGCACATTCACGAAGAAGATCCAGTGCCAGTCGAGCGCCTGGGTGATCAGGCCGCCCGCGAGCAGCCCGATCGAGCCGCCCGCGGAGGCGACGAACGCGTACACGCCGATCGCCTTCGCCTGCTCGTGTGGCGTGGGGAACATCGTCACGATCATCCCTAGCCCCACCGCCGAGGTCGCGGCGCCGCCGGCGCCCTGCACGAACCGCGCCACCACCAGCTCCGTCTGGTTCTGCGCGAGGCCGCACACCAGCGAGGCGGTCGTGAACACCGCTAGGCCGCCCACGAACACGCCCCTGCGGGAGGTCAGGTCGCCGAGGCGCCCCGCGAGCAGCAGCAGGCCGCCGAACGCGATCAGGTACGCGTTGATCACCCACGCGAGCGCCGACTGCGTGAAGCCGAGTTCGCGCTGGATCGTGGGCAGCGCGACGTTCACGATCGTGCCGTCCAGCACGATCATCAGCACCCCCGCGCACAGCACGTACAGCGCCAGCCACCGCGCGCGGTCGGCCCTGTCGGTCTCGGTGGCTGTCGTCACGTCGTCGAGCATCGCGCCCGCGCTCCTTGCTTGGGTTCGGTCCACTCCGCCGGTCCCGGGGCGGAGCTACTACAGATAGCACTCCTCCCGGCCGGGAGCGTGAACCAGGGCCGCTCCCTGCGTGTCTGTCACCCTGAGGCCCGTGAAGCGCTTCAGCAGCTGGGACGGGATCGAGATCGCCTACCGGGAGTGGGGCGAGGAGACGGGATCGGTGCCCGTGGTGCTGCACCACGGGTTCGTCGCCTCCGCGGAGGCGAACTGGGTCGCCACCGGTGTCGTCGACGCGCTCCTCGCCGCGGGCCGCAGGGTCGTCGCCCCCGACGCCAGGGGCCACGGCCACTCCGAGAAGCCGCACGACCCCGCCCGTTACGGGGAGCAGCGCATGGCACGCGACCTCGCGGTGCTGCTCGACACGATCGGCGCGGGGCACGTCGATCTCGTCGGCTACTCGATGGGAGCGGTCGTCTCGCTGCTGTTCGCCAGCTGCGACGAGCGGGTGCGGCGGCTGGTCGTGGGGGGCGTCGGCTCGGGTGTGGTCGAGTGCGGCGGGGTGGACCGGCGGGTGGTCTCCAACGACTCGATCATCGACGCTCTCAGCGCTGCCGACCCGGCGAGCGTCGGGAGTCCCGAGGCGGCGGCGTTCCGGACGCTGGCGGACGCTCTGGGTTCTGACCGGGAGGCGCTCGTCGCACAGGCGAGGTCGGTCTACAGGGACGGGGTAGCGCTCGATCGCATCTCCGCGCCGACGCTGATCCTGGCCGGCGCGGACGATCCGCTGGCCGTGCGTCCCGAGGTGCTCGCCGACGCGATCCCGAACGCCGTGCTTCAGGCCCTCGCGGGCAACCACATCGAAGCGCTGGGCGACCCGCGGTTCGCGCGGTCGATCGTCGACTTCCTCGCCTGACACGCCGGCGGGTGTGCCGCGCAGGGCTGCCGGGAGAAGACCTCACGTGGCAGTGAGTGTCTGCACGAGCTCGCTCACAAGGGTGCGCTCGGTGGCGAGTCGCTCTGGCACTTCGTGTGCGAGATGCAGCAGGCCGATGTAGGCCGAGTAGGCGATCGTGGCACGGTGAGCCGCGGTGCGGGGCGACATTCCCAGCTCACGGAAGGCGGACTCGATGTGGGCGAGGCGAAACTCGGTGATGCGACGGAGCGCGGCTTTGACGCGGGGGTCTTCGGTGGCTGGTAGTAGGCGGGAGATCACGGTGCGCCCGCGCGCGGCGCTCGCCGCCAGCTCGATCAGGGCTCTGAGCCGCTCAGCGGGGTCTTGAAAGCGCTCGACGACTGCCGTGAACGACTCGATGTGTACCTGCTCCCAGCGGCGCAGTGCCGCCTCGACAAGCTCGTCACGATCACGGAAGTGCGCGTAGAAGCTGCCCTTTGTCACGCCAAGGCGCCGCGCGAGCGGCTCGACTGCAACTGCTCTGAGGCCCCCGTCGGAGATCGCCTGCAGGGCAGCGCGTTCCCAGTCCTCGGCCGTGAGCTGCTTGACACGGCGTGCCATTTCCGGCATAGTACGCCACCGTATGGATACGCCACCGTATGTTGATGCGGTCCCGCCCGACGCCGAGCGTGTAGCGGACGGGCTCTGGCTGCTCCGCGGGAGCCGTCGGCATCTCGTAAACGTGTATGTGATGGGCGACGTGCTGCTGGACGCCGGCACGCGTCACGCTCGACGGCGCATCCTCCGCGGGGTGCGCGGAATCAGGCTCTCAACCCACGTTCTGACGCATGGGCACATGGACCACATGGGCGCAAGCCACGCAATATGTGAGGAGCTCGAGTTGCCGCTGCTCTGCGGCGAGGCCGACGTGGCCGCGGTAGAGTCGGGCGGGCGGGCAGGCCTGGCCGAGAGGCCACTCCCAATGCGCCTCGCACACCGAATGGTCGCCGGTCCCGGACACCCGGTGGCCCAAACGCTCGCCGACGGGGAGGAAATCGCCGGATTCACCGTCCTGCAAACACCCGGCCACTCTCCCGGGCACCTTGCGTTCTGGCGAGAGAGCGACCGGGTGCTGGTACTGGGCGACGTGCTGTTCAACCTGAACCCCGTGACGGGACAGCCTGGGCTGCGCCTTCCGCCCCTGATGCTCACCCGCGACCCTGCGCTCAACCTGGCCTCCGCCAAGCGATTGGCGGCGTTAAGCCCGAACGTCGTGTGTTTCGGCCACGGACCACCGATTCGCAATCCCGACCATTTCCAGCGTTTCGTCGCTGGGGCTACCGTGGATGCCGCGGCGGAGCGGGGTGGAGCGCAGAGCTGATCAGCAGGACTCTGCTGGGGCGATCAGCAGCCTTGCGCCGAGATCGATGCTCTCCAGGTCGAGCAGCTCCGCGTTGCGCTGCTCCCAAGTGCCGCTGTCAAGGTCGTGGGCAAGCGCCTCGAGGACTCGCTGTTCTGCGCGCTCGCCGATCCGCGCCCATACCGAGCTGCCGCGACGGACGTGCTCCTGCAGGTACGCGTGCGGCCTGCGCCAGTAGGCGTGAAAGAAACCGTCCACCACATCCCACGGGATCGGGACGGGCTCCATGCGAGCTCCGATCGCCGCGGCACGCTCACGGAGCGTCGGCGCTCCACCTCTCAGCGCGTGATAATCGCCGCGAAGGTAGTCGCGGATCAGCCAGAAGCGCTCGCTCTCCGCGTCGTCCCACTGAAAGACGACCACTCGACTGGCCACGCGGCGCATCTCCCGCAACCCAGCGATCGGGTCGCTCCAGTGCTGGTCTGAGAGGACCGCCATCGCTACGTCGAACGAGCGGTCGGGGAACGGCAGCGCTTCGGCCTGCGCGTCGACACACCGCGCCGCACCGGGCGGGCGCTGGGCTCGCATCGACCGCGAGGGCTCGACCGCTACAACGTTGCGATCCGGCGGCTCATAGGAGCCTGTTCCAGCACCGACGTTCAGCACGCTCTCAGCATCGCCGAGCGCGGACCAGATGCACTCAGCGATGCGTGGCTCGGTGCAGCGTGCGTGCGTATAGCCCGCTCCGATCTGCTCGTAGAAGATGGGGCCGGTCTCCTCGCGCACGCCCACCGTTCTCACTCTACAGCCGCTGGCTGCATCAATGTGACCGCACCGTCGAAGATCGAGGAGGATGGAGCACGTTCGGGCCATTGGCGTCGAAGAGCGCGAACTGCGCAATCCCACCGCCCCTTTGTTTTGATTCCCGAGGGTCTTGCCCCCCACCAGCGATTCTGCCGGTGGCCAAGAGTATTGGCTTGGATGCAGGGAAGCGCGGTGGATGCCCTTCGGGCTTCTAGACCGAGAGCGCTTCCCGGTCCGTCGAGCGAGGTATCTTTGTCTTCATGGCCCATACGCCCGAGACGAAGCCCACTGAGCTAGCCGACAAGCTTGCACGCCTCGAAGGCCAAATGCGCCAGATGCAAGGCGACCTAGATGCCGTCGCTGAGGCGCTCGAAGCCCGCGGAGCCGACGAGGAGGTCGAAACACTCGCCGCCGAGCGCATCAGAAGCGGTGCTGCCGAGCGCACGCAGGACGGCGCTGCAGCCCTCGCTGAACTCGGCATCGACACGCACTGAAACCATGAGCGAGAAAGCGGGCCGTGGAGTGCCCGTCACCTTCGCGGACGGGGTTCGCGAAGATGTCGCAAGCCTCGTCGCCAACGTCGAGGATGATGCTCTGGACGCCCTCAAGCGTCGCATCGCCGAACTGCTGATCGAATGCAAGGCAAACCCATACCTCGGCGAGTTGATGGGCTCAGGACGTCATCCCGAGTTGGCCGGCTGCAGAAGGGTCCGCTTTGACATCCCCGCGTATCGAGGCAAGCCGCGTCTCCGGTTGATCTACCGCAACGAGCCATCCGATGGCGCGCCCGCGGAGTGCCGCTGGCTCGCAGTTGCGCCTCGTGCCGGGCTGCGGGCACATCGTCGAGCGAGCCAGCGGTCGCGGCGAGCATCTTGAACGCGTAGTCGATGATGCGGCCGACTCCGGTACATACCTATGTCTACTTGCCTGGCGGCAAGTTCCTTCAGGTGACGACGTTCGAGGTAAAGCCGTCGGATGCGATCGACGTCACCGCCGTATATGAGGCGCTCACACACCGTCGCTGTGCGACACATTCATACGTGCTCCTTCATGTGCCCGACGACGAGTTGCCCGTCCTGGAGGATCGGATCAGGGAGCTATGCGAGGTCGCTAGATATCACGGTATAGGCGTTGTTGTCGCGGGTGATCCGAACGATTACAGTACGTGGGAGGAGCGCGAGATAGCGCAACGTGTTGAGCCTGACCCTGCGCGCATGGACGAGTTCATCTCAAGCCAGCTCACAGGGAAGCATCGAATAGCCGCTGCCGTCAAGTAGGCACCACCGCCCCGGCGCTTGCGGGTGCCGAAGCAGAACCAGCGTCTTGGTTCGATCAGCGAGGGTTCAGGTCTCCGAGAATGGGCACGGGTGGTTTCGAACCACCGACCTCTCGCGTGTGAAGCGAGCGCTCTCCCACTGAGCTACGTGCCCGGAGAGCCTGATTCTAATGGGCTTGTGAGCTGTCCGCCGCCTCGACCGGAGCGGCTGCGTGGCGCTGCTACGCGCGGTATCGGTCAGCCTCCCGACATTTTGGGTGTCCGCTGTGCTTACACTGCGAATACTCCCCCTGTTCGCCTTGGCAGCAGCAGGGCGGGACCGCTTTCGGGCGGCCTTTACGATTTGTGGGCCGGGCTTGCGCCGATTCTCTGGGCATCCAGCGCATACTGACCCGGTGCCCGACGTAGATCTCAAGGTTCGCCTCCAGCCGCGTGCGAAGCGCAATGCGATTGTCGAGGAGCGCGAGGGCGTCCTGCGCGTGAGCGTTGCGGCGGCGCCCGTCGGGGGTCAGGCGAACGCGGCGCTGTGCAAGCTGATCGCCAAGCGCGTCGGTATCGCTCGCGGGCGGGTCTCTGTGATCCGTGGTGAGCGCTCACGCGAGAAGGTCGTGCGGGTCGCGGGAGTGCCGGCGGACGAACTGCGGCGCGCGCTGGGGCTGGCTCGGAGCTGATTCGGGGCGCCCTACACCGCCAAGCTGCTCGACGGATGCGGCGCGAGGCGGGTGGCGGGGATCGAGTAGGCGCGGGCGAGCGCTTCGACCTGGCTCTGCGTGAGCGAGGCGCCGAACGCGGGGGCGCCCCCGAGCTTGCGGTAGGCGCTCTGCAGGGCCTTGCCGATCAGCGAGAGGTCGTAGTGGCCGTCGTAGACGCAGTAGATGTAGAGGCCCGCGTTGGCGCGCAGGAACCGGGCCGCCGCGACGGTCCTCGCAGGCCCCCCCGCTACTCGGCTTGACCTGCCGCCGCTGCGCGGCTGCCGTGGGTTCCGCGGCGAGCGCCGCCGCGAGGTACCGCCACCCGCGCTGGGTGAGGGCGGCGTAGGCCTTGAGCATGCCGCCCAGCTCCACGGCGGGCCCGGTGAGGCCGCCTTCGGTGGTCACGTACCGCGGGCAGCGTGAGCGCCCCGGCGCGGCGCTCCGCGGCGGCGACCGCGAGCCGCAGTCGCGGGGGACGGGGCGCGGGGAAGCCCGCGGGCGAGCGCGGGCCACGCCGCGCGCGCGGCGGCGACCTCGCTGTGCGGTGGGGCTCCAGTTGCTGAGGGTGTGCGCGAGCGAGCACGAGGTCCGCGCGCTCCAGGCGCAGCGCGGCCGGCCGTGGGTTGTGACCCCCGCAGCCGCCGCTCCCGCGGCGGCGGCGCCTGCGGCGAGCGCCGCCGCGGCGAGGCGGACGAGGCGTGGCGTCGCCGCGCCGGCTTTTATGCCGAGAGCAGGTCGACGATGAAGATCAGCGGCGAGTTGGGCGGGATCGTGGGCGGCGACCCGGTTCTGCCGTAGGCGAGTTCGGCGGGGATGATCAGCTCGCGCCGGCCCCCCACCTGCATGCCCGCGACGCCTTTGTCCCAGCCGGGGATGACCTGGCCCTGGCCGAGCGTGAAGGTGAAGGGTTCTTTGCGTTTCCACGAGGCGTCGAAGACCTTCCCGTTGCTGTACAGCGCGCCGACGTAGTTGACGGTGACGGAGTCCCCGGCCTTCGCTTCGGCGCCGGTGCCCGTGATGATTTCCTTGGTCACGAGCGTCGTCGGGGCGGGGCCCTTGGGGACCGTGATCGTGGGCTCGGTGGCGAGCGGGCCGCTGGTGGGCGTGGTGCCGGTGGTGGTCGGGGTGGTTTCGATGGTGGCGTTCGCCGGAGGCGGACTCGTTGCCGACGCCGATCGTGCTGGAGCCGCTGGAGCCGCAGCCGGCGATCAGCGCGGCGGCGCCGAGCGTCGCGAGGCCGAGGCCGAGGCGGCGGGGGAGGCGATGTGGTGGGAGATGTTGGTTCATCACGGTTGCGCAGCCTAACGGAACGCGACGCACTTGTGGCGTGCGGCACGTCCGCCGCGGACGTCCGCGGGATGCGACGCGCTAGGATCCACGGTGGACCGTGCTAGGCGGGGAGGTAGCGGTGCCCTGCACCCGCAATCCGCTCTAGCGGGGCTGAACTCCCCTCCGAGGGGCGTTCGCTCCGGTCGCTCCGCCGCTTGGGGCGTCGATGGCTCGGGTCCCGCGCGGTGTCGGCTTGTGAACCAGGTCAGGTCCGGAAGGAAGCAGCCTTAAGCGATCCCCGGCAGGCGCAGCGGGCGTTCCCGATCCGGAGTCGCGGGCGGCGATCGGCGCCCGGCGTGGAGCCTCGACGGGGGGTGCACGGTCCATTCTTTGCGGGCGGTGTGCACGCCTCGTCGCAGGGGCACGGAGGCCCCAGCGCACACTCGCCTGGTCGGCTGTGCTCGCCCGCGCGGACGATCCCCCCTAACCATCCCCGGACGTACACCGCTGGAAGATCCGCCACGAGCGATTGGTGCGGGTGGCCGTGAAGCCGGGGGGCACGGCGACCGGCGCTGGTGGGGGTCGTTGCGGTTCGAGGATGTATTCGCTTCTGGACTTCCGCGTTGGCGGGGTCCACGTAGGTGCCGTGCGCGATCGGTCCGCACCTGGGCGCTGGCGATCTCGCGCGGGGGGGTTTCCAGCCACAGCGCGAGCAGCGGGATCGGCGCGTGGTTGGGGACGCCGATCGGCTCGCAGCGGGCGGTGATCGCGCCTTCGCGCACGAGCGCGGTCAGTTCGTTCTGGATGCGCTGCTGGCGGCGCCAGCGCGTTCAGTTCGTGGTGGTCGGTGCGGTACTGCGAGGGGATCGACGCCGCCAGCGCCACCACCGACACGGCGCGCCGCCGCCATCCACCAGCGCCGGTGGGGGTGCCTCGCGGGGCAGGTCCATCCAGCCGCACACCGCCGCGCCGCAGAAGACGCACAGGATCGCGGCGGCGAGGAACGCGTAGCGGGTGTCGATCGGCAGCCCGACGCTCGCGAAGGCGGCGAACACCGCCACCGCCACGACCCCCACGAGCACGCCGGGCAGCGCGCGGGCGCGCAGCCACACCAGCGCCAGCACCCCGCCGAGCGCGGCCCCGGCGAGCGCGGCGGGCCCGAGGATCTCCCCGATCCGCCGCGGGATGTACTCGGGCACCTTCGCGATCCCCGTCTCGCGGCCCAGCGTTTCGGCGGTGTGGCGGGTGTTGGTCAGCGACCACAGCGGCGTTCCCGGTCACCAGCCAGTCGCTTGCCACCCACACGATCGGGGCGGCCGCGGCGAGCAGCGCCAGCCAGGCCAGCTGGCTGGGGGTGCGCGGGGCGTCTCGCAACCGCGCGAGCCTGGTACGGGAGCGTCGGGACCTCCGGGACGGACGTCAGGTCTCGTCGGGGGCGCGCGGCGCGTCCGCACGTGTCGCCCACCTGGACCCCAGGTGGGCGCGAGGTCTCGCGTCGGCGCGCCCGTGGCGCGCGCACGGTCGGCAGCGCAGAGGTACAGCCAGTACAGCCCCGAGAACACCCACGCCTCCGGCCGCAGCAGCCCGGCGAGCGCCAGCAGCGCCAGCACCGGCGCCCCCGCGCGGCGGCGGCGGGTCTCGACGATCGAGCGCGCCGAGCACCAGCAGCAGGTAGGGGACGTCCACGTAGGCGCGCACCCCGTAGGAGAGGATCGGCACGCGGGTGAGCAGCAGCACCGCCGCGACGGCGCCGGCGGGGCGGTTGAACCAGAGCGCGCCGAGCCGGTACACGGCCCACCCGCAGGCCGAGAGCGCGAGGAAGCCGAGGGCGACGGCGACCTGCTCGGCGGCGCGGGGCCCGAGCGGCGCAGCCACCACGCCGAGCGCCTCCACGAGCGGGTGCGGCGTGGGCGCGATCGGGATCCCGTACTGCGGGGTTTCCCCGCGCGTCAGCTGCTGCCCCCACACGAGCGCGTACAGCGTGTCGTAGTTGGCGAACCCCACGCCGCTTACGACCCGCAGCACCACCGCCCCGGCGACGATCGCCAGGGGCGCGCCGAGGCGGGCGCAGCGGCGCGGTGTCCGGCGGTGGAGCGCGCGCGGAAGTCGCCTCCGGCGGCTCCGGCGGGACGAGTGTCATGCGCCGGCACGGCGGAGTCGCCGCGGGCGCCGGGCTTCGCGGGAGTGGTTGTCGAGGGCGCCACGGCTGCGCACGCTACCGCTGAGCGGCGACGGCGGCCCCGGGTAGACTCAGCCCGGGTGCCGGAGAGCGATCACAGCAGCAACAGCAGCAGTCCCTCTACCGCCGCAACCGCCCGCGGACGTTCGCGGACGTGGTCGGCCAGGAGGCGGTGGTGCGCACGCTGCGCGGCGCGGTGGAGCGCGGGAGGGTGCACCACGCGTACCTGTTCGTGGGCTCGCGGGGCACGGGCAAGACCTCGATGGCGAAGATCCTCGCGGCGTGCCTGAACTGCGAGCGCGGATCCCGCCCACCCGACCGTCGAGCCGTGCGGGGAGTGCGAGTCCTGCCGCGCGATCGCCGCCGCGCGCTCGCTGGACGTGATCGAGATGGACGCCGCGTCGAACAACTCGGTCGAGGACATCCGCGAGCTGCGCGAGAGCGTCGCGTTCGCGCCGGTGAGCGGGCGCAGCAAGGTGTACATCCTCGACGAGGCCCACATGCTCTCGCACGGCGGCGTGGAACGCGTTCCTGAAGACGCTGGAGGAGCCGCCGCCCGCACACGGTGTTCGTGCTGGCGACGACCGAGGCGCAGAAGGTGCCGGCGACGGTCGTGGACCGCTGCCACCGCTTCGACTTCCAGCGCCCCACGGTCGAGCAGATCGCGGCGGTGGTGCGCCGCGCGGCGCAGGCGGAGGCGATCGAGATCCCCCCGGAGGCGGTGGCCGCCGTGGCGCGCGCGGCGACCGGCAGCTTCCGCGACGCGCTGGGGACGCTCGAGCAGCTGCTCACCTACTGCGGCCCGCGAGATCGCGCTGGAGGACGTGCTGGCGGTGCTGGGGGTGACCGACTCCCAGCTGCTGGAGGAGACCGTCGACGCGGTGGACCGCGGGGAGCGCCCGGGCGGCGCTGCTGGCGGTGGCGCGCTGCGCGGAGGGCGGCCGCGACGCGGGCGCGTTCGCGGCCGACCTCGAGGGTCGCGCGCGCGAGCTGCTGGTGGTGGGCACGCTCGGCGAGGTGCCCGCGGAGCTGGCGCTGACGGCCGAGGCGGACGCGCGCCTGCAGGCGCAGGCGCAGCGGGTGCGCGCAGGCGACGGTCGTGCGCCTGCTGGAGCAGCTGGGCGGGGCGCTCGAGGCGGTGAAGGCCGGCGGCGAGCCGCGCACGCAGCTGGAGCTCGCGCTGGTGAAGGCGGCGCGGCCGGAGACCGACGGCTCGCTCGAAGGCGCTGCTCGCGCGTCTCGAGCGCCTGGAGAGGCAGTCGGGAGCGGGCTTGGAGGAGGGCCGCCCGAGGCGGCCTCAGCGGCGTTCGTTGCACAGACCCGGGCGCCCACTCCGACGCACCCCGCGGAGGAGCTGCTGACGGTCGCCACGGCGGAGCAGCCCGCGCGTGGCGCAGCGCCCGCCCGCGGCGCGTGGAGCAGCCACCGGCGAGCGAGGCCCCGCGCGTGGCCGAGTGTGGAGGAGCCCGGGACGCCCCCGCCGGCGGCCCCCGTGGCCGACGGTCCGCAGGACGTGGAGGCGTTCGACGCGCTGTGGCCGGCGGTGGTGGAGCTGGTGGGGGCGGAGAACAAGCTGCTGAGCGCGGTGCTCGCCGAACGCGCGGCCGGTGGCGTTGAGCGACGAGGAGCTGACGGTGGCGTTCCCCGCGACGGCGTCGTTCTCGAAGAAGAAGGCCGAGGACGCCGCCCACCGCGCGACGGTGACCGAGGCGCTGCGCCAGCTGACCGGGCAGCGGCGGCTGCGTGTGGCCTACGAGCTGCGCGAGGAGCTGCCCCCGCCGGCGGAGGGGCAGGTCAGGAGCGGCGCCGCGCAGCGAGGAGGAGTGGGTGGCGCGCTTCAAGGACGAGCTCGACGCGGAGGAGCTCGACGTGGAGCAGCCCGACGCGCAGGCGCTCGTCGGGGCGGGCGAGGCGATACGGCGAGAGCGACTAAGGAGCGAGCCCGATGGCCCAGCAGAAGCGACCCAACATGCAGCAGATGCTCCAGCAGGTGCAGAAGATGCAGCGCGAGATGGAGGAGGCGCAGGAGGCGCTCAAGCACGAGACCGTGGAGGCGCACGGCGGGCGGGGGCGTGGTGAGGGTGCAGGTCTCGGGCGACCTGCAGGTCAAGTCGGTGACGATCGCCCCCGAGGCGGCCGACCCCGAGGACGTGGAGATGCTCGGCGACCTCGTGCTGCGCGGCGGTCAACGAGGCGCTGCGCGCCGCCCAGGAGCTGGCGGCGCGAGCGGATGGGCGGGGCGACCGGGGGCCTCGACCTGGGCGCGCTCGGCGGCCTCGGCCTGCCGGGGCTGTAGGGCGTGGCTCCGCTCCCGCCCCACCGCTGCCCGCCACGCCGCGAGTGGTCCTGAGAGCCCACGCCCTGAGCCCGAGCCGGCAGCGGCGCGCGTGAGCACCTTCGCGCCCCCCGTCCAGCGGCTGGTCACCGAGCTCTCGAAGCTGCCGGGGGTCGGCACCCGCACGGCGCAGCGGCTGGCCTTCCACATCCTGCGCGCCTCCGGGCGAGGAGGCCACCGCGCTGGCGCAGGCGATCCTCGAGGTGAAGGAGCGCATCGGGTTGTGCGAGGTGTGCTTCAACCTCGCCGACGAGCCCCGCTGCCGGATCTGCCGCGACCCCCGCCGCGACCACGGGGTGATCTGCGTGGTGGAGGAGCCCTCCGACGTGATCCCGATGGAGCGCACCCACGAGTTCGAGGGCGTCTACCACGTGCTCGGGGGCGCGCTGTCGCCGATCGACGGGGTGGACCCGGAGGACCTGAAGATCGCCGAGCTCTACGCGCGCGTGGCGCCCCACGCCGCAGTCTCGCCCGGCGGCCCCGCCGTGCCCCCCGGCAACGGCCCCGACCAGCCCGCCCCGACGGTCCGAGAGGTGGTGCTCGCGACCAACCCCACGACCACGGGGGAGGCGACGGCGCTGCACATCGCCCAGGGCCTGCACGAGCGCGCCCCCGAGCTGCGCGTGACCCGCCTCGCCAGCGGCCTGCCGGTGGGGGCGGACCTCGAGTACGCCGACGAGGTCACCCTCGGCAAGGCGCTCTCGGGCCGCCGCGCGCTATAGCGGCTCCGCTCGCGCTCGGAGCGGCCGGCCAGCTGGCACCTCGGTCGCGCGGCCGTGGCCGTCATCCGCCAGCGCCGGCGGGCAGGGCTCCGTCCGGTGCCTTCCTGCACGAGCGGGCGGCAGTCTCCTCATCGACGACCGCCGCGGCGCGGCGGTCTCCGGACGCTGCGCCCGCGGCACGGCGCTCGCTTGACGCAGCTTGGAGCACGATCGAGTCGAGCTCGAACGAGGCCCAGCAGGCCCGTGCGAGCTCGTGGCCGTGGTTGGCCCAGGTGGCGTTGATGACCTTGAAGCCGCGCGCTTGCAGCGATTCGACGGCGGGCAGGTAGTCGGTGTCGCTGGAGACCAGGAGCGCCGCGTCGAACGCGCCCTTCCCCGGCGAGCGAGAGCAGCCCGGTGACGATCGCCGTGTCGACCCCTTTCTCCGGGGACCACCGCAGGTCTCCTCGCAGTGGGGGCACTTCTCGATGCTGTGTTCGCACGCTCTGCAGTACACCGACCGCGGCTTGGAGCGGCGCACGCGCGTGGTCACGCGGAAGCGCGGCTGCTTGTCCAGGAACGCGTCCAGCCACCCCTTGAGCTTCTTGCCGGCGTCGTCTTCGTCGTAGGAGGCGTACACCAGCGCCTCCTCCAGGTGCAGCATGTCTCCGAAGCCCGCGACTCTGCAGTTGCCGTTCGCTCTCGGCGAGCAGCTGCGGAGGGAACCTCGCGTCCAGTCGATCCGGTCGCCGTTGGCGCGGTTGCGCCATTGCAGGCTGAAGTTCCAGAAGTCGATGAAGATGCTTGTGCGGTAGGCCACGCCCTACCCCCTATCGAGTCGGTTGCTCGTTGACGCTGCCCCCAGGATAGGGCCTGCGGCAATCTTGCTCGTTCGCCATTGCCTCCAAGGATGAGCCTACAGCGATCTATTTCCGCTTATCCTCCGACGTGTCGGAGATCGTGGTGATGAAGTTCGGCGGCACCTCCGTCGCGGACGCCGAGCGGATCAAGCGCGCGGCGCGGCGCATCGTGGAGCGGCGCGAGGCGGGCGCGCGCGTGGTGGCGGTGCTCTCGGCGCGGGGCAAGACGACCGACGAGCTGATCGCGATGGCCGAGGAGGTCTCCGCGGCGCCGGACCCGCGCGAGATGGACATGCTGCTCTCCACCGGCGAGCGCATCTCCTGCGCGCTGTGCGCGATGGCGATCAAGGACCTCGGCCACCGCGCGATCTCGCTGACGGGCTCGCAGGCGGGGATCGTGACCGACACCTCGCACACCCGCGCGCGCATCCTCGACGTGCGCGCGGAGCGCGTCAGGGCGGCGCTGGAGGAGGACCACATCGTGCTGGTCGCCGGCTTCCAGGGGGTCTCCACCACCACCCAGGACGTCACCACGCTGGGCCGCGGGGGCTCGGACACCACCGCGGTCGCGGTCGCGGCGGCGCTCGGCGCGGAGGTCTGCGAAATCTACACCGACGTGGCGGGCGTGTTCAGCGCAGACCCGCGGATGGTTCCCGACGCGCGCATGCTGGCGACGGTCTCCTTCGAGGAGATGCTCGAGATGGCGGCCTCGGGCGCCGGCGTGCTGCAGCTGCGCTCGGTGGAGTACGCGCGCAACCACGGGGTGCGCATCCACTGCCGCTCCTCCTTCGAGGACCGTCCCGGTACCGTGGTGGTGTCCGAAGGAGAGACACATGGACCACGCCGAGCGACCCCTCATCACCGCCGTCACCCACTCGACCTCCGAAGCGATGGTCACGCTGCTGGGGGTCCGCCACCAGCCGGGCGTGGCGGCGAGCATCTTCGAGGCGCTCGCCGAGGCCGGCGTCGACGTGGACATGATCGACCAGAACAGGCCCACGGGAGGCGAGTTGGCCGAGATCTCCTTCACGGTCCCACGCGAGCACCTGCGCGCGGCGCGCGCGGCGCTGGCGCCGCTGCGGGGCGAGCTGTTCTCGGAGCTGCTCGCCTACGAGGAGATCGGCAAGGTGTCGATCGTCGGCGCCGGCATGCGCTCGCACCCGGGCGTGGCCGCGAAGGTGTTCAGGGTGCTCGCCGCCGAGGATCTCAACATCGACATGATCTCGACCTCGCCGATCAAGATCTCCTGCGTCATCCCGCGCGAGCGCGTCGAGTCGGTGGTGCGCGCGCTGCACGCCGCGTTCGAGCTCTCCGGGCCGGACACGATCCGCGCGGAGGAGTCCTTCCAGCCCGCGCGGTGGCTGATTCACAATAAATCTGATTTCTTTTGTGAGAAATCCTCTTTTCACAGCGAACACCATTTTAGTGAGGATTGGGCCCCGCAAAACTCCTTGCAATTTGGCCCAACTTTTCGTCCAGTGTGGTAGGGTCCCGCTCAAGCGGCCGCAAAATGGGAAGTAGGCCGCGGTTCTGGATCGGGATACAACGGAGGGGTTCCAGCTGCAGCATTGAGCGCACATCGACGCAGGAAGCGTCGCGCTTTCTGCGTCTCGTCGATTGGCCGAGCGTCGTCGGCACCGGGAGTGGGGCCGAGGCGTTCATCGTCTGTCCGGCTGTCGGCGCCGTCCGTGGGCGATCGTCACGGACCGCAGGCGCGGATTTTCTACAGGTGCTTAACGTCGTTTTGACTAGGGACAGGTAGGTTACGGAGACAAGGCAGAGCTTGGCTTTCCTGTACATCGCTCGTCGGGCGCAGGAAAGCCGGGAGAATCGACCGCGATACGGGGGTATCGACAGTGCCAATGGCTATGGCAGGGGTTGACCACAGTGCAAGGATGGAGCGACCGCTCCGGCACGCCAGGTCTGGCGCGCCCGCGGCTCGTCAGGGAGAGACCAACTCGCGCCTCGTCTCGCAGGCGATCAAGCGGGCCCAGGCCGGCGACCGAGACGCGCTCGGGTTCCTCTACGCGCGCTACGCCGACAACATCTACGGCTACGTGCGCAGCATCGTCCACAACCACCACGAGGCCGAGGACATCACCCAGCACGTCTTCACGAAGCTGATGCGGGTGATCGGCAAATACGAGGAGCGGGACGTCCCCTTCTTCGCGTGGGCCCTGCGCGTCGCGCGCAACGTCACGATGGACTACATCCGCTCCGAGCGGCTGATCCCGGTGGAGGAGATCAGGAAGGCCGACGACCGTGAGGAGGCCGACCCGGCGGCGGGCGGCCGGATGCAGGACCTGCGCGAGGCGCTCGACACGCTGCCCCTGGCCCAACGCGAGGTGCTGATCCTGCGCCACGTCGCGGGTCTCTCGCCGATCGAGATCGCGAAGCTCACCGGCAAGAGCGAGGGATCGGTCCACGGCCTGCACCACCGCGGACGCCGCACGCTCGCCGCGGAGCTGGCGAGTCGGGGCGTGGCCCCGACGACGATGGCCGGCGGCCGCGCGCCTACGCGCGGCGGCGGTGGCGTCACCGCAGGACGCAGACCGGTAGCCCGCGGCCGCAGGAGTTCAGGCCGTCGCCGCCGCCTCAGTCGCCGCCCAGCAGCTTTCCGAGCGGGTGCGGCTCCCCGAGCGGGTGCGGCTCCGGCAGCCGTCGCGCGATGCGCCCGGAGTCGCCGTCCGCGAGGTAGTAGAGCACCCCGAAGCTCGCGAGCTCCTCGATCGAGACCTTCAGCCGGGCGGCCTCCTGCTCGAGTGCCTCCCACGCGAACGGTTCGAGGCCGATCGTCAGCCTGCGCGCGACGCGGAGGTCGCGCCTGCCGTCGCTCGCCGAACTATCGTCTGCGCACACGCCGATCACCGTCACCGTCGAGGTCGGTTCGTACTCCACTCTGCGTCAACGCAGGACGGCGGCCAGACTTGCCGCAAGCGCGGGCCCGGGGGGTGCTGAAAAAGGCTGGTTCTCGCAGACAAGGCGCTGCACGGGGAGGGCGCGAGCCCTCCGGACCGCGGGCGACAGTCCGGCCGGCGCGAGGTGGGCTGTCGACGGGAGCTCGGATGTTGTTCCGAAAGGTGTGAGCGATTTCCGCGTGCAGAATACCAGCCTCCCCCGACGTCATGTCTCCCCGACCTCGCTGTCCATCCGACCTCGCTGTCCATCGTCGACCCGCACCCCCGAGGACCTTCCGTCAGCCCTTAAGGCTCACCTCACCTCTGAGGGATCTCACGACGTGCCCCGCCCTTCGGCCAGCGCGGCGCGGGCGGCGAGGGGCGCCTCGGGTGAACCTATCAACCCCGGGCGGGGGTGGCAAGGCGTGCAGGGACGAGCCCACGGCGACGGTCTGACGTGAGTCCGCCGGGCCGCGGGCTGACGGGGACTCAGAGACCGGGGCGAGGACTAATTTTGGTGGAACGTCGCCTTTCCTTGGTCTGAGAGGGCACGGGTCTGTATAGGATGCTCGCGCGGTATCGGTCGGTGCCGGGTAGGGCGCCGATCCAACGGAGACGTCGATGCGCGTCACAGCCCATAGGACAGGGATGCGCCGGAGGGGGTATAGCGTTGACTAGGCAAGCAGGTTCTCTGCAGGCAGGTTCTTTGCGGGTGTTGATCGCGCGCTGCACGGGCATAGCGATCGCGGCGGTTCTCGCCCTGGCATTCTGGGCGCCCTCGGCGGCTCACGCGAGCGGCTGCACCGACACGTTCACGAACACCGCGGGCGGTAGCTGGAGCACGGGCTCCAACTGGAGCAAGAAAGCCGCGCCGAGCACCACCGAAGAAGCCTGCATCACCGAACCTGGCACCTACACGGTCACGCTCAGCGCGAGCAGCGTGAGCATCAAGTCGCTGACGCTCGGCGGCAGCTCTGGCACCCAGACGCTCGTGGTCGAAAGCAACTGCTCGGGGAGTGCATCGCTGGGCAGCACCGAAGGGATCGGGGTGGGCGCCAAGGGCGCCGTCACGCTCACCAACGGCGGGCTCTGCGCGAACACCGTCACGCTCGGCGGGCCGGTCACGAACGCCGGCACGATCACGACCGCTCCCGGCACGACCGGCGGCGCGCGCAACCTCGAAGGCAACCTCACGAACACGGGCAAGCTGGCGATCGACACGACGACGGCGTTTGGTGGGTCAAAAGCGACGCTGACCAACGAAGGCGCGGTTGAACTCGCCGAAGGCGTGGAGCTGTTCGTGCCAAACAGCGGCACGTTCTCCAACGGGCCCGGTGGCTCGATCTCCGCGACGGGCAGCGCGAGCGTGTTCATCCCCAGCGGCGCGACGTTTAACGAGGGGGCGGGCACAACGAGCGGCTCCCAGCCGGTGATCGTCGAACAGGCGACGCTCGAGTACACGGGGGTTGGTGCGAGCTCGATCAGGCTGCGCAGCTACTACGACCACCTGAGCGGCACCATCTCCCCGGGCCAGTCGCTAGCGATCGAAGCGTGCGTGGGCGGCGGAGAGCCGTCGATCGTCGATGCGGCGAAAAGCTTCGCCAACGAAGGTTCGCTCACGGTCACGAGCGCCAAGCACAGCGGCGCTGACTGCGGCGGTAACGATTACGCCACGCTCGACGTCGAAAGCGGCACGCTGACGAACACCGGCACGATCGACGTGCAACCGGGCACCGGCGGCGCGCGCACCTTGGAAGGCGGCCTTACGAACAAAGGCACGCTGGCCGTCGATACGACGACGGCGTTTGGCGGGTCGAAAGCGACGCTGACCAACGAAGGCGCGGTCGAACTCGGCGCAGGCCTCGAGCTTTCAGTTACGAACAGTGGCACGTTCACGAACGGCACCGGCGGTTCGATCGCGGCGCCCGGCGGCGCGAACGTGTTGATTCCCAACGGCTCCACGTTCAACGAGGGCGCGGGTACGACGAGCGGCACAGAACCGGTGATCGTCGAACAGGCGACGCTCAACTACTCCGGGTCTGGTGCGAGCTCGATCAGGCTGCGCAACTACTACGACCACCTGAGCGGCAGCATCTCCCCGGGCCAATCGCTTGCGATCGAAGCGTGCGCGGGCGGTGGGAACCCGTCGATCGTCGATGCAGCGAAAAGCTTCACCAACGAAGGCTCGCTGACGGTCACGAGCGCCAAGCACAGCGGCGCCGACTGCGGCGGCAACGACTACGCCACGCTCGACGTCGAAGCCGGCGCGCTGACGAACACTGGCACGATCGACGTGGAACCGGGTACCGGCGGCGCGCGCACCTTCGAAGGCGGCCTCACGAACAAGGGCACGCTGGCGATCAACGCCGCTACCTCCTACGACGGCGCGGGCGCGGTGCTCACCAACGAAGGCGCGCTCGATTTGGCTGAAAGCGTGGGGCTGTCGGTCTCGAACACCAGCTCGGTCGTCAACGGCGCGGGCGGCGATATCGCCGGCGGCGCCACCGGCTATCTGTTGGCGGAGTCGGGCACGTCCTTCACGGAGGGCGCGGGTACGACCAGTGGCACAGAACCGGTGATCATCGAACAGGCAACGCTCAACTACTCCGGGTCTGGAGCGAGCTCGATCAGGCTGCGTAGCTACTACGACCATCTGAGCGGCAGCATCTCCCCGGGCCAGTCGCTAGCGATCGAAGCCTGTGTGGGTGGCGGGAACCCGGCGATCGTCCGCGCAGCGAGCGGCTTCGCCAACGAAGGTTCGCTCAGAGTCACGAGCGCCAAGCACAGTGGCGCCGACTGCGGCGGCAACGACTACGACATCCTCGACGTCGAAAGCGGCACGTTGACGAACACCGGCACGATCGACATCGAACCCGGCATCGGCGGCGGGCGCACCTTCGAAGGCAGCCTCACGAACAAGGGCACGCTGACGATCGCGGCGAACACCAGCTTCAACGGATCCAAAGCGGTGCTCACCAACGAAGGCGCGCTCGATCTGGCTGAAGGCACGGGGCTGTCGGTCTCGAACACCGGCTCGGTCGTCAACGGCGCGGGCGGCAATATCGCTGGCGGCGCCACCGGTTATCTGTTGGCGGAGTCGGGCACGTCCTTCACCGAGGGCGCTGGTACGACCAGCGGCACAGAACCGGTGATCGTCGAACAGGCGACGCTCAACTACACGGGGGTTGGTGCGAGCTCGATCAGGCTGCGCAGCTACTACGACCACCTGACCGGCAACATCGCCTCCGGCCAGTCGCTTGCGATCGAAGCCTGTGTGGGCGGCGGGAACCCGGCGATCGTCGACGCCGCGAGCGGCTTCAGCAACGAAGGTTCGCTGACGGTCACGAGCGCCAAGCACAGCGGCGCCGACTGCGGCGGCAACGACTACGACATCCTCAACCTCGCAAGCGGCACGCTCACCAACACCGGCACGATCGCCGTGGAACCCGGCACCGGCGGTGAACGCAAACTCGAAGGCAGCCTCACGAACGATCGCCTGCTCTCGCTCGGCGCAGGCACGACCCTGAAAGTGACGGGCGCCTACACCGAAGCCAAAGCCGGGACGCTCGAGACGATGCTCGGCGGCACCGCGGACTTCGGCGCGCTGTCGGTGAGCGGCTCGGCGACGCTCGCCGGCACCGTGCTCGCGCGCCAGGTCAACCCGTTCAAAGGCGAACTTGGCCAGAAATTCGCGATCCTCACCGCCGCCTCGCGCTCGGGCTCGTTCGGGCACACCTCCGGCGCCACGATCGGCCCGGACCTGTACTACTCGCCCGTCAACACGGCCACCGGGACGAACCTCGTGGTGCTTGAAGGCGAATCGCCCGAAAAGGTCCCCACGAACGTAACCAAGCCCACGATCTCCGGGGGCACCCAGCAGGGTCAGACGATCGTGCTCGACTCCTCCGGCACGTGGGAACAGTCGCCCGGCGAATACTCCTACCAGTGGCTGCGCTGCGAAGCGTCGGGCGCGAACTGCCAGGCGATCGCGGGGGCGACGGGGCAGAGCTACCTGCTCACGGGGCCTGACGCCGGCCACCGGATCTCGGTCCAGGTGATCGCCTACAACGGGGCCGGGGAAAGCGCTCCGGCCGAACCGAGCTCTCCCAGTCCGGTGATCACTGCGCTCCCGCTGCACGCGTACGCCGGGGAAGCGGTCTCGGCGGTGGAAGGCGCGTCGGTGACGCTCGACGGCTCGGGCAGCACGCCCGCCGCTGAAATCACGAAGTACCGCTGGCAGTTCGGCGATGGCGCCGAAGAAGCAGGCGCGGGCGACGCGATCCTGTACCACACCTACGCGACCGCGGGCACCTACACCGCGAAACTGACGGTCTTCCGCGGCGGCGAAGAATCCAGCGCGTCGGTCACGATCACGGTCACCGCCAAGCCGAAACCTGCCGGCGGGGGGCATCCGGCCGAAGGGGTGTACGTCACGGTCAAGGGCACGGGCGACGAGCCGATCCCCGGCGCGAGCGTGCTGTACGTGGGCTCGGGCGGCGCGCGCATCGAAGCCGCGAGCGGCTCCAGTGGGGAAGCGGTGCTCAAGGGCCTGCCGGAAGGCACGGACACGGTGTATGTGTACAAGAGCGGTCTGCGCCCCGCTGTCGCCCAGGTGACGGTCAACGGCGAAGGCGACGGCTCGGCGAGCATCACGCTCGCTCCCGGCGAAACCGCCGCGGCGGAAGTGAAATCGAAGGAACTCAACTACGAAGAAATCGTCGCCGCGGGGATCAACCCGAGCGAACCGGCCAACCAGAACGTCTACAAATTCGTGATCAAGCTCGCGTTCATCGAATCGCCGCCGATCGAAGTGCACGGCTACGTGAACTCGGGCGGCGAGTTCGTGGGCGGCACCGGCGCCAGTGGCGGCGGGGGCGGCTGGTCGTGCGGGTCCGGCGGCTGTGAAGGCGGCGGTGGCGGCGGTGGTGGTGGGGGCGGCGAACGGATCATCGCCCAGCCCGAGGTCGTCCAAGGCCACCCGCTGATCCAGTGGCTGATCCTGCACGGCAAGGCGGCGGTGCTCAAGCAGTTCTTCGAAGTGAGCATGATCGTCCAGAACCTGTCCCCTGAACCGTTCACGCTCGCAAAGGGCACGGCGACGCTGAACCTGCCCGAAGGGTTGAGCCTCGCCCCGACGACGGCGCAGCAGGCGCTGAGGAATGAAGTGGCGAGCGTCCCGGGCGGCCACAGCGTGACGACCAACTGGATCATCCGCGGCGACAAACCGGGCGAATACAACCTCTCGGCCGAGTACAACTCGACGCTCGAACCGTTCGAAGCGCCCGTGTCAGTACAGGCGGCGCTCGCCAACCCGCTGAAGGTGTGGGGCAAGGAAGCGATGACGCTGAAGGTCAGGGCCGACGAAGGCAAGCTCCACGAAGGCGTGCCCTACCACGTGTTTGTCGGCGTCGAAAACAAATCTGATGTCCCGTTGTACAACGTCGCCCTGACGATCGAAGAAAACCCGCACGTGAGCTTCATCTTCCAGCCCGAACAGCAGTTCTCAGAACTGGTCGGCGAACTGAAGCCCGGCGAAACCTTCTTCGTCAAACGCCCCTACATCCTGATCCCCAACGCCGAAAGCGTGTCGGTCTTCAACCCGGCGCTGTCGAGCGCGACCTTCGTGGGCGAAAAGGAACACCCCGGCGAAAACATCGAAAAGATCCCCGCGCCGACGATGTACCCCCTGGAAGCCGCGGCGAGCATCCCCGGATACGTGCGTCTGAAATGGACCCCGGTCCCGGGCGCGGAAGGCTACAAGGTGTTCTCGACCCAGACGCTCGAAACGCTGTTCACGGGCACACCATTGAGCGTCCTGCCGAGCAGCTCCTCCAAGGTTGCGGTCACGGAACTGCCATCGAGCGCCACCGAAGCCTACGTTCCGGCGAGCTCCTCCGAAGCGCTTTGGTATGCGGTTAGCACGGTCATCGGTGGGCACCTCGAACTTGAGTCCTCGCCGATGGTCGAAGCGTCGGCTCCGATCTCGAAAGTGCCCACGGTTTCTTCGGTGAGTCCGGCTTCGGGGACGGTGAACGGTGGGACTCCGATCACGATCACTGGCACTGGTTTCGTTCCTGGCGCGACCGTGGAGATTGGACAGGGCTCTGGCGCTGGGCCGACGGCGATCGCGGCGTCCGAAGTGGTCGTGGTCTCTCCGACGGAAATCACCGCCAAGACTGGCGGCTCAGCAAAAGCCGGTACTTGGAACCTGTACGTCATCGACTCGGGGGGAACCAGTCCCGCCAACACCGATGACGACTACACGTATTACCCTGCGACAACACCCATGGTCTCGTCGGTCAGTCCGGCGTCGGGGTCGGTGAACGGGGGTACTCCATATCAAGATCATTGGCACTGGGTTCGTCGCTGGTGCGACTGTGGAGATCGGACAGGGCAACGGCACTGGGCCGACGGCGATCGCGGCGTCCGAAGTGGTCGTGGTCTCTCCGACGGAAATCACCGCCAAGACTGGCGGCTCAGCAAAAGCCGGTACTTGGAACCTGTACGTCATCGACTCGGGGGGAACCAGTCCCGCCAACACCGATGACGACTACACGTATTACCCTGCGACAACACCCATGGTCTCGTCGGTCAGTCCGGCGTCGGGGTCGGTGAACGGGGGTACTCCAATCAAGATCATTGGCACTGGGTTCGTCGCTGGTGCGACTGTGGAGATCGGACAGGGCAACGGCACTGGGCCGACGGCGATCGCGGCGTCCGAAGTGGTCGTGGTCTCTCCGACGGAAATCACCGCCAAGACTGGCGGCTCAGCAAAAGCCGGTACTTGGAACCTGTACGTCATCGACTCGGGGGGAACCAGTCCCGCCAACACCGGCGACGACTACACCTATAAGTAAGACAGCCCCGCGGGCGACGGCTTCACGGGCCGGGTCGTCATTGGTAGGAGGCGGTTCCCGGTGACAGCACGGGCAAGCCGGCCGCGCTCGCCCGCTCAATAAGCTCCCCGTCGTAGGTGACGATCTCATCCGTACCGACCCTGAGTGCGACGGCGAGATGGATCGCGTCGTTGGATCGCAGCGGTACGTGGGTGCCGGCTGCCAGCAGGTCCCCGCGTGTGAGGTCGATTAGGTTCACGGAATCGAGTACGGCCCGCACCGCGTCGAGGTCGACGTCTTGAGGGTGGCGCCCTGCGGCGCAGTGCATCTCAGTGTGCAGCAACCACGAGGAGACGAGCCGCCGGTCCTCCCGCGCGGCCAGCTCCGCGGTCAGCGCGTCGGATTGCGGCTCGTCGAGGACGAGCTTCATGGCGGCTGAGGTATCCAGGTAGGCGATCGTCACCAGCGGCCACGGACGTCGGCCACGATCGCCTGGCTTGAGGCGGTGCTCTTGCGTCGGAGCACCGATCGCAAGCTGGAAGGCGGCTGTCGCGCCACTCGCACCTGCCCTCGCGATACGAGGTCCGCGAGCGTATCGGTGCCCGGTGGAACGATCAGCGCCGTAACCTGGCCACGATTGGTGACCTGGATCGTCTCCCCAGCGGCGACGTTACGCAGGATCTCGCCACTCTGGTTTCGCATCTCGCGGTGTGTGACGGTTCGCATGTCGCACAGCGTAGCACGCCGTTGCCCCGGCGTGGAGGGGACGGCGAGCATCTTTGGTCACGTGGCGGGGCGATCGCGCACCTGCGCGTGGGCGGCCCCGACCGAAGATTCCGGGCTTGGCCGGCAAGCCTCGACCTCCCTGACCGTCTACGTGGGCGCGCAAGCGTTCAGTGCCATAGCCCGCTGAGGGGTACGGCGGCGAGGCGGTCGCCGAACGGGAGCGTGTCCGCTCCGGTGTAGATCAGTGCGCCGGCGTTGAAGCGCGCGCCGAGCTTGTCGCGCAGGTAGCGCAGCCCGGCGAAATCGGCGCTGGTGGGGGTTGCGCCTGCCTTGACCTCGATCCCGACGATCTCGCCGCTGTGGCGCTCGAGGATCACGTCGACCTCGCGTTGCTGCTTGTCGCGGTAGTGGAAGAACCGTACGGGCTCGGCTGCCCAATCTGCCTGGCGTCGGAGCTCCATTGCGACGAAGCTCTCGAGCATGGCGCCGGCAACGCCGCCGTCCTCGGCGATCCGTCGTTCGTTTGCGCCGATCAGAAATGCGAGCAGCCCGCTGTCGAGAATGTAGAGCTTGGCGCTCTTGATCTGGCGGCTCGAGAGATTCGTGTGCCATGGCCGAAGCTTTGCGACGAGGAAGAGGTCTTCGAGGATCTTCGTGTGAGCTCTGGCGGTGTTGGTGTCCACGCCAAGGTCCGTTGCCATGCCGTGAAAGGAGGCCAGTCCGCCGGAGCGCGCGGCGATGAGGTAGAGCAGCCGCTCGATGTTCTCCACGTTGCGCACGTTGGCGACGTCTCTAAGGTCACGGCCGATGATCGAGGTGATGTAGCTGGAGAAGAAGCCCGATCGGCCGCGTGAGCTGCGACCCTGAAGCTCGGGGTAGCCGCCGGTTACCAGCATGCCCGCGGCGGCGGCACGACCGATGGTCGCTTCGGAGATGGGGGAACCTTCGGTCGAAGATTGCGTCGATGAACGTCTCGCGGGTGCCACGCAGCTCGCCCTGGGAGAGGGGTGAGAGATCCATGTACTGGACGCGACCGGGAAGCGCGTCGGCGACGGTGGGGAGCGTGAGGAGGTTGGCTGACCCGGTGAGCAGGAACTGTCCGCGCGCCTGGTCGCTGTCGAGGCGCCGCTTGATCGCGAGTAGCAGGCTGGGTACACGCTGGACCTCGTCGATCAGCACCGGGCCGGCGATCGCGGCAACAAAGCCTGCCGGGTCTTCCCGCGCCGCGTTCGCCGTGGGCTCGTCGTCGAGGCTGATCAGCCGGGCGGGGTGCTCGTTGGCTGCAATGTCCGCAACGAGCGTGCTCTTACCGACCTGCCGGGCCCCCAGCAGCGCGACGGCGCGGCTCTCGGCAAGCGCTTCGAGAACCTGCGGACGGACGTGGCGGGCAAGGAGTTTTTCCGGCACATGGCAAGACTACCACGACATCGGGCAGATTGTGAATTAAGCTCCCGACAGATTGTGATTTGTAGTGCGGACACATTGTGACGCCGAGCCGCATTTTGAACATACTGGACGCGACCGGGAAGCGCGTCGGCGACGGTCGGAAGCGTGAGGAGGTTGGCTGACCCGGTGAGTAGGTAGGCTCCAGCGTATGCGAACACTGGCTCTGGACCCTCCCACAGCCGGGCTCGACACCTTGCCGGGTCGTCGCATAGCGGCGCTTCGTTCGGTTGTCATCGTCGCGGTTGGGTTCGTTCTCTGCTGCGCCCAGGGCGCGGCCGCGGCCACCGTCTCGCCGCTGCCCCGCTCGGATTACGTCGTCCGCGCGGCGTGTGGCGCACCCGCTCCCGGGCGCGCCGGGTGCCTGGCGTTGCAGCTCGTACCGCAGACCGCCGAAGCTCGCGCCCGTAGGCATCCGCTGGGGATCGCTCGCAGCGCACCGTTGACCGCGCCTTCGCCGAGCGCGGGCGCCTTTGGCCTGAGGCCACAGGACCTGCACGCCGCCTACGCAGCTGCCGACCAGCACGGCGGGGGCGCAGACGGTCGCGCTGGTCGACGCCTACAACGATCCGACCGCCGAAGCGGACTTGAAAGCGTACGACGAAGAATTTGGTCTGCCCGAATGCACGACCGGCAATGGCTGCTTCAGGCAGGTCAACCAGAACGGCGAAGCCGGGAACCCGCCATTCCCCAAGACCACGAAAGAATTGGAAACGGCGCGCAAAGGCTCGCGGGCGAAACGCGAAGAGGCCGAAGAAGCGACCGGTTGGGCGCTCGAGATCTCGCTCGACATCGAGGTCGCGCACGCGACCTGCCAGAGCTGCGACATCCTGCTGGTGGAGGCAAACGCGCCGAGCTACGAAGACCTCGAAAGGGCCGAGCGGAGTGCGGCCACCCTCGGCGCCGGGGAGATCTCGAACTCCTGGGCGGGCCCCGAGGAGGGCGAGACCCCCGAACTGGAGAGCGCCAGCCCGTTCAACCATCCCGGCATCGTGATCACGGCGGCCGCCGGCGACGACGGCTATCTGAACTGGGATTCGGAAAGCAGCGCGGAAAGGGGCTACGTCAACTTCCCCGCGTCCTCGCCGCACGTGGTCGCGGTGGGCGGCACCCGCCTGAGCCTTGGGGCGGGCAGCGCCTGGGCGGGCGAGACGGTCTGGGACGGCGACCACGCCACCGGCGGCGGCTGCAGCGTGGTGTTCACCGCGCAGCCTTGGCAGCAGTCCGTCTCGGACTGGTCTGGGGTCGGCTGCGCCACCAAACGCGCCGTCGCCGACGTCGCCGCCGACGCAGACCCCTACACCGGGGTCGCCGTCCACGACACGAGCCCGGAATGCGAATACCGCTACGAAGAAGCCGGCGTCAAACACGTGGCCTACTGGTGCACGATCGGCGGCACGAGCCTCGCCACTCCGTTGATCGCCTCGGTGTTCGCGCTCGCCGGGGGGGCCGACGGCGTGGAATACCCCGCCAAGACGCTCTACGAAAACGAGTCGAAGTCCCCCGGGTCGCTGCACGACGTCACCGTCGGCTCGAACGGGGAATGCGCGAAGCCGTTCCTGGAAGGCGGGCTATCGGCCTGCACGACCGGCCGAAGAGGCAGCGAGCTGCGCCTCCAAGGCGATCTGCCTGGCCGGGACGGGCTACGACGGGCCCACCGGGGTCGGGACGCCCGACGGGATCGCCGCGTTCAAGCCGCTCCCGAATCCGCCGGCGGTGACCTCGGTCAGTCCGGCGTCGGGGACGGTGGAAGGGGGGACTCCGATCAGGATCACCGGTGCCGGGTTCGTTGCTGGCGCGACTGTGGAGATCGGACAGGGCAATGGCGCCGGGCCGACGGCCATCCCGGCGTCCAAAGTGGTCGTGGTCTCTCCGACTGAAATCACCGCTACGACCGGCGGCTCGGCCAAACCTGGTACGTGGAACCTGTACGTCATCGACTCGGGGGTAACCAGCTCCGCCAACGCGGGTGACGACTACACCTACTACACCCACCCCATGGTCTCATCGGTCAGCCCAGCGTCGGGGACGGTGGAAGGGGGGACTCCGATCAGGATCACGGGCACCGGTTTCGTTCCTGGCGCGACTGTGGAGATCGGACAGGGCGGTGGTGCTGGGCCGACGGCCATCCCGGCGTCCAAAGTGGTCGTGGTCTCTCCGACTGAAATCACCGCGACGACCGGCGGCCCAGCCAAGCCCGGTACCTGGAACCTGTACGTCATCGACTCGGGTACAACCAGTCCCGCCAACACCGGTGACGACTACACCTATAAGTGAGTCTCTACAATAGGGCTGAGAGGTAACGGTCATACAAAGCTCTATACCTTGAGGCGTGTCGGAGCTCAGAGATCTGGCCCGCGAACTCTCCGAGGAGCTCTGGTGTCAGCGAAGGATCGCCCAGTCGGGCAGTTCATTCGGGTCGTCAACGTCGTAGATCATCACGTCCGCTCCATTGCCGGCGGTGGCGATGCGGTCGGCCTCGGCTTCAGCCTCGGCAATCGTTTGGTGGCTGGACCGCAGAAAGGCCAGAGAGGGACCGTCGGTGACAGCGAACTGTCCGCCACGAGGCAGGACGAACACCTGCAGCCGCGCGCCTCCATGACGACGAACCCAGCGAGCGAGAAGCGGGTCGATGACGCGCAGTGGCCGCTCGTCCTCGACACGCTCGATGATGGCGTTACCTTCGAGATTCTCAGCCGCGCGGGCTGCGCTGCTGCGGTTGGCCAAGCCCATGAACACTCTGGCCTCCTGCTGATAGGGAGAGTATCCGGACGCCAGCGCGGCCAGGACGCGCCTTTCGTTTGCGCTCAGGGCGTCCCACAGGTAGCGCAGCTCGGGGTTCACCATTCGCATCGTGCCGTCGTAGGCGCTGCGCAGGTCGGCCAGCGTGGCTGGATGCTGCGTCTCGACACGGTCCCACAACAGGTGGGCAATGAGCATCAGGCGCTGGGGATGACCCTCGGCGACGTGGACGAGATCGGAGATGGTTTCTCCCGCGTCCTTGCCGGTTTCGTCGAAGCGGCGAGCGATGAAGTCATGCGTGGCGCCGGGGTCGAGGCGCTGCAGCCGCACGCGCTCGGCCTGTCCGTAGAGCGGACGGGCACGATCCTCGAACAGCACGCGGAGCAGGGAGGGCTCTGAGCCGGCGAACACGTAGCTGACGTCGCTGTGATGCTGAATATGACTGCGCAATACACCGTCCAGGCCGTGGAGATTAACCAGTGACTGGAACTCGTCGAGGACCACAAGGACACGCTGACCGTGGCGGCTCGAGATCTGCGCCGGCAGCTCGAGCAGCGTATGCACCGCCGCGATCGGATCGGCAGGCGGATTGCGCCGCGAGAAGCTGAACCCGGCGATCGGTGTCGTGATCGCCACGCTCCCGAGCTCCTTGCTTACGAGTCTCTGGATGTTGCCCGGCAGCGCGCGGAACGCCTGCTCGAGTCGTGCCGCTACATCGGCGACGCTCAGGACATCGCTGAGATCGACCAGCACACCGGGCATGCCGAGCTCTGAGGCGCTCTGGAGCACTTGCTTGAGCAGTGTGGTCTTGCCAAAGCGCCGAGGGGCGTGCAGCACCGCGTTGTGTCCGCCCGCGGCCAACTCGAGCAGCCGCCTGCCCTCGACGCGATCGATGCTCTCCTCGGGAGCGAGCACCCGCGCATGGATGAACGGGTTGGCTCCAGGTGGCAGGATGTCAGACCTGTTGGCGATACTCTACATTGTAGCTCGCGGATTGCGAACCTGCAAGTTCGCAGTAGGCGTACGAACTCGTTCGCTGTGGGGGACGGCTCGACAACGCGCCCGAGGACGACGAGTCGGTCACCGAGGAGGATGAGGCGGCGCTCGAGGAGGCATACGCCGAGCTGGATGGGGGTGCCCCGACGATGCCCGCCGACGAGTTCGCACGACGCGCTACGTCGCGCTGAGCGAGGAGCGGCTCACCTGGTGTTCACGGGCCCGCTCGTACAGCGACTCGGGCGCCATGTCGAGGCCGTTGGGCCACACGAGCGTGCGAATCTCCGGGTCGACGTAGACCTGGGCGAAGTAGGCGGGGTCAGAGAGTGGCTCGAACACGCCACTCCAGTCGTGGTGGGTGAAGTCGATGTCGCCGACGAGCCCGTCGCCGAAGGTGAGACGTAGCTGGTGATCGCCGACGACCTCAGCTCCGGTGACTGGGACGAGCTTGTCCACGGTGGTCATTCTAGCCAAGCGGAGGGATCGGGTTCAGGGGCTTTCTTTCGACGGCGAGCTCCCAGTTGGCGTTCAGTGCGTCGACGTGGAGTTCGGCCCACTCTGGACGAGGCGGAGTATCCGCCTCGGGAGGAAGCCAGCGATGACTTCGTCCGCCAAGTCGACCGAGGCTTCGTGCTCGCCATAGTAGGCGTGGAAGTGCGGACGGCCGTGATGGCCCTCGTCCCAAAACATTCCAATGATAATCCCGTAGAACTCGCTAATCCGAGGCATGAGTGCTCCTCGATCGATTGAGCAGAGGACCATAGGCCGCGCTTGGGACGAAGCGCTCGATCGCGGCCTTTCCGGCGGGAGGGCTCAGAGTCCGTGCGCCATGAATGCAAAGGGAATGTAAGTCGAGCTGAGAAGGGTTCGGTGCGTTCCTGATGCGGTGCTGCGCAGGAGATGGAGGTAGGTCCTCCGTGGTCGCCGTGCAGGCGGAGATCACAAACCACCCGCGAGCTGCTGCGGTTAAGAGCTGTGGTGGTGAGCGTCGCGGGAAAAGTCGTGCCTTTGAGTGCGGCAGGTGTGACCCAATGAAGGCGAACGAGAGTGAACCGCAGATGACGTGTCGAAAGAGCCTAGATGACATCGAAACCGGGTCCGGGACTTTGATTCGGGATGAGCCTGGCGGGTGCCTGTTTATTGGCCAGGTGGTGTCCGGCATGTATGCGGCGCGAGCGTGGGTCAGGCTCTTGCATGGAACATAGGAACCTGTCGTCTCGCGAGGTGATCGGCCAGTGGTCTGTGACCTGCGGCGTGTCGTCTCAGGGAGGATTCCAAGCGGCAGAAACCGCGAGGGGTCGTGTCCTGGTGTGAGGCACAGGGACGACCGTCCTGTAGTAGTGATGAAGGCCCTGTAATGGGGTTGGAGCGAAGGGGACGGGTCATTCAGGCGAGATCGTTAGACAACCGCGAGTGCGTGGGAGGACCTAATGGTTGAGTCACAGTTGAAGGAGAAGTCGTTTAGCATCGAAAAGAGGGTGATCTGGGAGGCCTGGAAGCAAGTGAGGGCCAATCAGGGCGCTCCGGGTGTTGACGAGGAATCCGTTCATGCGTTTGAGAGAAACATCGAGGGGAATCTCTATAAGACGTGGAATAGGATGTCTTCGGGGACGTATATGCCGCCTGCGGTTAGAGCGGTGCAGATACCGAAGAAGAATGGGCGAGGGGTCAGAACTCTCGGTGTGCCTACTGTCGCGGATAGGGTCGCGCAAGTGGTCGTAAAGCTATATCTGGAGCCCTTGGTGGAGCCTGTGTTTCACCAGGATTCCTATGGTTATCGACCGGAACGCTCGGCGCTTGATGCTGTTGGGTTTGCCGGGAGCGGTGTTGGGAGAGTGACTGGGTGATCGACTTGGATTACGCAGCCTTTTTCGACTCGATCGATCACGAGCTTATGCTGAAGGCGGTAGCTGCTCACACCGATGAGCGGTGGGTCCTTCTCTATGTCGAGCGTTGGTTGAATGCCCCGCTCGATGATGGGAGCGGCACATTGGTAGCGCGTGATTGTGGGACCCGCAAGGTTCTGCGATTTCCCCAGTGCTGGCAAACATCTACCTCCACTACGCGTTTGATATGTGGATGGCGCGGGAGTTCCCGGCTGTCCCGTTCGAGCGGTATGCGGATGATGCTGTTTTGCACTGCAAGAGTGAGCGCCAAGCGCGGTTCGTGCTCGGCAAGATCAAGACGCGGATGGCGGATTGTCACCTGGAGTTGAGTGACGACAAGACGCGCATAGTGTACTGCAAGGACTCAAACCGCAAGGCTCTTATGAGCACGAGCGTTTCGATTTCTTGGGGTACACGTTTCGTCCTCGCAAGGCCCGTAATGGGCGGGGGGAGCTGTTCACCAACTTCCTCCCAGCGGTCAGTGACGAAGCCGCGGAGAAGATACGCCAAACGATCCGTCGATGGAGGCTTCACTTGTGGAATGGGACACCCCTTACGGAGATCGCACGGGCGATCAATCTGACCGTGCGAGGATGGGTCAACTATTACGGCCGGTTCTATCCGTCCAGGTTGGCCGACTCCCTCAGACGCATCGACGAGTACCTGGTGCGCTGGGCGATGAAACACAAGCGACTACGTCACCGCCGCAACCGGGCCTGGAGTTCCTGGCAGACGTGTACGCACGCGAGCCAGAGCTTTTCGCTCACTGGCAAGTGGTAAGAACCAACAACCGAATGGTGGGAGCCGTATGATGAGGGATTGTCACGTACGGTTCTGCGAGAGCCGGGGGCTGAAATGCCCCCGGCCACTCACCAACTTATATATGGCGGAGGTTGGTTGCTTGAGGCGAGCTACTGACGGAACAGCCAGTCAGGCGAGTTGTCGAGCGAGCCGCCGTGCTGTGAAGTCCGCGCCATATACGAATCGCATGACCGGCCCGAAGCTGCCCGCTGCCGCGTAGCCGATGATGTGCAGACCGGGCACGCTGCTCTGAAACGAGCGGTCGAGCATGGGCGTGCTCGCCGCAGTCGCTATGCGCTCGCGTAAAGTTGGATCGAGGAAGGAGAGCCTGCTGAGGGACAACTACGAGCTCGCCTTCCCCCTGTTGCGCAAGTACGGCCTGTCCGCCACCTTCTTCCTGGCGAGTGGCTTCCTCGACGGCCGGCGCGTGTCGTGGTGGGATGAGATCGCCTGGATGGCGCACCGCGCGGGCAGCGAGGCGCGACACGTGGCAGCGGTGCCCGGCGGCGTCACCCCGCCTACCGGCTCAAGCCTGCTTCCCACCGGGATCTCGTTCACCGCCTCCAGTCGCGACGCCACAGTCGCCGAGCTCGTGGACCGCTACAAGGCGCTGCCCGACGGCGACGGCGAGCGCTTCCTCGAGGAGTTCGCCGAGGTGAGCGGCAGCGGGCGCTGCGGTGCGAGTAACGCTGAAGGCCTGTGGATGAGCTGGGAGATGGCGCGCGAGATGCGCGACGCCGGAATGTCGATCGGCGGTCACACGGTGTCCCATCCGGTGCTCGCGCGGCTGTCGGTCGAGCGCCAACGGGAGGAGATCGCGGGTTGCGCCCAGCGGCTCAGCGAAGAGTTGGGGGTGGCGATGCGCTGGTTCGCCTACCCCGTCGGCAGCCGCGGCACGTTCACGCCTCTCACCCGGATGATCCTCCGCGACTGCGGTGTCGAGCTCGCCTTTAGCTTCTATGCGGCGCCGTGAGCCCGTCGCGGTGGGATCCCCTCGACGTGCCGCGGGTCCACGTCGGCCGAGGCTTCCACCCGCAGCTGCTCGCAGCCACGCTCGGCCAGCCGCGGATCCTCGCGCGGTGATCTGGGACGCGAGAACCAAGGTCCAATATGACCGGCGTCCCTCAAGCCGCATGATAATCCTCCGATCATGCGGCGTACATGAACCCTGCACGCCGATTTGCAGAGCAGGACCGAATCGCCCCGCCTCCCGAGCTGTTAGGGGCGTAAGCTATGAGCGTTACACATGGGTCCGCCGACGGAGTCCGTAGCCTCTCGATGACGAGGATCTGCCTGCTTGCGGTCGGGTTGGCGCTGATGGTTCCTCTCTGGGTGGGACCCGGCGCCGTGTATGCCCGGCAGGCGGGCTACGTCCATCTCGAGAGGGGAGTGGGGACGTGCCCGTCCGCAGACCGTCGACACCTCCGCACGGTGAGCGGCGGTGGGCGGCGTACGTCCGAGAGGCGGTGCTCCAAGCCGCACAGGAAGAGGCTGAAGACGAACAGCTCGTCCTCCTCCGCACCGGCCCTCACGCAGCCGGGCCCATCCGGGGGGGCGCCGGAAGCTGGAAGCGCTCCCTCCCCCATCCAAGGCGCCCTACCCCCGGCCGGCGCCCTCGGCTCCGAACCTGTGTTGGGCCCGGAAGACGGATCGAGCAGTTCCCCTGAAGGCCCCTCGATCTCCGAATGGACGTCCGGTTCCACCGCGGGCTCGGAAGAGGAAGAAGAAGCCGCTGGGTCCCCTGAAGGCGCCTCGGGCTCGCCGGGGGCCTCGAGCGATACCGCGGAACCGCAGGCTCCGTTCCGTTTCTTCTCCCCCACCAGCTTCTGGAACGAGCAGGTGCCCGCCGGCACGGCGCTGGCCCCGACCTCGGCCGCGGTGGTGAAGGCCTTCAACGAAGAAATCGCCGCTCGCGAGGGGGCCGGGAAAGAGCCTACGATCAACACGGTCGCCTACAGCGTTCCGATCTACACGGTGCCCGCCGACCAGCCGACGGCGAAGGTCACGCTGATCGGCACCTCGCACGCGCTGCAGTCGGCGTGGGACGCGGTCCCGCTGCCACCGAACGCCAAACCCGCGGCCGGCACCGACGAGCATCTCGTGGTGTGGCAGCCGAGCACGGAGCGGCTGTGGGAGTTCTGGCGGTTGGTGCATGGGACGGAAGGCTGGCATGCCTCCTGGGGTGGCGCCATGCAGGACGTGTCGTCCAACCCCGGTGTCTACGGAGCGGAAGCGTGGTCGGGCGCCACGCCTTGTTGGGGCGCCTCGGCGACTTCGCTGTCGATCGCCGGGGGGCTGATGACGTTGGAAGACTTCAAGCTGGGACAGATCAACCACGCGCTGGCACTTGCCATTCCCCACCCGCGCGCCGGGGTCTACACCTCGCCCGCCAATCGAACCGACGGTAGGTCCACCGATACGCTGTCGATTCCGGAGGGAGCCCATCTGAGGCTCGATCCCAACCTTAACCTCGCCTCGCTGCACCTACCGCCGGTGACGTTGAGGATCGCCGAAGCGGCGCAGCGCTACGGGATGTTCGTCAGGGACACGGCTGGGGACATCGCTCTCTATGCGCAGGATCCGATCCCCACGGGGACCGAACCGTACACCGGTCCCAAGGGGTACTTCGAAGGGAAATCGGCCGCCCAGGTGCTGGCCTCGTTCCCCTGGAGTCACCTCCAGCTCCTCCAGATGCAGTTGCACAGCAGCGCTTGAGCGCAGACACGCGGTGTCCGGTGATCGCTACCATCCGCTCCTCGATCTGACTCCTGCAACGTGCCGGCCCCCGTCTTTCGATTCGCGCCTCTGATTGCGCTTCTCACCGCATGTGGCGCGGCGGACCAGCATCGGCTTGAGGGGCCCCTGAGGAGGGCGCGGCGCTGACCGGCACGGCCCGCACCCAAGCCGAACGGCAGCTGATCCTGCTCAGTGCCGGCACTGCTGCCCGCCGCCGGGCCATGCGCGAGCGGGCCGAGCGGCTGGTTGTCGACGTGGAGTGGCCGCGGCTCGGCGAGACGCTGCGCTCGCGCAAGCTGCTGCCCGCGTTGGGTCCACGGATCGTGGAGCTCGCGGAGGGACGCGCGAGCGGCGACTTCACCGCGGCGGTGGAGCAGGCGGTGGCGGCTGGGCGCCGGCAGGGAGCTTTCCTGCAGCTCCTCTCTCTGCGGGTGATCGCTGCGCTAGCCAAGGCGGGGATTCGCTCCACGGCGTTGAAGGGCCCGCTGCTGGGCGAGGCGATCTACGGCGATCCCGGTCGGCGCCTGTCGAGCGACGTCGATCTGCTCGTGGCGCCGGAGCAGCTGCGGGCAGCCGTGGAGGTGGTGCGGGGACTGGGCTACGCCGCCCCCACCGACCACGTGCAGGCCTGCGGCCTGCCGCTGCTGCACTTTGTGCTGCTCCACGAGCGGGGGGAGCTGCCGACGGTGGAGCTCCACTGGCGCATCCACTGGTATGAGCAGAGCTTCGCGCGCGAGCGGCTGCTGCCACCGGCTGGGGGTTCGAGCGAGTGGCATCCTGCGCCCGCCGACGAGCTCGCCGCCCTCCTGCTGTTTTACGCGCGGGACGGCTTCATCGACCTGCGCCTGGCCAGCGACCTGGGCGCCTGGTGGGACGTCCACGGCGCCGACCTCCAGCCCAGTGCGCTCGACGAGCTGCTGCGCGCGTATCCCGAGCTTGCGCGAGCCATCCGGGTGGCGGTCAAGGTGGCCGAGCGGACGGTCGGCTTGCCGGCAACGCAGATCATTGGTGATACGCCGAAGCTGGAACTCCGCGGTCGCATGGCCGTACGCCTTGCGAACCCAAACCCGCACGCCAGCCAGTCGCAGCTCTACGCCGACATGGGGTTGATCGACGGGCTGCTGACGCCGCCGGGGGGATTCGGCGCGTTCGTGCGCCGCCAGGTGCTGTTGCCGGCTGAGGTCTTGGACAAACAGGCCCAGCGCGCGCCCAGCCGGCGACTGAGATCCCGCCTGGGCCACCGCGGGCGCCGGCTGGCCAGGTACGGCGTGGTGGGTCGCTACGGGCTGACCATGACGCGCTTGGTGCGCGCTCCGGAAACCCTGCGTCTCACTTAGCGCCTCACGATCCCGCGGTCGCACCGGCGCCAATGACGCCCACTCGGCTCATCGCAAGGTCGTACGCGCGGCGTCCGTTGGTCCGGCGATGCTGAAGGTGATCCACATCGGTCCGTCTCCACTGACGGTCGGCGGCACCCAGTCGGTGATACGCACGATCGCCGAGTTCGGCATCGGCGCGGACTCGATTGCCGTCAAGCCGACCTGGACGGGGTCGGGCGCTCTGGCCGACTCCCGACTGGTGCGCCGCGCAGCGGGGACGATCCTGCGAGCGGACCCGGACACGATCATTCACGTGCACCTGTCGAGTGGCGGCGCCTACCTCCGAGAGGGTCCGCTCGTCGCGCTCGCTCGGGCCCGGGGGCTGCGAGTCGTCATCTCCCTGCACGGCTCCGATCTCCCGCAGTTCTGCGACGCGCATCCGCGGCTTGTGGGTTCGATCTTCTCCAGAGCAGATCGAATTCTCTGCCTCTCCGAGGACACCCGGGAGGCAGTGAGAGGCCTCGGCATGGGCGGACGCGTGCGGAGGCTGGCCAACCCGGTGGCCATCGACGATGCCGCTCCTCCCGTGCGCAGCACCGAACCGATCGCGCTCTTCGCGGGGAGAATCGAGCGGCTCAAGGGCGTGGACGTGCTGGTCGACGCTTGGCGTACGCTGCTGGAGCGGGGGATCGAGGGTCGGTGCAGGCTCGTGGGGCCGCTTGGGGACTATCGCCCGCCACGGCTCGAGCGGATGTCGATCGAGGGGGCTGTGGGTTCAGGCGAGGTCAGGTCCATGATTCGCTCCTCGAGGTTGGTGGTCCTCCCCTCGAGAACCGAGGGCATGCCGATGGTCCTCACGGAGGCGCTCGCCGCGGGCAGGCCGTTCGTGGCGACTCCGGTCGGGGGCACCGCCGATCTGGCGCCCTGTCCGGAGATGCTCGTACCTGCCGGGGATGCCGATGCGCTCGCAGACGCCATCGAGCGCTTCCTGGTCGACTCGGATACAGCGCAGCGGGTGGGGGAGCGCTGCCAGCAATTCTGCAGGGAGACCAGGAGTCCGGCGGTCATCGACTCCGAGCTGAGGGCTGTCTACCGCAGCCTCCGGCGATAACCGCGGGGCAGTCTCCAGCGAGGCGACCACCTTCTCGAGCTGAGGGATGTCTGTCGTGGCCTTCGGCGAGCCGCGGGCTGTCTCCTGCGATGAGTAGTGCCCTCTCAAGCGATCGACAGGTCGCGAGCCCCCGGCAGGTGGGAGATCCTTGCGAGTCCAGCAAGGTAGATGGCCCACAGGGCAGCCGCGAACACCGCAAACGCAATCATTGGACGCCCCAGGGCGGTAGCCGCGACGATCATCCCCGACGCCACGACCGTGATCGACAGTGCCATGACCGCCAGGAACCGACCTTCGCCGTGGGCGATCAGCACACCCTCGACCACGCCGTAGAGGATGCGAGCTGGACCCGCCAGTAGCGCCAACGCGAGGTAACCGGCGCTCTGCGCATAGGCGGGTCGCCCCAGCCCGTCGAAAAGCCAGCCGACGATCGGCGTGAAAGCCACGATCGCCGCCGCCAGCACGAACGGGGCGATCACGATTGCGTTCTCCCGGCGGGAGATCGCAAGAGTGAGACCCCGCCCGCTGATCGCCCTCGCAGCGTGGGGCACAACTGCCATCAGGATCACCGTTCCCAGGCGCTGTGGAATCGAGAGGAGCACAATGGCGATATCGATCATCGCCACGACGGTGTAGGAGTCGAACGCCGCCGCCGCGCGGATGACGAGCGGCAGCATCGCGACGCCGACGGTCGCTGCTCCCAACCACATCGAGAAGCCAAGCAGCTCGCGGGCGCTGGGTACGTCCTTCTTGGGGGGCGGGGGCGCGGCGTTCGATGTTCGGCGAGGTGCCGTCCGTCGAGTGAGGACGATTCCCGCAATGAGCCCGACGACGTTGCCGAGGCAAAACAGACCGAAGGCGGACTGCAGGGTCACACCGAAGCCGAGCAGCCATATGAGAGCGAGTGGCCCCGCTTCGGCAACCGCGGCGATCGGCAGGATCGAGGCGGACGCGCCGATCTTGCCGCGTCCTCGCAGAATGCCCATCGCGAGCAGCGAGTACACGAGACTTGCAAGGCCGCAGACGGCGAAGGCACCCGCCAGAGGCGAGTCGAGCAGGACGCCGGAGAGCGTCGCGACGATCGCGGTGGCGAGGATCGCCGGCAGGGCCGCGGCACGAATGGCGGACCGCACGATGCCGGCGTCGTCCGCAGGGGCTATGAGCGCGATGTAGCGCGCCACGCTGCTTGGCACACCGCTGGCGCCGACGATCCAGACGGTGTTGTAGATGCTGAGGATGAGCGAGAGGCGTCCGTAGCCGGCTGGTAGGAGCGCGGCGATGAGAATGCTGCGGAAGACAAGCTGGGCGATGACGGTGGCGACGTTGCCGGCGCCCAGCAGCAGGACGTCTCGGCGGATGCGCCGCCAGATCGAGGGTGGGGCGTCCGTATCCCCGTCGGCCGGGGAGGAGGTGTGTAGCGCCGGACCGCTGTCGGAGAGTTCTGTTGTGCTCATGAGACCACGCGCCGCCCACACCTACGCGCCGGCACCCTGCCGTAGCCCTTGCCGGGGATCGACGAGGTTGCGTCTGGCCGCTGGAACGATCGGATAGCCGTACAGGCGCAGAAGCGGCAGGGTAATCGCCGTCACCTGGGCAAACTGCCTGGTGGGGAGCATCGTCTGCCACTCGTCGTCGAGGCCGATGTCTATCCAACCGGTGTTGTCGCTCATCGGGTTGCCTGAGAAGATGTGGTGTTTTCCAAGCTTGACTACGTTGGCTGTCAGCTGGGAAGCGGGTAGAACGAGTGACTCGCCCGCGAAGAGGCTGAGCCTGCGCAGCGTGTCGCGCGGGGTCGCCACGAAGCTCTCGTAGCTGACCCTTGCATACGGCGCCCGCCTCATAGTGGACATGTGAAAGGCTGCGTTCCACGCGAGCCACCTGGGAGCCGTGTCCAGCGGCCTGTACCGATCCATGAACTGCTGGTCTCCGATCGGGCTTGCCAGTCGCCTGTTGCGAGTCCAGGAGTAGGCGACCGCGCGGCTGTCGCGAACGAGGTGGACGATACGTACGTCGCTGTTCGGCATACGAGCAAGGAGCGAGGCGAAGTTCGGGTCCTTGCTTGTATCGACGATCGCCTTCGCTCCTGAGACGCACGCAATGGCGGCGTAGAGCCGGGTGAGGTGGGAGACGTATCCGTCGACCCGCGCAGTGAAATCGGGGTACAGCGACGGCATCCTGTGAAGCGGCAGCGTTCGCGGCCCGTTCGTGGCGCGGTCGACCTCGGCAAGCCACTCGGCGTCCACCCGGTCCCACCCACCGAACGCCTCCTCTCCCACCGCGTTCCAGAACGAGCACGATCGAAACGATTGGCCGCAGCCGCACCGGACGTTGTCCAGTAGTCCGCGGGTCCACAGATAGCGAGTCTCTCCGATGCACACGGCGTCCGGCGCTTCACCCAGCACACGACCGACGAGTGTGCTGCCGCTGCGAGTGAATGCGCCGATGTACAGCACCTTTGGACCGGCACTGCTATGTGCGGGCGTATCAGCCGCGCCACGCGAGCTCATGTCAATCCACTGTCTCGCAGTGTGTTGAGGGGATGGCCGGCGACTGTGGTGGTTCGAGGCGCGCCTGCATCGGGCGCACTATCGAGTCGGACGTCACGAATGCCGGAGCGCGATCGAGTATCTTCACCCTGTGTCTCGTGATCGCGAGGAGATCGTCGTAGCTGATGTCCCCCGCTTCGATCGAGACCGACAGGCCGCGTCTGGCAAGCTCACTCGCAATCTGCGTCTGGTGGTCGTCGACGTGCTCTCCCAGGGAGAGTCGGCGTGGCACGAGCAGCGGGCATTTGCCGACCTCGAAAGCCGCCAGGGCCGTTCCAACTCCCGCGTGCGATACGACCACATCCGCCTCGCGCATCGCCTGTGTCAGATCCCGCTCGGGGATGGCGTAATGCCCCGAGATCCCAAAACCGCTGGTGTCGGTGTCGCCCGTCTGCCACAGCACGTCAGCGTCGGGCGGGAGCACTTCGAGGAGACGCCGGATGAGCCGTGGGAACCCGTACCCTCGGAACGTCCCCAGTGTCACGACAACTTTCTCGAGCTTACCGATGTGCGGTGGAGGGGAGGTTGCACCTTCGAAGAGATCGAACACCGATCCGCCGTAGCTCCACTTCCCCGACGCCCACCTAGAGTGTTGAGTGGAGAGGTTCGTGCCGGGGATCTTACTGATCAGGCGCCCGGTCATTGAGGGTCCGTCGATGCGCGCCGCGCTCTCGATGTAGTGACAGCGGAGTCGCCGGATGCGCGCCAGGCCGAAGAACGGCAGTGCAACTGCGGCCCCTGTGCTCACTACTGTGTCCACGTCGGGATCACGCAGGATACGGTGCGCCGCGGCGAGGTTGAGCATCACGTTGGCCGGGTCGCGTGCCCCTATGTACGGCACAAAGTCGACAGTCTCTCCGTCGAGCATCGACCGGCTCTGGGGGGTGTCAAAGGTTACCCACCGAAATGGCCCCGCGACGTCCGACAGTCGCCCATGCAAGTGATAGAGCTCCTTGAGATGGCCGCCTGCCGAAGCAACTAGCACGGTGCTCATAGCGCGTTCCCAGAGGCTCGTAGATGCGAGCGGAGAGGCTTGTGTGCAAACTCGCCGGCGAGGTGGTCGGCGAGGCGCAGCGCAAAGGCGATCAGCGTGAACGTGGAGTTGGCCTGGCTCGAGGTCGGAAACGTCGAGCTGCTCGCGACAAAGAGGTCTTGGAAGCCGTGGACCGCGAGGTCGCGATCGACCACGCCGTCCTCCGGCAGCGCCGACATACGGGTGGTGCCGGCCTGGTGGTAGCCGCCGAAGAGCTGCTCGCGCACCGCGGTCTCGACGTCGTCGTAGAGGAGCTCGACACGGCCGAGTCCCTGCCTGCGCAGCGCTTGGTCGAGCGCTTCGTGGGCTCGCCTCACACTGCGGACGTCGTCCTCGTCGAAGTGCAGGTGAGTCCGCAGGCGCGGCATCCCGAGAGCGTCGCGCTCGGCGGTGGGCTCGACGAAGCTCTCCCAGTGCGGCAGGTGCTCGCCGTGGTAGAGAAGCGGGTAGACGTTGGCGGCGCTGCGCACGAAGAACCCGGGAACCTTCCGGCCGCGGTGCACGAAGCGCCGGTAGCCGAAGGTCAGGGCGAAGGCCGTAGCGGGGCCAAGGTCGCGCAGCACGTTGCGCAGGTGAGCGCGGACCGTGGTGGGGCGGGTCGTCCTGATGTGCGCTTGGCGAATCCCCTCGGCGAGAAAGTATCGGCCGAGAGGGGATCTCAGCATGAGGTAGACGAACGAGAGGATGCCGCTTCGATGCGAGGCGTCGCCGACCTCGGGGTTGACCAGCCACATCGCGATGTTGGGCAGCCGTTGCTCGAGCTGTGTCTCGGGCGCGAAGGTGAGCCGCCGGCGGACGTAGACACCGTCGGCATCGCGCTCGTGACCGTAGATCGTCTCGCTTGGGGGTGTGGTGAAGCGCACCCGGGCTACCCGAGCCTCGACGTGCGCCATGTACCAGCGCCCCAGGTGGCCAGAGTGATTGCCGATCCCCTCGGGGCGCTCGCGGGTCGAGGCGAGCAGCAGGCGCGTCGACTCCAGGCCGCCGGCGGCGATGACGTACCGTGCCGCGCGCACCGCGACACTCTGGCCGTCGTTTCGGCGTGCCGCGAGGTGGTCGACGCTCCAGCCGCTGTCGTCGGAAGGCCTGGGGACGATCTCGGTGCACGTCAGCCCCGTCTCGAGCCGCAGCGACGGGGAGTCGGCGAGGGCTGAGCGGTACACACGCCCGAAGTTCGTCGGCAGAGACCAGCGCTCCAGTGCGCTGGCACGCACCTCGCCGTCGACGAATCCGGGGACGATCATGCGTCCCGCCAGCTCGGGCACGCCGCCGGCTTCGAAGACCGCCCCACCGCAACGGCACCATTCGCACGCTCGTGCGTGGTACTGCCAGATCTCGTCGTAGCTGACGGGCCAGCACGTGTCCCCCACCAGCGGGCGCGGCTCGAAGTCGATCGGATCGAACGGGACGCAGCGCCCTCCCCAGAGGTTGGACGCTCCGCCGACCTGCCGGCGCGTGGCCAGCGACATCTCGACGTGGTAGCGATCCTCGCCGACGGTGTCGCCGAGACGCTGGACGGCGGGATCGAAGTCCATGCCGCCACTCTCGAGCAGGACGACGCGGTGGTCTGCCCGGGCCAGCTCCAGGGCGATGACGATGCCGGCTGGCCCCGCGCCGACGACGGCCAAGTCGGCCTCGATCTCAGCCATGCTCCCCGGAGCGCGGATGTCGCTGGCGGGCGCGCTCGCCACAGCCTCAACCATGGGCCGGAACGCCAGAGGTCAGTTGGGAGCGCACGAGCTCTCTGAAGGCGTTGAGCGGTGCGGGGTTGGGCTCGCACGAGAGGGTCTCGACGGCCGCCGTCCCGAGTCTGATGCGCCCCGGACGTGTCGTGCTGAACAAGACGGTGCCCTGTGGGTTGCGGTCGAGGGCATCCTGAAGCAGCAGCGAGGAGACTATCTCGGCGCGCCCGCAGTTGGCGCCGACCGCGTCGCTCCACTCTGCGCGCCGCTCGGCGCTGCTCGTGACGTGGGCGAGAATGCGCCTCAGCGCACCGGAGACGACTCCGAACGTGATCACCCGCTGGCTTGCCCCGACACGCGCAAGCGCTCTGTCGAGGATGTCGTCGCGAACCTGCAGAACCGTGGGAGCACCCGCTTCGCCGCTCAATCGGACGCACGGCTCGGAGTCGCCTGCGAGCCCCCAAGCTCGTATCCGTCCGGCGCGACGCAGCTGCTCGAGCGCCTCGCCGAGCTCGGCCATGTCGAGGGCGTCGTCGGGCGCGGGGTCGTGTATGAAGAGGATGTCGACGTACTCGGTACCGAGCTCCCGCAAGCTGGTCTCGAGGCTCGTGCTCAGCGTCGTCGGGTCGTAGCGGTGAGGCTGGTGGAAGACCTGCGTACGGCGCTTGAGGGCCGCGCGCAGAGCGGGGGAGCGAACGATGACCCCGCGGGCGGGGGCCTGCAGGCGTGCGAGCCGGCCGACCGGTCCGGCCGGTTCGATCCCGAACTTCGTGGCGATCACGATCTCCTCCCGGCGTCCGCGAGCGAACCGGCCCAGTTCGCGCTCCGCGGCGCCGAGCCCGTACATGCGGGCGACGTCGAAGTGGCGGATGCCCTGCTCGAAGGCCTCGGCCAGCAGCCGCTGCCGCTGCCTGCCGGAAGCGGATCGCATGAGCCCCGCGCAGCCGAAGCCGACTCGCGAGGTGGTCCCCGACATGGCCGACTAACGGCAGGCTCGCCGTCAGACTTCCGGCCGGAGTCGCCCGCTTCGCCCTACACGGGGTCGTCCGCCCGGCACGACACCCGCGCGCCGCGCGCGATCAAACGTCTAGGCGCTCCCTCGGGCCGTCAAGCAGCTATGCGGGCAGGTCGAGAGTCCGGACATGTGCACACCCCCGTCCGGGAGCTCCTTGCGGGTCAGAGCTCTTGCTCGTGCGCTCTTTACAGCGGTCGCCCTACTGTCCCTCCTCGCCCCCTCCTCGGCTCTCGGCACACGCGCCTTGCATCGTGCAACATCGGATTCAGCCCGCCGCCTGAGCCGCCACCACCAGAGCCGTGCCAGCCACGCCGGACGCCGGTCCCGCCGTCGGCACGTCGTCGTCCACCGGGCGAGCACGAAGGCTGCAAAGACACCGCTCCCTGCGACCCCGACTCTCCCTGGGACCTCCGACGGCGGCGGCGCCACGCCCGCTGCGAGCTCGAGCGTTGAGCCTGTGAGCGCTCCTTCTCAACCCCTGACCGAACCGGTCGCGCCGGTAGAACCGACCTCGCCGGTGGAGCCCGCGCCAGTAGAACCTACGCCGCCGTCCGAACCGGTCGTGCCCGAACAGCCCGTCGCTCCGTCTGAACCGCCGCCGTCCGAACCGGTCGCGCCAGTCGAACCGACGCCGCCGGCGGAACCGGCTCCCCCGACCGAACCGGTTGCGCCGGCCGAACCAGCGGCGCCCTTCCGTTTCTTCTCGCCGACCAGCTTCTGGAACGAACCGCTGCCCGCCGATGCCTCGCTCGACCCGAGCTCGTCCGTGATAGTTGGCGCCCTCGACCAAGAGGTCACGGAAGAGCAGGCAGTCAAAAAAGGCCCTGCGATCAACACGACCGCCTACAGCGTTCCGGTCTACACGGTGCCCGCTGATCAGCCCACGGTCGAGGTCACGCTTGAAAGTGTCTCGAAAATGCCCGCGTTGCAGTCGGCGTGGGACGCGGTGCCGCTGCCTTCGAACGCTCAGCCGGCGGCCGGGACCGATAAACATCTCGTAGTGTGGCAGCCGAGCACGGGTAGGCTGTGGGAGTTCTGGCGCCTGGAACATAGGGCTGAAGGCTGGCGTGCCTCGTGGGGCGGGGCGATCCAGAACGCATCGGCTGACTCGGGCGCCTATGGTCCTGAAGCTTGGCAGGGTGCGACGAAGGACTGGGGTGCAAGCGCGTCCTCGCTGTCGATCGCCGGTGGGCTGATCACCTTGGAAGATCTCGAAAGAGGCGAGATCGACCATGCATTGGCGATGGCGGTTCCCAACACTCGCGCCGAAGTTTTCGCCGCCCCGGCACTACGAACCGACGGACGGGACACCGCGCCGGGTTCGCTGCCGGAGGGAGCGCACCTGCGGCTGGAACCAAACCTCGACCTTGCCTCGCTGCACCTGCCACGATTGACGTTGATGCTGGCCGAAGCGGCGCAGCGCTATGGGATCTTTGTCAGAGACACGGCAGCGAACGTGGCCATCTACGCGCAGGACCCGACGCCGACCGGGACCGAACCATACATCGGTCCTCACGGCTACTTCGAAGGTAAATCAGCCCAGCAGATCCTCGCCGCCTTCCCCTGGAGTCATTTGCAGCTGCTGAAGATGGAACTGCACGGCGCCTCGTGATTGGGGCGCGTGGTGCGGGGGATCAAGATAATAAGATGATCGTCTACCCGCTAGGCTTGGTGGCCAAACTGTCTCGCCAATGTGAGTACAACCACTTTGGAGCATTGTCACAGTGCCGCACATGGTGAGTGCTAATGGTCGTGGCCAAACGTGCTCGGACGTTCCCGAGGCTTATCCAGCTCCATACGCACCCTTGGACGTAGCTGTTGAGCAGCCGTTACGAGTGCGTTGAGATTGAACCGCTGCCCCCAGAAAACTACGTCAGTGGTCACATGGTCGAAGACGCGGAACATATCAACATCACTATGCACTGAAACTCGACCTGGCTCTGAAAGATCCTAAGAAGGCACGAATCCATAGCGGGCTGGAATTCAGGTTGCTCGGACACGACTTGCTATTCTACCCGTAGATGCGTAAGCGGGATGCCAAGGCGGCCATGGACAGCAAGACCTCATGATGGGCTGGCCATACGCGGTTAGCGCGCACACGCAGAAGACTCGCCCGAAGCAGCCGGTACCGGGCTGAGTCGGCGTAAGCCACGCCGAAATTCGGCACCGCTGAACTACGCGCCCGCGCTTGGGCCTCAAGCGGCCCCAGATGGCCCAGATCGACCGTAAATTCTTCGGCTCGACCCACGTTAGGCCTGCATGGAGACACCAGCCAATTCGTTGCCCGGTCCGGGAGGCGGATCCTCGATCGTATTCCGGGCGATCCCGTCCTGCGACGGGAAAGCGCTTGCGGTGAGCTCGACTTGATGACTTGGATCAAGACCGCGCGCTTGGGTCGCGTCGCTGTGGCGATGCTGCTCGTTGCCGTCGCCGCCCGCTTGTGGGCGTCGATGAGATCGCGGGCCTCCACGGGGTCAGGGCCGTCGGCGGTGCTGACCTTCGACACCGCGCAGCCTGGACCCGAGTTCGGTCCCGGAGCCGTAGGGCTGTCGATTGAGGCACGAGAGCTGAGCAGCGGGCAGCTCAGCGCCTCGCATCCTCGCCTCGTGCGCCTGATGCGACATCTGGGACCATCGGTGCTACGGATCGGGGGAGATAGTGTCGATCGTTCGTGGTGGACCAGCCACCACGAACCGGCTCCGCGTTGGGCGAGAAGCACGACAACGCCGGGTGATCTTTCCGAACTGCATTCGCTCCTGCTCGCGACCGGCTGGAAGGCGCTGCTTGGCCTCGATCTCGGCCACTTCGAACCGAGTCGTGCGGCTGACGAGGCACGCGAAGCGCGAAGGATTCTCGACGCGACCCTGCTGGGTGTCGAGGTCGGCAACGAGCCCGACGCCTACGGCGAGCCCCAAGAGCAATTGCGTCCACCCACGTACACGCCCGCAGAATATCTCCATGAAGCTGAAAGCTACAGCCGCGCGCTCAGGTCGAGCGACCCGGGGATCCCAGTATTTGGACCCGCTGTTACGAAGGGGCCTACATGGTTGACTCAAATAGGGGCGGGGGCATCGATCTTCAGTGAGGTCACGCAGCATTTCTATCCGATCAACCAGTGTCCTACAACACCACCGCTCCAGCCGCTGGCGACGGTCGGCATGCTCCTCTCGCCCGAAATCCGCCAGCGCGAGAATGAAGAGCTCGCGACACTCACGGGCGCTGGCTCCACCCTTGGAAGGCCCGTGCGCATCGATGAGACCAACAGCGTTGCGTGCGACGAACGCGACTACGCGGCCCCCGGCTTCGCCGGTGCCCTATGGGCGCTCGATTGGGCTCTGCGTGTGGCGAGCGCGGGGGTCGCCGGACCAAACTTTTACGACACGATCGGTGCGTGCCGCCTCTATGCTGAGAGCCCGATCTGCGCGCGCGACGGCGATGCGGCCACCGGGATCTATACGGCGCAAGCCGATTACTATGGACTGCTAGCAGCGCGACAGTTGGAGGGGGGACGGTTCGTCTCGACCAATCTGACCGTCCCGGGGAAGCAGCCAAACATCACGACCTACGCGACCCTGGGGGACGAAGGCACTCTGAGGGTTGCCATCGACAATATGTCGATCGAAGGCCCCCCCGAAGGGATATCGATTCCGCTCACTGGCTACCGCGCCACCGACGAGTCGCTGATCGGTGAAACCATAGACGGCCAGAGTGACGTGACACTCGGTGGAGTCGCGCTGGCCACTAGTGGCCGGTGGCGGCCGAAGCCGGTCAGCCTGGGCGCATCGGACCCCCTGCGTGTCGTCCTTCCTGCGGCCAGTACGGCCATCCTGGTGCTCCGTAGGTCTGCGGGAGCAGCATGAGGCTGGCGATCATCGGAAGTCGCGGCTTTCCTAGCACCTATGGTGGCTACGAGACCCTCGTGCGGCACCTGGCGCCCGATTGGACGCAGCGCGGTCACGATGTGACCGTCTACTGCCGCCGCCAGCACGAGGGACGGCGTACCTGGTCGCACGAAGGCGTGCGCTGCATTTGGACTCCAGGAATCGACTCGAACAGCTTGTCGACGCTGAGTTTTGGCGCAAGCGCAAATCTCGACGCAATGGTGCGCGGATACGATGCGGCCCTCGTGCTCAACATCGCCAACGGGTTTTACCTGCCGATGCTGCGGGCACGCGGAATACCGGTGGCGATCAATACGGATGGGATCGAGTGGGAGCGAGGCAAGTGGGGCCCGGTGGCGCGTCGCGCCTTCTATCAGGGAGCGCGATTCACCGCGAGATACGCTGACACTCTGGTGGCAGATTCGCGGGCCATTGCAAAGACGTGGCAGCGTCTCTTCGGTGTCGAGTCGCGCTTCATACCCTATGGCGCGCCCGTTATCGACGCGTCGGAGGCGGCTCGAGTCACTGCAATGGGCTTGAAGGCGCGATCGTATGTTCTCGTCGTTGCGCGGCTCATTCCAGAGAATAATGTGGAGTTGGTGCTCGATGCTCTCGATCAGCTGTCGGGGCAGGTCCCCACGGTGGTCGCCGGCTCGGCCACCTGCCACAATGGAATCGAGGCTAGGCTTCGCGACCTTGACCACAGTGGGCGTGTAAGGTGGCTCGGGCATGTCAGCGATCAAGAGCTGCTGACACAGCTATGGGCCAATTGCGGCGCGTACGTCCACGGGCATTCCGTCGGCGGCACAAATCCGTCGCTGTTGCAGGCACTGGGGGCGGGTGCACCGACCTTGGCTCTTGATACTGAGTACAACCGCGAGGTCATCGGGCGCCATGAGCAACTCTTTGGACCGTCGCCACGGGACCTCGCCAAGCGTCTGGACGAGCTGCTCGCCAGCTCAGAGATGAGGCGCGGTTTCAGTGAACACGGGCGCTCGGTTGTGGCAGACAGGTACTCCTGGCACGACGTGTGCGCTGCGTACCTCGAGGTTCTTCAAGAGCTGCACGAAAGCAGGTGTCGCAGATGAGGCCCCGGGTCGCCTTCCTACATGGCAGCAACGACATCTATGGTGCCAGTCGCGTGTTGACCGATGATGTCAAAGTCCTCCGTTCGCTCGGTTGGCAAGTCGATGTAGTGCTTCCGGAAGATGGGCCGCTCACCGGTTTGCTGGTCGCGGCTGGTGCGCGGGTGGACATTCAGACGATGCACGTCCTGCGCCGGGTCACGGTGAGAAAGACTCGGATACCGCTTGCCCTTCCCGCCAACGCTGAAAGGGCCGACCTCATCGTCCTGTGGACCCTAGCGTTGTCACCCTATATGCCGGCTCTGGCGCTCCGGAAGAAGCCCACGATCTGTTCGGTGCACGAGATCCTGCCCGGGAGGCTTGGCACGGTGCTGGGAGCGGCTGCGGGTCGTCTCGCCAGTGGCGTCATGGCGAACTCGACGGCGACCGCGAAGTGGCTGCGGAGATGCGGCGGCGTACGCGCTATGCCCACCGTCGCATATCCAGTGGCTCCAGAGTACCGCCCGCTTGCATTCCCCTCTCCCGACGAGCCGCTGCATGTCCTCGTAGCAGGTCGCGTCAACGGTCAGAAGGGGCACGTCGAGGCGGTGAGCGCCTGTCGATTGGCGCGTTCGGCGGGCGTGGATTTGCGTCTGACGCTGCTGGGAGCGCCGTTCCCCGGACAGGAGGCTCACCTCGACTCGCTTTTCGCAGCGATCGATGGCGAGAGTTGGATTCGATATCCGGGCGAGGTCAGTTCGATTCGACCGTATCTCGCAGATGCTCATGTGATGCTCGTTCCGTCGACGACCCTGGAGCCGTTTGGCGTCGTCGCTCTGGAGGCCTGGTCAGCTGGACGGCTCGTCGTGGCTGCCGACACAGGCGGGCTTTCGGAGGCAGCCGACCTCGTAGGAGGCGTGAAGTTCGCTCCGTGTGACGTGCACGCGATCGCGAGGATCCTGCTCGAGATCGGGAGCGGGGGCGCCGTCATTCAATCCGCGGACCCGTCGGCGCCGGCAGCGAGGCTGTGCTCGCTCGCTCAACGCGAACTGGCGTGGCGAGAGCTGTTGACTGCTGTCGCGCCCGGCCTGGCAGAAACCACGGAGCGCGACGAGTATGCACACCCAAGCGAGTTGACGGTTACGGGTGGTCAAGGCGATGCGGTGCGGGGATAGGGTCGACGTGCTATCGCACGAGGGCGTGGGCCAACCGACAATGGCAAGTGAGATGGACCGCTCAACTGCGCCCCTGGCGAGCACGAGCGCCGGCGAGAGCCGCCGCCGCCAGAAGGAGCCCCTAGTAGTCTTCCTGGCGGGGGCCGGCCGTAGCGGTAGCACACTGCTTGGGGACGCAATGGGACAGATGCCTGGTTGCATTCACGTGGGCGAGTTGCGCTTTTTGCTCGAAGATGTCGCGTGGCACGATCGTACTTGCGGGTGTGGTCGCCTCTTGGGTGACTGCTCGATGTGGAGAGATGTTCGATCTGTGGCATTTGGCCACGAGGCGGATGACCTCGATCTCGAAGAGGTCGTGCGCTTCAGCTTGAGCGCGCTGAGATATCGACCTCGCGCGCTTCTGGGCTTGAGTCGTCAAGCTCGGAGCACGGAGCCGATCGATCAATCAGCAAAGCGATATGCCGACGCACTGCGCCGGCTCTATCTCGCGGTGGCAAGCGTCACGGATTCACGGATTATTGTTGACAGTTCCAAGATCGCCATGCACGTTTATCTCGGCGCTCTTTCCGCCGGGGTGCGCTCGCACGTCGTGCATCTCGTTCGGGATGTTCGGGCCATCGCGTATTCCTGGAGGCGCAGCAGCATCGACGGCGTAGCGTTTGGCCCGATACAGGCGTCCGCGAGCTGGGTCGTCAGTAATCTAGCCGTCGGAGGGCTCCAAGCGCGCCTTGGAGCATCGGGCTACACCCTTGTGCGATACGAGGACTTCATTCGTGACCCTGGTGACACATTGAGCAAGATCGCAGCCGCAATCGGACTCCCTGGCGCGCCACTTCCCTTGATCGGCGCCTCTACGCTAAGGGTGGGCATAAATCATACGGTTGCAGGGAATCCGAGCCGCTTCAAGAACGGGGACATAGAACTCGTGGCTGACGACGAGTGGAGACGGAGGATCGGCGTAGGCGACCGTTTGCTCGCCACCCTCCCAGGGGCACTGCTTTTGAAGCGCTATGGGTATCCGTTGATCTCGGACTGATGATGGGCGTCATGGTCCGCTGGGCTGCCCGTTTCCGTGGACACCCTGATCTGCCCCGGCTTTGGCGGAGTTGGGAGGGTCGGGCGGGCTTTGACTTCCTCGGCTGCCCTTTCAGAGCCCGTGTGTCGGGTCGGCTGCTGAAACGCGACTGGCAGAGAGGGCCAAAGGAGCGGCTCATCGACGGGCGGCCGACAATTGAGCAGCGCTCGCAGTGGGCAGCACACTTACTCCTCATGATCGGCCGTCCTATTTCTAACGACACGAGCCGGCACCCCGGCTATCACACAGAACGGCGGGAACGTCCCTCGGACTACCGCACCAGCCGCGACGACACATCCCTCGGGCACGTACGTGCCGTCGAGAAAGGTTACGCGGGCTCCCACCCAGCAATTATCTCCTATCGTGATTCCCTGTTGAGTCGTTCCTTGCTGACGGATCAGTCTCGTACAATCACCATAGTTGTGTTCCTGTGAGTGGAATGTTACATACTGCCCCATGATCACGTCGCTACCTATTTTTACTCCGCCGGCAGCTCCTATATAGGTATAGTCACCTATACCACTGTCGTCGCCGATAGAGAAGCCCTCCCCAACGAGCGAGAGATGACTTGTGCAAGAGATGATACTATGTGCACCTATCCGAGTGTGCCCTCCTATTTGTACCCCGTTATGCGCGTAGCCGTCAAGTATGACGCCGCTTTCCAAAGTACATCCAGACCCTAGCTGAATATGACGCTTGCCCCGTACCTTTACTTGAGAACCGACGAATATCATCCGACGGAATCGTAATATCCCGCGTACAAACCAGAAGAGACGATTGCGCATCACATGGAGAACGAGGCCGAACGGAAGATCGGGATCCGGCGTATAAGCCTTACCTACACACCTAAGCACGCCGGTGAGAGCTCGATGAGACAGCGATGGTCTGTGCGTCATGTCTGTCTCGGGGTGCTCGACTTTGTATCTGCGGCCTCGATCATGGCCAAGTCCTGTATCCAAGTGGGTCTCATGTGGAGAGTCTTACTTCGCCAGCTTTACGTAGTTTTTCGTGTAATGGGTGCTCGTGATCTTGGGATGATTGGGGAGGTCAAGGTGGCGAAGACGATAAGGGTGGCCGCGTAGCCGGTTGTACTACCCAGTAGAGTGTTGTCTGCGAGGGAGTTGACAAGGCAGCCAATGACGACGGTAAGGCCGAGGGTACCTACATTGAATGTGCCCTCAGCCAGTGCACCGGGGATCCGACGTATGCGTGCCAGTCGTCGTATCAATAGGGTAAGAGCGGCAAGAAGGGTCATCAGCCCGACGACGCCTGTCTCTACGAGGTATCGCACATATTCGTTGTGTGGCACTTTGCCTTCGATGCCATTTTCTGAATTGCCTTCGGAAGTCGTTGTGGTTCCAAGGCCATTACCAAAATATGGTGCGTGTTCCCAGAGGGGGATGAGAGTCTCCCACTTGTAGAAACGCCATGCGAGCGAAGTGTTTGCAGAATGGCGGGCCTGTGATGCACTGAAGTTGGTGGTAGACTCGTTTTCGATTCGTTCCGAACCAAGTGGGGTCGCCAGGAACGAGATGACTACGAGGCCGGCGATGACGTAGGAGCCCAGCTTGATCCGGAAGGCCCCGGGCCGGAGTGTCCCATATGCCATTGTCATGGCGAGCAGGGTGGCGAGTCCATCGATGCTGAACGTCGCGATGGTTGCAGCGGAAAACGTTACGATGAGAATTGCGTCGAGTCGGCGGCGCCCATTGTCGATATACTGCCAGATGGATGCTACGGTTGCTATTGCGAAGAACATGGCGGCGCTGTTTGGATGGACAAACGTACCGTTTGCACGAATCTGGCCTGCGATATTGAGGCCAGTATGTGTTGCGAACTGATAGAGCGCGAGCAGAGCGGGAATGGCGCCTACCGCCTGAACAAGGCGTGTCGCAAGCGACACGGTTACGACGCCACGCGCGTTGACGACAATTACGGCTAGCGCGACCACGGAGGCCTCGCGCACTCCCTCGCGGATCGTCTCGCCGGATAGTCCGGAGGATCTAACAGCGATCGCTGTCCACACGATTAGCCACAATGTGGCAAGGGCTGCCGGGGTTGCGCCTTGACGGCGACGAATGAGCAGGCCGACTGCCATAAGAATGAAGAGAATGGCAATCCCGCCAGAGAGGTTGAGGCTGCTGGAGTGACGACTGTTTGCAGAGCCGAGATCGTCGGTGAGCACGCGGACAAGCAGCGTCAGGGCGAGAAAAGGCTTGAGAGGAATGTCCGGCGCAAGCGCTACTAGGAGCAAGCAGACCAAGGGGGCGGCCCACAGATAGGAGTGCGTGACCGCCACTCCCTCGGCAATGAGGACAGAGATCAAGCACCCAAGTAGCAGGGCGGAGCGGCGGTCAAGGCGGCTGATGGAGAGTTTGATCGCGTTCAAGCCCGCGGCTGGGCGCGGCTGGGAGAAGATGCCCGGCTGCGACGGCCATACGCTCATTGGAGCATCACACTTGTGCTGGGCGCTCGAGTCTCAAGACCGTGGCCTTGTCAAACACTGGCAGTTGGGACGCGCTCGGACGGTCCGGTGCCGTTGGTCGATGCGACCACAGGAGACGACTTGACGCCCTTGGCGTAGGTATATGAGCCGGGGCTGCCAGACTTCGAGCCGTTGGCGATGACCCCAAGCAGCGGCGCGCCGCTGCTTGCGAGAACCTGGTGGAGCTGTTCCGCGGCGTCGCGTCGGCTGTGCCCGACCCTGCCCACGATGACGACGCCGTCGACCTTGGTAAGCAGCGGGAACGCGTCCGAGACGGCGGTGAGCGGCGGCGTGTCCATCACGACGAGGTCATATGTTGACTTGGCCTGCTCGAGCACGGCGTCCATCGCGTGGCTCTCGAGCAGCTCTGCCGGGTTGGGGGGCAGCACGGCGCCGGCGGCCAGCACGTCAAGCGTTCGCCTGGCGGCCCCGTCGCCGGGCGAGCGCCTCCAGATCGACCGACTGAGTCGCCTCGCCCATCGGGATGGCGCCGATCAGCACGTCGGCGAGGCCCGGCCCGGACTGGATGATCGAGCTGCTGGGCGAGCGTCGGATGCCGCAGGTCCGCCTCCAGGAGCAGCACTCGCGAGCCCGAGCCTCGCCGCCGCCTCGGCCAGATGGCGAGCGATCGTGGTCTTGCCGTCGCCCGGCGCGGCCGAGGCGATCAGGACTGTGCGCAGGTCGCGATCGACGTTGAAGAAGCGCAGGTGGGCACGAATCAGGTTGAACGCCTCGGCCTCGGCAGGCGGCAGGATCGCCGGCTCACCATCCCTGGGTTGCGCAAGCGTCGTGCTCTCGGGCACGACCCCGAGCATGGGCAGGCGATAGATCGCCCTCCAGATCCTCGGGCCCCCTGAGCCTGCGGTCGAGGCGCTCCAGCACGAAGGCGAGACCGAGACCTAGGAGCAGGCCGAGAAATCCGCCGAGAACCGTGTTCCTCGATGTCTTTGGGGAGGAGGGGCTGGTCGGCACCAAGCGCTTCCTGGGCGATCTGCACGTTGCTGTAGTCCAGTTCTGCGAGGAGGCCCAGCGTCTGCGCGCGGTCCTGGAGCTCCAGGCCGTCCTCACCGAACCGCTGCGCCCGGGAGAGCCCCGCCAGCTGCTTGTTCACGAGCGCCAGCGCGGACTTGAAGTACTGGCGGTTGGAGCTCTGCTGCTCCTTGACGAACTGGCGGGTGTAGGTGTTCGCGATCGCGGTCGCAAGTGCCGGAGAGGTCGAGGTGGCCGAGACGTCGACGACGCTCGATTCTCCCTCCCCCGCGATGCTCAGGCTGCCGCCGACCTTTTCCTCCGTCAGTCCTTGGCCGAGCTGGCTGGCGGTCTTTGCCGCCATGTCGCCGAGCTTCACGAGTTCGAGGTTGCTGGCCTGCTGGGCCAGCAGGTTGCCGGTATCGGCGGGCGGCAGTCCAGCGATCTGCTGGCTGAGCGGGTTGACTGCTGAAGGCAAGCGAAGCGGTCGCCGTGTACTTCTTGGCCTGGTGCTTGGAGTACCCGTACGCGGCGCCGGCGACGACCACGACGCAGAGCACGATCAGCGGCAAGCGGCGACGGAGGACGCCCAAGGCCTGCTCGAGATTGAGCGTTTCGGAGTCGTGCTGCACGGGGACATCCTCTCAAGTCGCTTGCGTTGATCGACAAACTACTCCTGCCCCCATAAACTTTCGACGCGCCGTCGGGGGCAAGCGCGTTGCGTGCCTGTGCGGCCGGGATTCGTGCTGCTGGGAGCGTCAGCTTCCTCGACCTGTTCACGGTGCGGGAGAGGCCGCGCGTCGAGCGTCTATCGTGGGCGGTCGCCCGCCGTCCGCGTGATGGCCCACAGCGCTCAGACGCGGGGCACGACGCCCCGCGCCCACCGCCGTGGTAGGCTCGTCAGCCTGCGCGGATGCGACCCAAAAGATCCGCGCTCATACGTTCACGCTGCGCGCTTCTCGAGCGCTGCGGCCAGCTGTTCCAGGTCGATCGCGGCTTGGTGTGCTTCCCGTGACGCCTCGTAAAGGGCTTCGCTGGCGCGGTGGTCGTCGAGCTGGTTGTCGGCGGCTTCGCCGAAGGCCCGTCTGATCGTGCTGAGGCGGGCGGGGAGGCTTGCCCAGGTGCGCTGGTGAGTTGTGCCCAGGCCCGATCTTGGCTCCTCGACGACCTCGGCATCGTGGATGCGCTCGGCGTCCTCGATCGGGATCGGGGCCGGGGACGAGCGCGTTGCTTGCCTGTGCGTCTTTGGGCTCGGCTTTGGAGGGCTTCTTCGACTGGGACGGCGATGCCAGCGCGCGCAGCGCCGAGCGCATCGTGGTGTCGTCCTTCAAATCGGCAACTGCTGCCGATTTGGCGATCTCCATGTAGTTGCGGGCTGTGCGCTCGCTCGCCTCGAAGTGCTCCTCGACCCACGCTAACCAGTTGCCGTGCCCGACGCGCTGCTTCATCTCCAGGAGCAGCTCGCCGCAGCGGATCGCGTGCTGGATCGTGTTGTGCTTGTACGTTTCGACGTGGCCGTGCTCCGTGTTGATCTCGCGGGCCAGATCGTCGTCGGTACGGACGAGGTCGGTCATACGGCCTCCAGCGCAGCCAGAGCACGCGGACTGCTGGATCTCAAGCTTGCCACGTGGACGGAACCAGTCACTCTCACCATAGTCAACCCTGCGACTCCAATCGACGCGAGCGGATCCCACAATGAGCCCGCTTCCACCCGGATAACGGCGGCTGAGGTCTCGCACTTGCACCCCCAGGGCGACCTTCGCCCATCGGTTATCGGGGTGGCGGACCTCTAGCCTGCTACTTATGCCTATAATGCAGGCATGAGCAGCATTCAATATACCGTGCGCGGCGTGCCGCCCGATCTCGATGCAGAGCTCCGGCGGGAGGCTCGGGCGACCGGGAAGACGCTCAACGGGCTGGTCGTCGAGACGCTGGAGCACGCGAAGCGGCCATCCCCGAACGTGACCTACGATGACTTGGACTGGTTCGTCGGCAGCGCGCCGGGTGGTGAGGACGGTTCCGACGCCGCGCAGGCGTGGCTCGATGCTCTGCCGGCCGAGCTCGCGTGAAGCTGGCGCTCGACACCAACGCCTACAAGGCGCTGGGCGAAGGCGATCCCCACCTCGCCAAGGATCTGCGCCGCGCGGAGGCGGTCGGACTGCCGGTCGTCGTTCTGGGCGAGCTGTGGTTCGGGTTCATGAACGGATCACGGCTGCGCCAGAACACCGAGATGCTAGAACGCTTCCTCGCGACGCCACGGGTTCAGGTACTCCAGCTTGGCGAGCAGACGACGCGCCTGTTCGGCGAGATCGCCACACTGCTGCGGCAAGCCGGTATCGCTATCCAGCAGAACGACATCTGGATCGCCGCCCTATGCAAGCAATACGGCTTTGCGCTCGCCACCCGCGACCAGGGCTTCCAGCACGTGCTGGGCCTGGAGGTCGTCGAGGTCTCGTCGCCGGTCTTGTGAAGACCAGGCCGCGATGCTCCTCGCCCTGTCGCCGACAGGCCTACCGCTCGGGCTCGCGGGCGGTTCCCTCGATGGCCTGCTCAGGCTCCGATACGGTCGATGCGCTGGGCGGGTCGGGCACGGGAACGGCAACCACTTCGAGCCCGTCGATGCCGCTGAAGTCGGTGGGGTTGCACGTGTAGACGGGCAGGTCGTTGGCAACGGCCGTAGCGGCGATCATCGCGTCGTAGGCTCGCGCTGTGGCCTTGCGCCCGGAGCGCCGCAGCGAGGCTGCCACACCGCCGAAGGCACGGGCGGCGCTCGCATCAAAGGGGAGTGGGTCGAAGTCGGCCTCTGCCTGCTGAAGGTGGGCTTGACGCGCGACACGCTCGCTCTCCTCGCCGGCTACCAGTGGGCCGACCGAAAGCTCGGCGAGAGTCACGGCAGTGATGAGCGGCTCGGCGGGCAACGCCGTCGCGTCGGTGAGGCGCTGCAGCAGGATGACCGTCGAAGTGTCGAGGACTCCCCGGGTCGGCGGTGCCTGCTCGCTCACACGCTTGCGTCCAGCAGCCGGTCCAGATCCTCACGCAGGGCGCCAGGGTCCACTCGGGGCAGCCGCCGCCAGCGGCTCAGTAGGGCCTCCGCGGAAAGCGTGGGAGGCGCTATCGCCCGCAGCTCGGCGACGGCCCTGCCCGAGCGCGTGATCGTGATCTGCTCTCCGCGCGTGGCGCGATCCACCACGTCGCCGCCATGGTTGCGCAGATCTCGGATGCTGACGTCGGCCACGCCCGCATGGTATCACACGTGATACAGTAGGTCTTCGTAGGGGGATCTTCTACAGCGCCTACGGCGAGTGGATCAAGCGAGGCTTCGCGCAAGCCGACCACGAGTCATCCGAGCGGTAGCCCGACCCTGAGTGACTAGCTGTGGGACCTGGCACGCCCTCCAGTGACCGGCCGTCGAGGTACGCTGATTCTGTGGCGTCGTTGGAAGAACAGGCACGCACCACGGACCCGCCGGTGGCAGACGCTGTGCGCGACCCGCTCGCTGTCCCCCAGACGGTGCTTGCCGCTCGCCGGCGCCCGATGTCCGAGCGCCTGGAGCTGGCACTGAGCTGGAACGCCGTCGCCTCCGAGCTTCGCGCCGGTCTCCTTGCCGCCGCCAGACATACGAACGCCGGCCGGTGACCAGCCCCGGTAGGTTCGACGCTCGCGAGCTCTTCAGGGCCCTCGCGCACCACGGCGTCGAGTACGTGACGATCGGTGGTATCGCAATCCAGGCGTACGGAGGCCAGCGCCTGACGCAGGATCTCGACGTCGCCATCGCCGCGTCCACCGACAACCTCGCGCGACTGGCCGGTGCGCTGCGCGATCTCGACGCGCGAATCCTCGGCCCCGACGGTCAGCGCTCGCGGTCAGTGCCGAGCTCCTCCCTCCTCGCCTCGAGCGATCAGTGGCATCTCATCACCGCCCACGGGCCGCTCGACGTCCTCACGCTGCCGGCTCACCTCGGATCGTTCGCCGACATGCGAGGCCGCGCTCACGAGGTTCCTCTGGGTGACCTGTCGATCCCCATCGCCCACCGCGAGGATCTGCTGAAGATGAAGCGGGCTGCCGGCCGACCGCAGGACCTCGCCGACGTCAGGCTGCTCGAATCGCTCGACGACGCACCCTGAGGCAGCTCCGGGAGGCACGACGGTTGCAGGGCGCTCCACTCAGGGGCGCGGCAGGATCACGTAGCCGAACTCGCGTTCGGCGCGCCGGCGCAGGCCGGCCGGCAGGGCCGTGGAGCGGGGCTGGGGATGCCGGTCGGGGTGGCTGCCGGCAGGGCCGAGCCACGCGAGGGTCTTGAGCCGCTGGCGCATGTCGTGCCGGCAGTAGTAGAGGACGCCCTCGACGCGGCCGGCGAGCCTGCTCGCCAGCTCCTGGGAGGGGCCGTAGTCGTACTCGGGGCCGGACGCGATCGCCGCCGTGAGTCCCGCTCCAAGCGCGCGGCGATCCGTCAGGTCGGCGACGCTGAGGTCGCGTTCGAGCTCGATCCGTGCGAGACGCAGCGGCTCGATGTCGTCCTCGTCCAGCATTCGCCGCGTGCGCAGCTTCTCCACCCACGCGGCGAGGTCGCTCCGTCCCCAGTAGCACGCCCCCAGGCCGTCGCGCTGCAGCGGATCGAACCGTCCCGGCCCGCGGCTGAAGAACCAGCACTCGTTGTCCTTGTGGTGGATCCTCCACAGTCGCGCCCCGGCGCGCAGCGTCGCGACGGGCAGCGCCTCGAGGTCGACGTCTGTCACTGCGCGTAAACCGACGCGTCGCGCGTGGCGGTGAGCAGCAGCGCCTCCGGGTCCTCCCGCCGCGCCGCCCACTCGACGGGGCTAAGCCCCTCGAGCTCGGGATGCGGGGTGACACACCACGATGCGACCGTCCACGGGGAGAGCTGCCCGTGCTCCACCTGCGACCAGAACGCCTCGCTCAGCGCCCGCGAGGGGCGCCCGTCGATTACCTGCCAGGCCGGCAGCAGCCAGCCGCCCTCGCGCGTGCGCAACCCGATCAACCTGTGCTCGGCAAGCTGCTTGGCGACTGCCTGCTTGCTGAGGCCGAGCAGCCTGGCCATCGCCGGTGTATCGAGGTCGAGATCGAGTCCTCGCCGCCAGGCCGACTCGGACGCCGCCAATCGCGCGGCGCGCTCGGCGACCTCCACGGTGATCTCGCCCTCGGGCAGCAGCTCGCCGAGCGTATCGGCGATCACGCGCGCCGCCTCTTCGCGACCCCGGTGCTCCTCGACCGAGTCGAACGCGGCCCTGATCGCATCGACCTGTCCTTCGAGGCGCTCGAGGGCCGCGCCGAGATCGCCCCCTCCTCGCGCACGCCGGCGCCCTGGTCTCGCGGCACGTTGCCGCTCCGCCTGTAGGTTGTCTAGCATGACCGTTACCGTATCATAAGTCAACCACGACTACCACGACTCGATGATTGGACCCGCCGCCGATGCCACCGCGCGCGTCGTAAAGTAAATCCAAGTTCCGTCCGAAGACGATCCAAACGAGGGAGGCGCGGGTTATAAGGACGTGGGCCTCTCCGTCGCGTGATCCAATGCTCGTACTCGTGATACTGCTAACGCTCGTGTGGCTCGTCGTGAGCGTCGTGGTCATCGCCGCCTGCCGGATGGCGGCGCGCGGCGACAGCGATCTCGCCGAGGTGGCTCAGAGTCCCCGTCTGCCGAGCACGTGCGGGACGGTGCGCAGGAGGATCTTGACGTCGCCCCACAGCGACCAGTTCGCGACGTACAGGTAGTCGATCGCGCCCATCTCGCTCAGCGGCACGCGGGCCGGGCCGAGGATCTGCCAGGGGCCGGTCATCCCCGGCATCAGCTCCAGCCGCCGGCGGTACCAACCCTCCACGCACTCGTCCTCGTCGATCACGAGAGGGCGAGGTCCGACGAGGCTCATCTCGCCCCTGATGATGTTGAACAGTTGGGGGAGCTCGTCGAGGGCGGTGCGGCGCAGCAGCTTGCCCACGCGGGTTACGCGGGGGTCCTCGGCGATCTTGAAGAGCCCCGCCTGGGCTTCGTTGCGCTCGCGCAGGGAGTCCTTCAGCGCCTCGGCGTCGGGGACCATCGTGCGGAACTTCAGCAGGCCGAAGTGCTTGCCGTGGCGCCCCACCCGCTGTTGGCGGAAGAAGATCGGGCCCCGGCTGTCGAGCTTGATCGCCACCGCGAACACGATCAGCAGCGGCGCGGTCGCCAGCAGAGCCAGTGAGGCGCCGAGCAGATCGAAGGCGCGCTTCACTGCCAGTGAGGAGCGGGTCAGCTCGAAGCGGCGGACGCCCATCAGCGTCACCCCGTGGAGATCGTCGAACTCCACCGAGGATCCCACCACCTCCAGCAGGCGCGGCAGCACGCTGACCCTCACCCCCACCGCCTTCAACGTCCGCACGAGGTCGAGCATCTCGCCCGCGTCGGCGCTGCGCGGCGCGACGATCGCCCGGTGCACGTCGAGCGAGCGAGCCAGTTCGCGGATCTCCGCGAGCCGCTGCGCCGAGAACGTCTTGGCCGACCACCGCCCCACGTCGTCGAGGTCGAGGTGGGCGACCAGTTCGGCCTTGACGCCGCCGTGGTCTGTGAGCTTCGAGCGGATCGTGCGCGCCGACGCGCGATCGCCGATGAACAGGCACCGTTCGGCGGGCACCGCCCGCAGCGCCAGGCCACGCGCCAGCGAGCGCGCCACGATCAGCAGGACCATCAGCAGCAGCCACAGCAGCAGCGCCTCGCGGCGGTTGAGGATGCTGCCCTCGACGACGAAGCCCCCCGCCAGCCACGCGACCAACGCGCCCAGCGTCGCCACGTGGAACAGCTTCGGGGCCTCGTCGAGCGTCGTCTTGTGCAACAGCACCTCGTCGCGGTCGTAGAGGCCGAAGACCTTGGCGCCGACGAGCAGCGTCAACAGCCCGCAGACGCTGACCCACGTGAGCTGCAGCGACCGCGAGGAGAGCCGCGCCAGCAGCACGAACGCGCCGACGATCGCCGTGACGTCGGCCGCCAGCAGCGCGCGGCGGAACAGCGCCTCGCGCGAGAGGTTCTCGGTCAGTCCGCGCGCCGCGACGGTCTGGGCGCTCTCGGCTGTGCCGGCCTGGCGGTCGCTTACGCCGTGGTGCTCGTCTACGTGAGTCCGGTGATCCCCCTCGCCGTGATGATCCCTCGTGCCGTGGTGCTCGTCCGTGCCGGTCTGGGCGCCGCGCTCGCTCGCGCCGTTTTTGCGCCTGACCTCGACCTCGGGGGTCATTGCGCCACGACAGGTGTCGGCTCCAAGGGCTCTCCCCCGAGGGCGAGGATGCCCATTCCCAAGCCGCGCTCAGTGTCGAGGATCAGGTTGACCGCCTCGTTGCGCGAGCGCACCCCGAGCTTCCCAAACGCCGAGGAGAGGTGACTCTTCACAGTGCTTTCCGCGAGGAACAGCTGTTCGGCGATCTGGCCGTTCATGTAACCCATCACCACCAGGCCGAGGATCTGCTTCTCGCGCGTGGAGAGCGCGGGCGGCTCGATCTGCCGCCAGTGCTGGCGCGGCACGCACACCTGCCCGGCGCGCACCGCCTGCAGGCACGGCCCGAGGGCGTCTGCCATCTCCTCCTCCAGCACGACTCCCGCCACGCCACCCGCGAGCGCCGCGCGCAGCTCCCACCGCTGGATGTCGGCGCAGACCACGACGATCTGCGCCCGCTCGATCCCTTTCCGCAACGGCTCCACCTGTTGCGCCGGCCAGGAGGCGGGGTCCTCGATCCAGAGCACGACGAGCGCAGGGGGGTCCTCCGCGAGATCCTCCGCGCAACCTGTGAGCAGCTCCTCCGTGTCCTCGAACGCGACGAACGCGAGCCCCTGTTCCTCCAGGACCTCGCCGATGCGCTCGCGTGGGCCTGCGTCTGCGACGAGCGCGACCCCTGCCCGGGCCCCGCCAGCCCCGTCCGTGACGCCCCCCGCCTGAACCTTGGTTCTGGGCACGGCCGACTAACGACAAGCCGAGCGCCAGACTTACGGATCGTCCAAAGTCACAACTCCCGAGGGTTCACGTCGTGGGCCCTGAGTCACAGCTCGACGAGCCGAGCGAACGATCCGTCGCCGGCGGAGAGCACCGGCTGCCCGTCGCACTCCACCCACGCGTGAGCGAGGAAGTCCGGCGTGGCCCGCGCGCCGATCACGAGCTTGGCGGGGATCCCCCGCCGCGCCAGCAGCCGGGTGAGCACCAGTGAGCGTGCCAGGCAGCGGGTGTCGCCCGGCATCAGCTTCAGCGTGCGGGCCACGGCCCATCCCAGACGGCGAGCTTCTGCCAGGCGGCGCACTTCAGTCAAGCGGTGGACTTCGGCGAGCGCTTGCGGCCCCTGCGTGAGCGCCGGCAGCGACCCCTCCGCGCGCAGCGCCGCGAGCGCCGACTCGATCGGGGCGCGCCGCAGCTCACGGCGTGCCTGCAGGTAGGCCGCGACGATCTCCGCGGCGAGGCGCGCGCGGGCCACCGTGCTCAGGGGTGAGGGGGGCAGGCGGCGGACCGTGGTGCTGCGGGTCGCTGCCTGTTGAGGAGACTCAGCCTGCTGCGGAGTCGCCATCGAGCTCGATCAGCCCTCGCGCGAGCAGGCCCTCGCAGAGCTGGCACATGTCCCGTTCGACGACCGCCTGTGGTTGCGTGTACTCCCCGGCCACCGCGACCGCCGCTTCCCGCAGGCAGGAGGCCTGCTCCAGCGCTTCGAGCATGTTGCCCGCGGTGGCGTTGAGCCCGTGATACTTGCCCGTCTGGAGGTTGAAGACGACGGTCTCCGACGGCAGGCGACGGTAGACCACGTGTTGCGGGACCCGGACCTTCGATGCCGGCAGCGAGGCGGCTGCATGCGGCGATGCGGTGTCGGGCGATGCGTGCACGCCCCTACAACTGCTGTAAGGCGCAGATTCTTTCGGGTCGCGCGAATCTTCGGACCTGAAAGGTGCGCTTGAACGGCACATAGCCGGTCTCCCCACCGGGAGACCGGCTGCATGCTTACGGTCCGCTCGTCCCGGCGCCGCCCGTGGGAATGGGCGCTCCCGCGGAGTAGTTGGCGTCGAACACGCCGCTCGGGTGGCCGGCGGCTGTGAGCTCTGTGAGATCTCCGTGATCCTCGATGCGCGGAGCCTCGTACTCGGTTGTGTCAGTGATCTTCTCCATGTTTCCTCCTTTCCTTGGAAGAGATGCCGCATCTTAGAGAGGCGGCCCGGCCCCTTTCAAGGACCGAAAAAGTACGGGACCAAAAAAGTACCGCCGCCCGTTGGGGCATGGGACCGCTCGCAGAAGCTGTCACGAGCCTTGGCCAGCCCGCTAGAGGCGCACTTCGTCCGCTTGAGATACGAGCCAGCGGTTGCCGATCGCGATCCGCCACAGTGGGCCCGCGCCGAGCATCGAGCGCTGCTCCGGCGACACCTCGATCTTTCGGTCGAGCGCCTGCGCCGCGACGTAGGCGCGAACCGGCGCGTCAGCTCGCCGCAGGGGCTCGATCAGCGCCGCCTCGTCGGCTCGCATGCCCGCGAGCACCAGGGGGGTGAAGTGGCTCTTGGCATGCCGGGTGCGCACCGCCTCGGGAATCAGGCCGGCCAGCGCGTCGCGCAGCAGCGGGCGATCGCGCACGGGGTCGAACTGCAGGTGTGGTGGGAGCCGCAGCGCGACTTCGACCAGTCGCAGGTCGTGGAGGAGGGGATGGCGCAGGTCGACGTTCCGATCGACGGCTTCACGGCGGAAGTGAGCGCCCATGTCGAGGTTGTCGCGCATGTCGATCAGGCCCTCCGCCTGCCGGCGCCACCACAGTGGGCCCGCGCGGCGATCCTGCTCGGCCGCGATGCGCAGCTCGGCCAGCGCCCGGGCGTCCGCAGGCGCGACGATCGCGTTCGCGGACGCCGCCCTGGTCCGTTCGCGGCGATGCCGCACGGCTACAGGCACGAGCGGGCTCACCCCGTAGTGGCGCAGCACGCGCAGGCGCACACGCCTACTCGGGTGCGGCCCCATGCCCGGCACGCGCCCGGCGAGCGACCACGCGGTGTGCGGCCGTCCCGCGCGAAGCGCGTCGGCGATCAGGTAGGCGGCGAGCCCGAACAGCTCGTCGCCGCCCTCCCCGTCGAGCATGACGTCCACCCCGAGCTCGCGGGCCCGCGCCGTCAGCGGCTGCCACAGGAACAGGTTTGGTGTGGCCGGCGGCAGGCGCCAACGGTCGATGTGCGCGAGCGCGGGCGCAAGCATCGGGGCGGTCGGGTCGAAGGCGATCAGCTCGAGCGGCAGGTGCGTGTGGCGAGCCGTCGCCTCGATCAGCTTGCTCTCGTCGGCGACCGGCTGGGTCGCAAAGGCGCCCCCGAGCGCAAGTGTGCGTCCGTCGGCGAGGCCGTTGGCGGCGAGGCCCGCCGCCACGCAGGCCGAGTCCAGGCCGCCGCTGAGCTTTACGGCCGGGCGCTGGGCGCCGGCCACAGCGCGACCGACCGCGACGAAGGCCGCCTCCCGTAGGCGCTCGGCGAGCGCCGCCCCGCTGCCCTCCTCGACCCCGTCGTAGTGGAGGTTCCACCAGCGCTCGACGCTCCCGTGCGGCCCGTCGAGCACTAGCCTGTGGCCGGCCGGGACACGCCCCACCCCCTCGTACAGCGTGCGCCCCTGCGGGACGCAGCTGTTCTCGATCCACTGCGCCAGCGCGAGCCGATCGGGACCCGGGGTGCGGGGCAGGAGCTCGAGCAGCTCGCACTCATGCTCAGCGAATAGGAGCCCGTCCGCCGCGCGTGCGTGGACCAGCGGCTGCGCGCCCAGCTGGTCACGCGCCACCACGCAGCGATCCCGTTCGCGGTCCACGGCCACGACGACGAATCGACCGCACAGCAGCTCACACGCCGCCGCGCCCAGCACGGTGAGCGCCCCCGCGAAGGCGCCGGGCAGATCCCCACCGGGTTCGAGGCCGAAGCGCTCGGCTAGCCCGCCGCGGTCCTCCGGTGCGCCGAACAGCCAGCCCCACCAGCCGCCCTGCACGAGCTGTGGTGGGCTGAGCATCGTCAGCCGCCCACCGCGGTGGATCTGCGCGCCGCGCCGCTCGCTCGCTCGTTCGAGCAGTTCGCCGGCTTGCGCGCCCCAGGCCCCGGCGAGCACCGCTTCAGCTCAGAGCTCCAGCAGGCGCTCGCGCTCCAGCTGGGCGCCCGCGCTCACCGGTTCACCTGGGCCCGCCACCCAGCCGAGGTGCTTTTGGACGATCGCCGCGAGCTCGGTGGCGTCGACGCCGGGCTGCACGCGCAGTCGGTGAGTCAGGCCGCTCGACGCGATCGCAGACACGACGTCGAGCTGGCGGCGCAACCGGGCCGGCGTGCGCACCGACAGGTTGAACGTGCTCGCGATCAGCTCGAACGGGTCGACCGCCCCCAGCTGTTCCACGGCCTGCTCGTGCGCCGAGCACTCGAGCAGGAACAGCCCCCCTAGTGGCGCTGCGTCCGGCGCCTGGCCGCTCACGTACCGCTGCTTGCCCTCGACGGTGCCCGTTGGGCGGCCCAGAGCCCCACGCTCCTCCGACGGAGAGCCGCTCGTCCTCCGCTGCGCGTAGCTGGAACACCACCGACCCCGCGTGGGCCACGAGTGCGCCCTCGCTCAGTTGCAGCGCCACCACGTCGTCGCTGAGCAGCCGTCCTCCGGCCCTGACGAGCGCCGCGGCCAGCGAGCTCTTGCCGGCGCCGGCTGGGCCCGTGATGAGCACGGCCCTGCCGTTCAGCACGACACCGGAGGCGTGCATCACCTCGAGCCCCCGGATCGTCGCCGCGAGCGGCAGCGCCTGAGCCGAGACGATCGCTCGCCCACTCTGCGTTGGCGGGATCGGGCTCGCACAGCAGCTCGAGGCCGTCGGGTGAGATCAGCACGCGCCCGAAGTCTCGAATCCACAGCAGGTAGCCGGCCGGCTCGGCGAAGTCGATCGAGCGCAGCAGCGTCTCGCCGACGTGGATCTCGCGCACCCGCACCGGCTTTGTGGTGAGGGCCTCCCAGCGCCGGTGCAACTCTGCGGCGTCCAGGCGTACGCGCGAGGGCGCCAGCGCAACCGCCGAGCCGGGGTTCTGCCCGAGCCCTGGGATCGAGATCCGCGGGTCGATGCGCAGCGCGAGGCCGAACGCGGTGTGGCGGTGCTCCCCCGCTCCGCATCCGTTCTCGGACGCTCGTCAACCGGGCTCGCCATCCACGATCTCGATCAGCCCGCGCTCGAGCAGCCCGTGGATGAGGGCGAGCAGGTCGCGCTCGATCTGCTCTTGCTCGACGCCGTACTCCTCGGCGAGCTCCCCCACGGTAGCGGCAACAGTGGGCGCCCTCTCCAACGCCTGGAGCATCCTGCCCGCGGTCGGGTTCAGGCCGTGGTACTGGCCTGTGTTCAGGTTTAGCACGACCGTCTCGGCGACGAAGCTGCGGCGCACCACGTGCTGTGGCAGGCGCACGCAGGCAGTGAGCAGTTCGCTGGTGGTGGGAGAGGCCATGGATCGATGAGCTCCTGGTTTGGCGTTTTCAGTACTCGGCGACGGTTCCGGTACGTTGACCGTATCGGATCGATACGCGTAGCAGCATGAAGCCGGCGGGGAGCAGGACGGCGACGAAGCCCACGAGCTTGAGCAGATCCACTCCCGCGGAGTGCGCGAGGGGCGTGTCCACGAGCAGGTGGCGCAGCAGGTCGGCGGCGGGTGTGAACGGCTGCACTTCCGAGGCCCACCGGATCCACCCCGGCAGCACTGCGATCGGGAAGTACAACCCACCCACGATCGCCACCCCGGCGATGATGAACTGGGTCGCGCTCGACACCTGCTTGAACGCCATCACCAGCGCCACGAGGATGAACGCAAACGGCATGAACGCCAGCATTCCGAGCAGTGACACCGGGACCGCGAGCGCCGCCGTCGCCGCCAGCGGCAGCCCGAAGACAACGGTCGCCAGCCCCAGCATCAGGACTCCGGTTACCATCGCGCTGGCGAGCGGAAACAGCATCGTGCCGAGGATTCCGTTGACCGGCCCGTGGGCGCTCACCAGGAAGCGCTCGATCGTGCCCGAGACGAGTTCCTGGCGCACGGTGACGGGCATGATGCCCAACGAGATCGTGAGGATCTGGACGATCACCAACCCGACGATCACGAATCCGAAGTAACCGCCCGGTGAGTGAATCGTCTTGGCGGTGATGATGTGGCTGATGTAGTAAAAGAGCGTGATCGTGAACAGCGGGCCGAGAAACTGCGCCATCAGCTGGGTGCGGTAGCTCACGAACAGGATCGCGTCGCGGCGCACGATCCCCGCCATCGCGTCCCACCACAGTCTCATTCCACGCGCTCCAGGTGCCCCTCTTCGAGGGTGTAGCCGGCGTCGCACGCGAGCACCCGGTCCTCGCCGCGCGGTGAGCACCACAGGACGGCGGCGCCACGACCTGTGACCCACTCGATCTGTTCGCCGAGCAGTCGGTAACCGTCGTCGTCGAGCGAGTTGCGCGGCTCGTCCAGCAGCAGCACGCGCGGTTCATGCAGGAAAGCCATCGCGAGACGGATGCGCTGGCGCTGGCCCATCGACATGCGATCGACCCGTCGCTCGGCGAACTCCTCCAGGCCAAAGCGCCGCAGGCTGCCCGCCACCAGCTCGGCGCGGCGCTCGCGGGGGACGTAGGCGAGCCGCGCCCAGTAGTCGAGTTGCTGGCGCACGCGCATCCGTGCATTCAGGCCGCGGTCGCCCGCCGAGAGGAAGCCGACCTGGCGCTGGTAGCGGCCCCCCCGCGAGGAGGGCGTCAACTCGCCCATGCACACGCTGCCACGCTGGGGCAGCAGGATGCCGGCGGCCAGGCGCAGCAGCGTGGTCTTGCCGGCGCCGTTGCGCCCACCGATCCAGGTCACCTCGCCCGCGCGCAGCGTCAGGGTGACGTCGTCGAGCACGGGCGGCTTGGGGCCCTTCCAGCGGTGGTAGAGGCGCTCGAGTTCGAGTACCTGTGCGCCCGGTGAGCCAGCGAGCTCGCTGGGGGCAGTGGAGGCGACTGCCTGGCCGGAAGCCTCGGGGGCGATCGCCCGGCCGGGACCCTCGGAGGCGACTTCCTCGCTGGGGGCGGTCGGGGCTTCGGAAGCGGAGATCATGGTGGCGCTGAGACGGCGGGGCTGACGAGACCCTAACAACGGATGCGCGCGCCGCATACGTGCGCCTGTCAACCGACGGTGGACAGGCTCTGCATCGGTGTCCGGTGGGGCTCCACGCACTCTGCCAGCAGCAGGCCGGCCAAGGTCTCGGGCGCCACGCTCGGATCGGCGTCGAGCTGCCAGATGGGGACGTGCGCAGCGATCGCGCCGGCCACTTCGAAGCGGGTGCGCTCGCGCTCTGGTCCGCGCGGGAAGCGCAGCAGCGAGCCCACCAGCACCGCGAGCGGCCTGGCGGCTCTGTGCATGCCTGTGGCGAGGCCGGGGCGACGGTTCAGCACGACCAGCGCCTTCAGCGGCAGCGGCTCCGGGTGAACGGGCACCGGGATCCAGCACTCGTCTCCGAGCGCGCAGATCGCCTCCCCGAGCGCCGGGAGCCGCGTGGCCGGGACGGTCATCAGGGGAGGGGCCGGGTGAGCGAGCGGGGGGGCGTCGGTGCCGGATGGCTCCAACACGAGCACGTCATCTGCCGCCAGCGTCAGGCCGTGAGCCAGCAGCTCGCTCAGCAGCGTGCTCTTGCCGCCGCCGCTCGCGGCCGTGATCGCGACTGCGCCGTTCGGCGTGGCGACGGCGCCGGCGTGCAGCGCCTCGTAGCCCTGCAGCAGCGCGACCGTGAACAGCACCGAGTCGAGCACCACCCGCCACCACGACTGCTCGGCCGGGTCCGCGGGGGCGCACTGCAGCACGCGCGCATCGGCGGAGAGGTGGTGAACGGCGCGGGTCCCCACGGAGGGTATGCCGCTCTGGTGGGGGTGTGCGCCGTGCACGAAGCGGTGGTCTCCGGCTCGGCCGCGCTCGACGACGAACGGGGCGTCGTCGATTGTCCCCTCCCAGCCGAGCCCCTCCAGCCCAGACCAGCTCTCGGCAATCGCCCGCGGGGCAACCGATCGCAGGCGCAGGATCGGCTCGGCTAGGGGCCGCTGCACCCACGCGCCGGGGGGCGTGTCGTCGCTGAGCAGCCCGAGTCCGAACGCGGTCAGGCCCAGTTCTCGGTTCCTGTCGTCCGGTGGTGCCAAGCCAAGGGTTCCCGGGGCGTGGGCCCTAACCTTTCTTACCCCGCTTCCCCTTCTTCTTGCCGTGCTTCTTCGGCTTGGGCCGCTTGCAGGTGTGGTAGGTGCGGCTTGACGACAGGTGGTGCCCGAGAACGGTCGTGGCGCGAATCTTGAGCGTGAACGTGCCCTTCGAAAGGCTGCTCAGGTTGATCGTGGCGAGGACATACTTGCCTCTGCGTGAGGTCGGGACCCGGTGGCCGCTGAGGGTTATCGTGACCGTCTTGAACGGGTCGTACTTCGGCTCCTTGAGGCGGATCTTGAACAGCCTGCCGCTCAGGCACTGCGTGGGGGTGGTCCTCGGCAGTGTCAGGTGCTCCACAGAGCTCGACGTGCCAGAGCCCCCTGGGGCGACCGGTAGGGGAGCGGTCAGCCCCGAGTTGAAGCAGCCGTAGGTGACGTGGTGTTCGGCGTATTCAGATGGTTCTTTGGGGGCCCCGTCGGCGGCAATCGTCGGCTGGGAGGTGCCCGGATGGCTGAAGCAGACACGCAGATAGCGGGAGCCGTTCGGTTCTTTCAGAACCCGCCACGCAGTCGGTCCGAGCACTGGATTCTCTTCGCAGGCCGGCCCCCCGAGGTACCACTGGTGCAGGCCCCAGTACGAGCCGTCCGGCTGTTCGGCGATCCCCCTCCAGATTTCCTGCCCGACCGGATGGGAGCATTCGGCGAACCTAGTTTCGGAGACCACGGTGCCGGCGAACATCCCATTCGACAGGTGCTGAATCCCGATCTGCCCGCCGTTGAAAGACCACACCCCTTCGATTTCCGAGTTGGCTCCCGCGGACGCGGCGCCGACACCCAGGAACATGGCCACAGCGACTGCGATCGGCCAGGACCGGCGAGGCACAGCACGCAGAAGACGGTTCATTCGTTTACACACCCTTCTCGGTCGGTCGTTGGAGACGTCGGCCTAGCAACGGCACCCGCTGCGGCAGACTTGCGACGGTGGGAGGGAGACCGGCCCGCACGGCTCTACGCACTGCGCGCCGACGCGGGGCACGGAGGCCCCGCGCCCCCCGCCGTGGCTGCTCCCACGACCTGCGCGGATGCGCCCCAAATGAACCCCCGACTCATGTGCGCGTCGCTCGAGGTGGGCGCCTCAGAGGATCTCGACGGGCCGGCTGCGACCCGCGACCTGGGCGCCACTCGAGACCTGCACCAGCGCGCGGTAGAGGCCGCTGCGGCGCAGGCGCACGGTGCGGGCGAAGCGCGAGACCTCGCCCGTGTGGCCCCTGATTGTGGTCCCGCTGACCGGCACGTACCGGCCGTGGACGAACCGCTCGAACGCCACCCCGGCGCCGGGCTCGGCGGGGGTCACGGTGCCGTAGAGGCGCACGTCCCCGCGGCGCCGGGCGGGACGCACGTGGAGGGTGACCCGCACCGCGACGAGCTCGGTGACCACGGGGCTGTAGGCCGTCGGTTTGGCGGCAGTGGCGGCGCGCAGCTGGGTGCTCTCCAGGAGGCCGGCGACCGGGAGGGAGAAGTCCCCCGCGGCGCCTGTGGGCACGGGGCTCGTGACGTCGTGGAAGCCGTGGGTGTAGGGGAAGGGGTTGGCCTGCAGGACGACCGCCACGCCCGCGTTGCCGGTCCCCGAGAGCGTGCCCGTGAGCTCGAGCGGGCTGCCGAACACGACCGGGTTGGGGGCGACAACGGCGGTCAGCGACAGCGGCACCTTCCTGGTGGTGAACGTCGCGTCCGTGCTGGCCGTCGTCCCCGCGGAGCTGCGCGCGAGCACGCGGAAGTGGTAGGTGGTGGCGGGCTGCAGGCCGGTCACGGTCTGGGTAAGCTTGATTTCCGCGGTGCCGCTGCCGGCCGCGGCGGACGGCGTCTGGAAACCGTACGCGGCGGTGGGGCCGTACTGGAAGAAGTACGTGGTCGCCACGCCCCGGGGGTTGATCCTCGCTTTGAGGAGGGCCGTCGAGACGGTGATCTGTTCGACGTAGCCGCTGTACGCGAGCGGAGGAAGCGGTTTGGGGGCGGGCGTGGGAGCGGTCGTCGTGGTTGTCGTGGTGGTGGTCGTAGTGGGTGTGGTTGTCGTCGTCGTGGCCGTCGTCGTCGTCCCGGTGGACGTTGTGGCAGGGGCGGAGGGGCTTGCCTGCGAGGCGAAGGGCACCGCGAGCGCTCCGCCGGCGAGGAGCGCTGCGCCGAGCGCTAATCCGCGGCGTACTGTCAACCTGTCCACTGCGCCTGCCTCCCTGTCGAGTCTCGCGACTGCGCGGTCCGCTTTCTCTAACCCGCCGCACGGTCGCTCGATGCGGGCGGTGCCACGATGGGTCCACCTCCGCCCGTCTAACGGTGCCCGAGGGCCCGCGCTTGCGCGGGGGCTGCCTCGCCCGCTCCCCACCCAGGGCCCTGCTCGTGCCGCTGGGTTGACCCGCTGGTCATAGATCGCTTGACTGGTTGGTCATACTTGCTATGACCGCGCTCACGGCGGGCCGCCCGGCTCGTGAGAACGTCTTGCGGCTTACGCACAAGTCCCACGCGCCCGACACCGTTGCTGGCCCATGCCGCGCACGATGGAGCCGGAGCTGTCCACGGGGGCCGCGAGTCCGACTGCCCCCGGCGAGCGTGCCTCGGGCGAGCACCCCGGAGGCGACGACCCCGCCGCCACCTACCGTCTCTCGCACCTGCGCGCGCTGGAGGCCGAGGCGGTCCACGTGATGCGCGAGGTCGCCGCGGAGTTCGAGCGCCCGGTGCTGCTGTTCTCCGGGGGCAAGGACTCGATCGTGCTGCTGCGCCTCGCGGAGAAGGCGTTCCGGCCGGGGCCGTTCCCGTTCCCGCTGCTGCACGTGGACACGGGCCACAACTTCCCGGAGGCGCTTGCCTTCCGCGACCGACGCGTGGCCGAGCTCGGGGAGCGGCTGCTCGTCGCGTCTGTGGAGGACTCGATCCGCCGGGGACGGGTCGAGGAGGCCGTGGGTCCCCACGCCTCGCGTAACGCGCTGCAGACCGTCACCCTGCTGGACGCGCTCGCCGAGCACGGCTTCGACGCTGCGTTCGGGGGCGCGCGGCGCGACGAGGAGCGCGCGCGGGCCAAGGAGCGCATCCTCTCCTTCCGCGACGTCCACGGCCAGTGGGAGCCCCAGCGCCAGCGCCCGGAGGTGTGGAGCCTCTACAACGGGCGCCTGCGCCGCGGCGAGCACGCGCGGGTCTTCCCGATCTCCAACTGGACCGAGCTCGACGTGTGGCAGTACCTCGCCGAGGAGTCCCTCGAGGTGCCCTCGATCTACTTCGCGCACGACCGCGAGGTGTTCGCGCGCGAAGGGATGCTCTACGCGGTCTCCCCCTTCGTCCAGCTGGTGGACGGCGAGCGGCCCTTCACCGCGCGGGTGCGCTACCGCACCGTGGGGGACATGACCTGCACAGGTGCGGTGCAGTCCGACGCGGCGACGCTCGCCGAGGTGGTCGCCGAGATCGCCGCCACGGAGGTCACCGAGCGTGGGCAGACCCGCGGGGACGACCGCGCCTCCGAGGCCGCGATGGAGGACCGCAAGCGGCGCGGGTACTTCTGAGGGGCGGTCGGGCGCCTCCCCGTTCTGCTCGTCGCTCGCCTGTAGGTCGTTGATGCACCGCGCGCCCATCACAGTAGTGCTCTTGCACGACCGCAGCCCCCTCCCTCTCTCGAGTGCGTATACCGTCCCAAGTTGCGCGTAACGTAGGCTGACGGTGACCAAGACTCCGTTTGAGCCGCAGCCGGAGACGGTTGACGCATTGCTGTCCGCCACGGTGCGCGTAATCGAGGACGAGCGTGCGCGGGGGGAGACGGCAGATACGAAGGCTGGTCAGCTCGTCGGGTTTACGGGTGTGATCCTTGCGGTTGAGGCCTCGCTGGGCAGCGATGTTTTCGATCATGGGATCTCGGGCGGCTACAGCTACGCATTCGTTGCGCTGTTCACGGTGTCGTTGCTCGCTTTGGTGGCGGCGGCCTGTATCGCGATCCGCGGGCTCTTGAGCCCCCAGGAGACGCTTGCATTCCGCCGCGCATATGTTCAAGAGCTTGCCGACGGCGACTTGGTGCTCGCGGAGTCCGTCGAGATCAAGCGCACGTTGATCCGCACATATGGTCGCGAGCTTGTGTCGGAGGAGATGCGGAACAATCGTAAGCTTGACGTCGTCAGCCGTGCTGGCCTGCTGCTGCTGATCGGTGTGGTTGCTCTCGCAGGTGAGGGCGGTATACTGGCTGTGGAGCATCTCGTCATGAGTACCCCAAAGCAGCACTCCACTCCCCCAGCAGCGTCACTGCGACCGGCTGTGCCTTCTGTGTCGCGGCCAAAGCCGCCGCAGACGCTACCACTGAGCCTTCTTAAGAAGGGTGGCTCCGACCCATCTAAGGTGAGCAGGTAGCCATGCCCGATGATGCTGACACTCAGTCGTCCCAGGGAGTCTGCCAGCCAAGCGCCTCGACGCCCGAGCGTCCAAAGCCACCCGACGTCCTTGAGCGCGAAGAGCAGCAGCCAGCCAAAAGCCCCTTTCAGCGGCTCATCGAGCGCATAGCCGTTTAATTGTTCATGCCCGCCTTTCGGCAGGGCTCCGCGGGCGGATGAAAAGAGCGCCGCGGGCGCGTTTCCCATTGGCCTCCGATGCGCGAGGTCGCTTCGCCGGTGTCCGATATTCGTTCCCCGGCCCATAAGTCCCGCCCGCCGGCAACCGTTGCTGGGCGCATGGCTACCCAGACCGACACGGCTACGGAGACCCAGATCCGCGACGGCGAGCGCACCGCCGCGCAGGACACCGAGGAGGTCTTCCGGCGGCTCACCGAGCGCCCGGTGGAGCTCCTGCGCTTCGCCACCGCGGGCTCGGTGGACGACGGCAAGAGCACGCTGATCGGGCGGCTGCTGTACGACTCCAAGCAGGTGCTCGCCGACCAGCTCGAGCACGTCGAGCTGACGAGCCGGCGGATGGGCCACGACGGCCTCGACCTCTCGCTGCTCACCGACGGCCTGCGGGCCGAGCGCGAGCAGGGCATCACGATCGACGTGGCGTACCGCTACTTCGCCACCGCGCAGCGGCGGTTCATCATCGCCGACACCCCCGGGCACGAGCAGTACACGCGCAACATGGTCACCGGCGCCTCCACGGCGGACCTCGTGATCGTGCTGGTCGACGCGCGCAAGGGCGTGATCGCGCAATCCCGCCGGCACGCGTTCATCGCCTCGCTGCTGGCGATCCCGCACCTGGTGGTGTGCGTCAACAAGATGGACCTGCTCGACTACGACCAGGAGGTGTTCGACTCGATCGTGGACGAGTTCGAGCGCTTCGCCGCGCGCCTGGACATCCAGGACGTGACGTTCATCCCGATCTCCGCGCTGCGGGGCGACAACGTGGTGGAGCGCTCGCAGGCGATGCCGTGGTACCAGGGGCCGCCGCTGCTCTACCACCTCGAGCACGTCCACATCGCCTCGGACCGCAACCTGCGCGACGTGCGCTTCCCGGTGCAGTGGGTGATCCGCCCGCGCTCCTCGGAGGGCTCGGACTACCGCGCCTACGCGGGCCAGGTGGCGGGCGGGATCGTGCGAACCGGCGACGAGGTGGTGGTGCTCCCCGGCGGGCAACGCACCACGGTGGCGGGCATCGACACCTTCGATGGCCCGGTGCGCGAGGCGTTCCCGCCGATGTCGGTGGCGCTGCGGCTCACCGACGACGTCGACGTGAGTCGCGGGAGCACGATCGCGCGCACGCACAACCAGCCGGCGGTCGCCCACACCTTCGAGAGCCTGCTCTGCTGGATGTCCGAGCGCCCGCTCGAGCAGGGACGGCGGTACCTGGTCAAGCACACCACGCGCACCGTGGGGGTGGCCGCGCTGGAGGTGCGCTACCGGATCGACGTGGACACGCTGCACCGCGACGAGCGCGCCACCGCGCTCGCGCTGAACGACCTCGGGCGCGTGCGGGTGGAGCTGACGGCCCCGCTGGTGTTCGACTCCTACCGCCGCAACCGCACGACGGGCAGCCTGATCGTGATCGACGAGGCCACCAACGAAACGGTGGCGGCCGGGGTGATCCTCGACACCGAGGGGGACGTCGAGGACGCGTCGGCGGCGGCCGGGGTCGAGACCAAGACGGAGCGCAGCCCGAACGTGCGGTGGGAGCGCGCGACGCTGACGCGCTCCGAGCGCCGCGAGGCGCTCGGGTTCGCCGGCGCGACGGTCTGGTTGACGGGGCTGCCCGCCTCCGGGAAGTCGACGATCGGACGCGCCGTCGAGGAGCGGCTCGTGCGGGCGGGGCGCCCGGCGTACCTGCTCGACGGGGACAACCTACGCCACGGGCTCAACGGCGACCTGGGCTTCGACGAGGCGGCGCGCGCGGAGAACGTGCGCCGCACCGCGCACGTCGCGCGGCTGCTGGCGGAGTGCGGCGCGGTCGCGTTGGTCTCGCTCGTCAGCCCCTACGCCGCCGACCGCGAGGTGGCCGCCGCGCTGCACGCCGCAGAGGGCCTCGACTTCATCGAAGTGTTCGTCAGCACGCCGCTGGCGCAGTGCGAGCAGCGCGACCCCAAGGGCCTCTACGCCCGCGCCCGCGCCGGCGAGCTCGCCGGCCTGACCGGCGTCGGCGCCCCCTACGAGCCGCCCGAGCGCCCCGACGTCGTGGTGCGCACCTGCCAGGAAGACCTCGACGCGGCCGTCGAGCGCGTGCTGGAGGCGCTCGCTGCCCGGGGCTGACCTATCATTAAGACTCACTAACCTGCTCACAACCTTTCCCAAGGTCGTGTCGATGTCTGTGACGTCCGTTCGTACCGAGCCCGACTGCAGCCCCAACGTGCGCTGGCAAAGCTCCGGCCTGACCCGCGAGCGGCGCTGGGAGGCGCTGGGGTGCGCGGGGGCGACGGTGTGGTTCACGGGTCTGCCCGCGGCGGGCAAGTCGACGGCGGCGAGCGCGGTGGAGGAGCGCCTCGTGGAGGCGGGCCGCCCCGCGTTCCTACTCGACGGCGACAACCTGCGCCACGGGCTCAACGGGGACCTCGGCTTCGGCGAGGAGGCCCGCAGCGAGAACGTGCGTCGCACCGCGCACGTGGCGCGGCTGCTGGCGGAGTCCGGCTCCATCGCGCTGGTGAGCCTGGTCAGCCCCTACGCGGCGGACCGGGAGGCGGCGGCGGAGTTGCACGCCGCGGCGGAGCTGCAGTTCTTCGAGGTGTTCGTGGACGCTCCCCTGGAGCTCTGCCAGCAGCGCGACCCCAAGGGTCTCTACGCGCGCGCCCGCGCCGGCGAGCTGCGTGGCCTGACGGGAGTGGGGGCGCCCTACGAGGCGCCCGCGCACCCCGACCTGGTGCTGCGCTCGGGCAGCGAAACGGTGGACGCGGCGGTCGAGCGGGTCATGGGCCTGCTCGCGGCCCGCGGATTGCCCCCGGCGCCGGGCGCCCACAACGGCACGCGCTGAACCGCTGGCGGCCTACGCTCCTCTGCCGTGGGCAGAGAAGAGGGCTCAGGCCGAGGAGGCCCCGGCGGCCAGCGGCCCCAGCCGCGGGGCGTGGCCGTAGAGCTCGAACGCGCGGAAGCCGGCGAAGGTCTTGTGCTCGGAGCCGTGGAAGTCCGAGGAGCCGGTGGTGAGCAGGTCGAGCTCCTCGGCGACCGCGCACAGCAGCGCGACCTGCGCGGCGGTGTGGGTGGGGTAGAAGGCCTCCACGCCGTCGACGCCGAGGCCGGCGAAGCGCTCGAGCATCGCGCGCACGGTGTCCGGCTCGGCCACGTCCCAGAAGGGGTGCGCCCACACCGCGACCCCGCCGGCGCGGTGGATCAGCTCGATCGCCTCGCCCACGGTGGGGCGGGTGCGGGCGACGTAGGTGGGCACGCCGGGCACCAGGTAGCGGGGGAACAGCTCCCGCAGGCTGCCGATCCCCTCGGCGGCGACGCGCTCGGCGTTGGCGGGGTGGTCGAGCAGCGCCTGCGCGAGGTGGGGGCGCCCCAGCGGGTCGCCGGCGGCCTGGCGGCGGCGCAGCTCGGTGTCGTCGAGCTCGAAGCCCTCCGCGCGCAGCAGCTCGGCCATCGCGAGCACGCGCCGCTCGCGGTCGCCGCGCAGGTCTTCCAGCGTTGCGGCGAACGCGGGGTCGCGGTGGTCGACGAGGTAGCCGAGCACGTGCAGCTCCTCGTAGGCCTCGTCGACCGAGGAGAGCTCGGTGGCGGGCACCACGCGCACGCCCGCGCGGGCGCCCTCCGCGAGCGCCTCCTCGACGCCCCCCACGGAGTCGTGGTCGGTGAGCGCGAGCAGCTCCACGCCCGCTGCCGCGGCGGCGCGCACGACCGCGGCCGGCTCGAATTCGCCGTCGGAGTGCAGCGAGTGGGACTGCAGGTCGAAGGTGGGGCGCACGGGGGAGACCTTATTGGACGGCTCGCCCCGCCGGGAGCCAGGCGGGGCGAGCCGTGGGGTGCGGGGGCCCTACTTGGCGATCTTGATGATGCGCTCCATCCCCAGCTGGGTGTGGCTGCGCCCGTCCTGGGTGTCCATGAAGCACGCCTGCACGTAGACGCCGGGCTTGGCGGTGACGGTCTGCTGCTGAAAGCCGCCGGGCGAGAGCGGACCAGTGAAGGCGACGCCGCCGACCTCGAGTTTTTCCGCCTGCTTTTCGTTGCCCGCGAGCAGGAGCTTGACGAGCTTCCTGGCGGATCGCACGTTCTTGACCTGGGCGGCGATGTCCATGTGCACGAGGTACCCTTCGTTTTCGAAGCGCACCAGCTCGCCGTCGTGCAGCGTGGCCGGGCCGCGGAAGCCGAACTCGATCGAACGGATCGTTGCTTCGGGGGTGGGCAGGGTCGCGGGCGCCATGGCAGTGGCCACGGTAAAGCTCGTCCGTGGCCACTTCGCCGAGTTCCTCCCGGCGGCGTCCACTGCCACGTACTGGCCGGCCTGCAGGGAGGTCTGCGCTTCGCTCGTGCCCGCCGGGGCTGCGGCGTCGAACACGATCTGCCCGTACTTGCCGACTGCGTTGGCGTCGTGGGAGGCCTTGCTTTCAAGGAACGCATACAGTTCCGCGGCGCTCACTCCGGGGTTCAGACGCACCAAGGTCGGGTTCCCTTCCTTCTCGACGGTCGTGGTGCTCACGACGTTGACGGCGCCCGACAGGGGCGTTCCGCCGACCGTGATCGAGGTGCCGTTGAGCGCGACCGTGATCGTGGGGAGCGTTGGTGCGGCCTGCGCGGAAGTGAATACGAGCGGGCCGCCGACAGCGGCAAGGAGCGAGCCGGCGGTCACCGCGCTCAGCAGGGTAAGTCTTCTCATAGGTTTCTCCGGGTTTGGAAGTTGACGTCAACCACACGGCGTCCGTGCTGTGCGCACAGCACACTACCGGGCGAGGTGCAAAGGGTGGAATTGAGCCCTCCCTCAGGCTCGTGCGCAGCTGCGGACGGTGTGAGCGTCACTCCTCCAGCGAGCGCTGCAACTGCTCCAACACCCGCACCACGCGCAGACCGGAGCGGCCGTCCGAGCGGGGGGTGGCCCCCGTGCGCAGGCACTCGACGAAGTGTTCGCACTCCACGCGCAGCGGCTCGACGGCGGGGAGCTGGGCGAGAAGATCTCCCCCGAGCGCGCGATGTACTCCCCCCACGAGCGCACGTCCTGGTCGAAGCCCTTGTCGTAGAGGGTGAGCTTGCCCTCCAGGCGCATGTCGTCGAACGTCGCCATCCGCCGCGCGCCGACGACCGTGAGTCGCCGCTCCTTGTGGGGGTCAAGCCAGGAGAGGTGCAGGTGCGCGACGACCCCGGAGGGGAAGCGCAGGTAGCAGAAGACGACGTCCTCCACCCCCGCGCGCACGTAGGAGCGCCCGTGCGCGATGCACTCGGCGGGCTCTTCGTCGATCAGCTGGAGGATCACCGAGACGTCGTGCGCGCCGAGGCTCCACAGCGCGTTCTCGTCGGCGCGCAGCTTGCCGAGGTTCAGTCGGTTGCCGTACACGTAGTACAGCTCCCCCAGCTCCCCGCCGTCGAGCAGCGCCTGCAGGCGGTCCACGGCGGGGTGGTACTCCAGCAGGTGGCCGACCATCAGCACCCGCCCCGCGCGCTCGGCGGCGGCCACGGCGCGCTGTGCGTCGGCGGCGGTGGTGGCGAGCGGCTTCTCCACGAAGCAGTGCTTGCCGGCCTCGACGACGCGCACGGCGAGCTCGGCGTGGGTGGGCACGGGCGTGGCGAGCACCACCGCGTCCAGCTCGGGGTCGGCGAGCAGGTCCTCCAGCTCCCCCGTGGCGCGCGCCCCGGGGAACTGCGGCGCCGCCCGCGCGCGCGCCTGCTCGGAGGGGTCGCACAGCCAGCGCAGCTCGCAGCCGGGGAGCGCGGCGAGGTTGCGCGCGAGGTTGGGGCCCCAGTAGCCGAGGCCGGCGACGCCGACCCGGACGGGGGTCTGCTGTGGGGCGCTCACGCGGCGAGCGTACCGATCGCCTGCACGCAGCGCTCGGCCGCGTGCCCGTCCCCGTACAGCGGCGGCCGCTCCACGGGGGGGTCCGCTCCAGCGCGGCGAGCGCGGCGGCGGGGTCGAGGTCCACGAGCGTGTTCCAGCCCGCCTGCACGGTCTCGACCCACTCGGTGTTGGCGCGCAGCGTGACGCACGGCACCCCCGCAAGGTACGCCTCCTTCTGGACGCCCCCGGAGTCGGTGAGCACCGCGCGGGCGTGGCACAGCAGCGCGGCCAGCTCGCCGTAGCCGAGCGGCTCGGTGACGTGCAGGCCCTCGACGCCGGCGAGCTCCTCCAGCAGCCCGGCCTCGCGCAGCCGCGCGCGGGTGCGGGGGTGCAGCGGGAACACCACCGGCCCCGGCAGCGCCCGCACGAGCTGCAACCAGCGCGCGCAGGCGCGCGGGCGGGTCGACGTTGCCGGCGCGGTGGGCGGTGAGCAGCAGGTACGCGCCGGCCCGCACCCCGTGGGCCTCCAGCGCGCGCGTGTCCGCGCGCGCGGCGGGCTGCAGGCGCAGCGCGAGGTCCACCATCACGTCGCCCACCACCTCGACATGCCCCGCTGACCGACTCCGCGCGCAGGTTCTCGGCGGCGGTCTGCGACGCGCACAGCAGCAGCTCGGAGAGGTGGTCGGTCAGCACGCGGTTGCGCTCCTCGGGCATCGTGCGGTCGAACGAGCGCATCCCCGCCTCCACGTGCACGACTGGCACCCCCGCGTCCGCTCGCGGCCAGCGCGCCGGCGAGCGTGGAGTTGGTGTCGCCGTAGACCAGCACCGCGTCCGGGCGCTCCTGCGCCAGCAGCGGCTCCAGCGCCGCGAGCATCCGCGCGAGCTGCGAGGTGTTCGAGCCGCCGCCGATCCCCAGCTCCCGGTCCGGCCGCGCAAGCCCCAGCTCGCGGAAGAAGACCGCCGAGAGCGAGTCGTCGTGGTGCTGGCCGGTGTGCACCAGCAGCTCCTCGTGCGCCGCGCGCAGCGGGCCGGAGACCGCGGCGGCCTTGATGAACTGCGGGCGGTTGCCGACGACGGTGAGGATCTTCACCGGCGCGACCTCGACCGATGACCCGGGGGGAGGTCGGGAGGGGGGCCTGCCCCCTTCCCGCTCCATTGCTGCGGGCGGTTGCCGACGACGGTGAGGATCTTCACCGGCGCGACCTCGACCGATGACCCGGGGGGAGATCGGGAGGGGGGCCTGCCCCCTTCCCGCTCCATTGCTGCGGGCGGTTGCCGACGACGGTGAGGATCTTCACTGAAGTTGTCCAGTGGTTGGAGGCCGGTCCTCGGGAGCCCCCTCTTGAAGGGGGCCGACTATCCAGTCTCGGTACGGCCCGATGAAGTCGTGGGCCGCCTGGTGGATGAGCAGAGCTGCCCTATGCACCTCCCCGGCGTTAACTCGCATATAGCTGTGCTCTATCGCCGAACGTGCCTTTTGCGCCCGTGCAAGCCGCCGGCAGAGCGCGGCGCCGATTACCTCGGTGTCTCGTAGGGCTTCGAAGGCCTGCTGGGCCGCCGATCCGTCGGCTCGCATCGGTGGGCGGGGCAATAGGGCGAGCTTTACGCCCGCGTCAGCCAACTCCACGACGTAGTTGTGGACCCGCCCAACGGCGCGCTCGACAGCTTGTACTCGGTTGTAGGCCTCCATGTCGTTCAAGGTGTCGAAGGCCCCCTTGAAGAGCCTCTAATCGAAGTCCTCGCCAAACGCCGCCATTGCGCTCTCCAGCGCAGCGTACTGGCGCGGGAAGTCCTCGAGGTGGCGGACAACCTCCTCCCGCCAACGTCTGAGCGCAGCCTTGCGAGGCTCTGAGTCGGTCACGCTCGGGCGCTCAGAATACGGTCGATTCCAGCCAGGGCCGCCCGAGTGCGTGTCGTCTGCCGACGGTGGGCGTCGTGACGGAGCTGGGCCTCACGGCCCAGCAACTCTGGCCACAGCCCGTCCCGATCGACCAGCACGCGACCCTCTCTCACGACCTCGAGCAGGACCGAAGCTTCGTCCTCCACATCCGCCAGGCGCACCACGTCGACGCCGCGACCAATGATCTCTGTCAACTTCAGGTTCAGATCGACCACTCTCTCCAAGCTGCGGTCACGTAGATCTACGAGTATGTCGAGATCGCTCGCCAGCCTGTCCGTACCCCTGGCCACCGAGCCGAACAACACCGCAATACGAACATTCTGCTCAGTCCGCAGCGCGGCTCGCAGCGCTCCCAGCATCGACCACGAACGCCTGATGTACCGGCGCTCTGCGAAGCGAGATGGAGAGTCCTCTGGGTGGGCCGCGTCGCTCGCAGTGCCCCCTGCTTCACCGCGCGCCGCAGCGTACGCTCGCTAACGCCGACTTCCTCGCTCAGCATCGCTAGCTCCGTCATGCGTCCAATATAGCGGGTACGTGTGTCCGTTATTCTGCGCCAGAGTCGCTCTGCGGCTCGTCGTACGGGACGATCTTGGCCACCGCACGGCCTGCGTGTTCGATGATCACGTCCTCGCCACTACGGGCGCTGTCGATCAGCTGCGAGAGGTTGTCTGCGGCTTCCTGCATCCCCACACAAATCATGGGGCGATGCTACTTGTCTACGCGGCCGCGCCCACGACGGAGGTCGACCAGTCGATCACCGCGGTGGGCCGCACGACGTGGCGGCTCAAGCCCAAGCTCCTTGGGCTCGACAGCCGAGCGCGAGGCCGACGAGCTGGGGGAGGTGCAGGACCGGCATCCGCAGCTCGCGCCCGACGACGCCTTCGGCGGCGGGCTGCTGGAGGTCGAGGTTGAGGTGGCAGAGCGGGCAGGGCGTCACGAGGCAGTCGGCGTCGGCGTCTACGGCGTCGCCGAGGTGGCGGCCGGCCTGCTTGAGCGAGGCCTCCTTGTTCATCGTGACGATCGGGAAGCCGCAGCACTTGCGCATGCCGGCGTACTCGATCACGGTGCCGCCGAGCGCCTCGATCACCTGCTCGAGGTAGTGGTCGCGGGGGTGCTCGGCGTCGATCCCCAGGCGCGCGCGGGGGCGCACGATGTAGCAGCCGTAGAAGGGCCCGACCTTCAGGTTGGTGAGCGGCCGCTTGACGCGGGAGCGCAGCTCGTCCAGGCCGAGCTCCTCGACGAGCAGCCACAGGAAGTTCTTGTTGGTGAGGCCCGCGCTCGTAGGAGAGGCCCTCGGGGGCGAGCGTGGGGTTGACGTGCGCGCGGTACTCGGCGCTCGCGTCCAGGCGCTCCTGGCACTCGCTCTGGGCGCCCTGGCAGGTGGAGCAGATGTTCATCATCAGCTCCGCGTCCTGGACCTGCTGGGCGAGCGCGAAGGTGCGCGCGTTGAGCGTGTCGGCGAGCTCCTGGTTGTGCTCGGCGATCACGCCGCAGCCGGTGCAGTTGGCGCGGTCGAGCTGGACGAGCTCGATGTCGAGCAGCGGCGCGACGCGCGCCATCGAGCCGTGCAGCTCGGGGGTGAAGCCGCGGCTGACGCAGCCGGGCCAGTAGGCGACCTTCATCAGCTGGTGCTCCCTTCGGCCGGCGCCGCGGCGGACCTCGCCGCTCGTGTGTCGCCCGCACCGGCCGCGACCCCGGCGCGCCGACCGGCGTCGGCGCTCGTCGTCCTCGTCCTCGCCGGAGATGTAGAGGTTCAGCTCGTAGCGCTCGGGCCGGCCCTCGACGGTCTGGTAGATCCGCTGGACCGCCTGCAGGTCGGCCGTGGGGAGCTTGTGGCCGAACAGCGCCAGCTTTGATGCCGATCTTCCCGCGCGGATCGCCTTGACGGCGGTGGGCAGCGAGGAGAGCAGCTCTTTGCCGGCGGCGGGGTGGAATTTCCCGAACCACGAGTTGCCCGCCGTAGGAGCGCGGCAGCATTCGGCCTCGTGCAGCAGTCCGTAGTCGCGCACGAGCGTCGTGAGCGCCGCCTCGTGGCGCTCGCCGTTGTTGGCGTCGACGATGTGCTGGTCGGAGATCGCGATGCGGCGCAGGCGCATGATCTGGCCCATCGGGTTGACGTCCTTGGGGCAGGCCTCCACGCACTTGAAGCAGTGCGTGCAGTCGAAGATCCCCTGCGGGTCTTCGGAGAGGTCGACGAGGCGCTCGCGCTGGCGGTCGTCGCGGGGGTCGCCGACGAAGCGGTAGGCCTTGGCGAGCGCGGCGGGGCCGATGAAGCCGGGGTCGACCTCCATCGCCAGGCAGTCCGACACGCAGGCGCCGCACTGGATGCAGGCCATCGACTGGGTGACGTCGACCATGCTCTCTCGCGGCACCACGTACTCGCGCTCGGGCACGGGCTGCTTGGCGAGCAGCCACGGCGTGACGCGCTGGATCTTCTTCCAGTGCACGGCGTCCATGTCGACGATCAGGTCCTTGATGACGGGCATGTTGCCCATCGGCTCGATCTCGATCACCCCGTCCGCCGGCGGACGTCGCGGGCGTGGTCGAGGTGGGTGTGGCAGGCGAGGCCGGGTTCGCCGTTGATGCGCACCCCGCAGGAGCCGCAGATCGCCGCGCGGCAGGAGCAGCGGATCCCGATCGAGCCGTCGAAGCGGGCTTTGGCCTGCAGGATGCCCTCCAGCACCGAGCGGTGGGGCTCGAGCTCGATCGTGTGCTCGTCCCAGTAGGGCGCCTCGCCGGACTCGGGGTCGTAGCGGCGCACCCGCAGCGTGAACTGCTCCGGCGGACGGTGGGTCTCGGCCATCAGGCGGAGACTCGATTTTAAGGATTCGGGTGGCCACTCGTGACCGGCGCGCACTCTGGTGACTGCGGGCCCGCCCATCAGTACTTGCGCTCCTCGGGCTGCCACTGGGTGATCGTGACCGGCGAGTAGCTCACCTCGGCGCGCCGTCGGCGCCGAGGGAGATGTCGATGTGCTTGAGCCACTGCTCGTCGTCGCGCTCGGGGAAGTCGGTGCGGAACTGCGCGCCGCGGGACTCCTTGCGCTCGATCGCGGCGACCACGGTCGCCTCGGCGCAGTCGAGCATGTAGCCGAGCTCGAGCGCACCGAGCACGTCCTGGTTGAAGACCGTGCCGCGGTCGTCGACGTAGGCGCTCTGGGCCTCCTCCTGCAGGCGCTTGACGACCTCGAGCGCCTGCTCCAGGCCCGGCCTGGTCGCGGTAGACGGCGACGTACTGGTTCATCGTCGCGCCGAGCTCGTGCTTGATCTCCGAGATGCGCCGGCCGGATGCGCTCGCGCGCGCGAGGATCGCGTCGATCGTGGCGACGTCCTCGCGCAGCTTGCCCGTTGGAGGCTGTGGGCATCGCCATCGTCGCGCGCGCGCGCCGCGGCGTGTTCGCCGGCGCGGCGGCCGAAGATCAGCGTGTCGAGCAGCGAGTTGGCGCCGAGGCGGTTGCCGCCGTGCACCGAGACGCAGGCCACCTCGCCGGCGGCGTAGAGGCCCTCGATCGGGGTGGCGCCGTTGACGTCGGTCTTGACGCCGCCCATGATGTAGTGCTGGCCGGGGCGGATCATGATCGGCTCGCGGGTGATGTCCACGCCGGCGAAGTCCTTGCCGATGTTGACGATCTCGCGCAGCGCCTCCAGCGTGCGCTTGCGCGGGACCTTGGTGATGTCCAGCCAGATGCCCGAGCCGTCGGGCCCGACGCCGCGACCCTCGAGGATCTCGGTCTGCTCGGCGCGCGAGACCACGTCGCGGGAGGCGAGGTCGAGCTTGTTGGGGGCGTACTTTTCCATGAAGCGCTCGCCCTCGGAGTTGAGCAGCACCGCGCCCTCGCCGCGCGCGCCCTCGGTTATCAGCAGGCCGTTCTCGACGAGCGTGGTGGGGTGGTACTGGACCATCTCCATGTCCATCAGCGGCGCGCCGATGCGGTAGGCCTGCGCGATCCCGTCGCCGGTGACGATCAGCGCGTTGGTCGTCGGGCTGTACACCTGCCCGGCGCCGCCGCAGGCGAGGATCGTGTTCTTGGCGTGGAACACCTCCATGCGCCCGGAGCGCACGTCGCGCGCGACCACCCCGCAGCAGCGCCCGTGCTCGTCGCGCAGCAGCGAGGTCGACAAACCACTCCTCGTAGCGCTCGACGGTCTCGTGGTGGCGCATCAGCTGCTCGTAGAGCACGTGCAGGATCGCCTGGCCGGTGATGTCGGCGACGTAGGCGGTGCGCTTCATCGAGGCGCCCCCGAAGGCGCGCAGGTCGAGCAGGCCCTGCTCGTTGCGGTGGAAGGTGACGCCGATGTGCTCCAGGTGCATCACCTCGTGCGGGCGCCTCCGAGCACATGATCTCGATCGCGTCCTGGTCGCCGAGGAAGTCCGAGCCCTTGACGGTGTCGTAGGCGTGCGAGTGCCAGTCGTCGTCGACGCTGATCGCCGCGTTGATCCCACCGGCGGCGGCCACCGAGTGCGAGCGCACGGGGTGGACCTTGCTGAGGATCGCCACGCTCGCGCCGCCCTGCGCGGCGGCGAGGGCGGCGCGCTGGCCGGCGAGACCTGCGCCGATGATCAAGACGTCGTGTGCTGGCATGACTCCCTGGGGTCGTGTGAAGATAGGAAGGAGGGTGGCTTGACCGCAGCCTGTCTGTCGGCCGGGACTCTATAACGCAGGTGCCCGGCTTCGCCGCGATGCGCCTCGGTGAGGACGCGCGCGAGGTCTCTACACCCCCGCGGCCGGCCGCAGCGCCTGGCGGATCTGCGCGACGGTCACGACCCCGCGCAGCACCCCGTCGTCGTCGACGGCGACCATCGCGCCGAGGCGGCCGAGGCCCTCGGCGCGCAGCAGCGATTCCAGCGGCTGGTCCTGCTCGATGCGGACCGGGAGGTTCTCCTCCAGCACGTCGGATGACCGGCAGCGCGGGCCGCCCGGCGGCGATCTCGGCGTCGACGCGTTCGGAGCGCACCACCCCGAGGAAGTGGCGGGCCGGATCCACGACCGCAAACCACGGCCAGCGGTAGCGCAGGAAGAAGTGCTCCTGGGCGTCGAGCAGCCCGGTCTCGGCGGGGATCGTGACCGGCTCGGTGTCCATCACGTCGGCCACCCTGCAGCCGCTGGATGCGCTGGTTGACAGTGCCCTGCACCACCGCACCGGTGGCGCTCTGGTAGACGAACAGCCCGATGAACGCCAGCCACACGCCGCCGAAGTCGCGCAGCGCCAGCAGCAGCCGAGCCCGCCCGCGCCGAGCAGCACCGCCGAAGCCCTGGCCCATGCGCCCCACGACGCGCGTGGCGCGGTTGCGGTCGTCGCTGCGCCACCACATCAGCGCGTGCACGATCTGGGCGCCGTCGAGCGGGAAGGCGGGGATCAGGTTGAGGATCAGCACCAGCACGTTGAGCGTGGCCATCCAGCTCAGCCACAGTCACGACGGGCGTCGTGCGCACGCCGCCGCTGCCGACGGCGACCGCGAAGAAGTGGTGGCTGCTCGCCAGCAGCCGCGCCGAGTGGCGATGCTGATCAGCGATCACCGCGAGCGTCACGAGCGGCCCCGCCGCGGCCACGCGCAGCTCGACCCCCGGGCGGGGCATCGGGCCGGTGCGGGTGATGCCGCCGAGCGCCCACAGCTCGATGCCCATCACCGGCACGCCGTTGCGGCGCGCCGACCAGCGCGTGGCCGAGCTCGTGCAGGATCACCGAGACGAAGAACGAGAGCACGATCGCGACCGTCACCAGGTAGGCGGTGGTGCGCGACCCCCCGAGCACTTCGTGGAAGTAGGGGGTGAGCGTGCGGCGAAGTAGATCAGGATCACGCCGAGGATCAAAAACCAGCTGATCCCGACCCCGATGCGGATGCCGAAGATGCGGGCGAGCTGGAAGTTCCTGCGACGGCATAGGCCTCAATGGTAGGCCGCGGTTGAGCCCGGAGCGCTCGTCTACGTCTGCGAGCGCAGCAGTCGGCGTCGCCGCGGTCGCTGCTACGCCAGGCACCGTTTCGCCGAGCGCGTCACAAAATGGTGCGAGCGGACGGGCTCGCCGTGCGAGGACGGCCGCCGCTATGCCTGCACGCGGCCGCGCGCGACGATCGCCTCGAAGTCCGTCCCGGCGGGCAGCGTGCCGTACTCCAGGCCGCGCGTCGCGGCCCAGGCGCGCGGCGCAGAAGGCGTCGGCGACGGCGGGGTCGCCGTGGCGCACGAGCAGCGAGCCCTGCAGCGCCAGGGCCATCGACTCTCACCACGCGCCGGGCGCGGGACTCGAGCGTCGCGGGGTCGGCGAACTGGCCCTTGAGGCCGTCGAGGTGCGCGTCCAGGCGCCGGTCGGCGCCGCGTGGCCTGCGTCGCAGCTCGTGCAGGAACACCTCCAGGGAGCGCGGGGTGCGCACCAGGGCGCGCAGCACGTCGAGGCTCATCACGTTGCCCGAGCCCTCCCAGATCGAGGCCAGCGGCGCCTCGCGGTAGAGGCGCGGCATCCCGGACTCCTCGACGTAGCCGTTGCCGCCGAGGCACTCCAGCGACTCGAAGGCGTGGTTGGGGGCGCGCTTGCAGACCCAGTACTTCGACACGGCGGTCGCCAGGCGCTTGAAGAGGTGGGCGTCGCTGAGCTCGTCGCTGCCGGCGCGAGGCAGGGGGCGGGCGGGCGGGTGCGTGCCGGCTTCGTCGTAGGCGCGCGCGAGGCGCAGCGCGAGCATCGTCGCGGCCTCGGACTCGAGGCAGAGGTCGGCGAGCACGTTGCGCATCAGCGGCTGGTCGATCAGCCGCTTGCCGAACGCGCGAGCGGTGCGCGGCGTGGTGGGTGGCGGCGACGACCCCGGCGCGCATCCCGGCGGCGCAGCCGATCACGCAGTCCAGGCGCGTGTGGCCGACCATCTCGATGATCGTCGGCACGCCGCGGCCGGGCTCGCCGAGCATCCGCGCCCAGGCGCTGTGGAACTCGACCTCGCGAGGAGGCGTTGGAGTGGTTGCCGAGCTTGTCCTTCAGGCGCTGGATGTGAAAGGCGTTGCGCGCTGCCGTCGGGCAGCACGCGGGGCATCAGGAAGCAGGAGAGGCCATCGGAGCTCGGTCTGCGCGAGCACGAGGAAGATGTCGGACATCGGCGCCGAGCAGAACCACTTGTGCCCGACGATCTCGTACTCGGCGCCCGGCGCCCCCGCCGTTCAGCGGCCGCGCGACGGTCGTGTTGGCGCGCACGTCCGAGCCGCCCTGCTTCTCGGTCATCGCCATGCCGGCGATCGCCGAGCCCTTCTCGGCGGCGGGCACGAGCCGCGGGTCGTACGTGGTGGCGGTGACCAGCGGCTCCCACTCGGCCGCCAGCGCGGGGGTGGCGCGCAGCGCGGGGACCACCGCGAAGGTCATCGTGATCGGGCAGGCGAAGCCGGCCTCGGCCTGCATCGCGGTCATGTACAGGCCCGCGCGGGCCACGTGCGCGGCGGGCTCGCGGAGCTCGTCCACGGCAGCGAGTGCAGCTCGTTCTCCACGCCCATCTGCATCAGCTTGTGCCACGCGGGGTGGAACTCGACCTCGTCGATGCGGTTGCCGTAGCGGTCGTGCGTGCGCAGCACGGGCTTGTTCTCGTTGGCCAGGCGCCCCCAGAACTGCTGCGGCTACGCCGCCGACGAACCGGCCCAGTGCGGCGGCGCGCTCGCGCGCCCAGCCGCCGCCCTCGCGCTCCAGCGCCTCGACCAGCGGGAGGTTGCTGGAGAAGACGTCGACGCCCTCCAGCGGCGGGGCCTGGTTGGCGACCTCGTGGGTCTTCCAGGGGCGGACCCTCGGCCGTCTCGCCGAAGCGGTGCGCCATCGCCGTGCAGGTTAGTCCGCGATAGCATCGCCCATCCCGCCAACAGCATCGCGACCGCATCGCCCGACATGGCCAAGATCGAGGTGAAGAACCCCGTCGTCGAGCTCGACGGCGACGAGATGACCCGGATCATCTGGTCGTTCATCAAGGAGCAGCTGATCCTGCCCTACCTGGACGTCGAGCTCGACGTACTACGACCTCGGCATCGAGAGCCGCGACGCCACCGCCGACCAGGTGACGGTGGAGGCGGCCGAGGCGATCAAGCGCCACGGGGTGGGTGTCAAGTGCGCGACGATCACCCCCGACGAGGCGCGCGTGGAGGAGTTTGGGCTGAAGGAGATGTACCGCTCGCCCAACGGCACGGTCCGCAACATCCTCGGCGGGGTCATCTTCCGCGAGCCGATCGTGATCGCCAACATCCCGCGCCTGGTGCCCGGCTGGACCAAGCCGATCGTGATCGGCCGCCACGCGTTCGGCGACCAGTACCGCGCCACCGACATGGTCGTTCCCGGCGCGGGCAAGCTGACGCTCTCCTTCACCCCCGCGGACGGCGGCCAGCCGATCGAGCTCGACGTCTACGACTTCCCCGGCGGCGGCGTGGCGCTGGCGATGTACAACCTCGACGACTCGATCCGCGACTTCGCCCGCGCCTCGCTGCGCTACGGGCTGGACCGCGGCTACCCGGTGTACATGTCCACCAAGAACACGATCCTCAAACGCTACGACGGGCGCTTCAAAGACATCTTCGCCGAGGTGTACGACGACCGAGTTCAAGGCCGACTTCGAGGCCGCCGGCATCACCTACGAACACCGGCTGATCGACGACATGGTCGCCGCTGCGCTGAAGTGGGAGGGCGGCTACGTGTGGGCCTGCAAGAACTACGACGGCGACGTGCAATCGGACACCGTCGCCCAGGGCTTCGGCTCGCTCGGGCTGATGACCAGCGTGCTGATGACCGCCGACGGCAAGACCGTCGAGGCGGAGGCCGCGCACGGCACGGTCACCCGTCACTACCGCCTGCACCAGCAGGGCAAGCCCACCTCCACCAACCCGATCGCCTCGATCTTCGCATGGACGCGCGGGCTGTCCGCGCGGGGGCGGATGGACGGCACACCCGAGGTGACGCGCTTCGCGCAGACGCTCGAGCGGGTCTGTGTGGAGACGGTCGAAAGCGGCAAGATGACCAAGGACCTCGCGCTGCTGATCGGCCCCGAGGAGCCGTGGCAGACCACGCAGGAGTTCCTCGGCTCGATCGACGAGAACCTCAAAAAGGAGATGAGACTCGTGAGTAAACCCGTACGAGTAACCGTCACCGGCGCCGCCGGGCAGATCGGCTACAGCATCGTCTTTCGCATCGCCTCCGGGCAGCTGCTCGGTCCCGAGCAGCCGGTCGATCTGCGCCTGCTGGAGATCCCGCAGGCGATGGGGGCGCTGGAGGGAGTGGCGATGGAGCTGATCGACTGCGCCTTCCCGCTGCTCACCGGCCTCGACCTGCACGACCACCCGGCGGACGCCTTCGACGGCACCAACGTCGCGCTGCTCGTCGGCTCGCGTCCGCGCACGAAGGGCATGGAGCGCGCCGAGCTGCTGAGCGCCAACGGCGAGATCTTCACCGTCCAGGGCAAGGCGCTGAACGCCGTCGCGGCCCCCGACGTGAAGGTGCTGGTGGTGGGCAACCCCGCCAACACCAACTGCCTGATCGCGATGAACAACGCGCCCGACATCCCCCGCGAGCGGTTCACCGCGATGCTGCGCCTCGACCACAACCGCGCGGTCGCGCAGCTCGCCGCCAAGCTCGGCGTCCCGGTGAGCGACGTCTCCCAGATGGGCGTGTGGGGCAACCACTCGCCGACGATGTACCCCGACCTGTTCCACGCCAAGGTCGGCGACCAGGTGGCCGCGGACGCGGTCGACGACCAGGCGTGGATCGAAGAGCGAGTTCCTGCCCGACGTGGGCAAACGCGGCGCCGCGATCATCGAGGCGCGCGGCGCCTCCTCGGCGGCCTCCGCCGCCAACGCGGCGATCGACCACATGCACGACTGGGTGAGCGGCACCGACGGAGGCTGGGTCTCGATGGGCGTGCCCTCCGACGGCTCCTACGGAATCCCCGAGGGCCTCATCTGCGGCTTCCCCTGCACCTGCTCGGGCGGTGAGTGGTCGATCGTGCAGGGTCTCGACCTCGACGACTTCTCCCGCGCGCGCATCGACGCGAGCGTCAAGGAGCTGCAGGAAGAGCGTCAGGCGGTGCAGGAGCTCGGCCTGATCTGAGTCTGAGGTCCTGCATGCGCCATGCGAACCGAATCACCCCAAACAACAGCCCCGGCGTGTGACCTCGCCGGGGCTGTTGTACATCAGGACTTGTCAGGCTGCTTACCCTTTCGGGTGCCAGCCTCTGCCCTGCTTGGCACCTTGCCTTCCTCCTCGAGGATCGGCAGCACGCGGTAGAGGTAGTTCTGCTTGATCCCCATGCGGGCGGCCAGCTCGGGGATCGTGATGCCGGGCTGTGCCTGGACGAAGGAGAGCGCCTGCGCCGCGCGCGTGCCGCTGCCTTTGCGACGGCCGGCTTTGCGCCGCGGACCTCCGCGTCCGGCCGGCGCCGCTGCCGCTGTCGCTGTCGGCCGGAGCGGCAGCTGCTTTGGTTTTGGTTTTCGAGCCGCGGGGCCGGCCCGGTCCACGGCGGCCGGGGAGCTTTGGCTTTGCGCGTGGCTTTGGGGCGGCTTTGGCGGCGGCTTTCGCAGCGGGCGCGGCGGCCGCAGCGGCCGACGTGCCCAAGCCGTCGAGCGCGGCGACGGCTGCCTCCAGGCGCTGGTACTCCTCCACCAGCGGCTTCAGCTCGCTCAGCCGGTCGGTGATCTCTCGGTGCTTCTCGTCAAGGAAGTCGGTCACGTTCGAATCCTGTTCACTCGGATTATGTGATGTACATCACATGGGTTGCAAGTCACCTTACAACATTCACCGGTCGTTGCACCGTCACGCAAGACCGGTGTCAAAATTGCCTGGGCGTAGATGCCCTGAGTGTGCGCTCGGTCAGGAAAGGGTGTCGCGACCGCCGCCGTCGCGGTTCTCGAGCAGCTCGCGCAGGCGCTCGAGCGTGCGCCTGGCCTCCCGCTCGGGCATTCCGCCCACGAGCGCGCGTGAGGCGAGCGCCCCGACCGGCCCGAGCGGAGGGCGGAACTCATTGCGATAGTCGAAGTGCGTGCCATCCCCCTCGGCGCGCAGCGCGTATTCGGTGTGAGCGCGCGAGCGAGCCGGTCCGCGACCCTCCCACACCGCCAGCCTGCATGGCTGGCACTCCACCAGACGCCAGTGAACGTCGAGGCTCACCCCGCGCAGGTGGACCTGCTGCTCCATCTCGTACCCCACCTGCGGAGGCCCGTCGTCGGCCCACCGCAGCGCGCGGTGAATCGTGACCCACTCGCCCAGGCGGTGGGGGTCCATCACCGTCTTCCACACCTCCTCGCGGGGTGGGGCGGCAGATGTGGGTCGGACGACGGGATGACGAGCGCTCATCGCGCGGCGAGCGGCTCGACCGCCTCCCACTCGCGCAGCGCGCACTCGACGGCGTCGTCGAAGGAGTGCAGCTCCACCCCCAGCAGCTCGGCGGCGTGGTCGTCGGCGGGCAGCAGATCGCCCTCCAGGCCCTCCATCAGCGGGAGGATCAACTCGGGGTCCTCACCTGCGAGCGCGGCGGCGAGGCGCGCGGTGAGCGGTGTCATCGTGACCCCCAACCCGAGCGTCGGCCGGGGCAGCAGCAGCAGCTCGGCGATGCGCTGCGAGCAGCTCCTCGTAGGTGAGCGCCTCCGGTCCCCCGATGTCAAGCGTGCGGCCCGCCACGCCGCGGGAGGCGGGCGGCGGCGGCGAGCATCTCGATCGTGTCGCGCACGTCGATCGGCTGCGTGCGGAACCTGCGCCACGCCGGCAGCGTCAGCACCGGCATGCGCTCGACGCAGCCGCACGAGCAGGCGAAAGGAGCGCGAGCGCGCGCCGATCACGATCGAGGCGCGCAGCGCGACGGAATCGGGAACGTGCTCGAACAGGATCTCCTCCACCTCCGCGCGGCTGGCCAGGTGGCGCGAGACGGGGCCGGAGCGCGGCAGCAGGCCACCGAGGTAGACGATCCGCCCCACGCCCGCGCGCCGGGCGTGCGCCGCGAAGGTGCTCCGCCGCCAGGCGCTCGCGCTCGGCGAAGTCGCTCGGAGGTGAGGCGCCCATCGGACCGCCTTCCATCGAGTGGATCAGGTAGTAGGCGACCTCCACTCCCTCGAGCGCACGCGCGAGCCCTTCACCGGTGAGGACGTCGCCACGGACCACCTCGATTTCCGGAGCGCGGGCGAGCGGTGAGCGACGATGCCTCGCCTGCGCGCGCTGTCGGATCGCGCGTCAGTCCGCGCAGCTCGTGCCCTTCGGCCAGCAGCGCGGGAGCGAGCATCGAGCCGATGAAGCCGCTGGCGCCTGTGAGGAGAATGCGCATCGACCAACAATGATGACGCGCGCATCGACCAGCGATAACGAGGCGCGTGCCGCCGCCGACATCGAGGTCGCCTCGGAAGCGCCCTCCCGGTGCGATCTGGCGATCGTCGGCGGCGGCATCGTCGGGCTGGCGCTCGCGCGCGAGCTGACCCGCCGGCACCCGCGGCTGTCGGTGTGCGTGCTCGAGCGCGAGGCCGAGCTCGGCGCGCACCAGACCGGCCACAACTCGGGGGTGATCCACGCGGGGGTCTACTACCAGCCGGGCTCGCTGAAGGCGCGCCTGTGCGTGGAGGGCGCCCGCGAGCTGTACGCCTACTGCGCCGAGCGCGAGATCCCGCACGAGGCGTGCGGGAAGCTGATCGTGGCGACCGAGCGCTCGGAGCTCGGGCGCCTGGAGGAGCTCGAGCGCCGCGGCCGGGCCAACGGCGGTCCCCGGGCTGCGGCGCGTGGACGCCGCGGCATCCGCGAGCTCGAGCCCCACGCGCGCGGGATCGCGGGCCTGCACTCGCCCGCGACGGGCATCGTCGACTTCGCCGCGGTGGCCCGCTCCTACGCCCGCGACGCGCTCGCAGGCGGGCGCGCAGATCGCGAGCGGCTGCGGCGTGCACGGCGTACGGGCCGGCGCGCGGTCGCTGCGCCTGGAGCACGCGCGCGGCGCGACCGAGGCCGCGCACGCGCTCTTCTGCGCGGGCGCGTGGTCGGATCGGCTGGCGGTGGCGGCGGGCGCGGACCCGGACCCGCGCATCGTCCCCTTCCGCGGCGCCTACCTGCGCCTGGCACCCGCGAGCGCGAGCACCTGGTGCGCTCGCTGATCTACCCCGTGCCCGACCCCGCGCTGCCGTTCCTCGGCGTCCACCTGACGCGGCACATCGACGGCGAGGTGCTGATCGGCCCGACCGCGCTGCCGGTGCTCGCGCGCGACGCCTACCGCCTCGGGCGGGTGCGGCGCGAGGACGCGCTCGACACGCTGCGCTGGCCGGGCACCTGGCGGATGCTCGCGCGGCTGGTGGCGCCCGGGCGTCGACCGAGCTGCGCCACGCGGCCTCGCGGGCGGCGTTCGCGCGGGCCGCGGCTCGCTACGTGCCCGAGCTGCGCGTCGGGCGACGTGCGGCCCGCCTTCGCCGGCGTGCGCGCGCAGGCGCTCGGCCCGCGACGGGCGGCTGGTCGACGACTTCGCGTTCTCCGCCACCGAGCGGGCGCTGCACGTGCGCAACGCGCCCTCGCCGGCGGCCACCTCCTCGCTGGCGATCGCCCGCTACGTCGCCGACCGCGCGGGGAGGCGTTGGCTCGGCGCTGCGTCCACGCGGTGGAGGCCGACGGCGAAAGCGCGGCTCGGAAAATGCGGGCGTATCCAGGGGATTGTCACAGGAAAGTGACGTGACGCCAGCTCTTTCCGGGTAGAAAATCTTTTCCTCTGCGATTTGCGAGAAGGCTCCTTGAGCGGAGCGGCGGCAGGTGCTTTGATCCCCGCCGTCGTCAGTCCACCCCGCCCGCACCGAGAGTCGAGCGGACGAGCAAGCTCGACAGGGGAGCGATCTTGGCGCAGGGAAAGCAGAGCGCGCGCGAGCCGCCGCAAGGTGACGTGCGAGGAATGCTACTTCCGGCGCAACATGCTCTGCGCGCTCGACTTACCCGAGCCGTGCGCGACCTTCCGTCCCCACGAGGCCCAGCTCAAACCGCCGCCAGCAGCTGCGCTTCGTCTTCCGCCAGGAGCGCCGCACGCGCGCCGCGTGGGCCTTTCCCGACCGCGCAGGAACAGGCCGCGCTGCACGCTTAGCGCCAGCCGCATACGCGGCGCGATGGAGCGTACGCAGCGGGCGCGTGCCGCAGCTGCACGCAGGCCGAGCGAGGTATATTGGGGTGGACCCAAGGCAAAAGCTCCAGTAGAGGCGGTGGCCCGCATGGCGGCAAAGGACAGCATCGGCAAGGCTTCGGCGGCGGCCCGCGCCGCGCAGCGCAACCAGTATGTCAAGCGCATCCTCGAGGACGAGGAGCTGCGCGGCAACCTGCTCGCGGCCTACGCGGCCGCGCGCAGCGCGTACGGGCGGGTCGGCAACGGCAAGCCGCCGACCAAGGCGCTGTTCGAGGATCGCAAGCTCCAGCGCGAGCTGGCTCGAGGCGGCGGTGGCGCTGCGCGAGGCGTGCGAACGCGCTCAAAGAGCCCCCCAAGCGCGAGCGCCGCAGGCGGGGCGGGCTGGGCCGCGCGCTGCTGCTCGCGCTCGTCGCGGGCGTGCTCGCGCTGGCGCTCAGCGAGGGCCTGCGCTCGAAGGTGCTCGACATGCTGTTCGGGGCCGAGGAGGAGTTCGACTACAGCTCGACCACGATGCCGGCGCAGGAGGCGCCGAGCTCGGTGGGCGCCTCCGCCTCCTGAGCGCCGCGGCGAGCGGACCGCGCGATGCACCGTGGCGATGGCTTCCGCCGTGGAGAGCGGCTCGCGAGGGCGAGGGCCGCGAGGTCGCTCTCGGGCGAGCGCGCGCAGCGCATCGTGGAGGCGATGCGGCGCAGCGTCGCCCAGTACGGGACCGCGGGCTCGACCTTCGAGCGCGTCGCGCGCGAGGCGGGCGTCTCGCGGGGCCTGCTGCACTACTACTTCGGCACCAAGGAGCGGCTGCTCGCGGAGGCGGTGCGGCGCGACTGCCAGCTGCGCCTGGAGCGCCTGGAGCAGCAGCTCGCGGGGGCGCAGACGGCCGAGGACTTCATCGGCCTGATGGCCCAGCACCTGCAGGACGATGATCCGCGAGGACCCCGACTTCGTGACGCTCCTGTTCGAGCTGTTCACGCTTTCGCGGCGCAACGCCGACATCGCGGTGGAGTACGCCAACCTGATGCGCACGATGCGCGAGCAGGTCGCCGGGATGCTCACGGTGGCCCAGGAGGAGGGGGTGCTGCGCCTGCACGCCGAGCCGGAGGCGATCGCCGAGATCCTCTTCTCGCTCGGCGACGGGTTCGCGCTGCGGATGCTCACCGAGCCCGACCGCGACTTCACCGCGACGGTGCGCGCCGGCATCGCCAGCGCGCGGGCGCTGCTGGCCGATTAGCGCCTCGATGCGACGGGCTGCCTGAGCCTGGCACTCCTATAATCCGAGTGCCAATGCCAATCTACGAGTACCGCCGCCCGGATGGGAGCACCTTCGAAGTTCTCCAGTCGTTCTCCGATGAGGCCCTGACCAAGGACCCCGAGACCGGCGTGAAGGTCCAGCGCGTGCTGCACGCGCCCGCGGTGCACTTCAAGGGCAAGGGCTTCTACAACACCGACTACGGCACCCGCAAACGCCAGCGCGAGAACGCGGCGCCGCGGAGAGCTCCTCCTCGGATTCCGGGTCCAGCTCATCGAAGGACTCCTCCTCCGGCGACTCAGGCTCCTCGTCCAACGGCAAGGGCTCATCCTCCGAGGGCAAGGGCTCCTCCTCGGACGGGGGGCCAAGGCAGAGAAGAGCTCCTCAGCCAAGAAGTCCGAGCCGGTCGCGGCCAAGAGCTGACCGCTCGTCAGGCGGGCACCGAGACCACGCCGACGAAGTTGTGGGCTTCGGGGGCCGTGAGGCCGCGCCGCTGCAACTCCTCCAGATGTACTGTGATCGCCTCGCGCATGTTGTCCTCGACTTCTGGGCGGGTGTCGCCGAGGGCGTAGCACCCAGGTAGGTCGGGTGAGTGTGCCCCCCAGCTACCTGTGTCACCCTGCTCGTAGATCACCACGTACTCCATCACCGCAGCTCCTTCAGGCCGGTTTCCTTGCGCATGTTAGCGAGCGTTCCCCGGGGCACCTCGCGATTGTCCTTGCCCCCACCCGCGACAGTAATCAGACGGGTTCCGTCTGGGCTGAGCCAGCGCTCATGGCTGCCCGTGGTGCGCAGCGGTTTCCAACCGGCTCGCCGGAGAATCCATCTCACTTCGCGATACTTCTTCGCCACACCCCTTTACTCCGACCCGTGGGGAGGTGTGGGACGGTTGGGTTGCGGACAGGTAAGGCGTTACCCCGCCATGAACCGCGCCACGTCCGCCCGGCGCGCTGCGCCTTCGGAGACCGTCAGGCCTTCTTCGCCAGTCGGGCAGCGTGATCTGGCCGGTGGGCAGGAGGACGTGCGTCGGCGGCGTGCCGCCGACCGCCAGCGCGGCGAACATGCCGAGCAGTTCGGGGCCGCTCATGTCGGAGATGATCGCCGGCGGCGCGTGCCAGGCGATCAACGGCAGGCGCAGGAAGCTCGAAGGGGAGAGCAGCTGGGACTTCATGTCCATGAACAGCGCCTGCTGGTGCTCCTCGCGCTGGATGTCGGTCTCGGCGGGCGCGCAGAGGTTCTCGCGGGTGCGCGCCAGCGCGAGCGCTTCCTTGCCGTCGAGGTGGTGGGTGCCGGCGGGCAGGCGCAGCGTGAAGCCGCCGTCGGCGGAGCCGCCGTCGAGCTTCGAGACGATGCAGCCCCCGGTGTAGGTGACGCCGCCCATCGCGTCGATCAGCTGCGGGAAGTTTTCGAAGTTGACTTCCACCACGTGGTTGATGGGGACGCCGAGCCAGTGCTTGATCACCGAGACCGACTCGGCCGGCCCGCCGAAGGCGTAGGCGGCGTTGATCTTCTGCAGGCCGTGGCCGGGGATTTCGATGACGGTGTCGCGCGGGATCGACAGGCGCGCGGCGTGCCCGCCGCCGGTGCGGATCAGCATGATCGTGTCCGAGCGGCCGAAGCCAGTGGTTTCGGCCCCCGGTTCCTTGGAGTCCTTCTGGCGGCTGTCGGAGCCCAGCACGAGGATGTTGTTGGCGGAGGTCAGCGGGTAGCCGGCCGGTTCGAGCACGCCGGCGACGTCGCTCGGCAGCGAGGTCCGCTCGAAGTGCGAGCTGACGAGGAACAGCACGAGCGAGAGCACCAGCCAGCCGACGATCAGCGCGAGCAGGCCGAGCACGACGCGCTTGGGGGTGATCCGTCGCCAGCGGGAGGGGGTACGCGGGGCTCTGGGCTGGCGGGGCGCTCCGAGCAGCGAGTCATCGCGCACATCGCTCCCGTTTTGGCGGGGACCCGGCAGCAGCTTCCGGCCCGCGCGGTAGCGGGTGTACTGCGGCTTGGGGTCGGTCCCCGCGGGCGAGCGGGCTCGCGACGCGGGCGCAGGTGGTCGGCGCGGGGGCGCGCCCTCTGATCCTTGCTCTGTGGCCATCGGCGATCTCTATATTGGCCGAATGCCGGGCGAGGACGCGCACCTTGGGCGGGCGCCTGCAAGCGGGAGGCTCGTCGTGTGCCCCACGCCGATCGGCAACCTCGAGGACGTGACGCTGCGCGTGCTGCGCACTCTGGGCGAGGCCGACGTGCTCGCCTGCGAGGACACGCGCCACACGCGGATCCTGCTCGATCGCCACGGGATCGGGCGGCGCGGCTGGTGAGCCTGCACGAGCACAACGAACGCGCGCGCGTCCCCGAGCTGGTGGAGCGGGTGCGCGCGGGAGAGACGGTCGCGCTGGTCAGCGACGCCGGCATGCCGGTGGTCTCCGACCCGGGCTTCCTGCTGGTGCGCGAGTGCCTGGCGGCGGGCATCGCGGTCGAGGTGCTGCCGGGCGCCAGCGCGGTGCCGGTCGCCCTGGTGGCCTCGGGCCTGCCGGCGGCCCGGTGGTGCTTCGTCGGCTTCCTACCGCGCAAGCGCGGCCAGCGCGAACGCCTGCTCGCCGACGCCACCGAGACGCTCGTCGCGTTCGAATCCCCCCAGCGCCTGCCCGCCACGCTCGACATGCTCGCGCAAAACGACCCGAACCGCCCCGTGGCAGTCTGCCGTGAGCTGACCAAGCTCCACGAGGAAGTAGCACGCGGCTCGGCGGTCGAGCTGGCAAAGCGCTACCGCGAGCATCCCCCGAAGGGCGAGGTCGTCCTCGTGGTCGGCCCTTCGACGCCGAGCGACTGAGGCGACGCGCGAGCCAGTAGCCTGGGGCGCCCGTGCCCTCCTTCTACGTAACCACCCCGATCTACTACGTCAACGCGGCCCCGCACCTCGGCCACGCGTACACGACGATCGCCGCCGACGTGCTCGCGCGCCACCACCGCCAGCGCGGGGAGGCGGTGTTCTTCCTGACCGGCACCGACGAGCACGGGGAGCCGGTGGCCGACGCGGCCCATGCGCAGGGCATCGAGCCCCAGGAGCTCGCGGATCGCAACGCGGAGCGCTTCAAGGCGCTGGCCCCGCGCGTGGGGGCGTCCAACGACTTCTTCATCCGCACCACCGACCCACAGCACGAAGCGAAGGTGCAGGAGATCCTCACGCGGGTGCGGGAGAACGGGTACGTGTACGAGGGGACGTACGAGGGGTGGTACTGCCCGCGCTGCGCGGACTTCAAGGCGGAGAACGAGATCGAGCAGGGCAACCGCTGCCCGATCCACCACGTCGAGTTGGTGCGCGAACAGGAGGAGAACTACTTCTTCAAGCTCAGCGCGTTCCAGGAGCGGTTGGAGCAGCTGTACGCCGAGCGCGAGGATTGGCTCGCCCCGCGCACGCGCTACAACGAGGCGCTCGCGTTCATCCGCTCGGGCCTGCGCGACGTGCCGCTCACGCGCCACAAGCTCACGTGGGGGGTGCCGGTGCCGTGGGACGCGGAGCACGTCTTCTACGTGTGGTTCGACGCGCTGCTGAACTACTACTCGGCGCTCACGTATGCCCCCGCCCCGGCGACGACCGCGGCACCGGGAGCTGCGAATCCCGTCCCCGCGAATCTCGCGCCGACGGTCACGGATTCACCCGCCTCCGCTGAGAAGGCGCGCACCGACCTCGTGTCAACGTTCTGGCCGGCCAACTATCACCTGATCGCAAAGGACATCCTGCGCTTCCACGCGGTGTACTGGCCGGCGCTGCTGGTGGCCGCCGAGATCGAGCTGCCGCACCGCCTGTTCGTCCACGGGTACCTGCTGATGGAGGGCGAGAAGATGAGCAAGTCGCTCGGCAACGTGCTCGACCCGTTCGCGGTGATCGACCGCTTCGGCGCCGACGCGCTGCGCTTCTACCTGCTGCGCGACGTGCCGTTCGGCCAGGACGGCTCGGTCTCCACGACCGCGTTCGAGCAGCGCTACGAGAGCGAGCTGGCCAACGAGTACGGCAACCTCGCGAGCCGCACGCTGGCGATGGTGCGCCGCTACCGTGAGGGGAAGGTGCCCGCAGCGCCGATCGACCCCGAGCTGGCAAGCGACTTCGAGGGCCTGACCGAGGAGGTGAGCGCCCTGCTCGACCGCGCTGAGCTGACACAGGCATTGGACGCGATCTGGCAGCGGGTACGGCGCCTGAACCGTTACGTCGAGGAGCGCGCCCCGTGGACGCTGGCGAAGGACGAGCAGAGGGCGGGAGATTTGGATGAAGTGCTCGCTTCGCTCGCGGCTGGCGTTCGCGTGGTGTCCCTACTGCTCACCCCATATATGCCGACGAGCACAGAGAGGTTGCTCGATGCGCTCGGAGCGGAGGATCGAACGCTGAGCGCCGCCCGCCTCGAGGCGGGCCCCACCGCGCCGGGTCATCCCGTGGGTGAGCTCGAACCGTTGTTCCCCAAGACGTAGCGCCTCTCCGGGGTGCTCAGGTAGCCGGGTGCGCCTTCAGTTCGGCGTCCATCGCGTGCCCGAGGCGGCGCATCTCCCAGGCGGCGGCGATGAACACCGCGCCGCGTAGGAGCAGCACGATGCCGACGATCACTGCGAGCGTGGCGATACCGAGGCTGGGCCAGGAGAGGATCACGATCCCGGCGATCATGTCGAGGATCGCGATACCCATGTTCGCTGCGCGCCCGTCCAGCTCGCCGATCGCCTCCACGAAGCGCACAACTCCGGCGACGATGAACCACACGCCGAGGATCAGCACGAACACGACGAGCGTGCCGAACGGTTTCTTGATCAGCACGAGGCCGGCGATCACGCTGAGCACGCCGATCATCGCGAGCAGGCCGCGGCCCTCGCTGCGCCCGAAGATCGACCCGAGGATCGCGATCACGCCGTCGACGAGCAGGAAGATCCCGGCGACCACCGTGAACGTGCTCAGGGTTTCGTGCGGTGAGATGACGAAGAACGCGCCGACGCAGAACACGGCGAGGCCGAACAGCATCACCAGCCACCACAGACCCGTGAGCTCCCGCAGTTCGCCAGAAGACGTTGACATACCCCGAACCTCCTCGTTGGGATGGGCGCAGGCCGAAGTGACCCGCACGGTTGTATCTATTATTACAAGCACTGTGGGCGTCCCGGTGGCTCGTGCCATCCGTGGTAGCTACGGAGCCCGGTTTCGTCGTCTCGTCCCCTACGCCGCGGTTTGTCGATCCGCTGCCCACCCCCAGGTCATCGATCCGCTGTCTCGCCGACACGCCGCGGAGGTCGATCTGAACGGTGCTCTGTCGTTTCGCCCCCACCGCTCCGCCGGCGTTGCCACACTGTCCCCTCCCGCATGATCGACAGCCACACCCACCTCGACCTCTGCGAGCCCCCCGACACCGAGCTCGTCGCTGCGGCGGAGCGTGCGGGGGTGACGCGCATCCTCACGGTGGGCACCGGCGGCGTCTCCTGCCGGGCGGCGCTCGCGGCCACGGAGGCGTTCCCGCAGGTGTACGCCGCGGTCGGCCGGCACCCCAACTACGCGAGCGGCTTCGACGACGCCGACCTCGCCGAGCTGCGCGCGCTCGCCGCGCACCCGCGCTGCCTGGCGGTCGGAGAGACGGGGCTCGACTACTACCGCGACTACGCCCCCCGCGCCGACCAGGAGCGCGCGTTCTCCGCGCAGATCGCCCTCGCGCGCGAAGTGGGCAAGCCGCTGGTGATCCACACGCGCGCCGCCGAGCGGGACACGCTCGACCGGCTCGCCGCGGAGGCGCAGGGGGTGAGCGTGGTGATGCACTGCTTCTCGATGCCCGCGCACCTGGAGGAGTGCCTGGAGCGCGGCTACGCGATCTCGTTCGCGGGCAACGTGACGTACAAAAGCGCCGCCGACCTCGCCGACGCCGCGCGGCGGGTGCCCGACGAGCGCCTGCTGGTGGAGACCGACGCCCCCTACCTCACCCCTCAGCCGGTGCGCAAGCACCCCAACCAGCCCGCCTTCGTGGCCCACACCGCGGCCTTCCTCGCGGAGTTGCGCGGGGTCTCGGTGGACGAGCTGGGCGCCACCGTGCAGGGTACGGCCGCGCGGGTGTTCGGGTGGTGAGGAGTCTTGTGGCAGAGGACCTGCCAACCCAGCCCACGCTGCGCCGGATGCGCCAGTTCGGTGTGCGCCCCGACCGTGAGCTGGGACAGAACTTCCTGGTGGACTCCAACATCCTCGGGGTGGCCGGCCGCCTTGCGGAGCTCTGCGAGCGGGACGTGGTGCTCGAGATCGGCGGGGGGCTGGGGGTGCTCTCGGAGTACCTCGCCGAGCGCGCCGCGCACGTGCACGTGGTTGAGCTCGACGAGCGGCTGCGCGACCCCTTGTGTGACGCGGTGGCGCGCTTTGCGAACGTCACCCTGCACTGGGGCGACGCGCTGGCGGTGGACCTCGCGGGGATGCGCCCTGCCCCCACGAAGGTGGTCGCCAACCTCCCCTACGGCGTCGCCGCCGGCGCGCTGCTGCGCACGGTCGAGGAGCTCCCCACGGTCACCCGCTGGGTGGCGATGGTGCAGCGCGAGGTCGGCGAGCGGCTGGCCGCTGCGCCTGGTGGCCGCGACTACGGGGTGCCCTCCGTGCTCGCCCAGCTCGCCTGCCGCGTGCGCGTCGCGCGGGCGATCCCCCGCACCGTCTTCCACCCGGTGCCCAACGTGGACTCCGTGCTGGTCGAGCTGGTTCGCACCGGACCCGCCGCCTCCCCCGCGCTGCGTCGCCTCGTGGGCGGGGCCTTCGCGCACCGCCGCAAGGCGCTCGCGCGCTCGCTCGCGCTGGCGGGCGCGGCCGAGCGCGAGCAGGTGCGGGAGGCGCTCTCGCAGATGGGCCTTCCGCTTGACGTCCGCGCCGAGCGCCTCTCCCCGGAGGAGTTCCGCGCGCTGGGGGAGGCACTCGGGACAAGCCACGCCTCCGACACCGACGCCCAGACACACACGTGACCTTCCCTCCGACTGACAACCTCCACGCCGCGGGCGCGCCCCTGCCGCTCCGCGTGCTCGCCCCCGCGAAGATCAACCTCGGCCTGTTCCTCGGCCCCGTGCGCGAGGACGGCCGCCACGAGCTGGCGACCGTGATGCAGTCGATCTCCCTCGCCGACGAGCTCACGCTGCGAGTCGCCCCCGCCCCCGACGCGAGCGGCGACGTCGTGGTGTGTCCCGGGGTGGAGGGCCCGCCCGAGGAGAACCTCGCCGCCGCCGCGCTCGCGGCGTTCCGCGCGGCCACCGGCTGGGACGCGCCGCCGCTGGAGCTGCACATCCACAAGCGCGTGCCCGTCGCCGCCGGCCTGGGGGGCGGCTCCGGCGACGCCGCCGCCACCCTGCGTCTCGCCGCCGCCGCCTCCGGGCTGGGCGACCACGACCTGCTCGCCGAGCTCGCACGGACGCTCGGCGCCGACGTCCCCGCCCAGGTGCAGCCCGGGCGGTGGCTCGCCCGCGGAGCCGGGGAGCTGTTGCAGGCGCTGCCCGATCCCGAGGTCCCGCTGGGGGTGCTCGTGCTGCCCCTCGCGTGCCCTCTCTCCACGGCGGCCGTGTACGCACAGGCCGACCGCGCAGGCCTCGCGCGCGAGCGTTCTGAAGTGGAAGACTGTCACAGCGCGCTTGCGCAGGCGCTTGCCGGGGGCGCCCCCCTGCCCCCGGCGGCGCTTCTGCGCAACGACCTACAGGACGCCGCCCGCGCGCTCTGCCCGGAGATCGACGCCGCCCTGGCGGAGGCCCGGGAGGCGGACGCCGACGCGGCGCTTGTGAGCGGGTCGGGTCCCACCGTGCTTGGGCTGTTCGCCGGGTCCCGCGGCCCCGCCCGCGCCCGCGCGGCCACCCGCGCCCTGTCTGAGCGCGTGCCCGCCCCGCTCACCGCGGAGCCCGTCACGGCGCAGTTCGCCCGCGTGAGCGCCCCCCGGTGAGCTTCGCCCAAGGGCCTATCGAGATAGGCCCCAAGCGGTCGGCCTCGCCGTAGGTAACAATTAGACGCGCTGTGAGCAACAAAGATGTCACCTACCTCGTGGCCGTCTGCGCTGCCGTGTTCAGCCTCGCGCTGTACGTCGGCCTGATCCTCGCGCCCGCGTTGTCCGCCTACTCGCGCCTCTGGGAGCGCGTGGCGGCGGGTGTCCTCTCGCTGTACGTGCTCGCGGTGCTCGTCGGCGTCGGGGTCGTCGTGGGCCTCGCCGTCGTCTACTTCTGGGTCTGACCCTCGTGGCCGAGCTCACCGCCCTCGACGCAGTCACCGAGGCGGTCGAGTCCGGCGCGGGCCTGCCCGAGGTGGTGCGCGCCGCGGCGCGCGCGCTCGACGCGAGCCTCGCCGTGACCGACGCCCGCGGGGGGACGCTCGCGGTGGCGGCCCGCTCGCCCGCGGAGGAGCGCTCGCTGCTCGCGGGGGGCGACGGGGTCACCACCATCCCGCTGCGGGTCGCGGACGCTGTGGTGGGGTCCCTGCAGATGCGCGCCCGCACGGAGCCCGGCGCCTCGATGCGGCGGCTGCTGGTGACGATGATCGCCTCCGAGGTGCAGCGTGTGCGTGCCCCCGACCTCGCCTCCGAGTCCGCCGCCGCCGACTTCCTGCACGCCGTCTCCCGCCGTGAGCTGAGCGGACGCGAGGAGATCGTGGCGCGCGCGCGCGAGCTCTCGCTCGACCTTGCCGAGGGGGCCTCCGCGATCGTCGCCCGCGCCCACCCTCAGGCGCCCACCGAGGAGGGCTGGCGCGCGCGGGTGCGGGTTGTGGCCGAGCGTGGCGCGCGCGCCGCTGTGAGCCGCTCGATCGCCGCCCTCTCCGAGCGTGAGGGGTCCCCCTCCGCGGAAGTGCTGCTGCTCGTGCCCGGGGGCGACGAGCCGCTCGCGGCGCGCGCCGCCGACTCGGTGCTGCGCGAGTTGCAGGCCGGACTGCCCGGCTGCACCTTCGCCGTTGGGCGCAGCCGCATCGCCGAGGACCCCGCCGACCTGCCGCGCGCCGCCGCTGAGGCGCTGCTCGCCGCGAACGTCGCCGAGGGGGGTAGCACCGTCCCCGCACGCGCAGGCGCCGCCCCGGCGGCCGGCGGCCAGGAGGGCGCCCTGGCCTTCGAGCAGACCGGGGCCTACCGGCTGCTGCTCTCCACGATGAGCGAGAACCCCCGCGAGTTGCAGCGCTTCTACGCGGAGACGGTGGAGCCGCTGGTTGCCTACGACGAGCAGTACGAGACCGACCTCGTGCGCACGCTGGAGTCCTTCCTCGACGCCGACGGCAACGTCGCGGGCACCGCCCAGCGCCTGTTCACCCACCGCCACACGATCTACTACCGCCTCGAGCGGGTGCGCGAGCTCTCGGGGCTGGACGTCTCCTCCACCGACGGCCGCGAGAAGCTCTCCCTCGGGCTGAAGGCGATGCGCGTGCTCGGCATCGCCCACGCCGGCGGCCCCGCCTCGGAGGCCGGCGCCGGCGGGGGGCGCGTTCCGCGGGGGTCGCGTCGGTCGTGAAGGCTACGATGGAGTTCCTGCTGGGGGGTCGTCCAATGGCAGGACATCAGGTTTTGGTCCTGAGAATCGGGGTTCGAGTCCCTGCCCCCCAACCTCTGCTTCGCAACCCCTCCGGCCGCGCTGCGCGCGGCCGGCACCCCGGGGGAGGACTAGTGTGAGTGCCCTCCACTGCCGATGGTGTGAGCTATGACCACGACGAGCGCACCGACAGTTGTCATCCTGGCTGCGGGCCAGGGTACGCGCATGCGCTCGGCGGTGCCGAAGGTGCTGCACGACCTCTGCGGCCGGCCGATGGGGCTGTGGCCGGTGGTGGCGGCCCTGGAGGCGGGAGCGGGCCGGGTGGTCGTGGTGGATTCCCCCGCGCGCCCGCTCGCGGAGGTGCTGCCGGAGGGGGTCGAGCTGGTGGTGCAGCCGGTCTCCAACGGCACCGGCGGGGCGGTGCTCGCGGCGGCGGAGGCCCTCGACCCGGGGGCGCCGGTGGTCGTGCTGAGCGGTGACGTGCCGTTGGTGTCCGCGGCGGCGCTCGCCGAGCTGGTGGCGGCGCACGTCGCGGGCGGGGCGGCGGCGACGATGGCCACCACCGTGCTGGACGACCCCACCGGCTACGGACGCGTGGTGCGCGACGCGCGGGGCGCGGTGGCGCGGGTGGTGGAGACCAAGCAGGCGGGCGACGCCACCCCCGAGGAGCTTGCCATCCGCGAGGTCAACACCGGCATCTACGCCTTCGACGGCGCCGCGCTGCTGGGGGTGCTGCCGCGCCTCACCGCGGACAACGCCCAGGGGGAGCTGTACCTGCCGCAGGCGCTCGAGCTGCTGCGCGCCGACGGCGCCGTGGTCGCCGCGCACGCGGTCGACGACCCGGGTCTCGTGCTCGGCGTCAACGACCGCTGGGCGCTCGCGCACGTGCGGGCGCTCGCGCAGCGCGCGATCCTCGAACGGCACGCGCGCGCGGGCGTGACCGTCGTGGACCCCGCCGCCACCTGGGTCGACGTGGACGTGCGGATCGAGCAGGACGCGCGCCTGGAGCCCGGTACCTCGCTGCGCGGCGCCACCGTCGTGGGCGTGGGCGCCGTGGTGGGGCCGCATACCACGGCGATCGACTCGCGCATCGGCGAGCGAGCCGTCGTGCGGGTCTCCTGGCTGGACCAGGCCGTGGTCGGCGCCGGCGCGAGCGTCGGCCCGTTCGCCTACCTGCGCCCGGGGACGGTGCTGGGGGAGGGCTCGAAGGTGGGGACGTTCGTCGAGGTCAAGAACTCCGACGTCGGCGCGGGGGCGAAGATCCCGCACCTCTCCTACATCGGGGACGCCGACGTCGGCGAGCGCTCCAACCTGGGGGCGGGCACGCTCACCGCCAACTACGACGGCCACGCAAAGCACCGCACCACGATCGGCCGGCGCGTACGCGGAGGGGTGGACACCGCGTTCGTCGCCCCGGTGACGGTTGGTGACGACGCCTACACCGCGGCGGGTTCGGTGATCACCGAGGACGTCCCCCCCGGCGCGCTGGGGGTCGCGCGTGCGCGCCAGGTCAACCGCGAGGGGTACGCCCAGCGGCGTGAGGACGCGCGGGCGGAGCATGACGCCTCGCCGCGGGGCACGACGCCCCGCGCGCCCGCGCCCGTTGCTCCACCGACACACGCGGACGATCCCCAAAAATCCCAACGGTGATGCCGCGCCTCAGACGTTTACACTCCGAGAGGCGATGAGCACGATGGACACGCGTGCGCAGGTTGCGGCCACGAGCCTGCCGATCGACTACAACAAGCGGCTGATGCTGTTCGCCGGGCGCGCGAACCCCCAGTTGGCGGTGGACATCGCGGGCAAGCTGGCCGTGGACCTCGGCCCGGTGACGCTGCGGACGTTCTCCAACGGCGAGGTCTACTGCCGCTACGAGGAGTCGATCCGCGGCGCCGACGTGTTCATCGTGCAGTCCACCTGCGGCAACCCCGACACGGGCGTCACCGCGAACGACTCGCTGATGGAGCTGCTGTTCATGATCGACGCCGCCGTCGGCGCCTCCGCGCACCGGGTGATCGCTGTCACCCCCTGGTTCGGGTACTCCCGACAGGACAAGAAGTCCGCGCCGCGCGAGCCGATCTCCGCGCGCCTGGTGGCGCGGATGCTGGAGGCCGCGGGGGCCGACCGCGTGCTGACGATGGACCTCCACGCCGGGCAGATCCAGGGGTTCTTCCAGAAGCCCGTGGACCACATGACCGCGCTGTTCATGCTCACCCAGTACTTCGCCGACCTCGGCCTCTCCGACCTCGTGGTGGTCGCGCCCGACGCCGGTCGTGTGAAGCTCAACAAGAAATTCGCCTCCAAGATCGGCGCTGAGCTCGCGATCCTCGACAAGGAGCGCCCCGCCCAGCAGGTCGCGGAGATCGCCTACGTGATCGGTGACGTCAAGGGCAAGACCGCGGTGATCGTGGACGACATGATCGACACCGCCGGCACGCTCGCGGCGGCCACCCAGACCGTCTACGAAGCTGGTGCGAAGTCCGTCTACGCGGCAGCCACCCACGCGATCTTCTCCGGCCCCGCGTTCGAGAACCTCCTTGCCTGCGGCCTGAAGGAGATCGTCGTCACGGACACGATCCCGCTGCCCGCCGCGCGCCCCGCGAACATCCGCGTGCTGCCCTGCGCGGAGCTGCTCACCGACTCGATCCGGCGGATCTTCACCGACGACTCGGTGTCCGAAGTGTTTGACGGCGAGAACCAGCTGTTCTGAGCGGCGCGAGCTGAAACGAGTCGTCCTCATCGCCGTCGGTGTGGTGCTTTTCCTCGCGATCAGCGGGGTGCTCGCGCGCTTCTTCTCGGCTGAAAACGTGGAACTCGACCACGAGACCACGCTGATGCAGGCGGAGGCTGGGGGCGACGCGCAGGGGATGCTCGCGCAGCTCGCGGGCTGTCGCGCGAGCGCGTCGTGTGTGGCGACCGTGCGTGCGGATGCTGCGAGCCTGCGCCGGCCGGGGTCGGTGGAGGTCCTCTCGACGCAGTCCACTACTAACCACTCGCTCACCGGCTCGGTCGGTGAAACGCGCGTCGCGTGGAAGGTGCCGGGGCGCTACCCCGTGGTGCAGTGCGTGCGGGTGCGGCGCTCGGGCAACTTCCTCACGGGCATCTCCATCTCACTGCTGCGGGTAGGCCCGCGGCTCGGGAGCACCGCTGACTGCTGAGCGGTTTCTTGATGTTGCGGTACATTGCTTGCCACTCCAATAGGGCAAGCGGATTCTCTGTCTGGCAGCGTTCAAAGAACCACTCGCCGAGCTCCCAGAGCTCGACACAGATCCCGCCGAGATACTGTCGGATCACCTTCTGGTCGACGAGCCTAGCGTTGTAGAGTCCGGCCAGCTCCTCCCAGAAGTTGATCATGAGCAGGATTTGCAGACGCTCGACAAGCTCCTTGGTCTTCCACTCACGCCAACGGTCCTCCTTCTGCCCCTCGTCGGAGACCGTGAGGAATGCGGACGTCTGCGCAATGAACTTGAGTGCGCCAGCTTCGCTCCAGCGCTCAAAGTAGCGAAATGCGGCGGACCGCTTGGCCGCCGAGCGGAAGTTCGCGATCTGGACGATCGCCACGATCACAGCGCCTGTGGTGACGACCGCTATCGCGATCTGCGCCCAGCCCGATGAGCTGCTCATGCGCCGGCCCGAGGCGGGCTTTGCGTCGCTTGAAGGACGCTCGCGAGTGGGCTACCATGGTCGAGATGCTTGCTGTACCCATTCTCCCCGCTAAATAGCCTCCTTGCCTGCGTGCCGCGCATAAGCGGGCGACCTTAGCGCAGTTCCAAAGTTTGCGACTTGGTTGCGCGGCTTTTGGGTGGCCGTCCTCTCGTAAGTTGCTACCAGGTTGGGGTCACTGTTCGATTCCACGCTCCCCTCAGCCGCCGCTGTCCCACCCTCGATCGCGAACTCTGGGCGTAGTCCATCGGTGGCTGCGCGCCCTGGCCCAGCGTGGGGGCGGCCGATTGCTAAAGTCCCCACCCGATGGCTGACCAGAGTGCAACCCAGCTCGACGTGCGCCTCCGCGAGCCCGACGGCTCGCGCGCGGCGCGGCGCCTGCGCGGCGCGGGCCGCGTGCCGGGGATCCTCTACGGGGGCGGGGCCGAGCCGCTGAGCTTCGACGTCGACGAGCGTGAGTTGCGCCTCGCGCTCGCCCGGGCGGGAGCTGTGCTGGACCTCCGCATCGACGGGTCTCCGGCCACCCCGGTCGTGCTTAAGGAGGCCCAGCGTCACCCGGTGCGCGGGGACACCGTGCACGTCGACCTGTTGCGGGTGCGCCTTGACAGACCGATCCACGCGGTGGTCGCGCTCGAGTTGACCGGTGCGGACGAGTCCCCCGGGGTCCGGGAAGGGGGGGTGCTCGAGCAGATCACGCGCGAGCTCGGCGTCGAAGCGCTGCCCACGGCGATCCCGGAGGCCGTCGTGCACGACGTCTCGGAGATGCAGATCGGCGAGACCCTCACGCTCGCTGCGGTCGCAGTTCCGCCCGGGGTGACGCTGCTGGACGATCTGCAGGAGACGGTGCTGGCGACGCTCACCCCGCCGCGGCTGCAGACCGAGGCGGAGACCGAGATCGAGTCAGAGACCGAGGTTGTCGGCGAGGCCGAGAAGGCCGCCGCCGGTGCCGAGAGCTCCTCGGACGGGGAGTAGCGACTCCTGCGACGCCCCTCGCTGCGGTCATTCGCCGGTGGCTGGGGTGGCCGCTGAGCGGCGCGATGCTGCGTCCTCGATCGCTCGTGTGCAGAGCACACTTCGCTCACTGCGTCCTTGCCTCGCTTGCTCACCGACCACCCCAGCGGCGCAGTTCTCGGACAATCAAGCGATGATCGGGGCGACCGCCGACTGGTTGATCGTGGGGCTGGGCAACCCCGGCCGGGAGTACGCGCGCACGCGCCACAACGTGGGGTTCGCTGTCGCCGATGAGCTCGCCGCCCGGTGGAGCCTGCCGCGACCCAAGGCGCGCTTCAAGGGCCTGCTTGCGGAGGGCCGTGCGGGTCTCCCGGGTGGAAGGGGCGCGCCGGGCGGGACTGCCGCGCCTGGGGACCTGCCGGGCGCCGCGGGCGGATGGGTGTCCGTCGCGGTGCTGTGGCCGCAGACGTTCATGAACGAGGCCGGCCGCTCGGCGGGCCCGGCACGTGGCTCCTACCGTCTTCCGCTGGAGCGCGTGGTGGCTGTGCACGACGAGATCGACCTCCCGTTCGGCGAGGTGCGCACGCGCCTGGGCGGCGGTCTGGCTGGTCACAACGGGCTGAAGTCACTGCGGCGCGAGCTGGGCGGCGCGGACTTCTGGCGAGTGCGCGTGGGAGTCGGGCGCCCGGACTCCACGGACCCCGAGATCGTCTCCGCGCACGTGCTCGGCCGCTTCCGCGAGTCCCCCGAGGAGGTGCGTGAGCTGGTTGAGCGCGCGGCCGACGAGGTCCAGCGTCTGGTGGCGGAGCGGTGAGTCTCCGGTCGCTGCTGGGACTGGCGCAGGACGATCCCGGGGGCGCGCGGCTGGCACGTGAGGGAGGCCACGCGTTTGTGTCGGCCTCGCTGCGCCCCTACCTGATCGCCGGTCTGGCGGAGAGCGGTGGGGCGCGGCCCACACTGGTGGTGGTCGGCGACGACCGTGCAGCGCGAGAGCTGGCGTCGGACTTGCGTGCTTGGCTGCACCCGCGCAGAGTGCGGTACTACCCCTCCCGAGGGGTGACCTACGAGTCTCACCTAACCCCGCCGGCGCACCTGATTGGGTTGCGGGTGGCTGCGCTCGACTCGCTGCTCGCGCCGAGAGGGCCGGCCGTGCGGGGAAACGGCGCCCCGGCGGGACTGTCCCCAGGCGTCGAACCCGAGCCCCCCGTGGTGGTCGTCTCCGCGGTGGCGCTCTCGGAGAAGGTTCCCGACCCTGCGCTGCGCCCGCGCTCGTTCACGCTGCGCACGGGGGAGCTGCTGGACTTGCACGAGTGCGCGGACGAGCTCGTGGCGGCGGGGTACGAGCGTGTCGACCAGGTGGAGGAGCGCGGGCAGTTCGCGATGCGCGGGGAGATCCTTGACGTCTTCCCCGCGACCGAGGAGCGCGCGGTGCGGGTGGACATGTTCGACGTGGAGATCGAGTCGCTGCGCTGGTTCTCCACGTTCACCCAGCGCTCGCTGGGGGACGTGGTGGAGGTCGAGGTTGCGCCTGCGGCGGAGCTGGCGGCCGAGCACCGCGAACTCGCTGAGATCGCGGCCCTCGAGGACGCCGCGGAGCGCCCGGACATCGCGGAGCTCCTGCCGGTGGAGCGCTTCGGGGCGCTGCTGGACCTGTTGGGCGCGGACACCGAGCTGCTGGTGGCCGCGGAGGAGGAGCTCACCCCGGCGCTGGAGGACCACTGGAGCGACGTGTGCGCGGCGTTCCACGACGCCGACGCACACCACCTGTACGTGAGCCCCGAGGAGATCCGCGCGGCGCTGCAGGCGCGTGTGCGCGTCTGGCTCTCCTCGCTGTCGAGCGGCCAGGAGCTGCAGCTGCGCGCACAGTCCGCGGACGTCGCCGCGCGCTCGCTGGCGGAGGCGGAGCCGCAGTTGGAGAAGCTGGTGCGCTCGGGCTACCGCACCGTGGTCGCGTTTCCCCGCCGCGGGGAGGGGGAGCGGGCGGCGTACAACCTCGCGCGCCTGAACGCCACCTGGCTGACCGACGCCGGCGCTGCCGGGGTGGACGTGGGCGCCGGCGCCGTTGGAGGCGTCCCTGCGCTTTGCGGCGGCCTCGCTGCGCGAGGGCTTCGTCGCGCCCTCGCTGAAGCTCGCGGTCTTCCCCGAGCACCGGCTGCTGCGCCGCCGCCGCGCCGAGCGTGGCGGCGGAGTGGGTGGGCTCGACGGCGGGCCGCGCCGCGGCGCGCTGCGCTCCTTCACCGAGCTGCGCACCGGCGACGTCGTCGTCCACGAGGACCACGGCGTCGCGCGCTTCGCGGGCTTCGAGACGCGCACCGTGGCGGGCGTCACGCGCGACTACCTCTACCTGGAGTACCAGGGCGACGACCGCGTGTTCGTGCCCACCGACCAGTTCGCCAAGATCTCCCGCTACGTCGGGGCCGGCGGCGAGCACCCGCCGCTCTCGAAGCTGGGGGGCTCGCGGTGGGACGCGATGAAGTCGCGCGCGCGCCGCGCCGCGCAGGAGCTCGCGGGCGAGCTGCTCTCCCTCTACGCCGAGCGCCGGCGGCGCTCCGGGCACGCCTTCGAGCCCGACTCCGAGTGGGAGCGGGAGCTCGAGGAGCGCTTCCCCTACACCGAGACTCCCGACCAGCGCGAGGCGATCGACGCGGTCAAGGCCGACATGGAGGCGCCCCGGCCGATGGACCGCCTGATCTGTGGCGACGTGGGCTACGGCAAGACCGAGGTCGCGCTGCGCGCCGCGTTCAAGGCGGCCACCCAGGGCAAGCAGGTGCTGATGCTCGCGCCCACCACGATCCTCGCCCAGCAGCACTTCGGGACCTTCTCCGAGCGTCTCGCGGACTACCCCGTCACGATCGACCACGTCTCGCGCTTCCGCTCTCCCGCCGAGCAGCGGGCGGCGATCGCGGGGTTCGCCAAGGGCGGCGTGGACATCCTGATCGGCACCCACCGCGTGCTCTCGCGCGACGTGCGCGCCAAGGACCTTGGCCTGTTGGTGGTCGACGAGGAGCAGCGCTTCGGGGTCAAGCAGAAGGAGCTCCTGCGTCAGCTCAAGCTGCGGGTCGACGTGATCTCGATGTCCGCCACCCCGATCCCCCGCACGCTGCAGATGTCGCTGGCGGGGCTGCGCGACATCTCCGTGATCGAGACTCCCCCGGAGGGCCGCCGACCGGTGCGCACGTACGTGGGGGAGTACGAGGAGGAGCTCGTCCGGCAGCGCGATCCTGCGCGAGCACGACCGCGGCGGGCAGGCGTTCTTCCTGCACAACCGCGTGGAGTCGATCGACGAGACCGCCGAGCGCCTGCGCGCGCTGTGCCCGGGGGTGCGCTTCGTGGTGGCCCACGGCCAGATGGGCGAGGGGGAGCTCGAGAGCGTGATGATGGACTACCTGCGCGGCGGCGCGGAGGTGCTCGTGTGCACCTCGATCATCGAGTCCGGCCTCGACATCCCCCAGGCCAACACCCTGCTCGTCGAGCACGCCGACGCGTTCGGCCTCGCCCAGCTCTACCAGATCCGCGGACGCGTGGGGCGCAGCCGTGAGCGCGCCTACGCCTACCTGCTCTACGACTCCGCGGCGGCGCTCACGCCCGACGCCGCCCAGCGGCTCTCCGCGCTCTCGGACTACACCGAGCTCGGGTCGGGCTTCAAGATCGCGATGCGCGACCTCGAGATCCGCGGGGCGGGCAACCTGCTCGGCGACGAGCAGTCCGGGCACGTCGCGGCGCTCGGCTTCGAGCTGTACATGCAGATGCTCGACGAGGCCGTCCGTGCCGCCGGTCCTGAGGGGGATTCGGATTCCGAGGAGCTGCCCGAGCCGGTGCGCCTGGACGTCAACGTCGACGCCTACGTGCCCGCCGACTACGTCCCCTACGAGCAGGCCAAGATCGAGATCCACCGGCGCGTCGCGGGGGCGCTCGAGGTCGCCGACGTGGAGCGCCTGCGCGAGGAGCTCGAGGACCGCTTCGGCCCCGTGCCCGAGCCGCTCGGCAACCTGCTCTCGCTGCAGCGCGCCCGCCTCAAGCTCGGCCAGGCGGGGGCGCGCGCGGTGAGCTTCCGCGGCGACCGCCTCGCGGTCACGCCGATCGAGTTGGACTCGGCTCGCGCGCGGCGCCTGCGCGAGCAGTTGCCCGAGGCGCTGTACGAGTCCGGGCGCTCGCAGGTCTCCGTGCGCGTGCCCCGCGAGGGCCCCGAGCGCTTCCCCGCGGTCGTGCACGCCGCGGACGTGCTGCTCTCGGTTGTGCGCGAGGCGGCGTAGAGGGTGGCGCAGCCGGCTGGATGCCGGCTGGCCGAAACGGGGATGCTGGCCGAACGGGGGATGCTGGCCGAACGGGGGATGCTGGCCGAACGGGGGATGCTGGCCGAACGGGGGATGCTCGCCGAACGGGGGATGCTGGCCGAACGGGGTATGCTGGCCGAACGGGGGATGCTGGCCGAACGGGGTATGCGAGCCGAAGGCGAGTGTCTCCCCGCTTCGGTCGAAGGCGAGTGTCTCCCCGCTTCGGTCGGAGGCGCGTGTCTCCCCGCTTCGGTCGGGCCCCTCTTTTTGCCAGGCAGGCCAGGCGCCTCGACAGGACTTAGGAACTCCTTAAGCACGCGTTTCTGATTTCCGCTAGAGTGGCCCTCGTTGTGTCTAAGTTCACTCGTTGGATCGCGGCGCTAGGCGCCGTTTTCTTTGCCGCTGGGGGGCTTGCCGCGTGCGGCGGCATCCCGAGCGACGCCGTGGTGCAGGTCAACGGCCAGGCGATCAGTAAGGAAACCTTCAACCACTGGTTGGGGGTCGCCGCCTCTGCGAGCGCGGCTGCGCTACCGGGTCAGAAAGCGGCCAAACCGGTCGTGCCCGACCCCCCCTCCTACACCAACTGCGTCGCCCACCTCAAAGCGATCGAACCGAAGCCCGCGAAGGGCCAGAAGCCGAAGACCGAAGCCGCAGCTCAAGACGCAGTGCGAACAGCAGTACAAGGCGCTGCAGCAGCAGGTGCTGGGCTTCCTGATCTCCGCCGACTGGGTGATCGGGCAAGCCGAAGAACAGGGCGTCAAAGTCAGCGACAAGGAAGTCGAGGCGCAGTTCGACGAGCTCAAGAAGCAGCAGTTCCCCAAGGAAGCCGAATTCCAGAAATTCCTGGCGACCACGGGCCAGACCGTCTCCGACCTGCTGCTGCGGGTCAAGCTCTCGATGCTCACCACCAAAATCCAGGAAAAGGTCACCAAGGACGCCAAGAAGGCCGTCAACGAAGCGGCGGTCGCCAAGTACTACAACGAACACAAGTCCCTGTACGGCAAGCCCGAATAGCGCGACCTGCGGCTGATCCTCACGAAGACCGAAGCCGCCGCCAAGCAGGCCAAGAGCGAAATCCAGTCGGGCAAGAGCTTCGCGAGCGTCGCCAAGAGCAAATCGATCGACCCCACCAGCAAGAACAACGGCGGCGAAACGCCGGGCGTGGTCAAGGGCCAGGAGCAGAAGGCCCTCAGCGAAGCGGTCTTCGCCGCCAGCAAGGCGTGCTCGGCGGGCCCGTGAAGACGCCCTTCGGCTACTACGTCTACGAAGTCAAGGCCGTCCACGCCGGCCGCCCAGCAGAGCCTCGCGCAGGTGAAGGAATCGGTCAAGCAGCAGCTCGCCTCCACCCAGCAGCAGACCGCGCTCACCAAGTTCGTCAAAGAATTCAAAGACCGGTGGAAGGCTCGCACCGAATGCCGCGCGGGGTACGTGGTGCAGGACTGCCAGCAGTACAAGGAACCGAAGACCACTGCGAGCGGTGCCGCTGGGGCGGCTGGTGCTGCAGGCGCAGCGGGCGCGGCAGGGTAGCATCCATCCGACCTGCCCCCGCTGGGTGGAAGTGAACGACGGCGGGGCGGGGCAGCGATGAGCCAGATCGACCGAGTCCACGCGCGCCAGATCCTCGACAGCCGGGGCAACCCGACGGTCGAGGTGGAGCTCGCGCTGCGCTCCGGCGCCCACGGCCGCGCGGCGGTCCCCTCGGGGGCCTCCACGGGTGAGTTCGAGGCCACCGAGCTGCGCGACGGCGGCGAGCGCTGGGGGGGGAAGGGCGTCGGACGCGCGGTGGCCGGCGTGAACGGCGAGATCGCCGCCGCCGTGCGGGGACTGGACGCCGCCGACCAGAGCGCCCTGGACAGGACGCTCTGCGAGCTGGACGGCACCCCCAACAAGTCGCGGCTGGGCGCCAACGCGATCCTCGGGGTCTCGCTCGCGGCCGCGCACGCGCAGGCAGCCGAGGAGGGTCTGCCGCTGTGGCGCTACCTCGGCGGCCCCGACGCGCGGGTGCTGCCGGTGCCGATGATGAACGTGCTCAACGGCGGCGCCCACGCGGACAACAGCGTGGACTTCCAGGAGTTCATGGTGGTGCCCTGCGGCGCAGGCAGCTTCTCGGAGTGCCTGCGCATGGGCGTCGAGGTGTTCCACGCGCTGCGGCGGACCCTGCACGAGCGGGGGCTCTCCACCGCCGGGGGAGACGAGGGCGGCTTCGCGCCGAACCTCGCCTCCAACGAGGAGGCGCTGCAGATGTTGATCACGGGCATCGAGGCCGCCGGGTACGAGCCCGGCGCGGACGTGGCGATCGCGTGGACCCCGCCACCTGCGAGCTCTACCGCGACGGCGCCTACGTGCTCGAGCACGAGGGCCGCACGCTGAGCGCCGCCGAGCTCGCCGACTACTGGGCGGACCTCGCGGCGCGCTACCCGATCGTCTCGATCGAGGACGGCATGGCCGAGGAGGACTGGGACGGCTGGCAGGCGCTCACCGAGCGCGTCGGGGCGCACCTGCAGCTGGTGGGGGACGACGTGTTCGTCACCAACACCGAGCGCCTGCAGCGCGGCATCGAGCTGGGGGCCGCCAACTCGATCCTCGTCAAGGTCAACCAGATCGGCACCCTCTCCGAGACGCTCGCAGCGATCGCGCTGGCGCGCGAGGCCGGCTACACGGCGGTCATGAGCCACCGCTCCGGGGAGACCGAGGACACGACGATCGCCGACCTCGCGGTCGCCACCGGCTGCGGGCAGATCAAGACCGGCGCCCCCTCGCGCTCGGATCGCACCGCCAAGTACAACCAGCTGCTGCGCATCGAGGAGCAGCTGGGCGCCGACGCCGAGTTCCCCGGGCGCTCGGTCTTCCGCAGCTGAGGGCCTGCCGAGTAGGCCCTCAGAGCAGGAGGTTCCCCGTCCGCCTCGAATGCGGAGGGGATGGGATCGACGAGGGCACACGTGCGCTGGGACCGCGTTGGGGCGGTCGCGATGCTGTGCGTGCTGGGGGCGCTGCTGTACCTCTACGCGAGCGCCGGGGTCTCGGTGCTCTCCACCTGGAAAGAGGCCCGCAGCGACAGCGCCCAGGTGGCGGCGCTCGAGCACCAGCACGCCGCGCTGGAGGCCCAGCACGCCGCTCTGAGCGCCCCGGGGACGCTCGTCAAGGAGGCGCGCCACCTCGGCATGATGCGCCCCGGCGAGCAGACCTACGTGATCACGGGCCTGCCCCCGAACTGAGGCAGTCGATGCCTTCGCTGGCCGATCGGCGGGCGCATCCTGGTCATCGATCGGCCGGCGTCCTCAGTCGCTCGTGTGCTGGAGCACACTTCGCTCCCTGCGTCCTTGCTCCACTCGACCCTCGACTGCCTCAGGGGCGCGCCACTCCGACTAGGCTTGCCCCGTGCCGGGCTTCGAGAACGCGATCTACCAGTGGCAGCAGGGCGAGCGGCGCCTGCGCGCTGCCCCGCCGGAGCGCCGGCGCTGCTGGAGCGGGTCGTGGACGCGCTGGTGGCGGAGCTGCGCCGCCGCCTGGGCGGCAGGTTCTCCTCGGAGGAGCTCGCGCAGCTCTACGAGCGGGGCACCTCGTGGTGCCTGCAGCTGGCGATGGACACCGCCCCGGAGGACCCGTGGGCGTGGGACTCGGGCATCGTGGTCGACGCCGCCTTCGGTCGGTACCTGCGCGAGGCCTCCGACTACGCCGGGGGCCGGCGCGTCGCGGCCGAGCGGTAAACGGCCACCAAGGTCAAAAGAGCTGCGCCTCTAGGGCGTCGCTGGGCAAGCGAGGCAAGGACGCAAGGAGCGAAGCGTGCTTGGCACACGAGCGACTGAGGACGCAGCACCGCGCTGGCCGAAACGGGCACCGATTGGGGAGACACTCGCTTCGCTCGGATATCTTCGTCGACATGAGCTCGGCGGGTCCTGTGATCAGGTTTCTCCGCGCGCACCTGACGGGCGTCATTTTGGGCGCCGCTCTTGCGGGAGCAGCTGTGTTTGTCGCGGCTCTGTACCTCGCCACGGCCGCCTACCAGTCGAGCGGTCCTGAGACGATCGCTTCTTCGACGCTCGCCGAAGATGCCGCCAGCGATGCCAAGCTCTACGTGAACCCGCACATCGAGAGCGTCACGTGCCCACGCGGCACGTTTCGAGTCGGGTCGCATTTGCTGTGCACGGCTGAGCTTTGGGTTGGACCCTCACAGCGCAAGGCCAAGCTACTGAGCGTCTACGTCACCCGGGAAGAAGGCGAGATCTTCGCAACGGTCAGCCCCGACAGGTTCGTCGCACAGTCTGCCGGCGGGTAGCCGACCTTTCCGAAGGTCAGCCCGTTCGAGGTCTTCCCTAGCGGACCCCACGAAGGACCATTGGTCGCAGGTCCGCTCGCTGCTTGACATGGGCACTTACCGACTGGCGCCAGTCAGGAAGACGATGATCCCCAAGCCCTCGGGCGGACGCGGATCCTCCATCCCTCCCAATAAGCCCGCAAGACTCGCGGACACGTCTCTAGTCGTCGCCGCCGACGCGGCGGATGACGATCTGTTCCTCCTCGACGAGCACCTCGACGGGGCGGTGGCCGGCCCAGTGCTCGGCGTAGATCGGGTTGTCCTGGATGGCGGGGTCCAGCCACAGGCCGTAGCCCTCCTCGCCGTGCTCGAAGGTGCCTTCCAGGGGGGCGCTGCTGCGGGCGGGGGAGCGCCGGCCGCGCCCACCGCGCCGGCTGCGTCGGCGGGGCCGCTGGCCCTCCTCCTCGCCCTCGGCTCCCTCCCCTCGCTCTCCGGCCTCCTCGCCGTCTCCGTCCACGCTCTCCGCGTTCGGCCCGCTCGGCTCGTTCGCGCTCGGCCTCCTGGGCCCTGGCGCGCTCCGCCTCCTCGGCCTCCGCCCGTTCGCGCTCGGCCTCCAGCGCGGCCGCCTCGAGCTCGGCGGCGATCAGCGCGTCGTCCTCGGCGCGGAGGTCGATCTCCTCGGGGAAGTCCTTCGCCCCGAGGCCCGTGCGCGGCGTCCTCGTCGCTGACCAGCTCGTTCTGGCGCTTGAACTGCTCGATCTCCTGCACGGTCACCTCGAGCTGGTGGGCGACCCAGGCGTCGGTACGACCTTGGCGCACCCAGGCGCGGATCTGGTTGAGCTGTGGACGCAGGGACTTTCGCGGCATGGACGGCCCGGGAGACTAGCGCATGGGGCCTCTCCCGGACGCGCCCACCGGCGCCACCCGGACCGCCACGGCATCGATTCTGCGCACGGGCGCGGCAGAAAGTCAGGCTCGCTCTGCGTTGTGTGGGTGGGACCGGTGTGCCGATGACGAGGTCCCTTTCCCCGGCTCTCAGACTATGCTTGCTGCTGAGGCGAGGTCTGCGGGCAATCGCGCCGTTCCCATCGGCGAAACGGAGGGTGCACCGTATGCTGGTCCTGACGCGCAAGACCAATCAGAGCATCATGATCGGCGACGACGTCGAGGTGTCGGTGCTGTCCGTCGTGGGCGAGAAGGTGCGCATCGGCATCCAGGCGCCCCCTGACGTGCCGGTCTTCCGGACCGAGATCTACATCGAGATCCAGCGCCAGCAGGGGGAGGGCAAGCCCCCCGAGGAGGTCCGCTCGGAGGTGGACGAGGCACTCCGGGAGCTTGGCAAGGGCCGTCGGAGAGCTGAGCGCGCAGTCAGCCCCAGCAGCAGGTAGAGCGTGCGGAACATGGCGACGGTGACGACCGCCGCGGTCAGGACCAGGGCGCAGCACGAGCAGCGTGAAGCGGACCGTGCCGCGCTTGTTGCGCCGCTGCACGTGACGCTTGCGGGCGCGCTGCTCGGCGGTGCGCCGCAGGGAGTCGCGGCGGTGGCGATCGAGCGAGATCTCCTCGGCGAACGCCTCCTCGATCTCCGCGACGCTGCGCCTCATCCTCTTGGCCTGCGGCATCGCCACCAGCCTACCCGACCGGGGCTCCGTCCTCGGCGCGCTCGTAGACCTTGACGAAGCGCAGATAGTTCTCCGCGATCCGCTGCGCCGCGGCGCGCCGTTCGGTCTTGCCGTCCACGTACGCTTTGAGCGGGTCCCACCAGATCGAGCGCCCGATCGCGAAGCCCACGAAACCCTCCACGGGGGCGGCCTCCCCGAGCCAGTGGTCGACCTTCGCGTCGTCCGCGCCGCGGCCGAGCACCACGCACACCACGCCGTCGCGCCCGCCCGTCGCGGGCCTGGGCGACGAGCATCTCGCAGTCCGCGCGCTCGTCCACGCCCTCGATCTTCCACACGTCCACCTCGATCCCCGCGTCCTGGGTCTCCGCGATCGTGCGGCGCATCAGCTCGGGGCGCAGCTCGGCGTCGTAGCGCTCGGTGTCGCCGCCCACCGTCTCCAGCTGGGCGGCCGTCGCGGGCACGAGCAGCTCGAACAGGAACTTGCGCTCGCGCTCGTGCAGCCAGTCGGAGAGCCGCTTGAGCTTCGCGCGCTGCTCGCGGTTGGCGGCGGCGTCCCCGTCGGGGTTGTAGCGGACGAGCACCTTCGTGAAGTCGGGGTCGAAGCGCTCGATGTGCTCGCCGAAGCGCCTCCCCGTACTGGAAGTCGAACAGCTCCTGGCCCGAGCGCTCCGCGGGCATCGCCAGTCGCAGGCCCTGCGCGTGGGCCTCCTCGGGAACGGTCGAGCCGAACTGCTCGTCCACCAGCACCCCCGTCACCGACGGGTCGGCGCCGGCGGCCACCGCCTGCACGCATGCCCTCGAAGACGAGGTGCTTGGCGTCGGCGATCATCGCGGTCTGCTCGGGGTCGGGTTCGCCCTCGATGCCGAAGAACTTCTTCTGGAAGGACCCGCGGTGGTCGAACGCGAGGATGTAGAGCTTCTTGTCGTATCCGAGTTCTGTCATGGCCCGGACTTTACTGCCAGGCGGCGCGGCGGCGCAGCCGCGGGGCGCCGCTTCCCTAGAGCTCCGCGCGCGCCCAGGGTGAGAGACCGGCCCCTAGAATGGATCGGCGATGTCTTCGGGTGCCGATCTGTTCGTGGTTTGCAAGCGGTGCGGCTCGGAGGTCAGCCCCTACATCACCGAGTGCCCCTACTGCGGCAACCGGCTGCGCCGGCGCGCGCCGAAGCTGCCCCGCGAGCACGGTCCCCTGAGCGCTCGCCGCACCGGCTGCCCGTGCCCTCGCTCGGGCCGGCTGCGCCGGGGCGAGATCGCGGGGGTGCGCGCGGACTCGCTGCCGTACGCCACGGTCGCGCTGGTGGCGGCGAGCTGCGTCGCGTGGGTGCTGACCAACGGCGGCTACGTGAGCCTCGACCGGCTGCTCGTCGTGGGGCCGCTGCAGGGCGACTGGTGGAAGCTCCTCACCACCCAGTTCGCCTACCTGAGCGACACCTTCGCGGGGGTGTACGCCTTCGTGGTGCTGTTCGCCAGTCGCGATCTTCGGGTGGCTGCTGGAGCGCCGCCACGGCCCCTTCGCGGTGCTCGTCGCGTTCTTCGGCGCCGGCGCCACCGGTGCGCTGGCGGCGCTCGCTGCCTACCCGCTGCCGATCGTCAGCGGCGCCAACGCCGGCGCGCTCGGGCTGCTCGCGGCGTGGGCCGTGCCGGACCTCCAGGCCGCCCGCGCCCGGCGCTACTACGACGGTGACCTGCTCGGCACCGCTGCGATCGCCGCGGTGCTGCTGGCGATGCCCTTCGCCCGCCCGGAGGCCAGCTGGCTGGCGGGCGTCACCGGCGGCGCCGTCGGGCTCGTGCTGGGCTACGGTCTCAGCAGCACCCGCGCGAGGGCCGGCTGAGGGGCCGTGGCACCTGTCGCAGCGTCGTGTGGGGGCGCGTCGCAGCGCTGTGCGATGGCGCAGCTGGCGACCGTGAGTGCACGGCGCGACTTGGCGTACGATTCGGCCACTTGCACCGCCAAGCTGCGCACCGGACGCCCCGGCTCGCCATCCACATATCCCATCCGTATCAAAAGAAAAACAGAGCGAGAGAAAGGGCATAGTCGAACATGGAGATCCGCTTCCTCGGCCACGCGGCCTTCGAGCTGCGGGACGGCGACACCTCGGTGCTCATCGATCCCTTCCTGACCGGCAACCCCAGGGCGGCCGTGGCCGCCGATGAGTTGAGCCCCACCGCGATCCTGCTGACCCACGGCCACGTCGACCACCTCGGCGACACCGTCTCGATCGCCAAGCGCACCGGCGCCGACGTGGTCGCGATCGTCGAGATCGCCAGCGAGCTCTCCGGGGAGGGCTTGCAGAACGTCCACGACCCCAACCTCGGGGGCACCGTCGAGTTCGACTGGGGCTGGGTGCGGCTCGTGCCCGCGTGGCACACCTCCACGACGCCGAAGGGCACCGCCAACGTCCCCGCCGGGCTCGTCGTCGGCTTCGGCGGCAAGGTCGTCTACCACCTCGGCGACACCGCGCTCTTCTCCGACCTGCGCTCGTCGGGCCGCCGCGAGCCGATCGACGTGGCGCTGATGTGCATCGGCGGGCACTACACGATGGACCGCTTCGACGCCGTCGAGGCCGCGCGGCTGGTGGGCGCCAGGCAGGTGATCCCCTGCCACTACGACACCTTTCCCCCGATCGTGACCGACGCGCAGGCGTTCAAGGCCGACGTCGAGGCCGCCGGCGCCGGCGCAGGTGGTCGTGCTCGCGCCCGGGGGAGTCGCACACGCCATGACCGCGACCGCTGTGCACTCCCCGACCACCGCCTCGTGCACACACTGACCCCACCCGGGTGTACGCTGCCATGACCATGACCCACGCGGTCGTGCTGATCGAGGCCGAACGCGACGCGCTCTCCACGCTGGGGGGCGCGCTCGCGGACATCGAGGGGGTCGCCGAGGCCTACTCGGTGACGGGCGAGTGGGACTTCGTCGCGATCGTCCGCGTCCCCGACCACGAGCAGCTCGCCGACGTCGTCACCGGCCACATCACCGTGCTGCCCGGGCGTCGCGCGCACGCAGACGATGGTCGCCTTCCAGGCCTACTCCCGCCACGACCTGGAAGTCGCTCTTCTCGGTCGGGGAATGAGTAGCCCTGGCCAGACGGCCAGCGATGGTGTAGCTGAGTCGGTGTCCGAGAGCGGCGCACGCGGTGCAGAGCCCTCCGGTGCAGAGCGGGCCGGAGCCTGAACGAGCGGGAGGACTTCCGCGCGACCAGCGACCCCGCGCTCACCGAGGCCGGCGACCGCGGCCGGGTGGAGCTGCTCGACTACCGCCAGCTCTACTCCCTGTGGGAGCGCCAGCAGTGGGCGGTGCAGGACCTCGACTTCAGCCAGGACCGCGATCGACTGGCACGAGCGCATCGACGCCGAGGAGCGCTACGCGCGGATGTACGGGCTCTCCTCGTTCTTCGTCGGCGAGCAGCGCGTCGCCGCGGAGCTCGGGCCGATGATGCGCGCCTGTCCCGACGAGGACATGCGCATCTTCCTCTGCACCCAGATCGCCGACGAGGCCCGCCACGTCGCGTTCTTCGACCGCTTCTACTCCGAGGTCGGGGTGCTCCAGGCCGACGACCTGGGCGGCCGCCTCGCCGAGACCTCGCCCACCTCAACCCCGAGTTCGGCGAGCTCTTCGACGAGCTGCTGCGCCGGCGCGTCGACCGGCTCGCGCAGGAGCCCGAGGACACCGAGGCGCTGGTCGAGGCCGTCACGATCTACCACATGGTGATCGAGGGCATGCTCGCGCTCACCGGCCAGCACTTCATCATCTCCTACAACGAACGCGTCGGCACGCTGCCGGCCTTCGTCGAAGGCTTCACCAACGTCGCCCGCGACGAGCACCGCCACGTCGCCTTCGGGGCGCGCTTCCTGCGCGACATGGCCCAGACAGGACGAGCGCTACAAGCGAGGCGATCGGGCGCACGCTCGCGGAGGTCGCTCCCGCCGCGGAGGGCGTGCTGCGCCCGAAGTGGATGGACGAGAGCGAAGAGGACGTCGAGACTGCTTCGGCGTGCGCGATCTCCGAAACCCGCGAGTTCGCCGCCACCGCTCTGAGCGGCGGCTGAAGGTCATCGGGCTCGGCTAGCCGCATGCCGGTTGCCGATCTGCTGATTGCCGATCTGCCGGTTGCCGATCTGCGATGCGATCTGCCGATCTGCCGATTGCCGATCTGCCGATCTGCCGATCTGCCGATTGCCATCATCGCACCGGCCCGTGCGGGTACCAGCTCCGCCACCACTCACCGAGCCCCGACCCTCGGGGTAGGCTCAGGCGCGATGCCCGCGCTGCCTCTCAAGAGCGAGTACGGCCCGACGCTCGGCGAGCTGCTCGCGCCCCGCTGGCGGCGCGCCTCGCGGGGGTGCGCCTGCTGTGGGTGACGGTGGCGGCGCTGCTGGTGGCGGCGATCGCGGGCACTGCGCTGACGCTCGCGAGCCCCACGGTCTCCCACGGGGGGCCGGTGCCGTTCAGCTTCAGCTACGGGGGGCTCTACCGCACGAGCCCGGCCCCCGGGGGGTACGCGAGGGTGCAGCGCGTGCGTGGATGGCCGGCTGGAGGACTCCTTCGCGGTGGGGCCTCTCGTGCTGCCCCCCTACCGCGGGGGGCGCTCGGGCGCGGCGCTGGCGCTGTACGCAGCGGGCTACATCCCCCGCCTCGCCGCCGCGCGCGCCCCGGGGCAGAGCGGGTTCGTGCTGCGCGGGCAGGGCAGCACGCAGATCGACGCGGTGTCCAGTACGCCACCTACAACGTCTTCTACACCACCGCGCGTGCGGGGGCGGGAGATGTACGGGCGCAACGTGCTGCTGCTGCCCGAGCGGCCGGGCGCGCGCCGGGGCGTTGAGATCGCGATGCTCACCGCCGTCGCGGGCAACCGCCAGGTGACCTCGCCGCTGGACGTGGGCGTCAAAGGCGCGCTGGAAGAACCGCTGGGGACGTTCGCGCTCGAATAGCCGCTACGGGCGCGGCGGGCGTCGCCGCCGTCTTCGGGGGAGCCTTCTTCGGCCCCAGTGCCTGCCAGTGCGCCGTGATCGCCTCCACCGGCGGGCGCCGCCGGATCGGGCGAGTGGTCACCGGGGCCGGTTCGCCGGCTGGCGGGCTGGTCCGGTTGCCGTCGATTCGCCGGCGGTGGCGGCGGCGTGGTGGTGGTCGGTGCCCGTGCGTCGAGGCGCGGGGTGGCGGCTTCGGCTGGCACGGCGGCGTCGCGGGAGTGCTGGTGGTGCCGGCGGCCGGGAGCTGGGTGGTCTCGGTGGTGACCTGCACGACCGCCGGCTGGCGCCGCCGGCGGCTGGGCGCGGGCGCGCGACGGCGGGCACGACGGCGGCGGGCGGCATGTGGGCGTCGCCGGCGTCGGGGTTCGGCGGATGCAGCGCGCGCTCGGCGGCGCCGTGCGCGGCTGGACTTGGGCTGCGAGTGGACGGTGGACGCGGCGCGTCGCGACTGCGCGGCGCCGGCCACGGTGGCGGCTGGGGCGCTGGAGCGATCGGCTGCGGCGCCGAGCGCACGACCAGCGGGGCGGAGCGGGCGGCGGCCGGGGCAGCCGAGGCGACCGCGCCGGTGTGCGCGGTGGTGGACGGCGGACATGGTGCGACCGGCTGACGGCGACCGCGCCGGCGGTGACGAGCGCGGCGGCGGCCAGCGTGGCGGCGGCCTTCGTGGCGATCGCTCCGGCGCCCGCGGTCACGAGGCCCCCGCGGCGCTCGCGCCCGCCGGCGGCCCCGGCGCCCGGCGCCCGCCGTGAGCAGGCCGCCCGCTGCGCCGCCCGGCGGCGCCGGCCCCTCCGGTCGCTCCGCCCGCGGCGCCGACCCCGGCACCGGCGCCCCCGGCGCCGGCGGCGTGGCCGGCGCCGGCGGAGGCGCCGAGCTTGCCGAGGACGAGGCGCTTGAGCAGCAGCAGCGGCCCGACGGGGAAGATGGCGGCGAGCGCGTGGTTGTTGTCCTTGAGCAGCTTGCGGAACGTGCGGCAGCGTTCGCAGTCGCGCAGGTGGCGGCGCGCGGGGGGGCTGATCTTGACGAGGCCCTCCGCGACTTCGCCCGAGCTCGCCGCGCACCTCCTCGCAGCTGAGCTTGCGCGCCTCGGCGGCCTCCGCGAGGGAGATGCGGGCGCGCACGAGCAGCGACTTCACCGAGGGCACGGTGGTGTCCATCGCGAGCGCGATCTGCTCGTAGGAGAGCGCGTCGATCTCGCGCAGCAGCAGCGCGGTGCGCTGGGTCTCGGGCAGCTGCTGGACGTCGCCGATCAGCTGGCGGAAGCTCTCGCGGCGCAGCACCTGATCGCCGGTGGAGAGGCCGTGCTCGGCGAAGTGGATGTCCATCGAGTCCACGCCGATCGCGGAGGCGCGGCGCAGGTGGTTGAGCGAGCGGTTGCGCGCGATCCGGTACAGCCACGGCCGCACGTTGATCGGGCGCTCGTCGGCGAGCACCGCGTTGAAGGCGGCGGCGAACACCTCCTGCAGGACGTCCTCGGCGTCCTCGCGCGAGCCCAGCATGTGCCGGCAGAAGGAGAGCAGGCGGGAGTGGTAGCGCGAGAAGAGCGTCTCGAAGGCGGCGTGCTGGCCGCGGCGGGTCAGCGCGATCAGGCGCTCGTCCGGCTGCAGGCGCAGCAGCGGGCTGGCCCCTCGCAGGCCGGGTGCGACGCCTGGTTTTAGTGCGGTGACCTCCACGGTGGTCCTCTCGCGGCTTGTGCCTGCCCTATAGACACGGTACCAACCGCTTAGTTGCGGCCTGGGGAGTCGCTGGTGGGGCTCCTGCCTGTGTTCTACCCGTATACCCCCAAGGGAAGATAAAAGTACGAGGGCCGGGCCGGAGCCCGCGAGGCGCTCGTGCCTCCCGCTCCCATAGACTTGCCAAGGGGTTCGTGGTAGAGGAGGCCCCGCGCCCGGGTGGCGGAACGGGTATACGCAGCCGACTTAAAATCGGCGCCTCGCAAGGGTTTGTGGGTTCGATTCCCACCCCGGGCATGAGGGTCTGCCGCACAGGCCCTTCGCTGCGCGGCTCCGCCAGCGAGTAGAGTCGCAGGCACCCGCATGGCCGCAGAGCGCACGCAGACACCCCCGCAGCGGGCGACGTTCCACGGGGGCCGCCTGGTGGCGCGGCGCCTGAAGGCGCACGGGGTGAGCCGGCTGTTCACGCTGTCGGGGGGCCACCTCTTCTCGATCTACGACGGCTGCCGCGCGGAGGGGATCGAGATCGTGGACGTGCGCCACGAGCAGACGGCGGCGTTCGCGGCGGAGGGCTGGGCGAAGGTGACGCGCGAGGTGGGCGTGTGCGCGCTGACGGCGGGCCCGGGGGTGACCAACGGGATGAGCGCGATGGCGAGCGCGCAGGCCAACCACTCGCCGATGGTGGTGCTCGGCGGGCGCGCGCCGGCGGGGCGCTGGGGCCAGGGCTCGCTGCAGGAGATCGACCACGTGCCGTTCGTGCGACCGCTGAGCAAGCTGGCGGCGACGGCGCAGAGCGCGGCGGAGATCCCCGAGCTGGTCGAGGAGGCGTTCGCGGCGGCGCTCGCGCCGCACGGGGGCCCGGCGTTCGTGGACCTGCCGCTGGACTACGTGTTCATGGAGGCCGAGGACCTCGAGGCGCGGGCGCGGAGCGACGGGGGCAGTGGCGTCGAAGGGAGCGCCGGGGGAGGCGATCGAGGCGGCGGGAGGCTGCTGGGGGGCGCGCGGCGCCCGGTGGTCATGGCGGGCACCGACCTCTACTGGGGCCACGGCGAGGTGGCGCTGCGGGAGCTGGCGGAGGCGTTGTGGATCCCGGTGTTCCTCAACGGCCTCGCGCGGGGGTGCGTGGCGGCCGACCACGAGCTGTACTCTCTCGCGCACGCGCAGCCGCGCGCTGCGGGAGGCGGACGTGGCGCTGGTGGTCGGGGTGCCGATGGACTTCCGGCTGGGCTTCGGGGGGGCGTTTGGGGAGGAGACGGAGATCGTGGCGATCGACGTGGCGGAGCCCGCAGCGCCGGCACCCGCGGGAGCTCGGCGGTGGAGCTGTACGGGTCGCTGAGCGAGACGCTGCGCGACCTGCGCGGCGGCGAGCGAGCGGCGCGTCGGCGGCGCTGGCGAGAGCGCCGAGCAGCGCTGGGTGGCGCAGCTGCGCGCGGCGGAGGCGCAGCTGCGCGAGGGCGAGCGGGCGGAGCTCGAGGACGAGCGGGCGCCGCTGCACCCGATGCGGGTGTACGGCGAGCTGGCCGGAGGTGCTGGATCGCGACGCGATCGTGATCGGCGACGGCGGCGACTTCGTCTCCTACGCCGGCCGCGTGGTGGACAGCTTCGAGCCGGGGTGCTGGCTGGACCCGGGGCCGTTCGGGTGCCTGGGCGCCGGGCCGGGGTACGCGCTGGCGGCGAAGCTGGCGCGGCCCGGAGCGCCAGGTGGTGCTGCTGCTGGGCGACGGGGCGTTCGGCTTCGCGGGGATGGAGTCGACACGCTGGCGCGCCACGGCGTGAACGTGGTGGGGGTGATCGGCAACAACGGCATCTGGGGCCTGGAGAAGCACCCGATGGAGTTCCTCTACGGGTACTCGGTGGCGGCCGACCTGCGGCCGGGTACGCGCTACGACCTGGTGGCGCGAGGCGCTGGGCTGCCAGGGCGAGCTGGTGGAGCGCCCGGAGCAGCTGCGCGGCGCGCTGGAGCGGGCGCTCGCGGCGGGGCGCCCGGCGCTGGTGAACGTGCTGACAGACCCGAGCGTGGCGTACCCGCGCCGATCGAACCTGGCGTAGCGCCTCGACCACGCCGGCGGGGTGGGTGGCGCACGCATCCTCGCGGCTCGCGCGACCCTGCGACCGCGCCTCGCGCGCGGCAGCACGCCCTTGGCGAGAGCGGCCGCTTAAAGCGAGGAAGCCGCCCGGCAGGGGGCGGCTTCCTCAGGTAGGCCTCGAGGGACAGGCAGGGGTACGTTCCTCAGAGGCCTCGGGGGTAGGGTGACCCGGGCGGCGGGAATGCCGATTGCTCGGCAGGTTCGCCCAGGTCTATGGACCGGCTGAGGAGTCATAAGACACGAGGTCCTACACCTCCTCCCAAAAAGTGTATCGGATATCGGAATCCAATGCAACCCCAATCGAAAAAGATTTCAGATCAGCCATTTGCGCCACTCTTTGGAAGGCTTCAGCGGACGCGATTCGCACTCGGTCGAGCTTGCGCGACGCTGCCCTGAGAGCCTCGCTGGACGCCCCAGGGCATCCGGGCAGGCGCTCCAGGCCGCGGCCGGGGCAGGCCGGCGCGGCTCACTCCAGCCCGGCGAGCCGCAGGGCGCCGCCGCGGAGGATGTCGTGCTCGGAGACCTCCACGCGGTCGAGCTCGAAGGCGCGCATCGCCTCGCCGAGCAGGACCATCCCGGCGACGATCGTGGGGGCGCGGTCGGGGTGCAGGCCGACGACATTGCGGCGCTGGGCTTCGGTCATGTCGGCGAGGCGGGCGAGCAGCAGTTCGACGGTGGCGAGCAGCAGGGGGTAGCGGTGCACGCGGGCGGGTCGTAGGGGTCGAGCTCCAGGTCGATCGCGGCCGCCGAGGTGGCGGTGCCGGCGACGGCGATGCCGTGCCGCACGGGAGCGCGCTCCTCGGGGGGAAGGCCATCGAGGTAGATCGTGCGGGTGTCGAGCGCGAGGCTCTGCAGCTCCGCGGGGGCGGGAGGGTCGGAGTGGATGTGGCGTTCGCTCATGCGCACGACGCCCGCCTGCAGGGAGACGTGGAAGCCGGCGGTGTGGTTGTGCCCGACGACGAACTCGGTGGAGCCCGCCGCCGATGTCGATCACAACGGTGGGCTCCGGCGAGTCGGCTCGCGGTCGGACATCGCGCCGAGGAACGTGAGCTGCGGCCTCCTCGTCCCCGGAGAGGGTGCGCGCGTCGAGGCCGTAGTCGCGGCGCACGCGCTCGGCGAAGGCGGCCCCGTTGGAGGCGTCGCGCACGGCGGAGGTGAGCACGGCGAGGTTGGCCTCGCAGCCGTGGCGGTCGATCAGCTCGCGGTAGTCGGCGAGCACCGCGCAGGTGCGCTCGACGGCCTCGGGAGAGAGCCCCCCGTGGGCGTCCACGCCCGCGCCGAGGCGGGTGACGCGGGAGAGGCGCACGAGCTCGGTCACGGACCCCTCGGGCTCGACGTCGGCGAGCAGCAGGCGGGTGGAGTTGGTGCCGATGTCCACCACGGCGACGCGCATGGGCGGGGATGGTATAGAGGCGCCCGCTGGCCCCGTCTGCGGGGAAGGAGGAGGAGAGGACCGTGGCCGCAGAGCGGCCGGTCCGAAGGGGCGAGGAGTCGTCGTGAGCCAGCCGCGCGGGGTGGCGCCTCCGGAGTGAGCCGGAGCCTCCGGGGGACGGCAGGTGCGATCCTGTGGCGGCCGTCGAGGGCCTCGCGCGCCGGAGTGGCGGTGGTCGCGGGCTTCGGTGCGATCCGGGCGCTGGATACGAACGACTACGGGGCGTCCGCCTAGTGGTCACGCTGCTGGGGGTGCTGCGCAGGAACGGGCGCCCCAAGATCGTGAACGTCCAGCGGGGTTGGGGGGATGCTTGGGTGGCCAGGTTGACCGGCCAGCGACGGAAGTCCTTTGCTAGACTGGTTGGTCCGCCGCGGGGTGGAGCAGTCTGGTAGCTCGTCGGGCTCATAACCCGAAGGTCGCGGGTTCGAATCCCGCCCCCGCTACTCCAGAAAAGGCCCGGAAATCAGGGCCTTTTCGCTGTCTACAGTGCCCCGGCGTTCGGCTCATATCGTGGTGGGGTAGCAGGTTTGGGTAGCACTTACCCATCCTCGGGGACTGTTTCCGCGGCTTCGCCGAGGAGCACGGCTTCGACGTGCTGGCGCACAAAGAGCCGCCTGCGCCCGATCTTGCGCGACGGCAGGGTGCCCTGGCGCGCGAGGTGTTCGACCGTGCTCGTCGGCATGTGCAGCAGCTCGGCGACCTCGCGGGCGCTCAGCACGTCGGCGGCGGTGAGGGGGCGGTGCGCTGTCGAGCCCGCTTGGGCCGGCACTCCGCTTTGGAGGGAGGCGCTCATGTTGTTATTGACCGCAACTCCCGGCAAACGGCCAACGACTTTCGGCCGCGGCCTCCTCGCGGCCTCCTGGTTCGCCCGCGGCGCGACCTCGCGCATCATCAACAGGCTGGTCCACCACCTCCGGCGGCCCGCGATGCCCGAACGCCAGCTCGCCTGACGGGCTGCGGCCCGGGTCACGCCCGCCCCACAGCACCAACGACTGCACAGACTAGAAGCATCGGGTCCCGAGCGGGACCACTTGTGGCCCCAAACTGCTTGGCCGTTTTGACGATCTCACGGTCATTAACCATGAGAGGCGCGAACAGCGCGATCGTCAATCACGACGGAGGTGAGCCCGATGAGCTACCGCATGAAGATCACCCTGCCCGACCCAACAATGGCCCAACTGGAGACCCTCGCCGAACAGCGCGGAGAACCGGCGTCGCGCGTCGCGGCGCAGATGGTTTGCGCCGGGCTCGCCGAGGGAAAGGACCCCCGCCGCGATGACTCCTCGATCTCGGCCTCCTCGCCGGCGACGGCCCCGGATCGAAACGCGCCCTGGATCGAACCCGTTCTCGGCGACCCTGAATGGCGGTCCTACATGTGGGGCTCGATCGTGGCTCTCTATGGCCGCTATCCGCGGGAGCTGGCGCACCTGAAAGACGGCTGGTGGGAGGACGCCGCGCACGTCGAGGTGCTGTGCGCGCTCGTGGTGTGGCGCGACTGGATCGACCAGGCGGCGGAGGACCCACGGCACGAGCTGGCGTTTCATGCGCAGCTCTCCGATTACAGCCGGGAACTTCGCCAGGAGGGCGGCGGCGTCACGCGGGCGTGGCAGCCCGGCGCCGCGCCGGACAAGTGGGCTCGTTGATCGCTGAACGCAACGCGAACGAACGGCAGCACCGAGGGAACGCGCGAGTCGGTGGTTGAGGGCGCGCGAGGACTACGGGCACCCTGAACGGCGGGAGTTGTCGCGGCCGGGTGGCCGCCGCTACGTTCACCGGAGGCGTCGGCTTCGCCTCCTTGTCCGCGCGATGGCACTACGCTGGCAACGGTCGGCTCGACCGCTTACCGCTTGATCCGGCTACGCAGCGAGAGAATCGCCAGCCCGACGAGTGCCGGGCCTGCGAGTCTGACGACAATCTGGATGACTTCCCCGGATGCGGATAGATGCGCTTCGGGTGGATGCACCAATGTCAGGCTGCTCTGGGCGGCAAACAGAACCGACCGCAGATACGCTCTCGGCGGATGAAAACCCCACAACGCGAGTGGGGCAGCGACGAGCAGGATCATCACGGCCAACGCCGTGACCGCCCTGCTTGCGCGCAGACCATATCCCGCGAGCAGCCAATACCCGTAGATCACGAATTTGTCAGCACACGCCCGCAGACGACCCCGCTTCTTGGGTATCGGAGTCCGGCGCCGCATCTCCATCTCGCCGTAGTAGAGATCAGCCGCCCCGGCCTGATCCTTGCTGTCTTCCCGTGCCTTGCGCAGCGCCCGATATAGCCCGGCGAGCTGCCCCGGGTCTAGCACTTCGCGGGTCTCAGTTCGTCTCTGTCGATCCGGGTCGGGATCGCTCCAGTGGATCGTCAGCCATCGGCACGCTCTACGTCGAGCACAACGTCGCCGTTGCTCTGCGGGGGCACTTGTCTATGTACGGCCAGCATACACCTCCAAGGGTGAAACGGAAATGTATAGACATAACTGTCGTAGACCGGGAGGCGCGACGCGCGCGACCATGCTTGGGGATGCCTGCGCCGAATCAGCCTGTGGATCAAGCTCTGCCAGCCGTACTGCGTCGGCTGCGCGAGGCGCGCGGGCTATCGCAGGAAGCGACGGCCCAGGCGGCAGGTATCGCGCTCAACACCTACTCGCGGATCGAGCGCGGGCAGACATCGCCGTCGTGGCCGACGGTCCGCCAGCTCGCCAATGCGCTCGGGGTGAGCATGGGCGACCTCGGCGCGGCCGTCGAAGCCGAGCATTGAGGGGCGCGGGCCAGCGGGCGCTGGGCGGCGTTCCCGGACGCCCCTTGACGGGCGCCCCCGGCGGGCGCTACCATGCCGCCACCCCCCCCTGTTTGCTTCGGCGGCAGGGATGCGAGGCCGCCTCCGGGCGGCCTTTGCGATTCAGGGACCTACCAGTCCGGCGGCTTGTGGAGAGTCGGGTCGGACCGATGCTCTAACGCAGGAAGGCGATGACCGTGCAGAGGCTCTACTACAACGCCGAGTCTCTCGATCGCGGTATCCGCGAGTTCGAGCGCGAGTACGGGATGAGCACCGAGGAGTTCTACGCGCGCTACATGGTCGGCGAGAAGCTGGACATCCCACGCGTCAACCAGCACGCATGGGCCGCCTTCCGGGACGATATTCAGCGTCTCACCGACGGCGCGGGCGTCGAGCCCCGGCCGGTCGCTGAGCGTGTCGGCCAAGCGCTGATCTGCGCGTAGCCGCCGTGGATGTCTGGGAGTACTTCCAGACCCGCGAGCGGGAGATCAATGAGTGCTCGCTGCATATCCCCGAGCGTGTCTCGCTCTTCTCGGCAGAGGAGGGCGACCAGCGCGGGATGGTCTACTGCCCCGTCGCCCGCTTGGAGCTTGCCGGCTCCGCGCCGACATGGGCGACCGTCCGCGCCGTGGTGCGCGCCCTCGGCGTGACGTTCGCGGAGTTGGGAGCGGCGATCGACGCCGAGGAGGCCATCGCGCCCACCCTAACCCTCCCCGAATCCGCCCCGCAGGCCCTCCGCAGCGCTGCGCCCCGTTCTCGGCCCGGACGACGGATCTACCTGCCCCGGACGGCGCAGACGGGCGCGCGCTTACTCCCGGAGAGACGCCACGAGGTCGCGCACGTTGAAGAACCGCTCGAAGCCCTCGGCGCGCGTGCTGAAGTAGCTCGAATGCGTCTTCTCGATCGTCTCGATCGAGTCGGCGCCCAGGAGCACGACCTCGATGTCGTCGCGGCCGTGGTAGAGCCGCTCGGCTTGCGCATACGCCTCGATCGCTGCCTCGTAGTCGGAGCCGAAGCTGTCGTCGACGTTGGCCTCACGGGCTGGGATGTCGTAGATGACGAGGAAGTGTCGGATCTCTGGGTTACTCATCGTGTTCCCCCCGAGTCGTGCGTGAGATAGGGCTGTGCCGTGGTGTAGGCACTTAGGAGACGCTGCCTCAGATCCTCATCGGGCTCCGCGTCCCGTTCCCTGAGCGCGAGAAGCTCGGAGACGACAGCATAGTAGTTGTGGACCTCCTGTTGGCCCTCGCCCCCCTTGAAATTACGTCCGACACGCCGAGAGTCCTCCTCAACCTGGTTCGCCCAAGCGTCCTGCAGCGGGGTCCTGAGCTGAACCTCGATCAGGCGTCCTTTCCGGCGGACGATCAGGTGCACGGCGCGGTAACCCGAATCCTTCGGTTCGGCGGCGTAGTCTCGCGTCCGTTCGACTTCCCAGTTCCTGCGCAGATGCCTGGCGACGCCGTATACAGCCGCTTGGTCCTGGAGCAGCGCGCGGCATCCGCCGATGTCCGCCATCTGCGTCAGTTTCATCGTCGGCTCACGCAGCAGCTTGTCGATCATCGTCGGCGCTCGCTTAAGCCGCTGCGCGACGACGACCGGCCCATGCGGCTTCAGGTAGTAGCGGAGGTTCGCGCTAAGAGACGTCAGCGGCTTGACGTGCAGGCTGCGCCACCAGTCGATGAGTTCGCCGGCGGCATCGAGGGACGCCTCGTCGGCTTCGAGGCGTTCTAACTCCTCAGCATCGCCCCGCTTGTAGACGGCGACCAGCGCAGCGACGAGGGCTCCTGCGCGGTTCACCGCTTCCTTGGAGGGCTGAGAGGCCATAGGCAAGTCATGTTTGCACTTGCCGGCGGGGCACGGAGGCATCCGGCGGCCACGTCGACCCGACGCGCTCGGCGTGGCCTTGGACGAGCTGGCCGCAGCCGTCGAAGCCGAGCACCGAGGGGCGCGCGCCGCCTGCCACGTCCCGCCTTCCACGTCCGCCGTCGTACGAAGCAGCCCGCCGCCCGCTCAACCGACCGCGACCGCCGCCTCGGGGTCGCCGATCGAGGGCGCAAACGCCCGCGTGAACTCGGCGGCCTGCTCGGACGCGGGGCGAGCGTGGAGGTAGCGCTCGGTCGTGGCGATGTTGCTGTGCCCCATCGCGCTCTTGATCTTCACGAGGTCCACGCCGGCGGCGGCGAGCAGCGAGCCGTAGGTGTGCCGGAGGTCATGCCAGCGCAGCCGCGCGAGCCCTGCGGCGGCCTGCGCCTTCCGGTAGCGCCGGCGTAGCGCCGAGGCGTCGAGGGTGCGTCCGAGGGGTCCGCAGAACACAAGCTCGCCGGGGGCGGTGAAGTTCTCGTGGCGACTGAGGCGGTCAAGGGCGGCGGCGGCCTGGTCGGGCATCGGTACCTGGCGGACGCGACGGGACTTCGTGGAGGTTTCTACGCCGGCGCTGAGCGCGCGGCCTACGGTGATGCGGCTGCCGGCGAAGTCCACGTCGCGCCAGCGGAGCGCGAGCAGCTCGCCGAGGCGAAGACCTGCGTATGCGGATACCCGGACGGCCTCGCCGTCCTGCGTGCGCTCGCTGCCGGCTTCCATCTCCCGCGCGAGCGCCTCGATCTCCTCGGCGCTGTAGTAGGCGAGCGGGCCGGGCTTCGGGGCTTCGCGCTTGTCGGCTTCGGCGGCGGGGTTCTCCGAGAGGCCGAACGTGGCCTTCCTCATGCCGAAGCTGTAGATCGCTCTGATGACTTCGCGGACCTTGTTCACGGTGCGCGGCGATACCCCGTCCGCGGCGACCGATGCCAGGAGCGCCTCCACGTCCCGCGTCGTGATCTCGCGGGCGGCCCTGTCACCGAGGGCCTTCATGGTGCGCCCGAGCGTCGAGCCCTTGCCGCGCCTGTACGCCTGATCGGGCTCGGCGAGCACCGAACGGTAGTCCCGCAGCGTCGAGGGCTTCGCGGCCTTGACGTTCGCCATCCAGTCCAAGTACGCGCCCGCGAGTTCGCGGAAGGTGACGCCCTTGGCGCGACGTTCGCGCTCGGTGCGCTCCACGTTGTCGGCCCGCTCAACGTGGGAGGCGACCAGCTCGGCGGCGACGACGTGCGCCCGGCGCTCATCGAGGTAGCCCTCCGCGATGCGGCCTTTGCGAGCGGTCCACTCGCCGGCGGCGTCCTGGTCGAGCCATGCCGGGCCGAGGCGACGTTTTAGCTGCCTGCCCTTGTAGCGCCAGAAGGCTTCGTAGAACGCCTGGCCGCGCTGTTCGCGGACAAAGACTGTGGCGGTAGGATTTGGTGCTGACATGCCGGGCCTCCGGTGTGTCCATGCCCTCGGCGATGACAGTCGCGCGGGGGCTTCTTTGTGGGCTGACCCGAATCATACTCCTTGGGGTAGCAGTTGGGTAGCAGATCGAGGCGGGGTAGCGGCTGGGGTAGCAAACTAGCTAAATCGCTAGGCTTGGAGCGGCAATCAGGCCGAGTGTTTCGGGCCTGTTTCAGCGCATCGGGGAGCAGAAATCGGGCTCATAACCCGAAGGTCGCGGGTTCGAATCCCGCCCCCGCTATATACGAATACCCCGACCGGGCCGTCTGTGTAGGTCGGGGTTTGGTCTTTTGGGAGGAGTTCGGGGAGGATGGTCGCGGATAGTTCGATCGTCCTTTCGGCCTTGTCGTAGACGGCGGTGATTTGGAAGACCTCGCAGATTTCGGCGAGTTCGGCGGCGTCCGCGCTGCGGAGGGTTGGGCGTAGGTCGGGGATGGCTTGGAGCATGGCCTCGATCTCGTCGGGGCGGATACCGACCGGCTTGGCGCCTTTGAGGTTGTCGATGGCTTCCTGGACCGCGGCGTGGCGGCTGGTGATCTCTTCGATGCGCTGCTTGGCGGCTTGAACGACGGGGTGGCTGGGGTCGTCGTGCTCCTCCAGGCGCAGGGTCTGGCGGTATAGGGAGCGCTGTAGCTGCTCGCGCTCTTTCTCGAGCTTTGCCAGCTCCTCGTCGTGGTCCTGCCAGTCGCTGGCGACGGACTTGGCGAGCTCGGCGCGTAGGAAGCGCAGCCGGTCGGGGCCGAAGAGGCGCCTGCCCATGAAGTCCTGCAGCTCGGCGAGGATGGTCTCCTCCTTGATCCCGAGCGCGCGGGGGTGCCCGGCGGCGTCGGCGGCGATGGCGCCGCGGTTGTAGACGAAGCGGCAGCGGTACCAGTTGTTGCCCTTCTGGTGGCTGCCCTCCATCCGCCGGCCGCATAGGCCGCAGCGCACGCGGCCCCGCAGCGGGTAGAGGCGTCCTTTGCGGTGCTCGGTGCGCTGCGGGTAGGTGTGCGGCGCGCGCTGACGGGGGTGGACTTCGTTGCGCTTGGCGCGCTCGGTGACCGTGTCGAACAGCTCCTTCGGCACGATCGCCTCGTGGGAGGGGGTGGGGCTCCAGATCCACTCCTCGCGGGGACGGATCAGGGGCCGTCCCTTGCGCTTGTCGTGGCGGTTCCAGACGTTGTACCCGGTGTACTTCGGGTTGCGCAGCATCCCCTGGATCTGTGACTTGCTCCATGTCGGGGGCAGCCCGTTCTCGTCCTTGGGGTTACGCGCCGGTGGCGGGTAGCGCTCCAGGTCGCGGTTGAGCTTGTCGCAGATCGCGCCCATCCCGAGCTGGCGCAGGCAGTAGTCCTCGAAGATCAGCAGCACGACAGCGGCGCGGATCGGTTCGGGGATGAGGCGGTGCTTCTTCTTGCCTTCCCGCGCCTTGTGCGGGTTGGGGTGGGTGTGCTCCTCAAGCTGGAAGCCGTAGGGAACCGGGCCGCCGGTGTGCCAGCCCTGGCGGACGCTCTCCTCCATCCCGCGGCGGCTCTTCTCGATCAAGTCCCGCACGTACCACTCAGCGACACCCTGCTTCACGCGGCGAGTGAGGATCGCGGTCGCGTTGGTGCTCATCGGCTCATCCGCGGCGAACAGTCCTACGCCGAGGCGCTCCAGTTCCTGCTCGACGCGCGTGGCGTCCGCAGTCATCCGCGAGAGCCGGTCGATGCTCTCCACGATCACCGCGTCGAAGCGTCCGCCGGCAGCGTCGCGGAGCAGATCGGTGATGCTGCCATCGCGGGGAACCGAGATGTTGAACATCGAGCCGTCGGCGCCGTTGCCGCGCTCAGCGAGGTTCTTGCGCCCGCTCTCGATGTCCCAGTAGTGCGCGACGATCTCATCGCCGAGAGGCCGCACGATCTCATCGCACGTCCGCAACTGGCGCGGAATCGACAGCGAGGGGTCCTGCGCGTCCTCGCTGGAAGTCCTACCGAAGTACGCGAACCTCATGGGCGCGGCCTCCCTTCATCGGCCCCGACGGGGCTTTGCAGGTGCTCCCAGCCGAGGCGCCTCTCGAGGTCGGCGGGCCCTGCGGTCATGGGAGCCCGTCGGTGTCCTGATCCAGGAGCTCTGTCGTGCCCGGCGACGTTGAGGCGCCGCCTTCGGCCTTGCTCTCGATGGCGCGTCGCAGCAGCCGCACGATCATGGCGAGCTGGCGTTTGCGGAGCTTCTCCGTGTCCGGGCCCTCCAGCGGAACGACCCTGAAGACGACCGTGAGCGGCTCCGCGGCCTGCCGACCGCAGTTCGTTGAGCCTCTTGACCGGGGTGGCTTGCTCGTTGCAGGGGAGCAGTCTGGGCGTCTGCGGGCGTGTCCCGGAGCGGGCTGTTGGCTGGCTCGGTTCGATGCGTCCATGTCTACCTCGATCCGCGAGGGATCTCAAGTCCAGCCGCGCGCCCCCGGCCCTGGTGCGCCCAGTGCTTGATCCGCGCCCGCGCGATCGGGATGTAGTCGCGTTCGCGCTCGATCCCGAGGAAGCGAGCGCCCTCGAGCATCGCGGCGGCGCCGGTCGAGCCGCTGCCGGCGAACGGGTCGAGCACGAGCCCGCCGGGCGGGGTCAGCAGCCGCACGAGCCAGCGCATCAGCTCGATCGGCTTGACGGTCGGGTGGATGTTGGCGACGGGGCGGCCTTGCTCGCTGGACTTGCGGCCCCGAGCCGATCTTGAACGTCTGCACGGTGCGCGCGGGGTAGCGCTCGCAGCCGGCGTCGCGCTCACGGCGGCTGGCTTTGCGGCGTAGAAGAACCGCTGGCGCTCGCCGAGCATCCGACAGGGCAGTCGGGTTCGCAGCGGCGGGGGCAGCAGGCTGGTCGTGGGAGAAGGCGAGGTTGACGGGCCAGCGGCCCCTCTGGCTGGCGGCACGGGCATGGCCGTGCGCCCGCCCTTCGCCGGGGCAGTCCTCGGCGGTCGTCGTCGTTGATGCGGCAGGCGTCGATGTTCAACGCGCCGGTGGCGTGCCGGGCGAGAGTCTCATCGATGTTCCTTCGAGGGGCTTGCGCGCGAGGAGGATCGGCTCCTAGGCGGGCTTCAGGCCGGTTCCCCACCCGGTGTGGCTGCCCGGCATCGCGCGGGACGCCGGATAACCCTGGGAGTGAATCCACATCAGCACGTCGCGCAGTTCGAAGCCGGCTTCTTCCAGGCCGCGCGCCAGGAGGTGAAAGGTGCGCGGTGCGGCGAACGCGGCGAGGTGAGCACCGGGCTTCAGGACGCGCAGGCACTCCCGCTCCACTGTGCGCTGAAGGTCTGAAATGCGCTGCTTGGGTCCGGGTGGGTGCGCCGCCGGCCGGGTACTCGTGCGCGGGTCCAGGCGGCTGGGCCGATCCCAGCGCCATGTTGTTGAAGTTGATGCCGTAGGGCGGGTCAGTGATGACGACCTCGACGCTCGCGGCGTCGAGCTTGGGGAGCGCCTTAGGCAGTCGGCGTGCCTGATCTGCCAGCGGGGAGTGCGTGGAGCGTGTCGCATGTTCACCTCTCGTCGGTATCTTTGTGAGACTCCGCGCGGGCGGAAGCTCAGCTCGCTATTTGAGCCAAGCTCCCGCCGCGCGGAAGCCGCGTTGCTTTGGGCTATCGCCGCTTACGAATCGATATCGCGCGTCCTTCCCGGATCGCCAGGCGTTCCTGAGCTGCCCGCGGAGCGGGTCCATCACCAGGGAGCTGTGCGACGATCTCGTCCGCAAGCTGCATGTAGTCTGCTGCGAAACCGACGTACTCGTCCCCGCAACCGTTGAGGGCGAGCCTGGCGAGCCCGAGGCCACTGATCAGCAAGTTGAACTGACCCGTGTCCAGGGTGATCGTCGTCGTCGGGGTACTGCTCTCCAGCGAGTCCAGGCCCCGCTCGTTGAAATCGGTGATTACCTTGCGAGCGAACGACTCCTCGACTTTTTGCGCCGCCACAATCTGCGTAACGGTGCATCCGAGGTTCGACGCTAGGATTATCGCCGCGCGCTTGCGCGCCAACGAGTGGCCCTCGTCACCCTTTTGCAGAAGGACGAGTGCCTCCCCGGGCAAGAGCGGCCTGACGACAATGTCTGTCTCGGTCAGGCTCGCGATCTCGGCGAGGGGTATGTAGGTGGCCTGGCTGGTTCCGGGCACCTGTATGGACACTTCGTCCTCGGTGAGCCCAGTTACCCATCCTTCGACCTCGTTGCCTTTGGTGTCTTCGATGTGGACCGTGCCGCCGTTATCCATAACATGGCGCAGTATCCGCTGCGCTGCAATGAGCGGCGGTGTTCCGGCATCAATCACCTCGGGCGTGTCGATAGGCGCCGGAGTGTGTCCGCTGCTTTGATTTGCCCTGACGGCGTCGAACTCGCGTACTGCCTGGATCGCCTCAGCGTCGGCGGTCGCCTCAGCCTGGATCGTCTCCCGGCTGATCCCAGTGAACCTGCTGAGCTTTCGGACGAGATTCCACGCCCGTCGAGCCTTGCTCGGTGAGAGAAGGTCGTGGGTGTAGAGGTCCGCTAGCTCTTCGCGTAGCTCACCTGGATCGGGCTCTCGCTGTGCGGTCCTACGTGACGACTGACTCTCCAGGTCATCCCCGAGAGCCTCAAGGTCGTCCTTGAATGTCTCACGGGCGTCCTCGATGAGCTTGGCCGAAACGTTTTGCCAGTCCGCCGACGTCGCGACTTCGAGAACCTCCATAATGAGCGGCCGAAGGTTTTCGGTGATCACTGACTGGTGAAACCGGCCGAGAAAGACATGCTCATAGAGCATGGCGTCTACGGCGTCAGTGACCGCGTCGTGGTTGAGTGCTGCCAGCAGGAACTCGCGAATGGTGGTGACGCTGAACACGTTACCCTGCTCGCTTGTTCGCTTCTCGGTAGCCATAGTGTTGCCTTTCTGGTTCGGGCTCCCTTGAGCTGCTGACAGCATCTCCAGCGCGTCGCGCACGGAAAAGCACAAGTGTGCTTTGACTCTCGTCGTCCGCGCGATGACTGGTAGTGCTTGGGTGCGGGGGCCGGTGTTTATTCCGGGCCGCAGCCAGCAGGTGTCATCAGGGAGTCCGAGAGTCCTTCCGTGCGGGTGCGCTGGCGAGCTCGCCAGTTACGGTGACGGGTATGTCACTGTGGATCAAAGGAGCGTACATTGCTTGAACCTCTGGTTGTGGTTGGTTTGGTGTGCGAATGCACTTGGTGCAGGGGTAGGTGTAGCTCTGTTTCGGGGAAGACGCAAGCCCCGTTTTGTCGGGGATGCCGGGGGATGCCGCTCTTGTCAGAAACTTTTCTGTTGTGCTTCCGGCGAAGGCGCGTAGTTGCTCCATGCGCTGCCGTGAGCCGGCGTCCGCGCCCCTCGGACCTTCGCCGCCAGAGAGCTGGGGACTACGCTGGGAAGTCCAGCGAGGCTATCCCGCACTCGTTGTAGTCAGTGATCGTCTTGCACACCTCTGATAACTGGGTCGTGTGCATTGCCGCTATCTGCGACGTTGTGCAACCGACGAGGGATGCCAAGAGAATCGCTGTACGCTTGCGTGTGACGGGGTCCAGTGATTCACCCTTTTGCATCAGCGCGAGTGCCTCCTCGCATTCAAGTGGTCTGATAGCTATTTGTGTGTCAATCTCGGGTACATCATGCGTTGTAGGGTCACACATTGCGTCAACCTCTTGTTTGGGTTGTTTTGGGGTTTAGTGCTATGCACTTTGGTGGCTGTCGCTGGGTGTTGCGAGGCGCTGGTGGTGAACGTATGGACGGTGCTGGGGTGGCCGGGCCAATCGGCGGGTGACCTGCTCGGGGTCGAAGCGCAGCCGGGGGCGCTGCCCGGTGCCGATGCGGATCGCGCCTAGCTCCTGGCGTGCTCGTAGATCCATCCGCGGTGTACGCCCCACCACGCCGAGACCTCGGCGGCCGTCAACAACCCCGGCAGCTGCGGCCGGCGGGCTGTGAGTGCTCGAGGTGCTCGGTGACGAGCTCGGCGGTGCGCGCCGCGAGCCGCTCGACTGTGTGGGGGTGAAGACGTACCAGGGCGCGTAGCGGCTGGGTGGGCTGTCCTGGGTTCACCCGTGATCCCTCGGCTATCGTTTCGGTTCTGTCCTGGGGTGGCGTGCCCGAGCCATTCGAGTCGCTGCTGATCTCCGGGGCGCTTCCAGATCGCGGCGAACGGCCCTTGGGCGGTGAGGTCGCTGAGTAGGCAGATCGAGATTCCCGACCTCGGGGGTGCTGCGTCAGTTCGCGTGTCCTCGCGGCAGAGCGCGAGCACGCTCTGCGCACGACGCTCAAGCACGGGCTTGGTGCTCGCCGGCGAGTACGCAGATGACGTCGGGGAATACCTTGTAGCGTGCTCGCCATGCGGGCGCCTTCTGCCGTGGCGGGGGTGTAGTGGTAGAGGCGGGCGTAGCGCGCGAGTTTGCCGGCTAGCGCCTCGGTTGGCAGGTTGGCGCGGTCGAGCTCAAGCAGCCGGCAGTGGAAAATGAGTTCCCCTTCGGGCGCATACTGCAGATAGGTGAGGAGCGCGTCAGCGATCAGTAGTTCGTTGCGGCGCGCGCCGGTCGGGTGAGCGATCTCGTGCTGCCAAGCATGCGCGCCGAACTCATCGCCGTGCTCGCGTGCGGCTTCCATGAACGCGATCCCGGTTTCGTTGACCGCGAGGGTATGAGCGCGCAACGGCCCGGCTGCCTGCTCGGAGGTGATGAGCTTACGGCGACCAAGGGCGCGCGTGGCGATCAGCTCGACTGCCTGGGCGCCATGGGCGGTGAGGAAGTAGACGCAGCCGCCTCCTTCGGCGACGCGCAGGAAGCTCACCAGGCCGTGGCGGCGAAGCCCGGCCAGTACCTCTCGTGTCCAGCGGATCCCCGAGTCGGGAGTATGCATCCGGTGGATCTGCTGGGTAGAGAGAAGCCGGTGCTCATACAGGCTCTCCAGCACTTCCCCGGCAGCGAGTGGCATCGCCTGCAAGTCCTCGGGGCTCACTTGGGCCCCCGGCCGGCGGGCTAGCCGCGCGTGCAGCACCCGTGTCCCGCCACCGGGCGAGGCGTGGGACCTGATGGTTGACTCGCGCTCGCGCGCCGGGCGGTGCTGCTCAAGCCAGCTCTTGATCCGCTCGTCATGCGCCTTCTACCAGTTTGAGTGTCTGCTCGATCGGGCGACGCCGCACAGCACCCCCCCCGGTCTGCTCGGGCTTCGGGTGGGGTGTCGACGCGGTGCTCTGCGTGCAGCTCGCGGGCGGTGACGCCGTGCACGAGAAATGGCTTGCTCGCGCGCGTGCCGAGCGTGACCTGCGAGAGATAGGTGAAACGCTCGAGGCGGGTCAGCACGTCGGGTTCGATCTGCCCGGCCCACTCGCGGGTGATCATCTGCGCGGCCTTCGCGTTGACGGTCGTGGAGGAGAGGTGCGAGCGGTTGGTAGTGACCGCGTTCCACGTCGGATCGCTCAGCCGCTCGGGGTTCTGGTTGAACAGGAACGCGCGGCCGCCATACTTCGCCGACTGCTCCAAGCAGCATCGGGAGGTTCGGCCCGTCGTAGGTCTGGAGCTCGTCCAGGAACAACCAGAACGGCCGGCGCTTCTCCGGCGCGAGGCGGGCGCGTAACTTGAAGGCGTGCAGCATGTCGTAGACGAGGAGGTTCGCTACGAGCCGGTCGCGGGTGGAGCCCGAGCCCGGGCACGCGAGCACGATCTTCCCTTCGCGCATCGCGCGCTGGGAGTCATAGGTCGAGACGGGGCTGCCGAGCAGCGCAGCGACCTGCCGCGCCGCGCGCAGCCGGTCAATGATGTTCGTCACCGCGGTCGCCGCGTCGGGTGCGAGGCGCGGGAAGCGATCGCGGAAGAACCCCGCCGTGCCGCTGGAGAGGTGCGGGAGCGCGGCCTCGCGCCACTCGGGATCGGAGAGCAGGGCGGGGACCTGGAAGATCGTCGGCGCGAGCTTTGCGGGCAGACGCTGCGCGAGCTCGACCAGCGCCTGTGCGGACTGCGTAGCGATGTTCAGCGCGCGGGTGTTGCGGTCATCCCAGCGCAACGCGGCGGCGAGCGCATCCACGAACGCCTCGACCCGGCTCGGCGGCCTCCCCGGGCGTGCGGTGCTCGAGCCAGAACAGGTTCCACGTCGGCTGGGCGCCCCGCTGGTCGGGGTCGGAGAGGTCGATCTCGATCACCCGCTCGCGGACTCGCTGCCGGTGAGGTACTTCTTGATCTCCCGGATCGCGTCCGCATGCGGGTCCAGGAACAGGCCGCCGTGCCCCGAGCGGGCGAGGTGAACGAACTGGCCGATCGCGGTCTCGGTCTTGCCGTAGCGGCTGCGACCCGCCATGTAGGCGAAGAACGTCTCCGAGGCACGCACGCCGACCAGCCGCTCCCCATCACGATCGTGCACCCGGCCGAGCGGGATCAGATCACTGCTGGCCGGTGAACGTCGGCAGCCCGACCGGCGGCGGCGGGATCACCCCACCCGAGCGCGCGACGTTCTCCGCCGCACAGTGAGCGGTTGGCGGCTTCAGCAGCCCGGCGATCTCGCCCGCACCAATCAGCCGACGGCGGCGCGGAGCGAACCGGCCAGTACGCACCCGCGCGTCGAAGCGCCCTCGCCGCCACGGCAAGTCCGAGCCGAGGAACCCCATGCCGCCGAGCGCGAGCCCGACGACGCGCGAAGATGGTTCTCCCCAGCGAACGCATCGAAGCACGAGAGCAGCGCCTGCACCTGCTCCCGCGCCCGCGGACGCGCTACTCGCCTGCACCCTGGCGAGAAGCTGCAGGCCGAACAGCGGCTCGCCGCCACCGAGCTTCCGATCGAGCGCCCGGCCCTCGAAACGCCGGCCCGCCGTCTGCGCGGTACTCATCCGCCCCGGTCCCCCCGACCCCTCGCCGAGCATCGAGGCGAGCGATGGCTGGCCGCGTTCGGCTTCGCGCAGCAGCCGGCGGCGCAAACGCCGACGCTGATATGGCGCGGCGGGCATCACGTCAAGAGCGACCACCACGCTCTCGCCCTGCTCTGCCTAGTGCGCGAGAGCGCCGACCGCGAAGCTCTGCAACGGGTCGGGCTCAAGACCGACCTCCGCGAGCGGCAACGCCGAGGAACGCGCGAGCACAAGCTCGGCACGCACCACCGCCGCCGCCACGCCCGCCGAGGCAGCCGCCTCGTCCGGCTGCACGGGGCGGGCTTCGAGCTGGTCGTAGGCGCCGAGCGCCGCCTGCAACGCCGGGAGCGCACGGCGGGGAACCTCGGCCGTGTAGTGGACGAGCCCATCCGCCCCCGTCGCCAGCTCAAGACGCACCGCGCTGGCGGGCCGATCGAACCAGCCGAGCACCATCCGGCGGGTGCGAGCAAGCTGCGACGCGAACCGCACCACCGCCTCGACCGACGGGTCGAACCCCTCGGAGGGCAGCAGCTCCACACGCACCCTTGAGCGCGACGTCCGACGCACCAGCACCACCCGCAGCACCAAGCGCCGCAGCACCTACCACGACGACAGCGGCAAGGACCGGCCACACCCCGGCTACCACGTCGAGGGGTCAGCGAGAGCCTGGCGAGCGCGGGCGCGACCGTCCGGGCGAGCAGCAGTGCAGGCCGAGGCACGCCCGCCAGGGCGAGAACGGACGCACGCTCCTGGGGCGTGGTGCTCCTCATAGAGATACCCCTACGGATATATAGATGTAGCCGGGCGCGAAGGGCGCGAAACCCCCGATCAGCGCTAGCGATACAGGCTGTTCCGCACCATGACCGTGAGGAACCAGGTCAGGAACCAGGTCAGGAACCACCTCGGGAACCAGGTCAGGAACCACACAGGGACCCACGATCCCGCCCGTGCAGGCGCTCCTGCCAGCCCGCGTGTGCTTGCCCATCGCGCTCACGCCTTCCCCGTAGTGGATGCGGGTGGCTGCGCATACCCGTAGATCGGGCCGCGCTCACCAACGGGGTGGCTTGGTGGGAATGGGCCGACGCGGCTGACGTGCCCGGCGTAGTTGCCCTCGACGGTCGTGATCTGCCCGTCGGCTTGAACGCGCACGACGATCCCGACGTGCAGGCTTTCCGCGGGCCCGGAGCCGTAGAAGACCGTGTCGCCGGGTGAGGGCCTCGCGGTGGGCGGGAGTATGTGCCCGCCGTTTGCGGCGACCCAGGTGTAGAGCGCGCCGGAGTACCCGTAGCGCGCAGTGGGGCCGGGGAGCGGAACTCCCGACTTCATCCAGACCCACGAGGCGAACAGGCTGCACCATTCCTCGCACGGCCCGTAGATCGTGCATTCCGAGCCGGGTGGGTGTTCGCCCTGGCCGACCTGGCTTTCAGCGACACGGACGATCGCGGAGGCGCTCGCGGCTTCCGGCGCGATGACGCTCGCGCTGCACTGGCCCTGTGCGGTCACGGGCTGCGCGAGCTGCGGGCTCGTCGGTGCTGGTGCTCCGCTGCCCGTGAACCCGTACTGCACGGCGCGGGCCATGACCTCTTCGGCGTAGGCGACGGTCGAGTCGGCGCACGCGCCGTAGTAGTTGCAGGCCGCCTGGTGGTATTTGGCGTAGGAGCCGCCGATCAGGCGGGGCGCCCATGTCTTGGCGGAGAATCCTCGCGGCGGTGTAGATCGCGTCCGCGGGGTCGTTGATCGATGGTGGCTGCCCGGGGTGCGCGGAGACGGCGTAGCGTTCCCACAAGGTCGGCCCCGACCCTGGGCTGCAGGGGCTGCCGCGGACGTAGGCGATCTGCATCGGCCCGGCGCACCCGGAGCTGTTGACCCCGGCGCATTCGCCGCTGCACTCCTGCGCGCCGATCGACGCGAGGAAGCTCCAGTCGATGTCAAACCGGGCGCCGGCCTGCTGGTAGAGCTCAAGGCGCCCGGGCGGGATGCTCTGCAGCGCGTAGGACGAGGGTGTGGGCCCCGCCTGCGCAGCGTCGGCTGGTTCGCTGCCGGTCTCACAGCCGGCGAAGCTCGCGCCGAGGACCGCCGCGGCGACCCCGAAGATCACGATGAACAGCAGGCCGCTGACACCGAACACCCCCGCGAGCGAAAGCCACAGTCCCATCCGTCGGCCGTGTCGCTGCGCGCCCATCATGCGCCCTCTACCGCACTGACGAGCAGCCCACCCTTGCGGGGAGTGAGGAGCACTCCGACGGGGTAGCTGGTGAGTTCGCCGTCGTTGATGAGGGCGCTGACCCCGACGAGCCCAGCGGGTACCGGCGTGGTGTGAAGCGAGAGGACACGTGGATGGCGCGCGCGCATCGCGGGCGAGACGAGCGGCGGGTGGGCGCGCAGGGAGCGCAACAGCACCGGGGTGGCATCCCTGACTGCCGTGGCCGGCGCTCGCCCGTACAGGTACGCGAGATACCCGACAAGGAACCCTCGGGCGGTGCGAGCGGCCACGGGTGCGACAGACACCGAGGGGGTCGCGTGGTCTGAGGGCGTCGAGAGGCGCGACGCGCTCGCGGGGGACGCCGCGGGCTTGCGTGGGGGGAGGTGGCGAGGCTGCGCGGTGGGCCTGGTGGCCGCGAGCACGATGGTGCTGGCGGCGAGCAGCACCGCGACGGTGGCGAGCGCGGTGCGGCGCTCGCGCTCGGCGATCGGCCTGTCACGCAGCGGACGTGAGGCACGCCGGGCTCATCGGGGTGCTCACCGCCCCGTGCGAGCGGTCTGTGATCCCGAGGAAACTGCGGCCGAGGCGGTGCGCGGCCGCGCCGGTCGTCCCCGACCCGCAGAAGGGGTCGAGCACCAGGCAGCGCCCGCTCTTGTCGTTGTGGGCGCATGTCGCTCGCCGCGCGCCCTGGGCGCTCTCACCGGGGCGGGCACGTCTGTACGGGGCACCGCACACCCCGCACGCGACCGGCGAGGAGCCCGCCAACATGCAGCGCCTGGTGAGCTCAACCGCAGCTGGACTCACACGGCAACGGCTGAGCACAACGGGCAGCGCCCTGTGTGGCCCTTGCGCAGCACAGCCCTCGCGGCCTTGGTCGATCGAGCGTCAGCGCGTCGCAGAAGAAGCGGCTCTGCTTGGTGAACAGAAGCAGCCGCGCGCGCCCGTTCACCGCGAGTGGCGCAGACCACCGCGGCGAGCTCTGCACGTGGAAACCGAGCTCTGCCAGCGCGTCCTGGAGCGGCTCGCCCGGCTGCTGGAAGAGCCAGAGCGTGCCGTCCTCGCGCAGCACGCGACGCACCTCTGCAATGACCGCGAGCACGCCGGCGAAGCGCTGGTGCGCGGCGGGCTCGTGACGCACGTCTGCGCCCAGTTATCCGGTAGCTCCCGCAGCAGCGAAAGTGCGTCTGCGTGTTCGACTCGCCAGCTCATGCCGGCTCCTCATCGGGGTCCGGCGCGGGGTCGCCGCTCGAGGCGATCGGCTCGTCCGTGTCGTCGTCGGGTTCGAGGGCGGATCTGGGGATGTCTCCGCCTTCGGTTGAGGCGATCGGCTCGTCAACGTCGTCGCCGGGTTCGGGGACGTTGACCCCGCGGGGGGGTGGTGGTGGCGTGTTCACGGTGGCCTCCTCGGTCGGATTGGAAGGGGGCACGGCCGTGTCAGGGCCGTGCCCCCTGCTGGATGCCGCGGGTGTGCGGTGTCGGTGCAGTCCGGCCATCCGCGCGAGGCGGGTGGCGTAGTAGAAGGACTGCAAGCGGCCCACCCCGTCCCGTCCGGTGTTGCCACCGGCGGTCGCGGCGAGAAGATCCCCGGCGATCCGGTCGCGCTGAACGAACACGGCCCACAGGAACAGCGCCTGCAACCCGAAAGCCATCAGCCACCCGAGGTTGCTCGTAGCGTCCTCAAGCGCGGCGCAGACCGCGAGGACGACCGCGAGGATCACGCTGTAGATGACCTTCCGAAGCAGATAACCCGCGAGCTTTGAGAGCCAGCCGCGGAAGAATTCATGGCCGCGCCCGGGGATCACACCGATCACCAAGGCGAACGGCGCGAACGCGAGCGTCATCAGCAGGAAGACACCGGCGATGAGCACGCCGACCGCGAGCGCGCCGAGCAACAGCCACGCGCCGAGCTCCCCAATAAGGATCAGGAGCGAGAGCAGCAGGCGCTCGTACTGGCCGCCCTTGCCGGACGCTTCGGCGGCAGGCTCATCGGCGGGGCCAAGCGGGTAGCTGCCGTCGTGCTTGGCGGGGTCCGATTCGGGGAGGTCCGAGTCGTCTCCGTGTTCGAGCGCTTCGTACTCGTGGTTGCGCTCCTTGCTCTGGAAGGGATAGGCGAGGAAATGCGGGGCGTACTTGAGCTCGTCGTTGATGCACGTCTTCCCGCCCGGCGCGTGAATTTCGGTGGTGTTCTGCAGCCGGCTTGAGAGCGTCTCTTCTTCGACGGGGTTGCTGCTGAGCGGCCGCACCGGGACCGAGACCGTCTTCCCCGCGGCTTGCATGGTGCAGTGCTCGATCCCGCCGAACTCAAGGACCGTCCACGGCTGCAGAATCAGGAACGAGAAGAGCTGGTTCCCGGCGGCCTGCTTGGCGGCCTGTTCGCCTGTGAGGTTGCCCTGGCTTGTGAGGGACAGCAGCGCGGTGGAGAGCTTGTTCGCGTACTGGCTCGCGGGCGCGATCGTGCGCTGCGGCTGCGTGACGATCGCGAGCGCCAGGACGCAGTACAACAGCGAGACGGCGAGCGTGCCGGCGGTCTCGGTGTAACGGCGCTGTATGAGCGCCTTCCACATCGCCCAGATCGAGACCAGCGACGACCGCCGCGATCAGCCACGGCTGACCGAACGTGCCCGGTAGATGTTGTGGATCGCCTGCGAGACGGGCGCGAGCGCACCGGACCCCGGAGTGCCATTCCCGTTCACCAGGTCGAGCGAGAACGCGAACGCGAAGAGCGTGATCACCGCGTAGGCGACGAACGCCGTGATCATCCAGATGACCTGCGCGATGAAGTACGCGATCATCGGCAGCAGCCCGGAGGCATCGACCCCGGAGAACACGCCGACGCTGATCGCGGGGAAGTACTGGTCGAGCTGGTAGTTGGCCAGCGGGTAGCGGCCCATCAGCCCACCCGGGGGTAGCTGCGGCGCGGGCGCGATGTTGCTGTACACGTCACCCGCACCCGCCGATGGCGCCGCGAGCGGCGACCAGCAGCACCGCGAGCCCACGAGCGCGACCGCGAGAACCACACGCCGTGCGCACAGCGAGCCGGCAAGAGGAGCAGGCGGCGGGTTCTCATGCGGCGCTCCTCCTGCGGGCTGCCCGGGGGCTGGTCGCGAACGCCTGCAAGCAGCTGGGGGTAGACGAGGTCGACCTGCACCTCGCCGACGCGTCCGTCGAGGTCGCGCATCAGGCAGCGGCCCTCCGCGCAGCTCGCGCAGCAGTCGCACCAGCCGGGTGTCGCGTCCAGGCCGATCAGCTCGAGTGCGCGGCGGGCGGCTGGCGTCGGAGTCCTGGCCGAAGACGAACTACGACACCGATCAGGTCCGCGAGATCCCCGAGGTCCGCGACGCGCTGCGTGCCGAGCAAAAGGGTCGCGTTGAACGCGCGACCCAGCCGCACGAGCCGGTTGATGATCGCGCGGCCCTGCGGTGAGCCAGCAGGAACCAGATCTCGTCCAGCAGCACGACCTTGTGCCGAGAGCGGTCGTGGGAGATCAGCCGCAGCGCATACGCCGCGACGAGGCCGAGTGTCGCGACCGACACGCGCTCTGAGCGGGTGTAGGTGTCCCTGGAGGCGGCCGGGTCCGGCAGCGAGAGCCCCGGCATCCGGATCGTCGTCACCGACCGCGTCGCCTCACGCAGCGTGTCCCTGCCCGTCACCGAACCCCAGGCGCGCCAGGCCGAAGTCGCGATCACCTCAAGCGCCTCGCCCGCCTCCCTCGCCGGCTGCCTGCTCGCTCCCGACAACAGCTCAACGACGCGCAGCAGGCTGCGCGAGCCCTCCCGTACCGTGTCCTTGACGGCGCGGCCGATCGCGTTCTCCCACGCGGCGGCGGTCCCGGCAGCAGCTCGAGCAGGTAGGAGCACGCGAGCTCCTCGCGCATATCATCGAGACCGATCAGCAGCGGGTCGAGCGCGCCCCTGCTGGGAGGGGTCGCCCGAGAGCTCAAGCAGCTGCAGAGAACTCCTCGAGCTCGGGGAGGTTCTGCCACCCGTGGTCGGGCTTGGGGTCGAAGTCGACGACCAGGCTTCCGCGGCGCTCGCCCTCATAGCGCGATCGTCTGCGCAGCAACGGTCTTGCCGGACCCGAGCGTCCCGACCAGCAGCACGGCGGAGGCACGGTTCTCCCTTGCCGCCTGCGCCGGGTCATACCGCACCGGCCGCGGCACTCCCGACGGGGTGTACCCGAGGTACGCGCCACACTGTGAGCCAACCGCGCGGGTCGCCGTCGCGACCATCGCCCCGAACTGCTCGACGGTGAGCTGCTGCGCATAGTCGCGCGTGAGACCGCCGTCGGGGCGCGGGAGATGATCGAAGAACAGCTGGTGCTGAAGACCCGCGGGGCGGTGCAGTTGAATGTCACCGTAGCTGCTCGCGCAGCGCCTGCGACCCTGCGCTCGAGCTCCTCCTCGGCTGGGGGCGCCGAGCGCGAGGCCGACCCAGCCCCTAGAGCATCGAGGGGTGCGCGCCAGCCTGCAGCTTGCGCCTCGTACTCGCGCGCGAGCACACGGTCCTCCTCGGCCTGCAGCCCCGGCCCGAACGCGGAGCCCTTCAAGCTGCTCGCGGTAGGCGTTCTCGACATCCGCGATCCGCTTGCGCACCTGCCGCAGCGCTTCACGGTTCGAGAGCCAGCGCGCGTGCAGCACCGCGTCGACGGGGAACCCGACACCCTCCAGGGGCGCGAACAGCAGCTCCGCGGCCGGCCCGGGGAACTGCCGGGGCGTCGCGCGAGCGCGCCGAGCGCGAGCATCGCCTGGTGAGAGCGGCCCCGCTCACCGTCGACGCACAGTGTCCGCTCGTGCTCGGTGATCGCGCAGTTCGCGCACCGCCACAGCGTCGCCCCGAGCGGCTCATACGCCACCTCCTCCAGCTGCCGGGTGCGGATGCTCAAGCGCGTGCCGGCTGCCAGTGCCCGTCAAGGTCGGGCTCGCCGATACCGCGCGCGGCGGCGCGCCGCAACAGCCACTGAAGCTCGATCGTGCCGCGCGCGGCGCAGCGAGATCACGCCGCGACAGGCGCTCATAGAGGCGCTGCTCGCTCGCGGTGAGCTCTCGCAGCCGCGCGGCGGGGATCGGTGACGCGTTGAGCCGACCCGCGCGAGCTCCTCGACCCGGCCGCGGACCCGGTCACTCGCGCGCAGACAGCCCCGCGCCGAACCCGGCCGGTGCACTCGCGGCTTCAGCGAGACCGCGAGGTAGCACCTCGGGGACGTGCGAGCCGAGCGCGCGCAGTCGCTCGCGGTGACCCTCCAGGAACGCCCCCCATACCTCGGGGTCCTGGTGGCGGTCATCCAGCAGCCCGAGGGTGTGCTCGACATACCGCTCGGCGGGGTAGGCGCGGCTCACGCGCCACAGCGAGAAGTCCGCGGCGATCGTGTGCGCGAGCCGCTGCGAGGCGGCGCTGTAGCGCCCACTTCCCGCCCGTCGGCAGAAACGGGTAGGAGCTCATCCCCAGCCGGTACAGCCCGGCGGCCTCCCCACCCGCGGCCGAGGAGCACGTTCCCGTGCGCGTAGCGCATCGGGAAGCGCATCACGGGCGGATCTCCAGACACCTGCCCGGCACCGAGCTCCACGACCTCCGCGAGCACCTCCGCGCGAGCGCATACGGTGCCCCTCCGCGGGGCGCACCACATGCCTGCCCGCGGCGCGGGGTCAGCACCACCCGGCGGCCGAACACGACCCGCGCGGGACCGCGACACCCGGCCGTGCGTCAAGCACCGGCGAGTGATGGTCAGGTGCGACCCACACCCGCGGCGCCCATTCAACACGCTGCCCATCGACCATCACCGGACGCTCAAGCGAGCGGCGCGCCGCTCGCAGCCGCACCGCTACACGCGAGATCAGATAGCGGTGCGCCGAGCGGCCATCCGGGGTGAGCTGCCCAGCAGCGGTCGCGACCAGCCCCGGCAGCACAACCAGCCGCAGCGGCCAGTCCACCCACCCCAAAAGCAGCCCGCACACCTGCACCGCGCCCGCCACCGCCGCGCCCGGCAGCGACGCGCGCCACGCCAGCCACGCGAGCCCGCGCCCACCAGCGCGCCGACCGCCCGCGCGCACACGGTGAACAGCAGCGAGCGGCTGCTGAGGACCAGGATCACCAGCAGCGCCCCGAACGCCCAGCCCAGCCAGTTCAACGGCACCCCGCCTGGGATGGGCAGGCGTCGCCCGTCGATCTGGTAGATCCGCCGGTCGGGGGTGAAGATCCGCTGGTAGGAGCGGATCGGTGCGGGAGAATCACTCACCAGCCCACCGGCTCACCCGAAGATCTGTTTGCCGATGCTTCAGCGGCTTTACCGATCTGGTCCGGCGCGAATACCATCCATGCGACCACGACCGCCGCGAACAGAAACGTCGCGAGCTCGATATACCGGCGGTTCCACAAAAACACGAGGCTGAACGCCGCGACGATCCCACCGTACAGCTCCGCCGCGTAACCCTTCAACAGGTTCCCCACGTTCTGCCCGACATTCGTGCCGGCCGCCCACGCATCCGTGGTGAAGAACACCAGCGAGCACACCACCACGAGCGACACGACACACGCCAGCCACCTGCGCCATTTGAAGTGAAAAAAGCTCATACGGCGACCGTACGCGCCCCGGCCAGAAAACACTACAAGTACACCAATGCGCATAAGCGCAAATGCGCAAACGCATATTTGCGGACCACGCACAAGCGTGCGCCCGGAAGCGTCACGGATGCACAGAGCCGGTTTGCTGACCTCTCGCGCTAGCGTGCGGCGGCGAGCTCGCCGACCTCTTCCGCGTGCGCAGTCACACTCGCCAGCACCTGCTCGAGCGCCCGGCACGCGGCGAAGTCACAGACGGTATAGAACGCAGTCGTCCCGTCTTTGCGCCGCGAAAGCACACCGTCGCGATACAGCACGCCGAGGTGATGGGACACGCTCTGGTGCGTCGTGTCGAACTCATCCGCGAGCTCCTGCACACACGCCTCGCTGCCCTCCAGCCGCATCAAGAGCCGCACCCGCACCGGGTCAGACAACAGGTGCATACGCCGAGCGAGGAGCCGCAAAAGACCATCAGACACGGACACCATAGACGCGCTACCTCTCAAACCCGAACTCTTCGCCCCGAGGAGCCGGGGGAGCAGGCCGACGAACAGGCTCCGGCAGCGTCTGCGCAGGAGCCACCGGCACCGCAGGTGTGCTCGGGAGGCGCGTATATGGATAGACCCGGCGCGTGCTCTGCCTGCGCCGGCGGTGATGAATATGCAGGTGGGCGACACGGTGTATCGGTCGTGGCGGTCTGTGGAGATCCACGACTCTCTGATGCCGCTGCGGCCGCTGTGAGCCCATTGCGCGTTTCGCCGGAGTGCCGGCGCCATGTCCGCGCACACCCCTGGACCTGACGGCCACAGACACCGCCAGCGCGACAAGCACCCCTCCGAGGGTGTAAACGACCGCGCGCAGCCACGGCCGCCGCCGACGCTCGCACTCGATGTGAGCGACAAGCAGCCCACCGGCAGACCGCTCGCGACCGTCGTCAAAGTCCTCAACAAGGCGATCATCGAGATAAAGACGCTCAGTCGGAGCATCGAATCTCTCATCAACGTCGTACACACCCATACATGACAAATCCAGGCAGACGCCCTTGAGTACCACCGACTTGCACACGTCTACGGGACCGTACAGTCACACCACCATCATTTTACCGACTCGTTGCCCTGAACCGCCCGGGCCGACAGCGGGCGGAGATCGATCGAGCACGTTGTCCGACTGGCCGTTACGGCTGACCGAACTCTCGTGCTGCCCGGTTCGCGCTGCCGTTGTCGACCTGGGATTCGCCTTCCCCGGTGGAGGATTCACTTCGTTCGACGCCGGAAACGCTCGACGTCGAACTCGTATGAGTCGATGCGGCGGAGGCTGTGGGTACCTGTGTGGAGTGTGAGGTAGTACCTGACGACGGGGAGCCCTGAGGGCCGAACTCAAGCGCCGCGTGCTCGCGCGGGGTCAGGTGGCTTGTGCCTGCGGGATGCCGTGCCGTCGGCGCCGATGACTTTGCGGTCGCTCTGGCCGCCGCCTGGGTCTCAGCTCCGACGAATGCGCCTGTATATCCGGAGGCGGCGAGTGCTGTCGCGTTATGCCGCACTGGCATCCCGTGTCGGGGACTCGGTTTGTGGTGCTGGGAAGGTGCGACCAGCTTGGGGATCCCGGTCGCGAGCGTGGCCGTCGCCATCACCACCGCGCTGCCCGCGGCGGCGACCTTCACGATGCCCGCGCCGCCGAGCACCTCGGCCGCTCGCTCGCCCGGACCGCCGGCCGGTACTGCGCGATCCACTCCGTACCCGAGGAGCCTGCCCACCCAGCCAGCATGGTGGCCAAGCGGAAGCACAGGGGCGGGTAGGAACGCGGCCGCCGCACTCCGCCGGAACTCGCGGCTGCGCATCTCGCGCACAAGCCGCGCATACGAACCTCGACACGACGCGCACGCCGCCAGGTGCGCCCGCGCCAGACGCTCATCCTCACCCTGCGCGGATCCGCTCGCGTATGCGGCGATCGCGCGCTCGCGGAAGTCGCACAGGCGGCCAGCCGCGGCGATCACCGCGACGCGGTCCAGCTTGCTCCATGCCGAGCGCTCCGCGGCACGAACCGACTTCACAGGCACCCCGAGGGCCCGGGCGGTCAGCTTCGCACCCACTCCCCGCACGGCCATGATCGCCACGACCTGCCTCTCGAACTCGCTGAGCTGCGCCACGAAATCGGCCGCCCGTGCGACACGGTCCTTCGACTCCGCGACCTCATCTGGCCCCGGGTCGCCAGCCGCCGCCCGCACAGCGACCGCCTCGAACTCGACACGCGGCCGGCTCCCGACCCGCAGGCCATATCGGCCCTCACGATAGTGGCGCAGCAGCAACCGCACTGCCGTCCAGAACGCGCCCATCAGGTGCTCCTCGCACACGATCGGCCGGCGCATCATCACGACGACGCAAATTGCCTCGTTTACGAGCTCTTCAAGAACGTCCTCTGGCACACCGGCCGCGTCCGTGCGCGTACGGACGGCCCGCAGCAGCTCGGCTCGCTGCGCCTGCAACGCCAACGCCACCTCCCCCGAAGACCAGGGACCCCGACGCCACGGCGCCCGCAAGCGCCGCACTAACCCCTCCCGCGGCGAGTGCGCCGGCAAACCACGCGAGACGGGCAAATCAACAGTACCCATCGAACTCTTAATCCAGGCTACACCACACGAGCGCCAACGAAGTTGCCTCGGCGCCCTACATGCCGGCCTGCGCCGACCGTGTATTGCAAACCATCGCCGGGTCGCGACGCCTCCTAACCGTTTGCAGTGCTCGGACTGAGCCGCCCTGGGCACCAGCTGGATAATGCGCATGTGGCGTACGACGAGGATCTCGCCAACCGAATCCGAGAGCTGGTCCTGATGGAGCCCGGCGTCACCGAACAGCGCATGTTCGGTGGCCTGGCGTTCTTGATCAACGGCAACATGTCCGTGAGCGCCAGCGGCCAAGGCGGGCTGATGCTGCGTGTCGACCCGGCCGAGACCGACGCGCTGCTGCGCAAGCCGCACGCACATCCCTTTGAGATGCGCGGACGCGTGATGCAAAGATGGCTGCGGGTCGACGCCGAGGGTCTGAAAACCAAGGCCCAGCTCGAACGGTGGGTCGCCCGAGGCGTGGCCTATGCGCGGTCGCTGCCAAGCAAGTGAGCTCCCGCGTGATCCGGTTGGGCCCGCTCGCTGGGTTCTCGGGGGTTGACTTGAAGTCCCTCGCGGATCGAGCTAGACGTGTAGGCATCCAGACCAAATAGCGGCCGGACGGGTGTTGTTGGCACCCGCCCGACCTATGGCACCGAAGAGCAAACCTTCGATGCCGCGAGTAACGGTATCCCCCTGAAAGGGCTGTCGTCGCGCGCGATCGATGGCACAGCTCCCGGTGTCCTGACCGGAAGGGAGACCCCCATGAGCGTGATGCAGACGGTGCCCGCCGAGCTGATCGGCATCGTGCGAGAAGCTGCACGCGACGAGCTTCGGGACACGACCGATGCCCTGACCGACGCAATCTCGCCGGCAAGCCAGCAGCCGCCCGGCTCCTATCAGGAGCACCGCAGCTATTTCAACGCCGTGTGCCGGTTGCTGGACGTGATCGGATGGGTTGCGCGCGACCCGCCGGCGGATGTCCAGGTCAACCTCCGCGAACACAGGGTGGTGCTGCTCGCGGCGATGCGCGGCGCGCAGCAGGCCGCCGAGGGCGCGCTCGGGGATGTGCGCGAGGGCCGGGAGAAGGACCCAGCCAAGCGCGAGGCGATCATCGCGCGTGCGGACGCGCTGCGCGAACTGCTGGCGGACACCGAGGAGCGGGTCAGGCGCCTACAGCACGACGATCGCTCTGTGCTGGTGCGTTCGGCCGGGGAGCTCGGACGGGTGCTGCGCGGGAGGCTGCGCGAGCTCGGGCTCTCCCACGAGCAGGTGGCCGACCTCAGTGGTGTCGACGAGGTGGCCCTCGGTGAGCTCGAGCAGGGCGAGAGCGCTCTTGCGCCGGCTGAGGTGCTGCGCGTCGTTCACACGCTCGGTTTGGATATGGAGATTCGGCCTCGTGCGCTCGGCGCGGCATCGAGGGGGGATCGAATGGTCATCCCGGCCGGGCAGGTGGGCGGTGTGCGTGGCGGGCTGCATACGGTGCTCGGTGGCGCCGCGCAGGGGGTGTCAGAGGCCGTCAACCGGCCGGGGCGCGAGCGGCACCCCGAGTGGTATGAGGAGGATCGTGAGCGCTTTGAGTGCGCCTGCGCGCTGCTTGATCTGATCGGCTGGGGCGAGCCCCGCGAGCCCGTCAAGGTCGTGGTTGATCTGCGCATGCACCACGGGGCGCTTGGAGAGGCGCTCGATGCTTCGCTGGAGGTCGCAGAGGACGACCTTCGGGAAGCCGAGGACGTCGATGCCGGGCGCGCCAAGCAGGGGCAGCCGCCTGTGCGCGAGGAGACTACCCGGCGGGTGCTCGCGCTGCGCGACTTCGCTTGCGACGCCAAGGGCAAGATCGAAGCGACCCTGCTGAGCCAGGGGGCCTTGACATGAGGGAGGCCCGTGAAGAGCCCGACCGCGCCCTCAGGGCGGACGCTCTCCGGCGCTCTCGCGAAGTGAAAGCGAGGGGGAATGCGTAAGAGCACGGTCACGGTTCCCGCCGGGTTCGTGAACCTTCTGCGTGAGGCGCTGACGGAAAGGCTCGCCAACGCCGCCGGGGCGATCCAGGACGACGGTCACTCCCACCCGGGCGACGGCATCGACCCGGAGCTCCTGAAGCCCTTCCGCGCCTACTGCGCGTTGCTGGAGCGCATAGGTTGCAAGCGGACGGTCCCAGCAGCGCAGGTCGAGGTGAATCTGCATGCGTATGGCTGGGCGTTGGAGTCGGCGCTCCGAGAGCATCTGGACCTCCAGCGCCACCTCATGCAGGTCCCCGCGACACCCGCCGGCGCCAAGCAGCACGAGCGGGCGCAGCGCAAGGCCAAGCTGATCGAGGCATTCCTCGCTGGGCTACGAGTAGAGATTGATTTGCGGCCGCCAACCCGCGAACACCTGCAGGCGGCCGGGGTGGACACGACGGACGCGAGCGCACTGTACGAGTTCGCCGCGAGGCAAGCGGCGCGCCGCGAGCCCGTGATTAGGCATGTCCCGAAAGCGCGACACATGGAGATGCTGCGCCTGCGCCTGGTGGAGGGGTTTACGCTGCGCGAGGTCGGTGAACAGACCGGCGTCACCGGGAGCCGAGTACAGCAACTGCTCACTGTCTACTTCGGGCTCAACGGGCCGCCGCCCGCCGTAAAGGAACGGGCTTACAACGAACACCTCGACTGGCTGCGCGCGCGGATCGATGATCCGACGGCCGTGGAGCCACGGAAGCGCCGGAGGAGGAGACGATGACCGAGTTTGACCAGGAGCTGGTCGCTCTCGGCATGGCTCGTGTGCGCAGCCGCAGCGGAGGGGGAGGCGTGATGGTGTGTGCCGCGTTCGGGCAGCAGCTCCGTGAGGTGAGGAGGGCGCGCGGGATGTCTCAGGAAGACCTCGCGCGTAGGGTGGGCTTGCACGCGACGGTAATCGGGCGTTTCGAGCGAGGCGCGCGCGAGCCTCGGCTGAAGAGCATCCTGCGTCTCGCTCGCGGCCTGGGTGTGAAGCCTGGCGAGCTGGTGGAAGGGCTGGACACGACCGAAGACGAGGCGTGACGGTGAGGCGATGAGCAGCGAGAACGGGGCAGGGCAGACGCCCCCGGTTCTCGTGGTCGAGCACGACCCCGAGATCGGACGACCGCTCACCAACCAGCTCGCCGCCGACGGCCACCCGGCGCAGCTCGCTCGCACCGCCGAGCACGCGCGGGTCCTGACGCGCAACCGTCCGCCGCTGCTCGCGGTGCTCGGCGACCTCGAGCCCTCAAGCGCCGCGCCTGAGCTCCTCGCGGAGATCCGGGAGGGCAAGCCCTGGCCCGCGGACCTTCCCGTGATCGTGGTCAGCTCCCAAGCTGAAGAGCCCGACCTGCTCCGAGCGTTCGACGCGGGCACCGACGACTTCATCGAACGGCCCGCGAGCTACCTGGAGCTACGAGCGCGGCTGCGCGCCCTTCTGGCCCGCGTCCGGGGCACGCGCAGCCTCGGGCAGCGCGTCGAGGTCGGTGCGCTGGTGATCGACCAGCGCACCCACACGGTGAGCATCCACGGCCGCACGGTGAAGCTGCGCCACCTGGAGTACCGGCTGCTCGCCCAGCTCGCCCGCGACCCCGGCCGCGTCTACACCAAGCAGGAGCTGATGCGTGACGTGTGGGGCTACCCGCAGGCGATCGACACCCGCACCCTCGACAGCCACGCCAGCCGCCTGCGCGGCAAGCTCCGCGCAGGCGGCAACGACGACGATCCGTGCGTGGTCAACGTGCGCGGCGTCGGCTACCGCCTAATAGCCTGACCAGCCGCATGGGCGACTCAGAGTTCGTCATCTTCGACTGCGACGGAGTGCTGGTCGACAGCGAGGTCATCTCCAACGAAGTGCTCGCGCAGGCACTCACAGCGGAGGGCTTGCCGACGACGCTCATCGAAGCTCGCCAGGAGTATCAAGGGCTGCTGCTGGGCGAGGTCGTCGCCCGCGGCGCCGTCTGCGCGCTGGCCTACAGTTTCTCGGCTATGTCGCGCGGCCGCTTCTATCTCCGCTGTGAATCTGAGGAGTGGGATTTCATCAGATCCCTAAAGGCTCCGTGCCCCTTCGACGCGGCTGTCATCAGCGACCGCTACCTGGCCGACTACCCCGACGGGCACGCCCGCCATAGTCAGCCGCGTGATCGGCTGATCGGTGCTCTTGCTGCCCACGGAGCGCACTGGAGCGTCGACCCGGACACGGCGCGGCTCGAGCAGGCCAGCTCCCGCCAGCGCCAGCGCCCACGCGCGGGTAACCGTCCGTTGGCGCGGGCGCTGCCCCTGCCGCTGAGCGCCGAGCGCCTCTCCACCCAGGACGCAGTGGACGCGCTCCTCGAGGCAGGCTCCGTCCACCAGCACGCTAGTCGCGCATTCGTCGCCCCCTATCTGGAGGTGACGGGCCCCGCGGACCCCCGCTTTGCGGTGAACCTGCGGCTGCTCGAGCGCGCAGGGCAGCTGGCGGGCGACCGCACGCTGATCGCCTACCTGCAGGTTCTCCGCGGTGATCTGATAGGCGGCGGCGCGAGCGCGGCCGCCTCCGCACTCGCACGTGGCGGCGCGGCCGAGCGTCTGCGAGAGATCGGCGGGCGTCTCAGCGATCTCGCCAGGCAGGCCGAGGACTCCGCCGAGCGGCTGCTCGCCTGAGCTTGACCGCGCGCGGCTCCGGAGCCTCCCCGACCGGACGGCGCCGTGCGCACCGGCGCTCTGCCCGCGGTTCGGGCGCCCGTATCGCTCCGTGAGCCCGTGCCTCTCCGACAGCCGCCACCTACGGCCCCCCGGAATCGGCGAGCGCCGGCCCGCGCCCGCCCGTGGCCGGGGCACGCCGCCGCCGCACAGGTGATCATCTTCCAGTGCCTGCGGCTTCGCCCAGAGCTCCCGTCTGCCACCGCTCTCGCGCCGGCCCGGCCGGCAGGCCGGACACGCCCGCAGCAAATCCTGGAACGCAATCGGAGGAATCGCCCAGCAATGTTCCATCCACGCCCGTAGCGCCTACTATTATGGCCGATCATGGTGGTACGCTCACACCATGTCAGCGCAGAAGCGTGCCAAGCCGCAAGCAGCTCCAACCTCGACGCGGTCCTGGTCGACATGTCCGGCTCGCCGCCAAGAACGATGCCCCGGCGATCACCCGCCGCGTGCGCCGCTGGGTAGGCTCCCCTGCCGCTCGCCGCGAACGGACTCACAGAGACCCTGCGCGGCGAGATCCTCGCCGCCTCGCAAGCACCCCCGAACAGGCCAAGCGCACCCGCCACACCACCCTCCTGGAGCGACCACGCCAGACACCGCTCGCCCCGCCGCCCCAGACGTTTCCCCGCCAGCCGAGCCGACCCTCGCCCCGCCGTCGCAGCGCGCGATCGGACGCGTCATCGCCGAGTACCGAGGCCACGACGCGCTTGCCGCCACGCGGCCTGGCCCCGACCCGCTCACTGCTCCTCTCCGGCCCACCCGGCGTCGGCAAGACTATGACCGCAGCCTGGATCGCCGATCAGCTCGACCTGCCACTGCGTCCGATCGAGCCCTCGCAGATCGTCACGAGCCTACTGGGCGACAGCGCCCGAAACCTCACCGGAGCGCTGCGCGAGGCCCAGCAGACGCCCTGCGTCGTGCTGCTCGACGAGATCGACGCATTCGGCAAGAGCCGTGATGACCCCCACGACGTCGGCGAGCTCAAGCGGCTCGTCACCACCCTGCTCGTCGAGCTCGACCGCTGGCCCGCAGGGAAACTGATCATCGGCGCCACCAACCATCCCGGCCTGCTCGACCACGCCCTGGAACGGCGCTTCGAGACGCACATCGCTCTCACCGCACCCGGCGCGCGCCGAGCGCGCCACGATCATCACGACCCTGCTCGCCGAACCCACGAGGCCCACATTCCCGGCGGGACCCTGCAGACGCTGCTCGCGCTCACCGACGGCGCCACCGGCTCCGCTCTGTCAGCGATCGTCAGAGCCGCGGTGCGCAACACCATCCTCGAAGGCGAGCCGCTGGCGCTCGCGCTCATGCGCGAGGCGCTGCCCGCCGACCCGCAGAACCTCCCGCGCCAGGCTAGGGCCTCCTTCGCCCGCGCCGCCAGCGAACACGCCGGGCTGCCCCGCAGGACGATCGCCCACCTGCTCGGCTGCTCGCACACGACCGTCGGGCGGCTGCTCGACACCGGCACGCTCGCGCAGGCCGCGTGATGGCTGGATCCGGCGAGAACGCGCCGCCCGAGCGTCCGCTGCTCGCCGGCGGCGAGCGCCTCGCGCGCGAGGCCCAGCCCGCCCGGGCACCCGGCGAGAAGTACCACCCGCAGAGCCTCGCCGAGGCCCGCATCCGCTTCGGGCCCGCCGCGCGGGAGATCCGCCAGCGCGCGCAGACCATGCCGCGACACCTGCGCGGCGAGCGGGTCATCCTCGAGGCGACCCTGCTACCGAACTACCTCGCTGCCAGCTACCACCCCCGCCGGCTGAGAGATGACGCCGACCTGATCGCGCTTGGCACCCGCACCGCCACCGGCACGCTGCGCACCGCACGCGAGCAGAAGGAGAACCAGCCAACCAAGACCCTGCTGCTCGCAGCCACCGAGCGCTCGCTTCATCGCCTGGAGGCCCTGCTCGGCGACGAGGACGCCGCCGCGGAGGAGAACGTCCTCGCGGATCTCACAAAGCTCCAGGAGCTCTGCCTGCCCGACAGAGGCCCGCGTCCTGCACCGACGCCCGCAGGCGCCGCTCGATCAGGCCGAGGAGAGCGCAGGTGGGCGAGCGAGACATGGGAGGCCGTCCTCCACCCCGCGATCGACGCCGCCGGCAACATCAGCCAGAGCGCCCTCGAGCTGTCATCGGTCGCTGGCGGGCGCTCGTCAAAGACCACGGCGGCGAGGTGCACGACAGCTACATCCGCACCGTCGGACAGCTCACGTTCATGCCGGTCAGCTCCCCGCAGGAGGCGCTGCACGCGCTCGCCCAGTTCAATCCCCTGCGCGTGCTGCGCCCGATGCCGACATGCGCGCCATCCCCTCCGGCCTGCGCTCGGTCGCGGTCAACCACCGCGGTCTTTCAACCCGCCCGCGCCCGAGCAGCCCCGCGGAGCGCATCGCGGTCTTTGACGGCGGCGCCGGGAGCCACCCGCTGCTTGACCCCTACGTCACCCACGGGAGCTGACGACCAGCCCGCCGACCCCCTCGGCGAGCAGCACGGCAGCCTCGTCACGAGCGCGGTCCTTTACGGGCACCTCACGCCGGCCAGCCGCTTGCACCGCCACCCGCCCACGTCGACCATTTCCGCATCCTGCCACGCCCGATCCATGTCTCCGCCGGCGAGGAGCCCTACTGGGTGATGGACCAGATCGCCGACTGCATCCAGAACAACCCCCGCTGGAAGATCGTGAGCCTCAGCTACGGGCCCGATGAGCCCGTCGACGAGGACAGCGAACCCGACCGCTTCACCGCCGAAATCGACCTGCTCGCCTACGAACACGACATCACGTTCCTGATCGCCGTCGGCAACCTCGACGAGCACCAGCGCCAAACGTCGCTCGCCGCTCGGCCTCGACCGTGTCAAGGCGCCCGCCGACGCCGTCAACGCGATCGGCGTGGGCGCGTGCGACGCGCCCGCACCGTCCGCCCCGCCGCAGCGACTACAGCTGCTGGGGCCCCGGTCGGCCCGGCCTGCGCCTCTCTCCGCTCGGCGTGAGCTTCGGCGGTAACCCGGCCGGCGAGGGGTTCCTCGGCGCCGCCCCCGGCGGCGCCTACCAGGCCGGCTGCGGCACGAGCTACGCCACGCCCGCCGCCGCGCGTGGCCTTGCGACCCTGCTGGCGAGCTGCCTGCCGAGCATTACCGCAGCGCGAACGTGCTGCGCGCGTTCGCCGCTCACTACGCTCACCCCCGGCACACGCGACCTTCACGCGGTCGGCTACGGGCGCCTTGCCGAAGACTACCGGCCGCCGCTGCAGTGTCCCGACGGGACCGTCACCGTCCTGATCAGCGACACGCTCACGCGCGGGCCACACAGGCATATCCGCTGCCCTACCCGCCGACTGGCGTCACCGGCAATGTGCGGGTGCGCTGGACCGTCTCCTTCCTGACGCCCGTCGACCCCAAGGAGGCCGCCGAGTACACGCTCGCGGGCATCGAGGTCCAGTTCCGCCCCGACATCGCCCGCTACCGCCTGGAACCCCCATATCCGTCCGCCGGGCGCGCGCGCGACGTCGACGCCGTCACCGACAAGGACCTCATCGCCGCGCACGTGGCGCAGGGCTGGCGCCTGTCCACCAACGCCAAGACCCGCTCCGGCAACGCGATCCGCAGCGAGCACGTTCGCCGCGAAGCCGGCATGTGGGAGACGGTCGTGCTCTACCAGGACTCCCTGCGCGCCTCGAGCCTGAACCGTCCCGAGATCTGGCTGACCTACTATCAGCGCGCCGCCGGTCAGCTCGTCGGGCGCTCCGAGGCGGACGAGCTGCAGGTCGCGGTGCTGATGAGCGTGGGCGCCCCGAAAGTCCCAGACCTGTATGAGCGCGTGCTCGCCCAGGCCGACTTCAACGTGCTCACGCCACTCGTGGCACGCGTCCCCGTCTCGGTCACCGTGTAGCCAACGAGCTCACCGCCACGAGTGGCGTGAGGCTAACCTCACGTTGTGCCCTCCACGGCAAGCGCCAACCCCTACCTCGTCACCTACGCCCGCCTCGCGCCCGCCGCATTCCCAAAGCTCTGGGCCTGGCAACGGGAGGTTCTTCACAGCCTCAGCGAACTCAGCGGGGACGCGGCGATCGAGCTGCCCACCGGCTCCGGTAAGACCGTCGCCGCGCTGCTCGTCTGCGAGGAGTATCGCCAGCGGACCTCCCAGCCCGTCGCCTACCTCACCGGCACCAAGCAGCTGACCGCCCAGGTGAAGGCCGAGGCGGACCGTCTCGGCGTCCCCGCCGTCGCCTTCCACGGCCCCAAGAGCACCTGGCACGACGACCGCAAGACCGACTACGAGTTCGCGACCTCGATCGGCGTGATGAACTTCTGGAACTACCTCAACGAGTCCCCGGGCGTGAGCCCGGCCGGGCTGCTCGTGATGGACGACGTCCACCTCGCCGAGGGACCACTGCGCGACTTCTTCACCGTCTTCATCACCTCCGGCGATGAGCTGTTCGCGAAGGTGCTGCGCCGCATCCAGGCGCGCTTCCCCTACTACGGCATCATCAACGACCTGCTCGACGGGCTCCTCCCGGCTCTGCCGGCCGAGATGCTCTCGCCGCTGGACTCCCTCGAGGTTGCCCGCGAGGTGGGCGCCCTGCTCGACGCCCACCTGCCGGAGCGCAGCCCCGCCTGGTGGGCCTGGCAGCGCACACGAACCCGCGCGCAGGCCTGCTGCTGGCTCGTGTCTGCGCGCGGCCTGACGATCGCCCCCTGGATCCCGCCGAGCCAGACGATCGAGCACTTCTCAGAGCCCGAGCGTCGCCTGTACCTGAGCGCCACCGTCGGGGACCTCGAGGACCTGCGCCGGCGCATCGGATGCCCGCCCGCGCAGCGGATCACCGCCGCCGTCCCGCCTCGGCAAGGCCGGCGCTTCGTCGCGCTCGTGCGCCCCGACCGGGAGCAGACCGCCCCGGAGCTGATCGCCCAGGCGCGCCCGCTGCTCGGCGAGGCCCGAAAGGCGCTGTGGCTCTGCGCCCGCTCGACGACGGCCGATCAGGTGCAGGCGGCGCTCACCGACGCCGGGCTCGGGCAGGTGCGCCGCCTGCAGGCCGACAACGGCGCCGCCGAGGACTTTGCCGGCGACGCCGACGGCCAGCTCGTGTGCGCCGGGCGCTATGACGGCATGGACTTCCCCGCCGAGGCCTGCAGCCTCGAGATCCTGCCCGAGATCCCGGTTGCCACCAGCGAGCTGGAGGACTTCGTCAGCGCCTACCTGCGCGATGCGCCGTTTGCCCGCTCGCGCTTCGCCCAGCGTGTCGCGCAGGCGCTCGGCCGCTGCAACCGCGGCGAGGGGGACCGCGCCGCCTACCTACTGTGGGACCCGGGATTCTTCGCGGCGCTCGGCAACCGTCGCGGACTGGCGCTGCTGCCCGCCGAGGTCCGCGGCGATGTCTTCGCGGCGGTGCGCCGCAGCGGCGACCCGGATACCGCCGTCGCCGAGGCCCTGCGCTTCCTCGACGGCGAGGAACCCGAGAACCCGCCGGACCCGCTGTCTGCCAAGGACACGGGCGTCTCCACCCCAGCGGAGGATGAGCTACAGGGCGTGCTGCGCTTGTGGTCTGAGGACTACCGCGGCGCGGCGGAGAGCTTCGCCCGCGCCGGGGCCCAGAGCGACGGGGCCGGAGAGCTTCGCGGCTTCTGGTTTGCGATGCGCGCGCTCGCCTTGACCCTCGCGCAGCAGTCGTTCGCCGACGACGCCGCCGGACGCAAGGCGCCCGCGGCGCTCGCGGAGGCGATCTCAAGCGGCGGGGCGAACACGTTCTTCTCTCGCCTGCGGGCCTCCCAGGCTCGTGCCGCGGCCGCGCAGGCCAAGTTGGAGGGCACAGGTAACGATGCCCTGTTCGCAAGCTGGGATGCGCTGCTTGACCGCCGCCGTGGCGTCGAGCTTGAGCGCTTCTCGGCAGCGATACTCGACGACCTCGACGGGACCCACGACCGCGTCACTCGTGCCCTGGTCGAGCTCGGCGGCATGCTCGGCCTCGGCGTGCACGCGCCCAAGGCCACCCAAGGCGAGCATGACCTGCTGTGGGAGCTGAGCGGCCCCGCCCGGCGGCTGGTGTTCGAGGTCAAGCTCGCCCCGCAGGCCATGAGCACCTCAATCAAGGATGTCAACCAGGCCGAGGGAGCCACCCGCGCAGCCCAGGCGATCTCCGGTGAGGTCCCGGTGAGGGGGCTGCTCGTGACCCCGCACGAGAGCATCGAGCCGAATGCGGCAGCGCGCCTTGAGCGCGTGCGCCTCGTGCGCCTCACCGACCTACGGACCTTTGCCGAGCAGCTGCTCGACCTGCTCGGCCTCTACGCCGACGACTGGAGCGAGGACTCTAAGGCCCGTGAGAAGGCCCGCAACCTCGTCGAGGGGCGTCTACCAGACTTAGAGCTGCTGTGGAAGCGCAAGCAGTCGCCAGCCACCAGCCCGTGGGTGGCGCTCTCGCGGCGAGCGCTTCGCTAAAGGCACTGAGCCCCTCGCCGTCCCTGATCGCCAGCGCGGCGCGCGACGGCGACGCTCGGCGTGTCCGGCCCTACTGGCCCTCAGCGCTCTGCTGCTGCGGGTGACTCTCGCGAACGCGCCGGGCTCGTCCTGATGCCAGAGTCGCTCTGGCTCGCCGTCCTCCCGACATGGGAGAACACCTTGCCGATCCTGTGCAGCGACCCCAGCGAGACGCTGGACGGCACGATACCTGCGGCACCGAGGACGGCGGCGGGAGCGGCCTCGCGGAGCGCAGCGCACTAGAGATGCCGTGCTCCGCCCGGAGTTCGCGGAGACGCTGCGCGAACTCGACACTCACGGGGCGCGCGGTCATTGTTCCCTCCGACGGCCGGTTCGTGCCGTCGCGGCGGCGGGCTTCCCGCGGACGCCGAAGTGGGTGCTGAGAGCCTGGCGTACGCGCTCGGGGTTGACCCCGGCGCGTTTGCTGATCTCCGTCAGCGGCAGGCCGTCCAGGATGCGCAGCCGCAGCATCTCCAGGTGGTGGGGCTGCGGAACAGGCCCGGCCACGGGCTTCCCGCGCGCTGCCTGCCGCACCGCAAACTTGTAGAACGCTTCGGCGTCGCTCGTGTCGACCCCTTCTTCCCGCAGGCGTTCGCGGACCGGCGGAAGGAGATTGAGCTCCAGCGAGTCGATCCTCGGCTCCTCTCCCGAGCCAGCCATGAACGCCTCGATCTCCTCGGCGTTGGCCTTCACCCACTTGTGCAGCGGCAGGCCGCCGGGTGACGCAGGCGAGCGGCGTTTCGTGGCGGCGAGCAGGCGTTCTGTGGCGAGCCGTTCGCGCAGCGCCGACTCCAACGCCCAGCGGTGCGCGGACAGATCGACCTCTATCTGCACCTTCGGGGCCGTCCGCTCCGCGCCGATGCTTTCCAGCAGCGCACGGTACGCATCGAAGGGCTCCAGCAGCTGCCAGTCGATGCCGGCGGCGGGGCTTGAGCATCCGTCGCTTGCGAACCTTTCCGCGGCCCTGGCGAGCCTTGTCACCAGCGCTTCGCGGAGGAGGTTGACGAGTCCGGCGGGGACCGTGACCATCATCACGCCTCCCTTCCGGCCGCGGCCCGCCCGTTCGCTGCCTTGCCTTCGAGCCCTTCCGCCGGCTCGGCGGGGTTCTTGCGGCCGGGCGTAGGTCGCCCGTCCTTGGAATGCGTGGGGGCCTTGCGCTCCCTCGGCACGAACAGGCCCTCGAACAGGGTACCCGGCGGGACCTCCAGCGCGTCCGCGAGGACGAGCAGCATCGACAGGTGCGGTTCCCGCCGCCCCCGCTCAAGCGCGGCGAGATGGGTCCGGTGGACGGCGGCGATCTCCGCGAGCGTTTCCTGCGAGACGTTCAGGCGGTCGCGCTCGACGCGCAGTCTTGTTCCGAACGCCCGCAGCAGCCGTGCGCGCTCGGCCGCGTAGGCGTCGCCGTCATGCCCGACCATCACGCCTCCCTCCCGGCCGCGGCCTGCCGGTCCAGCTCTTCGGCGCCGCTCACGAGCGCCCCGAGGTCGACGTCGAGCCCGTCGGCCACCGCGACCAGCAGGTCATACACCGCGCGGTTGCGGCCGGCTTCAAGCGCGGCGAGACGCCGCCGCGTGACGCCTGCCGCCTCGGCGAGCTCGGCCACGGTCATGCCCTTGCATTCGCGCTCCCGGCAGATGGCGCGTCCGAGAGCGACCAACTCCTGCTCGATCGGTGTCAGCGCACTCACAGGCAGATCACCCCCAGCGCGTCCAGGCGCAGCGCGCACCGCGATGGGCGCACCCGCTTCCCTTCAAGGATCACCACGCCCGCGGCCTCCAGGTCCCTCAGCGCATCCCCGACGACCTCGCGGTCCACGTCCCGCAAGCAGGTCTCCAGTTCGCGGCGCGTGCGTCCCTCGGGACGGTCGACGAAGACCAGGTGCTGCACGAGCAGGCGTTCGGTCCCAGGGTCCCGGGGTTCGCGCTCCGCCGGCCCGACCTCGACTTCCTCGACGCGCCGGATCAGGTCCGCGAGCTGCTCGGCGCGCGCCTGCGCCACGGTTTTCTCCGCGTCGGACGCCGCCGTGTCCGCCGCCACCCCATTCTCGCTCTCCACGCGCGTCTGAAGCGCCCGCAACAGCGCCTCGCGGTGCTCCCACACGTCCACCACGACCGTCGGCGGACCCTCCTCGGGCTCGTACCAGCCCACCGCGTCGAGCAGGCGCCGGGTGGCCTGCGCGCGGGCGAGGCGCCCGTCGACCCCGGCGCGGATGTCCTGCCGGTCGCCGGGCTCGACCAGTGCGCCGGCCTCCCTGAGTTGGTCGTGCAGGTCGAAGAAGAGCCCGTCGCGCAGCAGCGGGACGAGCTCGGGGGGGATGGTCAACTTCGCGTTCACGGGAATCTCCTTCCGGTCGAGGCACCGGAAGAGCCCCCATGTTCGAGCGCGCACGACAGCACCCGAGAGCACGGGATACCGTTCTCTGCGGCATCGAAGGCTCAGTCTTCGGTGCCATAGGCCGGGCGGTGCGCCGCCAGCGCACGCCCGGCCGCTGTTTGGTTTGGATGCCGACACCGATAGCTCGATCCACGCGGGACGTCAAGTCCGTCTGTGCAGAACCCGGCGTCCGGCCTTCAAGGCCCCCGGCGCGACCTTGAGCGAGGCAGAGCGAGAACCGGAATCCGCCACGGACACGCTCTGACCCGATGAGTCCCATGTCCCGCCAGCATCTGGCGTTCGGCGTGAGCGCGTCGTCCCTCGCCCTCCTCCTGGCCACGGAGGAAGGCAGGGGACTCGCACGGCGTCGCCCCCGGGTCAGGACGCGATCTGGTAGCGGCGGGGGCGGTCGTTGACCTCGCGCACCTTCTTGGCCCGCGCCAGACGAACGAGGCAGTTGCCCACCGCGCCACTGGAGCGCTCGAGCGCCCGCGCCACCGCGGTCGGACCGAGCGGCTCGGCCGAGTTCTTCTCCATGTAGTCGAGCACCAGCCCATCCAGCTCGCCGGGCTTCAGACGCTCACCGTCATCGGAGGCCCGCACAGTGTCCTTGGCTGGCGCGGTGCCCTGCGCGGGCGCCTCGGTCGCTGCGACGGGAGCCGCGTCGGATCCGGGCTCGCCGGAGGCGAGAGCCCAGCGGTCGGGCAGGCGTCGCCTGCCGTCTCGCCCGCCCTCGCTGCGGCGGACTTCGCCGGCCTGCTCGAGCCGCGCGAGGGTCTTGCTCGCGGTCGAGCGGCCCACGCCGGCGGTGGCCGCGAGGTCGACCGCAGTCGCGTCCGGCTGCTCGGCCAGGGCCGTCAGCAGAGCCTCCTCGGCGGGCAGCTTGCCGTCCGCGGGGGGCTTCGTGGGGGCTGTTTTCTTGGTAGTGGTCATCGAGAATCTCCTTGATTGGTCGCGTCTGTCGGGCGGGGGACGTGGACGTGTAGCTCGATCCGAGCGGAAGCTCAAGTCCCTTCCGCACAAGATTTGGAGGTGCCGGCGCCGGCCCAGGGGAGCTATCCGCGCACCGGGGCGGGAAAGCCCCGGCGGGGCGCTCCAGACCCTCGCGGCGTAGCTCGGCGAGACGGCTCGCCGTGTGCCCCGCCGCCCAGTTCTGCGGCCCGCTGTCGCTTCCCGCGAAAGGACTTGAGCTGCGCGGCGGATCGAGCTAGACGTGTGTGCATGGCGCCGCACACGCCTTGCCCGAAGCGACGGAAGGGAGTGCGAGCAGTGAGCTACCGAGGAGGAGCACCAGCGCTGGGCCCGGCTCGCCAGCAGCCTGCCGCGAGTAGGAGCGAGACCGATATCCAGGCCGAGGTGATCGGCATGAGTAGGAGGGTCTGCGAGCGATGACTGGGCTGCTGAGCATCCTTGCGAGCGTCCTGCTGGCCGCGCTCGCGGCTTGGCTGCTGGCGGGCGTCGTGCTGCGCCTCGGCGGGGCGCTCCTCGCGGTAGGCGGGCTGCTTATGACCGCCATGACCGGCTCGCCGTCCGCGGCACTGCTCGCTGTGCTCGGCGCTGTGGCGTGGCTCGGCGGGCACTGGCTGTTCGCGGTGCGCAACCACTACTACGCCTCGCCGCTCGCGCGCCGCGTCTTCAACCAGGCGCTCCCCCGCACGCTGAACACCGCGCGGCGATGGGGAATCCGCGTTCTCCCGGTCGACCGCCGCTAGGCCAGGAAGCGCTCGCATGGCGTCGCGTCCGCCGGAGGCTCGACCGAGGGGGTGTGGGTCGACCGCGAGCGTCTTCGGCAGCACTCGAAATCGAGCTTGAGATACCTCGCGGATCGAGCTACGTGTGTGCGACGGCAGACAACCGATGCTAAAGGAGGCCACCATGCCGGCTGATGATGTACTCGATGCGGCGACTTCGGAGGACTGGGATCGCATCAGCAGCGATCTCGTGGCAGATGCCAAGGACAGCCTCGGCGCACGATGAGCGAATGGCCTGCTGATCGTCGTGCAGGGCGGCGGGAATCCCTCAGTTCCACCCCACGGAACATCCCGCCGCCCTGCACGACGATCACAAGGTCGCGGCAGGCTGTGTAAGCAGAAGTCGCAGCGCCGATATGGCTTCTTCTGGTTTGAGCGGCAGTCGCTCGAAGCGCACTTCATTGCCGGCCTCGGTTCGCCAAGGGCCTTGTGTCTCGGCGGTTGCGGGAGTGGTCTGCTCTGGATCCTGCGGGTAGAGAAGCATTCCCGTCGCTCTCCCGGTCGGTGCGAAGCGCGAGAGGTAGGAGGCGAGCTGGTAGAGGTCGGCCCGGTCTACGCCGCGAGGTCGCTCGGGCCACACGTCGAGCAGGCGCTTGTACTTTGCGTCCGCGATGGCCACCGGGCGCTCTCCGTCGAAGATGAGCACATCCGGCTTGATTCGTCCCAGCCCGAGTTCGGGGTCCGTGTCGCTGTGCATCAGGAAGGTGCTATCTGACGCGACGGTCCCGTGTTCGATAGCGAGCTCGGGTGCAGCTCGGCGGATACAGCCGAGCACGAAGAGCTCCCACAGCTCGGCCACGTCCAGCAGCAATCCCTTTGCGCGCCCGTGCTCGCTGGACGCGCTGAACCCTTCAAGCTGTGCGATCAGCCAGGAGAGGTCGGCGAGCGCCTTGAACGGCCGTGTGATGGGCGTGTAGCGGATGCGCTGCAGATCACGACGGCGGGGGAGTCGCGGGCGCACCCCAACGGCCTCTTGCAGATGCGGGAGCACCTCTTTCACGCGCGGCGTTCGCCACTGGTCGTGGCCGATGCGCTGGGTGAGAACTCTCTCGGCCGCGACGAGCGTGCGGCTGACGTCGTTGTCGAGGTCGCGGCGGGAGAGCACCGATGCGAGGTGGGGAGAACCAGCGCCCCGCAGCTCCGCGGTGCGCTCCACGTCGAGGCGTCCGCGTATGTAGGTGCCCTCCTGGCGGAACTCTCGCCGGATGGCCGGCGGTCCGTGGCGGGAAGCCTGGGCAAGCGAGCGGCACCACACCACGCCCATCAGGCGAGCGAGAAACGACTCCGAGCGCTGACGGGCGCTGGTCTCCGGCACCGCGATGAGATTGAGCGCCTCCCCTAGCCACTGCTCGATAACGAACTCCCCGAGCCGCGGTCGTATCTCCAGTCGTCGCCCTTCCCATGCGATCTCACCGATGTAGCGGCCGGCTTGCCAGCGGCCGTAGGGGTCGCGTCGGACCACGAAGTCCTCCTCGGCGTCTTCTGCTTCGCCGAGGCGGATGAGGTGGTCCGATACGCGGATATGCCGCTGTAGGAGCGTCAGCCACTGCTCATCCTCGGGAGCCAACTCCCCGAACGGGGAGAGATCGTGGACAACGAGCGGCTCGGCCACGGTGGCTACTTGCCGTCGAGGAACACGGCGCGTAGTCGGGTTACCTCTCTGTTGCGTTCGTCGGGCTCGATGCCCGCGAGGTACTCATCGAGCAATGGCTTGAGCGAGAATCGCCAGAGGTCGACCGCTGGGGGCTGCGGTTTACCGTCTTTCCACAGGTATCGCTGGGGTCGCTGTCCTCGTGGGCGGACCTTCGGCCAGCTCTTGATGAACCCGACCACGTCGAACAGGTATGTGTGGCCGATTTCGTACTGCTCTCCGAGCAGGCGCGAGTTGCGTATCTCGGCATTCAACTTTGTGGCTCGCTCGGCGAGCCGGTCCACGTCCTCGCGCAGCCGGTCGAAGGGGTGGTTGGTGAGGCCCAGCGCGTTCCACTTCTCCTCAACGACTTCGGGGATGATCTCCGCACGAAACCCTGTGTAGAGCCAAAGGAAGCGCCTGCGCAGCGCGAAGTCGAGCGCTTCAACGCTCTGGTCGATGAGATTCAGCGTCCCCACGATGAAAAGATCCTCGGGTAGTGTGAGTGTGCGACGCTGACGCTCATCGCCAAGACCAGCGAGGTCGATCGGCGCCTGCCGGTCATCCAGTGCGGAAAACGCCTCACCCAGCAGGCGGCTGAGATCGGTGCGGTTCAGCTCATCCAGGATTAGAACCCACGGTAGAGGCGCAAGCTCATCCTCCCTGCCGGTCACGCTGCCCTCTATCTCACGTACAAGTTCGGGTAGGTACCCTTCTTGAAGCTCGGTAGCCCCGCTCTCGGCGAGCTTCAGGCCACCGATGAACTGCTCATAGCCCCAAGCCTGGTGCAACTGCACGCGGCGCACCTGATTCATGATCGCCTGCTCGATGCGCTCGGTGTTCTCCAGGAACGCGGCAGGCCCCCAGCGCACGAGCGCCTGATGAGTGATGAGGCGAACCGCCAGCTGCTTGGCCTCGTAGGTCTTACCCGTACCCGGTGGCCCATACAGGACGACCTGGCGCTTGAACTCCAGCGCCCCCAGGTGCGTGAGGGCAGCATCGGGGTCCCCGCCGGGATCCTCTGGGTCCCAGCCCTCACGCAGCGGCGGCCAGTAGAAGTTGATGTGCCCGGGAATGTCCGGCTGCCCTTGGGGCAGCAGCTCTTTGATGCGCTCGCGGATTTCAAAGAGAGCCTTGTCGACGTCGTCATCCGGGTTTGTGAGGAGCGCGCCAAAGGCGTCCCGTATACGGTACTTGTGCTCGGTACTGGCGATGCTCTCATAGGAGTCGGGGAACAGCAGGTGAAGCAGCAGATGACGTCCCATCTGCTCACTTTCGTCCCCCTCGACCAGCCACGCCTTGAACTCCCAGGGGTCACGCAGCAGCAGCCTCTTGCGCTCGCCGTCAAGCTCCTTGAACCGGCGAGCGAACGCCACGAAGTAGGCGACATGCCTCCAGCGGAGGTTGTTGTAACCCTGGCCGGGATTACCAATCCCGGCATCCAGGACGCGGGCAACCTCGCTGGTCTCATCAAAAGTATCTCCACCCCAGCTCAGAACCTCCGCGATCAGCTCGCGCTTGCGCGGCCCGTTCACGGCTGTCTCTGCGAACAAGAAATAAATGACTAGCACCTCAGCGCCCAGGCGCGTCACGTCCTGACGGTCGCTTCCAAGCTGCTCGCGAAACTTTTCGTCGAATCGCCGAGTATCACCCTCAATATCAAGCGGGTGCTCGTTGTAGCGCCGGTAGAGCTCGCCAATGACCTCCGCAGTCCAGAGCCGCTCGCCTTCAAAGATCAGCGAGCCATCCCCGATTAGGCACTCGTCGCGCCAGCGCTCCACGAGCCGGTAGATACTCGCAGTCTTGCTATCAGAAAACCGGGCCATAAGCAGAGGCGCAACGAACCCGGCTCACGAGGCCAGGACGTGAGAGGTGTGGGCGATGAGGAGCTTGGCGAGGTTGAGCGCGAACCGCGCGTCGTGATGGTCGACCGGGAAGACGCCTTGCTCGTCACCGTCGGTCACTACGTGTCGGCCGTGGTGGAAGTATCTTCCTGCTTGAAGCATGAGGTCGTCCAGTAGCTTGGCTTCGTCTTGATTGGCAAGGCTGGCGAAGATGTTCTGCTTGGCCCCCGGTAGAGCATCGATGGCTGCTCGGCAGTGCAGGAACACGGCTGGATCGTTGCCGTTGGCGTAGGCACGCTCGGCCTCTCCGATCTGGTCGACGGCGGCTCGTAGCGCCGCATCTCCGGTCGGCAGAGCGATCTCCGCGGAGATGTACTCGATCGTCCCGATTGGTTGGAGGACATGCGTGAACCAGTCGCTGCGTGCGACCTGGAACGGGAGGGTCGTCTGACGGGCGACGCCGATGTGTTGGAAGACCCATTCGCCCGGCTGCACTCCGCCGACGAAGCGCGGACCGTCCTCATTGTCGTCTCGGCCGCGCAACCACCCGGTGAGCTTGAGCTCGAGGTCGACCCGCTCGATCAGGGAGATACGATCAAGGTAGTCGAGGGCGTGGCGGCTGACCGGGATCTCAAGGGTGATGTATCTCTCGCCGTGGGCGAGAGGTATGCCGGTGAGGAAGCCATCACCGAGGCACTCCTGGCCGATTGTGAGCTCTGCGCGGAGGAGGTGGATCTCGACTTGCATACGTTCCCGGGGCGTGCGTGCGCGCATCTGGAAGGCGAGACGAGGGACGACCTGGCCCTGCCCAGTCACGCGATCGGCGCCAAGGAGGGCCCAGCCCGTGGTTGAGTCGCCCAGCGATACCTGTTGCATCCCGTGAACAGTAGAGCCGAGTGGAGGATGAGGTCAGCTACGGCGCCCTGGGCTGGCGACCGTCGAACCTGTGCCGGCACCCCGGCGACGCTTCGTCTGTGGTCCAAGTTCCCAGGGACGCGCGGCCGTGTCGGCGTATAACGCCCGATTCCCCGGGGTCGGGCGATGGGCTCCTGTGGCTCTCCGAGTAGATCGCTCGCCTGTCGCGGTGTGCTCATCATATTGTCGGCTTTCTCATGGACGTGTAGCTGCCAGCGGAGGTTGGCCGGGTCGTCGGTATCTGATGGCGGTGCGGCCTCCAGAGCCGCCCGCAGTGGCGCTGCATCCAGCTCGAGTAGCGCGGCATACGCCCAGATCTCGCGCTCTTCTCCGCATGGGTCTCGTCCACGACTTCGGCCGAGAGTTCGGCTCGATTCGCTCGCGCTCTTTCAAGCCGAGGGCTTTGCGACGGGCAAGGGCCGCCGCGAGTTACGGTCCGGCATTCGCCAAGGCCGAGCGGATGGCGTGCAACGCGCGACCGAGCGGCACCTGCCGAGGAACGTCCCGGACGAAGCCCTGTTGGATCGAGTCTAGGACGAACGCCTCGTCGCTCTGGCGTGCGCGCGTCTCAAGGTCCTGAAGCTCTCCGGCCAGGATCACCGCGCGATATCTGGCACGCGAGAATGATGAGTCCCGTCCAAGCGCTCTGAGACTGTTGCCGACATTGCACAAGGCATGCACTGCCTGCCAGGCCTCGGGCGCGGATGATGAGGCTTCGATCAGGGAGTCGACGTCGATCTCGTCGGCCGACACACTGCACTCAGCAGCCAACGCTTGCGCGTGAAACGTCAATGAGACCATAAAATTCCCGCTGTCGTAGTGCAGGTTGCCGACAAGCTGGTAGACGCGGCTGAGCTGGTCGACGTTCGCCCGCGTACGTTGATCGGCACTCGTGGCGGTCAGACCCTCGAGGCGCTGGATGAGCAGCGATCCCCACTTCAGCGCGTTGGCGCGGTCCCCGGTTCGCCGGCACAGCACGGCCAGCGAGTACAAGCTGCTCGTCAGCGCTGATCGGACCCGCTCGTCGAACGACATAGCGCCATGGCTCTCGAGCCCGATGCGGCACATATCGAAGTAGATGAGAGCCTCGGGCAGTCTTCCCCGGTCCCACAGGTCATTGGCCAGCCGAGACCAAGCCGACCAATCGCCGAGCACGGCGGTGGTCAGGTTCTCAAGGCGTTGATCGTTGAACTCCCGGTGGTCAAAGGGCTCAGAGAACGCCACCGTGCGCCGATGGACCGCGAAGGCCAGTGGGGTGAGGTCGATGCCCGCAGGGGGCGCCGGCTCCCCCTCCAAGATCCACCGGCGCTGGAGCTCCATAGACTCGTGCCAGGATTCCGATAGGACGCGACTGTGTCCCTCCTGCTCGAAGATCGCGCGCATCCTCACCCAGGTCCTCCCCGAATGCCCCCACCAAGCGGTTAGCAGCAGCGGTCGGATCTCCTCATCAGGTCTGTCGAGTCGCAAGAGCGCACCCGCTCGCAGCGCCGCGACCTGGGTCAAGACGGGGAACTTGTCGATGGCACCGACTCGATCGATCCAACCGAGTGCCTCTTCTCCGTGACGTCCGAACAACAGCTGCCAGGAGAGCTCAACGCAGGCTTCCATCGAGGCAAGGCCGCCGCCGGGAGTTAAAGCCGCCCGTCGCAGGAGCTCGAGTGCCTCGTCCTGTACGTCGGAGGCGCCGGTTTCGTGTCCTGTCCGATGGCGAACGCGTCCCGCCCGGTCGAGAGCCGTCGCCAGGACGGTGTCGGTCGCATAGGTCGCGACCCGGAGATAGAGATCAAACGCGCCAGGCGGATCGACGTCTTGGACACACTGAGCAATCTCAAGCTCGATGATCGAGCGAGTTCGTGGGGCTAGCTCGTCGGTGTCGATGGCGCGCAGGAGCTCGACCGCCTCGGTGGTACGTCCCGCTTCGGCGAGTGAGCGCGCCCGCTCCTGCGTCAGCCACCTGGGAGGCGAATCAGCGGTCTGATAGCTACGCATCAGATGTGCGGTCAACCGCAGGCGGTCGGCCACCTGTCCCGCCGCGCGCAGCTCAGCGATCAGGCTGGTCACGTGGATCGTGAATGTCCACCACGGGTTCGTCAGCATGAAGCGCTCCGCAAGATGGACGTCGCGACGCCATTCAACTAACCGGCCGGCTTCCCGGTGTCGCCGCGCGCGCATCGTGAGGATCTCGACACAGTGCCCGGCCGGGTGCTCGCCCTCCGCGGACATGTTGAGCTGCAGCGCAGTATCCAGAAAAGCTGCGCCCTGTTGGGTGTAGCCGCGTCGCGTGAACATGACTCCCGCGTCCAGGAACAAGTGGGCCCGATCCTCAGCCCAAGCGAAGTCCTGGCTTAGCCGGTGCAAGATCTCTCGCGCTGGCGGTTCGTCACTAACCAAGAACGAGTCCCCTATGGCGTTCAGTGCTATCTCCCGAGGTTGCAAGACCCCGAGACCTGGGATCGGGCCGTTGGTCAGCAGTGCTGAGGCCAGGTCTGCCCGGCTTTGCTCCTTGAGGTCAACAAATGCGTGCTGAAGGGCCCCGACGAGGTCGGGCCGGACCGGCGACCCGGTGAGCGTGGTTATTTGAGCGCTGGGTTTAGGCGCGGGCTGCGCGTCGCGTCTTCGCTGCTCCTCGGCCTGCCGACGCTGATTGATCTGGTCAAAGACCTGCTGCACCTGATCGCCCGGGGATACGGGACCATGCCACGTCGACGGCGGCGTGCTATCGGCAAGCCGCGCGATGGCGTACGCGACGTAATTGCGGTCCGTGGTCTCTGCCAGGGCAGGGCCGAGCGCGACGTCCGGCCACGCGAGTCGCCCCGACAGCGTCCGGTAGTCCGGCAGGAAGCCATCCGGGTCGTAGGTGAGCTCCTTCGCGGTCGCGGCGACCCGGAACTCCCAGTCCAGCCACGGACCAGGGTTTCGCGCGGAGCGATGCAACGCAGCCCGCTGGATCGCGGCCGCGAGGCGTGGGTGGTAGCGATCCAGTAGCCATCGTCCGGCGTCGGTGCGTACAGCGAGACCGACGTCGAAGGCGATGTCGGCAAAGCGCGACAGCCCCTCGAAAGCGGCCTCGAACACGTCTACCCGGTGGCCGTGCCTGCGCAAAAGGCCGGCGGAGCACGAGGTGAGACCGGCCCAGAGCTGCTGCTCGTCGCCGCCTGCCGCGCTGACCATGGATGCGAGCAGGCTGTCGTAGGCGGGGTCGGGGATGTCGTCTTGCGCGAGCAACGACCATCCTGGAGCAAGTCGCTCATCGACGCCGGCGAGCCACCTCGTCAGCGCGCCGGCGCCGTCTAGCGATCCTGACGAGTCCGAGAATCGCCGCAGCGACGAGGTGGTCAATCGCGGATCGCTCAGCGGCCCGACTACGTGAGAATGGGCGCAGCCGACGACGATCACGTCAACCGTCACAGCCGGCGTTGCATGATCCAACATCGCCGGCGAGATGGCCCAACGCAGGTCCTCGGCGTTTGGCAGCAGACGCTGCGGCGCGGTCAGCGCCAGCCAGTCGTGAAAACGCACGACCGGATGCAAGTCAGCGGGTGGCGAGAGAGCCTCGACCGCCTCTGACGCGTTAGAGGGTGGTGCTGGCCGTTGAAACCTGAAGTTCCCCGCGAGCCGGGCAGCCCACCAAGCGAGCCCGTCGATCAGGGTCGCCGCATGATCACGATCGTCAACCTGGACCACCGCGATGCGCCGGTTGACCACCCCGTCGGAGATCGCCGACGGCAACGGCGGCACCGGGACTTGCGAGGATGCCTGCCTGCCGTGCGGCGAGGACCCCGCCGCGCCCCCGGCCTCGGCGCCCGGTGCAGCGTAGTGAGTAAACGCCGCCCAGGCGAAGCCGCCGATCCGCCCGGCGGTCTCGTTCGGGGACCGCGCGGCGCTGATCAGCGATCGGCGCGCGCGCAGCAGGGCCTGATCGATGCTTGCCCCATCGGCCACGCTGCCGTGGACCACTTCAGAGAGGATCTCCACCTCGTTGGGAGTCAGGCGCCGACGAGCCATGACGACCGACTCAACGCCGTGCCCCAATGCCTGCTCGGCGAATCCATCGGGGGCTCCGACATCGGTCGCATCGCTCTCGCAGGACGTGAGCAAGAGATGGCGAGGCGGCTCGCCGCCGATTAGCCGCAGGAGCTCGGCTACCGTCACCGGGTCGGCGCCGCGCTCGGACTCAAGCAGGAGATGGGGCACCATCATGGCGCCGCCGATGGCGCTCACGACCTTAGTTGCGCGGACCCCGTGCATGTCAAGATGAAGCAGCCACGGGCGCACCAGGTCGTTCGCGGCGCGTCGAAGCGTCTCGCGTCGAGCGCCTGGGAGCCAGCGGAACGTCGCCGAGGTGCCGAGCGTTTCTCCGATCCGCCTGACGGGCCGGTCGGCGCCGATGTCCTCGTCTAGGTACGGCCGGGCGCTCACGATCACCACATCGCCGACTCGCCGATCCGCTAGCTGCGACTCCCGTTTCGGCAGGCAGGCGTTGCTTAGCACCCGTCGGATGGCGATGGTCTCGGCCACCCACCGCGCGGGCTGTGAGATCGGCGCCGCGTTCAGCAACTCCCAGTGCAGCGCCTGTAGGCTGGGCGGACCGCAGATCTGCACCACAGATCCCGTCCCAGTCACGAACCTGTCGACCGCCACCTGGTCGAGCTGGCTGGTCAGCCAGGTCCAGAGCTCAAATCCATATCGGCGAGCGAGGTGGTCATCAGCGCCCACCACCTCGTCGCCGAAGGTCCCGCTTGCGAGCAGAGTCGAGACGTGCGCGTGAGCCGACCCCGCTGACGTCGCCAGGTCAAGGCCAGACGCTTGAACTACCTGCCCGTCCAGAGCGATGACGAGCTCGGCGCCCCCCGTCTCAGTCGGGAGCTCGACGGTCAGCACCGTCATCGCAGACCTCGACGCTCACGCGAAGATGGATGGACGGATCGCCAGGACCGCTCGTAAGCTGCTGCACGGATGCGGGTGGCAGGCCTTGCTTCGGCTGCAGCAGACGAGCCTTGATCAGCTCGACCAGCACGCCCGAACTCACGCCACCGGCCACCGAGACCACGAACTCGGCCAGTAGGCTTCCAGCACTAAAGTCGGCATCGAGGCGTTCGGCTGATGGCAGCACACGAGCGACCTGACCCAGCTCTCCCTCCAGCAGCCCGGCCTCAATGAGGTCGCGTCCAAGCTGGGCGATTGAGCGATCGAATTCGACCGTGACGATCTCGCCCTGCTCCATGTTCCTGTCTGCCACTGTCACTCCTGACCCTTTGCGAAGCGACAATCATGTCGCAAACGATCACCGTCAGCCCACCACGCCGATCGCCTTGCGACTCCCCAGACACGTCGGGTGGACTGCGTTGCCCCAGCCCTCGCCCCGGCTAGCGCCGCACGCCGTTCAGCGAGCGAGTCCTGCTAGCTCGTCGATTTCTTTGTCGGTCATCGCAAGCGGTGCTCGAACAGCTCCACTCTCGATCGCATCCTTTCCGCGGTCCTCCCTCGATGGTTTGCGGGGGCCCGCCCCTGCCCCGGGCTCGCCGCGGCTCACGCGCTCATCTTCTCCGAAGCTTCCTCGGCGGCTCTGCGGACTCGCCAGGAGGGGTCGGACGCGGCGTCAGCGATCAGGCGGCGCAAACGATCAGAGTAGCCGGCGAGATGGGCGGCGGTGTGGACGACCGTTTCGCGGACCGTAGACTGTGTGCCCTCGTACAGGCGGGCCACCCGCTCGCAGGCGACCGTGCGGGCATCCGGGAGGCCGTCGAGAGCGCCGCGGGCGACCGCGGCGAGCGCCGCCTGGACTATCTCGTCCTGCGGGTCGAACAGGCCGCTCAAGAGGGCCCAGCCGACGCCCTGGTCAGGGTCGGCGGATAGGACCGTGGCGGCGGTGAGGATCGCTATGTGGCGAACACGGCCATCGGGGTCGCGGGTGTCGACCGCTAGACGCGTGCGGTCCTCGGCGCTCAGGTCGGGGGCGAGGATGCGGCGGCGCTGCGCGGCCAGCACGTGGGCGGTGAACTCGCCATGTGAGAGCAGCGTCCCCGGGGTGTCGGCCATCGCGCGGATACGGTCACGGTCCTCCTCGTCCAGCAGGCTGGCTGCTTTGAGGATCACCAGCGCCTCGCGCGCCTCGAACATGTGCTGCGCCGGCGAGCCAGAATCCTCCGCAAGGTCCAGCAGCAGCTTGACAGCCTCGCGGTTTCCGGCCGGGGTTAGAGCGAGCGCCTCGGCGAGCATCACCCTCGCGCTCGCGGAGCCGAACTGGACGCGGCCCTCCCCCGCTTCCTCGCGCGCGCGCCGGACACGGCCGGTCAGGTCCGCGATTGCGGCGGACAGCGCTTCGTGGTCGATCAGGTCAGGGCGCTCTCCGGCCAGCTCGACCAGTGCGGCCATCGGGAGCTCAAGGTCTCGGATCTGCGTGAGGATCTCGGGTCGGTCGACGCTTTCTGCCAGCCCGGCGGCGAGCACCGCGAGCTCCGCGCCGGGGTCGCGCTGCAGCTGCTCGTCGGCGGCCACCAGCAGGCGGAGTCGTTGCTCCTCGCTGAGCGTCCGCAGCGGCTGGGGCTGTGTCCTCGTTAGCTGCTCACCCGCCGGATGCTCGGGCAGGGCGGCCCAGTGGCGATAAAAGCGCTCGGGGTCACGCCAGCAAAGCTTGCCCCACAGCCGCCGCGCGGTCTGCGCGAGGATCATGTTCTCCGTGTCAGGGGTGACGTGCTCGTAGACCCAGTCGAGCTGCTCGTCAGGGATCAGCGCCCAGAGGGCGTCCGCGGCTTCCGCGAGCGCATACGGACTGGTACGCACGGACAGATCGCTGTCGAGGCCGCGCAGCAGCTCGGCGGCGGCGGCGGGGTCGAGGTGTGGCTCGGCGAGCGCCACCGTCTGGGGGATCTGCCCGCCGCCGCCGGTGATCCATGCGTACAGACCGTACAGCCAGTCTTGGCGGGTGCGGGCGACGTCGGTGATCAAGTGCGCACCGATCTGCATGCGGATCTCACGGCGGATGCCAGGCACGCCCGCCCAGCCCGCCTGGGCCTCCGCGGCGAGCATCTGATCCAGAGGCGTGCGACCGGCGTGCCAGGTGTAGCTCCAGGTGCTTCGGCCGCGCGCCTTCACGCGCTCCTCGGCTATCTCGGCGGCGGCGTCCGCGACCGCACCCCACATCCAGGGCAGCGACGTCAACACGTCATAGCGCCCGCTGACGGGCTGGGCGGGAGGCTCCTGCACCGTGATCCCCTCGTCGAGCGCGTCGATCGCGACATGCCACGCCAGCAGCGAGCCGCCGGGGGCCAGCCCGATGCTCCGGCGCACACAGCGCTCGTACAGGACGCGGTCGTGGGCGTCCAGCGCGAGCCCCGCCAGCTTCGCCAACAGCCGCGCCCTGGTCTCACGGTCGGGGGACGCCGTGTCGATCAGGCCCGCAGCGTCGTGCAGCGCCGGAGCGGCCTGCTCGGGCGGTGCGGCCCAGCCGGTCAGGCACAGGCCGAGCAGCATCCCGTCGGGCTGCTCAGTGAGGGCACGCATGAGGGTGAGCGCGTCGGCACTCTCGCCGCCGCGGTGAAGCTGCACGGCGTGCGCGGCCGCCGCGAGCAGGCCCAGGTTCGGGGGCGGCTCATTCCAGGGCGGCGGGCCGAACGCGTTGGCGAAAGCCTGTGCGCCCGGACTGCCGGCGCGCAGCGTCGGCGCATCCCACAAGAGCGCGGCGAGGGTCTCGGCGGGGAGCGGCTCAGCGCTGTTCACGGTAGACCTCCTCGTCGCCGGTCATGGCGTCGAGGGTGCGGGCGAGCAGGACCTTCACGATGCCCTCCCAGCTTTCGGTTGACCCGATCTCACCGAGCTTCTCGTGCAGGAGCGTGTCGGCGTGTTCCTCGAGGAAGGTGGCGACGTCGCTTTCGGGGTGGGTGTGAGGAGCGACGAACCAGAGCGGCTTGATCTGGCGGTTCGTCTCATCAAGGACGGCCTGCAGCTCTTCGCGGGTGCCGGAGCCCAGACACTCAAGCAGCAGCGCGACGGTCATGTCGGCCTTGCGGGCCATCCTCACGAAACGGTCATTGGTGCCTTCGCCGGGCTGGTTTCGCTGCGCGGCTTCGCGCTCCCAGCGTTCGACCGCAAAGCGGAACGGGGCGTTGGTGCGACGGAGCTGCGGGTTGAACACCCGTTCCACGAGCCCCTCGATGCAGTCGCGGGCCTTCAGGGCATCATCGCCGGAGGACAGAAAGATCGTCAGCTCCTGTGGTCGTGGGCCCGCGCTGAGCGGCGGGCCGGAGTCGGGCAACGGGGGCGGGGCTGGTGGCGAGTTCATGTCGCGCGGCCGGGGTGGGTGGCGTGGGCGGTGAGGGGCCAGTCGGGCATCGGATCGGACGCTGGCAAGACGAGACGGTCAGCCTAACGCCGGCGCCCGCTCCTCGCGTGGCCTGTGCCGGTAGATCAGGGCGCCGATCGGGCCCCTGCGGGGGTGCCGACGACCGCGCCGAGGGACTCGCCGCCGACACTTGAGCGTGCCACGACGATCCACTTGATCGTCGCGGACGATTTCGTCACGCGGGCCGCCCGAGCAGTGAGGTGCCCGAGAGGCGCCGCCGCAGACGCCGCACAGTGCCCTGCACTGCCCTATGCGGACGAGGCGGAACCCCATCGCCCCACCCCGCGCTGGGTGCCTGAGTGAGCCCGACGTGCGCTGACGGACTGGCTTCCGGTCGGGAGCAACCGCCGCCGCTGCTGCATCAGCGCCGGCAAGGGTCGAAGGCACGGCGGCGTCGGGGTGAGAACCCGAAGGTCGGGCAGCTCGGACTGCTTGCCTGGCCCCCCCGGCCGGAGCAACCGCCGGGGTTCGACCCGAAGGTCTCCAGACGGCTAAAATCTTTAGAAAGCCTTTAGGGGCGGGATTTGGGGGACTTTGAGCGGCCGGCCAAGCTGATGCCCCAGCGTGCTGTCGAGGAGCATCTCGCGGCCCGAAAAGGCTGGCAATCGGCCTGTTCATGGGAGCTTGCGCACTTCCGTGATCTGGTACGCGTGCCCGCGCAGCCGGTGGAGGTGGTCGGGGATATGCGTACAGAACCCGCCCCCGCTACTCGGAAAAGCCCTGCAAATCGCGGGGTTTTTCTGTTTCGAGGGCATGTTCGCAAATTGGGCCATTGTTCCAATTTGTGCTCCAATCTGAGAGCGAGACCCGCACAGCCCCGCAAAAGGGGGGCCTTTCGGTGCGAACCAGACCTCACGAGGCTCGCGCGTGAGCGGCTTTCGGGGTCCAAAACCCGAAGGTCGCCAAGGGTCGGCGCGCTTGCGCTGGAGCCGGTCCCAGCGACCGAATGCACCCCGAGAGGGCTGTCGGATGGGCACGAGCAGGGGGCAGCCAATTGACTACCGCTCCCGTATGATCGCGTCCGTGACCGGCCGACCGTCGCTCGCCGGCGACGGTGGCAGTTTCGCCCGCCGTTCGCCGCCGTCTGCTCGGCGATCAAGTTCACGCTCATCACTATCGCCATCCTCTATGCGCTGTGCGGCCTCGTGCTCTGGCTCAGAGCGCGTCGCCTACACCCGAGCCGAGCCGTGTAGGGCGTGATCGACCGTCGTGCAGCCACCGCGGAGAAACATCGAGCTGAAGGCACGCGACCCGGACCCGTCCGCGTCGCTGGAGGTATGCCGGGCGCTCGGGGCCGAGGACAGCGGCATGATCGCGCAGCGCGATACCTACTTCGAGGTCGCACGCGGCGGGCTCAAGCTCCGCGAGGAGCAGCCCGGTTGTCCGCATCTGATCCAGTTCGAGCGCGCCAGCGAACCGCAGCAGCGCGAGAGTCGCTACCGGATCATTGAGGTCAGCGATGGTACGGCGTTGCGTGAGGCGCTCGCCGCCGCGATCGGCATACGCGGGGTCGTCGTCAAGCGCCGCCGTCTGCTGCTGTGGCAGAGCGTGCGCATCCATCTCGATGAGGTCGAGCAGCTTGGGACGTTCATCGAGCTTGAGGCCGTCGCGCCGCAGGACTCCGACCTCACCCACGAGCATCGGCTCGTCGCCGAGCTACGCGACGCGCTCGGGATCACCGACGAACGCCTCGTCGCCCTCGGCTACGCGGCGCAGCTGCTCCGAGCGAATGGTGATCTCGACGCAAGCTGAGTGCGGGGCTTGGAACCCGAAAAGCTTTGCGGCGCTCGCCCTTCGGCTCGGGGTTCAGGGGAGGCGCCGGGCTGGCGCGGGCCGCTGGCCGCTGGGGCCTCGATGCTACCCGAGGACTTCGGGGCATGACCTCGACTGTATAAGGCGCGTTGAGGCTTGTCGCCCCAAGCTACTGATCTTTCGGGCGCCCCCTACGGCAGGAATCGGTCGGCGATTTCCTCGGCGACCAGCCGCATGGTCTTGATCCATTCCTCGACCTGCACCCAGATTCTGAGGAAGGGCCGCATGTCGAACAGGATCACGCCGAAACGGACTTCGCACTGCACGTCCACTTCGCGCTGAGGCGAAGCGAAGGTGAACCGGAAGATTTCTGTGCCCGCTTCTCCGTAGCTCTGCCCCGGCGGGGGTGGGCCGGGTGGAAACTGTGGCTCGGTGCCGTCGAGATCGGGCGGCCATCCGATCATCCCGATGTCGATGGCGTGCGCGACGGGCGTGATAGCCCGGTGCTTGTCGGTGTTGTCCAGGCGGTTGATGCGCATGAGATGGGCCAGCTCGGGATCGCTGGAGACCCGGTATGGCTGTCGCGCCTCGATGAGTGCCCTGGCCGCGCTATCGACATGCCGCAGACGACCTCGACGTTCCTGCTTCACGAAATCTGCGTGGCATCTGACGATCGGGAACTGGATTCCTGCCTCCTCCTGCCGGGTCATCGTTTCCCCAGCTACTCCAGCCCCGTGTTCCGCGAGCGCCACCGCCAAGTGGTCGAGTGCGGACCGAGCATTGTGGATCGCATCGCCCACAATCAGCCCGAGACGGTCTGGCGGCGGGGAGTAGCGCTCCCACCGGAAAACGTGATCGGTTCCCTCATCCTCTCGTGCACCGCCCTCCACGGTGCGCCGACAGGCGTAGGGCTTATCCGCGAGAAACTCATCGTGAGCCACTTGAAGTGTCTGCACGTGTTCTGCGGCTCGGTTCAGCTTCAGCGTGACATTCCAGGGAAGACCCATGTTCTACCCTTCGTGTAGATGGCCGACGATCGACACGCGCTGGAGCCTACTCAGGTGATCCTAGCCGCCTGACACTGATTCGGAGTCCGCCTCTCCCAGTTCGGCCAGAGTCTCCAACTCCTCGTTTATCACGACACGGAGTAGGTCTCTATCTTCGAGGAACCAGTCTTGGTGGCCGAACTCTTTGCGCATCGCCCTGAGCATCCGGACGTACGCCTCGATCTGTGCGCGAGGTCTGCCGTCAGGGAGTCGCCGCATGGCGACCCAGGCTTCTTGTACGCCAGTGTGCCCCACAGGAGCAGTTTGTCGCCGAACTCCCCCATGAGCTTCTCCGTCGTCGGGAGAAGCTTGACCCGCTCATGTGGCGTGGCCTTCGCGGTCTCGCGGACGTGCCGGAGGAAGGCTTCGTATTGCGGGGCGATCTTGTCCCAGCGGTGCTGCTGAGCAGCCAACCGTCTGCGGAAGAACTCTCCCAACGCGAACACGAGACGTAGGCCGCGACGACCCCCAGGCTTGCGAGGCCGGCGAGTCCGGTAAGGATGCGGCCCTTGAGCCGACGCACAATCCGCGTCTCGGTACGAAGTGCGGGCTTGGGTTGTTGCTCCACGGTAGGGACGGTAGGCCCCATGCCGGACACGGCTACCGATCCGGACTTGAAGTTCAGTCCGGGGGTCCGTACAATGCCGCGTAGCTCAAGGACAGCGGTCGGTGAGCGCTCGGTTATTCACGCGGAGCTGCCCCGGAATCCAAAGCGCTTGAGTGATAGCTCCGCCGACAGAGCCCAATTGGGCAGTGTCCAGGTGGAGCAGGTACATGGCCTGCCCTGTCAGGCGAAGTGCCACAAGGCGAAGGGAGAAGTCCGCGCCACATAGCGTCCAAGACGCACACCACAGACTCGGCAGGGAGGGTCGTGATGTGCGGTGAGGAATGCGATGGCCGGGCAGCAGTACAAGAGCAAGAAGCTGAGGCACAAGTCAGAAAAACTTGCGCTCGTTGAGCGCTGCGTGTTCCTTGTGATCGCCGTGGTGCTGGCCCTCGCAAGCGTAGTTAGTCCGCTCGTCGGCGTGCATGGCGTGTTTCCTGCGACCGAGGGTGTAGGAGCGGGGCTATCGACGCTGGGTGGCTACTTCAAGCGGTGAGATCGCCATGCCGCCAGCGCACAGTTCGGGTTGGGCTCGGGCGGTGGCTGGGGACGCTCGCTTGGGGCTCGCGCGCAGGCGGTTCGGGTGGTGGCTTGAGGATAACTCCCCCTGCAAGGTAGGCTTAGTCCCGATAGGTATGTCCGAGATAGAGCCATGCGCAGGAGCGACACCGTGAGCGCTGTCGCCGACGCGGAAACGATCGAGCGTGCTGGGCGTGCGTTGATCGAGGCGACGGCCGCTCCCGCGAAGGTGATCGTGTTCGGATCGCGCGCTCGCGGTGACGCCGATGATCGAAGCGACTTCGACTTCCTGGTGATCGAGCAGGAGGTTGGCGACCGTTTTGGGGAGATGGTGCGCCTGGGGCGGCTTCTCGGCCGGCTCTTGATTCCCGCCGACGTGGTGGTTGTCAGCGAGCAGCACGCGCGGAAGTGGGCGGCGGTCAAGGGCACGATGATCCATGACGCGATGAGCCAGGGGCGGGTAGTTGCCGAGTCCTGACGAGCGCGAGCTGGCGTCGTTGCTGGTGCGCAAGGCCGAGGGTGACGAGGCGATTCTCGACCGGCTGCTGGACGATCCCGATGTGCCCGATGACGTGCTTGGCTTTCATGCTCAGCAGGCCATCGAGAAGCGTCTGAAGGCGGTGCTCGCCTTCCGTGGGATCGACTTCGAGCGAACCCATAGCATTGGCTATCTGACCTCTCTCTTGGAGCATCACGGGATCGATCTCCCCGACCGTCGCGAGCAGATCGAGGAGCTGACGCCATGGGCTGTTGCTGCGCGCTACGAGGACAGATTCGATGAAGTCTTGGACCGCGCCGCCGTCCGGGAGCTGGTGTTGATCCTGCGCGGCTGGTCTGGACGCATCTTGGCTGACGTGGGTAGTAGGTCACGACCTGCCCAGCCGTAGCGCGGTTGTTCCAATCGTCGTTCCAATATGAGCGGATCAGGACTGAATCAAGGGCGCTAAACTCCAGCGAAATCAAGCGGATTGGACCCACATGGACGGGTCCTGGAGATCTCATAACCCGAAGGTCGCGGGTTCGAATCCCGCCCCGCTACTCGGAAAAATCCTGCAAATCGCGGGGTTTTTCTGTTTCTAGACTCGCGCCTAAAGAACTTCCTCCCGGGATTTCCTCCCGGTTCTGGGTGGGCGGCACGTCTGAGGCCGAGTCATCGAGCAGCGTTGCCGCCCAGGCGATGGCGCTCTCGGCCACCGCCAGAGCGGCCGTTCGATCGAGTGCGATTTGCTCGTCGTAGCGGAGTTCGGCTGCCCACGGCGTGAGCCAATCGGTGCGCGAGAGCTCGCTCGGCACCTTTGTCCCCGCCCCTTCAACCTGTTCCGCGAGCAACTCGAGGTCGTGCGTGCGCGGCAGCTCTGAGTCCGCGAGCACGAGCGGCAACCTTGAGGGCCTTCTCCACGGTTTGCTGGCTGAGGAATCCGATGATATGGTCGTCAACCTTGGCGTCGTCGGCGAGCTTCCGGCAGGCATAGAGATCTCCCGTCGCCAGGCGCTGCAGCATCTCCGCGTACTCGATCTGCTCAGGACTCGGCGACAACGCGACCCTCGCGCAGCGCGCGATCGACCATCGTGCCCCGGACCTTCGAACGCCGTTGGACCAGCGCCTCATCCATCACGATCACATCCACCGGGACGCCGAAACCCCGTAGAGCGCGGCGGAGCCTGACAGCCTCCGCGAGACGATCGTCAACCTCGTGCTCGATCACCAAGAAGTCGAAGTCGCTGCCCTCGTCCGCGTCGCCACGGGCACGCGAGCCAAACAGGATCACCTTGGCGGGCGCCGCCGCCGCGTCGATCAGGGCACGGCCGGCGCGCTCGATCATCTCCTCGGTCGCGACAGCGTTCATCGCCGCCGCTCCCTGACGGCCGTCCCACCCACCGCGGAGGACGCCAATGCACGCATAACGCGCCGATTGTACCCGGGCCTACGGCTCCCTCGCCGGCGTATAGGGCTCTGGACCAACGACTCGTGTCGAGACGCTGAGACCGTGGTCGACAAGGAGGGCGTAGCCCGACGCCTCGGATGCACGTAGCGGCGGCCACCCGGCCGCAACCTCAAGAGTGCTGTGAGGGTTCTGGCCTCTGTTCGTGCTGCTGCGGCGCCGGTCTGACCGCTCGGCGATCCATCGTCCCCGGGTGCTGCTGTTGACCGGGTTGGCGCCCCGGCTCTCGCGTGCCTTCACGGGCGGGGACAGCCACTCCTATGTGCAGCAGCGCGAGCGGGCGATCAACCCCGCGGACCTCCGTGCGATGCCCGCCGGCCGCGCCCTCGCGCTACCCCAGGGAAGGGAACCGATCACGCGGTCCGCCGCCTGCAGAAGGTCATTGTCGGGCCGGCACGCAGTGCGTCGCCGTCCAGGGGCTGCACGGCGCTGAACTGAACTCGCGTTTGTGGCACGATTGGCTCTTCCGACTGGATGAGGGTTGCAGCAGTGGCGCAGACACCGGAGCCGCAGGCCATTCTGATGGCGCCCACGGAGGCCGCGATCTTCCTCGTGCTCTGTGTAGATCAGGGCGCCGAGGACGATCTGCGTGATCTGCTGCGGGATATCGGCGGGCTGATCCGCTCGGTCGGCTTTCGCATCCCCGACGGTGGCTTGGGCTGCGTCGTGGGCCTCGGATCGGCGCTGTGGGATCGCCTGGTGGGCTGGCCCCGTCCAGCCGGGCTGCATCCCTTCGCTGGGTTGAGCGGGTCGCGGCACATGGCCGTGGCGACGCCGGGGGATCTGCTGTTCCACATTCGGGCCCACCGCGCCGATCTGTGCTTCGAGCTCGCCCAAAGGCTGGTTGAGCGCCTGCGTGGGAGCGCGGAGGTGGTCGACGAGGTACACGGGTTCAAGTCCTTCGATGAGCGCGACCTGCTCGGGTTCGTCGACGGCACGGAGAACCCGGTTGGCGCCGCGGCGCCTGCAGCGGCAGTGATCGGCGATGAGGACCCCGACTTCGCTGGCGGCAGCTATGTGCTGGTCCAGAGGTATCTGCACGACCTGGCGGCCTGGGATGTACTGGCGGTGGCCGAGCAGGAGCGGGTTGTCGGCCGCACCAAGCTCAACGACATCGAGCTGCCGGATGAGATCAAGCCCGCGAACTCGCACGTGGCGCTGACGACGATCGTCGACGACGCCGGTCAGGAGCGTCAGATCGTCCGCTATAACATGCCATTCGGGCGGGTCGGCGACGGTGAGTTCGGCACCTACTTCATCGGTTATGCGCGTACCCCGGTTGTGCTCGAGCAGATGCTCACGAACATGTTCATCGGCAACCCTCCCGGCAACTACGACCGCATCCTCGACTTCTCCACCGCGACGACGGGCAGCCTGTTCTTCGTGCCCACAGTCGAGTTCCTCGACGATCCACCGACCCCGGCCAGCGCTGCGAGGTCTACCGACACCGAACGGCCCATCGGCGAGATCGATGGCCAGACCGGCGAGGAATCGCTGCGGATCGGCAGTCTGAAATTGGCGCCCGCGCAAGAGAGTGTCACCGCACAACCACAGCCAGTCCTCTGACCTCAAGGAGACCGACCCGATGCCCCCCGACCGAGCGATGCGTCGATGAACCACCTGCTCCGTTCGCATGCGCCGATCAGTGACGCCGGCTGGCAACTGCTTGACAACGAGGCCAGGCAACGACTCGCACCGGCGCTCGCCGCGCGCAAGCTCGTTGACTTCGCCGGCCCGCATGGTTGGTCGCATTCGGCCACCAACCTCGGCCGCACCAGCCCGCTGGAATCCGCGTTGGGTGAGGGTGTCACGGGTCTGCAGCGGCGCGTCTTGGCGCTCGTGGAGGCTCGAGCGGACTTCGAGGTCTCGCTGGAGGAGCTTCGTGACGCCGATCGCGGCGCCGCCGATGCCGACCTCGACGGGCTCGCCCGCGCGGCGCACCGCATCGCGGTCGCCGAGAACGTCGCCGTGTTCCACGGCTGGAGCGGTGCGATCGCCGGGATCACGCAGGCCTCGCCTCATGAGCCGGTCTCGCTCGGCGAGCCCGCCGAGGAATATCCGAGCGCGGTCGCAGCGGCTGTAGAGCGGCTCTTGAACAGCGGGATCGACGGCCCGTATGCGCTCGCGCTGGGCGCAGAGGAGCACCAGCGCGTGATCGAGACCGCCGAGCACGGCGGCTACCCCTTGCTCGAGCACCTGCGGCGGATCCTCGACGGTCCGATCGTCTGGGCCCCCGGAGTCCAGGGAGCGGTCCTCGTCAGTCAGCGCGGAGGCGACTTCCTGTTCGACTGTGGCCAGGACCTGTCGATCGGATACGATTCGCACGACGGCCAGGTGGTGCGCCTCTATCTGCAGGTGAGCTTCAGCTTCCAAGCCGCCACGCCGGAGGCGGCCGTCGCGCTGGTCAGGCAGGCAGAGTGAGATGACAGGTGAGAGTCAGCGACGCCCGGGAGACTGGAAGCAGTTCAATAGGGTTTGTCAATGAGCGATTCACAGTCTCGTGAGCCGGTCGGGTTCTTGGTCTTCTCGGCATCGCTGCGCGGAGGTTCGCTGAACACGCGACTCGCGGCGCTGGCCGCTGAGGCAATCGAGGCAAATGGAGGCCAGGTGGACTTTGCCTCGATGGCTGAGTTCGACTGCCCGTCCTACAACGCCGACGTGGAAGCCGCAGACGGTATGCCCGCGGGGGCACACGAGCTGCGTCGGCGGCTGGCGCTCTGCGATGGCTTTGTGGTCGCTTCTCCGGAGTACAACGCCTCGATGCCAGGGGCGCTGAAGAACGCGATCGACTGGGTCTCTCGCTTCCGTCCGCAGCCGTTCAACGAGCTGGAGGGGCTGTTGCTGTCAGCTTCGCCGTCGATGGTCGGCGGCAACAGGGGCCTGTGGGCGCTGCGAGTGCCGTTCGAGCACCTCGGCGCGCGCATCTACCCCGATATGTTCTCGCTCGCCCAGGCCCACGATGCCTTTGACAGCGGCGCTCGCCTCGGCGACGCTCGGCTCCGAGATCGCTTCCAGACCAACATCGTCAACTTCATCGACTCCGTCGAGGCCCACAAGCACTATCCATGCGTCAAGAAAGCGTGGGTCGAGTACCTCGGCGAGCACCCTGAGTCGATCATCGACCGAGTGCAGGGAGCCGCCTGACAGTCCGCTTTTGGCCGCTGCACCGGCGTACTTGACGCTGTCAGGCCAGCGACGGGCCCCGTCGTCAGTTCTCCATCAGGTTGTCTTGATGAGCCCACCGTCGATGATGTAGTTCACGCCGGTGACGTTGCTGCTGCGGGCGATGCCCGCCACGGCTCGATGAAGCGAGTCGCTGCGGCCGTGGGGGAGGGATCAAGCGCGGTGCGCTCAGTCCACGAGCGTCTCGCCAGCGAGATCTGACTACGGACTCTGCGGCGAGGCGTCGCTGATGCCACCATGAGCAGCGTGGCGGTCGATCGGCAAGGTGCAGCGGGGGTCCTCACGGGTGACCTGGAGATACCCGAGGAGCTGAGCCGGCGAAAACTGCGCACCCGGCTACTGCTCTTGGCGGGGCTGGTCCTCGCGGTGGTAGCGATCGTGACGCTGCTTCCGGGGCTCGAAGGGTTGCGCACCCGCCTGTCGCATGCCAAGCCTGCGTGGATTCTGCTTGGCGTGGGGCTGAAGGTGCTCTCCGGCCTGGGGTATGTCGCCGTCTTTCGCATGGTCTTCTGCAGGCGCATGACCTGGCGTGTCAGCTATCAGATCGGCATGTCCGAGCTCGGTGCGAACGCGATCTTCCCGACCGGCGGAGCCGGGGGCCTCGCGCTTGGAGCCTGGGCTCTGAAACGAGGCGGGATGCCGGCGACTGAAATAGCGCGGCGCACCGTCGCCTTCTTCCTACTGACCAGCGTGGCAAACGTAGTCGGCGTGATCGTCGTCGGGGTTGGTCTTGCGGTCCGGGTGTTCCCGGGGGAGACGAACCTGGCGTTGACCCTCGTCCCTGCCGTTGTAGCCGCCACGTCGATCGTGGGCGCACTGCTGGCGGGGCGCGCCGCCGTGCGCCTGCACCTGCGCCTGGAACACAGCGAAGAAGGCGAGTCCTCCCGCCGCTCGAGGGCGGTGTTGAAGACCTTGGTCGCAGTCGCGGACGGTGTCAATGAAGCGGTCGCGCTTCTGCGCGAAAGCAACGCCTGGCTGATCGGCGGGGTGGTCGCCTACCTGGTCTTCGACGTGATGATCCTGTGGGCGACGTTTCGCGCCTTCGGCTCCGCGCCGCCCCTGGCGATCGTGTGGATCGCCTACCTGATCGGCGAGCTGGGTGGACTGATCCCGGTCCCCGGGGGGATCGGTGGCGTTGACGCCGGGCTGGTGGGGACCTTCGCCCTCTACAACGTGCCGATCACCGCCGCGGCGTCCGCCGTGCTCGCCTATCGCGCGATCGCGTTGTGGGTCCCCGCGATCCTCGGCTCCGCCGCGTTCGTTTCTCTGCGCCGAACGCTGCGCCACGAGTCCGCCGAAATCGCCATCTGTGCGCCACACACCGAGATGGAGGTCATTGGGCTCGGCCGTGTCGTCGTTGGCTCGCCGACCACGACACGGCCTTAAGGGCCCAGCCGTCGTCGAGGTCGGCGAACACGTCGTGCGCTCGCTTGCATCGGAGTAGTGCGTGGCGTCAGCCGCGTCAGCAAGGGCCTTTCATCGCGCGCTCGGCATGTCCGTCACGGAAGTCGCCGACTACTCCGGCCAGGGTCAACCTCGCGTCGTGTTCTGGCGAGACCTCTCCTAACCGACGCCGCTTGTGATCGCCGCCGACACGGCGGACATGGCCGCGCACGACATCGCCCATCTGGTCGTCCTGGGTGACGGCTTGACGCAGGCGGGGCGGTCAGCTCAGCCATGCGGATAGCTCCCTGAGTGCGTCGGGGGTTACGTAGTAGTAGGCCCATAGGCCCTTGCGCTCGGAGTCCACGATCCCGGCGGCGCGCAGCTTGCCTAGATGGTGGGAGAGCGTGGACTGAGATATGTCGAACAGCGGCACCAGCTCGCAGACACAGACCTTCCCCGCGTGCTTGCGCAGCACGTCCACGAGCTGCAAGCGGATCGGGTCGCCGAGGGCCTTGGCGACCTCGGCCATGCGAAGCGCTGCCTCGCGCTGTACGTCTGGGTAGACGACGGGCTCACAACAGGGAGCACCGTTGGCTCGCTTCTGCTTGGGGGAGAGCTCCAAATCGACGGGCATCAATCTACTTATATCAATAACACTCACGTATGTCGATGTAATACGATCCGCGCCATGAACGCCAGCGACGTACCACCGAGGAGCAGACAGGCGAGCAGCCAGTCCGCTACGTGCTGTTCGTCTGCACGCGAGACGTGCGACCGGATCGCGACGGGAGGAAGGACATGAGCACCGGCTCTGTTGCGGTCATCACCGACATCCACGGCAACCTGTCGGCACTCCAAGCGGCGCTCGCGCGGATCGAGGAGCTTGGCATCGTGAGCGTCTACTGCGGCGGTGACCTCGTTGGCTACGGGCCGCACCCCAACGAGATCTGCGCCCTGATCGCGCAGCGCGACATCCCGACGATCTACGGCAACTACGACTACGCCATCGCCCGCGACCTCGAGGACTGCGGCTGCGCTTACGTCACACAGCACGACCGTGAGCTTGGGCGGCGCTCGGTGGACTGGACGCTCGCGCACACCAGCCGGGAGTCCAAGGAGTTCATGCGCGGCCTGCCGTTCGATTTGCACTTCCCGGTCGGCAGCGTTGACGTTCATCTCGTTCACGGCTCACCACGCAAGGTCAACGAGTATCTGTTCGAGGACAAGCCCCCGAGCTTGTACGAACGACTCGCGGCGGCCGAGAGCGATCCGGTGCTCGTGTTCGGGCACACGCACAAGCCTTGGGTCCACGAGTACGGCGGGGTGCTGTTCGTCAACTGCGGCTCGGTCGGCAAGCCCAAGGACGGCGACCCCCGCGGCGCCTTCGCGGTGCTGGCGCCGAGCGCCGGCAGCGTAGCCGTGAGCATCGAGCGGATCGAGTACGACGTCGCTGCTGTTGCCGCCGAGGTCCGCGAGGCCGGGCTGCCGGGTGAGTTCGCCGACAAGCTCTTGGTCGCGGCATGACCGACACGCCGCTTGCCCGCCGTCTGCTCGCCGAGCTGCTGGGCTCGGCGTTGCTCGCCGCGCTCGTGATCGGCTCAGGTATCGCCGCGCAGACGCTCTCCCCGAACGACGTTGGTCTTGAGCTGTTCGAGAACGCCGCCGCCACGGCAGCGGGGCTGTTCACGATCATCCTCATGTTCGGCCCGGTGTCGGGCGGGCATTTCAACCCGGTCGTCTCGCTCGCCGACGCGACCTTTGGTGGCATCCGCTGGCGCGACGCGCTCGCCTACCTACCCGCGCAGGTAGCCGGTTGCGTGCTCGGTGCCGTCGTGGCAAACGGCATGTTCTCTCTCGCCGCTCTCAGCATCTCGACTCATCACCGCGCCTCGCCCGCACACCTGTTCTCCGAGGTGATCGCCACCGCCGGCCTGTTGCTCGTGATCTTCTCGCTCGCGCGCACCAAACGCGCACACATCGCTCCGGCCGCCGTCGGCGCGTACATCGGCGCCGCGTACTTCTTTACCAGCTCGGCCAGCTTCGCTAACCCCGCGATCAGCGTAGGGCGCATGTTCTCCAACACGTTCGCCGGGATTGCGCCCGCGTCGGTGCCTGGCTACATCGTGGCGCAGCTCGTCGGCTGCGTTTGCGCGATCCTTCTCGTGAGGGTGCTCTATCCCGACCTGACGCCGGACGAGGCTGCCGACGCCGTCATGCCACATCACCAAGAGCAGCCTAGTACCGACGGCTCGATCGGGTGCTGCGCGAGGTCGAGCGCTGGGAGCGCGAGCCGCCACCCGGCAGGCTGCCACGGGGGCGCCCCGGGCTTGCCCATCACGCACCCAAGCGTGTTCTCGCGGGGTTAGGACGTCCCTGAGAGCTTTCCCTTAGGGTTCTACTGCATGGCGGTGGAGGACACAACGGTTGAGACTTCCTCGGGCGGCGACGATCCGGTCTGGTTGATCCGGGCCGGGCAACAGGGTCGAGCAGAGGAGCTCGCCGTGAGCGAAGGAGTGGCGATAGTTGGGTGGAGCGAGCTGGGCCCCCTCACGCCGGAGATGTCGCGTGATGAGATCAAGGCGATGATCAGCACGGCGTACGGCGAGCAGAGCGCTTCGTCGCTCAGCGGCCAGGCTAGCTCGCCGTACCGTTTCATCCACGAGGTTGCGGTCGGCGACCTCGTAGTGCTACCCCTACTCACGCATCCTCGACATGTCGCGATCGGCCGGATTACTGGCCCGTATGTGCATCGCCCGGACAAGCGATTTTTTGATCTCGACGCTGTCAATACTCGAAGCGTTAACTGGATCGCGCGCGAGGTAGCCTACGAGCGATTTGATCCAGATCTCCAAGAGGCATTCGGTCAGCAGGGGACTCTGAGAAAAATTGGTAAGCCTAGTGCCGCGGCGCGGATTCTCTCCTCACTAGCGGCTCCTCCGGAGCTCATACATCTCGTTGGCGAGACCGGCAGTACGACGAGGGTCTGGTGGGTCTGTCAAGGGGCCACTCGCGGGGCGACGAGCGATCTGGGAGTCCTCTGGGCACCAAAGATCGCGAAGGACGGGACGAGTCGTAGGTTCTGGCGAGCCTTGGAAGACGCTCGCGCGGGGGATATCGTGCTGCACTACGCCGATAGCCATATCCGCGGCGTCAGTACCGTCACTGAGGAGGCGGTAGAGGCGCCCAATCCAGCTGGACCCAGCGATAACTGGCAGGAAGGAGACGGCTGGCTCGTCAACGTCGACTACCGCGAGCTTGACGAAGCCATTCCCCTCGCGAGCATCCCGATCGAGTGGCGGATTGCCGAGCAAGATCCGTTTACGAAAGATGGGGGCGTCCGTCAGGGCTACTTCTCAGCGCTGTCAGATCGGTTTGCCGGTCAGCTGGCTGGCCGCTTTCCGCAGCTAGTGGTTCGTCTGTGAAGTTTGTGGGTTATGCCTCGAGGACCTTCCCGGTGTAGGTCCACTTGAATGGTTTGGCGGTCTGGTTGTAGGTCTCGATAAACGCGAGCATTTGCTCGGCGAGGTCTTCCTCGCTGAAGAAGATGCCGTGCTCGAGCAGTCGGCGGTAGAGGATCGAGAAGAAGATCTCGACCTGATTCAGCCACGAGGCGTGGGTGGGGGTGAATTGGAAGCTCCAGCGAGGGTGAGCGGCGAGCCATTCCTGTACCTCTTCGGTGCCGCGGGTGGAGAGGTTGTCGCTGACCGCGATGATCTGCTGGCCCTCGACGACGGGGATCTCGCTGTCGAGCTGGTCGAGGAAGCGGATCAGATCGAAGCGGTTGCGGGTCTTCGAGGTCATCGCGAGCACGTCACCCTCGTGGACCTTCAGACACGCGAACAGGCACTGCGTGCCGTTGCGGATGTATTCGTGCTCGCGACGTGTCGTTCGCCCAGGAGCAGGAAGGATGTCTGGCTTGGTTGGTGCCTTGGCCTGGATCCCGGTCTTTTCGTCGATCGAGACGACCAGCACGTTCTCTGGCGGATTCACGTACAGACCGCAGACACCTTTCAGGCGCTCCTCGAACTCGGGGTCGGAGAAGTCGCTCATCACCCAGTAGTCGGTCAGGTGCGGCTTGATGTCGGCGCGCGCGAGAATCGTGTGTGCCTGGGCACGCGACATCCCCACCGCCTGCCCGAGTTGCTCATAGGTCCAGCGTTCCTGCTGAGCCCCCTCTGGTGTCTCCGGTGGACGCGTGCACGCCTTGGCGATCAGCCTCGCCCGATCCGCCTGCGAATAGATCAGAGGTTTACCCGAGCGCGGCAAGTCACGGAGCCCGGCGATCCCATCCTGCTCATAGCGCGCCCGCCACTTCTGCGCCGTGTTCGTCGAACACCCCACCAGCCGGCCGATCTCCGCAGCCGAACGACCTTCCGCGGCACAAAGCACGATCTGGGCGCGCTCGACCATCCGCACCTCAGCGGTGCTCGAGCGCACAATCCGATCAAGCTCCGCTTGATCGTCCGCTGCGATCTCAACACTCTTCGCCAACGCAGGCATACCGAACCTCCATCATCGCTGGACCCAACCAGCGACGAGTTCGGCAAAGACCACGACACCCCTTCAACCACCAACGCACTTCACAGACGAACCACTAGGGTTGCCTGGCGGAGATAGCGCCATCGCCAAGTACGCCGAACCGCGACTCGCGATCCTCGAAGAGGAGGTCGCCGCAAGGGGGCTGCGCCTCACGCCGGGCACAGTCCGCCGGTACCACGTCTCACTGAAGACGCGAGGCTTTGTGATCCTGGCCGGAATAAGCGGTGGCGGCAAGACCTGGCTCGCTGAAACCTATGCCGACGTCGTGGGTGCCGAGTCGCTGGTCGTGCCCGTTGCGCCCAACTGGACCACCAACCAGGATCTCCTTGGTTATCTGAACCCGATTGACGGCGTCTATCGACACACAGAGTTCAGTCGCTTCTTGATGCGCGCGGCTAGTGAGTACTCAGATGCTCAAGCAGCGCTTCGGCAACCTCGTCCGTTTCACCTGATCCTCGATGAGATGAATCTGGCGCGCGTCGAGTACTACTTTGCGAAGTTCTTGTCGGCGATGGAGGCCAGAAGCCGCAAGGCTAACGCGGCGATAGTCCTGTCTGGGGAGCTGGAGGTACCGCTCCCCGAGAACCTCATTTTCATCGGGACGGTCAACGTCGATGAGACGACGTTTGGCTTCGCCGACAAGGTTTATGACCGCGCACAGCTCATCGAGCTTGAGGCTCCCCGCGAGTCGCTGGATAACTACATGACCGGCATGGTCTTTCGCGAGGCCCTGCTGCAGGTGTGGGACGCGGTCCAGGTCGTCGCGCCATTTGCGTTTCGGATCGTTGATGAGATCAACTCCTACGTCCACGCATCAGTGGCTGATGGCATTGACATCTCGTGGCAACGTGCCTTCGACGAGCAACTGCTGCAGAAGGTTCTGCCCAAGATCAAAGGGGCCGACCCTCGCATCGGAGATGCCTTGAACAGGCTCGTCGGTCTCACAGACCCGGACTTCCCAATGACGCACGAGCGTGTCGGCAAGATGCTCGAGAACTTCAACCTGCATGGTTTCGTCTCCTATTTCTAGGCTGCGCTACCTCGACGAGTCGGGTGAGCCGATCGAGGCGCCTGGAGAGTGGATGAAGGGATTTGTCGAGATCCTTTGCGCGGAAGAGCAGCTGGAGTCAGTGAGGCTGGTACGCAACGGCGTCGACCTCGACGTCGTCTCACGGAAGATCGGCGAGCAGCGCCGAATAGTCGCCGGATGGCCGCTCTCGGGTGCTGGTCACTACGAGCTCGAGCTAACCACGGGCTTCGAGGGCGAGCAAGAGCGGCTAGTGTGTACAGTCCTCTCGCGCAAGCTCGCAGCGGCTTCGGTCGAGCAGATGGTCGCTGACCTCCAAGAGCGACTGCCAGCGTCAATCGCGATCGCCTTGCAGCGCGGTGGTGCGCTCGCCGGCATTGACCTTCTGCCGCCCGACGAGTCAACGCTGGCCGCCGAGCTTCATCGGATCAGACGTGCGATCGATGGGACCCCATCTCGCGCCGGTCTGGTGCGGGTTCTTCAGCGTCTGCAAGAGCGTCCCTACCGGGTGCTTCAAAGCTACGAGACCTGGACAGAGCGCGAGCGAGCACGGCAAGTAGATCCCACACGCCTCGTCCAAGCCTTCAGCTACGCGGGAAATATCGATGAGCACCATCTCCCGATCCGCGTTCCAGAACGCCGGGTCGCACACTCTGTCGATGTTTACGAGAACAGACTGTTGAAGGCCTTTCACGACCAGGTCAACGCAAAAGCGCGCCGAGTGTTGGAAGCGTCGCGTCGGCGCAAGAGCAACGCTCTTGCTACAGAAGCAGCAGAGCTCATCGAGCGTCTGACTTTCGCCCGCCGGTCAGCGCGCTTTCTAGATGAGGTAGCGGCCCTCTCTGAGTTCCCCTCGCGCGTCACGTTGGTTCTGACAAAACGCCCGGAATACCGAGAAGCGCTTGAAGGCTTTCTCGAATTCAGGCGTCGCTCCCTGATCCAGCTTCGTGAGGCTGCCCTGGATGCTCCGCTTGAGAACGTGCCCGAGCTTTACCAAGGCTGGGGGACCCTGATTGTGATTGACGAGCTGCTCGGCGTCGCCGCAGAGCATGGCTATGACATTCGCCAACAACGTCTCGCGCGTCCCGCCGAAGGTGGGCTATGGATCGAAGTCTTGCACGACGGGAGTCCCGCCGTCGTCCTGGTCCACCCAGAGTCTGAGCGTGTCGTTAGGCTGATACCCCAGCGCACCTACTCTCGAAGGCACTCGTCGAGTATGCATAGCGTCAGCTTTAACCAGATTCCCGATATCGCCGTCGAGGTAGCCGACGGACCAGCCACGCGCATTTACATCTTCGATCCGAAGTACAAGCTTCAGAGCGAGCAGCGGGAAGGCCAGGTAGAAAAAGCGCGCGCCGTAAAGGTCGACATCGACGCGATGCACTCATATCGGGATGCCATTCGGGACGAGGGCGGGGAACATGTAGTCCGATTCGCGGCCATCCTCTATCCAGGTCCGACTGAGCTGTTTGAAGACGGACTAGCGGCGATACACGCAGAGCCGGGAGACGTGGATGGCGCCCAGCGGTCGATTGGAGAAGTCCTTTCGGCGGCGATAGGGCACATTTGAGTCCCGCTGGTCAGTCGAGGGGTCGGGGGACCCGCCGGGCTGCAGCGAAACCTCAGCTCTCGATCGGCGACATGTCTGCGTAGCGATCGCCGGCCGTCACGCCGATCGGGGCGGCCTCGTCGATCCGCGCGAGATCCTCCGCGCTCAGCTCGATCTCGGCGGCGGCGACGTTCTCCTCCAGGTAGGAGCGCCGCTTTGTGCCGGGGATCGGCACGACGTCCTCGCCGCGGCTGAGCACCCACGCGAGCGCTAGCTGACCCGCTGTGGTCCCACGCTCGCGTGCGATCTCCTCCACGCGCGCCACCAGTGCGAGGTTGCGCTTGAAGTTCTCGCCCTGAAACCGGGGATGGTAGCGGCGGAAGTCGTCCTCGGGCAGATCCTCGGGCGCCCGAAAGCGCCCGGACAGAAAGCCGCGGCCGAGCGGGCTGTAGGCGACGAAGCCGATGCTCAGCTCGCGCACCGTGGGGAGGATCGCCTCCTCGGGCTCGCGCGACCACAGCGAGTACTCGGTCTGCAGCGCGGAGATCGGATGCACCGCGTGGGCGCGGCGGATCGTCTGCGGGGCGGCCTCCGAGAGGCCCAGGTAACGGACCTTGCCCTCCTGTACGAGCTCGGCCATCGCGCCGACGGTCTCCTCGATCGGCACGGTTTGATCGACGCGGTGCTGGTAGTACAGGTCGATGTGCTCCACGCCCAGGCGCGAGAGCGAGGCCTCGCAGGCGCTGCGCACGTACTCCGGTTTGCCGTTGACCCCCACCCTGGTGCCGTCCTCCCGGCGCTCGTTGCCGAACTTTGTTGCGAGCACGACACCCTCGCGGCGGTCGGCGATTGCGCGGCCGACGAGTCGCTCGTTCGTGAACGGCCCGTACATGTCGGCCGTGTCGAGGAACGTCACGCCGAGCTCGAGCGCCCGGTGGATCGTGGCGATCGACTCCTGCTCGTCGGTGGGCCCGTAGAACTCGGACATCCCCATGCAGCCCAGCCCCTCGGCCGAGACCCGCAGTCCCTGGTTGCCAAGCGCGCGTGTCTCCATGTCTGTCGCTCCTCTCGATGGCGGTTCGGTGGCAGTAGAGTCCACGATATGACGCGCGCCTGGGGGAGCGCGGCGCGCAGCTCGACCTGCCGGCCGACCTACCGGCCTGAGCTCGTTCGCTCCGTCGTCTGTTTGCTGGTCGTCTCGCTCAGGCGCGATGGTCCGCCCCGCCTGGCAGTTCGGAGCTTGCCAACGGGGACGGGTGCGAGGCGGACCTCGGATGCTAGGCGGACGCGAGTGCCTTCTGCTTGATCTGGTCGAACTCCGCCTGCGTGAGCGTACCGTTGTCGAGCATCTGCTTGGCCTTGGTGATCTGCTCGGTCGGGTCAACCTTGGTGGCGACAGACTGGACGTACTGGTCAAACTGCGCCTGTGCGTCGTGCTGTTGTTTTACGGCGCGTTCGGTCATGCCCTTGTGCTCGGCGATCAGATAGACGAACACGCCCAGGTATGGGAGCACGACGATGAAGATGATCCATAGGACCTTGGCGAAGCCCGACGTGTCGTGGCGGCGAAAGATGTCGATCATCACCGTAAACAGAATCCAGATCCACACGACGAACGCAAAGAAGATGAGCATCGTCCAGAAGACTTCGAGGAACGGGTAGCTGGTTGCAAGGATCATTGGTGTGTCCTTTCGTCAGGAGTGGTACCCGCATGGGCCGAGGTGGACCTATGTAGCAGTAGAGCATAGGCCCACTCGCCGGACGACGCAGCGACATGTGCGCGTGCCGGCCAAGTCTGCGGGACCTACGCGGGCACCACGCGCTTCTCTGCGCGTCGCTGCGACTCGGCCAGCCAGTCGCGCAGCGCCTCGTGCATCGCCTGCACGCCGACGATCGGAGCTGGTGGCTTGCTCCACTCGGCCGGCACGACGGCAAAGGGTTTGGTCTGCGGTCCGCCGAGACCACCGTGCGAGCCCATGAACTCCTCGAACGGGGCCACCTCGTCCGCGCTCGGGTCGTACATGCTGTTGACGAGGATGTCCGGGCAGTGGGGGAAGCGATCGTGGCGTCGCAGGTGGTCGGCCGCCGTGGCGCCGAAGTTGGCGAGCGGGTCCTCGCCCTCGACTGCGTCGTCGCTCAGGCGTCGCTGCCCGGTCCCGCCGATCGCGAGGGCGCCGTGCGCCTGGGAACGCACCATCACGAACCCGATCCCGGGGTGGGCCGCCAGGGTGTCCACCAGCCGCGGATGCGTCTCGGCGATCTGCTCGAGCGTGAGCCGCTCGGCGCTGCGCGGCAGGTAGACGAGCGCGAGGGCGCCCGAGACCATCACCACCGCCTCCTTGCCCTCCTCCTCTCCCCTCCCTGTCCTCTCCCTCTCTCTCTTTTCCTCCACCTCCCGACGAACGCCGCGCTGCGCGAGGGCCTCCCGATTCGGTCCCAGCGCGACGGTGCCCTCGACCGACCTGCTGCTGGTGGCACGCGCCAGCAGCCGTCCCCCGACGCTCGGCTCCTGGCTTGCGTCGGCCAGCACGGCGCCCACGTCGCCCCACGCCTCGTCGACCGCGGGCGGCGCGTACACCTGGCCCTGCTCGAGCGCCCCCCGCACGACCTCCTCGAGCGTCTCCCCGTAGCGCTGGCGGAACGGTCTGCCCTGCGTCTGACCGTGGTCGGAGAGCACCACCAGGTGGTAGGGGCGGGGCGACTGCGCCGTCGCGCGCTCCAGGCGGGCGAGCTGGCGATCGTGGCGCCCCAGCACCGCCAGCGCGTCGGGCGCGCGGATGCCCGAGTGGTGAGCCACCTCGTCGTAGCCCACGAAGGTGGCGTAGCTGACGGGCACGCCCTCCACGATGTCTGCCATCAGCAGCGCCGTCACGAGGTCGCGCATCACCACGGCGATCGTGGCCCGGATCAGCGGGTACGCGCCCTTCCTGTCGACGTGCTCCGCGCCGCTACGGCGCTGGCGGCGGGCCGCCCGGCGCTCGTACGCGACGTCGGCGAGCGACAGCACGATCGTGCGCATGAACCCGTAAGGGTCGGAGAAGTAGGCGAACAGGTCTCCCGCCTTCGAGCGGCTGCGATCACGGATCACGCTCATCGTCGCCGTGCAGCGCGGCGCGTCCCCGGAGAACATGTTCCCGCGACTCGTCCCCGCGGCCACCAGAAGCCCCTCGCCCGTCGATCTGCGGCGCTCGATCTCGGCCGCGTCGGCGGGATGGTTGGAGACCATCGTGCGTCCCGACTCCTTCTCGTACCAGCGGAAAGCGGGCATGTCCCAGTTACTGCCCAGTAGCAGCCCAGCCTGGCTGGCGCCCGTCTGCGAGGAGAGGTCGCACTCCCAGCCGAGCACTCGGTGGGTGCCGTCTGCGAGCCAGCGCGCGATCGTAGGTGCGTGCCCCTCTCGGATCGCGTCGTGCAACACCCCCTCGCCCAGCCCGTCGATCTCGAACAGGATCACCCCCGGGACATCGGTGGGGCTGTGGCGGCGTGTGCGGTGCACCCTTCGCCTCACCACGCTCAGATGGCGGGCGTCCCCGTCGACGTCGAGTAGGGGCGCCACCAGCATCGAGACGAGCGCCAGGCCAAACGCGATCGCCAGGTCTGCCCAGAAGGACGGCGTCTTGCCGTCCACCAGGTAGAACGCGAGCGCGACCGTCCCGGCGCTGAGCGCGAGTGAGCCAAGTCCGAACGTGACGATCGTGAGCGGCAGCGCGACGCGTGTGAGGGCCGGCCACAGGAGAGCGTTGATGATCGCCGTCGTCGCGGCAACGAGCACGGCGGCACCCAGGGAGAGCGATTCGTGGCTTGGCAGCAGCGCCGTCAACACGACCAGCGCCAACGCCTGCACTCCGAGCATGACCGTGGCCCTGATCCCAAACCCCAACAACCGCCGCCAGCGGCTCAGACGTTGCTGTGTGGAGCGCTGGTCGATCGCTGAATGCATCTCGTCTACCGTCTCGTCTTGGTCGACGGTGCTCACGGTCTGTCGCGGGGCGAGGCCGCAGACCGTATCGTTTCCTCGGCTACGTGATCGTTCCGATCGAAGGACGGCGTGCATCGGGCGACCCGTAAGATCAAGCGCATGGCGACTGAACAGGCGCTTGCCTCCGCACGCGGCCGGATTCACCCGACACGCATCCTGATCGGCGCGCTGGTCATCGTCGTGCTCGGCGCCGCCGCGACGCTGGCCGGCTGGGACGTGACCGGCTGGCTCAAACACATCTGGGACATCGTCACGAGCATCCCGCTCGGCTACGCGATCGGGGCGGTAGCGCTCCTCACGTTGCAGACGACCGCGACCGCGTACGCCTGGTACTCGATCCTCGGCTACGCCTACCCCGACTCCGGCGTCCGCTGGATACAGGTCCTGGCGTGCTACGCGGCGGCTGTCGCGCTGAACTCGGTCCTGCCGGCGAACCTCGGCACGCTGGTGATGCTGCTGATGTTCACGACGATTATTGTGGCCGCCACGTTTGCCGGCGTGCTGGCCGGGATGGCGGTCGAGAAGATCTTCTTCACCCTGATCGGCACGTTCTGTTACGTGTACCTCTTCCTGACGGTGGGTGGGTCGTTCTCACTCCAGCTGGGTTTCATGAGCGAACACCCGTGGGCCACCGTGATCCTCCTCGTGGGTCTCGCCGTGCTCCTGTTCCTCGTCGCCCGGGTGCTGCGCCAGCGTGTCAAGCGGTGGTGGGAGCAGGCGAAGGTGGGTGCGCAGATCCTCGTCCACCGCCGCGCCTTCCTTGGGCGCGTCGTGCTGCCCGAGGCGATCAGCTGGGCGGCGATGTTGGGGGTGATCGCCGTGTTCCTCTCCGCCTACCACATCCCCGTCAGCTTTCACATCCTCATGCGTGTGGTGGCCGGAAACTCGATCGCAAACGTCAGCTCGGTGACTCCGGGCGGGGCGGGCGTCGTGCAGGGCTTCAACGTGCTCTCACTGAAGGGCATCACCAGCACGTCCAACGCGACCGCCTACTCCGTGGCCCAGCAGCTCGTCACCACGGCGTGGGGCATCCTCTTCGCGATCGTGGTACTCGTCCGAGCTTTCGGCTGGTCCGACGGCAAGACGCTCGTCGCGCAGTCCTACAGCCAGGCGCGTGAGAAAAAGGCTGAGCGCTCAGCAGCGCGCAAGACCAAGGGCAAGGCCGGGGCGCCCAGCAGTCCCCTGTGATTTCACGGGACCCTTCGTAGCTTGGGGAGCCAGCGCCGCATGCGGCGCTGGCCCGACCGGTACATGTACCGGTCGGCCGGACCGCACATGTGCGGTCCGGGTGGGGCAGCACATGTGCTGCCCCACCGCCGGCGCATGCGCCGGCGGCACAGCCTCAACTCACCCGTCGAGGCGTTTCGCGCCGATGCGCTGTGCGAGCGCCACGAAGACGTCTTCCATCATCTCCACGCTGACGGTGTCGGGGGCGACCTGCTGCTCGAGTGTGATGCCGCAGCCGACGGCCATCATCGCTGTGGCGACTTCGTTTGCCTCACGCTCGTCGCACTCGACGCACTCTCTCGTGCAGATCTCCGCGATCAGCTGTGTGCTTGTCTCGCGCCACAGCTGGTCCTGTTCGCGAAAGCGCCGGGCGACGTCGGGGTTGCGTGCCGCGTGGACGGAGAATTCCGCCATCAGGAGGCTCCACTCGGGGTCGGCGAGGTGGCGCTCGTAGAAGGTGCGGGCCGCGGTTTGGGCGGCGTCCTCGAGCGTACCGTCCTCCACGAGACGCTCGGCGATCAGCTGCATACTCGTCTGTGCCTCGCGGTCGTGCAGTGCCAGGAAGAACTCCTCCTTGTTGGCGAAGCTTGAGTACACCGCGCCGCGTGAGAAGCCGGCCTCCTCGGCGATCTCGTCGACTGAAGCCTGGTGGAAGCCGTCGCGGCGGAAGATCACTGCCGCCGAGTCCAGCACCAGCTCGCGGGTGCGGGCGCGGCTCTCCTCGCGGGACATGCGTCGTCGGGGGACCGTCGGTGATCGTGGCATCCGCCACATACTAGTGCGCCGCAAATCTCCGTGTCAAATGCCTTGACAAACCGGGGAAAGTCAGATACACCTTGCATCTCGATGGAATATGCACCTACGCATCTCGACGGTGATGCAGCCATGGAGATCCGCTGCACCCCCGCAGAGCTCGGCTCCCACGCGACCCGCCGCCGATGAGCTCGCTCGCCCGCTTCGTCCTGCGCCACCCGCGCCCGATCGTCGGGTTCTGGGTGCTCCTGCTGCTGCTCTCCGGCCTCGGCGCCTCACGCCTGAGCGACCGCGTGCAGAACGGGGGGTACATCGCCTCCGGCTCGCAGTCTCAGCGGGAGGTCGCGCTCGGGGAACGCCTGTTTGGCGCCTCCTCGGAACCGCAGGCCTACCTGTCGGTGCTCGCGGCGCCCGGCGCGCCGGCGGTCCTCGCGCGCGAGGACCAGGAGGCCGCCCGCGCGCTGCGCGGCGTGGCGGGCGTCCGGACGGTCGGCGCGCCCGTGCTCTCGGCGGACGGGCGCGCGGCGCTGCTCCCGGTGGTGTTCGCCGGGACCGTCGGCTACGCCCAGACCCGCGTGCCGGCCGTCGAAGCGGCGCTCGCCGACGCGCGGCTGAGCGCCGTGCACGCGCAGTTGGTCGGCCAGGCTGGCATCTACCAGCGCTACGAGGTGCAGTCCAAGCGGAGCCTGCAGACCGCCTCGCTGATCTCCTTCCCGGTGACGCTCGCGATCCTGCTCGTCGCGTTCCTCTCGGTGGTCGCGGCGGCGCTGCCGCTGGGTCTCGCGGCCGTGTGCGTGGGCGTGACCTTCGGGATGCTCTACCTCCTCTCCTACGTGGTGCAGTTGAGCGTGTTCGTCGAGGACACCGTGCTCGTGCTCGGCCTCGGTCTGAGCATCGACTTCTCGCTCTTCATAGTCACCCGCGTCCGTGAGGCGCTGGGGCGTGAGGGTGCGACCGTCGAGCAGGCCGTCACTGAGGCGCTGCAGACGAGCGGCCGTGCGATCGCCGTCTCTGCCGTGACGATCGCCGCGGCGCTCGGCGGGCTGTACGCCACGGGACTCGGGATCTTCTCCTCGCTGGCCACCGGCGCGATCGGGGCGGCGTTGATCGCGGCGGCGGCAGCGTTGACGCTGACCCCCGCCGCGCTCGTGCTGCTCGGCGAGCGCCTCGACCGCTGGTCGATCCCGGTGGCGGTGCGCGCCGCTCAGAACGGAGGCTTCTGGCGCGGGCTCGCCGACTTCGTGGTGCGCCGCCGCGTCGCCGTCGTCGCGGTCCTCGTGCCGGTCCTGGTCGTGCTGTCGGTGCCGCTCGCCGGCATGCACATCACGCTGAAGACGCTCTCCGTGCTGCCGAGCTCAGACCCGGTGCGCGTGGCCTCCACCGGTGTCGCCGAGCACTTCGGGCCGGGCGCCGGCACCCCCGCGGTCGTGCTCGCCCACGCCCCACCCGCGCGCGTGAGACAGGTCGTGGAGGCGCAGCCGGGTGTCGTGCAGGTCGGTCCGGCCGAACTCGGAGCGCAGGGGTGGGTGCGCGTCTCCGCAACGCTCGACGCCTACGCCGACTCCGCGCGGGCTGACACCGCCGTCCGCGGCCTGCGCTCCTCGCTGCACCGCGCGTTCGGCGCGCGCGCCCTGGTCGGTGGCGCCACCGCGGTGGGACTCGACCTGATCGAACGCATCAACGCGCGCACCCCGCTCGTGGTGCTCGTCGTGCTGCTCGCCGAGATCCTCGTCCTGACGGTGATCTTCGCCGCGCCGCTGATCGCGCTGAAGGCCGCGCTGACGACGCTCCTGTCGGTCACAGCGGCGCTCGGCGTCATGACCTTCTGCTTCCGCGGCACCGGCGACATCGGCTACTTCGTGCCGCTGTTCCTGTTCGCGACCGTCTTCGGTCTCTCGACCGACTACGAGGTGTTCCTGCTCTCCCGCGTGCGCGAGCACCACCTGGAGGGCGCCACCAACACTGACAGCCTCAAGCGGGCGCTGGTTGGCAGCTCGCGCTCGATCACGCTCGCCGGCCTGACGATGGGCGTCGTGTTCTTCTCCTTCGCCGTCTCGCCGCTCGTGCCGTTTCAGGAGCTGGGTGTCGGCATGGGCCTCGCGATCGTGCTCGACGTGACCCTCGTGCGCGGCCTCTTGGTGCCCGCGACGGTGGCGCTGCTCGGCGAGGCCAACTGGTGGCGGCCGGGACGGGCGCGACGAGACGGGCGCGCGCACGCTCCCGCTGGAGGTGACGGCGCGGGCGTCGAGCGTCACGGCGAGCGTGGCGTGGGTGTCGCGGTGGGCGGCGGTGACTAGAGGTCAGCCGGTCCGGCGGTAGCCTTGGCGACATGGTGCGGACGTGAGTGGCGCGGAGCTGGGGCTGGCCCTCTCGGTGTTCCTTGCCTGCACCGTGGAGGCCGTCGAGGCGCTGACCATCGTCCTCGCGGTCGGCACCACACGCAGCTGGTCCTCGGCGATGAGCGGCGTCGGCGCCGCGACGCTCACGCTCGCCGTGATCGTGGCAGCGCTCGGCCCGGCGCTCACAGCGCTGCCGATCGACGCGCTGAGGGTCGGTGTCGGCGGCCTGCTGCTGGTGTTCGGCCTGCGGTGGCTGCGCAAGGCGGTGCTGCGCGCAGCCGGCGTGAAGGCCAAGCACGACGAGACCGAGACGTTCCGGGTGCAGACCGCCGCGGCGCGCGCCGCCGGCGCCAGGCACTCGTGGTTTGACGGCTACGCCTTCACGGTGTCCTTCAAAGGAGTGCTGCTGGAGGGCCTAGAGGTCGCCTTCATCGTGCTCACGTTCGGGGCCAACCAGCATCGCGTGCCGGAGGCCGCCGCAGCCGCAGGGCTCGCCGTGCTCGTGGTCGCTGCCGCGGGCGCAGCGGCCCGCGCGCCCCTCGCGAGGGTGCCCGAGAACACGATGAAGTTCGCGGTCGGCGTGATGCTGAGCTCCTTCGGGCTGTTCTGGGTCGCCGAGGGCGCAGGCGCCAACTGGCCGGGCGGCGACGCAGCGCTCCTGGTGATCATCCCGGCGGTCCTGGCGGCGGCGTGCGCGGGGGTGTGGGCGCTGCGCCGGGCGGCGCGTCAACAGCGGCTGAGCACAGCTCGGGCCAGCGAGTAGAGGGGATGCGATGGAAGACAGGTTGACCGCCCTGCTCGAGGAGCTGCACCGCTACGGGGTCGAGCACGACGCCGGCAAGGCCGACCGTTTGGAGCGGCTGCGCAACGTCGAGCCCGACACCGCCCGGCTGCTGGCCGTGCTCGTACGCGCGACCGGTGCGCAGGCGCTGTTGGAGCTGGGCACCTCAAACGGCTACTCGACGCTGTGGCTGGCCGACGCGGTGCGCGCCGGCGGCGGACGCGTGCTCAGCGTCGACGCCGATCCGCGGCGAAGCAGCGAGGCCGAGCAGAACCTCGCGCGGGCCGGCCTGCGCGACGTGGTCGAGTTGCGAGTCCAGGACGCCGCTGTGACCCTGCGCGGGGCTGCCGACGCGGAGTGGGACATGATCTTCCTGGACTCCGAACGCCCGGCCTACCCTGGCTACTGGTCGGACCTGGTGCGCGTGCTGAGGCCAGGTGGCCTCCTGGCCGTCGACAACGTGCTCTCCCACGCCGAGGAGGTACGCGACTTCCGCGAGCTGGTCCGCGCCGACGAGCGCGTCAGTGAGGCGCTGGTACCGACCGGAGCCGGAGTGCTGCTGGTCGTCCGGGAGCCGGTCGCGAGGTAAGAGTTCGCTTGGTGAGGGCCTGCTCGACGCGCCCCGGCCGCACGCTCAGCGGATGCCCTCGAGCAGCTCGGCTGGCGAGGAGAGCCCCAGGCCCTGCGCGAGGATCACGAGCGTCTCCAGGCGGGGCGAGCGCTTGCACCGCTCCAGGAGGCTGATCTCGGTGCGGTGCAGGTTGCACGCTTCGGCCAGGGCCTCCTGGGAGAGGCCGGATTTATCCCGGTGGGTGCGCAGGTTGTGCGCGAATTGGTTGCGTATCAGCTCTACGGACATGCGCTAACTGTCGCTGGTCGCAGACGAGAGGTCTACAGACTTTTGTATTCACCACGCGATTTCCGCCGCGGGTGCCCGCCGTGAGGCCCCCGCCTGAGGCGTGGCCGAATTATAAACGTCATCGAGGTGTAAACACAAGCCAGAGGCCAGGCGCCTGTGGGTGGCCGGCCGCTCGGCTGCCTACGGGCGTGGGGGGGGAGGCCTCCAGGGAGACGGCGCTCACCCGTGGGCCCGCCCAGTCCGTACCCAGAGGCGTACCCTGCGGGTGTGCGCGTACAGGTGTCCGAGGAGGCTGTCGAGGTACTGCTCTCCCGCTGGGAGAAGGTGCTGGGCCTGCTCGGGAACATCACCGTCCCCCGCGCCGACGTGAGTGACGTGCGGGTGGTGGAGGAGCCGATGCGGGAGGTGTTGCGGACCGGTCTGAAAGCCGGACTGCGCCTGCCGTGGCTCTACTACGTGGCGCGCACCATCCGCCTCGACGAAGCGTGGCTGGTGCGCCGCGGCGTTCCCGCGCTCTCCTTTGCGGTGCGCAACCACGGCGCGCTGCGGCGCGTGGTCGTGAGCACCCCCGAGGCGCAGGCGCTCGCGCGGCGACTGACGTCGGGTGACGCCCGGTAGCGGGCCCACCGACGTCGGGTGACGCCCGGTAGCAGGCCCACCGCGGGGTGCAGCCCTTTGTCTGTAGATTCGCAGACAGAGAGCGGCAAGAGTCCCGGCTCGTGGACACCGACGAGGTCAGGCGAGCACGCTTCAAGGCCGAGCGAATCCGGATCTTGCAAGCGTTCGGCGCGAGCCTCCGCGAGCTGCGCGGGGACCGCACCCAGGAGGATCTCGCCTACGAGGCGAACTTGCACCCCACGTACATCGGCAATCTGGAGCGTGGCGAGCGCGAGCCCAAGCTGTCCATCCTGCTGGTGCTCGCCGAGACCTTCGGCGTCTCGCTCGACCGCCTCGCGCAGGGCCTCCCGGTCCCCAGGGAGCGCAAGCCCCCGCCGGGCTCCAAACGCAGTCCCCCACGCAGGTAGCGTCCGCTCACGCGCCGCTCCGTCCTGCCGGAGATGCCAGAGACGTCGGAGATGGACGACCCTCGGGTTCGCGACAGGTCCGTGCTCAGGGGCCTACCAGAGGCCCCTAGATGCAGATGAACCCGAGGGCGTCCAGGTGCCGGGCGCACGAAGAGGCCCAGAGCTGCTCGCCCTCGCGGTGCACGACGCCCTGTTCCTCCAGACGCTCGAGGGCCACGCCGATCGCGTCGGGGTCCACGTCGTGGAGCTCGCGTTCGATCTCCTCACGCGACCAGGGCAGCTCGTGGTCGCTGCGCAGCACCTGCAGGACGACCACGCACTGGGTGCTGTCCTCCTGCAGCGGGTTGGGGCGCTCAGCGGGCATGGGACAACCTTCTGGGCGTGGCCTCGAGAACCTTCAGACCGCAGCCAAAGTTGGCGGGAGCGGGTCCACCGGCCCGACCGCGCCCACCGGTGGTCTGGACTGTTTTGAAGCGGGTCAATCGATTGAGGGCCGGTTCCACCGCCACTGCTGCTGGGGAGCCGCAAGTGGCCTGTCACGGGTCGCGCATGCGTGACCCGCACTTGCGTCCCCGAGCTCGCGCTCTCGCGGGCTGTGCGCTTTGATGTGCGCCATGGCCGATCTGGCTAGCCTCGACTGGCCGACCGTCGCCTCGCTCGCCACGGCCACCGGGACGCTCGTGCTCGCGATCGCCACGTTCGCCTCGGTGCGCTCTGCCAACCGCTCCGCGCGCATCGCCGAGGTCGCGCTGCAGGAGCAGCGCCGGCCGGTGCTCGTCCAGTCGCGCCTCGAGGATCCGCTGCAGAAGATCATGTTCGTCGACAGCCACTGGGTGCGCGTGCCGGGTGGCCACGCCGTCGCCGAGCACGTCGAGGGCACCGTCTACCTCACGATGAGCCTGCGCAACGTCGGCGCCGGGATCGGCGTGCTGCAGGGGTGGTCCGCGCGCGCGGGCCTGCAGACCTCGCAGGTCGAGCACACCGCCGAGGAGGACTTCCGCCGCCTGACGCGCGACCTGTACATCCCCGCCGGCGACGTCGGCCTGTGGCAGGGCGCGCTGCGCGACCCCACCGAGGACGCCCACACTCCGATCGCCGACGCCGCCGACCAGCACCAGGCGATCTCGATCGAGCTGCTCTACACCGACCAGGTTGGCGGCCAGCGCACGATCAGCCGCTTCCACCTCGCCCCGGTCGGCGAGGACGCCTGGCTCGCGTCCGTCGGGCGCCACTGGTACCTCGACCAGGAAGGACCGCGGTGAGCGGTCGACTCGCGCTCAGCCGGGAGCGTGGGTCACAAGCAGCGCGACCCGGTCGTCACTCGGTGCGTTAGTGCGTTGCGGGCCGAGCGTGCGTCTGATCGCGGGGGGGGGGGGGGGGGGGGGAACCGCAAGCTCGAAAGAAAGTGGTGGGGGCAGGATTCGAACCTGCGAAGGCAGAGCCAAGGCGTTTACAGCGCCTCCCCTTTGACCGCTCGGGAACCCCACCGTGGAGGACGGCGATGATAGCGGTCGCCCTGGGTCACGGGACGGCAGCGGCTCGCCGGTGTCCCCCCGGTGTCGAGCTGAGTCGCCGCGCGTGTCCCAAACGTACGTTCGACGGAGGACGGAAAGAAGACCTGAACCTCAGGACGCCTCGCGCAGCAGCTGGGCCTCGGGGAGGGTCTGCAGCTTCTTGAGCGTGCGGTTCTCGATCTGGCGGACCCGCTCGCGGGTGATGTTGAAGGCGCGCCCCACCTCCTCCAGGGTGCGCGAGCGCCCCCCGGTGATCCCGTAGCGCATCTCGAGCACCTCGCGCTCGCGGCGGGGCAGGACGGCGAGCACGCGCCCGATGCTCTCGCGACGCAGGGACTCCGAGGCGGTCTCGAAGGGCGACTCCGCGGCGATGTCCTCCACGAAGTCCGCGAGCGCGGAGTCCTCCTCGTCGCCCATGGGCTTCTCCAGGGAGACCGGCTGCTGGGCCATGCGCAGGATCTCGCGCACCTCGCTGATCGGGTACTCGAGCTCCACGGCGATCTCCGCGGGGGTGGGCTCGCGTCCCAGTTGCTGGATCAACCGGCGCTCGGTGTGGAGGACCTTGTTGAGCTTTTCCGCCATGTGCACGGGGATGCGGATCGTGCGCCCCTTGTCTGCGATCGCGCGTGTTACGGCCTGGCGGATCCACCAGGTGGCGTACGTGGAGAACTTGAAGCCACGGCGGTAGTCGAACTTCTCCACCGCCCGGATCAACCCCAGGGAGCCCTCCTGGATGAGGTCGAGGAAGGTGAGGCCGCGACCCATGTAGCCCTTGGCGATCGACACCACCAGGCGGAGGTTGGCCTCCACCATGTGCTGCTTGGCCCCGACGTCCCCGCGCTCGATGCGCTTGGCTAGGCCGATCTCCTCGGCGGCGCTGAGGAGGGGTACGCGCCCGATCGAGCGCAGGTAGAGGCGCAGAGAGTCCACACCGGAGTCGATCCCCTCGAAGTCGAGCTCGGCTTCTCGGAGTTCGTCCAGGTGGGCACGCAGCTCGGTGACGTGCTCGAGCTCCACGTCCGGGGCCTCTCCCTCGTGCGGTTCGCCCGCCTCCTCGAGCGTGCCGGCGGCGTGCAGCGGGATGGGGTGAGACTCCTCGGACAGCTCGACCTCCGAGCGGGCCTCCTTGAGCCCCACGAGGATCTCGATGCCGTGCTCCTCGAGGTAGCTGAGCAGGTCGTGGACCTGCTCCACGGCGAGCTCCGCCTCCTCAAGCGCCGCGCCAAGCGTCTCGGAGCTCACGAACCCGCGTTCCTGGCCCTCTGCGACCAGCGTCTGGAGCTCCTCGAGCTCGACCACCGCGACCTCGGCGATCGGCTCGGGCGCACCTGCGCCCCCGCCGTCAAACCCTGCGACCTCTGCAGTCTTCTCGCTCAACACGTGGACCCCCGGGATCCAAACGGCTTCCCCATCGCGGCGAGCGACGCCCGCCGCGACCTCCCCTACCTGTGTGCTCGCGCCTCCTCCGCGGTCTCCTCGGTGATCGGTGCCACCAACTGCCTGCTCCTCTTCTGCCTGAGCGTCCTTCTGCTAACCAAACCCGGCACGCCCCCCTACGTTGCGGCTTTCCGTGCGTTTCGGCTTCGACGCTGGTGCGCGGATTGATACCAGATATCAAGGCCCCTGTGCGCAGGTTCTCGTGGCGGGGCTGTTTCGCGCAACCGCAAGGGGCTTCCGGCGGGGCGGCGGGGCACCCGGCGGGGTGGCCGGGTGTACTAGGCTGGTGGCCCGAGTCGGAGCACCGGCGGGCGGTGCCGACCACACGATGCGCGTGACACTGAACTCGCTCACTCCCCGCGCCGCGGACGACGTGCAGGCCCGTGTGCCGGCGGTCGCGGTCGGCCTTTCGCGCGTGGGGGTCACGGGGGTGGAGAAGGTGGTGCGCATCCGCGACGAGCTGTTCTTCGCGCGCCTGGAGTGCTTCGTGGACCTCAGCCACGACCAGAAGGGAGCGCACATGTCGCGCTTCGAGGAGGTCGTCAACGAGGCGATCGGGGAGGTGGTCCTCACGGAGTCTCCGTTCCGCGCGGAGACCCTCGCGCGGAACATCGCGGAGCTGGTGCGCGACCGCCAGGGGGCGGGGCGCGCGGAGGTGACGGTGGAGGCGCGCTACCCCGAGCACAAGCCGGCGCCCGTCTCCGGCGTCTCCACGCAGGAGATCTACACCCTCCACGGCCGCGCGGTGGCGTTGGAGGGGGGCAGCACCCGCCACGTGGTGGGCGTGTCCGCGACGGGCATCACCGCGTGTCCCTGCGCCCAGGAGCTCGTGGCCGCCCGCGCGCGCGAGCGCCTGGCCGAGGGGGAGGGGTTCACGGCGGAGCAGATCGAGCGGATCCTCGCGCAGGTCCCTGTCGCGACCCACAACCAGCGGGGCCTCGGGACCCTGCAGATCGGGTGCCTGGAGGGCTGCGAGGAGGAGATCGACGCGAAGACGCTGCTGGGCATCGTGGAGGGGTCGATGTCCTCGGAGATCTACGAGCTGATGAAGCGCTCCGACGAGGTGGAGGTCGTGGAGAAGGCCCACCGCCGCCCGCGCTTCGTGGAGGACTGCGTGCGGGAGGCGGTGGCCGGGGTGGTGCGCGCGTTCCCGCAGCTCGCGGGCGGAAGCTTCGTCTCCGCGCGCCAGGAGAACCTCGAGACGATCCACCAGCACAACGTGGTGGCAGAACGCCACGGCCTGCTCTCAGAGCTGCGCGGCGAGCTCGACACCGGGTGCCCCGCCCCGCACCAGACCACCCTGGAGGAGTGGCTTGAGTCGGGGGAGGGCAGGCCCTCCCCGAAGCCCCCTCACTAGAGTCGGGGGAAGGCAGGCCCTCCCCCGAAGCCCCCTCACTAGAGTCGGGGGAAGGCAGGCCCTCCCCCGAAGCCCCCTCCCCTTAACGACGAGGCCAACGAGGGGAGCTGAGCGCCTGCGCCTGCGCGAGGCGGCGGCGCACGCCGAAGAAGAAGTCGAGGCCGGAGAGCACGGTCACGAGCACGGTGGTGTACAGCAGCAGCGAGACCCACAGGGGTTCCCCGGGCACCGCGATCACGGCGAGGATGGCGGCGATCTGCAGGCAGGTCTTGACCTTTCCGAACGTGCTCGCGGCCATCACCACCCCGGCCTGGGTGGCCCCGAGGCGCAGCACGGTGACGGCGAGCTCGCGGGCGATGATGACCATCGCCACCCACGCGGGCAGCCGCCCGAGGGAGACGAGCGAGAGCAGGGCGGCGATGATCAGCAGCTTGTCCGCGAGGGGGTCCATGAGCTTGCCGAACGTCGTGACCGACCCGCGCGTGCGCGCGAGGTAGCCGTCGGCGAAGTCGGTGAGGGAGGCCAGCGCGAAGACGACGGCTGCGAGCACGTCGCCCTCCGGGGTGTTTCCGAGTAGCGCGACCACCAGCACCGGGACGAGCAAGATGCGCAGCACGGTGAGGACGTTCGGGAGGTTCAGGGGGAACATGGCGGATGGCTGGGACGCAGCTTCTGGCAGCGGCGCCGCCCGGCGGCACTCATTATGTCGGCAACAGTTCCCTCGCGCCCGTCGCGGTGGGCGCGATCTCGCACTGGGGCCCAGGCTCTCAGGCCGACGCGCCCGGCGTCCCCACGGGCGGCCCGCTAGGGTGCAGCCATGCCACTGGTCCCGATGGTCATCGAGCGCACCGCGCGCGGAGACCGCGAATTCGACATCTACTCGCGGCTGCTCAACGAGCGGATCATCTTCCTGGGCACCCCGATCGAAGACCAGGTCGCCAACCTGGTGGTCGCCCAGCTCCTGCACCTGGAGGCGGAGGACCCCGAGAAGGACATCTCGATCTACATCAACTCCCCGGGCGGCTCGATCTACTCGGGCCTGGCGATCTACGACACGATGCAGTTCGTCAAGCCGGACATCGCGACGATGTGCGTGGGCGTGGCGATGTCGATGGGCTCACTGCTGCTGGCGGGCGGCAAGAAGGGCAAGCGCGCGGCGCTGCCGAACAGCCGTGTCCTGATCCACCAGCCTTCGGCGGGCTTCGAAGGGCAGTCCACGGACATCGAGATCCACGCGCGCGAGATCCTCAAGGTGCGCGAGCGCATCGACGAGATCTACGCCGAGCACACCGGCCGCTCCCAGGAGGAGGTCCGCAGGGACATGGAGCGCGACCGCTTCTTCACCGCCGAGCAGGCCCGGGAGTACGGCATGATCGACAGAGTGCTCGAGAGCCACTGAGGGGCTCAGGTCAGCGCGTCCTGTAGCGGGAGCGCCAGCCGCGGTGTGAGCAGGTCCCCGTCGGCTGAGAGCAGCCCGCGCCGGGTACGCCTGGCGATCGCGACGTAGGAGGCGTCGTAGAAGGTGAGGTCGTGCTCGAGCGCGAGCTGCGCGGCGGGGAGGTGGTCCTCGGGGGCGAGCTCGACGGGGTCGCCGCAGATCTCGAGCAGGAGCTGCAGGCCCGCCGCGACCCGGTCGGCGCTCCAGCCGGAGTGCCGGGTGAGGATGTTGCCGACCTCGTGCACCGCCAGGGCGGTGGTGCGCATCGCCAATTTCCCGATCGCCGAGCGTGCGAGCTCGCCGTTGGGCTCGCGGTCCACGGGAAGAAACCACTTCAACGCGACACTGGCGTCGACGAGCCACGCGGTTGCGTCTGCTGCTGCCTCTCCGGCTGTGGCTGCCTCGGTTGTCACGGCCACCCCTGGCGCGGCTGCCCCACTCGGCGCCTCCACGGCTGCCTCCATCCTTGCCACAGCCGGCATGGCTGCTTCCGCCGCCTGCTCCTCGGGTGGGATCATCCGTCGCGCAGCCGCTCGGCGCGCACTAGCTCCGCGGCGTCGAGGGGCCCCTCCCAGGCGCGGGAGAGCTCGTCGAGGTCGGAGAGCACCGCGCTGGGCTTGCGGCGCAGCAGGCCGACCTCGCGACGCGCTCCGGCCTGCAGCAGGGCGCTACGGCTCGTTCCGCGCCGCCGCGCCTCGGCGTCGAGTGCGCCGAGCAGGTCGTCGGGAATCGAGATCATCACCTTGGCCACAGCGCGAGTATAGCTTGCTGGCAATACCCGGAGATTTGCCACACGCGAAGCGGGCAGGTCCCACCCCGGCAGCACGTCGCGCTCCGACCGGATGTGGCGCTCCGCCCCCGGCGCCTCGGTGTTCGTCGTCATCGTCGCCATGGCAGCGATCGTACGGCGCGATGGCGACGGTACGCTCGCGCGGCACTCGGCCTCAGGCCACCCCGTGCTCGATCGCCCCGAGCCCCTCGATCTCGATGCGCACCACGTCCCCGGAGGCGAGGAAGGCAGGTGGGTCCTGGCCGAGGCCGACGCCGGAGGGGGTGCCGGTGAGGATCAGGTCGCCTGGGTAGAGCGTGCAGGTCTCGCCGATGAAGGCCACCAGCTCGGGGACGGTGAAGATCAGGTTCGACGTGGAGGAGTCCTGGCGCAGGGCGCCGTTGACCCACGTGCGCAGGCGCAGGCGGTGGGGGTCGGGGACCTCCTCGACAGTGGTGACCCAGGGGCCGAAGGGGCAGAAGCCGTCGGCCCCCTTCGCGCGAGTCCACTGGGGCTCACGGCCCTGCAGGTCGCGCGCGCTGACGTCGTCGGCCACCGCGTACCCGGCGACCCGGCCACCGGCGCCCATGACGACTGCGAGCTCCCCCTCGTAGTCGAGGCGGCGCACCACCGCCGGGCAGCGCACCGCCGCGCCCGGGGGCGCGGCAGAGGAGGGGAGCTTCATGAACACCAGCGGCTGCGCGGGGGGCTCGCCGCCGGTCTCGGCGACGTGGTCGGCGTAGTTGAGACCGATCCCGAAGATCGCCCTGGGCGCGGGCACGGGCGCGAGCAGCGTGACCTCCTCCAGCGGCCACGAGCGGTTCCCTTCGCCCCGCTCGCCCCGCGCGGCGGTCCCCTGCGCGAGCGCGGGGGACCCCAGGACGTCGAGTACGGTGAGGCGCTCGTCGGCAAAGGCCGTCACCCGGCCGCCCTCGACGGTGCCGGCCCGGGGGTCATCGGCGTCGCTGGGGATGAAGGTGGCGAGGCGCACGGCGGCAGCGTACCGGCCAGGCCGCAGGCTATGCTCGCTCGGCCCCATGGCAGGCTTGAGCAAACTGGAGCGCGTCCTGCTGGCGGCGGTGGCCGTGGTGACGGCGGGGGCGGGCGCGGCGAACTACGGTGCGTGGGCGGCGGTGCCGCGCTTCGCGCTGGCGACGGTGGCGCTGGCGGGCCTGGCGTGGGTGGTGGCGCTGGGCACCGAGCAGCTGGGCGAGCACGTGGGTGCGGCGGCGACCGGGGTGCTGCAGGCGACGCTCGGCAACCTGCCGGAGCTGCTGGTGGTGGTGTTCGCGCTGAAAGCGGGCGACCTCGTCGTAGCCCAGACGGCGCTGGTCGGCTCGCTGCTGGCGAGCGCGCTGCTGGTGCTGGGGCTGACGATCGTGGCAGGCGCGCGGCAGGCGCCGGACGGGATCATGCGCTTCTCCTCGCGCCTGCCCAACGACGCGACGACGCTGCTGCTGGTGACGGTTTTCCTGATCGTGCTGATCGGTCTCGCGCTGAGCTCGGGGAGCGCCGCGGGCGCGCACGTGGACACGATCTCGGTGGTCGGGGCCTGCTGCCTGCTGGGGGTGTACGCGACGTGGCTGGTGCCCTACCTGCGGCCGAAAGCCTCTGCCACGGGGACGCGCGCCGCCCAGCCGCCGCGGGAGCAGGCGCGCATCTCCCTTCGCGCGGCGCTCGTGCTGCTGGTGGCGGCGGGCGTTGGCGCGGGCTTCGTCTCGGAGTGGTTCGTCAGCGCGCTGCGTCCCGCGATCGAGATCCTCCACATCTCCACCGCGTTCGCCGGCCTCGTGATCGTGGCGATCGCCGGCAACGCGGTCGAGCACTTCGCGGGCATTACGCTGGCCGCACGCGGCAAGGCCGACCTCGCGATTGCGGTCGTCAAGAGCTCGGTCGCGCAGATCGCCGCGTTCCTGTTCCCGGCGCTGGTGCTCATCTCCCTGGCGCTGCCCACCCAGCTGACGTTCGCGCTGCAGCCGATCTACATCGGCGCGCTCGGCCTGATGACGATCGCGGTGTGGCAGGTCACGGCCGACGGCGAGGCGGCGGCCTTCGAGGGGTGGGCGCTGGCGGCGATCTACGCGATCGTGGCGGTGGTGGCGGCGTACCAGTAGGCGCGCCACGCGCGGCGGCCGGGCACGGAGGCCCGGCCCACACGGCCGCGGCGCCCGCACGCACCCGCGCGGACGCCCCCAAACTGGCTCTACGGTCCCCTACCCCCGCGTGAGCCCCCCGATCAACGCTCCGGCGAGGCCGCCGGCGGTCGCTGCCTGCGCGTTGCTGTTCGTGTCCTCGCCCTCGGCGGGGGAGATGAACATCGTCTGGATCGCCAGGCGTCCGGGGCCGGTGAAGCGGTTCCACGTGAGCTTGCCGCCGCCTCCCATGAGCCCCGTCTTGAGGCCCATCGTGACGGCCTCCAGCGAGACGGTGGGGTCCTTGTATAGCCACGCGCCGGCCTCCACGTCGAGCTGCTCGCCCTCGCCGAGCGCCACGAGGAAGACGTTGCCGTGGCCGTGCAGCCACACGAGCGCGTCGCCGGTGCTCGCGCGGAACTTGTCCATGAAGATGCCCGAGCCGCCGAGCAGCATGTTCTGTACGCCCTTGATCCGTTCGAAGCTGTAGTCGAGGTTGTCGGTCGCGGCGAGGAACTGGTGCTCGCGCACGTCGAGCCCTTCGCCGGCGCGCAGGTGCATCGGGATACACTGCCCGGGCGAGTCGCGCGAGAACGCGATGTGCCCGGCGCCAGCTGTGCGCGTGACGAAGTACTCGAGGCCCGCGATCTTGCGCTTTACGCCGCCGGGGAGCTTCTTCAGCTCGACGTTCACCCGCGTCTCCTTCCACAGCAGCGTGTGGTGCTCGAACATCACCGCGGCGGCCCCCACCTCGACCTGCAGCTCGGGGACGAGCTCCCCGCGGACGTGGTACGTGACGCCAGCGAAGCTCTCGTCCTGGACAGCGGTGGGGATCGGCTCGGGCAGCTGCATGGCGGGGCCTCCTCGTGGTCGGCTGGGTGGGTGCGCGACGGCGCCGTAAGAATGGCGCAGCCCCCGGCCGGATGGGCTGCGCCGGCGGGACCGCTTCCGCAGCCGCGCTGCGCGGGGTTTCGTGACCCGCCCACCCGGAGGCCCCGCCCACACGCGCCTGTTGGCGAGCTCGCCCGCGGACGTTCCCCAAGCCACCGTGTCCACACCGTGCGCCCCCCGTCCATCGGAGCCAGCCACCAGGCGCGCGCTCCGTCCGTCGGAGACAGCCGCCGGATACTGCCTCCCGGTGGTGGTGGGCGCGGCGGTCTGGCGTACGACGCCCGCCAAACCGCGCTAGACTTTGGAGGACCTCGCGCCAGGCGGGGTTTTTCTTCGCCTGGGGCACCCCACACACGACTACGCAGGGAAACGATATGGCCCGCGGAGACGTTCGAATCGCCGTCACCCTCGCTTGCGAGGAGTGTAAGCATCGCAACTACCAGACAAACAAGTCCAAGCGCAACAACCCCGACCGGCTCGCCCTGCGCAAGTACTGCCGCTGGTGCCGCCGGCACACCGGGCACCGGGAGACCCGCTAGCGCGGGAGCGCCTCCGTGGCCCGTGACCGCAAACGCGCAAAGCAGCGCCGCGAGCGCCGCGCCCCCCGGGGCGCGCCCGCCGCGACCCGCTCCGAGCTCCACCGTGCCGACCTCCCCGGTGCGCTCGAGCACGCCTCCGGCGAGGTCGACGAGTTCGACGCCGCGCTCGTCCGCGGTGCCGGCGGCGTTCCTCTCACCCCCGGCGCCGAGGGCGCCACGCTCGAGGAGCAGGAAGCCGAGGCCGACGCGGCGGCCAACATCGCGCCCGAGCGGGCCCTGCCCGAGTTCCTGCTCGGCGGAGCCCACATCGAGCGCGGTGCTCTCAGTGACAAGGACGCGGTCGAGCCCGAGGGCGGCGACGACGGGGGCGGACGCGGCGGGGGCAACGGCGGCGTGGCGCTCGAGCCCGCCGGCGACGGGGGCGGCGCAGAGGGCGCGGCACACGCGCGTCCTGCCGTGCACGAGCGCCGCCGCTCACTGCCCGCACGCGCCGTCGCCTTCCTACGCGCCTCCTGGGCCGAGCTCCAGCGAGTACAGTGGCCCGACCGCCCCCAGGTCTCCCAGGCCACCACGGTCGTACTCGGCTTCGTCGCCGTCGCCGGCGTCTACCTCGGCGCCGCCGACTGGGTGGCACAGAAGATCATCAACTTCATCCTCTGACGTCCTATGACCTGCGCATATCTGCGTCCTCGGTCGCTCGTGTGCCGAGCACACTTCGCTCCCTGCGTCCTTGATCTGCTTGGTCCTAGAACGTCAGGGGCGCTCAACCGCATACATGGAGAGCACCTGCCCTCGTCGGCCGTGGCCTCCGCTCCCTTCCAACACTGAACCTGGCTAGGAATCCCTATGTTTCGCTGGTACGTCCTCAACACATACTCCGGTCACGAGAACAAGGTCAAACACAACCTTGAACACCGCATCGTCTCCCTCGGCCAGCAGCGCGCCGTGCGCCAGGTCGTCGTCCCCACCGAGTCCGTCGCCGAGATGAAGGACAACCAGAAGATCACCGTCGAGAAGCGCACGATGCCCGGCTACGTGCTCGTCAACATGGAGCTCAACGAGGACTCCTGGGGCGTCGTCAAGGGCACCCCCGGCGTCACCGGCTTCGTCGGCGCCGCGCAGGAGCCCGTGCCCCTCACCCAGATCGAGGTCGACCGCCTCCTGCACAAGGAGGTCGCGACCGCCCCCCGCACCCGCGCCCAGTTTGCGATCGGCGAGACCGTCAAGGTCGTCTCCGGGCCGCTCTCGGACTTCTCCGGGGAGATCTCCGAGATCAACGACGACGCCGCCAAGCTCAAGGTTCTGGTATCCATCTTTGGCCGGGAGACGCCCGTAGAGGTGGGCTTCGACCAGGTAAAAAAGCTTTAGACCATGGCCAAGAAGGTTCTGACAACCATCAAGCTGCAGGCGCGCGCTGGGCAGGCTTCTCCTGCCCCGCCGGTTGGCCCTGCCCTGGGCCAGCACGGCATCAACATCATGGAGTTCTGCAAGGCCTTCAACGCGCAGACCCAGTCCGAAACCGGGACGGTCGTGCCGGTCGTCATCACCGTCTACGAGGACCGCTCCTTCACGTTCGTCACGAAGACTCCGCCCGCCGCCGTGCTGATCCGCGAAGCGCTGCGCCTTGAGAAGGGCTCCGGGGAGCCCCACCGCAAGAAGGTCGGACGGCTCACCACCGCGCAGCTGCACGCGATCGCCGAGCGCAAGCTTCCCGACCTGAACGCCCACGACATCGAGCACGCCTCCCGCATCATCGCCGGCACCGCGCGGTCAATGGGCGTGGACGTGGAGGTCAAGGCATGAACGCGCATGGCGGCGCTGGATCAGCGTCCTCGGTCGCTCGTGTGCTGAGCACACTTCGCTCCCTGCGTCCTTGCCCAGCTTGCCCTGCGCGTCCATGCCGGCGTTGTGTGTACCCGGAGGGAGTGCGGTGAGCACCCACCACTCCCGCCGCCACGCCGAGGCCCGCGCCAAGATCGACCGCGAGCGCGAGTACGCGCCCTGCCGAGGCCGTCGCGCTCGTCAAGAGCCTCGCCGCCGCGAAGTTCGACGAGTCCGTCGAGGTTCACGTCCGCACCGGGCTCAACGTCCGCCACGCCGACGAGCAGCTGCGCGGCACGATCGCTCTGCCCCACGGCCTCGGGCGCGACGTCAAGATCGCCGTCTTCGCCCAGGGCGCCAAGGTCGCCGAGGCCGAGGCTGCCGGCGCTGACGTTGTGGGCGCCGAGGACCTCGCCAAACGGATCGAGGAGGGTTTCGACGAGTTCGACGTCGCGATCGCCACCCCCGACCTGATGTCCGTCGTGGGGCGCCTCGGGCGCATCCTCGGACCCGCCGGCAAGATGCCCAACCCGAAAGTTGGCACCGTCACCATGGACGTCGCCAAGGCCGTCCAGGAGTCCAAGGCCGGCAAGGTCGAGTACCGCACCGACCGCACCGCGATCGTGCACCTCGTGATCGGCAAGGCCTCCTTCGAGGCGCCCCAGCTGCTCGAGAACTACGCTGCTGTCCTCGAGGAGCTGATCCGCGCCAAGCCCTCCGTCGCCAAAGGTCGCTACCTGCGCACCATCACCCTTGCCACCACCATGGGGCCGGGCGTGAAAGTCGACCCCTCCCGCACCCGCGATATCGTTGAGGAGGCCTCGCCCGCGGCAGTTGCCGCCTAGAGGGTGGCGCGGCCGGCCGGAGGCCGGCGGAGCCGGGCCCCTCTATATTTCAGTCAGACCCTTCCCACCGGCAACCTAAGACCCCCGGCCGCTGTCACAGCAGAAGCCCGGGACAGGAGCCCCCGATGAACCGAGACCAGAAGGCCGTGGCGATCGCCGAGATCGCCGCCGACATCGAGCAGTCCCAGGCCGTCTTCGCGGTGGACTACCGCGGCCTCTCCGTACCCCAGGCCGCCGAGCTGCGCGCCAAGCTGCGCGACGCCGACGCCACTTTCCGCGTCGTCAAGAACTCGCTCACCGAACGCGCCGCCGACCAGACGGGCACCGCCGAGCTCAAGCCGTTGCTCCAGGGTCCCACCGCACTCACCTTCGTGCGCGGCGACGCCGCCCTGGCCGCCAAAGCGATCGCCGACTACGCCCGTCTCACCCAGCTGCTCCCCTTCAAGGGCGGCCTCATGGACGGCGCCGCGCTCGACGCCGACCAGCTCCGCACGATCTCCCGTCTGCCCTCACGCGAAGCGCTCTACGGGCAGCTCGTCGGCGTCGTCGCCTCCCCCCTCACCGGACTTGTGCGCACCCTCGGCGCGCTCCTCGGCGGTCTCGCCGTGGCGCTCGGGCAGGTGCGCGAGAAGAAGGAGTCCGGGGAGCTCCCTGCCGGTGAGGCGCCCGCGCCCGCGGCGGAGGCGGAGGAGGCCCCGGCCGAGGAGGCTCCGGTAGATACGCCCGCCCCTGTGGCGGAGGAGACCCCGACCGAGGAGGCTTCGGCGCCGGCTCCCGAGGCAGAGGAGACCCCGACTGGCGAGGCCGCGGCGGAGGCACCCTCTCCCCCGGCGGAGGAGACCGCCTCGGAGGCACCCTCTCCCCCGGCGGAGGAGACCGCCCCCGAGGCAGAGGAGACCCCGACGGAGGAGACCGCGGCTCCCGAAAACCAGACTGAGCCGGCCACAGAGCCGGCGACAGACGACAACCAGGCGGACGCCTCGGCTGCAGAGCAGCCCGAGACCGCCGAGGCGACCCCCAAGGAGGACTGACATGGCAACCAGCACCCAGGACTGGATCGAGGAGCTCAAGGGCATCTCTGTGCTCGAGCTCGCCGAGCGCATCAAGGCGCTCGAGGAGGAGTTCGGCGTCTCCGCCGCGGCCGTCGCCGCGCCGGTGGCCGCCGCAGGCGCAGGGGGCGGCGGCGAGGCCGCAGCCGAGGAAGAAGGTCCCAGCACTGTCGACGTGGTCCTCACCGGCGCGGGCGACAAGAAGATCCAGGTCATCAAGGTCGTCCGCGCCGCCACTGGCCTCGGCCTCAAGGAGGCCAAGGCGCTCGTCGACGAGGCCCCCAAGCCCGTCAAGGAGGGCATCGAGAAGGACGAGGCCGACAAGCTCAAGCAGGAACTCGAGGAGGCCGGGGCCTCGGTCGAGCTGAAGTAGGCCGCCCCGGCGCAGCGGCCTTTTTCGCGTCTTTACCCGCGCCTAACAAATCGGCCGATTTTCCGGTAGAATCGCGGGCGCTGGCCGATAGCCGCAGCTGCCTCAGAGCATCGAGACCGCGCTTACATACGCGGTTTTCGGGAGGCAGGGTCCGTGAGCGCCAGGTGCCCCACTTGAGGGTGGCGTCGACGTGTGCTATCTTAACGGGTCGCGCTTGCGCCTCGTGGTTTCGCACTCGTCGTGTCGTCTCTCTCCTAGAAGGAGTCTTTCTTGGCTGCTGCTGATGCTCTCCGGACGCGCCGCACTTTCGCGCGTCTGAACAAGTCCTGCGACGTACCCAACCTGATCGACATCCAGCGCCGCTCCTTCGAGTGGCTCACCGGCCCGCAGAAGGGCGGCCTGCGGGAGACGATCGACGACATCTCGCCGATCGAGGACTACACCGGTAACCTCGCTGTCCAGTTTGGCGAACTCTCCTTCGACGAGCCCGTCGCCTCGCTCGAACAGTGCCGCGAGAAGGACCTGACGTTCGCGCGCCCGCTGACGGTCACGGTCGCGTTCATCAACCGCGAGACGGGTGAGATCCGCGAGCAGTCGGTGTTCATGGGCGACTTTCCGTGGATGACCGAGCGCGGGACGTTCGTCATCAACGGCACTGAGCGGGTCGTCGTCACGCAGCTTGTGCGCTCCCCCGGCGCCTACCTGATGGAGCCCAAGGACCGCGAGAAGCAGGTCTTCATCGCCAACCTGATGCCCGCCCGCGGCTCGTGGCTGGAGCTCGAGATCGACAAGAAGGGCAAGGTCTACGTCCGCATCGACCGCAAGCGCAAGCTTCCCGTCACGGTGCTGCTGCGCGCGATGGGCTACGCCGCCGACGAGGAGATCCTGCGGATCTTCGAGGACTCTCTCTACATCCGCAACACGCTGGACTCCGACACCGAGGTCACCCGCACCGAAGAGGGCTCGCTGATCGAGCTCTTCAAGAAGCAGCGCCCGGGCGAGCCGCCGTCGGTGGAGAACGCCAAGGCGCTGCTCAACCAGCTGTTCTTCGACCCCAAGCGCTACGACCTCACACGCGTGGGTCGCTACAAGCTCAACTCGCGCCTCGGGCTCGACATCGACATCGACACTCGCACCCTCACCCACGACGACATCCTCGCGCTGGTCAAGGAGCTCGTGTCGCTGCCCAAGCGTCTGGGCCTGCCCGAGCACCCCGAAGGCGAAATCAAGGACTACGCCGCCGAGGCGCTCTCGATGCCGCGCGAGCCCGTCGCCGACCACCTCGACGAGTACGAGCACTTCGGCAACCGCCGCCTGCGCACCGTCGGCGAGCTGATCCAGGAGGCGTTCCGCATCGGCCTCTACCGCATGGAGCGCGTCGTGCGCGAGCGCCTGACGACCGAGGACGCCGACACGATCACCCCGCAGACGATCATCAACATCCGTCCCGTGGTGGCGGCGCTGAAGGAGTTCTTCGGCTCCTCCCAGCTCTCGCAGTTCATGGACCAGACGAACTCGCTGGCGGGGCTCACCCACCGCCGGCGGCTCTCCGCGCTCGGCGCGGGCGGCCTCACGCGCGAGCGCGCCCCGATCGAGGTGCGCGACGTGCACCCCACCCACTACGGGCGCATGTGCCCGATCGAGACCCCCGAGGGTCCGAACATCGGCCTGATCGGCTCGCTCTCCTCCTTCGCGGAGGTCTCCGAGCACGGCTTCGTCACGACCCCCTACCGGGTGGTCGAGGACGGCGTGGTGACCGAGAAGGTCGTGCACCTCGACGCCACCCAGGAGGAGGAGCAGCTGATCGCCCAGGCCAACACTCCGGTCGACTCGAAGACCGGCAAGCTCAAGGGCACGGAGATCCTCTGCCGCACCCAGGCCGGGCAGTACGTGACGGTGGGCCCCAAGGACGTCGACCTCGTGGACGTCTCCCCCGAGCAGATCTGGTCGGTCGCCACGGCGATGATCCCGTTCCTGGAGCACGACGACGCCAACCGCGCGCTGATGGGCTCCAACATGCAGCGCCAGGCCGTGCCGCTGCTGAAGGCCGACGCGCCGCTGATCGGAACCGGCATGGAGCGCCGCGCGGCGCTTGACACCGGGGACGTGCTGCTCGCCCGCGAGGCGGGGACCGTCGAGTTCGTCGACGCCAACCAGATCGTCGTGCAGTCCGGCGACGGCCCGAGCGAGTACGAGCTGCAGAAGTTCATGCGCTCCAACCAGGGCACCCTGATCCACCAGAAGCCCCGCGTGAACGCCGGCCAGAAGGTCAAGGCCGGCGAGGTGCTCGCCGACGGCTCCTCCACCGACCGCGGCGAGATGGCGCTCGGCAAGAACCTGATGGTTGCCTTCATGTCGTGGGAGGGCTACAACTTCGAGGACGCCATCATCCTCTCCAAGCGCCTCGTGCAGGACGACGAGCTCACCTCGATCCACATCGAGGAGTACGAGATCGACGCCCGCACGACGAAGCTCGGCGAGGAGGAGATCACCCGCGACATCCCCAACCGCTCCGAGGAGTCGCTGCGCAACCTCGACGACCGCGGCATCGTGCGCGTCGGCGCCGAGGTCGCCTCGGGCGACCTGCTGGTGGGCAAGGTCACGCCCAAGGGCGAGACCGAGCTGACCGCCGAGGAGAAGCTGATCCGCGCGATCTTCAAGGAGAAGGCGCGCGAGGTCCGCGACACCTCGCTGAAGGTGCCCCACGGCGAGGGCGGCGTGGTGATCGACGTGAAGACCTTCTCGCGCGACGCCGGCGACGACCTGCCGCCGGGCGTCAACGACCTCGTGCGCGTGTTCGTCGCCAAGAAGCGCAAGATCTCCGAGGGCGACAAGCTCGCGGGCCGCCACGGCAACAAGGGCGTGATCTCCAAGATCGTGGACGTGCAGGACATGCCGTTCCTGGAGGACGGCACGCCCGTCGACGTGATCCTCAACCCGCTCGGGGTGCCCTCCCGCATGAACGTCGGTCAGATCCTCGAGACCCACCTCGGCTGGGTGGCCGCGAAGGGCTGGTACGACGACGGCACCGACGCCTACCAGGAAGCGTCCGGCGAACGCAAGAACGGCGACCCCGCGCGCGTGTACGTCTCCACACCGGTGTTCGACGGCGCCACCGTCGAAGACGTCGACCAGGCGCTCGTGCGCTGGCAGGACGAGCACACCGGTCGGATCCGCATGGACGTGGACAAGAGCCGCCGCGCCGGCGAGCAGGCCTCGGGCAAGATGACCCTCTTCAACGGGCGCTCCGGGGAGCCGTTCGCCCAGCAGGTGACGGTGGGGTACATGTACATCCTGAAGCTCCTGCACCTCGTCGACGACAAGATTCACGCTCGCTCCACGGGCCCCTACTCGCTGGTCACCCAGCAGCCGCTGGGCGGCAAGGCGCAGTTCGGCGGCCAGCGCTTCGGCGAGATGGAGGTGTGGGCGCTGGAGGCGTTCGGCGCCGCGTACACGCTGCAGGAGATGCTCACGATCAAGTCCGACGACACCGTCGGGCGCGTGAAGGCCTACGAGGCGATCGTCAAGGGCGAGAACATCGCCGAGCCCTCGATCCCGGAGTCCTTCAAGGTGTTGCTCAAGGAGATGCAGTCCCTTGCGCTCGACGTCAACGTCGTCTCCGAAGAGGGCCAGCGCGCAGAGATGCGCGACGAAGACGACGACCTGCTGCGCGCCGCCGAGGAGCTCGGCATCGACCTCACCGGGGTGCGCACCCCCGCCCCTGCCGCGGCCGACGAGGCCGTCGAGGGGGAGGACGACACCGACGCCGTCTCCGTGGAGGCCTCCGAGGACTCCGAGCAGCCCGAGGCGCAGGTCGAGGGCGAGCCGGAGGACGCGCTCGAGGAGGTCGAGGAGGAGCTCGGCGTCGAGGAGCTGCTCGCCGAGGGGGCTGAGGACCTCGATCTCGAGGTGCTGGCCGACGGAGCGCTCGAGCCGGACCTGGTCGACGAGGACCAGACGTAGAGGCCCCGGTGGGCCGCTCGGCGCTGGCCATCCCGGCCGTGGCGCACCGGTCCGCTTTGAATTGAATCCCCCATCCGCGACGTCTCACCCACCACCAAGCACCACCACCACCACCCGTTTCTTTCACCCGCGAGCGAAAGCGCCACATGATCGACATCAACAACTTCGACGCCATCGAGATCGGCCTCGCCTCCTCCAAGCAGATTCGCGGTTGGAGCTCCGGCGAGGTGACCAAGCCAGAGACGATCAACTACCGCACGCTGAAGCCAGAGAAGGACGGGCTCTTCTGCGAGCGCATCTTCGGGCCCACCAAGGACTGGGAGTGCTACTGCGGCAAGTACAAGCGCGTGCGCTACAAGGGCATCGTGTGCGAGCGCTGCGGCGTGGAGGTTACCCGCTCGAAGGTCCGCCGCGAGCGCATGGGCCACGTGGATCTCGCGGCCCCGGTGAGCCACATCTGGTTCTTCAAGGGCGTCCCCAGCCGCATCGGCTACTTGCTCGACATGGCCCCCAAGGAGCTCGAGAAGGTCCTGTACTTCGCGGCCTCGATCGTCACCTGGGTCGATGACGAGGCGCGCATGAAGGACCTGGACTCGCTCGAGAAGGAGGTGGGCAAGGTGCTCGACTCCTACGCCGCCGAGCGCGAGGAGCGCGTGCTGGAGCTGCGCGAGTCCCTCGCCAGACGCGAGAAGTACCTGCAGAGCGGCAAGCAGACGGGCTTCTCCGACGAAGACCACCTGTGGGCCGACTCGCTGGACGTCAACCTCGCGAAGCTCTCCGAGGAGGAGCGCGAGAAGCTGCTCAAGGAGCTGCGCAAGGCCTTTGACGCGGACATCGCCGACACCGAAGCGTACATCGAGGACGCCGCCGAGCGGATGCGCAACGTGTGGGAGCTCTTTAAGACGATGGAACCCAAGCAGATCGAGCACGACGAGACGACGTTCCGCGAGCTCAAGGAGCGCTTCGGCTCGCCCTACGGCTTCGGCGAGTACTTCCGCGGCGGGATGGGAGCCGAGGCGGTCCGCGACCTGCTCCAGCAGGTCGACCTCGAGGCCGAACGGGTCGAGCTCGAGGACCAGGTCAAGACCGCCAAAGGCCAGAAGCAGGCGCGCGCGGTCAAGCGTCTGAAGGTTGTCTCCGCGTTCATCCAGTCGGGCAACAAGCCCGAACAGATGGTGCTCGACGCGGTCCCCGTGATCCCCCCGGAGCTGCGCCCGATGGTGCAGCTCGACGGCGGGCGTTTCGCCACCTCGGACCTCAACGACCTCTACCGGCGCGTGATCAACCGTAACAACCGCCTCAAGCGGCTACTTGACCTGGGCGCGCCCGAGATCATCGTCAACAACGAGAAGCGCATGCTCCAGGAGGCCGTCGACGCGCTGTTCGACAACGGCCGCCGCGGCCGGCCCGTGACGGGACCGGGCAACCGCCCGCTGAAGAGCCTGTCCGACATGCTCAAGGGCAAGCAGGGCCGCTTCCGCCAGAACCTGCTGGGCAAGCGCGTGGACTACTCCGGGCGCTCGGTGATCGTGGCGGGCCCCTACCTGAAGCTGCACCAGTGCGGGCTGCCGAAGATCATGGCGCTGGAGCTGTTCAAGCCGTTCATCATGGCGCGCCTGGTTGAGCGCAAGTCCGCGCAGAACATCAAGGCCGCCAAGAAGATGGTGGACTCGGGGATCGGCGAGGTGTGGGACGTGCTCGAGGAGGTCATCCACGAGCACCCCGTGCTGCTCAACCGCGCCCCCACGCTGCACCGCCTGGGGATCCAGGCGTTTGAGCCGTTGCTCGTCGAGGGCAAGGCGATCCAGGTCCACCCGCTGGTGTGCCACGCCTTCAACGCCGACTTCGACGGCGACCAGATGGCCGTGCACCTGCCGCTCTCCGCTGAGGCGCAGGCGGAGGCGCGGATCCTGATGCTCTCCTCCAACAACATCCTCTCCCCGGCCCACGGGGCGCCGCTGGCGACGCCCACGCAGGACATGATCCTCGGTGCCTACTACCTGACCTACGGCCTCGAGGCGGAGGAGCTCTCCGCCAAGCAGGAGCTGCTGGCCGGCGGAAGTTGGCCCAAGAACGAGCAGCGCCCGCACGTCTTCCGCACCGCGCAGGAGGCCGAGCTCTCCTACGAGGCGGGCGTGGTCAAGCTGCACGACGTCGCCGAGTTCCGCCCCTTCGGGCGCGAGGGCGGCCACGTGCTCACGACCGTGGGGCGGATCATCTACAACGACCGCATCGAGCGCGCGCTCGCGGAGGCGCTGGGCGAGGAGTTCGACGCCACCAAGTACGCGTTCGTGAACCAGTCGATGAAGAAGCGCGACACCACCCGCCTGATCGACGCGCTCGTGCAGACCTACGGCGCGACCACGATCTCGCTGGTGCTCGACGCCTTCAAGGACCTCGGCTTCAAGTACTCCACCCAGGCGGGCATCACGATCTCCAAGAACGACGTGGTGATCCCGCCGGAGAAGGCCGCGATCCTGACGAAGTACGAGCACCTGGTGGCGGAGATCTCCGACCAGTACGACATGGGCCTGATCACCCAGGAGGAGCGCCACGAGGCGGTGGTCGAGAAGTGGAACGCGGCCACCGACGAGGTCGCGGACGCGATGATCGCGAACCTCGACACGCTCAACCCGATCTTCATGATGGCCAACTCCGGCGCGCGCGGCTCCTTCAAGCAGATCCGCCAGCTCGCAGGGATGCGTGGCCTGATGGCCAACCCGAAGGGCGAAATCATCGAGCGTCCGATCAAGGCAAACTTCATGGAGGGGCTGTCGGTGCTGGAGTACTTCATCTCCACCCACGGGGCGCGCAAGGGACTGGCCGACACCGCGTTGCGTACTGCGGACTCCGGCTACCTGACTCGCCGCCTGGTGGACGTCGCCCAGGACGTGATCATCCGCGAGCCGGACTGCGGCACGGAGGAGTACATCGAGATGGCGGTCTTTAAGGACGGCGGAGAGCCCAACGACGATCTGGTGGGACGCGTCGCGGCTGCTCAGATCACCACCAAGCGTGGCCGCGCGCTGGCCGAGCAGGGCGTCGAAATCGGCCGCGCGGAGCTCGCGGAGATCGTCAAGGCCAACCAGGACGACCACGACCGCGGCACCCCCGTCGCGGTCCCGGTGCGCTCGGTACTCAAGTGCGAGGCAACCAGCGGCGTGTGCCAGGCCTGCTACGGGCGCGCGATGGCCACCGGCCAGATGGCCCAGATCGGCGACGCGGTGGGGATCATCGCGGCGCAGTCGATCGGCGAGCCGGGCACCCAGCTGACGATGCGCACCTTCCACACCGGCGGTGTCGCGGGCGCAGACATCACCCACGGCCTGCCGCGCGTGGTCGAGCTGTTCGAGGCGCGCAAGCCGAAGGGCCTCGCGCAGATCGCTGAGCAGGACGGAACGGTCGGGATCGAGGAGTCCGAGAAGGCGCTCACGGTCGTGATCATCGATGCCGCCGGCGAGGAGCACCGCCACGCGTTCCCGCGGCGCACGCGTCTGTTCGTACGCGCCGGCGAGCAGATCGTGGCCGGCAAGCAGCTCAACGAGGGCTCGCTGTACCCGCACGACCTGCTCAAACTGCGCGGGCGCACGGAGACCGAGCGGTACCTCGTCAACGAGGTGCAGGAGGTCTACAAGTCCCAGGGCGTGGACATCAACGACAAGCACATCGAGCTGATCGTCCGTCAGATGCTCAAGAAGGTGCGCGTCGACCAGAAGGGCGACACCGACTACCTGCCGGGCCAGTTCGTGGACCGCTTCGAGTTCGCGCGGGTCAATGCAGAGGTCGATGCTGCCAAGGCGGAGACGGCGCAGTTCGAGGACATCATCCTCGGCATCACGAAGGCCTCGCTGAACACCGACTCGTTCCTCTCGGCGGCCTCCTTCCAGGAGACCACGAAGGTGCTGACCGACGCGGCCCTGGAGGGCAAGGTCGACCGTCTCAACGGCCTCAAGGAGAACGTGATCATCGGCAAGCTGATCCCCGCGGCGACCGGCCTGAAGCGCTACCGGCGGATCGAGATCGAGCCGGCCGAACCGCTCCCGCGCGCGATCGACGAGGTGGGCCTGCTCGACCAGGAGGAGATCGCCGCGGAGTTGGGCCTGCACGGCGGCGACCCGCTGGGCGGGGCCTACGGCCAGGAGTTCGACGCGGACCTCGCCTCGTTGGAGAAGATCGGTGCCGGCGACTCCAACCCCGGCTTCGTCGAGGAACTCGCCGAGCTCGAAGTGCCCGAGGAGCCGGGCGAGGTGGAGTCGGAGCAGCCCAGCGAGGGGTAGGGGCCGGGGGCCGCGCGCAGCGGCCGGCCACGGAGAGCGACTGGCCGTTCTGAGACGCCTGCTCAAGCACTGACGGATAGGGCGGGCAGCGGGCGCCAGACCTGTCGGAAACATTTTGGCGGGCCTTACACATCGTGGGTCGCCCAGGGGCATGGGCTGTTGACTGGGCGCGCGGAGCCGCTGGCAGGGGAGCCGTAGCGCAGCATTGCTAGTGCTGGCGCCGATCCGCTGGTGCGAGCACGGCCTCCACGGGGCGCTGGGCAGGCCCTGGCGGCGCTATCGGGGGCATCCCTTTAGTACGAGGTACATAAACAGGATGTAGATACTCTGTATGATTGTTCCCGCAGTTTTGATCGGATCATTGATATGACGGGATATATCTACAGACCAATACAGACCAACATGGCAGACGGAAGGACATACAGGCAGATGGCGTGGTAAGCCGGTGCCGGAGCCTCTCGCGTTTGGATCGGGCGCCCCGGGATCGGCCAACCCTAACTCTCAAGTAAAGGTCAAGAGCAAAGGAGTAGTACATCATGAAATCGATAAAGATCGCGGGACTCTGTCTCGTGGTCATGTTCTCGATGAGTATGGTCGCGGCGGGGTCCGCCTCGGCAGCAGGTCCCGTGTGGGAAGAGTGCTCTGAAGGTGGGTCTTCCACCAAATACGAAACGGCTCAGTGCGAAAAAGCCTCTGGGACCGGAAATTTCGAGTGGAATGAAATCAAAACAACCGAAGCAGTCATTATTGTCGGGTTAACTTTGACGTTGAGGGACGCCGGCATAGGGACAGCTGTCCGGTGTACTACCGAAAGTGAAGGAGCAGGGGTAGTAGGTCCAGGGAAAAGAGGCGTCATAACAACCGCCGAAGTAAAAGAAGCCAAAAGCTGCACAGTGTTGGAAGGAGGGTGTAAAGCGGGAGAAGTAGAAGCGGTTAAGGGGGTCGATCTGCCGTGGGACACGGAACTGTTTGAAACGGAAAATGCGGTAGAGACCAAGATCGAAAGCTCCGGTCATGGCGAACCGGGGTGGGAAGTAAAATGTAACACTGCCCTTGGAAAAACAACGGATACATGCACAGAGGAAGAAAAACGGGCGGAAGTCGACTCGTTAAGACGCTTAAGATCAAGAAGGCCAAGCGGTAGAATTGGGTCATTATCGTCGGGCAGATATTTAGAAAGAAGACGTTCGAAATGTTCGCTGGGCGGAGCGGAAGAGGGCGAATTGAAATACGAAACCGCCACCGAATTGAAAAAGGAAGCAGGGCTTGGGGCTTGATGGCGCCTGAGCGATGAGCTGCGTGACTGGGGCCGGCGCTGTGCCGGCCCCAGTCGGGCGCTCGCGAGCCCTGCGATGCCGAAGTCTAATCTGACCTTGATAGAAACAATATACGGGAGGCAAGAAAATGAAGTCGATGATGAAGTTCGCCGGCGCCTGCGTTATGGCGATGCTTGCGATGGGCACGATCGTGGCGGGAGCTGCCTCGGCAGCCGGTCCGCTGTGGTTAGGATGTGCTGAAGGCGGGACCGCAACGAAATACGCAACCAACCAGTGCGAAACGGCCGAAGCGGCCGGCAAATGGCAGTTGCATGAAATTACCGGTACCGAAAAGGTCGTAATGACGGGCTTTACTTTGACGCTGAGGGACTCCGGGATATCGTCGGCCATTCGGTGTGACACCGGAGTGGAAGGGGAAGGAGCGGTTGGTCCAGGAAAAAAGGGCAGAGTCACAAAATTTGAAGTAAAGGAACCTGAAAAAAACTGCGCAAGGCTGGAAGGGCCCTGTGAATCCGGAGAGGTTACAAAAGTGAGCGGAGCCGATCTGCCTTGGCAATTGGAACTATATGATACAGAAGGCACGGTAGAGACCAACATTGAAGGTACAACGGCCGGCAAAGAACCCGGATGGGAAATTGTATGCTCGACTGTCCTTGGTAAAGAGACAGATACATGTACGACCGAAGAAGGCCTGGCGGAATCGATGAGTTTGGCACGTATCCAGACGCCTTCGAATCCAAGCATTGGATCAGGCCTTAGATTATTAACGTTAGGCAGATATTTCGGGCTAAGGAAAGGAAAATGCTCGCTAGGCGGAGGAAAAACAGGGGAAGTGTCAGGGCACACCGCAATCTTATTAAGAAATGGAGGAGGACTTTTGGTTGTCGCGGTCAGCTGAGCTGAGCCCTGGCCGTGAATTGGGGTGGGGCCGGTGCTTGTGCCGGCCCCACCCCCTCCGCTCAACCCGACGAACCGCCACCAAGACGGTCCCGACGTCCCCCGTCAGCTCGCGGACGAGCCGCCCGCCCGTCTACGCGTTCCAGGTGGCTCGCGCTTCGTGCCGTAGCGTCCCTTCACGCCGCGAGCGCCAGCGCCCACGCCCGAAGCCGCGCGGCCTCCGACTCGCCGAGCCCCACTCCGGGGGAGGTCTGCACGAGTAGCGTGGGTGCGGCGCGCGCACGCGCCCAGGCGCGACAGGCGGCGTCGAGGCAGTCGTCGATCCAGGCGAGGGCGCGCTCGCCGGCGTAGACGTCGATCGCGGCGAGCTTCCAGTGGCCGTCGATCGACCTGCCCACGGCTGTCCCGACTCGCTCGCCGGTCGCCGCGGCCGTGTGCGCCCCACCCGCAGTCGTCCCGCCTGCGCGCCCGCCGTCCGCACCCCCGCGGCGCCCGAAGCTCAGGTGCGGCAGTCCGCGGGGTAGCCCCAGCAGGTGGGGGAGGTGCTCGTCGGCCTTCTCCTCCCAGCCGCTGCACCAGACGAGCTCGAAGAGAGAGACAAGCGCGAGCAGGTGGCGGGCGGCGGTGGCCGAAAGGTAGTGAGGTATGCCGTCGACGAAGTGCAGGGAGCCCTCGGGGGCCGCGTGCGGAGGAAAGCCGAACAGCGAGAGGACCCCGTCGATGTCCACCAGCAGCAGGGGCTTTTGGGCGGTGCGCCCGGTGCGGGCGTCGATCGGGGGCGTCCTCTGCGGGGGTCCGAGGGGCTGTGCGGCTGGGTCCACGGTCGGCGGGCGGGGTCTTGCGTGCGCTGTTAGGCGGGCATTAAGAGGGCCGAGCGGGGCCGGTCCTTTAGGTACCACACAGGTTCCCACGGCTAATCTGCTCGGATCGATCGAGCGCAGTAAAGCATCCATCACCCACTGCCGATGGACCTGCGCATGGTCGCCCGCTCCCACCACCTCCCATGACTCTTGATCTAGGCATCCTGCTATCGCTCGCCTGCGCATTCGTGGCGAACCTGGGCTTCTTCTACAAGTACCGGGGGGCAAACGAGGTGCCGGCGGTGACCGTGCGCCACCCGCTGCGCTCGGTGCGGGCGCTGTTCTCCTCGAAGTGGTTCACGGTGGGGATGATCGTGGCGGCGGCCTCGTGGAGCCTGCACGTGGCGGCGCTGGCGCTGGCGCCGATGTCGGTCGTGCAGGTGGCGCTCGCGGGAGGCGTGGTGCTGATCGCGGTGATGGCGGACAGACTGTTCGGCTTCAAGGTCGGCCGCCGACAGTGGGCGGGGCTGTGGCTGATGGCAGGGGGCCTGGTGCTGCTGGGGCTCTCGCTGCCGACGATGCACGGGGCTGACTCGCGGTTCTCCGACGCGGCGATGATCTCCTTTGAGGCAGGCCTCTTCGGCCTGGGAGGCCTCTTGATCATGGGCCCGCGGATGGGTGGCCGGGTCGAGCATCACGGCGTGATGCTGGGCGCTGCGGCAGGCATCCTCTTCGGGGTCTCGGACGTCTCGATCAAGGCGCTCACGGGGATCCTCGGCGCACACGGCGTGCTCGGGGTGATCCTCAGCCCGTGGCTGGCCGTCGCCGTGGCGGCGTCGATCGTCGCCTTCTACGCCTCCGCGCGGGGCCTGCAGGACGGAGACGCGGTGCCGGTGATCGCGGTGACGGGCACCGCCGCGAACATCGCGGGGATCGCAGGGGGGATCGTGGTCTTCGGCGACCCCGTGGCGGGCAGCGCGGTGGGAATCGTCTGCCAGTCGCTGGCGTTCGTGCTCGTGATCGTGGCCGCAGCGCTGATGCCCGCGCCGGTGCGCTCCGCGGGCGTGGCGCCCGCCGCGGCGTAGGACAAGCGGTCGCTGCTACCATCCCCGGCCGATGCCGACGACCTCCCAGCTTGTACGCAAGGGCCGCGAGACCCCGAAGAAGAAACTGGCCACCCCGGGACTGAAGTCGGGGAAGGGCCGCAAGAAGAAGGTCGCCGCACCCCAGCGGCGGGGGGTGTGCACGCGCGTGTACACGACCACACCGAAGAAGCCCAACTCCGCCCTGCGCAAGGTCGCGCGGGTGCGCATCTCGGGGTCGATCGAAGTGACCGCGTACATTCCAGGCGAGGGCCACAACCTGCAGGAGCACTCGGTGGTGCTGGTGCGGGGAGGCCGCGTGAAGGACCTCCCGGGGGTGCGCTACAAGGTGGTGCGGGGCACGCTCGACGCGGCAGGTGTGAGCGACCGCAAAAAGGCGCGCTCGCAGTACGGCGTGAAGAAAAAGTAGATGCCTCGCCGCGCAGCCGCCCACGTGCGTCCGGTCGAGCCGGACCCGGTCCACCGCTCGAAACTCGTGCAGCAGGTCATCAACAAGGTGATGCTCGACGGCAAGAAGTCGGTGGCGGAGCGGATCGTCTACGACGCGCTGGCGATCCTCGGGGAGCGCAGCGAGAAAGACCCGATCGAGACGCTGGAGGCGTCGATCAAGTCGCTCACGCCGACGCTCGAGGTCAAATCCCGTCGCGTCGGCGGTGCGACCTACCAGGTGCCAGTCGAGGTGGCCTCCAGGCGCGCCCGCACGCTGGCCGTGCGGTGGCTGGTGGAGTTCGCCCGCCAGCGTCGCGAGAAGACGATGGCCCAGCGCCTCGCCAACGAGCTGCTCGACGCCCAGTCCCAGCAGGGCGGGGCGTATAAGCGCAAGGACGACATCTACCGCATGGCCCAGGCAAACAAGGCCTTCGCGCATTACCGCTGGTAGCGGTCCGATGACCGGCGCGATGCTGCGTCCTCGGTCGCTCGTGTGCAGAGCACACTTCGCTCCCTGCGTCCTTGCCTCGCTTGGTCCTCGGACCGCTACGGGCTGGTATAGATCGTTGGAGCCGCGTCTTCGCGTCTGTGACGCATCGCACACCCGCGGGGGTTGAAGGGAAAGCTTTGGTGCCTAACCTTTAGGTACCAAATGTCTTTGGAAACCGAATTCAACCCGGCTGCCTCCGATCGCATCGAGCGCCATGTGTGGGTCATCTCCGGCGTGGTGATCCTCGGGATGATGATGTCGATCCTCGACACGACGATCGTTAACGTCGCGCTGCACACCCTCTCGCACGACCTGCACAGCCCGCTCGCCCAGGTCCAGTGGGTGATCACCGGCTACTTGCTCTCGCTCGCCGCCGTGATCCCCGTCACGGGCTGGGCCGCCCGGCGCTTCGGGGCCAAGCAGGTCTACCTGACCTCGCTGGTGCTGTTCACCATCGGCTCGGCGTTGTGTGGGCTCGCCAGCTCGATCACCTCGCTGGTGTTCTTCCGCATCCTGCAGGGCGTCGGCGGCGGGATGATCATGCCGGTCGCGATGATGATCATGGCTCAGGTCGCCGGACCGCGGCGGATGGGCAGGGTCATGGGGTTCGTCACGATGCCCATCATGATCGCGCCGATCCTCGGGCCGGTCGTCGGCGGGCTGATCCTCGAGAACCTGCACTGGTCGTGGATCTTCTTCGTCAACGTACCGATCGGCGTGATCGCGGTCGCGCTCGGCTGGCGGATGTTGCCCCGCACTGATTCCGGTGTCGCGGGGCGTCTGGACGTGTTGGGCCTCGCGATGCTTCCCACCGGGTTTGCCGCCGTCATCTACGGCGTCAGCGAACTCGGCTCCGGCGCCGCCCTGGGCTCGGGCGAAGTGATCCTGCCGACGGTCGCGGGCGCCGTGTTGATCGTGCTGTTCTGCCTGCACGCGCTGCGCATCGAGAACCCGCTGCTCGACATCCGCATGTACGCCAACCGCGTGTTCGCCGGCGCCGCGTTCGTCAACTTCGGTCTCGGCGCGGCGCTGTTCGGAGCGATGATCCTGGTCCCGCTCTACTACCAGGAGGTGCGCGGGCAGAGCGTCGTCAACACCGGTCTGCTCACCGGCCCGCAGGGGATCGGCGCGCTGATCGCGATGCCGCTCGCCAGTCGCCTCACCCAGCGCTTCAGCGGCGGTCGCGTGGCGCTCGTCGGCATCTTGATCCTGTGTGCCAGCACCGTTCCCTTCACATTCGTCGGCGCGGACACCTCGATCGTGGCTATCTCGCTCGTGCTGGTCGTACGTGGCCTGAGTATCGGGATGTGCTTCATGCCCGCGATGACCGCCGCCTTCGGGGCGATGCGGCCCGAGCAGATCTCCGACGCCACCCCGCAGATCAACGCGCTGCAGCGGAGCGGTGGCGCGATCGGCACCGCGATCCTCGCTGTGGTGCTGCAGCGCGCGGGAGCGCACGCGCACTCCCCGGCCGAGCTCGCCAGCGCGTTCGACACCGCCTACTGGTGGGCGCTCGGGATCGCCGCGCTGTCGCTGATCCCGTGCACGATGCTGCTCCGCGCGGAGCGCCCGCGAGCGGGTGATTCGCTTGCCACCCACTCCGACGCGGAGGGCGCCGCGGGCCACCACGCCGAGCGAGTTGCGGAGCCGGTGGGGGTCTGAGGCGGGAGTGTCGTGGCGGTCTCTGTGAAGGTCTCTCAGGAGGAGTGGGCGGCGGAGCTGCTGAAGCTCGGCAAGGCGTTTCGTCGGACCGTCCGCAGCCTCAGCCGCCTGCGGGGGCGTGACACCCACCTGGGGTCCACCGAGCTGAGCCACGCGCAGTGCGAGCTGCTGTTCGAGCTGGAGGAGCGCGGCGAGCTCTCCGCGGGGGAGCTGGCCTGCGCGGCGCAGCTCACGCCCGCCACGGTCACCCAGATGCTCGAGCACCTCGCCGTCGGCGGGCACGTGGAGCGCGCGCGGCTGGAGCGCGACAAGCGCGTGGTGGTCTCCCGCCTCAGCCCTCGCGGGCGGCGCGAGATCGAGGCCAAGCGCGCGAAGTGGCAGAGCCGCTGGGAGCAGGCGCTCGCTGACGTGGACGTCGAGGAGCTGCGCGCCGCCACGCGCGTGCTCACACGTTTGCAGGCAGTCTTCGAGGACGGCGCGAGCGAGCTCGATCCCCAGCTCAATCCCCACTCACCCCGCCTCGCCGCCGCGGGCGGGCGAGTGCCTAAACCTCTGCTATAGTCGGCCTCCGCTCGGCGGGCGGCTTAGTTGTGCGAGCAACGCTGGCCGCGGGGCGCAAAGCCAACATGAAGACCCTGAGCACATAGCGACGCGAACCGGCCTCAAACCAGTAGCGCGCGTGGGCCCAGGGGGCCCAATTTTTTTGCCCAGACCCAGCCTGTCCTGATCCCGAAGCTTGCGTCCCGACCCCGCCGTCTCTCCCTGACCCGAACAGCGCCCACCACCACAGCCCACCATGCCACGCAAGTTCACCCTCCAGAACACCCGCAACATCGGGATCATGGCCCACATCGACGCGGGTAAGACGACGACGACCGAGCGCATCCTCTACTACACGGGGCGCACCTACAAGATCGGCGAGGTCCACGACGGCGCCGCCACGATGGACTGGATGGAACAAGAGCAGGAGCGGGGCATCACGATCACCTCCGCCGCCACCACCGCGGAGTGGAAGGGCCACCGGATCAACATCATCGACACCCCCGGGCACGTCGACTTCACCGTCGAGGTCGAGCGCTCCCTGCGCGTGCTCGACGGGGCGATCGCGCTGTTCGACTCCGTCGCTGGCGTCGAGCCTCAGTCGGAGACCGTGTGGCGCCAGGCCGACAAGTACCACGTCCCGCGGATCGCCTACATCAACAAGATGGACCGCACCGGCGCCGACTTCGAGCGCGGGGTGCAGACGATGATCGACCGGCTGGCCGCTCACCCCGTGCCGATCCAGCTGCCGATCGGCGCCGAGGGAGGCTTCGAAGGCGTGGTCGACCTCGTGGCGATGAAGGCGATCGTCTACAAGGACGAGCTCGGCAAGGAGCAGGACGTGATCGAGATTCCCGCCGCGCTCGTCGACGCCGCGGCTGCCGCGCGCGAGCACCTGCTGGAGGAGGTCTCCCACTACGACGACGGGCTGCTCGAGCTGATCCTCGAGGAGGCCGAGATCCCCGAGGAGCGCCTCAAGCAGGCGATCCGCAAGGCCACCCTCTCCACCAAGCTCACGCCGGTGCTGTGCGGCTCGTCCTTCAAGAACAAGGGCGTGCAGCCGCTGTTGGACGCCGTCATCGAGTACCTCCCCTCCCCGCTGGACGTGCCCCCGATGACCGGCACCGAACTCGTCAAGGGCGAGGAGGGCGAGCGCGAGGTCGAGCGTAAACCCGACGACTCCGAACCCTTCACCGCCCTGGCCTTCAAGATCATGGCCGACCCCTACGTCGGCAAGCTCACCTACTTCCGCGTCTACTCCGGTCGCGTGGAGGCCGGCTCGCGCGTGCTCAACGTCAACAGCGGTCGCACCGAGCGCATCGGGCGCATCCTGATGATGCACGCCAACGACCGCGAGGAGGTCCCCGAGGTCTACTCCGGGGACATCGCCGCCGCCGTCGGCATCAAGCAGGTGATGACCGGCGACACGCTCGCCGCCCCCGACGCCCCTGTGCGCCTGGAGACGATCGTGTTCCCCGAGCCCGTCATCAAGGTCGCGGTGGAGCCCAAGACGAAGGTCGACCAGGAGAAGATGTCGATCGCGCTAGGGCGCCTCGCCGAAGAGGACCCCACATTCCAGGTCCGCACCAACGAAGAGACCGGCCAGATCGAGATCTCCGGGATGGGCGAGTTGCACCTGGAAGTGCTCGTGGACCGCATGAAGCGTGAGTTCGGTGTGGAGGCCAACGTCGGGCGCCCCCAGGTCTCCTACCGCGAGACCGTGCGCGGCACCGCCGAGAAGGTCGAAGGCAAGTTCGTGCGCCAGACCGGCGGCTCGGGCCAGTACGGCGTGGTCTACATCAACATCGAGCCCGCCCCCGGCGAGGGCTTCGACTTCGTCAACAAGATCAAGGGCGGCGCGATCCCCTCGGAGTTCATCCCTGCCGTCGAGAAGGGCGTCGAGGAGGCGCTCGAGAACGGCGTCAAGGCGGGCTACCCGATGGTGGACGTGCGTGTCACGCTCGTGGATGGCAAGTACCACGAGGTGGACTCCTCGGAGATCGCCTACAAGGTCGCCGGCTCGCTCGCCTTCAAGGAGGCCGCCCGGCGCGCCAAGCCGGTGCTGCTGGAGCCGATCTTTGCGGTGGAGGTCGTCACCCCCGAGGAGTTCATGGGCGAAGTGATGGGCGACCTCTCGCGCCGGCGCGGGCACCTGCACGGCTCAGAGCAGCAGGGAAACGCGCAGGCGATCCACGCGCTCGTGCCGCTCTCCGAGATGTTCGGCTACGCCACCGACCTGCGCTCCAACACGCAGGGGCGCGCCACGTACACGATGCAGTTCGAGGGCTACGAGGAGGTCCCCCCCTCCATCGCGGAGAAGATCATCGAGCAACGCACGGGGGAGCCGGTCCCCGCCTGAGATGACCGTGAGCGCTTCGCCATACTGCGTCCTCGGTCGCTCGTGTGCAAAGCACACTTCGCTCCCTGCGTCCTTGTCTGGCTCGACTCACGGCCATCTCAGGAGCGAGTCGTATGGATCACCCACAACGAAGCACCACAGCACCCAGCAATCATGAAACTCGGTATTTAGATAGATTTCCCCGGTTCGCCCTAGCGGCGGACAACACAAGTCGAATCCAGAGGAGCAGAGCAAAGTGGCGAAGGAGAAGTTCGAGCGCGACAAGCCGCACGTCAACGTCGGCACCATCGGTCACATCGACCACGGCAAGACGACGCTGACCGCTGCCATCACCACGGTGCTGGCGGAGAAGGGAGGCGCCGAAGCCCGCAGCTTCGAGGAGATCGACAACGCTCCCGAGGAGAAGGAACGCGGGATCACGATCGCCACCTCCCACGTGGAGTACACGACCGACAAGCGCCACTACGCGCACGTGGACTGCCCCGGTCACGCGGACTACGTCAAGAACATGATCACTGGCGCCGCCCAGATGGACGGGGCGATCCTCGTCGTCTCCGCCGCCGACGGCCCGATGCCCCAGACGCGCGAGCACATCCTGCTCGCCCGCCAGGTCGGCGTCCCCTACATCGTGGTGTTCCTCAACAAGGCCGACATGGTCGACGACGAGGAGCTGCTCGAACTGGTCGAGGTCGAGGTCCGCGAGCTGCTCTCCGAATACGACTTCCCCGGTGACGACATCCCGTTCGTGGTCGGCTCCGCGCTGAAGGCGCTGGAAGGCGACGAGACCGTACAAGCAGAAGATCCTCGACCTCGCCGCGGCGCTCGACGACTACATCCCCGAGCCGGTGCGCGAGCTCGACAAGCCCTTCCTGATGCCGGTCGAGGACGTCTTCTCGATCACCGGCCGCGGGACCGTCGCCACCGGGCGCATCGAGCAGGGGATCGTCAAAACCGGCGACACCGTGGAAATCGTGGGCGTCCACGACTCCACCTCCACGGTCGTCACCGGCGTCGAGATGTTCCGCAAGATCCTCGACGAGGGCCGCGCCGGCGACAACGTTGGCTGCCTGCTGCGCGGCACCAAGCGCGAGGAGATCGAGCGCGGGCAGGTGCTCTGCAAGCCGGGCTCGATCACGCCGCACACCAAGTTCAAGTCCGAGGTCTACGTGCTCAAGAAGGAGGAGGGCGGCCGCCACACCCCCTTCTTCTCGGGGTACCGGCCGCAGTTCTACTTCCGCACCACCGACGTCACCGGCGTGGCCAAGCTGCCCGAGGGCGTCGAGATGGTGATGCCCGGCGACAACGTCCAGATGGAGATCGAGCTGATCCAGCCGATCGCCATGGACCAGGGCCTGCGCTTCGCGATCCGAGAGGGCGGTCGCACGGTGGGCTCGGGCGTGGTCAGCGAGATCATCGAGTAGCACCAAGGGGCGCCCCCGGGGTTCTTCCGGGGGCGCCCCGTTTTCATTGGTAGACAGATACGACGACGCAGCTCCGCCGCAGCGCGGCGCGGCGGGGGGCGGATTCCCCAGCACGGAGTCCGCCCCTTCGCTCGCCCCCTGCGCACAGCGAGTGGAGACGAGACCAGCCAACCAGGCCACCGTGCGGGCCCTGGACGGCCACAGACCAACCACCCAAATCCCAAAAAAGAACCGACTGAGACTTTCCGAGCACCCTTTCTCATGGCACCCGCCACCCAGAACAAGATCCGCATCCGCCTGAAGGCGTACGACACCTCCGCGATCGAGTCGGCCGCGAGGGAGATCGTGGAGACCGCCACCCGCACCGGCGCCACCGTCTCCGGGCCGGTGCCGCTGCCCACGGAGAAGAACGTGTACTGCGTGATTCGCTCCCCCTTCAAGGACAAGGACTCCCGCGAGCACTTCGAGATCCGCACCCACAAGCGCCTGATCGACATCCACCAGCCCACCCCCAAGACCGTCGACTCCCTCCAGCGCCTGGACCACCTGCCCGCGGGCGTCGACATCGAGATCCGTCTCGCCACGTGAGTGAGATGCCCGCGATCCTCGCCAAGAAGCTCGGTATGACACAGCTCTTCAGGGAGGACGGCTCCGTCGCGCGCGTCACCGTGCTGGAGGCCGGGCCGTGCCCGGTGACCGCGATCCGCGACCTCGAGCGCGACGGCTACGACGGCCGTCCAGCTCGCCTTCGGCGCCGCCCGCGAGAAGCACCTCACCAAAGCCGAGCTCGGCCACCTGAAGAAGGCCGACGCTCCCCCGCTGCGCCACCTCGTCGAGTTCCGCGAACCCGCCCGCCCCGGTCTCCGAGCTGAAGCTCGGCGAGAGCGTCACCGTCGAGTCTTTCGAGGTCGGCGCCCGCGTGAAGATCTCCGGGGTCTCCAAGGGCAAGGGCTTCCAGGGCACCATCCGCCGCCACAACTTCAAGAGCGGGCCCAAGTCCCACGGCTCCCACAACGTCCGCGCCCCCGGCTCGATCGGCGCGTCCGCCACGCCTGCGCGGGTGGTCAAAGGCATCCGCGGGCCCGGCCAGATGGGCAACCGCCGCGTCACCCAGCGCGGCCTCGAGGTCATCGCCGTGGACACCGCCCAGAACCTGCTGCTCGTGCGGGGCTCCGTACCCGGCCCCCGCGGGGGGGTCGTGGAGGTGCGCGGCGATGCCTGACGCCTCGCTCACCGCCCCTGTGCTGGGCGCCACCAAGCAGGTGAAGCTCGACGGGGGCGCCTTCACCGCCGGCTTCCACGTGCCCCTCGTGCACCAGAGCGTGCGCGCCGAGCAGGCCGCCCGCCGCCGTGGCACCGCTGCCACCAAGACCCGGGCGATGGTCTCCGGCGGCTCCGCCAAGCCGTGGCGCCAGAAGGGCACCGGCCGCGCCCGCGCCGGCTCCAGCCGCTCGCCCCTGTGGACCGGGGGCGGCACCGCGTTCGGCCCCCATCCCCGCTCCTACACCTTCAAGGTCAACCGCAAGGAGCAGCGCGCCGCGCTGCGCAGCGCGCTCTCCCTCCACGCCGGGCGCGGCTCGTTCGCCGTCCTCGACGCCGCGGCCTTTGAGGTGCCCTCGACCAGCCAGGCGTTTGAGCTGCTCGAAGGCTGGGGCCAGCCGCGTCCCACGCTCGTCGCGCTCGCCGCCGAGGAGTCCGACGTCGCGCTCTCCTTCCGCAACCTCGCCCGCGTCTCGGTGCTCGCGCACGAGAACGTGGGCGTCACCGACCTCGTGGGTGCCGCTTCGCTCGTGCTCTCCCAGGCCGCCCTCGACGCGCTCATCGCCCGCGCGGGCAGGGAGCCGGGATCAACGCGGGCAGCAGAGGCCGAGGCTCCGAAGGCTGCCGCCAAAGGCTTGGGCTCGAAGGCGGCGGCGGAGACGCCCGTGACCCCGGTCGAGGCCTCGGGCTCGAGGGCGCTTCCCAAAGGTGCGGGCTCGAAGGCGGCGGCGGAGACGCCCGTGACCCCGGTCGAGGACCACCCGCAGGACGACCCCGGGGAGGGCTGAGGACTGATGGAGCACTCCCAGGTCATCATCCGCCCCGTGGTCTCCGAGAAGAGCTACGTGCTGTCCGCCGCCGGCCGCTACACCTTCCGCGTGCACCCCGACGCGCACAAGACCCTGATCCGCCAGGCTGTCGAATCGCTGTTCGACGTGCACGTGGTGAAGGTGCGCACCCAGAGCGTCAAGTCCAAGCCCAAGCGCCGCATCAACAGCACCAGCGGGCGCACCCGCACGTGGAAGAAGGCGATCGTGCAGGTCCGCGAGGGCGAGACCATCGCCATCTTCCGTAGCCTCGAGGGCGTCTAGGAGGAGCTCCCACCGTGCCCATTCGCAAACCCAAGCCCACCAGCCCCGGCCGCCGTTTCACCTCCTACCCGGACTTCGCCGAGATCACCAAGAGCGAGCCCGAGAAGACGCTCGTCGAGGGCCTGAAGAAGAGCGGCGGACGCAACGCCCGCGGGCGCAAGACCGCCCGCCACCGCGGCGGCGGCGCCAAGCGTCTGTACCGTCGGATCGACTTCAAGCGCCGCAAGGACGGGGTCCCCGCGAAGGTCGCCGCGATCGAGTACGACCCCAACCGCTCCTCCTACATCGCCCTGCTGCACTACGCGGACGGCGAGAAGCGCTACATCCTCGCTCCCCACCGACTGACGGTCGGTATGACCGTGAGCTCCGGCGAGGACGCCGACATCGCGGTCGGCAACTGCCTGCCCCTCGCCCGCATGCCCGTCGGCACCGTGATCCACAACGTCGAGCTGCACCCCGGCCGCGGCGGCCAGATGGCCCGCTCCGCGGGGGCCTCCGTGCAGCTGATGGCCAAGGACGGTGACATGGCCACCCTGCGCCTGCCCTCGGGCGAGATGCGCCTCGTGCGCGCCGAGTGCCGCGCCACCGTGGGCGTGATCGGCAACTCCGACCACCAGAACGTGAAGGTCGGCAAGGCCGGGCGCAAGCGTCACATGGGCGTGCGCCCCCAGACCCGCGGCACCGCGATGAACCCCGTCGACCACCCCCACGGCGGCGGCGAGGGCTCCACCACCGCCGGGCGCCACCCCGTCACCCCCTGGGGGGTCCCCACGCTGGGGTACCGCACCCGTAAAAAGAACAAGCCCTCCGACCGCTACATCGTGCGCGGGCGTCGCCGCGGAAAGGGTAAGAGCCGCTGATGAGTCGCTCCAGCAAGAAGGGGCCGTGGGTGGAAGAGCGGCTGATGAAGCGCATCGAAGCGCTCAACGCGGAGAACCGCAAACAGATGCTCCGCACGTGGTCGCGCGCCTCCACGATCTTCCCCGACATGGTCGGCCACACGATCGCGGTGCACGACGGCAAGAAGCACATCCCCGTGTTCGTCTCCGAGTCGATGGTCGGGCACAAGCTCGGCGAGTTTGCCCCCACCCGCCACTTCCGCGGGCACGCGGGGTCCGGGAAGGTCCGCTGAGATGAGCGCCGAGGACGAGAAAGAGGAGCCGAAGCCGGAGGAGACGCGGAGCCGGCTGCCGAGGCGCCCAAGAAACCGGCCGCCCAAACCGCCGCCAAAGCCGAGAAGGCGGAGGGCAAAGCCGAAGACGGCCGCCGAGGACGAAGGAGAACGCGACCGCGGCGAAGGCCGGCTCGGAGCCGAGGGCGAGGAGCCGCGGCGAAGGAACCTGCTAAAGCGAGCGCCGCAAAGCGAAAGCGCCAAGCCGGAGGCGGACGCCGAGGCAGCCTGCCGAGGAGGAGCGCCGGCGCCGAGGAGGAGCCTGTAGCCGAGCCTGCGCCGGCGCGCAGAGACGCGTCGGTCGCACGCCGCGCGGTGGTCTCTGCACGGGCGCGCTACGTGCGCACCTCCGCGCGCAAGGCGCGGATGGTGTGCGGGCACCTGCGGGGCAAGTCAGTGCAGGAGGCACGCGCTATCCTCGCCTTCACGCCCCGCGACGTGGCGCGCGACTGGAGCAAGCTGCTCGAGTCCGCGGTGGCCAACGCGGAGAACAACCACGAGCTGCTCGAGGACGATCTCGTCGTCCGCGAGGCCTACGCCGACGAGGGGCCGACGATCAAGCGCTTCCGGCCGCGCGCCATGGGCAGGGCGACGCCGATCCGCAAGCGCACCAGCCACCTGACGATCACGCTGACCCCGCGGCCGTAGGGCCACGGCAACCGCCACAGACCACAAGCAGCGCCAGCACCACCAAACGCCGCACCGCACCACCAACTACAAGAGCTTCCCCAACGACACCGAACAGGAATAGAGAGAAGAAGAGAGCAGATGGGACAGAAGGTTCACCCAGAGGCCATGCGCGTGGGGTACATCCACGACTGGAAGTCCAACTGGTTCAACGAGCGCCACTTCGCCGAGTACCTCGCGGAGGACATCCGCGTGCGCAGGCACATCACCGACCGCCTCGCCCACGCGGGCCTCTCCGACATCACGATCCGCAAGGACGCCGGCGAACTGGAGGTCAACATCCACACCGCCCGGCCCGGCATCGTGATCGGCAAGTCCGGCACCGAAGTGGACGCCCTGCGGCGCGACCTGCACCGCATGACCCAGAAGCAGATCAAGGTCAACATCCTCGAGATCAAGCGTCCCGAGCTCGACGCGAAGCTCGTCGCGCAGTCGATCGCCGAGCAGCTCCAGAACCGCGTCGCGTTCCGCCGCGCGATGAAGCGCGCGCTCACCAGCGCGATGCGCTCCGGGGCCAAGGGCGTCAAGGTGCAGGTCTCCGGGCGCCTCGGCGGCGCAGAGATGGCCCGCACCGAGAGCTACTCCGACGGGCGCGTGCCCCTGCACACGATGCGCGCCGACATCGACTACGGCTTCCACGAGGCTGCCACCACGTTCGGGCGCATCGGCGTGAAGTGCTGGGTCAACAAGGGCGAAATCATGCCCGAGGGCTTCACCGGCGCGGACCTCACCGACATGACCGCCCCACCCCCCCCGAGTTCCGAGCGTGACGGCCGCGGAGGACGTGACGGCCGCGACGGCCGCGGTCGTGGGCGTGGCGGCGGTGGCGGGGGCGGTGGACGTGGCGGCGGCGGGCGTGGACCGGGCGGGCCCGGTGGCGGCCGGGGACCCGGAGGACCGGGCGGCGGTCGTGGGCCTGGAGGTCCAGGCGGTGGCCGTGGTCCCGGAGGACCGGGCGGTGGGCGTGGTTTCGGCGGGTCGGGCGGTCCCGGCGGCGGTCGTGGGCCTGGAGGTCCGGGCGGTGGTCGTGGCCCCGGAGGGGCGGGCGGGTTCGGCTCTGGACGTGGACCTGGAGGCGGTCGTGGGCCGGGCGGTCCGGGCGGGGGCTCCGGTCGTGGGGGCGGCAGCCCCGAGGTGACCCGCTGATGCTCTCCCCCAAGCGCGTCAAGCACCGCAAGCAGCACCGCGGCCGCCGCGGCGGGATGTCGCGTGGCCAGGTGAAGGTCCAGTTCGGCGAGTACGGCCTGAAGTCGCTCGAGCAGGGCTGGCTCACCAACCGCCAGATCGAGGCCGCCCGGATCGCGATGACGCGCAAGATCAAGCGCGGGGGCAAGGTGTGGATCAACGTCTTCCCCGACAAGCCCGTCACCAAGAAGCCCGCCGAGACCCGCATGGGTTCCGGGCAAGGGCTCCCCCGAGGGCTGGGTCGCCGTGGTCAAGCCGGGGCGCGTGATGTTCGAGCTCGCCGGCGTGCCCGAGCCGCTCGCGCGCGACGCGATCCGCCTCGCCGCGCACAAGCTGCCCGTCAAGTCCAAGTTCGTGATGCGCGAGGACTGAGGGTACGAGGGGCGTGAGGCGCGAGTGCAGATGAACGACGGCCAAGGACCGAGCGGTGAGGCCAAGGAGATGCGCGACATGCCCGACGACGAGCTAGCCGAGCAGATCGCCACCCTGCGCAAGGAGCTCTTCGGGCTGCGCTTCGCCAACGCCACCGGGGAGCTCGAGAACACCGCCGGCGTCCCCCACGCCCGGCGCGGGCTCGCGCGTGCGCTCACCGTCGCCCGCGAGCGAGAGCTGGGGATCTGAACGACATGGCTGAGGAACAGGACAAAGAGACGACCGCAGCAGGAGCCGCAGGCGGAGGCGCCGCCCAGGAGCCGGCCGCGCAGGCTGCCCCGGCGGAGCCCAACGAGCAGGAGCCGCAGGAGCAGCAGGCCCAGGAGACGGTGCGCGGCTGCCCCGCCGGCAGAACCCGCCGAGCAGCTCCCCCCCAAGGAGCGCCGGCGCAAGGCCCGCTCGACGCACACCGGAAGCGCCCGAGCGCCGCGCTCGCCCGAGGAGCGCCACGCCGAGCGCGAGGCCGTGCGCCGCGCCAAGGCGCTGCAGCGCCGTGCGCGGCGCCTGCAAGAACGCGCCAAACAGGCCGAGCGCCGCGCCGCGACCCCGGCGCCGCAGGCGCTCGCGCCCGTGCACGCCCCGACCGAGGGCGTCCGCCGCGTCCGCCAGGGCGTCGTGGTCTCCGACAAGGCCAACAAGACGATCACCGTGCGCATCGACGTCGCCCGCCGCCACCGGCGCTACGAGAAGATCCTGCGCAGCTCCTCCACGCTGCACGCGCACGACGAGAACAACGAGGCGCACGAGGGCGACGTGGTGCGCGTGGTCGAGAGCCGCCCGCTGTCGCGCACCAAGCGCTGGCGGCTGGTCGACGTGCTGGAGCGGGCGCGATGATCCAGAACGAGACCAGGCTGCGCGTGGCCGACAACACCGGCGCGCGCGAGATCCTCTGCATCCGCGTCAAGGGCGGCTCCCGCCGCCGCTACGCCCACGTGGGCGACGTGATCACCGCCACCGTCAAGCAGGCCAACCCCCACGGGACGGTCAAAAAGGGCGACGTGGTCACCGCGGTGGTGGTGCGCACCAAGAAGCCCTTCGGTCGCGAGGACGGCACCTACATCTCCTTCGACGAGAACGCCGCCGTGATCATCGACGAGCAGAACAACCCCCGCGGCACCCGCGTCTTCGGCCCCGTCGCGCGGGAACTGCGCGAGCGCAACTTCATGAAGATCGTCTCCCTCGCTCCCGAGGTCATCTGAGATGGCGCGGCTCGGGCGCAGACAGGCGGATCGGAAACGGTCGGGCGGATCGCGAGAAGGGCGGCAAGCAGACGAGCGGGGCACGCTCGGGCGGGAAGAGCTCGGACCGGCAGGCGAAGAAGGCGAAGGCACCCGCCCGGCGCACGCTGCGGGTCCGCTCCGGCGACCGCGTGCAGGTGATGGCGGGCAAGGACCGCGGCAAGAGCGGCCGGGTGCTGCGCGTGGAGCCCGGCAAGGAACGCGTGTACGTGGAGGGGCTGAACATGGTCAAGCGGCACACCCGCCCGCAGCAGGTGCCCAGCGGCGGCGCCTTCGGAGGCAGCAGCACCACGTCGTGGGCGGCGGCGTGATCGAGCGCGAGGGCCCGATCCACGTCTCCAACGTGATGCTCCTGGACCCCAAAGGCGCCAAGCCCACGCGCGTGGGGGTCGAGCGGGAGAACGGCAAGCCCTACCGCGTCGCCCGGCGCTCGGGTGCGAGGATCGACTGATGGCGAGCCGGCCCCTCAGGTCGGAGTGCTCGCCATGGGTCCCGCTCTGGCGACCGGAGGGCCGTGAAGCCCCCCGCGCGCCTGAAGGTCCGCTACATGGAGGAGATCCGCCCGCAGCTGATCGAGCGCTTCGGCTACACCTCCTCGATGCAGACCCCGCGGATCGAGAAGGTCACCCTCAACATGGGCGTCGGCGACGCCAAGCAGGACTCCAAGGCGCTGAAGGCCGCCCAGGACCAGCTCGCGACGATCGCCGGGCAGCAGCCGAGCGTGCGCCGCGCGAGGAAGTCGATCGCGGCCTTCAAACTGCGCGAGGGGATGCCCGTCGGCGTCGCCGTGACGCTGCGCGGGGACCGCTGCTACGAGTTCCTCGACCGGCTCATCTCGATCGCGATCCCCCGCATCCGCGACTTCCGCGGGCTGTACTCCCGCTCCTTCGACGGCCGCGGCAACTACTCGATGGGGGTCCGCGAACAGATCATCTTCCCCGAGATCGACTACGACGCGATCGACCACGTGCGCGGCCTGGACATCACGATCACCACCTCCGCGCGCACCGACGTGGAGGCCTTTGCGCTGCTCTCCGCGCTGGGGATGCCCTTCTCCACCTACGGCCGGCCCGCGGAGTTCGACGAGGCCGGCGCCGCCGACACCGCCGACAGCGGGAGCGCCGACACCGCGACCAGGAGGCACGCGACTGATGGCCAAGACCTCGCTGCGCGTCAAGCAGGCGCGGACGCCGAAGTACAAGACGCGCGCCTATACTCGCTGCAACCGCTGCGGGCGCCCCAAGGCGGTCTATCGCAAGTTCGGGCTCTGCCGCATCTGCCTGCGCGAGCTCGCCCACAACGGCCAGATCCCGGGGATGACCAAGTCCTCCTGGTAGGGGAGGCGGGCGCAAGTTGCTTCTTTTTGGACCCATATGTATATAGGCACGCCAAACAAACACTCCACCCCCGACGCCCACTCACGCCACACGACTCCAAGCTCCCTCAGACCACCACGGCGACCAGCCATCTAACCCATGTCCATGACCGACCCCATAGCCGACTTCCTCACGCGCATCCGCAACGCGATCCACGCGGCGCACGAGACGGTGCAGATCCCTGCGTCGAAGCTCAAGGCGGAGCTCGCGCGGATCCTCACCGAGCAGGGCTACATCGAGTCCTGGTCGCTCGCCCCCGCGCCCGATGGCGGCGCGGGCGAGGTGATCGAGATACGCCTCAAGTACACCGACGACCGCCGCTCGGCGATCTCGGGGCTGAGACGGGTCTCCAGGCCCGGCCAGCGCACCTACGTGCAGGCCGGGGGCATCCCCAAGGTGCAGGGCGGGATGGGCACCTCGATCGTCTCGACCTCCCACGGCGTGATGACCGGCCACGACGCGCGCGCCGAGGGCGTGGGCGGCGAGGTCCTGGCCCAGGTCTGGTAGGGCGAGCGGAAACCACCATGTCCAGGATCGGAAGACAGCCCATCCCCGTGCCGGCCGGCGTCAGCGTGACGATCGAGCCGGAGTCGGTGCGCGTGAACGGGCCCAAAGGGGAGCTCTCCGAGCGCGTCCACCGCGACATGGAGGTCGTGCAGGAGGGCGAGCAGCTGCTCGTCTCGCGCCCCACCGACCGCGGCGAGCACCGTGCGCTGCACGGCCTCACGCGCACGCTGGTGGCCAACATGGTGCAGGGCGTCACCGCGGGCTACGAGAAGCGCCTGGAGATCCAGGGGGTCGGCTACCGCGCGCAGCTGAAGGGCAAGAACCTGGAGCTCGCCGTCGGCTACTCCCACCCCGTCCCGATCGCGGCGCCCGGAGGGGATCGAGTTCGAGGTGCCCCAGCCCACGAGGATCGTGGTGAGGGGCATCTCCAAGCAGCTCGTGGGGGAGACCGCCGCGATCATCCGCAAGCAGCGCCCCCCGGAGCCGTACAAGGGCAAGGGCATCCGCTACGAGGGCGAGTACGTGGCCCGGAAGGTAGGGAAGAGGGCATGACCCTCCTCACCAAGCCCGAGCGCCGGCTCAAACGGCGCCGGCGGGTGCGCGCGAAGATCGCGGGCACCGCCACGCGGCCGCGGATCTCGGTGTTCCGCTCCAACAAGGGGCTCTCCGCGCAGGCGATCGACGACGTGACGGGCCGCACCCTCGCGGCGGTCAACTGGTATGAGCCCGAGCTGGGCACGCTCGCCAAAGGCGAGCGCACCGCCCGCGCCGGCGCGCTGCTCGCCGAGCGGGTCAAAGCGGCGGGCGTCTCCGAAGCGGTGTTCGACCGCGGCGGCTACCTCTACCACGGCCACGTGCGCGCCTTCGCCGAGGCGCTGCGCGAGGCGGGGATCACCGTCTAAGTCCCCGCCCCCTCGCGGACCCGCTCACTCCCTCCACCCGCTCCCCGCCACCTCCGACCTCACCATGACACTCCACAGATCGCTCCGTGAGCCCCGCCGGCCTGGACCTCCAGGAGCGGGTCGTCGAGATCAACCGCGTCGCCAAGGTCGTCAAGGGCGGGCGGCGCTTCTCGTTCACCGCGCTCGTGGTGGTGGGCGACGAACGGGAAGTGGTGGGCGTCGGCTACGGCAAGGCCAACGAGGTCCCGCTCGCGATCCAGAAGGGCGTGGAGCGCGCCAAGAAGGACCTCTTCCGCGTGCCCCGCCACGGCAGCACGATCACCCACCAGACCACCGGGATCTTCGGCGCGGGGCGCGTGCTGCTCAAGCCCGCGGCCCCCGGCACCGGCGTGATCGCGGGCGGCGGCGTGCGCGCCGTGCTGGAGCTCGCCGGGATCCACGACATCCTCTCCAAGAGCCTCGGCACCCAGAACCCGATCAACCTCGTGAAGGCCACGGTGACGGGCCTGCGCGGGCTGCGCCGACCCGAGGAGGTCGCGCGGCTGCGCGGCCTGACGATCAACCAGGTGCTGGGCCTCGCCGAGAAGCCGGCCGACGGCGCGGCGCTGGACGCGCAGGGCGAGGCGCCCGCCGCAGCCGGAACCGCCGAGGTGGCCCCCGCTGACGCCGCGGCGCCCGGGCCGGCCAACGTCCCGGCGCCAACCGATGCGCGGCTCCCGAGTCGGCCAACGCCCGGCGCCAACCGACGCTGCGGCTCCCGAGACAGTCAACGCGGAGCCTGCCGCCGTGGCGAGCGAGCCCGCGCAGGTCGCAGCGGAGAACGAGACGGAGACACCGCCGGCCGCAGAGCGACCGAGGAGGCGTCGGCCTGATGGGCGCTCTGACGGTCATCCAGCGCCGCTCGGGCAACGGCTCCAACAAGCGCCAGCTCGACACGCTGCGCTCGCTGGGCCTGCGCCGCATCGGACACACCGTGCAGGTCGAGGACTGCCCCCAGGCGCGCGGCATGCTGCACGCGGTACGCCACCTCGTGGAGGTCCAGCGGGTGCCGAGTCCACGCGCGGCGCGACGGCCGCAAAAGGTGCGGCCAGCGGGAAGGAGGCGTCGGAGTGAGCCCCGCCGACAGGAGAGCGAGCCCCGCATCGGGCTGCACAGCCTCGCGCCGGCCCCCGGCAGCCGCCGGCCGCGCAAGCGCGTGGGGCGCGGAGAAGGCTCGGGCACCGGCAAGACGGCGGGCCGCGGGCAGAAGGGCTACGGCTCCCGCTCGGGCGCCAAGAGCAGGGCGCGCTTCGAGGGCGGGCAGATGCCGATCCACATGCGGATGCGCAAGCTCCGCGGGCCCCACATGAAGAAGTCGATGCCCTTCGAGCCGTTCCGCACCCACACGCAGGCGGTCAACGTCGGCGACCTTGACGCCCGCTTCGAGGCCGGCGCCGAGGTGACGCTCGAGGCGATGAAGTCCAAGGGCCTCGGCACCCGCAAGGACGTCCCCGTCAAGGTGCTCGCCAAGGGCGAGCTCGGCAAGGCGCTGACGGTCCACGCCCACGCCTTCAGCGCGAGCGCGCGCGAGCGCATCGAGGCGGCCGGCGGCAGCTGCGTCGTGCTCGACGAGACCACCGGCTCGCTAGAGAACTTTCTGAGAAGACCCGCGCGCGGGGCGCGGCTGCGTCTAGAATCGGCGGCAGTGCTCTCCACGATCCTCAACGCCTTCCAGGTTCGGGACATCCGGCGCAAGATCGGCTTCACGGCCGCGATGCTGCTGATCTACCGCCTGGGCTCCCACCTCCCGGTGCCGGGGGTCAACCTCACCGCGGTCAACAGCATCCAGAAGCAGCTCGCCGGGAACAACATCCTCGGCCTGCTCAACCTCTTCTCCGGCGGGAGCCTCTCGCGGATCGCGATCTTCGCGCTGGGGATCATGCCGTACATCACCGCCTCGATCATCCTGCAGCTGCTGCAGGTGGTGGTGCCCTCGCTGGAGAAGCTCTCCAAGGAAGGCGAAGTGGGTCAGGCGCGGATCACGCAGTACACGCGCTACCTGACGGTGGGCCTCGCGTTCGCGCAGTCGATCGGCTACGTCTTCCTGTTCCACTCGCTGCAGGCCAGCGCCGGGGAATCGGTGGTCACGCAAGTTCGACTTCCCCCACATCTTCCTGATCGTCGTCTGCCTCACGGCGGGCTGCGTGCTGCTGATGTGGATCGGCGAGCTGATCACCCAGAAAGGGATCAGCAACGGCATCTCGCTGCTGATCTTCGCCTCGATCGTCTCGCGCCTGCCGGCGGGGATCCAGACGTGGTGGACCAGCCAGAACCAGGTCTTCAAGGTGATGATGCCGTTCCTCGTGCTCGTGGTGGTGGCGGCGATCGTGTTCGTGATGGAGGGCCAGCGGCGGATCCCGGTGCAGTACGCCAAGCGCGTGATCGGGCGGCGGATGAGCGAGGGCGGCCAGACGTACCTGCCGCTGCGCGTCAACATGGCCGGCGTGATCCCGGTGATCTTCGCGGCCAGCATCATGGCCTTCCCGCCGACGATCGGGCAGCTCGTCAAAACCCACTGGGGCCAGCAGGTCGTCGGACTTCCTCTCGCCCCAGCGGCTGGCACTACCTCGTGGGCGAGTCGCTGTTCATCATCGTCTTCACGTACTTCTACACCGCGGTGACCTTCAACCCCGTGGACCAGGCGGACAACCTCAAGAAGTACGGCGGGTTCATCCCCGGCGTGCGGCCGGGGCGGCCGACCGCGGAATTCCTCGACCGCATCCTCGCGCGCCTGACGTTCCCCGGCGCGCTGTTCCTCGCGGCGGTGGCGGCGCTGCCGACGATCCTGCTCGACCGCACCCACGTGCAGCTGCAGCTCGGCGGCACCTCGATCCTGATCGTGATCGGGGTGGCGCTGGAAACGATGAAGCAGCTGGAGGCCCAGCTGATGATGCGAAGTTACGAGGGCTTCTTGAAGTAGCGCTCGGCCGGGGGGAGGTCGGGAGGGGGGCCTGCCCCCTTCCCGTGTGAGTGCGAGGGCTTCTTGAAGTAGCGCCCGGCCGGGGGGAGGTCGGGAGGGGGGCTTGCCCCCTTCCCGCGTGAGTGCGAGGGGTTCTTGAAGTAGTCCCCGGCCGGGGGGAGGTCGGGAGGGGGGCCTGCCCCCTTCCCGCGTGAGTGCGAGGGATTCTTGAAGTAGTCCCACCAGGTAGGCTGCGGGGGACGTGTCCGAGCTGAACCTGATCCTCCTCGGCCCGCCGGGCGCGGGCAAGGGCACCCAGGCGGAGCGCCTGCAGGCCGACTTCGCCCTCGCGCACATCTCGACGGGCGACATGCTGCGCGCGCAGGTGGCGGAGGGCACCGAGCTGGGCAGGGAGGCACAGCGGTACATGAAGGCCGGCGAGCTGGTGCCCGACGAGGTGATCGTGGGGATGATCACCGAGCGGATCGGCGTGGACGACGCCCGCGACGGCTTCCTGCTCGACGGCTTCCCGCGCAACGAGGCGCAGGCGCAGGCGCTCGCACGGGCGCTCGATGGCCTACGAGCGGCGCCTGACTGCGGTGCTGCTGATCGAGGTGCCCGACCAAGAGGTGGTGCGCCGCCTGGCGGGGCGGAGGGTGTGCGTGAAGAACCCCACCCACATCTACCACGTGGAGTTCGACCCGCCCAAGCACGAAGGGCATCTGCGACCAGGACGGCTCGCGGCTGATCCAGCGCGAGGACGACCAGGAGGAGACGATCCGCCGACGCCTGGAGGTGTACCACGCCCAGACCACGCCGCTGATCGGCTACTACGAGCAACGGGGACTGCTGCGCCGCTTCGACGGCAGTCGCACCGCGAACGAGGTCCACAACCACATCCGCGCGACGCTCGCGACGCTGCGTCTCGAGGACAAGCTCTAGAGGGGCGGCGCAGTCGGCTCAGGCCAGCCCCTCCTTACCCAGTCAGCCAACTAAGCTGGTCTACGTGATCATCAAGAAGACCCCCGCGGAGATCGAGAAGATGGCGGCGGCGGGCGCGATCCTCGTGCAGACACTCAAGCTGGTGGAGGGCAGGGTCCGCCCGGGCGTGAGCACCGAGGAACTGGACGTGGCCGCCGAGCGCTTCATCCGCTCCCACGGGGCGACCCCCACCTTCAAGGGCTTCCGCGGCTTCCCCGGCTCGATCTGTGCGTCCCCGAACGCGATGGTGGTGCACGGCATCCCCGGGCGCTACCGCCTGCAGGGCGGGGACATCATCTCGATCGACGTCGGCGTCACGCTCGACGGGTGGGTGGCGGACGCGGCGCGCACGTTCGCGGTCGGGGAGATCGGCCCCGTGGAGGAGAACCTCCTGCGCGCCACCCGCGAGTCGCTGTTCGCCGGGCGTGGAGCAGTGCCGGGCGGGCAACCGCATGGGCGACGTCTCGCACGCGATCGAGCGGGTCGTCGAGGGCGCGGGGCTGTCGGTGGTGCGCTCGCTGGTCGGTCACGGGGTGGGGCGCAGCATGCACGAGGACCCCCAGGTCCCCAACTACGGCCGGCCCGGCAAGGGCCCGCTGCTGGAAGAGGGGATGGTGCTCGCGATCGAGCCGATGACCACCGCCGGGCGCCCCGCGGTGCGGGTGGGGGGCGACGGGTGGGCGATCTTCTCCCAGGACGACTCCCCCGCCGCCCACTTCGAGTTCACGGTCGCGGTCACCGCCGACGGGCCGCGGATCCTCACGCCGTGGCACCTTCAGGAGGGTGCCGGGGGGCAGCACGCGAACGGGGCTGCCGCCACGACCGCCGAGCCGGTGGCCGAAGGGGTCGCGGGCGCGAGCTGACCGGGGTAAGACGCTCCGCTGAGGAGCAATCCGAGGGGGCCGTGCTACTATCAAACGTCCGCCCGCAGGCGAAGGCGATTCGCCGTGCGAGCGCTCACGCCTCGACCAGGTAGCGGCAGCCGTCCCGGCAGCCAGAGCCCGGTCGCCGGACCAGCCGAAAGGGATCATGAAGGTACGACCGTCGGTCAAGCCGATGTGCGAAAAATGCAAGGTCATCCGCCGCCACGGGGCGGTCCTGGTGATCTGCCAGAACAAGCGCCACAAGCAGCGCCAGGGCTGAGCGCTTAGTGGCACGCATCGCCGGGGTCAACCTGCCCCTCAACAAGCGCTCGGAGATCGGCCTGACGTACATCTTCGGCATCGGGCGCTCGACCGCCAACAAGCTGCTCGCCGAGGTGGGGGTCAGCCCCGACACCTACGTGCGCGACCTCACCGAGGACGAGGTCTCGCGCCTGCGCGACGCGATCGACACCGAGCTCACCGTCGAGGGCGACCTGCGGCGGGAGCGCTCCCAGGACATCAAGCGCCTGCAGGAGATCGCCTGCTACCGCGGCCTGCGCCACCGCCGCGGCCTGCCGGTGAGGGGGCAGAAGACGAAGACCAACGCGCGCACCCGCAAGGGCCCCAAGCGCATGCAGGTCGCCGGCAAGAAGAAGGCCGGTAAGAAGTAGTGCCCGCCCCCAAGCGCGCGCGCGGAAAACGCAAGCCCAAGAAGAACATCCCCGTCGGGCAGGCGCACATCAAGACGTCGTTCAACAACACGATCGTCTCGCTGACCGACGTCCAGGGCAACGTGATCGCGTGGGAGTCCGCCGGCGGCGCCGGCTTCAAGGGCTCGCGCAAGTCCACCCCGTTCGCCGCCCAGGTCACCGCCGACGCGGCGGCGCGCAAGGGCCTCGAGCAGGGGCTGCAGAAGGTCGAGGTCTACGTCAAGGGCCCCGGCTCGGGCCGCGAGACCGCGATCCGCTCGCTGTCCGCCGCGGGCCTCGAAGTGACCGGCGTCAAGGACGTGACCCCCCAGGCGCACAACGGGTGTCGCCCCCGCAAGCGGCGGAGGGTCTAGCGATGGCACGCGACACAAGCCCCCAGTGCAAGCAGTGCCGCCGCGAGGGACAGAAGCTGTTCCTCAAGGGCGAGCGGTGCCTGACCGACAAATGCGGCGTCGAGCGCCGCTCCTACCCGCCGGGCGAGCACGGCCGCGGACGCCAGAAGCAGAGCGAGTACCGCCTGCAGCTGCGCGAGAAGCAGAAGGCGCGCCGCTACTACGGGGTGCTGGAGAAGCAGTTCCACGGCTACTACGAGAAGGCCTCCCGCCAGCCGGGGATCACCGGCGAGAACCTGCTGGCGCTGCTGGAGTGCCGCCTGGACAACGTGCTCGTGCGCCTCGGCTTCGCCGCCTCGCGGCGCCAGGCGCGCCAGCTGATCCGCCACGGCCACTGGACGGTCAACGGGCGGCGCGTGAACATCCCCAGCTACCAGGTGCGCCCGGGCGAGGTGATCGCGATCAAGGCCGAGACTCCCGCCACGCAGGTGGTGCGCGACGCGACCGAGCTCACCGGGCAGATCCCGGCGTGGCTGCAGGCCGATCACGAGTCGCTCACCGCGAAGGTGCTGCGCAAGCCGGAGCGGCGCGAGGTGGCGGCGCCGGTGCAGGAGCAGCTCATCGTCGAGCTGTACTCGAAGTAAGGGCCGTGCGCACGGGCCTGGAGAGAGTTTGCCGGCATCGTTCCCCGCTCGCGCGGCGGCGGTGCCTTGGAGCCGGTGCCGATCAGGCGCCGGTCCAGAGGGTGGCGCAGCCGGCCGGAGGCCGGGGAGCCGGGCCCCTCTTCCATCAGTCATCACACAACGACGAGGACCCTGATGCTCGACTTCCAAATTCCCCGGATCACCAGCGAGTCGGTGGAGCAGAACCGCGGCACGTTCACGATCGAGCCGCTCGACCGCGGGTTCGGATACACCTTCGGGAACTCGCTGCGCCGCGTGCTGCTCTCCTCCCTGGCGGGCGCCGCCGTCACGAGCGTGCGCATCGAGGGGGTGGCCCACGAGTTCTCCACCATCCCCGGCGTCAAGGAGGACGTGACCGACATCGTGCTCAACCTCAAGGGCATCGTGTGCCGGATGCACTCCGACGCCACCGAGGTCGAGGCGCCGCTCGTCGTGAGCGGCCCCGGTGAGATCACCGCCAAGGACATCGACCTGCCCGCGGGCGTGGAGATCCTCAACCCCGACGTGCACGTCGCGACGCTGGAGAAGAAAACGAAGCTCGAGCTGTACATGACGATCGGCCGCGGCCGCGGCTACCGCCCGGCCGAGGAGAACAAGTCACCCGACCAGCCGATCGGGGTGATCCCGATCGACTCGATCTTCTCGCCCGTGCGGCGCGTCGCCTACGCGGTCGAGCAGGCGCGCGTCGGTCAGAAGACGGACTTCGACAAGCTCACCCTCGACATCGAGACCGACGGCTCGATCGAGCCGCAGGCGGCGCTGCGCGAGGCCGCGGAGCTGCTGATCTCCCAGCTCGCGATCTTCACCGACGCCGACCGCATCCAGGAGCTGCGCGCCTCCCCCGGCGGCCAGCTCGACGGCCACGGCCTCGCCGTCGGCGGCGGCGGCGCCCAGGCGGCGCTGCAGGGCGAGGAGTGGAGCATCCTGATCGAGGAGCTCGAGCTCGGGGTGCGCTCCTACAACTGCCTCAAGCGCGCCGGCATCCAGACCGTGGGGGACCTCATCTCCAAGTCCGAGGCCGAGCTCAACGCGATCCCCAACTTCGGCAAGAAGTCGATCGACGAGGTGATCGAGACGCTCGAAGGGCGCGGCCTGCAACTCCGCCAGGACTAGGAGCGCACCGCCTGAGAGGACGCGCCCGCGCCGCGACGCTCCGCCGTGCGACCAGCCGACGACGCAGACGACGCGCCCGCGGCACGCCGTGCCGGCAGACCCCAAGCGTGCAGCTAGACTCCCCGAAGCCCCATGCGACACCAGAAGACCCGCAACAAGCTCAGCCGCGACTCCGCGCACCGCAAGGCGCTGTTGATGAACCTCACCAAGGAGGTCCTCGAGCACGAGCGGATCAAGACCACCGAGGCGAAGGCCAAGGCCGTCAAGCCCGAGATCGAGAAGCTGATCACGCTCGCCAAGCGCGACGACCTGCACGCCCGCCGCCAGGCGCTCGCGGCGCTCGCGCAGGACAAGTTCGCGGTGCACCGGCTGTTCGTGGACGTCGCCCCCCGCTACGCCGAGCGGCCGGGCGGCTACACCCGCATCCTCAAGCTCGGCCCGCGCCGCTCCGACGCGACCGAGATGGTCTTCCTCGAGCTGGTCTGAGCACCCCGGCTGACTCGAGCTCGCAGCGGGGAGCAAGGGGGGATCTTTAGGGATCGTCCGCGCGGCTGGGTGTGGCCACCACGCGTGTGCGTGCTGGGCCTCCGTGCCCAGCGTCCCGGCGCCCGCCCCGGGCCGGCTCGCGTGCCTCGGGCGGCCCGTCCCCGCCTCCGCACTCGGACCGGGCGAGCCCCACGTGTTGGACGGCCCGCGGTCCCGTGTGGGTCCGGGGTGCGACCATGCCGGCGTGGTCACCAAGCTCACCCTCGAGTACGACGGCAGCGAGTTCGCCGGCTGGGCCCGCCAGCCCGGGCTGCGCACCGTGCAGGAGGAGCTCGAGCGCGCGCTGCGCACGGTCCTCGGCGAGCGCGGCGCCGACGGCGAGCCGCTCGCGCTGGCCGTCGCCGGGCGCACCGACCGCGGGGTGCACGCCTGGGGACAGGTCGCCAGCTACGCCCACGAGGCCGTCGACCCCGTGCGGCTCAACTCGCTGCTGCCCGCCGACGTCGCCGTGCTCGCGGCTGAGCCGGCGCCCACGGGCTTCGACGCGCGCCGCGACGCGCGCAGCCGCACCTACTGCTACCGCGTGCTCGCACGCCGCGCGCGCGGGGTCTTCACACGCGGGCACGCGCTCTGGTGGCCCCACCCGCTGGACCGCGAGGCTGCTCACGGAGTGCGCCCGCGCGCTCCCCGGCCGCCACGACTTCACCGCGTTCACCCCCACCGAGACCGAGCACGTGCGCTTCGAGCGCGAGGTCCTGCGCGCCGAGTGGCGCTGCGAGGGCGAGCTGCTGGAGCTCTGGATCGAGGCCGACACGTTCATGCGCCACATGAACCGCGTGCTCGTCGGCACCATGCTCGAGGTCGCCGCCGGGCGGCGCACGGTCGGAGGACTTCACGCGCCTGCTCGGGGCCGGCCCCGGGTCAGAGGCCGGCCCCACCGCTCCCGCGCACGGTCTCGCGCTGGCCTCGGTCGCCTACCGTAGCCTCGAGGGCACCGGTTACCGCCGGTGGGTATAGCCCCGATCGCTCGCTACCCGGTCGCCTCGATCGCTCACCGGGTGGTCGCGATTCTCACGGACCGCCACGAGGACCGGGCTGGCGCCTTATGCTGGAGGGCAGATGCTCAACGTGCTGCTCACCAACGACGACGGGATCGAGGCCGAGGGGCTGCACGCGCTGCGCGCCGCGCTCGCCGCGCTGCCCGACGTGCGCCTCGCGGTGATCGCCCCCGACGGCAACCGCTCCGCGATGGCCCGCTCGATCACCACGCGCCGGCCGCTGTGGGTCGAAGAGGTCGCCTTCCCCGACGGCACCGTCGGGTACGCCACCGACGGCACGCCCGTGGACTGCGTGCGCCTCGCGAGCCTCGGCGTCGTCGAGGACTTCGAGGCCGACGTCGTCGTCTCGGGCATCAACCACGGCGCGAACCTCGGCGACGACATCACCTACTCGGGCACCGTCGCCGCGGCGCTCGAGGGCGTCGTGCTGGGGCTCCCCTCGATCGCCGTCTCCCAGCAGTCCGGGGCGCGCGCGCTGGACTACCGCTTCGACGGCGGCTTCCACTTCGACCTCGCCGCCCACTTCGTCGCGCGGCTCGTCGAGCGCCTGGAGGTGCTGCCGCTGCCCGCGAGCACGCTGCTCAACGTCAACGTCCCCGCCGGCCGCCCCACGGGGGTCGAGGTCACGGGGCTCGGCAAGCGCATCTACCGCGACGAGCTCAAGCTCGAGCGCGAGGAGGCCGGCCCGCCGGCGCGCCGGCGCTACTGGATCTACGGCGACGACCCCGGCTTCCACGACGAGCCCGGCACCGACCTCGCCGCGGTGGCCGCGGGGCGGATCGCGGTCACGCCCCTGCACTTCGACCTCACCCACCGCCCCGGCATGGAGGCGCTGAGCGGCTTCGACCTGCACGCCCTGCTCGCCTCCGCCGCCGTGAGGCCGAGGTGGAGGCGACTGGCCGGTGAGCGTGGAGGCCCGGGTGAGCCGCGCCGACGACAGGGCGTGGCCCCGCGCGGGGCACGGAAGCCCCGCGCCCACACGCCCGGAGCAGCAGCTCGCCCACGCGGACGATCCCCAACGACAAAAAAACCTCCCGCGCGCACCTCCCGCCGTACCCGGCGGGCCCCCGGCGTGAAGGCGGCGGCGACCCCGCCGCGCGCGTCGCGGAGCTGCGTCGCACGGTCGAGGACCACGCCCACCGCTACTACGTGCTCGACGACCCCGTGATCGGGGACGACGAGTACGACGCGCTGCTCGACGAGCTCGCGCGCTGGAGGCCGCGCACCCCGAGCTGCTCACGCCCGACTCGCCGACCCAGCGCGTCGGCGGCGAGCCCGTCGGGCGGCTGGAGAAGGTCGCGCCACCTCGAGCCCATGCTCTCGCTCGGCAACGCCCGCTCCGAGGAGGAGCTGCGCGCGTGGGTCGAGCGGATGCGCAACCACCTCGCGCGCGAGGGCATCGCCCAGCCGCGCTTCCAGTACGTGGTCGAGCCCAAGGTCGACGGGCTCGCGATCAGCCTGCTCTACCGCGACGGCGTGCTCGTGCGCGGCGCCACCCGCGGCGACGGGGAGGTCGGCGAGGACGTCACCCACAACCTACGCACCATCGGCGCGATCCCGCTGCGCGTCGAGGGCGCCCCGCCGCTGCTGGAGGTGCGGGGTGAGTTGTACATGTCGCTGAACGACTTCACCGCGCTCAACGAGCGCCGCGCCGAGCAGGGCCTCTCGACGTTCATGAACCCCCGCAACTCCGCCGCCGGCACGATCCGCCAGCTCGACCCCGCGCTCGCCGCGGAGCGGCCGCTGTCGATCTGGTGCTACCAGGTCGGCGTCACCGAGGGGCTCTCGTTCGCGACGCACTGGGAGGCGCTGCGCGTGGCTGCGCGCGCACGGCTTCCGCGTGAACTCCGACATCCACCTGCTCGACAGCGAGGACGAGGTGATCGCCCAGTGCCTGGAGTGGCAGCAGCGCCGCGGAGAGCTCGACTTCGAGATCGACGGCGTCGTCGTCAAGGTCTCCGACCTCGAGCTCCAGCGCCGCCTCGGGCTCCGTCGGGCGCGACCCGCGCTGGGCGATCGCGTGGAAGTTCCCGCCCACGACCGCCGTCACGCGCCTGCACGCGATCGGCTGGAACGTCGGCAAGTTCGGCGACCTGCGCCCCTACGCGCATGCTCGAGCCCGTCTCCGTCGGGGGCGTCACGATCAAGCTCGCCACGCTGCACAACGAGGAGGACCTCCGCCGCAAGGACCTCCGCGACGGCGAGGACGTGATCGTGCTGCGCGCCGGCGACGTCATCCCCCAGGTCGTCTCCCCGGCCCCGCACGTCGTCGAGCACGACGCGCCGCCCGCCGCGCCCGCGCCCGCCGGCGCGCTGCCCGTTCTGCGACACCCAGACCGTCAAGCCCCGCGACTCGGTCTTCACCACGTGCCCCAACCGCGCGTGCCCCGAGCGCGCGTGGCAGCTGCTCAAGCACTTCGTCTCGCGCGGCGCGCATGGACATCGAGGGGCTCGGCGAGAAGCAGGTCCGGCTGCTGCAGCGGGAGGGGCTCGTGCGCGTCCCCGGCGACTACTACCGGCTGCACGAGCACGTGCCCGAGCTGCTCGAGCTGGAGGGCTTCGCCGAGCTCTCCGTGCGCAACCTCCTCGCCGCGATCGAGGACTCCCAGCCAGCGGCCCTTCGCGCGCGTCCTCTTCGCGCTCGGGCGTCGAGGAGGTCGGCGAGGTCACCGCGCGCAACCTCGCCCAGCGCTTCCGCGACGTCGACGCGCTGTTGGACGCCACCGAGGAGCAGCTCGCCGAGACCCCCGGCATCGGCGAGAAGATGGCCCGCTCGATCCGCGCCCAGCTGGACGACCCCCACATGCGCGAGGTGATCGCCGACCTGCGCCTCCTCGGGCTGCGCTTCGCCGAAGCGGGCCCGCCGCCCTCGGAGGGGCCGCTTCGCGGGCATGACCCTGGTACTCACCGGCACCCTCCCCACGTGGACCCGCGAGTACGCCACCGCATCGCATCCAGGCCGCCGGCGGGCGCGTCACGAGCGTCGGTCTCCAAGAAGACCCACTACCTCGTCGCCGGCGAGTCCGCGGGCTCGAAGCTGGAGAAGGCCCGGCGCCTGCACGTCCCCGTGCTCGACGAGGCCGGCCTGCGTCGGCTGCTCGAGGGCGCGTCCGGTCCCGATGGCGGTTGACGCCGCAGCGGCTCGGGTACGTCGAATGAGCGCGAGGTCGATGGTCGATTGATGAGTCGGGCGACTCGGAGCACCCCTCCTGTGCGCGTTGTCGTACCTCGCGGTCGCGCGCGGTCTCCGATCGAGCCGCGAGCGGGATGGGCCAGCGGTGGCCCGGGAGACAGTGAAGGTAGTCGGGTGCCCTGAGTTTCGGCGCGGGTTGGTGCTGGTGTAGGATTTGGGTGCGTGGCCGTACCCAGACCCATCACAGGCCGCTGCCTGTGCGGTGGCGTGACTTATAGCGTCGACGCCGAGCCGGCCTGGCAAGGGGCTTGCTACTGCACGAACTGCCAGCGTCAGACGGCTACGGCGTTCTCGGTGATCGTGGGCGTACCGAGCAAGGCGCTCACGGTTGAGGGCAGCACACTCGCCTCGTTTAAGACCGCCAGCGAGGACTACCAGAGCATCACAGAGCGGCGGTTCTGCTCGGCCTGCGGGTCGCCGATCTTCAGCACGATCGAGTCGATGCCGGGAGTGGCCTTCCTGAAGGCAGGGACGATCGACGATCCATCTTGGGTCGAGCCGACGGTCGAGATCTGGACGCGCTCGGCGCAGTCGTGGGCACCGCACTTCGAGAATGCCGCGCGGTTCGAGCGTACCCCCGGTTAACGCGTTAGAAAAGTGGAGTCGACGCGGGGGCTCGAACCCCGGCCTCATCCTTACCATGACGCGCATGGAGGCCCTCCTGGGCTCGTGAGGTCCCGTCCTGTTTGGGTTTTCGGTGCCTGGAGGGGACTATAAAGGACTGTTTGGCGGGAGCAACACCCCCAGAACATCCCCTGGAAGCCCCCAAAAACACCCCCAGAAGGACGGGGAGTCTCGGGTGGTCGTCGAGAACTCGATCCTACCCGGTCGGCCCCCGGAACGCTAGGATTGATCGTCCGCGCCGACGTAGCTCAGCTGGTAGAGCACCTCCATGGTAAGGAGGGGGTCCGGGGTTCGAGTCCCCGCGTCGGCTTGGCTCAGAACCCGCTCCAGCAAACGATTTCTGATCGTCCCAGAAGTTCTGGGGGTGTTTTAGGCGAGTTGCTGGGGGAGCGATGGGTGCTCGCCAAGGCCATCAGCGGCTCGCGCGAGGCGCTCTCGGTACGTCGCAGGCCCTAGCGCCCTGGTCGCGCCCGACTCGCCGGTTGAAGGCATCGCGTCCACGATCATGCGCTCCGGCGAGCACGAACGTCGCCGCAGTAACACGTGATGTTCTTGGACGCCGACCACGCGATCCGCGACGAAAGCTCGGAACGATGCCAAAGCCGTTATATTGTCGGCGCCATGATCGGGCTTGCGCATTCGACAAAATCTTTGCTCGCGAAGCGCAGCTACCCCACGTATCTCATGGTGCTCTTTGCTGTGGTCCTCCTCGGCGCGTTCGATGCTGGGAATGCGACGGCGAGCGCAACCGGGCAAATAACCGGCACCGTGACGAATGCTGTGACCAACGCACCGATCTCCCACATTGTGGCATGTGTCCGCGAAGCGGGCGGCAGCCACAAGGAAGAGTGCGGCGAATCGAGTGAATCGACGGGCGAATACGAAATCACCGACGTGCCCCCCGGGCAGTACAAGGTCCTCTTCTATCCCAACGGGCTCGCATACTACGACTACTACGCCGTTGGTCAGTACGTGAGCCAGTACGACGTGGCTCAGTACCTGAGTCAGTACTACCCAGGCGTGCCCGACTGGTCCGAAGAAGCACAACCCGTATCGGTGGTTGGCGGTGCGGTCACCGCTGGTATTAACGCGCAAATGCATGAAGGTGGCTGGGTAGACGGAAGGGTCACCGCCGCCGAATCGGGCACGCCGCTGGAAGGTGTCGAAGTGTGCGCACGGGATGAAAGTGGCCCGTGGTTGGTTGCCAGCTGCACTGACACCAAAGCCCACGGCGAATACGCGTATTTCTATGCACTTGAACCGGGCCTGTACAAGATTGAATTCCGCCCGTCCAAGAAGATGGGATACCAGCAGCAGTACTACAACGAAGTGCCGTTGCTCTCCGAAGCGCAGCCGACGATCATTGAAGCGGGCAAGACCATCGCTGGGCTCAACGCTGCGCTTCAGCCGGCATCTGTGGTCGCTGGCGAAGGCGAACCTCCCGAAGAACCCTCCTCACCGGCTCCCTTTCCCAACGGCACAGGTGGCACCGGCCCAGTCACTGCTCCTTACCTTGGCTCTGCCAACGAACAGTTCAGAGCGCAGGTCGTTGAACTCGAAGCCCAACGGCGAAAGGCCAAAGAACAGGAAGAACAGAAAGCCAGGGAAGCCGCCGCCCGTTATATCGCCGAACAGGCGGCGCTCAAGCAGCGCCAAGAAGCAAGTGAAGCCGCGGCGCGCGAAGCAGAGAAGCGTCCGGCGTGCGTTGTGCCCTCGCTCAAAGGCGACACGCTGGTGGCCGCGCGCCGCGCGCTCGTTAACGCCCATTGCCGCCTCGGGAAAGTCACCCGCCCCTCGTATAGCGGCTCGGCGCTCCGCGTCATCAGCCAGAGCGCCCAGCACGGCAAGACGCTCTCAGCGAGAGCGACCATTGCCGTGGTACTCGGTCTGAGGCGAGCTGCGCACCGGCGCTGAACGTCGCGACGACCGCAGGCTTGCATTGGCTGGAGCCTCGCCAGGTGGTTGGCCACCCGAGCAAACCCCGGAGCACCCCGTCGCTCCCGCTTCCTCCGACAAAGCAGACGTCTCGATCAGCCCTTCGCAGGTGCCTCCTTCGCTTGAGCCACCGCGAAGGAACGGCTCCCGCTTTAGCCGTGCTCGTCGGCATCAATCTCTGCGCCAACTTCGATCATGTCGGCTATGGGAGGTCCGCCCAACACATATCTTCAACGGAGGCAACCCGACCGGGAACGTGGAGCACTACTGAAGGAGGACATGCCGCAATGAACACTCCACCGATCGTCTCGCCGCAAGAGTGGGAGGCCGCGCGCGAGGAACTGCTGGTGAAGGAGAAGGAGCTGACCCGCGCCCGTGACGCGCTGGCCGCCGAACGCCGCCGGATGCCGAGAGTGGCCGTGGAGAAGCAGTACGCCTTCGAGGGCCCGGATGGCCCGGCGAGCCTGCTCGACCTGTTCGAGGGGCGCCGTCAGCTGATCGTCTACCGCTTCTTCTACGAGCCGGGCGTGGCCGGCTGGCCCGAGCATGGCTGTTACGGCTGCTCGTTCGGGGCCGACCAGGTCGCGAACCTCGCCCACCTGAACGCCCGCGACACCACGCTCGCGTACGTCTCGCGCGCGCCGCAGGCGAACATCGTGCGCTGGAAGGCGCGGATGGGGTGGGAGGTCCCGTGGTACACGCTCACAGACGACTTCGACGCGGACTTCGGCGTGGGCGAGTGGCACGGCACCAACGCCTTCATCCGCGACGCCGAGGAGATCTTCCGCACCTACTTCATCGACAAGCGCGGCGACGAAGCGATGGGCAGCACCTGGAGCTACCTCGACCTGACCGCGCTCGGGCGCCAGGAGGAGTGGGAGGACTCGCCCGAGGGCTACCCGCAGACTCCGCCCTACAAGTGGTGGAACCTCCACGACCAGTACGGCGAGCCGACAACCTAGACCGCTCAACCGAAGATATCGGACCACTGATACTCTTCCTTTGACCAGGCAAGTCTGGCGATCTCGTGAAGCCACATACCGACATAGGGCGTGAGCGTGGCTGAGACGCCGACTCGCCGCCGCGGGAACGGAAGGGGTCGCCGGACGCGCTCACGCCTCCGCCGGGGGCTGTCAGAGACGCCCCGCTGGGCAAAGCAGGTGGGCGCCTTCCTGGTGGGCGCCGCGGCGGTCGCCGGTGGGGTGGTGACGATCGTTCGGCTCCTGGAATCGTCTCCACCGCCGATCCAGGCCGTGAACCTGGGGCCGCCCGAATGGGCCGTGCAGGACTTCACGCTCGGACGCTACGTTGCGTGGCAGCAGCGAGAAGCCGGCTCGCTGGGCCTGAATCCGCTCGGCGGGGAGGGGACGGCGCAGGCTCTCGGCGGCGTAGCGGCCGGCGCCGAGCTGAAGCCGACCGTCGTTCGCCTGGTGCGGTACGCCTCGTCTGTGCGTGAGGTGGACGCAAACTCGACGCGACCCCCCTCGGCCGGGCTCACCCCCACGTCAGAGACGAACGTCACGACAACCGACGGGGGCGGCGGGGCGGGCACGACCGGACGCTCCTCGAACACCGGAGGAGGTTCGCTCTCCTCGACCACGACATCTTCCACAACCACCTCGTCCACTACGGGCACCTCGTCCACCACGGGCACCCCGTCTACCACGGGCACCCCGTCCACGACGAGCACCTCATCGACGGGGACTGTCCCGACCAGCACCGCCCGGGAGCCGGGGACCCACCTCGGGGAGTCGTTGCGCACGGAGATCCTGCGCGAAGCCGGGCACCTGAGTCACGCGGAGACAGTCCGCCTGCAGACCAAGGTGCAGGGACAGGAAGCGATCTTCCGCAATCCCGAACTTCAGCCGAGCGACACGGTCTTGAGGTGCGAGGGTGTGGCCTACGGAGGGTGCGCCCCCGAAGCAGCGCTTGGACCACAGGACGAAGAAGGCACGACTGCCGTAGGCGCCAGTCCGTCGCCCTCGCCACCGGGTGGATCGGTTGAAGTGCACACCTCCGGGGGGAAGCCCTCGTCGAGGTACCTGACGCAGACCCAGCGGGAACTGCTTGAAACCGTCGGTGGGGCGCGCCTTGGCCGGGCCGACGACGCGAGTCTGATACCACCGCTGATGACCGCTGGACTGTCAGACGCGCAGCGGATGCTGGTCGCCAGCATCCTGGGGGACGCGGTGTCCTTCGAGGTGCACACTCAGGGGTGGGTTGGCCAGCGGCTGTGGCTGACCTGGACGATGTACGAAAAACAGGGTGCATACTGGGACCCGTCGAGCCGGGAGTACCTGATCGACCACGCCGAGGCCTACGTGGTGCCGACGGCCTCCGACGACGAGGGCATCCTGACGTTTTGGTTTCCGATCCCCAGGCAGCGGGGGGAGTACCAGGTTCGCTACTTCATTCGCGCGCCCCGCGACGGGGCCAAGCTGGCCTCGGGCAAAACCCCCAGCTTCCGCTCCTAGCGGTCGCCCTGCCGGCTCGATCAGTGCAGCTGGTCGACGAAGGTGTAGAGGACCATCAGGCTGACGAGGACGACGAAGACTCGCAGCAGCCCACAGTCCGGCTGTGGCGCGTGGGCCGAGCCGGGCTTGCGGTACGGGTTGGGAGGTCGCCGCCACGAACTGGTCGCGCTCCAGGTGCATGATCAGCTCGTCCTCGAAGCCTCCTGCGGGTGCAGGTTCCGCTCTCGGAGGCCGACGCCCGGGTGCGAGTCGTTCAGCGGGCGCGCCTCGGTCTTCATCAGCCGATGAGGTGGACTGTCTGTAGGAAGGAGTCGATGCCGTAGGCGGCTCCGCAGAGTCCGACGAACGCGATCACCGCGATCCCGACCACGTTGGTCGAGCGCCTGTTCACCCACGCGCCCATCAGCCCCCTGTCGTTGGCGAGCATGACCATGAAGACCAGGCTGACGGGCAGCAGCACGGTCGCGAGCACGTTGGCGTTGAGCGCGATCGAGAGCAGCGGCGCGCCGGGGATGAGGATGACGACCGCGGCGAGCAGCGCGACCCCGACGTTCGCGGCGTAGAACACGGCGGCGTTGCGCGGCGAGCTGTTGAAGCTGTGGGACGACCCCGACGCATTCTCCGGCGGCGTAGGCGGTGCTGGCGGAGATCGTGAGGATCGCCACCGCTCCGGCCTCGATCAGCCCCAGCGCGAACACGGCGCCGACGGCGCCGCCGGCGAGGTGCCTCAGCGCCTCGGGGAACCCGGCGCCCGCGAACCCCTGGATGCCCGACCCGTCGTGGGTGAGCAGCGCCGCCCCGGCGATCAGCGCCCCGATCCCGAAGATCGCGGCCAGCACCGCGCCGACCGCGGTGTCGTAGCGGCCGTGCTTGATGTCGCGGGGAGTCATGCCCTTGTCGGCGGAGGCGCTCTGCTGGAAGAAGATCATCCACGGCGTCACCGTCGCGCCGATCGTGGAGGCCAGCAGCAGCAGCAGCGTGTTGAGGCTCCCGCCGGGAAACGGGCTGAAGTCGAAGCGAGCCGGCGATCGCCCCGACGTGGGGCTTGACCAGGATCGCCGCCACGCAGGAACAGGCCGTTGAAGAGGGCCATGCCGAGCACGATCCGCTCCCAGCGCCAGTAGCGCCCGCCGCTGAGCGTGAACAGGACGAGCGTCAGCCCGAGCGCGACGGCCACGCCGGAGCCGAGGTGGAAGTAGGCCAGCCCGACGCGGATCGAGATGAACTCGGCGACGAGGGTCACGAGGTTGGTGAGGGTGAGATCGCCGGCGCCGAACCAGCCCCACACCCGGCCGTAGCGCTGCAGGACGAGCTCGCCGTAGCCGCGGTGGGTGACCGCGCCGACGCGCATGCACATCTCCTGGCAGACGTAGGCCATCGCGAACAGCACGGGGATGAACGGCACGAAGAACCCGAGCCCGTACTGCGCGCCGTCGGCGGCGTAGGCGATCATGCTCGGGCCGTCGTTCTCCCCGAGCATGGCGAGGATCCCGGGGCCGACGAGCAGCCACAGCAGCTGCCAGCGCCTGCTGTGCCCGCGAGCGTGGTGCACGCGCGAGCGGTCCCACGAGCGTGCGGCGTCCTCCGCGGTCAGCGGCGGCAGGGCGAGGCCGGGAGCCGCGGCGGCCTCAGTCGCGGCCATCGGCCGGCTCCCTCGCCGGTCGTGAGCCCGGTGCTGGCGCGGGCGCAGGGTCGACCTCGACGCGCATCGCGCCGGCGAGCTGGCCGCCGATCGCGTGCTCGCGCTCGCCGAAGCGCACGAACAGCGGGCCCCCGAAGGGCTGGCGCTCGCGGACCACGAAGCGGTCTCCCGGCGAGATCCCGCAGCTCGGCGAGGTAGCGCAGCATCTCCGGGTCGGAGTCCGAGACGCGCACGAAGACCCCCTCCGTCGCCGTCCTGCGAGGCTCTCCATGCTGTGCGTCGAGCGCTCGTCGAGCTCGAGCTCGGCGGTGGGGATCGGGTCGCCGTGGGGGTCGACCGTGGGGTGCCCGAGCTTTGCCGCGATCAGCTCCTCGAGATCCTCCGAGAGCACGTGCTCGAGGATCTCGGCCTCGGCGTGAACCCGATCCCACGGCATCCCCAGCGCGTCGGCGAGGAAGCTCTCCAGCAGCCGGTGGTGGCGGATCACCTCCAGCGCGAGGCGCCGCCCGTCGGCGGTGAGGCGCACTCCCCGGTAGGGGACGTGGGTCGTGAGCCCCAGGTCGTCGAGCTTCTTGAGCATCGCCGAGACGGAGCCCGGCGTGATGCCCAGCCGCTCGGCCAGCGCATTGGTGGAGACCGGCTCGTCGCTGCGGGATTGCAGGGCGAAGATGGCCTTCGAGTAGTCCTCGACCGCAGGCGAGCGCGGCATCTCTTTGGTAAGCATGGGAAAGAGAGTATGGCATGCCAAAACATTAGTCAAGGGTCCACTGAAAACTCAAAGTTGCGCGAGACGAAGTTCTGCTGGCGGGGGTGCTCCCTCCCGCATGTGGCTACCATCGGTGCGCGGACTCGCCGTAGGCGCAGCGAGGTCTCGCCATCTGCGCAGGCAGCTTTGACCACACCGGGCGAGGAGAGAGCTGTGGAGCCGACGGGCGCTCGCGGGCGATCGAAGGGGGGCCGTGGGTCAGACGCCCCCGCGACCGAGCGCTCGGTCGTCAGTCCGCGGGGGGAGCAGTTCGAGGTCCTCGGCCGCGCCGGCCCGGTCGAGCTGCGGGGCGCGCCCGCGATCCGAGCCGAGGCGCGCGAGGAGCTGCTCGTGATCAAGGATGGCGAGCTGTTCCTGTGCGCGCGCACGGACGGCGACGTGCTTGCGGGGCGGGCGTCCGGCGAGGGCCTCTACGCCCACGACACCCGCTACCTCTCGGAGATCCGCTGCGAGGTCGGCGACGTGCCCCCGGTCGCGCTGTCCCACACGGTGGTGGGCGACCGCGCGATCGTCGACTCGACCAACGCCGGCCTGCGGCGCGGGGCGCAGCCGGAGGTGCCGCAGCAGTCGCTGGCGATCGGCCGCGAGCTGATGTGCGCCGCGGGCCGGCTGTACTACCGCGTGCGCGTGCACAACTTCCTGCCCGAGCCGGTCGGCACGACCCTCTCGCTGGTGGTGGCCGGCGACTTCGCCGACATCTTCGAGGTGCGCGGCGGGCCGCTGCGCGAGGCGCGCGGGCAGGTGCTCGCCCCCAAGCGCATCGAGCGTGGGGTGGTGCTCGCCTACGTCGGCGAGGACGAGGTGTTCCGCGAGGCGGTGGTCGAGTTCGATCCGCAGCCGACCGAGGTCGAGCTGGGCGCCGAGCGCGTGCGAGCGCAGTGGGAGGTGGCGCTCGAGCCGGGGGCTGCGGTGACGGTGTTGATGACGGCCGAGCCCTCGATCGCCGGTCGTCGCCGTCCGCGACGGCGCTTGGAGCGGGCGGTGGGCGAGCTCGAGCGGGCGAGCTCGGAGTGGGAGTCGCGCTGCACCCGGATCGCGAGCGACAACGAGCTGTTCGAGGGGCTGACCGCGAAGTCCAGGCGCGACCTGCGGGCGCTGGTGGTGCCGGCGCCGGGCGGGCGAATCGTCTCGGCGGGGATCCCGTGGTACGTCGCGCCGTTCGGCCGCGACGCGCTCCTGACGGCGAGCGAGGCGCTGCTGCTAACCCCGACCTCGCGCGCGACGCGCTCGGAGTCCTGGCGAAGCTCCAGGCGACCGAGGACGACCCCTGGCGCGACGCCGAGCCGGGCAAGATCATGCACGAGTTGCGCGTCGGCGAGCTCGCGGGGGCGGGGCTGTGCCGCACACGCCGTACTACGGCACGGTCGACGCGACGCCGCTGTTCCTGGTGTGCGCGGCGGACTACTACGCGTGGACGGGCGACCTGCAGACGCTGCGCGCGCTGCGACCCGCGCTCGACGCCGCGCTGCACTGGATCGACGAGTTACGGCGACCGCGACGGCGACGGGTTCGTCGAGTACGAGCGCCGCTCGCCCGGCGGCCTGCGCAACCAGGGGTGGAAGGACTCCGACGACTCGATCGTGCACGCCGACGGCTCGCTCGCCGAGGGCCCGATCGCGCTCGTGGAGGTGCAGGGCTACGTCTACCGGGCGAAGCTGACGATCGCCGACGTGTACGCGGCGCTCGGCGCGGCGGACGTAGCTGGCGTCTGCGCGCCGAGGCGGAGCGCTTGCGGGAGGCGTTCAACGAGGCGTTCTGGATCCCGGAGGAGGGGACGTTCGCGCTGGCGCTCGACGGGCGCAAGCGCCAGGTCGCGAGCGTCACCTCGAACCCCGGCCACTGCCTGTACTGCGGGATCGTCGACGCCGCACCGAGTCGACGCGGTCGCCGAGCGGCTGATGGCGCCCGGACATGTTCAGCGGCTGGGGCGTGCGGACACTCTCGAGCGAGTGCCCCGCGTTACAACCCGATGAGCTACCACAACGGCTCGGTGTGGCCGCACGACAACGCGATCATCGCCGCTGGCTTGAAGCGCTACGGCCACGACGACGACGTCCGCCGGATCGCCGACGCGCTGTTCGACGTCGCCACCGGCGCGCGCGACTTCCGCCTTCCCGAGCTCTACTGCGGCTTCGACCGCTCCGACCGCGCCGCGGTCGTCGCCTACCCGGTCGCGTGCATACCCCAGGCGTGGGCTGCCGCGGCGCCGTTCCTGCTCGTGCAGGCGATGCTCGGCATCTCCACCGACGCGCCCGCCCGCGCGTTGCGGATCGAGCGCCCGGCGCTGCCCGACTGGCTCGACCGCATCCGCCTGGAGCGCCTGCGCGTCGGCGAGGCCACCGTGACGCTCGAGTTCAAGCGTGACGGCCGCGTCACGGGCTTCGCTCTGCTCGAGCAGCAGGGCGAGCTGGACGTGACGATGGCCGCGGCCCCCTGAGCACGGGCCACCCGAAGCGGCAGGTTTCGATAAAGCGAAAAGATCTCCGGGTGGTAGGATATTTGGCCGATGGCATCAATCCTCTCCTCCGGAGGTTGAGCGCACGCCCTGGGTCAGACGTCTCCCTGGAGGCAGCGCGTAATGTCAAGCCCCGCGTCTGAGCGGGCGTTGGCGGCCCCTACTGTGGCTACCAAGCTGCTGGTCCCGCCAACCCCGCGCCATGTGGTTCGACGTGAGCGGCTCCTCGACACCCTGGACGAGGGGGTCCGCGAAGGCCTTGTGCTGCTCTCCGCACCGGCCGGGGCGGGCAAGACCGTGCTGCTCTCCTCGTGGATCGCGGCCCGCAAGCTGCCGGGCCCGGCGTGCTGGCTGTCGCTGGACGGCGACGACAACGACGCCTGCCGCCTGCTCGAGGACCTGCTGAGCGCGCTGTGCGGCTCCGAGCTGATCGAGCCCGGCGGTGCCCTGGGCCGGTTGAAGCCGCCGGTGGGGGCGCGCACGGAGCGCTTCCTGGCGCTGCTCGTCAACGGCCTCGCCGAACTGGGCTCCCCGCTGGTGCTTGTGCTCGACGAGATCCACGAGCTGACGAGCCCCCAGGCGACCGCCGCGATCGACTTCCTCGTGCGCCACGCCCCCGAGCAACTGCGCCTCGTGCTCGCCGGCCGCGCCGACCCGCCGCTGCCGATCGAGCGGCTGCGCGTGAACGGCACGCTCACGGAGCTGCGCATCGGGGACCTCGCGTTCGATCGCGACGAGACGGCCGAGCTGTGCCGAGCAGCTCGACCTCGCCCTCACCGCCGCGGAGATCGACCAGCTGTGGGCGCGCACCGAGGGCTGGGCCGCGGCGCTGCGCCTGGCCGCGCTCTCGCTGCACGGGCACCCCGAGCCGGCGCGCTTCCTGGCCGAGTTCGCCGGCACCGACCGGGCGGTGGCCGACTACCTCGTCTCCGAGGTGCTCGCCGGCCTGCCGTGCGACCGGCGCGAGTTCATGCTGCGCACCTGCCTCGTGGACACCGTCAGCCCCGAGCTGGCCGACGCTCTGACCGGCCGCGAGGGCGCCACGCTGACGCTCGCGCGCGATCGAGCACCTGGGGGCGCCGGTGGCAGCGACCGACGCCGAGGGCCGCTGGTACCGCTACCACCCGCTGTTCGGGGAGCTGCTGCGCGCGCACCTGCGCCACGCGCACCCCGAGGAGATCCCCTTCCTGCACCGCCGCGCGGCGCGGTGGTACTCCGAGCAGGGCGAGACGATGCCCGCCATCCGCCACGCCCTCGCCGGCGAGGACTGGGAGCAGGCGGGCGGCCTGATCGCCGAGAACTGGCTCGAGCTGTTCCTGCGCGGGCGGTCCGCCGCGATGCGCGGCCCGATGGCGCAGCTGCCCGCCGACGTCGTCGCCGCCGACCCGCGGCTGGCGGCCGCCTTCGCCGGCAGCCGCCTACAGGACGGAGACCTCCAGGACGCCGAGCGCCACCTCGCGATCGCGCGAGCAGCCCGTGGCGAGGTCACCGGACCGGCCCGCGAGGCGCTGGACGTAGTCCTCACGACCGTGGCGCTGTACCACGCGCGCCTGCGCGTCAACGTCAGGGACGCCGAGCGCCTGGCCCGCAAGCTCACCGACGCGGCGCGGGCCTCACCGCACCACTGCTGGGCGTCGCTGCGCAGCTTCGCGCTCGCCAACCTCGGGGCCACGCGGCTGTGGTCGGGCGACGCCGTGGCCGCCGCGGCGCACCTGCAGGAGGCGCTCGCGCTCGCCAGCGAGGAGCGCCACGAGCAGGTCGCGATGGACTGCCTCGCGCAGCTCGCGCTCGTGCACCTGCTGCGCGGCGAGCTGAGCCGCGCCGAGGAGCTCAGCTCGCAGGCGGTGGGGCTGGCCGAGCAGCGCGGCTGGTGCGAGGGCCCGGCGGCGGCGTGCGCGTACCTCGCCTCCGCGGTGGGCGCCTACCAGCGGGGTGAGTTCGAGCCCGCCGAGAGTCTGCTGACCCGCGCCGCGAGCGCCGCCGCGACCGCCGAGGCGCCCGTGCGGCTCGCCGCCGAGCCTGCTCCAGGCGCTCACACTTGCCGCGGCGGGGCCGCGCTCGGCCGCCCGCGGCGCGCTGAAACTGCGCGCGGTCCGCGCCGAGCTGGCCGACTGCGACCCCACCCCGCCGCTCCTGGGGGTCGCGCTGGAGGACGTCGAGCCGCGGGTGCGAATGGCCGCCGGGGACCTCGAGGGAGCCGCGGAGACGCTCGCCGCCGCCCGCGAGCGGGAACCTCAGCACGTCGAGCTGCTGATCCGCCAAGCGAGCATCGACCTGCACGCCGGCGAGCTGGAGCGGGCGGCTGAGTCGCTCGACCGGGCGCTCGGGGGAGAGGTCGAGGGCACCCACCCGGCGACGCTTGTCGAGGGGTCGCTGCTGCGCGCGCTCGTCGACCACGCGGCCGGTGACGACACGGCCGCCTCCCAGGCGCTCGAGCGCGCGCTCGAGCCGGCCGAGCACGAGCCGTTCCGCGATGCCTTCCTGCTGAACGGGCTGGAGGTGCGCGAGCTACTGGAGCTCCAGGCGCAGTCCGGCACCGACCACCCCGCGCTGCTGGAGGTGTTGCTCGACGGGGTCGGCCAGCGCGCCCCCTCCGCCACGCTGCTCGCGCCGCTCACCGAGCGCGAGGAGCGGATCCTGCGCTACCTGCCGACGATGCTCTCCAACGCTGAGATCGGGGCGGAGGTGTTCGTGTCGCTGAACACCGTCAAGACCCACCTGCGCTCCATCTACCGCAAGCTCGACGCGAGTGGCCGCGCCGACGCGGTGGACAGGGCCCGCCAGCTCGGCCTGCTCCCCTCCGGGATCAAGCGCCCCCGGGTCGTGCAGCGGGTCTGAGGGGGGGGCGGGCCCCTAATCCTCCTTCGCCGCGGGGGACTCCGAGAGACGCCGCACCTCGATCAGCTCGAGGCCGAGGGCCTGGACGCGGTCGAGCAGCCCGTGCAGCGCGGCCTGGTCGACCGCGGGGCCGCGCAGCACCGTCTCGGCCGACTGGACGGTCGATTCCATGCCCTCGAACGCGGTGAGGAGCTGGTCGCTCATGCCGCCCTTGATGCGAATCTCGTAGACCGCGGTTGTCACTTGCATCCTCGGCGAGCGCGCCTCGCACAGCTGGGCCTCGCACAGTCACGCTAGGCGCGGTGGGGATGAGCGGTCGTCACCCACCGGGGATGAGGGTCGCGCGAGGGGCGCATCCCCTGGCCTGGAGCGTCATCCGGCGAGGGTGACGTCGCCTCACCCGTCGATCTTTCACGATTCCTCGCAGCACAGCCAACGACCCGGGAGGATTGACGGTGAGCACACCAACTACCCAGCAGTACGAGTCATCGAGCGGATGGGCGACGTTCGTCGCCGTGTACCTGACACTCACCGGAGTGCTCAACATCGTGTGGGGCATCGCGGCGCTGAGCAACAAGTCCTACTTCACCGCCGGCGGGCTGCTGTGGTCGGAACTGAACACGTGGGGGTGGGTCGCGATCATCGTCGGAGCGATCCAGGTCCTCGGCGCGATGTTGGTGGCCGCCCGGCGGGCCGGCGGAGCGATCATCGCCGGCTCCCTGGCCTTCTTCGGCATCATGCTCAACTTCCTGTCGATCGGCGCCTACCCCGTGTGGTCGGTGATCCTGCTGGTGATCGACGCCATGATCATCTGGGCCGTGACGGTGCACTCCGACGCGTTCCTCACCGACTGACCGACTGTTTCACTCCCGCCGTCGAGGCTCAGCTGAGTGTCTGCTCGGCCTCGGCGGCGGCGAGCAGGCCGACCTCGACGAGGTCGCGCGGGTGCACCCACGTGTCGAGGATCGGGAAGCCGCCGGCCCTCACGATCGCCTCGCGCATCGGGATCGCCCAGCGGTGCTCCAACAGGGCGATCGCCACTGCGGTGTCGGGGGGGATCTCGGCGAGCACGTCGAGGAGGTCCTCCTCGCTCAGACCCGTCCCCTCGCTCGCCCACATCTGTGCGGCGCCCTCGGCGTCGCCGCCGGCGATCTCTCCGAGGCCGATCAACGCCTTGACGACTTCGCCGAACTCCTGCGCCTCGTCGGGGGAGAGGTCGCTGATCTGCACCGTCTCCACCTCGCCCGCGGCGTCCTTGTTGGCCACGAGGATGTCGATCACGCGGACGACGTCGTTCTCCTTGAGGCTCTGCAGCTCGGCGAGCACCTCGCCTTGGAAGTTGGGCTCCTCGAAGCCGACCACGAGCAGCTGTACGGGACCGATCACGTGCTCAACCCCCCGCGAGAACCTTCTGCTTCTGCGCCTCGAACTCCTCGGGCGTCAACACGCCGCTGTCGCGCAGCTGCGCGAGCTTCTGCAACTGCTCGACCGTCGTTTCCGCCGGCGGCGCGGCCGGAGCCGGTGCCGCCGGGGCGCTCGGGGGGGCCTGCTGCTGGCTTTCGAGTTCCGCGAGCCGCTGCTCCTGGGACTGCTCCTGTCCCGAGCGCCTGGCGCCCGCGCGGCCAGCCGCGTAGCCAACGCCGCCCACCATCGCGCCTCGCATGATTGGTCGCCTGCGCCTCATCATCGTGCACCGAGTGTTCTTGCACCCCGGGTGAGGGGGCATCACCTGATCGGGGTGATTCGAGGGGCGCGCGGCGATTTGGGTGGTGGCTGATTCGTGGACGCGGGGTGGTCCGGTGGTCGTCGGCGACCGTGCGTAGCCCCTCGACGGCCGGTCTCGCCCGCTTGGGATGATGCCGGCTCACCCCGTCCCCCTTCAGGATCGCCGCCATGGCGAGCACGGCCGAAGCCTCGTCGGCGCCTGAAGTCTCGTCGGCCCCCAAGCGCGCGGGGCTCGTCCTCGCTGCGCTGATCGCGGTCGCCGCCGTCGCCAACCTGAACCTCGCGGTCGCGAACGTCGCGCTGCCCGACATCGGCAAGGCGTTCGAAGCCGGGCAGACCGAACTCGACCTCGTCGCCGTGGGCTACTCGCTCGGCCTCGCCGCCTCGGTGCTGTACCTCGGCGCGGTCGGCGACCGCTACGGGCGCAAGCTGATGCTGTTGCTCGGCATGGGGCTCTCGATCCCCGCGAGCCTGCTCGCCGCGCTCGCGCCGTCGATCGGGGTGCTGCTCGCCGCGCGCCTGCTCGGCGGGCTCTCGGCCGGGATGGCGTACCCCACGACGCTCGCACTGATCACCGCGCTGTGGTCGGGGCCGGCTCGCACGCGCTCGATCGCGTTGTGGTCGGGCATCGGCGGCGGGATCTCCGCACTCGGCCCGCTGGTCTCCGGCGCGCTGCTCACGCAGTTCCACTGGGGCTCGGTGTTCTTCATCACGCTGCCGCTCGCGCTGATCGCGTTCGTGATGGCCTGGCGCCTGGTCCCCGCGCACGTCAACGAGACCTCCGATCCCGTCGACAACCTCGGCGGCATCCTCTCGGTGGTGCTCGTCGCCGCGCTCGTGCTGGGCATCAACTTCGCGCCCGTGCCCGGCAAGGGGACGCTCGCGATCGGGCTGGGCGTGATCGCGCTCGCCGCCACAGGGGCGTTCGTCATCCGCCAGCGCCGCGCGCGCGAGCCGCTGTACGACCTCGACGTCGCCAAACGGAGGGTCTTCTGGGTGGCCGCGTGCGCCGGGATCATCGTCTTCGGCACGTTGATGGGCGCGATGTTCGTCGGGCAGCAGTTCCTGCAGAACGTGCTCGGCTACTCCACGCTCGACGCCGGCCTGTCGATCATCCCCGCGGCCGTGTTCATGGTGCTGATCGCCCCGCGCTCGGCCAAGCTCGTCAACACCCACGGCGCCCGCGTGGCGCTGCTGGTCGGCTACGCCTTCTGCCTCCTGGGCTTCCTCACGATGCTGCTGCTGTGGGAAGACCACATCGCCTACTGGAAGGTCGGCCTCGCCTACGCGCTCGTGGGAGCGGGCGTCGGGTTCGCCGGCACCCCCGCCTCGCACTCGCTCACCGGCTCAGTGCCGGTCAAGCGCGCGGGCATGGCCTCCGGCACGGCCGACCTGCAGCGCGACCTCGGCGGGGCGATTATGCAGTCGATCCTCGGCGCGATCCTCACCGCCGGCTACGCCGCCGCCGTCGCCACCGCGGTCGCCTCCTCACCCGAGAAAGCGCTCGTCACCAACTCCGTCCAGTCCGAGCTCGAGAAGTCGTTCTCGAGCGCCGCCGACACCGCCCAGCGCTACCCCCACTACGCCGCCCAGATCACGGCGGGCGCGAAGGAATCCTTCCTCCAGGGTGCCGACCACGCCTACCTCGCCGGCATCATCGCGATCCTGCTCGGCGCCGCGCTTGTCTTCTTCCGCTTCCCCAAGCACCGTCGCGAGGAGGAGCTGCTGCGCGAGTACCACGCGCAGGACACCGCCCGGCAGGACGAGCCGGCCCCGACCGTCGCCGGCAGCCCAGGTGAGCCGCGATTCACCCCGATCGGGTGATGTGAGACCACCCACCTGCTCGGCCTCATGTGTTCCACGCGCGCGGCGACGCCGGGCACGGAGGCCCGGCGCGCACTCGCCGCGGTGCCCCGCACCCACACGCGCGGACGATCCCCAATGACTCCCGCACACGACCACCTCGTGATCTTCACTTGAGCGACCCCGCACCCCAAAGCGCGGCTGCCCCCTCGCCGTTCCCGCCGATCGCCGACTACGCGTTCCTCTCGGACTGCCACACTGGCGCGCTCGTAGCACCCGACGGGGCGATCGACTGGCTGTGCGTGCCCCGCTTCGACGCTCCCTCGGTGTTCGGCACGCTGCTCGACCGCGAGGCCGGGGCGTTTCGGTTCGGGCCGTTCGGGATCAACGTGCCGACCGCGCGCGTGTACGAGCCGGGCACCAACACGCTGTTGACGACCTGGACGACCTCAACCGGGTGGGCCGCCGTGCGCGACGCGCTCACGCTCGGGCCGCGCCGCGGCGTGGACACCGTCACGCCCCACACCCGGCCGCCGACCGACGAAGACGCCGAGCACCTGCTCGTGCGCGTGGCCTTCTGTATCGAGGGCGAAGTCGAGGTCGAGCTGACCTGCGAACCGGTCTTCGACTACGGGCGCGTCCCGGCCGAATGGAGCGTCGCCGAGGACGGCCACTCCGCCGATGCCTCCGGCGCCGGGCTCACGATCCGCCTGCACACCGACATGGCCCTCGGCGTCGAGGGCGACTGGGTGAGGGCCCGCCACGTGCTCAAACAGGGCGAGCAGATCTTCTGCTCGCTCTCCTGGGGTGCGCAGCTGGAGGGGCCTGCCGACATCGACGACGCCAACGCGCGCCTGGCCACCACCGGGCGCTATTGGCGCGACTGGCTCGGCCGCGCGCGACTGCCCGACCACCGCTGGCGCGAGCCGATCCAGCGCTCCGCGCTGGCCATCAAGGGGCTCACCTACATGCCCACCGGCGCGACCGTCGCCGCGCTGACTACCTCGCTGCCGGAGACTCCCGGCGGGGAGCGCAACTGGGACTACCGCTACACGTGGCTGCGCGACTCCACCTTCACGCTGCAGGCGCTGCACTACCTCAACCTCGACTGGGAGGCCGAGGAGTTCATGCAGTTCGTCGCCGACTTGGAGTGCAACGGGGACGGGGCGCTGCAGATCATGTACGGGATCGACGGGCGGCGCGACCTGACCGAGACCACGCGCGACGATCTCTCGGGGTATGCGGGGGCGAGCCCGGTGCGGATCGGCAACGGCGCGTTCGACCAGCGTCAGAACGACGTCTTCGGGGCGGCGCTCGCCTCGATCCTGCTGCACTCCCGCCGCTCCCAGCGCTTGCCCCGCAGATTGTGGCCGATCGTCGAGGCTCAGGCCGAATGCGCCACGCGCGTGTGGGGCGAACCGGACCAGGGCATCTGGGAGGCCCGCGGCGCGCCCCAGCACTACGTCTCCTCGAAGCTCATGTGCTGGGTCGCGATGGACAGCGCCGCCAAGCTCGCGGCGATGCGCGGGGATTCCACGCGCCAGGAGGCTTGGGGCGCGACCGCGGAGGAGATCCGCGCCGACATCCTCGCTCACGGGCTCACCGCGGCCGGCGTCCTACGCCAGCACTACGACACCGACGCGCTCGACGCCTCCACGCTGCTGGCGGCGATCTTCGGCTTCCTGCCGCCCGGCGACGAGCGCCTGCACGCCTCCGTGCTCGCGATCGCCGACGACCTGACCGAGGACGGCTTCGTCCTGCGCTACCGCACCGGCGAGACCGACGACGGCATGTCCGGCAAGGAGGGCTCGTTTTTGATCTGCTCCTTCTGGCTCGTCTCGGCGCTGGCGATCGTCGGCGAGGAGCAGCGCGCCCGCGACCTGATGGAACGGCTGCTGCGCGTCGCCTCCCCGCTTGGGTTGTACGCCGAGGAGTTCGACACCTCCACCGGGCGGCACCTCGGCAACTTCCCCCAGGCCTTCTCGCACCTCGCGCTGATCGAGGCCGCCTCGCGGATCATCCTCGCCGAGCGCATCGCGGAGATCTCGTGATGGGGTCCCACGACGTCCCGCCGATCCTTGCCCACACCGTTGGGCGCGGCACGGAGGCCGGGTGATGGACGCCTACGACGTCGTCATCATCGGCTCCGGCGCCGGCGGGGGCACGCTCGCGCGGCACCTCGCGCCTTCGGGCAAGCGCATCTTGCTGCTCGAGCGCGGCGGGTGGTTGGCGCGCGAGCCCTCCAACTGGTCGGCCGCCGACGTGTTCGTGGACAACTGCTACGTCTCGCCCGACACCTGGTACGACGCCGCCGGCAAGCCCTTCCAGCCGCAGGTCCACTACTTCGTCGGGGGGGCGACCAAGTTGTACGGCGCGGCGCTCTACCGGATGCGCGCCGAGGACTTCGGCGAGCTGCGCCACCACGGCGGCGTCTCTCCCGCGTGGCCGATCCCCTACGAGGCGATGGAGCCCTACTACACGGCGGCCGAGCAGCTCTACGAAGTACACGGCGTGCGCGGCGAGGACCCTACCGAACCACCGGCGAGCGCGCCCTACCCCCACCCTGCCGTCTCGCACGAGCCGCGCATCGAGCAGCTCTCCGAAGCGTTCGCCACTGCCGGCCTGCACCCCTTCCACGCGCCGTGCGGGGTGATGTTGCGCGAGGACAACCCGCCCTACTCCGCCTGCGTGCGCTGCTCCACCTGCGACGGCTTTCCCTGCCTCGTGCACGCCAAGTCCGACGCCGAGGTGTTGGGCGTCCGGCCCGCCCTGGAGCACCCCAACGTCACCCTGCTCACCGGGGCCACCGCCGTGCAGCTGCGCACCAACGCTGCGGGCTCCGCGGTCACCGAGGTGGTCGTGGAGCGCGACGGCGCGCGCGAGTCCTACGCCGCCGACGTCGTGGTGGTCTCCTGTGGCGCCGCCAACACCGCCAAGTTGCTGCTCGCCTCCGCCACCGACCGGCACCCCGGCGGCCTCGCCAACGGCTCCGACCAGGTGGGGCGCAACTACATGTTCCACAACTCCCAGGCCGTGCTCGCGATCTCCCGCGAGCCTAACCCCACGGTCTTCCAGAAGACGCTTGGTGTAAACGACTACTACTTCGCCTCCGACGCCTGGGAGTTCCCGATGGGCAACATCCAGATGGTCGGCAAGTCGGTACCCGCCATGTACCGCGGGGAGAAGCCCGTGATCACCAAACTCGCCCCGTTCGGCCTCTCGCTGAAGGAGGTCGCCGAGCACGCCGTCGACTTCTGGCTCTCCACCGAGGACCTCCCCCGGCCTGAGAACCGCGTGACCGTGGACGACGAGGGCCGGCTGACGCTCACCTACTCCTCCTCCAACGACCACGCCCGCGATCGGCTGCTCGAGCAGCTGCGCTCGCTGCTAGGGCGCCTCGGGATGCACGAGCACCACCTGATCCCCCGGTGGGCCTACCTCGAGAACAAGATCCCCGTCGCGGGCGTTGCCCACCAGGCTGGCACCTGCCGCTTCGGCTCGGACCCGGCCACCTCGGTGCTCAACACCGACTGCCGTGCGCACGAGCTCGACAACCTCTACGTCGTGGACACCTCCGTCTTCCCCTCGATCTCCGCCGTCAACCCCGCGCTCACCGCGATGGCCAACGCGGTGCGCGTCGGGGACCACCTGCTGGAGCGGTTGGGAGCCGGGTCGGGGGCGGTGGCATGAGAGGCGGGCGCAGCAGGGATGACGCCTGAGGCGAGCGGGTCCGGGGCGATCGGCGGCGCGCAGCGAGCGGGCCGCCGTCGGGTGGTGATCGTCGGCGGCGGCTTCGGTGGGCTCACCGCCGCGCGCGAGCTGGGCGGCGCCGACGTCGAGGTGACGGTGGTCGACCGGACGAGCCACCACCTCTTCCAGCCGCTGCTCTACCAGCTAGCGTGCGGCGGCCTGTCCACCGGCGAGTGCGCCACGCCGATCCGCTCGACGGTCAAGCGCAGCTCGAACACGACGGTGCTGATGGCCGAGGCCACCGGCCTCGACGTCGAGCGCCGCCAGGTCATCCTCGACCGCGGCGAGCGACTCGACTACGACAGCCTGATAGTGGCGTGCGGCGCGGAGACCTCCTACTTCGGCAAAGACGAGTGGCGCGAGGTCTCCTACGGCCTGAAGACGCTGCCCGACGCCGTCGAGCTGCGCAACCGGATCTACAGCGCCTTCGAGGAAGCCGAGCGCTGCGAGAGTCCGACCGAGCGCGAGCAGTGGCTCACGTTCGTCGTGATCGGCGGCGGTCCGACCGGCGTCGAGCTCGCCGGGCAGCTCGCGATCATCGCCACCCACACCATGAGGCGCTACTTCGCGCGGATCAGACCCCCGCGACGCGCAGGTGATCCTGCTCGACGCCGGCGAGCGCGTGACCGCGGCGTTCAACGAGAAGCTGTCCGCCAAGGTCGCCGGTTACCTGGCCGCGCTTGGCGTGACGGTCCGCGAGGGGGCCCGTGTCACCGCGATCGACCCTCACGGCGTGACCGTCCAGGTCGGGGGGACGGAGGAGCGGATCGCCGCCAGGACCGTGGTCTGGGCCGCGGGCGTGCAGGCCGTCGGCTTCTCCGCGGCGCTCGCCAAGGCTACCGGCGCGAGCACCGACCGGGCGGGGCGCGTACAGATCCAACCCGATCTCACGGTGCCCGGCCATCCCGAGATCTCGGCGATCGGGGACACGACCCAGGTTGCCGGGCCCGGCGGCAGGCCGCTACCGGGGCTCGCGACGGTCGCGATCCAGCAGGCGCGCCACGTGGCCGAGGCGATCCGCGGTGGCGCCCCAGGCGCCACGACGCCGTTTCGCTACTTCGACAAGGGCGCGCTCGCCGTGGTCGGACGCGGCAAGGCGGTGTGCGAAATCCGCGGGCGCGGCTCTCCGGGCGGCTGGCGTTCTTCACCTACCTGACGGTCCACATGTACTACCTCAGCGGTGGCGGCCCCGGTCACCGTGTGAAGGTGCTGATCGACTGGCTCAGCACGCGTGTGGGAGATCCCCAGAACCAGGTGATCGACGAGGGGGAGCGTCAGAGTGTCCGGCAGCCGGCGGCCGGCGGGCAGGCGGGGAGCGGTGAGCAGACGAAGAGCGGCGGGCAGGCGACAGCCGGCGAGCAGACGACAAGCGGCGGGCAGGCGCCAGCCGAGCGGTGAGGCGGGGTTCGGTCGCTCGCGACCCTCTCAGACGCTCACCCACGGCGAGTGAGGCGGACTCACCCAGTTACAGTCAACAGTTCGAGCGACCATGGCGGCTGTGAACACCGACAAGGGCTCCACCGGAGAGTCTCAGCGGCCGCGGCGCCGCGCAACCGTCGGCGGGCCGCGGCTGCCGCACCTCTCGCCGCGGGAGCGTGCCGCGCGTGGCAAAGCCGCGCGTGTGGAGACCCCGCGCTCGCGCCACGCCGAGTGGGAGCCGTGGGCCGAGCGCCCCGACCCGATCGCGCTGCTGGAGGAGCAGGCCACCTCGCGCGTGCCGGAGCTCGTCCCGATCCGCTACGGGCGGATGGCGGCCTCGGCGTTCGCGTTCTTCCGCGGAGCGGCGTACGTGATGGCCTCCGACCTCGCCTCGACCCCGCGGTCAGGGTTCCAGGTGCAGCTCTGTGGCGACGCGCACCTCTCGAACTTCGGCGGCTTCGCCTCGCCTGAGCGCGAGCTCGTGTTCGACGCCAACGACTTCGACGAGACGCTGCCCGGCCCGTGGGAGTGGGACCTCAAGCGCCTCGCCGCCTCGATCGCGATCGCGGGGCGTGAGCGCGGGTTCAGCGGCGCCCAGCGCCGCGAGACGGTGCGCGCCGCGGTGGGCGAGTACCGCGGGGCGATGCACGGCTTCGCGGAGATGCGCGACCTCGACATCTGGTACGCCCGCCTCGACCGCGCCTCGCTGCTGTCGCGCTTCGAGGCGCAGGCGCCCGAGCAGCAGCTCAAGCGGTTTCGTAAGGCGGCGACGAAGGCCGTGACCAAGGACAGCACGCGCGCCTTCGAACGCCTCGCGCACACCGTCGACGGCGAGCCGCAGATCATCAGCGACCCGCCGCTGATCGTCCGGGTCGAGGACCTGCTCCCGGCCGAGCAGGCGAGCGAGTTCCAGGAGGGCATCCACAACCTGCTGCGCTCCTACCGCACGAGCCTGCAGGGTGACCGCCGCCACCTGCTCGAGCACTTCCGCTTCGTTGACCTCGCGCGCAAAGTCGTCGGCGTCGGCTCCGTCGGCACCCGCGCCTGGGTGGTGCTGATGCTGGGGCGCGACAACGAGGACCCGCTGTTCCTGCAGTGCAAGGAGGCCCAGGCCTCGGTGCTCGAGCCGTTCCTCGGCAAAAGCGAGTACGAGAACCACGGTCGGCGCGTGGTCGAGGGGCAGCGGCTGATGCAGGCCTCCTCCGACATCATGCTCGGCTGGCTGCGCACCACGGGGATCGACGGCGAGACGCGGGACTTCTACGTGCGCCAGCTGTGGGACTGGAAGAGCTCGGCCGACGTCGGCGTGATGGAGCCGCCGGGCATGTCGATCTACGGGCGCATGTGCGGCTGGACGCTCGCACGCGCGCACGCGCGCTCGGGCGACTCGATCGCGATCGCGAGCTACCTCGGGCGCGGCGACACGTTCGACCGCGCACTCGCGCGCTTCGCCGAGACGTACGCCGACCAGAACGAACTGGACCACCGTGCGCTGGTGGATGCTGTGGCGAGCGGCCGCGTCGTGGCCGAGCAGGGCATCTGAGTCTGAGCGCCCTCTGAGCGCCTGGTGCCGGCGCCTTTGCCCGGTGCCGGCACCTTTGAAAGCCGCCATGTCGGTCGGCACGTGTCCCGGGTGGGACACCGTCTACGCGGGCGCGTCTCCCCCAGGCGGCTCTCCCCCGAGCGGATCGCCCCGCTCCTGCGCGATCTGCCGGCGCAGCGCGTACACGCCGAACACCACCAGCACCAGCTCGATCAGCAGTGGGATCGCCTGACCCGGGGTGCGCTCCGGCCCGAGCGTGGCGATCAGCAGCACGATCGCCGCCGCGCCGGCCGCGAACCAGCCGGGGTGGTGCTCCAGCGGCTCGGCGATCAGTTCCCTGATCTTCACTGCCCAGCGCATCGGGCCGGCGACCCAGCCCGCGAAGATCACCACCACACCGGTGATCAGCAGCCACAGCGCGCGGCTGCGCCAGCCGGCGGTGGCGATGTCGAGGACTTCGTGCATCGCGGGGCGGATGCCTTCGTTGTGCACGAGGTTGGTCACCACGTAGGACTCGACCCAGCGGCGCAGCACAAGCGCGACGAGTGCCCCCGCGATGATCCCCACGCCGATCTCGATCAGCACCCGCCGGCGGTAGCCGGCCGCGAGCCCGAGCGCCCCCAGGTACAGCAGCACCACCAGCAGCGGCAGGATGAAGCTGAGGCCGCGCATCGCTTTGACGCCATCCTGCGCGAGCTTCAGCTGGCTGGAGCGCAGCAACACGAGCTTGCGGCGGTTGGCGGGCAGTTTCGCCCCGACTTCGCTGCCCACGCCTAGGCGCGAGCCGATGCGGTCGACCAGCTGTTCGAGGTTGATGCTCACCACGCCCCCGGACGTCGAGAGCGCGCCGCTGCCTCCGCTGAGGATCTTCGTCACCTGTTCGTGCGTGACGTGGTTGGCGCGCCCCCACAGTTCCTGGATCGCGGGGACCTCGAGCGCCTTTTCGATCGCCTGGGGCACAACCTGCGCCGCGGCGGTGGAGAGCGCCGGCGCCAGCGGCTGCAGCACCTTGGGCAGCTTTTCGGCGGCGAGGTTCTGGACGTCCACGACGCTCAGCAGCCGTTCGGAGAGGTCGCCGGCGACGACTTCGCGGACCTTTTCGTTCTGCAGCAGCCGCACGCTGGTCTGCGTCCAGCCTTCGGTGTCGATGATCTGGGCGCGGATCCACGTCGCCATGATCGAGAACACGACCAGCACGCTGGCCACGATCACCAGCGTCCGCGCGCGCCAGAACCCTGGCGGATGGCGCCGCGCCGCGACCGCGCCGCCGGCCCCCGCGCCACCGGCCCCGGTGGGGGTAGGGGCGGGGGCCCCCGCCTCAGGGGACGGGTTCGCTCCGGTGGGGTCCGCGCTCATCCTCAGGCAGCCTCCCCGCTGCGAAGGTGATCCGTCCTCGCCCGCGAGGGGTGGTACGGCGGTCGGCGCAGCACCCTACACCGCCGGCTGCGGGAGCGGCGTCAGCGCCGCCGGCTCGTCTTCGGTCGTCGTGAGCGCCTCGCCCGGGAGCGAGCGGGCGAACCACAGCCCGACGAGCGCAAACGCGGACGCCAGCAGCAGCGCGCGCTTGAGCGCTTCGATCTGCGCGTCGTTGTAGTAGCCGACCAGCTTGGTGACCTGTTCGGGGGGCAGTCCGGTCTTTTCAGCGTCGGCCTTGAACTGCGCCTGGGAGACCATCGGCAGCCCCTCCTCGGTACCGCTCACGACCTGCTGCTGGACCTGCGCGGGGATCGCGGGATCGGCGAGCACGCGCTCGTGAAAGCCGGTCGTCAAACCGGTGAGCAGGACGGCGCCGATCAGCGCCGTGCCGAGCGACTGGCCGAGGTTCTGCGCCGCGCCCTGCACGCCGCCGGCCTCGGAGGAGCGCGCTTCCCCGACGGAGGACATCACGACGTTGCCGAGCTGCGAGAACGCCAGACCGATCCCGACGCCGAAGCCCGCCAGCGAGACCGCGAACGCGACGGAGGAGAGCGACGGGGAGATCGACGCCATCAGGCAGGCGATCGAGACGAACAGGAAGCCGAGCCCGATCTGCACGACTTTGCGGGGCGAGGTGCGCGTCGCCAGGCGCGGGCCGAGCACCGCGGCGAGCATCATCGTCACCGAGATCGGCAGGATCTTCACGCCCGTTTCAAGGGCGTTGTAGCCGAGCACCAGCTGCAGGTAGAGCGGCAGCACAAAGAACGTGCCGGCGAGGATCAGGTACTGCGAGACGAGCGTCGAGAGCCCGGCGCGCAGCTGCGGGATGTGCAGCAGGTCGGGCGCCAACAGTGGCGTGCGCCCGGCGGCGGCCACACGCTGCTCCCAGCGGGCGAAGCAGCCGAGGACGACGAGGCCGGCGAGGATCAGGAAGGGGACGACTGAGAAGCCGAACGGGGTGATCTTCGTGCCCGCGATCGTGAGCGCCCCGATCGGTTTGAACAGGCCCCACGTGGAGATCTTGAGGATCGCGAACACCGTCAGCCCGAGCCCCAGCGCCGACAGGCCGGCCCCGACGAGGTCGAGCTTGATCCGTTCGCCGGACGGACGGTCGCCGATGCGGCGCACGAGGGTGAGCAGCACGAGCACGATCACGGTCTCCCCCGCGAACACCACTCGCCAGGTGAACTCCGTGGTGATGAAGCCCCCGATCAGCGGTCCCGCCGCCGCGCCGGCGCCGGCGATGCCGCCGAGCAGCCCGTACGCGAGCGCCCGTTCACGGCCGCTGTAGTTGACCGCCGTCAGCGAGGCGATCGCCGGGATCACGAGCACCGCGCCGAGCCCCTCGATGCCAGACCAGCCGATCAGCAGGACGCCGAGGTTGGGGCTGAGCGCGGTCGTCAGCGACCCCACCCCGTAGATCGCGAGGCCGATCGAGAAGGCGCGCCGCCGGCCCCAGATGTCCCCAAGCTTCGCGCCGGTCAGCATGAACGCCGCCATCACGAGCGTGTACGCGGTGATCGCGAGCTGCACCCCCGTGACGGTCGTGTGCAGATCCGCGACGACCTGCGAGATCGATACGTTCATGACCGTGCTGTCGAGCACCATCACGAACTGCGCCGTGCCGAGGATCAGGATAGTCGTGCGGTTGCGCACCTTCAAGGGGCCGCGCTCGACTCAGGCACGGCCCGAGCATGTCGGCCGCTCGGGTGAGACTTCATCACCCCCCGCGAATGACACGCTCTCACCCGCGCGCGCACAAGGATCGGCGAGGTGAGCACTGAAGCACAGACCGCGGGTGGCACGAACGCCGGCGAGGGTCCGCCTGAATACCGCTACGGCGTGGTGCTGCTGCTCATGGCCTTCGCGCTGATCTTCGTCATCGTGGCCCCGAGCGCCGCCTGGTCCCGCGCCACAGCCCTCGTGATCGAGAGTTCCGCGCTGCTCGTCGCGGTCGCCACAGCGCGCGCGCCGCGTGCGGTCCGTCGCCGCAGAGTGGAGCTGGGCGGCGTGCTCGCGATCGTCGTGGTCTTCGGCGTCGCCTTCTCGGTGGTACCAAGCGACCTGGACTTCGCGCTGAGCGGGCTGGTCGCGGGCGCGATCCCTGTGGCGATCGTGGGGGGACTGCTGGGCCTGGTGCGGGAAAGAGGCGTGACGCTGCAGGTGGTCGCGGGGGCGCTGGCCATCTACCTGACGGTCGGGATCATGTTCGCCTGGGCGATCGGCTTCGTTGCCCGGCTCGGCAGCACCCCGTACTTCGCGCAGGGCACGAACGGCACCGAGAGCGACCACGTCTACTACAGCTTCACGGTTCTGACGACGACGGGGTTCGGCGACTTCTCCGCCGCCACCCACGTGGGACGTGCCCTCGCGGTGGTCGAGATGCTCGTCGGGCAGATCTACCTCGTCACCGTGATCGGCGTGCTCGTCGGCAACTTCGCGGGCAGGCGGCGGAGCGCCGACCCGCAGGCCTGAGCGAGCACCTATCAGGACACCGGCAGCGGCTGCGTCTGCGCCCCGGGCACCCCGGCCGCCGCGTAGGCGTCGGGCGCGTCGAGCGTCTCGGCCGCCAGCAGCGCCTGGGCGAGGCTCTCGAGCTGCTCGCGGTGCTCTTCCAGCAGCCGCGTGACCTCCTGGTGGGCGCTCTCGACGAGCGTGCGCACCTCCTGGTCGACCAACCGCTGGGTCTCCTGGGAGGTCTCGCTGACGCCGGGCAGGAACATCCCCTGCCCCTCCTCGGGGAGCACTGCGATCGGGCCGATCGCCTCGCTCATCCCCCAGCGCCCGACCATCTGGCGCGCGATCAGCGTGAGCTGCTGGATGTCCGACTCCGCGCCCGTGGTGATCGCTCCGTAGACGACCTCCTCGGCGACGCGCCCGCCGAGCGCGACCCTGATCTTGGCCAGCAGCTCCTCAAGCGTGTAGGACACCCGGTCGGAGTCGGGCGTCGAGAGGGTCACGCCCAGAGCCATGCCCCGCGGGATGATCGACACCTTGCGCACCGGGTCGGCGCCGGGCGTGAGCATCCCCACCAGCGCGTGGCCGGACTCGTGGTAGGCGGTGCGCTCGCGGTCGGCGGGGGAGAGCAGGATGCCGCGCGGGGAGCCCAGCATGATCTTCTCCAGCGAGTCGGTGAGGTCGGCCATCTTCACCTTCTTATGGCCGCGTCGGGCGGCGAGCAGCGCGGCCTCGTTGGCGAGGTTGGCGAGGTCGGCGCCGACCATCCCGGGGGTGCTCGAGGCCAGCGCGTCGAGGTCGGCGTCGTCGTCCAGCGGGATCGAGCGGGTATGGACCGCGAGGATTTCGGCGCGCCCCTTGCGGTCGGGGGCCTGCACGGTCACCCGCCGGTCGAAGCGCCCGGCGCGCAGCAGCGCGGGGTCGAGCACGTCGGGGCGGTTGGTCGCCGCGAGCACGATCACCGCCTCGGAGGACTCGAAGCCGTCGATCTCGGTGAGGATCTGGTCGAGCGTCTGCTCGCGCTCGTCGTTGGCGCCGGTCACCGACACCGAGCCCTGCCGCGAGCGCCCGATCGCGTCGAGCTCGTCGATGAAGATGATCGCCGGCGCCGCCTCCTTGGCCTTCGCGAACAGGTCGCGCACGCGCGAGGCGCCCACGCCGACGATCGCCTCGATGAACTCCGAGGCGGAGATCGAGAAGAACGCGGCGTGCGCCTCGCCGGCGACCGCGCGCGCGAGCAGCGTCTTGCCGGTGCCGGGCGCGCCCGAGAGCAGCACGCCGTGGGGCATTCGCCCGCCGAGGCTGCCGTAGCGCTCGGGGTTGCGCAGGAAGTCGACGATCTCCGAGAGCTCGGACTTCGCCTCGTCGATCCCCGCGACGTCGTCGAACGTGACGCGGATCTTTTCCGGGTCCACCCGCCGCGCCTGCGAGCGCCCGAAGTTGCCCAGCGCGCCCATGCCCCCGCCGGCCTTGGCGGCGCGGCGGAAGATCAGGATGAACAGGCCGACGATCAGCAGCGTCGGACCGAACCCGAGCAGCAACTCCTCGAGCAGCGACTCGCTCGTGGTCGTCGATTCGGCGTTGATGCGCACCCCCTTTTCCTGCAGCAGCGCGGACAGCTCGGAGCCGTTCCAGAAGGCCGGCACCTGGGTGGCGAACAGCTTCGTGGCCGTCGCCTTCTTGTCGCTCGCGGGGTAGCGCTCCTTGGCCTTGAACTTGCCCTGGATCGTGTCGCCCTTGGAGGCGACCGAGCCGACCGTGCCCCCCCGCACCTGTTCCAGGAAGTACGGGCTGAACGGCACCGTCACCCGGGGTTCGCCCGCGGAGGGCTGGAAGAACAGCAGCGACAGCCAGTTGAGGGCGACCAGCGCCAGCACGAAGTACCAGAAGCCGCGCATCCGGTGCGGCGGCGGGCCGGTCGGGGCGTGCTCGGGCATCCCGCGCCCGTCGGGGGCGGGCGAGACCTGCCAGCCGCGCTTGTCGCGCGGCAGCGGCGGGTGCGGGTCGGTGCGGTCGGCGTTCAGGCCTTCGGGCTCGCTCATCGGTTGCTCTGGCACCCTGCAGATGCTACGCGCCGACGCCTCAGGAGAGCACGCGGCGGCGGAAGTTGCGCAGGCCGAGCGTCAGGAAGACGGCGCAGAAGCCGAGCAGCACCGGGTAGACCACGTACAGCGGCATGTGCGAGATGTTGGTCAACCCCGCGCGCATGCCCTCGGCGACGTAGATCAGCGGGTTGACCAGCACCACGATCTGCAGCCAGTGGATGCCGTCCACCTGGACCGGCGCGAGCCGCGTCCACTGGTAGTAGGTGCCGCCGAGGAACGTCAGCGGCAGCACGATGAACCCGAACATGAGCCCGATGTTGCGCGGCTCGAACACCGTCCCGAGCAGCAGCCCGAGCGAGGTCATCGCCACGCACGCCAGCGGGATCAGGGTGAGGACGACCCACCACGTGATTGACAGGTCGGCGTGCACCCCGGGGGCGTGGATGACCGCGGCGATCGGGAACACCACGACCGCCGCGAGCGCCCCCTGGACCGAGCCCGACAGCACCTTCGCCACGGCCACCAGCCAGATCGGGCAGGGGGCCTGCACGCGGTCCTCGATCTCACGGGTGTAGCCGAACTCCGCGGAGAGCTGTAGCGCCACCGCCTGGATGCCCTGGAACATGATCGAGATCGCGACCACGCCGGGCACCAGCACCGTCGCGAAGTCCGACTCGTGCGAGCTCGCGCCCCCGCCGACGCCCTGGCCGATCGAGGGGAACACGTAGAGGAACACGAACACCAGCAGGAACGGCTGGATCAACGTGCGGACCAGGAATTCGGCAAAGTTCTTGCGCAGCACCAGCAGGTCGCGCAGGATCAGCGCGCGCAGCGCCAGGCGGCTCGCCTGCGCCGTGGAGCGCGTCGGCGCCAGCGCCACGTGGGCGCTCGTCGGGGCCGGCGGGGCGGCGGCAGCCATCAGCCTCGCCGCACCCTGCCGGTGGGGCTGAGCACGACGGGGCCGTGCCCGTGCTCGAGCGCGCCGGCCATCAGTCCCGCAGCGCCTTCCCGGTGAGGTTGATGAACACGGTCTCGAGGCTCGGCTCGGCCACCGACAGGTCGGCCACCTCGAAGCCTCCGCTCTCCGCGGCGTTCACCACCCGCGGCACGAGCCGCTCAGCGCCCCGCACGTGGAGCTCGACGCCGCCGTCGACCACGCGCGTGCGCGTGACCTCCTCGAGCGCGCCGTCCAGCCGCTCTGCGAGCGCGCTCTGGTCGCCGTCGGCCCGCACGGTGACGATCGTGTCGGCGCCCACCGACTGCTTGAGCGCCGCCGGCGTGTCGAGCGCCAGGATCTTGCCGTGGTCCATGATCGCCACGCGGTCGCAGAGGTGGTCGGCCTCCTCCATGTAGTGGGTGGTGAGCAGGATCGTCTGGCCCTCGCGGTTGAGCTGCCCGACGAGCTCCCACAGCGCGAGGCGGCCCTGCGGGTCGAGGCCCGCGGTCGGCTCGTCGAGGAACAGCACGGCGGGGCGGTGGAAGATCGCACGCGCGACCATCAGCCGCTGGGCCATGCCCCCGGAGAGCGCGAACACCGACGCCCGCGCCCACCGGGAGAGCTGGAACTGCTCGAGCAGCTCGTCGGCGGTGGCGCGCGAGCGCGCCGCGGAGATGCCGAACAGGCGGCCGTGGTAGTAGAGGTTCTCCCACACCGTCAACTGGCGGTCCAGGGTGTTCGTCTGTGAGACCGTCCCGAGCAGCTGCTTGGCCAGCGCCGGGTGGGCGACGACGTCGATGCCGCCCACGTACGCCGAGCCCGAGGTGGGGACCACCCGCGTGGTCAGCATCCCCGCGGTCGTTGTCTTGCCGGCGCCGTTGGGCCCGAGCAGGCCGAAGATCTCCCCGCCGTGCACGCTCAGGTCGAGGCGGTCGACCGCGGCGAAGTCGGTGCCCGCGTACACCTTGGTGAGCTCCACGGTGCGGATGACCTCGCGGCCGTCGTACCCCGTCCGGGTCGCGGGTCCGTCCCCGGCGGTCGCGGGGTGGGCGGGCGGAGCGTCGGCTGGCGCGGGTCTCGCCATCGCGCCCACTGTACCGCCGCCCTTGGATGCAGGCCCGTCCCACTGACGGCACGACTTCGGAGCGCCCTCTAGGAGCTGCGAGGGGCCCGACGTGCGCGGGTCTGCGACTTGCCCCTGCCTGCCTGGGCGTGCTCTGACCAGAAGCGGACCGTCTCGCGCTCGTGGCGGTGTCCGAGGTCGAGTGCGAGCCAAGGCCCACGGTGGCCGGTTCCGGTGTCCATCGCGCTCAGAGCCTTGTATTCGGCGAGCTTCTGGCGGTGGGTCTCGAGCTGGGCCTCGGCCAGTTCACGCGCGTCGGCTCCGAAGAAGAGCTTGAGCAGGGCGAGGTCTCGCAAGACGTAGGGCTCGGGGGTGAGGACTCCCAGCCACTGCTCGAACGCCTCCCGTCCACGGTCGGTGAGGTCGTACACCTTGCGGCGCCTGCCGCCCGACTCTTGGTGCTCGGTCACGTAGCCGGCGCGGGCGAGGCGCGCGGGCTCGGCGTAGAGCTGGGAGTGGGGCAGCGTCCAGAACTGCCCTACCGAGGCGGAGACCATCCGCTTGAGGTCGTACGGGGTGGCCTCTCCGAACATCGAGAGCAGGCCGAGGACGATGTAGGAGGTGGGTGTGAGCTCGATCTCGTCGGTCATATGGGCAGGCCTTGACAGTCATCCGTTTCGGATGGTATGCTTCGGACGATAGGAAAAGGAAAAGGTGTGGCCGGGAGGGGAGCTTAGATGACCGAAGCTAGAAGCAGGTCGAGGCGCGGAGGATCCCTCTGCGCAGCCCTGCTCGTCCTCGTCGCTCTCGTGCTGGCGAGTACCGCCTCGGCGACCCCGACGGCCACGTTCAAACTGAAGGCGATCCCCATCCCTGGGTTCGCGGGGACGGGCGACATCCTGGGGGCCGGCACCGAGGTGGAAGTCGAAGTGACGATCGGCGGGACCGAATACGGAGGCTTTCCCTCGCCCCTCACGGGGATCAACCTCTACGGGCCGAGCGGGGTCAAGGTGACTCCCACGGGTTTCGCGACGTGCCCACCGTCGGCGCTCGAAGCCAACGGCGCGGCAGGCTGCCCAAAGCGCTCGAGTGCCGGCCCGCCAGGGGTGGGGTACGGGGACGTGAGCTTCGGCGGCGACACCGTCCCGGAGAAAGTGTCGATCCAGGGGTTCTTCGTCCCCGGTGGCGGCCTGATCTTCTACGTGGAAGGTTCGACGCCGGCCTCCTTTCAGTACCTCGAAAAAGCGCAGTGGGTGATGGCCAGTCCGCCCTACGGGCCGGAGGTGATGGTCGAAGTGCCGCTCGTCGAAACGGTGCCCGGCGCCAACGACGCGTCGGTCACCTCCTTCAAAGTCAAGGTCGGTGCGGCGTACAAGAAGGGCAAGCAGACGGTCTCCTACATCACCCAGCCGAAGCGGTGCCCAAGGGGCGGGTTTCCAGTGAAGTTGGAACTGAAGTTCCTGAGCGGCGAAACCGTCACGGACGCCTACGCAGTGCCGTGTCCGAAACACCGAGGGTAAGCACATGCAACACTGTCGCCCGTGAGCGAGCCTGCGACGACCGGAGGGTGCCTGTGCGGCAGCGTGCGCTTCGAGCTGAGCGAGCCGGCGCCGACGGCCGGATACTGTCACTGCACGCGGTGCCAGCGCAGGACGGGCACGGCGTCATCGGCGCAGGCGCGGATCGACGGCCGCACGCTGCGGGTGGTGAAGGGTGAGAGCCTGGTGAAGGCGTGGCGCCACCCGGAGGGTGGCTTCGAGAAGCTGTTCTGCGGCGAGTGCGGGGGGCACCTGTTCAGCCGCAACCCCGAGGACGCGACGCAGGTGAGCGTGCGCATGGGCGCGTTCGACGGCGACCCGGGGGTGCGGCCCAGCTGGCGGGCGTTTGTCACCTACGCGGTGGAGTGGGAGCCGATTCCCAACGACGGGCTGGAGCGCTTCCCAGAGGGCAAGCCGCAGGGCTGAGCGACGAGGACCGCAGTGAGGGTTGTGAAGGGGTGGGGTTTGGAGATCGTCCGCGCGGGTGAGTACGTCCGCCGGGCGCGTGCGCGCGGGGCTTCCATGCCCCGCGTCGTCGCGTAAAACCCTGACCCGGCCGCTCCGCGCTGGTCGCCGAACGTCGGCCGACCGCGCCGTGCCCCTGGTCTCAAGCCACCGGCGGCGGCGTCCCGTCGACAGAGGCGGGGAGCGCGGGGTCCCATTCGCACACCACGCAGGCGTGGCGGAACGCCGAGCGGGCGAAGTCCAGGGCGAAGGCGTGCGGGTCGGGGCTGGAGCAGACGTCATCCCAGTCGAGGACGTACTCGCCGAGCGTCGCCTCCCAGCGCGCGGCGGGGGGCGAGAGCGTCGCGGCGGCGAACCCATCCGGCGCGGGGTGCGCGTAGGCGTAGAACGCCGCCTTGGCGTACCGCCCGTCGCCAGGCCACCAGCCGACAGCGACCTCCTGGACGTCCATCGCGTTGCGCATGATGAAGTCCTCCGACGGCGGGTCGGCGGGCAGGCCGGAGAAGAGGTTCACCGCGAGGTCGAACGAGCCCCACCAGGCGTTGACCGGGGTCGAGCGTCCGCGAAACGGCGCGCGGAACGCGGCAAGCACGAGCGCAGCGCGGGTCGCAGCGGCGAAGTAGGAAGCAACCTGGGCGGGGTCGTAACTTGAGTGCTCGTCGTCCTCGTCGAGCGGCACGCTCCACGACACCTCCTGGGGTGTGGGGTCGATGTGCACCTCACCGGCCAGGTCGCGGACCGCCTGGAGCACCTCGCGCGTCACCTCGCCGACCGGCCGGTTGGGGGTGAGCGGGACCCGCCGCACGCCTCCGCCGGAGTGCTCGGCGAGCGCCTCGTGGGTGCGCAGGTCGAGCGTGACCACGAGCGCCCCCGAACCGTCGGGGGCAGGCAGCGCAGCGGTCTCCCAGCCGCGCGCGCTCAGACGCAACGCTGCGTGCTGGAGCTGCGGCTCGGGCGGGGCGAGCGCCACCGCGAGCTTGCCGAGGAGCTGGGTGTGCGCGTGCAGCGTGTCGCAGGTCGCGCTCCAAGCCTCGTAGGAAACCGTAGGCCACCCAGACGACATACCCGAACGCTAGCAGCCGTTCGCAAGGCAGCGGCCCCGGTGTCCAACGGATAGCGTTGCGGCATGACAGCCCGTCCACCAACACACCGTCTCGGAGTTGTCTTCAGCGGCTTGATGCTCGTGATGCTGCTCGCGGCGCTGGACTCGACGATCGTCGCGACGGCCCTGCCGACGATCGTTGGAGACCTCGGCGGACTCGAGCGGCTGTCGTGGGTGACGAGCGCCTACCTCCTTGCGCAGACGGCGGTCACGCCGCTGTATGGCAAGCTCGGCGATCAGCTGGGGCGCAAGCGGGTCCTGCAGAGCGCAGTCGTGCTGTTCCTCGTGGGCTCCGGACTGTGCGGGCTCGCCCAGTCGATGACCCAGCTGATCGCGTTCCGCGCGGTGCAGGGGCTCGGCGCCGGAGGGTTGATCGTGCTCGTGCAGGCGACGGTCGGGGATATTGTCTCGCCGCGCGAGCGCGGTCGCTACCAGGGGCTCTTCGGCGCCGTGTTTGGTGTCGCAAGCGTCGCGGGTCCGCTATTGGGAGGTGTGATCGTCGAGCACCTGTCGTGGCGGTGGATCTTCTACGTGAACCTGCCGGTCGGTCTGCTCGCGTTGGGCGTCATCGCGGCGACGCTGCCGGCGACGAGCGTGCGCAGCCGCCCCGCGATCGACTACCTCGGTGCCGGCGTGCTCGCGAGCGCGTTGAGCGCGATCGTGTTGGTCGCCAGTCTCGGCGGCACGACGTGGGCGTGGGGCTCTGGACAGACGGTGCTCGTCGCCGCCGCGGGTGTGCTGCTGCTCGGCGTGTTCCTCGCCGTCGAGCGGCGCGCGCGTGAACCGGTCCTGCCGATCTCGGTGCTACGCGATGAGGTGTTCCGTATCGCCGGCCTGCTTTCGATGATCGTCGGCTTCGCGCTCTTCGGATCGGTGACGTTCCTGCCGTTGTTCTTCCAGACCGTGTTCGGATCGAGCCCGACCGGGGCTGGGCTGCGGCTGATCCCACTGATGGGTGGGCTGGTCCTCACCTCGATCGCCTCCGGCCGGTTGATCTCGCGCACCGGGCGCTACAAGCTGTTTCCGATTGCTGGAACCGCGGTCATGACGGTCGGGCTGGTGCTGCTCTCGCGCCTGGATGTCACGACGAGCAGCGCCGCGGCCGACGTGTACCTGCTCGTACTCGGCCTTGGCCTGGGGATGGTGATGCAGGTGCTGGTCCTCGCCGTGCAGAATGCGGTCGACTACGAGGTGCTCGGCGCGGCGACTTCGGGGGTCACCCTGGCGCGCGGCATCGGCGGCTCGATCGGCGCCGCCGTGTTCGGGACGATCTTCTCGAGTCGTCTGCGCTCAGAGCTCCACGGGGTGCTCAGCGGTCCGCTCGGAGCCCAGGTCGCCGGCGGAGGGCGTCTCACCGGCGCGCAGGTCGCGCGGCTGCCGGCAGCGGCCAGGCTGGCTTATGAGAACGCCTACGCGAATGCGCTGCGACCGGTGTTCCTCGTCGCAGCGGGAGTCGGCGCGTTGGGGTTCGTGCTGAGCCTGCGGCTCCGCGAGCGGCCCCTGCGCGCGACTGCCTCGACGAGTCAAGGGCTTGACGATGCGCTCGCGGCGCCCAAGAGCCCGAGCTCTCTCGCCGAGCTCGACCGTGCGCTCAGCTTGCTTGTGAGCCGCGACGCCAGGCGCGCGTTCAACGAGAGGGTTGCCGCTCGCGCGAGTGTCGATCTCAGTACCGGGGCCGTCTGGGCGCTCGCCCGTTTCGACAGCTACGGGATCGAGGGGACGCGCGAGATGGCCAGCGAGCAGTCGGTCGACGACGAACGCATCGCTGCGGTGGACCAGGAGCTGCGCGAACGTGGCCTCGTAGCGGAGGGAGACGATGGTGCGAGGCTCACACCCACGGGACTCGCGATGGCCGACCAGGTGTTGAGCGCTCGTCGCGACGAGCTTCGCGCGATGCTGGCCGATCACACGACGCAGCGGGTTCCTGAGGTTCAACAGCTCCTCGAGCGGCTCTGCGTGGAGCTGGCAGGCCAGCGACCGTGAGCCGCGGCGCTGCGCGCTACCTCCTGCAGTTACCCGTTTGCGAGCCCGGCGGCGGCCAGCGAGGTGGCGTCGAAGACTTCGCTGGAGGGCGGCGGGACGATCACGGGGATGGGGCCGTAGCTGGTGAAGTCGATCGTGGTCGTGCCGCTCACAGTGGTCCCCGTCACGCCGCCGGGGGCGCCGGCCGGGACGCTCACGCCGAGGGAGAGCTGGATGCGGCGCACCCTGCCCTGCGCGTCCACCCAGACGTCCACCGGTATCGCGCCTGCGTCACTGAGCTTTTCCAGCGCGGACTTGGCCGCTGCCTGGGCGCTTGAGGGGAGGCGAGCGAGGATGTCGCTCAGCTGCAGGGTGGCGTGGTAGTGGGTGGTGGGCACGCCGTCGACCGTTTCGCGGCCGACGGTGGTCACGCCGCCAGAGCTCGCGCGCAGGTATTCGAGGAACTGGGTGGGGTCGGTTTCGTCGAGCGAGGAGAGCTGGGAGAGGTCGATCCCGTCCGCCTGCGCGGCCTTGGTGAGGTTGAGCTCCATCCAGGTCTTGCCTTCCGGGAGCTTGCCGGCGAGGAAGGGCAGGTTCATGTAGATCACGGGGTACTGGAAGATCATCTGCACGGTGCCCGCTCCGCCTCCGGGCAGGGCCGAGGCGCCGGGGATGCCGGAGAGATCCATCGTCATCTCTCCGGAGCGGTCGCGCTCGTCGAGGTAGCCGTTGGCGGTGATCGAGAAACCACCCCCCGGCAACGCGGAGGAGGCGAGCTGCGTGGTGAGCGAGAACTTGGCGCCCGACTGCTGGCTGGAGATCTCCGCGGCGCGGGCGATCGGGTCGAGCGTGGCGGAGGCCCCGCAGCCGCTTACGGCCACCCCCCCGGCGCCGAGCGCGCCCAACGCCCCGAGCGCCGCCAGGGCCCTCGCCAGCTTCGTATAGGAGCGCTCGGTCCTCATCCTCGGGCTTCTCTCGACACCACCCAGCGTATCCTTGACTGGGCTTCGCAGAGGCTGGCCGACATTCGCAGCACCATTCCGGGCATCCCCGGTATCCCCACGCCCTACCGGGCGCTCGACTGCCCAAGGTGAGCGGCGGCGTCTGCCAGCCGGTCGTCGCCCCAGAACAGCTCGTCGTCGATGGCGACGGTGGGCACCCCGAACACCCCGCGCCCGTGCGCGGCGTCGGTCGCGGCCCGCAGGGCAGTCTTGACCGTCGGGTCACTGGTGGCGGCCACGGCCACCTCCCGATCGAGGCCGACGGCGGCGGCGACGTCGAGGACGCGCTCGGGGATGCTGAGGTCGACGCCCTCCTGGAAGGCGGCTCGGAACGCCCGCGTGGTGAACTCGCGTCCACGTTCAACCTGAAACGCGAAGGTCGTAAGGCGCATCGCAAAGAGGTAGTCGCTCGGCCACGGGTCGGGCCAGCGCAGCGGCGGCAGTCCGTACTCACGCGCGCGTCGCTGCACGTCGGCGATCCCCGCCTCGCGCCCGCTGCCCTCACCGAGCCCCCACGACGACCGTCCGTTGAGCTTGAAAAGTCCCCCGAGCAGCACAGGCTGCCAGGTGATCGGCTCCGGCAGGAGCTCCTCCAGGCGCTCCGCCGTCAGGTAGGCGAACGGAGAGCCGAGGTCGAAGTAGAAGGTCGCTTGCGGCATGGGTGCCCCTGGGTACTTCAGTATGAGGCAGGGCGCTCACTCGGATGTGACGCTGAGCACAGCCGGCTACCGACGCGCGGCGGCGAAGCCGGCGAGAGTGGCGCCGGCCATGCCGGCGGCGACGGCGAGCGGGAGCACGAGGCTCTGCTGCTCAAGCAGCGCGCCGATCAGCGCGCCGATCAGGATCGATGCGACGGCGGCCACGCGACGGCGGGAGTTGTGTGAGGCTCCGCCGGCGGGACGGGAGTCAGCGGCGAGCCCGGTGATGGTGAGCGTGAGGACGGTGGTGGTGAGGTCGGGGACGGCGAGCTTGCGCACCGTGGCGTTACGCACGCCCATCGCGACGGCGACGAGCGCGATCACCGCGTAGGCGGCGAGCGAGCCGACCCTTACGGTGGTGGCCGCGGCGAGGACGGCGGCGCAGCCGAGCAGCCCCGCCTCGATGGCGAGCGCGACGCGGAAGTACCGGCCGTGGTGCGGGGCGAGCCCGGCGACGAGGCGCCCGCCGGCGCCCGCGCCGAGGAGGAAGGCGGCGAGCGAGACGAGCGGGGCGAGCACCGGCAGCCCGCCGGCGTGGGCCAGCCCGAACCCGAGCAGCACGACGTTGCCGGTCATGTTGGCGGTGAAGACGTGGCCGAGGCCGAGGTAGCTGACGGCGTCGACGAGCCCAGTGGTGACGGTCAGCACGAGCAGCGCCGGCGGCAGGCGACGGTCGTGGGCGGCCACTGGTGTTGCCGGCGCCTGTGCACTTGGGGGCTGGGGAGCGGCAGGGTTGGGCAGGTTCATCGCGGTCGGCTGTGCGCCAGGGCGCTGGGGTCGGCGAGGTCAGTCGGGTTCACAGCGGCCGGCGCTGCGCTTCGGTGCTGAGGATCGTCGGGGTCGAGCCGGTTCACGCCGCCTGCCGGGCGCGCTCGCCGGCCCGCTCGCGCAGCACCGGGCTCCAGCGCTCGGGGTCGCGTTCGGCCTGCTCGTGCGCCCAGCGGAAGTGGTGGACCGCGGAGCGTCGCAGCGGCTCGCCGAGCAGCAGCCCTGCGAGCGCCCAGCGGCGTGCGTGGCGCGGGGTCTCCAGCGCGAGCGCCAGCGCGCCCGCCAAGGTCCAGAGCTGGAGGATCGCGTTGTAGGGGGGCAGGCGCTCGGGCGTCATGCCCTCGGCCTCGAGGAGGAAGGGGACGCCGCGGCGCAGCTCCCACGGCCACTCCACGAAGTGCACGATCCCGCCGGCGAGCCCCGCGCCGTTGTTGAGCGCGAGCCACTTCTCGAGCGACTCGCCCTCGCCGAACCACGCCGCGGCGGCCCACGCGGGCAGCCCACCGGCCCACAGCGCGACGGCCCCACGCCGCCCGATGAACGGCTCGAAGACGAGGCCCACCCCCGCTCGAACCTCGAACGTGTGGTGGGCGGCGGTGCCGAGCGCGGTCAGGACGGTGAACGGGCGTCGCGGTCGCAGCGTCCGGCGTGACGCGCTCTTTGGAAGGGCGTTTTTCGCTGCGTGCCTCAGCACGGTGCGCCTAAAGGTGGCGCTTCTCAACACGGCCCCGAGCACGGCGCTCTCGCGTTTCGCACGCCTCGACGTGGTCCTGCGTCTCGCGTCGGGCATCGGGTCGTTCCTCTCACGCCGACGGCGCCATCCAGGTGGCGTCGTCGAGTTGTGGCGGGTGGTCGAAGTCCTCGGGCCGCGCGAGCATCCACGCGGCTGCCTCGTCCATGCGCGGCACCGCGACGGAGCCGTCGGCGGCGAGGCGGGCGGTCTCGCCGAGCACGGCGTCGAGCGCGGCCCAGCCGTCCTCGCCGGTGAAGGCGACCGAGAAGGGGTGAAACAGCAGCGCGAGGTGGCCCCCGCGCTCGGCGTGCGCGCGCAGCGCGGCGGTCACCTCCTCGCGCATCCGCTCGGGCCCGTAGGGGTCGGGGCTGCCACCGTAGCGCTCACGCAGACCGGCGAACTGGGGCAGGTAGGCGTAGGCGTCGACGAGCGGCCAGCGGAACGGCAGCACGGCGAGGCGCTCGAGCAGACCCTCGCGCTCGCCGGCGGGAGAGACGTAGGTGTAACCGTGCTCGGCGAGTAGTGCCAGCGTGCGCGCGGTGAGCCCGCCGCCCGGGGGGCGAAAGCCGCGGGGCTCGAGGCCAACCGAGCGCAGCGCGTCGGTCGCGCGGGTGAGCAGCGCGGCCTCGGAGTCGGCGTCGAGCGCGGCCCACTCCTCGTGGCGCCAGGCGTGCACGGCGACCTCGTGCCCCGCCCCCGCGAGGGCGCGCAGCGCGTCGGGGTACATCTCGGCGTTGAGGCCCTCGACGAAGAACGTCGCGCGTACGCCCCGCGCGGCGAGCAGCTCGAGCAGTCGCGGGAGCACTTCGAGCACCGTGAAGTGCTGCCCGTGGGGCACGTCCTGCGGCCACATGCCCAACTCCAGCTGGGCGGCCTCGCCGAGGTTGTCGAACGTCACCGACACCGCCGCGCCGGCGCTGGCTCCCCATGCGCTCACGCGCTCGACTCCTGCGTCTCGCAGGCCACGGCCTACGAGTATGTCAGGAGGCTGAAGCGGTCGAACTTCAGGGTGTCGACGACTTCCGCGCCCTCGCGGCCGGGGCGAACGGGCACGACGGTGACCCGCAACTGCTCGTCGTTGACCTCCCGCAGGGCGTCGGTGACGATCACGGTCTTGGTCTGCGGCGTGAGCGGATGCGGGGGCCGGCGGTCGAAGGGGTCTCGGGGGCCGGTGGGAACCTCGCAGTGCCCGGCGTCCCCCGCGCAGCCAGCGTGGCCGAAGATGGTGAAGGAGCCGGCGTAGTGCGAAGCGGCGTCGCGCGGGGTGCGCAGGTCGGCGTCGGGGTTGTTGAGGTAGACGCGCGCCTCGTAGCTGGGGCCGGAGTGGTCGACGCCGTAGAAGACGAGGTCGGCGCGCTGGAAGTCCGGCTGCCCCGCACGCGCCGGATTGTCGATGGACTGAGACTTGAATAGACCCATCTCTAGCCGCCCGTCCCGGAAGACCCGGTGGTCTGCACAGCGTAGTCGTAGCCCAGCGTGTTGGTGTCCAGGGTCTGGGCGACGGTCATTTTGAACGGGGGCAGCGCCTCTTCGAGCAGGGTGACGGGGACGCTTGCCGCGGGGTGCAGCAACTGCCACATGCGCCACAGGCGGTCGATCATCGCGTGGTGCGCCCAGAAGAGGGGGTCGAAGGCGGCGAAGTTGATGTCGCCCATGTGCCCTGTGGGCCCGCCGACCCACACGTGAACGTTGTTGTGGTACTGCTCGAGCTGGTGGGTGAAGTCGAGGAAGCCCGGGAGAGCCAGCACCTTCGCGATCTCCGCGGCGGTTGGCAGCGGCGGCGATCCGTCGGCGCCCGGTTCGCGCAGTGTCGTGGGCGCTCGTTCGTCGCCTTCCCGCGCACCCTGTTCGAGCGCGACCGGATCGACCGGGGCAGAGTAGAGGGGGTTGGGCGCACCGCCGGCCTCGGGTTCGGCGTAGGCGTTCGGGACGGCGGCGTCCGCGGTCCAGTCCCACCAGGGCAGCGTGGCTTCGCTCTGCAGGTCGCGCAGCGCGAGCTCGAAGAAGTAGAGGTAGGCGCGGTGCCAGGGCAGGAAGATCGGGTGGCCGTGGGCGATGTCGCAGTAGATCGGCAGCGGCAGCCCGTGGATCCCCGCCCAGTAGTTGTAACCGCGCTCGTCGGAGATCCCCATCGCGGCAGACACCGCGGCCCTGAAGTCCGCCACCTGGGCGGCGCTCATCGAGTCGACGTTCAGCCGGTGGCGCAGCGGCACGGCCGGCAGCTGCGGGCTGACCGCACCGGTGCTCACTGCGGACGTCCGTAAGCGGTCGAGTCCATATCTTTGGGACGATAGCAAAGGAGCCGCGGGGTGGGCTGTTACGAGCGTGTTACCTGCCCACGGACGCCACTCCCCGAGCCCCCGGGGCCCTACAGCCGCTGCCCCGCGAGCCCCTCGGCGGCCTCAATCAGCGCGGCGTAGTCCTCCGCCCCGTGACCGCGCCCGACGGTGGCGGTGAGCAGGTCCCGCGCGTGGGCGGCGGCGGGGAAGGGTACGCCGGCGGCCTGCGCTTCCTCGAGGCAGAGCCGCACGTCCTTGAGCATGTGGGCGGTCTTGAACAGCGGTGTGTAGTCGTGGGCGCGCATCGCCCCGGCCTTCAACTCCAGCTGCGCGGAGGCGCCCGAGCCGGCGGAGACCACCTGTTCGAAGGCGTCGAGGTCGAGGCCGGTGGCGCGCGCGAGCAGCAGCGCCTCGGCGAGCGCGGCGGCGTTGGCGGCGCCGAGGGAGTTGTTGATCAGCTTGAGCGCCTCGCCCTGGCCGAGCTCGCCGACGTGCACGATCACGCGGCCCATCGTCTCCAACAGCGGTCGCGCGCGGGCGAAGTCCTCGGGGTCGCCGCCGGCCATGATCGTCAGCGTGCCGGCCTCTGCCCGCGGGGAGGAGCCGGTGACGGGCGCGTCGAGCAGCCGCACCTCGCGCTCGGCCAGCGCCGCGCCGATCCGGCGGGTGTCGGCGGGGGCGATCGTGGACATGTCCACGCACAACACCCCGGGGAGCGCGGTGTCGGCGACGCCTCCGTCGCCGAGCAACACGGAGGCGACCTGCTCCCCGTCGACGACCATGCTCACGACGAGGTCACTCGCGCGCGCGACCTCCGCGGGCGTGTCCACCGCCACGGCGTCGTGCTCCGCGGCCCACCGCGCGGCCTTGCCAGGGGTGTGCGTCCAGACGGTCAGCGGGAAGCCCGCGAGCCGCACGCGGGCGGCCATCCGCGAGCCCATGATCCCGAGGCCGAGGAATCCGATCCGCTCAGGCATCCATGCATACTCCTACAACGGGACCCTCGACGCACAGTGCCGGCTCCACGAGTGGGCAGGTTCAAAGCACGCCGGGGAGCGCCACCCCGAGCGCGGTGCCGAGACAGCGCGTGGTGTTGAGGACGCCGGAGAGCACCCCGACGCGAGAGCGGGGGGCGGCGCTCATGACGGTGGCGTTGTTGAGCGGGATGAACGCCCCGAGGCCGGCTCCGACGAGGGCCAGCCCGACGGGCAGGCCGGCGCCGCCGCTGTCGCCCACGGCCAGCACGCAGAGGCCGAGCGCGGCGAGCAGCGGCCCGCCGAGAGTGAGCGTGCGCGCGTCGACGTGCTCGGCGGCACGACCGGCGAGCGGCGCGCAGACCCCGAGGGCGAGGGGCAGGACGGCGAGCTCGAGACCGGCGAGCGCAGTGGGCAGGCGCAGCGCGGCGAGGTGGTAGGAGACTACGTAGAGAGTCCCGAACAGGACGGCGTACGCGGCCATCGCGCCCCCGAGCCCCACGGCGAGGGCGCGCCGATCGAAGCGCCCACGCGGGGCGGTCGGGCCGAGCTCCCCGCGGGCGGTGGGGCGGAGCCCGTCGGCGGCGGGGCCGAGCCCGTTGGCGGGGCCGAGTGCCCTGTCAGCTGTGCGGCGGCGCTCCCTGCGCGCGGTGCCGCAGAGCACCCCGTCGGCGCTGCGACTGCGGGGGAGCAGCACCCACGCCCCCGCGATGCCGAGCGCCCCGGCCGGGAGGTTGACGAGGAAGATCAGCTGCCACCCGCCCACCGCGAGCAGCAGCCCGCCGACGGCCGGTCCGAGCGCGAGCCCGACGGCCTGAGCGGCGCCCTGCACGCCGAGGCCGCGGGGGAGCAGCCGGGTGGGCAGGCTCTCGACGATCAGCGCGACGGAGTTGGCCTGCAGCATCGCGGCGCCCAGCCCCTGCGCCACGCGTGCGGCGATCAGCCAGCCGAGCGTCGGCGCGAGCCCGCAGAGCACCGAACCGGCGGTGAAGACGGCGAAGCCGTAGGTGTACAGCAGCTTGCGCCCGACGCGGTCGGCGAGCAGCCCGACGGGGATGAGCGCACAGGCGAGCACGAGCAGGTAGGCGAGCGAGACCCACCGCACGGCGCCGGCGCCCTCGCCGAGGTCGGCGCCGATGCGGGGCAGGGCGAGCGTGACGACGGAGGCGTCGAGCTGACCCATGAACGCCCCGACGCAGACCGTCCCGACCACGTACGTGGAGGCACGGGAGCTCGCGCGGATGCGCGCGGGACGCGGCGGCTCGCGCAGCAGCCACGGCCGCAGCGCTTGGGCAGATGTCGTGACAAGCGGGTCCACACAACGATTGAAACGCCCTTCTAATCATAAGTCAAATACTTTTTTCTTTATCTTGAGATAGGATAAGCCTATGGATGAGAAAAGGCTGCGGTACTTCTTGGCGGTGGTGGAGGACGGCAGCGTGACGCGGGCCGCACACCAGCTGCACGTGGCGCAGCCCTCGCTCTCGCAAACGCTGCGCGCGCTCGAGCGGGAGCTCGGAGTGGAGCTCTTCCACCGCGCGGGGCGGGGCCTGCGGCTCTCTGCCGCCGGCCAGGCGCTGGTGGGGCCGGCACGGGAGGTGCTGAGTGCCGTCGACGCCGCGCGCGGCGCGGTGAGCGCGGTGGGGGAGGTGCTGGCGGGGACGCTGCAGATCGCCGCGCTGGCGACGCTCGCGGTGGACCCGCTGGCCGGTCTGGTCGGCCGCTTCCGCCGCGCCTACCCGGGGGTGGTGGTGCGGGTGCAGGAACCACCCTCCACGGCGGGCGTCGGCGCGATGGTGCGCGAAGGCGTGTGCGAGCTCGGCTTTGCGCGCCTGCCGCTGCCCCGCGACGACCTGCGCGCGCGCGAGTTGGGCCGCCAGGAGCTGCTGTTCGTGCTGCCGCCGGACACCGCCCTGTCGGGTGCGGGCGCGCTGTCGGCGGCGACGCTGCGCGACACTCCCCTGGTGGTGAGCCCGCTGGGCACCTCGACGCGGATGCTGCTCGAGCAGGCGCTGGAGGCGGTGGGCGTGACCCCGCGGATCGCGGTGGAACTGGACGCGCGCGAGGCCCTCGTCCCGCTGGTGCTCGCGGGCGCGGGTGCGGCGCTGCTCCCCGCACCGCTCGCGCGCGAGGCGGGCCGGCGCGGCGCGGTGGTGCGGGCCGCCCGTCCCCGCATAGTGCGGCGCCACGGTCTCGTGCACCGCGACGGGCCGCTCTCCCCGGCCGCCCGTGCCTTCCTCGCGCTCACGACTCCGTGACTCCCATCCACCGCACGGCCTATCGTGCAGTACGTGTCCTTCCCCCTCTACGCCTCGCTCGCCGAGGGCGAGGCAGTGCTGCGCTTTCCCTACGACGAGCGCCTGCGCCAGCTGCTGCGCGCGATCCCGGGGCGGCGGTGGGACCCGCACGAGCGCGTGTGGTGCGTGCCCCTCGACCCCGAGCCCGCAGAGGCGCTCGCGCGGCTGCTGGCGAGCCTGCCGGGCGAGCCGCAGGTGAGCGAGGCGCTCACGCGCACGCTCGAGCGCCGCCGGCGCAGGCGGCGCACGGGGGAGTGCGTGGTCGACCGGGTGCGGCCCGACGGCGAATGGTGGCTGGGCTTCCCCACCGACACCGCCCCCGAGCTCGCGGAAGCCCTGATGGAGCACCCCGAGGCGTACGCCGTGCCGGCGATCGGCCGCGCGCAGATCCCGCTCGACGAGCTCGCCGCGCGGCTCGTGGGGGAGCTGAGCGCGCACTCCGAGGGTCTGCGCCTGAGCGAGGACGCGCGCCGCGCGCTGCTCGTACTGCGCGTGCAGGGCCGCCGTGAGGCGAGGAGCGTCTCGCGGGGCGCCGCCCGCGAGGAGGCTGACGTCGCCGCCCGCCTGGGAGCGCTGGACGAGGTCGCGCTGTGCCGCGACCGCCGCGGCAGGCAGTGGATCGTGCTGGCGGCCGAGCACGCCCCGCTCGCGCGGGTGCTCGCCGGCAGGGCGGGCCTGCACGCGGGAGACGGCCCCGCCGGGACGTACGCGCTCGCGGCGGTCGAGCACGACGCGACGCAGATCGCGGAGCTGCTCGACCAGCTGGAGGCGTCGAGCGTCGACCCGCGCGTGAGCGTCTGGTTGGAGCGCGCCACCGAGTGGCGCGGCAACATCGAGGTGGGGGGCTCCGGCGAGGAGCCGGTCTTCCTGCTCCTGGGGAACCCCGAGCGCCTGCCGCCCGACCTGCGCGAGCGCGCGGCGAGCGTGCCGGGCGGCGCGAGCGTCCCGCTCACGCTCGAGTCGTGGCGGCTGATGGAGGGTCGGCTGCGCGGCTGGACGCAGCGCCGCCGCGAGCGCTGCGTGGCGGCGCTACGCGACGGGCGCCCGGCGCCGCCGGCGGTGCTGGAGCTCTCGACGGTCCACGAGGAGCCCACGTTCGTGCTGGCGCCCGGCCACGACCCCGCGCAGCTCGAGGCCGTTCGCGGCGCTGGCGGGGACGCTGCCGGTCAAGCCGCGGCGCGGCGCCGGGCACGAGCACGCGCGCCTGCCCGCGATCCGCGCCGACCCGTTCTGCGTCCCGGAGCTCGACGCGCTTCCTCGCCGAGCACGGGACGTGGGTGGACGCCGCAGGCGCTCGAGCTGCTGCAGGAGATCCGCGAGGAGCACGCCCGCGCGGCCGGCCTCGTGGCGCTCTCGGCGGCGACCGACGCGTCGCTGCAGGTCCCCGGGCTCGGCGGCGAGCTGAAGCCGTTCCAGCGCGCGGGGTGAGCTACCTGCTGGCCCAGCGGCGCGCGTTCCTCGCCGACGAGCAGGGGCTCGGCAAGACGATCGAGGCGCTCGCGACGCTGGAGGCCGACGGCGCCTACCCGGCGGTGGTGGTGTGCCCGGCGAGCCTCAAGCTCAACTGGCTGCGCGAGCTCGAGCGGTGGCTGCCGGGCCGCAGCGCCCACGCGCTGGTGGGCACCGGCACGGGCGTCTCGGTCGCGGCGCCGCGACCCGTGGACGTCACCGTCGTCAACTACGACATCCTCGCCGCGCGGCTGGAGGAGCTGCGGGCGCTCGCGCCCCGCGCGCTCGTGCTCGACGAGTCCCACTACTGCAAGAACGCCGCCGCGAAGCGTACCCAGGCGGTCCAGCGGCTCGCCGCCGCGGTGCCGCAGCGAGGGCCTCGTGATGGCGCTGACGGGCACGCCCGTGATGAACCGCCCGCCGGAGCTGATCGCGCAGCTGCGGATCCTCGGGCGGCTCGGGGACTTCGGCTCGGGCGCGCAGTTCGGCCGGCGCTTCCGCGGAGCGGACGCGCACCTGCGCCTGCACTGGCACCTGCGCGCGCGCTGCTTCGTGCGGCGCCTGAAGGCCGACGTGCTGCCGCAGCTGCCCGCCAAGACGCGCGCGGTGGTGCCGGTGGAGCTCGACAACGAGGCCGAGTACCGCCTCGCGGAGCGCGACGTGGTCGCGTGGCTGCAGAGCCAGCCGCTCGACCTGCGCGAGCTCGACGCGAAGGTCGCGGCGGCGCTGCGCGCCGAGCGCCTGGTGCGACTGAACGCGCTCAAGCTGCTCGCCGCGCGCGGCAAGCTGCACGCGGTCGCTGGCGTGGATCCACGACTTCCTCTCCTCGGGGGAGCGCCTCGTCGTGTTCGCCCACCACCGCGAGATCCAGCGCGCGGTGCTCGAGCGCTTCCCGGGCGCGCTGCACATCCTCGGCGAAGACAGCCACGCCGCGCGGGACGCCGCGCTGCGCGCGTTCCAGGCGCCCGACGGCCCCGACAACCAGCTGATCGTCTGCTCGATCGACGGTCGCGGGCCAGGGGATCACGCTGACGCGGTCCTCGAACGTCGCGTTCCTGGAGCTCGACTGGACCCCCGCCAAGCACGACCAGGCGGAGGACCGCTGCCACCGCATCGGCCAGCAGGACGCGGTCAACGCCTCCTACCTGCTCGCGGCGGACACGATCGACGAGACGATCGCAACCCTGCTGGAGCGCAAGCGCGCGGTGATCGGCGCGGTCACCGACGGCCGCGAGGAGGACGAGGAGGGCGTGGTCGACGCGCTCGTGCGCGACCTGCGCGGCGAGCCCTACCGCCACCTGCGCGCGGTCGCGTAGCGGTACAGGCGCTGCGCCGCAACGTGCGCTGGGAACCCGGCAAGTGCTGGAACCCCGGGCCGCGGGCGCTCGAACCCAGTCACTGTTGGCGCCGAAGCACCCGGCGGGCGTGAGGGTGCGGTCGGCGTCAGCTCTACAGCGGCCAGTAGCGGCCGATCTGAGCCGCCGCCCGTGAGGTCAGCAGCGCGTCCGGGGCCGCCGAGGTCGCCTCCCCCTCGCCCGCTAGCGCTGCCAGCGTCACCTCCACGCACTCCGCCACCGCGCGCGGTTCGTAGCCCCCCTCCAGCACCGCTCCTAGCGGCGCCCCCACTCGCGCCGCCAGCTCGCGCACGTGGCGGGCCATCTCCGCGAAGGAGTCCGTCCCCAGGCGGCACCCCGCCAGGGGGTCCCCCGCGTGGGCGTCGAACCCGGCCGAGATCAGCACCAGCTGCGGCTCGAACGCTGACGCCGCCGGCAGCACCACGTGCTCCAGCAGCGAGCACCACAGCTCCCCCTCCGAGCCAGCGGGCACCGGCAGGTTGATCGTGTACCCCTCGCCCTCCCCCGAGCCCACGTCCCCCAGCGCGCCGGTGCCCGGGAACAGGCCCGACTGGTGGATGCTCGCGAACAGCACGTCGCGGCGGCGGCGGAAGATCTCCGCGGTGCCGTTGCCGTGGTGCACGTCCCAGTCCAGGATGAACACCCGCTCCACCCCGAGCTCCCGGATCGCCAGCTCCGCCGCGACCGCCACGTTGTCGAACAGACAGAAGCCTCCCGCCCGCTCCCGTTCGGCGTGGTGGCCGGAGGGACGCACCCCGCAGAAGCCCGCGGCAGCCTCCCCCGCCAGCAGCGCCCTGACCATCGCGCACGCCCCGCCCGCCGCGTGCAGTGCCGCGCGGTAGGAGGCCTCACCCACGAACGTGTCCGCGTCGATTTCCCCGCCCCCCGCCTCGCACAGCTCGCGGATCCCCCGCACGTGACGGGCGGTGTGCACCAGTTCCAGCTCCTGCACGCTCGCCTCCGGGGCCTCCCGGCGCGCCCACCCCAGCCACTCGCACGCCTCCAGGCGCCGCTCGATCTCCTCAAGGCGCTCCGGAGTGTCCGGGTGGGTCGGCAGGTGCGCCCGGGGGTCGTGCTCCAGGCACGCGGGGTGGCGAAAGTAGACGCCGGTGCTGAGCGTGCCGCTCATCGCTCGACGTGCTCCAAGCAGGCCGAGTGACGGAAGTAGAGGCCGGTGCCGAGCGTGTTGCTCATCGCTCGAGGATTATCCGTTGCCGGCGAGCTCCACGCGCCCGGAGCGGCGGGCGCCTCAGGGACCGGAGGCGCGCCGGTGGGAGGAGAGGTGCTCCCGATTCTGGGCCCGCTCTCCCCGGATCTGGATCGCCACGTACACCACGATCACGTTGACCACCAGCCCGATCCCCACGAACGTGATGATCAGGCCCACATCCTTACTAAAGGCTGCGCTCGCCGCGAGAAGCATGGGTTTCGTTGAGCTCCGGTCGAGTTGGACGGTGCCTGCGGGAGCCTACCAGCGGGCGCCCCCCGAGTGTCGTAGCCTTACGTGGCCGCTGAGCACGCGTCGTTGGAGAGGTGCCGGAGCGGTTGAACGGGCGCGACTGGAAATCGCGTAGCGGGGGTTGACCTCGTTCGAGGGTTCGAATCCCTCCCTCTCCGTTTTTGGCCGGGAGTTTGAGCCGGTAGTATCTCGATGTGCCGACGCGAGAGTTCACGACGCTGTTCGAGGGGGGCGCGTTCTTCGAGGGGCCTCGCTGGCGCGAAGGTCGCTGGTGGGTGTCGGACTTCTACGGACACGTGGTGATGACGGTCGCTCCCGACGGCGTGGCCGCGACGGTGATGTCGGTCGAGCAGCAGCCCTCGGGGCTGGGCTGGATGCCCGACGGCTCGTTGCTCGTGGTATCGATGAGGGACCACCGCGTGCTGCGCCGCAGCTCCACCGGCGAGGTGTCCGTGCATGCCGATCTGACGGCGCACTGCGCGGGGCACCTGAACGACATGGTGGTCGACCGGCGGGGGCGCGCATTTGTCGGGGAGTTCGGCTTCGACCTGATGGGCTTTGCCGATCCGGCTCCGGGGAAGCTCATGCGGGTCGATCCGGATGGCTCGGTGACGGTGCTCGACGACGACATGAGGTTTCCCAACGGCTTGGTGATCACACCCGACGACGGCACGCTGATCGTCGGGGAGACGGCCGGCGCTCGCTACACCGCGTTCACGCTCGAGGACGACGGCTCGCTGAGCGATCGGAGGGTCTGGGCACAGGTGGCCTTCGCGCCCGAGCTGGGGCCCTTTGAGCAGACATTCCCCCAGCTGAAGTTCGCTCCCGACGGCTGCACGCTCGATGCCGAGGGCTGCATCTGGGCTGCCGACGCGATCGGCGCGCGCTGCGTCCGCGTCAGGCAGGGTGGCGAGATCCTCGAGGAGATACGGACGCCCGACGGTCTGGGCATCTTCGCCTGCGCACTCGGCGGCGAGGACGGGTGCACGCTGCTGCTCTGCGCCGCGCCGGACTTCCTGGAGGCCAACCGCGCGCACACGCGAGAGGCGGTGCTGCTCACGACCGTCGTCGACGCACCGCACGCCGGACTGCCCTGAGGGGCCCGAGGGCTCGCGCACCGCGATCTCAGGCTCTACACCATAAGAAGCTGTATCAAAGCCTCAAGATCGGCTCGATGGTTTGCACCTACCCAGCTCACCAGCGTCAGCCATAACGCCCGAGCGTGCAGTTCTCCGATGCGCTTCCACGCAAGGTGTGGGTTCGATCTTCGTCCCTCGATCCCCGTCCTCCTCTGTTGAAGCCTGGCATTATGCCGGGTCTAGCGCCAAGAGCAAAGCGTCTTCAACCGGTGCGTGCGCATGTCCAGGAGAGCACCTGCTCTGCGGGGTTCGGTCGTCAGCTATCGCTGGGCAGGATCGTGAAGGCGCCGCCTCGAAGCGGTGTGACAGCACGGAAATGTCGCTCGTCGAAGCTTACGATGTGATCGGTTCTGTAGCGGTTCGCGATCACAACCAACGCGCAGTCGGCGAGCCCAAGCTCAAGATCCGCATAGCGTGCGTCGAGGGCCCCGATCGTCGTATAGTCCTCGCGCTCCAGACAGGCAACGGTAAATCGTCCGGCGGCAAGATCGGCGATGAAATTTCGCTGCGGCCCACGTCCTACTCGCTGTCCGAGTAGGTAGTCCACCTCGGCGGTGACGGGTGCTGGAATGATCAGTGGTCCATCGACAGTCCGCAGCAGCTCGTCTATGCGAGCGAATTGCGGATCGTTGGCATCGCCAAAGGCCACGAGGGGGCCGGCGTCGATGACGACGGTCACTCGCCGAAGCCCTTGAGCAGATCCTCCTCCGGTACGTCCGCGATCGACGAGCCATCGCCGTGCCCTGAGCCGGCCAGTGCGAAGTCCCGGTCCTGGGATGGCTTGGGTTGGTAGGTGGCGACGGCCTCGCGCAGGACCTCCGCCTGTGACCTGCCCTCCTCGCGGGCCAGGCGGGCGAGGCGCTGGGCCTGGTCCTCGTCGAGATAGACGCTGGTCTTACGCATGGGCACTAGTATAGGGCATCGAGTAGGGCATCCAGTTCGGGCTGCCCCAAACGCCGGTGTGCTTGATCGGGGATCTGCTCATCAGCGCTCCGCTTGGCGGATCGCCTAACGCCGACAGCCTCCTGGTGATTTGCTGGTACTGCAGGAACCCGCGAAAGGGAAGCAAATGCAAGCAAGTAGCGAGTCAGCCGACGGTTCGAAGACCCCCACACGACTCTCACTTCACCTTATCTTCGAGTTCGATGGCATGGCGATTGGGCTGGTATCGCACTGGTCGCAGGAATCGCGACCATCATCGGCGTTCTGATGCAGCTCATCTGACGCCGCGCTGCGCTGGGGGTCGCCAGGCTTGGTGGCCCCCAACGTGCCGACATTACTTGGCAGCGGGTCAGACCGACGAGGTAGCCACCATGGAGGAGCGGTCTAGACCGTGCCCGGAAGCGCTTGGCGTGAAGCTCCCTGATGCCCCGCCAGGAAGCATCGGGGTTCGGTCTTCGTCCCTCCCTCCCCGTTTTCGTCAGATGGCCGGCCACGCGCATGCCCATGCGTGTACTCCGCTGTGGGTCCGTTGTCAGCTGTATGGGCAGGGTCGTGGGGGACAAGAGCCCAGTGCGGTAGTCCGGCACGCTGGGATTTTTGGGCGGGGGCGCCGGCACGGCCGTCGACCTGGGTATGCTGGTAGACCCTCAGCGGTCTGGGCGACTAGACTGAACCCTCTGCGCCAGTAGCTCAGCTGGATAGAGCGTCGGTCTACGGAACCGAAGGTCGGGAGTTCGAATCTCTCCTGGCGCGTCGAGAAAGCCCCGCAAATCAACGGTTTTTCTGCTCTAGGGCAGAACATCTGGCAAACTTCCTCCCGAGATTTCCTCCCGGTTTTGGGTGGGGGGAACATCGGAGGCCGAGTCATCGAACAGCGATTCCGCCCAGGCGGTGGCGCTCTCGGCCACCGCCAGCGCGGCTGCTCGATCGAGAGCGATCGGTTCGTCGTAGCGGAGTTCCGCTGCCCAGGGCGTGAGCCACTGGACGTCCGATAGCTCGCCTGGAGGCTCGATGCCCGACTCGCGTACCCGCCGCACGAGGAACCCGAGATCGTGCGTGAGCGGCAGCTCGGCGTCTTGCAGCACGAGCGCGACCTTCAGGGCCTTCTCGGTAGTTTGTTGAGCGAGAAAGCCCACGTTATTGTCGTCGATCTCCGTGTCGTCGGCGAGCTTCCGGCAGGCTTGGAGGTCGCCCTTCGCCCGGCGCAGGAGCACCTTGGCGTACTCGACCTGCTCAGGATTCGGCGAGGACACGTCCCTCACGAAACGCGCGGTGCACCATCGTGCCCCGTACCTTCGCTCGCCGTTCAGCGAGTGCGGCGTCCATGACGATCAGGTCGACCGGGGCATTGAAGTCTCCGAGAGCGCGGCGGAGCCTGACGGCCTCGGCGAGGCGATTCTCGACCTCGTCCTCGATGACCAGGAAGTCGAAGTCGCTGCCCTCGTCCGCGTCGCCGCGGGCACGCGAGCCAAACAAGATCACCTTGGCGTGTGCCGGCGCCGCGTCGATCAGGGCACGGCCGGCGCGCTCGATCATCTCCTCGGTCGCGACAGCGTTCATCGCCGCCGCTCCCTGACGGCCGTCCCACTCAGCGCGGAGGACGCCAATGCACGCATTGCGCGCCGATTGTACCCGGGCCTACGGCTCCCTCGCCGGCCTATAGGGCTCTGGGCCAACGACCCGTGTCAAGCCGTCGAGGACCATGATCGACAAGGAGGGCGCAGCCCGACGCCTCGGGTGCACGTAGCGGCGGCCACCCGGCCGCAACCTCAAGAGTGCCGTGAGGGTTCTGGCCTCGCATCGCGCTGCCGCGGCGCGGGTCTGACCGCTTGGCGATCCATCGCCCCTGGGTGCTGCTGTTGACGGGGTTGGCGCCCTGGCTCTCGCGCGGTGTCGCCGGAGGACGGCGCCTTGGCGGGCCTGCCTGACGGGCCGTTGGCCGGGCGCAGTCGTGGGCGAAGTGGCGGCGTAGCGAGCGTCTTGCGGGCGCTGGCCCGTGGGGCTCGCGAAAAATTGGATGGCCGGTTTGGCGATCTCAGGGTCAATACCCATATAGGGGGTTTTTGCGCCCGCGAAATTTGTTCGGGGGAATGGGGGCCTCTTCCGCGACGAAGGAATGGAGCTGCTTTATGGCGAGACACGACGACATGACTTCTGAGCTGGCCGGGCCCTGCGCGGGGACTCTCTCGTTTGCGGGGGGGCGTCTGCGTCGCTCGCGCGTCTATGGAGTGTGTACGCCGCGAGCGAGCGAACCGATCCGCTGTCCACTGGATGCGTATGGAAGGAGCGTGCTTGATGGATGCGAGTAGGAGTGGAAGCCGCAGGGATGGTGCCGTGGCCGGTGGGCGGCTGGAGGTGTCGTTGGCGGAGCCGTTGCTGGATAGCGCGGCGGCGGCGGCGTTGTTGAATGTGCGGGTCTCGTGGGTGCGGGATGCGGCGCGGCTGGGGCAGTTGCCGTGTCTGCGGGTCGGGCGTCATCTGCGTTTTACGCGGGTGATGCTCGAGGAGTGGCTGGATGGGCAGTTCGCGGGGCGTCCTGGACGGGGCCGGGTGTCGTATCCGGGGCCGTCGGGTGGCGCGGGTCGTGAGGTGAGGCGTGTCGCGTTCAAGCCGAGAACCGAGGCGGCGTTGCTGGCGAGCCTTGCTGAGAGACCAGAGAGGGAGGTGGAGTGATGGGTGCTCGTGATCCTCGTTGGGGTGGTGCGCGGGGTCGGGGTGGGCGGTTGGATCGTCCGCCGGGGTGGGCTGAGTCGTTGTTCGCTGGGCGTTCGCGGGCGGAGAAGGAGGCCGATCAGGACGCGCAGATGCTCGTGATGATCGTTGGCGGCGCGGTGGTCTTGGCGGTGGTGTTGACGTTGAATGCGTTGTTCACGGCGGTCGGCCTGCAGTTTGGGTGGTGGGCGGCGCCCGTGTTCGTGCCGTTGTTCGGGTGGCTGTTCTGCTGCGCGGCGTGTAACGGTGTGCTGCGCCCGGTCGAGCTTGATGAGCTGCGTTGGCGTGAGCGGCTCTACGCGGCGGGGGCGCTCACGGTGGTGTTGTGGGTGGTGTGGCCGCTATGGGCAGGGCCGGTGGCTACGGCGTGGAAGGCGGGGCACGGCGGGTTTCTCAATCACGGGATTGCGGGCCCGGGGCCGCGTTACCCTCTCGGGGCGATTCTCGGTGCCTCGCCCGTCGCGATGGGGCTGGTCATGTTCTTGCTGCTGGCGTTGGGGATGGTGCTCGCGCCGGGTGTCAACCGGCGGGAGCCGAAATACCCTGGGCCGCCTGGTGGGCCTGAGCCGTTGCGCTCTCCGCTTTTGGCGCCGCGGCAGCCGAGGCCTCCGCGGCCACCGGGCCAGTCGAGCGCGCCGCGGTGGCCTGACCCCTCGCGTTGGCCGTGAGCGTCGTGAGTCTGCTGCTGGCGCTTGTGAGCTTCGCGGGGTGCGTCGCGGGCGGCGTGTGGCTGGTCGGTGAGCTGGCCGCCCACCGGGACCCCCGAGGAGACGCCGGTCAATGTTGGTGCACCGGATGATCCGTGGGTCGCGCAGCCCGAGGGGTCGATCGCTGGGACGCACGTGTGGGCGGGTCACACCGCGAGTGGTGTGTTGCGCTCGCCGGCGGATTGCGCGGCGATCATCGTCGGCCCGCCGACGGTCGGGTAAGACGCGGAAGGTGATCGCGCCGACGCTGGCGTGCTGGGACGGGCCCGGCGCTCGTGACCTCGACGAAGGGCGACATCCTCGCGACCGCCGGGCACCGCGCACAGTGCGGCCCGGTCGCGGTGTATGACCCAACCGGCTCCCTCGGGCACCCGGAGGCCACCGTCGGGTTCTCCCCGTTGACGCGGTGCGGAACGTGGGACGGCGCGGTGGAGGTCGCGGCGGCGATGCTCTCACCCGTCGGCGAGGATGAGACAGTCCGTCACGGTGAGCACTTCGCGGTCGCCGCGCGGGCGCTGTTGGCCCCGTTGTTTCACGCCGCGGCGCTCTCGGGCGGGGGGATGGACAGGGCGCGGGGGTGGCTTGGCCGCTCGGAGTTCTCCCAGCCCGCGGAGATCCTCCGCAACGCGGGGGCGCAGATCGCGCTGGAGGAGCTCTCGGGGGTCGGCGCGCAGGCCGTCGGGGACTACCGCACCTCGGTGCTGGGCACTGCGCAGGTCGCGCTTGCGTGGGCCTCCCGTGCGGCGGTCCGGGACAGCGCGGACCCGAGCCTCACGCCGCAGATCGACCTCGGGGAGCTGCTCGCCCAGCGGGGCACGTTGTATGTGATCTCCCCGTCGCGTATCCAGCAGGAGCTCGCACCGTTGATCGCCGCTGTCCTGGACGGGCTGTGCGCGCACGCGATCGACCTCGCGATCACCACCCCGGAGGGGCGTCTTGAGCGGCCCGTTGCTGCTCGCACTGGATGAGGTCGCGAACATCGCGCCGATCCGCTCGCTGCCACGCCTGCTGAGCGAGGGTATCCAGCAGGGCATCGTCCCGGTGCTGGGGGTGCAGGACATGAGCCAGGCGCGGGCGCGGTGGGGTGAGCACGAGACCGCGACGATGTGGTCGACGCCGGCACTTCGGCTTGTGCTCGCCGGGGTCGCTGACCCCTACACCGCGCAGCTCGTCTCCGACGCTTGCGGCGAGCAGCTGGTGTGGCGCGCGCAGATCGGGGAGAACACCTCGACCTCCCACCAGGTCGAGCGGCTCGGCCGGACCTACACCGGCGGGGACAGCCACTCCTATGCGCAGCAGCGCGAGCGCGCGATCCACCCCGCGGACCTCCGTGCGATGCCCGCAGGGCCGCGCCCTCGCGCTACCCCAGGGCAGGGAACCGATCACGCCTCGACCTGTTCCCCGGCGCGCCCGGGTTCACCGACTGCGACTGGCCGGCGCTCGCGCGCGCCGGCCGCGAGCGGCTATGCCAGCCACTCTGACGGCGGCGGCCCGCCGCTGAACCGTGCGGCGGTCGGGTCGCCCGCCTGCGTGAGCTGGCGCTCGAGGAGCTCCAGGCGGTCGTGGAAGAGCAGCTCCGCGCGGGGGTCGGGGTTCTCGCCCGCGTCGAGCTGGGAGCGCCACGCGCTCAGCGCGCCGAGAACCTCGATGAGCTGCGCGGTCTGTCCACCAGTCCGCGACGAGCTTTGAGAAGACGCGGGGGTAGCGCTCCGCCAGCGCGCAGACCGGCGGCCCACAGCTCGCGCCGCCAGCGCTCCCGCTCGCCGGGCGGCTCGAGCCACCCCGGCGACCCCGCGACCCTCGCCCTTGGCTCCGGTTGGGCGTCGCTCGGGCGTCGGCTGCTCGCCGGCGGCCTGGGCTTGGGTGCTGAGCAGCCCGTCGCGGACGAACCGCGCTGCCGTCCTGGCTGCCGGCTCACCGTCGGCCTGCGCGCGGCGGCCGAGCTCCGCGAGCGCGTGCTCGTCCAGCGTGATCGCGACGCGGCTCACACCGCGCCCATCCCCGCATCCCGCTGAAGGCCGGTGTCGGGTGCGAGCTGGCGGGCGGTGGAGCGCTCAAGCTCCTCGCCCACATCCGTGCCGCCGGCGTGATCGCGCGGAACGCGAGGGAGGGTAGCTGTGCCGCGCGAGGCGCGCATCAGCTCCGCCAGGCGCTCCCGACCCGCTCAGCGTCCACACCCTCGGTCCCAAGGTCCTCCCTGGCGACATGCCAGTCGGTGCCCTCTCGCGCGCGTGATGCCTGCACGTAGGCGCCCTCCTGGCTGGTCTGCCAGCCCCCCGTGACGACGACCGCGCGATGACGGTCGCGCCCTGCTGACGGTAGAGATGCTGCGCGTAGGAGAGACGCAGACTCGACAGGTCCTCGCCGCCTGACCGTCACCTCGCGGCCGCGCCGTCGGTCAGCACCTTCACCCGCTGCTCCTCGGGGTCCACGCCGATGATCTCCCCGCGGGTGCCGTTCTCCACCCGGCGCTCGCCCTTCGGGACGGTGCTGGGCGACGAACGCAACGCGGTCACCTTCACGCAACCCGTAGGCGACGTCGGGCAGCTCGACCTCCTGTCTCGCCGAGCTCGCCGCGCTCGGCGCGGAGGTGCTGCGCACGGGCGTTCATCCTGTCGATCTCCGCCGGTGGACGCATCGGACATCAGCGCGACCCGGCTTGCACGCCGTCGCGCTCGGCCAGCTCGGCCCACTGCTTGACCGCTCCCTCGAGCGCCTGCTCGCGAGTGTCGGTGAAGTGCAGTTGCCCGCGGGCCTGGTAGTGAGCCATCGCCTGCTCCGCGCGCCCCGCGCGCAAATCCGCCCACGCCCGGCGCTCCTCCGGGTCACTCGTGCGCCTGCACCTCCTGACAGCCGCGCGGTCGGCGCGGTCTCTGATAGTTCCTCGAATAGGCCGCCGGCGCCGATCGCGGGGAGCTGGCGCGCGTCACCGATCACCACGAGCTTCCCCCCGGACTCGCGCGACCACCTCGCTCAGCGCGTCCAGGCGGCGGGTATCAGCCATCCCGCGCCTCATCGAAATACACCGTGCTGCCGCTCATCCAACGTGATGCTCCCGGTGCGGGCTTTGGCGACCAGCGAATCCAACGTCATCGTCCTGCCCTCCAAGCGACGGGGCTTTCCCGGCCCAGCCGCTCGGCCGTGTCACCGGCCACCGCGACACCCCATCGGCTCACGGCCCGCGTGCTGCTCGGCGCGCACCGCCGCGTCGATCACCACGCCCTTGCCCGCGCCGGCCTGCCCGACGAGCACCGCCGCGCGCTCCGGGCCGCCGAGCACCTCGAGCGCCTGCTGCTGCTCGGCGCTCAACGGCGCCGCCGATCCGCTCGGCGACCTCCCTCACCGCCGCTCTCCGGGCCTCCTCGCTTACCGCCGCACCGGTGCCGGCCGCCATCTCGCTGCACCCGCGCCTGGATCGCCTGCTCCATGCCCCTGATCTCGCGAGTCGTCATCCGCCCGCCCTCAAGCTCGATCACCTCACCCGAGGCGACCAGCTCGCGCGCGTGCTCGGCGACCCGCTCGGGCTTCAAGCTCGCCGACGCCCTGCTCAAGCACGCTCGCGCGCAGCTCCCGCTCAGCTGAACGTCGCGCCCTCCGCCGTCAACGAGTCCGTCACCCGCTCCCGCCAGCCCGCCTCGTCCGCTGCGTTGCACGCCGCCCGGCCGCGCGGCCTGCAGAGCCCTCCACATGCGCGCGGTCGACGTGCTCGGCCGGCGGCGCGCTGCTCCCATGTCGCCTGAAGCTCGGGGCGACTCTGCGGCATCTTCGCCTGCCGGTTTTCGAGCTTGACGTTGCGAAGCTCATCGCGCTCAGGCGCACGGCCGTAGCGCGCACGGAAACGCTCAGCCGCCAACCACACCTCACGACTGCGGCCGCTCAACGCCTCCCGCACACCCTCCGAGATCCCGCGACCTCGAAGTACCGCCCCCGCGGCCCGTGCCCGCCTCGACCTCATACCCCTGCTCCTGCAGCTCCTCGGCCGAGCGCGCCGCGGTAGAACGCGCCCAGCTCCCGCGCCGCCCGGAACAACGGGCGGCTCGCGACCGCCGCGAACTGCCCATCCTGACGCACCACCCCCGTCACGACGACATGACTGTGAAGCTGCGGGTCGGGCGCGCTCACCACCCGCGACACCCCGCGCGGTCGTATGACGAAACTCCGCCGCCAGCACATCCCGCGCAGTGGACGAGCACCTGCCCGCCCGCGCCTTCACGGACGACCGGCGACCTCGCCCCGCAGATGCTCAAGCGCACGCGACACCGCCCGACCGTGCGCGAGCTCCACGCCCGCGCGCTGCTCCTCGGAGCCAAGCGCCCACACCGCCGACACGCTCTTCGGCGCGCTGAACGTCAAGTCGATCCCGCCCGCGCGCCGGCCGTCCGCGCCCGCCTGGCGAATGAACTCCCCGCTCACCGGATGGCGGCCCTCCATCAACGCGACGAGCTGCTCCGCGCGCACCGCCTCGCCCGCCTCCAGGCCGAGCCGCTCGCGGGTCTCATCCAGCACATGCCACACCCCCTGGGCCTCCGTCGGCTCGCCCGACGCCGACAGGTAGTAGTCCCCGCGCGACGGCGCGACCGTCCGCGACTCCAGGTACGCGCTGTAGCCCGCCGCCTGCCCCGCACCGATGCTCGCAGCCGTCATCATCACCCCGAGATCGTACCACCCGAAACTGTCACGCTCTGGCACAGTGCATCTAGTCTGTTTGGCTTTTTCGCGGTGCTAGAGCGCTCGGAGTGGAGCCACGGCGATAGCCAGTGGCGAGGAGCACGCTCGACGGAGCGCGGCGCAGGTCGAAGGGCATTGAGAGGCTGCTGGCGGGCATCTGAACAGCCCGGGAACCTGCCTGAAGTGATGATGTGTCTTCACGGGGACACGGGCGCGAGTCAACGCCTACGGAGACTTCGAGCGCCTCTCACGACAGTCGGTCACACCTCACCCGCGAGCGGCGCCGTCGCCCCCGTCCTCTCCATCGTCCTTCCCGCGCCCGTCGCCGAGTTGAGACGGGCTGTCTTCAACGTGTCGGGCAGGGCACAGTGGTGTGGGCGTTGGTGTGGCTGCCATCGAGAAACGTGAAGGTGGCGGCGAATGGGAAGCCTCCGTGGGGGCAGTTGTCGGGGAGGAGGATGCCCTTGGGGTGGTAGCCGACTCTGTGGCGGTGGAGGCGTTCGTAGTAGGTGAGGTGTTCTGGTCCGATCGTGGAGCGCAGCTTGACGACCGCGACGTCGGGTGCTCCGGGGAGGCTGGTGATCAGCGGGACGTTGATGTCGATGCGCCCGCCGAATGGCGCGGGGGCGGGGAGCAGAAGGCCGGAGAGCGTGACCGGCGCCCAGACGGGGACTTCGCCGGCGGCGTAGAAGAGTAGCGCGAGGTGCCCGTTCTGCGTTGGGGCGCGCAGGAGCGTGATGTGCGCGGTCTCGTGGACGATCTCGGGGCCGATGGGCATCCTCGCGCGCGGTGGCGGCGGTCATGCTGGTTGGCCGGTCGTGGCTGGTTCGCCCTGCCACCAGAGGCGTAGCCTCTTGGCCAGACGCCAGGTGCGCATGACCGCGAGCGTCGGTGTGATGAGCGGTCGGAGTTCTCGCTGGATGTGCGCGGTGACGGGGGCGGCGAATGGGCTCCTCGCGGTTGGTGCTGAGGTGTAGAAGGCGACCACGCCGACGAGCGTCATGATGTGGTGTGCTGCGTTGGGGGCGTAGCGGGCGCGGCTCATTGTCTGGCGGGTGGCGTTGGTGAGTCCTCGTAGGAGCTGGGCGCGGTCCTCGTAGTAGCGGGCGTACCCCGGTTTGCCGGTGCTTTTCATGTCGCGCTCGTGGTCGATGACGCTGTCGAGCATGGTGACGATCACGCCGATGTATAGGTAGAGAGCGTCGATCTGGGTCGCGTCCCCGGGGGTGGTGTGGGGGTCTGCTGCGGCGGCGATCAGCGCGTGCAGCCCGAGCACCGTGGATGTCGCGCCCGCGAAGTACTCGAACCAGCTGAGGGTCGTGCCCTGCGCGTGGCGTGTGGCCCACTCCTGGAGCTGGTCGCTCCCGAGGCTGGTGACTGCGTGGGCTCGGATCTGTGCCTCTGCGAATCGGGGTGCGCAGCGCTGTGCAACCTCGGTGATCGCGTCTGTGGCTGGCAGCCGTGCCAGTGCATCGCGTGCGTCGCCGACCAGCGCCTGTAGGTACCCGCGGTCCTCTGATTGTGGGCTCAGGGCGTAGTAGTCGCCTGTGGGTTCGCGGTGGATGCCGATCGCGTCGGTGAACGTCTGGGATAGGTGGCGGCCGTTGCCGAGAGGGTCTGAGACCGGCTGCTCGGTCAGCCCGTCCAGATAGTCGTACATCACCTCGAGCGCGACGATCGCCTGCACGCGCATGTTTGCGGTGTGCCCTCGGCGCGAGTGTCGCGAGCGTCGCTGCTGCCTCGGCGTTGAAGCGCTGGTCGCTGCAGCTTCTCGAGCGCCAGCGCCCGCAGGACCGGGTCCTCGATCGCCCCCGCGCGCTGCTCCTAGCGCGCGAGCTGCGTGCGCACGAGGGGCGCGACGGTCGGCCAGTAGCGCGCGTTGGCGAGCACCAGCGCCACGTGCGCCTGCGCCAAGAGCCGGCGATCGTCAAACGGACACCGCGCGCGAGCGTAGCCCGCCCAGGAGCTGTGGTGTGCTCGCACGGGGCGCTATTTGCGCGGCGTTTTTACTCCTCTTCCAGGGCGAGCGCGGGGGGCACGCGCGAGGCCAGCCAGCCGGGGACGGCCACGATCGCCAGCACGACGACGATCACGAGCACGAAGATCTCCAGCGGCCGCCAGCCCGCGGCGAGCTCGCGACCGGGAAGCCGGTGACGTGTCGCGAGGTAGCCGTCGATCACGACCTGGCCGTAGATCCCCGCGAGCGCGCCGGTCACGCAGCCCGCGCCGAGCATCAGCGCCGCTTCGACCAGCAGGATGCGCCGCAGGCGATGGGGCTTCGCGCCGGAGAGCCGCAGTGCCCGCCAGCGAGGCGCGGCGCTGCCAGATGCCGAGGTCAGGGCCGCGGCCATCGCCAGGATCGCGGCGAGCAGCAGCAGCGTCGATATCTCCCCGAGCTGGCCGAGCCCTTCGCTCGCAGCGCGTCGATCCTCGCTGCGCGGCGTGCGGCGGTCGACACTTCGAGGCCGCTGGTCGGTCCCAGCGTGCGCTCGATCGCCCGGCGCGCTGCTGCGAGCGTTCGCGCCCGGCCGGAGATCGACGCCGAGCGCGGTCGGCGCCGAGTTGCCCCAGGCGCGGCTGTAGTCGGCGGTGCTCATGAAGATCACGCCGGGGGGCCAGGCGAGGTTGGTCGTGGTCGCGGCGACCCTGAAGCGGGCTCGCCGGTCGGGGTCGGCAGGGTCAGCGTGCCTCCGACTCGCGCAGTGATGTTCTTCGGCGATCTGCTTGGAGACGGCGATCCAGCCGCCTTCGGCCAGACGCGTGAGCGCGCTGCGTCGAGGCGTTTCCGTCGACGATCTGGCTTTCGAGCACTTGCCGGCTCGGCGCCGGGCGGGCGGGCGATGATCCACACGCGCCGGTCGCCGAGCTCCAGGAAGCCGCCCTGGAAGGCTGCGCACGCTCGCGACCCCGGGCGATCTGAGCGATGCGCGGCCGCGTAGGCAGCGCCGGGAAGGCCTCGACGGCGGCCTGGTTGTCGCCCGGGTTGATGACCCAGATGTCCGCGTCGGCGACATAGCTGTGGGCGAAGCCGTGATGCCGCGCAGCAGATCGTCGCGCGCGCCGCCCAGCGCGACGCTGCCGAACAGCGCGACGGCGCCGGTCGCGGCCAGCGCGAGCGAGCGCAGCGTCGTGGCCCTCAGCGAGGTGAGCGCGACCGGCAGGATCGTGAGCCGCTGGTAGCGCTCGGCCAGGACTCGCGGCGGCGCGCAGCACGCCGGCGAATACCAGCGGCACCGCGAGCACGGTCGCCAGCGCGAGCACGCGCACGCGGCGCAGCGCGAGCGAGGGCGCGCAGCACGAACAGCGCGGTCGCCAGCGCCAGCAGGCCGGCGGCGGCGAGCGCCAGGCGCTCGCTGGGCGTCGCCGGCCGAGCGCGTTGCCGGGCACGCCGCTCTTCGCAGTAGACGGCGTCCAGCGCGCGCCCGCGGCGCAGGTCGAGCAGCGGCACCGCCGAGGCCAGGCAGGTCGCCAGCACCCCGCCGAGAAGCGACAGCAGCAGCGGCTCGCACGCCGACGACGGTGCTGCGTGCCGAGCGTGAACGCCTCGGCGAGATAGCCCGTGGACTGGTGGAAGACCCCCAGCGAGAGCACGTAGCCGGCGAGCAGCCCCACCAGCGAGGCGGCGATCCCCAGGCACAGCGCCTGGAAGATGACCATCTGCACGATCGCGGTGCGCCTGGCGCCGACGAGGCGCAGATCGGCGATCGCCTGGCGGCGCTCGGGGACGGTCAGCAGCATCGCGTTGAACGCGAACAGGAAGCCGAGCAGCGCGCTGATCGCCGCGAAGAACCCGCTCGCCTGATCGCTCGGGCGCAGCGCCTGGCGCAGCAGCGCGACGTCCTGGTCGGCCGCCGCGACCGTGAGCCGCCCGCCGGCGAGCGTCTGCAGCTCGGCGCGCACCGCCGCTTCGCGTCCGGGCTCGGTCTGGACGAGGATCCGCGTGATCCGTCCGTTGCAGGCCGCGAGCTGCTGCAGGTCCGCCAGCGGCATCACCGCGACCGTGCGCCTGCGAGAGCGCGCCGACCGCTTCGGGTCCCGAGCACCGCGGAGACCCTCAGCGCGAGTGGCGCGTGCCGCGCAGCTCGCAGCGACACCGTCGCTGTCGTCTGCGTGCGCCCGGATGCGCGATCCCGAGTTCGCTGCGGCGCTCGCTCTGCTGAGGCCGATCCCGCCGGGCGAGAGGGTCGCGATCGGGAGCGTGTGGGCGAGCCCGTCGAGCACCGCGAGGCTCATGTCGGTGCCGGCGAGATCGACGGTGACGCGGCGTGCCGTGCGGCCGACGATCGTCGCGGTCTGCTCCAGCAGCGGCGCGGCCTGCTTGACGCCGGGCAGGCGTTCGCACGCGCGCGAGCAGCGTTCGTCGAAGCCGTCGGCGCCGCGCGCGCGCAGCTGCAGGTTCGCGGGACCGATCACCGCGTGCACCACTTCGCCGGCCGAGCCGGCGATGCTGCCGTCGGCGACCGTGGTCGCGAACACGAGCGCCACGGCGATCGCGACGCCGAGGCCCGCGAGCAGCTCCTGGACGGCGTGCACGCGCAGCCGGCTGCGGTAGAGGTACACGAGCGCGTAGGGCCGCATCAGGGCACGCGCCTTCAGCGGCTCAGGGCGTTGCGAGCGCGCTCACTCCTGCGCGGTCGTCGAGTGCGAGCGCGGTGCACGACGAGACTTGCGCTCGTCGCTGTCGAGGTGGCCTTCGCTGAGCCTGCCGTCGCGCAGCGTGCAGCGCCGGTCGGCGAGCGCCGCGGCCTCGGGGTCGTGGGTGACCAGCAGCACGCGCGGCGCCGCGCTCGTGGGCGATCGAGCGCAGCAGCTCGACGATCTCGCGGCTGCGGGCGCTGTCGAGGTTGCCGGTCGGCTCGTCGGCGAGGATCAGCCGCGGCTCGCCCGCGAGCGCGCGCGCGATCGCGACGCGCTGGCGCTCGCCGCCGGAGAGCTCCTCGGGAGTGTGCTCCAGACGGTCGCCGAGGCCGACGCGCTCCAGCCACGGCAGCGCGCGCGCCTGCGCCTCGCGCATCCCGACTCCGCCCGAGCAGCAGCTTCATCGCCGCGTTCTCCAGCGCCGAGACGCGAGGCATCAGCTGGAAGCTCTGGTAGATGAAGCCGACGTCGCTGCAGCAGGTAGTCGCACGCCTCGTTCTCCGAGAGCGAGGACGAGGTCGCGTCCGGCGTAGCGGATCGTGCCCTCGCTCGGGCTTGCAGCAGCGCGGCGATCAGCAGCAGCAGCGTCGTCTTGCCCGAGCCGCTGGGCCCTGCAGGGCGACCATCTCGCCCGGTGCGATGCGTGAGGCTCACGCCGTCGACGGCGCGCACCTCCTCGCCCGCGCCGCGGTAGTGCTTGACCACCTCCTCGAGCTCCAGCATGGCTCACAGCGACCCTCGCCGGGTGCGCTGAGGCAGGGTCGCTCACGCGCTCGCCTGCCGCCCGGCTGGACGGCGCAGCGGGCACCACCGGGGCGAGCTCGGGGCCGCCGTCTGCCGCGCAGCTCGCCGTCGCCGAGCGACAGCGCACGGTCGGCGCCGGAGAGCCCGGTCGTCTCGCCGGTGCTCGTCAGCACCGCGATGCCTTCGTCGGCGAGCGAGCGCAGCAGCAAGAGGATCCCGTCGCGCTCGAGCAGATCGACGCCCTTGGCCGGCTCGTCGATCACCAGCAGCGCGCGGCTCAGAGGCGAGCGCGCGGGCGATCGCCACGCGCACGGCCTCGGCGCTGTCGAGCTCGTGCCGGCATCGCGCGCGGCGCACTGCTCCGCGCCGGCGCGCTCCAAGCGCCGCGCGGGCGCGCGATCGCGGCCGCTCGACGGCGGGACTCCCGCGCGCGAGCAGGCCGACCATCAGCTCGTCGAGCACGAGCCTGCCCCTCGGTGGGGCGAAACGCCCGCTGGCAGTAGCCGATCCCGCCGCCCAGCACGCTGCTCCGCGGTGCGGCCAGGTCGCGCCCGGCGAAGCGCACGACGCCCGTGTCCGGGTGCTCGATGCCGGCCGCGATGCGCAGCAGCGTCGAGCGCCCGGAGCGCCGCATGCCCCAGACCGCCACCAGTTCGCCGGCGTCGAGCTCCAGCGAGACGTCGCGCAGCACGACGCGCTCGCCCGGCCCACGGCCGTAGCGCTTGCTGACGCGCTCGAGCTCAAGCAGGCTCATCGCCGCGGACCCCGACGTTCAGCGAGCGCCCTGAACTCGCGGCGGGCATACTCGATCCACGGGAGCCTCGCTCCCATCGCCAGACGGCTCTCCTCGCCGACCAGCCGCTCGATTATCTCCGAGCTGGCGTCAGCCGGGGAGCCTTCCGATGAAGGAGAGTTCGATGCCCGGAGGGCCTCCTCCACGCACGCCGCCTCACCGCTCTCGAGGATTTCGAGCGCCGTCAGCGGTTTGCTCGTGTAGACCGCCAACTGACGAACCACGAGTTGCGAGCGGCGGCGGTCCTCGCGCATCTGCCCGATCAGTCGTTCTCGATATCTACGCTCGCCGCTGGTGGTGGCACGGTAGTAGGGCTTGGGCTGACGGTCTGTGCCGCTGGAGACCGCGCGCGCTTCGGTCCCGCTGATCATCGACCGGCTCTCCAACGCGTCGAGCCCTTTGTAGATCTGCGACTTGCCGCTGATGGGCAGCAAGCGGCCGTACACGCGTTCGTATCGTGTAGCCAGCTCATACCCGTAGCTCGGCCGCGCGATCACGAGCCCCAGCAGCGCCCAGTAGACCGGCGAGCGCATCGTCCCGACACTCGTGTCTGCGGCGGCCTCTGCCCTCATTGAACCGTACAGCGTAGTCGAAGTTCGACACGCCAGGATCGCCGGGTACGACCGCCCTCCTGCTCGTTCGGGCCGGCAGCCGTCGTCGGTGCCCTCGACAGCAGGCCCCAGACACCTTGGCCCGACACGCCAAATCATCCCCACCAGCCCACGCTGAGGGTCAGAAACAAAAAAGTCCAACCGTACTCACAATGTTGAAACCTAACAACGTCTCTTTTCAAGACGCTCGGCTGGCCGCATCATCTGCCGCGTGAAGGGTCCGTGGAATCTCGCCATCGCAGGGGCGCCGGCCCGGCAGGGGTGCGGGAGGGAGTCCAGTGGGCGGCGGGCCGGGCGCTTCGGGGAACGTGCGGCTCGTCGTCTCACCGGCAGACCGCGATCGGGGAGGCCACGGGCGCCCGCCGTCGAGGAGGCGGTGGGTCGCCCGCGCGATCCATGCACTCTCGCCCACGCCCAGCCTGGCCAGCTCGCCATCTCCGGGAAATCGGCCCGCCGCCCTGACCCGCAACCCCGCTGGCACCGTGCCTGACATGACGGATCGGTCTTGAGCGATGTCGAAGCCACTGGATCCTGAGCACCCCGGCAAGTTTTCCTCTTCGCTGGTAGCCGGCCTGGGGATGCTCACTTGCTTCAACGCCGAACACCCGGTGCGTGGGATCGCCGAGATGGCTGAGGCGCTCGATTTGGGACGCTCCACCACGCACCGCTATGCGAGCACGCTGGTCACGCTCGGCTACCTCGAGCAGGTGTCATCGCGCAAGTACAGGCTCTCCTCGCTCGTCTGTAACGTAGGGCTCTCGCTGCTCGACTCGATGGTGGTCCGCCGCATCGCCCGCGAGCATCTGAAGAAGCTGCGAGCTCAGACCGGGCGAACCGCGAGCTTGGGGGTTCTTGGGGGGGCCGAGGTTGCCTACATTGACCGTTGGCCGGGGTCCCGGCAGGGGCAGTACGCGGTTGACGTGGGTATCGGGCTGGGCACGCGCCTGCCCGTCCATTGCTCCGCCGCGGGTAAGGCGCTCCTGGCGCGCCTGCCCGACGCGGGGCAGCGGGATTTGATCGCGAAGCTGCGCTTGACCAAGCGCGGCCCCAGGACGATCGTGACGAAGACCGCTCTGCGCGCGGAGCTTGAGCGGATCGCCGCGGACGGTGGGGTGGCGGTGGAGGACGAGGAGCTGCTCGCCGGCCGGCGGGGCCTCGCCGTCGTCGTCGTGGACGGGGAGGGCGCCGCGGTCGCCGCGGTGGAGCTAGCGGTTCCCGCGCAGGCGTACGCCCGCGAGCGGTTGTTGAAGGAGCTCGGTCCCAGGGTGGCCGCCACCGCGCGGCGTATCACCGTGGCGCTGGGGTGAGTAGTGAGAGCAATGTCAACCACAGGTATTGTGAACACGAACGCAGGAGGCAGGAAGCAGCATGATTGATGGTGGTCCTGTTGATTGCGGTGCTGTAGAAGCGATGGAGGTTGTTTGGCCCTCCAGCGTCGGCCTTCGGGGGCAGGCGCTAAACCGCCCACATCTGCATTGGCTGAAGACCGTTGTGGAGAACGTCGTGGGAAAAGGCGTGGCTAGACCGCGTCAGGTGCGGGTCGGGGAGATGAGCGATGGACGTAGTATGTCCTCTGCCGTTGACGTGTCGAAAGTTGTAGTCGATGTCGAAACCAGGGTCAGTGTTTGTACCCTGGGAGGAGTCTGGGGGCTACCCGTTTTATTGCCCAGGCGGCATCCGGCATATAGGCAGCATGAACCCGACCGAGGCGCTTCTATGGAACGTGTGAAGGCGCACCCGGAAACCGCCGCTGAAGGGTTGGTGGCGAGAGGGAGGACTCCAAGCGGCAGAATCCGTGAGGAGCAGAGTACCGTCGCCGGGAGCGCTGGCGGACTCGCCCGTAGTAGCTGTGAAGCCCGCGCGTATCGCAGCGGGGGTGGAGCCAAGGGGCGGGGTCGTCCTGGCTTGAGTGTGCGCTCAACCGTAAGGGAGGAAGCACATGCGTGAGCCAAGGTTTGAGGGAAAGTCGTGTGTCATCCCCAAGCAATTGTTGTGGGATGCGTGGTTGAAGGTGAGAGAGAAGGGCGGGTCAGCCGGGGCCGACGGCGTGAGCATCGAGCAGTTTGAGCAGGGGTTGAAAGATCGCCTGTTTGTTCTGTGGAATCGCATGTCGTCGGGGTCGTATTTCCCCGGGCCGGTCCGTGCGGTGGATATCCCGAAGAAGAAGGGGTCGAGGCGGCTCGGCATCCCGACGGTCACGTTATACCGCGTCGTTGTCCAACGAGTCTTTTGGTTCGTTGGTGGTGACGCATCCGTTTCACCCGCTTGTGGGGGAGTGTTTGCCGGTCTTGTTCGTGCGTCGTTTTGCGGGTTCGCGTGTGTATGTGTGCGAGGGCGGGCCGTTGGGGAGTGTGTCGTTGCCCGAGGATGCGACGGATCGTGGTGGGGAGCCGGCTTCGGGCCCGTTGACGGTGGAGGTGCTCGCCGAGCTCGTGGTTGTGGTGGGCGTGATCGGTGGGTCGCTGGTGGCGGGGAAGGATTGCTGATGTTGTGCGCGAATAGAGCACAAGATGGCGGACGGCGTGAGCTTCAGCGAGTTGAGTGTTTCTCAGCTGCGGGCGCGGCGGCGGCGCTTGGCGCGGTCGGTGGAGGATCCGCAGGCGACGCTGCGTGGAACGTTGCAGCGTCAGGGCAGGCGTTGCGGTCGCGCGGAGTGCCGCTGCGCGCGGGGCGAGTTGCATGGCCCGTACCTGTATCTGGCAATTCACGGGGATGGGGGCGCCCGGTCAATCTACGTGCCGGGGGCGATGGCGGGAACGGTCGGTGCACTGGTCGAAGCGACAGCGCGGCACGAGGCTGTGTTGGCGGAGATTTCACATATCAACCTGGAGCTGTTGCGCCGGCGGGCGCTGGAGTGATGGGCGGGCGCCGGGATGGATGGCGAGGCGTGTCATGCGCTGGCCAACATGCTGGAGGCGGCGCTCGCGGGGAGCGCGGCCGGTGAGCGCCCCGGCGAAGGTCACGAGTTCGCACCGCGAGCGGCTGGCGGTGATCTATGTGCGCCAGTCGACGCTCGCGCAGGTACGGTTCAACACGCAGTCGACCGACCGCCAGTACGGGCTGGCGGAGGAGGCGGCGCGGCTGGGGTGGGAGGAGCCGCGGATCGCGGTGATCGACTCAGACCTGGGCGTCTCGGGTCGTACCGCGAGCGAGCGGGAGGGGTTCAAGGAGCTCGTCGGGCGGGTGTGCGTCGGCGAGGTCGGCGCGATCTTCGGCCTGGAGGTTTCGCGGCTGGCGCGCAGCTCCGCGGATCTGCAGCGGCTGCTGGAGCTGTGCGGCCTGACTGACACGCTGATCGTAGACTCCGACGGGATCTATGATCTGCGCAGCTTCAACGATCGTCTGCTGGTCGGGTTGAAGGGAACGATGTCAGAGGCCGAGCTGCACATCCTCGCGGGCCGTTTGCAGGGCGCCAAGCGCGCGGCGGCTGAGCGCGGCGAGCTACGCTTCCCGCTGCCGGTCGGCCTCGTCTATGACGAGGCCGACCAGACGATCCTCGACCCCGATGAAGAGGTCAGGGCCGCGGTCGCGGAGGTGTTCTTCGCGTTCGCGAAGAGGGGGTCGGCGTACGGGGTGGTGGGCGAGTTTGACGGGCGGCGGTTCCCCAAGCGCGCCTATGGTGGTGCGTGGGCAGGCGAGCTGCGCTGGGGACGCTTGACGCATTCACGCGCGATCGGGGTGCTGTCAAACCCTGCGTACGCCGGGGCGTATGTGTTCGGGCGCTTTCGCTCTCGCCGCGTCGTCTTACCAGATGGCACGATTAAGGTAAAACTCTGTGAGCTGCCCCGCTCGGAGTGGCCGGTCGTGATCCAGTCTCACCATCCAGGCTATATCAGCTGGGAGACTTTCCTGGACAATGAGCGGCGCTTGCAGGCCAACAATACCCGCAAGGGTGCGCGTCCGGCCAGGGAGGGCCGCGCGCTGTGCCAGGGGATCGTGCGCTGCGGTGGCTGCGGGCGGATGATGTCGACCTCGCACCGGCGGCAGGGCAGCTACTACGAATGTTCACACTCCCGTGCGGATCACACCGCCACGCCTGCCTGCCGCTCCGTCTCCGCGGGTGTCGTCGATGAGCTTCTCGCGCACCGGCTGCTTGCGGCGCACCGGCTGCTTGCGGCGCTCACGCCGCAGGAGATAGCGCTCGCGCTCGCTGCCGCGGATGAGGTGTCCGAGCGGCGTACGCGCTCCACGCGAGCGATCGAGCTGCGAGTTGAGCGCGCCAGCTACGAGGCCGCCCGTGCCGAGCGTGCCTTCCATGCCTGTGAGCCCGAGAACCGCCTCGTTGCTCGCAGCCTGGAGACACGCTGGGAGACCAAGCTCCGCGAGCTCGCCGACGCGGAAGCCGAGCTCGCCGAGCAAGCCACGCCGGCGCTCGAGCCCTCGCGTGAGCAGATCGAGCAGCTCGCGCGCGACATCCCCGCACTATGGAACGCCGAGACCACCGCCGAGCGCGACCGCAAGCGGCTGCTGCGCACACTCATCAGCGATGTCACACTCACCTCCGAGCAGGAGAACCGTGAGGTACGCGTCGGGATCCGCTGGCGCTCAGGCGCAGCCGAAGAACACACAGTGAAACGGCCACAAACAGCCGCGCAGGCACGACGAACACCCCCGGCAGCGATCGAGATACTCACGCGCCTCGGCCCCGCCAGCACCAACGAGGAACTCCTTGCCGAGCTGCACGCCGCTGGCCTGCGCACCGGCACCGGCCGCCAGTTCGACCTCAAGACCGTGCGCTGGCTGCGCTGGCAGTACAAGATTCCCTCGCCACCCGGCTGGCGTCCACAAGACGGCGAGCTGACAGTCGAGCAGGCCGCCCGGCGACTCGGCGTCTCAAGCGGAGCCATCTACTACTGGATCAGCCACGGCCAGCTCCGAGCACGCCGCGGCCCCAGAAACCAGCTATGCATCCCCTTCGACACTGACGTCGAGCGGGCCTGCCGCGAACGCATCACCAACTCTATTCACATCCCTACCCAAACCCAAGCCAATGCTGCGTGAGGTTCAATATGAAGCCACCGTGCCGAATGTCATTGACAGGATTGCGCAAACGGCGGCGGCGATGGCGTTGGAGGACAGTGTGGAGAAGGTTTTCCACGATGACTCCTACGGCTATCGTCCCGGACGTTCGCCCCTGGAAGCGGTCGCGGTTTGCCGGGAGCGGGGTTTCAAGAAGGACTGGGTGCTCGATGTCGACATCCGGAAATTCTTTGACTCCGTGCCGTGGGACCTGACGCTGAAGGCTTTGGCGCGCCACACGGACCAGAAATGGGTCCTGTTGTATGTGGAGCGCTGGTTGAAAGCCCCGATGCTGATGACCAACGGCAGTCTCGTGCCAAGGGAAAAGGGAACTCCGCAAGGGTCCCCGATTTCGCCGCTGATCGCCAACTTGTTTCTGCATTACACGTTTGACATGTGGATGGCGCGGGAGTTCCCGGCCGTCCCGTTCGAGCGCTTTGCGGACGACCTGGTGATCCACTGCGTCAGCGAGAACCAGGCCCGCGATGTGCGGGAGGCGCTCGCGCTCCGACTGGTCGAAGTCGGGTTGGAGCTCCACCCGGATAAGACCAAGATCGTGTATTGCAAGGACAGCAATCGCCGGGGAACCTACGAGCAAGTCTCGTTCACGTTCTGCGGCTACACGTTTCGACCCCGGCGGGCGATGAACAAAAGTCTGGGAGTGGCCTTTATCGGCTTCCTTCCGGCTGCCTCTCCGGGGAAGCTGAGCGAAATGAGCCGCCGGGCAGCATCATGGCGGCTGCATAGGCGCGTGAACCGGACCCTCGATGACCTCGCAAAGGAGGTCAACCCCGTCATTGGGGGCTGGCTTGCTTATTACACCGCGTTCTATCCGAGCGCGGTCAGCCCACTCTGCCATCGCATGGACCGCCATCTGGTGCGATGGGCGAGGCGGAAGTACAAACGACTGGAGCACAGTGACCGTCGAGCGCGGACGTGGTTGCAAGGGGTCCGAACAAGGGAACCTGACCTATTCGCACATTGGAGGCACTATGCACTATCCCAATAAAACTGGACGGCACGAGCCGTATGAGTCGAGAGGCTCACGTGCGGATCTGTGGGGGCCGGAGGCTGCGACGCCTCCGGCTACCCGGCAATCTAGGCCAAAGGAGCGGCAATGAGCGTTGTGCGGAGGGCGATGATGAAAGCAGCGCTGAGATCGCTGGTTGTGTGCTTGGGTTTCTGCCTGATGGGGCTGGCGATTGCTTTGCCCGTCGCGTTCGCGGAAGGCTCCCGGGCGCTGGGTGGTACCGGTGGGTCGTCGCTTGAAAGCCCGTTGGTGGTGCCGGAGGCGCAATTGTTGCTTGGTGGCGAGGGTGTGAGCGAAGCCGAAGAAGCGCGGCGGGATAGCCCGGAAGCCGTGGCCGCGAGGGAAGCTTCTCAGGCCAAGTACGAGGGCCTGAGCGCTGAACAGGCGGAAAAGGCTGATGGTGAAGCCTTTCCGGGATTGGTGGACGAACCGGCGGGTGGGCCGCCGAAGTTGCCGGCGGGTGAGAGCGTCACGGGCTTTCCGAGCGATGACGTAGCGCAGGTTGATCTCGGTGAAGGTAGGCGTGGGGTGGTCGAATCGACGGTGCCGATGGCGGTTGACGCTGGGCCGGGTCAGCGGGTGCCTGTCGATCTCGGTTTGGCTGAAGTTGGGGGCGCGTTTGAACCGAAGACTCCGGTGGTGGGGGTTCGGATTCCGAAGCGGTTGGGCGAAGGGGTGCAGCTTCCTGGTGTCGGTGTGTCGTTGGAGCCGGTGGATGCGCAGGGTGATCCTCTGGGGGGGTCTGAAGGTTCTTTGGATGGCGCGAGTGTGGTCTTTGCGAACACGCAGACCGATGCGGATGTGGTGGCTAAACCGACGACGCTTGGCTTTGAGGCGGATACGTTGCTTCGGTCGGTTGAAAGTCCGCGGCAGCTTTTCTACCGGGTTGGGTTGCGGGAAGGCGCGAGTCTTGTGCAGGCCGCGGGTCGGCCTGGTGAGGTGGAGGTTGTTGATGAAGGGTCGGTGCTGGCTTGGGTGCTTGCGCCGGTGGCTGTGGATGCCGCGGGGACGCCTGTGCCGGTGTCTATGAGTGTGTCGGGGGACATGTTGAGTCTTTCGGTGGATGAGCATGCCGGTGAATATGAGTATCCGATCGAGGTGGATCCGACGGTCGTGGATAAGAAGAAGGCGTATGGTAACTGGAAGTTTACGGGTAGTTATACTAAAGGAGGGAAGTCGTTTTGTCGTGAGGCGGCTGAAGAAGTAGAAGGAGGCTATTCGGGCGTGCTGGCAGTCGCGGGCTGCAGCATGGGCGAATACCCAGAAATAGAACGTAGCGAGTATGGGTATTACGCGTATACGACTGAGGGTGAATCAAAGGTGGAGAGCTTCAAAGCTGAAACGTTCTTTACGCCCGCAGTCTCGAAAGAATATATCGCTAGCTATATGACGATTGGCCATACTAGCTATGAAGCGGGGCCGGCGCGGTTGCCGTACACGACGGGGTGGAATGAAGTGTCGGTCGGTAGTCCGTCGTACGGTAATAGTGCGTTGTTTGAAGTAATAGCCGAAAAAAACTCGACTCTAAAAGAAATCGTAGAATTTACAAGTGGGATGTATCACGCTGAAGTGTTGATCGGTCAGGAAAATGGGCCTTCGGCGAGTTTTGATACGGCGGATGAAGTTGTCAATGGTGAATTGAACGCGTTGTATGGGGGCAGGTGGATCAATACTACGGTGGGTAAATGGGGGTTCAAGGCGAGCGCGACCGATCCTGGGTTGGGGATCGACTCCGAAACGTGGAGTTCGCCGAGCGCGCCGAAATGGGGGATCAAAACTGGCGAAGGAAGCCGCAAAGTGTCGTGCAAGGAAGGCTCTGTTCAGTGTGAAGAGTCTGTGTCGTCCGCGTATCCATTGAAGGGAGAACGCACCGAACAACTGCCCGAAGGCGAAGACAAAATTGAAATGAAGGTAGCCGACCCCGTGGGGTTGACGGCGACCGCCTCCGGCACGGTCAAAATCGATAATGTGCCGCCTTATGACATCAAATTGGCGAATGGCGGGGAACTGGGTGAAAGTAAGGATACTCTGGGAGTCGAAGCGACGGATGGCTCGGGTTCGACGGTGAGCTCGGGGATCAAATCTATCGCTATCACGATAGATGGACGCGAAGTCGGAGCGCCAAGGGGTTCTTGCTCGCCGGGTCCGTGCACCGCGATGGGGAATTGGCCGATCAACGGCGATGAATGGGGCGCGGGGGAACACAAGGTCAGGGTTGTAGCGACGGACAACGCCGGTAACGTCGCCACGGGAGAATTCACGCTTAAAGTTCATCACGCTACGCCTGTGTCCGTGGGTCCGGGCGCTGTGGATCCACAGTCGGGCGAGTTCACTCTGAGCGCGACGGATGTGTCGGTGGGCGCTCCCGGTTCGAGCCTGATGGTTTCGCGGCACTACGGGTCTCGTCACTTGACGGCGGGGTCGGAAGGTCCGCTTGGGCCACAGTGGAGCTTGAGCGTGGGCGGCCAGGAAAGCATCACGAAGCTCACGAATGGGAGTGTGACGCTGACCGCGGCGAACGGGGGACAGTCAACGTTCACGAGCAGCGGCGGCGGTAAATTCACCTCGCCGCCGGGCGATGCGAGCCTGTCGCTGTCGGAAGTCATGAATGAAAAAGGCGAACTGACGGAATACGTGCTGAAGGACGCGGCTGATAGCGAGACCACTCGCTTCACGTCGACGAGTGGTCCCACCGGGAGCCTGTGGAAGCCGACGAAGCAGGAAGGCCCGTTGGCTTCGCAGACCGTGAGGTATAGCTATGGGACGGTGGAAGGTGTGACGAGGCCGTTGGAGGCGCTCGCGCCGGAACCGGCTGGGGTGTCGTGTGGGAGCGAACCGAAAGAATTGAAAGCGGGCTGCCGCGCGCTAACGTTCAAGTACGCGGAAGAAACGACGGCGAAAGGCGAAGGCTTGAGCGAATGGGGCGAATACAAGGGTCGTCTCAGCGAGATCGTCTTCCACTCGTATAGTCCGGCTGCGAAAGCGATGGAAGAAGTCCCGGTGGCGGAGTACTCCTATGACAAACTGGGTAGGTTGCGGGCTGCGTGGGATCCGCAGGTCTCGCCGGCGTTGAAGACGACCTACGGGTATGACGCCGAAGGGCACGTCGTCGCGCTCACGCCGCCCGGGCAGGAGTCGTGGGCGTTCACTTACAGCGACTCTACGGGCGAAACCGGGCGTCTGCTCAAGGCGACGCAGGCCCCGGCCTCGGCCGGACTGTGGGACGGGGAAACGCCGGTGAAGACCGTGGCGCCGAAAGTGTCCGGTTCTACCGTGGTGGGTGTGACGTTGGGTGTGTCGAATGGGACGTGGAGTAATGGTCCGGTGGCTTATAGTTACCAGTGGGAAAGATGCCACTCGTCCTCCGGAGAATGTACGCCGATCACGGGTGCGATAAGCGAGAACTATACCGTGACGACGACCGACGTCGGGAAATACCTGCGCGCGACGGTGACCACGATCAACGGTGAGGGGTCGGTGGCGGCGGCGAGCGCCGGGGCGGGCCCGGCCGAAGTCGCTGCGCCAATAACTGAATACGGTCTAAGCGAATCCGGGGAGCCGCAGGGGATAACCGCGGGACCTGACGGCAACCTGTGGTTCACTAACCACTATAGGGGCAGGATCGGGAAGATTACGCCGTCGGGCACGATCACTGAAAATAAACTACCCAGCAGCGAACAGGGAGAAGGCCGCCCGGAAGCGATCACCCCGGGTCCTGCGAAAGAAAGCGCCCTATGGTTTACAGACAGCTTTCGCGACAATATCGGGAAGATCACGACCTCGGGCACGATCAGTGAATGTGCGCTGCGAATAGCGAGATGGGCGCCTGCGATTGTCGCGGGTCCGGAAAAAGAAGACCTGTGGTTCACGGTGGGAGACGAAACATACCCGGGGATCGGAAAGCGCAAAGCGTCAGTCTCGAAACTCGAATGCGAATTCGGCTCTCCGGCTGAATACTCGATCCGTCAAGGCTACGAGCCGTATGGGATCGCCGTGGGGCCCGGAAAAGAAGAAGCTCTATGGTTCACAGAGTATGGCGTCAAATCGCTCGCCGGCCACGCCTACATTGGGAAGGTGACGACATCGGGTACAGTCACCGAATACGAACTAAAAAATGAAAGCGAACCAAGGGGAATCACCGCCGGTCCGGACGGCAACGTGTGGTTCACCGAGTATGGCACCAGCAAGATCGGGAAGTTCACGATATCTACCGGCAAAATCAGCGAATACCCACTGCCTTCGGGCAGCGACCCAAAGGAAATTGCCGCCGGACTGGAAAAAGAAGAAGCGCTTTGGTTCACAGAGCGAGGCACGGGCAGACTCGGGAAGATAACGACGTCAGGCAAAATCACCGAATATTCTCTACCCACGGGCAGCGAGCCGGAGGGGATCACTGCTGGTCCGGGGACAGAAAAGGCAATCTGGTTCACCGACGAAGGAACCAGCAAGATCGGAAAGATCAACGTTAGCACACCGACGGAAGGCGAACACTTCACCCCTGGCCCCGGCTGGACGATTGAGTACAATGTGCCTGTCTCAGGTGCCGGCCTGCCGAACCTGACCAAAGAAGAAGTGGAAAAGTGGGGCCAGACTGACGACCCGACGGAAGGGATGGCGATATTCCCGCCCGATGAACCGCAGAGCTGGCCCGCGAGCAAATACACGCGCGCGACGATCGACTACGTGGACGGGGAGGGACGGGCGGTCAACACGTCCTCGCCCACGGGCGGTATATCGACGACGGAATACAACGCCTACAACGACGTCGTACGGACGCTGAGCCCCGACAACCGCGCGGCGGCGCTGAAAGAAACCGGAAAAACGGCCGAAGTCTCCAAAGAGCTCGACACCGAGAGCACATATGAAGAAAAAGGCTCGGAACCGGGTACGCAGCTGCTCGAAACGCTCGGTCCACGGCACACCGTCAAGCTCGCCCAGGGCAAGGAAAAACCCGACGAAGAAGCCCTCGCGCGCGAGCACGTAAAGTACTACTACAACGAAGGAGCGCCCTCCGAAGGCGGCCCCTACGACCTGGTGACCAAGACGATCGACGGCGCGCAGACAGCGAGCAAAGAAGAATTCGACAAGCGCGAAACCACGACCTCGTACTCCGGACAGGAAAACCTCGGCTGGAAACTCCGCAAGCCAACGTCCGTGACGACTGACCCGAGCGGGTTGAAGCTCACGCACACCATTTCGTATGAAGCTAGCACGGGCGAGACGAGCGAAACACGGATGCCGGCCAACACGAAAGAAAAATCCCCGCACGCAACCGAAACGATCTACTACACCACAGCGGCCAACTCGAAATACGCGGCCTGTGGAGAACACCCCGAATGGGCAAACCTGCCGTGCCAGACCCAGCCCGCCAAACAGCCCGAAACGAGCGGGCTGCCGAACCTGCCCGTCACGACATACAATGCGTACAACATCTGGGACGAGCCGGAAAAAACGACCGAAACCGTCGAGAAAGGGACGGAAAAAACGACTCGCACGAAGACCGAGACCTACGACGCGGCCGGGCGCCCGAAGACCAGTGCGATCAGCTCCACCGTGGGGACCGCACTGCCGACCGTCACCGACGAATACGACGAAAAAACAGGAGCGCTCGAAAAGCAGTGCACGAACGAAGGCAAACCCTGCACCGAAGGTAAACCCAAGACGATCACGAGCGTCTACAACACCCTCGGGCAGCTCACCAGCTACACCGACGCGGACGAAAACACTACGACCTACGAATACGAAAAAGAAAAGGACGCGCGCCTGATAAAAGTCAACGACGGGAAGGGCACCGAAACCTACAAATATAACACGACGACCGGCCTTCCAGAAGAACTGCTCAACGAATACAGCACGAGCAAACTGGCGTTCACGGCGACGTACGACGTGGAAGGAAACATGCTCAGCGAGCACTACCCGAACGGGATGAGCGCGAACTACACCTACAACCAGGTCGGCAAGCCTGTCAGCCTGGAATACAAAAAGACGACGGACTGCACCGAAGAAAAAGAAAAATGCGTATGGTTCAAGGATTCCGTCAGCCCATCGATTCACGGCCAGTCGCTCGAACAGACCAGCACCCTCTCCCACCAGGCCTACACCTACGACGCCGCCGGCCGCCTCACCCAGGTGCAGAACACCCCGGCCGGGAAAGGCTGCACGACCCGTATCTACGCCTACGAAGAAGACACCAACCGCACCAGCCTGACGACCCGCGAACCGAACGCCAAAGGCGAATGCGCGACCGAAAAAGGCACCGAAGAAAAACACACCTACGACGAAGCCGACCGCCTCACCGACACCGGCGTCAAATACAACGAATTCGGCGACATCACCGCGCTACCCGCCCAAGACGCCGGCGGCAAAGAACCCTCCGAAGAACTCACCAGCACCTACTACACCGACAACCAGCTCGCAAGTCAGACACAGAACGGCGAAACGATCGGCTACAACCTCGACCCGGCCGGACGCACCCTCGAAACGGTCTCCACCGGCAAAAAAGTCGGAGATGTCGTCTCCCACTACGCCGGGCCCAGGCAGCTCGCCCGGCATGGACCGTGAACACCGCCGAGGAATGGACCCGCAACATCCCCGGCATCAATGGTACCCTTGCGGCGGTCCAGAACAACGGCGAAACCCCAGTGCTACAGCTCACCAACCTCCACGGCGACATCATCGCCACCGCCTACCTCTCGGAAACGGCGACCGGGCTCGCGTCGACCGCCGACACCAGCGAGTTCGGCGTGCCCACCACCAGCCTCCCACCCAAGTACTCCTGGCTCGGGGCCAACGAGATCCCAACCGAACTCCCCTCCGGGGTCATGGCGATGGGCGCCCGCTCCTATGTACCCGAGCTCGGACGCTTCCTGCAGCCAGACCCCATCCCCGGCGGCTCAGCCAACGCCTACAGCTACACCTTCGGCGACCCCGTCAACACCAGCGACCCCAGCGGCGAATCCACGATCCAAGAACTCGTCGCCGGCCACGCCGGACAGGTAGGCCACGAAGCCCAAGAGGCCGAAGAAGCAGAACTACGCGCAAAGCGCGCAGCCGAAGAAGCCGCCGCCAGAACAGCCGCAGAAGCCTCAGCACTAGAGGCAAGCTGGGCAGCATACTGGGCCGCCGGCCCCCAATACGCCGGCGGCGAAGAAGAATGGGGCGAAGAAGAATGGTATGAAGAAGAATGGTATGAAGAAGAAGGCGGATACGAATACGCCAGCTACCATCACGGCGGGGAAAATGGCAAGGAAGAAGCGCGCGTAGAACCAGCAGTACTCTTCCAGCCACTCGGTGGGGAAGGCGCCGGCGAAGGTGCAAGCCTCCTTGGCTCCGCGGTACCGCTCTGCAAAGCCGGGTTGGAAGAGCCGTGCGCTGATCTTGCAACTTGGATTCATAGGGTCAGTGGCCGAACGGTCAGATCTTTTTGTGCGGCCGTGGCTATAGGGTGTGGCACGACGAACAGCGGAGACGAGACGTTTCGGAGCTACGTGAACCGGAACGCGAGCGAACAAATTATATATGAGTCTGAGCAGAAGTATGGAGTGACCACCACGTCTGAGGAGTCCCTCTGGGAGGAGGCGAGCGAGGATGGATCGGTCGATGACGACTAGCTTCGTTTGGGAACGACCATTGGGGGAGGCTGGGAACGATGGCTCGCTGCAGGAGTCGCCAACTAACGCTTTATGGTTGGAGACTGTGTAATTGTCTGGATATGGTACTCCTGAAGAGATGGTTGTTGGCTGTGATGCTGTGATCGCGCGCGATCAGGGGCGTGTAGATTCTGGGGCGCGCCTCCGTGTTGCGGAGGCGCTGGTTGGAAAGGGCGATGCGTTGGCTGGCTTAGGTCGATACGACGAGGCGATCGTGTGCTACGGGCAGGTCGTCGGGGAGTTCGATAGGGCAGACGAGCAGGATCTGCGTAGACAGGTGCGCGTTGCGCTGCGCCAGAAGGGTTCTGCGCTTGTGAGTTTGGATCGTCTTGACGAGGCTGGTGCCGCCTTTGATGCGCTTTACATGCGGATCAGCCACGCATCGAATCCTGAGCGGGTGCTGAGGAGGGCGCAAGACTTGATCGCTCGGATCTTCTACAGGCGAGTGCAGACGCTGGCTGAAGCGGGACGCTATGAGCGGGCGATCGTAGTTGTTGACATGCTGCTTGGGCGGTTCGCCAAAGATCCCTTGCCGGTGCGCCCTGAGCTTGTGGTCCCCGCGCTTAGGCTCAAGGCGTACGTGCTATCTGAGGCCGGTCGCGTGCAGGAGGCAATCTTGACGCTAAGCGAGCTGCTAGAACGCTACGATCGGGTCGAAGAGCCTTCCGTACGCAAGGCAGTAGCGAGGGCATGGAACAAGAGGGCCGAGTTGCTCGGCGACTGTGGCGAGCTCGAGCGGGCGCTTAAAACCTATGACGAGCTGTTGGCACGTTTCGGAGGTGCGTCAGAGCCTGAGCTGCGCGATGCGGTCGCAGTCGCACTACGCGGCAAGACCCGGGTGTTGCAGGTAGCTGGTCGCTACGAGCAATCGCTTTTGGTCGAGGAGGATGCGATCGAGCGCTTTGGCGATGACCCACCTCCCGGATATCCCTATGCGGCACTCGAGGCTCTCGCGGGCAAGGCGTGGATTTTAAATAAGCTCGACCGGGTGCCGGAGGCAATCTCGGTTTACGATGAGCTTGTGCAGAGCTACGGCGAGGAGTCTGAGCTTTATGTGCGCGGAAAAGTGGCTTACGCGTTGGGCGTCAAGGCATCCATGCTACTCAACCGTGGTCAGCATGAAGAGGTGATCCTGGTTGTCGATGATCTAGTCGCACGCGTTGGTCAAGCCGATGAGCCAGGGCTGCGTGTCGATGTCGCGAGTGCTATGAACAACAAGGCTGTTGCGCTTGGAAGGCTCAGTCGCTGGAAGGCCGCGATCGCGCTTGATGACGAGGTCATTGCGCGCTTCGCCGATGCGACCGAGCCGGAGATCAACGAGGTGCTTGCCCGGGTCCTGTGCCACAAGGCGTTCTCCCTGAGGGAACTAGGGCAGATCAAGCAGTCGATCGCAGTATGGAGTATGGTGGCCGAGCGCTACGGTACCGCGGACTCGCTGGCGCTGCGCGAGCTGGTCGTTCGGGCGCTGTCCGAGAAGGCTGAGCTGCTGGGGATAACCGGCCAGCATACTGAGGCGATTGTTCTGACCGATGCGCTGATCGCGCGTGCCAGTGACGAGGCTGATCCCAAGCAGCGCTATATCCTGGCGGATGGGCTTGCGGGCAAGGGTGCGGTTCTCATCAACGAGGGGCGCTACGAGGAGGCGATCGTGATACTCGACGCGCTGATCGACCGCTTCCAGGATGCGCCAGAGCCTAAGCTGCGTGGACAGGTCGCGCTCGCGCTCAACAACAAGGTGACGGCACTCGGCCGGCTGGGCCGTGAAGATGAGGCCGAAAGCGTCCTCAAGGATCTGGTCACCCATTTTGGCGAGGATGCACTGGTGATGTTCGATGAAGCCACCGAGCGTTTCGTGAACGCCTCTGAGCCGTCAGCGCGCGAACAGGTAGCGTCAGCTCTCTACCGCAAGGCATGGGTTCTTGGCGACCTCGGCCGCAAGGATGATGCTTTGCCCGTTCTCAACGACCTGATCACGCGCTTCGAGGATGACGAGAACACGAACATCCAGGAGATCGTTTCGGACGCTCGCGAGACCCGCGACGAGATGATCAACGAGAGCGACTAGGATTCGGACGGAAGGCCGCAGAGAGCAACTGCGCGTCGTCAGCGCGGCTCTTGTGGTGCAGGTAGCGCATCGTGGTCTTGATGTCCGCGTGCCCCATCCACGCCTGCACCTGGACGATGCTGGCGACGTTGATCGCCAGCGAGCCAAAAGTGTGGCGGAGGTCGTGGAATCGCAATTGCCGCAGGCCGGCGGCCTCGAGTGTGGCGAGGTAGCGCCGGCGCAGGGCCGAACCGTCAACGTGGGTGCCCTCGCGGCTCACGAACACCAGATCACTCTTGGCCGTGTGCGCGCCGCGGGTCTTCAGGTCGCTCAGCGCGCGGGCGATCTCCTCGACCATCGGCACGGTGCGCGACTTGCGCGACTTCGGCTTGCCGGCGCGTTTGGCGCTGTAGCCCTCGAAGACGCGGATCGAGGACTGCTCGAAGTCGACGTCTTCCCAGCGCAGCGCCAGTAGTTCGCTGCGGCGCAGGCCGCTGAGCGCGGCGGCCAGGTAGATCGCGGCGTCCTGGCGATCCTCCGCGGCCTGCAGCGCGCGCTCTGTGTCGCTGACCGCCGGGCGGCTGCCCTCACGGTGGGCTCCGCGGGCGGCGGCTGCGACGAGGGTGTCGATCTCCTCGGGGGAGTAGAAGTCGAAGCGTGCCGCGTCGTAGGACTCGCGCAGTCGCGCGACCTTTGCGACGGGGTTCGCCGCCAGGCCGTGGTACTGGACGGCGTGCTCGAAGATGGTGTGCATATGGGTGAGGATCTTGTTGGCCGTGCGCCGACTGCGCGCGCCGTCCTCGACCAGGCCGTTGCGCCAGCGTTCGATCTCCTCGGGGGTGATCGCCTCGATAGGCTGCGAGCCGAACTCTGGCAGGAGGTGCGCGTCGAGCACCGAGCGGTAGTCGACCTGAGTGCTCGCCGACCAGTCACGCTCGAAGCGTCCGCGGTCGTACCACTCCTCGGCTACGTCGGAGAAGAGGACGCCGGTGCGCTCTTGGCGCAACTGCCCGCGACGGGCATCGACGAGGATCGCGTCGAGCTGCGCCTGGGCGTCGCGCTCGCGCAGGAAGCCGGGTGCGGGTGCGCCCTTGTCGGTCCAGGCCGGGCCGAGGCGCTTCTCGTGCTGTCCGTGCTGGTCGCGCCACTTTGCGCACCAGGTTTGACGGCGCTTGCCTTCGTACAGCCACACGTGGCCGCTGATCTGGGCGTGTGGATCGAGGACTTGAGATGCCATTCTGGAACCGATGGTCGGGTGGTCGGAGGTCGTTTCGGACGTCGAGTGCGTGGAGAACCATAGCGCGCCCCTCGGACGAATTCCTCCCGGACTTCCTCCCCAAACAGCTCGGATCGGTCCATACTCCCGCCACCAAGTGGCTTTGATACAGGGCATAACTGCTCTACTTGGGCTTATGACCTCAAACTACGGAACCGAAGGTCGGGAGTTCGAATCTCTCCTGGCGCGTGAAAAAAAGCCCCGTTGAGACGGGTTGATCGTTTGCGCTGATGCGGGTTTGCAGGACTTCCGCAGCCGGCGACGAACTGTGCCGTTTGGGCAACAGCGTGGGCAACAAGGCAACACATGGCGTGTTGCTCAAGCGCACCACACACCCCGGGGTATATCGCCGCGGCGCGCAGTATGTCGCGGTGTATCGCCACGTTCGCCGAGGCGCGAGCGATCAAGCTCGCGCGCGACGCCGAAGCCCGGGAGCAGCGGCGCGGGCCCACTCTGCACGACTACGCGCTGAGATGGGTCGCCCGCCACGCCGGCAGCGGGCATGATTCGGTGCGCGAGCAAACCCGCGAGGAATACCGCCGGCTGCTTGCGACCTTCGCCCTGTCCTACTTCCCCGCGAATGTACGGCTCGCCGACCTCGACCGGCGGGCGCTGCAGGGCTTCATCGGCTGGCTCACCGATCGCCCCGGGCGCCACGGGCGACTCTCGGACCGCTCGATCCGCAACGCGCTGACGCCGCTTCGCCGATGCCTCGACGTGGCCGCCCACGAGGGACTCATCGACAGCGATCTCGCGCGCTCTCTGGTCCTGCCCTCGCGTCGCGGCGGGCGACGCTGGGCCGTCAGCGAGCGGCGCTTCCTGACCCGCACACAACTCGGACGGCTGCTCGGCGAGATCCCGCCGGCATACCAGCCGCTGCTCATACTGCTGGCCTCCACAGGACTGCGCATCTCAGAGGCGATCGCTCTGCGCTGGTGCGATCTGGACCTCGACTCGAGCCCACCACGGTTGCAGGTACGAAGAGCGATCGTCCGCGGTATCGCCGGCGCCCCAAAGTCCTACTACGGCGCCCGCGCGATCCCCCTGGCCGAAGAACTCGCCGGCAGACTATGGGCGCTGCAACCCGCCGACGCAGAGGACGAGGACCTCGTGTTCCCCAACCACCGCGGACGGCCGCTCAACCCCAGCAACCTCAGAAATCGCGTCCTCAAACCCGCCGCCAAACGCGCCGGCGTGCCCGAAATCGGCCTACACGCGCTACGCCAACACATGTGCCTCCCTGCTGATCGAGGAACGCACCAGCTCACTACGCCTACAACGCTGGATGGGCCACCACGCCGCCGCCTACACCCTCGAAACCTACGGACACCCGATCAACGACGAGCTCGGCCGAGCACTCGAGCTCGAAGACCTCGGTGTCCACGAGCGCCGGGGTTAGAACCGACGCTCACCGCACCCTCGCCTTGACAGCGATCGACTCCTGCTCCACGGATGCGAAAGCAGGCGTCCTTCGAGCCCCGGAAGATACGCTCCGAGTTCGTCCTGACCGACAGCGTCGGGCTTGACCGTCGCGGCGCCTACTTTCGATGGAAGGGAGCACTCTCGCTTGGCGGCGTCGTCGGGCACCCGGAGGCTTAGCGCGTCCCTGTCGCTTGATTGAGTCAGTCCATCGTGCAGGATCAGGACCACCTGTACCATGGACCGTGGGTCAACAACGTGGTCCCGCCGCTATAGCCCAGTGCTGCGTAGTTTGGCCGCACTGGTAGGCTGCGTCACTTCGCCAGGGCGTCATGAGTCCCAACAGGGGGAGTGGGGAGGTAGACGGTGAGTAAGCTGCCAGTACACAGATCGGCCTGTGGGATCTTTACGGCAGCTGCCGTGACGTTCGCCGTGGCCGGGCTAGCGTTTGCCTGCGGGGCGCTGGCGGCGGGAGCGAACGGGAGCGCCGGGCGTGCGTCTTCGGCGGCTGCGTCTGTGGCGTCAGTGGCACTCGCGAGCGATACCGGGCTTGGGGGCTTCCAGCCGCTTACCCCGTGGCGCCAACCGTCTGTCGAACTTCCGCCTCCGCGTTTGCTCGCCTACCGGCGGCTCGCCGAAGCTGGGGTTAGTCAGGCTTCGCACTGGCGCCGTGGCGCTTGGTACTGCGAATATCTCCGCTGCACCCATGGGCCTTATCCACTTGTCACTATTTGGGGTGGGGTGCCGCTATTCGAGACCGCTGACGCGCTCGAGATGGCCTCGCCCTCGTCGGCGCACCAAGCGCTCGTAGACCGTTTCGCGCGTGCGAACGAGCGCTACTGGGACGGTGCGCTTGGCGGCTATGCCCCTTACCCGGGAGACCGTGCAGGGAATGTTCAGGCGTTCTTCGATGACAACGGCTGGGAGGGGCTCGCGTTCTTCGACGCCTACAAGGCCACCCACGAGCGCCGTTGGCTCTTTGACGCCCAGCGGGCGTTTCACTTCATTGCCGCCCGCGGTTGGGACAAGGACGGCGGGGGAATGTGGTGGAATACCAGCCATCCCTACCACTCAGGACCCGCTCTCGCGTCCGACAGTCTTTTGGGCATTCTGCTCTACAGCGAAGACCACGAACGCTGGCAGCTGGAAGACGTGAAGATGTATGCCGATTGGGCAAACGCCAACGACAACCACGACGAACGCCAGTTCTACCTTGAGATGCCCAACCAGCCGGAATCGGTGAACGACTACGTGCAGGCTCCCCTGATCTACGCGCAGTACCTACTGTGTCAGGACGGGGAGGGAGAAGGCTACTGCGTTCAGGCGGGACGCGTGGCGGCCACGCTCGCCGAGCAGCACGTCGACGAATATGGCTACGAATACAACTACGGGCCTGAGTACGACGCGATCTTTATGCAGTGGATGATGGCCTACGGGCAGGCAACGGGCGAGCCCTACTGGTTGACGCTCGCGGAGGTCAACGCGGCGGCTGCGGCCACGAACGCGGGCAAGGGACACGGACTCTGGCTCTCGAGTTGGTGGGGCGGACCAATTGCTGACCCTGAAACGCACCCGAACATGCTGCGCACCGTGGGTGCCACGACGAGCCTCTTCGCTTGGGTCGGGGTGTACTCGAGCGCCGGCTCGTAAGACCGGAAGATCATAATCGCCCCGAGCTTTGAAGGACGGGTCAGATTGACAAATGGCTCGGATCTGGGCGCGCCAAGCATGCGCGAGTGCGCGAGCGTGGTCGATAGGTCCGCACTCCTGCTCTGCATGAACGAGCAGGCATCGACGACCTCGCGGACGCGGTGGCGTTCTTCGTTGAGCTCGGACTCGAGCTGCAGGGCGAGGCGCCGGTCGAAGGCGATTGGGTGGACCGCGTCGTTGGGCTCGAGAGCGTCCGGGCGCAAATCGCCATGCTGCGAACCCCAGACGGGCACGGACGAATCGAGCTGACGAAGTTTCACACGCCGTCAACCGACGGTGGCTACCAGCGCGCGGCGGCGAACGCCTCGGGTATCCGCCACGTCGCGTTCGCCGTTGACGACATCGATGCCGTCCTCGCTCGCCTGCGAGCCCGCGGCGCAGAGCTCGTCGGCGATCTGGGGTGTTACGAGGACGGCTACAGACCTTGCTATGTCCGCGGCCCTGGGGGGGATCATCATCGAGCTGGCGGAGCGGATTGGCTGACCGATCCGCATGCCGCCAGCGGTAAGGGGGACCCCCCAAGGCGAGACCCATCACGGCACACGCTTCGACGCCCTCCGGACGTGAGGTGCGCGCGGCCGACAAGCGCGGCTATCGACGAGTGGGCGCGAGCACCTCGAAGTCGTCCCGTGCGGGGAGCTGTAGGTCGATTCGTGAAACGGTCGCTTCGCTGTCAAGCGGCTGCGGAGCGCGCCAAGCCGGCTTTGCGGTTGAGTTTCAACCGTTGACGGTTCGTGCCGATACTTCTTGGGTGATTTCGGTGGCGCTCGGTTGGATCAACGCGCACCTGGTCTGGCATGAGTGCTCTGGGAGCCGACGCGGGTGGGCGAAGTCCTCCACGGGATGCACGTCGGAGGAAACTGGCGAGCTGTCGGAGCGCTCCCGTGTGGTACCCCGATGGAGCGCGGCGACGTGGGGTGTTCTCGTCGTCGCCGGTCTGGCGGCCACTGTCGCGGTCCCGTCGGGCGCTGGCGCGACGACATGGCTGCATCGTGCTCAGCGGAGCGCCCGCGCTCACGTAGCGGTGGTCGGCGGGCAGAGTGCGGAACCCGGCACGTTCCCCTGGATGGCCTACGTCCTCGACGTTCGCGGCAACAGCGTAGGGCAGTGCTCAGGGACGGTAGTAGCGCCCAACCTCGTCCTGACGGCCGGCCATTGCGCCGAGGACATGCAGACCGGTGTCGTAAACGAAGCCTCGGGCTACCAGGTCGTGACCGACAATGTGGACTGGGACGCACCCACAACGGAAACGCAGGTGTCGAGCGTCACCAGGGTGATCCCTTGTCCCTGCTTTGACCGTCGCACCGATGTTGGCGATGTCGCGCTGCTCGAGCTATCCACCCCCACCAGCGCCCCCGCGGTCACATTCGCATCGAGCCCGCGGGGCGGCACGAAGGCGCTCCTGGCCGGATGGGGTAAGACGCATTACAACCAGGAGACCCCGGTCGAACAGTTGCAGTGGGCGCCGACGGTCGTGCAGCCCGCGGAAGGCTGCGAACGCGAAGCGCCTCCGTTCAGTCCGGCGAGTCAGATCTGCGTGATGGATACGCCCGCCCGTCAAACGGGCGCCTGCCACGGGGACAGCGGCGGCCCGCTGCTCATGGCAGCACCGTCAGCGGTCGGCGGCATGGTGCAGATCGGTGTCACCGACCATGGGTATGGCGAATGCGCCACCACGAGCCCATCGGTGTTTACGCGCGTCGATGCGATCTCCGCGTGGGTCAGAGGCTGGGCGCAGGCGCTCGCAAGCGCCCCGCCCGTCTCGACATCCCTGCCAGCCGACACCGTTGCGGCGCCCACGCTGCCGGGCGTAGCCGGCAGCCGGTCGGTCACCCGGACAAGGAATGGCGTCTCAATCGTGCTCAGCTGCGACAGCGAAGGGGGAGTCTGCACGGGCGACGTCGCCGCGACGATCAGGGTGCGAGAATGGCTGGTCGTGCGGCGGGGCGAGACGCGGAGCGTGTCAGACGACCGTACCCGCACGGTGCGCCTCACCGCCATCAGCTTTGCGATCGCGCCGGGCTATAGCACCGATGTCCGCTCGGTCTTCTCCCAGCAGAACCTGACGCTGTTGTCGCACCTCGGCAACGGTCCGGTCGACGTGGCGCTGACGGGCCGCGGCTTCAGCTCCCGTGTCGTGACGCTGGAGCCCTTCCGGCGGCGCACGTGAACCGATCGGCGCATCCCGACCCGGGATGGCGTGAGCAACACACGTGCTCTTTCGCAGAGCGGCATGGAGTGCTCCACGGCGCTCGAAGCCCGTCCTTTGCGCAAGCGTGGTGTTGGGGCTGTCTGAGCCGCTCGCGCCCAATCCAGAAACCGTTCGCTCCGCCAGTTTCCGGCAAGTGCGTGGAGCCCGGTGAGATGCATCGCTTACCCGGCAGGCGCTGGTCCTCTCCATCCGCACATGACCCCGACGGGGCGCAGGGATCTACGGAGGAATCTCGGCGCGTCTATATCGTTTTCCGCCCTACCGGTGGTGGCGTCGGCTTCACAGGGGCCTCATGTTTCCCTGTCGCGAGCTTCCTCCAGCTGCAGGCGATCGTGGGATACGCGCTTCTGCCGTTCACGCTTGCGGGGGCGCTTGGAAGCGCGTATCGAAGGTGTGAGCAGCAGGCAGATGAAGACCAGCTCGATCGCGTTGCCGACCGGTGGAAACGCGCACCCCATGCTGGCGAGAGCACGTATGCAAGCTCGCTCAGCAACCACAGCCACCAAGCCCAACCCTGATGCCAGACCAGTCCACTCCACATGGGCCAGCGTGCGAGTCTCGGGTCTATCGGCGGGCGGGAGGCGGCATGGCCCGGCGAACGCCTGACCAGTTTTGTCGGTCGCGTTCGCGCTCGTCCACCTCGGCTCTCAGGAGCGCGATGCGCTGCGTGTGCAGTTCCGCTTCCAGATCGAACACGTCGGCGGGCGCCGTTGGGACGGTGCTGGATCGCCAGCTCTCTATGCGCTCCCATAGAAGGCGCGAGAGCACGTTGGCGGGCTGTCGCTTGAGGACGTTTCGCTGCAACGCAGACGCCTCGTCGTGGCGCCCTTGGGCGATGAGTGCAAGGCCGTGAAAGTATGCGACGTAGCCATCTTCTGGGTATTGGCGGTAGGCACGCTTGCATTCGTTCTCTGCTTCGCGCCATCGCCCGAGACTGAAGAGGACCCGAGACATCAAAGGCCGGTGGCGCTCCGGTGCGATCCGCAGTGCTGACTGGGCTCTATCGAGCGCGCCACTGAGCTCGCCGGTACCGCGTAGTGCCTCACCGGCCCAAGCGTGACAGAAGGAGACGTGGGGTTGGAGCCGGACCGCCGCAAGCGCCGGCGCGATAGCATCAGCGTGCCTGTACGCATTGATGTAGGCGAGAGCGAGCGCCGTATGCATGCTCCAGCCGTCAGGCTTGTATGCGATCGCCAACTTCGCCGCAGCGATCGCCTCGTCATACCTGTCGAGGTGACAGAGCGCCTTTGACATCGTTCGATGCAGCTGCGGGTTCTCGGGTGCTTGACCTAGGGCAGCCGCCAGCAGGTCGAGGGCGGCCTGAGGTCGTCCCATCGACCGTAGAGCATTCGCCCTCTGGACTGTCTGTAGTGGATCGGAGGATCCGCTTCTATTGGGCGGTTCCATGCGTTTGGTGGCTTCCTTCTCGGTGCTCGAACCTGTCAATCCGACTAGAGAATCCCCTGTTCGCGCATGTACGCCAGCATCTCGTCGTACTCACCACCTTCTCCCGCGAAACGCGCCACGTTCTGCGCGATCTCGAACCACGGACGTGTGCTCGGTCTGATTTCACCCGCAGCCTTGGCGAGATGCTCGTCGTTGATTGGTCGCCGATCGCCGGTGCGCATTGCATCTTGCATTGCAAGCTCCGCAGCGCTTTCGCACAAGTGAGCGAGATCAGCGCTGCTGAACCCATCAAGCGTCGCTGCCAGCGCAGCCAGATTAGTCTCCCGCGTCGGCCGTTCCCGCAGATGTAGCGCAAGTATCTCGGCGCGCTCTCGTGCGTTGGGAGGAGGAACGAAGGTCATCCGGTCAAGACGACCTGGACGGCGCAGGGCGGTATCGACATCCCAAGGGTGGTTGGTGGCAGCGGCAACAAAGAGCCCGTCATTTTCGACGTTCACTCCGTCGAGCTCGGTGAGCAGCTGGCTGACTACGGTGCGGCCGGCGCCTTGAATCTGGCTTCGCTTGCGGCCGAGGGCATCAATCTCGTCGAGAAACAGCAGGGCAGGGGCATCGCGTCGTGCAGCCTCGAAGAGCTCGTGGAGCTTTCGCTCGCTCTCGCCTAGCCACATGTCGAGGACGTCGTCCACGCCGATCAGATGGAATCTGGCGCCGAGCTCGCCGGCGAGTGCCCGCGCGGTGTAGGTCTTGCCGCATCCTGGTGGCCCATAGAGCAACAGGCCACCGCGAAGCGACTTGCCGTAGTAGGCGCTCAGGCCGGGGTCTGCTGCCGGCGTGAGGAAAGCCATATTGAGTCTCGCCTTGACCTGATCGAGGCCACCCACGTCGGCGAGCGTGAGACCCGGTACGCCGTCGCGCCGCATGCCTGCCCGACCGATAGCGGAACTCGTCGGCCTTGGTCCGCCGGCGACATCGCCGGTGTCTGGGGAGCCACCCGCTGTGCGTTGATGGATCTGCGCATCGTCAGGTCGGCCACACAGCTGGGCAGCTAGCGCCGCGGCTCGGCCCAGGTCGGCGTCGTCGGGATGAGAGCGAAGCGATTCCTCGTAGAGCACCAAGGCCTCCTCTGCACGCCCATCAGCGACTAGGAGATCGGCGAGATGGCGACGAACTGCATCGTCTTGGGGAGCCGTCTCCAGCGCCGCTTTCAGAGCGTCGATAACAGCTTGGGCAGTCATCCGCAGCGCACCGCCTGCATGGCAGTCCTATCGGCGGACTCAACCACCTGCTTGACCTGTAGCTCGCAATCGCTGCTCGCCCTCTCCGCCGGAGATGGCAGCACCCACCTGGAATCGTAGGAGCCCGGCGGCACCCGGTCTTGCCCGGAAGACACCGTCGGACGACAAGCAGCGCTGTGTCTCGGCACCGGCCGGACCCGGCTGGCCGTCAAGAGCGAGCGTGTTCGTCTGCCGAATACGTCGCCGAACTTCTGAGCCAGAACACTAAGCTCCCGCCGTAGCCCCTGTCAGCCGTGGGGTGTATCCGGCAGTTTCGATCAGGTTTCCGGAGCTTCGGATCAAGCACCCTAGCGGCTCCCGGCCCATGGGCGGCGCCAGACGGCTGCGCTGTGTGACCGGTTCAGGCCGGGTCCATCTACGCTTGGGCCATGTTTCTGGACAAGCTTGAGCGAAATGCGCTGCTAGACGCGGCAAAACACGCCGGAGCCAATCCGCGGGATCTCGAGCCGTTCATCGACGATGAGCGGGTCCGCTTCCGTGATCGCTCAAGCTGCAGCTACTTCGAGATGCACGACACGCCGGCCGGAAGGGTCGTGAAACTGAAAGTCGGCGACACGGACGAGGGCATTCGGCCTGTCAGGGCGATCCGCGAGGTGGCCGAAATCCTGCGGATCTGGATCAGGATGGTTGAGGACTTCCGAACGGCGCCTGACCTGTGGGCCGAGGTCAGCCACGAGCCGATCGCCTAATTGGCCGAGGGCCAGGAGAACAGGGCCTTCACGCCCGCAGAGCAAGCTGAGATCGCGCGCGTCCTAGGAGAGATCAAGCGGATGGCTCGGGAGTCGTGGACGCTCGATCTCGACCAGGTTCGGGCGGTCGAGACGGGAGTTGACTTCTTGATCCCCGCCTCCCTCCGACTTGGCCGGAAGGACTGGCTGATGGTCGTGTACAGCGTCCTCGGTGCGAAGGTCCTCGACGTGGCTCTGCAACCGAACGTGGCGGAAAAAGTCGCCAGGGCGATCGTGTCGGGGCTTGGCGCGCTGTTCGGTCATCCGCCGGGCCTGCTCGGCCAGTAGGGGCAAGCCTGTCAGCCCTGGGCGTAGCACGCCTCCAGACTTGTGGATTGGTGCAAGAGGAGGCATCGTCGTGACGGCGGGTCGCGCTTGCGGACTGGACGACGGCCAGGCGTGTCGCTCGCGAGACGGCTCACGCCCGCTCACGCACCTCAGCGGTTTCAGTGATCTCGCACCTTGAGGGCACCTGATAGTGATGATGACGGGCCGAGGCCGATATTCCCTAATGGCCTCGACCGTGTAGATGAGCACGAGCGCCAAGACGAGGGCAATCACCAAGGCACCAGCCCGGCTCATCCATGACCCGAACCGCCCTTTCATGAACAACCATTAGCTCCTGCATGCTCGCGGTGACCCACATCACGACACCGTAGGTCCCGCTGCCCTTCGGGGATCGAAAGCGCAAAACGCCGATGGCGAGACCGACGTTTGCGCCAGCGATGGCCGCGCTGGACGATCTGGCCGAGGTCTCCTCGGCAAGGAACTCGACTTGCCGGCGTTGCTTCTTGTTCATCCACATAGCTTTACGGATTCTCGCGCAGCGGTCGGCGCGTATTGTCATGACGAAGCGCCGTCCCGCATCAAGCGGGACGGGACCACGACCATCGACCGAAACAGATGCAGGCGGCGAGGCTACGGCTCCCCGATCCACGGCGGCGCCCGCCAGACTTCGATGCCCGCACTACGACGGGGCGCAAAGTCCGGGCGGGACCCCCGTCTCTCCCGCTTCCTCCGAGAGCAGGCGTCTCGATCAATCCTCCGCAGAGTGTCGCAACGGACGGTGGCTGTCGCACAAACCCCCGGTCCATCCGAGCGGTTTAAGGACTTAAGGGCATGGCTATGAACTTCTTGGCGTGTGATCGTGAGCAGGTGTTTTTGATGCCTCCGGACCCGCGTGATTGGCTGCCGGACGGTCATTTGGCTTGGTTTGTGTTGGCGTCGGTCGAGGAGATGGATCTGTCGGCGTTCTATGGCTCCTACCGCCAGGACGGGTGGGGCCGGGCGGCGTTTGAGCCGTCGATGATGGGGTGGATTCAACTGGTTGTCGCAACGCCTGACGATGAGGAGTTGCTATGCCGAGGAGAAACCGGGCGTGGAGTCGTGCCGCTGCAGCTGGAACGCGTTGGGGTGGACATCCGCCTGCGGGGCGGCGGGAGCATCGGGTCCGGTTCTGGGAAGCGATCGCTCGAGGTGCATCAAGCGAGAAGGCTGCGGTCGAGGCGGGTGTGTTGCCGAGCATTGGTGTCCGGTGGTTCCGCAAGGGTGGCGGGATGCCGCCTCTCACCCTCGTGCCCGTGTCCGGGCGTTATCTGTCGTTCACCGAGCGGGAGGAGATCGCGGTCCTGCTCGCCCGTGGTTCTGGGGTGCGAGAGATCGCGCGTCGGCTCGGCCGTGCGCCGTCGACGATCTCCCGAGAGTTGCAACGCAATGCCGCGATCGGACGTGGCCGCGTTGAATATCGAGCCTCGACCGCCCAGAGACACGCTGAACGTCGCGCTCAACGTCCCAAGCCGGCGAAGCTCGCGGTGAATGCGCAGCTGCGGGCTTATGTGCAGGATCGGCTTTCTGGCACGGTGCAGCGGCCTGATGGGAGCGTCGCTGGTCCAGATATCGCATGGCGGGGGCGGCGTCAGGGACCGCGAAAGGATCGCCGTTGGGGACAGTGCTGGAGCCCGGAGCAGATCTCTCAACGGTTGCGCCTGGACTTCCCCGATGATGAATCGATGCGCGTGTCCCATGAGGCGATCTATCAGTCGCTCTATATCCAGGGCCGCGGAGCGCTGCGCCGCGAACTGACCGCTTGCCTGCGGACAGGCAGGGCGCTCAGAGCCCCCAGGAACAGGACATCAAGGGGCAACCGCAGCTTCGTGACCAATGAGCTGTTGATCAGCGAGCGGCCGGCTGAGGTTGATGACCGTGCGGTTCCGGGCCACTGGGAGGGCGATCTGATCCTCGGCGTGGACCGCTCAGCGATCGGGACTCTGGTCGAGCGCTCCAGTCGGTTCACGATGCTGTTGCATCTCCCGCCGATCGAAGGTCACAACAGCCCAAGAGTGAAGGCCGGCCCGCCGATCACGGGTGCCGGGGCCGGCGCCGTTCGTAACGCGATCGCCGACACGATCGGGACTCTTCCCGAGCAGCTTCGGCGGTCCTTGACCTGGGACCAAGGGATCGAGATGGCCCAGCACGTGCAACTGCGGTTCGATACCGGTCTGCAAATCTACTTCTGTGATCCACGAAGCCCGTGGCAGCGCGGGACGAACGAGAACACCAACGGGCTGCTGCGCCAGTATTTCCCCAGAGGCACCGACCTCGCGCGGCACAGCGCCGAGGAACTCGAGGCTGTCGCGGCAGCGTTGAACGGTCGGCCACGCAAGACACTCGGGTGGAGAACACCCGCTGAGGCGCTCGCCGAGTACTTCACCGCCGCGGCCTAACCGCCGCCCGCAACACACACGCGTGACGACTACGGACCGGCGGCCCCAGGGGGTGTCTGACGGTCACGCGCGGCTGTCGCCGTTCCGGCCCGCCCTCCGGGCGAGCCTCCACGACGACAGCCGCATCACCCAGGCAAGCCCAGTCGTCTCTTCTGACCTTTAGAGTCACCGGCCACACCGCGTTGCGACAACCGGTTGAGCTCAGGTGGCCTCGTTGCTGCTCTATGCCTACGCGAGGGGCGAGCGTTCTTCGCGGGGAATCGAGTGCAGGTGCGTGGAGGATGTCGCCTACCGGGTGATCGCGGCTCACCAGGCGCCCGACCATGCGACGATCGCGAGGTTTCGTGCCCGCCACGAGGATGCGCTCGCCGGGCTGTTCAGCTCGGTGCTCTCGTTGTGCAAGGAGGCGGGGCTGGTGAAGGTCGGGGTGATCGCTATTGACGGGACGAAGGTTCACGCGAACGCCTCGCATCACTCCAACCTCGACTACGAGCAGCTCGTGCGGGAGATCTTCAAGGAGGCCGCCGCGCTCGACGCGGCCGAGGACGAGCTCTACGGGGATGCCCGCGGCGACGAGCTGCCCGAGCGCCTGCGGACCAGCGAGGGGCGCCGCAGCGCCCTGCGGGAAGCCAAGGAAAAGCTGGAGCGCGACCGCGCGGAGAAGGAGAGCGCGGAGACCGACGCGGCCTGCGGGGCCGACGCGGGGGTGAAGATCGAGCTTGACGCGGAGGTCATCGTCCCGCGCGTCCAGGGCCGCGAGGGATGGTTACGCGAGGCTCGCCGCCAGCTCGACGAGCACCGCCGCCGCGAAGCGAAGCCGGTCGGCCGTGCGCGCGCCGGGCGGCTGCTGGAGGCAGAGCGACGGCTCCGGCAGGATCTCGCTGTCGAACGCCGCGCGAACGAGACGTATGAGCACTACCGGGCGAACGCACGCGACAAACGAGGCCGACGGCTCGGCTGCCCGCCGAAGCCGTATCAGCCGCCGGAGACCCCCGCGGGGAAGATCAACACGACCGACCCGGACTCCCGCAACGTGAAGACGCCGCGCAGCTACACGCAGGGCTACAACACCCAGGCCGTCGTGAACGAGCAGCAGATCGTGCTCGCCGCCGAGGTGACCGCCAGCTCCCCGGACTTCGGGCACCTGCAGCCGATGGTCGAAGCGACAAAGAGAGAACTCCAAGCGATCGGCGTCACCGAGACTCCGGGGGTCGCGGTCGCCGACAGCGGCTACTGGAACGAGCAACAGATGGACCACGTCATCGCCAACGAGCACGTCCAGGTGCTAATCCCGCCGGACGCCGGCAAGCGCGACACGCCCCGGCCGGGGTGGCAAGGCGGGCGCTACACCGCGATGCGGGAAGTACTCGCGACCGACTACGCCGGCGGGCTCTACAGACGACGAAAGGCGATGGTCGAGCCGGTATTCGCGCAGACCAAGCACAACCGCCGAATAGATAGCTTCAGGCGACGAGGACGATCCGCGGTGCACTCCGAATGGCGGCTCATCACCGCCACCCACAACCTCCTGAAGCTCCACAAGCACCAAACAGCCGCCGCAGCGGCCTGAAGACCGCCCCGCCCCCACTGGGCGCCCCGCGCCTACGACCCGCCCAGCACAACAACCACACGCCAGCCGATCGCCGCCGCCAACCTCGCCACCGCCGCAGCCGCGAACCTTTGTGCGACAGCCACGACGAGCCGCGGAAGCCGGCAGCGGCGCTGCGCCGGCTTTCTGTATTCGTATACGAGTGCAGAAGGCGTGCGCTGGGATGTCCACCGCACAGAGGCGCCGGCCACCGCGTCATGCGCGATCGCCGGCTCCTCCAGCGCACCGGGTGGCGTGGCTACCGTCGCCTCGCGACGTGTGACGGTAGGTGGGGGTCCTTCAGCACGTGTGGGCCACGCACTGCGTGCGCTACCTCGACTCGCTGGGGGTGATCTCGATATGAGTGGCGCGCTTGGTGTGCTCGGGCCGAGATCGAACGCTCAGGCGGGGGCGATGTTGTTCTTGTGGAGCAGGTCCAGGAATTGCCGGGGTGTGAGAACGGGTGGCTGGGGGTCGGTGAGCCCTGTGAGGTGGGTGTCCCCGGACACCAGGTATGCGACGTCGGCTGAGCGGGCCAGGGCGATGAGGTAGTCGTCGTTGGGGTCGGGTGTCAGCCCCGCCTGCGCTGGTGGATCGTCGGTGGGGATCGCGGTCTCGTGCAGCGCTTGCACGAGCTCTTGCGCGGCGGCGTGGCTCACCCATCGGCGGAGCTTTGGCCGGGCGAGTACGTCCTGCGCTTCGGCGAGTAACAGGGGGCTGACCACGAGCTCGAAGCGTTCTTGAACCCAGGCGGAGAGGATCTGCGCCGGCGGGCCGGCGGGGGAGATCAGGGCGGACACCAGCACGTTGGGGTCGAGCACTGCCCGCACGGCGCGTCTACTTGGAGGAGCGGTGGCGCTCTCTGCGCATCGCGTGGAGCTCGCGGTTGGCGAGCTCTATCGCCTCGTCGGGGTCGAGTCCGGCGCCGATGGTACGTGCCTGGGCGTCCAGCAGGGCGGCGACGCGCTCGCGTCCGCCGGCGAGCGCGAGGTAGCGCTCGTAGGAGAGGACGACGGCCTCGGGGTGGCGGTGGGCGCCGATCACGACGGGCTCCGCGGCGGCGCCGGCCTTGCGGAAGCGCTCTAGCAGCGCGGGTAGCTGGGCGCGCGCTTCGCGGGTGGCGAGGATCTCGTGCGGCTTGCTGACCATACCCAGACTGTATCACAAGCATGTACACATCTGTGGGCGCGAGTAGAGGTCGTCAACTGCCTGCGGGCGGACCCCAGAAGGAACCCTCGGGCAGATTGTGGGGCCGCTCCGGGTCAAGAAAAAGCGACCCTGGTGGAGCGATCCAACGACTCTCAAAAGCGAGCGCCTTACTGAGCGTGTCGAAGTCACCGTCGTAGTGCAGGACGCCCCAGCTCTTGTGCGCAGCCGACGCCGCGATCAAGGCGTCTTGGAACGGTAGCCGATGATGATTTGTCGCTGAAAGCGTGTGCAGCGCGGCGCGGGCGGAGCGGACAATCCCCTGCGTCAGGGGCACCTGTCGCAAGGCGTCGAGCTGTTCTTCAAGAGCCTCGAAGTCGGCCTGGTTCTGCGCGGTAGAGGACCTCAAAGGCGACGACTGGCGAGACGGCTATCCGGTCGTTCTGGAGCGCCGTCGTCCAGTCAGATACGACCTGTGGATGCTCCGTGTGGCTCCAGATTAATGTATCGAAGAGATAGATACGCCCGTCGTCCGGCAGCGTCACGAATCCTGGCGCTTGCCCCAAGCGTCGTCATGCAGGGCGGCAACTACCTCGGGGCTGAGCCCTTTGTCTTTCGTGGTCCGCTGGATCAGACGCTCGATCTGCACGCGACGAGCCTTCGACCTGATCGGCCCTACGCCATTCTGCGCCGAACTGCGAGATCGTGTGCGCTGACCTGTAGGGGCGGCACGACGTGTGCTCGACTGCTGATCCACCGGACTGCCTCCTGCACGGTTGGGATCGCTCCATGATAACGCGGTCATCGGATTCGCTGGCCGCGAGCGAGCTAGCGGCCCTTGGGCTTGCTGCCCTGGGATGCCCGATCGACGTGCGCTTGGACGGCTCGGCGAAGTTCGGCCGCGACGGAGCGGGATTCGCTGGCTGCCATTCGAGGTTCCTTTTTTTAGGTGCCGGGGGCTTGCTTGCGACGCGCATCTTTCAGCCTGCGTGAGGGTGGGCAACTTGGACGCTTGCAGCTCGCTTCGCCAGCGCGGCGGCACGGCTCTCATCGATGGGGATCTCGCGCGCTCTCTCTGGTCCTGCCCTCGCGTCGCGGCGGGCGCTGCTGGGCCGTCAGCGAGCGGCGCTTTCTGACCCGTGTGCAACTCGGGCGGTTGCTCGCCGAGATCCCGCCGGCACACCAGCCGCTGCTCGTGCTGCTGGTCTCCACAGGGCTGCGGATCTCGGAGGCGATCGCGCTGCGCTGGTGCGATCTGGACCTCGACTCGAGCCCACCGCGGCTGCAGGTACGAAGAGCAATCGTCCGTGGTGTAGTCGGTGCTCCGAAGTCCTACTACGGCGCCCGCGCGATTCCGTTGCCCTGTTTGGTCTCGGTGCACTGATTCTCGTCGCGGTGAATGCGCCGGCGATAGGCTGTTCCGACGGTGACCGACGAAGACGTGCTCGCTCTTGCACACCGACTGGCGCGCGCATACCTCGACGGTGTGAGCGAGCGGCACGTGGGCGGCTCCAATCCGGTGGCGCTGCGCCGGCCGCTGACCGATTCCGGTGAGGGTGCGGTAGACGTCCTTGAGCAGCTGGCCGCTGATGCCGATCCAGGGCTGGTCGCATCCGCTGGGCCGCGCTACTTCGGATTTGTCGTCGGCGGGTCGCTCCCGGTCGCGCTCGGGGCTGATTGGCTTGTTTCCGCCTGGGACCAAATGTGCGGCATGTACAGCGCATCGCCAGCGGTGGCGGTAGCCGAGGAGGTCGCAGCAGGGTGGGTCCTGGAGTTGCTTGGTCTCCCCCGGAGCGCGAGCGTTGGCTTCGTCACTGGCGCGCAGATGGCCAACTTCAGCTGCCTGGCGGCTGCGCGCGGCGAGCTGTTACGGCGAGCGGGCTGGGACGCTGACGCGCAGGGACTGTTTGGGGCTCCGCCAATCGAGGTGCTAGTCGGCGAGGAGGTACACGTGACCCTGTTACGGGCGCTTGGCTACCTCGGTCTTGGTCACGATCGCGTGACGCGGGTGGGCGTCGACGCCAACGGTGCGATGGACCCGTTGGCGCTCGAGGGGGCGCTGCTCGCTGCCAAGGGCCCGGTGCTCCTCTGTGCCCAGGCGGGCAACGTCAATACTGGCGCGTGCGATCCCCTTGGGGCGATCGGAAACCTCGCGGCTGAGCACGGCGCATGGCTTCACGTCGATGGAGCGTTCGGTCTGTGGGCCGCCGCGTCGCCGCGCTTCGAGGGCCTGGTGGCCGGCAGGGACCGGGCCGACTCCTGGGCCGTCGATGCGCACAAGTGGCTCAACGTTCCCTACGACTGCGCGTTCGCGATTGTCGTGCCGCCAGAGACGCTACCGCGTGCGATGGCGGTGAGCGCGGTGGGTCTCGCCCGCAGCGATCACCGAGAGCCGGCGGAGTTCGTGCCCGAGGCCTCCCGCCGGGGGCGTGCGATCCCCGTGTACGCGGCGCTGCGATATCTCGGCCGGCGCGGCGTCGCCGAACTGGTTGAGCGATGCTGCGGGCATGCGACGCTCATGGCCTCCCTACTTCGGGAGGGCGGCCTGGAGGTGCTAAATGACGTCGTGCTGAACCAGGTCTTGGTCGCAGGCACGCTGGAGCACCTCGCCCGCGTGCAAGCCGACGGCGAATGCTGGCTCGGCGGCACAGCGTGGCGCGGACGTCACGCTCTGCGGGTGTCGTTCTCCAACTGGTCGACAACCGAAGATGACGTTCGTCGCACCGCGCGCGCGATCCTCGACGCAGCCAATTGATGACCGAACCAGCTTCGTCCGCGGTACGCGCCTAGCGCCGGAATCGAGTGGGCCAGACGGTGGCTAGCGGGCGTGCGTAGACTCTCGTGACGTGTCCACGGCGGGAGACACTGGGTATGCGTTGAGCTCGTCCAGCGAGGACGAGCACGAGCGGCTGGTCCGCCAGGCCGACATGTATGCGCCGTTCACGCGCCGTCTGCTGGCGCGTGCGGGGATCGAGCCCGGGATGCGGGTCCTCGATGTGGGCTGTGGGCCGGGCGACGTCAGTTTGCTTCTGTGCGAGCTGGTGGGCGCCAACGGTTCGGTGGTCGGGGTCGAGCGTGACGAGCAGGCGCTCGCGAGGGCGCGTCAGCGGGCGGTCGAGGCCGCCATCGAGAACGTCGAGTTCGTGCTCGGGGACTTTCGCGAGGTCGAGCTCGCCGGTGGCCCGTTTGACGCGTTGGTCGGGCGGCTCGTGCTGATGTACCAGGGTGACCCGCCCGCGGCGGTGCGGGCCGCGGCACGCCACGTACGCCCGGGTGGGGTAGTCGTGTTCGCGGAGATGTGCTTGCGCACGGGGTCTGCGATACCGCAGAGGTTCTTGGTGTCGTGGCCGCATACCCCGGCGTCTGAGCGGCTCAGCGAGTGGATCGATGGCGCTTTCGGCGGGCTGGGCACGCAGCCGGACATGGGAATGCGGTTGCCCGCGACGTTTGCCGAAGCCGGCCTGCAGCCCAGCCCGGACCTCGACAGCGAAGTCGCGATTGCTGTTGGCGAGGAGGCGGTCTCCGAGGCCGTGGACCTCGCCCGCAGCTTGCTGCCTGGGATCGTGGCTGCCGGGGTGGCCACCGAAGAGGAAGTGGACATCGACACCCTCGCCGAGCGCCTGCATGCCGACACCGGACCGGTCGGACGCATCTCGTTCTGGCCGACAGTCATCGGCGCCTACGCGACAAAGCCGCAGTAGCGCTACTACTCGCGCGAGCGACCGGGGTCTGCGCCGTCACACTGATGCTTAGGACTGGGCTGTCTCCGGGTGCTCCCGATCCCGGCCAGAGTCGCCGGCCTGCTCCGCTTCTCGATTCACGCCCCCCGAGTAGCGGACGATCTCCAGATCCCGACATCTGTACGAGTCGTCTTGGCTGGAGTCGCGGTGCCTCGACTCGCCTCGATTCATGGCGTGTCCTGGGTGCCCGTCCTATTGCAGGCCCGCTGTGGAGTCCAGCCGTTGACCGCCTCGGACGGTTCGATGCCGTCGGCGAGGCGTGGATCCGGCACCGGGACGCCGGCGAGCGTGCTTATCGGGACCACTCCGGCCCAGGTTGGGAGCGCGTAATCCTCCTCGTCGTCGAGCGGCGGCCCGGTGCGGATCTTGGCGGATGCCTCGTCGAGAGCGAGGGCGAGCACGCCGATCGCTTTGACCTCCTTGAGCGTCGGCGCGCGGATCTCGCGCAGGCGTCCGGGGACGAGGCGTTCGGTGAAGGCTTCGACCGCCGCTTTGCGCTCGGGGAGTCCCTCGACGGGGCGCGCGGCGCCAAGCACGACTACCGAACGGTAGTTGACCGAGTGGTGTGCGGCAGAGCGGGCGAGCACGAGGCCGTCGAGCAGCGTGACCGTCAGGCAGGCGGGTGTGCCGGCGCTGAGCGTGCGGATGGTGCGCCCGGCGGCGGATCCGTGGAAGTAGACGGTGTCGCCGATGCGCGCGTGCAGCGTCGGGATGACGTAGGGCCGGTTCTCGTGGGTGAATCCGAGGTGTGCGACGAGCGCCTCGTCGAGGATCGCGTCGATCGTCGCGCGGTCGTATGCGCCGCGGGCGGGCTTGCGGCGGAGTTTGGTGCGGGCGGAGGGGGCGGTGGACATCCCGGCACGGTACAGCTGGGCGCGGCGGTTTGCATTGGCCTGCATAACAGGGCCAAAGTGATGCGAGACTCCAGTGGTACCGTCGCCCAGCGGATCTCCGACGGGCCCCAGACACGAACCTGGCAAGTCTCGGCGGTCCGTCTCGCCCACCAGAGAGCCACAAAGGAGTTGACATGAGCAAGCTGAGACTCAGCATCACGATGTCGCTGGACGGCTATGTCGCAGGTCCTGAGCAGAGCGAGGAGAACCCGCTCGGAGTAGGCGGGATGGAGCTGCACCAGTGGTTCTTCCCGCTCAAGGCGTTCCGGGAGATGCACGGCGAGCAGGGCGGCGAGACCAACGTCAGCTCCTCGGTGGTGGAGGAGCGCCGCGCAAACATCGGCGCCACGATCATGGGACGCAACATGTTCGGCGGCGGCACCGGACCCTGGGGCGACGATCCGTGGCCAGGCTGGTGGGGAGAGGACCCGCCCTACCACCATCCGGTGTTCGTGCTCACTCACCACGCGCGCGAGCCGCTTGAAATGATGGGCGGCACCACCTTCCACTTCGTGACCGACGGGATCGAGTCGGCGCTCGCGCAGGCCAAGGACATCGCCCAGGGGCAGGATATCTGGCTTGCTGGGGGCGCGTCAGTGATCAACCAGTACCTGGCTGCCGGCCTTGTCGACGAGGCTGACATCTCGATCGCGCCCGTGATCATGGCCGGCGGCGAGCGCCTGTTCGAGGGACTCCAGCGCGAGGCTCTCGAGCTGACGCAGATCCGGGCCGTCGACGCACCCGGAGTCACACACATCAAGTACCAGGTCGGCTGAACCCCTCGAGCAGAGGCCCTGGCAGGCTGCGCGCGCCGGTCTGCCCCTGCGGTGTCAGCGCTAGCATCGCCCGAGCGGCGACGGCGACTTTCCTTACGAGTCTGCCAGTCCTTCGACTATCCGGCGTTGGTGAGGACGAGCCGCCCGTCTGTGGCTCGCCGATCGAGGTCCTCGCCTTCACCTTGGCGGCGCCCTTGGCCGCCAGGTTGCGTTTCGCCGTCGGTGGGGTGCAGCTGGTTGGGTTGACACCCAGACGAGCTGGTTGCCTCCGCCGACCTCCGCTACGGCTCGGCGCTTGGTTCGAGCACATCCATCCGCACGACCAATCCGTCCTTGAGCCAGTAACTATGGCGGACGCTGGAATCCGAGAGGAGATCGCCACTGCGGGCGTCGCGAACCACCTGGTGTACGTCCACCACGATGCTGCCGTCTGACTTCTCGACGAACCGCAGCGGCTCGACACTGCTGGAGATGGCCGCGAACTGCCGGCTCCAGTAGTCGCGAACGGCGGCTCGGCCGACCACCCTACCGCCCGCCCAGGCGTTAGGCCAGTCCACCTCGGAGTGCATCAGCTCGAGCGCCGCCTCAATGTCGCGATCGTTGAATGCGCGGTAGGCGGACCGCAAGATCAATTCAGCCTCGGGCATACGCCCCACCGTATCGCGCGGTCGCCCCCCGCCGGCACTGTTGTTGGTGCCTATCTAGCTCGGCCTTCCCGCGGGCGCTTCTCATCGGCCGAGAACGAGTCAGAATCAGCTCACCCGTTGGGGCGGACCCCCTGCAGTGGGCGTGGGCGGCGCCACCGCGTTGCCGCGGAACGCACTCCTGCTGCCCAGCTCGCTCTCGATCCGAGCCGCCGCGTCATCGAGATTGCTGGTTGGATGGATCACGTGATCGACGCGCACCCCCCCGAGGATACCCGCCAGCCGCGCTCCGGTCCACGGGAGCCACCGCACCTGCGGGCAGCCCGAGCGCAGCCGGACGTAATCCTCCGCCCGCTCGTCGAGAGTGACGAGGCGCAGCTGCTGCGAATCCACCGCGCTGCAGAGGTAGTGCGCTGGTGGGGCCATCCCGCGGAGGGCTTCCCGTGGACCGACGAGCCCGGCTCCACGCGCCTGACGATCGAGGTCGAGGGCGCGGTAGCGGGCCTGATCCAGTTCACCGAGGAGCTCGAGCCCACCTACCGTCATGCGAGCATCGACCTGTTCCTCGATCCCGCCCACCACGGACGGGGCGTGGGCACCTTGGCGGTAGGACTACTCGTGCGCTATCTGATCGACGCGCGTGGCCATCACCGCATCACGATCGACCCGGCCGCGGCGAACGCGGCGGCGATCCGGACGTATGAGAAGGTCGGCTTCAGGCCCGTGGGAGTCATGCGACGCTACGAGCGCGACATCGATCGCGGCGGCTGGCATGACGGCCTGCTGATGGAGCTCCTCGCCGGCGAGGAGCAAACTCCCTGAGACCAGCAAGTCGCACGGCCTCCCGCTCTTCATTCGCTGGGAGTGTCTGCTCGGTGTGACGCGAGACACGCCTCTAGCTTGGGGCGCGATGACTCGAAGCGTCCGCGCGTGCTCGCGAGCCGGTTGTTGCCTCGGGGCCGGGATTGCCGGCCCCGCACGACTACTGACCGGTCTTCCCGCTCGGTGTTGCCGGTAGGAGGGGCGTATCTGGAAACTTGTCGGTTGTGCCGATGAGGATCGTGAGCAGGTCGCTGATCCGCTGTACGCGGCCGAGGCGGTCGGGAAGCGGCAGGCCGGCCTGGATCGTGTACTGGTTGCGCCGTCCGTTGCGCTCTCGCGTGATGTAGCCGCCGTCCGTGAGCTCGGTGACGATCCGGTGGGCGGCGCGTTCGGTGATTCCGACCTGCTCGCTGATCTCCCGCAGAAGCACGCCTGGATCGTGGGCGATGCAGGCGAGGACCTGCGCATGGTTGGTCAGGAACTTCCAGCGGTGAGTGGTGTCCTCAGCCATAGAGACAAGAGTAGCGTATCTAGACTTTACTTTCCTAGATCTTGTTTTCATGCTATGTTGTTCATGTCCGCGGTGCTTCTGCTCAGATCGCTGGCGCTCATGCGCACACCCAACGAAACGAGGAACACCGTGCCCAGCTCAGTCATTCCCCATCCGCCCGCCCCGACCACCGGCAATGGCGTAGCGACCCCCGACGTCGCGGAGTCGCTATCCAATGGCGGACTTCACGACCCGCAGCCCAAGCAGCACTCCCCGCGCAGCCCCCTGCTGGCGAGGCTGACAAGTCTGACCTCGATCGCCACCGTCGCCGCAGCAGGCATGATCGTCGTAGGCGCACTCGCCGTCGTCGGCGGTCACTACGACAAGCAGGTCGTCCACGACCAGCTCGCTCCACAGAAGATCTTCTTCCCGAAGCCCGCGACGAACCCGGGCCTCGCCGCCTACGCCGGTCAGCAGGTGCTCACCGGCAAGCAGGCAAAGCTGTACGCGCAGAAGCAGATCGGCGTGGACCTGACCAAGGTCGCAGGCGGCAAGACCTACTCCCAGGTCAGCGCTGAATGGATCGCCGGCGGCATGAAGAGCGCGACGCTCGCGGGCGAGCGCACAACCCTGTTCACCGGGGAGACACTGAATGGCCTGCTGCTGGGCGCCTGGGGCTGGTCGGTCGTCGGAATGATCGCCACCCTGGCCGGATGGATCCTGATCCTGCTAGGCGCAGCGCTGTTCTTGCTACCGCTCGCCAACTGGCAGGTCAACCTCCGACGCCGCCCGGTGGCCGCTGGCGCCTGACATGAAGGCCCTTGTCTACCACGGTCCCGGCCAGCGCGACTGGGACACCGTGGCAGACCCCACGATCATCGATCCGACCGACATCCTCGTGCGAATCGAGACCTCGACGATCTGCGGGTCAGACCTGCACATCCTCAAGGGAGACGTGCACGGGATGAAGCTGGAGCCGCCGGCCGCCGGTGCATCGAATTAATGCGCTCTGAGCGCGAGGGTCAGTCGCCAGATCCATGACTGACTAACCTGCGTCCTTGACATTCTCCATAATCTGGATATACTTAGTAGACAATGCTCGTTCCCATGCCCACAACGCCGGCGGCCACTGGCTTTCCAAGGGGCCGGGTGGCCTGCGTCGAACCGCCGACGGTCGACGTGGCCGGGCGATGTTCACGTCGCATCTGACGTCCCGTGTCCACCTCCCCGTTCGGTAGGGCGCAGTCGCGCTCCCCGGACACCCCGCGGACGGGCCGGCGCCCTCACCCCGCCGGCCCGTCCGCCACCCGCTCACCGCCGAACACAAAAGGAGACCCCATGCCCAGAGTCATCGTCACAACCGATCCAACCCCCGCCCAGCTGACCGACGCCCCCGTGCTGCTCGACGAGCATGTGCACTCCGTCCACCTGAGCACCGGCCACGCTGCGGCGCAGCTGGTTGAGCGGATTGCCTGGGCGATCAGCGACGCCGAGGACGTGGAGGGAGCTCGCTTCCATCGCACCCCTCGGCCAGATCGACAGGCGGCACGGCGCGGGCACAACTCTCGCTCGCGCGTCCGCCGGCCGGTTGGAGCGTAGGCACTCGCCGGACCGCGAGCTCGGCCTCGCGATCGGGGTAGTCGCGGAACGGCCGTGACGGGGACGGCCGTTCCGCAGCCCGTATCGAACGTTCGTCCAGCCCGCGCCGCCGGGACTCGACTATTCGACCCGCTCGACCGAGGGTGTCGCATGGGCGAGATGGGCCAGGGCTCCCCACACCTCGAGGCCGTCGGCCGGCCCGCCGCGCATGGTGAGGAGCACGGGCACCACAAGCACGCCGCGCACCACAAGCGCAAGCACAAGCACAAGAAGCACCACGAGAAGCACCACAAGAAGCACCGTAAGCACCGACGCCACCTGGGCACAGCTGGAACGGCGCTGCCCACCGCCCCCGCGAAGCCCCCGCCGCCCTCCAGCGCCCCGGTCCCCGCCGCGCCCGCGATCCTCACGCAGGCGAACGCGAACCGCCTGCTGTGGCGCGCCGGCTTCGGGCCCACGCCCGGGCAGGCCGCAGCGCTCGCCGGGCAGCCCGTCCAGCAGGTGGTGTACAGCCTCACCCGTCCCTCCGGGCCCGCGGTCCTGAGTGGCCCCGCGCCGGTCGAAGAAGAAGGCAACCCGCTCGACCCTGTCAACGCGTGGGGGCAGGACCACTGCTGGTGGCTCGACCGCATGGTCCGCTCCGACCAACAACTCGTCGAGCGCATGACGTACATCTGGCACGACTGGTTCGCCAACTCCAACGAAAAGGTCGACTCCCAGCAGCTGATGCTCGACCAGAACGAACTCTTTCGCGAACAGTGCCTGGGCAGCTTCCACGACCTGTTCACGGCCGTCACCGCCAACCCCGCGATGCTCGTGTTCCTCGACGGGATCTACAACGAAGCGGGCAACTCCAACGAGAACTACGCGCGCGAGATGATGGAGCTGTTCTCACTCGGTGCCGACCGCGGCGCCTACACCGAGGGTGGACGTGCGCGAAATGGGGCGCGTGCTGACCGGCTTCACCGCGGAATGGTCCTCGGAAGCAGGCCTGCACAACTTTCACTACGACCCCGAACGCCACGACACCGAAGACAAGACCGTCTTCGGGCAGACCGGCAACTGGGGCTGGGAAGACGCCGTGCGCCTGTGCGTCGAACACCCGCTGCACCCCTCGTACTTCGTCACCAAGCTGTGGGGGTACTTCATCCCCACCGCGCCCGACGAACAGACGCTCGCCGCGCTGCAGGGCCTGTACCTCTCGAGCGGCTACTCGATCCGCGCGGTCGTCGAGGCGATCCTCCAGCACCCGGACTTCTACGAAGGCCCCGAGCTCGTCACCCCCCCTGTCGTGTACAACGCCGGCCTGCTGCGCTCGATCGGCCGGCCGATCGACACGACCGCGTGGACGTGGCTCGACAGCGCCGCCGGGCAGCAGTTGTTCTACCCGCCCAACGTCTCCGGGTGGGACTTCTCGCGGTGGCTCGACACCTCCACCGCCAAGGCCCGCTGGGAAATCGCGAGCTACGTCACCGCCAAGACGTACCCCAACCCGTGGCCGGGCGAAGGCGAACCCGCCTACGACCCCACCGAGGAACCGGACACTGCCTTCGCACGTGCGCTCGCCTACTGGGCCCAACCGCCGCTGTCAGCCGAATCGCGGGAGTGCCTGGCGGCCTTCGCCGAATCGTGCCTCGACGGCCGGGTGACCGCCGAATGGGAGGACAGCCCCTTCCGCGCGCTGCGCCAGAACGCTCTGCGCATGTTGATCGCCACCGCCCCCGACCTACAAGTGAGCTGATATGTCCAACGGCTGCTCCTGCAACGACTTCAATCGCGCCCACCTCCTGCGCCGCGGCGCCGCCGCCGCCGGCCGCGGGCTGCCGACGATCGAGCCCGGGCAGCCGCTGCCCGCGGGCACCGGGATGGACCGGCGCGCCTTCCTGCTGCGCTCCGTCGGCGCCGCGTTCTCCGTGTACGGTGCCTCGGCGCTCTCGCCCCGCCACTTCGAAGCGGGCATCGCCCAGGCCTCCGCCGCCGGGTCCAACCAGCCGGTGCTCGTGTCGATCTTCATGGAAGGCGGGTGGGACGCCCTCTCGGTGCTCGCCCCCGTCAAGGAAGCGCGCTACCACGAACTGCGCCCCACGATCGGCTTCGCCGAAGGGGCCGGGCAGCCTTTCACCGAGGACCCCACACTGATGTGGCACCCCTCCGCCGGCCCGCTCGCGACCCTACACGGCGAGGGCAAGGTCACCACGTTCCCCGCGATCGGCTACGACCCCCCCGACGAGAGCCACTTCACGAGCCGCCACTACTGGGAGGTCGGCGAGGTCGGGCAGCTCGCCACCGACACCCGCACCGGGTGGATGGGGCGCTTCCTCGACGCCACCGGGGAACCGGGTAACCCGCTGCAGGGCCTCTCGATGGACTACTCGCTCGCCCCCGCGCTGGCCACCGCCAAGGTGCCGGTCGCGGCCGTGTCCACCCCGGTCGGCTTCAACATGTGGGCGTACGGACTCGACGAACCGCTCACCGCCCCGGCGCTTGCGACGTACGGCGCGCTCGGCGCACTCGGCGCCCCCTCTCCCGCCTACGCCGAAGCGCGCGGGGCCGCGCTGGACACGTCGATCGTGCTGGGCGAGATGGCTCCCTTCGTCGGCCCCGACGGCAAACCGGCCTACACCTCTCCCGTCACGTACCCCACCACCGGCGGCGAATTCCCCGAACGGCTCGCCGCGCTCGCCGCGATGCTCGCCGCGGGGCTGCCGATCCGGTGCGTCTCGCTGAACGCCGTCGGCGGCTACGACACCCACTCCAACGAGGCCACCACGCTCGCGACCAACCTCGGCCAGACGGCCGAATCGGTGCTCGCCTTCCAGCGCGACCTCGAAGCGCGCGGGCTGGCCGACCGCGTGCTGGTACAGCTGTGGTCGGAGTTCGGCCGCCACCCACAGGAAAACGGGTTCGGCACCGACCACGGCGCCGGCGGGGTCGCGTTCCTGATCGGCACCCAGGCGTCCGGCACGATGGTCGGCGAATTCCCCGGCCTCGCACAGCTCGACGAAAACGAAAACCTCCGCAACACCTCCGACTTCCGCTCGATGTACTGCTCGCTGCTGGAGCAGTGGTTCCAGACCGAAGCGGGGGTCGCGATCCCCGAAGCGGCGAGCTTCGCGCGGCCCGTGCTGCTGAAGTGATGAGCCCGCGCGCAGGACGGCCCGCCGGTGTCGAGGCGGTGAGGCCGTGAGAGGACGCACGCAAATCTGGGCGGTGGCGCTCGGTGCGCTGTGCCTCCTCGCCGGTGCCCTCGCCGCGGTCGCGCTCGCGGTGCCCGCACGCCGCGCCTGCCGTGCCTCGCGTGCGTCCCACTCGTCCCACTGCTCCACACGCACCTGCCGCATCGCGCGCGACCACCGCTGTCCACGCGCGGGTCGCGCTCGTCGAAACGGCGCTTCTCGCCGAAAGCGAGTGTCCTCCGGCTTCGGTCGGCAGCCACACCGCGGGGGGACCGCGCAACGAACGCCCGCCCAGCCGGCCGGCTCCGCCGGACCGGCCCCTTCCAACCCCTCCACTCCCTCCGGGACCTCCCCGCCGACAGCCCCCGCCGCTCCCTCGGCGGGTAGCACCACCGAACCCGCCGAACCGCCCACGAGCCCCGCCGGCCCGCCCGCGCCCGCGCGCGTGCAGGTGATCGCCAAGGAGTACTCCTTCACGCTCTCGCGCCCCGAAGTGCCCGCCGGGGAAGTGATCGTCGAGCTCGTCAACCGCGGCGAAGACACCCACAACCTGCACCTGCTCGAACCGACCGAAGGCACCGAACCCGGCGCCCTCCCCAACACCGAACCGGGGGGTGTCCGCGACCTCAAACTGCGGCTCCACGTCGGCACGTACACGCTCTTCTGCTCGCTGCCCGGGCACGAGGCCAAAGGGATGAAAGCGACTCTGCACGTCGGTTGAGCCGAGCCCGACGTCGCCGCGCTCTGTGATGATGGCGCCGTGGCGAGCCCCACCCCCCCGCAGACCACCCCTCCGCAGCCCGAGTACCCGCCCTCGCCCGCGGCGCCCGACGGCGAGCCGCCCGTCGTCCTGAGCCCCGCGACCGGGTACCCCGCGCTCGGGGAGTCCGACCTGGAGGTGCTGCGCGGGATCGGGGAGCGGTGGGGGTCCGCGCTCGGGGACCGCGCGCGGTGGATCCGCGCGCTGCCGTGCGACCCCAACCTCGGGCAGTCGAGCACCGGCTCGGTGCGCCTGGGGCGCTCGCGCTTCGTGGCGGTCGAGGCCGACGGCGCGCCCGGCGAGGAGCTCGAGGCCACGCCCGGCGCCGGGCACGCGCCCACGCGCGGCGGGTGGACCGCCGGGCGGGTGCGCCGCGCGCTGCTCGGCCCGCCGCTGCACTCCGCCGCGGTGCTCGAGGAGCGGATGCGCAAGCTCGTCGCGCTGCCGGTGCTCTCCTCCGACGCGCTCTCCTCCGTCGCGTACGGGCCCGAAGCGATGCTCGTCGTGCTCGCGCTCGGCGGGGCCGCCGCGTTCGGCTACTCGCGGCTCATCTCAGTCGCGATCTTCGTGTTGATGGTCGTCGTCGGGCTGTCCTACCGCCAGACGATCCGCGCGTACCCCCGCGGCGGGGGCTCGTACATCGTCGCCTCCGACAACCTCGGCCTGGTCCCCGGCCTCGTCGCCGCCGCCGGGCTGATGCTCGACTACGTCCTCACCGTTGCCGTGTCGGTCGCCTCCGGGATCGCCGCCGTCACCTCCGCGATCCCCTCGCTCGCGCCCGACACCGTGCCGCTCGGGCTCGCGGTGATCGCTGTGCTGGTCGCCGGCAACCTCCGCGGCGTGCGCCAGGCGGGGCTGTTGTTCGCTGCGCCGACGTACATGTTCATCCTCGCGATCTTCCTGCTGGTCGCGGTCGGCCTCGCGGACGCCGCCGGGCACAGCTTTCACGCGACGCCCCGCCCGCCGGTGCACGCCGCCGAGGGCGTCGGGCTGCTGCTGGTTCTGCGCGCCTTCGGCTCCGGCGCGACCGCGATGACCGGGATCGAGGCGATCTCCGACGGGATCCCCGCGTTCAAGCGCGTCGAGTGGCGCAACGCGCGCACCACGCTGACGTGGATGGTGTCCCTGCTAGTGGTGATGTTCGTCGGCACCGTCGTCCTGATCGAACTCGACGGGATCGTGCCGTCCTCCTCGCAGACCGTGCTCTCGCAGCTCGCCCACCGTGGGCTCGGCTCCGGCGTGGTGTACGGCTACGTGCAGGCCGCCACTGCGCTCGTGCTGCTGCTCGCCGCCAACACCGCCTTCTCGGACTTCCCCCGGCTGCTGTTCTTCCTCGCGCGCGACTACTCCGCGCCGCGCCTGTTCCTGCGCATGGGCGACCGCCTCGCGTTCTCCAACGGGATCGTCGTGCTCGGGGCCGCTGCCGCCGCGATCCTCGCCGCGTTCGACGGCTCCGTCACGAGCCTGATCCCGCTGTTCGCTGTCGGCGTGTTCCTCGCGTTCACGCTCTCGCAGTCGGGCATGGTTGTGCGCTGGCTGCGCACCCGCGAGGAGGGCTGGCAGCGGAGCATCTGCTTCAACGCGCTCGGCGCCTGCCTCTCCGCGGTGGTGCTGCTGATCACCTCGTTCACCAAGTTCCTGGAGGGCGCCTGGCTGATCGTGATCCTGATCCCCGCGCTCGTCGTCCTGTTCCTGCGCATCCGCGCCCACTACCTCGCCGTCGGGCGCGCCGTCGCGCTGCAGCCGGTGCCGGCGCGTGCCCGCGCGAAGCTCCTCACGCCGCCGTCCCACCCCCTCCCGCGCGACCGCGCTCACAGCGAAGTCCGCAGCGGCCTGCACGAGCACGAGGAGTCCCCCGACCAGGTTCTCAACCTGACCGTCGTGCCGGTCATCGCGATGGACCTAGCCTCGCTGCGCGCGCTCGCCTACGCCGCCTCGCTCGGCCAGCCGGTGCTCGCCCTGCACCTCTCCGCCGACGAGGAGGAGGCCCGGCGCTTTCGCTCCTACTGGGAGGTCTGGGGCGACCACGTGCCGCTGGAGATCGTGCTCTCCCCCTACCGCGCGCTGGTCGCCCCGCTCGGGCGCTACCTGCGGCTGCTGCACGGCGAGGCGCCCGACTTCACGATCACCGTCGTGCTCCCCGAACTGGTCGTCCGCCGCGCGTGGCACCGTCTGCTGCACAACGGCATCGCCCCCCGCCTGCGCCGCGCGCTGCGCCAGCTTCCGGGGATCGTCGTGACGACAGTCCCCTTCCACCTGCCGAGTTAAGCAGCGCGGCACCCGCCGGGGGAGTTTTTGGGATAGCGGCCTCCGGCCGCAGCGGCGTTCGCGTAGCGTGCCCGGGGCGGGTGCAAACGGCCGAGGCCCACGTCCCCAGGGTCGGCGGAGTCGAGGCGTCCACCCGGCCTGTAGCCTGCTCGCGCAGTGACCCTCGACGATCGGAGTACGAGATGAGCAGCACCGACCCAATCCCCCTGGAGGGCCGCCGCGTCCTGATCACCGGCGCCGCGCGCGGGATCGGCGCCGGCACGGCGCGCCGGCTGCACGAGCGTGGCGCGCGCGTGGCGCTCGCGGGCCTCGAGCCCGAGCTGCTCGAGCGGGTGGCCGCGCAGTGCGGGGGTGCGCCGTGGTGGGAGTGCGACGTCACCGACCGCGTGCAGGTGCAGGACGTGGTGGACGGCGCCGTCGAGCGCCTCGGCGGCCTGGACGTGGTGGTCGCCAACGCCGGCGTCGCCGCGCAGCTGCCACTGATCGGCGGCGACCCCGCGATCTTCGAGCGCATCGATCGCCGTCAACCTGCTCGGCGTCTACTACACCCTGCGCGCCGCGGGGCCGCACATCGCGCACCCGCGCGGGTACGCTCTGGCAATCGCCTCCGCGGCGGCGGCGCTACACGCCCCGATGCTCGGCCCCTACAGCGCCTCCAAGGCCGGCGTGGAGGCGCTCGGCGACACGCTGCGCATCGAGTTGTACGAGACGGGCGCGCGCGTGGGGGTCGCGTACTTCGGCTTCATCGACACCGACATGGTCAGCCGCGGCATGCAGACGCGGGCCGCCGAGCAGGCCCCGGGCAGGCGCCGCGCGGTCGGTCAAGCCCGTGCCGCTGTCCCACGCGATCGACGCGATCGAGCGCGGGGTACAGCGCCGTTCCCGGTGGGTGACCGCGCCGGGGTGGGTGCCCGCGGCGCTGCCGCTGCGGATGCTGCTGCAGCCACTGGTCGAACGCGGTGTCCGCGGCGGCCTGTCGGAGACGCTCGAGTTGGCCCGCGAGGAGCACGCGCCGCTGACGACCGCCCAGCCGGACTCGCGCTGAGCCGGCCGTGGAGCGGCGCGCGCCGCCGACGACTCCCCAGCCCGATTCGCGCCTGAGTGACCCGCTCGGAGCACGGCCCGCCGACAACCCCCAGTCGGATTCCTGCTGGCCGAATGATGGGGTAGAGTAAGAGGAGCGCAACTTGGGTATAGAGAGTTGTGTTCTTCGGGTATGCAAGGACGGCCCTGGGCCACTGAGGGAGGTTGACATGAGGTTCCCCGCTTTCGCAACGATCCGGTCGTCTGCACGGGTCTGGTTCGCCACGCTGCTCGCCGGCGTGGGTCTCGCCGCAGTCGCCGCGCCCGCCGCACAGGCCGCCCGCTCGGCGTCGGAACGTTCGTCGCGGCCAACTGTACAGCTGGGTATAAAGGATGCGGCGCGGAAGAAACAACAATCGGGCCGTTCACATATTTCACACCCAAGGAACCCACCGTCACCGAGGCCAAAGAACAGGGCTACACCCAGGCGGCCGGCCACCCTCCGTACGGGATCACCGACTTCAAGATCGCCACCTCCGGGCACCCTGCCCAACGAGGCGCCGTCGGGCGTCGTCACGCACGTCCGTACCGACGTCGGACCCGGCGTGAGCATCAACCCCGAGGCTGTGGCTCAGTGCACGATGAAGGAATTCGATGCGAACGAAAAAGAAGAAGAAGCCATCCCCGGCACCGGTTTTTATCCAGAACCGAAATGTAAAAAGAACAAAGAAGGCGAAGTAGAATCCGAAATCGGCGTCAACCTGGTCACCGTGTACGCCGGGTCCGAAGGCGTTGCTCCGGGAATCTCCGACCTGCCGCTGGAAGGCATCGGCTTACAACCTGGTCCCGCCCGAAGGGTGTGGCCTCGGACTTCGGGGTCGCGCTCGAGCTGCCGAACGAACTCACCGAAGGCATACTCAAGAAAGCGTTTGCGGAACACCCGCTTCCCGAAGAAGACTTCAAAGGGAAAACCAAAGGCGAAAAAGAAGCAGAAAAAGCGTTCACCGAAAAACACCTCGAGGAAGGCGAATACTACGCCCACACCATGATCGAAGGCAACGTGGAATGGGCCGGCAACTACCACGACTACTACGAAATCAACGTCTCCCCGGCGCTGCCGCTGATCTCCTCGCGGCTGGTCCTCAAAGGCAACATCGGCACCACCGAACACGGCGGCTTCATCACGAACCCGAGCAACTGCGCCGGCCCCGGGCCGGCCACCACGAACACGGTGACGCTCATAGGCATCCACGGCGAAGAAGCCTCGGAACGTACACCACGCCGATCGGCACCGAAGGGTGCAACGGGCTCGCGCCCTTCACGGGAGTCCCCTTCAAGCCCACGTTCTCGCTCGAACCGGAAACCACCCAGTCCGACCAGCCCGACGGCGTCACGACCGAACTGAAGCTGCCGCACGATCCCAGTCCCACGGGCATCGACTCCTCGCAGCTGGAGAACGCGACCTTCACGCTGCCGGAAGGGATGACGCTCAACCCCTCCGCCGCGCACGGCCTCGAAGCGTGCACGCCCAAGCAGATCGGCATCGGCACGAGGCAACAAGGTCGAATGCCCGGTCGGCTCGAAAATCGGCACGGTCACGCTGAACGTCCCAGACCTGCCGCCGGAATCGCTGCAGGGCGACATCTACCTCGGCGGGCCCGAATCGGGTCCGATCACGGGACCCCCGTACACGCATGTACCTCGACGCCGAGTCCGCGCGCTACGGCATCTCGGTGCGCCTCAAAGGCACGGTCGTGCCCAACGAAACGACGGGGCGGCTGACGGCGACCTTCGCCAAGAACCCCGAACAGCCCTTCAGCGACGTGATCCTGCACTTCAAGGGCGGGCCGCTCGCGCCGCTGGCCAACCCGCTCGCGTGTGTGGTGGCGACGACCGAAACGAGCCTCACGCCGTACACCGGCACGGCTGCGCAGTCGCCGTTCAGCTCGTTCCTCGTCGACAGCAACGGCTCCGGCGGCGCCTGCTCCTCGCCGCTGCCGTTCGCGCTCACGCAGAGCACCTCCAGCCTGCCCACGAGCGCGGGGGCGTCGACCTCCTACGCGCTCACCTCACCCGTCCCACGGGCCAGCAGTACCTCTCGCAGGTCAGGACGGTGCTGCCGGCGGGCCTGGTCGGGCGGATCCCCGCGGTGACGCAGTGCAGCGAAGCGCAGGTCGCCGAAGCGGCGACCAAGGAAGAAGGCTGCCCCGCCTCCAGCCGCATCGGGACCGTCACGGTCTCCGCCGGGGCCGGCCCCGCGCCCTACCAGCTCACCGGCTCGGTCTACCTGACCGGCCCCTACAACGGCGCCCCCTACGGGATGGCGATCGTGGTGCCGGCCGTCACCGGTCCGTTCAGCCTCGGCAACGTGGTCACGCGCGCCACGATCGCCGTCGAACCGAACAGCCCCTACCGCGTGGTCGTCACGAGCGCCATCCCGACGATCTACAAGGGCGTGCCGCTGCGGCTGCAGAGGGTGAGCGATCGAAGTCAACCGTCAGAGCTTCCTGCTCAACCCGACCAACTGCGCCACGTTCGCGACCGAATCGACGCTCACCGGCCTCGCTGTGCTCGGCTCGAGCGCGACCACCACCCAGAACGTCTCCACCCCGTTCTCCGTGGGCGAATGCGGTGCGCTGGCCTTCAAACCGAGCCTCACCGCGTTCACCGGCGCGAAAACCTCGAGGGCCAACGGCGCGAGCCTCGAAGTCAAGATCAGCCAGGCCGCGGGCCAGGGCAACATCAAGAAGATCGTCACCACGCTGCCCAAGCAGCTGCCCGCGCGCCAGGCCACGTTCAAACTGGCGTGTGTCGCGGCGACCTTCGAAGCCAACCCCGGCGCCTGCCCGTCAGGCTCGCGGGTCGGCAGTGCGACCGCCACGACCCCGGCGCTGCCCGGCACGCTCGCGGGGACCGTCTACTTCGTCTCCCACGGCGGCGAGGCGTTCCCTGACCTCGACACGGTGCTCCAGGGCGACGGCATCACGACGATCCTCGTCGGCCACACCAACGTCGCCAACAACATCATCACCACGACGTTCGAATCGCTCCCCGACGTGCCTGTCTCGAGCTTCGCGATGAAACTCCCGACCGGCTCGAACTCGGTGCTCGCCGCGAACGGCAACCTCTGCACCGCGAACCTCGTGATGCCCACCACGATCGTCGCGCAGAGCGGGCCGACCGTCACGCAGAAGACGAAGATCTCCCCCACCAACTGCCCGGTGCAGATCGTCAAACACCGGACCTCCGGCGCCACCGCGATCATGACCGTGCAGCTACCCGGCCGCCGGGCGCATCAGCGGCAGCGGCACCGACCTGAAAACCGTCGCGCGCCACCTCGGCAACGCCGGCAAGGAGACGCTCAACGTGCCGCTCACCGGCACCGGCAGGGAAATACTGCGCAAATTCCGCCAGCTGCGGATCAAGGTGCGCGTCGGCTTCGTGCCGAAGAAGAAGGGCGCCTCCTCCAAGGCATACGCGACGGTGACCTTCAGAGCCTGACTCCTGGCGGGGAGCCGGAGACCCACCTGCCACGGGTGGGTCTCCACCACATAGAGAGCGCCGCCCGTGGTCCATGCGGGCGGCGTTTAGTCTCTCGTGACCGGGGTGCGCACCGCGCGGGCGCCCGCGCGAGAAACCATGGGTAGAAACTACGCACTCCGGGTATATGAAAGGCACGCTCCGGGTCGCGGTATGGACGATCCGGGCAGTGAGCAGGGGTGACCCTGGATCACCGGAGGGGTACAGCGAAGGTCAGGAGGTCCATCATGAGAGCTCGTCCAGTTCGGATCTGGCTGGCGGCGCTGCTGCACGTGCACACCTGCGCTCACCGCGGCGCCCGCGGCGCAGGCCGCGTTCGGTGTCGAAGAAAAGAACTTCGAAGCGGGTACCTGCACGTTCGCGACTGCACATACTCGAGCTCCAACATCCGGAGTCTTCACCCAGGCCGCGGGTCACCCCCAGTGTGGCATCACGGGCTTTGAATTGAACAACACAGGCGGCGTGCCCGAAGGCAAGCTCAAGCGCATCCGCGTCGACGTGCCGCCGGGTCTCGCCGCCGACCCACAGGCGCCGATGCCTACCTGCAGCAAGACGCAGTTCGAATCAGACGCCAAACTGTGCCCCTCTAGCAGCCTGGTCGGGGAAGTCGAAATGAAGGCGCTCGTCGAACTGGTACCCGGCCTTCCAGTCGCGCTCCCCGCCCTCACCGGTCAGGTCTACAACCTACCGCTCGAACCGGGCCGCCCGCTGCTGTTCGGGATCACCGTCGAACCGCTGGCGCCGCTCGTGGCGCCCGTGAAGCTGACGCTGGTCGGTCACCTCAGCGACGCCTACGAACCGGCACTGGCGGCGCGGGGCGTTCCCTCGGGGACTACCACGAGTACTTCGAAATCGACAACGTCCCCACTGAAGGGGAAGTCGGCGTCGGCGGCATCAAAGCACCGCTGAGGGTGCTCAAGTCGAAGCTGCTCTTCAAGGGCCGGGCGGGCGGCAACTTCCTGACGCTGCCCAGCGTGTGCTCGCAGAGCACCACCTCCTACCTGGAAGTCGAATCCTACGAAGGGCAGGTCTCGAGCACACCCACCCATACCCCGGTCGGCGTCGAAGGCTGCGAAAAAGTTCCGTTCAACCCCACCACCACCCTCACTCCCGAAACCTCGACCTCCGACGAGCCCGACGGCGTCAGCGCCGACGTACACGTACCCCAGTACGCCGAACCGCAACAGATCAACACCGCCGACATCCAAGCTGCCCACGTGACCCTGCCCGAAGGGGTAACGCTCAACCCACCCGCCGCCAATGGGCTTGGAACCTGCTCCCCGAACAGGCCGGCATCGGCAGCGCTCGCCCCGTCGAATGCCCGGCGGCGTCGAAGGTCGGGACGGTCGCGATCGAAACCGACCTGCCGCCCCATGCGCTGACTGGCAACGTCTACCTGGGCGACCCTGCCGGAGGGCCGATCACCGGGCCGCCGTTCACCATCTACATCGACGCCGAGAGTGTCTACGGCGCGTCGGTCCGCCTGCGGGGACTGGTCGAAGCCAACCGCGAAACCGGTCGCCTGGAAGCCACGTTCACCGAAAACCCGCCGCTGCCCTTCGAAGATCTGAAGCTGACGCTCGACGGCGGTCCACGAGCGCCGCTTGCCAATCCGCTGGTGTGCGGCGAAGCGAGGACCGAATCGTTGTTCACCCCCTACACGGGCGGCGCCGAGGCGCTCAGCTCGACCCCGTTCACCACCACCGGATGCCCACAGCCGCTGCCCTTCTCGCTGACCCAGAGCACGCAGGACTCCTCCCCCGACGCCGGCGCCTACACCTCCTACACGTTCAACCTCGCGCGCGCGGACGGGCAGCAGTACCTCTCACAGGTGCAGACCACGCTCCCGGCCGGCCTGCTCGGCGCGATCCCCAGGGTGGCGCTGTGCGGAGAACCCCAGGCCGCCGCGGGGACGTGCCCGCCCGCCTCCGAGATCGGGACCGTCTCGGTCACCGCCGGGGCCGGCCCCGAACCGTACGCGTTCGCGGGCGAGGTCTACCTGACCGGCCCCTACGCCGGCGCCCCGTACGGACTCTCGATCGTGGTGCCCGCGCTCGCCGGGCCGTTCGACCTCGGCTCGGTCGTCACCCGGGCGCAGATCGACGTCGACCCGTACACCGCTCGCGTGGTCGTCACCGCCTCGCTGCCGAGGGTCGTAGGCGGCGTGCCGCTGCGCCTGCGGAGCATCGCCGTGGACGTCAAGCGGCCGAACTTCCTGTTCAACCCCACCAACTGCGGCCCGCTCGCGACCGAATCGACGCTCACCGGCTTCGTCCCCGGGTCGAGCGCAACCGCGACGCAGAGCCTCGCGAGTCCCTTCCAGGTGGGTGCGTGCGAAAAGCTCCCGTTCGGCCCGAAGCTCACCGCCTCCACCGGCGCGAAGACGTCGAGGGCCGGCGGAGCGAGCCTCGAAGTCAAGCTCACCCAGAGCGCGAACCAGGCCAACATCCGGCAGGTGGACACCACGCTGCCCAAGCAGTTGCCCTCGCGCCTGACCACCCTGCACGGAGCATGCCCCGCGGCGACTTTCGAAGTCGCCGGGCGGGTCGGCGAATCATGCCCGGAAGCCTCACGCGTGGGGAGTGCCAGCGTAACCACGCCGGTGTTGCCAGGCAGGCTCGAAGGCCCCGCCTACCTGGTCTCCCACGGTGGCGCGGCGTTCCCCGACCTCGACGTGATCCTTCGCGGCGACGGCGTCACGGTGGTCCTCGTCGGCCACACCCACATCTCGAGCGCCGGGGTCACCAGCTCGACGTTCGAAACGCTTCCCGACGTGCCGGTCTCGAGCTTCGCGCTGGACCTGCCGACCGGCCCGCACTCGCTGCTCGCCGCCCGCGGCAGCCTGTGCTGGCCGATCTCCGATCGGCCGACGCTCACGATGCCCACCGCGATCGTCGCGCAGAGCGGGGCGAAGCTCACGCAGAGCACGAAGATCGCCGTCAGGAACTGCCCGCGACTCAGGCACAAGACGCATGGGCGCCGGCACCGGCGTCGTCGCGGTGCACGGATGCACCGCGCCCACCGGCGTCGATGAGTCGGCCGCCCGCGCCGACGATCACGAAAACGACACCCTGCCGCCCCCGTTACATCTAAAGTCAACTGGTATGGCCACCGCAAGCGTCGAGACCCCGCTGCCCCCTGTCGCGAGCACCGAAGGCGATCCGCTGCTCGACGCGCTGCGCCGCCTCATGCGGCTCGCCGACGGGGCCGCCGAGTCCGAGGCGGTCTTCCGCGCCCTCGCGCGCGAGCTGTTCTCGGTATTGGAGGCCCACCCCCCCGCCCGCCCCCCTGACGAGGTGCACATTCACCACCTCGCCGCCGAGGGGGAGGGCGAGTTGGTGGTGGTGTACCTCTTCGAGGGCGAGGGGCGGCTCAGCTACGTGGCGCCCCGCTCGGAGCGTCCTCCGGGGGTGGCGTGGGTCGCGAGCACCGGGCAGACCGTGCTCGCCGTCGGGGGGCGCGAACTGGCGGTGAGCGTGCCACGGCTGGCGGTCGCCAGCGGCGCCGGCTGCGCGCTGCTGGCGCCGCTGACGGTGCGCGGGGAGGTCGAGGCGGTCGTGGTCCTCGCCCGCCGTCGCCCCGAAGCGTTCGACGAGCGCGCGCTCCAGCGGGCCGCGGCGCTGGTTGACCAGGGCGCGTCCGCGCTCGCCCTGCTGCGCGCGCGGGCGGAGGCTGGCACCGACGCGGTGACCGGCTGCATGAACCACCGCGCGATGCGTCGCCGCCTACGGGAAGAGATCGGGCGCGCTGCGCGCACCGACGGGCGCCTGGCGTGCCTGCTGCTCGACCTCGACAACTTCAAGCTCGTCAACGACCGCCACGGCCACGCCGCGGGAGATGCGCTGCTGCGGGAGGTCGCCCGCGCCCTGCAGGGCGAGTTCCGCGCCTTCGACCGCGTCGCGCGCTACGGGGGCGACGAGTTCGCGGTGATCCTCCCCGCCGCCGACCTGGAGTCCGCCGCACAGGCCGCCGCCCGCGCGCTGCAGCGCCTCGCGGAGGTGCCCTCCTTCGGTCTCGCGCCGGGCGTCGGTGCCTCGATCGGCGTCGCGCAGTGGCGGCCCCCGATGACCGACGCGCAGCTGCTGGAGGCCTGCGACGCGGCGCTGCTGCGCAGCAAGCGCGCGGGCAAGGGCCGCGTCGAACTCGCCGCCTGAGCGCCGTCGCCCGCCTGGGCGCGAGTGGCTCCCAGCCATCTGCGCGCGCCGCGAGGAGGCCGCCCCAGCGCGATCGCGCAGAGTGTCGCCGCCTTCTGATTGACTGGGGGTATGTCGCAGAACAGCTTCGACGCACGGGGCACGCTCGCCGTCGGTGGGCGCGAGTACGAGATCTTCCGTCTCGCCGCGCTCCAGCCGCGCTTCGACGTGGCGCGGCTGCCGTTCTCACTGAAGGTGCTGCTCGAGAACCTGCTGCGCACGGAGGGCTCGGGGGCGGTCACCGCCCCCGACATCGAGGCGCTCGCCGGCTGGGACCCCGCGGCGCAGCCCTCCCAGGAGATCGCGTTCACGCCCGCGCGCGTGCTGATGCAGGACCTCACCGGTGTCCCCGCGGTCGTGGACCTCGCGGCGATGCGCGACGCGATGGCGCAGCAGGGCGGCGACCCCGCCCGCATCAACCCGCTCGCGCCGGCCGAGCTCGTGATCGACCACTCCGTGCAGGTCGACGCGTTCGGCACGCGCGACGCCTTCGCGATCAACGCCGCCCGCGAGTTCGAGCGCAACCAGGAGCGCTACCTCTTCCTACGGTGGGGCCAGCAGGCGTTTGACAACTTCAAGGTCGTCCCCCCCGACACCGGGATCGTGCACCAGGTCAACCTCGAGTACCTCGCGCGCGTGGTGTTCGTCGCGGACGACACCGGCCCCCGATCGGGCGATTCCCGCTCGTCCGGCAACGCGGGACACTCCGACGCCGGGCTGCCGCGTGCCTACCCCGACACGCTGGTCGGCACCGACTCGCACACGACGATGGTCAACGGGCTCGGCGTGCTCGGCTGGGGCGTCGGCGGGATCGAGGCCGAGGCGGCGATGCTCGGCCAGCCGCTGTCGATGCTGATCCCGCAGGTTGTCGGCTTCCGCCTGCACGGCGTGCTGCGGGAGGGGGCGACCGCCACCGACCTCGTGCTCACCGTCACCGAGCAGTTGCGCGCCCGGGGCGTGGTGGGCAAGTTCGTCGAGTTCCACGGCGCCGGCCTCGCCGGTCTGCCGCTCGCCGACCGCGCGACGATCGGCAACATGTCGCCCGAGTTCGGCTCCACCTGCGCGATCTTCCCGATCGACGCGGAGACGCTGCGCTACCTGCGCTTCTCGGGGCGGCCCGCCGAGCAGGTGGAGCTGGTCGAGGCCTACGCGCGCGAGCAGGGCCTGTGGCACGACGAGCACTCGCCCGAGCCGCGCTTCTCCGAGCAGATCGAGCTCGACCTCGGCGAGGTGGTACCCAGCCTCGCCGGCCCCAAGCGCCCGCAGGATCGGGTCTCCCTGACCGATGCCCAGCCGGCGTTTCGCCGCGCGCTCGCCGGGTACGTGCCCACGTCCAACGGCGAGGACGAAGCGGTGGCGGCGACGTTCCCCGCCAGCGATCCCACCGCCTCGCAGGAGCCGGCCAACGGAGAAGGCCCGCGCGAGGCTCATGCGCAGGCGGCGGCGGCGAGCGGGGTCGGCTTCTCGGAGGCGGACGTGAGGGAGCGCAACGGGGAGGTGCCGGTGACGCTTGCCGACGGCACACCCACCACGCTGCGCCACGGCCACGTGGTGATCGCCGCGATCACCAGCTGCACGAACACCTCGAACCCCTCTGTGATGATCGGGGCGGGGATCCTCGCGCGCAACGCGCTCGCCCGCGGCCTGGAGACCAAGCCGTGGGTCAAGACCTCGCTGGCGCCGGGCTCGAAGGTGGTTACGGAGTACCTCGACCGTGCCGGGCTCACCGAGCCGCTGGAGCAGCTCGGCTTCAACCTCGTCGGCTACGGCTGCACCACCTGCATCGGAAACTCCGGGCCGCTGCCGGAGGAGATCTCGAAGGTGGTGGGCGAGGAGGACCTCGCGGTCGTCTCGGTGCTCTCCGGCAACCGCAACTTCGAGGGGCGCATCAACCAGGACGTAAAGATGAACTACCTCGCCTCCCCGCCGCTGTGTGTCGCCTACGCGTTGGCGGGCACGATGGACATTGACATCGTCGCCGACCCGCTCGGCCGCGACGCCGAGGGCCGGGAGGTCTACCTGCGCGACATCTGGCCCACCGGGCGCGAGATCGCGCAGACGATCGAGGTGGCTGTGCAGTCGGACATGTTCCGCAAGAGCTACTCCGAGGTGTTCGCCGGCGACGCGCACTGGAACGGCTTGGACGTGCCCACCGGCGACCGCTTCGCCTGGGAGGAGCACTCCACCTACGCGCGCCTGCCGCCCTACTTCGAGGGGATGCCCGCCGAGCCCATGCCTGTGCAGGACGTGCGAGGCGCGCGCGTGCTGGCGCTGCTGGGGGACTCGGTCACCACCGACCACATCTCCCCCGCGGGGTCGATCAAGCGCGACGGGCCGGCCGGGCTCTACCTGCAGGAGCAGGGAGTAGCCCCACGCGACTTCAACTCCTTCGGCGCCCGTCGCGGCAACCACGAGGTGATGGTGCGCGGCACCTTTGCCAACATCCGCATCCGCAACCTCCTGCGGTCTCCTGACGGAGCGGCGCTCCCCGAAGGCGGCTACACCTACCACCTGCCGGCGCTCGCGGCGAGCGGCGAGTCGCGGGCCGCGGCGGGGGGCGGCGCCATCGAGCAGGGGACCATTGGGCAGGGGACCGTCGAGCAGTTACCGATCTACGACGCGGCGATGCGCTACCGGCAGGAAGGGGTGCCGCTGGTCGTGCTCGCCGGCAAGGAGTACGGCACCGGCTCCTCGCGCGACTGGGCGGCGAAGGGCACAAAGCTGTTGGGGGTGCGCGCTGTGATCGCGCAGAGCTTCGAGCGCATCCACCGCTCCAACCTGATCGGGATGGGCGTGCTACCGCTGCAGTTCAAGCCCGGAGACTCAGCTGCTTCGCTGGGCCTCACGGGCTACGAGACGTTCTCGATCGAGGGTCTCGCTGAGCTGCCGCATGAGCTGACGGTGCGCGCCGACGAGCAGGAGTTTGTGGTGACGGTGCGGATCGACACTCCCCGCGAGGCCGACTACTACCGCCACGGCGGCATCCTCCAGTACGTCCTGCGCAGTTTGCTCGCCTCGTGAACGCCACCAGTGACGACTTCCCGCAGGTACTCCGTGAGCTGCTTGCTGCCCGCGGGCCCTCCGGCTACGAGACCGCGCCCGCGGCGGTGTGGTGCGCGGCGGCACGGGCGTTCGGGGCCGATGCCCGGGTGGACGTGGTGGGCACACCCTCCGCGCGGGTGCCTATGTATGGGAGCTCATCCGGGCATTTATATAGGGGCCCATCCGACCAACCACCACCCGGCCCACCCGACCTGTCCCCGCCGTCTGGCTCGCGCACACCCCGCGGCGAGGCGCCCCCCCGACGCCTGGTGGTGATGGGCCACATCGACGAGATCGGTCTGATCGTCACCCACATCGACGACGAGGGCTACCTGTGGTTCCGCGAGGTCGGCGGGTGGGACGCGCAGATCCTCGTCGGCCAGCGCGTGGTGCTGGGCACACGCGCGGGCGAGCTCCCGGGGGTGATCGGCAAGAAGCCGATCCACCTGTTGCGCGAGGAGGAGCGCAAGAAGGTCGCGGAGGTGCGCGACCTGCACATCGACGTCGGTGCGCGCGACGGCGAGCAGGCGCGCGAGCTGGCGCGGATCGGCGACGTCGCGGTGATCGCCGGCGACCCCGTGGAGCTGCCCAACGGGCGGATCGCCTCGCGTGCTCTCGATAACCGCCTCGGCTCGTTCGTCGCGCTGGAGGCCGCGCGGCTTGTGGCGCAGGCGCGTGTCGAGGGCGGTGGAGCCAGCGGCGAGCGGGTCGCCAGCGAGGGGCGCAGCGGCGCCGAGTGGGAGCTCGTCGCGGTGGCCGCCGCGCAGGAGGAGACGACCTTTGGGGGCTCGCGCACCAGCGCCTTCTCACTGGAGCCCGACGCGGCGATCGTGGTGGACGTGACCCACGCGACCGACGCCCCCGGGGTCGAGGTCAAGGAGTCGGGCAAGCACGAGCTCGGCTCGGGGCCGGTGCTGAGCAGGGGCTCGACCCTGCACCCGCGCCTGTTCGAGCTGCTGCACGACACGGCCGAACGCGAGGGCATCCCCTTCACCGTCGAGGCGATCGGCCGCAACACCGGCACCGACGCCGACGCGGTGCACCTCAGTCGCGGCGGGGTGCCAACCGCGCTCGTGTCGGTCCCCCTGCGCTACATGCACTCCCCGGTGGAGCTGGTCGCGCTCGCCGACGTGCACGCCGCCGCACGGCTGATCGCCGCCGTGGCGCGCACGCTCGACGCAGATACGTCGTTTGCGCGCTGAGTCGTCCGCGCGCTGGACGCCGATACCTCGTTGCGCGCTAGGCGCTCGTGCCGGTCAGTTCGGTGAACTCCCGGATCTCGTACGGAGAACCGGGCTTGCCGCCCAGCGCGAGCACCCGAACCCCCTCGGGGCCGGCGAAGAGCTTGCGCTTGATGCCCGGGCCGACCCGCACGAGGACCTCCGGCGTGAGCTCCAGGCGCTCGCCTTCGATCTCGATTGCGCCGGAGCCCCGCATCACTGAGTAGACCTCCTCCTGGCCGTCCTCCTCGTGGTCGTGCTCGGGGTAGTCGGTGTAGTTGGGGGGCAGGTCGATCACCTGCATCCCGAAGGACTGCACGCCGAGCTCGGCGCGCGCCTTCTTCATCCCGCCGCCGAAGGCGGCCTCCATCTCGTCGATCTGCTTCGCGGTGTAGTCAGGCATGACAGCTCCTCTGTGGTCGCCGGTTGAGCTTCCTGAGGGATCTTAGCGGCTGCTAAGAAAGTTGGTCACGTCCCGCACGAGCCACTTGGAGCCGATGCGGTGTGGTCTGCCTAAGGGCGGCTCGACTCTTGGGGAGTCTGCAGTTGCAGGCCCGCGACTCGGTCGAAATGACGGCGGTTGCGGGTCATCAGCGGCAGTTCGTGCGCCAGTGCGGTGGCAGCGATCAGAGCGTCAGGTGTCGGCAGCCGGGAAGTTCGCTTCAACGTTCCACCACGCTCGGCGATCAGCGAGTCCACAGGGATCTCGTGCATCGGCGCCAGCAGTTCACGGAGTAGATCCACATGGTCGCGACCGGCGAACAGCTCGCAGCGAGTGATGACCGAGTAGGCGAGCGGGAAACTCGGAAGCGGGCGTGCGCCTCTGAGATGGTCGATGATGACGTCCGAGTCCACGAGCACCCGCCCGCGGCTCTCAGCCGTAGCCACGATCCCAGTCGCCGCGGTCTGGATAGGGGAAGTCGGGCATGGACCCGAACGTTTTATCCAGCACGCGCTGCCTTTCCGCAAGCTCCTGATCGGCGGCCAGACGACCGTGGGTGGCCAGGTATTCGTCCAGCGCCGCGCGAATGACTTCGGCCAGCGTGCGCCCGTCGTGCGCACGCAACTCCTCGATCTGCTGGCGCTGCTCCTGGGTCAGGTAGACCTGTGTGCGCGTGGCTGCTGACATACAGCGCAACATACAGCGCCGTAAGTCCAAGGTCTACAGACAACTCGCTGCCAGCGCACTCGCTGCCAGCGCACTCGCTCAGCCCCGCACGAGCCGCTTGTAAGAGATCCGGTGCGGCCGGTCGGCGGCAGCGCCCAGAAGCTCGTGGCGGTGCTCCTCGTAGGCCTCGAAGTTGCCCTCGAACCAGGTCACGCTGGAGTCGCCCTCGAAGGCGAGCACGTGGGTGGCGATGCGGTCGAGAAACCAGCGGTCGTGGGAGATGATCACGGCGCAGCCGGGGAAGCCGAGCAGGGCCTCCTCCAGCGCACGCAGCGTGTCGACGTCGAGGTCGTTGGTGGGCTCGTCGAGCAGCAGCAGGTTGCCGCCGGAGCGCAGCAGCTTGGCGAGGTGCACGCGGTTACGCTCGCCGCCGGAGAGCTTGCCGATGCGGGCCTGCTGGTCGGAGCCCTTGAAGTTGAAGCCCGCGACGTACTGGCGGGAGTTGACCACGCGCTCGCCGACGGGGAGGTGGTCGAGGCCCTCGGAGATCTCCTCCCACACGGTCTTGGCGGGGTCCAGCGCGTCGCGGGACTGGTCGACGTAGGCGAGCTGCACGCTCTCACCCAGCTCCAGGGTCCCGCTGTCGGGGGCCTCCTCACCGGTGATCATGCGGAAGAGAGTGGTCTTGCCGGCGCCGTTGGCCCCGATCACCCCGACGATCCCGGCGCGGGGCAGGTCGAAGGAGAGCCCGTCGATCAGCAGCCGCTCGCCGTAGCCCTTGCGCAGGTCGGAGACGGTCAGCACCTTCTCGCCCAGTCGCGGCCCGGGGGGGATGTGGATCTGAACGTCCTCCAGGCGGACGTTGCGCTCCTCGGCCACGAGCTGCTCGTAGCGCGCGAGGCGGGCCTTGGACTTGGTGCGCCGACCCTTGGGGTTGGTGCGCACCCATTCGAGCTCGGCGGCGATCGTGCGCTGGCGGCCCTTCTCCGAGCGCTCCTCGGCCGCGAGGCGCGCCTGCTTCTGCTCAAGCCACGCCGAGTAGTTGCCCTCGTAGGGGATGCCCCGCCCGCGGTCGAGCTCGAGGATCCAGCCGGCGACGTTGTCGAGGAAGTAGCGGTCGTGGGTGACGGCGACGATGGTGCCGCGGTACTCGGCGAGGTGGCGCTCAAGCCAGGCGACCGACTCGGCGTCGAGGTGGTTGGTGGGCTCGTCGAGCAGCAGCAGGTCGGGCGCGCGCAGCAACAGCCGGCAGAGCGCCACGCGGCGGCGCTCCCCGCCGGAGAGCTGGGCGACCTCGGCGTCGGGCGGGGGCAGGCGCAGCGCGTCCATCGCGTACTCCAGTTGGGTGTCGAGGTTCCACGCGTCGGCGGCTTCGATCTGCGCCTGGACCGCGGCGAACTCGTCGGCGCACTCCTCGGAGTAGTCGGCGGCGAGCGCGTTGAAGCGGTCGAGCAGCGCCTTGGTCTCGGCGACGCCCTCCTGCACGTTGCCGAGCACGTCCTTGGACTCGTCGAGGTGCGGCTCCTGCTCGAGCATCCCCACCGTGGCGCCCGGGGCGAGCGCGGCCTCTCCGCGGTACTCCTCGTCGAGTCCCGCCATGATCCGCAGCAGCGTCGACTTACCGGCGCCGTTGTAGCCGAGCACTCCGATCTTCGCCCCGGGGTAGAAGGCGAGGGTGAGCTCGGAGAGCACCGTCTTGTCGGGTGGGTGCACCTTGGAGAGACGGTGCATCGTGAAGACGTACTGGGCGGACACGCCCCCGGAGGATATGACCTTCCCGTGGCGCTACCGTTTGTGGGTCATGACCACGGTCCTGGATGTAGAGCAGCAGATGCTGCTGCTGGAGCTCGAGCCCCCGTTCGACAAGCGGGCGGTGCAGCTCGCGCGTCGGCGGATGGCCAAGCGCTGGCACCCCGACCTGGCGCCGGCGGGGGAGCAGTTCGAGCATGAGCGCCACCTGAAGGCGATCAACGAGGCGGCCGACCAGCTCGAGCGCCTCGCGGAGGGCTCGCGAGGCGGGCGGATCTCGCGCAGCGCCGTACGGGCGAGCGCCGCGGCGGCGCGCAGAGCGCGCGAGGAGGCGGGGCGCAGGGCGTACGAGGCCGAGCAGCGCGCGCGGGCCGAGGCGTCCGAGCGGGCCGAGCACGATCCCTTCGGGAGCAGGGTGCCCGACCACTCGGTGGTGCACCGCTACGCGCGCTGCGTGTCCTACCCGGAGTGGGGGGTAGGAACGGTGGAGGGGATCTACTTCACGGGAGACACCGCCGAAGGCGACGGGGACCGGCCGGGAGCGTCGGGGCACACAGCCGGAGCGACCGGGTCGGAGCGGGCGGCCGGGGGCGCCACCGCCTTCGGCGGCGGTCAGTGGGCACGGGTGAAGTTCAGCCACGGCATCCGCACGGTCCCGGCCGGGAGCATGAGCTTCGTGGACTTCTCCAAACCGGACCCCGCGGGGGAGCGGATGGAGCGCTTCATGGTCGCGGCGCAGCGGGCGATGGCCGAAGGGGAGTACGCGCTGGCGGCGCAGCGGTTGGTGTACGCGCGCGAAGCGCAACCGGGCGACGTGGGAGTGCTGCGGCTGATGACGCTGGCGTTCTGGCAGGCCGGCAACCTTGAGGCGGCGGCGCGCGCGGTGCGAGACTGGGCGCGCGTGGACGGCCGCCGCCCAGCGCCACACCGCTTCGCGGCGCGCATCTACGAAGACGTGGGCGCTGTAGACCTCGCCGAGGAAGCCGCGCGGCGCGCAGCCGAACGGGGCCCGTCCGACGCGGGCGCGTGGGAGCGCCTGGGCCGCCTGCGCCTGCGCCTGATGGACCGAGAGGGCTCGCTGGAGGCGTTCGAGCGCGCGCTGAGCCTGGGGGCGAACGGTGAGGTGAAAGACCTCGTGGTCCAGGCCCTGGCGATCGAGCCGCGGGCGCCCACCCCCGCCGCTGCATAGCCGCTCAGGCCAGGATGTTCACTGCGCGGGAGACAATCAGCCCGATCGTGACGAGCGAGACGAGGGACTGAACGCCCATGATGCTCTTCGCGGTGGGGGAGAGCGGCATCGTGTCGGTGGGGGAGAAGGCGGTGGCGTTGGTGAGGGAGACGTAGAGGTAGTCGATGAATTTCGGACGCCAGTGCAGCGGCTCGATGCGGTCGTCGGCCATCTGGGGGAAGAGGAAGTCGGGCGGGCCGTCGTGGCCGGCGGCGCGCCGACCGGGGCCGCCGCGGTCGGTCTCCCAGTACCAGAGCGCGAAGATCAGGAAGTTGGTGAGCCAGATCAGAACCCCGGAGACGATCAGCTCGCGGCCGTTCTGCACGTTGTGGTGCAGCAGCAGATGGGTGAGGGCGCCCAGCGAGTAGATGTTCGCGAGGGTCACGAACGCGGTGAGGCCCAGCGCCACGCGCCGCCGGCGGGGATGCTCGTGCTCGAGCTGGTTGGGGGTGGCCATGAACATCCCGATCAGCAGCGCCCCCTCCAGCGAGGGGATCAGCCAGGGAGGCCCCGCGGTGAGCCGCTTGGGCAGCAGCAGCTGCAGGGCGATCGCGGCGAGGATTGTGGCCTGCGCAGGCCAGAAGGGCTCGGAGGCAGCGGGCGGCGGGTAGGGCCGGCCGGGCTGTGCGTAGGGCGCCTGGGCCACGGGTGCAGGGTACGGTGCGCCCCGGCGGGCACCCGAGGCGCGACGCGCCGGGCGTGGGGTGCCTCGCCGGTGAGTCCGGAGCGGCCCGGCGGGCGCGCTAGCCTGAGTGTGTGGGTATCGACAACCCCGTGCACATCCTGTTTCTCGCCGCGGTGGCGCTGGTGGTGCTCGGCCCCAAACGCCTGCCGGAGCTGGCGCGCGCGGCGGGCAAGAGCATGCGCGAGTTCCGCGAGGCACTGAACGGCGGGGTGGTGGAGGAGGAGCCTTCCGGCGGCCAGATTCTCTCGCAAGCGGCGGCGCAGGTCCCGACATCCACGCCGCAGCCCCCGGCTGCGAGCGAGGACGACGAGCGGACGTCGCTCGGCCCGCCTCAGGGTTCCGACTAGAGACGCCGCGCGCCGGTAAAGCGGCCGTCGGTGCGATCCGCTCGGCCCGGTAGGTTGCTCGGGTGCGCTTGATCGTGGCCCGCTGTGAGGTCTCCTACGTCGGCCGCCTGACGACGGTGCTGCCGGAGGCGGTGCGCCTGCTGATGCTGAAGGCGGATGGGACGTTCATGGTGTGGGCCGACGGTGGGGGCCCGAACGTGAAGCCGCTGAACTGGATGACGCCGCCGACGGCGGTCGAGCTCGAGCACGACGCGGCCGGCCAGCTGGTGCGGATGACGGTCCGCAAGCAGCGCCAGGAGGACCGGCTGGAGATCGCCGTCGCGGAGGTGCTCTCGGACATCGAGCACGAGCTGGACACGCTGGTGTCGCTCGAGAAGGAGGGCCTGGAGCGCGAGCTGCAGGAGCTGCTCGCTGACGCCCCGGCGTGGTGCGGCGAGGGCTTTCGGCTCGTACGACGCGAGTGGCCCACGGACATTGGCCCGGTGGACCTGATGTGCCGCGACCCCGAGGACGAGTGGGTCGCGGTCGAGATCAAGCGGATCGCGACGATCGACGCGGTGGAGCAGCTCACGCGCTACCTGGAGCGCATCCGCCTGGACCCCGCACTCGGCGCATGCCGCGGAGTGCTGGCGGCGCAGCGGATCAAGCCCCAGGCGCGCGTGCTCGCGCAGGCGCGGGGGATCGAGTGCGTGGAGGTCGACCTCGAGGTGCTCCGCGGCGAGCGCGAGCCGGAGCTGCGGCTGTTCGCGGCGTAGGATGCCGCTATGACCGACACCGCCCCCACCACCACAACAGACGCAACTCCTGACGCCCCCACTGCCGAGCCCCCCGCTGTCCTGAGCGAGCGACGGGGAAGTGTGCTCCTGATCACGCTCAATCGCCCGCAGGTGCGAAACGCCGTCAACGGCGCCGTGGCCGAGGGGGTGGCGGGCGCGCTCGACGAGCTCGATGCCGACGACGCGCTGTCGGTGGGCATCCTCACCGGCGCCGGGGGCTTCTTCTGCGCGGGCATGGACCTGGGGGCGTTCGTGCGCGGCGAATCCCCCTGGTTCGGGGACCGCGGCTTCGCGGGCATCGCCCAGCGCGCTTCGCGCAAGCCGCTGATCGCGGCGATCGAGGGCTTCGCGGTGGCGGGGGGGATGGAGATCGCGCTCGCCTGCGACCTGATTGTGGCGGCCAAGGGCGCGAAGATGGGCATCCCCGAGGCCAAGCGCTCGCTGGTGGCCGCGGGCGGAGCGCTGCTGCGTCTGCCGCGGCGGATGCCCTACCACATGGTGATGGAGCTGGCGCTCACCGGTGACGTGCAGCTCGCTGAGCGCTTCCACGAGTTGGGGGTCGTCAACCGCCTCGCGGAGCCCGGCGGCGCGGTCGAGACGGCGCTCGAGCTGGCTGCCGCGGTCGCCAAGAACGGCCCGCTCGCACTGGCAGCCTCCAAGCAGATCCTCCAGGAGCAGTGGGACTGGTCCACGGCCGAGATGTGGGAGCGCCAGGGCGCGATCTCCGGCCCGGTGTTTGCCTCCGAGGACGCCAAGGAGGGTGCCGGCGCGTTCAAGGAGAAGCGCGACCCCGTGTGGCGGGGTCGGTAGCAGGGCGACGTGTACGTCTTCCGAGTAACGCGGAGACGTCGGGTTGCTGATTCTTCGGTGTATGCGTGATCCGTGCGGCTACGGCAGGCGGAGGTCGATATGCTTCCACCCGTGTCCGAATCCAAATGTTGGGTCCTCACGTTTGATGCTGTACGCGCAAGTATCGAAGAGCTTCGCGGCGTGCCGAGCCACCCGTTCTTTATTGCATATCTTCACCTCCGCCAGCGCGCCGCCGTACAGGGCGAAACGGCGAGCCTAAAGCCGAACTGGAAGCGTGGGCTCGGGCCGTATCTCGAGATGGCGGGAGCATCGGCTCGGCATCCCTACTACCGACCGTTTTGGGACGGTACTGCGAAGGCCGGCCAGGAGTGGCTAAATGGCAACCTGGCTGGCAGCTTTGCCCGTTCTTCGCTACGAGTAGGGTCTCCCCCTCTGCGCGTCGTTGACTATGACGACGCCACACAGACGTTCTCGCTGCGGGAGAGGCATTGGGAGCTTGCTCGGGACCACCTGCTCAACGGGCAACAGCTTCCGGCTGAAGCGCTGGCGGCGTTTCTTCTGCGTGACTTTGGCTTCATCACGGATGGGAAACCGCCTACTGGTGATGATCTCGTATTGCTGTTCGCCGACGATTTTGGCTATCGCGGCCGTGCGTTCTCTATCGAGTTCGAGCACCTCTATCGCAAGACGGACAAGGCAAGCGATTCCTGGTTTGAACCCTTTACGGGGGCTGCCCCCGAAGCCGAGCTATGACCACAACCCTAACCGATAGCCGGATTAGAACGCTCAGCGTAGATCAGCTGCAGCTCAAGCTTCCACCGGGCGCGATATCGACTTCAACCACTGCCTCCATATCGACGCAACCACCCGACGATCCGCTTCCGCTGCCAGAGGACGACCGGCTCCTCGTCTTGGTGCGTGAGCTGCTCGATCATTACGGTGGCGTGATCCTTGTTGGTCCTCCTGGCACCAGCAAGAGTTGGAGCGCACAGCGCCTGGCGATCACGCTCGCCGGCAGCTCAGGCCGAGTTAGATCGGTACAATTTCACTCCTCATATCAGTATGAGGACTTTGTACAAGGTTATGTTCCGAGGGAAGGTGGCTTTCGACTCGAGGCGAAGCATCTATTGCAGATGGTTCAGGATGCTGCCGGTCAGCCGGACTTAACTTTTGTGCTCGTGATTGATGAGTTGAGCCGCGGAGACGCGGCGAGGATCTTTGGCGAGGGCCTCACATATGTTGAGAGGTCAAAGCGTGAACTTATGTTCTCTCTCGCTTCCGGAGAGGAGTGCTCAATACCGCCGAACCTCCTATTCATTGCTACGATGAACCCACTCGATCGGGGTGTTGACGACGTGGATGCGGCGTTCGAGCGCCGCTTTGCAAAGGTGGCGATGGACCCGAGCTTGGCCACTCTGCAAGAGTTACTTGATGCCGCTGGCATGCCCGAGCTGCTACGCCGAAGGGTCATCGCGTTCTTCCAAGATGTCAACAAGCGCGCGAGAGAGACGCCGCAGACGGCGCTTGGGCACACCTTCTTCACAGGGATCGGTAGTGAGACAGCACTGCGCCGCCTCTGGGAGCACCAACTTCGCTTCTTCTTCGCAAAAGCATACCGGCTCGATCCCAACGGGTACGGGGAGGTGAGTTCCGGGTGGAACCGCATCTTTGCCTCTGGCGGGGACACTCCCGAACAGGCATGAGCGAGCGGTACACAAGTCTAGCAGTAGGCGACAGCCCCACGCCCGAGAGCTGAAGCTGTGTCTGCGGTTGACACATACGAGGAGACCACAGTCCACCGTGTACGTGAGCACGGAATGGTCGATATTCCGCTCAAGGCTCTGCTCACGGACAAAGGTTCTGTCCTCGACTTCGACCCCAAAGTCACCGGGCACGATTACTTCAGTGTCCAGCTTAGAGGCACCTCGCTTTTGGTGCAGGCGCGCGGATTCGTCGGCTTGATACCGCTCAACGAGCGTGTCGCTCTCGAAGTTGTTCCGCGCGTCCCGATCGGCAACCTTGCCCGTCTCCTGCGCATCGCGGGGTTTGCGACGCGAACGCTCGAGGGAGCCGCACAGATGTACGATCGTGAGCAGCACGAGTTGCCGAGCCTGCGCGACTTTCTCGCCACTGCGCTGGTGGCCGAGCTAGGTCCGATCGAGGCTTATGGTCGGATGCGCGAGTATCGCGAACGGACGGAGCGCACCGCCGCACCGCGAGGTCGATTCCTCATGGGTGCGCCGGAGACTCAAATGGCGGCGATCGGGGCCTCAACCCAGGTGCGCGCCTCGTGGTTTGAACGCACGGCTGACACCGCCGCAAACCGCTGCCTTAAGCTCGCAGTGTGGCTGCTGGCAAATGACTACGCGCACGCTGGGCGACTGTCGGGCGAGCAGCGGTGGCTTGTACGGCGATTGAATGCGCTATACCAACTCTTCGAGGACGCCGAGCTCGATCCTTATCTCAAATTCCTTAGCGATCCCTTTGTCACTGGCGTGCAGCCGCTTCCCGCGACCCGCGTCTACTATCGTGCTGCGCTTGATGTCGCGCTGACGATTGTGTCACGCTCATCGGTTGCGCTTGAGCAACGCGGTCTCGACGTGCGCCTTCCGTCGCTAATACTCGATCTGGGGGAAGTATTTGAGGGATACGTGCGTGGAGTTCTTACGGAGCAGATCTCCGAAGGTGATACTGATCTGGTTGTCGAAGACGGGAACGCACAGGGAAAGAAGCCCCTCTTTGATGAAAGACCATCTGTTGAGGCAACGCCAGACATCGTCATGCGCGACAACGCCAGCAAGTATGTTCTGGTTGTCCTTGATGCGAAGTATAAGCCAGCGAATGGAAAACCCGATCGCGACGACCTGAACCAGATCATCACATATGCCGCGAGCTTCCGGTCACCTCGAGTTGTCGTTGTTCAGCCACGGAGTCATGATTCAGATCACGCGGGACTCACCCAGCTGGGAACAATGGGACGACTCAAGGTCTTCCAGTACGTGATAAACCTGGGTAGCGCGGACCTTGTCCGTGAAGAGAAAGCATTCGGACACGCGATCACCCAGCTCGCGCGGGGGGCCGGCAACCCACTTGATTTCACGGTGTAGCGGCAGCCACCTCAAGTGATTGCGAGGTATTTTCTGCTGTGATCGTGGGCGCCAAGTCGACTCCGATCGCGTCGCGACCGAGTGCAAGAGCGGTACGAAGTGTCGTACCGGTGCCCATGAATGGATCGAGTACCACGCCGGGCTCGAACTGAATCCTACAGCTGCAAGTTGTCCAGCCGGCCGTCTCACGCAATGCGAACGTGTACTCGCGAAAGTACCCTCCCAGTACCTTCTTCGCCTCGGCCGCAAGGCGTCGGACCTTGGCAGAATTGCGCCCGGTTCCGGTCTGATAGATTCTCGCCTTCCCGGCATCCGAGACGCCGGTCGCCTGGATAGCTGCTATGTGTGCGGGCGTTAGACCGCCTTCCTTTGCGAGCTGTATCGCCCGACGTGCCTGCGGACGACGCTCGTCGAGCTTTGTTGTCCGCTCCACGATCCGCTGACGTGGCTCCCCGCATTGCGGACAGTATTCATGTGGACACGCAAGTCTAATCGCTCTCTCTGCGATCTCGGTCGGGAAGGGCGCGAGATGCTCACCCATGTGGCGGGTCGGATTGAATTGCCAGACATCACCTGGATTCGCACCATTACCATTGCTGTACAACTGCGAGTAGCCAAAGAGGTCGTAGTAGTAGGTGCCGTGCAGCGTCATGTGGATTACGTACTCGTGCCGGTTTGCCAACCGTGTGCGCGCAGGCTCGGGCATGCCACTCTCCTTGGCCCAGACGATGCGATTGCGGATCAGCCAACCGCTTTCGGCGGCGGCGATCTCGACACGGGCAGGGATGTTAGCGAGGCTGCGGCGATGGTAGGTGTCGCCGATATTCAGAAAGACTGACCCCATTGGTCGAAGCACGCGCCTCCACTCCTCCAGGCACGTGAGAATGTTATCCACGTACTCGTTCGCCGTACGCTCCTGGCCGATCTGGTCCGGCGTTCCGTAGTCACGCTTCTTCCAATAAGGTGGGGACGTGACAATGAGATCGATCGAGTCATCCTCCAGCGGCATGTCCCGCGCATCGCCCGAGATGATTTCTGCCTCGGGCACGACACCAGCCGCAGTCTGCGCGGCGGGCTCAATTGAAGGCTCGTCGGAGGCCGCAAGATCAAGCATCAGTTGCGGAAGGATGAAAGCAGACGTGGCGGACGGACGAATCGCTGGGGACATACGTCCGATGATGGACGCCCGAGTGTGACGGGTCAAGACGTGGATCGCTACAAAACGTGTCTTTCTGTGACGAGTCTGCTGCAGGGTCGATACCGAGGTCTTCCGAGGTCGCAGTCGGGCGCTTGACACGCATCGTCAGAACTCGACCACCCGAGCCACGCGCAGGTCCACACGCTCGCCGCGGAACGGGATGCCCTCGGCGTCGAGCAGCACGCGCTGACGGGCGCCCTTGGCGAGTGAGCCGTCGGCGCGGACGACCCGATGCCACGGCACGGTGTCGTCGCGGCAGGCAGCGAGCGCCGCGCCCGCTGCCCGCGGCGCGCCGGGCGAGCAGTCGCCGTAGATACGCACGAATCCGGGAGGGATCGCGCGCACACGGGCGAGGATGCGCTGGACGTGCGGGCTATCGAGATCCACCAAGGGCACGAGGTACGGAGCGATTGCCGCCGAGAAGCCTGGCGACTCCTAGGCTCAGCCCCGCCGCGCGCGCCGCCTGCGGCGCCACTGGCGGAAGACGTTCTTGAAGCGTCGCCAGAGCATCGCCGACCCGCCCTACCGCTCCCCGGGCGTCTTGCGGGGGTACTGGGAGGTGTCCATCGAGAGATCCAAAGCGGTACGCACGATGCGCGACTGTTCGGCGGCGTGCGCGGCGGGGTAGCCCTCGCCGGGGCTGGCGCGCTCGGGGCGCCCGATGTAGCCGAAGTGCATGCGCTCGGGCAGGATCTGCATCAGCCGGGGGAACATGTGCGCGCGGGCGCCCATGTTGCGCGGCTCTTCCTGGGTCCAGACGACCTCGCGGAGGTTGGGGTAGCGGGCCATCAGTGCGAGGACCTGCCCTTCGGGGAAGGGGTAGAGCAGCTCCACGCGCCCCACCGCGACGCCCTCGGCGCCCTGGCGGTCGGGGTGGCCGACTAGGTCGTAGTAGATCTTCCCGGTGCACAGCACCAGGCGAGTGACCCGCTCGTCCTGCACGCCCGGCTCGGCAAGCACCGGCTGGAAGCGGCTGTCCTCCGCCAGGTCGGCGATCTCGCTGGACGCCTGGGGCAGGCGCAGCAGCGACTTGGGGGTCATGATCACGAGTGGCCGCTGCTTGGCGATGCGGGCCTGGCGGCGCAGCAGGTGGAAGTACTGGGCGGGCGTCGTGAGGTTGGCCACGCGGATGTTGCCCTCGGCGGCCAGCGCGAGGAAGCGCTCCAGGCGAGCGGAGGAGTGCTCGGGGCCCGAGCCCTCGTACCCGTGCGGGAGCAGCAGCGTGAGGCGGGAGGTCTGCCCCCACTTGGCCAGGCCGGAGACGATGAACTGGTCGACGATCACCTGGGCGGAGTTGACGAAGTCGCCGAACTGGGCCTCCCACAGCACGAGCGTCTCGGGCGCCTCCTGGGAGTAGCCGTACTCGAAGCCCATGCAGGCGAGCTCGGAGAGCGGGCTGTTGTGCAGCTCGAACGGCGCGAGCGCCTCGGGGAGGCTCTGGATCGGGCAGAGGGTCTGCCCGGTCTTGGCGTCGTGCAGCACCATGTGGCGCTGGCTGAAGGTGCCCCGCTCGGTGTCCTGGCCGGTCAGGCGGATGGGGGTCCCTTCGGTCAGCAGCGACGCGAACGCGAGCGCCTCTGCGTGCGCCCAGTCAAGGCGGGCGTCCTGCACGCCGGCGTCGTGGTGCTCCTGGAGCGCGGCGCGGCGGCGCTCGAGCTGTTTGACGAGCTTCGGGTGCACCGTGAAGCCCTCGGGCGTGCGCAGCAGCTGCGTGCCGAGCTCGCGCAGGCGCTCGGCGGCCACGGCGGTCTGAACTTCGGGGGAGGGGGAGCGGTCGAGCTGGTATTCGCCGGTGCCGCTCGCCGCGGAGCCGTGCTCGGCGGCTGCCGCGATCTTCGCCTTCAGGCGCTGGTGGAGCGTCGTGAGGTTGTCCCACACCCCCTGCCCGAGCTCCTCGAACTCCGTCCTGCTCACGACCCCGTCGGCGATCAGCCGCTCGGCCCACAGCTCCGCCACGCGCCGGTGGCCCTTGATCTTGGCGTACATCTCCGGCTGGGTGTAGGCGGGCTCGTCGGACTCGTTGTGCCCGAAGCGGCGGTAGCCGATCAGGTCGATCAGCACGTCGTGGCCGAATTCCTTGCGGAACGCGAAGGCGAGGCGCACCGCGCTCATGCAGGCGGGGACGTCGTCGGCGTTGACGTGGACGATCGGGACGTCGAAGCCCTTCGCCAGGTCGGAGGCCCAGCGGGTGGAGCGGGCGTCGTCGGGGTCGGTCGTGAAGCCGATCTGGTTGTTGGTGATGAGGTGCACCGTGCCCCCCACCTGGTAGCCGTCCAACGCCTGCAGGTTGAGCGTCTCGGCGACCACCCCCTGGGCGGGGAACGAGGCGTCGCCGTGGATCGCGATCGGCACCGCGGCGTCGGTGTCCTGGTGGGCGTGGGGGCCCTTGCGGGTGGTCTGCGCGGCGCGGGTGGCGCCCTCCACGACCGCGGAGACGTACTCGAGGTGGGAGGGGTTGGACTCCAGGTTGACCTGGATCGTCTCCCCGTCGGGCAGCAGGTAGGAGCCGTGGGTGCCGTGGTGGTACTTGACGTCGCCCGTGCCCCCCTGGGGGATCGTCGTGACGGCCTCGAGCGTCGAGGCGCCCTCGAACTCGGCGAAGATCGTGTCGTAGGGGCGCCCGAGGTTGTGCGCGAGCACGTTCAGCCGTCCGCGGTGAGCCATCCCGATCACGACCTCCCGGCCGCCGTGGGCGGCGGCGAGCTGGATCAGCTCGTCGAGCATCGGCACCGTCACGTCGAGCCCCTCGATCGAGAACTGGTGCTGGCCGAGGTAGGCCTTGTGCATGAAGCGCTCCAGCGCGTCGACCTCGACCAGGCGCTTGAGCAGCGTGAGCCGCTCGTCGGTCGTCAGCGGCTGGCGGAACGTCCCGGACTCGATCTTCTCTCGCAGCCACACGCGCTGGCGGTGGGAGGAGATGTGCTCGATCTCGTAGGCGATCGTCCCGCAGTAGGTCTCGCGCAGGTGCGGCAGGGCGTCGGCGAGGGTCGCTCCGGGCACCCACATGCGCAGGATCTTGGCGGGGATCTGGGCCATCAGCTCAGGGGTCAGCCCCAGCGGCTCGGGGTCGAGCGCCGGGTCACCCTCGGGCTCGGTGCCGAGCGGGTCAAGGCGCGCGGCGAGGTGGCCGTGGGTGCGAAAGGCCTTCAGCAGAGCGGTGGCGGACTGCACGGCCTGCAGCAACTCTTCGTCGGGGGGGGCGTGCGGGGCTGCGCCGCGGCGCGCCTCCTCGGCGGTGGCCGTGGCCGCAGCGGCTGCCGCCGCAGGCGCGGGCACCGCCGGAGCGGGACCGAGCTCGATGCCCAGCGAGGCGAAGACGCCGTCGTAGAAGCCGAGCTCGCCCTGCAGGTACTCCTCGACGCGCCCCAGGAAGCGGCCGGACTCCGCCCCCTGGATGACGCGGTGGTCGTAGGTGGAGGTCATCGTCATGACCTTCTCCGCTCCCAGCATCGCGCCGATCGCGGCGAGGCCCACGGGGTAACCGATCGAGCCGGTCGCGACGATCGTCCCCTGGCCGGCCATCAACCGCGGGACCGAGGCGGCGGTGCCGAGGCCCCCGGGGTTGGTGAGCGTGAGGTTCGCCCCCACCAGGTCCTCGGCGGTGAGCGTGCCCGAGCGTGCCCGCTCCACCAGCGCGTCGTAGGCGGCGAGGAAGCGCTCGAAGGGCAGGCGGGCGGCGTCGCGGATCACGGGGACCAGCAGCGTGCGGGAGCCGTCGCGCTTCTCGACGTCCACCGCGAGGCCGAGGTTGACCTGCCCGTCGCGCACGCGGTGGGGGCGGCCGTCGAGAGTGGCGTAGTGGTCGGTCATCACCGGCTGGTCGGCCGCGGCGCGCGCGATCGCGTAGGCGATGAGGTGGGTGAACGACACCTTGCGCCCCGCGGCCTTGAGCTCGCGCCGGCGGGCGTCCAGGGCGGTAACGGTGAGCGTGCGGAAGCTCGTGGCGGTGGGGATCGAGAGCGACTGCTCCATGTAGCGGGCGAGCGCCGCGGCGCCTCCCTTCAGCAGCTCGGCGCCCTCGGGCGCTGCGGGGGCACTCGGGCCCGTGGTCGTCGCCGCACCGCCGTTGCCGGCTGTGGCGCCGAGCACGTCGGCCTTGACGATGCGCCCCGCGGGTCCGCTGCCCGAGACGGTTGCGAGATCCACGCCCTCGACGGCGGCGGCACGTGCTGCCACGGGGGAGACCCGAGCGCCGTTGGGCGCCGCGGTCGCGCCCGCCCGCCCGTCGGTCTCGACGCCGTCGCTCGCTGGCGTCGCAGCGGGCAAGCCGTCGCCGACGGCGATCCGCGCGATCACCTGGCCGACGGTCACCGTGTCGCCCTCCTCTACCAGGATCTCGCTTACCGTGCCGCTTGCCGGTGAGGGCAACTCCACGTCCACCTTGTCGGTGGAAATCTCGACGATGGTGTCGTCACGCCGGATCTCGTCACCCACCGCGACGCGCCATTCGAGGATTGTGCCCTCAGTGACCGACTCGCCCGCGGCAGGGGTGACGACGTCGATTGTCTGCCCAGTCGTCGCGGATGCCGCCATCTCTAGGCTCACTCTAGCGCGGCGGGCGGGCGGAGCGGCTCGTGAACAGGCGCTTTCACCTGCGCTTCACTGGGCTTGACGTTCATTGCGCGCCGGCGCTGCTCGCGCACGAACTCGAAGGAGCCAAAGAACGGCCCGATTCCGCCGAGCACGGCGACCGCAGCGGCGAGGCGCAAGGGGACGATGCGCAGGCGCACACACACGATGCAGGCGAGAGACATCGCGATCCAGAGCAGCCCGTGGGTGAGACCCAGCACGAACGTCGCCGGCTGGGGCTTGCCGGCGGCGAAGGCGCAGACGAGCAGTGCCGTGTACACGCAGGAGTGTGTGAACGAGGTCCACTTCAGGCGGGTGAAGACCTGCTCGTGGCTCACGGTGAGAGCCAGCGCGCCACCCGCGGCAGGGTCTCGCCAGCCTCGGCGGGCCACTCCTCGATCTCCGCGGGCCACCAGGCGAAGGCGTCGTGCTCGTGGTCGGGCACGACCTCGGCACCCACGGGCAGCCAGGCCTGCCCGACGAACATCACCAGACGGTGGGGCAGCACCACCAAAGCCTCCGCCTGCACGCGGGCAGGCGCGACCGACCACTCCTCCTGAAGCTCCCGCACGAGCGTGTGGGCGGGGTTCTCGCCGAGGTCCACCGAGCCGCCGGCCCCGAGCGCCCAGCGACCGGCCCAGGAGGCCAACCACGGCGCGCGCCGCCCCGCCAGCCAGCGCCCGTCCGCGGAGCGGGTCACGCACAGCGCGGCCATCGAGCACGAGGCGTCGCCGCTCACCAGTCTCAGCGCCCAGCGCAGCGGCTGCAACTCGAGCTCGAGGCCCCCGCCGCGCTCGTGAAAGCCGACCAACCGCCCGGCCATTCCGTCGTGGCTGGGCGAACCCCGCTCCTGCAGCGCGGTGATCGCGGCGTCGGCGGCCTCGACGTGCTCGGGCGCGGGCTCGTAACGCTCCTCAGCCCAGCGCGCGGCAACCCGCTCCAGCGGCCAGGGGCCACGGGCGAGGATCTCTGGCGCCGCGAGGGGCTCGGGTCGGGCGGACACACCGAGAAGGCTAGTGACCTTAGACTCGCGACGGTGCAAGGAACCGGAACCACCCCCTTGACGATCGCAGTGCTGGGCCCCGGCGGCGTGGGCGGCCTGGTGGCGGGCGCGCTCGACCGCGCGGGCACACCGACGGTCGTCGTGGCGCGCGAGGCGACGGCCGCGGTGATTGCAGAACGGGGCGTGCGGGTGAGCTCGGTGCGGTTTGGGGAGTGGGTCGCCCACCCGCGCGCGACCGGGCGCCTGGAGGAGCCGGTGGACGCGCTGGTGGTGGCGACGAAGGCAACGGGCCTGCAGCAGGCGCTCGAGCGCATCGAGGCAGCGCCGGCGCTGGTGCTGCCACTGCTCAACGGGCTCGATCACCTCGCGCTGCTGCGCGAGCGCTTCGGGGAGGAGACGGTGGTGGCGGGAACGATCCGCGTGGAGGCGGACCGCCCTGAGCCGGGGGTCGTGGTGCACACGAGCCCGTTCCTGCGGATCGACATGGCCTCCCGCTATCCCGCGGCCCGCCCGGCGATGGAGCGCCTCGCGGGGACCCTCCAGGACGCGGGGGTCCCCGCGCGGGTGGAGGAGTCCGAGCCGCAGGTGGTGTGGGGCAAGCTGGTACGCCTCAACGCGCTGGCGTGTACGACGAGCGCGTACGACAGGCTGCTCGGGGAGATCCTCTCCACGCCGGAGCTGCGCGCGGAGCTGGTCGGGGCGATCGAGGAGGGCTGCGCGGTGGCGGCGGCGGAGGGGGCGAGCATCGACGCGAGCGATCCGCTGGGCGAACTGAGCGCGGCCCACCCTACGCTGGGGAGCTCGATGCAGCGCGACCTCGCAGCGGGCCGCCCCCCGAGCTCGACGCGATCCCCGGCGCGGTGCTGCGCGCGGCGGCTCGCCACGGGCTTGAGTGCCCGACGATCGAACGGCTGGTGGCGAGCATCGCCAAGCGCGCCGGTGTGCCCGCCCCGAGCCCTGCTCGCTGAGAGACCTACTCCCCAAACGGCCGGAAGCGACGCTCGCCCGGCCCGGCGGGCGCGAGGGCGGGGACGGCTTGCGTGGAGACCGCCTCGACGACCTCCTGCTCGGACTCCTCGCGGCCCTCGTCGTGCTGCCCGTCGCAGAGCACGCGGAAGTTGCCGGTGACGCCGGAGTCGGCGTGGATCGTGATGCCGGGCAGGATCTCCTCGCCCTCCTCGAAGCCGAGGCGCTCCAGGTCGAAGTGCGCGAGGCCGATGCCGTGGGCGGTGTGGGAGGGGTTCTCGCGGTCGTGCGCGGCCACCGCCTGGGCGAAGCGCTCGAGGTTCTTGGCGATCTTGCCGGTGTCAGCCATCGCTCACGGAAAGCGTATCGCGTGGCGGACGACCGCCGCCGCGCGTACGATGCGCGCACCACCGACAGCCGAACAAGAAGGGGACCGCCATGGACATCTTCGCCCAGCTCGACGAGGCGCGCAGGCGCACGAACGTGCTCGACCACCCGTTCTACCAGCGCTGGAGCGCGGGGGAGCTCCAGGCGCAGGAGTTGGAGCTGTACGCGGGCGAGTACCGCCACGCGGTGGTGGCGCTGGCGGAGACCTCGCGACTGGCCGCCGAGCAGGCGGGCCCCGAGCACGCGCCGGGGCTCGCCCGCCACGCGGAGGAGGAGGCAGGCCACGTGGAGCTGTGGGACGAGTTCGCCCGCGCGGTGGCCACGCGAGACGGCGTGACGGCGAGTCCCGGCGAGTCGGCCCCCAGGGTGAGCGAGGAGCCGCTGGCGCAGACGCGCGCGTGCGCGCGGGCGTGGACGGCGGGAGCAGACGTGCTGGAGCACCTCGCGGTGCTGTACACGATCGAGGCGAGCCAGCCGGCGATCTCGACCACCAAGCTGGAGGGCCTCGCGACCCACTACGGCGTGTGCGAGGACTCTCCGGGAGCGGCGTACTTCAAGCTGCACGCGAAGCTCGACGTGGAGCACGCTCGCCAGGCACGCGAGCTGATTGCGGAGCTGATGCCCGAGGACGCCGGCGAGCGCGCCGCAGCCGGCGAGCGTATGGCGGCGCGTGCCGAGGCTGCACTGGAGGGCAACTGGCAGCTACTCGACGGCGTCGAGGCGCGGCGCCCGGTCGCAGCGTAGGGCGCTCGATCAGGCGGGGCGGGCGGGGCCGGCACCTGTCGACGCGCCGCTTGCCGTCGAAGCGCTGTTTGGGCCGTCGACCGTGCGGGAGGCGCCGCGCTGTGTGAGCGCCTCGCGGACGATCGGCGCGACGGCGGTCCCGAACAGCTCGGTGGCGTGCAGGACCCGCGCGTGGGGCAGCGTGCCGATGCTGATTTGGGCCAGGAAGCGGTCGTGCCCGAAGAGCTCGTGCTCGGCGAGGATCTTCTCCACCACCTGCTGGGGGCTGCCGACCAGCAGGTGCCCGGCAGGACCGCAGGCGGCGTCGAACTGCTGACGCGACATCGGCGGCCAGCCACGCTCGCGCCCGATGCGGTTCATGACCTGGGAGTAGGCGGGGAAGTACTCGTCGGCCGCCCGCTGGGAGGTGTCGGCGAGGTAGGTGTGGGAGTTGATCCCCACGGCGGGCCCTGCGTGGCCGGGCGCGTCGTGCTGTGTGGCGACAGGGGGGACCGGGCGACCTGGAGCTCTTCCCTCGTCAGCGCCAGCCCGGCCCTGCGCGACGGCCTGGCGGTAGAGGTCGATCAGCGGCGCGAAGCGTGCGGGGGCGCCGCCGATGATCGCGAGCATCAGCGGGAGCCCGAGCGTGCCGGCGCGCACGACCGACCCGGGCGAGCCACCGACCGCGATCCAGACGGGCAGCGGCTGCTGCAGCGGCCGGGGGTAGACCGCCGCGTCGTGCAGGGCGGGCCGGTGGCGGCCCGACCAGGTGACGCGCTCGGAGTCGCGCAGCGCAAGCAGCAGCTCGAGCTTCTCGGCGAACAGCTCGTCGTAATCCTCGAGGTCGAGGCCGAACAGCGGAAAGGACTCGGTGAACGACCCCCGGCCGGCCATGATCTCCGCGCGCCCGCCGGAGAGCAGGTCGAGCGTGGCGAAGTCCTGGAAGACCCGGACCGGGTCGGCCGAGCTGAGGACGGTGACGGCGCTGCTCAGCCGGATGCTCTGGGTGCGGGCCGCGGCGGCAGCGAGCGCGACGGTGGGTGAGGAGACTGCGTAGTCGGGCCGGTGGTGCTCGCCCACCCCGAAGACCTCCAGCCCAAGCTGGTCGGCGAGTTCGATCTCCTCGAGCAGCTCACGCAACCGCTGCGCCGCGCGGCCCGCATCCGCGCCAAGCGGCAGATCCGCGAAGGTGGCAAGGCCAAGTTCCACAGCGCGAGGCTATCGCTGCGCGAGTCTCAGAGACGCGCCAAGGCGACCGAGGCCCTGAACTCGGGCATCGGCTGGTGCGCTGTCAGCCTGGAGACAGCACCGTGATTCCGTGCTGCTTGGCACCTGTGGTCAGCTGCTTGTCGTAAGTCATGAGCGCGTCAAGCTCACCCGCCTTGGCAAGGCGCACGGCGGTGGCGAGGTGGATCGCGTCCAGTGTGGCGATGGTTGGCGGAGGCACTGTCTCTGCCGCCGCCAGAATCGACTCGTCAAAGGGAATCAGCGCCACTTCCGCCAGAAGCTCTCCGACTCCATCGAGCAAGTTTGTGCGAAGGCCTACCCGCCGCAACTCCACCCCCAGCAGGCGGCTGGCTACCCGCCTGTCGTACGCACGGAGGCTATCTTCGATCGCTGTCGCGTCGGGTTCGTCGAGCAGCATTCGCCCAAGCGCGCTTGTATCGACATAGACCGTGGTCATCTCAGATGCGCTCGCGACGACCCTCAGCGAGGATGGCATCTATAGTGCCAGCGGGCATTCCCGATCCGAGACGGCCTTCGGTTCGCAGACGTTTGACGGTCTCCACCAAGTCGCCCTTGGGGATCGTCGCGCCGTACTTCTCAGCCAGCTCCAGGTAGTAGGGATCTACATTGGGGTGCGAGGGCACGAGCCGCGCGACCTCGTGACCCCGCTCGGTGACCGTCAGGGTCTCACCGTCCTTGACACGTGCGAGGTAGCGGCTTAGGTTCTGGCGAAGCTCGCGAACCCCGACCGTCTTGGCTGCAGACGTAGGATGCGTGGCGGCCATTGTGCGTCACAATGTAGCACATGCACCGGCCCGCCACATCGGCCCAACCCGACGCTTCTCGACCCCTCAGCCCGCTTGCTCGATGATCTCCACGCGATACCCGTCGGGGTCGCGCACGAAGCACAGCCGCGAGCCCCCCTCGCGCACCGAGTAGGGCGGCTTCTCGGGCTCGATGCCCTGAGCGGCCAGGCGCGCGAGCATCCCATCGAGATCGTCGGAGGTGATCGCGATGTGCCCGTAGGCGGTGCCGAGCTCGTAGGAGTCCACGCCGAAGTTGTAGGTCAGCTCGAGCCGCGGCATGTCGCCGTCGCCGGGCTGGTTCATGAAGACGTTGATGGCCTCGTCGCGGATCGGCAGGCGCCCGACCTCCTCGAAGCCGAGCGCGCTGTAGAAGGCGACCGAGCGGTCGATGTCGGTGATGCGGTAGCAGGTGTGGATGAGAGCCATGGGAGGAGTGTACGGACCGGCGTCCGCAGCGCGGAGTCCCGCGGCGACCCCCCAACGCGGCACGTGCAAGGATGGCGCGATGAATCTCAAGAGGGATGGGGCGCAGTGATCGTCGAGCGGGCCACGCACCCGCAGTTCCTGTCGAACACGTACCTGGTCGCGGACGGCCTGGGGGGGCCGGCGTTCTTCGTGGACGCGGGCGGCCCGGTGGAGCCGCTGGTGGAGGCCGCGGAGCGACTGGGGCTGACGCCGACGCACGTGCTGCTGACCCACCACCACTTCGATCACGTGAGCGAGGTGGGGGCGCTGAAGGAGCGGTGGCCGAAACTCGAGGTCCTGGCCCACCCGATCGAGCGGGAGCTGCTCGGGGAGGGGGTGGCGACCGGGACGGTGGAGCCGGGGGAGGCGCTGAGCTTCGGCGGGCTGGAGGTGCGCCCGCTGTTGACGCCGGGGCACACGGCGGGGATGCTGTCGTTCGCGGTGGGGGAGCCCGACGGTCAGTCGCGGCCCTCCTCCACCACCGCGCCGGGCGGGTTCACGGGCAGAGAAGGGGTGGTGTTCACGGGGGACACGCTCTTCCGCGGCTCGGTGGGCGGGGTGCGGGCCCCGGGCCACACGACGTACACCGACCTGAAGGACTCGATCATGGGCACGCTGATGGAGCTGCCGCCCGAGACCGTGATCGAGCCTGGCCACGCGGACCCCACGACGGTCGCGCAGGAGTGGGAGAGCAACCCGTTCATCCGCGTGTGGCGCGGTCTCGACGTGGAGGGCACCGACCGCTGCACCGCGCTGGGGGAGCCCGCGACGCTGGTGCTGCTGTGCGGGGACTACGACGGGGGCCACAAGGCGTGGGTGCGCTGGCCGGACGGCTCCGACGACATAGTCCCCGGCTCGCAGGTGGTACACCTGGGTGACCGCTGGGCGGCGCATAGCTGCGTCCTCGATCGCTCGTGTGCCAAGCACACTTCGCTCACTGCGTCCTTGCTCTGCTTGCCCACCGGCCACCCCAGGGGGCTGGTGGGAATGAGTCGCGTGCCCTTAACATGGGGGCCGTGGCGCGCGAGAAGAATGTCCCGACGTCCCGAGTGCGCCGCACGGCGACGGTGGGAAAGCTGGCGGCCACCGAGACCGTCAAGCAGTTCGGCACGCGCGCCGCGAACGTGACGCGCGGAGAGCAGGCGAGCCAAGAGGCGTTGGCGCGCCGCCAGCTGGAGACCGCCAAGCAGATCGTGGCGGTGCTGGGCACGATGAAGGGCGCCGCGATGAAGCTGGGCCAGGTGATGTCCTTCCTGGACGTGGGCCTCGTGGAGGAGCAGTACCGCGAGGAGTTCCAGGCGGAGCTCGCGAAGCTGCGCGACGCAGCGCCGACGGTGGCCTTCAAGCAGATGCGGCGGGTGATCGAAGACGACCTCGGGGAGCGCATCGGGACGGTGTTCGAGGAGTTCGAGGAGGAGCCGCTCGCGGCGGCCTCGATCGGCCAGGTGTACCGCGCGCGGCTGCGCGAGGATGGCCGCGAGGTGGCGGTGAAGGTCCAGTACCCCGGGGTCGCGGCGGCGGTGCGGGCGGACCTGCAGAACCTGGACATGATCATGCGCCTGCTCAAGCGGATGACCCCCCAGCTCGACGTGCGCGCGGTCGCGAGGGAGATCAAGGAGCGCATCGGCGAGGAGCTCGACTACGAGCTGGAGGCCTCCAACCAGCGCTCGCTGGGGCGCATCTTCCAAGGGCATCCGTTCATCAAGATCCCCGACGTGGTGTCCGAGCTCTCGCGCGAGCGGGTGATGGTGAGCGAGCTCGTCGAGGGGGTCGGCTTCGAGGAGCTGAAGGGTTACCCGCAGGCACAGCGCGACCGCATCGGGGAGATCGTGTTCCGCTTCTTCCTCGGCTGCCTGTACCGCCACCACCAGTTCTCCGGTGACCCCCACCCCGGCAACTTCATGCTGCTGGCCGACGGGCGCGTGGCGTTCCTCGACTTCGGCCTCTTCAAGCGCCTCGACGCGGCGCCGGTGGAGCTCGAGCTGGCGGCGCAGCGCGCGGTCGTCGAGCACGACGCGCAGGCGCTGCACACGCTGTTGGCCGAGTCGGGCTTCCTGCCGCACCCCGAGCGGGTGGACCCCGAGGAGCTGCTGGCGTTCATCGCCGACGCGATCGGGTGGTACACGACCGACGAGGTCGTGGCGCTCACGCCAGAGGTCGCCACGGAGGTGATGATCGAAAGCTCCGACCCCCGCTCCAGCCACTTCCGCTCACATGCGCCACCAGGACATTCGCGCCGAGCACCTGTTCGGCCGGCGCATGGAGATGCTGACGCTGGCCGTGCTCTCCCAGCTGCGCGCGCGCGCCAACTGGCACCGCATCGCGCGCGAGTGGATCTACGGCGAGGAGCCCGTCACCGAGCTGGGCCGCGAAGAGGCCGAGTTCTACGCGCACGGCGGAGTCGGCGCGCCCTCGTAGACGGGGGTTCTTTTTTTGATGAGGGCCGCCCCGAGGCGGCCCGCGCGGCTATCGCAGTGAGGCCGAGGACGCTGGGCAGGGAGGCCCAGCGCGCACGCGCCCGGTGGCGGCGCTCACCTGCGTGGACGATCTCCCCCCAACACCACCTATCTCCAGCGCACTGTGGTCTGGAAGTGGAGCGCTACAACACCTGGATCTGCACGAGGCTGGTGGTCCCCGGGCGCCCGGACGGCAGGCCGGCGGTGATGCCCACGCGCTGGCCGCGCTCGCACCAGCCGAGCTCCACTACGCGCCGGGCGGAGTCGGCGATCAGCGCCTCGGTGGTCTCGTGGCGGGGGATCGAGGCGGCGCGCACCCCCCACATCAGCCCGCAGCGGCGCACGGTCTCGCGGCCGGGGGAGAGCGCGTAGATCGGCACGGTCGGGCGGTGCGCGGAGACGAGGCGCGCGGAGCGCCCCGAGAGGGTCGGGACGATCAGCGCGTCGAGGCTCAGCTCGCGTACGGCGATGCACAGGCTGTGCGCGAGGGTGTACGCGGGGTCCGCTTCGGTGCGGCGCACGCGCGAGGCGTTCCACTCCTCGTAGGGCGCGATCGACTCGGCCTGTTCGGCGACCGCCGCCATCATCGCGATCGCCTCGACCGGGTAGGCGCCGATCGCGGTCTCCTGGGAGAGCATCACCGCGTCGGTGCCGTCGAGGATCGCGTTCGCCACGTCCGCCACCTCCGCGCGCGTGGGGCGCGAGGAGGTCACCATCGAGTCGAGCATCTGCGTCGCGGTGATCGAGGGCCGCGCCAGCCACCCCGCGAGGCGCAGCAGCTCCTTCTGCACGATCGGCACGCGCTCGATCGGCAGCTCGATGCCGAGGTCCCCGCGGGCGACCATCACACAGTCCGCCGCGCGCAGGATCTCCTCCGCGCGCTCGACCGCCTGGGGCTTCTCCATCTTGGCGATCAACGGCAGGCGCGTGTGCTCGCGCACGGACTCGATGTCCTCGGGGCGGCGCACGAACGACAGCGCCACCATGTCGACCCCCACCGACTCGCCGTGGCGCAGCAGCTCGAGGTCCTCCGCCGGCACCGCCGGCAGCGCGTCGACGGGCCCGGGGATGTTGAGCCCCTGGCGCGAGGCCACCGCCCCGCCGGCCTCGACCTCCGCATCGACCTCCCCCGACCCGGCGCGCGTCTCGGTCACCCGCAGCCGCACCGACCCGTCCGCCAGGTAGATCACGTCCCCCGGGCTCAGCGCCTCCGCGAGGCCCGGCCACGAGATCGTCATGTGCCGGGCGTCCCCCTCGCCGTCCCCCGTGCCGCACGTGAAGGTCACCAGGTCGCCCGGCTTGAGCTCCACCACGTCCTCGCGCAGCGGCCCGATGCGCAGCTTGGGGCCCGGCAGGTCCTGCAGGATCGCCACCGGCCGGCCCGCCCTGCCGGCCGCGTCGCGCACGCGCCGCACGGTCTCCGCGTGCTCCTCCACCGTGCCGTGCGAGTAGTTCAGCCGCGCGACGTCCATCCCCGCGTTGACCATCGCGAGCAGGGTCTCCGGCTCGCGCGAGGCGGGGCCGATGGTGGCGACGATCTTCGTGCGGCGCACGGGTGCACCGTAGCGGTCCGGCCGGGGCCCTACGGTGCCTGTACGTCGGGGAAGTGCTCGGCGCAGTGCGCGCGCAGTGCCTCGCGCACCCACGCGCGCTCCGTGGGGGTGGCGGCGCGGAAGCGCTCCAGCAGCTCGCGCTGGCGGTTGATCGAGGACTCGCCTTTCCCCACGATCTTCCAGCGCACTGCGAGGTACTCGAACAGGAGCTCCACCGCGCGGTGCCACGCGTCCTCCCGCGTGCTCGCCGCCCGCGCGCCCTCGCCGGCGAGCGCCTCGGCGTACTTCAGGCGCGTCGCCGGCGTCATCGAGCCGCGCAGCGTGAGCACGTTGCCGTCCGGGTCGGTGTAGTCGCTGGTGGGGGCCTTCAGGCGCTGCTTGGGTTTGCGCCGTGCCACGTCGTTCACCGCCCCCTGACGGCCGTCAGGGGGCGTCGGCGGCGAGTTCCAGCTGACTGCGGACGTCGCCGGTGAGCGGCTTGGCGTGGCCGGGCCACGCCGCGGCCGGCTCCAGGGCCGCGAGCTTGCGGATGCTCGCGCGGGCCTGCTCGGTGTCGTAGTTGTACACGTCGACGGGCACTGTCGGCGGGGAGTCCCGCCCCCACATTTCGAGGGTGTAGAAGGTGTCGGTCGTGAGCGCCAGGCGGTCGGACTCGCGCCACAGGCCGATCAGCCCGGGGGCGTGGCCGGGGAGGTGGATCACGCGGAAGCCCGCGACCTCGTCGCCCTCGGTGAGGGTGCCCGCGATCTCCACCGGCCCCCCGTCCCACACGTAGCGGTGCAGCCCGCGGTGGATCTGGCGTTGGAGGGTCGACAGGCCGGCGAGGCCCTCGGGCCAGTAGCGAAAGCCGCCGCTGCCCTCGGCGTCCTGGACCTCGTCGGGGTGGCAGTACACGGGGACCCCCAGCGCGGGCGCGGTGCCGCGGTGGTCGGTGTGGCCGTGGCCGAGCACCACCCGGCGGATGCCCCCGAGCCGCGCGCCCGCGGCGGCGACCGCGCGCACCATCGTCCGCGCGCCCGCGTCGAACAGCGTGACCCCGCCGTCGTCCTCGAGCAGGTACACGTTGCACCGGCCCGGCCGGCCCTGCACGACCCACACGCCCTCGGCGACGAGCTTGGCCTCGCCCGCGACGCGGCCGGTGACGCGCGTCTTGACGTTGAACGCGCTCATCATCCGCTGCTCCGCGGTGGACCCGAGCGGGGGCATCATCCCGATCTGGCGGGGCACTTCCATCGTGTCGGTGAACGCGTCGTTGGCCTGGATCAGCCCGTCGCGGACGGTGAGCACGTCGCACCCTTCGAGCGTCAGCGGGTGGCCGGTGGGGGCCAGCCCGTTGAACGTCCCCGGGCCGGCGAACGTGCCGGTGAAGCGCCACTGCACCGCGCAGCGCTCGCCCTCGGTGGTCGTGCTCACGATCTCCCACCGCAGGTCGGGCAGGGCGCCCAGCAGGTCGCCGATGAACGCACGCACACCCTCCGGTGCGGTCACGTCCACCTGGCCGCGCACGTTCTCGCGCCCGCCCGGCGCCCACAGCGCCACGGCGGCGTCGAGGTCGCGGGCGTCGATCGCCGCGAAGTACCGCCGCGCCACGGCCTCGGCCTCGCTCCCCGAGTTGGGCTGGCCGAAATGGGGATGCTGGTCGAACGGGGGATGCTCGCCGGAGGCGGGTGTCTCCCGGCTTCGGTCGGAGATGCGCTCGCGGGGCGTCGCCGTGGGGTGGATGTTGGCGGCGGCCTCGTGCACTCTGGTCGCGGCCTGCTCTACGGTGGCGGTCGTCTGCTCTGCGGCGGCGGCCTGCTCTGATGCGCTCTCTTCGGCCATGGCTCGTCTGCTCCTTGTGCGCGATTGCGACTGGTAGGAGCAGTGTAGGCGGTCTCGGCGCTGGGCGGACGCCGCGGGCGAGGCGGGCGGAGGCGCTGGGCGAAGGCCGCGGGAACAGGGGTCGGACCGGCGTCCATGTCGGGGACCCAGGTGTCATTTCGCGCAGGGCACGCAGGGCGCCCCGGCCTCACTGCACGCAGGGGCTTGACAAGTCGTGCGGTATGTGATTATGATGGGAGTTGTCATGGCGGCGCGTGTGTGTTGCCGGACAGACATATGGTCTGGTTGGGTCTACTTAGGGGTCGATCTTTCTCAGCGCTGATGAGGGGTTTTGGGAGAGGGGCCGGGTCGGTTTTCGATGAGGGAGTTGGTTTAGCGTGGTTTCTGGAGGGAGATACGTGCCGGAGATGTGCGCGGCCCATGGGGGCCGTGTACGTGGATGCGTCAGCTGCCTGACGCATCTCTCTCTCTCTCTCTCTCTCTTGTTCGGGTCGGCTAGCCGCTAGCCCTCGTCGTCGGGCGCTTCGGCGCCGCTCGTGCCCCTTCTGCGCGGGGGCGGGGGTATCCCCGTGCCGTGCCGGCTCGTTGGTGGGCTCCTGGGGGGTGGTGTGATGTCCGCGCGCGCTGTGTCACGGCGGCCCGGGCGGGTGCTTCTGCCTGCAGTGATGGCGCCGGAGCAGCTGATGGTGATTCAGCGCTCGCGGCTGCTCGCGGGCGCGGTCGATGTGATCGAGGAGCTCGGGTACCCGGATACGACGGTCGCGCAGATCACCTCCCGCGCGCGGGTCTCGCGTCGTACGTTCTATGAGTTGTTTGAGAACCGCGAGGGTTGCCTGGTCGCGGTTATCGAGGAGGTCCTCGCGATGATCGAGGGTGAGCTCGCGGCGGCGAGTTTGGGGGGTCTGCCGTGGCGTGAGCGGGTTCGTGGCGACCTGTCGGTGATTCTCGCGTTCTTCGATCGTGAGCCGGCGCTCGCACGGGTTTGTGTGGTGCAGGCGCTGCGGGGTGGCCCGCGGGTGATCGAGCGCCGCGAGGAGATCCTCGCGCGCGTGGCGGGCGTGATCGACGAGGGGCGTGGCGAGGGGGGCTCGCGCGCGGGGGGCTGCACTGCGTTGACGGCGGAGGGGTTGGTCGGCGCGGCGTTCGCGATCGTCTATGCCCGTTTGCTGCGTCGTGAGCGTGAGCCGCTTACCGGCCTGTTGGGTGAGTTGATGGGCTTGATCGTGCTGCCTTATCTGGGCGCGGCGGCGGCGCGCCGCGAGCAGGCTCGTCCGGCTGGGGCGTCGAGGTCTGTCGTGGGTGGGCCGTCTGTGCGTTCGCGTGGCGGCGGCGACCCGTTGCAGGAGGTTCCGATGCGCTTGACCTACCGCACCGCGCGGGTGCTTGGGTGCATCGCGGGGCACCCCGGGGTCAACAATCGCGAGGTCGGCGAGCACGCCGGGATCGCCGACGCGGGGCAGGTCTCGAAGCTATTGGCGCGCCTTGAGCGGTTGGGTCTGATGGTCAACAACGGCGCAGGGCATACCCAGGGTGAGCCCAACGCGTGGGAGCTGACTCTTCTGGGCGGGCAGGTCGCGCAGCGGCTGAGCATGAGCACCACAAACCAGAGGGACGCCGCGTGATGAGACATACACGAGAGGAGACCGCACAATGAAGTCGTCGCTCCGCCGCATCCCCGGGCTCACGCCGGCGCTATGCGCCATGTCGGCCACCGCGTTGCTCGCGTTGCCCGCCACCGCCTTGGCCGAAACCTGTCCTAACGAAGAGTTTCGTACCGGCGCCGGCGCCAACCTTCCCGATTGTCGCGCCTACGAGCTCGTCACCCCGCCGTTCAAGGAGGCTGCTGCGGCTCCGCTTGTAGGTAATTCCGTAATTCATGGTTTCGCGGGTATGTCAGTCGATGGTTCGCATGTGGTTGTGAACTCGGTCGGCAACTTTGGTGATGCGCATGCGAGCTTGGGTCTCAATAATTATGAGCTGACGCGGACCGAATCGGGGTGGAGTGAGACTAATATAGATCTCCCGGAGTCGCTGTTTCCCGCGAGTCTACCGCTCCAGGCAACGCCGGATTTCGGGGCGTTCCTCTATGAAGCGCGCGCGACAGAACAGTCTGTGAATGCTAAGGATTTCTGGGTTGGTGAAGGCGATGGGGCGCTGCATGACCTGGGGCCGTTTTTGCCGCCGTCGTCGACCGCCGGGCCGCCCGGCCACGGCTCCGAATTTGGATCTATTACATCGGCAAGTGCAGGGATTTTCAGTGGTGCGTCGATGGATCTCTCGCACGTGGTGTTCGACACGTCGACGGTCACGAAGCTGCATCCGACCGGGACCACGGTTTCCTGGCCGGGTGATGGATCCGGCAATCTTTATGAGTACACTGCTGGGCAGGGTGGCCCTCCGGTGCTCGTCGGCGTGGATTCCAGCGGCGATCCGTGCCCCGCTGAATACGATGGTATGTCGGCAGACGGTTCGACGGTGTTCTTCACATGCGGCGAGGTCTTTGCTCGGGTCGATGAGTCACGGACGGTCGCGATCACCGAGCCTTCCGCGGCGGATTGCTCGGCGTGTGCGAGCTCTGAAGGCGGCGAATTCGTTGCGGCCAGCGCGGATGGCTCAAAGGTGTTCTTCACGACGAGCCAGCCCTTGTTGGGCAGCGATACGAGCGAGAACATCTATGAGTACGACTTCGATGCTCCGTCCGCCGGCCCGGGAGACCCAGACGGCAGGATAGTCCAGGTCTCCGGCGGCGAATGGGGCCCCGGGGGGGCCCAGGTCCAGGAGGAAGTAGAAAGTCAAAGCCCAGCGGCAAGCGTGAGAGTGTCCGAAGACGGATCGCATGTGTACTTCATAGCGAAGGGCGCTCTGAGCGGTGCGATGAACAACCTGGGGCAGTCTCCGATCGAAGGTGGCAGAAATCTCTACGTGTTTGAGCGTGACGCGCGGTTCCCCGGTGGTCGACTCTCGTTCATCGCGACCCTTTCGTCCTCTGATACCGCTGAATTTAATCCCGGGGAATTTGATATTAGATCTGAGGGCTACGATTACAAGCGGGAGGGTGCAACGGTGACGCCTGATGGCGGGTTCCTCGTCTTCACGAGCCATGCCGATCTTACTCCTGATGACACGAGTACCGCGCGGCAGGTGTTTGAGTATGACGCGCAGACGGGGGATCTGGTGCGCGTGTCGATCGGCCAGAACGGTTTCAACGACGATGGTAATACCGATACCTTCGATGCCGGGATTCCTCCTCAGGAACATGACATGCCGCTGGCGGTGTCTAATGATGGTGCGTTCGTGGTGTTCCAGAGCGCCGACGGTTTGACGTCTGGGGCCTTGAATGGGTTTCGCAGCGAAGTTACCGGTATCTATGCGAACAACGTCTATGAGTATCGCGATGGCGAGGTGTATCTGATCTCCGATGGGCAGGACACCAATACGGTTGAAGGGCATTCGGTGGTGAGTGTCAACGGTGTGTCGCCTTCGGGTCAGGATATTTTCTTTGAAACGGCTGATCGGCTCGTGCCGCAGGATCTGGATACAGAGACGGACGTGTATGACGCAAGGATCGATGGTGGTTTTCCTGCGCCGGTGTCGTTGCTGCCGAGCTGCTCGGGTGATGCTTGCCAGGGGCAGTTGAGTCCTTCGCCTGTGTTGCTCTCGCCCGGTAGTGAGTTCCAGGCCGGTGGGAATCCCCCGCTAGCTGTCACGGCTCCCACGACCAAACCGATGATACCCAAGGCAAAGCCCGCGACATGCAGGAAGGACTATGTAAAGAAGAAGAGTAAATGCGTCAAGGCTAAGAGTAAGAAGAAAGCCAGAAAGTCCAGCCGCGACCGGAGGGCGAGTCGATGAGTGTCAAGCTTCTGAGTCCACGCGCATTGCAACGCACCCTGTTGTCTCTATCCGGCCTCGCGTTCGCTGTTCTCTCCTGCTCGGGTGTGATTGTGTCGCCCGCGGTGGCGGTCTCGTCCTCCCCGGGATGGCAGATCGTGACGATCGCGAGCCCGACCGCGTTCACGTACGGCGCAAACCAGAAGAACAGCTATGTGCTGGTCGTCAGTAACGTTGGTGGGGCGCCCACGAACGGTGGTACGATCACCCTCACCGACGTGCTCCCCCCGGGTATGAGGGGTGAAGTTGATCATAGTTCATATGCTGATGATTGGAATTGCGAAGGGGGTAATGCGAGTGGGAGCGTCATCAGCTGCGCGTCTTCGAAGACGGTTGGTGTGATGGGGCAGCTTTCCCCCCTCCGGGTGTCTGTGTATCTGAGTACCCCGGCGGATAGTGAGCTCACCAACTCCGTGACGGTTGCGGGTGGGGGGGCTCCGCCTGTGTCGGCCGCTAGTACGATGGAGGTCAACCCGTCGGTTCCCTTGTCTTTCGGAGTGGCTGACTTGACGAGCTTCCTCACCGATTTCAGTGGTGCGCCCGATACTCAGGCCGCGGATCATCCCAACGGGCTCACGACCAGTTTCGGCGTGAACAGCGTCTTCGAAGGAGGACAGGAAGGCCTCCGTCCGGTGCAGAATTGGAGGGATATCGTGGTCGATCTCCCGCCGGGGGTGGTCGGTAACCCGCAGGTCGCAGTGCAATGCCCACTGACCCAGCTTTACCTAGAGGGAGGAGAAGCCGTCCGGCCGGACCTTTCGGCCTGCCCGGCGGGCTCCCAGGTCGGAACGCTAGGCATCCGGCAGGGTGGTAGTGGTGAAGTCGGTGGCCCGACCGATGGTATTCGTATTTATAATATGGTTCCTGAGCACAACACTCCGGCGGAGTTCGCGTTCACCTATTTGGGCGACCCTCTTGGGATATATCCTACGGTGGTCGGTCAGGGCGCCGCTGCGCATATCCGGGTGCAGACGCCGGGTATTCCCGCTTCGGCGTTCCTTCATATCATGGCGAACTATGTGAAGTTCTTCGGGGATCCCGCCGCGGCGGACGGCGACCCGGAAGCCCCGAACGCCTTCTTCACGAACTCCAGCGACTGCGACGGCGGGCCCCTCGTGACGGAACTGCACGTCGACTCCTACGAAGACCCGGGGAGCTGGACCGCGGATAGCTCCTCTACGCAGGGTGCCCCGAACGTCACCGATGGTGTCCCGGACTTCTCAGACCCGGCGTGGAAGAGCAAGACGTATAGTTCGCCGCCGGTGACGGGTTGCGAAAAGCTGCACTTCGATCCGTCGCTGGCGGTGCAGCCGGAAACGACGAAGGCGGACGAACCGTCGGGTCTCGCGGTCGATCTGAGCGTTCCCCAGAACCCCGACCCACACGGTCTCGCGACACCGCCGTTCAAGAACGTCACGGTCACGCTACCCGCGGGGATGTCGCTCTCGCCCTCGGCGGCCGATGGGTTGCAGGCGTGCACGGCTGAACAGTTCGACCTGGAGTCGAACACGGAGAGTTCGTGCCCGGACGCGTCGGTCCTCGGGACGGCGAAGGTCTCGACGCCGTTGCTGGGCGAACCGTTGACGGGCTACGTGTTCCTCGCCGAGCCCGAATGCGACCCGTGCAGTAACCAGGACGCCTCTGACGGCAGGATGTTGAAACTCTATCTCCAGGTCGAGGGGGCGGGGATCGTCCAGAAGGCGCCGGGCACGATCTACGTGAACGCTACGACAGGCCAGTTGACGACGAAGTTCCTTGAAAACCCGCAGTTCCCGATCAGCGATGTGCAGTTCGCGTTCAAGGGCGGTCTACGCGCCGGGCTCGCGACACCACAGACCTGCGGGACGTTCACGGCAACCTCGGACATGACGCCGTGGAGCACCCCCTACACGCCCGACGCGACACCGTCCTCGTCGTTTGACGTCAGCTGGGACGGGGCCGGTGGTGTGTGCCCGGCGAGCCCGCCGTTGACGCCGTCGTTCAGTGCGGGTACGTCGAACCCGAATGCGGGGCAGTTCAGCCCGTTCACGCTCACGTTCGCTAGGGAAGACCGCCAGCAGGATCTCTCGGGTATCCAGGTCAAGATGCCCCCGGGGTTGTTGGGGTCGCTTACGGGTGTCCCGTTGTGCGGTGAAGAACAGGCGAACGCGGGGACGTGTTCGTTGGCGTCGCGGATCGGGACGATGACGGTCGCGGCGGGCCCGGGGGGCACCCGTTCTACACCCAGGGGTCGATCTACCTCACCGAACACTACGACGGCGCGCCGTTCGGGCTGAGCATCGTCGTCCCGACCCGGGCGGGCCCGTTCAACCTCGGTAACGTCGTCGTGCGCTCGCGGATCAACATTGATGAGAACACCGCCGCGTTGACCGTCACGAGCGACCCGTTCCCGCAGATCCTGGACGGTATCCCGCTGCGGCTGCGGACCGCGAACGTCACGATCGAACGCCCAGGGTTCATCTTCAACCCGACCAGCTGCGCACAACAGCACATCGAAGCGTCGATCGCGGGCGCCCAGGGCGACACGGCGCAGGTGTCCGCCCCGTTCGCGGTCTCCGGGTGCGCCGGGCTGCACTTCGGCCCGAAGTTCACGGTCTCAACCCAGGGCTCGACGTCCAGGGCGAACGGTGCGAGCCTCGACGCGAAGGTCGTGTTCCCCCCGGGGCGCAGTCGAACATCGCGTCTGTCAAGGTCGAACTACCCAAGCAGCTCCCCTCGCGTTTGACGACGCTGCAGAAGGCGTGCACGGCCGCGCAGTTCGAATCGAACCCCGCTGGTTGCCCCGCGGCGTCGGTGATCGGTGTCGCGAAGACCGTGACACCGATTCTGCCGGTCACGCTCACCGGCCCGGTGTACTTCGTCTCCCACGGCGGCGAAGCGTTCCCCAGCCTGGTCGTCGTACTGCAGGGCGACGGGGTACGGGTGGACCTGACGGCGGCGACGTTCATCAGCAAGCAGGGCATCACCAGCTCGACGTTCAAGACGATCCCCGACGTCCCCGTCAACACCTTCGAGCTCTACCTCCCCGAGGGCAAGTACTCCGCCCTAGCCGGAAACGGCAACCTCTGCGCCTCAAACCTCCAGATGCCGACCCTGTTCACCGCCCAAGACGGCGCCCAACTCAAACAAAACACCAAGATCACCGTCACGGGATGTCCAAAGGCGAAGAGGAAGGCGAAGAAGGCGAGCAGTGCTCGAAAGTCCAGTCACGGCAAGGGGAGCACCGACTGATGCGTGCTCACAGGTTGCTCACGACTGGTCTTGCGGCGCTTGGAATGCTCGCCGGGGGACTCGTGTTCAGCGGGGCGCCGGCGCTCGCTGCCACCGGCTATGGCTTCACCGGCGTCTTTGGCAGTGGAACCTCTACGCCGGCGAACCCTGAGCCGCTGTCCAGTCCCGCTGGGGTGGCTGTGGATAACGTGGCCGGCCCGAGCGAAGGCGACGTGTATGTGGTCGACGCCGGCCACAACCGTGTCGAGCGGTTCAGCTCCACGGGCAGCTATCTCGGCCAGTTCAACGGTAGCGGCATGTTCGAAGTGGAAGGGAAAGTCGAAGAACACAAGCCCGCCCCACCAGCGCCGATCTCCTCTCCGGCCTCTCTCCCCGAACACGGCACGCTCTACAACATCGCGGTCGACAGCGACCCGTCGAGCCCTTCCGAGGGCGACGTGTACGTCGTCGATCCAGGAGATAACGCTGTCGACAAGTTCAGCGCAACAGGCGAATATCTCTTTCAGCTGACGGGATTCAAAAGCGCGGTGTTTGGGGTTGCGGTCGACTCATCGGGCGATGTGTGGGTGGCTGAAGAAGGAGGGGGCGTGCAGGAGTTCAGCGGTGCCGTTGAAAACAAGCCCGTCACCTCGCTGATACCAGAATTCGGGCGGAGGCCTGGGATAGCGGTAGACTCCGAAGGCAACCTTTATCTAATCAGGGGCTCGGGGTTTGTTGCGAAGTTCAACAAAGAAGGAGCGACGCTCGATGGGCGTGTAATAGCTGACCCTAGCCTGAACGCGGGCTCGATTGGTCTGACGGTCGATCAATCAACGAATGACCTCTTCTACATCGATGAAGATGGGACCTCAATCTCCGAGGACGGCCCCTTCTTCGGGAAGGAACCGGAACCGCTGACGGTTCCGCTACTAGAACCAGGATTCGGCCTTGCGCATCTGACCAGCGGCAGCGGCGTCGCGGTGAACTCCGTGACCGGCACGGTTTACGTAGCCGACTCTTCCAACAACGACGTTGACATCTTTATGCTCGGTGTCGGAGAATCACCGGTCGTCAATAGTGAGAGCGCTTCCGGTGTGACGTCCTCTGCCGCGACTTTGGAAGCCCAGGTCAACCCCTACAGCCAGGCAACGACGTACGCGTTCGAATACTCCACCAAAGAAGCCGGGGAGTACTCGAAGCTCCGATCACCAAAGTCAACGGTACGAGCTCGTTGTCGGGCTTCGGCAACCAGAGCGCGAGTATCAACGTAACCGGTTTGGAAGTGCTCACGACCTACTACTATCGTGTCGTCGCGAAAAATGGGACTCCGCCTGCGGCCGAAGGCACGGTCGAGCACTTCACGACGACCCCTGGCGCACCGATCGTGAGCACGGGTGCGACGTCCGCGCTCGGACAGTCAAGCGTGAACGTCACCGGGACGGTCACCCCTGAGGGCGCGGAAACCGACTACTACTACCAGTACGGGACGACCACGGAATACGGGCAGAGAAGTTCGCTGACAACCAGCGTCGGCGCGGGCTTGAGCGCCGTACCCGCGCCGGCTACGCTGATCCCGTTGACGCCGGGCGTGAGCTACCACTACCGGCTCGTCGCGTGGAACGAAGACGGCACCAGCTACGGGCAGGACGAGACGTTCACGGCCCAAGCCGGCCTGCCGCCGCTCGTCAGCACCGGCGCGGCGAGCGGGGTCTCAGTGGACGAAGCGACGATCTCGGGCACGATCAACCCGCAGGGCAAAGAAACCAACTACCGCTTCGAATACGGGACGAACACCGAATACGGCACCCAGGCGTTCGGGACCGTCCTGCCCGAGCAGGGCGTGCAGACGGTCACGTTGAGCCTGCGCGGCATCGACCCGGACACGACCTACCACTACCGACTGGTTGTGAGCAACCCGGGCGGGACTGCCGTTGGCGAAGACGAGACGTTCACGACCCCCGGGATCCTCGACCCGCTCGTAAACCCCGCGACCGCGCCGCTGATCGCGCTCCCGAACATCGCGTTCCCCACCGGCACGGAACCCGTCACAAAGCCGGCGAAACACAAGAAGCCCAAGAAGAAGACCCCCAAAAAGAAGCACACCAAGGCCAAGAAGAAGGCCGCGGGCAAGGGGAGGAGGCGCACGCGGCGCGGCTGAGGCCGCGGCGGTCACTCCCGTATGAGCTTGACCTCGGCGGCGACGTCGGCGTCCGCCCAGACGCGGTCGGTGGTCAGTGCCGGCACACTGAGGCGGGCTGCTAGCGCGAGGCACGCGCGGTCGGCGAGCGAGAGCCCCTGCGGCTTGGTCATGGGTCGCAGCTTCGCGATCTCGATGCAGTCGGCTTCGGTGATGGGTTCAACGATGACAGCGTCGCGCAGATCGTCCGCGAGCCGGCTGGGGTCATCGCCGGCCATGGCCGCGTGGGATAGCACCTCGGCCCAGTTGGCGACGCTGATCGCCGCCCCGACCCTCATTGCCTCGCGTACCGCCGCGGCGCCATCCTCCTCGTTCAGGTGCGCCATCACCGCCGAGGCGTCGAGTACCGACGCCGGCTTCGGGGCCGGCTCAGCGCCCGGCACGGCGCTGACGGTAGGCCTCGTCCGCCCGGTCTTCGGCTCGTGCTTCGGCGCGCCGTTCGGCGATCAGCTCGTCGGACAGGCTGCGGCCGGGGGCCAGATGAGTGAGCTGGCCGCCCGTGCGGTCGATCGCCGCCTGCCGTCGCTTGACATCGCGCAGCAGATCCCAGTCCCACGGGGCCGTCTCGGGGCGGTCGAAGTATTCCGCCAGCTTCTGCAGCGCGGCCCGGTGCTCAGCTTTGCTGGGCGGCTCAGCGGCGAGGTGGCGTGCTCCGGCGATCGCGAGCTCGCGCACCTGTCGCGAGCGTGGGAGGCCGGGCGGCAGGTGCGGCGCGGCGGAGCGCAGCGCGCGCGCGAGCTCTGGGTCCTCGGTCACCTGGATTCGGGGATGGGACGTCGCCATCCAGCTAGTGTACCACCAGTGTACCGGCGTCACCCGCCCCCCTGGCCGGTGAGCCAATAGGCTCCCTGCCGGTGGCCGAGACCAGCGATCAGAGGGCGGGCGATCAGCGAGCGCCCAAAAAGCGCGAGCTGGGCCGCGGCGAACGGGTGCTGCCGGGGGTCTTCCGCCTGCGCCTGCCGCTGCCGTGGCCGGGGGTGCCCCACTGCAACGCGTGGGCGGTGAGGGCCGGCGACGGGGTGGTGCTGTTCGACACCGGCATGCACCAGCCCGGCTCGTTCCTCGACCTGGAACGGGCGATGGCGATGTGCGGCCTGCGCGTCGAGGACGTGCGGCTGGTGGTGTGCACGCACGCGCACTCCGACCACTACGGCCAGGCGGCCACGATCGTGGAGCGCGCGGGCTGCGAGCTGTGGATGCACCCCAACCACGAGCACATGACCCAGTGGGCCACCCACACCGACGCGGCGATCGCCCGCCGCATCGAGGTGGCCCGCCAGAGCGGGGTGCCGGAGGAGCCGCTGCGCCGCTACGCCTCGCAGCGCCGCGACCACGACTCGGGGATCGCGGCGGTGCGCGAGCCCGACCGGGCGCTGCTGCCCGGGGTGACCGTCTCCACCGACCTCGGCTCGTGGACGGTGCACGAGACGCCCGGCCACGCCCCCTCGCACGTCTGCCTGTTCCAGCCTGAGCGGCGCCTGTTGATCTCCGGGGACCACCTGCTGGGGCGCATCTCGCTGTTCTTCGACTACGGCTACTCCCCCGACCCGGTGGGCGAATTCGTCAACTCGCTCGGCGTCGTGGAGCGGCTCGGGGCGCGGCTCTGCCTGCCGGGGCACGGGCGCACGTTCGCTGACGTGCACGCCCACATCGAAGGCAACCGCCGGCTCGTGGCCGAGCGCTTGGAGCGGGTGCTGGCGGCGATCGCCGGCGCGCCGCGCACGGCCTTCGAAGTGGTGCCGGAGGTCATCGACGACGTGCCGCTCTCCCCGAACACGGCCGGGTGGCTGCTCACGGAGACGCTCGCCTTCCTCACGCACCTGGAGGGCACCGGCCGCGCGCGGCGGATCGCGGGCGAGCCGGAGACGTGGGCGGCCGTCCCCGCCGGTGAGCGGTGAGCGTTAGTCCACCCCGGCGCCTCCCCGCCGAGTCGGTGCCACCGCCGCTGTCAAACTGAGGCGGCCATGCGCATCGACGACCTCCTGGCGGCCCCGGACCCGGTGTTCTCCTTCGAGTTCTTCCCGCCCAGCACCGAGCAGGGGGAGCGCAACCTGTACGCCGCGCTCGGCGAGCTGCGCGAGCTCGAGCCCTCGTTCGTGTCGGTGACCTACGGCGCGGGCGGCTCCACGCGGGCGCGGACGATCGAGATCGTCAAGCGTCTCAAGGGCGAGTACGGCCTCGAGGCGATGGCCCACTTCACCTGCGTGGGGGCCACCGTGGCGCAGCTGCACGCCACGCTCGCGGAGATGCGAGAGGCCGGGATCGAGAACGTGCTCGCGCTGCGCGGCGACCCCCCGGCGGGCGAGGAGGGCTGGACGAAGACCGAGGGGGGCCTCGAGTACTCCTCCGAGCTGGTGGCGCTGATCAGAGCCGACTACCCGTTCGCGGTCGGGGCGGCGTGCTTCCCGGAGACGCACATCCACGCGGCGAGCCCCGCCGAGGACCTCGCGCACCTCGCGGAGAAGGTGCGCGCGGGGGTGGACTTCCTGATCACCCAGCTCTTCTTCGACAGCGCGCTCTACTTCGACTTCCTCGCCCGCGCGCGCGCAGCGGGGATCGAGGTGCCGATCATCCCGGGGATCCTGCCGATCACCCACGTCGGCCAGGTGGAGCGCATGAGCAGGATGTGCGGAGCCTCGATCCCCGAGGCCCTGCACCGCGAGCTGCGCCTGCGCGAGGGCCAGGAGGAGGCGGTGCGGGACTTCGGGGTCGCCTACGCGACCCTGCAATGCGCGGAGCTGCTCGCGGGCGGTGCCCCGGGCATCCACTTCTACACGCTCAACCGCTCCCCCGCCACCCGCGCGATCCTGAGCGCACTGAAGCTCGCGCGGCCGTGGGAGGCGCGCTCGGACGACCTCTACCCGGGCTCGATCTCAAGCCCTCGGCCACCCGCGGCGAGCCGTCGGGGGCCTCGTAGCGCACGTCCACGGAATCGTTCTGGCGGTACGTGCCCACGCCCCACGCGCCCAGCAGCCAGCGCCACCCGTTGATGTGGTCCTTGCGCAGCTCCTGCTCGAACACGAGCGCGCCTTCCCGTACGCGGTAGTCGGCGCCGAGCTCCTGGCGCACGCCGTTGAGGTAGACCTCGTACGGCGAGCGCACCTCGCGGGGGAGCTTCACGATCGAGCGGGCCACGCGCGGGATTATGCACCCGGAGGGGCGCGTACCCTGATGGGCCGAGGCGCACGCCGCGACCGCCGACGCCGGGCAGGGAGGCCCGGCGCCCACGCGCCCGGTGGCGCACCCGACCCACGTGGACGATCCCCAAATGACCGACCTCCCCTACACGATCCGCCGCTCCACCCGCGCGCGCAGGGTGCGGGTCAACGTGCACGCTCACGGGGGTGTGGAGGTGGTGCTGCCCGAGCGGGCCTCCGAGCGCGCGGCGGCGGCAGCCGTGGCGGAGCTGCGCCCGTGGATCGAGCGGCGGCTGGGCGAGGCGCGGGAGACGCTCGCGCGGGTGGCCGAGCGCGGCGCCACGGTGCCCTACCTGGGCGTCCCTCTCCAGCTGGTCCCGCAGGCGGGGCGCACGCGGGTGCACCGCCGCGGCGAGCGCCTGCTCGTGCCCGCGGGAGACCCGCGGCCGGCGCTCGAGCGCTTCTACCGCCGCGCGGCCCGCGCGGAGATCGGGGCGCGCCTGGACCGTACGACGGCGCTGGCCGGCACTCCCTACAGCGGCCTCTCGATCCGCGCGCAGCGCTCGCGCTGGGCCTCGTGCTCGGCGCGGGGGCGCATGAGCTTCAACTGGCGCCTCTTGATGGCGCCGGAGAGCGTGCTCGACTACGTCGTGTGGCACGAGGTCTGCCACCTGGAGGTGCTCGACCACTCCCCCCGCTTCTGGGCGCTCGTTGAGCGCCGCTGGCCGCGCTGGCGCGAGGACCGCGAGTGGTTGCGCCGCCACGGGGGGACGCTGGTGCTGTGACGGTGAACTTTCTAGCGGCTCGATGGCCAAGCCAGACAAGGACGCAGGGAGCGAAGTGTGCTCTGCACACGAGCGACCGAGGACGCCGTATGGCGCCGCGCCAGCGGGCCGCTAGCTTGCGAGCTGGCGCTCCAGGGCGGTGAATGCCTCGATGATCTCGGGCGCCTCGTAGGCTCGATTGCGCCTGGTGATGGTGATGGGCCGCAGGATGCCGGCCTCGACCAGTCGTCCAATGGCGGTGTGCGTTGGCTTGAAGGTGCGGTCGATCAGAGCTTCTGCGCTGTGCACCGTGAGGATCGGCGCTCCGGGCAGACTGTGCAGCAGTACGTCCGTCGCCGAGTTTGTGCGGATTGCGCCCAGCCGCTCGCGCCACTCGGCCTCCAACTGCTCGGCACGAGCTTGAAACGCCGTGGCGTCCGACGCGCAGCGTGTGCAGGCGCCGGAAAAGCTGGCGACCCATGTGTTCACTCCTTGGACTGCCTTACGCGACGTCGGCGAGCCGATGTAGCGGTACTGGGTGAGTCCGTCGATGTAGGTGCGAGCCCAGGTGGCAAGCACGAGCGAGACGGGGGCGAGAACGCGCGGTGCCAGTCCCCGGCGGCGCAGGACGAGATGGATGAGGGCACGTCCCGCCCTGCCGTTTCCATCCACGAACGGATGGATGGTCTCGAACTGTGCGTGTGCGATCGCGGCCTGGGCGACGGCGGGAAGCTCGTCGGTGTTGCAGAAGGCGCACAGGTCGTTGAGGAACCCTGAGACGTGCTCGGGGGGCGGGGGGACGTACGCGGCAGCGCAGGGGTTGTAGTCGCTGCCGCCGATCCAGTTTTGGGTCTCGCGTACTCGCCCCGCATAGGCATCGAGATGTGTTCCCCTCAGCAGGCGGCGGTGAACCTCGAGCAGCAGGTCCACCGTGATTTCCTTGCCCTCCCCTACGCGCTCGACGCCGTAGACCATCGCGTCGATGTTGCCGAGCACCTCTGTTGCGGTGACGTCGGAGGATGACTTTTGTAGCGAACGCTCGGCCTCGGCTCGCAGTAGGCGCCTGGCCCCGACCTCGAGGCCCTCAATGCGAGACGAGGCCACCGCCTCCGCGCGAAGCAGGATGCGCGCAAGCGCCTCCGTATCCACAAGCGCCGTCGCTTCGGCGTTCATCCGGGATATCGCAGCTTCTGCGTCGGCGATATCCGCTGCCACGTCCCCTTCGAACACGAATTGCCTACCAATTAGGGGATCGGGGACGTAGGCTTCGTAAGCGCATGAGCGCGTGTCTTTACGTGGCAGTCCAAGACCGCCGATATCGCTCTGCCAGCGGCGCTTTATAACCTTCGACATAGATCTCCTTGAATTGGAGGTTATCAAACAACCTCCAATCAAACGCCGTGGTTTTGAAAGGTTACGGCTCAGCCCCGGCGTGCCACCGGCACGTAGTCGCGGTCGCGCTCGCCGGTGTAGATCTGGCGGGGGCGGGCGATCTTCTGCTCGGGGTCTTGGACCATCTCCAGCCACTGCGCGATCCAGCCGGAGGTGCGCCCGATCGCGAACATCACCGGGAACATCGCGACGGGCAGGCCGAGCGCCTCGTAGATCAGGCCGGAGTAGAAGTCCACGTTGGGGTAGAGCTTGCGCGAGGTGAAGTACTCGTCGTCCAGCGCCCGCTTCTCGAGCTCGGTGGCGACGTCCAGCAGCGGGCTCTTGCCGCGCACCTCGAAGACGTCGTCGAGGTGTTTGCGGATGATGCGCGCGCGGGGGTCGTAGTTCTTGTAGACGCGGTGGCCGAAGCCCATCAGGCGCTCGTTGCCCGCCTTGACCCCCTCCAGGAAGTCGGGGATGTTCTCGACTGTGCCGATCCGCCCCAGCATCCGCAGGGCGGCCTCGTTGGCGCCGCCGTGCAGCGGCCCGTACAGCGCGGCCACGCCGGCGGCGACGGCGGAGTAGGGGTCGACCTGCGTGGAGCCGACCGAGCGCACCGCGTTGGTGGAGGCGTTCTGTTCGTGGTCGGCGTGCAGGATGAACAGCACGTCGAGCGCCCGCTCCAGGCGCGGGTCGGGCTGGTACTTGAGCTCGGTCATCCGGTACATCATCGAGAGGAAGTTGCCCGCGTAGCCGAGGTCGTTGTCGGGGTACACGTAGGGCTGGCCCATGTTGTGGCGGAACGCGAACGCCGCGAGCGTGGGCATCTTGGCGAGCAGGCGGATGATCTGGATGTCGCGGACGCCCTCGTCTCTGATGCGGCTGGCGTCCGGGTAGAAGGTCGAGAGCGCGCCGACGGAGGCGACGAGCATCCCCATCGGGTGGGCGTCGTAGCGGAAGCCCTGCATGAAGTCCTTGACGTTCTCGTGCACGAACGTGTGGATCGTGACCTCGTGGACCCACTCCTCCAGTTGCGCACGGGTGGGCAGCTCGCCCTTGATCAGCAGGTACGCGACCTCCAGGTAGGTGGAGTGCTCGCAGAGCTGCTCGATCGGGTAGCCGCGGTGCTGCAGGACGCCGGCGTCGCCGTCGATGTACGTGATCGCGCTGCGGCACGACGCGGTGTTGGTGAAGGCCGGGTCGTAGGCCATCAGCCCGAAGTCCTGCTCGTCGGTCTTGATCTGGCGCAGGTCCATCGCGCGCACGGTGCCGTCGGTCACCGGCAGCTCGTACGTGCGCCCGGTGCGGTTGTCGGTCACCGTCAGGGTCTCGGCGGGCGGGGCGCCGTTGCCCTGCGCCTGTCCGGCCGCTGCCTCGCCGTGGGTGCTCGTCTTGGTCTCGGCGCTCATGTCGTTCCTCCTACGGTCAGCTCTCAGCTACACCGTAGCGGCTCCCGTCGCTCGCCCGGGGCGGTGTGCCGTGGCGGCTCTAGGCTTGGCACGCCTCAGGGTTCTCGGACGTGGGCCCTCAGCGCTGAGCGAGGCGCGCGCGGGCGGCGACGGTCCGGATGCGCGGCGGAGCGGCGGGCGCAGACGCACCGCAACGGGGTCCTCGCCGAGGCAGGTGCGGCAGGCGCGAGCGCGGGTGGCTGGGATGACGCGGACGCGGCCGGAAGCCGATGCCGCCGTCCTCCTCGGCGGCCGTCTCGGGCCCCTGGCGCACAGCCCAGCGCACGATCAAGAAGAGCCCGACGATCGGGATCTTGAGGATGAACATCAGCCAGATGAAGGTCCAGGCATCCACGCCACCTCGATCGTACTACCGATCCAGACTCGTGGGCGAATGAGGGTGACTCGATTCGGATCAGCTGTCAGCCCCTGAGACGGCCGTGGACCAAGCGATGCAAGGACGCAGGGAGCGAGGCGTGCTTCTGCACACGAGCGACCGAGGACGCAGCAGCGCGCCGCGTCCACGGCCGTCTCAGCTCCCCCAGCGGCACGGGCGCGGCGGAGAACTGGGTGAACTCGCGCAGCTGGCGCACGCGCGCGACGATCTCGGCGCCCGCGAGGTTCTCGATGCGCTGGGTGCCGAACTCTTCGACGTTGAACGACGCCAGCGCGGTGCCGTGGGCCATCGCCTGGCGCAGCAGCTCGTCGGTGATCTCCTCCTCGGCGTGGGCGGCGATGTATCCGACGAAGCCCCCCGCGAACGTGTCGCCCGCGCCGGTGGGGTCCACGACCGACTCCAGCGGGAACGCGGGCAGCGAGAAGAAGCCCCCCGCGGTGACGAGCGCGGCCCCGTACTCGCCCTGCTTGGCGACGATCACCCGCGGGTGCGGCGGGCTCCAGGAGAGGATCTCCCGCGCGGCGGCGTACAGCGCGGCTTTGCCGGTCAGCTGGCGCAGCTCGGAGTCGTTGAGGATCAGGCAGTCGCACTCGGCGATCGCCTGCACGAGCGACTCGCGCGCGGCTTCGATCCAGAGGTTCATCGAGTCGAGCGCCACGAACCGCGCGTCGGGCAGCTGCGCGCGCACCTCGCGCTGCAGGTCGGGCTGGATGTTGGCCAGGAACAGCACCTCGGAGGAGCGCGAGAGCTCCGAGAGCTTGGGCTGGAAGCCCTCGAACACGCCGAGCTGCGTGTCGAGCGTCTCGCGCGAGTTGAGGTCCCACCCGTACTTGCCGCGCCAGAAGAACGTCTTGCCCCCGGGGACGCGCTCCACGTCGGAGATGTCCACTTCGCGGTGGCGCAGCACGTCGAGCTCGGTCTCCCCGAAGTCCTCGCCGACCGGCCCGACGACGCGCACCTCGTCGAAGAACGACGCGGCCAGCGCGAAGTGGACGGCCGCGCCGCCGAGCATCCGCTGGCGCTCGCCGAACGGCGTCGAGACGGAGTCGTAGGCGATCGATCCGACGACGGTGATGGGCATAGACAAGGACCCTATAGCCTCCCGGACGTGCGCGCGATTCAGATGACCGAGTTCGGCGGCCCCGAGGTCCTGCGGCTCGTGGACCTGCCCACGCCGCAGCCAGGTCCAGGCGAGGTGCTGATCCGGGTGACCCGCGCGGGGATCAACTTCGCGGACACCCACACGCGCACGAACTCCTACGTGCGCAAGGCGACCCTGCCCCTGGTGCCGGGCGGGGAGGTGGCGGGCGTGCGCGAGGACACGGGCGAGCGCGTGGTCGCGCTGACCGGCGCGGGCGGCTACGCCGAGTACGCCACGGCGCCCTCCGAGCACGTGTTCGCGATCCCGGAGGGAGTGGACGACGGGACGGCGCTGGCGCTGGTGGTGCAGGGGACCACCGCGTGGCACCTGTACCGCACGGCGGGGCGTGTGGCAGAGGGAGAGAGCGTGGTGATTCATGCAGCCGCGGGAGGCGTGGGCTCACTGGCGGTGCAGTTGGGGCACTTGTTCGGAGCCGACCGGGTGATTGCGACGGCGTCCAGCGAGGAAAAGCGTCAGCTCGCGCTGGAGCTGGGCGCGGACGCGGCGGTCCACCCGACACCGAAGGGCCTCACCGAGCGCCTGCTGGAGGCCAATCGGGGCCGCCCGGTGGATGTGGTGTTCGAGATGGCGGGGGGCGAGTGGTTCGACGCCTCCTACCGGGCGCTGGCGCCGTTCGGGCGAATCGTCGTGTGCGGGATCGCGACGAGCGAGCCTAACGAGGTGCGCACGGGCTCGCTGTTGCGCCACTCGCGCGCCGTGGTGGGCTTCTACGTCTTCCACTGCCTGGAGCGTCCGGGCATGTTCACCGACGCCCTGGACGATCTGTTCGCACGCGTGGGGCGCGGCGAGCTGAGGGTCGTCGTCGGACACACCTACCCCCTGGCGGAGGCGGCGCAGGCACACGTGGACCTGCGCGAGCGGCAGACCACGGGCAAGCTGCTGCTCGACCCAAGCGCCTGAGACGACGCGCCCCGCGCGCCCGACGCCGTCCCGCGCGCACGGCGGGGGCACCGGCAGCCGTGCGGGCGGGGTCCCGTGTGGTCCCCACGCTCGCCCGCGTGGCCCAACACGTAAGCTCCCGTGGGTCATGGCCAAGACTTTCGCCGAGCTCGGGCTCACCGAGCGCACCCTGAAGGCGCTGCGCGACGTGGGCTACGAGGCGCCCAGCCCGATCCAGGAGCAGGCGATCCCGTCGCTGCTGGAGGGGCGCGACGTGGTCGGCCAAGCGCAGACGGGCACCGGCAAGACGGCGGCGTTCGGGCTGCCGATCATGGAGTACGTGGACCCCGAGGAGCGGGAGGTGCAGGCGCTCGTGCTGACCCCCACGCGCGAGCTGTGCATCCAGGTGACGCAGGCGCTGCGTGTGTACGGGTCACACGCCGGCGTGGACGTCGTCGCGGTCTTCGGCGGCGCCCCGATCCGCACCCAGCAGGCGCAGCTGCGGGCGGGAGGCCACGTGGTGGTGGGGACGGTGGGCCGCGTGCTCGACCTGATCTCCCGCCACTCCCTCGTGCTGCACGACTGCCGCTTCGTGGTGCTCGACGAGGCCGACGAGATGCTCGACCTGGGCTTCCTGGAGGACGTGGAGCGGATCCTCTCGATGACCCCCAGCGGCCGCCAGACGGCGCTGTTCAGCGCGACCATGCCCCCGCCGATCCGCAAGCTCGCGGACGCGTACCTGTACGACCCGGTGACGGTCGTGGTCGAGGCGGCGACGCTGACGATCGACACGGTCGCCCAGTTCCAGCTCCCGGTGGACGCCAAGCAGAAGGCGGAGAAGCTCGTGGAGGTGCTGCGGGCGGAGCGTCCCGACCAGGCGATCGTGTTCGTGCGCACGAAGATCCGCTGCGACCAGCTGTTCCGCACGCTGCGCGACGGGGGGATGAACGTGCGGGCGCTGCACGGCGACATGACGCAGGGCGCGCGCGACGGGGTGATGCTCGCGTTCAAGGGCGGGCCGCGTGCCGGTCCTCGTGGCGACCGACGTGGCCGCGCGGGGCCTCGACATCTCGACCGTCACCCACGTGGTCAACTACGACGTGCCCACCTCGCCCGACACGTACGTGCACCGCATCGGGCGCACCGGCCGCGTGGGGCGCTCGGGGCGCGCGATCACGTTCGTGGAGACGCGCCAGAAGCGCGAGCTGGAGGCGATCGAGCGCCACATCGGCACCTCGATCGCACCGTGGGAGCAGGGCGCCGAAGGGCGCGCCCACACCGGTACGCGAGCGCCCGCGCCGGCACTCCAAGCCGCACGTCTCGCGCGACGGCTCCGAGCCCCACGCGAAGCTGGTGCTGGCCGGCGGCCGCGCGGGTGGCGTGCGCGTGGCGGACATCGTCGGCGCGGTCACCTCCGCGACGGGCCTCGACGGCGAGGCGGTGCGCGACGTGAGGTGCTCGACCGCTTCTCGTTCCTGTCCGTACCCGAGGCCGAGGCCGACCGCGTGATCGAGGCGCTGCGGGGCAGCACGGTGCGGGGACGCCCCGCGGTGGCCGAGCGGGTAGGGTAGGGCCATGTCCACAACAACGATGCAGACCACTGTCAAAGGGTGGCTACGATGAGCGTCGCCACCATGCAAACCACCGAGGGCTCGATCACCTTCGAGCTGTTCGACGAGGACGCCCCGAAGACGGTCGAGAACTTCCGCAAGCTCGCGGGCGACGGCTTCTACGACGGCCTCAACTTCCACCGCGTGATCAAGGACTTCATGATCCAGGGCGGCTGCCCGCAGGGGACGGGCACCGGCGGCCCGGGGTACACGTTCGAGGACGAGATCAACCCCCACAAGATCGTGCGCGGGGCGCTGGCGATGGCGAACGCCGGCCCGAACACGAACGGCTCGCAGTTCTTCATCGTGACCGCCAAGAAGTGCTCGTGGCTGGACGGCAAGCACACCGTGTTCGGGCAGGTGACCGACGGGATGGACGTGGTGGACCGCCTGGAGGGCCTCCCCACAGACGGCTCGGACCGCCCGGTGGAGCCGGTCGGGATCGCCTCGATCGAGTTCTCCGAGTAGATCATCCCCTTGGGGGGCCATGCCACATGTGGCATGGCCGGAACGGCCACATGTGGCCGTTCCACGGAGCCGCACATGTGCGGCTCCGCCGGTCGGTACATGTACCGACCGGAACAAAAGCCCGACGTGACCGCGCGCGAGGAGTAGCCTCTGTAGGGAGCGCAAACCAGCACGGGAGGCCCCACGATGGCGACAGTCGAGCAGCACGCAACCGAAATCCACGACGGCGCGACCAACGGCAGCTCGGTGGTGGCCGCGGAGACGGAGATCCCCGTCGAAAACCCCGCGACGGGCGAGATCATCACCACGGTCCCCGACCTCGACGCGGCGGCGGTCGCGGACCTGGTCAAGCGCGGGCGCCTGGCCCAGCCGACGTGGGAGGCGTACGGCTTCGAGGGTCGCGGGCGCGTGTTGCTGCGGATGCAGAAGTGGGTGATGGACAACGCCGATCGGATCGTGCGGACGATCGTCTCGGAGACGGGCAAGACCTACGAGGACGCGCAGCTGGCGGAGATCTCCTACGGCGGCGGGGCGTTCGGCTTCTGGGCCAAGCACGCGGAGGAGTACCTGGCCGACGAGCGGGTGCGCTCGAGCACGGTGTTCGTGAAGGGCAAGAAGCTGATCCTGCGCTACCGCCCGCTGGGGCTGGTCGGCGTGATCGGCCCGTGGAACTACCCGCTGACGAACTCCTTCGGCGACTGCATCCCCGCGCTGGCGGCGGGCAACGCCGTGATCCTAAAGCCCTCGGAGATCACCCCGCTGACCTCGCTGCTGCTGGCCGAAGGCCTACGCCAGTGCGGGATCCCCGAGGACGTCTTCCAGGTGGCCACCGGCCGCGGGGCGACGGGCGCGGCGCTGATCGAGGAGGTGGACATGATCATGTTCACGGGCTCCACGCGCACCGGGCGCAAGGTCGCCGAAGCCGCGGGCCGGCGGCTGATCCCCTCCTCGCTGGAGTTGGGCGGCAAGGACCCGATGATCGTGCTCGCCGACGCGGACCTCGAGCGGGCAGCGAACGTGGCCACGTACTACTCGATGCAGAACTCCGGTCAGACGTGCATCTCGATCGAGCGCGCGTACGTGGAGGCGCCGGTGTACGACGAGTTCGTGGCGAAGGTCACCGACAAGGTGCGCGCGCTGCGCCAGGGGCGCCCCGACGGAGGGCCGGGCACCGTGGAGGTAGGCTCGATGACGTTCCCGCCGCAGGTGGACCTCGTGGAGGACCACGTGCAGGACGCGCTGGCGAAGGGCGCCCGGGCGCTTACGGGCGGGCACCGCGGCACGGGTGACGGGCACTACTTCGAGCCGACGGTGCTCGTGGACGTCGACCACTCGATGAAGATCATGCAGGAGGAGACGTTCGGCCCGACGCTGCCGATCATGAAGGTGCGCGACGCCGAGGAGGCGGTAAGCCTCGCCAACGACTCCCCCTACGGCCTGGCCGGCTCGGTCTTCAGCAAGGACACGGAGAAGGGCGAGAAGATCGCGCGGCGCGTGGAAGCGGGGGCGGTGTGCGTCAACGACGCGATCATCAACTTCGCGGCGCTGGAGCTGCCGATGGGCGGGGTGAAGGCCTCGGGCCTCGGCTCACGCCACGGCGCGCATGGGATTCGCAAGTACTGCAACCAGCAGGCGCTCCTGGTGACGCCGCGGCTGGCGCTCAAGCGCGAACTGCACTTCTTCCCGTACACCCGCGGGGGTACCAAACGGCTGGGTAAAGCGCTGAAGTTGCTGTACGGGCGGGGCAAGCGGGATTAGCGAAGGAGGGTCCCGCTTCAGGCGGCGACTGGGAGAAAGAGCCCGTTGGCAATCTCCACTGGATTGCCGAGATGCAGACTGCCAAACCTGGCTAGGGCTTCGCCGAGCGCGCTACCGAGCTCCTGTAGGTCAGTCAGGTTCGGCTCGATCTCCCTCGGCCCCACCTTGATCTCTTCCCCGGGGCGGCGGAATGAGCTGGGGCGTCCACCCAGCTGCGGTCCGAGGTCGGCGCCGTGGTAGCAGGCACGCTTGACCGCGTCGACAAGCAGCGCAACCGCGTCGTGGTACTGATCGAGCTGGCTGAGCTTGAGCAACTGCACATCCAGGTGCTGGGCGCGGTCGAAAGCGGCATCGGGGTCACGAATCGGCCTCTCGTCAGTTCCGTCCACACCGACCGAAGCCAGCGCCTTCGCCGCCCACCTTGCTCCCTCGCTGAGCAGACGCCAGGCTTCCTCGCGCTGCTGGCGCAAATCCTCAGCGTCCTCCGCGACAGGCGCTAGTCGCTGAGCAGTCGTCTCCCTGCCTTGAGTGATTGCCGCAAGAAAGCGGTCTCGCAGGGTGGCACCCAGATCAATGCTCTCGTCTGCCATCGCCATCCCAGTGTACTCTCGCCGCCGTGCCTGTCGCCGTTAGTCCGCTGTGGACCGAATATGTCAGCGCGTTCGCGACGTTGGCAGGGGTCGTCGTCGCAGCCGTAGCGCTCGTGATCGCGGTTCGGAGCGCGAAGAGCGCCTCACGCAGCGCGAGGGCGGCAGAAGAGACAACCGAGGCCGCGGCGGCAAGCGCACGAGCCAGCACGGCTACTCGCGATGCCGCGGATCAACAGCTTGCGTTGGCGCGAGATGAGCACGCCCAAATGGAAGCCGACCGGGCTCGCCGGCCGATCGTGGATCTGATTGTGCCGTCGCAGATCGCAAACCGACAGGACGAGCTGGCGCCTGAGCGGACTGTGCGCATCGGCTTCACCAACAGCGGCGACCGGGCGCTCGAGGACGGGCTCCTGACGATCCTGCTGGACCCTGGTTCGGACGCGGAGCTGACCGATCGCTGGGGGACTGGGAAGGGGAGTGCTCGCGACGATGAGACGATCGAGCGATGGCCGGGCATTGATGGGGTGCCTCGGGCATTTGACTACTTCGCCCACCAGATTCGGGTGCCTGTCGGTGTTTCGATCCTCCGCTACGTCAAGGTCGGACGGCGTGGTCGGTTCGCGCTTAGAGTGAAGCTGTTCAGCGCTGAGCTTGCCGGCAACGGTACATGGACCGACGCGGTGATCGAGGTTGGCTCTGACGACGTCGCAAGCATCGATGATCTTTCGGACGAGCGTGGGTCGTTCGTGGGGCGATGCGCTGAATTCGATGTAGCTTGATGGTCTCTTTCTTGGTACCTGCTGTGGGTGATATGGGGCTCAATCGCGATCCAGCGGCCTGCCCTTGCTGGCTGCCCCGGTCGATGGTTCAACCATGGGGCTCCGCTCGCAACTGGACACGAAGCAGTCCCTCCAGCTCCCCGATGGTGGTCTCGGCCGCGGTGTGGTGCACGGTGGCCATGCCGAGCGCCTCGGCGGGCTTGAGGTTGAAGGGGAGATCGTCGACGAACACGCAGCGGGCGGGCTCGTGGCCGATCGCCTGCGCGCCGAGCTCGTAGATACGGGGGGCGGGCTTGCGGATGCCCACCTCCCCAGAGATGACCACGCCGTCGAACAGCTCGCCAAGCAGCTCGCGCGGGTAGCGGGTGGTGCCCCAGGAGTTTGAGACCAGCCCGGTGGCGATCCCGGCCTCGCGGGCCGCGCGCACGGCCGCCACCATCGACTCCTCCAGCGTCGTGCCGGCAAAGAGGCGGTCGATCAGGCCCTCCGGTGAGGCCAAGCCGAGCACGCCGCCGAGCTTCGCCTCGAACACGGCCTCCTCCACGCGTCCCTCCTCGAAGCCGATCAGCAGTTCGCGTGCCACGGGGTCGCCCCGGAAGATCTGGGCGAGGGTGGCGGGATCGAGCCCCTCGGCCTCGCAGAAGGCGCTGAAGGAGCCAAAGACGTTGGTGGTCATCACACCGCCCCAGTCCACGATCAGCCCGCCGATCGTCTCGCGGTCGCCTGGGCTGGTTTCCGCGGGGCCGCGCGATCGCGGCAACCCGGCCTCGTTCGGTGGTCCATACCGCTCGATCCACTCACCCGCCGTCGATTCACCCACCACGTGTCACCTCGATCCGCTCGCCCCGGTCGTTAGCTCACTCACCGCGCGTGACCTCCTCGGCGTGGGCGGCGAGCTGCAGGACGCCCTCCCCGAAGTGCTTGAGGTAGGGGTCGTCGGTCGTGCCGGCGAGCGCGCGCTTGTAGTTGCCCTCCATGAACACCGTCATCTTCCACACCGCGAGCGTGACGTACCAGCGCAGGTCGCTCATCGAGCGCCCGGTGCGCTGCTCGTAGCGCGCGAGCAGCTCCGCGCGTGTGGGGAAGCCCTCGGCCTTGGTGACGGCGCCGAGCGAGTCGCGGATGCCGCCGGGGGGGTCGTCGGCCTGCCCCCACACCATGCACAGGTACCCGAGGTCGGCGAGCGGGTCGCCGATCGTGGCCATCTCCCAGTCGAGCACCGCGGTTAGCCGCGCGGGGGCGTCGGTGGCGAACATGGTGTTGCCGAGGCGGTAGTCTCCGTGCACCACCGTGGCGGGGCCGGACTCGGGCAGGTGCTCGGCCAGCCAGCCCGCGACGTGTTCGACGGCGGGGATCTCGCGCGTCTTGTTGTGCTGCCACAGGCCCGAGAAGCGCCGCAGCTGGCGCTCCAGGTAGCCGGTGGGCTTGCCGAAGCCCTCCAGGCCCGCGGCGCGCCAGTCGACGGCGTGGATCTCCACGAGCGCGTCGACCAACTCCTCGCCGATCCGCCGGCGCTCGGCGGACGCGTCGAGCGCGGTGGGGAGGCTGAACACGATCGCCTCGCCCTCCACGCGCTCCATCACGTAGAAGGGGCAGCCGATCGTGGCGGGGTCCTCCCCCACGGCGAGCACGGTGGGCACGCGCGCGGGGGTGCCCTGCAGCGCGCGCAGCAGACGCGCCTCGCGCAGCACGTCGTGGGCAGAGGGTGGCAGCGGCGGGCGGGGCGGGCGGCGCAGTACCACCTCGGAGCCGTCGGCGCGGCGGATCAGGTAGGTGACGTTGGAGTGCCCCTCGCCGATCGGGCTGGCGTGCAGCTCGCCTGCGCCGAGGCCGTGGGCGTCGAGGAACGCGCGCAGCGGCTCGAGCACGAGCAGGGGGGGACGGGCGTTGCCCTGCGCCTCGGCGTGGGTGTCGACGACGTCGTCGGGTGCGGCGGGGGCGCTCATTGCCGCAACGCTATCCCACGCGGGGGCCGGCAGCCCGTGCTGACGCCCGGGTGGGTCTCCTGGAGGCGGGAGAGGGCGGGAAGATGTGGAGGCGACCGCAACATCTGCTCCGGTACGGTGTCTTAGGCGCAAAGCACGCTGGCGTGTCGCGTTTCTCTGCGACGGCACGGCCGCTCTGCGTATGTCTGCGCGTCCCCCGCGTACCTGTAAAGCCCCCGACGGATTGGAGCTCCCCCGTATGCCGCGTCCCCGCGTACTCCTCGGTGTACTGCTCGCCTGCTCGGCCCTCACTGTGGCGGTGGGCGCCGCCCCGGCGCTCGCCTCGCACAACCAGACGGTCTTCTTCGAGGGCGGAAAGGTGTTGCTCGAACCGCGCCACCGCGAACAGGCGTTTGCGCAGATGGAGCACCTGGGAGTGCACGCGCTGCGCGTGGAGCTGTACTGGTCCCACGTGGCCCCCGGGGCGGGGAGCAGGCGGCGCCCGAGCTTCGAAGCTACGAACCCCGCGGCGTACAACTGGGGCCCGTACGACTGGCTGCTGGCGAAGGCGCAGGCGCTGCACTGGCCGGTGCTGCTGACGGTGACCTCGCCCGTGCCGCGGTGGGCGAGCGCTACCGGCACCAACTACACGAGCCCCAACTGGAAAGACTTCCAGGAATTCATGACCGCGGTGGGCCACCACTACGGCTCGGAGGTGGCGCTGTTCGCGATCTGGAACGAGCCCAACGACGCGGCCTTCCTGCTGCCGCAGTTCAGCGCCAACGGCTCTCCGGCCTCGCCGCGCATCTACCGGGGCCTCTTCCAGGCGGGCTACGCCGGCCTGCAGGCGGCGGGCCTCGCGCACCCCAAGGTGCTGATGGGCGAAACGTCGCCGACGGGGGAAGACAGCCTCAGCCGCTCCTACGTCCGCCACTACGGGCTGCTCCACGACGTGGCGCCGCTGGCCTTCCTGCGGGGGACGCTGTGCCTGAACTCCCACTACCAGAAGGCGGGCTCCTGCGAAGCGCTGCCGGCGTACGGGTACGCCCACCACGCGTACACGCAGAAGTCCAAGCTGGGCCCCTTCTACGCTCCGCCGGAGCCCGACGACGTGATGATCGGCACGCTCTCGCGCCTCGAAAACGCCCTGAACTTGGCGGCGCGGGCGGGGGCGATCCGGTCGGGCATGCCGATCTACCTGACGGAGTTCGGGGTGCAGAGCAAGCCCAACCCGTACCTCGGGGTGCCGGTCTCCGAGCAGGCTGAATGGGACGCGCTCTCCGAATACATCGCCTGGAGGGACCCGCGCGTGGCGGCCTTCTCGCAGTACCTGCTGCGCGATGACCCCGTCGGCGGGCCTCCGGGGTCGGGCGTTCACGGGGGCTACGTGGGCTTCCAGTCGGGTCTGGAGTACCACGACGGGCGTCCCAAGCCGCTGTACTCCGCGTGGCCGGTGCCGCTGGTGGTCTCCCGCGCGGGCCACGGCTTCTCCCTCTGGGGGCTGGTCCGACCGGCGTTGGGACCGACGACGGTGACGGTCCTCGTCAAGACGCGCGGCGCGAAGCGCTTCCGGGTGCTCCGCACGGCCCCCACCGAATCCCTCGGCTACTGGAACTTCACCTCGACCGTCGCGGGCGTCGACTGGCGCGTACGCTGGACGAGCCCCACGGGGTCCAAGTACGAAGGGCCGCCGATCGGGGTCGCGCCGGGGCCGTGAGGCCGCGGCGGCAGTACTGTCCTTCGCGCGCGGCGGGCAGTCAGAGACATCTCTGGGGTGCTAGGCGCCGTAGTCTCTGGGGGTTCGCAGCGTCGCCTTGACGGCCGCGGTGCGGACGCGTAGAGCTTCTGGTCCATAAACCGACGGATCTCATCCGGGATCGGAGGACGAGGAAGATGCGGTGGACGAAGGGGCACGATATGAAGCACCTGAAGACTGCGGGGCTATGCCTCGTGTCGATGCTGGTGGTGGGGATGGCGCTGGCGGGAAACGCCGTCGCGACACCATTATGGTTAGTGTGCCTAGAAGGCACAGAAGGGGTGACTCCCACTAAATATACATCGGAACACTGTACTGAAGCTGCCAAAGAAAATAAAGGGAAATGGGAATCGGTTGAGGCCAAAACATCGTATACAGTGGGTATTACGCAGCTTACGTTGACACTGAAGGATACAAAAACACTTCTAGGGGAAGCTGAAGTCCGATGCGACTCTGGTGGCAGCGTGAAAGGAATAGTCGGCCCCGGAAACAAAGCTGAAGTAACAAGCAATACCGTCGAAAAAGCCAGTGAAAATTGTAGAGGGCTAAAAATCTGTGAAGAAAAAGGGGTTGAAAAAGTAGAAGGCGTAGATTTGCCATGGAAGACTGAATTGTCCGAAGCCGAAGGTGCTATTAGAGCTAAGCTCGAAGGCACAGGCGGTGGTGCGGGATGGAAAATTAACTGTAAAACCTCACTGGGCTCCATGGAAGATGTGTGCACGTCTGAAACAGGAAAATCACAGGAAGCGACTTTGGAAAATCTAATCACGATAAGGGTCGCCAACGAACCATTAGTGTTATGGAAGCTATTCCCACCACCAAGGCTGAAATGTTCGTTGGGTGGGGCAGAATCGGGGGAATGCCCATGGCACGTGGTCTACTTAAGAGTTGCAAAAGCGCTCTCGGTCACTAAAAATTGACGGCTGCGGAGCGTCGTCAGGAATGTTGTGGGACACTCGGGGGAGTCCGCCGCACGCGGACTCCCCCGAGCTCGACCGCCGCGCGCCCACCCGGCAGCTCGTGCGGGAGCTCGAGGGCGATCTCCACGAGCCCTTCCGCGGGCTCGCTGGCGGCCCGTTCGAAGCGGACCTCGCCGCCGTCCACGCGTAGCTCCGGCTGCTCCCCGCCGGTCGCCTCGATGCCCAGCACCGCTCCCCAGCGCGCCGCCACCGCCTCCGGGTCGCTCACCGCGAGCGTGACCCCCACCAGGCGCCCGGGGGCCCCCGTGCCGATCCGCTCGGTCCACTGCGGCCCGCCCCACCGCCACGTGCCGTAGGGCTCTGAGCGGTCGAGCGAGACGATCGCCCCGCGCGTGTCCGCCGGGTGCAGGTGTGTGCCCGAGATGTCGGGCAGGTCGATCTGCCACACCACGCGCACGCCCAGTCTCGCCGCGCGCTCGCGCGCGCCCTCCAGGTCTTCGAGGTCGAACATCACCATGTAGCCGCCGTCGCCGCCGTGGCGCGCTAGGTAGCGGCCGGCCGCGGTGTCCGGCTCCTTTGGCGAGACCACCTCCAGGAAGCAGTCCCCCACAGCGAACACCGTGTTGGCGAGCCCGAACCAGCCGACCCCGGGGTCGCGAAACGGCTCGTCGAGGCGCAGCGCCGAGCGCAACGTCGCTGCGACAGGCTCCAGCTCGCTCGCCACGAGCACCGCCTGACGCAGCCTCACCCTCGATCCGCCTTCACCCATGGAGGCGAAGGCTACTGCTGTGTCGGGGCGCCCGCTCTACGCGCCGCCGGGGCGCCCGCCCTACGCGCGCCGGGGCGCCCGCCCTACGGGCTGCGCCAAGGCGCCCGCGCTTACCCGCCCAGCGGCGCGAACCGTGGGTCGCGCCGCTCGAGGAAGCTCGTGACCCCCTCCACGAAGTCAGGCGCGATGAAGGACTCGAGCATCAGCCGGTCGGCCTCGGCGAGGGCCTCGGGCAGCCCGCACCCGAGGTCGGCGTAGACCTGGCGCTTCATCGTCGCCATGCTCGCCGGCGAGCACTTCGAGGCGAGCTCCCGCGCGTAGTCCAGCGTCTCCTCGAGCAGCCTCTCGGGCGCCGCCACGCGGTTGACGAGGCCCATCGCCAGTGCCTCCTCCGCCAGCACCACCCGGCCAGAGAGGAGCAGGTCGAGTGCACGCGCGGGGCCGACCAGTCGCGGCAGCATCCACGAGATGCCGTGCTCCGCCACCAGCCCGCGGCGGGCGAACGCCGTCGTCAGCTTGGCTCCCCCGGCGGCGAAGCGCACGTCGCACATCAGCGCCTGCACCAGGCCGATCCCCGCGCACGCGCCGTTGATCGCCGCGAGGATCGGCTTGGAGATCGACAGCGGGAACGTCTGCGCGCGGCGCTCGTGCTCCCCCGCCGTCGCCTCCACGCTCCCGTCTCCGATCGCCTGCAGCTCCTTCATGTCCGCGCCCGCGCAGAACCCCCTGCCGGCGCCCGTCACGACGATCACGCGGACCTCCTCCTGCTGCGCGCACTCCTCGAGCATCGCGAAGTAGGCGCGCTCCATCTCCGCCGTCCACGCGTTCAGGCGATCGGGCCGGTTGAGCGTCAACAGCGCCACGCCATCCTGCACTCGCCTCTGCACCACTTCGCTCATCGCTCTGCTCCTCCCGCTCGCTCTCTGCGCTGCTCTGTACGAGCCTACTGTCGATACGCGATCGGCGGGGCTTCGTCCCGTACCCGCCGAGCCGGGGCAGACAGAATCGGCACCCTACGGGTTCGACGGACCCTAAAGTGGGAGGGCGATGCCGGAGCTCCCCGAGGTCGAGATCACCGCGCGGCGACTGGATGCGGCCCTGCGAGGGGCCCGGATCGAGTCGGCGCTGGCGCCCGGTATCAACGCCCTGAAGACCTTCGATCCGCCGCTCACCGCGCTGGAGGGCTGCACGATCGCGGGGGTGGGCCGTCGCGGCAAGCACCTGATCGTGGAGGTCGATGGACCCCCCAACCCCGGCGGACCTGCGCCGCCGCTGGCGCTGTTGATCCACCTGATGTCCGCGGGCCGGCTGCAGCTGTACGACAAGCGCGCGGGACCGCGGGACCGCACCTCGCGCCTGCTCGTACGGGTGCGGCTACCGCCACGTGACGGGGAGCCGCCCTCCGGTGGCGCCGCGCGGGAGGGCGAGCTGCGCCTGCGCGAGTTCGGCTCCAAGCAGGCGGCGTGGGTGAGGCTGCTGCGGGCGGGGGGGCTCGAGCAGGAGGAGACGCTGGCGAAGCTTGGGCCGGAAGCGTGGCCGGACCCGGGCGGGTGGGATCGGGTCAAAGAGCTGCTGGACGCTCCCCGCCCGCTGCACACGCTGCTGCGCGACCAGCGCACGATCGCGGGCATCGGTCGCTCGTGGGTGGACGAGATCCTGTGGGAGGCACACCTCTCCCCGTACAAGCGCGGCGCGGACCTCCAGGACGGGGAGGCGCAGCGGCTGAGGGAGGCGATCGTGGGCACGCTGGGGGCGGCGATCGAGCACTACGAGCGGGTGGTCGCGCTACCGATCCCGGACAAGCTGCCGATGCCGCTGAAGGTGCACCGCCACGAGGGGCAGCCCTGCCCCCGCTGCCAGGCCACGCTGCGCGCGGTCCACTTCGAGGACTACGTGATCGCCTACTGTCCCGCCTGCCAGACGGAGGGGCGGGTGCTCAAGGACCGCCGCCTCTCGCGGCTGTTGAAGTGACGGCGTCAATCGGACGGCTCGGCGATCCACGGTGTGCCGATGCCGAGCAGCTCGCCGAGGCGCTCGAAGTGGCGGTCGTAGTGCAGCACCTCTAAGCCTGAGCACTGCGCCGCCACCGCGACGGTGAGATCGGTGAGCGGCAGTCGGTGGGCTCCGTGGGACCCACCATCGGCGAGCTCGCGCATCGCCGAGAGGACACCCCGTTGGACGGTGCGATCGACCGCGATCTCGCGGAGACCGTCGAGAGTCCGATCGAGCGTGGCAATCCTCTCCGGACTGGGTGCATCGACGGTCAGCTCGTAGCGCACCGGCCAGCACCAGGCGACGTCGCCACGCTCAGCGGCGGCGAACAGCAACTCCCGCACCTGGGGCACCCTGCGCGCGAGCATCCACGCCGAGGTGTCGGCGAGCACCGCGGCTCGGCCATCCCACACCCTGACGCTCACACGCTGCTCGGGGGTACGTTGAGCCGATCGATCTCCTCCAGGCTCAGGTCGAACCCATCACTGTCCATCGCGGCAAACAGGGCTTCGATCGCATCACGGCGGCCACGTCCGGCCTCCAACTCGACCTGCGCACCCGCCACCGCGAGCCGGCGCACCAAGGTCGCATCGCCCTCGTGCGTGCCGGTCGCCGCGCGCACGCGCTCCAGGGCTCGCCCAAGATCTGGGTCGGCCGTCACAGCGATCCTCGGATGCTTGCTCGGCACGACAACTAGTGTAGCTCGTCGGGGTTACTCCTGCGTGCCGACGGTGGAGCGCTTTCCTCGACCTGGCTAGGATGCGAGCCGTGATCGAGCCCGGCCAGCAGGCCCCCGACTTCGAGTTACCCGACCAGGACGGCAACCCCGTCAAGCTCTCGGACCTCCGTGGCCGGCCGGTCGTGGTCTACTTCTACCCGAAGGCCGAAACCTCCGGCTGCACCGTCCAGGCGTGCGGCGTGCGCGACCATCGGGGTGACTACGAGCAAGCGGGCGCGAAGGTGCTTGGGATCTCGCCGGACCTGGTCAAGAAGCTCAAGAAGTTCCACGACAAGCAGGACCTCGACTTCACCCTGCTCGCCGACGAGGACCACGCCGTGGCCGAGGCGTATGGCGTCTGGGCGCAGAAGTCGATGTACGGTCGGACCTACTGGGGCAACGAGCGGACGACCTTCATCGTCGACTCCAAAGGGCGAGTGGCCGATGTGCTGCACAAGGTCAAGCCGGCCGAGCACGACGAGCGGGTACTGAAAGCCCTGGGGCGGGCTGCTCCGCCCGTGGTTTGACTCGCCTCACCCATCGGTTCGCTTTCAAGTACTGGGTCGGAGCGATGAGGGAGTTGTATCAGCGTGGTTTCTAGAGGGAGATACGTGATGGGGATGTATGCGTCCCGTAGGGGGGGCGTAGTTAGATGCGCCAGCTTGGCGCTGTCGCATCTCTCTCTCTTCAGCTAGGCAGCTAGCCGAAGAACCGACGCGGGACACGGAGGTTCCGCGCCCACTGCGCTTGAGTGGCGCACCCACTCACGTGGACGATCCCCGAATACCAGAGGCTCTGAGCGCAACAATATGATGCTCCCGCTTCCCCGGGACCGGGTGGGAAGCACAAGAGAGACCCACAGTTCAAGAACGAGCCCTGAAAGGAGAGCGGCATGTCGCTGAGCACAATTCTCGAGACCCCCGAGCATGAGGTCGACGACGAGGATTGGGAGGAAGACGAGGAGTTCGGCACCGACGAGGAGGAGCTGGAGCTCGACGAGTACGAGGAGGTCCTTGGGGACGACGGCGACGAGGACGACATCTGAGCTGAGGTGCATCGGTTTAGGGAGGCTGCGTCGGCCCGAGAGGTCGCGCCCGGGCTGTGGGGTCCTGTCTGGTTCGGGGGCGCCTGGCTCGGGAGGCTGCGTCCGCGGCTTGGACCCCGCGCCCGCCGACCCCACACAGCGCGCTCGCCGTACGCTTGAGGCGTGCTCCTCGCCTCGACCTCGATCGGCCACAGCGTCAGCTCGTTCCTGGAAGCGGCCGGCCAGTTTTTCTCCGACCTCGCCGCGGTCCACTGGGGGGCGCTGGTCCTGGGCCTGGCCTTCTTCGGGGCGAACCTGACGCTGCGCTCGCGGGCGTTCTTTCACAGCCTGCGCGCGGCGTACCCCGCGGTGAGCTTCCAGTGGCGGCGGATCTGGGGCGCGTACTTCGCGGCCGTGGGCTTCAACAACGTGGTGCCCGCGCGTGGAGGGGACCTGATCAAGCTGTTCCTCACGCGCTCCTCGATCCCGGGCTCGACCTACCCCACGGTGGCCTCGGCGTTCTTCGTGGAGTCCGTCTTCGATGTGACCGTGGGGGTGTTGGTGCTGGCCTTCGCGTTCACCCAGGGGGTCTTCCCCAAGCCGCCGGACTTCTCGCGGCTGAGTTCCTTCGACATCTCCTACCTGGCCGAGCACTTCCGCTTCACCCTCTTTCTGATCACCGCGCTGGCGATCCTCGGGCTGGTGGCCTTCGCGCTGCTGTCGGTGCGCGCGCGGGCCTTCTGGGCGCGCATCCGCCAGGGCGTGACGATCCTCGGCGACCGCCGGCGCTACCTGCGCGAGGTGGCGGCGTGGCAGGCGGCGGCGTGGGGGTGCCGCTTCGCAGCCTTCTGGTTTCTGCTCGACGCCTTCCGCGTCGGCGGCTCGGTGCAGAACGTGCTGCTCGTGTTCGGCGTCAACCAGGTCGCCGGCGCGGTGCCGTTCACGCCGGGCGGCGCGGGGGTGCAACAGGCGCTGCTCGTGAAGGTGTTCGCCGCGAGCGCCGCCGGCACCGCCGCCGTGGCGGCGTACTCGGTGGGCCAGCAGATCGCGATCGCCGTCTTCACCGCGCTCGTGGGGCTGGGCGCGGTGGTCTTCATCTTCCGTTTCCGCTCCTTCCGCGAGGTGCTCGCCGCGGGCCGCGCCTCGCGTGAGGCCGAGCGGCGCGCCGAGCGCGCCGGCGTGCTCTTGGTCGAAGAGGAGGAGCCGCCTACTGGAGTCCCTCGCGCGCCTCGCGCACGAGCGTGACAGCTTCGGGGAAGACCGTCGCCATCACCGCGCGGATCTGCTCGGCCTGCGCCTCGGCGCTGCCCTGCAGGTTGACGCGGTTCACCGCCGCGACGGTCATATCGACGGCCAGCTTGATCGCGTTGTCGGCCCACGCGAGGCGCTGCTGACCCTGCATCTGCATGGCGAAGTCGGCCAGCCGCCGCTGCAACTCCTCGGGATCTCCGAACAGGTCTCCCAGGCCACCGCTCTCCATGGGACTCATCCTAGCGGTGGGGCGCGAGGCTCGGCGCGCTAATCGGGAGCCCATCGCCATCGGGGGAGCCCCTAGACTCCACGGCCGATGGCCAACAGGAGCGAGATCGATGCGCCCGGGCAGGGCGAGGCGGGGCCGAGCAGGGAGGAGATCCGCGCTCGGGTGGCCCAGGAGAGCGAGCGCCGCACGCGCCTCGGGACGCCGGCGATCGCGGGAGGGGTGCTCTACCTCCTGGGGGGGATCACGGTCACCGCGACTCTGAGGTCTCTGCCGACGGTCGGCGTGATTCAGGGGCTCGCCCCCGCGCTGCGGGGAGAGGCGAACCCGGCCGTTAGTCCCGGTGCGCCCGAGGTGAGGTTCGTCAACGCCCACGCATTCGGCTTGATCGCCGGCAACGTCGTGCAGGCGGTCGCGGTCCTCTTCATCCTCCTGGTCCTGCTGTTCCTGCTCGGCGCGGTCCGTTTTCGCCGGCCTGAGACGAGCTCCGTCGCGCGGCCACTGCTCCTCGGCGGGGGGGTGGTCATGGTGCTCGTGACCGTCGTCCACCCGCTCGCCCAGGCGCTCAACGCCCACAACTTCGTGACGGGCCACGACTTCACCGCGGAAGCAGTCAACCGGGCGCTGACTCAGAGCGCCGTGCTCGAGGCCACTGAGTACCTGGGCCTGGTGGGAGGGCTCACGCTAGCCGCGGGCATGGTCGTCGTGATGCTGGGCGCCTCCCGCACGGGTGTCCTCCCGCGCTGGATGATGTACCTCGGGATCTTCGCGGCGCTGCTCGCTTTCACCCCCTTTGGACTCGCGCTCGGATCGGCTCAGCAGCTGATCCCCGCCTTCTGGATGGTGGCCATGGGTCTCCTGCTGATGGGGCGCTTCCCGGGGGGTGACCCTCCGGCGTGGGCCGCCGGCGAGGCGCGGCCGTGGCCCTCCCGGGCGCAGGCCCGTACCGAACGCGAGGCAGCGAACTCCGGCCCGGACGCGAAGGGCGGGGCGGGGCGCTCGGGTGCCAGGGCCCAGCAGGGCGCAGGGGACGCCAACGGCACCGTTCCAGAGCCGGTGCAGCCGGCCGCGCGGGACGGCGCTAAGCGGCGGCGCAAGCGCGGCTCGCGGCGGTAGCGGCGCGCTGCCCCGCAACGCACCGGCGAGGGCGCCAAGCGGTGGCGTAGGCGCGGCTCGCGGGTTGGGTTCTCAGGGCGTGGGTCCACGGCGGCGCAAGCGCGGCTCGCGCCGGTAGGCTTGATGATAGAACTCGCTCACTTGACGATTGAGTTCACCTCCAAACGGGAATAACCCAATGCGAGAACGTGGGAATTGCCACAATCCCTTTCCCCGTTCGCAGGAGTCATTTGCAAAGCGTCCTGAGCCGCTCGGAAGGGTGGCTGGAGGGAGGGTTTCTCATGGAGGCAGCCTCAATTCGTCGTCCCGATCCGATGCAGTCGGTTCCGCGCCGCGACCCGCCGCCGGGCGAGGTCACGCAGGCAAGCGCATGGAAGCCGGCCGACCCCGGGCCGCTCGGCCTGGCGGGGTTCGCGATGACCACGTTCGTGCTCTCGATGTTCAACTCGAACCTCGTCGACGAAAAGGGCGTCCCGGTGGTGCTCGCCCTGGCGCTCGCTTACGGGGGGATCGTGCAGCTGATCGCGGGCCTGTGGGAGTTCCGCACCGGCAACACCTTCGGCGCCGTGGCGTTCTGCTCGTACGGGGCCTTCTGGCTCTCCTTCTGGGCTTTGAACGTCTTCTACGCCAAGCAGATCGGCGGCAACGTCGGTCACTCGGTCGGGCTGTACCTGTGGGCGTGGGCGATCTTCACCGCCTACATGACGGTCGCGGCGCTGCGCGTCAACCTCGCGGTGCTGACGGTGTTCGCGCTCCTGACGGTCACCTTCATCCTGCTGGCGATCGGCGCCGTGGGCGCCCACGCGACTGTCACCCACTGGGGCGGCTACGTCGGTCTGGCGACCGCGGCCGTCGCCTGGTACGCCTCGTTCGCCGCGGTGACGAACTCGACCTTCGGCCGCGTTGTGCTGCCGGTGATGCCGTTGAGCAAACGGTAGAGTCCGGTCATGGGGACTGAACCGCAGGCACCCCCCGAGGGCGAGGCGCTCGACCGTGAGCTGGCCGAGCTGTTGGAGGTGGAGACGTTCGAGCCCTCCGCCGAGTTCCGCGAGCACGCGCTGCTGAGCGACCCCGCGGTGTACGAGGAGGCGGCGCGCGACCCGCAGGCGTGGTGGGCGGGACAGGCCAAGCGCCTGCACTGGTTCGAGCCGTGGGAAACGGTGCTCGACGACTCCAACCCGCCCTTCTACAAGTGGTTCGTAGGCGGCCGGCTGAACGTCTCCTACAACTGCCTGGACCGCCACGTGCTGGAGGGCCGGGGCGAGCGCGTGGCCTACCACTGGCGCGGGGAGGAGGGCCAGGAGCGCGACCTCACCTACGCCGAGCTGCTCGCGGAGGTACAGCGCCTCGCCAACGCCCTGAAGAACCTCGGGGTGCGCCGCGGCGACGTGGTGGGGATCTACCTGCCGATGATCCCCGAGGTGGTCGTCGCGATGCTCGCCTGCGCGCGCATCGGGGCCCCGCACAACGTCGTCTTCGGGGGCTTCTCCGCAGAGGCGGTGCGCGAGCGAATGGAGTTCTCCGAGGCGCGCGTGCTGATCACCGTCGACGGCGCCGCGCGCAAGGGCAAGACGGCGCCGGTGAAGGACCGCGTGGACGAGGTGATGGGCGACCTTGAGACCCTCGAGCGGATCGTGGTGGTGCGCAGCAAGGGGACGCCCTGCCAGATGCGGGAGGGCCGCGACGTGTTCTACGACGAGATCGTGGGGGCCGCCGCGCCGGAGTGCCCCGCGGAGCCGCTGGACGCCGAGCACCCGCTGTACATCCTCTACACCTCCGGGTCGACCGCCAAGCCGAAGGGCATCCTGCACTCAAGCGGCGGCTACCTGACGGCGGTGGCGAGCACCCACCGCTACGTGTTCGACCTCAAGCCGGAGTCGGACGTGTACTGGTGCGCCGCCGACGTGGGTTGGGTCACCGGACACTCCTACATCGTCTACGGGCCGCTGGCCAACGGGGCGACCTCCGTCATGTGGGAGGGGGCTCCGGACTACCCCCACAAGGGCATCTGGTGGGAGCTCGTGGAGCGCTACGGGGTCACGATCCTCTACTGCGCCCCCACCGCGATTCGCGCGTGCATCAAGTGGGGCGCGCAGTGGCCCAACAAACACGACCTCTCGACGCTGCGGCTGCTGGGGACGGTGGGGGAGCCGATCAACCCGAAGGCGTGGCTGTGGTACCACAAGGTGGTTGGTGGCGGGCGTTGCCCGATCGTGGACACCTGGTGGCAGACCGAGACGGGCGCGATCATGATCACCCCGCTCCCGGGTATCACCGCGACCAAGCCCGGCTCCTGCACGCGCCCCTTCCCGGGCGTCGAGGCCGAGGTCTACGACGAGTCCGGTGGCTACCCGATCGAGCACGGCCAGGGGCTGCTGGTGCTCACCCGCCCGTGGCCCTCGATGCTGCGCACCCTCTACCGCGAGGACGAGCGCTACATCAAGACTTACTTCGAGCGCTTCGGGCCGGAGACCTACCTAGTTGGCGACGCCGCCCGCCGCGACTCCGACGGCTACCTCTGGGTCATCGGGCGCATCGACGACGTCGTCAACGTCTCCGGGCACCGGCTCTCCACCGCGGAGGTGGAGTCCGCGATCGTCGCCCACCCCGACGTCGCGGAGGCCGCGGTGATCGGCCAGCACGACGAGGACACCGGGCAGGCGATCGTCGCGTTCGTCACCCTGCAGGGCGACCTCGAGGGCGACGAGCGCGAGGTCGAGGGCATCCGCGCAGCGGTGGCCGAGCGGATCGGCAAGTTTGCCCGCCCCAAGCGGATCATCTGGTCTGAGGACCTGCCCAAGACACGCTCGGGGAAGATCATGCGCCGCCTGCTGCGCGACATCGCCGAGGGTCGCGCGCTGGGCGACGTCACCACGCTGCGCGACCCCGCGGTGATGTCTCAGCTTCAGGAGCGTGTGCGCGAGCTCCAGGCGCAGGAGGAGTGACGGGTAGGGAGGGGCCCGCCCGACCGACTGCCACCCGCCCGGGCACCACGCGCGGGAGGACGGGCACGAGGCCACCCGCCCGGCAATTCTCACGAGCGCTTTAGGTTGAGCTGCAAGGCTTTCCCCCGGACCCACCCGGATGCAAGCGACGCTGCATCCGGAGGCTGCCGGACCGCCCCCTAGAACAAGGAAGCGACTGTGCCAACGCCAGCTGACAACGGTGGCGCGCCGGGCCGAGGCCCCACCGCGATCGAGACCAAGGGCCTGACCAAGCGCTTCGGCGAGCGCGCCGCAATCGACGGCGTCGACCTGTACGTCCCGCGCGGCAGCGCCTTCGGCTTCCTCGGGCCCAACGGCGCGGGCAAGACGACGATGATCCGGATGCTGCTCGGCCTCACCCACGCCTCCGCGGGGACCATGAGCGTGCTCGGCCACCCGGTGCCCGCTGAGCGCGGCCAGGCGTTGCGGCGGGTCGGGGCGATCGTCGAGGAGCCGCGCTTTCACCCCAACCTCACCGGCCGGGAGAACCTGCGCATCGTCGCTGCCGTGCGCGGACCCGAGGTGCACGCGCGGATCGCGCCCGCGCTCGCGCGCGTCGGTCTGGCCGAGCGCGCCGACGAGCGGGTCAAGAAGTACTCGCTCGGGATGCGCCAGCGCCTGGGCGTGGCACGCTGCCTGCTCGCCGACCCGCTGCTGCTGATCCTCGACGAGCCCACTAACGGCCTCGACCCCGGCGGCATCCAGGAGTTCCGCGAAATGATCCGCACGATGGTCGAGCAGGAGAACCGCACGATCTTCCTCTCCTCGCACCTGCTCGACGAGGTGGAAAAGATCTGCGACGCCGCGGCGATCGTGGACCGCGGCAAGATCATCGCGCAGGGCCCGATCGCCGAGCTAACCCGCGGCGGTGCGGACGGCGCCCGCAACGAGCTGATCGTGGGAGTCGACAACGTCGAGCTGGCGCTGACCACACTCGGCGGCAGCGAGCTCGTGAGCGACGCCCACCGCTCTGATGAGGGCTTGCGCGTGGTGCTGGCCGGCGATCTGGAGTCGGCCTCGCAGGTCAACGCCGCGCTCGTGCGCGCCGGTGTCGGCGTCGTGCGCTTGGAGCCCGTGCGCCACAGCCTCGAGGAGCGCTTCCTGGAGGTCACCGCACGGCTCGACGCTCCGGCTCAGGGGCTCGATGCTCCGGCGGCGGACGAGGTGAGGGCGTGAGTGCCGTCGCGCCGGCGGCGCCCGTACCCGCGAGCCGCGGCGCCGGTGGCTCGCCGATGACGATTGCCGCGCAGATGTTCGGCGCCGACCTGCTCAAGCTGCGCAAGAAGCGCGGCACCCTGATCTGGGCGCTCGTACTCGCGGTGGCTCCGGTCGTGCTCTTCTTCGTGATCGGCGCGATCCTGCACGCCACCAGCCCGAGCGAAAACGGCCCGGCCGGCGGGACGGACAACTTCCACATCGGTGTCCGCCTCCTCGGCGGCCTGTTCTTCGGCCCGCTCGCCGCAATCCTGATCGGTGTCGAGGCTGGCACGGGCGACGCGTCCTCTGGTGTCTTTCGCGACCTCGTCGTCACCGGCCGCTCGCGCCTGGCCCTGTTCGCCTCGCGCGTTCCCGCCGCTTTGGCGGTGTGCTGGCTGGTGATCGTCTCCGCCTACCTCCTGATCCTGCTGGGCACCTTCGTCTTCGCCTCCAACCTGCCCACGCCCGACGGCGCCCTGATCCTCAACAGCTTCGGCTTCCTGTTGCTGTCCACCGGCGTGCTGTGCGCGGTGGCGGTGGGCTTCGCCTCGCTGACGACCTCACGGCCGGCGGCGATCATCGCCCTGATCGCGTGGCAGGTGATCGCGAGCCCGCTGCTCTCGTCCATCAGTATCTTCGGGAGTGCCCGCAACGCGATCCTCTACCAGGCTCTCTCCCACTTCAGCCCCCTCGTGCTGGACGGCCGCGCCACGAACCTCACGATGTCCGGCGGCACTGCCGCGGTCGTGATCGTGGGTTGGCTGGTCGTGTTCCTCGGCCTTGGGGCCTGGCGCACCAGCCGTATGGACGCCTGACCGCCTCCGCGCTCGACCCCCCCGGCGGGCGTGCCAAGCGCAGACGCGGGGCACGGAGGCCCCGCGCCCACCAGCGTCGTAGGCTCACCCACCCGCGCGGACGATCCTCAAGCAACACCACCGGTCCGCCGCGCCCGCGGCCCCTCGGCGATCCGCGGTCGGTTGCGGTGAAGGCGCTCAGGAGTAGTAGGTCAACCACGCGAACAGGCTCGTGGTGCCCGCCATCGTGCGGAACATCCCGGGCAGCGTCTGGGAGTCCCTGATCGGGCCGCCCCACCAGCTGCCCAGCCACAGGCCGCGGACGTTGGCTGCGTGCCGGGCGGCCTGGGCCGCGTTGACCTCTGCCACTTCCAGCCAGTGGTTGTCGCCCACGGCCCTGCCGTAGGCCATCATCCACTCCATGAAGATCGAGTCGTACAGCGGCGCGAAGTTGTACTCAACCCCGTAGATCTCCGTCATCGACCGCGCCTGTTCGGCGGAGTGCGTGCAGTAGCCGTTCTGACCGGTCGCCTGGCAGAGCAGGTACTGCGCGTAGATCAACGGCGCCTCCACGTAGTCGATCACCGTGCTGCCCGGGCCGCCACTCAGGTAGAGCCCGTGAAAGCCGATGTCGTGGCTGTTGCCCCAGTCGATGTACTTGCGCACCTGCGTGAGCTGGTCGGGTTCGTGGTCGGCCCCGTACAGCAACATCCCCAGCAGGCTGTTCGACGCCAGCGCCTCGCCTGCGTGGTAGGGGTGCTCGGTGTTCCACCACATCCCGCCCCCGCCCGCCGTGTCCCAGCCCTGGGTCGCGGCGAAGTTGAAGGCGCGCTGCGCGTCGTGCAGGTAGCGGCGCTCGCCCGTCGCGCGGTACGCCTGCACGAACGCCACGCCCAGCCAGCCATTGTCGTCGAACCACGCCTCCGCGCCCCGGTAGCGGTCGCCCGGGTAGGGGGCGTAGCCGTTCAGGTACGGGTTCCAGTAGCGCTCCGACTCGTGCGCGAAGCGGTCCACCTCCGCGCGGTGCGTGGCCGACGGCGCGGCCTCCTCTAGCGCGTCGACCGACTCGAACATCCGCACGTCCCCCCAGATCGTCAGCAGCGGGTAGGCCCCCGTGCAACCGAGGTACTCGCAGTACCACCCGCCCGTCCGCCAACTCGCGCTCTGCGTGAGCCCCTGTTCAGCCAGCGCCTTGTAGTCGAGCGGCTGCGCGGCCTCGGCGAGCGGTTGGGCCGTCCCGGCGGCGGCCGACTGGGGTTTGGGGGCCTCGCCGCCGAGGGCGACGACGGGCGCCGACGCTCCGACCGCGAGGCTCGTGGCCAGGGCGAGGAGCGCGCGAACGATCACACGACTCGTATCGGCGGATCGCCCGCGACGATTAGGCTTGTGCCTCCCGAGCGGCCATTTCGGCCTGCTCCAGCTGGCGCTCCACGAGATCCAGGCCTGCATCCCAGAAGCCGGGGTCGGTGAGGTCGACGCCGACGATCTGCCCCAGCTCCTCCGGGCTGCGCGAGCCGCCGGCCGCGAGCAGTTCCAGGTACTGCGGCACGAGCTCCGCACCGCGCTGCTCGTAGCGCTCGTAGACCGACAACGCGAGCAGCTGGCCGTAGGCGTACGCGTACACGTACCCCGGCGTGTTGATGAAGTGCGGGATGTACGACCACCACGTGCGGTACCCCTCGGTGATCTCGACCGAGTCGCCCAGCAGCTCCGCCTGGCTCTCCGCCCACAACTCGCCCAGGCGCTCCACCGAGAGCTCTCCCTGCTCGCGGCGGGCGGTGTGGACGAGGTCCTCAAAGCGGTTCATCGCGACCTGGCGGAAGACCGTGGCGATGATGTCCTCCAGGTGCTCGGCCAGCAGCGCCAGGCGCGACTGCGGCGTCGAGTCCTGCGCGAGCAGGCGCCCGAACACGACCGTCTCACCGAACACCGAGGCGGTCTCCGCGAGCGTCAGCGGGGTCCCCTGGTGAAAGACGCCCTGGCGCGCCGCCAGCGCGAAGTGCACGCCGTGGCCGAGCTCGTGCGCGAGCGTCAGCACGTCGCGCCGGCGCGAGGTGTAGTTGAGCAGCACGTACGGGTGCGCCGAGGGCACCGCCGAGGCGCAGAACGCCCCCCCGCGCTTGGCCGGGCGCACCGGGGCGTCGATCCAGCGCTCTGTGAAGAAGCGCCCCGCGAGCGCCCCCAGCTCGGGCGAGAACGAGCCGTAGCAGTCGAGCACCAGCTCGCGCGCCTGCGCGAAGGTGAAGTGCACCTCGTCCTGGGTCACCGCCGCCATGCGGTCGTAGTCCGCCAGGCGCTCCACCCCGAGCAGCCCCGCCTTCAGCCGGTACCACCGGCGCGCCAGCTCGTAGCGGCCACGCACCGCCTCGATCAGCGCCTGCACCGACTCGTCGCTCGCCTCGTTGGCAAGGTTGCGCGCCGCCAGCCAGTGCGGGTAGTGGCGCAGGCGGTCGTCCACCGACTTGTCCACCACCAGCGTGTTGAGCACGTACGCGCGGGTGCGCAGGCCCGGCTCGAGCGCGGCGGTGACCGCCTCCGCGGCCGTGCGGCGAACCTCCCGGTCGGGTCCCGCCAGGCGGCTGAGCGCGACGTCGAGGGCGACCCGCTCGGTCCCGTCTGCCCCATCCCGGCGGCCCACGCCACCGGCCCCGCTGTCCCCGCCGTCGCGCCCCGCGGCGGCCGTGGGTGGCTGGGTCGGCAGCTCCACCTCGATCGCCGACGTCAGCTCCTCGAACAGCCGCGCCCACGCGGTGGCGCCGGTCAGCGACTTCTCGGAGAGCACCTTCTCCTCCGGTTCGCTGAGCAGGTGCTCGCGGTAGCGACGCACGTTGCGCAGGTGGTGGCGGCAGTTGTCCAGCGCCTCGTCCGCCAGCAGCTCCTCGGCGCGCTCCTCCGGGAGCGCCGCCCACTCCAGCTCGAAGAACAGCAGCGTCGTCTCGATCGCCGTCTCGCGCTCCTGCACCCGCTGCAGCAGCGCCCCGTTCGCCGGGTCCGCGGTGTCCGTAGAGAAGCGCAGCCCCGCGTACGTCCCCGCGCGGCCCACCAGTTCGTAGATCGCCGCCAGCTCCCCCATCGCCTCTGCCAGGCTGGTGGGGCCGTCGAGCTCGCTCAGCTTGCCCGCGTAGCGCTCAGCGAAGGCCTTCGCGCGGGTCAGCGCCTCCTCCAGCCGGCGCTCCACCCCGGCCTCGCCCTCGCCGTCGACGAGCGGCTCGAGGTCCCACGCGGTGCGCTCCAGCTCGGGGTCGGTGGGCTCGGTGGCGACGGCGGGCATGGCGGGTCAGGATAGAGGGTGGCGCAGCCGGCCCTAAGCCGGCTGGCCGAAACGGGGATTCGCGCCGAAGGCGCGTGTCTCCCGGCTTCGGTCGGGCCCCTCTGTTCCGGTCATCCGCAGCGCGCGTAGACGCATCCGCCACCGTCCGCCGTCGGCGACTACGGCTCCGATGAAGCCCGCCGGCAACCGCAGGCGCCGAACCTGCCACTCCCCGTGTCCGTCGGGCAGGGGGCGGGGCTGGTCCGTAGAGGGCAGCTGAAGGCGGGGCCGATCCGCAGAGCCGTCTACACCGACCTGCCGCAGGTCAAGTGCCAGGCCCACTCCGAGCGCCTTGGCGTAGGCCTCCTTGACGGTCCAGCAGTGCAGGAACGCGGCGGTGCGCTCGCGCGCGTCGGCCCGCAGCACCCGCGCCGCCTCCCGATCGTTGAGGGCGCGTTCGATCACGCCCACGGAGGGCGCACGCCGATCGACCGTCTCCACATCGACCCCGACCGAGCGCCCGCGCCCGATTGCAAAGACCGCCATGCCGGCGGTGTGGGAGAGGTTGAAGCAGAGGTCGTGGGGGTCGTGAGCCGGCGCGAGCTCTGGGCGACCGAACGCGCCCTGTAGGATCTCCACCGCCTGTGGGTCGATCCCCAGATAGGAGCCCAGCAGCAACCGTAGGCCGGCACGCGCTGCCGAGCGCTGCTCGCGCGGGGAGTACGAGACGTCCAGCGTGAGCGCCCACACATGAAGCTCCCGCGCCCCCAACTTCGCGGCCGGGACGCGGACGTCGATTGGTGCGCGGCTGGACAGGTTGGCGATCGTAGCGTGGCGGCGTCCGGATGACGTCCTACCATCGCTCGCCCAATGCACGAGACGACTCCCAGCGTATTTCTGATCGCCCGCCCGTCGATCGACCTGGAGGGGATGGGCGCCTACCTGCAGGACGTGGGTGGGGAGTCGTGGCTCGAGCGGCGCGTCGGCGAAGCGGACGGCGCAGAGGGTGAGTCGCCCAGCGCGGGGGAACTGCTCCTGGAGTTCGGGGGGCGCGCCTGCTACCGCAGCTGGGAGCCCGGCCTGAATCCCAACGTCTCCAAGATCCGCACCGACCGGCGCGAGTACTTCGCCAACATCCTGCGCTCCGGCCACGGGAGCGTGCTGGAGCACGCCAACTACTCCTTCGCGATCCGGAACTGCTCGCGTGTCTTCACCCACGAGCTGGTGCGCCACCGCGCCGGATCGGCCTTCAGCCAGGAGAGCTTGCGCTACGTGCGCCTCACCGACATCGGCTTCCGCGTTCCGCCGGCGCTCGAGCCCGTGCGCGAGCAGGTACTCTCGATCGTCGAGCGGTTGGAGGAGTTTCAGGTCAGCGCTGCCGCCGAGCTCGGGATCGAGGAGCCGGGGGTTCCCTTCCACGTCAAGAAGGAGGTCACCTCCGCCCTGCGCCGCCTCGCGCCGATCGGCCTCTCCACCGACATCGTGTGGACCGCCAACGCCCGCACCCTGCGCCACGTGATCGAGATGCGCACGGCGGAGAGCGCCGAGGAGGAGCTGCGCCTGGTGTTCGACGCCGTCGCCCGGATCATGCTTGTCGAGGCCCCGAACCTCTTCCAGGATTTCGTGCGCCACGACGACGGGTCGTGGGTGCCCGAGCACCACAAGGTCTGAGGGGCCCTACACTGACAGGCCCTACGGTTTCTTGGGCCTCGGTTTGGTCTTCCCGTGCTTGGTCTTCGGCGGCGCGTAGCGCTTCTTGGCCGTGGCGACGCAGGCCGCGCGCTTGGACTTCTTCAGCTTCTGACACGCGGCGATTGCCCGGGTGAGTTTCTGGGCACGGGTCAGGACGGCCGTCTTGCCGCCCGGTGCGGGAGCGCTGGACGCTGACCCCGCGCTGGGGCCAGCGCCCGAGCCCGAGGAGCTCGTGCTGCTGGTGCCGCCGCTGCCGGAGGAGCCCGAGCCCGAGCCGCTTGTGCCCGACCCCGAGCCCGAGCCGCCGCCCGGCGTGCCCGAGCCCGGACCGCCGCTCGGGCTCGCGGTGACCGTGTATTCGATCGTCGCGGTGCCGGTCTGCCCGTCGTCGCTGGTCGCCGTCACCGTGTAGCTGTGCGGACCCGCGGTGGCCGTATCGAGCGCGCTCGGGCTGGTGGTGCCGTTGGAGTCGGTGCACGACTTGAGCCCCGGGCCACCCGTCCCCTCCGTGCAGGAGAAACTCGTCGCGACGACCTGGTTGAGGGTGTAGGTCTGGTTGTCGGCGGGCGAGTCGATTGAAGCCGTCGGCGGGGGCGGAAGGGCGCCGCTGACGGTGAGGGGCAGCGTCTGGGTCGAGGCGTCTGCGCTGCCCGAGCCGTCGGTGACCGTCAGCGACACCTGGTAGGTGCCCGGCTTGGTGTAGATGTGGCTTGCCGTTGCGCCGCTCGTCGTGTCGATCGGAGAGCCGTCGCCGTAGTCCCAGGCGTAGCCGGTGATGGGTGCGCTGATGTCGTAGGAGCCGCCTGCATCGAAGCTGACAAACAGACCCGTCTGGGCGCTCGCGGGCGCCGTGAACGCGGGCGTCGGGCCGATCCTTGCCACGCAGCCCGCGGCTTCCGTGCTCGCCGGCGTCCTCGTGGGGGTGTTGCTCCAGATCTGCTGCGTGTAGTAGCTGTGTCCCCCGATCAGCTGGTTGTAGGCGGTGAAGGCGCTCAGGCTGCCGCCGAGCGGCGCGCCGTAGATGTCCGGCTGGCTTTCGACCACGGGGTACGTGCACTTGTCGGCTACCTCATTGCCTTCCTTTTTTTCGATCCACCCGGTCTCGTCGTTGGGATCGGTAGCGGACTCCACCAGCTCGTGGATCTCCGAATCGAGCGTGCCGTCGGTGGTTGCTTCGCCATCGACGCCTGTCGGCGCCTGTCCGGAGTTGCATTCGGGTTCGTAGGGGAGGTCGCTGTAGACCGCCACCTGATTGCTCACGCCGATTTTGGTGATCTCGCTGTGGTATGCGCAGTATTCGTTGGTCGAGCATTCCCCTTGGGCGATGCAGGTGACGACGCCTTTCGGCGTGTACACGAGGTACTGAGCTTCCGGTGCGCCAGCCGGGTCGGTGGGCCAGCCGTTGGCTTCGTTGGCTTTGATCTCGTTCAAGATCTCTGCACGGATCTTGGAGTCGGTGACGCACGGTTCGGCGGTGCAGCCTTCGGCTTTCGTTTCGCTGAGTGCGGGGTACTTGCTTTCGTCGAAGACGTCGCCGCTGAACGCGACTTCGCCGCTGATGTGCGTGCCCGCTTTGTTGGTGTACTGCTCGGCGACCGAGAACTCGTCGGTGGTCAGCGACTGATCGGTTTCGAGATCCTTTGCGTATTGGATGATCGGTTCGGTGTAGCTCGACGGAAAGCTTTCTTTCGGCCCCCAGAAAATCAGGTAGAGCTTCGAGGAGATCATCAACGGGCCGCCGCTGTATTCGACCTTTTCCTGGGGGCCACCGACCGTCAATGGCGAGATCCCACGCGTGCCGGGCCCCAGTCTCGCACCGGCTAGATCGCGGGCTCGAGGACCGGGCGTCACGCCGTAGGCCTTGCCGTGGATGAACCTGACCCTGCCCTGTGCCGTTCCGCCCGCCACCGCTGTCAGCAGCATCGCCACGCCTACAACCGCGGCGCCGCGTTGGGCAGAGCGTCTCACGTCGCAGAGCGTACGCGATGACCGGCCGTCCCGCCTACGCTGACTGCCCCACCCTCCAGTCGCTGCTGGGGTAGTCGTTGAACACGACCGCTCACCACACCGCGACAGCCCGCGGGTGGCGGTGGGCGCGCAGCTTGCTGTCCTTGGTTACGAGCCTCCAGCCGTGCTCGATCGCCGTTGCGTAGATCAGGCGGTCGGCGGGGTCTCCGGGGAAGGAGGTCGGCAGCGAGACCGCGGTGTCGGCCACGGCGGGCGTGATCCCGACGGTGCGGAGCTGGCCGGCGAGCTGCGCTAGCCACGAGCGGACCGGGATCGCGACGGCGATCCGCTCGTGGTTGGCTAGCCACGCCAGCTCGAACCACGAGATGGCCGCGACGGCGAGCTCGTCCGCTTCGTTCAACGCCTCGGCGGCGGCTCGGCTCACCCGTTGCGGCTCGGCCGACCACCAGTGGACGACGTGGGTGTCGAGGACCACCGTCGTCACGACAGGTTCCAGGGCACCCCGGTCGTGAACAGGTCCTCCTCGGCGCTCGCCGTCATCGCGACGCCGGCGAGCCTGCCCTTGAGCGAGTGGGCGCCACTGGCTGGCACCAGGCGTGCGACGACGTGGCCGTGCTTGGTGATCTCCACTTCATCGCCGCTCGCGACCTCGTCGAGCAGCGCGAGGATCTTTGCCTTCACCTCGGTTGCGGTCATTACCCTGCCCATATGACCAGTATACCAGTCATATAGGGGGAGGTCAACTGCCGTGTGGATGCGATGAGTCAGTTCCATGCTGCGAGCGTACGGATCGACGGGGATGGAACGCTCGCTCGGGCTGAGGGCGCCGTGGAGGGGCTCTCAGAGCCGGCCCAGTCCGCTCCCGCGGCGGGGGTCGCGCGTCGCTCAGAACAGCCCGAGCCCGGCGCCGGCATGGCGCACGAGGTCGAACAGCGGCCCGGGGACGATCCCGAAGAAGAGCGTGGCGGCGCCGGCGAGCACGGCGACGAGGGCGACCTCGAGCTGGGGACCCACCATCGGCGTCACCGGCCGACTGCCCGGAGATCCGCCAGTCGATCGCTCGCTGGATCGCGCAGGACCGGGCACGGCCGGCGGGTCGAGCTCGGAGGACCCACCGGCGAGCGCGGGCACGACGGCCGGGGAGGGCGCCGCACCCATCCACATCGTGGCGATCACGGGGAGGTAGTACCCGAGCGAGATCATCGAACCGACCACGATCACCACGCCGAGCCACGTGTACCCGCCGGAGACCGCGGCGTCGATCAGGTAGAACTTCCCCATGAAGCCCGCGGTCGCGGGGATCCCCGCGAGGCCGAGCATCGCGAGCGTCATCGGCCACGCCAACCACGGCTGCTCGCGGCCGAGGCCCGCCAGCGTGCCGATGCCGTCGCCGCGGCCGGTGGCGCGCTCGCGCGCGACGATCACGGCGAACGCGGCCATGTTCATGAACAGGTACACGGCGAGGTAGAAGACCGTCGCGCGCACGCCGAGCTGGGAGGCGACGACGACGCCGGCGAGCATGTAGCCGGCCTGCGCGACGGAGGAGTAGGCGAGCATCCGCTTCAGCGAGGACTGCCCGAGCGCGCCGACATTGCCGACGACGATCGTGACCGCCGCGAGCGTCGCGACGGCGGGGGCCCAGCTGGTTTGGGCTTCGATCAGCGCGACGTCGAAGAGGCGCAGGAAGACGCCGAGCGCGGCGGCCTTGGTGGCGACCGCCATGAACGCGGTGACCGGTGTGGGCGCGCCCTCGTAGACGTCGGGGGTCCACTGGTGGAAGGGGGCGACGGACGCCTTGAAGGCGAGGCCGGCGACCGACAACGCGATGCCGGTGAGCAGCAGCACGTTGGTGGCGAGCCCCTTGTTGGAGATCGCCGCGGCGATCGCGCCGAAGTCGGTCGCCCCGGTGGCGCCGTAGATCAGCGCGAGGCCGTACAGCAGCGTCGCCGAGCCGACGGAGCCGATGATCAGGTACTTGAGCCCCGACTCGAGCGAGTGCTCGCGGCGCATTTCCGTCGCGCACAGCACGTACAGCGGGATCGAGAGGAGCTCCAGGCCGATGAACAGCGCGACGATGTTCTGCGCCGCGGCGAGCAGCGACATCCCGCCGATCGCGGTGAGCAGCAGCGCGTGGAACTCGCCGTGCGCGGCTTCCTGTGCGGCGAGCGAGCGCCACGCGAGCAGCACCGTGCAGGCGCCGCCCGCGACCAGGATCAGGTTCAGCACGAGCGCGAGGTCGTCGATCCGCAGCGCGCCGGAGACGATCGACTTCTGTTCGTCCCACTGCCACACCGTCAGGCCTGCCGCCGCGCCGAGAGCGACGAGGCTGAGCGCGGGGACGACGTGCTCGCGCACCCGCCGGTGGCCGAGCAGGCCGACGAGCAGCACGACGACTGCGCCGCCGAGCAGCGCGATCAGAGGGGAGAGGCCGGCGAAGTTCACCGGCGGGCCTTTCAGGTGGGCGGTGGCCACGTGGGCGGGGAAGTAGGGCACGTAGTTCATCGGAGGTGCCCTTCGGCCTTCGCTACTGGTTCGCCCGATTCCTGTCTCGCTTCACCCTTAACGGTGGCCGAATACGGCGTGTCTTGGCGAGGAATCACGGGGCGCAGTGGGTATCCCGCCACAGTCGTGGGAGCCATCGCCGCGATAGCGGGCGCCACCGACGCCTTGACCGACCCTTCGCTGCGGGTCAGCGCGAGCTGCGGGTACACGGCGAAGAACACGATCACGGCGACCAGTGGCACGAGCACGAGGCCGTCGAGCGGGGTGAGCTCGCGGGAGTCCACCCCGGCGCCGACGCGGTTGTGCATCGCGCGGATGAACAGGCGCAGCGCGTACACGCTCGCTGCCACGACGCCGCTGAACGCGATGATCGCGATGACCAGCTTCGCTTTGAAGAGCCCGAGCAGGATCAGGAACTCGCCGACGAAGTTGGACGAGCCGGGCATCGCCAGCGTGGCGAGCGCCACGACCAGGAAGAGCGTGGCGAGCACGGGCGCGCGAAACGCGATGCCGCCCATCTCGCGGATGTCCTCCGAGCCCCCTGCGCGCTGGGAGAGCAGCAGGATGATGAAGAACAGCGGCGCGACGACGAGCCCGTGGTTGACCATCTGTAGCAGCGCGCCCTGGGCGCCCTGGGGGTTCAGCGCGAAGATCCCGAGCGTGATGAAGCCGAGCTGCGCGACGGAGGAGAAGCCGGCGATCAGGCGGGCGTTGGTCTGGGTGAACGCCATCGCCGAGCCGTACAGGATCGAGGCGAGCGCGATCAGCAGCATCAGTGTCTGGAAGTGCACCGCGGCGTGCGGGTACAGCGGCAGCACGATCGCCAGGAAGCCGTAGGCGCCGACCTTGGAGAGCACCCCGGAGAAAACCATCAGCACCTCGATCGGCATTGCGCGGTAGCCGTCGGGCATCCACCCGTGCAGCGGGAACGCCGGCATCTTCACGAGGAACGCAGCGGCGAAGAACAGGAAGATCCACTCCTGCGAGCCCCCGCTGAGCGGCAGCGCGTGCAGGGAGGAGAGCACGAACGTCAGCGGGGTCCCGTGCTGTTCGGAGGCGAGCACGCCCGTGGCGATCGCCGCGGCGAGCATCAGCAGCGACCCGACGAGCGTGTAGATCACGAGCTTGATCGTCGCCTTCACGCGGTCGGGTCCCACACCCCACCCGCCGATCAGGAAGTAGAAGGGAATCAGCATTAGGTCGAAGAACGCGACGAACAGCGCGAGGTCCTGCGCGAGGAACGCCCCGAGCACGGCGGACTCGGCGAGCATGAAGTGGAAGTAGAAGAGACGCGGGCGCTCGGGGTAGGCGCCGCCCGCCCCGGCCTCCCCGCCCGTCCCGGCGTCGCCCGACCCTGTCTCGCCGGCTCCCTCCGACCCGCTCTCGCCGGCCGCGCCTGCGCCCGAGGTTCGCGTCCTGATGTTCAGGGACAGCACCGCGGCGGCGAACAGCAGGGTGGTGAGCCCCACGAGCATCACGTTGAGGCCGCTCACCCCGAGCTTGTAGTGGATGCCCAGCGTGGCGATCCAGACGATGTCGGTGACGTGCTGCAGTCCGGCGCCCGGCGTGTAGTCGGCGATGTACCCGATCGCGAGCCCCAGCGCCGCCACCGAGCCGACCAGCGCGACCAGGCCGGGAGCACGTTCGCTGCGCAGGCCGAGCACAGCGCCGAGCAGGCCGCAGGCGAGGGGGAGCCAGATGAGGACGGAGAGGGGCACGGTCGGTCAGGAAGTGGGGGGCGTTGGCGGAGCGGGCATCGGGGAGGCGGTAGTCATGGGGGTCACGACTGAAGCAGGAAGTAGAGGCCGAGCGCGCCGACGCCGAGCAGCAGCAGCGCGGCGTAGTAGCGCAGGAAGCCGCTCTGCACGGCGCGCACCGCGGCCGAGCCGGCGCGGACGACGCCGGTGGTGCCGCCGACGAGCGTGCCGTCCACGAACACGCGCTCGAAGGTGTCGCGCGCGAAGCGCCCGGCGGCGGCGGCGGGGCGCACGACCAGGAGGTCGATGGCCTCGTCGAAAAACCACTTGTGCCAGAGCAGCTCGTACACCGCCCCGAACCGCTCGCGGGCGGCGACCGCGATGGAGGGCTGCTTGACCCAGATGCGGTAGGCGATCGCGATGCCGCTCAGGCCGAGCAGCGTGCCGAGGCACAGCCCGAAGATCAGCAGGCCGTCGCGGGTGTGCGGTTCGTACAGCGGCGAGGTGGCGAACGTGGGACGCAGGAAGTTGACGATCACGTCGTCCACGCCGGGGACCTGCACGAGCCCGGCGCCCATGGCGCCGACCGCCAGGACGGACATCGCCACGCGCATCGGCAGCGCGCGCTCTGCCACCGTGTGGTGGGGGCCGGGGAAGCCGACGTCGGTGTCCTCCACTTCGCCGTTGGCCGGGTTGGTGGGCACCTCGGCGTGGTGCAGGTGCCCGCCTTCGAGCTCGCGCGCCTCGGCGACCGGGTCCCCGTAGAAGGCGCGGAAGATCATCCGGAACGTGTAGATCGCGGTGAGGAAGGCACCGAGGTAGCCCATCGCGTACAGCACCCAGTGCCAGCCGCCGCGCTCCGCGGTGACGAGCAGGATCTCGTCCTTGGAGAAGAACCCGGAGAAGGGGGGGATGCCCGACAGCGCGAGGCCGCCGATCACAAAGCAGGCGAACGTGAACGGCAGCGCCTTACGGAAGCCGCCCATCCGCTCAAGCGACTGCTCGCCGCCCATCGCGCCGATGATCGAGCCGGCGCCCATAAACAGCAGCGCCTTGAAGAACGCGTGGGTCATCAGGTGAAACAGCCCGGCGGCGTACGCGCCGACGGAGACGCCCATGATCATGTAGCCGATCTGGGACATCGTGGAGTAGGCGATCACGCGCTTGATGTCCGTCTGCACGAGCGCGATCGTCCCCGCGATCAAGAGGGTGAGCGCGCCGATCACCGCGCCGGTGTCCTGCGCGGCGGGGGCTAGTTCGAAGAGCGTGTGCATGCGCGCGATCAGGTACACGCCCGCTGTCACCATCGTCGCGGCGTGGATCAGCGCGGAGACGGGCGTGGGGCCCTCCATCGCGTCGGGCAGCCACGTGTGCAGGGGGATCTGCGCGGACTTCGCAGCGGCGCCGACGAGCAGCAGCAGGCAGCCGGCGGTGATGTCCGCTTCACCGGAGTGGAACACGTGCGGGGCGGCCTTGAAGACGGCGAGGTATTCGAGCGTGCCGGTGTGCTTGAAGATGAAGTACGTGCCGAGCACGAGCCCCACGTCGCCGACAACGTTGATCACGAACGCCTTGAGCCCCGCGCGGGTCGCGGTGGTGCGGCGGTACCAGAAGGAGATCAGCAGGTACGAGGCGGCGCCGACGAACGCCCACCCGACGATCAGCAGCAGGAAGTTGCCGGCGAGCACCAGCAGCAGCATCGAGAAGACGAAGAAGTTGAGGTACGCGAAGTACCGCGCGAAGCCGCGGTCCTGCTCCAGGTAGGAGACCGAGTAGAGGTGGATCATCGTCGAGATGCCGGTGACGACGAGAATCATGTAGACCGAGAGGGGGTCCACGAGGATCGAGACGTGCGCGTCGATGCCCACGGTCACCGCGTAGTTCCACAGCGAGGAGGTCAGCTCGCGGTGGGCGGGCGCGTTGCCCTGCATCTTGACCAGCGCCCCGAGTGAGGCCACGAACGCGAGACCGATCGCCGCGGTGCCGATCCACCCGGCCGCCCGGGGTGGGAGGGATTTCGGAATAACACGGAAGCCGAAGCCGATCACGAGCGTCCCGAGCAGCGGGAACAGCAGCACGAGCCAACCCCACGTCGTCGCGCTCATCTTCTCCGCGCCCCTATATCAGAACTGGACCAGTCGCCAGCATGGATTTCACAGGACCAGTTGCTGTTATGGGCGCAAAAAGAACGATGCATGCGCGTCCACCCCGAGTCGTCGGAAAATTGGGGGGGCCGTTCATCCCTGCAACTCCCGCAACTCATCGACGTCGATCGGCAGCCGCCGCCGGTAGATCGCGACGATCATGCCGAGCCCGATGCAGACCTCGCAGGCGGCGACGGTCATCACGATTAGCGCGAGCACCTGCCCGTCACCGTTGCCCCACATCCGTGCAAACGCGATCAGCGCGAGGTTGCCGCCGTTGAGCATCAGCTCCAGGCAGAGCAGCACGACGAGCGGGTTGCGCCGGATGATGACGCCGACGGCCCCGAGCGCGAAGACGATCGCCGAGACGGCGAGGAACCACGCGATGCTCACGGGCTGCCCTCCCCCGTCTCGGGACCCTCACCAGGGCCGCCGCCCTCCTCGGGGCCGCCAACGGCGACCGGCTGGCGCGGGCCCTCGGCGACGCCGTTGCGGTGCTCCTCCTCCGCACCGCCACCGTTCGTCTGCATGGCCACGAACAGCGGGCCGCCGACTCCCTCGGCCATCGTGCCCGTGCCCTGTGGCCGCACGAGGTCCAGCGGGGCCAGTGGCTCGCGGCTCTCCTCGCCGAGGCCACCACGGCGCCGGGCGAGCACGACGCCCCCGACGGCGGCGATCAGCAGCAGGAAGGACGCGAGCTCGAATGCGAGCAGGAAGCGGGTGAGCAGCAGGTTGCCGATGTACGCGGGGGTGCCGAACGTGCGCGGCCCCGGCACGTACCCGGCGCCGTACCCTTCGATCGCCTTCAAGCCGGAGCCGAGCAGCGCGATCAACAGCTCGACGAGCACCGCCCCGCCGAGCACCGCGCCCGCGAGGCGCAGCGAGCCGCGCGAGGAGGCGCCCCGGCGCAGGCGCTGGCCGAGCGTGCGGGCGGAGTCCCCGACGTAGGCGACGACGAACACGTACAGCACCATCACCGCGCCGGCGTACACGACGACCTGCGCAGCGGCGACGAATTCGGCGCGCAGCAGCAGGAACAGCACGGCGAGCGAAAGCAGGTGGACGACGAGCGCGAGCACGGCGAAGAAGGCGTCGCGCAGCGCGACCACGCCGACCGCACCGGCAATCGCGCCGAACGCGGCGAGGAAGAACAGCAGTGCGCTCACTCGCCCTCCCGGCGCAGAGGGGTCCGCTCCAGCGGCTCGGCGAGCAGCATCTCCTTGGTGAAGATCAGGTCTGAACGGGAGTAGTCGGAGAGCTCGTAGTCGTGGCCCATGGTGATCGCGTCGAACGGGCAGGCGACCTCGCAGTAGCCGCAGAAGATGCAGCGCGAGAGGTTGATCTCGTACACCTCGGCGTAGCGCTCGCCCGCGGAAACGCGGTGCTCGGGGGTGTTCTCGGCCGCGACGACGCGGATGCAGTCGGCCGGGCAGGCGGCGGCGCAGAGCGAGCAGCCGACGCACTTCTCCAAGCCCGTGTCCTCAAACTTGTGCAGCTTGTGTCGCCCGCGAAAGCGCGGGTAGACAGGGGTCTTCTCCTCCGGGTACTGGACCGTCACGACCGGTTCGTGAAAGCGCCCGAAGGTCGTGAACAGGCCGCGAACGGTCTCGCGGAACGTACGCCACGTGCCGCGCGCGGCGCCCGGCGCGGGGGTGCGCTGGACCTGGATCACGTCCTCGCCGGGGCTCCAGGCGGTGACGTTCAGGGCGGCGGCCGGGGGGGCGGCGGTGGAGGGAACAGCGGTGGAGGGAACGGCGGGCTGCGGGGGTGTGGGCGTGGGGGGTGTGGGGGGTGTGGGGGTGTGGGCGTGGGGGCCATCAGTGCGTCACCACCACGAGGACGGCCGTGACGAGCGCGTTGAGCGTCGCCAGCGGCAGCAGCACCTTCCACCCGAAGGACATCAACTGGTCGTAGCGCAGGCGCGGCAGGGTGGCGCGGACCCAGATGAAGAAGAACGTGAAGAGGCCCATCTTGAACAGCACCACGAACGGGTCCACCCACCCGGGCGGGTGCAGGCCGAACGGCAGCAGCCAGCCGCCGAGGAACACGGTCGTGACGATGCCGGAGACGACGAGCACGTTGAGGTACTCGGCGAAGTAGAAGGACGCGAAGCGCCCACCGCCGAACTCGGTGTTGTAGCCGCCGACGAGCTCGGCGTCGGCCTCCGTGAGGTCGAATGGCGCGCGGTTGATCTCCGCGAAGGAGGCGGTCAGGAAGATCAGGAAGCCGAAGAACTGCGGCACGAGAAACCACATGCCAGCCTGCGCTTCGACGATGCCGGTCAGCGACAGCGTCTGCGCGGTGAAGATCACGCCGACGAGCGCCAGCCCCTGGGAGACCTCGTAGGAGATCATCTGCGCCGCGCCGCGCATCGCCCCGAGGAACGAGTACTTCGAGCCCGAGGCCCAGCCGCCGAGCATGATCCCGTAGAACGCGACCGCGCCGAACGCGAACAGGTACAGCGGCCCGATCGAGACGTCCACCCCGTACAGCCCGACGGGCGTGCCGAAGATGTGCTGGACGTTGCCGAACGGGATCAGCGCGAACGCGGCCACCGCGGTGACGATCGAGATCATCGGGGCGACCGCGAACAGCAGGCCGATCGAGGAGGTCGGGCGGAACTGCTCCTTGGTGAGCAGCTTGACGATGTCCGCGAGCGGCTGCATGGCGCCGTAGGGCCCGACGCGGTTGGGGCCGTAGCGCGACTGAAAGCGCCCGAGCAGCTTGCGCTCGGCGATCAGCACGACGGGGACGAGCTGCAGGCCGACAGCGAAGATGACGATGGCCTTCAGAACCTGGATCCACCATTCTTCGTAGAAGCCGACCACCGCAAGCGTCACGAGGGCACCGCCACTCCGGCGCGACTCCCGATGCGGCCGGCCAGCTCGTCCAGCACACGCGCCTCCGCGCGCGTGTCGCCCAGGCGCGCCACCCCGGGCCGCAGCCGCTGGACGCGGCCGTCGGGGTGCACGACGGTGCCCTCCTTCTCGGGGTACGCGAGCGCCGGGAAGACGACGGAGGCGTGCGCGGCGACCCCCTCGGTGAGGAACGCGGCGTGCGCGATCACGGTGGAGGCCCGCTCCAGTGCCTGCTCCCACAGCTCCGGCTGCACCCACGGCGAGCGGAGGTGCTCGGAGGAGGGCAGCGGCGAGGGGCCCGCCAGCGGGTCGACGCCCAGCAGGTACACGGCGCTCAACTCCCCGGCGGCCAGCGCCGCGGCGATGCCCTGCGTGTCGAGCCCCTCCTCGTCGAGCTCGCCGAGAGCCGGCCCGGCGTTGGGGAGCACGCCCGCTTCGCGCAGGCCGCGGCCGTTGGCGTGGGCGGGGACTTCGAGCAGCCCGGCGCCGTCGGTCTCGGCGAGGCCCAGCGTCGCGGCGAGGTCGAGCAGCGCGCGCACGGCCCGCTCGCCGTCGGGGCCGGCGGCCAGGCGCTCGTGCCACAGCACGACGACCTCCTCGCCGGCGACCGATCGAAGATCGGCCAGCAGCGTGTCGAGCAGCTCGGCGCGGCGGGCCTTGTCGAGCAGCTGCTCGCGGTCTGCGCGCACGAGCTGCAGCCCGTGGCGGCGCACGCCCTTGCGCAGCCGCAGGTCGAGGATCGCGGCGTCGGCGAGCGGGTCGCAGTCGAGCACCAGCACGGCGTGGGCAAACTCCAGGTCGGGCACCCGCGCCTGCAGCGCCGGTGCGGCGAGCGCGCGGTGCAGCTCGAGCGCCAACCTGCCAGCGGGGCGCGAGTCCAGGTGCGGCGAGCCCAGCGCCTCGCGCATCAGGCGGCCCAGCAGTAGCCCCTCCTCGTTGGTCGTGCCGCCGCCGGCGAGCGCCGCGGTGCGGGCGCCCGCGCGGGAGAGGCTGGTCGCGGCCTCCTCGAGCGCGCGCTCCCACGAGACGGGGCGCAGCTCGCCGCCGTCGCGCAGCAGCGGCGTGGTGACGCGGTCCTCGCCGCCGAGGGTGGGGTAGGCGAAGCGCCCGCGGTCGCATAGCCAGCCGTCGTCAACGTCGGGGTTCTCGCGCGAGAGTACGCGCAGCACGCGCTCGTCGCGTACGGTCAGCGTGACGTTGCACTGCGCGGGGCACAGCGTGCAGACCGAGCCGGCGTCCTCGATGTCCCACGGCCGCGCGCGGAAGCGGTAGGGCCGCGAGGTGAGCGCGCCGACGGGGCACAGCTCGACGATGTTGCCGGAGAACGGCGCCACGTAGGGGTGCCCGTCGAAGGTCGAGACGTAGGAGTGCGCGCCGCGCTCCTGGAGCACGAGCTGGTAGTCCTCGGAGACCTCCTGAGAGAAGCGCACGCAGCGGTAGCAGAGGATGCAGCGCTCGCGGTCGATCGCGATCAGGGGGGAGAGCGCGAGCGGCTTGACGAAGTGGCGCTTGGGCTCCACGAAGCGCGAGATGCCGCGGCCCCAGCCGAACGTGATGTCCTGCAGCGGGCACTCGCCGCCCTTGTCGCAGACGGGGCAGTCGAGCGGGTGGTTGATGAGCAGGAACTCGACGACGGAGTTCTGCGCCTCCTGGACGCGCTCGGACTGTGTGTGGACGACCATGCCGTCCTTGACTGGGGTGGAGCAGCCGGTCTGCAGCTTGGGGATGCCCTCGATTTCCACGAGACACATGCGGCACGCGCCGACGGGCGAGCCGAGCTTGGGCTCGTAGCAGAACACGGGGATCTCGACGTCGCCGCGCTTGGCGGCGTCGACCAGCATCGAGTTTTCGGGCGCCTGGACCTCCAGGCCGTCGATCGTGAAGGTGATGGTCTTCGGGGTCGGCCGCGGCATCAGGCAGTCACCAGCCTCCTGGTCGCCATGTGCGCTTCGAGCTCGGGGCGGAACTTGGCGATCATCGAACCGATCGGCATCGCCATCGCGTCGCCGAGCACGCACAGGCAGTTGCCAATGATGTGCTCCTGTACGGACGCCATGATCTCGAGGTCCATCGGGGTGGCCTCGCCGCTCTCGATGCGCTCCAGCATGGTGACCGTCCAGTTGGTGCCCTCGCGGCAGGGCGTGCACTTGCCGCAGGACTCGTGGCGGTAGAACTTCGCGACCTTCAGCGCGACGTCGAGGATCGGCGTGGAGTCGTCGACGACGATGATCGCCCCCGAGCCGAGCATCGTGCCGGCCTTGGCCATCGAGTCGAAGTCGTAGGGGACGTCGAGATCGTCGCCGGTGAGCACGGGGGAGGAGGAGCCCCCGGGGAACCAGCACTTGACCACCCGGCCCTCCGGCGGCCCGCCGGCGAGCCCGTAGATGATCTCGCGCGAGGGGACGCCGAGCTCGATCTCGTAGTTGCCGGGCCGCTGCACGTGCCCGGAGACCGACACGAGCTTCGTCCCCGTGGAGGTCTCCACGCCGAGCTTGGCGTACTCGGCGCCGCCCATGCGGACGATCGTCGGCACGGTGGCGAGCGTCTCGACGTTGTTGATCAGCGTCGGTCCCTGGTAGAGGCCCTGGTTGGCGGGGAACGGCGGCTTCAGGCGCGGGTTGCCGCGCTTGCCCTCCAGCGAGTCGAGCAGCCCGGTCTCCTCGCCGCAGATGTACGCGCCGGCGCCGCGGTGCACGACCAGCGAGAGCGAGGTGTCGGAGCCGAGGATCTTCTCTCCTATGTACCCCGCGGCGCGCGCTTCGGCGAGCGCGGCGTCGAGCACGTCGGCCTGCTGGACGTACTCGCCGCGGATGTAGATGAACGAGCGGGTCGTCCCCGCGGCGTGGGCGGCGATCACGATGCCCTCGATCAGCACGTGCGGGGACTTCTGCATCAGTTCGCGGTCCTTGAACGTCCCCGGCTCGGACTCGTCGGCGTTGCACACGAGGTACTTGTCCATCCCCCCCTTGGGCAGGAACGAGACCTTCTTGCCCATCTGAAACCCGGCCCCCCCGCGCCCGCGCAGGGCGGAGGCTTCGAGCTCGTGCAGCACGGCCTCGGGCGGCATTGCCAGTGCCTTGCGCAGCGCCTCGTAGCCGCCGCGGCGTTCGTAGACCTCCAGGGTGTTCAGCCCGGGCTCGTCGATACGGTCGAACAGAAGCTTGGTGGTCATCCGGTGGGGTTCTGGGGGGATCGTCCACGTGTCGCTGTACCGCACCACGGGGCGTGTGCGCGGGGCGTCGTGCCCCGCGGCGACGCGCAGTGTGTCAAGCCGCGCGGACTCACGCCGCGGCCTCTGGGTCTGCGCAGGGGCGGCGGGCGAGCTGCTTCTCGGGCAGCACCTCGCCTCCGGCGCGGATGTCGTCAAGGAGCTGGGGTACGTCGGCTACGGTCAGCGGGCCTATGTATACGCCGTCCACAGAGACCATCGGCGCGATGTCGCAGGCACCGAGGCACTCGAACGAGCGGACGTTGAACTCGGCGTCGTCCCCGGCGGCGGCGCGGATCGCCTCGTACAGCTCGTCGGCTCCGCAGAGCGAGCAGGAGATGTTCGTGCAGACATATACGGAGTGGCGCCCTACCGGCACGGTCTCGAGCATGTCGTAGAAGGTGGCGACGGCGGCGAGGTCGGCGGGCGTCAACCGCATCACACACGCGACCTGCTCGAGCGCTTCGGGCGAGCACCACCCGTGCACGCGCTGGGCGGCCTCCAGGGCCGGCAGCGTGGCCGAGCGGGAGTTGGGGTAGAGCGCCATATGCGCCTCGATCTCCGCGCGCAGCTCCTCGGGCACCGGGGTCGTGGCCGGGTCGGGGACGGTCGCCGGGGCCTTCTCGAGGTCCGCGGGTGAATCCCAGCCCTGCGGGCTGGCAGTAGCGCTCATCGATCTATTCCTCCCAAGATCGGATCCAACATCGCCGTGGTGGCGATCATGTCGGCGATGTACGCGCCCCGGGTCATGTGCGAGAGCGCCTGGAGGTTGACGAACGAGGGGTCGCGCATGTGCACCCGTGCGGGCTTGGAGGAGCCGTCGGAGCGCACGTAGCAGGCGAGCTCTCCCCGGGGGGACTCGATCGGGTTGTACACCTCGCCCGGCGGCACGCGGAACCCCTCGGTCACGAGCTTGAAGTGGTGGATCAGCGCCTCCATCGAGGTGGCGAGCTCGTGGCGGGGCGGCAGCGCGACCTTGCGGTCCGTAGTGATGTGCGGCCCCTCGGGCAGCCCGTCCAGCGCCTGCTCGATGATCTTGACCGACTCGTAGATCTCGGCCAGCCGCACCGCGAAGCGGTCGTAGTTGTCGCCCACGGTGCCGACCGGGATCTTGAAGGCGAAGTCCTCGTAGGAGGAGTACGGCGCGGCCTTGCGCAGGTCCCACGGGTTGCCCGCCGCGCGCAGTAGGGGGCCCGTCACGCCGAGGCTCAGCAGCGTGTCGGCGTCCAGCGGGCACGTGCCGCGCAGCCGCTGCAGCACGATCTCGTTGGAGTTGAGGATCGCGCCGTACTCGTCGGCGCGCTTCGGCATGATCTTCAAGAACTCGCGCAGCTTCGCCGCGAAGCCGGTGGGGATGTCCTCGATCACGCCGCCGACCTGGAAGTAGCGCGTGTGCATGCGCGCCCCCGAGGACATCTCGAACAGGTCGAGGATCAGTTCGCGCTCGCGCAGGCAGTACAGGAAGATCGAGGTCGCGCCGAGGTCGAGCACGCTCGTGCCGAGCCAGATCAGGTGCGAGGCGATGCGGTTGAGCTCGAGGTGGATCACCCGTAGGTACTGCGCGCGCGTAGGGACCTCGACCTCCGCCAGCGTCTCCACGGCGCCGCAGAAGGCCATCGCGTTGAAGTAGTAGGAGAGGTAGTCCATCCGCTCCACCACGGGGATCACCTTCCAGTAGGACTTGTCCTCGGCCGTCTTCTCGATCCCGGTGTGCACGTACCCGATGATCGGTTTGAGGTCGCGCACGACCTCCCCCTGGAGCGTCACCAGCAGGCGCAGCACGCCGTGCGTGGCGGGGTGGTGGGGGCCGAAGTTGAGCGTCAGCAGCTCGTCGGTGGTCTCGCCGCCTTCGACGCCGTCGAGCTGCTCCTCTGTGGAAGCGACCGGGCTCACTCGAGCGCCTCCAGCCAGGTGGCCTCGTTGCGCGTAAAGATCACCGGTTCGCCGCCGGTCGGGAAGTCGCGCCGCTGCGGGTGCCCCTCGTAGTCCTCGGGCATCAGGATCCGGCGCAGGTCCGGGTGGCCCTCGAACACGACGCCGAACATGTCGTAGACCTCGCGCTCCTGGTGGTCGGCCGTCGGCCAGTCCGCTGTCACCGACTCGACCCGCGGCGCGTCGACCGGAACCCGGAGCTTGACCGTGAGGCGGTCCACGCGGCTCATGTCCAGCAGCTCGTACACGACGCCCAGGCGCGGCTCCTCGGGGTAGTGGTCGACGCCGTGCACGCTCGCCAGGAACGCAAACCCTTTCGCGCGCAGCGTCTGCAGCGCCGCGCGGATGTGGGCCGGGTCCACCACGACCGTCGCGCGGTTGCGGAAGTACACGGTCTCGATCGCAGCGTCGCCCAGCTCGTGGGCGAGCAGCTCCAAGCCCGTGGCGTCAGGCATCTAAGCGTTCTCCCGGTGCGGACGCCCTGCCCGGTCCTCGACGGCGTGCGGACGCGCCGCCCGGTCCTTGTCGCGGCGTGGACGCGCCGCCCGATCCCCGGTGGCTACACACCCGACGGAGCCTCCTCGGTGCCGACCGCGTCGTAGCGCTCGCGCCAGCCCCGGTCGGGGTCGTCCTGCACCAGCTTGCGCAGCTTGAGGATCCCGTGCATCAGCGCCTCCGGGCGCGGCGGGCAGCCGGGCACGTGCACGTCGATCGGCATGAACTTGTCGGCCGGCACCAGCGCGTAGTTGTTGAACACCCCCATCGAGGAGCAGCACGCCCCCATCGAGATCGCCCACTTCGGCTCCAGCATCTGGTCGTACAGGCGGCGGATGATCGGCGCCATCTTGATCGACACGCGCCCCGCGAGGATGATCAGGTCGGCCTGGCGGGGGGAGGCCCGGAACGCCTCGAACCCGAACCGCGCGATGTCCACGCGCGGCCCGGCGGCGTGGAACTGCTCCATCGCGCAGCACGCCAGCCCGAAGCCGAGGGGAAAGAACGAGTTCGAGCGCCCCCACGCGACCGTTTTGTCGAGCGTGGTCATCAGCACGCGCTCCTCCACGTACCGTTCGAGCTCCTCACCCTCCAGGTGCGCCGGCTGGTTGGCGCCCTCGAGGTCACCGCCGCGCAGCAGCTGGTGCGCGTTCAGCTGCTCCACGCGTAGGCCGCGCTTTGAGCGGGCGCCGCTCGGTCCGAGCCGCTCGCGTTTTACCTCCACTCGAGCGCCCCCCGCCGCCACACGTAGACGAACGCGACGAACAGCAGCACGATGAACGTCACCGTCTCGGCCAGCGCGTAGCTCCCGTACGCCCGCAGCTCCACCGCGATCGGGTACAGGAAGATGACCTCGATGTCGAACAGGATGAACAGCATCGCGATCAGGTAGAAGCTGATCCCGAAGCGCATCCCCTGCTTGACCTCCGACGGCAGCCCGCACTCGTACGGGTCCTGCTTCTGCCGGACCGCCCGCCGCGGACCCAGCACGCCGTTGAGCAGCGTGAACGCGCCGCCCACGGCGCCGCCGAGGATCAGGAACACGAGCGCGGGAAGGTAGGAGCGCAGCACCGTGGCTGGTTATACCACCGCCCGCCGACGCTTGTGCGAGAGTGTCACATAGTGACGATCGGCTCGATATCCCGCCCATGAACGGCGCCGTAGTCGCGGGCGCTCTCGCCATCGCCGCGCTCAACGCACTCCCCGCGCTGCTCGGCGGTTGGCGCTGGTACCGCGAAGAATCAAGCCGCGCCTTCTGGGTCCTCCTGCGCGTCGCCCAGGGCGGCGCGGTCCTCTTCGCCCTCGCCGTCGGCGTGCTTGCCGCCGCGGGCCACACGTCCACCGAAAGGCTCTTCTACCTCTACGCCCTCCTGCCCCTTGCGGTCGCCTTCGTGGCCGAGCAGCTGCGCATCGCCTCCGCGCAGACGATCCTCGACCAGCGCGGTCTCGAGACGCGCCGCCGAGGTTGGCACGCTGCCCGAATCCGCGCAGCTCTCCGTCGTCGCCGCGATCGTCCGCCGCGAGCAGGGCATCATGGCCCTCTCCGCCCTGGTCGTCGTGTTCCTGCTGCTGCGCGCGGCGGGTACTGCGCATGGGGTGTGAGCGGCGGGCGCCTGGCGGCAGTACGATGTGTCTGTGTCTATGGGTGCCTGTGTGTTGTGTGGGCCGCCCGAAAGTGTTCGGTTCCTTTGTGTTCAGCGCCAACCGCACAAACTCAGCGCCGCACCTCGAACGCCCGCTCGCGGCGTGGTCCGAAGCGGTAGATCGAGAAGTGCGCGTCGAAGCTGGCGGCGCTTGTGACGCCAAGGCGCTCCATGACGGCGAAGCTCGTGCGGTCGACGATCGAGAAGTCTTGGTCGGGGAAGGCCTCTCCGATCTGCCACGCCGTGTCGAGGTCGCCGGGCAGCACCGTCTCGATGTTGGCCAGGCCCTTGCGGATCGCTGCGCCAGAAGCGCTCTGCGTTTGCAAATCCGCCGAAATCGCGTATCAGTCGCCACGACTCGACGAGCACATGGTCTGTCGTGGTCAGGCTGTCTGCGTCGCGCAGCAGTTCGGCGGCGCGCGCGTGGTGTCGATCGCGGGAGTCGGTGGCGGCGTAGAAAGCCGAGGTGTCTACGAACAGGCTCAACGATCTGACTGGCCCGTCTCCCGCAGGTACTCGCTTCTGGCACCTTCGCCGAGGTACTTGTCGACGTTGCCGGACACGTCGGACACGCCCGAGTCGAACAGGCCGAAGATCTCGCTGATATCGCCCTTCGGCTCGTCGCCGAGGTCCCGGTCGAGCGTTCTGCGCACGTACTCCGCGAGGGAGATTCCCAGGTCCGCGGCGCGGCGCTTGGCGCGCCTGTGCGCTCGGCGTCGAGCGTGATCTGGGTACGTACCACCATGGGAGCGCCATCATACCACCACCTGTCGCGCCGCTGGCCGATCTACGATCGGTCTGGTGGCCACGGTCTCAACGGTCGGGCCGGCCCCAGTCTCAACGCACGATCAGCGTGGCCGCCACGCCCAGCACGGCCTGGTTGCCGACCGTGCTCGCCAGTAGGTAGCGTCCCGGGGCCAGCGGCTGCGTGGCTCACCGACCCGCACTTCCCGGGGAGCAGCGTGGGGATGTCCGTGAGCGTCGTGCGTTCGTCGGAGTCCAGGGTCCCCCGCTGAAGCGCCACGTTGTGCGTGAGGATCCCGCGATTGCAGGCCACGATCCGGAGGGGTCCCGCAGGCACGCTCGCCGTCTGCGGCACGATGCGGTACTCGCTGAGCGCGAGCGTCAGCGTGTGGCCCGTCACCCGCGCCGTTCGCGCTCCTCCGCAGCCCGCCAGCAGGAGCGGTGCGAGCGCCGCCACCGCCAGGGGCCGAAGTCGCATCCGGCGAGCCTATATATTCCGGCCGGCATGAAGGCCCACCCACGCCGTCCCAGGCTCGCTCGTCGCGCTCGCCGCTGTGGCCGTCGCCGCCGTCTGCCTCTCGCGCCTGCGGCACGCAGGGCATCCAGGTCTCCAAATCCAGCCCCTACTACAAGGGGGCCGCGCTGTTCCTCGCAGCGCTGCTCCGGCTGCCACACGCTCGCCACCGTCGGCGCCGAGGGCTCCGCCACGAGCATCAAGGACCGCCTGCGCACCAACGGCCCCAACTTCAACTTCCGCAAGGAGCAGTACGCGCAGGTCCTCTACGCGATCCGCAACGGCGGCTTCTCCGGCGCGATCATGCCGCAGAACATCGTCGTCGGCACCGAAGCGCAGGCGAGTCGCGGAGTTCCTCGCCAAGTACTCCGGCCTGCAGGCCCCGAAGGTGCCGGTCATCGAAAACACCGCCATCCCGGGCGCTCCCGCCGAAGGCACCTCCACGCACGCGCAGCGCCCGGCAGGGTAGGACGTCGCCGCTGGGGGGCTGCACGGCGCGTGCTCGACCATCAAGCTGATCCGGCGCAGGAGCCCGACGGCAGGTGCGCGCGGCGCTCGGCGCGGCGCGGACCGCGGCGATGGTACGCGGCGTCGGCGACTGAGATCCGCGTTGATCGAGCGGATCAGGCAGTGAGCGCCGCCGCGCGCGCGACCCCCGGCTCGGAGGAGCTGCGCGCGCTGCGCGAACGCCGCCGCCGAGCGCGATCGCGCGACGGCCAAGCGCGCGCGGGCGAGGACGCTGACGCGCGCGATCGCCGAGCAGCGCGAACTGCGCGCGCGTGCGAGAAGCAGCTCGCGCAGGCAAGGCTCGGCCGCAGCGGAGGAGGCAGCTCGACGCGGCTGCTCCTGCCGCTGCCCAACCTCCCCGACCCCACCGCCGCCCCCGGCCCCGAGGACGAGCTGGTGCGGGTCGTCGGGGAGGTCGGGCTGGGTGGACCGCCGAATCGCCCTTCGAGCCCCGCGACCACCTGGAGCTGGCGGGGCCGATGATCGACATGGACCACGCCGCCAAGCTCTCCGGCGCGCGCTTCGCCTACCTGAAGGGCGACCTGGTGCTGCTGGAGCTCGCGCTCGTGCGCTGGGTGCTCGGAGAAGCTGCGCGGCCACGGCTTCGAGCCGGTGATCCCGCCGGTGCTCGTGCGCGAGCGGGCGCTGTTCGGCACCGGCTTCCTGCCCGACACCGAGCAGCAGATCTACAGCCTGCCCGAGGACGAGCTCTACCTCGTGGGCACCTCCGAGGTCGCGCTCGCCTCGCTGCACGACGAGGAGATCCTCGACGCCGAGCGCCTGCCGCTGCGCTACGCCGGCTTCTCGCCCTGCTTCCGCCGCGAGGCCGGCGCCGCCGGCAAAGACACGCGCGGCATCTTCCGCGTGCACCAGTTCGACAAGGTGGAGATGTTCAGCTTCGTCGAGCCCGCCGACTCCGGCGCCGAGCACGAGCGCATCCTCGCGATCGAGGAGGAGATCCTCGCCGCTCTCGGCCTGCCCTACCGCGTCGTCAACATCGCCGTGGGCGACCTCGGCGCCTCGGCCGCCAAGAAGTACGACTGCGAGGCGTGGCTGCCCAGCCAGGGTCGCTACCGCGAGCTCACCTCCTGCTCCAACACCACCGACTACCAGGCCCGGCGCCTGAACATCCGCGTGCGCCGGGACAAGCAGACGCAGACCCTCCACACGCTCAACGGCACCGCCGTCGCCGTGGGGCGCACGCTCATCGCGCTGCTGGAGAACGGCCAGCGCGAGGACGGCTCCGTCGCTTTGCCCGCGTGCCTGGGGCCCTTCGGGGCGCCCGCCGAGCTGTCGCGCACCCGCTGGCGGGTAGTCACACGGCCGCCGTGCTACCTCGCGGCCGCGAGGCACGGAAGCCCTCGCGCCCACCACCTCGGTCCTCCGCACCCGTCACGCGGACGATCCCAAATGAAAACCTCCTGTCTGAAAAAGAGGGCCCGGCTCGCCGGCCTCCGGCCGCCTGCGCCAACCTCTATATCCGCTCCAGCGCGTAGCCGATCTCCAGGCCCGTGGAATCGACGATGTCGTCCACTCGCTCTTCGTGGAGCACGCGGTAGCCGGCCTGCTCGAACAGCTCCAGCCACTCCGCGTGCGGCAGCAGGCGCTGGGTGGTCACCGAGTGCAGCCAGATGTAGTAGTTGTAGTAGCCGCGCCCCTGGCGGTCGGAGCCGACCAGCTCGCCGCGGCCTTCGCTGTAGGGGTTCGAGACCTCGACGATCAGCAGGCGGGCTTTGGGGAAGCGCTGGCCGAAGGACTGCAGGAACTCGACCGTCCCCTCGACGCCGCGCTGGCCGACGATCTCGTGCAGCACGAACGCCGAGACGACGAAGTCCACCTCCTCGGTGGGCGTGTAGTCGGGCGCCGAGGCGTGCTCGATCGTGATGCGCTCCTGCAGGCCCGCCGCCTGCACGTGCGCCCGCGCGGCCTGCACGGTCTCCTGCGCGAGCTCCACGCCGAGCCCGCGCAGCCCCGGGTGCTGGGCGCACAGCGCGATCAGGTACAGCGCGTTGCCGCAGCCGTAGTCGAGCACCACCCCCTCCGAGGCCCCGAGCCGCTCGATCAGCCGCAGCGTGAGCGGCACCGCGTCGTAGACCGCGATCCGCGCGCTGCCCAGTCGCCACGCGCAGGTGGTTGCGCTCGATGCTTCCGTCGCCCTCGCGCATCAGCCGCCCCACGCCCTGGAAGAGCTCGCGGTAGCCCTCCATCAGCAGCTCCAGCCACCCGTGCACCGCGCGCAGCTCGGAGAGGTCTTCGGCGAAGCGGTAGTCCCCGCCTCGCGCACCAGCGCCCCCTCGGAGTGCAGCGCCTGCAGCAGCGCGCCGGTCAGCTCGCTCCCGGATGCGCCCGTGGTCGGGCTGTCGGGCGAGCCCAGCCGCTGCGCCAGCTCCTCGGCGCTGACGCCCTGCTCGAGCGCGCTCAGCATCGTCTCGTCTTCGAGGATCGCCATCAGCAGCTCCGCGGTCGCCCACCCCGCGAGGTAGTCGAGCGCTCTGAGCAGCGTCGGGCGGAAGGCCGCGCGGTTGATCGCCTCCGGCGTGGTCGCCGCGATCGTCTGCTGTGCTGCGCGTTCATGTTGGTATCTCCTTGTCCCTGATTGCGGTCAGTCCGGCGATCAGCCGGTCGGCGTCCCCTTGCAGGCTCACGCCGATGCGCAGCCCCGCCGGCTCCCCGAGCGGCGCGGTCGAGGCCACGATCACGTTCACGCGCGCCGCGAGCGTCTCGCGGATCCATGCCGCCTCGCCGGCCGAGGCGCACTTGACGAAGACGAAGTTCGTCTCGCTGTCGTACACGCGCTCGAACAGCGCCAGCGCCCGCAGCCGCGCGATCAGCTCTTCGCGCAGCGCACGCACCTCGCGCGCGTGGCGGCTGGGGAAGTCGGGGTCGCTCTCCAGCGCCCCGACCAGCGCTTCCGCGGCGAGGCCGCTCGTCGTCAGGTACGCCTGCCGCGCGCGCAGGCGCGCGATCAGCTGCTCCTCGCCGACGAGGCAGCCGATGCGCAGCCCCGCCAGCCCGTACGCCTTGGAGAACGAGCGGAACACGAGCAGCCGCGGATGCTCGGCGAGCCACTGCAGGCCCGGCGCCTCCGTGCAGAAGTCCGCGTAGGTCTCGTCCAGCAGCAGGTGGGCCGAGCGCTCCAGCAGCGCGCGCAGCGACTCCGGCGCGAAGGTGTTCGCGGTCGGGTTGTTCGGGCTTGCGAGTGTCACCAGCCGCCCCGCTCTCCGTCGCCTCGATCAGCTCCCGCGGGAGCGCGTGCTCCGCCGTCAGCGCGTACGCCCGGCAGCGGTGGTTGAGCGCCGCCGCGCGGTCGCCGTACCCGTCGAAGCCCGGCGTCACCGTCCACGGGTCGCCGAGCTCGAGCACGCACAGGTCGGTGGCCTCGTCCACGCCGTTCGTGAGGATCGCCTGCTCCGGCGCGACTCCCAGGTGGGTGGCCGCGGCCTCGGTTGCGCGCGCCACCGCCTCGTGCGGGTATATGTGCCCGCGGGCGATCGCCGCGCGCACCCGCTCGACCGCGCCCGGCGGGGGTCCCCGCAGCGCCTCGTTGCGGTCCAGCTGTCCACCTGGCTCTCGGCTGGGCTCTCCGCGGGTCCCTCGGCGGGGCTCTCCACGCAGGGGCTCTCGGGACGTGGGCTGCTCGGTAGTGCAACTCCTCACGGGCGGCGCCTATATATAGGGTCTTTTCTGAGCAGACGTTCTCCGCCCCTCGGCCGGCGGCGAGGAGCGTCATCCCGCCCCACCGCCCTCGGGCGCCGCGCCCGGCAGGCCCAGCGCGCCCAGGCCGGCGGCGAGCAGCGTGCGCATCGCGCGCGCCACGCGTCCCCGTCGGCCGCGCGTGCCCGTTCGTCGTCGACTCCGCCGACGCAGTAGCGGCGGCTCAGGTGCCCGTAGAAGCGCGCGAGCTCGTACGTGTCGAGCTGCTCCACCGCGCGCCCCAGCAGCTGCCGGTGGACCTGGGAGCGCAGGACCGTCTGGCGGTAGCGCCCGTCATCGGGCGCCGGGTCGGGCGGCCCGTCGTACCGCGGGCTCCACGCGTGGACCGCCGCCCGCGCGAGCTCCCAGCCGACCCCGCCGCGCAGGTCGAGCATCTCGCGTCAGCGTGAGGTCGACCGGCTTGCGGGTGGGGCGGCCGAGGTAGAAGCCCGAGCGCGATCAGCGCCGCGAGGTCCCGCGGCTTGAAGCGTCCCTCGCTCCGCGCGGCGAGCGCCCCCAGCTCCTGGGAGGCGCCGAGCCGCTCCAGCAGCCCGTCCACGAGCGGCGGCCGGCCGTTGCTCGACTTCACCGCGCCGCCCTCCACGGTGACCATCCCGTAGATCACGTTGCTGCTGCGGCTGCCGCGGCGCCTGCGAGGGCGCGATGCCCTGCATCAGGCGCTCGTGGTAGCGCACGTACGCGTGCCACTCCTCGCCCACCAGCTCGACCGAGCGCGTGCCGTCGAGCGACGCGCGCAGCGAGTGCCACAGCGCGAACGTGCGCAGGTGCTGGGTGGGGAAGCCGTCCGGCCGCGCCAGCAGCAGCCGCGGGTACTCGTCCTCCCCCGTCTCGTACACGACCGCCCCGCTGTCGGTGCGCGTGAGCACGCCGTTGGCCAGCCCCGCGTCGAGGATCCAGCGCGTGAGCGGCCGGGAGTCCGACTCGTGCACCTCGCGGTCGAGCGTCACCCCGAGCGCGGCGAGCGTCGCGTCGTGCCCCTCCAGCGCCCACCCGCGCAGCCTGCGCCACCGCTCCACGATCTCCGGGTCCCCGGCGCTCAGGCGCTCGAGCAGCTCCTCGGCGAGGTCGTGCCGGACGGCTTCCTCGGCGCTCAGCGCCGGGTCCCCGGCGCCACTCTCCTGCGAGGCGGTCGGCCGGCGGGCCGGCGTAGCGCGGGAAGCATTCGCCCACGAAGTGGTCGCTCTTCACGCCCAGCGCGCGCGGGGTGAGGTGCGCGGGCAGCTCCCCGTAGCCCGCGAGCGCTTCGCCCATGCTGCGGCAGTAGTCGCTGACCTGGCTCTGGCGCGTCACCCGCGCGCCCGCAGCGGCGAGCGCCCCGGCGAGCGCCTGGCCGAGCGCGATGTTGCGCAGGTGGCCGACGTGCAGCGCCTTCGTGGGGTTGGCGTCGCAGAAGTTGACGAGCACCTCGGCGCCCCCCAGCAGGTCGCGCGCGTCCAACGCGCCGGCCTCGCCGGCCTCCAGCCGCTCCCCGAGCCGGGCGAGGGGCTCGTCGGCGAAGCAGACCGTCAGTGCGCCCCCGTGTGCGCTGACCGCGTCCACCTCGGGCAGCGCGGCGAGCGCCTCGCGGCGGCGGCGAGCTCCCGCGGCGTGAGCCCGCGTCCGCGGCCCGCCCGGGCGGGCGGGCCGAGGTCTCTGAGAAAACCCGCGCGTCGGCGCCCCGGCGCGGGTTGTACAGCGGGATCACCGAGAACTCGCCCTGCGGCGCGGCCGCGCTCAGGGCCCGTGTGAGCTGATCGAGCACGGTCGAGCACTACGGACTCTGGTGGAGGTACGCCCGGCGGGGCTCGAACCCACATCGGCGGCTTAGAAGGCCGCTGCTCTTGGACCACTCACGACTCGTGCAGGCCCACTCCAGCCAGGCGGCCGCTACGCGGCAGATAGCCGCCGGCTCGCGAGACCCACGGGCGCGGGGCCCAGAGCTCGTCACCGGTTGAATGACTACACGTGGGGAGTGGGCGCCACTGCCATCATGGCCGCTAGCCAGTTGAGCTACAGGCGCAGGGGAAGGATCGGATAGACACCGCGCCGAGGGTAGGCCCGATCGCCCAGTCGCGCAATCGAACTTGCGCAGAGGCCCGGCCCCGGCGCGGGCGCCCGCGCGCGGCGTCTCGCGTTTCCCCTGCACACACGCGACAAAACGTGCGCCGCGAGGCTCCGGCGAGGCTCGAAGAGTGGGAAACAGCGGCTCCGCGACTGCCGCCGAAGAGAGCCGCTCGGGCGGCGCCGGGAGTCGGTCTCGGCGCTCCCCTGTACCCGCGGGCGGTCGAGGCGCGGCTCGGCGGCCCCGCCGAGACGCGGATCGGGCTCCCGACGGCCGTCGCCGGCGTGCGAGCTGCGTGCCCCTGGAAAACCCCTCCCTACAATAGTGCCGCCGGTGGCTGGACAATGAGAAGATACTGCCGGTGGCAAAGATCAAGCTTGCGTAAGGTGCGGCAGCCGCAGGTCACGGGCGAGGGTGCCGGAGAGAGGGTTGGGTGCAGGAGAGAGGCGGGGGGATCGGGTGCACGATCGAAGGGTTGCCGTGGAGCACGACAGGCGCACACGGATCTTCAGGGCGATGGCCGAGGCCGTGGCCGAGCGGGGCGTGCGCTCCGTCACGTTCGCGGACGTCGCGGCACGGGCCGAGGTCTCGCCGCGGACAGCTGCGCGAGCAGTTCGCCGACGTCGAAGGGGGCCTCCTCGCGGCCTTCGAGTGGGTCACGCAGCGCGCGGGCGCCACGATGGCCGAGGCGTACGACGGCGAGCTCACGGTGGGTCGAAGCGGTCAGAGCCGCCCTCGCCGCGATGCTCGAGCTGGTCGAGCAGGAGCCCGAGCTGGCGCGCCTGTGGATCGTCGACTCCCTGGGCGCCGGTCCGACGGTGCTGCGCAGCCGCGCCAGGGCGATCGCGGCGCTGTGCGAGTACATCGACCGCGGGCGCCTGGAGGCGGCGTCGCGCACCGAGCCTCCCGCGATCACCGCCGAGGGGGTCGTGGGGGCGCTGCTGGCGGTCCTGCAAACGCGTCTGCTGGCGCCGGGCCCCGCGCCGCCGAGCGAGCTGCTGGGGGAGCTGGCGAGCCTGGTCGTGCTCCCCTACATGGGCAGCGCGGCCGCGAAGCGGGAGCTCGCGCGGCCCGCTGGCCGGTCTTCGCTCGGCCGCGCCTCGCTGCCGCGCAGGCGGCCGCTCTCGCGGTGGAGGGGGCTGGGCGATGAGGCTCACCTACCGCACCGCCCGCGTGCTGATGGCGATCGCCGAGCGCCCCGGGTCGAACAACCGCGAAGTGGGCAACCGCGGGGAGGTCGTCGACCAGGGCCAGATCTCCAAGCTGCTCAGCCCGCCTGGAGTCCCAGGGCCTGATCGTCAACACGCGGCGGCGGCCGGCGCGGCGCGCCCAACGCGTGGGAGCTGACCCCTCGCGGCGAGCAGGTGGAGCACGCCATCCGCCAGCGGCGAGACGGAGGCGGCGCTCGGAGGCGCGCAGCGTGGCCGTGCCGGCCAGCGACGTGATCGGGAGGTGGGGCAGCGGGCCGAGGGCCGACGGGTGCCGAGCGGCCCCTACCTCAGCACGAACACGAACGACCGCGCCCCGCCGCGCGCGGGGTGAGCGTGAGGCGGTAGCGCCCCGGGGCGAGGGGGCTGCGGCCCCGCAGGTGGCGTGGTCGCGGCCCGCGGCGGCGGCGAGCGTGAGCGCGCCCGGGGCGGACACCCACCGCAGGCGCCCGTGCACCACGGACCTGCCGGGAGAGCGTGACCCGCACGCGCGCGGGGGCGCTGAGGGTGAAGGCGAAGGCCACCTGGGAGAGGGTGGGCAGGCTGCGGGCGATCACCGCGCTCGCGCGGGCGGTGAGGGCGAGGCGGGTGAGGCGGACGGTGGCTCCGGCGGACCCCCCCGAGCCGGTGCCCGCGCCTGGGGGAAGCCGCCGAGCTGACCGCCCCCCGAGCCGGTGGTCAGCTGGCCTGCGCCCGAGCCGCGCCGTCGCCCGCTCCGACTTCCCCGCCGCCTTTGCCGGTGGAGCCGCCCCCGGAGCCGCTGCCTTGCTTCTTCTGCTTCTTCTTCTTCCTTGAGCTTTTCGGCGGCCACTCTTTCTTCTTCGGCCTTCCTCGCTTCGGCGGCCCTGATCGCTTCTTCAGCCTTCCTCGCTTCGGCGGCCCTCGTTTCTTCTTCCAGCTTCTGCTCTGCTTCTTTGGCCTTCTGCTGTTCTTCCAGGGTCTTCTTTTCTTCGGCGGCCTTCGCTTCCGCGGCGACCCGCCGCACGTGTTCCGCTGCGCTTTCGGGCTCGAAGGCGGCGACTCCGTTGGGGGCGCCGACGCCGGTGGGGCCGTCGTAGCCGGGGGCGGCGTTGCAGATCAACACGTCCTTGCCGCAGTCGAGCGGGGAGAGCGGGCTCATCGAGCCGCTGCAGCCGCTGCGGTAGGCCCCGTCGCACTTGCCGTTGCCCCCTTCGGTGACGTCGTACAGCGAGGGGAAGCCGGCGGGGGAGCCGAGGCGGGAGTAGAGCGTCTGGGCGGGGTATGCGACCCCGTGCGCGCCGCCGGCGAGCGCGAACACCGAGGCGACGATCGGGGAGGCGACGCTGGTGCCGCCGATCACGCAGGAAGCTATTCGGTGGATTCCTCGGAGTCGTAGACGAGCACCCCGCTGTAGGGGTCGGCGTCCGCGGCGACGTCGGCGACGGCGCGTTTGGCTGCGGTGCCGGTGCCGCAGCCGACGGAGGCCCAGTCGGGGACCGTCGCGCTGCCAGGCGGGCGCTGCGAACTGCGTGCTGCAGCCGCCGCCCCCCGCGCCCTCGTTGCCGCCTTCGGGATCGGGGTCCTCGTTCCAGACCGTCTCGCTCTTGCGCGCGCCGGCTTCGGTCACGGTCAGCTCGGTGCCGCCGACCGCGACCACGTGGGGCGAGGAGGCGGGGTAGTCGGCGCCGGACGTAATACCCTTCGTCGTTCGCCGCGGCTTCTGCGGCTTCGGTCCAGTTGAGGTAGCCGTCGTCGCCGGCTGCCGCGGTGATCACGGTGCCGGGGTGGTCGAAGGCGGGATGCTGTCGAACGGGGGCTCGGAGCCGCCCCAGGAGTTGGAGACCTCGGTGGCGCCGAGTCTGACGGCCGTTTCCTCTGCGGCTTCGAGGTCTTCGTAGGAGGCCGAGCTGGCCTCCACGAGCAGGATGTGGCAGCTCTGGCAGAGGGAGTGGGCGACGTCGAGGTCGGTGGAGATCTCGACGGTCCAGCCCACGGCTTCTTCGACTTCCATGCACGCGGCCTGCTGGTTCGGTTTCTTCGCAGGTCGCTTCCCGTGCCTTCAGTTCCGCGGCGCTTTTGGGGAAGGGAGTCCCACTCGCGCCTTCTTCGCGCGTTTTCGCCGTTCTGGTTGACCTTCCTGAAGCAGCCGTCGCCGCCGTTGCATTCAGCGAGTTTGATCGCGGGAAGGTGGTCGTAGACCTCCAGGTCGGCTTCGGCGTCCGGGTCGTTGTAGGCGTCCACCAGCGCGATCGTCTGCGTAGCGGAGCCCGGCACCGGTTCGGTGGGGAGGTCGTAGGCGCTGCGCAGCTCTCCGGGGGTCAGCGGTTCGGGTTTCTGTCCCGCCGCATAGAGGGCCGCCCGGCCTGCGCTCGGCCGGCGGGTGCCGGTGGCGGCGAGCGGCGCCGAGCGGGGTGTGCGCCGGTAGCCGCCGCTCCGTCTGGGGCACCAGCGCAGCGCCAGGCAGCCGGCGTGCCCGAGCGCGGGCGCCGTGCACACCGGGCGCACGGCGTAGTCGGAGGCCGGCAGCGGCGAGACGGCCGCCCGCGGCGGCGGCGGCCGGCAGGCAGAGCGCGCAGGGCGAGCGCCGTCAGAAGCGCCCACCGCGTCGCCGCGGGCCTGATGGGTGCTGCACCTCGATCGAGATCCATCTCCTAGAATCGACGGTAGCGGCTGTGGGCATGAGGGGGCGGCGGTCGGTCGGACGAACGCATGGCTGAGCCGGAAGGAGGGGCCGTGAGCGGGGCACACCGGCTCGGCGCGTCACCGGTGTCGAGCCGGCATGGCCGCTCCCGCGGCTGGCCGCTGCGTTCATCTACGCTGAGCGCATGTCGCGCCTGCTGGGCATCGTGCCGGTCCCGACGTCGCGCTCGCGCCGCGAGGCGCTGGAGCGCCGGCGGGAGGCGAGCCTCGTGACGGAGATGGCGCGCGTGCTGCTGCGGGGGGGCAGCCTCGCGGAGGTGCTGCCGACGGCGGCGCAGCGGATCGCCCAGGCGCTCGAGCTCCCCTCGGCGGCGATCACGATGGAGGCGGTCGAGCCGGACGCGCGCAGCGTGGCGTTCCCGCTGCGCGAGGGGGACCGCCGGCTGGGGACGGTGGTGGTGTCGGCGGACAGCTCCGAGCGCAGCCTGTACCGCCTGCAGGAGCGGGTGGTGCCGGCGCTGGAGGCGCTGCTGAGCGCGGCGCTCGAGCGGGAGAGGCTGCAGGGGGGGGTGGTGGAGACGGCGGCGCTGCGCCAGGCCGACGTGGTCAAGACGGCGCTGCTGCGGGCGGTCTCGCACGACCTGCGCAGCCCGCTGACCGCGATCTCGGCGGCGGCGGAGGCGATCGCGCTGCCGGGGGTCTCCGCGCAGGAGCGGGAGGAGCTGGCGGCGGCGATCCTCGGGGAGACGCGGCGGCTCTCGCGGCTGGTGGACAACCTGCTGGACCTCTCGAAGCTGGAGGCGGGGGCGGCGGAGCCGCGGCGGGAGTGGCTGTCGGTGGAGGAGACGCTCGGCGCGGCGCTCGAGGACCTGAGCTCCCAGCCGGGGGAGTTCCAGCTCTCGATCGACCGCGACATGCCGCTGGTGCGGGCGGACTCGACGCAGCTGGAGCGGGCGTTCGTGAACGTGCTGGAGAACGCGCGGCGGCACTCCGGGGGCCACGCGGTGTCGGTGCGCGCGCGGGCGGTGCGGACGATGACGGGCGAGGGCGACCGCCTGATCGTGCGCGTGGTGGACCGCGGCCCGGGGATCCCCCCGGCGCAGTTGGAGCGTGTGTTCGAGCCGTTCTACCGGGCGGGCACGGCGCGCGGCGGACGCCGTGGCTCGGGCCTCGGCCTCGCGATCGCGCGGGGCTTCGTCGAAGCGAACGGGGGCACGCTGCACGTGGAGTCACTGCCGGACCAGGGGGCGACGTTCGTGTTCGAGCTGCCGCTGGAGCGCAGTGCGCCGGCGCCCGGAGTGCCGGTGCCGGCGGTGCAGGGCGCGTGAGCGCCGAGCGCCCTCGGGTGCTCGTGGTCGACGACGAGCCGCAGATCCTGCGGGCGCTGAAGGTCGTGCTGCGCGAGGCGGGCTTCGAGGTGCTGAGCGCGCAGAGCGCCCCGGAGGCGCTGGACCTCGCGGCGGTGCGCGCGCCGCGGGCGGCGATCGTGGACCTGGTGTTGCCGGAGGGCGACGGGGTGGACGTGACGCGCGGCCTGCGCGAGTGGAGCGAGATGCCGATTCTCGTGCTCTCGGCGGTGGGCGAGGAGGAGCAGAAGGTGCGGGCGCTGGAGGCGGGGGCGGACGACTACATCACGAAGCCGTTCGGGGCGCGCGAGCTGGTGGCGCGGCTGCGCGCGGCGCTGCGCCGCAGCGAGGGCGCGGACGAGCAGCCGACGATCACGGTGGACGGCCTGGAGGTGGACGTGGCCGCACACGCGGTGCGCCGCGCAGGCGAGGCGGTCCACCTGACCCCGATCGAGTTCGAGCTGCTGCGGGTGCTGGCTCAGAACCGCGGGCGGCTGCTGACCCACCGGGCGCTGCTGGGGGAGGTGTGGGGCCCGGGGTACGTGGACGACGTACAGGCGCTGCGCACGCACATCGCGCGCCTACGCGCGAAGATCGAGCCATTGGGCGAGCGCCCGCGCTACATCCTCACCGACCCGGGCGTGGGGTACCGGTTCGCGGGCTGAGGGCGGGCCAGGGTCTGCCCCCTAGAACGTCTACATAAAGCCCTCCAGAACTTCTACAATAATCCCCCCAGAACTTCTACAATAAGCACCCTGGAACCTCTACAAAACACCCCCTGAGCCGACCCGATGGCCTACCGACAGAGGGTTGTCGACGGCGAGCTCGCCAGCCGGCTGGGTGCGACCGGCGCGGTGGCGATCGAGGGCCCGAGGGCGTGCGGCAAGACTGCGACGGCGCGCCAGATCGCCGCGAGCGAGGTGCTGCTCGACGTCGACGCGAACGCCAGGCAGGCGGCGGCGGTTGATCCTGCGCTCGTCCTCGACGGCGCGACGCCGCGCCTGATCGACGAGTGGCAGCTGGAGCCCGCGATCTGGAACCACGTCCGTCGCGCGGTTGACGATCGCCGGCGACCAGGCCAGTTCATCCTGACAGGGTCGGCGCTACCGACCGACGACATCACGCGACACACCGGCGCCGGGCGGATCACCCGTCTGCGGATGCGCCCGATGACGCTCTTCGAGGCGGGCCGCGGCAGCGGCGAGGTGTCGCTCACCGAGTTGCTCGCCGGGGAGCCCGCGCGCAGCGGCGACCCCGGCCTGACGGTCGCGGACCTCGCGGGGGAGATCGCGCGCGGCGGCTGGCCGGGCTTTCGCGATCTGGCGCCCGAGCGGGCGCTGCGCGCCGTGCGGGGCTACCTCGAGGAGATCCGCCGGGTCGACGTGGGTCGCGTCGAGGACCGACGCCGGGATCCGAGCAGGGTCGGGCGGCTGCTCGCAAGCCTCGCCCGCAACGTCGCCACGCACGCCGCGGTGACGACGCTCGCCGAGGACACCGGTGGCGCGGACGGCCCCTTGAAGGAGGAGACGGCGCGGGAGTACCTCGACGTGCTCGAACGGCTGATGATCGTCGAGGATCAACCGGCGTGGGCTCCCCACATGCGCTCGCGCTACGCACTGCGCAGCGCGCCGAAGCGGCACTTCGTGGACCCCTCGCTGGCCGTCGCGGCGCTGCGGGCGACGCCCGCGCGGCTCCTGCGGGACATCAACCTGCTGGGCCTCCTGTTCGAGTCGCTCGTCGTACGTGACCTGCGCGTCTACGCGCAGGCTGCCGACGCCCGCGTGCTCCAGTACCGCGACAGCGACGGCCTGGAGGTCGACGCGATCGTCGAGGCGGCCGATGGCCGGTGGGCGGCCTTCGAGGTCAAGCTCGGGGGGACGCGGGTCGACGAGGGCGCGGCGAACCTGCGTAAGTTCGTGCGGCGCGTCGACACCCGCAAGTGCGGCAGCCCAGCCGCACTGGGCGTGATCGTGGGCGCAGGCTACGGCTACGTGCGCGAGGACGGCGTCGCGGTCATTCCGATCGGGGCGTTGCGAGCTTGACTGGTGCACCAATGACCGTCTTCGCGGTGGCGACTGACCGCCGACCAGCCGGTCGGGCGCCGTAACGAAATCGTTATGCGCGGGGGGTGAATCGTCACGCGGCCGTGATGGCGCATCGAGAATAGTGAGCGTATGGACGTGGTGGCGGTGTTGATCGGGATTGCGATGTTCGCGGTCCTGCTCGCGATAGTCGAGGGGATCGACAGGATATGAGCGCGCTTCCCCTCGGTGCGTTCATCGCGCATATGAGCGGCGCCGACTTCTTCGGCCTGGTCGTGTCGGTCCTGATCATCGCCTATCTCTTTTATGCACTGATCCGCGGGGAGAACCTCTAGGACATGACGTTCACCGGCTGGCTGACGATCGTGCTGTTTGCGGTCATATTGACCGCGCTTGCACTGCCGCTCGGCGGCTATATGGCGAAGGTGTACAGCGGCCAGCGGGTGATCCTGACGCCGCTGCTGGGGTGGCCGGAGCGGATGCTCTACCGGGTCCTGCAGGTGAACCCAAAGCGCGAGCAGGATTGGAAGGCGTATGCGAAAAGCCTGATTATCTTCTCGCTCGCGGGGTGGCTGCTGCTGTACCTGATCCTGCGCACGCAGAACGCCCCGTGGGTGCCGCACGCGCTCAACCCGCTCGACTATCACTCGGCGCCATGGAACGTGACGTTCAACACTGTCTCGTCGTTCATGACGAACACGAACTGGCAGTACTACAGCGGCGAGACGACGATGAGCTACTTCAGCCAGATGGCGGGGCTGACCGTCCAGAACTGGCTGTCGGCCGGCGTCGGGATCGTCGTGGCGGTCGCGCTGGTGCGCGGGATCGTCGGGCGCAGCGGCAAGAGCATCGGCAACTTTTGGCAGGACATGGTGCGCACGATCCTCTACGTGCTCGCGCCGCTGTCGGTGTTGATCGCGCTGGTGCTCGCCTCCCAGGGGGTGATCGCCAACCTGTCAACCTACCTGACCGTTCACACGATCACCGGCCTGACCCAGACGATCGCGATGGGCCCGGTCGCCTCGCAGGAGGCGATCAAGATGCTCGGCACCAACGGCGGCGGCTTCTTCAACACCAACTCAGCCCATCCGTTCGAGAACCCGACGCAGTTCACCAACTTCTTCGAGATGCTGGCCGTGCTGGTAATCCCAGCGGCGCTGGTGTTCATGTACGGGCGGATGACCGGCAACCGCCGCCAGGGCTTCGCGATCTACGCGACGATGATGGTGATGTTCCTTGGCGCCGTGTGCGTCGCCTACATCGCCGAGGCGCACGGCTCGCCCGCACAGCACGCCGCCGGACTGCACACGGGCGTGATCAACGGCTCGGGCGGCGGCAACATGGAAGGCAAGGAGCAGCGCTTCGGGATCGCCGGCTCGGCCCTGTTCGACGTCGTCACGACCGTCACCTCGTGCGGCGCGGTCAACAGCGCGATCGAGTCGTTCACCGGTATCGGCGGGGCGGTGCCGTTCGCCAACCTGTCGGCCAGCGAGGTGATCTTCGGCGGTGTCGGCACCGGTCTGTACTCGATCCTGCTGTACGTGCTGCTGGCGGTGTTCATCGGCGGGCTGATGGTCGGGCGCACGCCGGAGTGGCTCGGCAAGAAGCTCGAGGCGCGCGAGATCAAGCTCGCCGGCCTCGGCATCCTGATCACGCCGCTCGCCGCGCTGTTCTGCACGGCGCTGGCGACCGCGAGCAAAGCCGGACGTGCGTCGATCTCTGAAGGGGCGACCTCCGCCAAGCTCGGTACCCATACGCCGCAGGCCTTCTCCGAGAGCTTCTACGCCTACCTCTCCCAGGCGAACAACAACGGCTCCGCGTTCGCCGGCTACACCGGCTTCATCCAGCCCGCCGCCGGCAACGTCGGCTCGCACGGCATCACCTTCGCCAACCTGCTCGGCGGCTTCGACATGATCTTCGCCCGCTACGCGCCGATCCTGTTCGCGCTCGCGGTCGCCGGCGCGCTGGCGGGCAAGCGCGTGACCCCCGCGGGCCTCGGCACGATGCGCACCGACAACGGAACGTTCGTGGTGTTGCTGATCGGCGTGATCGTGCTCGTCGGCGCGCTCACTTTCTTCCCCGCCCTGCTGCTCGGACCGATCGTCCAGGGCCTGACCGGACATTTGTACTGAGAGAACGATTGAAGATGAAACGCGACATCGTTACTTCCGTAATCGGCATAATCGTCTTCACGGTCCTGCTCGGGCTCGTGTATCCGCTCGCGATCACCGGCATCAGCCAGGTCGCCTTTCCCGGCGACGCCAACGGGCAGCAGATCAAGGTTGCGGGCAAGGTCGTCGGCTCGAAGCTCATCGGCCAGAACTTCGGGACGCCAGTGCTCGAAAAGAACGGCAAGCCCAAGGAAGTGAAAGGCGCGGTGGTGACCGAACCGGACCCGCGCTACTTCCAGGGCCGCCCGTCGGCCACTGAAGACGGTGCCTACAACGCCGCCGCGAGCACGTTCTCCAACAAAGGGCCCAACAGCGTCAAGACCAAGGAAGCGAACGAAGAAAACATCAAGGCGTACCTCGAACTGAACAGGAACCCAGCCACCAAAACTGAATACGACCCCGGGCTGACAGTGGCGAAGATCCCGGTCGACGCCATCAACACCTCCGCCTCGGGTCTCGACCCCGAAATCTCCCAGGCCAACGCCTGGATTCAGGCGTACCGCGTCGCGGCCGTGCGTCACCTCCCCCTGGGGACGGTCGACGGGCTGATCTCCAAGTACACCTCCGGGCGCGGCCTCGGCTTCTCCGGCGAACCGGGAGTGAACGTGCTCGAGCTCAACCTCGCCCTCGATCGCCTGACTGGAGTGACACGCTGATGTCAACGATTCCGGCAGCCACCGAACGCCGCGCGGTCTCCCTGTTCCAGCGCGAGATCGTCGTGCGCGCGCTGATCGACAGCGTCAAGAAGCTCGACCCGCGCGTGCAGGTCCGCAACCCGGTGATGTTCGTCGTGGAGATCGGCGCGGTGATCACGACGGTCACGTGGCTGATCCAGGCGTTGGCGGCAAGCCGCTCGGCGGCGGCCACGAGCCGGCGTGGTACACGTTCACGATCGCCGTCTGGCTGTGGCTGACCGTCGTGTTCGCGAACATGGCCGAGGCGTTCGCCGAGGGCCGCGGTCGCGCGCAGGCCGACACGCTGCGCTCGATGCGCAAGGAGACGGTCGCGACGATGCGCGACGGCACCACGAAGGCCGCCTCGGAGCTGACCCGTGGCGACGTGGTGGTCATCGAGGCGGGCGAGCTGATCCCCGGCGACGGCACGGTGATCGAGGGGATCGCGACCGTCGACGAGTCGGCGATCACGGGCGAGTCGGCGCCGGTGATCCGCGAGTCCGGCGGAGACCGCAGCGCGGTGACGGGCGGCACGCGCGTGACCTCCGACAGGATCGTCGTGGAGATCACCCAGGAGCCCGGCCACTCGTTCCTCGACCGCATGATCGCGCTGGTCGAGGGCGCCGAGCGGCGCAAGACGCCGAACGAGATCGCGCTCAACATCCTGCTCGCGGCGCTGACGCTGATCTTCATGATCGTGGTCGCGACGCTGCGCCCGTTCGGGCTGTTCGCGGGCACCGCGATCTCCGAGACGACGCTGATCGCGCTGCTGGTCGCGCTGATCCCGACGACGATCGGCGCGCTGCTCTCGGCGATCGGGATTGCCGGCATGGACCGCATGGTGCGCCGCAACGTCCTGGCCCTCTCCGGGCGCGCGGTGGAGGCGTCGGGCGACGTGGACGTGCTGCTGCTCGACAAGACCGGCACGATCACGATCGGCAACCGCCTCGCCTCGGAGTTCATCCCGATGCCCGGCGTGCCCGAGTCCGAGCTGGCCGAGGCCGCGCAGCTCTCCTCGCTGGCGGACGAGACGCCGGAGGGCCGCTCGATCGTGGTGCTCGCCAAGCAGTACGGCCTGCGCGAGCACGACATGGCCTCGCTGAACGCGACGTTCGTGCCGTTCACCGCGCAGACGAGGATGAGCGGCGTCGACTACGACGGCCAGCAGCTGCGCAAGGGCGCGGGCGACTCGATCGTCGAGTTCGTAAAGCGGGAGGGCGGCTCGCCGCCGCCGGAGCTGCAGGCGCAGCTCGACCGGATCGGCCGCGAGGGCGGCACTCCCCTGGCGGTCTCGCGCGACAGCCAGGTGCTGGGCGTGATCTACCTCAAGGACACGATCAAGGAGGGCATGAAGGTCCGCTTCGACCAGCTGCGCGCGATGGGCATTAAGACCGTGATGGTGACCGGGGACAACCGCCTGACGGCCGCCAAGATCGCCGAGGAGTCCGGCGTCGACGACTTCCTCGCCGAAGCGACGCCCGAGGCGAAGCTCGCGCTGATCCGCGAACACCAGCAGGACGGGCGCCTCGTGGCGATGACGGGCGATGGCACCAACGATGCCCCGGCGCTCGCCCAGGCCGACGTGGGCGTGGCGATGAACACGGGCACCCAGGCGGCGCGCGAGGCGGGCAACATGGTCGACCTCGACTCCAACCCGACGAAGCTGATCGAGATCGTCGAGGTCGGCAAGCAGCTGCTGATCACGCGCGGCGCGCTGACGACGTTCTCGATCGCCAACGACGTCGCCAAGTACTTCGCGATCCTGCCGGCGATCTTCATCAGCACGTACGCCACGAGCGCAGGCGGCAAGGGTCCGCTGCATGTGTTGAACATCATGAACCTGGGCACGCCGGAATCGGCGATCGTCTCGGCGATCATCTTCAACGCGATCGTGATCCCGCTGTTGATCCCGCTCGCGCTGCGCGGCGTGCGCTACCGCCCGATCGGCGCGAGCGCGCTGCTGCGGCGCAACCTCTGGATCTACGGCCTCGGCGGCATCATCGCGCCGTTCATCGGGATCAAGCTGATCGACTTGGTCGTGCACAACCTCCTTGGTGGTTAGGAATTCGCGAGCAGCACCACCGCGAAGGCCACGTAGAAGGCGATGATCAGCGCGCCGGGGATGCGGCGCAGGCCGCGATCGAGGTAGGCGAAGGCGAGCGCGAAGGCGGTCAGGCCGAGGTAGCAGGCGGCGACGAACGTGGTCTGCCCGGAGGGCGCGCCGAGGCCGACGATCGCCCCCGGCAGCAACAGCCCTGCCACGACGTTGAGCGCGTTGCTGTTGAGCGCGGTGCTGAGCGTCGCCGCGCCCCGGCCACGCGTGGCGAGGTACACGGCGGCCACGGCGTTGGGCAGGCTCGTGACGGCCGCGAGGATCAGCCCGCCGACCACGATTTCGGGGATCGCGTGGCGGGAGCCGAGCTCCGAGGCGGTGCGCTCCATCGCGATGCTCGCGCTCACCACGACGAGCACGGCGAGGGCGGCCAGCGCGCCGTCGCGCACGCCGCCGCGGGAGGGGTGGATCGCAACCTCGAGCTCGAGCTCCTCCTCCCTGACCGCCTCGGTCAGCCAGCCCGCCCAGGAATCTGGAAGGCGCAGGTGCGCGAGCCGCTCGAGGCCCATGCCGAGGATCGCAAGGTACGGCGCCAGCACCGCCAGCACCGCGAGCAGCCCCACCACGGGTGAGAGGAGCCCGACCACGACCAGCAGGCACACCAGCGAGGTCCACAGCGCGACCGCGCCGCCCAGCTCGATCACCCGCCGGTGCAGCGCGATCCGCCCGGCGACGACGGCCGCGAGGCCGAGCAGTGCCGCAAGGTTGAACACGTTCGAGCCGATCACGACGCCGGCGCCGATGTGCGTGTCGTGCTGGGAGAGCGCGGACACCGCGGCGGTGATCTCCGGCGCGTCGGCCGCCAGCGCGGCGAGCATCCCGAGCAGCGCCTCGGAGAGGCCAAGCCGCGCGCCGACCCGCTCAAGTCGGACGACCAGCACCCAGCTGGAGCCGAGGCTCACCACGACGCCGGCCACGAAGATGACGCTCAGCAGCGCGTCGGACATCACTGCGGCGCTGCGATCTCGAAAGGGTTCCGGGTCACCAGGATCTCCACGGGTAGTGGCACGCCGACCAGGCTTCCCGGCTCTCCGCGCATGACTCTATCCGGAACCGTCCCCGGCTCAGCGGTCCCCCGCCGCGTGCAGGACAATGGCGACCGTGCCGGCCGATCGAGGACACCTCAAGGTATTCGTCGGGATGGCGGCCGGCGTCGGCAAGACCTACAGGATGTTGCAGGAGGGCCAGGCGGAGGCGGAGGCCGGCCGCGATGTGGTGATCGGCTACCTGGAGCCGCACGGTCGCGAGCAGACGACGGCGCAGGCCGAAGGCCTGGAGGCGGTGCCGCGCCGGCGGGTGCAGTATCGCGAGACGGAGCTGGAGGAGATGGACCTCCCCGGAATCCTCGGGCGCGCCCCCGAGCTGTGCCTGATCGACGAGCTCGCGCACACCAACGCCCCGGGGGTGGAGCACGAGAAGCGCTACGAAGACGTGCGCGACGTGCTCGCGGCGGGGATCGACGTGTACTCCACCGTGAACGTGCAGCACCTGGAGAGCCTCAACGACCAGGTGACCCAGCTGACGGGCGTGCGGGTGCGCGAGACGATCCCCGACGCGGTGCTCTCGGCGGCGGACGAGACGGTGCTCGTCGACGTCACCCCGGAGGCGCTGATCGCACGCCTGCGCGCCGGCAAGGTCTACGCGCCCGAGCGCGTGCCGGCGGCGCTCGGCAACTTCTTCAAGATCGAGAACCTCTCCGCGCTGCGCGAGACGGCGCTGCGCCAGGTGGCCGAGGGCGTGGAGCTCGAGCGCTTGGTGCGCGAGGTCCCCGCGGCGCGCCGCAGCGAAGAGCGGCTGGTCGCCCAGGCCGCCCCGCAGGTGATCTCCGAGCGGCTGCTCGCGCTCGTCACGCCGACCCCGCGCTCGCAGCGGGTGGTGCGCCGCGCGTGGCGCTCGGCGCAGCGTCTGGGGGCGGAGCTCGACCTGCTGGTGGTGCGGCCCCCGGGGGCGACGCCGAGCCGCGAGGAGCGCGAGCAGCTGGAGGCGCTGCGGCGCCTGGCCTCGGTGCTGGGCGCGCACCTGCTGTTGGAGGAGGCCGACGACGTGGCCAACGCGGCGATCGGGGTGGCGCGCTCGCGTGGCACGACGTACCTGCTGATGGGGACCCCCAAGCCGCGCAACGCGTGGCGCAGGCTGACCCAGCCGGCGCTCCCCTTCCGGCTGCTGAAAGGCCTGCCGGGCGTGGACCTGCGGATCGTCGCCGACCGCACGCTGCGCCCGAGCACCGGCGACGCGGAGTCGGAGGAGGAGGGGGCGGCGGCGCTATGACCGCGCTCGCAGGCGTCCTGGTCGTGGCAGCCCTGGCGGTCGGCTTCGTGGCCGCGTTGGGCGTCGAGCGCCGACGCCGCAAACGCGCGCTGAGTAGCCGCACGCGGGTGCGGCGGATCGCGTTCCCGTTCACGGGGATGCGCTCTCCGAGCCGGCGCTCGCCGCCGCCCTGCGGCTGGCGCGGATCGACGGGGCGACGCTGATGCCGGTCTACCTGGCGCTGGTGCCGATGCGCCTGTCAGCGGACGTGCCGCTGCGCAGCGAGTGCGACCTGGCGCTGCCGATGCTGGATGCGATCGAGCAGCGCGCCGCGCGTGCCGAGGTCCCGGTCGACTCGCGTATCGAGCGCGGGCGTACGGTGCGCCACGCGCTGCGGGAGCTGATCGCGCACGAGAGCTTCGAGCGGATGGTGGTGGCGGCCGGCGCCGACAGTTCGGGGGAGGGATTCACCCCGGAGGCGGTGGCGTGGCTGCTCACCAACGTTCCGGGCGAGGTGATCGTGCTGCGCTCCGCCGAGGCCGCCCCGCAGGCTTCGTTGCAGCCCGGGGAATCGGCGCTCCCGCAACCTCAGGGTGCATAGCCTGTTGGCATGAACATGTTCGGATCCCTCCTCCGTTGGCCGAAACGGGGATCGCCGCAGGCGCGTGTCTCCCGGCTTCGGCCCACCGTCCTGCTGCTGTGCGCGACGCTGATCGGAGCGCTGGCGTTCGCCTGGACGCCCGCAGGCAGCTCCGCGGCAAAGAAGACGCGCCCCCGCGGGCCGTCCTACATGACCGGGGTCGGCGACGACCAGGACGAGATGTTCTCCAATCCGCTGTGGCAGCAACTGCACACGCAGATCGTGCGCGACATCGTCCCCTACGACGTGGCCGTGCGGCCGTACGACCTCCAGCACGCGACCGAATGGATCCACGCCGCTGAAGCGCGGCACCAGCGGATCCTGGTGGCCTTCTACCACTCCGAGTACACACCGAGCAAAATGCCGAGCGTCGCCACCTACAAGCGCGACGTGGCGAAGTTCATCAAGCTGTTCCCGCACGTCGGGGAATACCAGGCCTGGGACGAGGCCAACCGCGGCGACGTGCACAGCGGCTCGGCGCAGTTCTCGAGCCCGACGGCGGTGGAAGACGCGAAGTACTACCAGGCGCTCAAGCGCGACTGCATCCCCTGCACGGTCGTCGGCCTGGACGTCCTGGACCAGGAAGTCATCTACCCGACGCTCGACTACATCGCGGAATTCAAGCGCGAGATCTACCGCCTGCACACGTTGATGCCGACGGTTTGGGGCCTGCACGACTACTCCGACCTCAACCGCCTGGAAAGCTGGCGCACGCGCGACCTCGACGCGGCCCTCGGCGGCGAAGTGTGGCTGACCGAGACTGGCGGGATCGTGAAGTTCGGCGGCGCCTTCCCGAACAATCGCGGCTCGGGCCTGAGGCGCGCGGCGAAGGTCCTCCACTTCATGTTCGGCGTCGCGGCCTCCAACCCCCGGATCAAGCGCCTCTACATCTACGACTGGACGGGTGGCACCGCCAAGACCCGCTTCGACGCGGGCCTGATGAACGCCCACTACAAGCCCCGCGCGGGCTATGTGGTGGTCTGCAGGCAGCTACACGCTGCGCGCTGCAACGTCAAGACGGTCGATAACTGAGTCGGGTTTGATCTGGAGATCGTCCGCGCGGCGCCCGACGCCCACCGGGCGCGCGTGGGCGGAGCCTCCATGCCCCGCCGCGGCGGGCTTCATGTCTACGTCCATGGCTGGTTATACTCAGAGTATGACTTACAAGGTGGGGCCCAAGGGCCAGGTCGTGATTCCAAAGGCGATCCGTGACCGGGTCGGGATCGGTCCGGGCGATCAGGTGTCCTTCGATGAGGAACAGGGCGCTATCCGCATCCGCAAGGCGATCACCGATCCAGCGGAGCGCCGGGCGATCCTTGCGAGGCTGCAGGGCGTGCTGAAGGGCGGCGGGCTCGATCCGATCGCGGGACTCGAAGCCGAGCACCGTCGCGAGGTCGAAGCCGACGAACGCGAGCGGCGCATGCGTGGGCTTTGACAGAGGTTCTCGATGCTTGGGCGGCGCTCGCGTTTCTTCGCGGGGAGTCTGCCGCTCCCCGCGTGAAAGAGCTCATCCTTGCCGAGGAGGTGTTGATCTCTTCGATCAACCTGGGTGAGGCTCTGTACTGGACCGAACGCAGACTCGGGCAGCGCGCGGCCCGTGAGGAGGTTGACCGGTTGCGGCCGATGCTGGCGGTGGAAGACCCCGATTGGCCGCTTGTGGCCGCCGCCGCGCATATCAAGGCGGGTGGTGGTCTTTCCTACGCCGATGCCTTCTGCGTGGCGACTGCTCAGCGTCACCAAGCCACGCTCTACACCGGCGACCCCGAGATATTGGCGCTTGAGGTGCCGGTGGAGATGGTTGATCTGCGCGAGGGACTCTGACGCGTGGGCTCCCCCGGCGCGTTGCGCCAGACCCGTGCGGCGAGCAGCGCAAGCAGCGCGAACCCGCAGGCCAGCGGGACCAGCGCGCGCAGCGGGTAGGTGCCGAAGTAGGCGCCCTTATTGAGTGCCCGCGGGTCCCCGGAGCGCAGGATGTCGAGCAGGGCCTGGTGGTCGAGGCCGAGCAGGGTGGGAGCCAACAGGGCGTACAGCGCCCAGGCGGCGAGCGCGAGCACGCCGGCGAGCAGCGAGGCGCGGGTGAGGCGCATCCGGGGGGTGGCGATCGCGGCGAGCACAATCGCGCCGAGGGCGGGGAGCAGGAAGGTCCAGATCTCCCCCCAGCCGCGTCCGAAGCCGTAGGCGGAGGCGATCGTGGGCTGGAAGAAGCCCTCGAGCAGGTGGCGCATCCAGCTCACGGTCTCGGTCTCGTAGCCGATCAGAGGGTGGGTGATCGTGGCGAGGGTCGCGCACACGATCGAGACGCCCGCGAGCGCGATCGTGGGGCCGGGCCAGCGCTCGAAGGCGATCGCCAAAGGGAGCGCGAGGAACGGGAGCGTCGTGGCGAGGAAGCGCGGTCCCGGCGAGCTGCCCCCGAAGGGGAGGTAGTAGCCGGAGTTGTAGGTGAGGTAGCAGAGGAGCACGCCCCCGATCGTGAGCGCCTCCGCGCGGCGGCCACGGCGGTACAGCGCGACCGTGCCGAACGCCCCCATGACAAGCACAGGGGCGAGCGTGAAGAGGCCGCGGGAGTCGCCGAGCAGGGTGGCCGCGACGCGCAGGGAGGGGGCGGTGATCCCGAAGAAGCCCCTGTGCTGCTGGGGCACGTTGGCGTAGGCGACGTGGGTGAGCGAGTGGAAGGCGGCGAGGTTGTACAGCGCGAGCGGCACGACGCCCACGGCGATCCCCGCCGCGTAGGCGCCCCCGCGGCGCAGCAGGTCCAGGGGGGTGAGCGTGTCGCGGCGGGAGAGCAGGTAGAGGCCGAGCACGCCGCCGAGCAACGCAAGCGGGTACTCCGAGGAGATCGCGTAGCCGACGCTGAGGCCCGCGGCCCCGCACAGCCACGCGCGCGGGGGGCCGTCGCGCTCGCGCAGCAGCAGCGCGAACGCGGCGAAGCCGAGGAACGCGGTGAAGATATGCGAGAACAGCAGCGTGGAGAGCGCGAGCGCCATCGTGCCGAGGCCGAGCGTGACCGCCGTGGCGGCCCCGAAGCCGGGCTGCAGGCGCTCCGCGGCGTTCCACACCAGCACCAGCAGCAGCAGGCCGGGTAGCACGTTGCCCCACAGCCCGACGAGGTAGATCAGCTCGTCGTCGCCGGGCTGCGCCGGGGAGTTGCGGGCCCACTGCTCGGCGCCCACCCCGCGCAGGACGGTGTACCAGGGCAGCACGAACAGCGCGAGGCCCGGCGCGCGCGCGGAGTACCAGTGCCCGTGGTAGAGAACCTTGTCGCCGGTGTCCTGCTCGTAGGGGTCGATCGTGGTCTGTTCGTGGTAGAGCGACTGCAGCAGGTCGTAGTGGGAGGTCTGGTTCCAGGAGAAGTTCTGGATCAGGGTCGCGTAGGAGAGGCCCACGAGCAGGACCGCCGCGAGGGCCAGGCGCCGCCTTCTTGCAGTGATCGTGCGCTCCGCTACGATCGAGTGAGGATATGCGAGTCCTGGTGGTCGGAGCAGGTGGCGTGGGTGCCGCGTTTGCGGCGATCGCCCAGCGGCGGCCGACATTCGAGAAGGTGGTGCTGGCCGACGTCTCGCCGCAGCGCGCACACGACGTGGTCGCGCGGCTGGGGGAGGCCGACCGCTTCGCCGCAGAGCAGGTGGACGCCTCTAGCAAGGAGCAACTGGTCGCGCTGATCGAGCGGGTCAAGCCGGACGCGGTGCTGAACGCCTGCGACCCGCGCTTCAACGAGCCGATCTTCGCGGCGGCGTTCGAGGCACGGGTGACGTACCTGGACATGGCGATGACGCTCTCGAAGCCCCACGAGCAGCGCCCGTACGAGCTGCCGGGGGTGATGCTCGGCGAGCACCAGCTCAAGCGCCACGAGGAGTGGGAGCAGGCGGGGCTGCTGGCGCTCGTGGGGATCGGCGTGGAGCCGGGGCTCTCCGACGTGTTCGCGCGCTACGCCGCCGACGAGCTGTTCTCGAAGATCGAGGAGGTGGGGGTGCGCGACGGGGCGGATCTCGTCGTGGAGGGGTACGACTTCGCACCGACGTTCTCGATCTGGACGACGATCGAGGAGTGCCTGAATCCGCCCCTGATCTGGGAGCGCGAGCGCGGTTTCTACACCACCCCGCCGTTCTCCGAGCCGGAGGTGTTCGAGTTCCCGGAGGGGATCGGCAGCGTCGAGTGCGTGAACGTGGAGCACGAGGAGGTCGTGCTGATCCCCCGCTGGGTGCAGTGTGAGCGTGTCACGTTCAAGTACGGCTTGGGGGAGGAGTTCATCGGGGTGCTGCGCACGCTGCACAAGCTTGGCTTGGACTCCACCCGGCCGGTGACGGTGCGCGGCGTGGAGGTCTCCCCACGCGACGTGGTCGCCGCCACGCTGCCCGACCCCGCGACGCTGGGCGAGCGGATGACCGGCCGCACCTGCGCGGGCACGTGGGTGAAGGGCACCGGCAGGGACGGCAATCCGCGCTCGACGTACCTCTACCACGTGGTGGACAACGAGCAGACGATGCGCGACTACGGTAGCCAGGCGGTCGTCTGGCAGACCGCGGTCAACCCCGTCGTGGCGCTCGAGTTGCTCGACGAGGGTGCCTGGCGGGGCACTGGAGTGCTCGGCCCAGAGGCGTTCCCGCCCGCCCCGTTCCTGGAGCGCCTCGCCGCGCTGGGTGCGCCGCACGGCCAGCGGGAGATGTAGCGAGTCCCGTTTACCTATCACGGATTCCGGCGTTTGTCGTGGCCGTGGCGCACGGACATCCGGGGACTCGTCATCGCGTCTGCTCGCCTTCGGACTTGACAACAAGCAGCCGATGTGCTTAGCTATTGACGTCGCGGCGTACCACGTGGAGTGGAGCGTCGGTCAACATAGGGTCTAGTTCGGGTCAACCTCGTCTGTGGTTGACTTGGAGTGCACTGGCAGGATGTTGAGGTCAGGGAGAGGGACTGGGTCGCAAGGTATGAGGGAGATGGTTTAGCGTGGTTTCGAGAGGGAATAACGTGCCGGATATGCATGGGGCCCCGCATGGGGTTCTTGCTAGATGCATCAGCGGTCTGATGCATCTCTCTCTCTCTCTCTCTCTTCAGGTCTAGGGCCATCCGCTAGGCCATCGGTCGCGGCGCGCTCGCGCCGTCCGGATGCCTCCCGCGCGGGGGGTGGGCTCTAGATGCCCGTGCTTGATGCGCCGCGTGCGCAGGTCACCGAAATCCAGCGTTCGCGGCTGTTGGCCGCGGCGGTCGGGACGATCGAGGAGATTGGGTATGAGCGCGCGACGGTCGCGCGTATCACGGGCCGCGCGGGGGTGTCGCGCCGCACGTTCTATGAGCTGTTCAAGAACCGCGAGGAGTGCCTGGCCGCGGTTCTGGATGATGTCGTCGAGGCGATCCGTGGGGAGATCGTGGCCGCGGGTGTCGAGCGGCTGGCGTGGCGTGAGCGGGTCCGCCGGGGTCTGTGGATGGTCCTTTCGTTCTTGGATCGTGAGCCGGCGCTCGCGCGGGTCTGTGTGGTGCAGGTGTTGCGTGGTGGCCCGGTGTTGCTTGAGCGTCGTGAGGAGATCCTCGCGGGTCTGGCCGCGGTCGTGGACGAGGGTCGCTTTGAGGGTGCGCGTGGCGCGGAGTGCACTTCGCTGACGGCGGAGGGGTTGGTCGGCGCGGCGTTCACGATCGTCTATACGCGGTTGTTGCGGGGTGAGTGTGGGCCGCTCACGGATCTGCTTGGTGAGTTGATGGGGATGATCGTGCTGCCTTATCAGGGCGCGGCGGCGGCACGCCGCGAGCAGGCACGCTCTGTGCCGGCTGCCCGCGCGGATGCTCCCCGTACGTCCGCCGAGGCCGCGCCGGCTGTGGCCGACCCGCTCGGGGGCGTCACGATGCGCCTGACGTATCGCACCGCGCGGGTTCTTGAAGGGATCGCGGAGCATCCCGGGGCGAGCAACCGCCAGGTCTCGGAGTACGGTGGGGTCGAGGATCAGGGGCAGGTCTCGAAGCTGCTGCGGCGTCTTGCGAGCCTCGGGCTGCTCTCGAATGCTGGCCCTGGTCATCTGAAGGGCGAGCCGAACGCGTGGACGCTCACCGCGAAGGGTGAGCAGGTCGCACGGAGCATCCGCTCGCACAGCGCCCCCCGCCAGCGGGAGGCAGCGTGATGTCACGCCTCCGTCGCACCGTGGGAGTCGGTCGGTTCAGTGCTGCGCGGGACCCTATCGGTTCCACGCGGCGGTACATGCCAAGAAGAAGGGTAAGTGAGATGCCAAGGCCATACGAGTTCCCCGGGGGGCCGCTGCTGGTCATCCTGTCAGTAGCGCTGTCGGCGTGTCTCGCTCCCCTGTTCGCGCTGCCCGCCTCGGCGTCCGCCTACGCGACCATCGCCCCGCCCCCGATCTACTCCACCGCCCCCGGGCTGCCCGACGGCCGCGTCTACGAACAGGTCTCCCCCACGGACAAGAACGGCAACCAGGCGGGCGCCAGCACAAACGAAATTTTGCATGAGGAGGGCAGGGAATCGCGTTATGCCGTTGCCGCGACCGATGGGAATGCAGTGCTGTTCGAAGGAACTGGCCCGATGGGTGAAACGGCCTCGCCGCTGACGCTGTTCTTCGTGGCGCAGCGGTCGGTCGCCGGGTGGCGCACGCGGGCTGCGATGCCGCGTCCGCAGCAGTCGACCGAGGAATTCGGGGGAGTGTTGAACTCTAAGCCGAATTATATCGACCCTTCCGCGGATCTCTCTCACGTCATGGTCCAACCCGGGGTAGGGAGGTTTGCGACGACCGCCGCCACCTGTGGGAAAAATCAGCTCTATCTCGCTGGTCCCGACCCGTTCGTCCCGGCGACGTGGCTGGAGCAGCCCGAGATTCCGGATCCGATCGAGGACTGTGCAGTCTACGACCAATCTGGGGCCCCCGTGGGCGGAACGCCCGACTTCAGCACCGTCTACTTCACCGTCCCCGGCACCGTGCTGCCCGAAGACGCCTCCCGTGTGCCGCACGCAACCGGGGGAGAAAACGGGGGCGAAGCCTGGGGCTTCTACGAAGACCGCGAAGGCGCGCTGCGCGAGGCGGGCGTCCTGCCCGACGGTGGCCTCGACCCGTTCGGCGCGGTGCCCGCCGTCTCCGGGCGCGGTAAAGCGCGCGCCGGCAACGAGGTCTCGGCCGACGGGTCGCGGGCGTTCTTCGTCAGCCCCGATCCGGGCTCATGCAAACAGGTCGAGGGCGAGAACGACTGCGCCGTCGATCCGCCGCAACTGTACGTGCGTGAGAACGGGGAACGGACGCTGCTCGTCTCGCGGGACACGCTACTCCCCGAAGTCGGTGGCCTGCCGGTTCCTGCCCCCGACGGTGCGTTGCGGATGCCCAACCCCGCAAAGCAGGCTAGAGAAGTCCTTAGCCAGTATGTCAACGGTTCGTATGTGTTCGCCTCGATCGACGGCTCGCAGGCGTTCTTCCGCAGTGAGGACGATCTGACAGAGCCTGCTGAAGAAGCCTCCCCTGGGGCGGAACCGAAGACTTATGACTTCGACGTGAACACCGGTGCGTTGACGTATCTTCCCGGTGTCGTCGGGCAGATCCTCGCCACGGACGCGGATGGCTCGTCGCTTGCGTTCGTGCGGCCCGCGGCTGGGTCCTCCCCGGCACAGTTCGACCTGTGGTCAGCCGGCCCGGACGGCGGGAGTGTTACCCCGATCACGCAGCTGCCGGATGCGGGCGCCGAACCGGTGCGGATGTCCAGCGACGGTTCGGTGGTCGTGTTCACCGCCGAGGGGTTGCCGGGTTTCAACGACGCCGGCGTGGAAGAGATATTTCGCTATGACGCCCCGGCGAATACGCTCGGCTGCGTGTCCTGCGCGCCGGCCGGCGTCACGCCGTCGAGCGCGGGGTTCTCGCAGATGTTGGACGACGAACGGTCGACAGGCGAAGGCGGGATGGTCGATGAGCGTGGGGTCTCCGCCGATGGCAGTCGTGTCTTCTTCGAAACGAGGGCCGCCCTGGTGCCGCAGGACGCGGATGGGCTTAGCAATGTGTATGAGTGGGAGAACGGCGTCGTTTACCTGATCTCCTCCGGCAAGAGCATGCATAACTCGTACTTCTTGGATAACAGCGAAAACGGCAGCGACGTGTTCTTCGCGACCACCGATGGCCTGGTTCCCGGCGACACCGACGGTGCGTATGACGTCTACGACGCGCGAGTTCCGCACCCAGGGGACAACCCGCCACCCGCGGCGGTTCCCTGCGAAGGCTCGGTCTGCCAGGGCCCACCCCGAGTGCCGACTCCCCTCGCCGCCCCCGCCAGCGCGACCTTCTCCGGCCTCGGCGACGTCGCGCCGGAATCGGCGCTGCAGCCGGCCGCCAAACCGAAATCCACGCCCAAGGCGACGAAATGCGACAAGGGCTTCGTCAGGAAGAGGAACAAGTGTGTCAAGCGAAAGGCCAAGCGGTCAACTCACGGCAAGGGGAGCAGATAATCATGCACATCGCACAGAGGTTTCCCTCGGCTGCCTCCGTGGTCTTGATCGGGCTTCTGGGTCTGCTGTGCTCGGCCTCCTCCGCTTCGGCCGCGGGAGCCCCGGTGTGGAGGATCATCGCGGTCTCCACTCCGACGAACTTCAGGCCGGGCGATCGGACCGGCAGCGACGCGATCTTGGTGACGGCCGTCAACGTCGGCGGAGCCTCGACCGATGGGAGCCCGGTCACGATCAGCGACTCGCTGCCCGCCGGGTTGACCGCGGTCGAAATCCTTGGCGTCGACGCTTACAAGGACCCCCTCGCCTCGCCGGTCGGTGCCCTGGGGTTCGGTGGCGAAGCCTCTAACCCCCCGGAAAGTTTGAGTTGCGCGCAGTCGCCGGCTCTGACCTGCACGGACCCCTATCGCATCGATCCCGGGGACACGTTGGTCGTCACGATCCGTGTCGACGTCAACTCGGATGTGGAAGGTTCCGGTGAAGTGAACCGAGCGTCGGTGTCCGGCGGCGACGCCGCGAGCGCGTCTGTGGCCGACCGGATCACGATCAGCTCCGCATCGCCGGCGTACGGGGTGGCGGAAGGGGGACTGCTGGCCGCGACATCTACCAGACAGGCCGGCGCCCATCCGAACGTGACGACGGACTTCTTTCTGAACACGGTCAACCCGCACGACCAGGAATGCCAGGCCGATATCAATAATTGCACGTTTGGATCGCTCGCTTCTGAACCGGTCGGTGCGCCCAAGGACGTCGGCTTCGATCTTCCTCCCGGCCTCGTCGGCACGACGGTGGGGGTGCCGCGCTGCACGATGGCCGAAGTCATCAACGAATCGAACTGCCCTCGGGATACGATGGTGGGGACGGCGACCGTCATCATCGTCGATGGCGCGACTGGGCGCATCACGCTCACGGTCCCGGTATTCAATATCGCGCCGGCGCCGGGCGAGCCCGCCGCCTTCGCGTTCGACGCGATCTTCTTTCCCGTGCGGCTCGATACGAGCGTGCTCTCCGGTGGTGATTACGGGGTTCGTGTGAGCGCCCCTGACATTACAGCGGGCGCCGCGGACTACGCGAGCTTTATCACGATCTGGGGGGTGCCCGCCGAACACAACGGTCCTGGGCCGGACGCCCTGGCCTTGAACCCGGCGGGGGCCAGATTTCTGTATGAGAGCGGTCGAGTGCCGGAGTATAGCTTTGGCGGTCCTGGCACCGAAGAAAGGGTAGAATGCATCAACGGCGAGTGTAAACTCAATAAGGTTGCCCTCGCAACTCGGGTGCCGTTGTTGACGAACCCGTCGCAGTGCTCCACTCCGCTCGAAGGGATCCTCGAAACGGATTCGTGGGAAGCGCCGGGTCCGGGGGTGCTCGCGAAAGCGGGAACCTCGATGGGCACGGACACCGGCTGCGGCGATCTGTCTTTCAAGCCTTCCATCTCGATGTTGCCCGACACGCTGGAAGCGGGCGCGCCGGCGGGCTACTCGTTCGACCTGAGCCTGCCGCAGAACACAGAAGCGGAAGGTTTGGCGACGCCGGATGTAAGGAGGACCTCGGTGACGTTGCCGCTCGGCACGGTGATCTCGCCATCGGCGGCGGATGGTCTGGGGGATTGCTCCAACGAACAGTTCGGTCTGCATTCGGGCGCTCCGGGTGGCTGTCCGCGTGACTCGCAGGTCGGGACGGTGCGGGTCAAGACCCCGGCGCTCGAAGAACGCCTGACGGGCCGGGTGTATCTCGCCTCTCCGGAGTGTACCGGGGTGGGCGGGACCTGTACACCTGCGGACGCCGCGGACGGCAGGATGGTCCGGCTGTTCGCGCAGTTCTTCAGCGAAGGTGAAGACGGGATCGTCGTGAAGCTCGAAGGCCGAGGTCAGATCAACCAGCAGACGGGTCAAATCACGACGACGTTCGACGAAACCCCAGAGCTGCCGTTCAGCGAATTCCAGCTCACCCTCCAAGGGGGGGAGCGTGCGACGCTCGCGAACCCGAGGACGTGCGGGGAAGTCACCACGACGGCCGATTTGACGGCGTGGAGTACGCCGTTCACGCCCGATGCGACGCCGACGAGCACGTTCGACGTCGATGAAAACTGTTTCGGCCCGCAGTTCGACCCGTCGTTCACGGCGGGCACGACGAGCAACCAGGCGGGGGACTTCAGCCCATTCACGGTCTCCTTCGGCCGCTCGGACTCCGACGAGTTCCTCAACGGGCTGCAGGTGCAGATGCCGCCGGGGCTGTTGGGGATGCTCTCCAAGGTCTCGCTGTGCGGCGAACCGCAGGCGAACGAGGGGACCTGCGGCCCGGAAAGCTTGATCGGCGAAACGACGGTGGAGACCGGCCCGGGCGCCGACCCGTTCCTCGTCACGGGCGGGAAGATCTATATCACCGGACCGTACAGGGGCGCTCCGTATGGCCTGTCGATCGTCGTCCCCGCGAAGGCGGGCCCCTACACGCTCTCGGGGACGACGGGCGACGGCACGGTCGTCAACCGCTCCGCGATCAGCGTCAACCCAAAGACCGCGGCGCTGACCGTGACCGCTGACCCGCTACCGACGGAGCTCGACGGCATCCCGCTGCAGCTGAGGCTCGTCAACGTGACCGTCGGCACGAACGATGGCTTCACGTTCAACCCGAGCAGTTGCGACAAAATGGCGATCGGCGCCACGCTGACGAGCACGGACGCCGCGAGCGCGAGCGAGTCCCCGTCCTTCCAGGTCACCAACTGCGGGGCGCTGAAGTTCAAGCCAAGGTTCGCGGTCTCGACCTCGGGGAGGACGTCGAGGGCGGACGGTGCGAGCCTCGACGCGAAGGTCACCTTCCCCGCGGGGTCGCAGGGCACCGAGGCGAACTTCGCGAAGGTCAAGGTCGAACTCCCCAAGCGGCTGCCCTCGCGGCTAACGACGCTACAGAAGGCGTGCGCCGCCACGACCTTCGAAGCCGACCCCGCGAACTGCCCCGCGGCGTCGGTGATCGGGATCGTCAGGGCGAGCACTCCGGTGCTGCCCGTCGGGTTGACGGGCCCGGTGTACTTCGTCTCCCACGGCGGGGAAGCGTTCCCGAGCCTCGTGATCGTCCTGCAGGGCGACGGTGTGAGGGTCGATCTGACCGCCGCGACGTTCATCTCCAAGGCCGGGATCACGAGCTCGACGTTCAACACCATTCCCGACGTGCCGATCAACTCGTTCGAGCTGTACCTCCCCGAGGGCCAGTACTCCGCGCTCGCCGCCAACGGGGATCTCTGCACGAGCAAGCTCACGATGCCGACCCTGTTCGTCGCCCAGAACGGCGCGGAAATCCACCAATCCACACCGATCACCGTGACCGGGTGTCCCAAGGCGAAGCGGGCGAGCAAGGCAAGCAGAGCCCGAAAGGCTCGAAAGTCCAGCCACGACCGGAGGGCGAAGCGATGAATCTCAAACGAATTGTCTCTGCCGGCGTGCTGGCCACTGGGCTCCTGCTCTCCGCCGCACCCGCGCTCGCGCTCGCGGTCGAAGAGGTGGGCCTCAGCAGCACGTTCGGCGGTGCGAACTCCTCTACGCCGAACCCCGACCCGCTCTCCAGCCCGGCCGGGGTCGCCGTGAACGAAGTGACGCCCGGCGACGTCGGCGACGTCTACGTGGTCGACGCGAGCGGCAACCGCATCGAGCAGTTCAGCTCCACCGGCGCCTTCATCGCCGCCTGGGGCTGGGGTGTGAGCGCCAACGGCAAGAATGAATATCAGGTCTGCACCAGCGCTTGCCAGACGGGGATCGCGGGCTCCGGCGCGGGGCAGCTTGACTCCCCCGAAGCGATCGCCGTCGATAATTCCGGTAACCCGGGCGACCCGTCCGACGGCGACGTCTACGTCACGAACACCGCTGACAACGCGATCGAGAAGTTCGGACCGGCCGGCGAATACGTCGGTCAGCTGACCAAAGCTGCGTTCGCTGGAATCGATGCAACCGAGGGTATCGGTGTCGATCCGAGCGGTGTCGTGTGGGTTTATTATGCGGTGGGTATCGATCCTGCAGTAGACGGTTTCAATGACGCGCTCGTAAACGAATCAATCTCTCAAAGATCAGATCTGGGCGAAGGGGTTGCAGAGCGTGGTTTTGCTGTCAACTCTGAAGATGACCTCTACATTAACAGCCACGAAAAGCCGACGCTGCTCGAGAAGTTGGGCAGCGCGGGGGGGACCCTTGTCAAAGAAGTGGGCGGCGCAGGTTACAAGACCGGGTTTGCGGTCGATCTCTCCAACGACAACGTCTACGTTGACAACGGGGCCGTTGGCGCCGAAAACAGTGGCCTTCCTGATAGCGGGACCACCGTAACCGAGCTCGCCGCGGACGGATCGCCACTCGAAACGTTCGGTTTTGGGCCCTTGATCGGCGGCGGCGCCGTCGCGGTAGACTCTGCGACTCACCGTGTGTACGTCGCTGAACACGCCGGCGACGACGTCGATGTCTTTGCGCTCGGAACGCCGCCGCCGTCGCCAAGCACCGAAGCGGCGCAGGAAGTCATGCACGGTTCGGCGACGCTCCACGGCGAGCTGAACCCGGAAGCGGTGCCGGGCGGCGTCGGCTTCTACTTCTCCTACGACGAAGGGGCGAGCTGCACCGGTCCCGGGAGCATCACGACGCCATTCGATAACGGTGCGGCCAACGCGAGGGGCAGCGGCGAGGTGCCCGAGCAGGCGACGGTGACGGGTCTCGAACCGGGAACTACCTACGCGTTCTGTCTCGTTGCGTACAAGTACGGCTCCACCTCCGGATCGACTCTCACGTTCACGACGTTGTCCTTCGCGCCGGCAGTCGAATCCGATAGTGAGAGGGTGCACGAAGGCAGCATCACCCCATCCGGGGCGATCTTCGAAGCGAACGTCAACCCCGAGAATGAGAGCACGGTCTGCGAATTTCAGTACGTCGACGCAAAGGCGTTCGCGGAAACCGGCTACGCGACGGCCGCGGCGGTGCCGTGTGAGACAGCGCTCACGGGGCGCGGCTTCCAGCACGTCAGCGCCACCGCTATCAACCTGCGATCTGGCACGACCTACCACTTCCGTGTCCTCGCGAGCAACGCGACCAGCGTAGGCGAAGGCAAACCGACAGCGGGCGAAGACAGCCAGTTCACGACGCAGGGCTCTCCGCTCCTCAGCACCGGGGAAGCGCAGAACATCACCCGCACCACCGCGACGCTCGCAGGCACGGTGGACCCGGTGGGCGCGGAAACGACTTACCACTTCGCCTATATCGACCAGGCGGAGTACGAAAGAGCGCTCGCGGGCGACGCGGAAGAAAAAGCGGACCCCTACGCCGAAGGCGAAGGCACGGCCCCGATCGAGCTCACGGAACTCGTAGAAAAGAATAAGTTCGAAAAAATCATCGTGCCCGACGAGAGCTATGCGGCGCAGGCGGTCGGCCCGATTCTCGCCACCGCGATGCTGCCGGGCACGACCTACCATTACGCGCTCGTCGCCGAGAATCTCGTCGGTGTCACGATTGGCCCCGACGAGACACTCACGACCCTCTCTCGCACTCCCCCGATCGTGACCACCGGCCCCGCGGGCGCGGTCAGCCAGAACACGGCGACGCTCTCGGGCACCGTCGCCACGGGCGGCCTGCAGACCAACTATGGCTTTGAAATCGGGACCGAACCCGGGAACTACGGTCCTACGACCGGCCTCGGCAGCGTCGGCGGCTCCCTAACCGAAGCCGTCACGTTGACGCTTATAGAACTACAGCCCGGCACCACCTACTACTATCGGGTCACGGCGACCAACGCCGACGGCACGAGTTACGGCGAATCGCAGACGTTCACCACCCCCGGTTTCCCCACCCTGCTCACGGCCCCCGTCGCGCTGCCCCTGATCGCCACCCCCCCGATCGCGTTCCCGACAGGCAGCGAAGTGAACACGGGCACAACGGCCTTGACGAAGCACCTCACCAACGCCCAAAAGCTCAGCAAAGCTTTGAAGACGTGTAAGAAGGACAAGAGGCAGAGCAAGCGCACGAAGTGCGAAAAACAGGCCAAGGCCGAGTACGCCACGGCCAAGACAAAGACCAAGAGAGCCAGCCACGACCGGAGGATTGGATAATGAGAAACCTAGTGTCAAAACTCACGGCGGCAGGCTGGCCCGCAGCGCGTCGCCTGCCATGCGCGAGCGGCCTGGCGAGAGTCGCCACCTCGCTCATGTCCTTCCTGGTCGTCCTCGCCTTCTCGGCCCCCGTCGCCCTCGCCGCCAATCCCCACGAATTCTCTGGGTCGCTTGAAGTGCCACCTGGGGGCTTCAACAGTCCGCGGGGTTTGGCGGTTGGCCTCGAAGGCGAAGTGTTCGTAGCGAACGGGCTGTCTGGTGGAACTGTGGACAGATACGGTTCGAGCGGCAAATTCGAATTCGAAATCGAGGTTCCTGCTGTTACGGGGTTGGCGGTCGATCACTCGACGAGCGCAAGTCGTGGTGATGTGTATGCCGCAACCCTTGGCAGTGATGTTTACAAGTTCAATCCAAAAGGGGAACAGCTCTCGTTAATCAAAACGGGTCTCGTGTCTGCTAGCGAGATCGCGGTCGATTCGCGCGGGGACCTATATGTCGCGGAAGGGGAACTCGGTGGTGTGAACGAGTACGGTCCGACAGGGATGCTGATTAAGGAACACCTTGTTGAAACCGTCCAGGTACGGACGGAAGGCTTGGCGGTCGATAACGACCCGAGCAGCCCTTCTTACGGTGACATCTATGTGGCCAGCAACGAAGGCGTGTACGAGTACGACGGCGAAGGCAAATGCTTGAACGGCTGCGCCGCGTTTGCTGGCGACGAAAGCAGAATCCGTGGTATCGCGGTCGGTCCGGAAGGCGATGTGTACGTCAGTCCGAGGGAAGAAGAAATCACGGTGTTCGATCCCTCCGGGACACTCGTCGAAAAATTCGGTGATCTGGCGGACCCCATCGAAGTAGGTTATGGGATCGGTATCAGCGGCTCGACCGTGTACGTCTCTTCCTATTATGGTGATGCGGTAGACATATTCAAGCGCCCATTTGCGGTCGAAGCAGCAGGCCCGGCGAGCGGTGTGAGCGCGACCGGGGCGACGTTGCACGGGAAGGTCAGGCTCGTGGGTGGCGGGGTCGTCCACTACCACTTCGAATACGGCCCGACCGAAAGCTACGGCACCAGCACACCCTCTGCCGAAAAGACCGTCGAAGCCGCGGGCGGCGAAGCCGAAGTCGTCGCGAAGCTCAACGGCCTGACCGCGGCGACCGTCCCGTCCACCTATCACTACCGACTGGTCGTCGAAGACCATGAAGCGGGACCCCACGAAGGCGAAACGCTCGACGGGGCGGACATGGTGTTCGTGACGCCCGCGGTCGTGAAGCCGTCGGCCGTTGTAACCGAAGCGGCGGGGGAAGTGGCTGCGGGAGCGGAAACCGCGAGCGCGAAGCTGAACGGCAAGGTCGACCCGGGTGGTACCGCGAAGTACTACTTCGAATACGGGACCGGCGAATGCGATGCGCTGACCGACGAATGCGGGGCGAGGACGGCTGAAGGCGGCCCGTTGACCGGCGAAGCCCAGCAGGCGGTCACCCCGGTCGAAGTGGCCGGTCTGAAATCCAACACCACGTACCACTTCTGGATCGTCGCCACGAACGCCGCGGGCACCGAACACGGCCATGAATCGACGTTCACGACGCCGAAGAGCCAGGCCGAAGAAGCTCGGGAAGCCAAGGCGAAAGCCGAAGCCGAAGCGAAAGCCGCGGCGGAAGCGAAAGCGGCGGCTGAAGCCAAGGCAGCGGCGGAAGCGAAGGCAGCGGCTGAAGCGGCTGTCAAGAAGAAGCAGGAAGAAGAAAGGGCGAAGTCGTCGACGAAGCCCCCGACGCGCGCCCAGCGGCTGGCGAAAGCGCTGAAGCAGTGCAAGAAAGAGAAGCCGAAGTCAAAGCGCGCCAAGTGCGAAGCGACGGCCAGAAAGAAGTACGGCCCGAAGAAGAGGAAGAAGTAGCGCTGCAGGCTCGGTGGCCAGCCCGAGTCGTTTACGACGGCCGGGTTCCCCACCCTGCTCGCGGCGCCCACGTCGCCGCCTCTGATCGCTACTCCGACCTTCGCTTGTCTGCCACTGCCGCGATCTGAGCTTCAGCCCACTTCCGGAGTTGCACGACCAATGCCAGCGCGGCGTCACGATCCAGCGCGGGCGGCTCCTCGCCGCCGTACCGAAACTCCACCGCCCAGTCGGTCAGCGTGTCCGCCTGCTCGAGCGCCGTCGGCGCGTCGATCTTGTTCTCGTCGATCAGCCCGACGAGATAGCCCAGCTCATGGCTCTTCTTGTGTGGAAGCTCGTGTGCCGTCAGTACAGCCTTGATCTGCTTCTCCGCCGCCTGCTGGGCGTGGAACCCGACCATCTCGTCAGCGATGTCCGTGTCTGACCCGATCTTGCGGACCAGTGCCTCGTCCTGCCCTGCCTTCTCGAGCAGGACGCGCGCTACGTCCAGCGCGTCACGCTCCGTCATGCAGTACCCGACCCTCAGTCAGTGCCGCATGAACCATCGAGCCCCGAGCCGGACCCCATTCCTCGGCGTACCGCTCGCTCACCACGATCACGTCTACCGGAACGCCCAGCGGCCGAAGCTCGCGCCTGAGCCGGACCTGCTCTGCGTGGCGATCATCGACGTCTCGCTCCACGACCAGGAAGTCCAGATCGCTGTCCTGCGTGAGCTCTCCGCGAGCAGCCGATCCAAACAGGATCACTCGCGTTCGTGGCGGCACGGCCTTCAACAGCCGCCGGCCGGCCTCCGCGATGACGGGGTTGTCAGACATGCCCCGATTCTAGTGGCCCATCCGGCGCGCCGGGACGCTCGCGCGGACGCCCAGGCCTCAACCGTGGCCCTCGCCGCGACTGCCTTGGGGGCCTGCCACGGCGTCCTCTAGCCTTCGGACTTGACAACAAGCAGCCGATGTGCTTAGCTAATGACTGTCGCGGCGTACCACGTGGAGTGGAGCGTCGGTCAACATAGGGTCTAGTTCGGGTCGATCCTCGTCTGTGGTTGACTTGGAGTGCACTGGCAGGATGTTGAGGTCAGGGAGAGGGACTGGGTCGCAAGGTATGAGGGAGATGGTTTAGCGTGGTTTCGAGAGGGAATAACGTGCCGGAGATGCGTGGGGCCCCGCATGGGGTTCTTGCTAGATGCATCAGCGGTCTGATGCATCTCTCTCTCTCTCTCTCTCTCTTCAGGTCTAGGGCCATCCGCTAGGCCATCGGTCGCGGCGCGCTCGCGCCGTCCGGATTCCCTCCTCGCGCGGGAATGGCTCCGCTCGGCCTCACGGCCCGCGTCGTCGTGGGTGGGATGCTCCGCCGGGGGTGGGTTCTAGATGCCCCCGCGCGTGCGCACTGAGCGGATCCCTTCGCGGGGGGGCTTCCCGCGCGAGCAGGTCACCGAAATCCAGCGTTCGCGGCTGTTGGCTGCGGCGGTCGGGGCGATCGAGGAGCTCGGGTATGAGCGCGCGACGGTCGCGCGTATCACCGGTCGAGCGGGCGTCTCGCGTAGGACTTTCTATGAGCTGTTCGCTAACCGCGAGGAGTGCCTGGCCGCGGTCCTCGACGATGTCGTCGCCGCGATCCGGGGTGAGATCGTGGCCGCGGGTGTCGATCGTCTCGCGTGGCGTGAGCGTGTCCGTCGGGGCCTGTGGGCGATCCTCTCGTTCTTGGATCGTGAGCCGGCGCTCGCGCGGGTCTGTGTGGTGCAGGCGTTGCGTGGTGGCCCGGGACTGCTTGAGCGTCGTGAGGAGATCCTCGCGGGTCTGGCCGCGGTTGTGGATGAGGGTCGCTTCGAGGGCGCGCGCGGCGGGGAGTGCTCGCCGCTGACGGCGGAGGGGTTGGTCGGCGCGGCGTTCACGATCGTCTACGCGCGGTTGTTGCGGGGTGAGCGTGGGCCGCTCACGGATCTGTTGGGTGAGTTGATGGGGATGATCGTGTTGCCTTATCAGGGCGCGGCGGCTGCGCGCCGCGAGCAGGCACGTCCCGTGCCGGCTGTCCCTGCGGGCGCCCCCCGTGTCCCCGCGGCCGAGGCTACGCCGGCTGTGGCAGACCCGCTCGGGGGCGTCACGATGCGCTTGACCTATCGCACGGCGCGGGTCCTCGAAGGGATCGCGGAGCACCCGGGGGCGAGCAACCGTCAGGTCTCGGAGTACGGTGGGATCGAGGATCAGGGGCAGGTCTCGAAGCTGCTGCGGCGCCTTGCGAGCCTCGGGCTGCTCTCGAATGCCGGCCCTGGTCATCTCAAGGGCGAGCCGAACGCGTGGACGCTCACCGCGAAGGGTGAGCAGGTCGCACGGAGCATCCGCTTGCACAGCGCCCCCAATCAGCGGCGGGCGGCGTGATGTCACATCTCTGCCGCACAGCGGGAGTGGGTTGGTTCAGGGCCGCGCGGGACCGCATCGGTTCCACGCGGCGACATATGTCAAAAAGAAGGGGAAGTGAGATGCCAAGGCCACAGGAGTTCCCGGGGAGGCCGCTGCTGGTCACCCTGTCAGTAGCGCTGTCGGCGTGTCTCGCTCCCCTGCTCGCGCTGCCCACCTCGGCGTCCGCTTATGCGACGATCGAAGGCCCCCCGGTCTTCTCGTCCGCGCCGGGTCTTCCCGATGGCCGGGTCTATGAACAGGTCTCTCCGGCGGATAAGAACGGCAACGAGGCGGGCGCGACGTCGAACCCGATCGTAAGTATTAAAGCGCGACCGCTCGCGGCGGCGGACGGGAACTCCGTGTTGTTTGGAGGGACCGGTGCGATGGGCGAAAGCCCCTGGGGCGCAAGCGGGGCGTTCGTGGCGAGCAAGAACCGCTCGGGTCCCGGCTGGAGTACCCGGGCTGTTCTGCCGCGCGCGCAGGAGTCGCTCGAATCACTCGGAGGAAATCTGTATGTAGGACCCTTTTATCTGGATCCGTCTGCGGATCTCTCGCATGTCATGTTCGAGGCCAACCACGGAACGTTCGCGGCTCCACCGGATTCCCTGTGCGTGGGTGATGGCGAGAATGTCGGCGAGGGTCAGCTTTATCTGAGCGGCCCCGATCCGTTCGTCCCGGCCACGTGGCTGGATCGGCCCGAGGCCGCTGGTGCTGTGGAAAACTGCGCACAGCAACGAGAAGCAGGCGCTCCTGTCGGCGGCACGCCGGATTTTAGCACTGTGTATTTCGCCTTTCCCGGCACGCTGCTGCCCGAAGATGCCTCTCGCGCGCCGCACGCCGAGCCCAAAGCTCAAATAGGTTACGACGAAGATGTTGAAGCTTGGGGGTTCTATGAAGACCGCGAAGGCACGGTGCGCGAGGCGGGGGTGTTGCCGGATGGTGGTCTGGATCCGTTCGGTGCGGTGCCCGCCGCGTCGGGGCACGGAAGCGCGCCTGCAGGCAGCAACCAGGTCTCGGCGGACGGCTCGCAGGCGTTCTTCGTCAGCCCCGATCCCGCGTCGTGTGCGGGCGCGGGACTCGGGGGAGAAAACAACTGTGCGGTCGACCCGCCGGAGCTGTATGTGCGTGAGAACGGCGCCAGGACGCTGCTCGTCTCGCGGGATACGCTCGCCCCCGAAGCTGGCGGGTTGCCTGCGCCTGCGCCCGCTGGTGTGTCGAAGATGCTCAACCCGACAGGAGGCGCCTTTTTTATGGTCAAAGCTCATGGGTCGTATGTGTTCGCGTCGCCCGATGGCTCGCAGGCGTTCTTCCAGAGCACCGACGCTCTGACGGAAGCGGCCAGGCAGGTTTCTCCCGGGTCTGAACCGAAGACGTATGACTTCGATGTGGGCTCGGGTGCGCTGACGTATCTCCCGAATGTGGTAGGTCAGATCCTCGCCACGGACACCAATGGGTCCTCGTTTGCGTTTGTGCGCCCGGAATCTGGGGGTGCTCCGGCGGAGCTGGATCTGTGGTCCGCCGCTCCGGGTGGCGGAAGCGTGACCCCGGTTACGCAGCTGCCGGGAGGTGGCTTCGAACCGGTACGGATGTCGAGCGACGGCTCGGTGGTGCTGTTTACGACCAGCGGGTTGCCGGGTTTCAACGATCTCCGGGTAACGGAGGTATTTCGGTATGACGCCGCGTCGAATACGCTTGGCTGTGTGTCCTGTGCGCCTGCGGGTGTGACGTCGTTGCCGGCGTCGATAGCGGAAGGCAACGGGGGGAACGTCTCCGATGACGATCGTGTCTTCTTCCAGACCCAGGCCCCGCTGGTTCCCCAGGATACGAACACCAACTCGCCGGAGGTTGAAGTCCGACAGGAAACGTTCGAAAAGCAGGGGATGGATGTGTATGAGTGGGAGAGTGGCGTGGTCTACCTGGTCTCCGGGGGCAAGAGCTTGCGCGACTCTTACCTCATGGATAGCAGCGAAAATGGGGATGACGTCTTCTTCGCGACGGAGGAAAGTCTCGTCGCGGGCGATACGGACGGCGGGTACGATGTGTATGACGCGCGGGTTCCTCACCCGGGCGATAACCCGCCGCCGGCGGCGGTGCCGTGCGAAGGCTCGGTCTGTCAGGGTCCGCCGCGGGTGCCTTCGCCTCTGGCGGCGCCCGCGAGCGCGGCGTTCTCCGGACTCGGCAACCCTACTTCCGAAGTAACGCCGTCGTCTCCACCGATGCAAACCACGACCAAGGCGGTCAAGTGCCCCAAAGGTAAGAAGCTCGTCCGGGGGAAGTGTGTGAAGGTTAAGAGTGGTAAGAAGAGGGCCAAGAAAGCCAGCAACAACCGGAGGGGCAAGTGATGAGAAACGCATTTGTTGTTGCTGTGGTCCTCGCTCTCGCGTCGATCGTCGGTGTGTCGTCTGCGTCGGCTGAAACGACCGGTCCGGTGTGGAAGATCGTGTCGGTCTCCACCCCGACGAACTTCAAGCCGGGCGATCAATCCGGCGCCGATGCGCTGGTGGTGGCGGCGACCAATGTCGGCGGCTCGGCGGCGGCTGGGGAAACGGTTCCGATAACGATCGGCGACTCGCTGCCCCCCGGGCTGAGCGCTGTCGAAGTCATCGGCGACAACGCCTACCACAACCCGCTGGGCGAGCCCGAACACGAAGTGGTCGGCCCTCCCTTCGGTTTGAGTTGCACGCTCTCGGCGACCACGCCCTCGTGCACGGTCCTCGAACGCGTCGATCCCGGGGACACGCTGGTCGTCACGATCCGGGTGCACGTCGAAACGGACACCGAAGGCTCTGCCGAAGTGAACCGTGCGACGGTGTCCGGGGGCGGGGCCCCCAGCAGCGCTGTGAGTGCCCCGGTGACGATCAGCTCGCAGACGCCGGCGTACGGTGTGGCGGCGGGATCGCTGTTCGCCACGACGTCTACCGCTCAGGCCGGCGCTCACCCGAACGTGACGAACGAGTTCTTCCTGAACACGACCAACCCGCTCGGAGAAGCCGAAACAGAACACTGTGCCGAGCTGCCCGTGGACTGCACTCTTCTTTCCGGGCCGGCTGGTCTGCCGAAGGATGTCCGCTTCGATCTGCCACCCGGTCTGGTTGGCACGACGGTCGGGATGCCTCGCTGCACGATGGCCGAAGTCGTCAATTCCGCGGACTGCCCTCAGGATACGATGGTGGGAGCGGCAACGCTCATCATTCAAAGCGGAAACCGTTCAAGTGCCGGTCTTGGCCGTGCTGTACTGACGGTGCCGGTGTTCAATATCGCGCCCGCTCCGGGTGAGCCCGCGGCGTTTGCGTTCAACGCGCTGTTCTTCCCTGCGCGGCTCGATACGAGCGTGCTCTCCGACGGAGAATACAACGTTCGCGTGACGGTGCCGGACATTACGGGCGCAGCGGGCGATTACATGAGCTCGGTCACGATCTGGGGGGTCCCCGCCGAACACAACGGCCCCGGACCCGACGCCGGAGCCAAGAATCTAACCGCTGCGAACATTGTTGGAGGGAGGCCGCAGATCAGCTTCGGCGGCCCCGGCGTCGAAGAATTCGACGGGGGAGGAGGTCTGAAAGATAAAGTCGTCAACGAGACGCGGGTGCCGTTGTTGACGAATCCGTCGCAGTGCTCGACTCCGCTTGTTGCGACGCTCGAAACCGACTCGTGGGAAGGGGCGGGTCCGGGTGTGTTCGAAGGGCCGGGCACGGCGGAGACCTCGATGGGTACCGCGACGGGCTGCAACCAGCTGTCGTTCAAGCCGGGGATCTCGATGCTGCCGGACACCCTGGAAGCGGGCGCGCCGGCTGGGTACACGTTCAATCTGCATGTGCCGCAGGACACCGAAGCGGAAGGTTTGGCGACTCCGGATGTGAAGCGCACGACGGTGACGTTGCCGCTGGGGACGGTGATCTCGCCGTCCGCGGCGGACGGCCTGGGGGATTGTACGAACGCGCAGTTCCAGTTGCATTCGGGTACGCCGGGGGGCTGCCCGCGCGACTCGCAGGTCGGGACCGTCGAGGTGAAGACGCCTGCGCTTGAAGAACATCTGGAAGGCGAGGTGTACCTCGCTGCGCCGGAATGCGATCCGTGCTCTCCGACAGACGCGGCGGATGGGAGGATGGTCCGGCTGTTCCTGCAGTTCGTCAGCGAAGGCGAAGACGGGATCGTCGTCAAGCTCGAAGGGACCGGGCAGATCAACCAGCAGACAGGTCAGATCACGACGACGTTCGATAACACTCCGCAGCTGCCGTTCTCGGACTTCAAGCTCACGCTGCAGGGAGGCGAGCGCGCGACGCTAGCCAACCCCCGCACCTGCGGCACCGCGACCACAACAGCCGACCTGACGGCGTGGAGCACTCCGTTCACGCCTGACGCCTCCCCGACGAGCACGTTCGAAGTCGACGAAAACTGTTTCGGTCCGCAGTTTGACCCGTCGTTCACCGCCGGTACGACGAGTAATCAGGCGGGTGGGTTCAGCCCGTTCACGCTCTCCTTCGGGCGCTCGGACTCCGACGAGTTCCTCAACGGGTTGCAGATCCAGATGCCGCCGGGGCTGCTGGGGATGCTCTCGCGGGTCAGCCTGTGCCCCGAACCGCAGGCCGCAGAAGGCACCTGTGGCCCTGAGAGCCAGATCGGCGAAGTGACCGTGGAGACGGGGCCGGGCGCGGACCCGTTCCTCGTCACCGGCGGGAAGGTCTACATCACCGGTCCCTACAAGGGCGCCCCCTACGGCCTCTCAATCGTCGTCCCAGCGAAGGCCGGGCCGTACACGCTCTCGGGCACGACGGGGAAAGGTACGGTCGTCAATCGCTCGGCGATCGATGTGAACTCCGAAACGTCGGCGTTGACGGTGACGGCGGACCCGTTGCCGACGGAGCTCGACGGCATCCCGCTGCAACTGCGGCTCGTGAACGTGACGGTCGGCACGAACAACGGCTTCACGTTCAACCCGACCAGCTGCGCCAAACTGGCGGTCGACGGGACGCTGACGAGCACCGAGGCGGCGAGCGCGAACGTGTCCTCGTCGTTCCAGGTCACGAACTGCGCGGCGCTGAAGTTCCAGCCGAAGTTCACGGTCTCCACCTCGGGCAAGACGTCGCGGGCGAACGGTGCGAGCATCGACGCGCGGGTCTCCTACCCCGCCGCGTCGCAGGGCACCGAGGCGAACATCGCGATGGTCAAGGTCGAACTCCCCAAGCGGCTGCCCTCAAGGCTGAGCACCCTGCAGAAGGCATGCACCGCCGCCGTGTTCGACGCGAACCCCGCCAACTGCCCGCCGGCGTCGGTCGTCGGGATCGCGAAGACGTCCACCCCGGTGCTCGCCTCGCAGTTGATGGGCCCGGTGTACTTCGTCTCGCACGGCGGGGAAGCGTTCCCGTCGCTGATCGTGGTGCTCCAGGGCGCCGGGGTCCGCGTGGATCTCGTCGGTTCGACGTTCATCTCCAAGGCCGGGATCACAAGCAGCACGTTCAAGACGGTCCCGGATGTCCCGGTATCGAGCTTCGAGCTGTACCTGCCCGAGGGCCCATACTCCGCGCTCGCGGCGAACGGGAACCTCTGCACCGGCGGCCTGACGATGCCGACCACCTTCACCGCGCAGAACGGAGCCGTGCTCAAACAGAGCACCAAGATCGCCGTCACCGGATGCCCCAAGGCGAAGAAGGCGAAGAAGGCGAGCAGGGCGAGCAGGGCGCGAAAGACCAGCCACGGCCAGAGGAGGAAACCATGAGGAACGTCCATAAGCTGCTGACGGCCGGTCTTGCCACACTCAGCGTACTCGCGGGCCTGTCGGTCTCGGCGGCCCCCGTCCTCGCGGCCGAACAGTGGAGCATCGTCGGGACGTTCGGCGGCGCGAGCTCCACCCCGGCTGACCCCGAACCGCTCTCCGGCCCGGCGTGGGTCGCCGTGAACCAGAGCACCAAAGACGTCTACGTCGTCGACGAGCACAACAACCGCGTCGAGTACTTCAGCTCCACCGGCAGCTACCTCGGCCAGTTCAATGGCAGCACCGCCCCGACCGGCGCGCTCTCAGCCCCCGGGGCGATCGTGGTCGATAACTCTGGGAGCGCTTCGGATCCCTCCAAAGAAGACGTCTACGTCGTCGACACGGACCATCAGGTGATCGACAAGTTCAGCCCGAACGGCACGTATCTCGGGCAGCTGACGGGAACATGCGAAGATATAGGAGAATCTCCTCCGTGTCCAGGGAGCAATTTTGTCCCGTTTCACGAACTCAGAGGCGTTGCGGTCACCTCCAGCGGAGACGTATGGGTCATAAGCACAGCAGGTGCAGACGGAGCTGAAGGTGGTCTGCTGCAGGAGTTCAGCGATGCAGCCAACAACACGCCCCTGGCCTCGCTGCCCCTTTCACCCGGCTCTGGTTATCAAGCCATGGCGATCGCTGTCAACCCCGAAGGCGATCTCTATCTCCTGGCTAAAGGCGAGGTAGAGATATTCAATCCTGAAGGGAAACTAATCGAAATAGTCGGCCACGAAAATGAAAATCCCACAGGGATGTCCGCCGACCCGCCGAGCAGCAAGCTCTATGTCGACTTCGGGTCGAGCGTCACGCTGACAGCCCCGGTGACGGGAACCATCGAAAGCCTCGGCGCTGGGCCGCTGACCGATGGCGGCGGCATCGCCGTGGACCCCTCCAGCGGCGACCTGTATGTCGCAGAACCGGCGAACAACAGGGTCTTCGTCTTCGAACGCAGCTCGACGCCGCAGGCGCCGCCGCCGCCGCCGAGCACCGAAGCGGCGACGGAAGCCACGGGTACCTCGTGGACGCTCAACGGCAAGCTGAACCCCGAAGGAGCACCGGGCGGCGTGGGCTACTACTTCTCCTACAACGCCGGTACGGGCTCGAGCTGCACCGGGCCCGGCAGCGTGCTCACCCCCTTCGACAGCGGCGCCTCCAACGTGACGGGCAACGCGGCGGTGCCCGTGTCAGCGACCGTCAGGCTGCGCCCGCACGAAGAGTACGCGTTCTGTCTCGTCGCCGACAAGTACGGGGCGACCGCCGGCCCGCAGATGACGGTCACGACCGGCGCGGCGAAGCCCGAAGTCATCAGCGAGAGCGCCCTGAGCGTGGAACTCCTCAAGAAGGAACTCGTGGCGGTGATCAACCCCGAGAGCGAAGAAACCACGTACTCCTTCGAATACTCGACCAAAGCGACCGGGGAAGAACTCGAAGGCGAAGTCGCAACCGTCGAAGGCGAAGCGCCGCTCCCGGCGGAATTCGGCGAACCGACGGCCGCTGTGAGATTCAGGGGCGGTTTTGGGGAAACGTACTACTACCGGGTGGTGGCGACGAACGGGACCGGCACGACGAAGGGCAAGGTGCAGTCCTACACAGAGCTGCCGGCCGTCACAGGCGAGAAGTTCTCGAAGCTGACCTCGACCAGCGCGAAGCTCGAAGCCACGATCTTCCCGAACATCGAGGGAACGGCGTACGCGTTCGAATACGCGACCAGCGAAGAAGCGCTCGAACAGGGCAAAGGCACGCCGGTCCCCGGCGGCACCGGTACCGTGGGAGAAAACGAAGAACCGGTACCGCCAACCCCGGTCAGCGTAGAACTCTTCGGTCTGCAGCCGGGCCAGATCTACTACTACCGCGTCGTCGCTACAAACGAAACGAGCCAGAACCCAGGCAACATCAACAAAGGCAAGCCGATCGCGGGCGCGATCGGGTCGCTCACGCCATACGCCCCGCCGGCCGTCACGACCGGGGAATCGCAGAGCGTCACCCGCACCACCGCGGTGCTCTCCGGCGAAGTCAACCCAGAGGGCGCCGAAGCGAGCTACTACTTCGCCTACATCGACCAGGCGGGCTATGAAAAAGCGCTCGCGGGCGACGCGCAGGAAAAAGCGAACCCCTACGCGGAAGGCGAAACCACGGCCTCGGCCGGCGTCAAAGCGGGCAGCGAACCGCGGGCGATAAGCCCGATCCCGGTCAATGGGCTGCTGCCGGGAACCACCTACCACTACGCGCTCGTCGCTACCAACAAGTTCGGCGCGCGCGGCACCGGCCTCGACCGGACGCTCACGACCAAATCCTCGACGCCCCCGGTCGTGAGCACCGGCGGCGTGAGCGGCGTGAGCCAGAACTCCGCGACACTGTCGGGCACCGTCTCGACGAACGGCCTACAGACCAGCTACGGCTTTGAAATCGGCACCCAGCTGGGCGAATACGGCGCCGCAACCGGCCTCGGCAGCGTCGGCGGCTCCCAGACGGAAGCCGTCTCGGTGGCGCTCGGCGAACTGCAGCCCGGCACGACCTACTACTACCGCGTCACGGCGAGCAACGCCGACGGCACCAGCTACGGGGAACCCGAGTCGTTCGCGACGCCCGGCTTCCCGACGCTGCTCGCGGCCTCCGTCGAGCTGCCGCTGATCGCCACACCGGGGATCACGTTCCCTGAAGGCAGCCAGGAAAACACGGCTCAGACGAAGAAGACGACGGCGAAGAAGCTCACGAACGCGCAGAAGCTCACCAGGGCGTTGAAGGCGTGCAGGAGAGAGGCGAAGAGCAGGCGGGCCGCCTGCGAGAAGGCTGCGCACCGGAAATACGGCCCCGCCAAGCGGAAGAAGAAGAAGTAGGGATGCGGTAGGCGGCAGACATTTGGGCCCGCCCGCTCGCTCGCCCGCGCTGCGATCACACCGCCGGGCGCCAGATCGTCACCGTGCGAGCACGTAGGTGCTCATTCCGGGGATCGTGAATCGCAGCTCGTCGCCTTCGACTGTGAGTGTTCCCCCTTTGATGAGGTCATCGCGTACGGTTGACAGCTGCTTGGGTGTGCGGCCAAGCTCGTCGGCGACGGCTCGCGCGGTGGTTGGGCTGGCGGCGGCGGCAACGGTTGCGACCGCGGCGAGGTAGCGTTTCTGCGCCGGGCTCGCCGCCGTCCAGCGAGCTGCATACAGCCCTCGTTCGAGCTCTCGTTGGGCGCGGGGTAGGGCCGCGCGGGCGGTTGCGAGGTCGATCCGAGCCTGTCCGGCCGAGGCTCTCCAGGCGTGGTGTCCGTAGAGCTGAACCGCGTACGGGTAGCCGCCGGACGCCTCGGCGAGGACCGTGGCCGCACTCTCGTCCATCGGCCTTCCCGCCGCCTCGGCAGGGAGGCGCAGGGCCCGCATCGTGTCCTGGCTCGTGAGCAGTCCCAGCTCGTGCCAGGCGCCGCGCTCGAGGTAGGTGACGGAGTGCTCGGGGGCGCGCATCAGCGGCAGGCCGGCGATCACGACAACTGCTGGCCACTGCTCGCCGGTGCCCTCCTGCAGGAGTGCGGCGAGCGCGGCGATCTCGCGGCGCGATGCGAGGTGCGCCTCGTCGAGGGTGAGGATGAAGCCGCTGTCGCGGCCGGCCGCAAGCTCGGCGAGCCCGGTGAGCGCGGGGCGCAGGGTCGGCGTGGGATCGTCCTCGGCTGCGCGTGCAAACCGGACCTCGCCGCCGACGCCCGGCACGCCGGCACGCAGCGTCACCGACTCGGCTCGCAGCGCGCGTCGTGGCGGTGGCTGCTCGAGCAGTTCGCTCGTACGTCGGATCGCGTCGAGGAGGTCCGGGGTGAAGGGGGTGTCGGGTCGCATCTCGACGTGTACCCGTGGCCATCCGAACCGGGATCCCGCGATCGCGGCGGCCTGCGCGAGCAGCACGGTCTTTCCCACTCCGCGCGCGCCCGCGAGCATGGTCGGCCTCGGCGTGCGACCCTCGAGCGCCGCCACTTCGATCGCGTCGGTCAGATCTTCGAGCATCGCCTCGCGACCGGCCAGCTCCTTGGGAGGCTCGTTGAACCCTGGGCGGTACGGATTTTCCATGCGCTTCACAGACCAAGTCTAGCGCTGTCTAGCGCGTCTAGCGTCGTCTAGCGCGTCTAGCGTCGTCTAGCTCCATCCGGCCGGTCCGCACAGGGCCAGCGGTGGTATCCAGCGCGCGGACAACGCGGCAGGCTGCGCCTTGAACTTGGCGCGCTTGCGTCTTCCCGGAGTGGGGACGCGCCCTCTTTCGCTTTCGGACTTGACAACAAGCACTCGATGTGCTTAGCTTGTGCCACACGGGTGTTCACGTCGAGTGGGCGCCGGTCAACATAGGGTCTAGTTCGGGTCGATCCTCGTCTGTGGTTGACTTGGAGTGCACTGGCAGGATGTTGAGGTCAGGGAGAGGGACTGGGTCGCAAGGTATGAGGGAGATGGTTTAGCGTGGTTTCGAGAGGGAATAACGTGCCGGATATGCGTGGGGCCCCGCATGGGGTTCTTGCTAGATGCATCAGCGGTCTGATGCATCTCTCTCTCTCTCTCTCTCTCTTCAGGTCTAGGGCCATCCGCTAGACCGCCGGTCGCGGCGCGCAGGCGCCGTCCGGGTTCCTCCCGCGCGGGGGGAGGGCTTCGTCCGGTCTCATGGCCTGCCGTGTGGTGGGCGGGATGCTTCGCCGGGGGGGCGGTTTAGATGCCCCCGCGGGTGCGCATGGAGCGGATCCCTTCGCGGGGGGGCTTCCCGCGTGCGCAGGTCACTGAAATCCAGCGTTCGCGGCTGTTGGCTGCGGCGGTCGGGGCGATCGAGGAGCTGGGTTATGAGCGCGCGACGGTCGCGCGTATTACGGGCCGCGCGGGTGTCTCGCGTAGGACGTTCTATGAGCTGTTCGGTAACCGCGAGGAGTGCCTGGCCGCGGTCCTCGACGATGTCGTCGGCGCGATCCGGGGGGAGATCGTGGCCGCGGGTGTCGAGCGGCTTGCGTGGCGTGAGCGGGTCCGGCGGGGTCTGTGGACGATTCTCTCGTTCCTGGATCGCGAGCCGGCGCTCGCGCGGGTCTGTGTCGTGCAGGCGTCGCGTGGCGGCCCCGCGTTGCTTGAGCGTCGTGAGGAGATCCTCGCGGGTCTGGCCGCGGTCGTGGACGAGGGCCGTTTCGAGGGTGCGCGTGGCGTGGGGTGCTCGCCGCTGACCGCGGAGGGGTTGGTCGGCGCGGCGTTCACGATCGTCTATACGCGATTGTTGCGGGGTGAGCGTGGGCCGCTCACGGATCTGTTGGGTGAGTTGATGGGGATGATCGTGCTGCCCTATCAGGGCGCGACGGCGGCGCGCCGTGAGCAAGCACGCTCTGTGCCGACTGCTCGCGCGGATGCTCCCCGCACGTCGCCCGCGGACGCGCCGGCTGTGGCCGACCCGCTCGGGGGCGTCACGATGCGCTTGACGTATCGCACCGCGCGGGTCCTTGAAGGGATCGCGGAGCATCCGGGGGCGAGCAACCGTCAGGTCTCCGAGTATGGCGGGGTCGAGGATCAGGGGCAGGTCTCGAAGCTGTTGCGGCGCCTTGAGAGCCTCGGGCTGCTCTCCAACGCCGGCCCTGGTCATCTCAAGGGCGAGCCGAACGCGTGGACGCTCACCGCGAAGGGCGAGCAGGTCGCGCGGAGCATCCGTTTGCACAGCGCCCCACACCAGCGGCGGGCCGCGTGATGTCACACCCTGGTCGCATAGCGGGAGTGGGTTGGTTCAGGGCCGCGTGGGGTCCTCTTGGGTCCACGCAGCGATCTTCGTCAAGTCGGGCTAATGCAAAGGAAGGGAAGTAAGAGATGCCAATGTCACAGCAGTTCTCGTGGAGGCGCCTGGTCGCCATCCTGCCGGCGGCGCTGACGGTGTTTCTCGCTTCCCTGCCAGTCCTGACCGCCTCGGCCTCCGCCGATGCCACGATCGAAGGCCCGCCGAAGTTCTCTGCGGCTCCAGGTCTTCCCGACGGCCGCTTCTATGAACAGGTCTCGCCGGGGGACAAGAACGGCAACCAGGCGGGTGCGACTACCTCGCTTGTCGATTCGGGGGCCGTAAATCACTATGGGGTTGCGTCTTCGGATGGGAACGCGGTGTTGTTTGAAGGCACGGGGCCGATGGGGGAAAGCCCGTCGGGTGACAGCGATTGGTTTGTCGCGACGAAGAAGGCGGGTGAACCCGGCTGGAGCACCCGTTCGCTGCTGCCCGCAGAGTACCCAGGTGCAATTCAGCAGCATGCAGTCAACCAGCTCGACCCTTCGTCCGATCTTTCGCATGCGATGATCGAGACCCAATTTCTGCTCGAAAGCCCGGGGTGCCCTGATTTCTATCTCACCGGCCCTGATCCGTTTGTCGCGGCGGAGTGGCTTGGGCGGACCGAACTCGAACATCCCGTGTTGCTCCGGGATCGCCCCGGCTGGTGGTACGCCTGATTTCAGCACGGTCTACTTCACGTATGCCGGTACGCTGCTCCCGGAAGATTCAGAACGCGCTTCGCACGCCGGGCGAAGCTTGGGGGTTCTATGAAAATAGAGAAGGTGTCCTGCGCGAGGCGGGTGTGCTGCCTGACGGGAAGCCGGACCCGTTCGGTGCGGTGCCGGCCGCCTCTGGGCACGGCCGTAACACTCAGGGCAACGAGGTCTCGGCGGATGGTTCGCGTGCGTTCTTCGTCAGCCCCGACCCGGCGTCGTGTACATACAACGGGGGTCAGAACAATTGCGCGGTAGACCCGCCCGAGCTGTACGTGCGTGAAAACGGCGAACGCACGCTGCTTGTCTCACGAGACACGTTGCTTCCCGAAGCTGGAGGGTTGCCCGCGTCCGCTCCCGGTGGTGTGCTGCGGATGCCCAATCCGACGACAACAGCACGTAACCCGGGCTACGTCTTTGCCTCGTCCGATGGTTCGCAGGCGTTCTTCCAGAGCCCGAGCGCTTTGACGAAGTCCGCTGAAGAAGCCTCGCCGGGAGGGGAACCAAAGACATATGACTTCGACGTGAGCACTGGTGCGCTGACCTATCTGCCCGGTGTGGTGCTGGGGGAAATCCTTGCCACCGACAGCGATGGCTCCTCGTTCGCGTTCGTGCGCCCCGCGGTGGGCGAGAACCGGCGGCAGTTGGACCTGTGGTAGGCCGGACCGGACGGGGGGGGTACGTGACCCCGGTCGCGGGGTCGCCCGGAACTCCGTCCGTCCCTGAGGCGCGGATGTCGAGCGATGGGTCTGTGCTCGTGTTCCAGACCGGTCGCGGCTGTCGGGCGCGTTCAACAGCGGCGGCGCTGAACAGATCTATCGTTATGACGTTCCCGCGAATACGCTTGGTTGTGTGTCGTGTGCGCCCGCGGGCGTGAAGCCGGCGGCTGCGTCGATGTCGGCCCTGCACTCCGCCGTAATCCAAGACTTGGAAGACCCTACCGGGACTGCGGACGAGCGCGGGATCTCCGCGGACGGGGATCGCATCTTCTTCGAGACGTCCGACCCGCTGGTGCCGCAGGACTCGAACACGAACTCGCCGGCAATCCTATGCGAAGAAGGCGCGAAACTGTCCGCAGGGGCGAGGATGTGTATGAGTGGGAGAACGGTGTCGTCTACCTGATTTCGACCGGTAGGAGCCCGCTCAACTCCTACCTTCTGGACTCGCAGCGAAAACGGCGACGATGTCTTCTTCGCGACCGCCGAAGGCCTTGTGCCCGGCGATACCGACGGCGGTTATGACATCTATGACGCGCGCATTCCGCATCAGGGCGAACCGTTTCCGCCGGCGGCGGTGCCGTGCGAAGGCGCGGTCTGCCAGGGCCCCCGAACGTGCCCTCGCCCCTGACCCCGCCCGCCAGCGCGACGTTCTCGGGTCTCGGGAACCCTGCGCCTGAAGCGGCGGCGACGACTGAAACGACGAAAGTCGAGATCAAGACGGTCAAATGCACCAAGGGCAGGAAGGTGAGCCACGGAAAGTGTGTGAAGGTCAAGAGCAAGAAGGTAAAGCCAAAAAAGCCAGCAACGACCGGAGGGTTAAATCATGAGGGCTTCCACCTCTCGCTGTGTCCTGATCTTCGCCGTCCTGGTCGCTGCGCTTGCATTTGTGTCGTCTGCCCATGCGGAAACAGCTGGCCCTGAGTGGAAGATCCTCTCGGTCTCCAACCCGACGAACTTCAAGCCCGGGCGACAAATCGGGCGGCGACGCGATCGTCGTGACCGCCGTCAATGTCGGGGGCGCGTCGACCGATGGGAGCCCGGTCACGATCAGCGATTCGCTGCCGAAGGGCTGATCGCGGTCGAAGTTTTTGGTCTCAACGCATATCACGACCCTTTGGGTCACCTGTACCCAAGCAACACACCTACCGAACAGCAAGGCGATGGCTTGGCCTGCACGTTCTCCGCGGCGGCCGTCTCGTGTACGACCTCCGAACCGATCGATCCCGGGGATACGCTGATCGTCACGATCCGCGTGCATGTCGAACGAATCGGCTCCGCTGTCCACCTGTCCGGTACCGGCCCAAGCGACCGGCTGTTTGACAAACGAGGCGTCGGTGTCGGGCGGCGGCGCGGTCAGCGCGTCCGTCAGCGAGCCGGTCACGATCAGCTCGCAGTCGGCCCCGTACGGTGTCGCGCAAGGAGGGCTGATGGCGGCGACGTCGAGCAGCCAGGCTGGTGGGCATCCGAACTTCACGCAGGAGTTCTTCCTCAATACGATCAATCCGGGAGGAGAAATAGTAGGAGGACCCGATAAAGCATGCGAAGAACTGGATCCGCTGGCGGCTTGTAAGCTCCAGTCCGTACCGGTGACGGCGACGAAGGATGTTCGTTTCGATTTGCCGCGTGGTCTGCTTGGTACGACGGTGGGTGTGGCGCGCTGCACGATGGCGAAGTCGTCAACGAGTCGAACTGTCCACGCGATACGATGGTGGGAACGGCGACGGTGATCGTCTATGCCCCCAGCGGTGGGGCGTCTTGTGTTCACGGTGCCGGTGTACAACATCGCGCCGGCGCCGGGTGAGCCGCTCGCGCTTGCGTTCGACGCGTTGTTCTTCCCGGTGCGGATCGATACGAGCGTGCTCTCCGATGGGGAATACAACGCGCGTGTGACCGTTCCTGACATCACCGACGGCTGCGGCCGTTCTACATGTCCTCGGTCACGATCTGGGGCGACCCGGCCGAACACAACGGTCCCGGGCCCGACGCCGCGCCAAGACCACGGAGCGCTTCTCGAGGGCCATTCCGCACGCATCAGTTTTGGTGGCCCCGGCGTCGAAGCAATTACGGAGGAGTTCACCGAAACCGTGTACGAGAAGCGTGTGCCGTTGTTGACGAACCCGACGCAGTGCTCGACGCCGTTGACGGACGTGATGGAAACGGATTCGTGGGAAGCGCCGGGTGTCTTCGGTGGGCCGGGTACGGCTGAAACGTCGGTGGGTACCGCCACGGGCTGCGGCCAGCTGTCGTTCAGGCCGGGTGTGTCGATGCTGCCGGATACGTTGGAAGCGGGCGCGCCGGCGGGCTACGCAGTTCGATCTGACGGTGCCGCAGAACACCGAAGCGGAAGGGCTGGCGACGCCGCATGTGAAGCGCACGTCGGTGACGCTGCCGTTGGGCACGGTGATCTCGCCCTCGGCGGCCGATGGGTTGGGTGATTGCACGAATGAACAGTTCTTCGGTCCCGCCGGTGAGCGGGGGCAGGCACGTCCCGCGACGCCGGCGAGCTGTCCGCGCGATTCGCAGGTCGGGACGGTGCGCGTCAAGACCCCGGATCTGGAAGAACAGTTGACGGGCGATGTGTATCTCGGCGCCCCGGAATGCACTGGGGCGGACGGGACGTGCACCCCTGAAGATGCCGCGGATGGGAGGATGGTGCACCTGTACGTGCAGTTCGTCGGCGAAGGCGAAGACGGGGTCGTCGTCAAGCTCGAAGGCAAGGGTTACATCAACCAGCAGACCGGCCAGATCACGACGGTGTTCGAAAACACGCCGCAGCTGCCGTTCAGCGAATTCAAACTGACGTTGCAGGGCGGTGAGCGCGCGACGCTCGCAAACCCCCGCACGTGCGGCCAGGTCGCATACGACGGCGGATCTGACGCCGTGGAGCAGCGCCGTTCACGCCCGATGCGTCGCCGGAGAGCGCGTTCGACATCAACGAAAACTGCTTCGCTCCAGCAGTTCAACCCGTCGTTCAGCTCGGGTACGACGAGCAACCAGGCGGGCGGGTACTCGCCGTTCACGGTCTCGTTCGGCCGCGGCGATGACGATGAGTTCCTCAACGGCATGCAGATCACGATGCCGCCGGGGCTGCTGGGGATGCTCTCGAACGTCAAGCTCTGCGAAGAACCGCAGGCCGCGCAGGGACCTGTGGCCCGGAAAGCCAGATCGGCGAAGTGACCGTCGAGACCGGCCCGGGCGCCGACCCGTTCCTCGTCAAGGGCGGCAAGGTCTACATCACCGGCCCGTACAAGGGCGCCCCGTATGGCCTGTCGATCGTCGTGCCCGCGAAGGCCGGCCCGTACACGCTGGCGGGTACGACGGGCAACGGGACGGTCGTCGTTCGCTCTGCGATCAGCGTCAACCCGGAAACCGCGGCGTTGACGGTGACCTCCGATCCGTTGCCGACCGAGCTCGACGGCATCCCGCTTGCAGCTGCGCCTCGTGAACGTCACGGTCGGCACGGCCGGCAACTTCACGTTCAACCCGACGAGCTGCAACAAAATGCAGATCGCCGGCACGCTGACGAGCACCGAGGCCGCGAGCGTGAACGAGTCCTCCTCCTTCCAGGTCACGAACTGCGAGGCGCTGAAATTCAAGCCGAAGTTCACGGTCTCCACCTCCGGGAAAACCTCGCAAAGCGAACGGCGCGAGCCTCGACGCGAAGGTCGCCTACCCGAACACGGGGCAGGGCACGCAGGCGAACATCGCGAAGGTCAAGGTCGAACTCCCCAAGCAGCTGCCCTCGCGGCTGACGACGCTGCAGAAGGCGTGTACGGCCGCGGTGTTCGACGCGAACCCCGCGAGCTGCCCGGCCGCGTCGGTGATCGGCGTCGTCAAGGTCTCCACGCCGGTGCTGCCGGTCCAGCTGAACGGCCCGGTGTACTTCGTCTCCCACGGTGGCGAAGCGTTCCCGAGCCTGATCATCGTGCTGCAGGGCGACGGCGTACGCGTCGACCTGACCGGCGCGACGTTCATCAGCAAAGCGGGGATCACCATCGACGACGTTCAACACGGTCCCCGACGTGCCGTTCACCAGCTTCGAGCTCTACCTCCCCGAGGGCAAGTACTCCGCGCTGGCCGCGACACGGCAACCTCTGCAAGTCGAGCCTCGCGATGCCGACCGCGTTCATCGCGCAGAACGGCAGCGAAATCCACGAGTCCACGAAGATCGCGCGTCACCGGCTGCCCGAAGGCGAAGAAGGCGAGTAAGACGAGGAAGGCGAGCAGACGCAAGGCAAAGAAGGCGAGTAAGGCTCGAAAGTCCAGCCACGACCAAGGAGGTCAGTCATGAACAGCACAGATCGGCTGAGTATGGTGGGCTCTTCGAGTTGGTGGCCCCGCTTCGGCTGGATGAGGGAGGCCGGGCTATTCGCGGCGGCAACACTGGTGATCCTCGTTTACGCGGCATCTCCAGCTTTGGCCAGCGAAGGCTACGGCGTGACAGCCACCTTCGGCGCCCCCGGCAGCGGCCAAGGCCAACTATCTCTAGCACCATCCGGATCCAACTTTAAGAAGAACATACCTTTCTTCGGTAGCGGTCTTGCCGTCAACAACGAAGGTGATGTGTACGTCGCCGACACGGAAAACAACCGTGTGGAGTGGTTTAGTGCGGCCGGGCATTATGAAGGACAGTTCGACGGCAAGGAAATTGACGGTGTTCTAGCGGGTCGAGGCAAGGAAGCGCCGACCAGGCTGTCAGAACCGGAAGGGATTGCGATCGACGACGATTCCGCGAGCCCATCCTTCCGCGACGTCTATGTGATCAGCAGCGGTAACGGTGTGGTCGATAAGTTCAGCGCGCAAGGAGAATTCCTTTACCAGTTGCCCATCGTTGGGGAGTTCCCTGGGATTGCGACGGACCCTTCCGGCGACGTTTGGGTCACGATCTACAATCCGGGGCAGGCTGAGGAGTTCAGCAACGCCATTGAAAATAAATCCTTGACATCGCCGTCGCGATCGTCGGAAGCTGTCGACGCGCTTGCGGTCGATTCCGAAGACAACTTGTATATGATAATCGGCGCCGGCAGTGTTGTAAAGGCCGACAGGACTTTGGCCTTTCTCGGATCGGTATGTGCGAGTGGTAGCTGTCCGGATCCCACAAGTCTGGCTGTTGAACCCGGAACCAACGACCTGTTCGTTGACACAAGGAGCTCGGTCCAACAATACGGCCCGTTTGGAGAACCATTCGAAGTGCCTGCTAACGTTTCAAGGCCAGGTATACTGGCCAACGGCGCGGGGATCGCCGTGAATCCCGCGAGTCACGAGGTGTATGTCGCCGATGCTGGCAATAACCGGATCGACGTTCTCACGCTGGGCTCGGGGCCGGAAGTGCCGGAAACGCTTCCACCTTCGGAAGTCGAGAGCAAGAGCGCGATCTTCCGTGGAACGCTCGAACCCCCCTCGACAAAACTCAAATACTATTTTGAATACAACATCGGATCGAGCTGCGAAGGTGGCTCGAAGACGCCCGTGAAAGAAGGCGAAGGGACCATCGAAGAAGAAGTGACGGGATTGGAGCCAAGCGCGGAATACACATACTGCATCGTCGCAGAAAATGCGTTTGCGATCACATCGGGATCATCGACGGCGCCGTTTTCGACGCCGCCGGCAGCACCGGAAATCATACGCGAGAGCGCGTCGAGCGCGGGTCTCGAAGTGAGAGAATTCGCGGCGGCGATCAACCCGGAGAATGAAGAAACCACGTATTCGTTTGAATATTCGACAGAAGGCTCGGTGAGCAACAACGAACTCACCGGAGAAGTTCTGACGGCCCCTGGGGAACCATTCCCGACACTCCCGGCGGAATTCGGCGAACGTACAGCCACGGTGCAGGGCATACCGACGGAATCAATCAACGGAAGCCTCTACTACCGGGTGGTCGCCACAAACAAAAACGGTGGAACCACGACCGGCGCAGTAGAGGTATATACAATGCTGCCGCTTGTCGAAAACGAGAACTTCTCGGCGCTGACGTCGACCACGGTAAAGCTCGAAGCGACCGTAAATCCAGACTTTGCTCAGCTCGCGACAAAATACTCGTTTGAATACGCGCCAGAAGCAGCCGAGCTCGGCACTCCGCAGGCAACGGTGGTCGATAAGGGCGAAATTTCAGAAGTAGAAGTCAGCGGACAGTTTCCCGTGAACGTAGTGCTCGTCTCGTTGCGACCGGGCGCAACCTACTACTATCGAGCCGTCTCCGAAAACGAAATCAGTAAACACCACGCAAACGCAAACGAAGGTAAGCCGATCGTCGGCCCGACCAAGTCCTTCAAAACGTTCCCGGCGCCGACGGCGACCACCGGGGAAGCCGGCACGATCACCGGCAACGCTGCGACGCTCTCGGGCACGGTCGATCCCGAAGGCGTTGAAACGAACTACTCCTTCGAGTACATCACCGAAACGGGCTACCAGGCGGCGCTCGCCAAAGGCGCCACCGACCCGTACGCCGAAGGCGAAGCCACAACGCCGGTCAGCGCGGGCTCGGGCGAAGTGTCCAAGGCGGTCGGTCCGGTCCCGGTGGGCGGCCTGCTGCCAGGAGAGACCTACCGCTACCGGCTCGTCGCGACGAGCAAGTTCGGAGAGCAGGGCTTCGGCAAAGAAGCCACATTCACGACCACATCTCCCACGCCACCGCTCGTCAACACCGGTGCCGCGAGCGGTGTCAGCCAGAACTCGGCGACCCTCTCGGGCACGGTTGGGACGAACGGCCTGCAGACCAACTACGGCTTCGAAGTCGGCACCGCGCCCGGCATCTACAGTCCCGCGACCGGCCTCGGCGCCATCGGCGGGTCGCAGACCGAAGAAGTGCACGTGACGCTCGGGGAACTGGAGCCCGGCACGACCTACTACTACCGGGTGACGGCGAGCAACGCCGACGGCACCGTTCCGGGCCAGCCCGCCACGTTCACGACGCCCAGCTTCCCGACGCTGCTCGTCGCCCCGATGTCGCTGCCCGTGATCGCAAGCCCCAATGTCGCCTTCCCAACGGAAGAACCGGTGAGCGGGACGACCACCACGCCAAAGACCCTGACGAAGGCGCAGAAGCTCAACAGGGCGTTGAAGGCGTGCAGGAGAGACGCGAGGGGCAGGCGGGCCGCGTGCGAGAAGGCCGCGCACCGGAGGTACGGCCCCGCCAAGCGGAAGAAAAGGAAGTAGGGGTGCGGTAGGGCTCAGAAGTCCACGCGCGCGGGGACCGGCCCGGTCGGCGGCGGCTGCTCGAGCAGCCCCGGGGGCGCGGTTTCCGTCTTGCGCGAGAAGAACTCTTTGAAGTACGGGCGCGAGATCAACATGATCACCGCCCCGAGGAGCATCCCGCCGATGCCCATCCACAGCGGCAGCGTGATGCCGAAGATCGGCTTGGATTCGACATTTTTCGTATTCGCGTAGTAGAACGCCGCCTTGATGCCGATTCCGAACAGCATCAGGCCGCCGAGCAGCGGGCCGATGCCCAGCAGCAGCAGCTTGCGCGTGCTCTCCCGCAGCTCGCGACGGAAGTACCAGGCGCAGGCCACGCCGGTGAAGCCGTAGTAGAAGCAGATCGGGAAGCCGATCGCCGTGAGCGAGTCCACGAGCACGCTTTCGGAGAGCAGCAGCAGGGCGATTGTGATGGCGATCGAAAGGATGCCGAAGCCCAGCGTCGAGACGGTCGGCGTGAGGTAGCGTTTGTGGACGCGCGCGAGCAGGGAGGTGACCGCTTTCCAGTGCGCCATCGAGAGCGTCGTGCGGGCGGTCGGCAGGATCGTCGTCTGTGTCGAGGCCGACGCCGAGGTGAGCACCGCGACGATCAACAGCTTGTTCAGGGGTTCGCCGAGCACACCCGCTCCGAGAGCCTTGAGGATGTCTTCCTGGTTGGCTTCGTTCTTCAGGAAGTCCACGCCGTGGAAGGACTGGGCGGCGGCTGAGACCACGACGTAGATCAGCACGAGCAGGATCGTCGAGACGACCGCGGCCTTGCCCGGGCCCTCCGCCGGGTCCTCGGACTCCTCGTTGACCGCCACGCCGGAGTCCCACCCCCAGTAGATGAAGACCGCGAGCAGCAGCGCGACGACCAGATCGCCGAAGCTCATCGCGAACGGGTTGATCCAGGAGAGCGACGGCTTGATCGAGTCGCTCGGCGGGTGGCTGCCGTAGACCTTGACGAACGCGACCACCGCGAACACTCCGAGAATCAGCACCTCGGCGCTGAGCAGCACCTGCTGGATGCGCGCCGAGAGCTCGATGCCGCGGTAACAGATCCAGGTCATGATCGCGATCCACGCGACGGCGGCGATGATGATTGCCGCTTTCGATTCGCCGAGTTCGGTGAAGCCGAAGAGCTGGAAGGTGTAGATCGCCGCGATGTCCGCCAGCGAGGCCATCACGATCACGTCGGAGAGGAAGATCGCCCAGCCGTTCAGCCAGCCCGTGGACGGCCCGAACGTGCGCGTGGTCCACGCGAACGACGTGCCCGCGTCGGGGTCGGCGCGGTTGAAGTATTTGTAGGCCGAGGCGACGAGCAGCATCGGCAGGAACGCCACGAGCATCACCGCGGGGGCGTGCACTCCGACGCCTTTGACGGCGACGATGAACCCGAGCGTCGCGGCCAGCGAGTAGGCGGGCGCCGTGGAGGCCACCCCGATGACGATGTTCGAGAGGTACCCGATCGCGTTCTTCTTGAGGCCCTTGTCCATCACGCCCGAGGGGTCGGGAGCCGCGGGTGTTGCGCTGATGGCTGCCATGTTCACTCCCTCCAACTCCTGGGTGCCCGCGCACCCGACACCGGTCGTGACAGACGCTACGAACACCCGGGCGCAGACACAAGGTGCGCAACTCCCAAAGATTCGAGGCGGGGTTGTACAAACCGTACAACGGGGGCGAGCGCTCTTGAACGAGTGGCGCATTGATACAGACGTTGTGTCAGAGTACGTTTGTCCTTAGCGTCTATTCATGAAGCGCCGAGTTCCGATAGGGGAGATGATCCATGGCCACCCACACGAGCGATCCGATGACAGCCGCCGCACCCGGCACGGCGACCGGGCCCGCGCCGGCCGGCGGTGGCGCCCCTGCGGCCTCGGCGGCGGCAAGCGGCGGCGGTGACCTCCAGGAGCAGGCCCATCGCCACCTGTGGATGCACTTCACGCGGATGGGCGCGTATGCGGACCACGAGGTCCCGGTGATCGTGCGCGGCGAGGGGTGTTACGTGTACGACGAGCACGGAAAGCGGTATCTCGACGGGCTCTCGGCCCTGTTCTGCGTCAACGTCGGCCACGGCCGCACGGAGCTCGCGGACGCCGCGGCGCGCCAGGCGAAGGAGCTCGCGTTCTACACCAACTGGAGCTACGCGCACCCGCGGGCGATCGAACTGGCGACGCGGATTGCAGAGCTCGCCCCGGGCAACCTCAACCGCGTGTTCTTCACCTCGGGCGGGTCGGAGGCCGTGGAGAGCGCGTGGAAGCTCGCCAAGGCCTACCACGCGGCGCGCGGGGAAAAAGGGCGGTACAAGCTGATCGCGCGCAACCTCGCCTACCACGGGACCTCGATGGGGGCGCTCACGGCGACGGGGCTGCCTGCCCTGCGCGCACCGTTCGAGCCGCTGACGCCGGGCGGGCATCACGTCCCGAATACCAACTCGTACCGCTGGAAAGAGGATCGCGAGGAGCTGTGGGCGGCCGACGCGATCGAGGAGGCGATTACGTTTGAGGGGCCTGAGACCGTGGCCGCGGTGATCTTGGAGCCGGTGCAGAACAGCGGCGGCTGCTTCGTCCCCCAGGAGGGGTACTTCCAGCGCGTAAGGGAGATCTGCGACCGCCACGGCGTGCTGCTGGTGTCCGACGAGGTGATCTGCTCGTGGGGCCGCCTCGGCACGTGGTTCGGGTGCGAACGGTACGGGTACCAGCCCGACATCGTCACCACCGCGAAGGGCATAACCTCGGCGTACGCACCGATGGGCGCGCTGATCGCCGGCGACCACATCGCCGAGCCGTTCCTGCACGGCCAGGCGATCTTCAACCACGGCTTCACGTTCGGCGGGCACCCCGTGTCGAGCGCGGTGGCGCTGGCGAACATCGACGTGATGGAGCGCGAGAACCTGTGCGAGCACGTGCGCGCCAACGAGCCGGCGCTGCGCGCGATGCTGGAGGGGTTGCGCGACCTGCCGATCGTCGGCGACGTGCGCGGCGCGGGCTACTTCCAGGCGGTCGAGCTCGTCAAGGACAAAGCGACGAAGGCCACGTTCAACGCGCAGGAGTCCGAGGAGCTGCTGCGCGGGTTCCTCTCGCACGAGCTGTACGACCGCGGACTGATCTGCCGCACCGACGACCGCGGCGAGCCGGTGATCCAGCTCTCCCCGCCGCTGATCGCTGGCCCCGAGCAGTTCGCAGAGATCGAGGCAGTGCTGCGCCCCGTGCTGAGCGAGGCGTGGGAGCGGATCTCGAGGCGGTGAGGAGCGACGTGAGGGGTCTCGAAGGAGCCGGCGTGAAGGCACGGACCGCGGGAGCGGCAGAGCGGTGTTGACCGTCGAGGGACTCGTCGGCGAGCTGGGCCTCGAACTCGTCAGCGGGCACGAGTCGGCCAACGGGCACGTGCGGTGGGTGCACAGCACCGAGCTGGTGGACCCGACCCCGTGGCTGCGCGGCGGGGAGCTGCTGCTCACCACCGGCCTGCAGCTGGAGGGCGCGAAGGCGCAGCGCGAGCTGGTGGCGCACCTCGCAGAGCACGAGATCGCCGGGCTGGGGTTCGGCACGGGCTTCGCCCACAAACGCCTGCCCGCGGCGCTCGCCGACGAGGCGCGCAAGCGCAACTTCCCCCTGTTCGAGGTCCCGTACGAGCTGCCGTTCATCGCGATCACCGAGCGCGTGTTCGCGCAACTGCTCGACGAGCGCTACGAAATGCTGCAGCGCGGCATGGCCGGCGACGTGCTCGCGGAGGCGCTCACGGGTCGGCTGTACCCCGAGGAGCTGCAGGCGAGGCTGCGCCCGTTCGGGATCGGCGAGCGCGCGGCGGTGCTCGCGTTCGCGCCGCCGGACCCCGCGGTGGCCGCACCACTGGTCGAGCGGTGGCTGGCGCGCGAGGATCTAGCGCTCGCCGGCAGCCTCGTGGCGATCCGCAGCGGCCTGCTGTGCGCCGTGGTGGACGGAGGCGGCGAGCTGGACCCGATCGCGCTCGCCCGGCGCGTGCGCACGGAGCTCACCGCCCGCCTCGGGGCGGAGGTGCGCGCGAGCGCCAGCCGCGTGGCCCCCACGCAGTCGCTGCGGGTCAGCTTCCACGAGGCCCGGTGCGCGCTGGAGGCGGTGCGCCTGCAGAACAGCAACGGCGCGGAGGTGGTGGCCTCCTACGCCGACCTCGGCGCCTTCCAGCTGCTGCTGTCCCTCCAGGACGACGACGCGCTGCTCACGTACTGCCGCGGCGTGCTCGGCCCGGTCGAAGCGGGCGAGGGCGAGTACGGCGACGAGCTGCTGCGCTCGCTGGACGTGTTCATCGAGCACAACGGCCACTGGGAGAGGGCGGCCAACGCGCTGTACTGCCACCGCCACACGCTGCGCTATCGCATCCGCCGCGTGGAGCAACTGACGGGCCGCGACTTCTCCACGGCGCGTGACCGGATCGAGTTCTGGCTGGCACTGCGCGGACGGGAGCTGGCCAGGTGAGGCGGGAGATTTTTTTGATGAGGACCCCCACAGGGGGGGTCGGGAGGGGCGATCGTTGTGCGAACCTGGGGTTCGTGCAAACGGCCAGGGGGCCACGGCCGTGAGGATCGGGGTCCCGAGCGAGATCAAGCTCGACGAGTACCGCGTGGCGATCACCCCCGCGGGCGTACGCGAGCTGAGCGCGCACGGGCACGAGGTGATCGTGCAGGCCGGCGCGGGGGAGGGCAGCGCCTTTGAGGACGCGGCGTTCACGGCGCAGGGCGCGCGGATCGTCCCCGACGCGCGCGCGGTGTTCGCGGAGGCCGAGCTGGTGCTGAAGGTCAAGGAGCCCCAGCCGGGTGAGGTGGGCCTGCTGCGCGAGGAGCAGACGCTCTTCACGTACCTGCACCTCGCGGCGGAGCCGAGCCTCACGCGCGGCCTGCAGGCCTCCGGGGCGACGTGCATCGCGTACGAGACGGTGGAGGACGCGCGCGGCAACCTGCCGCTGCTGGCCCCGATGAGCGAGGTCGCGGGCAAGCTCGCCACGCAGGCGGGGGCGTTCATGCTCGAGAAGCCGCTCGGCGGGCGCGGCATCCTGCTCGGCGGCGTGCCCGGCGTGGCGGCGGCCACGGTGCTCGTGATCGGCGGCGGCGTGGTGGGGGCGAACGCGGCGGTCATCGCGATCGGGATGCAGGCCGACGTGTTCGTGTTCGACCGCTCGATCGACCGCCTGCGCGAGCTCGAAGTCGACGTTCGGGGGCCGCGCCTCGACGGTGTACTCCTCGACGCTCGCGATCGAGGAGATGCTGCCCGTCGCGGACCTCGTGATCGGCGCGGTGCTGATCCACGGCGGCCGTGCCCCGCACGTCGTCACCCGCGAGCAGCTCGGCCTGATGCGCCGCCACGCGGTGCTGGTCGACGTCTCGATCGACCAGGGCGGCTGCTTTGAGACCTCGCACCCGACCACGCACTCGAACCCGACGTTCGAGGTGGACGGGATCACCCACTACTGCGTCGCGAACATGCCCGGCGCGGTGCCGATTACCTCGACGTACGCGCTGACCAACGCCACGCTCCCCTACGTGCTGGCGCTCGCCGACCACGGCGTGCAGGAGGCGCTCGAGCGCGACCCCGGCCTGCGCCTCGGGCTGAACGTGCGCGACGGCCAGATCACCCACCCCGCGGTCGCCGAGGCGCTCGCTGTGGTGTAAGCCCCGAGGAGGAGAGAGAGATGGCCACCAACATCGAGACCCTCACCAACTTCGTCGACGGCGAGCGGGCGCCCTCCGACGGCGAGACCGAAGCGATCCTCAACCCCGCCACCGGGGAGGAGCTCGCGCGGGCGCCCGTCTCCGGCGCGCAGGACGTGGACCGGGCCGTGCGGGCGGCCGGCAGGGCGTTCGAGGGCTGGTCCGCCACCACGCCCGCCGAGCGCGCGGGGGCGCTGCTCGCGATCGCGGATCTGATCGAGGGGCACGCCGAGGAGATCGCACGCTTGGAGGCGCTGAACGCGGGCAAGCCGATCGAAGCGGTCACGAACGACGAGCTGCCGGCGATGGCCGACAACCTGCGCTTCTTCGCCGGCGCTGCCCGCTGCCTGGAGGGCCGCGCGGCCGGCGAGTACATGCAGGGCTACACCTCCTTCACCCGGCGCGAGGCGGTCGGCGTGATCGGGCAGGTCACCCCGTGGAACTACCCGCTGATGATGGCGATCTGGAAATTCGCCCCGGCGCTCGCGGCCGGCAACACGGTCGTGCTGAAGCCCGCGGAGACGACGCCGCTCACGACCGTCCGCCTGGCCGAACTGGCGGCCGAAGTCCTGCCGAAGGGAGTGCTGAACGTCGTCACAGGCCCCGGCCGTCCGACGGGCGAGGCGCTCATCACCCACCCCGACGTGGACATGCTCGCGCTGACCGGCTCGGTGGACACCGGCAAGCACTTCGCGCGCACTGCCGCGGACACGCTCAAGCGCGTGCACCTCGAGCTCGGCGGCAAGGCGCCCGTGATCGTGTTCGACGACGTCGGCATGGAGGCGGCGCTGGAGACGATCGCGGGCACCGGCTACTACAACGCCGGCCAGGACTGCACCGCCGCCACGCGCGTGCTCGCCGCACGAGGGCGTCTACGACGACGTCGTCTCCGGCCTCGCCGAGCAGGCTCAGGGCCTCGTGATCGGCGACACGCTCGCCCCCGAGACGACGCTCGGCCCGCTCAACTCCGCCCGCCAGCGTGAGCGCGTGCAGGGCTTCCTGGAGCGCCGCCCCGCAGCGCGCCGAGGTCGTGACCGGCGGCGCCGCCCCCGCCCGCCCGGGCTTCTACCTCGAACCGACGGTGATTGCCGGCGTGGGCCAGGAGGACGAGCTGATCCAGCGCGAGATCTTCGGCCCCGTCATCACCGTCCAGCGCTTCACCGAGGAGGCCGAGGCGATCGAGTGGGCCAACGCCACTCGCTACGGCCTCGCCTCCTCGGTCTGGACGCGCGACGTGGGCCGCGCGCTACGGGTCTCCAAGGCGCTGCGCTTCGGCTGCGTGTGGATCAACGACCACATCCCGCTCGTCTCGGAGATGCCCCACGGCGGGTTCAAGGAGTCCGGCTACGGCAAGGACCTCTCCGTGTACTCGCTGGAGGACTACACCGTGGTCAAGCACGTGATGGCGAACTTGTCCTGAGGGCGCTGGCCGCCCTGCCTGCTACGGTCCCCCTACCGGGTGGCGACGCCGCCCGCGAGGTTCTTGTCTTTGTTGGCGCTTCAGAAACGCGCGGATGGGGTCAGCCGAATCTCCATCCGCAGCGGCGGCCACACGGCCGCCAGAAGGAGCAACACCAACATGGAGCATCAAACGTTCGCCGATCTCGGCGTGTCCGAGGTCGTCGCGAGTGAGCTCGCCAAGCGCGGGATCGCCCAGCCGTTCGCCGTGCAGCGCATGGTCATCCCCGACGTGCTCGCCGGCCACGACCTGCTGGCCCAGTCACCGACCGGGTCGGGCAAGACGCTCGCGTTCGGGATCCCGATGGTCGAGCGCCTGAAGGGCACCGACGTACGCCCCTCGGCGCTGGTGCTGGCGCCCACGCGCGAGCTGGCGCATCCAGATCGTCGAGGACCTGCGCGAGATCGCGCACTCGCGCGCGCTGTCGATCGCCGCGGTGTACGGCGGCGCCGGCATCGTCAAGCAGGCGCGCCTCGCCGCGCGCGCCCACATCCTCGTCGCCACGCCGGGGCGGCTGCTCGACCTGCTCGACCGTCGCGAGGTCTCGCTCGAGTCGCGTCCGGCTGCTCGTGCTCGACGAGGCCGACCGGATGCTCGACATGGGCTTCCGCCCGGTCGTCGACCGGATCGTGAAGCTGACCGCGAAGGACCGCCAGACGCTGATGTTCTCGGCGACGCTCGCGGGCGAGGTGGGCCGCGTCGCCGACGCCTACACCTCCAACCCGCGCCGCCACGAGCACGCCGGGGTGGGCGGCGGCGAGTCCTCCGAGGTGAAGGTCGAGCACCGCTTCGTGTCGGTCTCCCACGAGGGCAAGGTCGCGCGGCTGGTGTCCGAGCTGAACGACTCCGAGCGCGGCCTGACGCTCGTGTTCGTGCGCACCAAGCGCGGTGCCGACCGGCTCGTGAAACGGCTGGCTGCGGGCAACGTGCAGGCGGTGGCGATGCACGGCGACAAGTCCCAGTCCCAGCGCGAGCGGGCGCTCGCCCGCTTCGAGTCGGGCGTCGTCGACACCCTCGTCGCCACCGACGTCGCCGCGCGCGGCATCGACGTGGCGGGCATCACGCACGTGATCAACTTCGACATCCCCTCAACGCGCGAGGACTACGTGCACCGCATCGGGCGCACCGCGCGCGCGGGAGCGAGCGGCACAGGCGTCACCTTCGTCGTCCACGAGCAGGCACGCGAACTGGTGAGCATGGTCAGCGACCTCGGCCTGCACCGCGAGCTGGAGCTCGGCGGCCTGCCAAGCGACACAACCGGGCAGCGCGGCGGCCCCGCCCCCCAGCGCGCCAGGCGCACGCCCTCGCGCAACCGTGGCCGCGGCGGCTCCAGCAGAGGCGTCGCACACGCCGGGCGCCGTTAGGCCCGGCGGCCGAGCACCTGGAATATCGAGGTGAACCCTGTGGCAAAGCCGTTGCGCGCGGCGCGCAGGTAGAGGCGCCAGACGCGCACGCGCTCGCCGCCCGCCAGCCGTTCGGCCTGCTCGCGGTTGGCGTCCAGGCGGGCGATCCACTCGGTGAGGGTGTCCACGTAGTCCTGGCGCAGGCCCTCCACGTGCTCGGGCTCGATGCCCGCCCGCTCCAGCGCCAGGAGCACGCGCGAGACGTGCAGCGGGGCCGCGTCGGGGAAGACGTAGCGCTCGGAGAAGGCGCCCGCCTCGGGGTCGCCGTGGCGCAGGCGCGCGATGCCGTGGTTGAGCAGACGGCCACCCGGGTCGAGCAGGCCGGCGAGTTGCGTGGCGTACACATCGATCTGGCTCGCGCCGACGTGCTCGACCATGCCGATGCTAGCGATCGCGTCGTAGCGCTCCCCGGTGGCCCCGAGGTCGCGGTAGTCGGCCAGGCGGATCTCCACACGGTCCTCGAGGCCCGCCTTCGCGACCCGCCGGCGGGCGAGCTCCGCCTGGTTGCGCGAGAGCGTGATGCCCACCGCGGACACGCCGTGGCGGGTGGCGGCGTGCAACACGAAGCTACCCCACCCGCAGCCGACGTCGAGCAGGCGCTCGCCCTCCTGCAGGCCGAGCTTCGTGCAGACCATCTCCCGTTTGGCGAACTGGGCGTCCTCGAGCGTCGTGGCCCCGCGCGAGAACACCGCGCAGCTGTACGTCATCGAGGCGTCCAGGAACAGCTTGAAGAAGTCGTTGGAGACGTCGTAGTGGTGGCGCACCGCGCGCGCGTCGCGGGCGCGGCTGTGGCGGGCGCCCTGCGGGCGCAGCTCGCTCGCAGGTACCCGCGGGGGGCGCGTCAGGCCGCAGGCCCGCACGGCCGCCGCGGCTAGCCGCAGGCGCGTCCCGCGGTCCAGCGCGGGCACGTGGAAGCCGTCGAGCAGCCCGATCACGCGGTCGAGGTCGTCGGCTTCCAGCTCCCCCGCGGCGTACGCGCGGCCGAGGCCGAGCTGCCCGGGCGCCCGCAGCAGGTGGGCCACGGCGGCCGGCGAGCGCACCGTGAAGACCGGGCCGCCCGGCGCCGTGGCCGGGAGCTCCGTGCCGTCCCACCAGCGCAGCGCGAACGGGCGCTTGGGGAGCGCCCGGGCGAGCTCGCGGCGCAGCGGCTCAGTGCGGGCGAACGGCACCGGTCCCCCGGCCCGAGTCGCGGTTGTCCCTGGCTTGCCGATCGACGCGCATGGCTTGCGAGAAAGATTAGGGCTCCGGGCGCGACAGGCCGCCTCTGCGGGTGCTACTTTGCCCCAAGGCCCATGACCAGTACCCACCTTCCCGGCGCTCTCGACGAGGGCCCACCCGGGCGAAGCGAGACCGAGCCGGCTCTCCCCGAAATGGGTGGCGTCCAGCTGGCCACGCTCGAGCGCGACGACGACGTCCAGCCCACCCCGTACCCCGCCCCCGGACGGGACGACATCCAGCCCCCCGTCTACGAAACGCTCGATCGAGCGCTCACGGGGCTGATCACCGTCGGGCCGATCCTGGCGCTTGGCGTCGTGGGCTGGCAGATGTGGGACGGGCTGCTGCACCGCTCCGACCTGATCGTGTTCGCGATCATGTACGTCCTGACGGGGCTCGGCATCACCGTCGGCTTCCACCGCCTCTTCACCCACCGCTCCTTCAAGACCTTCCCGGCGGTGCGCGGCGTGCTCGCCGTGCTCGGCTCTGCGGCGATCGAGGGGCCGGTGATCTCGTGGGTCGCCGACCACCGCAAGCACCACGCGTTCTCCGACAAGGACGGCGACCCCCACAGCCCGCACGTCGACCACGGCGTCGGCCTGCGCGGTGCCCTGCGCGGCCTCGGCCACGCGCACCTCGGCTGGCTGTTCATCCACACTGAGCGCGGCTCGCGCGAACGGTACGCCCCCGACCTGCTCGCCGACCCGGTCGTCGAGTTCGTGGACCGCACGTTCTTCGTGTGGGCGATCGGCGGCCTCGCCGCCGCGTTCGGGCTCGGCTACGCGATCGGCGGCACGTGGCGCGCCGGCCTCACCGGCCTGCTGTGGGGCGGCGCGGTGCGGATGCTCGTGCTGCACCACATGACGTACTCGATCAACTCCCTCTGCCACTTCTTCGGCCGCCGCGACTTCGCCACCGGCGACCACTCCCGCAACCTCGCGTGGCTCGCGCTGCCGACGTTCGGCGAGGCGTGGCACAACAACCACCACGCCTTCCCCACCTCCGCCCGCCACGGCCTCAGCTGGCGCCAGCCCGACGTCTCGGCGCTCGTGATCCACGGCCTGGAGCGCGTCGGGCTCGCGTGGGACGTCGTCGCCGTGGACGAGGAGCGCCGCGGGCGCAAGCGCTACGCCGCGGCGTGATCCCCCCGGTACGCGAGATCCTCGCGTCCCGGACCGGGGAGGAGCTCCAGCTCAACGACCGCTACCTGAACCCCCAGATGGGGCGCATCCTGCGCACGCTGGGGTTCGACCGGGTGTGGGTGGGCGGCGAGGGGGCGCACCTGATCGACGCCGAGGGCCACCGTTACCTCGACCTGTTCGGCGGCTACGGGGTGTTCGCGATCGGGCGCAACCACCCCGTCGCGATCGAGGCTGTGCAGGACGTGATGGCGGCTCGCACCGGCAACCTGCCCCAGCTGGGCGTCACACTGCTCAGCGGGGTGCTCGCCGAGCAGCTGCTCGCGCGCGCGCCGGCGAGTGTGGGGGCCGTGGTGCCCGCCAACAGCGGCACCGAGGCGGTCGAGGCTGCCGTCAAGATCGCGCGCGCGGCCACCGGGCGCCCGCGCATCCTCTACGCCGAGCACGCCTTCCACGGGCTCACGCTCGGCTCGCTCTCACTCAACGGCGACGCGCACTTCCGCGAGGGCTTCGGGCCGCTGCTGCCGGGGTGCGCGGCGGTGCCGTTCGGCGACCTCGACGCGCTGCGCCGCGAGCTCGCGCGCGGGGACGTGGCGGCGTTCGTCGTGGAGCCCGTGCAGGGCAAGGGCGTCAACCTCCCCCCGGCGGGCTACCTGCCCGGCGCGCAGGCGCTCTGCCGCGAGGCCGGCGCGCTGCTCGTCTGCGACGAGGTGCAGACCGGCCTCGGGCGCACCGGGCGCTTCCTCGCGCTGGAGCACTGGGGCCTGCAGCCCGACCTGGTCTGCCTCGCCAAGGCGCTCTCCGGCGGCCTCGTCCCGGTCGGCGCGGTGCTCGTCTCACGCGCGGCCTTCGACCGCGTCTTCGATGGCATGGAGCGCGCGGTGCGCCACGGCTCGACCTTCGGCGGCTCCGACCTCGCCGCCGCCGCGGGGCTCGCGACGCTGCGGGTGCTCGACGAGGAGGGCCTCGTGGAGCGCGCCGCCCGCCTGGGGGAGCTGCTGCTGGAGCTCACGCGTCCCCTGGTGGAGCGCTACGCGATCGTGCGCGACGTGCGCGGCCTGGGGCTGATGTGGGCGATCGAGCTCGGCCCCCCCGAGGGCCGCTCGGCGCGCGCGACGTGGCACGCGCTGGAGCGCGCCCAGCCGGGGCTCTTCTCGCAGCTCGTCACGGTGCCGCTCTTCCACGAGCACCGCATCTTCTGCCAGGTCGCCGGCCACCGCATGAACGTGATCAAGGCGCTGCCGCCGCTCGTGATTGAGGAGTCGGAGATCCGCCGCTTCGCCGCCGCGCTGGAGACGGTCGTGGCCGCCGCGGAACACATGCCAGCGGCGCTCACGCGCTTCGGCATGCGCATGGCGCGGCAGGCGACCCGCTCCCTTACACGCTCAGTGCTCCAGTAGCCACGCGACGATGCCGGCGGGGACCGCCCACACGGGCTCGTCGGCACCCGTGAGCAGGGGGGAGCGGGTAACCATCACGCCGCGGCCGTGGCGGGCCTTCATCGTGAGGGCCTCCCTGCGCCAGCTGCGGTCGGTGTACTTGCACTCGAACGGGATCTCCAGGTCTGGACCCACGAAGTCGATCTCCGCGCCGGTGGGGGTGCGCTCGTACATCACGCGGTCGGTGTGCACGAAGGCGGCCGGTGCGACGGGAGTGACCGCCCGGGCCAGTGCAAGGCCGATCTGCTGCTGGGTGAGCTTGGCGGCGTCGGGTGCCGGGAGGCTCGGGTTACGCCAGTGGGCGAGCTGAGCGAGCAGCGGGTCCACGAAGTAGAGCTTGCGCTGCGCGGCGGTGTCTGGGCGAGAGTTGCGGATGCGGTGGCAACGCCACGCAAGGAATGCGCGAACGAGGTCCTCGATGCGCTCGGCGGCTGCTTGGTGGCTCGGGAGGCCGACGTCGCGGGCGACCTGCGAGGCGTTGATGGGGCTGCAGAGGTTCGTGGCGAGGCGGTCCAGCAGGGCGGCCACGTCGGCTTCGGACATGGAGCTTGCGCGGATCGCGTCGCCCATCACGACATCCCACAGGCCCTGGAGGAACCCGTCGCTGACGGCGCCGTCGCCTACGTGCTCCCCGACGGCGCGCGGAAATCCCCCGATGTCTAGGAACAGCTCCCACGCGTCCGCGAGCGCGTCGCTCCACGGCTCCAGGTCCGAGATCGCGCGCTCGGCCTCGGCTCCCAGGAGGTCGCCGGGGCGGATGGTGCGGTGCGGCAACCCGTCCAGGCCGCCCACTGCGCGGCAGAACGCGCGGAAGCCCATCGGCAGCAGCAGCCGGTCGGAGTCGGCGACGCCCCCGCGGCGGTCGGCCAGGTCCTTGCGCGCCTGCTCCAGGTCACGCGCGGAAGATCCGGTAAGGACCACGCACGCCTCGCGGAAGGCGGTGTCCTGGTCGCGCAGCTCCTTGATCGTCTGTGACCAGCCCGGCACAGCGGTGACCTCGTCGAGCAGCCAGTGGTGGGGACCGGGCAGGGTGCGGGTGACGCTGTGTCCCTGGGCCACCAGCCGTCGGAGATCCTGTTTGGAGAGTCCGTCGCAGGCGCAGTAGAAGACGGACCTGGGGTTTGCGCCCTCCGCCAGCAGTTGCACGACGGCGCGCTTGAGCTCGAGGCTCTTGCCGACGCGGCGCGGGCCCCGCAGCACGTACAGGCCGGGCGCGCGGACGTCTGCGAGCGGTTCGGGTTGGTGGTGCACCGGCACTTGCCTGGCGGCCCGTAGGTCGGGGTCGTCGGTCTCCCACCCGGCACGTGCCCGCCACGGGCTGCGCTCGGTCAGCAGGCGTCGGAGTTGGGAGTCGTTCATGGAGCTACTCTAGCAAAATACTATACTTTTTTGAAAAGTATTCTACGAAAAACACTACTTTAAGATTGGTTTTTTCGCAAAAAAGTATCGCAAATCGCGCTCAGGTCTGCTGCCGCGGCGAAGCCAAAGACGGTCGCCACCGCGGTCGCGAGACACGGAGGTCGAGCGCACGCTGCGCCGGGCCTACGTCGGGACACGCGTGGACGATCCCCCCAAAGCAAGGGGGTTTCACGAGCTCCGGGCAGTGCCCCGCTAGCCTGTCGGCGTGCTCGAACCCCGCTCGGACATCCGCAACGTCGCGATCGTCGCCCACGTCGACCACGGCAAGACGACGCTCGTCGACGCCATGCTGTGGCAGTCCGGCGCGTTCCGCGTCGGCCAGGACGTGGCAGACCGGGTGCTCGACTCGATGGACCTCGAGCGCGAGAAGGGCATCACGATCCTCGCCAAGAACACCGCGCTGCGCTACCGCGGGGTGAAGCTCAACATCGTGGACACCCCCGGCCACGCCGACTTCGGCGGCGAGGTCGAGCGGGGCCTGACGATGGTCGACGGGGTGCTGCTGCTGGTGGACGCCTCCGAGGGGCCGCTGCCGCAGACGCGCTTCGTGCTGCGCAAGACGCTGGAGGCGCGGCTGCCGGTGATCCTTGTGGTCAACAAGGTCGACCGCCCCGACGCGCGTGTCGCGGAGGTGATCGACGAGGTGTACGAGCTGTTCCTCGACCTCGACGCCGACGAGTCCCAGATCGAGTTCCCGATCGTCTACTGCAACGCCAAGGCCGGCGTCGCGTCGCTGGAGTACGACGAGTCGGTGGTGCGTGCCGCCGCGGCGGTTGGCGGCCGGGCTGGGGCGAGCGGTGAGCAGGCCGGAGGGGACCGTGAGCAGGCTGGAGGGGGCGGTGAGCAGGCCGGGGCGGGCGGAGGGTCGGCCGGGGCGGGAGGAGGCCCGGTAACCGGGGAGGGGAGCCTCGCGCCGCTGCTGGACCTGCTGCTGGAGCACATCCCCGCGCCGGTCTTTGACCCGGAGTACCCCCTGCAGGCGCTCGTCACCAACCTCGACGCCTCCCCCTACGTCGGCCGTCTGGCGATCTGCCGAGTTCGCAACGGGCGCATCCGCCGCGGACAGCCCCTCGCGTGGTGCCGCGCGGACGGCTCCGTCGAGCGCACGCAGGTCTCCGAGCTGTACGTCACCGAGGCGCTCGACCGTGTCGACGCCGAGGAGGCGGGGCCGGGGGAAATCATCGCCGTCGCCGGGATCGCCGAGGTCACGATCGGCGAGACGCTCGCCGACCCCGCCGACCCCCGGCCGCTGCCGGTCATAACTGTTGACGAGCCCTCAATCTCGATCACGCTCGGCATCAACACCTCCCCGATGGCCGGCCGTGAGGGTTCCAAGGTCACCGCGCGTCAGCTGCGTGACCGCCTCGACGCCGAGCTGATCGGCAACGTCTCGCTGCGCGTGGAGCACACCGGCGGCGTGGGCTCGGAGTCGTGGGAGGTGCAGGGCCGGGGTGAGCTGCAGCTGGGGGTGCTGGTCGAGATCATGCGCCGCGAGGGCTTCGAACTGACGGTCGGCCAGCCGCGCGTGCTGGAGCGCACGATCGACGGCAAGCGCCACGAGCCGGTCGAGCGGCTCTCGATCGACGTGCCCGAGGAGTTCGTCGGTGTGGTCACGCAGATGCTGGCGCTGCGCAAGGGCCGCATGGAGCACATGACCAACCACGGCACCGGCTGGGTGCGGATGGATTACCTCGTGCCCGCCCGCGGCCTGATCGGCTTCCGCACCGAGTTCATCACCGAGACGCGCGGCACGGGGATGATGCACCACGTGTTCGACCGCTGGGAGCGGTGGGCGGGGGAGATGCGCACGCGCGCCTCGGGGGCGCTGATCGCCGACCGCCGCGGCGAGACCGTCCAGTTCGCGCTGATGAACCTGCAGGAGCGTGGCACCATGTTCGTCGGCCCCGGCGAGGAGGTGTACGAGGGGATGATCGTCGGCGAAAACGCCCGCTCGGAGGACATCGACGTCAACCCCGTCAAGGAGAAGCATCTGACCAACATGCGCTCCTCCACCTCGGATGTGCTGGAGCGGCTGATCCCCCATCGCAAGCTCACGCTCGACCAGGCGATGGAGTGGGTGCGCGAGGACGAGTGCGTCGAGGTAACCCCGCAGACCGTGCGCATGCGCAAGGTCGAGCTGGGGAAGACAGAGCGCATGAAGGCGGCGCGCACCAGGCGCGGCAAGTGAGTGCCACCGCGATCGAGGTCTCGCAGCTGCGCAAGAGCTACGGGTCCGTGCAGGCCGTCCGCGGCATCGACGTGGCGATCGACGTCGGCGAGACGGTCGCGCTGCTCGGGCCCAACGGCGCGGGCAAGTCCACGACGATCGACATGATCCTCGGCCTCGCCGAGCCCGACGGCGGCACGGTCTCGGTGTTCGGCGGCACCGCCTCCGCGGCGGTCGACGCCGGGGCCGTCGGCGCGATGTTGCAGACCGGCGCGCTGATCCGTGACCTGTCGGTCGGCGAGCTGGTCGCGATGGTCGCCTCGCTCTACCCCGCGCCGCTGGACGTCGCCGAGGCGCTCGAGCTCACCGGCCTTAGCGAGATCGCCGCCCAGCGCACGCAGAAGCTCTCCGGCGGGCAGACCCAGCGCGTGCGCTTCGCGGTCGCGCTTGTCAGCGACGCCAAGTTGCTCGTGCTCGACGAGCCCACCGTCGCGATGGACGTCGAGGGCCGCCGCTCGTTCTGGACGACGATGCGCGAGCTGGCCGCGCGCGGCAAGACGATCCTGTTCGCCACCCACTACTTGGAGGAGGCCGACGCGTACGCAGACCGCGCGGTGCTGATGGCGCACGGTCGGGTCGTCGCCGACGGGCCGCCGACGGAGATCAGGGCGATGGTCGGCACGCGCACGATCCGCGCGACGCTCCCCGGGGCGGACCTCGACGCGCTGGCGGGTCTGCCGGGCGTCAGCGGCGTCGAGCGGCGCGGTGAGGCCGTGGTGTTGAGCTGCGCGGACTCCGACGCGGCGATCCGCGCGCTGCTCGCCGCGTACCCCGACGCGCGTGACCTCGAGATCGCGGCTGCGGGGCTGGAGGAGGCGTTCCTGCAGTTGACCGGGGTGGACGAGGTGCCCGAGCTCTCTTCTGTGGCTCCCTCCGCCGCGGGCGCCTTTGGGGAGGGCGGCCGGTGAACGCGCTCCTCTACACCCGCTTCGAGCTGCTGCGTACTCTGCGCAACCGCCGTTTCTTCGTCCTCTCTTTGGGGTTCCCGCTGGTCCTGTTCTTCCTAATCGCCGGCCCGCAGCGCAACAACCACAACCTCGCCGGTACCGGCATTTACGCGCCGCTCTACTACATGGTCGGGATGGTTTCGTTCGGGACGATGAGCGGGATGCTCTCCTCCGGCGCGCGGATCGCCGCCGAGCGCGCGGTCGGCTGGAACCGCCAGCTACGCATCAGCCCGCTCTCCACGCGCTCCTACCTGCGCGCGAAGGTGCTCACCGCGTACATGATGGCGCTGCTGACGATCCTCGCGCTGTACGCGTCCGGCGCGGCGCTCGGGGTCTCGCTGCCGGCGGGCGAGTGGCTGCACATGACCGTGCTGATCCTCATCTGTCTGATCCCGTTCGCGGCGCTGGGGATCGCGGTCGGCCACATGCTCACGCCCGACTCGATCGGGCCGGCGGTCGGCGGCGGGGTCGCGCTGCTGGCGTTCCTCGGCGGCACCTGGTTCCCGATCCCCAGCCACGGCTTCCTCCACGTCATCGGGCAGCTGCTGCCCTCCTACTGGCTCGTGCAGGCCGGCCACGTCGCGCTCGGAGGCCACCCCTGGCCCGCCATGGCGTGGATCGTGATCGCGGTCTGGACGGCGGTGTTCGCGGTGCTGGCCCGCTACGCCTACCGGCACGACACCGGGCGGGTGTAGCCGGCGCGGCCACCGGCCTGCCATGACGGATGTCATGTCAAAGTCAGGACATCCGCCACTTTCCCTCGGGCGCGGCGTGGCCTAGTCTCGGAGCATGACCAACGTAATCGAAGTCACCAACCTGAGTAAGCGCTACGGAGAGCTCGAGGCGGTGCGTGACGTCAGTTTCGCGGTCGCAGCTGGCGAGGTCTTCTGTCTGCTCGGTCCCAACGGCGCCGGCAAGACGACGATCGTGGAGATCCTCGAGGGCTACCGCACCCGCACCGAGGGCGCGGTGAGCGTGCTCGGCATGGACCCCGCGCACGGTGAGCGCGAGCTGCGCGAACGGGTCGGGATCGTGCTGCAGTCCTGCGGGGTGCAGTCCGACCTGACCGTCGCCGAGCTACTGGAGATGTACGGCCGCTACCACCGCGTGCGCCGTCCGGTCGACGAGTTGATCGAGCTGGTCGAGCTCGACGCCAAGCGCGACACGCCCGCCAAGCAGCTCTCGGGCGGTCAGCGCCGGCGGCTGGACGTGGCGCTGGCGCTCGTCGGCGATCCCGACCTGGTCTTTCTCGACGAGCCGACGACCGGCTTCGACCCGGCGGCGCGCCGGCACGCGTGGTCGACGATCGGCTCGCTGTGCGAGCTCGGCAAGACGGTCTTCCTGACCACGCACTTCATGGACGAGGCGCAGTTCCTGGCGCACCGGGTCGCGGTGATGCGCGCCGGGGAGATCGTCGCCGAGGGCCGCCCCGACGAGCTCGGGGGACGCGACCTGCGCCCGACCGAGATCAGCTTCTCGCTGCCGCCGGGGCGCTCGCTCGCCGACCTCCCCGAGGTGCCCGCGGTCGCGGTCGCGATGGAGGGCGACCGCGTGCGGATCTCAAGCCACGAGGGGGTGCTCGCGACGCAGTGGATCACCACGTGGGCGCTGCAGCAGGGCATGAAGCTCGATCACTTCGCGGTCGCGCAGCCCTCCCTGGAGGACGTCTACCTGGAGCTGACCCAGTGACCCGGTGGCGTGACCTCGGGCTGGCAGGCTGGCAGATCCGCTACGAGCAGCGGGCCTTCTGGCGCAACCGCCAGCGGGCGTTCTTCTCGTTCCTGTTCCCGCTCATGTTCCTCGTGATCTTCGCGAGCATCTTCAAGGACAAGACGCTGCCCGGTGGCCGGACTCCCTACGACGACTTCTTCGTTCCCGGCATCCTCGCGTACGGTGTGATCACGACGACGTTCGTGAACATGGCGATCAGCACGGCGATCCTGCGCGACGAGGGGGTGCTCAAGCGGATGCAGGGCACACCGCTGCCGCGCTGGGCCTACCTGCTCGGCCGGCTCAGCTCGGCGATCGTGGTGGTGGCCGCGATGACGGTCGTGACGCTCGCGCTCGGGGCGTTCGCGTACGGGGTCCACGTGCGGAGCTCGACGCTGCCGGGCTTCGCGCTGGCGCTGGCACTGGGGGCGGCGTGCTTCACGGCGCTGGGGGTGGGGATCGTGCGCTTCATCAAGAACGCGGAGACGGCGCCCCCGATCGTGAACATCGCGATCCTGCCGCTGACGTTCATCTCGGGTATCTGGTTCACCACGAACGGCATGCCGCAGTGGCTGCTGCGGATCGCGGAGGTCTTCCCGGTCCACGCGCTCGCGAACGCCTTCCAGTATGCCTTCGACCCGCACACGACCGGTGCCGGGATCAGCGGCGCCGACCTAAGGACGCTCGCGATCTGGCTGGCGGTGGGGGTGTTCCTGATGATCAGGTTCCACCGCCGGCCGCTCGGCGAAGGCGGCTGAGGGCCCGATGGCGACGCGGCCCGGCATGGGCAACGCCGTCGGGCGGTCGATGGCCTTCGTCTGGCTGGCCGTCCTCGCGCTGCCGCTCGCAGCGACGCTCGACGCGCACCCGCCGGCGGCGGAGCTCCTCGCGACGCTGCTTGCAGCGGCGCTGTTCGTGGGCCTCTACGTGTGGCTGATCCTCAGCTCCACTCGGCCCTTCCCGGACGCGCAGGGCCTCGCGTCCCTGGGGCTGCTGCTGGCGATCGCGACTGCCCTGACGGTGGGGGAGCGGACGGAGTGGGCGTCGCTGTTCATCTTCACGGCGGCGGTTGCCGGTGCGATCCTGCGCGAGCCGCTGGCGGTTGCGGGAGTGGCGCTCTGCGCACTACTGGCGGGGGTCTGCGCGCTCGCCGCGGGGGTAGACGCCGGCACCGCGCTGGTGCTCGCGGCGGGCTCGGTCGGGATCGGCCTGCTGGTCCTCAGCATCGCCGGCCTGCGCGCCCGCAACACCGAGCTGTACAGCGCACGCGAGGAGCTCGCGCGGCTCGCGGTGGCCGACGAGCGGTTGCGCTTCGCGCGCGACCTGCACGACCTGCTCGGCCAGAGCCTCTCGGTGATCGCGCTCAAGGCGGAGCTGGCGGGAAGGCTGCTCGACGCCGGCGAGGACGTCGGGGTGGCGCGGGTGCACGTCGGCGAGCTCGAGGGGGTCGCGCGCAAAGCCCTCTCGGAGGTGCGCGAGACGGCCAGCGGCTACCGCCGGCCGGTGCTCGCGCTCGAGCTCGACGGGGCGCGCATGGCGCTGGAGGCGGCGGGCATCGAGGCGCGGCTCGATCGCGCCGGGGCGCAGCTCGAGCCGGACGTCGAGGCGCTGCTGGCGTGGACGGTGCGCGAGGGGACGACCAACGTGATCCGCCACTCCGGGGCCAGCCGCTGCCGGGTCGTGATCTTCGCGGGCGCGCAGGCGGCGAGCGTTGAGGTCCTCGACGACGGCCGGGGCTCCGCTGGCGTGAACGGCGCCGGCCTCGGCCTGGCGGGCCTGCGCGAGCGCGCGGAGCGTCTGGCGGGGCAGCTGGAGGCGGGGGTCGGGCCGGGCGGCGGCTTCCGCCTGTGCGTGAGCGTCCCGAGCGAGCCCCCCGCGGGAACGGCCGCGACGTGATCCGAGTGCTGCTCGCGGAGGATCAGGCGATGGTGCGGGGCGCGCTGGCGAGCCTGCTGGCGCTGGAGGAGGACATCGAGGTCGTCGCCGAGGTGGCGCGCGGCGACGAGGTGCTCGCGGCGGCGCTGCGCGTGCGTCCGGAGATCGCCTTGCTGGACATCGAGATGCCGGGCGCCAGTGGCCTGGAGGCAGCGGCGGAGCTGGGCCGCGAGCTGCCGCAGTGCCGGGTGCTGATCGTGACGACGTTCGGCCGGCCGGGCTACCTGCGGCGCGCGATGGAGGGCGGCGCGGCGGGCTTCCTACCCAAGGACGCGCCGGCCTCGGAACTGGCGCGGGCGATCCGCCGTGCCGCCGCGGGCGAGCGCGTGGTGGACCCGGGCCTCGCCGCGGCTGCCCTCAGCGAGGGAGCGAGTCCGCTGACCCCGCGCGAGCACGAGGTGCTGTGCGCCGCGCGCACCGCCGGTACGATCGCGGAGCTCGCGCAGGTGCTGCACCTCTCGGCGGGCACTGCACGCAACCACCTCTCGGCGATCATGCGCAAGGTCGGGGCCTCGACTCGCGCCGAGGCAATCCGCATCGCGGAGGAGCGCGGCTGGCTGTGAGGAGCGTCGCCCTCAAGCACCGAAACCCGCTGTGAGCGGGCCTCGGCAAGACTGCTGGCGCCCAAACCTGCGGGCTGCGACTGTCCCTCGCGCGCCCAAGGCTACCAGGCCTTGCCGTTGCCCTCAACTTCGGCTCCGGCGGCCGGACTCGAACCGACACTCCGCGAGGGACAGTCGCGTGTGCTGCCAATTACACTACGCCGGAAAGCCGTCGGCGATCATAGGGCTCGCTTGGGATGGTTCGCTCGTCCCGGCGCGCTAGGGTTCCGCGCATGAGCCACCCGATCAAACGCCTCTTCCTTGCCGCCGCGTGCGCGGTGTTGATGCTGGGCCTCGTCGCGAGCCCGGCGCTCGCCACCCACTTCCAGCCCGAGACCTACGCCGAACTGCTGGCGCAGCTGCACCGGCGCGAAATCGTCGCGCTCGTGCTGCACCCCACTGGTCCCAAGGTCCACGCCTCGGCGCGCGACGGGCAGCACTTCACGGTCATCTACACGCCCGCGGAGGTGCCGCTGTTGCACGCGGCGTCGCTCGCCGGCGGCTCGTCGTTCACGATCGCCACCGCGACGCCCAAGTCCACCACGGTTCACCACAAACTGCGCTACATCGCAGGTGGCATCCTGATCGTGGTGATCGTGGTCGTGATGGTGGTGCTGCTGATCGGCCGGCGCCGTGCGCTGGAGGAGGAGGGCGCGGGCGACGAGGCGGCCTCCGCGTCTCCGCCCGCCGGCTCGGGTTGACGCACGCCCACGGTCCGCTCCAGGCCCCGCCGGCCTCCGCGCGCCGGGTCGGGGCGGCGCTGGCGCTGATCCTGGGGTTCATGGTGGTGGAGGTCGTGGCGGGGGTGCTGGCGCACTCGCTCGCGCTGGTCTCCGACGCGGCGCACATGCTGACCGACGCGGCGGCCCTCGGGCTCTCGCTGGTGGCGTTGCGCCTGGCCGCACGGCCCGCGCGGGGGGCGATGACGTACGGCTTCCTGCGGGTGGAGGCGCTGGCGGCGCAGGCGAACGGTCTCACGCTGCTGGTGCTCGCGGGGGTGATCGTGTACTCGGCGGTGGGGCGACTGATCTCACCGCCCGCGGTGTCGGCGTGGGTGATGGTGGTGGTGGCGCTGGTGGGCATCGCTGTCAACGGGGCGGCGACGGTCGCGCTGGCGGGCGCGGGGCGCGAGGCGCACATGAGCGTGGAGGGCTCCTTCCAGCACATCCTCACCGACCTGTTCGCGTTCATCGGCACGGCGCTGGCCGGCGTGGTGATCCTCCTGACGGGCTTCGAGCGCGCCGACCCGCTCGCCTCGCTGTTCGTGGCGGCGCTGATGGTGCGCTCCGCGGTCGGCCTGCTGCGCGTCTCAGGGCGGATCTTCCTGGAGGCGGCGCCGCCGGGCCTCGACCCGCAGGAGATCGGGCACGCGCTGGTGGCCTACCCCGGCGTGGTCGAGGTGCACGACCTCCACGTGTGGGAGCTCTCCGCGGGCTTTCCTGCGCTCTCCGCGCACGTGCTGGTCGAGCGGGACACCGACTGCCACGCGGCCCGGCGGGCGCTGCAGGAGCTGCTTGGCGAGCGCTTCGGTATCGAGCACACCACGTTGCAGGTCGAGCACGCCGGGGGCGAGGAGCTGCTGGAGCTGCACCTGCCCCCAAGCTGAGAACAAGACTTAGTCTCATTATGGTAGGTTGGGCGGCGTGATGAGGCAGCCACGTGTCGCCGTCGCCGTAGCGCTCGCGCTGGTTGGCGTGCTCGCTGCTGCGGTGGCCGCGGGCTGTGGGGGCGGCTCCTCGGCCTCCTCGGGTGGGAGCTCCTCGAGCGCCACGATCGACGCGGTCGGCGCGGAGAACGAGTACGCGAACGTGATCGCCCAGATTGGCGGCAAGTACGTCAAGGTCACCGCGATCGAGAGCAACCCCAACACCGACCCCCACACCTTCGAGGCCAGCCCGAGCGTCGCCGAGGCGGTCAGCGCCGCGAGCTTGCTGATCGAAAACGGTGTCGGTTACGACACCTACATGGAAAAGATCGAGTCGGCCTCGCCGAGCTCTCGCGCAAGGTCATCAACGTCCAGCACCTCCTCGGTCTCCCGGACTCCACCCCGAACCCGCACCTCTGGTACAAACCGCAGACGATGCCGGCGCTCGCCAGGGCGCTGGTCAGCGACCTGGCGGCGTTGCAGCCCGCGCACGCGGCGTACTTCCAGGAAAACGCCCGGCGCTTCGAAGGCTCGCTGAAGCCGTGGTACGCGGCGATCGCGAAGTTCAAGGCCGCCTACCCCAACACGCCGGTCGCGACCACCGAGCCGGTCGGCGACTACCTGCTCGAAGCCGCCGGGACGAAGAACAAGACGCCGTTCACGCTGCAGGCGGCGATCATGAACGGCACCGACCCGGCCCCCCAGAACGTCACGCTGCAGAACGCTCTGTTCTCGGGACACCAGGTGAAGGTGTTCGTCTACAACCAGCAGGTCACCGACTCGCTGACCGCCTCGTTCAAACAGGCCGCCGCCAGTCAGGGCATACCGGTCGTCGGGGTCTACGAGACGATGCCGACCCCCGGCTATGACTACCAGTCGTGGATGCTCGCCGAGGTCAAGGCCCTGGAAAAGGCCGTCGCCCACGGTCTCTCCACTGAAGAACTGTGAGCTCGGACGGCGCACCGGTGAGCAGGGACATCCTCACAGTGCAGGGGGTGAGCGTGCGGCTGTCGGGGCGTACGATCCTCGACCGGGTCAGCTTCCAGATCGCGCCGGGCGAGTTCACGGGCCTGATCGGCTCGAACGGGGCGGGCAAGACGACCCTCTTCCGGGTGATCCTCGGCCTGCAGGCGGCGAGCGCGGGAGGAGTGCTCGTCGAGGGCCGCGAGCGCGGACGCCGCCACCGCCTCGGCTACGTGCCGCAGAAGTTCCTGTTCGACCCGGACGTGCCGCTGCGCGCGCGCGATCTCGTGGGGCTCGGGATCGACGCGCACCGTCTCGGGGTGCCACGGCCCTCCCGGATCAGGCGGGCGCTCGTCGAGGAGATGCTGCACGCCGTCGACGCCACCCGCTTCGCCGATACCCGTGTCGGCAGGCTCTCGGGCGGCGAGCAGCAGCGCATCCTGATCGCGCACGCGCTGATCGCCCGGCCGCGGCTGCTGCTGCTCGACGAGCCGCTCGCGAACCTCGACCTGGGCAGCGCCCACGAAGTCGTGGCGCTGCTCGCCCGCATCGCCCGCGAGCAGGAGTTGGCCGTGCTGATCTCCGCGCACGAGATCAACCCGCTGCTGCCCGTCATGGACCGCATCGTCTACCTCGCCGCCGGGCGCGCGGTCAGCGGCACCACCGAGGAGGTCGTCCGCGCGGACGTGCTCAGCCAACTCTACGGTCACCACGTCGACGTCCTGCGCGTCCACGGTCGCGTGCTGATCGTCGCCGGCGCCGGCGAGGACGCCGATCTCGCGGGTCACGAGGGCGTCTTCCCCGGAGCTGGGATCCAGTCGTGAGCGACTTCCTCTCCCCGATCTTCGCCTCCGGCTTCTTCGAAAGCGAAGCGGTGCAGATCGCCCTCGGAGTTGGGGCGCTTGTCGCCGTCGTCACCGGTGTGGTCGGCGTGTTCACCGTCGTGCGCGGCCAATCCTTCGCGGGCGAGGCGTTCGGCGACCTGGGAACCACCGGCGGCTCGGGCGCGTACCTCGTGGGAGTCGGGACGCTCTGGGGGTTCGTGCTGGGCAACGTGATCGCGGCGGGCGCGATGGAGGCGATCGGCGTGCAGCGCTCACGCGGGCGGGACCTCGCCACCGGGATCGTGCTCGGCGCCGGAATCGGGCTCGCCGCCCTGTTCCTCTACCTGTACACCACCGACCACAGCACCACCGGAGCGACCGTCACGATCCTGTTCGGCTCAGTGTTCGCGATCTCGAGCGCGACGATCCCGCTGATCCTGCTGCTGAGCGCCGTCGCGCTGGCGCTCGCGCTGACGCTCTACCGTCCGCTACTGCTCAGCTCCGTGAACGCGGAGCTGGCCATGGCCCGCGGAATCCCGGTGCGGCTCGTCGGTGCGCTCTACCTGCTCGCGCTCGCGCTCGCGGCGGCGCTCGCGGCGATCACGATTGGCACGATCCTCTCGACGGCTCTGCTCGTCGGGCCGGCGGCGAGCGCGCTGCGAGTGACCAGACGCCCGCTCACCGCGCTGCTGAGCGCAGCGGGCATCGGCATCGGCGCGATGTGGCTCGGCACCGTTCTCGCCTACGACAGCTTCCACTGGCCGCCCGTCGGGCAGGGGTGGCCCGTGAGCTTCTTCGTCGTGACGCTCGTGTTCATCGCCTACCTGCTGTCCGGGCTCCCCGAAGCCAGACGCCGCCGGCGAGCGGGCCGGACTCCGTCCGCGCCTGCCCTCGCGCAGCCGGCGACCCCGAGTTAGCGGCGCACAACCATGTTCTCCGGTTTCATGGTCAACGCCTGGGAGGTCGCGAGCATCGTCGCGGTCGTCGCGGGGGTCGTGGGCTTCTTCGCCGTCGTGCGCGGCTCGGCGTTCGCGGCGCACGCGATCCCCAACGGGTCCTTCGCCGGCGCCGCCGGCGCCAGCCTGATCGGCGTGAGCACGCTCCTTGGCCTCGGCGTGTTCTCGCTCGGCGGCGCTCTGACGATCGGCCTGCTCGGCCGCAGGGGCCGCCACGACGTCGCAACCGCCCTCGCGCTCGTGGCGATGCTCGCGCTCGGCGCGCTGTTCTTGAGCTTCAGCGTCGAGTACGCACCAGAGGTCTACTCGCTGCTGTTCGGCGAGGTGCTCGGAATCAGCCCCAACGAGATCGCGCCGACCGCGATCCTTGGCGCCCTCTGCATCCTTGCGATCGCCGTCCTCTACCGGCCGCTGCTGCTCTCCTCGGTCCTCCCCGAGGTGGGAGAGGCGCGCGGCGTCAGCAGCTTCCAGATGGAGCTGCTGTTCCTCGCCGTTCTCGCCCTCGCAACGACGATGACCGTGCCCGTCGTCGGCACGCTGCTGATCTTCAGCCTGATGATCGGCGCTCCGGCCGCCGCGCGCTCGTTCACCGACCGGCCGCTGCTGGCGATGGCTCTGTCGGTGGCAGTCGCGCTGCTGATCGTGTGGACCGCGATCGCCGCCTCCTACGAAACCAACTACCCCGTGGGGTTCTTCGTCGGCAGCGGCAGCGCCGTCTCCTACACGATCGGGCGCCTCTGGGCGGCGTGGCGCCGCGGCAGGGGGGCTCCTGCCCTCTACGCTTCTACGTGAACCCGTGACCTACGATCGTCCGATGAGCAAGGGTTCTCCCACCGACACCTGGGCCGACCGCGCGGAGGCGACGCTCGCGGCGGCGGGTCACAGGCGCGGGGGGGCGCGCCGCGCGGTGCTCGACCTGCTGGGGCGCCAGACGTGTGCGCTCACCGCCGTGGAGATCGAGCAGGCGCTGGCCGCGGAGCGCAGGGTGAGTCGCGCGAGCATCTACAGGGTCCTCGAGGAGCTCGAGCGCCTGCGCCTCGTGGCACGGGTAGAGACCGGGCAGGCGCGGGTCCGCTACGAGCGCGCGCACGACTCCGCGGGCGCACACCACCACCACCTGGTGTGCGACTCCTGCGGCGTGGTGATGCCGTTCTCCGACGACGCCCTGGAGCGCGCGATCGACGCGCTCAGCGAGCGGGTGCCGCTGGCGGTCTCAGAGCACGAGATCGTGCTGCACGGCGCCTGCCCCGCCTGCACCTCATAGCACTCCAGTGGGCTCCCGCCCCCGCGCGCCGTTCACCGCGAGCTCGTCCTCCTCGACGGCGGGCAGCGCCCGTACGGAGGTGCCCTCGATGTTCACGCGCGGCAGCACGCGGTCGAGGCCGGCGGGGATCCGCCAGGTGCGCGGGCCGACGATGTGGAGCACCGCGGGCAGCAACATGCAGCGCACGACGACCGCGTCGAGGAACACCGCGCTGGCGAGGCTCAGGCCGAACTGCTGGATGACCCGGCTTTCCCCGAGCACGAACGAGAGGAACACGCACACCATGATCGCGGCGGCGGCGGTGACCACGCGGCCGGTCAGCGCGAGGCCCTCCCCGACGGCGCGGTGGTTGTCTTTGGTGCGGGTCCACTGCTCGTGGATGCGCGAGACGAGGAACACCTCGTAATCCATCGAGAGGCCAAACACGATCGCGAACAGCATCACGGGGATGAACGATTCGATCGGCCCGGGGTGCACCCCCAGCAGCCACGGCAGCCACCCCCACTGGAAGATCGCGACGATCACCCCCAGCGAGGCGCCGATGCTGAGCAGGTTCATGACGGCTGCCTGCACGGGGATCACCAGCGAGCGGAACACGACCGCCAGCAGCAGCGCCGAGAGCAGCACGACCACGCCGATGAACAGCGGCAGCTTGTGGGCGAGCACGGTGGCGAAGTCAACCGCGCCGGCGGTGACGCCGCCCACGTAGGCGACCGCGCCCGTGCGCGCCGCGATCGGCGGGATCGTGTGTTCGCGCAGCTCGCGCACGAGCACGGTGGTGGCGTACGCCTGCGGAGAGGAGCTCGGGTACACCGAGAACGTGGCCACCTCGCCAGCGGGGTTCAGGCGTGGCGGCGTGACCGAGACCACGCCGGGCGCCGCGGCGAGCGCGCTCTGCAGTTCGCTCAACGTCGCCGTGTCGCCAGCGTGGGGCAACTGCACCACCACCTGCAGCGGGCCGTTGAAGCCTTCGCCGAAGCCCTCCGCGAGCAGCTTGTAGGCCTGGTAGGTGGTCGTGTGCGGGGGGTCGTTGGACGCGTCGCTGGAGCCGAGCCGCAGGGCGAGCGCGGGGGCGGCGATCACGAGCATCACGAGCGTTGCGGTGAGCGCGATCGTCCGGGGCCGGCGCTGTACGAAGTCGCTCCACCGCAGCCACGCCCCGCCGCCGGCCGGCTTGGGCGTGCCGTCGGGAGCTGCCGGAGTACCGTTACCCCCTGGGCCGCTGTTGCCCGCTGCTGTCGCTGCGCCGTCGCCCGCCGCCGCGGCTCGCCGCGCGCGCCTGCGAGCCCGCCGGCCGGGTCGCGCGAGGCGGTTGCCCGCAAGGCTTAGCAGCGCGGGCAGCAGGGTCAGCGAGGCGCTCATCACGAGCAGTACCCCGATCGACGCGGAGAGCGCGACGCCGTAGAGGAAGCTGACCCCCAGCAGCATCATCCCCAGCAGGGCGATCACGACGGTCGTTCCCGCGAACAGCACGGCGCGCCCGGCGGTGTCCATCGCCTGCACGACCGACTCGCGCACCCGCCCGTGGGTGGGGCCGGGGCCGGCGTAGGCCTCGCGGTAGCGCGTGAGGATGAACAGCGAGTAGTCGATCCCCACGCCGAGGCCGATCATCGCGGCGAGCTCGGAGGAGAAGTTGGGGGTGTCCACCACGTGGGTGAACAGCGCGATCAGCCCGAGGCCGGTGCCCAGCCCGAACAGGGCGGTGACGATCGGCAGGCCCATCGCGATCAGCGAGCCGAAGGTCATCAGCAGGATCACGATTGCCGCCAGCAGGCCGATCGCGGTGGTGAAGCCGAAGCCTTCCTGCTCGGTGAGCTCGATCGCCTGTCCCCCGAGCTCCACCTGCAGGCCCGGCTGCCGGGCGGCCTTGGCGGTCGTAACGACGCGTTCGGCGGCGCTCTTGGGCAGCACGTTGGCTTTCTCGTCGAACACCACCGTGGCGAACGCGATCTGGTGGTTGGCAGAGATCGCCTTGCCCCCTGAGGCTTCCGCGTAGGGGCTGACCACGGTCGAGACGTGCGGCAGCTTGGCGACTTCGGCGAACATCGCGCTCATCCGTTCGCGCACCGCGGGGTCGAGCACGGTGCCGTGTGCGACGCGGAACACGATCTGGTCGCGGTCCCCGGCCTGCGCGGGGAAGCTCTTCTGCAGCAGGTCCGCGGCGCGCTGGGCGTCGGAGTTGGGGATCGTGAAGTTGTTGGAGTATTCCGTACCCACCGACTGCGCCACGCCGTTGACGAGCACGATCAGAAGGATCCAGCCGACGACGACGTACAGGCGGTGGGTTGTGGACCAGCGGGCGAGCTTGAGCATCGGCGACCTCGGGCGGTTGGGAGCGTTGGGGCGGGGTGGAGCGGGTGGGGCGGGAGCGCGCACCCTGGGGCGGGCCTCTATAGAGAGTAGAAAGCTCTGCGCCGGAGGCCGGTCGGCCGCTCGGTTCACGCTCGACTCTTCGCCGGGCGCGCGGCGGACGCTCAGTTCACGCTCGGGTCGAGCGGCATCCGCGCCATCAGCACGTAGGCGCCGCCCTTGCGGGCGAGCACCCTGCTCCACAGCTCGTCGGGGTCGTCGGTGAACACGTCCTCGGGCCGCGCGGGGTGGGCGATCCAGTCGCCCTGGTTGAGCTCCTCGTCGAGCTGTCCCTCACCCCACCCGGCGTAGCCGGCGAACACGCGCCGGCGCGCGATCGACTCGGAGAGCTCGTCGATGTCGGCCTCGGGCGCGGGGAAGCCGATGCGCCCGAGCACGAGCAGCCCGGCCGGGGAGGGGTCCAGGAACTCGGCGAGGAACACGATCGAGCTCGGCTGGACGGGCCCGCCGACGTACACGGTCTCGAGCTCGCCGACGGCCTGCTCGAGCTGTGGCACCGCCTCGCCGACCGTCACCGCCGAGGGCCGGTTGAGCACGACTCCCATCGCCCCCTCCTCGCTGTGGGCGCCGACCAGCACCACCGCGCGGCGGAAGTTGGGGTCCCGCAGCGAGGGGGCGGCGAGGAGCAGTTGGCCGCTGAGCGATTCCTCCATGTGTTCAGGCTACCCCCGCGAGCGGGGGTTTGGCTACCCCTGCGAGCCGGGTTGGTGTCGCACCGCCCCGAGATCACCGCAAGATCACATCAGATCACCGCAAGATCACAACGGCGGCCCACGCGGGTGCGAGCATCGACTCGTCCCGAGGGGACAGGAAGGAGCGACGTGTGTTCCGAGCAGCCGGTCTACGAACTCTCTCCGCTGGTTGCCTCCCGGATCTCGCGCCGGCCCGAGACCCCCTCAGTCTTGGCGCCGGACGAGCGTCGGCGGCCCTGCACCGGGTCGCCGGCGCTTCGTCGCATGTATCCTGCGGCAATGGCAAAGACACCGCAGGTCGGAGAGACCGCCCCGGATTTCGAGCTGCCGGGCACCGAGGGTCCGTTTAAGCTCTCCGAGCACCGTGGCGAGCGCGTGGTCCTGCTGTTTTACCCGGGGGACAACACCACGGTCTGTACGCGGCAGTTCTGCTCGTACCGGGACCGGCCAGATGAGTTCGCCGCGCTGGACGCCACAGTCGTCGGGATCTCGGCTCAGGACTTGGAGTCCCACAAAGGCTTCAGCGAGAAGCACTCGCTGACGGTTCCGTTGTTGGCCGACACAGACAAGGCCGTCGCCAAGGCGTACAGCGCCTACTCGCCTCGTCTTGGGACCAAGCGCGCGGTCATCGTCATCGACGAGCAGGGCGTCGTCCGCCACCGACACGACCACTTGTTGGGCCTCGACTACCAGGGAGTCGACGACCTCAAGGCTGCGCTGAGCCGATAGCCGAACACCGAGGCTTCACGCCACCTGGCTGCCTGCTCCCCTCTCTGCCAGGTCGTGACGCATGAGGAGTGGGCTTGCGTAGGACGTGTTTTGATAGGCGGTGCGTCCGGGCGTGCCGGTCTTTTCAAAACACGTTCTTAGGGACGTTGGGCCAGCTCAGGCCGCGCCAACGCGCGCACGAAGTCCTCCAGCTGCGCGGTCGTCCAGCACTCGAACGCGGTGCAGTGCTGTTCGTACGCCGCGATCACCGAGTCACCGTAGTTCCAGTACAGCCGCGGCTCGGGGTTCAGCCAGAAGGTGCGACCCGCGCGCGCGGCGATCGACGCGAAGGCGTCGGAGCGGGGGTCGCGGCCGTTGGTGCGCGCGTCCCCGAGCACGATCACGGTCGCGCGGGGACCCAGGTCGTCGCCGATCAGCTGCAGGAACTCCGACCACACGCGCCCGTAGTCGGTGTAGCCGGAGATGTCGGCCACCCCGGCGTCGGAGGCGATCCGTTCGTTGACCGCCTTGAAGTCGCGCTCCCGTTCGAAGGCGTCGGTGACCTCGGAGATGCGCTCGATGAACACAAACGAGCGCATCTTGCGGAACGAGTCGTGCAGCGCGTGGAGCACCGACAGGAAGAACACCGACGCGGAGGTGACGGAGGTGGAGACGTCGCACAGCACGTACACCTCCGGGCGGCGCGGGCGGCGCGGGCGGAACTTGAGCACGACGGGCACCCCGCCGGTCTGCAGCGAGGCGCGCATCGTGCGGCGCACGTCCACGTGGGCGTGGTGGCGGTGCCCGCGCGTCTGGTGGCCCTGTGTGGCCAGGCGCCGGCGCAGCTGCGCGACCACGCGGTGCACCGCCGCGAGGTCCTGCAGCGGGCCGGAGGGCAGCGCGCGGTCGAGCTCCCCGAGCGGGCGCGCAGGGGGGAGGGTGCCGGTGCGCTGCACCTGGGCGCGCTCGAGCTCGCGGCGCAGCAGCGCCTCGAAGCGGCGCAGGGCATCGCGCGGCAGCCCCTCGCGGCGGGGGTCGTCCTCGGGCAGCTCCGGCTGGGGCTCTGCGCGCAGCCCGAGCGCGCGGCGGATGCGCTGCACGTCGACGCCGATCACCCCCGAGCCCCCGTCGCGGCGGGCCAGCGCCGCGATCGCCATGCGCGCGAGGTCGCGCATCGCGCCGTCCGCGCCGTCGCGGAGCGCCGCGGCGATCTGGCGGCGCAGCGCGTCGAGCTCCTCCTCGGAGAGCTCTTCGAGGTCGAGCTCGCCGGCGTCGCCGTCCCGCGGCTGGCCGTCGCGCTCGCCCTCGCGCACCCCCTCCCGCACGGCCGCGAGCTCCACGGCGCGGAAGAAGAAGCGGTCGAACACCAGCTCGAAGATGCGCCGGTCCTCCTGGCTCTTGGCGAGCGTCGCGGCGAGCGCCTCGCGGAAGTCCGCCTGCGCGGTCCACGGGACCTCGCGCAGCACCGCGAACGCGTCCAGCAGCTCGGAGGTGCCGACCGCCACGCCCTCGGAGCGGAGCTCCTCGCCGAGCTCCAGCAGGCGCGCCGCGAGGCCCTCAGACGGCATCGACGGCCGACCCGAGCTTCAGGCCCACCCGCTCGGCCACCACGTCCATGTCGGAGCGGTGCTTGACGATCACCGACATGGTTTCCAGGAAGGTGTCCGAGTCGATGTCTTTCGCCCCCAGCAGCAGCAGCGCCCGCGCCCAGTCGATCGACTCGGCGATCGAGGGGGGCTTCTTGAGGTCGAGCTCGCGCACCATCCCGACGACCTCCACGAGCCGACGAGCGACCGTCTCGGCCAGCTCCGGCGTGTGCAGGCGCACGATCGCGAGCTCGTGCTCGAGCTCCGGGTAGTCCAGCCACAGGTACAGGCAGCGGCGCTTGAGCGCCTCCGTCAGCTCGCGCGAGTTGTTGGAGGTGAGCAGCACCACCGGGTGCGTGCGTGACTCCACGCGGCCGAGCTCCGGGATCGAGATCTGGAAGTCCGAGAGCACCTCCAGCAGCATCGCCTCGAACTCCTGGTCGGTCTTGTCGATCTCGTCGATCAGCAGCACCACCGGCTGCTCGGAGGCGATCGCGCTCATCAGCGGGCGCGCCAGCAGGAACTCCTCGCCGAAGATGTCCTCCTGCACCTCCTCCCAGCCGGCGTCGCCACCCTGCGCCTGGATGCGCAGCAGCTGCTTGCGGTAGTTCCACTCGTACAGCGCCTTCGCCTCGTCGAGGCCCTCGTAGCACTGCAGCCGCACGAGCTCGCGCCCCAGGTAGCGCGCGAGTGCCTTCGCCAGCTCCGTCTTGCCCACGCCCGCGGGTCCCTCGACGAGTACCGGCTTGCCGAGCCGCACCGCCAGGAACGCCACCAGCGCGGTGGACTCGCCCGGCAGGTAACCGACCTGGCGCAGGCCCTCCGTGACCTCGGCGGCGGAGGTAGGCGCGTCTTGGGTGTCGGGGGGCGTCGTCGTCATCGCAAGGGTGGGTCCGGGTCCTCGAAGGAGAGCTGCTCCGACGGGGCGCCCGCTCGCCTCGGTGCTGGAGGGTATCGCCCTCGCTTGCTCGCAGGTATGGGAGCCCGCCCACCCGAGCTTGGGGCGCGCTCGCTCGCGGGGACCGGCACCGCTCTCGGCGCGTCCTCCCGGCGGGAGATCACGACCGTCTCCCGCGCCTCGGGCTCGGGCGGCTCCGGCGGGCGCCGCGGCACCTCCGAGCGGCGCACCAGGGGCGGCTCGGGCCGCTGGGAGGCGCGCATCCGCGAACCGGCGTACGCGAGCAGGCCGGCGGCGGCCAGCGCGAAGAAGATCCCCCACTGCACGCCGACGTTGGCGGCGACCCCGTGCTGGGTGACCCCGGGCTTGTCGAACAGCCTCAGCACGAGCAGCAGGGCGCTCCACAGGCCCGCGGCGAGCACTACCGTCCCGTCGCCGCCGGGCATCTGGAAGCGCCGCCCGTCGGCGCGCGCGTACAGCAGGAACAGCACCGCCGCCGCGACCAGCAGCACGGCGGCCTCCACGAACGAGAAGACCTGGAAGGCGTTCAGGTTGCGGCTCACTAGGGGCGCGGACCGCCGGGCGTTCACCACCGCGTTCTGCTGGTACCAGGGCAGGAACATCGTCGCGAACAGCGCGACCGCGGCGACCGCCGCGAGACGCCGGTCGCGATCGAGGGCGCCCCAGGCGTGTGCGATGCCCGAGCCCGCGGAGCGGCCCTCTGGGCGGGCGGGGTCCGGGTGGGCGGGATCCCAACCCTCCCCACGGATACGGGCTTCGCTCGGCACACCTCGATTGTACGGGCGGCTCCCCGGGGCTCCCCGACCTCCTCGTATGGCCCTCAGTGCTTGCGGTGCTTGACCGGGGCGCCCAGCGTGACGGTGCCGCTCGCGGTGGCGGTGTTACCCGCGAGGTCCACGGCGTGGAGGCTGACTTCGTACGTGCCGGCGGTGCGCGGCGTGACCCACAGCAGCCGCGGGTCGCCACGTTCCACGAGGGCGCTGTTGCTCCACACCACGCGCCCGCCCCGGCGAACCGTGAGGGTCACGGTGGCGACCTTCGAGAGCGACAACTGCACGCCGCCGCGCACGCCCTCGGGCAGCGTCCGCGTCAACAGCTTGATCGCCGGCGGGGTGTGCAGGTCCGCGGTGAAGCGCTGCGCGGTGGCGCAGTAGATCTGATCCCCTGGGATCGCCGCGCTCGCCTGCGCCGCTGAGGCGGTGGCGCCGCCTGTGGTGGTGGGTTCCGTGGGGGTGGGAGCCGGCGGAGCCGCGGGGGCCGGAGTGGGCGAGGGAGTCGGTGCGGGTGGGGATGGCGCCGGGGTCGGCTCGCCGAGTTGGGTGCGCTGGCAGAGGTTCTGCAGGAATTCGGCGAGCAGCTCGTGGTAGTTGAGGTTCGATTCGGAGTACTGGTCGTACTTCGACCAGGCGCCGGTGTCGTAGGAGGGCGTGATCGCCCGCGCCTCGGCGTCCCCCGCTTCGAAGAGCTGGCGACCGAGCGGGTCGCCGGTCAGCTTGGCGTATTCGTACAGCCCGTTGAGCGCTTGGATGAAGCCGTTGAGGATCCTGTCGGTGGGGGCGTAGGTGTACTCCGCGTAGAGCGTGCCGGTGGGCCGCGCCACGCGCACGCCCGCCGGCGGCGGGGTCTGGAAGATCCCGAGCGCCTGGTGGGCGGCCGTCAGGAACGCCTGTTCGTGCAGGCGCGAGTACGCGCGCGAGAGCGCCTGCAGCGCGGTCCCCTGGGAGAGCCCGCTCGTCCACGGGGGCGCGCCGCCGTCAAAGTGGAAGAAGTACTCCCACGCGATGCCCCCGGCCCGCTGCGTGGCGAGCGGGATCGCTTCTTCGAGCACTTCGCGCAGCTGCGTGTTCTCGTGCCCGTTGTCGTAGTAGCCGTTGGCCTCGCCGAACGTCGCCAGCCACTGGATCTCGATGCCCTGCCCGGGGTAGTACTCCCAAACCAGGTGGCTGTCCGGGATGCTCACGTGCTGATCGGCTGCCGGCAGCGGTTCGTGGCTCCACCACTGGACGTTGCGTTCGAGCGTGAGCATCAGCGCGGGCAGCCGCGAGGGGATCAGCTGGCCGCTGGCGGCGATCTGCTGCACGTTGGCGACCACGCTTTCCAGTTCCGCGCGACGCGTCCCGCTCAGGTGCTTTACGGCGCTCAGCGCTTCGGTGTACGTGGAGGAGTCTTCGCCATACGCTTCGGCGCTCAGCGCGCCGCTGCTCTTCAGGCTCTGCAGCGTGCCGTACACAGTGGGTCCGCGCGAGGGGGCGGCGAGCGAGCGGGGGGCGGCGAGGGCCGCGAGCGTCACAGCGAGCGCCAGGATGGGGAGCCGGCTCAGCAGGCAAGGTGCGAGCACGCCATGCGTGTGCGAGCGCATCGGGGAGATGCTACGCGCGCGTCGCGGTTGATGCGCCGTCACCGAGACGATCGCTGAGCGGGCAGCCGACCTGCGCGCGCGGTACGGGAGAGCTGCTGGTCGAACGACGGGGGCCGCACGCGGCCCCCGTCGCATATCGTTTCTCTACGGCCTAGCTCAGACCTACCAAAATAAGAACCAGGCGACTGAAACCCGCAGACGCCAACCGAAGTTGAGGCAGAATAAACCGAAGCTCAGCTGGTCTCCATACTTCAGCTCTTCGGATTCCGGTTTGACGTTGATCCCCAGTGTGTGTTCATCTTCGGAACCTTCGTTGTCTTCCCGCTTTGAGATGAAATCACCCTCGATTTTGAGTTCTTTCGTTTCGCTACATGTTTCGCTTCCTTTGTTTTTGAGTGTGAAGTGGGCGATTTCGTCTCCGCTTTTCGGTTCGAAGTCTTCGTCCGTCTCGCCTTTGGCGCCGTCTTCCTGGAGCGTGTCCCTCAGTTCGGCGGTTTCGATCGTCGGCACTTCGCACGTTGTTTCCGCTGATATGTCTTTGCAGCTTTCAAAGTGAATCGATTTGAAAGTGGCTTCCGGGCTGTCGTTTGTAATTACGCCGCCCTCGATCTTCATTTTGCTGCATTCGATTGTAGGCTCGCCTGTAGCTTTTAGTAGGAGATTTTCGTTGACTTTCTCTGTTTCCGCGATTTCGGCGCTCGTGCCTTCGCCCAGCCTGAACTCTGGCTGCGCTTCGTCTCCTGTTCCCCCACTGGCGCCTTTGATCGACAGAGCGTTTCCACTCCCTAATAAGAGCGCAACCTTGCCTTCGACCGCGCCCGTTCCTTTGCCGCCCTGCGTGCAATCTGCTTTGTGCAGCTTCTGAAAGGTGCCTAGCGCTAATAATACGCTGCTCGATACGCGGTTTTCAAAGGCGACCTGTTCTTCCTTGCCGCTTTCGGAGATGCATTCGTCGGTCTGTGACCCGCCGAGGGTTTTGCACACGACCTTCCAGCCCGGTTCTTTGCCGCCGGTGCCGGCGAGGATCTTGGTCAGGATCTTTGTTTCGGTTTCAAAAAGTTCCAGCTTCCACGGGAGGTTGACCCCTTTTGCTTCGGTGACTTCTGTTTCTTTGCAGACCTTGAGCCCCTTACAGTTTTTCCCAGGTTCTTTGTATTTGACTTCGGTGATCTGGCCTTTGTTCGGGCTTTCGATGATCCCTCCCACTTCGGCTCCGGCCCCGTAGCACTGAACCTCGGATTCTCCAAGCAAGGTGTTCGTGTCCTTGATCGTGAGTGTGGGGGTCACGAGCCTAACCGTGTCCGCTTTGCCGGAGGGGAGTTCCATCGACTGCCATTTCCCCCCAGATTCGGCTTTGGTGCACTGGTTGTTCGAGTATTTGGTGAGCCCGGTGCCTTCTAAGCACACTAGCCATGAGGGCGCCGCGGCAGCGCCGCCTGCCAGCGCCATGCTCGCCGCGAGGATCACCCCAAAGCAGAGCGCGGCAGGAATGAGCCGCGGTATCCGGCCGCGACCGCCGGGTCGAGGACGCGGCTGGCCGCGCTCGTGGCCGGCCGTGCGGCGGTGGGGCAGCGACTCGCGGCTGTGTACGTGGTGCTTCCGATCGATCTGATTGCGTGGCATGATTGCCCTCCTAGTGACGGTGTGCGGGAGGACGCCGCGCTCGCGGATCTCCCGCCGGATATATGTGGTGGCGCAACGCTACGCCCACCGCAGCCGTGTCAAGTCCGGGGTCCCCGCGTCCGTGCGCCCGATCCTCCCATCCTCAGTAATGGAGCGGGATCGCGAGCAATCCCGAGACTACGAGTTGGGCGACAACGTTTCCGACGACCCGCTCAGGGGTCGAGTTCGGCGAGGGTGCGCCGCACCTCGGTCTCGACGTCGAGGAGGTCGAGCCCCTGGCGCTGGCGGCGTTCGTTGCGGGCGCGGACCAGCTGGCGTACCTCGTCGGTCAGCCGGGCGTCGTGCGAGCCGGGCCCGCCTGCGTCGCCGAACCCTTCCGTGCCGGCCCCCTGGAGCCGGGCGAGCTCCGAGTCGATGTCCAGGGGCGCCTGGCCCTGGCGCACGAGGCGGTCGCTGCGGGCGCACAGCATCTGGCGGATTTCCTGCTCCCGCTCAACGCGCATCGTGGGGGATTCGAGACCCGCCCCAGGCGGCTCGGGACGCGTGCCGTCGCGGAGGGTGGTGTGTTCCTGGTCTTCGTTCAGGAACATGCCGCCCTGCCCGATCTGGTCGTGGAGGTTGTCGCGGTTCAGCATCGAGAGCATCCCCATCAGGACGAAGAGGCCGATCGAGCTGAACAGCACCACGGGGAAGGCGGCCTGCATCAGTGGATTGTTGCTCAACCGGCCGCGCTTCGCTACCCTCCCCGGTGGCCAGCGTTGACTGACCAGTCAATCTACCGCGCGACGAGCGGCTCGCCACCGGGCGGGTGCGCCCCGCGCCAGCCCCGAGGAGCCCGTGAGAAGACATGGTTGAATTCACGCTCACAGACGAGCAGAAGAACCTGCGCGAACTGGCGCACGACTTCGCCGAGAAGGAGATCCGCCCGGTCGCGTGGGAGTACGACAAGGAGGGCACGTGGCCGGCGGAGATCCTCCAGAAGGCGTGGGAGGTGGGGCTGATGAACACCCACATCCCCGAGGAGTACGGCGGCCCGGGCCTCGGCTACCTCGACGGGTGCCTGATCGAGGAGGAGCTCTCGTGGGGCTGCTCGGGGATCCAGACCTCGCTCGGCTGCAACGGCTTGGCGACCGCCCCGATCGTGCTGGGCGGCTCGGAGGAGGTCAAGAAGAAGTACCTGGGCGCCGTCACCGAGGGGCTGAAGCTGGTCTCCTTCTGCCTGACCGAGCCAGACGCGGGCTCCGACGTGTCGGGGATGCGCACGACGGCTGTGAGGCAGGGCGACAAGTACGTGCTGAACGGCTCCAAGTGCTTCATCACCAACGGCGGCTACGCCGACTACTACACGGTGTACGCGAAGACCGACAAGGACGCCGGCCACCGCGGGATCTCGGCGTTCGTCGTGGAGCGCGAGTGGGGCGTGGTCGTCGACAAGAAGGAGGACAAGCTCGGCCAGCGCGCCTCGAACACCGCGACGATCTCCTTCAACGACGTCGAGGTCCCCGCGGAGAACCTGCTCGGCGAGGAAAACAAGGGCTTCAAGCTCGCGATGATGACGCTCGACCGCACCCGCCCGGGCGTCGCGGCGATGGCGACGGGGATCGCCCGCGCGGCGCTGGAGTTCGCCACCGAGTACGCCAAGGAACGCACCCAGTTCGGGGTCCCGATCGCGATGCACCAGGCGATCCAGTTCATGATCGCCGACATGGCCACCGACGTCGAGGCGTCGCGCCTGCTGACGTGGAAGTCCGCGTCGATGCTCGACAACGGTGAACGCAACACGCTCGTCTCCTCGCACGCCAAGCGCTTCGCCGCGGACGCCGCGATGAAGGTCGCCACCGACGCGGTGCAGATCTACGGCGGGTACGGCTTCATCAAGGACTACCCGGTGGAGAAGCTGTTCCGCGACGCGAAGATCATGCAGCTGTACGAGGGCACCTCACAGATCCAGCGCCTCGTGATCGCCCGCGAAACGCTGCTGCCGCGCCGCGTCGAGATGGCCGAGACGGTCGCCGCGTAGAGGGCCGCGACCCCGGGCGCCCGCACGACGAGACCGTGCGGCGTGGCGGGCCGGGTGGGGCAGGGGGGATCGTCCGCGTGAGTGTGTGCGGCAACGGCGGCCGTGTGGGCGGGGCCTCCGTGCCCCGCCGCGACGGTGGTTGTGCTGCCCTGCCGGTTGCCCGCGGCCCTCAGCGGATGAACAGCGGCTCGCTGTAGTTGGAGGTCTGCGCGCCGTTGGTGACGCGCACTAGCACCCGGTAGACGGCCCTGCGGTGGACCCGCACCACGCAGCTGAAGCGCGAGGTGGTCGCGCTGTCGTGGTGCAGGGTGGTGCCCGCGACGAGCTGGTTGGCCCCGCCCGTGATGCGCATGATCGCGACTTCCGCGCCATCCACGGCGGGGCTCACGGTCCCATAGATGCGCACGTCGTGGCGCCGGTGCCGGTGGGCGCGCCCGACGTGAGCCACAACGCTGACCGCCACACCCTCGATCGCCACGGGGCTGACCACGGGGACCTTGGTGCTCGTGAGCACCCGGAACTGCGTCGCCTCGGTGAGGCCGAGGAACGGAAACGAGAAGCCCCCGGTGGCGCTCGTCAGCTCGGGGTTGCCGACGCTGGCGAACCCCTGGGTGTAGGGGAACGGGTTGGCCTGCAGTACCACTGGGACACCGGCGTTGCCGGTGCCCGAGAGCGTGCCCTGGATCGTGACCGTGCCTCCGTAGACCGTCGGGTTGGGCGCTGCGAGGATCGCCAGCGAGAGCGGCACCTTGAGCGTGGTGAACGCCCGGTCGGCGCCCGTGGTCGCACCGGCAGCGTTGACGGCGATCAAGCGAAAGTAGTAGGTCGTGAGCGGCTGCAACCCGGTGACGGGCACGCGCACGACCACCGTGGCGACCCCGGCCCCGGCGTCGGCGATCGCCGTCTGCGCGCCGTAGGCACGGGTGGGCCCGTACTGGAAGTAGTAGGAGGTGTTGCTCCCGTGCGGGTCGATCGACCCGGTGAGTGTCGTCGTGCCGTAGCTCACGCTCTCCGCGGCCCCGGTGGAGACGCCGGGCCGCAGGGTGGCAGCCTGCGTGGCCCCGGGGAGCGCTAGAGACACCAGCCCTGCGACGAGGAATGCCATCGTTGATCGTCTAGTCATCGCACACCCACCTTTCGTAGCGAAGGTCCCCCTCGTCCGTAGAAACCCGCGAGCGCGTCGAGAGGTGCGCTGCCGCGTACGCCCCGTTAGGCTGCGGCGACCCTACAGGACCACTCCCGAGCGGGAGGCAATCGAGGAGGCCGGCGTGTTCGTGTTCAAGGCAGCGGTGGTGGGCGCAGGGACGATGGGCGGGCAGATCGCGCAGACGATCGCCGCCGCCGGGTTCCCGGTGGTGCTCAAGGACATCGACGACGCGCTCGTGCAGGCCGGCCTGGAGGAGGCGCGCTCCGTGACGGCGGGCCAGGTGGGCAAACTGGTGGAGCGGGGCAAGCTCACCGCCGAGCAGGGCGAGGCGCAGGTGGCCGAGGTCGTGGGGCGCATCGAGGGGACCACCTCCTACGCGGCCTTCGGCGACGTCGACTTCGTGGTCGAGGCCGTGCCCGAGCGGATGGACGTCAAGCAGGCCGTGTTCGCGGAGCTCGACGTGGCCACCCCCGGCCACGCGGTGCTCGCCTCGAACACGTCCTCGCTGTCGATCACCGAGATCGGCGAAGCGACGCTGCGCCCCGAGAAGGTGGTGGGCTTCCACTACTTCTACCCCGCGGCGGTGATGCCGCTGATCGAGGTCGTCGAAGGCGACGAGACCGCGGCGGAGACGGTGACAGCGGCGGTGACGTTCGCGCAGGCGATCCGCAAGCAGCCGATCACGTGCGCGGAGGTGCCGGGGTTCGTCGTCAACCGCATCCTCAACGCGGGCACCTCGGAGGTGTGGCGCGCGCAGGAGCAGCAGGGCCTCTCGATCAAGCTGATCGACGAGGGGGTGGGCTCGGCGAACGTGGTGCCGATGGGGCCGTACTTCCTGGTGAACCTGCTCGGCCTCGACACTGTGTTGCACGTGGCAGAGCACCTCGCGGAGTCCTACGGCCCGGAGCGCTTCTACGTGCCGAAGGGGATGCAGCGGCTGGTGGCGCAGGGCAAGCTCGGGGCCAAGACGGGCGGCGACGGCTTCTACTCCCCGGAGGGGGTGGCCAACCTGGAGGGCGAGGCCGAGCCCGACGTGCAGGCGCTCGTGGAGCTGCTGACGCTGAAGACGTTCGTGGAGGCGTGCCTCGTGCTGGAGGAGGGCGTCGCCGTGCACCGCGACATCGACTTCGGCCTGATGGCGGGCGCGGGCCTCGACCCGCGGCGGGGACTGATGCCGCCGTTCATGCGCGCCGACGTGGAGGGCCTCGACACGGTGCTCGAGCGCCTGGAGAACCTGCAGGAGCTCCACGGGGAGCGCTTCGCGCCGCCGCGCATCCTGCGCCGCCTCGTCGCCCAGGGCCGCCTCGGGCAGAAGAGCGGCCAGGGCTTCTACCCCTACCCGCAGCCCGACGCCGCCGACTCGGCCCCGCCCACCCAGGTGGTGAAGTTGGAGACGCGCGCGGACGGCGTGGCGGTGGCGTGGCTGGCCAACGGCCAGATGAACTCGATCGCCCCGCAGGTCGATGGAGGACCTGGCCAAGGTGTGGGCCCACGCGAAGGGCGCCGGTGTGCGCGCGCTGGTGATCGCCTCCTCCAACCCGTTCCTCTACTCCGCGGGCGCGGACATCAAGGCGTTCACGACGCTGGACGCTGCGGGGGGTGAGGCGATGGTCAACAAGGCCCACGCGCTGTTCCGCGAACTCGGCTCCGAGGGCATCGCCACGATAGCGGCGGTCAACGGCCTCGCGTTCGGCGGCGGCTGCGAGCTGGCGATGGCCTGCGACGTGCGCGTCGCGGCGCGCTCGGCGCTGTTCGGCCAGCCGGAGGTCAAGCTGGGCATCATCCCCGGCTTCGGCGGCACCCAGCGCCTGGCGCGCCTGGTCGGCCAGTCCAAGGCGCTTGAGATGAACCTCATCGGAGACCCCATGCAGGCGAGCGAGGCCTACGAGTACGGCCTTGCGAGCGCGGTCGTGGACGACCACGAACTGCTCGACACTGCCCTGGCGTGGGCGCGCCGCCTCGCCGCCCAGGCCCCGTTGGCGGTCGAGCAGATCAAGCGCGTCTCCGCGGCGGGCGACCTCGACGAGGGCCTGGCCGCCGAGAAGCGCGCGTTCGCCACGGTCTTCCCAGCGCCGACGCGCACGAGGGCATCGCCGCGTTCCTGGGCAAACGCGCGCCGCGGTTCACCGGGAAGTAAGTCTGCCCCGTGGGCGCGGTCCCGTCGGGAGTTTTTGGGATGAGCGGCCTCCGGCCGCCGCGGCGTTCGTGGCGCGGACCCGGGGTGCGTGGATGGCTACTTAGACGTCTGGGTCGTACCTGGCAGTGCTGTACTGTTCTGCACGTGATCATGCTGTGCGCGTCACGCAGTTGCTGGTGGTCCGCCTCTCAGGCGGCTCCCGGCGTGCGCACGTTTTAATCTCAATCGCGACCGGGGCCGTGCCCAGCGGGCCGGCTGTCCTGGTTGACGATCAGCAACCGTTGGGTGTGGTCTCCGAAAGGAGAGCCATGACCAAATCGCTACGTGCCACCCCGCTCGCCGGCGGCTACGCCTACGGCGACAATCCTGTCGCGCTACGGCGCCTGCTGCTGCTCGCCAAGGTCTTTGCACCATGCAGCGAGGAGTTTCTCGGCCGGTTGCCGCTCCGCGAACCGGGCGTAGTGCTCGATCTCGGCTCTGGGCCGGGAGAGACCACTCGCCTCCTCTTCGAACGTTTCCCGCAGGCCCAGACGATCGGCATCGATTCCTCGCCGGAGCTTGTCGATGCGGCCACAACGGGCCAGCCGAGGGCGATCTCGTTTGTCGTCGGCGACGTCACCAAAGCGCCCCTCCCTGGCTCCCCAGCTGACCTGATCTATGCGCGTCTGCTGTTGGCGCATCTGCGCAAGCCGACTGAGGTCGTGTCGAGCTGGGCACAGCAGCTGCGGCCTGGCGGGGTGCTGGCGCTGGAGGAGGTTGAACGCATCCTGACCGAGGATCGGCTGTTCCAGGACTATCTACACCTGGCCACGTCGGCCTTGCGCGCACGCGGCACGGAGCTCCTCGTCGGTTCCACCCTGCAACAAATGACGCCCCCAACCGGCACCGAGATGAGCAGCGCTGTTCGCACCTTGCGGCCGTCAAGTCGGGACGCCGCGACCATGTTTGCGCTCAACCTCGACACGCTCCGCCGGGACCAGAGCATCAAGGTCAACCACAGCCAGCGCCAGCTGGACGCGATCGCTGGAGCGCTGAGCGCCCGGGCCAAAGAAGGAGACGGGCCGCCAATCGTCTGGGAGATGCGTCAGGTGATCCTGGTCAGGGGAAGGTCATGACCGGCCGCAGACCGCACCTTGGCGGAGCCGAGTGGCGAGAGACCGACCGCGCCGAAGAGTGGCCTTCGGTCCGCCGGCAGCTGCCACACATAGCTGACGGCGAGGCGATGCTCGTCGAGCACCTGCTCCCACGGCAAGGCGGGCGCCTCCTCGACCTCGGCACTGGCGACGGTCATCTGATCGGTCTGCTCCGGGAACGGTGGCCGGGGGCAAGCGCCGTCGGGCTCGACCTCTCTCCCGAGATGCTCGCCCCCGCGCAAGCGCGCTTTGCCAGCACGCCCGGTGTGCGTCTAGAGGTCCATGACCTCATGCGGCCGCTTCCCGAGAGCCTCGGGCGGTTCGACGTGGTCGTGTCCGCGCTTGCGATTCACCATCTGCCCGACAGTCGCAAGCGGGCGCTGTTCTCCGAAGTGTTCGCCCTGCTCACCGAGGGTGGGATGTTCTTTGACCTGGATTGTGTTCTGTCCGCAAGCCCAGAGCTTCATTCGCTCAATCAGGCCGCCTTCGGTCTCGACCAGCGAGGCGAGGATCCTTCAGATCAGCCGGCATCTCTGAGCGACCAGCTCATGTGGCTTCGGAAAGCTGGATTTGAGGAGGTCGACTGCTTCTGGAAGTGGATGGAGCTCTCGCTGGTAGGCGGCAGAAGATCCAGCGGCAAGTCCTGGGAACCTACTTCGGCTTCCGGGTAAGCAGGTGGACGCGGTCCAGCACCTGGTCGAGGGTTGCGTCCCGGACGCCGCCCAGTCGCTTGGCGAGGCGCCCGCGAGAGAGCGAGCGTACGTTCTCGGGTAGCGCGAAGCTAACCGATGTCAGGCCCCCCTCCGGTGGGTCGACGCGGACATGGATCGGTGTGCCGCGATCGGTGCGAGTAAAGGGCACGACGATGCACATCTCCCCTCGACCGGATGAGATCTGGTCGACGCTGACGACCAGCACGGGCCGAGTCCCACCCTGCTCGTGGCCGACGACAGGCTCCAGGCACGCCTCCCAGACGTCGCCCTGACGGCTCGCATGGACTGCGCTCACCTACAGGTCCTTCAACCCATCCTGCAGCGTGCCGTCCCAAGCGCTCAGCTCTGAACGGTACGACGCGGCCTGCTTGGGGTCGGCCATGATCCGGTCCATCGCGGCCTCGTGCTCGACGAGTAACCGGTCGTCCTCGGCGCCACGCACCAACCAGTCGAGAAGATCCGGGGTGCTGAGTCCGCGGTTGCGACCGAGGCGCTTCAATCGCTCGCGGGTGTCCGACCGGACACGAATTGTCGCGGTTGCAGCCATATGGCTCCTCCTGTGGTGCACAAAAACGTATACATACACGCCTACTTTAGCGCATACGAATCGCGATGGCTACATGGTGTGGCCGAGGTCGCGCTCAGGGGCGATCTGCCAGCGCTCGGCCAGCTCAACGAGCTCGCCGGTGAGCGCCCAGCGGTCGGGCTGGGGGGCGCCCTCGTGCTGGAGGCTCGCGCCCTTGAGCGCCATGCAGCCGGTGTTGTCGCCGAGCGCGCGCAGCTCGGCGACCTCGGCGTCGCTCAGCGGGGCCTGCGGCGTGTGGCTCAGCTCGGCCACCGCGGCGAGCTCCGCGCGCTTGGCCTCGACCGGGCGGGGAGGTCTCCCATCCGCTCCAGACTCCTGGATCAGCGTGGGAGCGACGCAGCGCACCGCCGGGTGGGCGAGGTTCCAGAGGCAGGCGAGCTGGAGCATCGTCAGGCCGTGGCGGGCGGCGTAGGGGCGCATCTGCTCGAGCCGCTCGCGCCCGGCCTGCACCCAGCCCTCGGGACGGAACTTGCGGTGGTCATAAGGGGCGAAGGCGTGGCCGGGGAGCACGTCGTCGTGGAACAGCCCCCCGTAGTCCACGACGCGGGTGATGAGGCGAACGTCGTGGGCGGCGGCGGCGTCGAGCACGAGCTCCCCAGGCCACGGCTCCAGCGGGCCGAGGATGATCATCGCCCAGTCGATCAGCTCCCCGAAGCGCTCCAGGCAGTCGATCAGGTCGAGCGTGAACCCGTTCGCGGGCCCCGGCGCCACGCCCAGCAGCCGTGTCAGGCCGGCGTCGCGGACGGCCTGCATCCCCTCCCACACGGCCGGGCTGGAGTACCCCGTGCGGTCGGGGTTGTGCAGCAGCAGCAGGTCGAAGCGCTCCACCCCGATCCGCTCCAGGCTGCGCTCGGTGGCCATCCTGATGTAGTCGGCGTAGTCCGCCTCGCCGCGCAGCCGCGGGTCGGTGAAGCGCGGAAAGCCTTTCGCGCCTTCGCGCTCCCCGGTGTAGAAGTCGTGCCCGATCGGCGCCCACCAGGCAGTAGCTCTCGCGGGCCACGCCCCGAGCGCCTCGCCCAGCAGCCGGTCGGCCTCCCCCTCCCCGTAGACGTCGGCGCTCAGCACCGTGTCGATGCCCCCGCCGGGCCGCAGCAGCGCCCGCAGGCGCTCCTCCTCCAGCGGCTCGCCGAAGTGCATGAAGCGCCCGCCGCTCCACGTGCCGAGGGCTGTCGTGGTGGGGTCCACCGTTTGCACTCTACGCGGTAGGCCGTTCTCTTCTTCTTGTCGCCCTCTCTCTGGCGGTGACCGCCAGCGGGCGCGGCTCGAGGCCGTCTACGACGCGCCCAACCCCGCCGCGGCGCGGGCGCGCAGCGCGGCCTCCAGGCGGCCGAGCGCGTGGCGGATGACCTCCTCGTCGGGGGCCGCGGGGGTATCCGACCCTCCCTCAGGCGACGCCCCCCCGGCCAGCGCGGCACGGGCGGCCTCGAGCACGCCGGCGTGCAGCTCGGCGAGCTCGGCGAGGCGCTCGGCGAGGTCGGGGCGCTCCTCCGCGGCAAGCTCGGCCAGCGCGGCGGTGTAGGCGTGCTCGAGCTCCAGGGCCGCGTGGGGGAGGCGGCCCTCGTCGAGGTCGAGGCGGGCGCGCAGCGCGAGCTCTTCGCAGAGCAGCGGCTGCTCGCGCGCGCCGAGCAGCGCGGCGAAGCGCTCCTGGGAGCGCAGCGCGGCGGAGCGCCGGGTGCGGCGCTCGTCGAGGCGCAGCTCGCGGGCGTGCAGCCAGCGGCCGTAGGCCACCTGCTCGCCCTCGCCCCACCCGGCCCGCACGATCAGCGCGTGCGCGGGGGTGACCTCGCGCACGTGGGGGTCCGCGGTGGCGAGGCGGTGGGCGAACAGCACACGGTTGAGGGTCGCGGCGGCGGCGTCCGCCTCGCGGTGGGCGTCCAGCTGCGCGAGCCACGCGCGGGCCTGGCTCTCCGCGGAGACCGACACGGCGTCGATCACGGTCGCCCGCGTCGTGGGCACGGGCGCGGGCTCGGGTGTGGTCGGCGGACGCCGCGCGCCGAGCCGCCCGCGGCGCCGCGCGGCGCCCACGGTGTCCAGCACCACCACCCGTTCCGGCTCCCCTCCCTCGCGCTCGCGCAGCAGGTAGCGCCCGTCGGCCGGGCCGAGCTCCCAGGGGAGCTCCAGCTGGAGGAAGAGGAAGAGGCGTTCGGCCACTCCCGCACCGTATCCTCTACGCCTCCCGCCCGTTCGCCTTGGCGACCGACACGAGGAGCAGCTGGATGTCCGATGCACACGCACCGAAGGGCCTGCGCGAGCGACTGGCTGGCGGTACCGAGGATCGCCTCGGCCGGGCGCTGAGCGATCTGTTCGAGAACCCCCTGCTGAACGGGGCGCTCGGCCGCGCCTCCGACGCGCGCGAGAAGGCCGCCCAGGCGCAGGAGCTGGCGATGGGGGCGCTGAACCTGCCCTCGGCCGCCGACATCGAACGTCTCACGCGCCGCCTGCGCTCGGTCTCCCAGCGGCTGGAGGGGATCGAGGACGGCGTGCACCGCATCGGGCGCAGCCTCGCCGGCCAGTCGATCGACGGGCGCCTCGCGGCGATCGAGGAGCAGCTGCGGACGCTCTCGGGCAAGCTCGACACCAGGCAGCCCTCTGCCAAGCCGTCCGACCGACCCTCCGCCAAGCATCCTTCCACCGAACAGTCCTCCGCGCCGCAGCCTTCCACCAAACGGTCCGCCAAGCCGTCCCCCAAACGGCCTGCCTCCAAGGGGCCAGCCGCCAAACGACCCGCCGCCAAACGGGCAGCTAAAGCAAAGCGCTGAGCGCCAGCCGGCCCATCGCCTCGGCGGCGGCGAGCAGCGCGTCGTCGTCGATCTGCTCCTGCTGGTCGGCAGGGTCCTCGCCGAGCACGTTGGACACCGTGAGCACGCAGGCCACGGGGACGGCGGCGCGCGCGCCCACGGCGAACAGGGCGGCTGCCTCCATCTCGACCGCCACCGCGCCCGCCGCACGCCACTCCCGCTCCCGCGGTCGGGGTTGGGCTCGTAGAAGAGGTCGGTGCTCACGATCGTGCTCCCCCGCTGCGCCGCGGCGCTCTCCAGCGCCCCCGTCAGGTCCCGGTCCGCGGCGATCCGCTCGCCCACTCCCAGCGCGCGGCTGGTGCCGTCCGCGGCGAGCGCCTCGCGTGCCACCACCAGATCGCCGAGCGCCAGGCCCCCGTCGAGCGCGCCGCACGTCCCCACGCGGATCGCGCGGCGGGCACCGAGCGCGACAAGCTCCTCCAGCACGATCGCTGCGGAGGGGCCGCCCATGCCGGTGCTCTGGATCGTCAGCCGCTCCCCGTCGGCGAGCGCCGCGCCGGTGTAGCCCCACAGGCCGCGGTGGTGGTTGAACATCAGCGGCCCCTCCAGCAGCAGTTGCGCCAGCGCGAGCGCCCGCCCGGGGTCTCCGGGCAGCAGCACGCGCTCGGCCAGTTCGGCCGTGGGGCGCAGGTGGATCGGGCTTACGCGGCGCCATGCGCCCGACTTTAGTAATCCTGCATGATCGACCGCTACGGGCGAGGTCCCTGAGTGGCGCCATCTGCGGGGGGCTCTACGGCTGCGCGTAACCGCCGGGAGGGGCCCCTAGACTCCCCGCCATGGGACCCCACAACGTCCGAGGCGAGCGGCCTCACGCTGGCGCAGGTCGCCGCCCGCGCGGGGGTCTCGCCGGGGACGGTGAGGCGGTGGGTCAAGGAGGGGCTGATCCCCCAGTACGACGGGGGCTGGAGCGCGGCCGCGGCGCGGCAGGTGGGGATCGTGGCGCGCCTGCGCGAGCGCGGGTACACGCTCGAGCAGATCCGCGAGGCCTCCGACAGCGGGCGCCTGGCGCTCGGAGACGTCGAGGACTTCCTCTCCGCTCCCCGAGGGGCGCCACACGCTCAAGCAGACCGCGCGCGCGACCGGCCTCGCGCCCGAGCTGATCGAGCGGATCGTCGGAGCCATCGGCCTGAGCGCGCTGTCGGTGGAGGCGCTCTCCGACGAGGACCTGGAGATGCTCAAGTACGTCGCGGCCATGCTGGAGGCCGGACTGCCCGAGGCGGCCTTCATCCAGATCGCCCGCGTGTTCGGGCAGGCGCTCGCGCAGATCGCCGAAACGGAGGTGCGCCTGTTCCACATGTACATCCACGAGCCCCTGATGCGCTCTGGGGTCTCCGGTCTTGAGATCGCCGAGCAGATGGACGGCATGGCGCGCGAGCTGGTGCCGTTCATCGCGCCGCTGATGACGTGGGTGCACGGCCGCTTCCTCGCGTACTTCGTCGAGCAGGACGTGATCGGCCACATGGAGGCCGACATGGGCGAGCGGGCCTTCAGAGAGGGACGCCTGCGGATCGCGATCGCGTTCGCCGACCTCGCCGGCTACACGCGCCTGACCGAGGAGCGGGGCGACGAGCACGCGGTGGGCGCGGTGGAGCGCTTCGTGGAAGCGGTCGAGCGCACGCTGCCGATCGACGCGCGCGTGCTGAAGACGCTCGGCGACGAGGTGATGGTCGTCGCGCCCGACCCCGTCGGGCTGACGCGGTGGGCCGTCGGCTTTCAGGCACAGGCCCCCGCGGGGGTGCCGCCGCCGCGCATCGGGGTCCACTACGGCGAGGCGATCTACCGCGACGGGGACTACTACGGCCGCGAGGTCAACCAGGCCGCGCGCGTGGTCGCTCGCGCGGCCGGCGGGGAGGTACTGGTGACCCGCACCGTGGTCGACCTCGCCGAGGGAGTTCCGGGGCTCGCGTTCAAGCTGATCGGCGAGGTCGGGCTCAAGGGCTTCTCCGAGCCCACCGAGCTGTTCCTGGCCTCGGCGCGAGGGTGAGCCTGGGACAGGTGGTACGAGCCGGCGTCATCCAGGGTTCCGTCGCGCTTACCGAGATGCTCCTCGCCTCGGTGGGGGGATGACCCCCACCCCCGAGAGTGTCCAGGAGCGGGTGCGGGCGGGGGTCTGCTCCCGGCGGACGCTCAGATCGTGGCGATGCTCTCCGGCGGGCGCGACTCCGTCTGCCTGCTCGACCTCGCCGTCAGCGTCTGTGGTGTGGAGCACGTCCACGCGCTGCACGTCAACTACGGCCTGCGACCCGAGGCCGACGGGGAGGAGCGCCACTGTCGGGAGCTGTGCGAGCGACTGGGGGTGGCGCTGGAGGTCGTGCACGCCGAGCGACCCGCGGGGGCCGGCAACCTGCAGGCGTGGGCGCGCGAGCTGCGCTACGGCGAGGCGGCCCGCCTGGCCCGGGAGATCGACGCGCGCGCACGGCCCGGGGACGCGCCCGAGCAGCCGGGGCGGGCCGACACGGTGGTGGCCACCGGGCACACCGCGACCGACCAGGTGGAGACGATCCTCTACCGCCTGGCCGCCTCGCCCGGTAGGCGTGCGCTGCTGGGGATGGCCCCCCGCGAGGGCCGCGTGGTGCGCCCGCTGCTGGAGCTCACGCGCGAGCAGACCGCCGACTACTGCCGCGCGCGCGGACTCGCGTGGCGGGAGGACGCGAGCAACGACAGCGAGCTGTACGCACGCGCCCGCGTACGCAACCGGCTGGTGCCCGCGCTCGACGCGATCCACCCCGCCGCGCGGGAGAACGTGCTGCGCACCGCCAGGCTGCTGCGCGAGGAGGCCGAGGTGCTCGACGACCTGCTCGACGCAGAGCTGGGGGGCGGGTCGAGCATCGCGGTCGAGCGCCTGGCGGAACTGCCCGCGGCGCTCGCGCGCCTGGTCGTGGTGCGCCTCGCCGAGGAGGCCGCCGGCACGTACGTGCCCCAGGCCGGCGCCCGCGTGGGGGAGATCCTCGCTCTCGCCCGTCGCGGCGGGCGCGCCGAGCTGCACGTGGGCGGACTCGTCGGCGCGGTGATCGAGGACGGCCGCGTGCGGATGGTCAAGCTTCCGCCGCGCGCCTGAGGCGCTTGGACTCAGCCTGAGGCGCACCGCTGTGGGCCTGACGCGCGCGGACCCGTCACCCTGAGGCGCGGACTCACCGGGAACGCCTACACTCCCCCGCGTGGCCGTCATGCCCCCTGAGCGCGTTGTGCGCACAGACCCGAACGGCGCTCCAGATCCCGCCTCCGAGGTCGGCGAGGTGCTCGTCGCGGCCGATGAGCTGCGCCTGCGCGTGGCGGAGCTCGCGCGGGAGATCTCGCGCGACTACGCCGACGCGGGCCGCTCGCTGCTGCTGGTGGGGGTGCTCAAGGGCGCGATGTTCTTCCTCTCCGACCTGATGCGCCTGATCGAGATCCCCGTGGAGGTCGACTTCATGGCGGTCGCCTCCTACGGCTCCGCCACCGACTCCTCCGGGGTGGTGCGGATCCTCAAGGACCTCGACGCCGCGATCGAGGGCCGCGACGTGCTGATCGTCGAGGACATCGTGGACTCGGGGCTGACGCTCCAGTACCTGCTGCGCAACCTCGGCTCCCGCGACCCCCGCACCCTGGAGGTGTGCGCGCTGCTGACCAAGCCCGAGCGTCGCAAGGTCGACCTCCCGACCCGCTACGTCGGTTTCGAGATCCCGGACCGCTTCGTGATCGGCTACGGGCTCGACTACGCCGAGCGCCACCGCAACCTTCCCTTCGTGGCTGCGTTGGAAGGGTCGTGAGCGCCCGTTACACCCGGAAAATCCGACCTCCCGTGGTACGCTAGACGGCTGGTAGCCCTGGAGGGTGGCGCAGCCGGCCGTAGGCCGGCGAGCCGGGCTCCTCTTCTGCCAATCATGCCAGCCGCCGCACGGACCTGACGATCCCGCCCATGAGCCGTTTCTTCAAGAGCGCCGCATTCCCGATCCTGCTGGTGGTGGTGCTTGCGTTCTTCGTCTCGAAAATGATCTCGAGCGGCCACAGCAGTGGGCCGCAGCGCACCTACTCGACGCTCGTCAGCAAGGAAATACCCGGCGGCGAAATCAAGTCGGTAGAGCTCAAGACCAAGGGCAACGTCCTCGAAGTTACGCGCAAGGACGGCCAGAAGTTCGAAACCGGCTTCATTCCCCAGACCGTGGGCGAACTTGAAAAACGGCTCACGGCGGCCGGCATTCCCTACAACACCGAATCCGACAAGAGCAGCGTGCTCCTTGGGCTGCTCTCGTTCGCGATCCCCTTCGTCCTCTTCCTCGTCATCTGGATCTTCCTGCTCAACCAGGTCCAGGGCGGGGGCTCGAAGGTGATGTCCTTCGGCAAGTCCCGCGCCAAGCGGCTCTCCGCGGACTCCCCCAAGATCACGTTCCGCGACGTCGCCGGGGTCGACGAGGCCGTCGAGGAGTTGCACGAGATCAAGGAGTTCCTCGAGAACCCCAAGAAGTTCCAGGCGCTCGGGGCGCGGATCCCCACCGGCGTGCTGCTGTACGGGCCGCCAGGCACCGGCAAGACGCTGCTCGCCCGCGCGGTCGCCGGCGAGGCGGGGGTCCCGTTCTTTTCGATCTCCGGCTCGGACTTCGTGGAGATGTTCGTCGGCGTCGGCGCCTCGCGCGTGCGCGACCTCTTCGAGCAGGCCAAGCAGAACTCCCCGTGCATCATCTTTATGGACGAGATCGACGCCGTCGGCCGCCACCGCGGCGCGGGCCTCGGCGGCGGCCACGACGAGCGCGAGCAGACGCTCAACCAGCTGCTCGTCGAGATGGACGGCTTCGAGGCGAAGGACAACATCATCATGATCGCCGCCACCAACCGGCCCGACATCCTCGACCCCGCGCTGCTGCGACCCGGGCGCTTCGACCGCCAGATCGCCGTGGACCGCCCCGACCGCAAGGGCCGCGCCAAAATCCTCGAAGTCCACACCCGCGGCAAGCCGCTGGCGAAGGTGATCGACATCGACGCGCTCGCCGGCCAGACCCCCGGCTTCACCGGCGCCGACCTCTCCAACCTGATCAACGAGGCCGCGCTGCTGTCGGCCCGCACCGGCAAGCGCGAAATCGGCCAGGAAGAGCTCGAGGAGGGGATCATGCGCGTGATCGCCGGCCCCGAGAAGAAGACGCGCGTGATGAGCGAGAAAGAGCGTCTGATCACCGCGTACCACGAGATGGGCCACGCGATCGTCGGCCACTACCTCGAGCACTCCGATCCGGTGCACAAGATCTCCGTGATCTCCCGCGGCCAGGCGCTCGGCTACACGATCTCGATGCCCCAGGAGGACCGCTTCCTGACCACCCGCGCGGAGCTCAACGACACGATGGCGATGACCCTCGGCGGGCGCGCCGCGGAGGAGATCGTCTTCGAAGAGATCACCACCGGCGCCTCCAACGACATCGAGAAGGTCACCGCGACCGCCAAGCAGATGGTGATGCGCTTCGGCATGAGCGAGAAGCTCGGCCCGCGCGTCTTCGGCCACGATCACGGCCAGCCCTTCCTCGGCCGCGAGTTCTCCACCGAGCCCGACTACTCCGACGAGATCGCGCGCGAGATCGACGACGAGGTGCGGCGCATCGTGGAGGCCGCCCACCAGCGCGCCCGGGACATCCTCACCGAGCACCGCGCGAGTCTCGGCTCGCTCTCCGAAACCCTCGTCAAGCGCGAGACGCTCGAGAAGGAGGAGTTCCACGCGCTGCTCGAAGGCAAGAGCGAACAGGAAGTCTTCGGCGCCGAGGACGAGCACCCCGTCCCCGAGCTCCCCGCGCCGCCGCCCACGCCCGCCGACCGCCCCGGCCGCGAAGCCCCACGGCCGCTACCACGGCCTGGGCTGGCAGGCGGCACGGCGGACATGCGCGGGGCCGACCCCGAGCGCCCGGAGCTCGCCTGACGCCTCACAGGCGCGAGGGTCCCGTCTCACGAGCCCTGAGCCGATGCGCGCCCGAGAGCTCATTCCCCTCTCGCTTCGCCGCGAGATCGTTCGGGGCCTGTGGCCCGCACACGAGGTTCGGCTGCGTCTGGAAGAGGTGCGCGGCCTGCGGTTCGGGCGACGGATGACGGCGACTGAGAACGGCGGTGGCGCTGCGGTTCGCTCCACGCCACGCGATTCCAACTGGTTCGAGGCGTATTTCGATCGCCACACCGCTGGACCCGGCATCGAAAAGTGGCACCACTATTTCGATATTTATGACCGGCACTTTGCGAGGTTCGTGGGTCGCGAGGTGCACGTGGTGGAAGTCGGGGTGGCCGCCGGGGGGAGCGTGGGCATGTGGCGGGACTACTTCGGAGCGGGAAGTCACATCTACGGCGTCGACATCGACCCGGCGTGCAGGGTCCACGAAGCCGAGTCGACCAAGATCCTGATCGGCGATCAGGCCGATCCGGAGTTCTGGGAGTGGTTTCTGAGCGAGGTGCCCCGGATCGACGTCTTCATCGACGACGGCGGGCACACGGTCCGCCAGCAGGTGCGGACGTTCGAGTCGGTGTTTGCTCACATCGAGCCGGGCGGGGTGTATCTGTGCGAGGACGTCCTCGGGACCGCCAATCCGTTTCACAACTACATCTGCGGTCTCTCCCGCAACCTCAACGCACAAGAGCTCGCGACGACCAGCCTGCAGAGAATGGTGGGTTCGATCAATCTCTATCCCTACGTCACGGTCATCGAAAGACCGGACGCCTCGATGCTGAAGCTGTGCGTGGAGCGCCGCGGCACCGAGTGGCTGCGGCGCAGCCGGTAGCAGCGGCCAGCGCGTACGCTCTGGCGGTGGGTCCTTTCCGCCTGATGGGCGTCGTCAACGTGACGCCCGACTCGTTTTCCGACGGAGGACGGTTTCTCGACCCCCGCGCCGCGGTCGCACATGGGCTGAAGCTGGTCGAGGAGGGAGCCGAGTACCTCGACGTCGGTGGCGAATCGACGCGCCCGGGTGCCGCGCCGGTGGCGGGCGCCGAGGAGCTGCGGCGGGTGCTGCCTGTGGTGGAGGGGCTCGTCGCGGCGTTGGGGTCCCACCCCGCCCACTCGCCCTCTGCGACGGGTGGGCGGGCCTCGGTCGTCATCTCGATCGACACCTCCAAGTCATCGGTCGCCCGCGCCGCGCTGGAGGCGGGGGCGCGCCTCGTCAACGACGTTACCGCCCTGCGCGGCGACCCTGAGATGGCGGCGGTGGTCGCGCAGAGCGGCGCGGAGTGCTGCCTGATGCACATGCTCGGCGAGCCCCGCACCATGCAGCGCGAGCCTCGCTACGAGGACGTGGTCGACGAGATCAGGGCGTTCCTCGAAGAGCGCCTCGCGTTCGCCGTCGCTGAGGGGATCGCCGAGGAGCGCGTGCTGCTCGACCCCGGGATCGGGTTCGGCAAGACGCTCGAGCACAACCTCGAGCTGCTGCGCCGCTTGCGTGAGCTCACCGCGCTCGGTCGTCCCCTGGTGGTGGGGACCTCGCGCAAGAGCTTCCTCGGGCGCATCCTCGCCGACGCCACTGGCCGAGAGGAGCCGACCGAAGCCGGGAGACATGCGCCTCCGACCGAAGCGGGGGGACACTCGCCTCCGGCGAGCATCCCCCGTTCGGCCAGCATCCCCGTTTCGGCCAGCACGGAGGGCAGGCTCTCGGGCACGATCGCCACCTGCGTGCTCGCCTACGAGCGGGGGGCGAGCGTGCTGCGCGTGCACGACGTCGCCCCCGTGCGCGCTGCCCTGGCCGTGGCCGCTGCTACGTTGGGCGCGCCATGAACGGGGACGACGACCCGCGTGCCGGGAACGGGGATGACGAGCTGAAGGCGGACGAGGCGTCGTCGGCCGAGGGCCCCGACGAGCAGGACGGCGGAGCGGAGCTGGAGGGTGCGGAGCTGGAGGGCGAGGACTGGGTCGAGGAGCTGGAGCGGGGACGGGTTGAGCGGGGACGGAGTCTGGAGGAGGAGTCGGAGGAGGCCGGGGAGGAGGACGAGGACGAGGAGGAGGAGCACGAGCGGGGCGTCGAGTCGGTGACGATCGAGATCACGGGCCTCTCCCTCTACACCCACCACGGCGTCAGCGAGGCCGAGCGCGAGGTCGGCCAGCGGCTGATGTTCGACCTGCGCCTGGAGCTGGGCGAGACCGACGCCACTCTCACCGATCGCGTCGAGGACACCGTCGACTACGGCGAGGTCTGCCAGCTCGTCGCGTTGATCGCCCAGCAGCGCTCCCACCGCACGCTCGAGCGGCTGTGCTCCACGATCGTCGACCGCCTGCTCGCGGACTACGAGCTGGAAGCGGTGTGGGTCAAGGCGACCAAGCCCGAGCCCCCGATCCCGCTCACCGTCGAGGAAGTCTCCGTGGAGGTCTGGCGCGAGGCCGAGGAGTGACCTTGACTTGTAGTTAGCAGTCACTTATAATCTGTGGGATGGAGCGGCTCGACATCTCCCGGCGCAGCGCGCGGCGGCCGAGTGAGAGGGAGAGGCCGTGATCGACCGCCTGGCGGGGCTCGCCACCGAGCGCACGCGGCGCATCCTGCTCGTCGCCGGTGCCGTGTTCCTGCTCGCCGCGGCCCTCGGCAGCCCGATCGTCTCGCTGCTGAAGAGCGAATCCTCGGAATTCCAGGACCCCAACGCCCAGAACCAGCAGGTGCTGCGCGCGATCGAACGCGCCACCGGCCAGTCCGCCTACTACGGCGTCGCCGCGCTCGTACCCTCCACTCGCGACGTCCGTGCCGACCCGGCCGCGGCGGACGGCGCGCGCCGGGTCGCCGCGCTGCTCGCCGCCCAGCCCGGCTTTCAGCGGCTGCTCGACTACCCGGCCACCCACCTGCCCGAGCTCGTCGACCGCGACGGGGGCCTCACGCTCGTGCTCGCCGCGTACGCCAACCGCGAACGCGCTGCCGCCGCGGTCGCTCGCGTGGCCCCGGGACTGGCCGGCAGCGGCGTGCTGTTCGGCGGCAACGACGTCGCGTTCCACGAAATCACCGAACGCGTCACGTCGGACCTCAAACGCGCCGAGACCTTCGCCATCCCGATCCTGCTGCTGCTCTCCTTCTGGGTCTTCCGCGGGCTCGTCGCTGCCACGCTGCCGCTGCTCGTGGGCGGCTTCGCGATCGTGCTGACCCTCCTGCTGCTGCGCGTGGTCGACCAGTTCCTTGGCCTCTCGATCTTCGCCGTGAACCTCGTCACCGGGGTGGGGTTGGGCCTCGGCATCGACTACTCGCTGATCGTGCTCTCGCGCTACCGCGAGGAGCTCGCCCGTGGTCTCGACACGCGGGCGGCGATCGGGCGCACGATGCAGACCGCGGGGCGCACTGTGCTTTACAGCTCGCTCACCGTCGCCGGCGCGCTCGCGTCGATGCTCGTGTTCCCGTTGCGTTTCCTCTACTCGATGGGCATCGGCGGCGGGCTCGTCGCGCTGTCTGCGGGCGCCGTCTCGCTGCTGGTGCTGCCCGCCGTGCTCGTCGCGCTCGGGCCCCGCATCGACTCGCTCGCCCCCGCGTGGCTGCAGCGCAGCTCCGCGCGCGCGGCTCACGCCGACGCCGACGGTGGCTGGGGGCGGTTCGCCCGCGGGGTGATGCGCCGCCCCGGCACGGTCGCGCTCGCCACGTCGGTTGTGCTGCTCGCGATCGCCTCGCCCGCGCTGCGCCTCGCGCTGATCCCCGCCGACGCCCACGTGCTGCCAACGGGCGCCCAGCCGCGCGTGGTCGCGGAAACGCTCACCCGCGAGTTCGCCGTGGACGGCTCGCAGGCGATCACGCTGGTGGCTCGCGCGCCCGCCGGCGGTGCCCCCGCCGTCGCGACGCTCGCGCGGCGCGTGCAGGCGGTGGCTGGGAGCCAGGCCACCCTGACGCGAGGTGGGCAGGGCCAGTACCTCGGCCACGACACGTGGCAGCTCGAACTGCAGCCCCGCGGCACCGACGGCGCGCCCGCCAACCAGGCGCTCGTGCGTCGGCTGCGCACGCTGGAGCCCGCGCCGGCGCTGCTCGTCGGCGGGCCCACCGCGTGGTTCGTCGACCAGAAGGCCTCGGTCTCCGCGCACACTCCGCTCGCGCTGCTGATCCTCGCGCTGGTCACCGGCGGCTTCCTGTTCCTGATGACCGGCTCGCTCGTGCTGCCGGTGGTGGCGCTCGTGATGAACCTGCTCACCGTCGCCGTCGGCGCCGGGCTGCTCGTGGTGGTCTTCCAGGACGGCCACCTCGCCTCGCTGTTCGGCTTCAGCCCGATCGGGGGCCTGGAGGAGTCCGACCTCGTGTTGCTGTTCATCCTCGCCTTCGCGCTCTCCACTGACTACGGCGTGATGCTGTTCGCGCGCATCAAGGAGGCCCACGACACCGGCCTGCCAACCCGCGAGGCTGTCGCCTACGGCCTCGAGCGCACCGGGCGCCTGGTGACCGCCGCTGCGTTGCTGTTCTGCGTGGCGATCGGCGCGTTCGTGACCTCCGACATCTTCTTCATCAAGGAGCTCGGCTTCGGCGCGGCGCTGGCGGTGGCGATCGACGCCACGGTCGTGCGCGCGCTGCTGGTCCCCGCGCTGATGGGCCGCCTTGGCGATCGCACGTGGTGGGCGCCGCGCCCGCTGCGCCGCCTGCACGCCCGGATCGGCCTGCGCGAGCGCGCCCCGGTGGGAGAGCCCGCCGGCGAGCCCGCGGGGGCGTAGCGCCGCCGGCGTAGGGGCGGCGGGGTCCGTAGACCGGTCCGCACTACCACGACGGGGTCCCGGTACCGTTGCGCGCGTGCCCGCACGTACAGGCCTGCTCGGCATCGGCTCCAACCTCGGCGACCGCCGCGCCCACCTGCAGGGGGCCGTCGATGCGCTGCCCGCCGTGGGCGTCGAGGTGGAGGCGTCCTCCTCGGTGTACGACACCGACCCCGTGGGGGACGTGCTCGACCAGCCCACGTTCCTCAACGCCTGCCTGCGTGTACGCACCGCCCTGGAGCCGCTGGAGCTGCTCGACGCCGTGAAGGGCGTGGAGCGCGAGCTCGGCCGCGCAGCCGGAGGGCCCCGCCACGGCCCCCGTGCGATCGACATCGACGTCCTCCTGCTAGGCGACGTCGAACTGCGCCACGAGCGCGTGAGCCTGCCACACGAGCAACTTCTCAGCCGCCGCTTCGTGCTGGTGCCCGCGGTGGAACTCGACTTCGAGCTGCGCGCCCCCGACGGACGCCGCCTCGCCGACGCGCTCGCGGCCCTGCCGCTGACCGAGGGCGTACGCTGGGCGGGGCCGCCGCTCGCGGTCGGCTGAGCGCTCACCCGGGGTGCTGTCTGAGGCCAACGCGCGCTGCCGCCGCGGGGCTCTACGCCGCCGCGGCGTGAGCCGGCAGCCACTCCGCGGGCAGCGTACCCGCGGGGATTTCGCCGACCATCGGCGGGAAGTAGCGCGTGAGGTCCGCCGCGGGGTGGCCGGCGATCAGGGGGCGAACGTCGCCGAGTGTCTCCAACAGGCGGATGGTGGAGCCGATCTGCAGGTCGGCCGCAGAGGGTTCGTCGCCCCCGAGCAGCCCCTCCGCGATCCAGGCGTCGATCTTGTCGAGGTGGCCGGAGAGCCCCGCGAGGTCCGCCCGTACCGACTCGTCCTCGGCGTGGTTGCGCCGCGCCATCAGTTTCGCGGTGAGCGGCAGCGCGGGGCGCATCACAGCGCGGGGCAGCGGCAGCTTGACGTCCCCGGCGTAGCTCTCCATCGCCGCGGGGTCACGCAGGAACCCGGCGTCGAGGATCCGCCGGGGGACGCTCTGAAAGACCTCGTCGCCCCACCGCTCGGCCTCCAGCACGCGCTCGCGCGCCGCGGGGTCCGCGGGCAGCAGCGGGGGGTCAGGGGCGAGCGCGTCGAGGCGGCGCATGATCGTGCGCGAACCCACCAGCCGCTCCCCGTCGAGGCGCATCCCCGGGACGGTGGGGCCGCCGTAGAGCAGCGGTCCGAGCCCCACCTGCACCATCGGCAGCAGGTTGATCTGCTGGAAGGGAAGCCCCTTGCGCCGCAGCGCCACTTCCACCGCCGCGCAGGGGTGCGAGCCCGGCAGCACGTAAAGCTTGATCTTGCTCACGGAGACCCCAAGTGCATCCCGGGAGCATATAGGAGGTGGGAGGACCCCCGTCGCTGAGACCCACGTCCCGTGAGCAGCGAGGAGTCCTCCGGGGTACGCTCTGCGCCGTGCTGCTCGCCGTCGACGTCGGAAACACCCAGACGCACTTCGGGACGTTCTGCGACGCCGAGCTGCGCGAGCACTGGCGCTTTGCGACCGTGCGCCAGTCGACCTCCGACCAGTTGGGGGCCGCGCTGCGCAACCTGCTGGAGCTGCGCCAGGTGGCGATGGGCGAGATCGACGCGTCGATCGTCTCCTCCACGGTGCCCGTGCTCGGCCCGGAATGGTGCGCGATGGCCAAGCGGTACCTCGGCCACGAGATGCTCGCGGTCGGCCCCGGCGTCAAGACGGGCATGCCGATCCGCTACGACAACCCCCGCGAGATCGGCCCCGACCGGCTCGTCAACGCCGTCGCCGCCCACGAGCGCCTCGGCGGGCCGTGCGTGGTGGTGGACTTCGGCACCGCGATCACCTACGACCCCGTCTCCGCAGAGGGCGAGTACCTCGGGGGGATCATCTCCCCGGGTGTGGAGATCTCCCTGGAGGCGCTCACCGAGCGCGCCGCGGCGCTGCCCCGCGTCGACGTCACCCCGCCGCGGGCGCTGATCGGCAAGACCACGATCGACGCGATCCGCTCGGGCATCGTCTACGGAACCGCGGGCCAGGTCGACGCGATCGTAGGCCGCCTGCGCGCCGAGTTGGGCTCCCAGACCAAGACGATCGCCACCGGTGGCCTCGCGCACGCGATCGTCCCCTACACGACCACGATCGAAGGGGTCGACGACCTCCTGACGCTCACGGGACTGCGGCTCATCTACGAGCGCAACCGCACGTAGCGCCCAAGCGCGCGGCCAGCCGTGAGTGTTTCTTGGGGATCGTCCACGCGTGTGGGTGGGGGCCCACGGGCGCAGCACGCGCGGGGCCTCCGTGCCCCGCTGCCCTGGCCCCCAACTGCCCCTCGCCGTCCAACTCGCTCTCGCGGTTGCACTCCACCCGCCGGCAGCCGGTTCCCTCACGGTTGCCACGCTGCCCGAGAGGCCGCGTCGAGCGACGAGGGCGTCAAGTCCGCCGCGCGAGCACGAGCACCGTCTCGTAGGGCATCTCAAACGAGCCCCCGACGGAGTCGAGCGCCTCGCCGACCGCAGCGAGCAGGCGCTCGCGCTGCGCCGCCGGCAGCGCGCGGTGGTCGGAGTGGGTGCTCAACTGGGCGAGCCACGCCGCCGTGTCGTAGCGCTCGCTCCACGCGAACCGCGCCACGTCCCCGGGGCTGTACGCGCCGGCTGCGGTGAGACCGTCGAGCGTGTCCTGCACGCGGGCGTCGCGGTTGCCGAACAGCACCGAGTACTTCTCGACGCTGGGCCCCAGGCGCGCGTAGATCGGGGAGAGCAGCTCCCACACGTGCGACGGCGGGTCGCCGTAGTTCCAGAACAGCCCGAGGAGCCCCCCCGCGCGCAGCGCCTGCGCCGCGCGCACCGCTCCCGCCCGGGGGTCGATCCAGTGCCAGGCCTGCGCGGAGGTCACGAGGTCGAAGCGTCGCCCGCGCGGGTTCCACTCCTCGAAGCGCCCGACCTCCACCTCGAGGCCCTTCGCGCGAGCGAGCTCCGCCATCCGCGCGTCAACCTCCACGCCGAGCACCGCACAGCCGCGAGCGACCAGCAGGGCCGCCGCGATGCCCGTCCCGCAGCCCACGTCGAGCACGCTCCGCGCACCGTCGGCGAGCAGCGCGTCCACGAGCGCCGGCGGGTAGGACGGCCGCACGCGGTCGTACTGCGCGGCCACCGCGCCAAAGGACTCCGCCCGGGACCGGTCCTCGTACAGCACGCGCCCCATCCTCCCACGCGAACCCTCCCGGGCGTCGGGCTCGAAGCGCGCCTGACTCAAAGGTTGCCGCCACGGCGACCGATATGTTTACCTGCGCGGGTGAGGGCCTCTGGCCCTTAGCTCGCCTATACCATCTTGATCAGACGGAAAAAAATGGTACGATGGTCCTCGCGGGTGAGGGCCTCTGGCCCTTAGCTCGCTTTTTTACGTTGTAGGCTCCGCTGATGCCTTCTGCGCGCCCGTCGCCCAGGACTCGCCCACCACGGCAGGAGCTACCGGAGGACCATCCCACAGGGATGGCGTTCTTGGACGAGGCCGGCATCATCGCGCACACGCGGTTCTTCGCCGTCGGCTGTCTCAAGCTGGCAGAGCCGAGCATCTTGCTGCGCCAGGTTCAGCATTTTTGCGAGATCGCACCCAGACGTACCACGAGATCCACTTCAACGCCGTAACCAGAACCTCGCTTCCCTTCTATAACGCTGTAGTCGATCTCGTCGTCGCGAGCGATGGACACTTCTCATGCTTTGTTGTTGATCGCGAGAAGAACGATCCCGTCGTTCGCTTCGGTTCTCCGTGGTCTGCATACGAGAAGCTCGCCAAGCAACTGCTCTTGGGCAGCATCCGCCCACGCGAGCTGCTGGTAGTACTCGCCGACAACTACTCAACGCCAGCAAATGTGCTCTTTGAGCAAGAGGTTCGAGCGGCCGTCAACCATCACTTGAAGCGGCTTGGCGTGGTCAGCGTATGCCGGTTGGACTCCAAGTCGACCGACGCGCTCCAGATCGTCGACCTACTGACATCTGCGGTGGCCTTTGAGTTCCGCCAAGCAGCTGGAATGGCTTCCAAGCGCAATGCGAAGGCAAGTCTTGCGCGGTACATTCGGCGGCAATACGGCGTTACGACTTGCCTCAAGGGATGCAAGCATGGGAAGCTCAACGTAGCGCTCTATGGGGTGCCACGACCACGTGCCGCCGGCGGCACGAAGCCCGCGCAACGTGCCTCTGAGAGGCGGTCTGTCAGGACCAGCCCCTGACAGCACCCACCATAATGGGCCCCATGTCCGCCCCCAGCCTGACCGACCCCTGGGAGCTCGGCCCCCTGCGGGTCCCCAACCGTGTGCTGCTCGCCCCGCTGGCGGGGATCGGCAACTGGTTCGTGCGCCTGCAGGCCAAGCGCCACGGGGCGGGGCTGGCGGTCTCGGAGATGGTCTCCAGCCACGCCGTGCACTACCGCAACGAGCGCACGTTGCGCGAGCTGCTGCGCATCCACCCGGAGGAGCGCGCGGGGGCCGGTGGGACACAGGCGCCGACCTCGATCCAGCTGTTCGGGCAGGACCCCGCCGTGATGCGCTCCGCCGCGGCCGCCGTGGTCGCCGCGGGGGCCGACGCGATCGACCTCAACATGGGCTGCCCCGTCCCCAAGGTCTGCAAGACCGGCGCCGGCGCCGCGCTGCTGGCCGACCCCGCTCGCGCCGTCGCCGTCGCTCGCGCCGCTGTCGAGGGGGCGGCCGAAGCGCTGGGTGGCGGAGGGGTAGGGTGGGGTGGGGGTACCGGTGACAGTGAAGCTCCGCTCCGGCCAGCGCCCTGGCGACACCTCCGGCTTCGAGCTCGCCCACCGCCTGGTGGCGGACGCCGGGGTCGCCGCGATCGCCTTCCACCCGCGCTCCGCCGCGGTGCACCACCGGGGTGTTCCTGACTACGCACTCGCCGCGCGCCTAGCCGAGACGCTGCCGGCGCCCGTGATCCTGACCGGCGGCTTGAACGACGCGCAGGGCATCCGCGAGACGTTCGCGCGCACCGGCGTCGCCGCGGTGATGCTCGCGCGCGGGTGCCTCGGCAACCCGTGGCTGTTCGAGGAGCTGGTGCGCGGACGCACGGCCGCCCCCACCCCAGCGGAGGTGGAGGCCGAGCTCGAGTGGGTGCTCGCGTGCGCCGGCGAGCACCTCGGGCCCCAGCGCGCGGGGCGGTACCTGCGCAAGTTCTACCCCTGGTACCTCCCCCGACTGGGGCTTGACCGGGACACAGCTCACCGACCTGCAGCACTCGCTGCAGGCCACCGCCGACCTGGCCGAGGTCCGGCGCCTGCTCGCCTCCTGTACGCGGCCCGCGGCGCTCGCGGCCTGAGCGTCTTGCGCTCGCTCCGCGCCGGCCCGCGGCGCTTGCCGCGTGAGCTCGCCGGTTCGCCCTGCGAGATTTCTCCCGGGGTCGGCGGGTCGTTGGGGCTCGCTATACTGCTGCGCTCGCTGGAGCCCGCCGAGTACCGGACGCCCCGCCCGTGCACCGGGCGGCCCCGTTCAACCGGCGGGTTTCGTTCGTTTCAACCGCACTCTTCCCGCGAGCGAGGCACATGCCGAAGGACGTCATCCTCACCCCCGAAGGCTTGGAGAAGCTCAAGGACGAGCTCGAGCTGCTCTCGACCGCGCGCCGCCGCGAGGTCGCCGAGCGGATCAAGGAGGCCCGCGAGTTCGGAGACATCTCCGAGAACTCCGAGTACGACGACGCCAAGAACGAGCAGGCGATGCTCGAGAGCAAGATCGCCCAGCTGCAGGAGCGGCTGCGGATGGCCACGGTGATCGACTCCAAGGAGCTCTCCACCGAGGTCGTGCAGGTCGGCTCGGTGGTGCACGTCAAGGACGAGAAGACCGCCAAGTCCGTGAAGTACACGATCGTCGGCTCCGCCGAGGCCAACCCCGAGGAGGCCAAGCTCTCCAACGAGTCCCCCGTCGGCCGCGCGCTGCTCGGCCACAAGCGGGGCGACACCGTCGCCGTGCAGGTCCCCCGCGGCCCTGCGCGCAAGCTCAAGATCACCAAGATCGACGTCGGTCTGAAGTAGCCTGCCCCATGAGCGAGATCGCCGCGGACCCCGAGGGTCCTCTTCCAATCCCTCACGCCCGGCTTCGAGCCCGACGCGGTGAACCCAGCTGAGCGCCGAGGGGCCACGACACGGCCTTCCGAGCTGATCGCCGAGCGCCGGGCGAAGGCTCAGCGGCTGCGCGAGACCGATCGCCGAGCGCGTTTCCGCACGCGTTCCCGGACGTCGAGCCGTCGCGTCGATCCTGCACGCATACGAGCACCTGCCGGCGGGCGAGGAAACCGACGAGCGCCATCGCGTCGCCGGCCGCCTCGCCGCGCGGCGGGGTGCCGGCAAGGCGGCGTTCCTCGACCTGGTCGACCGCACCGGCAAGATCCAGCTGCACGCGCGCGTGGACGTGCTCGGCGCCGAGCACTTCGAGCTGCTGCTGTCGCTCGACCTCGGCGACCTGATCGGCGTCGACGGCGCCGTGATGCGCAGCCGCCACGGCGAGGTGTCGCTGCGCGTCGACGACTTCCAGGTCCTCGCCAAGGCGCTGCGGCCGCCGCCCGACAAGCACCACGGCCTGACCGACGTCGAGACGCGCTACCGCCACCGCGAGCTCGACCTGATCTCAAGCGAGGACACGCGCAAGCTGTTCATCGACCGCGCGCGCATCGTCTCCGCCGTACGCGGCTAGCTCGACGCCGCTGGTTTCATCGAGGTGGAGACGCCGGTGCTGCAGCCCCTCTACGGCGGCGCCCTGGCGCGCCCGTTCACCACCCACCACAACGCGCTCGACCGCGACCTGTACCTGCGGATCGCGACCGAGCTGTACCTCAAGCGCCTGATCGTCGGCGGCCTCGAGCGGGTGTACGAGCTCGGCAAGGACTTCCGCAACGAGGGGGTCTCGCACAAGCACAACCCCGAGTTCACGGTGGTCGAGTGGTACGAGGCCTACGCCGACTACACGGGCGCCGAGGAGCGCACCGAAGCGATCGTGCGCGCGGCCGCCGAGGCCGTGGGGTACGCGGGCGAGCTCGACTTCTCGGCGCCGTGGCCGCGCGTCGGCTTCGTCGAGGCGATCGAGCAGGCCACAGGCATCGACGTGCTGGCACACCCGACCGCTGAGGAGCTGGCTGCCGCGATCGCGCGAGCGCGGCCTCGACGATGAAGACGAGAGGGCTTCGCCTGGTTCCAGCTGGCCGACGACCTGCTCTCCAAGTACGTCGAGCCCAGCCTGCACAGGCCCTCGTTCGTGGTCGACTACCCGACGGAGCTCTCGCCGCTCGCCCGCGAGCACCGGTCCGACGACAAGCAGGGGCTCGTGGAGCGTTTCGAGGCCTTCGCCGGCGGGATGGAGATCGCCAACGGCTTCTCCGAGCTGATCGACCCCGACACGCAGCGCGCGCGCTTCGCCGCGCAGGAGCGGGTCGCAGCTGCTCGACGGCGGCGACGCCGAGACGATGCCCTACGACGAGGAGTACGTGCAGGCGCTCGAGCAGGGCATGCCCCCGACCGCGGGCGTCGGTCTCGGCATCGACCGGCTGGTGATGCTCCTCACCGGGCGCGACTCGATCCGCGAGGTCGTGCTGTTCCCGGCGATGCGCTCGTAGCGCCGGCGGGCGGGCGGGTTCCCGGTAGAGGCCCGGGGGGCCCGTTGGTAGACTGTCCTATGGCGGCGTTGGGAACCGGGTGCTCATCTTTCTTGCGGTTTGAGACGAAGAGGGGGATGAGGCCCACCCGCCTCGCCACCCAGCCGACCGTCCCCGCGGACCACACCAGACCGGACTGACACGAAGGGGCTCTGCCAACCATGTTCGAGCGATTCACAGAACGGGCCCGCCAGGTCGTCGTTCTCGCCCAGGAAGAGGCGCGGACGCTCAAGCACAACTACATCGGCACCGAGCACATCCTGCTCGGACTGCTGCGCGAGGAGGAGGGTCTCGCGGCCCGCGTGCTGGAGAGCCTCGACATCACCGTGGAGCGCGTGCGCGCCCAGGTCGTGCGCATCGTCGGCTCCGGCGAGGAGGTCACCTCCGGGCAGATCCCGTTCACGCCGCGCGCCAAGAAGGTGCTCGAGCTCGCGCTGCGCGAGGCGCTCTCGCTGGGCCACAACTACATCGGCACCGAGCACATCCTGCTCGGGCTCGTGCGCGAGAACGAGGGCGTCGCCGCTCGCATCCTGCTCGACTTCGACGCCGACTCCGAGAAGATCCGCAACGAGGTCATCCGGATGCTCTCCGGCCCCTCCGGCCGCCGCCAGGGCCAGGGCGCCGGAGCGCCCGGCGCCGGTGCCGGCGCGGGCGGCGGCCCCGCGGAAGGCAAGAAGTCCTCGAAGCTGCTCGACCAGTTCGGGCGCAACCTGACGAAGCTCGCCTCCGAAGGCAAGCTCGACCCCTGCGTGGGGCGCGAGACGGAGATCGAGCGCATCATGCAGATCCTCTCGCGGCGCACCAAGAACAACCCCGTGCTGATCGGCGAGCCCGGCGTCGGCAAGACCGCCGTGGTCGAGGGTCTCGCGCAGCGGATCACCAACGCCGACGTGCCCGAGCTGCTCAAGAACAAGCAGATCTACACGCTCGACCTCGCGGCGCTGGTCGCCGGCTCCAAGTACCGCGGGGAGTTCGAGGAGCGCCTGAAGAAGGTGATGAAGGAGATCACCCAGCGCGGGGACATCATCCTGTTCATCGACGAGCTGCACAACCTCGTCGGCGCCGGCGCCGCCGAGGGCGCGATCGACGCCGCCTCGATCCTCAAGCCCGCGCTGGCCCGGGGTGAGCTGCAGACGATCGGCGCGACCACCCTGGACGAGTACCGCAAGTACCTCGAGCGCGACTCGGCGCTGGAGCGCCGCTTCCAGCAGATCCGCGTGGAGGAGCCCTCGATCGACCAGACCGTCGAGATCCTCCGGGGCTTGCGCGACCGCTACGAGCCCCACCACAAGGTGCAGATCACCGACGACGCGCTGCGCGCCGCGGCCGAACTGGCCGACCGCTACATCTCCGACCGCTTCCTGCCCGACAAGGCGATCGACCTGATCGACGAGGCGGCCTCGCGGATGCGCATCAAGTCGATGACCTCCCCGCCCGCCAACCGCGAGCTCGAGGAGCAGATCGAGTCCACGCGGCGCGAGAAGGAGGCCGCGATCGAGGCCCAGGAGTTCGAGAAGGCCGCCGCGCTGCGCGACAAGGAGCGCAAGCTCACCCACCGCAAGCGCGAGCTCGAGGAGGAGTGGGAAGCCGGCGAGTCCCACGAGCGGCCCGCGATCGGCGAGGAGGAGATCGCCGAAATCGTCTCGATGTGGACCGGCATCCCCGTGTTCAAGCTGACCGAGGCCGAGACCCAGAAGCTGATGCGCATGGAGGAGGAACTGCACAAGCGCGTGATCGGCCAGCACCCCGCGATCGAGGTCATCTCCAAGGCGATCCGCCGCTCGCGCGCGGGGCTGAAGGACCCCAAGCGGCCCGACCGGCTCGTTCATCTTCCTCGGCCCCTCCGGCGTGGGCAAGACCGAGCTGGCGCGCACGCTCGCGGAGTTCCTGTTCGGCGACGAGGACTCGATGGTGCGCATCGACATGTCCGAGTACATGGAGAAGCACGCCGTCTCGCGCCTGGTCGGCTCGCCCCCCGGCTACATCGGCTACGACGAGGGCGGCCAGCTCACCGAGGCGGTGCGGCGCAAGCCCTACTGCGTGCTGCTGCTCGACGAGATCGAGAAGGCCCACCCCGACGTCTTCAACATCCTGCTGCAGATCCTCGAGGACGGCCGGCTCACCGACGCGCAGGGGCGCACCGTGGACTTCCGCCACGCGATCGTGATCATGACCTCCAACATCGGCGCCGCCGAGATCGCGCGCAACACGCCGCTGGGCTTCGCCGTCTCCGACGACGAGACGGGCATCACCTACGACGACATGAAGAACCGCATCATGGGCGAGCTCAAGAAGGTGTTCCGGCCCGAGTTCCTCAACCGCATCGACGACGTGATCGTCTTCCACAAGCTGCAGAAGGACGAAATCAAGCAGATCGTCGAGCTGCTGCTGCTGCGCATCCGCGAGTCGATGGCCGAACGCGAGCTGCAGCTGGAGCTGACCGACCCCGCCAAGGAACTGCTCGTCGAGAAGGGCTGGGACCCCGCGATGGGCGCCCGCCCGCTGCGCCGCGCGATCCAGCGCTACATCGAGGACCCGCTCGCCGACTTCGTGCTGCGCGAGCAGGTCATCCCCGGAGCCACCGTCGTCGTCAACCCCGCCGCCGAGGGCGAGGAGGGCGAGGTGCGCCTGACGATCGTCAAGCCCAAGAAGCAGAAGACCCCCGTCGGCGTCGGCGCCGAAGGCGCCGCCGGAGGCTGCCTGCGGGCGAGGACGCTGGGCGCTGCCCTCGGTGAGGGCTCCCCGACGGCGACGAGCGACGAGGCGCACGTCGACCGAGCCCGACGTGCCCGCCGACGCCGCGGACGAGTAGCCGGGGCACGCTGCCGAGTCGCGGGAGCCGACCAGACGCCACGCCCTGAAGGGGGAGGGGCCTCGGGGGAGGGCCTGCCCTCCTGCGACGGTGGTGAGCTCAGTTTAGGGGTACTATAGTCGACTGGACCTGTGGGTAGCAACCAGATGGCAGTTGTGAGAGGTCCAGTAGCTGTCTGGTCGCCCAATGCGCTGTATGGCTCTAGCAGGTCTGCGGGTCCTGACCAACTGAGGCATACCCCCGACCAAGCCGTCCCCGCCGGACCGTAGTCTGCGAGGATGCCTCGCGCCGCCTCCGTCCACGTCTGCTCCGAGTGCGGCTTCTCAATCGGCCCAGTGGCACGGGCAGTGCCCCGGCTGCGAGGCGTGGAACACGCTTGTGGAGGAGCGCGCCCCGGCGGCCAGCGGAGCGGCGCGGAGCCGCGCCGCTGGCGGCGGGCGCTCGCTCAGGGCAGTCCGGCGAGTCGGCCGGCGCCCGCGCTCGCGCCGTGCGCTGCGAGGTCGGCGCGGCGCCCGTGGCGCGCCTGCCGACGGGCATCGGCGAGCTCGACCGGGTGCTCGGCGGGGGCCTCGTGCCCGGCTCGCTGGTGCTGCTCGGCGGGGCGCCGGGGATCGGCAAGTCGACGCTCACCAACATGGTGCTCGGGCACCTCGCGGGGTCGGGCCGGCGCACGCTGTACGTCAGCGCCGAGGAGTCCCCCGAGCAGGTGCGGCTGCGCGCCGAGCGTCTCGGTCCCGGCGCGCTGGCGGTGCCGATCGTGGCCGAGACCGACCTCGACGCGGTGCTCGAGGTGCTCGACTCGCACGCTCCCGAGGCGTGCGTGATCGACTCCGTGCAGACGCTCCACGCGGCCGAGCTCTCCGGCGCGCCCGGGTCGGTGGGCCAGGTGCGCGAGGTCGCGGTGCGCGTGATGGAGCTCGCCAAGGCGCGCGGCGTCGCGACGATCCTCGTGGGGCACGTCACCAAGGACGGCGCGCTCGCCGGCCCGCGGGTGCTCGAGCACCTGGTGGACTGCGTGCTGCAGTTCGAAGGCGAGCGCGAGCGCCCCTACCGCGAGCTGCGCGCGCTGAAGAACCGCTTCGGCTCGACCAACGAGGCGGGGCTGTTCGAGATGCGCCAGGGCGGGCTCGTGGAGGTGCTCGACGCCTCTGCGCGCTTCGTCGCGCAGGCCACGCGCGCGCCCGGGAGCGTGATGCTGGCGGCGATGGAGGGCTCGCGGCCGCTGCTGGTCGAGGTCCAGGCGCTGGTGGCGCCCTCGGAGCTCGAGCAGCCCCGGCGGGTCGCCTCGGGCCTCGACCGCAACCGCCTGGCGCTGGTGCTCGCGATCCTCGCCCGCCACGGCCGCGTGGGGACCGGCGGCGCCGACGTGTTCGTCAACGTGGTCGGCGGCGTGCGGGTGGACGAGCCCGGCGTGGACCTCGCCGATCGCCCTCGCGGTCGCCTCGGCGAGCCGGGGCGTGCCCGCCACGGGCCTCGCCGGCGCGAGCCGAGGAGCCCACCCGCCGTCCCCTGGCGTGCTTCGGCGAGCTCGGCCTGACGGGCGAGCTGCGCTGGGTCGGCCACCCCGAGCGCCGCCTGCAGGAGGCCGCCAGACATGGGCTCACGAGGTCGTGGCCCCCGCCGGCAGCGGGGCCGGCGCCCGCGAGGTCAGCACCTTGCGGGAGGCGCTGGCCCGGGTCCTGCCGCGCGAGCAGCGTGCCCCCGCGGTGGTCGCAGCGTAGCGCCCACCTCCCACTGGTTCCAGTAAGTGGGATTTGTGGGGGCCCGCCTCGAGCGGGGTGGACCCGCGGTGGGCTCGGGAGGTGTTCGAGCCTCGGGAACCCGGGCGGGGAGGCGCTAAATCCCGTGTAAATGCCGTAAAATCCCCGTTCGTGGCTCCACGATCCGGCGAAGATTTCGATACCGAAGCTCGCCCGGAGCCCGGTTTGATGAAGGCGCTTGGAGATGGTCGCGCCGGGGACGGCGCTGCGCGAGGGGATGGAGAACATCCTGCACGCCCGCACCGGGGGGCTGATCGTGATCGGCGACCCCGAGGAGCTGAGCTTCCTCTTCTCGGGGGGCATCAAGCTCGACATCGACTACTCCCCGGCGCTGCTCTACCAGGTCGCGAAGATGGACGGCGCGATCATCCTCAACGCCAACTCCACCAAGATCGCGCTGGCCAACGTCCAGCTGATGCCGGACCCGACGATCCTCACGCTCGAGACGGGCACCCGCCACCGCACCGCGGAGCGCATCTCCAAGCAGACCGAAGCGCTCGTGATCGCGATCTCCCAGCGCCGCGAGGTGGTCTCGCTGTACGTGGACGGCACCAAGTACATCCTCCAGGACATCCCGGTGGTGCTCGCCAAGGCCAACCAGGCGCTCGCGACCCTCGAGAAGTACCGCACCCGCCTCGACCAGGTCTCCACGCGGCTCACCGCCCTGGAGTTCGAGGGCGGCGTCACGCTGCACGACGTGCTCACCGTGCTCCAGCGCTCGGAGCTCGTGACGCGCATGGCGGTCGAGATCGAGCGCTACATCGTCGAGCTCGGCACCGAGGGGCGCCTGATCGAGATGCAGCTCGAGGAGACGATGGTCGGCACCGCCGCCGAAAAGGCGGCGCTCGTGCAGGACTACCTGGCGGCCTACTCCGACGAGGCGTTCGCCTCCGCGCTCGACCAGATCGGGCGGCTCGGCCACCAGGACCTGCTCGACTTCGGGCGCCTGGCGGAGCTGCTCGGATACGACCGCAAGCTGAACACGCTTGACTACCCGGTCTCGCCGCGCGGCTACCGCATCCTGGGGCGCATCCCCAGGCTGCCGAAGCTGGTGGTGAGCGAGATCATCAAGGAGTTCGGGGGCCTCGACGAGCTGCTGGCGGCGACCGACGCCGAGCTCGAGGCGATCGAGGGGGTGGGGGAGATACGCGCGAAGGACATCCGCGAGGGCCTTCGCCGTCTGCAGGAGATCAACCTCGTGGACCGCTACCTGCAGACGTGAGTACGAAGGTTGGAACGGCTTTCAAGCTTGCAGTCTGACGTCAAGGCCGCCCCGGGGCGGACCCACTAAAAGGAGAGACACCCATTCCCATTCCCCAGGCAATCGAAGCAGAGCCGATCGAGGACCTCGACATCGTCACCGAATGCGAGTGCATCGAGTTCGAGTTGGGCGACCACGTGGTCTACCCCCACCACGGCGCGGGCAAGGTCCTCAAGAAGGAGGAGATGGAGGTGCTCGGCGAATGTCGCGAGTACCTCACGATCAAGATCCTGCACAACGACATGACCGTCAAGGTCCCCACCGAGAACGCCGGCCTCGCCGGCCTGCGCAGGGTGATCGACGAGGAGACCGTCAAGAAGGTGCTGGACGTGCTCCAGGACGAAGTCTCGGACATGCCCAAGAACTGGAACCGCCGGTTCAAGCACAACCGCGACAAGATCAAGACGGGCGACATCTACGAGCTCGCCGAGGTCGTGCGCAACCTCGCGCTGCGCGAGAGCGAAAAGGGGCTCTCCACCGGCGAGAAGCAGATGTTCACGCGCGCCAAGAAGATCCTCGCCTCGGAGCTGATGTACGCGCTCGACAAGGACGAGGACGAGGCCGAAGGCTACCTCGACGAGCTGCTCGCCACTCGCTCGAGCAGTCGCGATGGCCAGGCTGGCGCTCGCGACGCGGAGTAGCGGGGCCGCTTGGCGCGTCGCGCTGATCGTCGCCGCCGGCCGCGGCGAGCGCCTGGGGGCGGACGGTCCCAAGGCGCTCGTCGCGCTCGCCGGCCGCCCGCTGCTGCAGTGGAGCGTCGACGCGCTGCGCGCTGTCGCCGGCGATCGAGCGGATCGTGGTGGCGCTGCCAGCTGGGCGTGAGCGCGCCCGCGGGCACGATCGGGGTGCCCGGCGGCGCGGTGCGCTCGGAGTCGGTGCGCCTCGCGCTCGCCGCGGCCGGGCCGGGGGACCCGGTGCTCGTGCACGACGCCGCGCGTCCGCTGCTGACGCCGCGAGCTCGCCGAGCGGGTGCTCGCGGCGGCGCTCGGGGACGGGGTCGACGCGGCGATCGCCGCGGCCCCGGTCACCGACACCGTCAAGCGGGTCGGCGCGGGCGAGCGACCGTGTTGGAGACGCTCGACCGCTCGGGCCTGTGGGCGGTGCAGACCCCGCAGGTCTTCCGCCGCGCCGCGCTGGAGCGGGCGCTCGACGTGCCCGCGAGGTGCTGGCGCAGGCGACCGACGACGCCTGGCTGGTCGAGCGCGCGGGCGGCCGGGTCGTCGTGGTGGAGGCGCCCCGCGAGAACCTGAAGGTGACCACCCCGCTCGACCTCGCGCTGCCGGAGCTGCTGCTCGCGCGACCGAGCCCTGCTTGAATCGGCGCCCGTGCATGCTCACCGACTACCACCTCCACCTGCGCCCCGACGACCTCGACGCGACCGCGGCCGAGCACTTCACGCCGCCAACGTCGAGCGCTACCGCGAGGTCGCCCGCGAGCGCGGGATCGCCGAGCTGGGGGTCTCCGAGCACGTCCACCGCTTCCGCCAGGCGCTCGAGGTGTGGCAGCACCCGCTTCTGGCGCGAGAACGCGCTCGACGACCTCGACGACTACTGCCGGTTCGTGCGCGAGGAGACCGACCTGCGGCTGGGCATCGAGGCCGACTTCGTGCCCGGCGCGGAGGACCGCACGGCCAACCTGCTCGAGGCGCGCGACTTCGACTACGTGGTCGGCTCGGTGCACTTCCTGCGCGACGAGTCGCTCGACATGGAGGAGTACGGCGATCTGGAGCACCGCGCCGCAGCGCGGAGGAGATCTGGCGGCGCTACTTCCAGACGCTCGGCGAGGCGGCGCGCAGCGGCCTGTTCGACATCCTCGCCCACCCCGACCTCGTGAAGGTGTGGGGACCCGAGCGGCCGCGCCCGGAGGGCGACCTGCGCCGCTACTACGAGCTCGCGCTCGACGGCATCGCGGAGTCGGGCGTCGCGGTCGAGGTCTCCACCGCGGGGCTGCGCAAGCGCGCGCGGGAGCTCTACCCGGCGCCGGCGTTCCTGGAGATGTGCGTGGAGGCCGGCGCGCCGGTCGCGCTCTCCAGCGACGCCCACCGCCCCGAGGACGTGGGCGCCGACTACGAGCAGGCGCTGGAGCTGCTTGGAGCGCGTGGGCGTGGGCGAGCTGTGCGTGTTCGAGCGCCGCGCGCGGCGCCTGGAGCCGATCGGCGCGGGTGTTGCGATGAGCCTCAGCGGCATCGGCTACGACTGCCACCGCCTCGCCGCGGGGCGCCGGCTGATCCTCGGCGGCGTGGAGATCCCCCACGAGCTCGGCCTGGAGGGCCACTCCGACGCCGACGTGCTCGACCCACGCGGTGATCGACGCGCTGCTCGGGGCCGCCGGGCTGGGGGACATCGGCGAGCACTTCCCCGACACCGACGAGCGCTACCGCGACGCCGACTCGCTGGAGCTGCTGGAGACAGTCGCTCACGACCGTGATCGCGGCGGGCCTCGAAGTCGTGAACGTCGACTGCACGGTGGTGCTGGAGGCGCCCAAGCTCGCTCCCCACCGGCAGGAGATCCGCGAGCGCCTCGCCCGGGCGCTGGTCTGCCGGCCACGCGCGTCAACGTGAAGGCCACCACGGGCGAGGGCATGGGCTTCGTCGGCCGCGGCGAGGGCGTCGCGGCGCTGGCCGTCGCGAGCCTGCGCACCCGCTGACGCGGGCCAGCGTTCGCTGAGGCCGGCGAGGAGTCGCGAGGCCGGGGCAGTCGCTGAGGCCGGCGAGGAGTCGCGAGGCCGGGGGCAGTCGCTGAGGCCGGGGGCAGCCGTGAGGCCAGCGGGCAGCCGCGAGGCCGGAGGGCGCCGCGGCTCAGCTAGGGTTGGCGCGTCATGCGCCAGATCCACCTGCACGACACCCGCACCGGCGAGGCTGCTGCCGCTGCGCCCGCGCGACCCCGGCCGCGTCGGCATCTACGCGTGCGGGCCGACCGTCTACAGCCGCATCCACATCGGCAACGCGCGCCCGTTCGTGGTCTTCAGCCTGCTGAAGCGCTTCCTCGAGCACGAGGGCTACGAGGTGAAGCTGGTCGTCAACGTCACCGACGTCAACGACAAGATCTACGACGCCGCGCGCGCCGCAGGCGCCGCCCGAGCGCCGAGTTGGCCGCGGAGATGACCGCGCGCTACTACGCCGACACCGACGCGCTGCGGCTGGGCCGCCCGAACGACGAGCCGCTGGCCTCTGAGACGATGGGGCCGATCGTCGATTACATCGAGGCGCTGATCGAGCGCGGCCACGCCTATGAGAGCGACGGGCGACGTCTTCTTCCGCGTGCGCTCCGACCCCGACTACGGCTCGCTGTCCCACCGCCGCCTGGACGACATGGACCAGGGCGAGGGCGTGGAGGGCGTCGGAGCGCAAGCAGCGACCCGCTCGACTTCGCGCTGTGGAAGGCCCACAAGGAGGGCGAGGACACCTTCTGGGCCGTCGCCCTGGGGTCCGGGCGGCCGGGCTGGCACATCGAGTGCTCGGCGATGGCGGAGCACAGCCTGCTCGGCGTCGGCTTCGACATCCACGGCGGCGGCTCGGACCTGCTGTTCCCCCACCACGAGAACGAGGCCGCCCAGACGCGCGCCGCGCGGGGCGAGGAGCTGGCGCGGATCTGGATGCACAACGGCATGATCCAGTTCACCGGGGAGAAGATGGCCAAGTCGGTCGGCAACATCGCCCCGCTGCACGAGGTCGTCGAGCGGTACGGACGCGACGCGGTCGTGATGTACCTCGTTTCCGGGCACTACCGCCAGCCGCTGGCGTTCTCAGAGGCGGCGCTCGAGCAGGCGACGCGCCAACGTCAAGTCGCATCCGCGAGGCGGCGCGCCGGCTCTGCCCCAGGCGATTCCCGACAGCGGCACCTCGACGAGCTTGCGCGACCGCTTCTTCGAGGCGCTCGCCAACGACTTCAACACGCCCGAAGCGCTCTGGCCCACCTCAACGAATGGCTGCGCGAGGCGACACGCTCCGCGATCGAGACCAAGGGCGACGCCGACCTGCGCGAGATGCTCGGCGTCCTGGGGCTCGGAGAGCTTGCTGGACGCGCCCGCAGCAGGCGCCGGCCGACGTGCGAGGCCCTGGCCGAGCGCAGCGTGAGCAGGCCCGGGCGGAGCGCGACTTCGCAGGCCGCCGACCGCCTGCGCGAGGAGATCGCCGCGCTCGGCTGGGAGGTCCGCGACGTGGCCGGACGGCTTCGAGCTGCTGCCGCGGTGATCCTCTACGGCCGCAACCCCTGCGGGAGGCGCTGCGCGGCCGCCGCGCGCACACCGTCGGTGAGGTGTGGGCGACCACGCGGCGCCGCCCGCGAGCCGTGGCTTGGAGGGGGTGGCGGTGCGCACGGCCACGGCCGAGGAGATCGAGCGGCGCTGCGGCTCGGCGGCCCACCAGGGGGTCTGCGCGGAGGCCGGCGGCTACCCGTACGTCTCCGCCGACGAGCTGCTCGGCGAGGACCGGACCCGCTGATCGTGGCGCTCGACCAGGTGCAGGACCCGCAGAACCTCGGCTCGATCTGCCGCACCGCGGAGTGCGCGGGGGCCACCGGGGTGGTGATCCCCGAGCGCCGCGCCGCCGAGGTCACGCCCGCGGTCTGCAAGGCCTCCGCCGGCGCGGTCGAGCACCTGCGGGTGGCGCGGGTGCGCAACCTCGCCGACTTCCTCGGCGAGGCGCAAAAGGCGGGCTGCTGGTCCTACGGCGCGAGCGCCGGCGCCGCCACGCCCTACGACCGCCCCGACTACCGCGGCGGGGTGGTGCTGGTGCTCGGCAGCGAGGGCCGCGGTCTGCGCCCGCGGGTGGCGGGGGCGTGCGATCGAGCTGATCGCGCTGCCGCTGCTGGGGCGGATCGAGTCGCTCGGGGTGAGCGCGGCGGCGGCGGCGCTCCTGTACGAGATCTTGCACAATCGCCGCCGAGCCCTTGACAACGCTCCATAACTGTGCGAACCTCGCGTCCGTAACGCTGAACCTAAGCTTGACCCGTAGTTGATTCCATAGCTGTTGGCGCCGGGGGAGGAGTGCGCCACTGAGCGATCCGGGCTGCGCGCAGCCCGAGAAAGGACCTGCTCGTGGCACGTATCTCCAGTAACCCTCAATCTGAGGTCAAGGTTGATGATGGTTTCCTGATCGCCCTGGCCAAGCAGGGAGACCGCACCGCCTACGACCGGCTGGTGCGCCGCTACCACGGCTTCGTGCGCCTGAAGGCCTCCTCCTACTTCCTCGCCGGGGGAGACTCCGACGACCTCATCCAGGAGGGCCTCGTCGGCCTCTACAAGGCGATCCGCGACTTCCGCACCGACCGCGAGTCGAGCTTCCGCAACTTCGCCGAGCTGTGCATCACCCGCCAGATCATCACCGCCGTGAAGACCGCGACCCGCAACAAGCACACGCCGCTGAACCAGTACGTCTCCTTCTCCTCGACGCCCGCCGCGGGCGGCGAAGACGTGCCCGACGCTCGACCAGATGCTCCCCGGGCCCTCGGTGCACGACCCCGCCAACCAGGTGATCTCCTCCGAGGAGCTGCGCTCGCTGGTGGGCTGCCTCTCCACGGCCCTCTCGGAGCTCGAGAGCCGCGTGCTCTCGCTCTACCTGGACGGCTGCTCCTACGAGCAGGTGGGCGAGCGGCTCGCCTGCGACACGAAGACCGTGGACAACGCCCTGCAGCGGGTCAAGCGCAAGGTGGGCGCGCACCTGCGAGGCGCGGGCGGTCGCCGCGTAGGCACGACCGAGGCCGGGTCCCCGCGGGAGCAAGTCGCCCCCCGCGGGACTGAGGTCGGCCCGGGACCGAGATCCTCCGCAGACCGAGGCTGACCCCGGAACGACCGAGACCGCCCTTCCGGGCGGCCTCGGCGTGACCAGTGGTGCCTGCGCTGCGGGCTGCTCTACCGGTGGTGGTGCCCCCCGCGAGGGGGTTTCCTCGTTCGCCTTCGCCGGCTGCGTTCTTCGCCTTCCTTTTCCCCTTCGGAGGGTGAGGTCGATCCTTCCGCGGGGGCCGAGGAGTTGCCCGGGGCTTCCGGCATCAGCGCCGCGGCCGGCGCCGGGTTCACCTGGATCGTGAACGTCTGGCTCGCCGCGCCCCCGTTGTCCGGGCCGCCGGGGATGTAGACGCGGAAGACGTCGGTCCCCGTGCTGTACACCTGGTAGGGGATCGAGAACGTCGATTCCGGGGTGACCGTGCCCACCTGCACCACGTGGAAGCCCGTGCCGGAGGCGTTCTGGCGCTCCAGGTAGATCACGTGGCCCGGGCTGGCTCGGGGTCGGGGCGACGTTGCCCGTGAACGTCACGTCTGTCCCTCCAGGACCGTGGTCGCCGACACCTGGGCGGTGAGCACGTACCTGCACTCCCTCGTACAGCACCGCCGAGGTCTTGCCGTCGCCCTGCACCTTGTAGAAGGTGCTGTTGACCGGCGTCTGCGCGGGGAACGTGTACGCGCCGCTGCTGGTGGTTGTCGACCTGGGCGACCGGCGCGAAGCCGTGCTGGTGGACCGTGCGCGCCAGCAGTGTGACCGGCGGCTGCTGGTCACGCCCGCGAGCATGCCGCTGATGCGTCACCGACTGCCCGTAGACGATCGGGTCCGGCGAGGCTTCGATCGTCAGTGCCGGGTTCTGCGCCTGGGAGATCTCGTAGGTGAGCACGGCTCGACGGGCTGGCGGACGTTGCGCCCCTGGCTGCGCACCAGCACGCGGAGGTTGGCGTCGCCGGGGACGATGAAGGTGTGGGTGATCGAGTAGCCGCCCCCCGCTTCCACGACGCCCGAGTCGATCCGGTGCCATTCGTTGCCGGTGAGCGCGTTCTGGCGCTGCAGTATCACCCGTGCGCCGACGTCCGCCGGAGTGACGGTGCCGGTGAACGTGACCCTGTTGGCGACGCCCGTCAGGATCTGGGTGCCTTCCGGCGGCCCGTTCAGCGTCACCTGGGCGGCGACCCGGACGCCCCTGTTGGCGCTCTCCGCGCCGTGGGAGCGCACGTGCCAGACGCGTTGGTTTCCACCACGCCGCCGGCGAGCTGGAACTGGTAGAAGCCCTGCGCGTCGGTGGTGGTGCTCTGCACGTAGCGTGAACCCCGGAGTCGCCCGGGACGTGCTGGAAGAGCCTGCACGACCTGGCCGGCGGCGTTCACGCGGCGGCGGCACACGAGCCGCCCGAAGATCGTGACCGGTTCGCCCGCGGTGATCCGCCGCGGAGCGACCACCATGCCCACGCGGCACCGGCCGCCCGGACTCGGATGCCTGAACGCGGACGCCTCCGTTGCGAGTAGTGCAAGCGACATGACCGCCGACGCGACTGCAACTGCGCACGCCAACGCGATGCTCCTTTTCAAGCGCATGTGTGTTCCTCCTCAGTGCAGGGGTTGGGTGATGTCGTCGGGGCCTTCCCGCCACGCCCCAGGCTCTCTCGTACGGCCCTCTTTACCTCGCCCTAATAACCCGGTCGATCGGCGATCGTTGCGGTGCGTCGTCGTCGGGTTTTGGCACTGGCCGTCCTCGGCGTGTTGCGGGAGCCGCGCGAGATTTTGTGAGGAGCGCGTGATCTTTGCCAGGGAGTCGTGTCTCTATAGGGCGTCCATAAGGACCAACAGATCGCGCGAGGATTTCGCTCCCGGAACCTGCGATGGCGCTCCATCCTTCCGTCGGCAGATCCGGTCTCGTGCAAAAGCGCCCCTCCCCACGGGGCGGGACATGGCTTCGGGGCGGCCCATCCTGGCGGGCCGCCCCGAGCTGTCCCTGGGGACCGCGGCTCGGGACCCAGCGGGCGACACCCGATAGATGGAAGCTCCGATGCTGCCGGTACGCTTGCCGATCATGGCCACCGAAGTCTTGAGCGCCACTGGCGCCCAGAGCGAGACGATCCGCAACCACGCCGCCTTCATCTGGAGCGTGGCCGACCTCCTGCGCGGCGACTACAAGCAGTCCGAGTACGGCAAGGTGATCCTGCCGCTGACCGTGATCCGCCGCCTGGACTGCGTCCTGGAGCCCACCAAGGCAGGCCGTGCTGAAGCGGCACCAGCAGCTCGCCGGGAGGATCGAGAACGTCGAGCCGGTCCTGCAGGCCGTCGCTGGTCAGCAGTTCTTCAACACGAGCCCGCTGACCTTCACGAAGCTGCTCGACGACCCCGACACGATCGCCGACGCCCTGAGCCTCTACATCGGGGGCTTCTCCGAGGCGGCCCGGGACATCATCGACAAGTTCGACTTCGCCATCCAGATCGAGCGGCTGCGCCGGGCGAACCTCCTCTACCAGGTCATCGGCAAGTTCGCCGACATCGACCTGCACCCGGAGGCGGTCTCGAACATCGAGATGGGCTACCTCTACGAGGAGCTGATCCGCAAGTTCTCCGAGCTCTCCAACGAGACCGCCGGCGAGCACTTCACCCCGCGCGAGGTCATCCGGCTGATGGTCAACCTGCTGTTCATCGACGACGCCGACGACGTCCTCACCAAGCCGGGCATCGTCAAGACGCTCTGCGACCCCGCGTGCGGCACCGGCGGGATGCTGTCGGTTGCCGAGGACCACCTGCGCGAGCTGAACCCGCAGGCGCGCCTGGAGGTCTTCGGGCAGGAGCTCAACGCCGAGACCTACGCGGTCTGCCGCTCGGACATGATGCTCAAGGGCCAGGACGCCTCGCACATCGCCTTCGGCAACTCCTTCTCCGAAGACCACCACGAGGGCGAGCGCTTCGACTACCTGCTTGCCAACCCGCCGTTCGGGGTGGAGTGGAAGAAGGTCGAGGACGAGGTCCGCGAGGAGGCCCGAGACGCAGGGCTTCGACGGCCGCTTCGGCGCCGGCCTGCCGCGCATCAACGACGGCTCGTTCCTCTTCCTGCAGCACATGATCTCCAAGATGAAGCGGCCCGAGGAAGGCGGCTCGCGCGTCGCGATCGTCTTCAACGGCTCGCCGCTGTTCACCGGCGCCGCCGGCTCGGGCGAGTCGGAGATCCGCCGCTGGATCATCGAGAACGACTGGCTCGAGGCGGTCGTCGCGCTGCCCGACCAGCTCTTCTACAACACCGGCATCTCCACCTACTTCTGGGTCGTCACCAACCGCAAGGCGCCCGAGCGCCGGGGGAAGGTGCAGCTCGTCGATGCGCGCGAGTACTTCGTGAAGATGCGCAAGTCGCTCGGCGAGAAGCGCAAGCAGATCTCCGACGACGCAGATCGAAGAGATCACGCGGCTGTACGGCGATTTCGCCGAGGGCGAGAAGGTCAAGATCTTCCCCAACGAGGCCTTCGGCTTCCTGCGGATCACGGTCGAGCGGCCGCTGCGGCTGCGCTGGGAGGTGACCGACGAGACGATCTCGACTGCGTTTGCGGCCAAGGCGATCCAGAAGCTGCCGGAGGACGACGCAGACGGCGCTCAGGGAACTGCTCGAGGAGCACGCGGGGCGCGAGCTTCGCGACACAGACGGGAGCTGGTCGAGACGTTCGAGGCCGCGGCTCGGCGGTACTCGGTCTGCCAGGCTCCCGCACAGAAGGCCCTCTGGTCAGCGCTGGCGGTCCGCGACGAGGACGCCCCGTCATCACCGACCGCAAGGGCAATCCCGAGCCGGACCCCGAGCTGCGCGACAACGAGAACGTGCCTCTGCCCTCCGTGCCCGTGTCGTTCGACGAGGACCCGACCGAGCGGTTCGCGACGCTGGCGTACCGGACGGCCGTCGACGACTACATGCGCGACGAGGTGCTCCCGTACGTCTCGGATGCTTGGGTCGATCACGACAAGACCAAGATCGGGTACGAGATCCCGTTGACGCGGCACTTCTACAAATACGTGCCTCCGCGCCCGCTGGAAGAGATCGACGCCGAGATCAAGGCGTTGGAGGAGGAGATTCAGCGGCTGTTCGGTGAGGTGGCGGGGTGATAAGTCGTGGCCCCTCAGTCACGCACCTTGCCGAGTTTGTCAACGGCAATGCGTACAAGCCAGAGGACTTTGGTGATTCGAGGGACCCCAGTCGTACGAATCAAGCAACTTCTCGATGAATCAGCAGAGTTCGACCTAGCGCCGGTACCAGACCGACCCGTGTGGCTGACCGACGGCGATCTCGTCTTCTCATGGTCGGCAACATTAGCCGTTCGGTTCTGGGGTCGTGGCAAAGCGCTTCTGAACCAACATCTGTTTCGTGTGGACGTACATCCGTCGGTTGATCGCCGATGGTTTGCCTACGTTTTGGATGGAGGGCACCAGGCGTCTAGAACCGTTGATGCACGGGTCTGCGATGACCCACATAACGCTCGACATGCTCAAATCTCTCGCTATTGCATTGCCTTCCCTCGCCACCCAACGCGCCATCGCCGACTACCTCGACCACGAGACCACGCGGATTGATGCCCTTATTGCGGCAAAGAGGAGGATGGTGGAGTTGTTCAAGCAGCGACTCGATGTTCAATTGGGCCGCTTGATTGATCCTGGGCACCAGTCGGCGGACGGGCGTGTCATTCCGATTCGCCGAGTGCTGCGCAAGGAAACACGGCCATTAATGGGTTGGGAATAGTCACGGCCTTTCGCGATGGCATTGTGATGTTGCGGTCGCGTCGGCGGGAAGAAGGCTTTACCGAGTCATACAAACAGAGTGGTTATCAGGGGGTGCGGCAAGGAGATGTCGTCTTCCACGGCCTAGATGGGTTTGCCGGAGCTATTGGCGTTGCTGAGGATGACGGCGTTTGCACGCCCGTCTATCATGTGTGCGCCGCATTGCCTGGGTTTGACGCCGTATATGTCGGGCTTGTCCTACGTGCGCTGGCGTTGTCTGGCTTCTTGGCATTGCATCCGGCAATGTGCGCGAGCGCGCGGTTGACTTTCGCAATTGGGATGCGCTTGCCCGAATCCCAGTAGCGATCCCGCCGATCGAGGATCAGCGCTCACTTGCCCGGGCCTACAACGTCCGTCGTCAGTGGACCGATGCGCTGATCACTGGTATCAGCCGTCAGATAGCGCTCCTCAATGAGCGCCGCCAAGCCCTCATCACCGCGGCGGTAACAGGCCAACTCGACATTCCCGAGGCAGCATGAGCTCCGTCACCGAGAAGCTCCTCGAGGACGAGATCACCGCTCATCTCGTGGCCCATGGCGGCTACGTGGCCTGCAAGATCGGGGATCGACCCGGAGTGGCGGGCGGAGTTCGACGCCACGCTCGGCCTCGACACCGCGGAGCTGTTCGCGTTCATCGAAGAGACCCAGCGGACGGCGTGGGAAAAGCTCGTCAAGGCGCACGGCGGTGACGATGCCCACGCCCGCCAGCGGTTCCTCAGCCGCCTCGCGCAGCAGATCGACGAGCGCGGCACGCGTCGATGTGCTCCGGCACGGCGTCCGCGACCAGAACGTCGAGATCCGGCTCTCTTACCGCAAGCCCGCGTTCGGCGTTGCACACGAGCTCGTGGAGCACTACGACGCCAACCGCCTGACCGTCACGCGCCAGCTGCCGTTCGACCCCGACTCGACCAAGACGCTCGACCTCTGCCTGTTCCTCAACGGCATCCCGGTCGCCACCGCGGAGCTGAAGAACCATCTCACCGGCCAGAACATCGAGCACGCGATCGAGCAGTACCGGAAGGACCGCGATCCCGAAGAACGTCACGCTGGGGCGGCGCGCGCTCGTGCACTTCGCGGTCGACCCCGACTCCGTCGCGATGACGACCAAGCTGGAGGGCAAGTCGACCCGGTTCCTGCCGTTCAACCTGCGGCCACAACCTCGGGAAGGGCAACCCGCCGAACCCCGACGGCCACAAGACCTCCTACCTGTGGGAGCGGGTGTGGGCCAAGGACGCCTGGCTCGACATCCTGCACCGCTTCATCCACGTCGAGCGGCCCGAGAAGGGCTCGGTCGCCGCGCGGCGCGCGGCCGAGACGGTGATCTTCCCGCGCTACCACCAGTGGGACGCCGTGCTGAAGCTCGAGGCCGACGCGGCGGCGAACGGGGCCGGGCACTCCTACCTGATCCAGCACTCCGCCGGGCTCGGGCAAGTCCAACACGATCGCCTGGACGGCGCACCGGCTCTCGACGCTCCACGACGCCGAGGACCGCAAGGTCTTCGACAAGGTCGTCGTCATCACCGACCGGGTGATCCTCGACCGCCAGCTCCAGGACACGATCTACCAGTTCGAGCACGCCCGCGGCGTGGTCGTGAAGATCGACAAGGACTCCAGCCAGCTCGCCGAGGCGCTGGCGGGCGAGCAGGCGCGGATCATCATCACGACGCTGCAGAAGTTCCCGTTCGTGCTCGGACAAGATCGGCGACGCTCCCGGCCCGCAACTACGCGGTCATCATCGACGAGGCGCACTCCTCCCAGACCGGCGAGGCCGCCAAGGATCTGCGCCTGGCCCTCGGGGCGAGCGAGGAGCAGGAGCTGACCGCCGCCGAGGCCGAGGACGCCGGGCTTGCTCGCCGCGGCCATCGACCCCGTCGAGGAGGCGCTCGCCAAGGTCGGTCGGCGCCGCAGCGGCCGCCAGCCGAACCTGTCGTTCTTCGCCTTCACCGCCACCCCGAAGGGCCGGACGCTGGAGATGTTCGGCCGCCTGAACCCCGCAGACCGGCAAGCTACGAGCCGTTCCACCTCTACTCGATGCGCCAGGCCATCGAGGAGGGCTTCATCATGGACGTGCTCGCCAACTACACGACCTACCAGACGTTCTGGAGGATCGAGAAGGCGACCGAGGAGGACCCCGAGTACGACGCCAAGAAGGCGCGCCGGGCGATCGCCCGCTTCGTCAGCCTGCACCCGCACCACCTGGCCCAGAAGGCCGAGATCATCGTCGAGCACTTCCGCCAGCACACCGCCAAGGAGATGGGCGGGCTGGCCAAGGCGATGGTCGTGACCTCCTCACGGCTGCACGCGGTCCGCTACAAGCAGGCCATCGACAAGTACATCAACGCCAAGGGCTACGCCGACATCAAGACGCTGGTCGCCTTCTCCGGCAAGATCGACGACGGCACGGGCAGGCCGCTGACCGAGACCAACATGAACGGCTTCCCCGAGTCCCAGACCGCCGAGGAGTTCGCGACGCCCGACTACGGGGTGCTGATCGTGGCCGAGAAGTTCCAGACCGGGTTCGACCAGCCGCTGCTGCACACGATGTACGTCGACAAGCCGCTGGTCGGGCTCGCGGCGGTGCAGACCCTCTCGCGGCTCAACCGCATCCACCCGCTGAAGGAGAGCACCTTCGTCCTCGACTTCCGCAACGACACCGAGGACATCGTCGAGGCGTTCGAGCAGTTCCACGGCTGCACGGTCGCGCCGCCGACCGACCCAACCTCCTCTGGGACACCCGGCGGCGCCTCGATGACTTCGACGTGCTGCGCGCCGAGGAGGTCGAGGCGGCGATGCCCGCGCTGCTCGGCGCCGGCGCCTCCGAGGAGAAGCGCTCGGCGGAGACCTACGCCGCCCTCGGCGCCGGCCAAGGCCCGCTTCGAGGCGCTGGACGACGAGCGAGCGCCTGGAGTTCCGCGACGCGCTCACCCGCTTCGTGCGGACCTACTCGTTCGTCTCCCAGATCGCCGCCTTCACCGACCCCTCGCTCGAGCGCGACTACGTGTACTGCCGAGCGCTCTCGCTCTACCTCCGCGACACCGACACCGTCGAGCGGCTCGACCTGGGCACCGAGGTCGAGCTCACCCACCTGCGCCACCAGATGACCTTCAGCGGCGCGCTCTCGCTGACCGCGGAGAGTCGGCGAGGTGCGGTCGTTCTTCGGCGAGGGCAGGGGCAGGCCAGCAGGAACTGGACCTGGAGCACCTCTCCAGCATCGTCGAGGTCCTCAACGACCGCTTCGGGACCGACCTGACCGACGTCGACAAGCTGCTGCTTCGACCAGTTCGAGGAGAGCTGGGTCGCCGACGACGAGCTGTCGACCAGGCGCAGCAACAACACGCATCGAGAACTTCCGCCTGGTGTTCGACAAGAAGTTCCTGCAGACCGATCATCACCCGCGTCGACGCCAACGACGAGATCTTCAAGCGGATCCTCGACGACGAAGAGTTCCGCCGCCACTCTCGGCAAGTTCTACCTGCGGAAGGTCTACGAGCGGTTGCGAGAGGGCCTCTGAGGCACCAAAGAAGTTCGGATGAGTCGCGTGGGTAGAGGTTCGGACCACGCCTTTTCGTCCAGCCGCGTGAACTACTACCGTGGTTGGTGTCGTAGTGTCGTAAGGATGGTTGGGCGCAAGGCCGTCGCGGGGCCGCCAGGGTCCCGGGGCCGCCACGGCGCCCGTACAAGCGATGAGTCCAGGAATCCCCACCCGCCTGCTGGCGACCCAGTCGGATGAGCGGCTGCTCGCGCTCGTGCGCGAGGGGCATGAGCGCGCGTTCGAGGCGCTCGTGCACCGTTACCGCAGGCCGCTGCTGAGCTACTGCCGGCGCCTGCTCCCCGAGGCCCGCGCGGAGGATGTCATCCAACTCGCGCTGCTGAAGACCTGGGTCGCCCTGCGGGAGGGAGCGGAGGTCCGCGACCTCAAAGCGTGGTTGTACCGGGTGGTCCACAACACCGCCGCCAACGCCGTACGCGACGCCGTGCACGACGGTGAGCCGCTCGCGGACCCGGCCCGCTGGTCGGCGGCGGGCGAGTCCGGCCTCGACCTCGGACTGACAGCGCGCGAGGCGCTCGCCGAGGTGGCGGCGCTGCCCCAGCTGCAGCGTGAGGTGATCGTGCGCACCGCTGTCGCGGGGCACAGCCACGAGCAGGTCGCGAGCGACCTCGGCATCAGCCACGGCGCGGTCCGAGGGCTGCTGTACAGAGCACGGACGACACTGCGCACGGCGATCACCGTGCTCACCCCGCCCCCGCTGCTCAGCTGGGTGGCAGGCCGGGCCGACCAGGGTGGGCCTGCGCCCGAACGGGTCGCCGAGCTCGCCGGGGGTGGTGCGACGGTGGGGTTCGGCGGGTTACTGCTGAAGGGTGGAGTCGTGGCGCTCACCGCCGGTACCGTGCTCACCGGTGCGGCGGTCGTCCACCTGAGCGGGTCCACGCACCACCGCGCCCGGCGCGGGCTCGCCGCGGCGGGCGCCTCCGGGGGCGCGCTCGCCGCGGGTTCCTCCTCGACGCAGGCCGGTGTGGGGCCCGAGCATGGCGAGTCTGCATCTGCCGGTTCGCTCTCGCACCGTACGGCCCGTCGGAGTGGGCTCGGGCGCCGTGGCGCGTCCGGCATAGCTCTTCAAACCCCCGGTGGGGGCCACTCCGTCGCGGTGGGCGTCCCCGGCGGCCGTCGCTGCTGCGGGCGGGCAGGCACTCCCGCGCAGCCGCGTGGCGGTTCGGGTGCAGGCACGCCGCGGTCCGGAGGCACGGTTCAGAGCGCGACGCCGCCGAGCACCCCCGGCCAGGGGAGCCAGGGCGGTGAATCGGGACCGGGCGGGAGCGCGGGGCAGAGCGGGGGCGCAGGGCAAAGCGGAGGATCGGGCGCCGGGCAGGCCGGCGAACCCGTGGGCTCGGCCGCGGGCAGCGGCTCCGGGAGCGGCGCGGGGGCGAGCGGTTCCCCGACTCAGGGCTCCGGGGAAGGAAGCGGAGCCGCCCCTGGCGGCGGTCAGCCCGGCGCGGGTTCTGGCTCGGGTGGGGCGGAAGGCTCCTCTGGGAGCCAGGGTTCTTCGAGCGGGTCGGAACCGTCGGGCGGCTCGGAATCCCCGAGTGGCTCCGAACCCTCAGGCGGCTCGAGCGAAGAACCCTCGGGCTCGCTGGTCGGGACCGTGGTGCACGAAGTCGGCAACATCCTCGAACACCTGCTGCACTGAGGCCGGGGACACCGCTCAGGGGACGCGGACCGCGAAGCTGCCGACGAGCAGGCCGGGTGCTTCTTCTTCGCTCGGGAGGTTGGTTTCCTTGAAGGTGACGGTCCCTCGGGTGAGACCCGCGGGCAGCGGGGGGCCGAATCGGCCGATGCCCAGGCTCACGGCCTGGCCCGCGGCGATGTCGCTGTCGGTGAAGTGGTAGGCGTTGACCTGGGGGGGCATGTTTGGCTGGTGCCACTTGAACAGGTACTTGCTGCGAGCGTGGGCGATGGCCACGCGCGAGGCGAAGCTGACGGTGATTTCGTACCCGCCCCGGGTGGCGTGCAGGAGCCGGACCCGCAGGGGCGCCGCGACCTGCGAGCTCGTGAGCACGGCTCGCCTCGGAGGCACGTAGCCGACGGGCACCTTGAGGGTCGGCGTGCACGCGTCCGCTCCACCGATCCAGCTGCGCGAGGTCAGGTGACAGGTCGCGCCGTCGCGGTAGTGCAGTTCGGTGATCGGACCGTCGACCGGCACCACGTCGCTGGTTCCGCCGTCGGCGAAGTCGAACAGCTGTTTCGGGGCTGCCTTCGTGACGATCAGGTACGCGCCCTCCGGGCCGACCGTGGGGAGGGTGTGGGAGTGGCCGGCGATCGTGTAGGTGACGCTCGACGCGTCGGGGCCGAGCAGGCCGTAGTAGAGATCGCGCTCGTCGCCCTGCGGGCAGATCGTCGGTGTGCCCGCGCGTTCCGCCGGCGAGCTCGTGGACGGCACGCAGCCTCCGTGGGCGTAGCGGCCCACGAGCCCCCACCCGCTGGCGGGCTCGTCGCCCACCGCCACGTTGGTGAAGATCCGGCGGTTCGCGTCGAGTGTCGTGCAGTTGTAGAACGAGGTGAAGGTCGACGTTCCCAGTTCGTGGAAGAGTCCGTCGTCGTGAAACGCGCCGTCCTGTCCGAGCGCGCCGAGCTTGTTGTCGACCAGGCGGCCGACCTGGATGCAGCCGACGCCGCGGGTCGTGCTGAACACACGCATGCCCCACGCCGGTCCCCCGACCGGGTCGGGCGTGGAGATCGCCAGGAGCCGCACCGTCCCCCGCGTGAGCCCCCCGAGCCCCGAGCGCGAAGCCTGGGAGTACCCCGGGGGCTGACCCGCGGGCGCACCAATCTGGATCACGCCGCCGGCGGCGAGCGCCCCGGCGGCCACCGCCAGGAGCAGTGGGACGATGAGCGCGAGCGGGCGTACGCGCGCGCGCCGCCGGGGACGTGCGGGCACCGCGACACGCGGGGACTCCTCCGCGAGGATCCGCTGCCACAGCCCCTCACGCGCCGAGTTGTCGACGTCGAGCTGCCGCGCCGGGTCGGCGGCGGCGAGTCGCGCCACCAAGTCGTCTGTCTTGGGCCTCACAGCGGTGACCTCGCTTCCTGGGGGATTTCGATCAAGCTCGTCTCCTCGCCGGCGAGCGCACGCGCGAGCCTGCGCCGGGCGCGATGCACGCGGACCGCGAACGCGCCGGTGCTGCAGCCCATCGCGCTAGCCGCGTCGCGGTGGTCGAGCCCCTCCCACGCGACGAGCCTCAGCGCCTCGCGGTCACGCTCCCCCAGCGCCGCCAGCGCGGCGGCGAGTCGAGGATCGCGCGCCCCGAGCTCACCGGCCTCGCCCGCCGGACGCTCCGTGTGCAGACGACGCCGCAGCGCCTCTCGGCGGGCGCTGCCACGCAGCTGGTTAGCCGCCACTCGCCGCGCAATCCCGTACAACCAGGGCAGCGGCTCGCCGTCGAGCTCGGCGTACCGTCGCCACGCGACCACGAACGTCTCCGAGACGACATCCTGAACGGCCTCCGACGCGACACGTCGAGCCGCATACGCGTACACCGCCTCGTAGCAGCCGCGGAACACCCGCTCGAACCGCTCCTGTTCGTCGCTCACACCACGTTATTGTCCGCCACCCGGCTCGGCCTTACGGCGGCGCCTCGGGGCCTCGCACTTCCGGGCCCCGGGTGCGCCCTGCGGTGTCGGGGCAGCCTCCGTAACCGCTTCGCCCCGCAGAGCCGACGGCCGGGATCGAACCGGCGACATCCGCTTTACAAGAGCGAGCCGGCGATTGTGTGGGCCGTCGCCGAGGCTAAGCTTTGGCTCTAATGCTGGAGATTCGCCAACTCCTCCTCGACGGTTGTGGTGTGCTCCGGTGTGGGGTCTGTTACCACTCCGTTACCACCCCCGATCGTCAGCGGCTCGCCAATGTCGCCGTCGAGCAGGTGGACGTAGGTGGCGAGCGTGAACGCCGCCGAGTGGTGCCCGAGCCACCGCTGGACCTGTACGGCGTTGCGTCCCTCAGCGAACAGCAGCGTTGCGCAGGTGTGTCGGAACGTGTGGAACCCCGCCCACTCCAGGCAAGCCTCCTCGCACGCCGGCTGGAGCACGCGGCGCCGGAGGTTGCCCTGGCTCATCACCGCGCTGTTGCTCGCCGGCCAGATCAGATCGTCGTCTCCGGGCCACTCGCTGCCCTTGCGGCGCTCCCGGAGCGCTGAAACCAGCGCATGGTCCAAGGGGACCTCCCGGCGACCGTAGCGACTCTTAGGAGGCCCCATGCGGCCCTTCACGTACGCGCGGCGGACCTTGACGTGCGGCGTGGAGCCGTCTAGATCCAGGTGCCGCCACTGGAGCGCCACGGCTTCGCTGATTCGCAGGCCCGTGGCAGCGAGGAACGTGCAGAACAACCGCCAACGCTCCGGGACGAGTTCCAGCAGCGTTGCCAGCTCCTCGCGGCTCATCGCTCGGACCTCCTCTTCCTCGGACTCCTCCGCGGTCGGCCTGTGCGGCAGGTCCGCATCTCGGGCGGGGTTGGAACGGATCAGGCCCTCCCGGACAGCGGTGGCGAGGCACGCGCGCAGTGGTGTCAGAGCCTTCCTGACGCGGGCGTCCGACAGCGGCACTCGCCGGGTCTTGTCTTTCTCTGTGGGGGCCGGCTTGGTCTGTTCGCAGCACCACGCCACAAACTCGGCTATGCGGCTTGGCGTGAGCTCGGTTAGGCGCATCCGCTCGGGGAAATATTTGAGCGCGTACCGTGCGAGCAGTTCTCGGTACTCGTCCCGCGTGTTCTCCCGGAATCCGCGCCGACCGCGGCCCTGGTAGCGGTCGATCCACTCCTGCGCGTACTCGTGCAGCGTCAGGCGGGAGCGCTCCTCGTGCTCGCCGCGCTCGATGTCCGTGGTCCGCGCTGCCCTCGCGCGGCGGGCTTCCTCGAGCGTGCGGCAGGACTCCCCCCACCGCTGCTTGCCTTCGGCGTCCCTATAGCTGAACACGTAGCGGTTGCCGCGTTTGAAGATGCCCGGCGTCCTGGTCTTTTCGCGCTTCGCGGCCATGTCGTCACCTGCTCCCTTCGGTCGTCATTGCCATATTCTCCCCCACAACCCAGCGCGGCCAAGCCTTCAGCGCCGCCGCCGCCAGAGAGCCGGCCAGCGCGACCACCAACGGTGCAGCCGGGTCGGCGTCGGCCGCTGGGCGAGCATCGGGCGACTGTTGGCGGCTCGGAGCAGCGCGCCCGCGTTGCCTGTGAGCGCGCGGCTTGCGTACCCCGCGGGGCCCCTGCACGAGCAGGCCGTCAGGCTCGCTCGGGGTCATCGCTCCTACGTCGCGCTCAACCATCACGCCTCGCCCTCGATCGCGTCTCGCGGCCGGGTGCAAGTCGCCCGCTCTTGGAATGCGATGGGGCCTTGCGCTCCCTCGGCACGAACAGGCCTTCGAGCAGGGTTCCCGGCGGGACTTCCAGCGCGTCCGCGAGGATGAGCAGCATCGACAGGTGCGGGTCCCGCTGCCCGAGCTCGAGCGCGCTGAGCTGGGTTCGGTGGACGTTCGCGATCTCCGCCAGTGCGTCCTGCGAGAGGTTCCGGCGCTCGCGCTTGGCGCGCAGTTTCTCTCCGAGCGCGTGCAGCAGCCGTGCGTGCTCGGCCTTGTAGGCGTCATTCTCGGCCCTCACGCCTCGCCCCCTCATATGCAGATCGCCCCGATCCGGTCGATATGCACCGCACACCGTGATGCCCGCACCCGCTCCCCGTCGCGGACTGCGACACCCTCAGCGACGAGCCCGTCGAGCGCGTACCGGACGCCTTCCGGGTTGCAGTCGTCCAGCTCGTTTTCGACCTCCGCGACCGTCCACCACCGGGCCTCCTCACCCGCGTCGAGCTGCCGCATGTCCCGGAGCAGCACGAGCATGACGTGCTCCTCCCCCTGGCGTTCGCCGGTGGCACCGGGGGCGACTTCCCCGATCTCATTGAGGAGCCCCCGCAACGCCACCACGCGGTCGGCTGCCGCGGGGCGGCCGGGTTCACCCTCGAGTGTCGTTTCCAGATAGCCCGCGTCGGCGTCGAGCTGAGCCTTGAGTGCAGCGTGTAGCGCGGGGTGGTACTGGTGCAGGTCGATCTCTATGGCCTCCTGCTCGCCGGCGGCGGTCGTCCAGCGCAAGCGGTCGAGGAGCGCCCGCGTGCCGTCCACGAGGGCCATCAGCGCCATGAACTCCTCCAGGCTCCCGGGGTTCTCACGCTCCAGGCCCGCGGCCAGGTCGTGTGCTTCCTCGATCTCGTTGTGCAGCTCACAGTGCGCGACGCCGCGCACGAGCGGGACGAGCGCTGCGGGGATGGTGATGACGTCCACGCTGGGCATTTCAGATCGAGATGAGCTCGAGGGTGTCCAGGCGCCGGGCGCACGGTGACGCCTCGACGTGCTCGCCGTCGAGGACCACGACACCCTCGGTCTCCAGCGCCGCCAAGGCGTCGCTGACGGTCAACGGCTCGACGTCCTCGACCTCGCGCTCCAGCTCCGCGCGTGCCCACCGCTCCGCGTGATCGTTGCGGAGCAACTGCAGTGCGATGCCCCGTTCGGCTCTCCGCCGTTCCTCCTCTTTGCTCATCTTGCGCTCGGTCATCTTCGGTTCCTCCTTGTGTCGGAGGCCCCGGGGGCGGCTCTAGCGAGGAAGACACCCAGCCCGTACCGATAGGGTGTCTGGCGCGCCGGGAGTTCTCGCTCTCGGTGCCGCGCCGGGGGCCGTTTGCGCGGTGCCCCGGCACTGTTATGGACGATCCAATACTATCAAAATCAGACCAAAACGGCTCTGGTCTGTGGGGTGCTGCAGCGCGAGCGTTCTCTACGTGAGCAAGCCCGCCCACTCCACCACGGCCGAACACGATCAACTCGTCCTCGGCCGCGCTCTACGTGAGCTGCGCAGCCGGGCCGGGCTCACCCAAGAGCAGCTCGCCGAACGCCTCGATGCGCACCCCACGTTCGTGGGTCGGGTTGAGCGGGGCCAGCGCGGGGTGCGCTGGAACACCGCCATGCGTTTCCTGCGGGCTCTCGACGCCGACCTGCACCAGCTCGCCGACGCGATCGACTCGCAGCCCGATTGAGCTGTAGCGCTGGCGCACGCTCGCTGGTACCCATTCGATCGAGCCGTCCGCGCGGCCTGGGTGCGAGTCATTCATCGGCTGGCCTCCAGGTAGGCGTCGAGGTCGGCGGGGCGGAATAGCAGGCGTCGGCCGTCGCGGCGGGGGTGCAGCTTCCCGAGCTGAACGAGGTCGTGGATGCGATCGGGCCTGCAGGCGAGGTAGTCGGCGGCGCCCTTCGTGTTGAGCCACCGCGGGGCGGCCGGGCGCTCGATGTCGGCGACGATCGTCGCGGCGCGCTCTGCGATCTGCTCGACCAGCTCGGCTGGCACAGCGAGCGCGAGCGCAACCCCGTTCGGCTTTGTCGGCCTGGCCGCAGCACGAGACCGAGATGCCTGCGGCCTCGGCGATGGATACGCAGCCGGCTTGGCGTTGGTGCTCATCCGGTTCAGCTCGGGGGCCTCGGGGGCGATGCCGTCGAGCCCGCCGGGTTATGTCGGGGAGGATCGGGTAGTGGTCTTGCCATGTGGGATACCCGACCATCATACACCAAATAAGCAAAACAAACCTTATCTAAGCTGGTCTGATCTTCCCGCCGAGCCACTGGAGAGGTCGTGTTGCATTCTGTCTGCGCACGCGCTACGATGACCAAATGAACACAACTAGCAGCATCAGCACCGAGGAGCACGTACTCAGCGACTTCAGGGAAGCGCTCGATGGCTGGCGCAAAGCGCTGGATGCGCACCGCATGGCGCCCCCTGACCGCAACTTCAGCGCGCGCCTGGCCGGTCTCGCCCGCGCCGCGAGCGAGGAGGCCAGCGCCTGCCGGGCGGCGGACGCGGCGGGCTTTGACTGGCCGCCCCACCGCGCGGCGGACTCCAGGCCGCCGTATGAGCTTCAGCCCGGCACCGGCCGTCGCGGACCCGAGGGCCTCTGGCGGCGCTTCGATGAAGCCGTCGCGCAGCTGAACACGATCGCGACCGGCCAGAACATGCTCGAGGTCGCGCGCGCCTACGAGGAGCTCGCCGCCGCCGCCGGCGAGCTCGCAGACGTGATCGAGCGCGAAGACAAGGCGAGCGGCGCGCGGCCACGCGCCCGCTCGCGGCGCTCAGCGTAGCCCCGGGGACTCTCCCTCGCAGGCTCCCGTCCGGGTCGCACGCGCCTGATCGGGCGAGCGTGCCAAGCAGCGGGCGAGGGTCGCCAGCTCTGTTATCTCGAACAACCCCAAAAGGGCTATCCTTTGGGGTAGCGGGGCGGGCCTCGCACCAGCCGGTTTGGGGAGCGTCGCGCTGAACGGTTCGTAGGAGGGGTCTCTCCAACGCCACTCGCGCCGCACACCCCCGCCGCTCGCGCGCACCGCGGCAACACCGCCGCTTCGTCCGAGAACGCCCGCGCCGCTGGCTCAGGAGCGCTTGGACGGCAGCACGGGGGCGCCCGTCTCATCCCACACCGACGCTGGACGCTCCGCGCCGCGGCGGCGGTGGGGCAACCCGAGGGTCTCGGGTGCCCAGAGGTCGCGGCGGGTCGCCAGGGAGCTGCTGTCGGCCTGCGCGCGGGCGAGGAGCGCGTCGACGTGCTCGCGGCGTATCCGGAAGGAGCGGCCGATCTTCGCTGCGGGCAGCGCGCCGCTGTCGATCCAGTTGCGGATCGTCTGGGAGGTCACCTGGAGCTCCTCGGCGACCTGGGGGACGGTCAGGATCTGCTGCTCAGCCATTGCCAAATAAGCCAAACGATATCTGCATGGTAGGCGTATGATAGAGCAGCGATGGCTGGAATGCGTAAAGGAACGATGATGCCGCCCCGTGACGGCGATGGCACCGCCGGCGATGATGAACTGGTCGCGCAAATCATTCCGCTGCGCCGCCGCGCGGGCCCGATAGCCCCGGCGCAGAGCCCCGATCGCAGGCCGAGGGAGGTGCTCGCCCCGCCGCTGGACCCACCAGCGCCCACGGAGCGCTCGGTGTGGGGTCAGCCGATGCCCGAGCTGCGCCGCCGCCCGATACCCGATTCCGTCTGGTCGCCCGACACGTCCGCCCCCAGCGCCCCCTCCTACCTGGGTGGGCCGGCTGCTCGATGGGCAGTCATGCCCGCGGCAGTGGCCGCCGTCGCCGTCGTTGCCGTGGCGCTCGTCGTCGGCGGGCTCCTCCTCGTCCAGCCCCGGCGTGCTGCTCAGCACACGGGCTCGTCCACCTCACACGCTCGGGTGTCGGCGAGTGCAGCCCACGCGAAGTCGCACTCGACGGCATCTCACCGCACGTCCGCTACCGGCGCGGCACGCCACCGCACGCAGGGCCGGCACACCCGCCGCGCAGCGGCGACGCATCCTGCGATGGGGACCACTCATACCGTTCTTGACTCCACTCCCGCGAGCACCGGTGCCGGCCCTTCCGCCGACGTCCAGGAGGCCTCGGCGCCAGCTCCAGCGTCCTCCGAGCTCGCCACGGGAGCGCCGGCAGGCGTCAGTACGCCGCAGGACACGGGGGGCTCGTCCGCAGCGCCAACGGCTCATACGGCGCCGAAGGCACGCTCGGAAGGCGGCGGCAACAGCGAGTTCAGCTTCGAACACTGACTCGCTGCGGCGGCGCTTCGGATCCTATCGTCGATCGAGCAGTCGGCCGGCCGCCGGCCCGGTCCCCGCTTGCACGCCCTGTCAAGGCGTAGCCGACCCCTTGTGGGTTGACAGGGCGTGCTACCCTGCCCGCCCGGCGGGGGCCGGGGGACTGCGCTCCGCCGCGGCCGGGGCCCCCGGCCAGGCGCAGCCTGGTTGGGGAGCGGCGGACGATCGACCGTAACTCGGCTGTTGCCCGGGAAGGAACGTTCGCGTCGACGCGGGACACGGAGGTCCCGCGCACACTGCGCCCGGATGGTTCACCAACCCACGTGGACGATCCCCGCCGAACACGAGAGCGAAGACCACGCGCGTGGTCCGCGTCGGAGCGCTTGGGGGTGGCTCTGGCGTTCTCAGCGCCCATCCGCTTCGTGCTTGTCCCCGGTGATCCTCTCAAATGCTTTGAGGAGGCCGCGCGTCTTTGCTGGCGCTTGAGCCTCGACGGGCGTCGGTGGACCGGCTCGATCGTCTGGGGCGGACTGGGGGAGCGGTGGGATCGCTTCGGCCGTCTGCCGGCCCGCTTCTTCGCTGAGGCGGGCGAGTTCCTCTTCGTCGAAGCCTCCGTCGTCTTCCTTGAGGATCTCCTGGGCCCGCGCCAGGTCCTCCTCCTCGACGAGTATGTCGCGTCCGCTGCCGAGCGCAACTCGCGCACCTCCGGCACCTCGCATACAGGAAATGCCCGCGTCCGACAGGCGAGCCAGGAGAAGGCTCTGCTCGACTGGACTGCTGGCCGTCGTAAGGACCTTGAGCATCTGCGGAAGGTAGCCCGAGACCTCCACCTGCTGGAGCGAAGCGTGCCGGAGAGTGTCCCTAGCGCTTGGTCCAGCTGCACACCGTCGCCGTCCCGGCACGCCTCGGGGCCCGGCCGGCCGCGATGTCCTCTCGGAGCCGCGCGACCCCCGCTCGTAGCTCCTCGGGATGGTCGCGCCACATCCGCTCGAAGTAGCTCGTCTCGCCCCTCTCCGCGGCCTCCAGCACACGATCGGGGTCGGCCGAGAGAGCGGCCAGCGACGCGTCCTGCATGTCCTCGAACTCGAACGTGAAGAGCCGCGCACCGGGTAGCTCCTCGAGTATCGCCGCGCGCAGCGGGTGAGTCGCCTCCATCCAGCGCCGGCTGCTCGGAAAGTAGTCGAGAATCCAGAGGGTGGCGGCATCCTCACCCGTGTAGCCCTTGAGCACCAGGCGTCCTCGGGGCCTGAGGATGCGCCGCGCCTCGGCCAGTGCGATGCCGCGGTCCTCGACGTGGTGCAGCATCGAGATCATCGTGGCGGCGTCGAACGTCTCGTCCTCGAACGGCAGTCGCTGTGCGTCTGCCTCCACGGTCTCGAGCCCCTTGGCGGCGGCCCACGCCAGCATTGCGGCCGAGCGGTCCACCACAACAGGCTTCCACCCCTCCCGCCTGAGGGCGAGGGCGTAGTTACCCGTCCCGCCACCGATGTCGGCGAGCCGCCGGCCGGGCGCGCCCTTGAGAGCCTCGCGCAGCCCCCACAGAACCGACGGGCTCGCAGAGCGCGTCTCGTCATAGCGCTCGGCTTGGCGGGAGTAATCGGGCAGCAGGCTCACGCTACACAGAGCTTGACAGCACCACTCGGTGCTTGACGGCCGGCGCCCTCACCCGTCATGCCGGCCCAAGCGTCTCGGACGTTGCGACACGCTCCTCAGGTCGACGACGCGCGACCGTCATCGCGGGGCGTTTGCGACCTCTATGATCGTCACCGAGCAGCGGTCGTTGGCGTCGGTCACGGTGTTGGCTTCGGCCATCAGCGCGAGTTTGTGGTTACCGCTGGGGAGGTCGGTGACGACCAGGTCGTTGGGGACTAGGCAGAGGTGCATCTGGGGCTGGTTGGCGTCCAGCTGGAGGCTTCCGTATGGGGTACCGTCGATCTGGATTCCGATTCCGAGCAGCGTGTTGGGGGGGCTGGCGGACCAGGCCGACGCGCCGACGCGCACGAGCAGCTGGCCGCCTGCGCTTGTGAATGGCCGTTCGTCCACGATGAGCTTTCCGCCCAACTGGCTCCTGCATGTTGCGTTGGCGAGGACTTCGGTGAGGTTGATGACCGACGCGGGGCAGTAGATTTCGAGCACCGTCATGCAGTACGCGTCCCGGGGGCTCATCTCGGTGCCGGCGTTTGCGGACAGTTCGAGCCGGTGTTCTCTTGCCGCGAGCTTGGGCAGCACCACGTGGGCGGGGACGAACACCTGGGAGACTTCTGGCTGGTTAGCGAAAAGCTGCGAGCTCCCAATGGGGTTGCCGTCGATGGCGATAGACATTCCGACCGTTTTTGGGGCCGCGTTCGTGGAGCCGGTGGCGGCGACACTGACAAGCACGACGCCTCCATAGGTTTCAAATGGGTAGCTGGGGATCTGTCCGGAGGGCGGCACAGAGCCGTGCTCGAGAAGGCGTACATAACCCGGCTGCGGATTTTCGCCGAGCTGCAGCGCGGAGACGCTGCAACGGTCGTTCATGTCGGTCCAGGTCAGCTTGTCGGCGACAAGCGAGAGGGTGGCTGGGGAGGAAGGGCCCTTGACCATCTCCTGCATCGGTAGGAGCGCGAGATGGTTCATGCCGGGCTTGGCGTAGAGCGTCGGCTCTACGACGGGTACGTCGTTCAGAGCCAGCGTCGCCCCGAGGGGTTCGCCTGGGCCTGAGCAGTAGCCCGAGAGGGCTACTGACACGAGTATCGGCCCTCCGCTGGCCGCGAGGGCGCTCTTGGCGATCACTCCTCCTCCGCGCTGCGTAGCGCACGACTGGTTGTCGAGGGGCTGACTTAGCTGTGGCCAGGAACCTGATGCCATCGTCGTATCATCTCATATCCGAACCGAACAAGCAAGTGGATTTTGGTCCACCACAATCGAGACGTCCTACCCCTTGCTCGAAGTCGGACTGGCGGTCGCGTCGTACCTGTGTCAACGGTATTGGGCCTAACTCGTCGTTCGCCCGGGTGGCGCCCCCTTCGGACGCGCTTGAGTGAAACACCGACCCGCGCGGTTGATCCCTGTCGAACGCGAGATCGCAGGCCGGCGCTGTGGTTCCCGTCCAGCGCGCCGGGGCGTGCCCGGTGGTTCACACTGCGACCGCGTATTGCTGGTGTTCAGTCGCGTTGGACGCCGAAGAGGGCGTCGAGCCAGTGGCGTAGCTCGCGGAAGGCAGGGCCGGTGGTGGGGGTGTGCCAGAGGTGGGAGGCGAGGGTGTAGATGTCGCCGCCGAGGGGCCGGCCGGTGGGTGTGGGGCAGCCGTAGCAGGCCCACCCCTGCTGTGGTGTTGGGTAGGCGTGGAAGCTTGGGGCGTTCTCGGGGTGCAGGGGGCAAAGGATCTTCCCGTCGCGCCAGGGCTGTCGGCCGGTGAGGACGCGCACGTAGTCGGCGGGCGGGATCGCGAGCAGCGGGTCGCTGTAGCGGCAGGGTCGCGCTGCGCGTTGCGTGTGGCTTGTGGCCGGGGGGCGCGGCTTTGGGGGGAGGGCGGTGAGGATCTCCACTGGCCGGTAGCGCCTGTTCGTGTACTGGTGCAGCTTGACGGGGCGTGGTGGCTTGTGCTTGTGGTTGAGGGTGCCGGGTGGGCGGAGGACGCGGGCGGCGTCGGTGCACTTGGGGTCCGCTCCGAGCGCGGCGGCGAGCCTGCTGTTGGCGTCCTCGAGCTCCTCGGTGTTCAGTGAGCGTGTGAGCGCCCAGTAGGCGTGGGCGTGCTGCTCGGTGCCGGAGGTGACGATCATGGTGGGTGGGGGTTGGAAGGAGTGGAGCGCGGCGAGCGCTGTGGGGCCGTCGCAGTCGGCCCATAGGAGTGGGGTCGGCGCGATGTCTTGGCGGGTGCCGCGGCGGCGGATTCTTGGGGCGACTCCGACGTACACGTCGGTCCACCGGCTGATCCGGACGATCGTGCGCGCGGCGTTGTGGGTGTCGGCGTCGAGGAAGAGTTGGCCGAGGTCGTGTCCGCTCGTGCGGTAGCGGACGTCGAGCAGCGTGTGTGGCGGCGCGAACGCTGTGAGTGTTCGCAGGTAGAGCTCGGCGGCGCCGAGGGGCTTGGTTGGGTCGAGGATCACGGGTTTCGTCTGGGTTGCCTCAGCGACCTGGGCAGCGCGCGGGGTTTGGTCCCGCGCGCTGCCGGCCCGTGGTCAGGCGGCGGCCGGTAGCTCCTGCCGCTCTTCCTCTTGCTGGAACCCGGAGGCCTCCGGGTCGCTGCCGCGTGGGGCGGCGAGGAACTCGACGTTGCCGACGACCCCGTAGTCGTGGCGCTTGGAGCCGTCCTGGGTCTCCCACTCGCGGTACTCCAGGCGTCCGCTGACCGCGACGCACCAGCCCTTGGCGAGCACGCGTGCAGCGGCCTCGCCGCTGTTGCCGAAGCACGAGACATTGATGTACCCGGTCTCGCGACCGGGCGCCATACCGTCGACGGCGAGGCGGAGCTTGCATACGGGGTCTCCGCTGGGTAGCGCGCGCAGCTCGGGGTCCTGGGTGAGACGGCCGGTGATGTTGATGCTGTTCATGTTGTGATCCCTCCTTGAGGGTCGTTGTGGTGGTGTGACTGATGTGGCCCAGCCCGCCGCCGAGCGGCGCGGCCGAGCCGGGGGGTGTGGGGGAAGTTGTGTAGGAGCCGCAGGGCGCGGCGGGGGCTCGCGGCTGGCGCGGGGTTGCCTTCTGCGAGGGGGCGCAGCGTGGGGTGCGCATACCAGGGGCGCAGCCGCAGCCACGCGGGGGCGAGGCGGCCGTAGATCAGCAGCGCGGTGTCGGGGTCGGACTGGCGGACGCGGTGCGGTGTCGCGAGCGTCCGGAAGTCGCTGCTGATCGTTTTCGAGCCTGGCTGGAGGGCGCCTGGGCGGTGGGTGGAGACGCGGGTGATCTCCTCCTCGCCGAGGGTGTGGCTGAGGTACTCGAGGGTCGCGCGGTCGCCGATCCCGGGGGTGAACAACCTCGCGCGGTGGTTGGCGATGATCGTTTCCGCGCGGTCGCGGCCCCACCGGTCGGATGCCTGGCTGATGTTCTGCAGGACCGTCAGCAGCTGGACGCCCTGGCCGGGGCCGGTGGAGGCGATCTCGTCGAGGTTCGGCAGCGGCGCGATGTTCGCCGCCTCGTCCAGCGCGAGCAGCAGCGCGGGAGTGATCGGTTTGCCGGTTTGGGTGGAGCGCTCGAACGCGCCGGCGGTGATGTCGGCGACGAGCGCGGTGAACAGGCCGCGTAGGCGGCGCTGATCGTCCGCGGGGGCGATCAGGTAGAGGGTGTTTGGGCCGTCGAGCAGCCAGCTGGCGGTGATCGTGCTGTCGCCCATCGTCGCCGCGGCGATCGTGGGCTCCTGCCACGGGTCGAGCGCGGTCGCGATCGTCTGCAGGAGGCTTGAGCGAAAGCGCGGGTCGGCTTCCCAGACGGAGCGCAGCGCCTCGAGGGCGGGTTGCGCGCCGGGGGACGGGCAGGCCTCGAGCAGTTCGGTCGGCTCGTCTTCGCCTGTGGTCGCGATCCAGGCGAGGATCTCGCGCATCGTGAGGTCGCCGTGCGCGGCGGCGAGCAGCAGCGGCGCGAGGAACCGCGCGCCGGCGGGCCGCCAGAACGTCTCGTCGGCGTTGCTCGCGGGGCCGTGGTCGCCGACGCCGAGGAGCCGTGCGGCTGTGCGGCGGGCGCCTTCCCAGGTGCGCGAGGCGAGGATCGGCGACCACGCGGTATGCGGCAGCCCGGTGGAGCTGGTGGGGTCGAAGATCCGGACCTCGCCCCGCGCGGCTCGCGCGGTGTGGGTGTCGTGCACGACGTCGCTCTTGACCGACGTGGACAGCGCCGGGCCCGCCCACTCCAGCAGCGCCGGCACGACGATCCCCGTCGTCTTGCCCGACTGCGAGGGGCCGAGCGACCATCACCGACGCGCGGGGCTCCGCGGCGATCGTCGCGCCGTGGTGGACGCCGAGCGTCACCCTGCCCGGCTCGGGGCCGCGCACGCGCAAACCTTCCAGATCGCCGCGGGCAGCGAACCGCGCGGCCCGGTCCCCCTTGCCGCGCTGGGAGCGCCATGTGAGGAGAATGAGCGTCCCGGCGAGCAGCGCCAGCAGCCCGAGGAGATAGAGGACGGTCGGCGGCGGGCCGAGGAGCACGTGCCCGGCGGGGTGCTGTGCCTGGGTGTTCATGCGGGTGCTCCCAGCGGGGTGTGCTCGGGGTGGGCGCCGGGGGGTTCGCGCGGCGCCATCGCGGCGTCGGTCGCGGTGAGTGCCCGCTCGCGCTGGGAGCGGATGTGGCGCACCTCGTAGGAGCGCCCGCCGATCCGCCACAGCGCGACGCCCTGCGGGTAGTGGCTGATGCGCTGCGCCTCGGTGGTGGAGAGCCCGAGCGCTGCTTTCGCGCGCGTGGGTCTCCTCGGGGTGCTGGCGGTAGACGACCACGGTCCCCGTCTCGGCGAGCAGACCCTTCGCGAGCGCCTGCTGGCGGCGTGCCCTGGTCGCCGGCGGCGTCGAGGTCCGTGAGGCGGTGCAGCACCATCCAGTGCTGCACGCCGGTCTGGCGACCCAGCTTGAACGCGGCCTGGTAGTACTCGCCGAGGCCCGCGATCGGCAGCGCGCGCCACCCCTCGTCGCTGACCCGGATCGTCTTCTCGCGCCTCCCCGCCCGCGGCCTGCGCCTCCAGCGTGCGGCGCATCCGCTTCGCGTCCAGGAACGCGGTCGCGCAGACCATCGTGATCGCCAGCGCGAGATCCGACGTCGCGCTGCCGGCCGCCACCCTTGAGATGTCCAGTGAGAGCGCCGGCGCGTCCCAGACGTTCTCGCCGCGCTGGTCGGCGCGTCGAACATGCCGCGCAGCGGCCCGTGGCAGAGACGCATCAACGCGAGCGCGACTTCGCGCAGGTGCTCGCGCGCGGCCTCGTGGGTCAGGTCGAGCGCCTGGGTGACACGCTCCGCGGGGTCGCGCAGCTGCTCGACGACGTGCCCGACGCACACCTCGCCCGGCGTGCTGCTCGTCGGCTGCCGCGAGCGCCTCGACCACACCGACGGCCTCGGCCTGCCCGAGTGGCCGGTTGAGCATCGCGTGCGCGACCGCGAGCAGCAGACCCTCGCGCATCTCCGGGGTCCCGATCCGCGTGAGCGGGTTCAGCCTTGTTTCGCCGCCGGGCTCCAGGCGCAGCACGACGCCGCCGAGCGCGTGCACGAGCTCGCCGTACTCGCCCTTCGGGTCGATGATCTCGCAGCGGCGGCCGAACACGCGGGAGCGGTACAGCCAGCTCTTGGTCAGCGAGCTCTTGCCGAAGTCCGGCATCCCCGAGCACGATCGTGTTCGCGATCGAGAGCACCCCGCGCTGGTAGAGCAGCCACGGGTCATACACGAACGAGCCGCCGTGCAGATCCGAGCCGATGTAGACACCCTGCGCGCCCAACCCCGCCTCAGCGACCGCGGGGTACGCCGCCTGGAAGTGCGCGGTGGAGACCTGGTGCCCGGCGCGCTCCCCCGGGCGCAGCAGCCGCCCCAGGCCGCCCGTCGCGCGCTGGGAGAGCTCGCGCCGCAGGCCGCGGCGCCGGGCGTGCTGCTCAAGGCGCGCTGCGCGCTCGTCCAGGCGCACCTCGCGCAGCCGGCGGCGCTCGCGGCGGCTGCTCACCGCAGCCCCCGGCATAGCGGCAGGCCGAACGTGAACGCGTCGGCCTGCTGGCCCCACATCCGCTCCAGGCGCAACGGGGCGCGCTTGGCCTCAAGCTCCACCCGTGAGACGTCGCTCTCCAACTCCGCGAGCGCGTCCGGACCCCACGAGGGCACGCTGACCGTCACATAGGCCGCGTAGCGGACCGCGGCGTGGCCTTCGGCGAGCTCCCGCTCGCGCTCCCCGGTCGCGCGGTCGCGCTGGGACTGGCGCTGGCTGGTGCGCTGCCCAACCCTGGCGCGGAGGCTGCGCTCGGTCGCGGTCTCGGTCGCGGCGCGCTCGGCCTGGCGGATCGCGCGGCTCGGCCCGACCAGCTCCATGCACATCGCGATCGTCCGCGTCGCCCGGATGTCCATCAGCAGCGGCTGCAAGAACAGCGCGCGAACATCGATCCGTGGCCACTCCGCCGCCCACAACGTGCAGTGCAACGCGCCGTCGGCCGCGATGTGCGACCAGTGCTCCGCGCGGACCATCGGCGCGGCCGTGTGCGGCGCGACCCCCGTGTCGCCGAGGAGCGTGCGGTCGAGCTGACGCTGGCGGGCGCGCCGCCCCCACGGGTCATACGCATCCCGGATCGCGCCCGCCAAACCGCGGCGCGTCAGAACACCCGTCGGGGTGACCGCCGCGCGATCGAGCAGCTCGATCAGCTGCCCCAGTTCCCCGCCGAGCACCGCCAGCGCACCGAGGTCCCCGCCGCCCATCCGGTTGATCGCGCGCCTGGCAGCCGGGCGTCCGGAGTCGACCTGCAGCGCGAACAGCAGCTCGTGCTCCTCCGCGACATCACCCGCGCGGCCGATCAAGTTCAGGTAGGAGACCAGCTCCTCCGGCGGGTCGGAGAGCGTCGCATCCGGGCGCTTCGCCTCGAGGAGGTAGTCACCGAGCGCGTCGCCGTCTCCGGGCAGCGTCCGCTCGATCCACGCGACGCGACGCACTGCGGAGTCATCGCGTGCGAGCGCGGCGAGCACCGCCCCGTAGTCCTGCAGGCGCTGCTCGCGCTCCTCTGAGCCGAGCAGCGCGAACGCGCGGCCCCGCACACGCAGCGCCGCGGTGAACGTCCGTGCGCGGCGGTCCTTGACCACGCCGAAGCGTGCACTGTCGTAGCGCACCAGCTCGCCCTCGAGCAGCTCGAGGTCCGCGAGCTCCCCCGGGAGCGACCACGGCTCCAGAGGGCGCTGCGGGTCGAGCTCCCCCATCGGGAGCGTCACGACGTGCCCCAGCTGCGCGCGCTGGGATTGGAAGCGCGCCCGGGTGCTGTAGCGGCCGAGCAGGAACCGTACCGTCACCGGCGCCCACTGCTCGATCGTGTGCCCACGCACCGGGAGGAGTAGCACGCCCGCGGCGAGCGCCAGGAGCCCCAGCGCGAGCGCGAGGCCACCGAACCCGCCGAGCCGCAGCGCGCCGAGCGCCAACGCACCCACGAGCACGAACCCGAGCAGCTGCGAGACCCGCAGCCCGAGCAGGAACCCGCCCGTGGGGTGCGGCGCGAAACGGTAGGTCGCCTCGCCCACCTACTCCTCCTGCTCCCCGTCCCCGGTGGGGTCGCGTACTGGGTGTGGTCGTGAGGAAACGAGCGTCAGCGCCGGCGAGCGCGACGAGCCGCGCTGCCGCGACGAGCGCTGGAGGGTCGACGCGGCATCCCCACCATGCGGAAGCGGACTGCCTCCCTCGGGCTGCGCGGCGCGCTCGGCGGGGTGCGCTGAGGGTTCACTCTCGGTGCGAGCAGCGGCGCCGGCGGAGCCATCGCCCGGGCGTGGGGGAGAGGCGCCCGTCGAGGCTCCGCCGGCAGCTCGTGGCAGCATCGCTCCCGCGGCTGGCTCCCCGATCATTGGAGCGCCGCTGGGGGGCTCGCCGGCGCCTTCGGCGCTGGCAACCTCAGCATCCATGAGTGCGGGCGCACCCTGCGGCTGCGAGCCCGCGCCCGGCTCACGCGAGTCACTCGCAGTGTTGGATGCAGCCAGGGCGCCGATACCCGCAGCCGCACCGACGCTCCCGCCGCCGATCGACTCCGCGGCGACCGGCAGCGTCCCGTCCTCCAGCGCGCCTGCCACACCCGCCCCGCTCTCGGCGGCTGCGCCGCCCCCCGGGAGCCCGCCACCCAACGGGCTGCCCCCACCACCCGGGTCCTCGCCGCCACCCGCGCTCCCGAGGCTGCCAGGCGTGCCGCCGCCCGGTCCGCCGTCGCCTGATCCGCCGGTGCTCTCTCCCCCGCCGAGGTTACGCAGGCCACCGAGGCTGCGAACCGAATGGCCGTCCTCATCAGCCGACCGCGGCTCCCGCTGCGCTGCGTAGACCGGCTGCCATGTACGCGCTCTCCGCGTCCGCCGCGAGGAGATACATCAGCGTCCACGGCGCGAACGCCGCCAGCGCGAAGATCACCGTCGCCGCGAGGATCGTCCCGACCGACCCCGACACCCCGCCGCCGAACGACAGGCCCGCCGCGGCAGCGCTACCCGCGAGGGAGAGCACGATCAACGCGACCGGCTTGAGGATCACGAACAGCAACAGCAGCCGACCCAGCCGCCCCGGCCACGAGCTGAGCACGGGCCAGATCGCCGCGGCGAGCGTCGCCGCGAAAAACAGAACCGCGACATAGATCGCGGCGTTACGCACGATCAACTCCAGCCACACGAAGATCGCTGCGAACACCTCAACCAGCGCGATCAGCGTCGCCAACGCCGAGGAGCCAAACCCACCGAATCCCTTCGAGCTCCAAGCGTGCGCGGCCGTCGCCCAGAACGTATGCGGCGAAGCGGTGAGGACCGCGCTCGAGACCTGATCGGCGATATCGAGTCCGATCACGGTCAGCGGGATGACAAGGCCAGTCCCGACCCCGGCGCGCACGATCCCCGCGAGCGTCGCCGCGAGCGCCTCCGGGCTACGACGGACCGCCGCGCAGGCAAGCGCGATCAACGCGACGAGCAGCCCCAGCGCCGCGCCGAGATCCGCCATCGGCTGCCACTGCGCCTCATACCACGCCGACTGCAACTGCGGCGTAGTCGTCTTCGTCATCTCCGCGGCGACGAACCCCGTGACCTGCGTCGCCGCGCCGATCACCCATTCCGCGACCACATCGAGAAGCCCGTTCCCGACAGCGCCCGCCGCGCTGCCCGCCACCGTTTCCGCCGCGCACCCCGCCGCGCCTGATACACCGTTCGTGATGCCATTCACCGCTTCACCGACGAGCGAGCCTTCACCGCCGCATGACTTGCCGCCGAGCAGCTGGCCCAGGCCGAGCGCCACCTGCACCGGGCGGCCCGGCTGCACACCGACCGCCGGGACCATCCCCCACGCGCAGCCGCAGACCCCCAACAGCCCCACCACCAGCACGAGCAGCCCGCAAGCCACATGACGCGGTGCAGGCATCGTCATTCCGCGCTGCCGTAGAACGGTGCCGTCATACCCGCCACGCCCGCGAACGCGCCCACGCGATTGTTCCCGCGGTCCACGTACACGATCGACGGGACCGGCGCCAGCGCCGGGTCGGCGTTGGAGGTCTCCACGAGCCAGCGGCCCGCCTGCCACTGAAGTGTCGTATCGACGAGATTCCACGTCTGGCGCGGCGCCAGACGTGGCCCCCACACCAGCCCCCCGAGCCAGCTCGTCACCGTCGCCTGCTCAGGGGTGTAGCTGTCCAGACGCCGCGCCGCGACCACCGCTATCCCGCGGCCCCCCTCCCGGTAGTTACTCATGTTCTGCACATCACTGGCGCGCAGCCGCTGCGCCTGCGCGAGGGTGCCCGCGCGGATCCCCGGGACGTACACCTGCACGACCAGCGCCGCGAACACCGCCGGGTCCTGCTCGACCGACTGCGACGCGACCGCGAGGTAGTTGTCCGCGGCAGCCAGCGCACCCCCCGGTGTGTGCTGCACACCGACCGGCACGCCGCCGACGAGCTCGACCGCGCCAGCCGGTCCCCGCCCGCCGCCACCGCTGCTCGCCAGGACTACGCCCAACAGCACCACTACGGCGAGTACGCAGACCGTGACGGCGGCGAGCGCGGACAGTGGCCAGGTTCGCTCGCGCATCATCAGCCCAGCCCGTACGCGAACTGCAGGATCGCCGCAGCCGCCCCGATCAGGAACGCCACGCCGACGGCTATCGCCATCCCGATCTTGCCGCCAACCGCGGTGTGCTCGTTACCGATCCTCCCGCCGACCGCCCACACCGCGCCGCCCGCGAGGAAGCCCGCCAGACACGCCAGCAGCGCGTACACGGCGATCACGTTGATCGCGCTCTGAATGCCCGGCGCGCCCGGCGCCTTCCCCGGTTCCGGGGTCACCTTGAACGTGAAACTGCTCGCTGCGATCAGGAGCCTCATCTGCCAATCACCTCCGCTGCCGTGGGTCGAGTACCAGACATCATAGACCAAATACGCCAAACAAGTATGATCTAGCGTGGGATGTCGATATCTACCTATAGGCACGCGTTCGCGTAGGAGCACCCATGAAGGGGCTCCTCGCGCTCATCGGACTACTCGCCGCCGCGCTCCCAACGCTCGGCGTCACCGCACTGCTGCTCAGCACCAGCGCACAGGGCGGCGCCTGCCAGCTCCCCGGCGAAACACCCGGCGCCACCGCCCAGGGCGGCTCCTGGACCGCGACCGCCTACGGGCCCCCCTGGGGCGGTATCCAGGGGGACGGCATCACCGCCACCGAACTCAACCTCACCACCGGGCCACCCGCCTACGAGATCGCCGTCGACCCCACCGTCATCCCACTCGGCAGCTACGTCCATGTGCAGCCCAACCCGTTCGGGACCAGCAGCGCGTTCTACGCCGGCGACACCGGCAGCGCAATCACCGGCCGGCACATCGACATCTACGACTGGTACGGACGCCCAAGCCAGAACGCCTGGGGCACCCGCACCGTCACCGTCACACCCGCACCCAACCCCAGCGCCGGCGACCTCCTCGACGGCGTCGCACCCACCCCCACCACCAGCGAACCCCTCAGCTGCCAGCCCGCGCTCGCCAACGGCACGCTCGGCCTCACCGCCGGGCGGACCGCGAGCATCCAATCCGACGGCAGCGCCACTGCGCCCAGGGAAGCACCCACCCCCGTCAAGCTCGCACTCGCCGCCGGCAACCTCATCCACACCCGCCCCTACCCCAAACCCGACCAACACTACGGCACCCTCGCCCAACTCTGGCCCGCCTACGACTGCTCCGGTGCCACCTCATTCGTCCTCTACGCCGCCGGGCTCCTCGGCCCCACCGCCCTGGACTCCACCGAACTCGAGAACTACGGGCAACCCGGCCCCGGACACTGGATCACCATCTACACCAACAGCATCCACGCCTGGATCGTCGTCGCCGGCATCGCACTCGACACCTCCGACTACGGCGGACCACCGATCCCCGCCGGGTCGGGACCACGCTGGCGCTCAGAACCACTCGCCAACCTCGGCGACGGCGCGAGCTACGTCGCGCGACACCCACCTGGACTATGACTCGCGCACGGGCCTCACTGGGCCGTATAACGGCAGCCCAGATGGCCTCTATTCGCCCGTCTGTGCCCAGTGGGTGCCTACGTACACACCCACCGCTCCGACGATTACATAAGCAACCGTCACAATGATCGTCGCCTTCTTGAACCGCGGGTCGTTACGACGCAACTTCCCAGCGCGAATGTCCTTGCCGAAGTACACCCCGAGACCCCACCGCGCCATGGGCCACGAAAAAACAACCATAGCGACCCCGATGACGAGAGCCACAATCCCACCTTCCGGTTCCGTTGCAGTCGCGAGCCACGTCAGCATGATGCGACCCTTTTCGTAACCTAGCATCCGCAGCCACCATTGCTACTACCACCAAAGGGTAGGGACACGCCGTACGTCTGGGATGCACCGATCCCCGCCTCTGCACCGAGTCCTATCGTTTCGCCTGTCGTTTTTCCCTTCACCCGCCGACTGTGGCTCGGCCAGTTTGTGAATTCATTCACGTATCCACCGCTACCAAACTCCGCGCTGCCGCCATATTGACCGAAGAGACCACCGTATTCGCCCACGTGGCAAGCGTTGCTCGTACCTTCACCGTAGTGAATGTTGGCCCCTACTCCGGGGCCTACCGTCGCACCCAACGTCCCCGTGATTCCACCACCATTCGGCGTTTCCACGTAGCAGCCTTCAAGGTTGACGGTAACAACTCCGACGCTGGCAGTGATGCCAGTACAGTATTGGGTTGCAAAGCCATCTGGATCGTCGAAATTCAGCGGGTTGTCTTCGGCGTAGTTGTAGGGTGCGCCAGTTAGTTTCTCTAGCGGGTCGACGGTGAGGAACTGCGCGGTGGCGGAGTCGTAGACACGGTGGCGGAGGTAGATGAGCCCAGTGTCGCTGTTGGTGTATTCCCCGTCGTAGCCGAGCGGTGTGGTGGCGGTCCCTTCGCACGTCGTGGTGCCATATGCGCTGTAGGTGCATTTGCCGGTGACGGTCCCGGTGGAGCCCGTTAGTAGGCGTGTAGAGCCGGCTTGGTCGTGGTGTAGGTAGGTGACAGTGCCGGTGCTGTTGTTGATTTGCTCGACGGGGAGGCCGCCCAGGCCGTAGATGTAGCTGTTGGTGCCGTCGCTGAGGATCAGTGGGATGCCTTCGGCCATGTCCCAGGTAATATAGCTGGTCGTGCCGGAGACAGTCTGGGTCGCTCGTAGGTCTTCGCCGTTGTAGGCATAGCCGTCTTCGATCTTGGGGACTTCGCCTTCTTTCGGCCGTTCGACGGAGTTGAGGTTGCCGGCCTGGTCGTAGCCGTAGGTCGTCGCGGGACCTGTGCTCGGCGTCGTTTTCGTCCGCCCCCCGGCTTCGTTGTAGGCGTACGTGAGGCTTGGGCCCGTTTCGAGCTCGTCGGCCGTGTTGTATTTGTAGGTTCCAGTGCCGATCTTGGTTGGGTTGTTCGCCGCGTCGTATTCGTAGGACGTGGCGCCGCCCTTGGTCTCGCGGTTGTTCGTATCGTAGTTGATGGTAAGTTTTTCTTCGCCGGGGAGGCCTTTGCTGGTCACGGTCCTAACCTGCCCGTCATGATCCCGTGTGTACACGAGCGATGCCAGGGTTTCGGCGCCCTTCGTCATCTTCACTTCGCTCATCTGATCGGCTTCGTTGTATGCGTATTTGTCTTCGTCGCCGGTTTCTGAGGGGAAGGTCGTGGCCGTCAGGTCGGAGTCCGGGTCGTAGGAGAATTTGGTGGCGTTCCCAAGCCAGTCGGTCACCTTTTCCAGCCGACCGTCTTTGTCGAACGCGCGAGTGACGGCTTTTTCGTTGGGGTAGGTGATCTTCGTCCGCTCGTTCGCGAGGTCGTATTCGTATTTGACCTTTTCTTTGTGCCCGTTTTCGGTTTCTGTGAGCCGATCCAATTGGTCGTAGGTGTATTTGCTCGTTCCGGTCCCGTCGGTCATTGCCGTCCGCTCTCTGTCTTTGTTGTATTCGTATTTGACTGTCGGGGTTTTGCCATCGGAGTATTTGACTTCGGTGGGACGGTTGGCGGGATCGTACGTGTACGTGGTCGTCCGTTTCGCCGCGTCGGTTAGGCTCGTGAGGTTACCCGCCGGGTCATATTCCTTCGTCGTTTTGCGTCCCAGCGGGTCGACGACTTCGGTGACCTCCTCAAGTAGGTTGCGGACGTATTTCGTGGTGTGGCCATTGCCGTCGGTCTGGCTCGTTACCTGTCCGGCAGCATCGTAGCCGGTTTCCGTGATGGTCCCCTTGGGTTCTTCGACCTTAGTCCGCTCGTTGTCGGCGTCATAGGTGTATTTCGTCTTGTTGCCGTTGGGATCGATCACACTTTCGACGTTGCCATCAGCGTCATAGGTGTATTCCGTGGTGGGGGGTCGCCCGATGATCTTGGTCACCGAAGAGATGCCTTCGGCCGAGCCGCCTGAGTTCGTCGCTTTCACCACGACACGCAGCGTGTCCCCGGTATCGCCTTCGACCACAACGTGGGTGGAACTGGTGGCCCCGGAGATGTTGGCGCATTCCCCTCCCGCTCTGTTGCAGCGCTGCCATTGGTAGGCGTAGGTGGGGGCCGGTAGTCCTGTCCAGGTGCCGGTGTTTGCGCTGAGCGTCTGGCCGACGATGAGCTGACCGGAGATTATGGGTGTCGCGGTGTTCGCTGGAGCGACGACGGATTTCCACTCCTCGATACGATTGTTGACTCTATCATCGACCCAGAGATCGCCACTGTGGTCTACCGCTATGCCTTCAGGTTCTTCGAACTGCCCGTTGCCGGTGCCTTTTGTTCCAAATTGTGTGATGTATTCGCCCGTAGGGGAGAACTCCTCTACGCGGTTATTTTCCGTGTCGGTGATCCAGATGTTACCCGCGAGGTCAAAGGCTATACCCCGTGGTTCTTTGAACTTTCCGTTGCCCGTGCCTTCGGAACCAAACTGCCTGATGTATTCGCCGGTCGACGAAAACTCCTGCACACGGTCGGCGCTGGTATCGGTGACCCAAATATCGCCATTTGAATCCACGGCCACACCAACTGGGATGGTGAACTGACCGTTACCCGAACCGTATGAGCCGAACTGAGTGATGTATTCGCCGGTAGACGAAAACTCCTCTACGCGGTAGTAGCGGGCGTCGGCGACCCAGATGTCGCCGTTCGGAGCGATCGCTATACCCCACGGTTCACTGAACTGCCCGTTGCCGGTGCCTTCGGAACCGAACTTTGTGATGTATTCACCAGTTGGTGAGAACTCCTCGACCCGATCGTTGAGAGAGTCCGTTACCCAAAGGTCACCGTTCGCGGCAAACGCTATGCCCTCCGGTTCCTTGAACTGCCCGTTGCCGCCGCCTTCGGACCCGAACTTTTTGAGATATTCTCCGGTGGACGAGAACTCCTGTACCCGGTTATTTAGGGTGTCGGCGACCCAGACGTCACCGTTTGAATCGATGGCCATTGCGCGTGGTCGGTTGAACTGCCCATTGCCCGATCCTCCCGAGCCGAACTTAGAAGCATAAACGGGAGTTGGCACAGTGAACTCCTGTATCCGGTTGTTGCCTTTGTCAGCGATCCAGAGGTTGCCGGTGGAGCCGACGGCGAGTCCTTCGGGTTCTTTGAACTGCCCGTTGCCGGTGCCTTTCGTACCGAACTTGCGGAGGTATTCGCCCGACGAGGAGAACCCCGATACGCGGTTGTTGCCGGTGTCAGCGACCCAGATATTGCCGGCGGCATCGACAGCTACGCCAGTCGGTTCTTTGAACTGCTTGTTGCCCGTGCCTTCGGAGCCGAGCTTCGTAACATATTCTCCGGTCGAAGAGAGCTCCTGTATGCGGTCGTTGCCGGTGTCGGCGACCCAGATGTCGCCGTTTGGTTCGACCACGACGCCCTTGGGATGGTTGAACTGCCCGTTGCCGGTCCCTTCGGAGCCGACCTTGGTGATGTATTCGCCGGTGGACGAGAACTCCTCGACGCGGTCGTTGAGGGTGTCCGTGACCCAGATATCGCCGCTCGGGGCGACGGCGATGCCGCGCGGTTCTTTGAACTGCCCGTTGCCGGTGCCTTCGGACCCGAATTTCGCGAGGTATTCTCCCGTGGGCGAGAACTCCTCGACGCGATTGTTGAGAGAGTCTGTGACCCACACGTCTCCGTTCGCGGCTACAGCGATACCGGCTGGCTGCTTGAACTGGCCGTTGCCGGTCCCTTCGGAGCCGAACTGCCGGATGTAGCTGCCGACCGAGGAGAACTCCTGTACCCGATCGTTCTGCGTATCGGCAACCCAGACATCGCCATTCGAGTCGACGGCGACTCCCCGCGGCAGCTTGAACTGGCCATTGCCTGTGCCTTCCGTGCCGAACGCCATCGAGAACTGCGTGGAGTAGACCGCGCCGAGGACGGTAGTTTTGGCAACGACCGCCGTCACAAGCGACGTGCTTGTCCCAGTGCCCCACGAGTTGGTCCCGGTGACGACGACCCGAAGCGTGCTACCTACGTCGGCGCTTGCGAGCACATACGTCGAACTCGTGGCTCCGGAGACGTTGGCGCAACTCCCGCCCGAGGCGTTGCAGCGCTGCCATTGATAGGTGTAGCTAACCGTCGGTTCGCCTTCCCACGTTCCCGTGGCGGCGGTCAGGGTTTGCCCTTCGCGAGCTGTCCCGGAGACCGTCGCCTGCGTCTTGTCCGTGGGTGCGCCGGTGCCGCCGAGGCTGCCCGGTTCGGTCACGACCACAGGCCGTCCCTGTGCATCACGTTCGATCGTGGTGGTATACTTCGCCGCTTCCCCGCTTTTGGCATTGCCACGCGGGCTAACCATCGAGGTCTCCTGGGAGTCTTCGCTATAGCCCCAGGTGCGCTTGTTGCTTTCCGGATCTATTTCAGCGGTCTTGTCCCCATAACTGTCGTATTCGTATTTCCAAGTGCGTTCCAGCGGATCGGTGACGCTTTCGAGGTCGCCAGACGTGTCGTATTTGTATTTCGTGGTCTGTGTTTTTTCGCCTGGCGCTGGGCGGGAGATCGATTCCGGGTTGCCGTGGGCTTCCCGTTTGATGGTTGTCGTCTCTCCGTCCGGAGTCGTCATGGTTTCTATGTCGTGTGCACTGTCATACGTCCATTTCGTTTCATCGCCGTCGGCATCCTTTTCGCTCGTCCGATCACCAGCAGCGTTATATTCGTATTTGGTCGTATGTTTGTTCGGGTCTGTGACGGCGACGAGATTGTAGGAGCCGTCATATTCATAGGTCGTCGTGGTTGCAATGGAAGTTCCCGACGCGCGCGTGATGCTTGTCGGCAGCCCAGCGTCGTTGAACTTCTCAACCGTCGTGGAGCCATTGGGTTCTGTCACGGTCGTTTCGGTTTCACCGTTTTCCTTCCCGACATATTTCCAGAGGTGTTTGCGTTTCAGCGCGTCCGTCTGAGTGGTCACGCGATGGGCTTCGTCATATTCCATTGTTACGGTGTCTTTGCGACCATCAGTCTCCGTTTTCATTTCGTGTGAAGAGCCGTAGCCGAACTGCCAACGTAGGCTCGCTTCTCCCGGCTGCGTTACGCTTATCAAATTTCCGGATTCATAGGTGTATTTAACCGTATGCCCCATCGGGTCTTTGACGCTTTCGACCTGCCCTTCACTGTCGTAAGAGAAGCTCAATTTGCGACCGGCCCCGTCAGCCACCGATTCAAGGCGCCCTTCGGAGTTGCGGCTCATAGTTATCGCGTTGCCATCACGGTCGGTCTCGCTCGTGAGCTGGCCAGCACTGTTGAAATCCAGTTTGCTCTGATCTGGCAGCGTATAGATATACGTGCTTCCTTCTTTGACGAGAGTAGCCTGCACCAACGGAGAAGCGCCTACATACGTTTTACTCCCCGTGAGATCGAACATCACGGTACTCCCGTTATCCTGGTAAACGGTTGCAGTTTCCGTTTCTTCATTGACGACGAGATGGGCGCTGTAGGGACCCGTCCACCCGTACCCAAAGGGCCCAGGTTCGCTTTGCGTGACAGCGAGCTGAGAGTTATACGTACGTGTCATATGCAACCCAGGGCCACGGCCCCCAACCGCCAGATCCGTCTGGGCCTCGGTCATGTTGCCGGTAGCGCAATTGACAGGATCAGCAAGCTCGCAGCGGGGCCGATGCGGCTCTCCTTCGTTTTCTGGTCCGTATGTTTCTTCGGGGGAGAATATAGATGTGAATGTCCACGCCGCCCCAACTTGTTTGTTGTCAAAGTCGCCGCCGATCAACGCAGTGTTTGCAGTGGGGGACAGCGCCACGCTGGAGCCGAACTCAGGGCCTTCGATCCCCCCACTACCGGTGAGCTTGGGACCCTGTTGGAGCCATATCGAGCCGAAGCGCTTGTATACCCACGCCGCTCCCGATGAGCCATTAGCCCAACCTCCGATCAGTGCCGTGTTGCCGTCGGAAGACAGCGCCACGCTCCAACCAAACCGGGACACAGTTTCCACTGCGAGCGCTTGCTGCAGAGTCCAGCTACTTCCAGCGCGTGTGTATACCCACGCCTCTCCTGTTTCGGCGTGGCCGTTGGCTTTGGGTCCCCCAATGAGAGCCGTGTTGCCATCGGAGGACAGCGCGACGCTGAATCCAAATTCGGCTAGGTTTGTCGTTGAACCACTTAGCTTCGGGCCCTGCTGAGTCCATTTACCTTCTAAGCGCGTGAAGACCCACGCCGAACCGTAGTGTTCATAGTAGGGTGTGCCATCCCACCTACCTCCGATCAGCGCTGTATTGCCATCGCCGGACAACGCTACGCTCCAGCCAAACTCGCCTTCTTGGGTCTCTTCGCCACCTGTGAGCTTTTCCCCCTGCTGGGTCCATTTGCCTTCTGAGCGTGTGAAGACCCACGCCGCCCCGGGATATTTCTGGACGCCTTGGTCGTCCGTCGCGCCGCCAATCAGCCCGGTGTTGCCTTCGGAGGACAGCGCTACACTGCCGCCGAAGCCGCCGAGGCCGACCTCCCCACCGCCCGTGAGCTTTTCCCCCTGCTGAGTCCAAGTCGAACCTGAGCGAGTAAACACCCACGCGGCACCAACGCCACCGTTGTCGCCACTCCCCCCAATCAGAGCGGTGTTGCCGTTGGAAGACAGCGCTACCTTGCCGCCGAAAAATCCTTCGCCGATCTCCCCACCGCCCGTGAGCTTTTCGCCCTGCTGAGTCCAGACCCCACCCGAGCACGTGAATACCCACACAGCTCCAACTTTGCTGTTGTCTCCTGGACCGCCGACCAGCGCGGTTCTGCCACTGGAGGACAGCGCCACGCTGAAGCCGAACTGCCCTTTACCGACCTCCCCGCTGCCGGTAAGCTTTTCGCCCTGCTGGATCATGGGGTCGATCCTCAACGGGTAGCGTGCACCGCGCGTATCAACACGCAACATCACCCGTCCAGCGCTGAGAACAAGCCAGCTATGCAGCGTACGTCCCCGCGCGTCGCTGGCCACCAGTCCACCGTAGCGTAGCGACACCCCACCCGCGTGGCTGAGCATCAGGCTCTGCCCACCGGCAGCCAGCGTAACGCGCACGTCGCCAGAGAGCGCCATCGAGAACGTCAACGGCCCACTCGCATGGCCGGTCAACGCCCTCGGGACCGTGAAACCCTGCTCAAGACCAAGCGGCCCATTCGCATACCACTCGTTCAGACCGGCGCGCGCGTAGACAACGCGGTTGGCCCGTGCGCGTGGTGCCACGCCACCAACGGCTGTAAGCGAGGCCCCATAGCCCACAGCGCGCAGACTCAATCCAAGCTGCGCCGCACCCGAGCCGACCCACACCCCTGAGCGGCCAAAACGCATCCGCAGACGCTGCACCGGACTAACCGCCTGAAACCCACTGCCTGACGCACTGACGCGATAGGCGGAGTCATCCCCACCCAGCGCCCCCGAAACCTGGCCCTGCGCTATCAAGGGCAAACTCGAAAGCCCTACCTCGCCAGGGTGCGTCGCAGGCGCCACCGAGGAACGATGACCGCCAGACAAGCCTTGCACAAGCACCAATGCAAGCAATAACGACAACAACATAGCTGTCGCCACAGCACGCCACGGCACACCGGCCGTTGCTCGGGGCGTCACCCGATCAGCCACCGAGAAACCAGTCGTCACCGGCGTAGAAATGACTGACCCGAGCGGGCGAGTCGTCTCGGCGGCAGCGATACGCCGGCCGTGGTCACCATATGCACGCTCGGCCTCTCTCAGTAGCAACATACCTCTCCCTTGGACAGACGGGGTTTGCACCATTGAGGCGCACTCCGAGTCGATGAATGCTGATAGCTACCACGTTGCGGATATGCGCCAAGCGCACCGATAGAAAGAGACCCTAAACAAATGGACAAGGTCATGTCAATCGAACAATGCCTTTTGGCCGCTCTTTGCGAGATTTTGTTGCGAGAACGTTTCGGCGGACCTCCGTAAAGGCATGGTGCACTCCGTGTCCTGGGACTTCCGCAGGCTCATGTGAAGTGCGCGGCTGTGAAGGTCAGGCGCGGCCCGACACTGCGCACGAGATCATCGAGGGTGACCGTGGCCGCATGCGCTTCAACGGCAAGCGCCGCGACGACCGCCCCGTCGTCGCCTCGCACCGGGGCAGCGATCGAGAGCAGCGCCGGCGAAAGCTCTCGGTCGCTCACCGCAAGCCCCGCAGTCGGGATGCCCTGGAACTCCGTGCGGAGCGCCGTCTTGGAGACCGGGCGCGGACCACCCCGCGTGAGTTTCAGCCGCGCGATGCGCTCCCGCTGCTCAGCCTCGGGGAGGCTCGCGAGCAGCAGCTTCCCCATCGCGGTGCGGTGGGCCGGCAGACGGCATCCTGCGCGCAGCCCGAGAATCCCCAGGTCGATCTCATGCTGCCCACGCCCATAGCCACGGACGCGCTCCAGGTAGAACAACTCGTCGTCCAGGAGCACACCAAGGCTCGCTGTAAACCCTGTCTCGTCGCGCAACTGCTCGAGGTGCGCACGAGAGCGCCGGCGCACGGGGTGGCTATCGAGCGCCGCTATCCCGATGTCGGCTGCGTGCGACGCGAGCCTGTACTTGCGCGCTGCGTCCTGTTCGAGATATCCGAGCGTCACGAGCGTCGCCATGTAACGGTGGGTCGTCGAGCGCTCGAGATCGAGCTCTTCGGAGACGTCGGCGATACCGCGCACGGGACGCTCCGGCCTGAAGCACCCCAGAATCGTCACGCCCCTTTGAAAGGATTGGGAGTAGCTCAGGTTCTCCAACTCGCGTAGCGCGGCTGGTGTCACGCGATCACCTCGGGCGCCACGGGAGCAAGGCGACCCTCGGCACGCTCGTCGGCTCGTCGGAACCCCAGCCGGGCGGAGATCCGGTCGGCGACAGCGATCACGTGCGGGCCGAGCGCTTCGACCAGTCCCCCAAGCGAGATCATCGAACGGTGCGCGTCCATCCCGATGGCTGCAGTCGTCTCACCGGTGACCGAGCGGACCGGTGCGGCGATCGAGTAGAGGCCGGGCGCGAGCTCCTCCTCGGACACGGCGAGGCTCTCCTCAAGGATGCCCTGCAGCTCCGCTCGAAGCGCACCCTTGCTGGTGATCGTGTTCGGCGTACGCCTGGTGAGCCTCATTTCTGAGATGGCTCTCCGGCGCTCGCTCTCGGGCAGATGAGCGAGCAGCAGCTTGCCGGCCGCGGTGCAGTGCGCCGGCAGCATTGAGCCGGGCGCCTGGTCGAGGTCGATCTGCTGTTGGCCGCGACGGTGGCCACGCAGCCGATCCACGAGCAGCACCTTCGACCCATCGAGCACCACGATGGTGACCGTGAACCCGGTCCGCTTCCCCAACTCCTCCAGGTAGAGCCCTGCGTGCTCGTGGAGGCTCGTGCTGCTCATCGCTGACATCCCCAGCTTGGTGACACTCAATGCCAGGCGATACTTGCGTTTCGGGGCCCTCTCCAGGTAGCCGAGGGCGACCAGGGTACTCATGTAACGATGCGTCATCGAGCGGACCATCCCGAGCTCATCGGCTACGTCGGCGATCCCCCGCACCGCCCGCTCCGGGGTGAAGACCTCGAGGATCGCAAGCCCACGCTCGAGCGACTGCGAAAAGGCCGGTGCCCGCGACGACGGCACCGGCCGAACCCGATCCCCCGCAGACACCTCAACCAGCCGTCTGACCCTAGGCACAGGACTGTCGCCCTCCGGTGAGACGACGAGCCGTACGCCCCCCGAAGCGCCCGGCCCGCAGCCCACTGGGTCCTCCTCCCTCACCCCTGCCGGGCCAGCGCCGCCCTCTACGGCAAAGCACCCACACCCCAGCGGCCCGCACCCCGGGGCACCAGTAAGCGTGACGCTTGATCTCGCGCTGGGTGAGCTCCAGATGACTTGCGTCCCAATGCGCCATGGCCCACGGCATCTTGGCGCGCAGAGCACCGTGGAGACAAAAAGTTGTTCTTCTTGGAACGAAAATTGTTCTTCTTGGAATAGAAACGTTCCAATAAGACGAGACAACCCTCCACTACGGTCATGAGACGCCCGTGCGAGCCGCGCTTCGGGTGCTCTTGCGGAGGATGATCCGCGAGCCCGCGTGGGGCGTGACGATGACGCTGCGCCAGCGAGCACGCTCGATACGGGCGCTCGCGGGCAGGATGGTCCGCGTGGCGAGTGTGGTCCGTAGGACGGTCTGCATCTCGAGAAACGCGAGTCGATGGCCAGGGCATCGCCTGCGTCCTCCGCCCCAAGGAATCCATGTTCGTGTAGATGGTGCTGCTTCTAGGAAGCGCTCCGGGCGGAATGTGCGGGGGTCAGAGTAGTGAGCGGGGTCGTGGTGCATGAGGTAGATGCAGGCCAGGAGGTGGGTTGGTGGCCTGTACGTCCAGCCACCAACCTCGATCGGCTCGACGACTGCTCGTGGGATCGCGAAGAGAAAGACAGGCCTGTGCCGTAGTACCTCCTGTATGGTGGCCGTCAGGTATGCCTCGTCTGTGTCGCGGTTCAGCTCGTCGACCAAGCGGTCACGCACGGTCGGGTTGTGGGCGAGCAGCTGGAAGGCCCAGGCTAGTGCTGAGGCTGTCGTCTCGTGTCCGGCGAGGATGATCGACATGATGTTGTCGCGGACCTCTCGATCGGACATTGGCGATCCGCCGGGGTGATTCGTGGCGAGCAGCATGTCCAGTACGTCGGTGTGCTGGCGAGGTTCGCACCGTCGCCGGCGGATCGCTCCGAGCATGAGCTCGTCCATCTTGTCGCGTGCCCGCTCGAACCTTCTCCATATGTTCCGCCATCCGGGTATGCGGCGGAGTCGCGGCTCGGTGACCGCGAAGCTTTTGGTTATTGCCAGCATGTCCACGATCCGGGTGTGTAGCGCGTCGAGTCCTGCTCCTTCGTTGCCGAAGACGGTCATGAGGATCACTTTTAGTGTCAGGTCACGAAGATGGGGGTGGATACTGAAAGGGACGTCGAGCGGCCACAACGCGATCTCTCGCTCGACCACGTCGGCGACCGTGTCGGCATGGTCTTGCACGGCTTTCTTGTGGAATGCGGGCAGGACCGCTTTACGTCCGAGCAGATGCTCTTCTTCGTCTCGCAGCATGAATGAATGCTCCCCGACGATTGGGGTGATCGCGGCTGCGCCGACACCTGGATGCAGGACAGCAGCCGACGCGGACAGGATTTCCCGGATGTCTTTTGGGTCTGAGATGAATACGACCGGGGCCTTGTCAACCGGGTAGACGGTGAAGCGGTTGCCGTAACGCCCACGACACCATTCGAAGTAGGGGAGAGGCAACCATCGGCACGCCAGCGTCTGAAGGACGGCTGGAAGCGGCGCGGCTGGCGGCAATTCCTGTTTGATGCGCGTGAGCAGTGGGTTGGGTTTGGTGATTGGCATAGTGTCTCCTTGTGAGTGGGTTTAGGTGGATCGCTGGGCATAGACGGTTCGCCATAGCCGCAGGATTGGGAGCAGTACCCTCGTGAGTGAGCCGCCAGCGTTCACGAGGTGCTTGGTCGTCTCGCGCATCGCTTCCATGCGCGCGCTGTCCTTTGAGAGGTACATCGCGACCATGCAGGCGACGATCAAGGTGTGCCGCTCGCCGTTTGGTAGAGAGCGGGCCTCGTTCAAACTGCGCTGTATCAGTTGGCCGATGCGCTGCCCGGCGAGCCCGGGCGTGGGGTAGTGTGCGACGTAGACATGGTCGCCATTGGCGGTATCCTCGATCTGGTCGACGTAGCTGTCGAGCATCGTCGCAACGGCTGAGGTCCAGGGGAAGTAGGCGCTGTAGGCGTGGGCGATATCTATGTCGGTGCACGCAGGTTCGGCGCCGAGAGCGAACAGGGCGTAGATCGCGAGGCCGGCCCCGGCCGCCCCGGCGAGCTCAAACCATGTCGCTTCGCGGCTTTCGGGGAACTCTCGTGCGGCCCACCTTCGGAGCGCCACGTCCCGGTAAGCCTTGTCGAGGTCGTGGTTGATCGCCTGGACGTTGGCGCGCATCGCCTCTCGCACCAGCAGCGGGCGAACACTCTCGTATGAGGGCAGATGGCTGCAGCATCGACGGCATACTCGGACAAGAGCACGCAGGTAGCCCGCATCCTCATTCGATGGGTGGTGACGGTAGTAGTCAGCTATCGGGCGGCTGGGGTCGAGTGCGTCGACCAACGCCACGTGTATTTGCCGGCCGTTCGCCTGGCCTGCGGCGGCACCGTGCTCACTTGCGCAGTCCAGGAAATCCCACATGACCTGGTAGGTGACGAGTAGGCGCAGCAGGCACGTGTTACGAGCGTGCGGGAGGACCCAGAACAGTCCAGCGCCGTAGGTGTTGCCGCGCTTACGCGCCAGCGCGTTCAGTGCGTCGTGGCGGAGCGGCGCGTCGGGGATACTCGCTGCCCGGGCCTGCCAGGTGCGCGTCTCGCGGCCAGCCGCTGATAGGCCCCACAGAAGCTCGCGTGCCGCGGCTGCGCCTAGAGCCCGAAGCTGGCGCAGGGAGAGAGGCGCCGGGTTAGTGGTGTTATCAGACCGGCCAACCCATAGCGCTCTAGTACGCTGGGCTGACGGACCTCGGAGGCACACGCACCACGAGATAACCCGGTAGGGCGACGATCACGACCGCGACGAAGCTCACCAGCGCGAAGCTGGAGAGCGCGACGAGCATTTCGATATTCAGAGAAATCGGGAAGCCGGTGACGCTCGCCAACGCGTGACTGAGCAACAACTGGCCGTAGATACCGAAGACGGCTCCGATGAAACAGCCGATGCCGAGCATCAGTGCACTCTCGCACAACAGCCACCGCCACAGGACGTCCCGTTGGTAGCCCTGGCACTTGATGAACGCGACGATATCGCGGCGCTGCCAGATCATCGCGCCGAGCGCGCCGGCGACTGCGAGCATCGCGGCGATCAGCACGAGAAGCCTGATCTGCGTCAGCCGCGAGAGACCCTGACGCACGAGGGCGTAGTGACGCTGCTCGCGTTCAGTGACGGTTTCGACCGTGAGTCCTGTTTCTGGCCCCAGTGCGCGCTGAAGGAGGCGACGGACTGCCGTGGCGGGGACACCGGGCTCTGTCTGGATCTCATAGGCGCTGGGGTCGCTGCTTCCCCACGCACGCGCGTAGCTCGCGGAACTGAGAATGATCGAGCCTGGCGGCCATCCGAGGTTCGTAGTCAATGCCGCAACCTTGAGGCTCGTCAGTAGCGGCGTTGGCAGGGTGAACGTCTGGCCGACGGCGAGGTGGTGTTCTGCGGCCAGCGCCTGGGAGAGCACCGCCCATCGACCTCCGCGAACCTTGGCGACAACACCGGCGAGGTTGCCGGACAGGAGCTGACTCGGCGGGATCGGCTGTGCGCTGCTGTTCGATGGCGCGAGAATCCAGAGCCGCCTATCTCCCCAGTTCAGGAAGCTGCCGCGGTACACGCCAAAAGCGCCGACGCCCGGAACGCGGGCAAGCGCAGCCTGGTCAGACGCCTTGAACGGGATCGTCGTCAACAGACTGGATTCCCCACCTGGGCTGACCCAGACATCGGCGCCGGCATCGATCTGGCGTGCTGAGGCATCCAGGCCACGCTGGAGGTTCATCTGCGCCCCCCCGATCGCGACGGTCCCGAACACCGCGATCGCTCCGGTCGCGGCGATCGCCAGCGAGCGGACCCGCGTCCGCGGGGTCTGCAACTCAGTGACCGCGAGAACAGTCGCCGCGCCAGTGAGCAGTCGCTGCGCTCGCTCGAAGACGACGATGGCGCCATCGAACAACGAAGGTAGCAGACAAACCAGTGCGACGACCAGAGTGACGCTGCCGAGGGAGGCACTCTGTGGACGCGCCACCAGGATCACCGTCGTGATCGCAAGGCACACAAACCCGGTGCCCAGCCGAGCAGCGACCCACGCGCGAGATGCTCGCTTCGAGGCACGCTCCCCATGCGACCGTAGAAGAGTGTCATGCAATGGCCAGAGCACACCCACAACCGCGGCGAGCAGCCCCGCAGCGACCGCCAACGCGAAGCACTGCCACGTCACGATCCGCTCATTACCCACCGGGAACGCCGAGGAGAGATAGCCGGGAGTGACATGGAAGACGGCCACCGACAACAACCAGCCGAGCGCCAGGCCGAGGAAGCAGGCCAACACGCCGAGCACCAGCGCGTCGAACAGCAGGATCTGGACCGTCATCAGGCGAGTAGCGCCCTGTGGGCGGACGTCCCCGATCAGCTTGCGCCGCGAGGGCACCGTGACCAACATCGCGTTGAGCGCGAACATAAAACCCACCAGTGCGCTGATCGCCGAAAACAACGCCTCGCTTTTGCTCTCTGGAGCAATAGCCACCGCGAACAGCGTCGAGTCGAACTTGGCCGGCTCGAGATTCACGCCCGCAGTCGCGGCGAGCCGCCCCAGCTCCATCTGCACCTCACGCTCATGCCCGGGCAACGACCGGACGAAGATCCGGGTGATCCTGCCGCGCATCCCGGCCAGACGCTGCGCGTAGGCGACAGGCGCAACCGCGATCGGGCTGTGGACCAGCCCACCGATATCGGATTCCTGCAGCGTGGTACCGAGCAGAGTTTCCACGACCCCAGCACCGATCTGCAACCTGACCGTCTCCAAAGGGCCGACACCGATCGCTTTCGCGATCGGTTCCGGAAGCGCAATCGCCTGCTGCGCGGCGAGCTGCTTGGCGGAGAAGCGCTGCAGCAACGACCCGGCGAAGCGCGCGAAGCGCGGGTCGGTGCCGATCAGATCGACCGACCGCTGCCCACGCGGGCCGATCACATTCGCCTGCTGCTCGAGCACCGACAGCGCAGTCTGTACTCCCGGGACACGCCGCACCTCTCCCAGCAGCCGTTCATCGAACCCGCCGGGGCCCCTCGCGTCGAGCTGGAACTGCGTGTCGCCGACCACCTGGCTGGTCAGCTGGGAGACCGACTGGGTGAGACTGGTACTCGCGACCTGGGAGGCGAACAGCAGCGCCACGCCGACAGCTATCCCGAGGATCGCGAAGCACTCCTGCACGAGCACCGCCCTCGCCCGCAGGCGCGCGCGATAGAGCCAAAGCATGTCTGAGAGCCTCATCACGATCGCAACTCTCCCATTCGCGAGGACTCTGGAACGAGGACATGGTCGGGCCTGTACTCCCCGAGGCGCCCGTCGCGCAGCTCGTATACCTGGTCGGCGTAGCCGGCGCCCAGCGGGTCGTGTGTAGCGAGCACGATCGCGGCGCCGCGTTCCTGGCAGAGCTCGCGCAGTAGCGCCAGCACCTCCCTGGTGCGTTGCGTGTCGAGCGTCCCCGTGGGCTCGTCTGCGAGCACGAGCTTTGGGTCGGTCGCGAGCGCCATCGCGATCAGCACGCGCTGGCGCTCGCCCATCGAGAGCTGCTCGGTGCGGTGCTGCATCCGCTCGCCGAGGCCGAGGCGTTCGAGCAGCGGTTCGATAGTGTCCCTGGCCCCGCGCTTGTTGGAGAGCCACAGCTTCAACGAGGCGTTCTCGATCGCGCGCGCCCCGGGAATCAGGTTATGAGGCTGCCCGATGATCCCCAGGTGACGCAGTCGGTAATCATCGCCTTCCCTGGGGGACATCGCGCCGACGTCGCGGTCGCCGACCAGCACGGCGCCGCTGTCGGGAACGGAGAGCCCGGCGATCAACTCCAACAGCGTCGTCTTGCCCGAGCCGCTCGGGCCATAGAGCGCCACGAACTCGCCCGCGGCGACCGTCATCGAGACGCCGTCAACGGCACGGATCGGCTCGCCTTCCCCCACGCGATAGCACTTGACGAGATCCCGAAGCTCGAGCACTACAACTAGCCCGCGCTGCGTGAGTCTCGACTCTCGCGGGAGGCACTTGGGAAGTCGATGACCTCGGCTGGGCCGCGGCTCTGATCGGACAACACCTTCAACTGGCCACGTTCGAAGACCAACACCCGGTCAGCGACCAACGCCGCCTCCATATCAGACGCGCTCAACAGAACCCCGCACCCACATGTCGATTCTGCGACCAGCGAACGCAGCAGGTCGCCGGCCTCCTGCGTTGCGCGCATACCCAGCCGGTCGAGCAACCCATCGACCACCATCAACCGCGGAGCACTCACGATCCCACGCGCCAGCCCGACCAGCACCCGCTCCCAATCCGAGAGCTCCTCCCAACGCCTCCCAGTAGCCCCCGCGGCACCTACCCGATCGAGCGCCTGCACCGCCAACGCACGCGCCTCCCACCGCCTCCGCCCACGTCTACGCCCCAGCCTCCGCCACCCACACTCTCTCGTAAAAGCCAATGACAGCCCGACGAAATCACGGACGTTCAACCGCAGCCCCGGACCCTCGCGGTCAGTCCACGCGATCTCGCTCGCCAACAACCGCGAACGCTCCAGATCCGAGCACCGCGCCAGATCCTGCTCCCCGAACCACACCTCCCCAGAATCCGGACGCTCCATCCCCGCCGCCACCCGCAACAACGTCGACTTGCCCTCACCCTGCGAACTCACCACCGCCACAATCTCACCCACGTCAATCTCCACGGACAAGCCCGCCAACACCGCTATCCGCCGCTCCCCACGCGAATAACCCTTATACACCCCCCGCAACGACAACAACTCAGCCATCACGAGGCCTCCGATGGGTCAGCGAGGTTTAGCTCGGCAACGATAAGTGCGAGCTGTTCGCGAAGGCGTTTACGTCGCGCGCTCACACCACCCCAGAAAGCCGCTTCATCAGCAAGCAGAATGCGCTCTATTTTGACATCGTAGTCCAACTCCTTCTCTTGCGATATGAGGGGCAAGCGTGCCTTGATTTCCTCTGCGTGCGCTTTACCGAATTCACTAGCGCAATGATCCTCCTCTGCGCGTACGGCCCGGATGATCGCAGGCAGATCCTCCAGCTTGGAGAACCTCAGCATTCCCTGCACCGAGTCGCGCGCGACAGGCGGCTCCATAGCGAGCCCACGGACCCACTGACGGAATCGCGCTACGCCCTCGGGCGTGGCCTCGTAGCGATCCAGCGACGATTTGGCGCCCTTTGCGACCAGGCGCACAAGACCTTGTTTGGCGAGGCTCGGTATGTTGTTGTGCGCTGCGTTTCGTGACCAGCGCGCCTGCGGGAACTTCTTGCCCAGGCGAGTGCCGAGATTGCTGGTCGTGTCGGGTTGCTGGACGATGAGGGCCAGCACCGCCATGCTCGCCGATAGGTCGCCACGTGGAAGGGGAGATGGCATTATGCGGGATCATAACCAGATGTGGGCTCTCCAGAGTCGGAAACATTTATGGCGAACTGGCCTCGGCTTACGATCCGCCGACGAACGGCCTCGATTGCGCTCCGGTCGAGGGCCCCCCGAACACCTAACAAACCTCGCCTTGAAGCCCCTCCAGGAGGCTCGTCCGCTGCCCGCTGACGGGCCTGAGCTACCGGTCCGCCTGCGCAGGAGTTGGGAAGTCGATGATCTCGGCTGGCCCGCGGCTCTGGTCGGATAACACCTTCAACCGGCCACGTTCAAAGACCAACACCCGGTCAGCGACCAACGCGGCCTCCATATCAGACGCGCTCAACAGAACCCCGCACCCACATGTCGATTCTGCGACCAGCGAACGCAGCAGGTCGCCGGCCTCCTGCGTTGCGCGCATACCCAGCCGGTCGAGCAACCCATCGACCACCATCAACCGCGGAGCACTCACGATCCCACGCGCCAACCCGACCAGCACCCGCTCCCAATCCGAAAGCTCCTCCCAACGCTTCCCAGCAGCCCCCGCGGCACCTACCCGATCGAGCGCCTGTACCGCCAACGCACGCGCCTCCCACCGCCTCCGCCCACGTCTACGCCCCAGCCTCCGCCACCCACACTCTCGCCTGAACGCCAACGACAACCCAACAAAATCACGGACGTTCAACCGCAACCCCGGACCCTCGCGGTCAGTCCACGCAATCTCGCTCGCCAACAACCGCGAACGCTCCAGATCCGAGCACCCCGCTAAATCCTTCCCCCCGAACCACACCTCCCCAGCATCAGGACGCTCCAACCCCGCCGCCACCCGCAACAACGTCGACTTGCCCTCACCCTGCGAACTCACCACCGCCACAACCTCACCCACCCCAACACCCACCGACAAACCCGCCAACACCGCTATCCGCCGCTCCCCACGCGAATAACCCTTATACACCCCCCGCAACGACAACAACTCAGCCATATACAAAGCAGGATGACGCATCCCCGCCCGTACAGACGCCCAGGGGCATCCATCGCGGCGGATACCGGCTCCGCGGCCTACAGCCCCAAACCGAGGTCGATGTCGCGCGCGGGCGAGACCTCGCGTCCGAGGCGGCGCTCGGCGCGGTCGATTGCTTCCTGGGCGCGCTCCCAGTCGCGCTGCTGGCCCCCGCGCTGCTCGGGCCGTGGGCCGAGCGCGTCGGCGGGATCGGTGATTTCGTACTGCGCGCGGTAGCGCGCGGCGTGGCGTACACCGTTCTCCCATACCTCGCACCGGGCGGGCCGCTCCGGTCGCTCGCCGAAAGAGGCCGCCACCCATGCGCCTGGGGTGTGCAGCTCGCGCTCGGCGAGGTCGTTGCGCAGCGCCGTGTGCTCTTGGGTGGCCTGGGTGATGGCGTGTTCGAGGCCTTCGTGTTCAGCGCGGGCCTCGACAGGATCACCAAGCTCCCGCTCCAGACGGCCACGCTGTGTGAGGACAGCGTCGAGCTCTCGCTCGTTAGCTTGCAGGGCGCTGGTGAGGCCGGCGCGCTCGATCGCGTGGGAGTCCTGCTCGCGCCCGAGGCGACGGTATGGCTCGGGCAGGCCGACGAGACGCCCGGCGAGCTGCTCGCGCTGGGTGGTGAGCGTGAGGACACGCGCGTCGAGATCCTCAATGCGCTGCAGCTCGCGTGTCGGCAGCGCCACGAGCAGCGCCTGCAGCCGCTCGACGCGCTCGCGTAGCGCCCGCAGCCGCGCTGGGGTCGCCGCAGCCAGCGGGGTGGCCTCTCCTCGGGCGGCTGCTTGCTCCTGCGGTGGACCTGCGGCGTGTGCGCGGGCACCGGCCAGGTCGGGGTCGTCCGTGCGGCCCGCGCCGGGTAGCTGCTCGATCGCGAGGTCTTCATCGTCGCGCTCCAGCATCCGGCGCCCCACCCGCTCGAGCAGCTCGCGCCGGGTTGCGGTCGGGGTTTGGTCTGTGGGCGCGAACTCGCTGCGCTCCCGCTCGAGGTCGTCGTCGTAGACGAGCAGTCGTGTGGTTTCTCTTGCTCGGGAGAGCGCGGTGTAGGACCAGCCCGCAGTGAGATCCCTGGGCGAGGCGACCACCACCGCCGTCTCGACGGTTCCGCCCTGCATCCCGTGGCCAGTCAGCGAGTAGGCGTACTCCACATGCTCGGCGACGTACGCCGCAGGCAGCTCGCGCACAAGACCGCCGTCGGTGTCGATCACGACCCTGTCGGGGTCGAGGTGACGCACGGTGCCTCTCATCCCGTTGTCCACGTCGAACTGGCCGTCGTTGCGCCGGCAGATCACCCGGTCCCCGACCGCGACCTCGATGCTGCCGTAGGAGCGCCCCTGTCCGAGTGCGCCGAGATCGCGCCGCAGCTCGCGCGCCCCCCGGTTGAGCCGCTCGCGTGTGTCGTTGTCCCTGGCGATCATCACGGTCTGTGCGGGTCCTGCCTCAGCGACCGCGCGCGTCCACTCGCCAAGAGCCTGCTCGCACGCGCCGGCGGGGTCGCTGAACGTCTCGATCCGCCTGTTGCGCTCGGCCCACTCGAGGTAGCGCTGTGGCTGGCCGTCGTGCAGCGCGCCGAGCGCCCTGCGCTCCACGGGATCGCGCTGGCGCATCACCTCCATCAACTGCTGCGCGCCGAGCGCACGGCCGACGGCACCGAGCCAGCCGCCGGCCTGCACGGAGGCGAGCTGCCCCGGGTCACCGATCGCGACCACCTTCACACCCGCCCGCTCCGCTGCCTCCAGCAGCCGCGCGGTGGGCCGGGTCGCAGCCATGCCAGCCTCGTCAATGACAAGCAGGCCGTTCTGCGGCAGCTCGTCGCCGAGCTGCTCGAGGTCGAGTAGGAGGCGGTCAAGTGTGCGCGTCGGGATGCCGGCCTCCTCGGCGAGCTCCCGCACAGCGCGGCCAGTCGGAGCCACACCGAGCACCGTGTAGCCCGCGCTCTCATACACCTGGCGCAGCACCCCCGCCGTGTACGTCTTCCCTGTACCCGCCAGCGCCTGGATCACGCTCACCCCGTGCCCCGAACCAGTCACCGCCCGTACGGCCGCTGCCTGCTCTCCGGTGAGGGAACGGTCAGCCGTGGTGATCGCGCGCTCGGCCAGTGACGGATCGATGATGCCGCTCGCCTCACCGGCGCGGCCGACCGCGGCTGCGATCAGCCGCCGCTCGACCGCCACGAGCTCTGCGGTCGTCATCTCGCCGCCGCGGGTCGCGATCACGTCTGGGCGCGACGCAAGCCGCTCGGCCTGGCCGCGCACCTCACCGACCAGTGCGCCCGCCCCTGCGGCGGCGGCGAACTCCCGGAGCACCGCGCGCTCGTCGAAGGTGTTGCCGCGCTCCGTCAAGCCGTCCGCGCCCGTCAGCTGGGCGCCGAGCGCGCGCTCGTCCACGCCGCCGCGCCTGGCCAGACTGCGCACCAGCCGCTCGCGGCCCGCGCCCAACAACTCCGCGACTCTGCCCGTGTCGAGGCCCTGCTCGCTGGCGCGGGCCCTGACCTCCTCCCGCCACGTGTGCGTCTCAAGCCCGAACTGCTTGCGCTCCCGGGTCGCGAGCGCTGCGTGCTCCGCCGCACTCTTTGAGCCCAGGCCGATACCGCCCTGCTCTGCCTCGCGCAGCATCTCGTGACGACGCTGTGAAAAGTGCTCGACCACCGGCCGCTCGATCTCCGCGAGCTCCGCCGCACCGTTACGGACCTCCCCCCACTCCAGGCCAAGACGCTCCGTGACGAGCGCCCGCAGATGCGCCTGGTAGAGATACCCCGCGGTCTTCGCCGCCCGGTAGAGCTCCGTGCCGTGCAGCGCGGTGAACCGGCCGTCGGGGCCTCGCGCAAGGTTCGCCGCGACGACGTGCGTGTGCAGCTGCGGGTCGAGCGCGCGGCTCATCCGGTGCCGGTAGGCCGCCGCGACCAGGCCCTCACCGGGCTGCACGCACTCGCCGGCGTGCCCGCGACGGACCATCACCGCCGTGTCCTCCAGATACCCGAGCGCCGCCCTGACCGCCTCTTCGTGGCACCCCACAAGCTCACCCGAGACCTGCTCCGGCGCGATGGCGAACAGAATGCTCAGCGACTTCGGCGCGGAGAACGTGAGGTCGAACGCCGCGACCTTTGGGTCACGCGCGGAGGAGCGCAGTCGTGTCGCGGGGTCGCGTGGGTCGTGGCCTGCGATCAGCGCACCGAACTGCCCGGCGCCCACCCGGCCGGAGAGACCGAGGGCCCGCGCGCCGGCGCCCACCCATTCGCCCGGGGCCTCGCCGCGGCCGGTGTAATAGTCATCCTGGCCCTGGGCCACCTGCTGCTCGTAGTAGCGGTGCTGACCCAGCGCGATCTTGCCGATCGAGAGCATCCCCCTAGCAAAATAGCAAAAGAAGCACTCTTTAGGTGCAACTGTGTGCCGTGAGGCGGAGCGCAGCGGAGCCGAGCGGCGGGGTGGCCTTTGCCGTGGGGGTGCGACTGGCGGCCGGAGGGCTTGCTGGGGCTCGGTGGGTACGTCGTGGACGCGTGGGGGAGAGCCGAGGGAGCGAGGATGGAGTGGGGGAGGTCGACGGGCGCGTGGTGGAGTGCTCGGGTCGAGCGCTCGGTTACGGCGCGGGTCAGCGGCGGCGGCGCGGGAGGATCACGACGGCGGAGATCTCGAACTGCGTGATCGGGTAGCGGTTGCCGAGCAGGTGCGCGAACAGCCGCGCCGAGAGCGCTGAGGGCCAGCGTCCCCGGCGGTGGGCGTACCAGACCGTGCCACCTCCCCACGCCGCCGCGCCGAGCACGAGGAACGCGATGCAGTAGCCGTAGCCTCCCTGGCTGCCGCACGCCCACGCTACCCACCACGAGCACCAGCCCGTGACACGGGCCAGGGTCGGCCCGAAGCGCCACGCGACCCACCCCGCCACGGCCACCAGGCCGAGCACGCAGATCACGCCCGCGAGCGGGCCGGCAGAGGCGAGGGGAACGGGGACGTGACAAAGCACAGCACCCTGTTTAGCAGCGGGGTCGGTCGGAGCTGTCCGCCATCTCGCGCGACGGAGTCTCCCTATGCTTACAGCCATGCCTGAGCCCGCGAGTGAGGTCACGGGAGAGCAGGTCAACCAGCCGGAGGGGGGTTCTACCCCCACACTGGTGGTCGAGCGGTTCTTGGAGCTTCTTCGCTCTGGGGACATCGACGGGGCAGTTGAGCTCGTCGCGGTGGATGTCCAGTACACGAACGTAGGGCTGCCCACCGTGCACGGGCGTGAGCGCGTTCGCCGGCTCTTTCGGGCCACGCTTGGCCGAACTGGTGCCGGGTTCGAGGTCTACGTGCATGCCATCTCAGCGGACGGACCAACGGTTCTGACCGAGCGCATCGATGTCCTGAAGCTTGGTCGGCTGCGCGTCCAGTTTTGGGTATGCGGGCGCTTCGAGGTGCACGATGCACAGATCGTGGTCTGGCGCGACTACTTCGACCATCTGACCATCGCCGCGGCGACCATCCGCGGCCTGATCGGCACGGTCTTTCCCGCAGTGCGCGCAAAGCCACCCTCAACGGCCTGACCCAGCACGCATTGGGCCAACCTTCTCCCGACGAGAGAGCGAGCGTGGGCTTCGGTCGTCGGCGCCTTCGTCACGCATGCCGCCCCGGCCCGCGTCCAACAGCGGCGTGTTACCACTTCCGTTACCACTCCGCCTCTCAGCGACCTCCCCAGTAGCCTTGCAAGCGTAAGAAACTAGCTCTGAGCAGGGCTTTCCCGCAGAGCCGACGGCCGGGATCGAACCGGCGACATCCGCTTTACAAGAGCGGTGCTCTACCAGCTGAGCTACGTCGGCGTAGCCTCGGATGGTATCGAGCTGGGTCCCGCCTGCGTCGGGAAGAGGCAGCGGAGGAGGGCATCCGGATCGAGTCCCCGAGCGAATGCGAGTGTCAGGACTCGTGTAATCTTTGGGTGGTGCGCCGGCAACTGCTCGACTCGGTCCTGGACCCCGACAAGCTGACCCGGAAGCTCGACTCGCTGAAAGCCGAACGGGGAGACGAGAGGTACTCCGAGGTTCAGCCCGAGCAGCGGCTGCCGTCCGGGCACCTCGACACGTTGCACGAAGAAATCGCCGACGAGCAGGCCGAGCCGGAGCGCACGATCAGGGCGAGCGGCCCGCCACCGGCGGGCGTGTCGGCGCCGCCGTCGGTGATCTACCTCTCGCGCAAGCCGAACGTGAGTCAGTTCATGAGCGTGGTCACGCACTGCTTCGAGGAAGAGCTCGCCACTCCGGCGTTCGAGAGGTTGCGCCACCTGGGCGCGCTCGGTGAGCTGTGGGGAGACGTCGAGCGCTTCGCCGAGGACCTGCTCAGCCGCTTCCGGCAGTTCGGCCCCTGCGACATCAGGTTCCTCGAGCCGGCGCTCGCGGAGGTGCTCGCGGGGTTCCTCGGTCGGCACGCGTTCTCGACCGACCCCCCCGAGGTCCGCCTGGCCGAGCAGGCGAAGGTGTTCGTAGTCGGCGACTGGGCCACCGCCCTGCCGCAGGCGCGCAACGTCGCCGCGCGCATCCGCGAGCAACTGCTGCAGGTGCCCGCCGGCATCGACTGCCACGTGGTCCACGTCGGCGACACCTACTACAGCGGCCTGGAGGACGAGTGCCGACGGCGCTTCCTCGACCTGTGGCCGGTTCCCGCGGGCTCGCGGGCGCGCAGCTGGACGCTCGCGGGCAACCACGACATGTACTCGGGCGGGCACGGCTACTTCGAGGTGCTCCTCGCCGACCCGCGCTTCGCCGCGCAGAGCCGCTGCAGCTACTTCGCGCTCGTCAACGAGCACTGGCAGATCCTCGGGCTCGACAGCTCCTACAAGGACCCCGACGTGCCCGACCTGCAGGAGCCCCAGGGGCAGTGGCTCTCCGAGCACGTCGGGGGCGCCGGTCGACGCGGCACGCTCCTGATGACCCACCACCAGCCCTTCAGCGCCTACGAAACGGTGGACACGCCGCTCCTGAAGACGATCGGCGAGGCGCTCGCGGGCCACCGCGTCGAGGCCTGGCTCTGGGGGCACGAGCACCGCTGCGCGGTCTACCCGCCGGACGTCGACCCCCTCGTCGGCTACACCGCGCTGATCGGTCACGGAGGGGTCCCGAGCCTGCGATCGGCCGCGGTCGGCCCGGAAGGGCAGAGCGACGTCGATCCGAAGGACCTCCTGTGGGAGTGCCTCGACTACTACGAGGTCGGCGAAGACCACTGGGGTCTCGGCGGCTTCGCCGTGTTGACCTTCACCGGCCCGCGGCTCGAAATCCAGTACTACGACGAGTACGGCAAGGCGCGCCGCAAAGGCGATCCGCTCGGCTACGCCTCGGAGGCGGCTGGCGTGGCGGCGGCGAGCGCAGTCACCGATGGGCGCGAAGTGCTCGAGCCTGACGTCATCCTCGCGCCGGCCGCTGGGGCGCCGGAGCCGCCACCCGGCGGGCCCTCCCCGCCGGGGGAGCGCGGCTAGGTCCGCCCACGAGCAGCAGCGCACGATGCTCGTCGACCTACACGCCCACTACCCGATGCACGTCGTGCCGCGAGAGCGGCGCAGGACCCACGCACAGCTCGAGCGCTGGCGGCGCGCGTGGCTGCGGGCCTGGATCGTGCGGCTGCTCTCGCGCGTCTTCAACTACCAGGGGCCGGGCGACGAGCCGGGGGTCACGCTCGAGCTCATGCGCCGTGGCGACGTGGGCGTGATCTTCTCGGCCCTGTACTGCCCGTTCGACGAGATCGACCTCGGCAAGCGCTACGGTGCGCCGCCGGGGAACGGCTACTTCCCCGACCTGCTGGAGCAACTCGAGGACGTGGAGGCCGACGTCCGCGCCCACCGCGAGGCCGGCGCGGACGTGACGATCGCCCACTCGCCGGAGGAGCTCGAGCGGGCGCTGGCCTCGGGTAGGCAGGTCCTGATCCACTCGGTCGAGGGCGGCTTTCACCTGGGAGCGACCGACGAGCAGGTGCGCGAGCACGTCGCGACTCTCGCCCGACGCGGCGTCGTCTGCGTCACAGTCGCGCATCTCTTCTGGCGCAAGGTGGCGACGAACGCGCCGGCGCTGCCCTTCATGCCCGACTGGCTGTACAGGCTCGTCTTCCACCAGCCGCGGCACGTCGGCCTCACGCCGCTGGGGGAGTCGGTCGTCAGGGAGATGGCCGCGCACGGGATCCTGATCGACCTCACCCACATGAGCGAACCCGCGATGCAGGACACGTTCAAGCTCCTGGACGACCTCGGCGGCGCCGACCGGATCCCCGTGCTCGCCACACACATGGCCTGCCGCCTCGGTGACCTCGCCTACAACCTCAACCAGGAAGCCGTCGAGCGGATCGCGCGGCGTGGCGGCGTGCTCGGGTTGATCTCCTGCGAGCACTACATCAGCGACGGAGCGGCCAAGCCTGAGTCATTCAACCAGTCGTTTGCACTGCTCTGCCGGCAGATCGACAGGATCTGCGAGATCACGCAGTCGCAAGACCACGTCGCCTTCGGGAGCGACCTCGACGGCTACATCAAGCCCGCGCTCCCAGGCCTGGAACACCTCGGGCGAATGCACAGGCTGCAGCAGGCACTGGCGGACCACTACGGGCCAGACGCCGCGAGTAAGTTTTCCAGCGGCAACGCCCTGCGCGTGATCCGGGCAACCTGGCAGCGACACGTCTGAGCTGACTGTCCGGCCAGCAGGCCCTCGACTCCCTTTCCAGTTCGTGTCGGGTCGTCGGCGCTCCCATCGGGCTCGGAGGGATCGGGCTCGGAGGGCGGGTCAGCTAGGCCAGCGCACCCGAGACCTCGTCTTTGAGGGCCTGTCTGATCTGCTCGCGCAGCTCTGGCGTGTCCTCGTGTCCGTGCGCCGTCACCGCGTGTGTCACGGCCGCGTTGAGGACGTGCTCGTCGCTCCCGGCCATCGCGAGATCACAGTTGTTTTCGCTGGGCATCTCCCGGCAGTCGATGTACTTGCGTGACATTGCTCCTCCGTTTCATCGTGTTGGGCGCGAAAATCCGCCCTGGCCAGCCTACTCCGCTTCTGCTCAGACATCGTCTCGTCGAGCTGGACAAGCGCGAGCCCGGTGGCCGCGTGAGTGGGGTGCGTGAGGTGGGATCAGGCGTCCGCGAGCGCCTGAACGGCAGTTTCGAGAGCAGGCTGCCCGGTACCGGTCGTTGCGGTAAGCGTGTCACCGGGCCGGTCTGGGTGATGTGCCGGCGCCTGCTTCCGCGCGTCCTTCTTGGCCTGCTTGTCTAGCCGACGCTCGCGGAGCCTACTTTCACGTGTGAGCTTTGCCATCGTGGTCTTCTTCTTGCTGCTCGAGGCCATGTCTGTCCGTCCCTTGTTGTGGAGTTCCGAGCGCGTCCTTGCGGGGGTCATCCGGCGTGATGAATCCGAAGCCATAGTCGTCGTTGAACCACTTCACGATCCCTGGCCATCTCTGTTCCCTCGGGTATGTGCACTGCGAGACGCGGAGGGTGCTGCGAGGCAACGACTACGGAAACGCGCGGCACTGTCTTGGTTGAACGGACGCTCGACCGGTAGGACCACTCTAACGCCTCGCTGCCGCGAGTCGGCCGGGGTGCCCGCAGAGGATCACCTTTCAGGACCGTGATGATCCGTGAGCCGCAGGTCGCGTGACAGCTTCGCCGGGCCCGACCAAGTCAGCACCGAAATCGAACCTGCTTACCCGCGCTCCCGCTTCCGCGCGGGAAGCGGGCGGGTCTGGGCTCAAACCGCATGCCGTGCCCATTCTTGCCCGGGCTTAGCGGCGCATCTGTTTGATGCGGCTGCGCGTGAACCCGGGCCAGGTTCGGGGACGTCGTACCAGGGTCAACACCAGCGGCAGGGAATCGAAGTAGGTGAACCGTTCGGTGGCGAGCCCGTCCTCGTTGAGAACGAAGCGGTCGACCGACTGCCAGGAGATGGGGGCTCCGCTTGCTGTACCGCGAACCGTGAACTCGATCAGAACGCCATCGGAGGTGGCGCCCCAGCGGTGGACCTCGGCGGTCAAGTCGGGGATCAGCTCGAAGAGGTCGGCGAAGGTGCGCTTGCCCGCCTCCAGCCCATACGTGGTCGGGACCATCGGTGCGGAGAGGCGGGCGTCGGGTGCCAGCACCGTGTCGAGGCGCTCGACCGCCGGCGCCTGCCAGAACTCGGCGAAGCGCCTGACGAAGTCCGCCGCCCGATCCTGGTCCATCCTCCCACCTTAGGGTTCGACGGACCCTTACCCCGGAGTTCAGCTCCGCGAGGATCCACGTGCTCGCTTTCGGAGTTGCGTCGGCGTGGCGCCCGCGCGTGCCGCCGAGGGGGTTGCGCTAGCTTGTTGTCGATCCACACACCTGCCGAGGGAGGCATCCGATGTATGCAGTCCTGACCGAGGTCGACACGGGCGGACAGCCGGATCCAGCACTTGGGCTCAAAGCCCTGCGAGAGCAGATCGTGCCAAGTGCCAGTCAGACACCCGGGTTCCAGGCCGGCTACTGGCTGAGACCGCTTGAGGACGCCAAGGGAACGTCGCTGATGCTGTACGACACAGAGGAGAACGCCCACGCAGCTTCGCAGGCGCTCAGTGTTGGAAGCAGCCCGATGTCGGGGGTTACGGTGATGCGCAGCGAGGTGCGAGCCGTCGCTGCGTCGGCCTGACCGACGATCGCCTGTGCTCACCGCTCGCCGGCCTGCTTGCGGCGCAACTGCCGGCGCGCCGCGCCGCGCGTCTGGATGTGCTGAGCGCGCTGGCTGGCGAGTAGACGCTACAGCAGCCCGACCTGACGGAGGATCGACACGGAGTCCGAGTAAACGTCCTTGCGCTTGACCTTGCCCCCCTCGAACGGGATCACGTCCATGCCCTCCCACTCGATTCGCTTGCCCGACGGCTCGGCCACGAGTTCACCCCGGTGCAGCGGCTTGACGTGGTTCGCACTGGCGGTCCACTCCTGCACCACCAGGTCCTCGCGCACGTAGAGCCTGCGTGTCTGGAATGCTATGTCGGGCCACGCCTCGAAGATACGGGCGATGTGCGCCAGCGCCTCCGCGCCCTCGGCTCGCTCACCGGCCGTGTGGTTCTCGAACACCATGTCCGGCGTGTGCATCGAGGCGATCCGGTCCACGTCGTGTGCGTTCCAGGCGTCGTTGTAGGCGGCGATCGTCTCGCGCAGCCGGTCGGTTGTGCTGCTCATGCCCACTCCCTCGGTCTGTGCCCGCTCGAGCGGGGCTCGGCTCTGACGAGAACGCTCACGGGCTCGTTGCCATTAGCGCGTGCCGGTCCTTCCGCTCAGCCGGTCGCGGCGAGGTGCTCGGCGCGACCGTGGCCGTTGGTGGAGACCAGGTGGGAGTAGTCCGGGACCTCGGCGCGGTCGTCGGCGTTCATGCGCCGCTCGAGCTCGCCCAGCAGCACCCCGAACAGCAGGTGGCGCCACGTCGACTGCGCCAGCGCCCGGGGGTTGGCGAATGCCGCGGGCAGCTCCTCGCGCGCGGGGTGCGCGCGGTCGGTGAGCGCTACGAGCGGCCACGTGGCGAAGTTCTCTGCCAGCCCCGCCGCTGGCCCTCGCGCCCACGAGGGCAGGGGAGTGTGCGGGGCCACGTTGGCGTACACCGCTCCGAACAGGGCTCCGTTCTGCAGGTGCAGGACCCATCCCACGAGGGGCCACGCCCGGCCTCGGGTGACCGCCTTGCCCAGCAGCTCCACGTCGTCGAAGCCCGTGCCGAATACGTGCTTGTCCAGCGGCATCTGTGCTGCCCACACGCCCGCCGCCAGCGCGCCGGCAAGGGCCCCGCGAATCGTCCTTGCACGGTCGATCGGCATCCTCCTCCCACTGTAACGGCCCGCGCGCCTGCGGGTATCCAGCTTATGGGCGTCACCAGCCACCCGAGCCTCGCCCGCGCAGCCGCACGGGGCCCGGCGGAGCTCGAGCGTGATCGTGGCCTCGTCCGCGGTGCCGGACTGAAGGACGACCTCGAACACGACCGGCGTGAGCGCCTAGAGTGCTTTCGCACGCGCGCCCTCGCGCGCGGCGTGAACCCGGTCCTCTACTGGGCGGCCCGGCTTGTGCTGGTGCCCGGCTTCCTCGCGTACTTCCGTCTGCGGCGCATCGGCTCCGAGCACCTCCCGCGCTCCGGGCCGCTGCTGCTGGCCGCCAACCACCGCAGCTTTCTCGACCCCTTCGTGATCGGGACCCTCACCCGTCGCCCCGTCTACTACGTGGCCAAGCGGGAGCTCTTCTGCAACCCCTGGCAGGCGCGGCTGCTGAGCGCCCTCGGAGCCTTTCCGATCGACCGTGGCCACGGCGACGAGGACGCGATCGCTACCGCCCGCGAGATCCTCGCGCGGGGCGACTGCGTGGTGGTCTTCCCCGAGGGCACCCGCGTGCGCCCCGGTCCCCTCGGGGCGCCCCGCCGCGGTGTCGGGCGCCTTGCGCTGGAAACCGGCGCGCCCGTGGTGCCGGTCGCCGTGATCGGCACCGAGGACGTCCGCCGCGGATGGCGGGTACGCCCCCGCCGGGTCAGCATCCGCTGTGGGGCGCCGCTGCGCTTTCCCGCCGTGCCGACGAGCCCCTCGCCCGCGGTGGCAGCAGCTGTGACCGAGCGTATCTGGGCGCGCGTCTCCCTGCAGTGGGAGTGGCTGGGAGGCGTGCCTTCGATCCGCCACGAGCCTGCGCGAGCGCGCTCCCCGGCGGCGCGGGGGTAGGGTGCTATGAGTGGCCGAGCACGTGACTGGAGAGGAGGGGTCCGACCGAAGCCGGGAGACACGCCCCTCCGGCGCTGGCCGATTTGGGGATGCTGGCCGGTTCGGGGATGCGAGCGAAGCGAGTGTCTCCCGGTCCGGCGGAGCGAGTGTCTCCCCGATCGGTCCCCGTTTCGGCCAGCCGGCCTCCGGGCGACTGCGCCACCCTCCAAGCCCGAAGCCCAAGGCCCAGCTCGACGAGGAGTTCTCGGAGCTGTACCGCACCCACCTGCGCGACGTCTACAGCTACGCCTACTACCGCGTGGGCAACCACCACGACGCGGAGGACCTGACGGAGCAGACCTTTCTGCAGGCCTACCGCCACTTCGAGCGCGCCCAGCGCGAGTCCCGGGGGCGCCCGCTGCGGCCGTGGCTGATCCGGATCGCCCACAACCTCGCCGCCAACCTCTACCGCGACCGCTCCCGCCGCCCGGCCTCCCCGATCGAGGACACCGCCGCGCTGAGCGCACCCCACACGACCGAGGACCTCGTGGAGGACCGCGAGCGAGCTGACGCGCGTGCTCGCGGGCGTGCGCCTGCTGCCCGAGGACCGTCGCGAGGCGCTGATCATGCGCTTCGCGCTGGACATGGACAACCGCGAGATCGCCCGTGCGCTCGGGCGCTCCGACGGCGCCACGAAGGTGCTCCTCCACCGCGCCATCAAGCAGCTGGAGGGGCTCGTCGGCGGAGGCCCCCGACGGGGACGGGGCGACGGATGAGAGCGGTCTTGGCGGCTGGAGAGCTTCGAGGAGGCCCCCGACGGGGACGGGGCGACGTGATGAGAAAAGTCTCATGAACGACGCCGCGCCCAATCTGGAGAGCCTGCTGCGACGGGCGCTCGCTCCCGTCGAGCCCCCCGCCGACCTGATGGGGAGGATGGAGGAGACGCTCACGAGCCTCACCGAGCTCGCCGCCGAGGAGCTGGAGGGGTGGGAGCTCTCCGCCATGCGCGATCCCCGCAACTGGGCGCGGCCCGCGGCTGCGCTCGTGGTGGGCGGCGCCGCCGGTCTCGCGCTTGTGGCGCTGCGCGCTCGTCGCCGGGGGCGGCTCGGGTCTCCCGGCGAGGCCGCTGCTTCGCCCCAGCGTCCCGACACGCAATGAACGGTGGCCTTGGCCCCCTCCGCGGGGCCGTCTCTCCACAGCAGCCGACACGCGCTGAACTATTCTGGTATTCGGTTAAGTCCATCCGATGGAAGTGGTTGACTCGGATGCGCCGGTCGCGGACTCCCTGATCTGTGGCTCGGCATCAGTAAATGTCGATGTCCAACGTGGCCCGCTACAAGCGCTCCGCGGAGGCCGCCTCGGCCATACTGCGGATGCTCGCCGACGAGGAGCTGATGCAGCTCGTGGGCGAGGACGACTCGGCCGCCTTCGCGATCGTCTACGAGCGCCACGCCGAGGCGGCGTACGCGCTCGCCTTCCGCATGTGCGGCAGGCGGGCGATCGCCGAGGACGTGGTCCAGGAGGCGTTCCTCTCGCTGTGGCGCGGCGCCGCGAGCTACGACCCGCTGCGCGGGAGCGTGCGCACGTGGGTGCTCGGCATCGTCCACCACCGCGCGATCGACGCGCTGCGCCGGGGGGTGGTCCAGGATCGCGGCCGGGTCTGCGACGAGGGCATCGAGGAGCAGCTCGAGGCGGCCGAGCGCACCGAGCAGGAGGTCGGCCGCCGCGACGAAGCGCGCGAGGTCCGCGCCGCGCTCGAGGACCTGCCGCCCGAGCAGAGCCGCGTGATCGAGCTCGCCTACTACGGCGGTCTCACTCACTCCGAGATCGCCGCGATGCTCGACACTCCGGTGGGAACAATCAAGGGCCGCATGCGTCTTGGGTTGCAGAAGATGCGCTCGCAACTTCTCTCCGAAGGGGTGCTCTCGTGAGCTCGCGCGCGCACGAGCTGGACTGCGAGCGGCTGCCGGACTGCGCGGCCTACGTGCTGGGGGCGCTCGACGAGCCTGAGGCCGAGGTGCTCCGCGTGCACCTGGCCGAGTGCCCGACCTGCCGCCCGGAGGTCGCCCAACTGCAGCTCGTAGCCGACCGCTCGCGATCGGCGTGCCGCGCGCCGCGGCCCCCGAGAGCCTGCGCGCCCGGGTTGTGGGCACCGCTCGCGCCGAGGCCGAACTGCGTGGCGCCGCCGGGCGCGAGCGCGACGGGGCGGCTCCCGTGCGGGAGGGCAGGCCGCCAATCCTCAGGCGGCTCGTCCCGGCGCTGGCCGGCGCGCTCGCGGTCGGCGTGGGGCTGTTGATCGGCGCGCTCGCGTTCAAAGGCGCGACGAGCGAGAAGACCGAGGTGATCCGCGGCGGCCGTGGTCGCCCCCGGCTACCACGCCACCGCGGAGCTGCGCAAAGTGGGCTCGCACCTGGAGCTGGTCGTGGTGGGGATGCCCGCCCCGCCGCCCGGACGCATCTACGAGGTGTGGCTCGAGCACGGCACCGCGGCGCCCGAACCGACCGACGCGCTGTTCTCGGTCACCAGGACCGGCTCCGGCTCGGTCGGCGTGCCCGGCAACCTGCACGGGGTGAGCAAAGTGCTTGTCACCGACGAGCCGCTCGGGGGCAGCCTCAAACCGACGCGCACGCCGGTGATCCTCGGCTCCATCTGACCTCCGCCGCGCTTCAGCCTGGGCCTGTCTCGCGAGAGTCCCGCCCCTGCCCACCATCCTCATCCTGTCCGTTCGGCATCGCTCGCGGGCCACGCCGGCTGTCGGGCGGGCCTACGCCGGACTTGGCGCTCCCCCCGGATCTGAGTGCGGCGAGAGATACGCTCTCACCCGCCGATGGCCACCTGCTACCGCCACCCCTCCCGCGAGACCGCGGTCTCCTGCTCCTCCTGCGGGCGGCCGATCTGCCCCGACTGCATGACCCCCACCCAGGTGGGGATGCGCTGCCCGGAGTGCGCCTCCCAGCGCACCAAGGTCGTGCGGATGCGGGAGATGGCCGCCGTGCCGCGCGTGACCTACGCGCTGATCGCGATCAACGTGGCTGCGTTCCTGACCGAGAAAGGGCCAGTTCACGCATCACCGGCCGAGGCATCTACGGCACCGTCGTCAACGAAGGCGAGCTCTACCGCGCCGGGATCTCCGAAGGCCACCAGTACTACCGCCTCGTGACGAGCGCGTTCCTGCACGTCGACCTGCTGCACATCGGCTTCAACATGTACCTGCTGTACCTGCTCGGCCTGATGCTCGAGCCCGCGCTCGGCTCGGTGCGGTTCGCCGCGATCTACTTCACCGCGCTGCTCGCCGGCTCCTGCGGCGCGCTGATCGCCACCGCCGCCCCCAGCCTCGGCGCCTCGGGGGCGATCTTCGGGCTGATGGGCGCCGCCGCCGTGGAGCTGCGCGCGCGGGGGCGCCTCGTGATGCAGCTCGGGCATCGGGGCGCTGATCGTCTTCAACCTGATCCTCTCCTTCACGGTCCCCAACATCTCCGTCGGCGCCCACATCGGCGGGCTGATCGGCGGCGCGCTGGCCGGCCTCTCCTTCCGCCTCACCGAAGGCCGCCGCTCGCTCGCGCTCGGGCTGCTCGCCTGCCTCGCGCTGTCGGTGGCGGCGGTCGTGGGCTCGCTCGCCGCCGCTCAGTCGACCGCCGCCGGTATCGTCTGACGCAGTGGCGCTGCTTGCGGAGAACGAGATCGCAGCAGCGGCTCGCCGGCAGCGAGTGGACCCGCGAGGGGAGCGCGATCGTGCGCGAGTGGAAGCTCGCCGACTTCGCGGCCGCGATCGCCTTCGTCAACCGCGTCGCCGAGCTCGCCGAGGCGGCCAACCACCACCCCGACATCCTCCTGCACGGCTGGAACAGGGTGCGCCTGGAGCTCTCCACCCACTCCCAGGGCGGGCTCACCGAGGCCGACTTCGCGCTCGCCCGGCAGATCGACGGGCTTGGCTGAGCGACGGGTAAGTGACCGGGCTGAAGCTGATCCTCGCGGCCCTGCTGGTCGCGGTCAACGCGTTCTTCGTGATCGCCGAGTACGCGCTCGTGCGCTCGCGGCGCGCGCGGCTGGAGGTGATGCGCGAGCAGGACATGCGCGGCGCGGCGCTCGCGCTGCGGCAGCTGAGCGCATCAACGACTACATCTCCGCCGTGCAGATCGGGGTCACGATGACCTCGATCGGGATCGGCGCGCTCGCCACGCCCACGCTCGCCCATGCGCTGCAGGAAGCGTTCGGCGGCGGGCTCTCCCACGACGTCGCCGTGGTGATCGCGGTGGTGATCGCCTACGCGATCGTGATCTCGTGCAGCTGATCTTCGGGGAGATGGTCCCCAAGTTCTACGCGATCGACCGCGCCGAGTCCGTCGCCCGCCGCATTGCGCGCCCGCTGCAGGGCTTCGGCGTCCTGTTCCGCCCGATCATCCGCGCGACCACGGCGATCTCCGCGCAGCATCCTCAAGCTGCTTCGGCGTCGACATGAGCCGCGAGCACGGCGGCGGCTCCCCCGATGAGCTCAAGCGCCTGATCGCCGAGTCCCACGCCGGCGGGCACCTCGACCCCGGGGAGGCGGGGATGCTCACCGGCGTCTTCCACCTGCACGAGCAGGAGGCCCGCCAGGTGATGACCCCGAGTCCCGCCGTCGTGACGATCGACGTCTCCCGGGACGTCGAGACCGCGCTGCGGCTGTGCATCTCCTCCGGGCACACGCGGCTGGTGGTCACCGAAGGGGAGGACCGCGACCGCGTGCGCGGGCTCGTGCACGCCAGCGCGCTCGCCCGCCGGCTGATGGACGACGGGCCCGACGCCTCGCTGCAGGAGGTCGTGCACGACGCGCCGATCGTGCCCGAGACCAAGCCGCTCGACGACCTGCTCGCCGACCTGCAGCGCCAGCGCACCTCGCTCGCGGTCGTCGTCGACGAGTACGGCCGCGTCGCCGGGATCGTCACCGTCGAGGACATCATCGAGGAGGTCGTCGGCGAGATCACCGACGAGACCGACCCCGCCGCGGGCGAGGTGCGCCGGCTGCCCGACGGGGACCTGTTCGTGCGCGGCCACGTCGCCGTCGCCGACCTCGCCGACTACGGCGTGCCGCTGCCGGTGGACTCCGACGCCTACAACTCCGTCGGCGGCTTCGTCTTCGCCGAGCTCGGGCGCCTGCCCCGCCGCGGGGACACCGTCACCGCCGGGCCCTTCTCGATCCGCGTGGAGTCGGTGCGCGAGAACCGCATCGAGTCGGTGCGCATCCGCGAGCGCCGCCCCGTGCCGGCGCGGGAGGTCGAGCACCGCGAGGACGACGGTTCGTAGGGGAGCCGCTGGCGCACGCGGGGCGGTCTCGGGGCTGCGGCCCAGGCTGACAGGCCCAAAAACCTCCCAGACACACGTCCGGCCCGCGGGGGGAGCGGGCCGGAGCGTGTGCACTGGGAGGAGGCGGGTGTGCGTTGCGATCTGTGTCGCGCTTTCAAGTATCCACTTCCTTGATGAAGCCAACCTAAAAGTCGGGAGAACTCAAGAAAATTCTTGCGCAAAGTGGGTTCAATAGCTGTGGAAGCCTCGCCCGCTCTTGCGGCCCAGCGCGCCTTCGGCGATCAGCTGCTCGACGCGCGCCGGCACCTGCTCCCCGAGCGTCTCCCCGATCGCCTGCGACACGTCGAGGCCCACCAGGTCCAGCAGCGCCAGCGGCCCCATCGGGTGGCCCGCCCCCAGCTTCATGCAGGTGTCGATGTCCTCGCGCCGCCATCCCCGTCTCTTCCAGCAGCCGCACCGCGCTGAAGAGGTAGGGGAACAGCAGACGGTTGACCACGAACCCCGGCACGTCCGGCACCACCACGGGGGTCTTCTCGAACGTCTCGCACAGCGCCAGCGCCCGCTCCCGGGTCTGCTCGCTGGCCGCCGGCGGGAAGCTCAGCTCCACCAGCTGCATCCGCGTCACCGGGTTGAACACGTGCAGGCCCACGAAGCGCTCGGGGATGCCGGACGCCTGCGCAAGCTGCTCGATCGAGAGCGAGGAGGTGGTGCTCGCCAGCACCGCGTCTGCGCCCAGCACCGCGAGCAGTTCCGCGTGCACCCGCCTCCTTGACCGCGTACTCCTCCACCACCGCCTCCACCACGAACGTCGCCTCGCTCAGCGCCTGCGGCTCGGTCACCACCTGCACGTGCTCGGGGTCGATCTCCACGGCCAGGCGCGCCAGGGTCTGATCGACAGTGGTCTGGGCCCGCTCCGCGGAGCTATGACCGAGCGGGCCAGCAGCCGCACCGGGCCGTGGTGCGCGGCGGTCGCCGCCAGGCCGCACGCGATCGCGCCCGAGCCGACGATTGCCAGGTGCTCGTTCATGCGCGCGCCTCCCCCGCTGCCAGGCCGCCCGCGACCGCGACGGTTGTCAGGCGCTCTCACTCATGCGTGCTGCTCCACGGTTACTGCTCCTTCTGTAGTGGTGGACCCACCCTCGCCCCCGGGTCAGGGGGGTCGAGAACTGGTTGACTGACCAGTCAATCTAGGCGTGTCACGCGATAGAGTATGTGTTGGAGGCGCTGCGCGGCACGTGCCGGATCAACCCGCTACTACGGAGGACTTCAACATGAGGAAACCAGAGGGCCGCGAGGTCGTGATCGTCGAGGCCGTGCGCACCCCGATCGGGCGCGGGCACAAGGAGAAGGGCTACTACAAGGACACCCACCCCAACGCGCTGCTCGGCAAGTGCTACTCCGAGGTCATCGCCCGCGCCGGCATCCCCGCCGCCGAGGTCGAAGACGTCGTCGCCGGCTGCGTGCAGCAGTTCGGCGAGCAGGCCTTCAACATCGCCCGCAACGCGTGGCTGCAGGAGGGCCTGCCGATCGAGACGCCCGCCACCACCGTGGACCGCCAGTGCGGCTCCGCGCAGCAGGCCGTCAACTTCTCCGCCGCGCTGATCGCTGCGGGCGTGCACGACACGATGATCGGCGGCGGCGTCGAGCACATGGGCCACCTGCCCTTCGCCGCGGGCATGCAGACCCAGCAGGAGTTCGGCTTCGCGTTCACCCCCGAGCTGATGGCCAAGCACAACATCGTCGGCCAGGGCCTCGGCGCGGAGATGATCGCCGACCAGTGGGAGATCCCCCGCTCCGAGCTCGACGAGCTTGCGGTGCGCTCGCACCGGCTCGCCCACCAGGCGACCGAGGAGGGCCGCTTCGAGCGCGAGATCGTGCCCTTCCAGGTCAACGGCGACACGTTCGTCACCGACCAGGGCATCCGCCCCGACACCAACCTCGAGGCGCTCGCGCAGCTGAAGCCCGCGTTCAAGCCCGACGGCAAGATCACCGCCGGCAACTCCTCGCAGATCTCCGACGGCGCCGCCGCGGTGCTGCTGATGTCGGCGGAGAAGGCGGCGTCGCTCGGCCTGCGCGCCCGCGCGCGGATCGTCGACCAGACGACCGTCGGCTGTGACCCCGTGAAAATGCTCGAGGGCCCGATCCCCGCGACCGCGAAGATCCTCGAGCGCAACGGGCATGACGATCGACGACATCGACCTGTTCGAGATCAACGAGGCGTTCGCCCCCGTCGTCGCCGCGTGGCGGCGCGAGCACTACCCCGACATGGACCGCGTCAACGTCAACGGCGGCGCGATGGCGCTCGGGCACCCGCTCGGCTCCACCGGCGCGCGGCTGATCACCACGCTGCTGCACGAGCTCGAGCGCTCCGACAAGGAGCTCGGCTTCGTCACGATGTGCTGCGGCGGTGGGCTCGGGACGGGAACGCTGATCCAGCGGGTCTGACGAGTATCAGGTTGTTCCTAGCCGGCTCATGCGGGCTGGCCGTCGAGTGATCACAGTCTGAGCAGCGCAGGGCGGCCTGAGGCCGAGCGGCTGCGGGCTTGCGCAGCACCGGCACCCCCGACCAGGTCTGGCCCCGCGTCCAGTTGTCCCGCCATGGCGCGCGGGAGTAGCCCCACGTGGCAGCGTCGTTTCCCCCGTCGCCGGCAGGCCGTGCTCGACTGGTTCGCCGCCGTCTGCGATTCGAAGATCCCCGTCGTCGGCTGGGCGGGGTACGCGCTCGCGAGGTGCTCCTGCAGCCACAGCACCTGGTCGCTCTTGGCGCCTTCGCGCAGCAGCGGCGAGGTCAGCTCCGGCTGGGGCACCGTGAGGGTCGTGTTCAGCGGCGCGGCCATCGAGGTCCACCCCGACGCCGTGGTTTCCTGCCAGTCCCAGAAGGAGTCTCCCGCCGCCCCGTACGCGCTCGCCAGCGAGCGGAACGCCACGATTTCCGAGGAGCTCACCCCGCCGTAGGTCTGTCCGAGTGGCAGGATCGGCCGGCCGTAGATGAGGTTCTGTTCGAACGTGTTCACGTACACGCTCGCCACGCGACGTGCCGATGTCGTGCCAGTACATCTGCGGCGTGTTGAACTGCGCCCCGTTGGGCCCCAGGAAGACCGAGTAGGGGAACGAGGGGTGGTAGGAGACGTACGGGAACGACGCCAGCCCCAGCGGGTACGCGGGGCCGACCTTCGCACGCAGCGTCGCGATGTACGTCTGCGCCGCCCCGTACAGCCCTTCGTACTGGGACTCCGCGTCGATCACCAGGCAGTCTGCGCCTTCGGCCGCCGCGCGCGCGCCCAGTTCGGCCTCGCCCACGGGGTTCGTCCCGTACACGTACTGCCACGCGCACACGTGCAGACCCTGCGCGTGCACTTCTTCCACGAGCTGTTTGCTGAACTGGCTCCAGTAGTTGGTCGAGCCGTCGGAGCTCTTGACGAACAGTGTGGTGACCCCCGCCGCGTGCGCCTGCGCCGCGATCGTCGCCACGGAGCCCCCGTCGGAGGCGCTCAGGTACCAGATCCACTGTCCCAGGCCCGCGAACGCCGTCCCGGCGGCGGTGGTCGCCGTGGTGCTTACCGGCGCCGGCGCCGGTGGGGGCGGAGGCGCTGGCGGGTGCAGCGCGTGGGTCACCACTTTGATCGGCCCGTACGTGTTCGACCTGTGTCCACCACCCAACTCCACCGCGATCTCGCCCGAGTGCGCGCTGTCGGGCACCGTCACCACCAGGCCCTGCTTCGAAGAGTGCAGGTGCGCGCTCGGGGAGTTGCTCGCGATACGCGCGTCCCACGAGTGTGGGAACGCCACCGTTTGGCCGCTCTTCAGGCCCCGCCCCTGCAGCAGCAGCGTGCCGTGCGTGGAGACTTCGTGGGGCTTGGTGGAGCAGTTGCTCGCCGGCACGCACTGCACGGCCATGATCGCCACCGCCGGCTGCGGGGGAGCCTTCGGCTTCTTGGTCGCGGGCTTCTTCGGCGTGGTCGACGCGGGCTGTTTCGACTTCCCTGTCGTGGTCCCCGGCGCCTTGCCCCCACTCTGAGTGCCCTTCCCGAGGTCCCCGGCGGAGCCGTGCCCCCCGAGACTTCAGCCGCCCCGCCCCTGCGGGGGCCACGAGTAACAGCGCGACCGCTGTCGCTACCGCCGTGAACGTCGATCGCTTGTGGGCAGGAGTGCTTTCCATGCGAAGGGGCCGGACGGACGCCGGACGTTACCGGCTTTGGGGTTCGCAACCGAGCCGCGGGACGGAAGTTGCGGCGGTGGGCTGTGTGGGAAAACGCTCTCAGGTGCCCGTGGACCCAGGGGAACCCGTTGGGGAGGGCGTCGGGGGGCGGGCTGCGCGGCAGGCCTGCCTGCGGCCTCAGGCGCCCACGGAGTCCCAGCGGAAGCCCGTCGCGGAGGGCGTCGGGGGGAGCGGGCTGCGCGGTAGGCCGGCCTGCGGCTCGGGCAGGTTGAAGCCGCTAGGAGCCACGTCGTTGGGGGCGTCGGCGTGGAACAGCGACGCGAGGTACTGGATCTGCCCGCGGCCCACCCCCAGCTCGAACTGGCCGCCCCCGTAGTTGCCGATGCCCCGCGCCGCGCAGTAGTCGAAGGCGTCCGCGAGGTTGCGCAGACCCCCCAGGCGCGAGGGCTTGATGTTGACCATCCGTGGCGGGTACGGCAGCGCCTCGATGTCCGCCACCGAGTGGATCGGGGCGTCCCACGAGAACCGCTCCCGGTGGGCCGCCAGCACCGCGTCGGTCTCCGGGGTGAGCGCGGGGTCCTCGATCCACGCCTGCGGCAGCGCCTCCACGACCCGCCCGTAGAGCTCAGGGTCGGCCGGCTGGTCCACGATCGAGCCTGAGTAGTACGCCTTGAAGTCCACCGACTCCACCGCCCCCGTCGCCGCGAGCTGTGCGACGAGCCGCTCGTCCCACGAGCTCGTCGGGTCGAGCTTGAAGCGCAGCCCCGGGTACAGCTCCAGGCGCCGGCGCAGCGGCTCCAGGTGGGTGGCTCGCCCAGGCGCAGGGAGACCACGAAGCGCACCGGCGCCGGGCGGCGGTCGAGCACCGCGTGCAGCGTCGTCCCCGCCTGGCGCAGCGCGAGGTCGAGCGCCGCCGACTCGTACGCCCACAGTCGGTAGCGCCGCGAGACCTCCCGCTGGGGGCGCCGGGGGAAGAGCTCGAGCTCCCGCAGGCGCTCCGCGAAGGTGCCCACCGTGAAGCGGCCCGCCAGCGGCAGCGTCGGCCCCGCGGTGTGGAAGTCGGCGAGCAGGTTCGTGTGGTCCACCGCGTCGTAGGTGACGTCCTCCCCCAACCCCTCCTCGCCTCGGCCCCGCAGGCGGATCACGGTCGAGGCGCGCTCGAACTCGCTCGAGACCCGCGCGCTCAGCAGCTCGAGCCCATAGCCCTCGACCTCAACCTCGAGGTCTGCGAGGAGCTCCCAGGTACTTGGCTGGGGGGAGCTCACGAGGCGCCTCCACCCTCCAACCGCGCCACGAGGTCCTCCAGGCGCAGCTCCTCCAGGGCGCCGCCGACCGCCTCCAGCTCCCCGGCGCACCGTTCGATCAGCCCCTTGCCCTCGCGCACCAGCTCCAGCGTCTCGCCGAGGCTCGCTTCGCCGGTGTCGAGGCGGTGGATGATCTCCTCCACGCGCGCCACGTTCGTCTCGTAGGGCTCCTGCGCGGGGGCCGTGCTCGCTGGCTGGGGGTGCGTGGATGTGGGGGGCTCCTCGCTCATGGTGCCTCGCTCGTGTCCGCTGCGATTCGCGCGCCGAGCGTCCCGTCCGCGAAGCGCAGACGCACTTCGGCCTGGGCGCGTGCCCGGGCGGCGGTGGGGAGCGGCTCGCCCGCGGGGCCCTGCACGAGGGCGTAGCCCCGCTCCAGGGTTCGCTGGGGGTCGTGGGCCGCGAGTGCGAGCGCGAGGCGCTCGAGCTCGCGGGGGCCGCGGCGGCGGCAGTGGCCGACGGCGGCGTCGGCCTGGCGCGCCAACACCTCCGCGTGGCGGTGCGTGAGCGTTCGCTCCCCGGCCACCCGCCGGCGCCCGGCGGCGCGGATCTCGCGCAGCTGCTGGTGCAGGCGCCGGCGCTGGCGCGCCACCTGCTCTGACGGGGCGCGCGAGAGCGCCGCCAGGGTGCGTGCTCGGCCGAGCACCGCGCGGCGGCCGTGGTCCTGCAGGCGCTTCGCTGCGGCCCCGAGCCGTGCGCGGGCCTGGACGCAGTCCACCCCCACCGCCTCCTCCGCGGCGTGGGTCGGGGTCGAGCAGCTGACGGCGGCCACGTCGTCGAGCAGCGTGCGGTCGGTGTGGTGGCCCACCGAGGCGATCACGGGCACCCCCAGTAGGGCCACCGTGCGGCACAGCGTCTCGTCGCAGAAGCACAGGAGGTCCGCCAGCGAGCCGCCGCCGCGGGCCACGATCGCCACGTCCACCCCGCCGACCGCGGCGAGGTCCTGCAGCGCGCGGGCGATCGCCGGGGCCGCGTGGCGGTCCTGCACGGGGGCGAAGCCCCACACCACGCGGCCCGCCCAGCCGCGGCGGCGCAGACCGGCGAGCACGTCGTCGCGCGCCTTGCCCCCTTCGCCCGTCACCACCCCGATCGTGCGCGGCAGCAGGGGTCGCGGCAGGCGCCGCTGGCGCTCCAGCAGGCCCTCGGCGGCGAGTGTCTTGCGCAGGCGCTCGATCCGTGCGAGCAGGTCCCCCTCGCCCGCGACGCGCAGGTCGCTCACCGCGAAGGAGAAGCTCGGCGAGGCGCTGGCGCTGCCGGGGTAGTAGTCGCAGCCGCCGGCCACCACCACCTGCATCCCCTCTCGCACCGTCCCGGTGCGGCGCACCATCTCCTCCCAGTCCTCCCGCCACGCCGCGCATGGGACCGCGCCGTGGGCGTCGCGCAGCTCGAAGTACACCCGCGCTCGCGACGGGCGCAGGTCGGCGAGCTCGCCCACGAGCTGCACGCGCACGAACGCGCGCAGCCGCGCGCGCAGCGCCGCCGCGTACTCCCCGACTCCGTACGGGCCCGCCAGCTCGCTGCCGGCTATGCCCTGCGGGCGGGGGGTGGGTGGCGCGAGGGTGTCTTCGCGGGGCATCCTTCTCAGCATAGATAGCCGCTAGGATCGACTTTCTCATGGCCCGTGCCCGCTCCCGCAAGCGTCGCCCTGCCGGCGCCGGGAGGGCTCGCGCCTCGGCTCCGCCGGCCTCGCCCGCGAAGGCTCCCCGCTCGACCCCGCGCGCCGCGCCCGCGAAGGCCCGCGGCGCCCCGCGGACGTCGCCCACCGCGCCCACCTACGGGGAGCGGCCCCCGGCGCCCTGGCACCCGCTGCCGCTGTCGGAGCTGTTGATTCTCGCCGGCGCGGTCGGCGCCGCGATCGGGTTCGCCAAGTCGCGCCACGGCTTTTCCAACGGCGGCCCCGCGGTGCTCGCGGGAATCGGGGCGGTGGCGCTCGGCACGATCGAGGTGACCCTGCGCGAGCACCGCTCCGGCTACCGCTCGCACACGGTGATGCTCGCGCTGATCCCCGTGCTCCTCTTCACCACGGCGGTGGTGTTCGTGCTCTCCGAGTTCGCCTCGGTGCCGCGTCTACTGCTCGTGGGCGTGCTCGCGATCGACCTCGCCCTGTTCGCGCTCCTCTTCAAAGTGCTCCGCGCCCGCTTCCTCGACGCGCGCCACGCGCGGGTGCTCAGGGAAGGGTGAGCGCGACCGACCGCTCCTCGGATGCCGGGGGTGCGCCGGGCACGTCGGGATCGATCCGTTTGTCCGTGCCCCTGATCACGACGGGGTCGCCACATATCTCCAGCAGCCGCGAGAACGTGCGCGTGCCTATGTGCTTCTCCAGCTCCTTCGGGATCGGCTCGAGCGGGCCGTCCTCGTCGGAGTCGATGTCGGACGTGAAGACGATCGAACGGCGCTCCTCGTAGCGCATGTTGACGATCAGGTAGAGCTGCTCCAGCACCCACTCGGTGGGGCGCGCCACGCGCAGGTCCTCGATGTGCAGCAGCTCGACTTCGGCGAGCGTCCTGATCACATCGCCGCTGCGCTCGCGGCTGTCGTGGTCCATCGTCGCCCTGACGCGGTTCAGGAGGGCGACGGCGTTGAAGCTGAGCACGGAGCGCTGGGCGTGGGTGGCGGTCGCCGCGACCATGTAACCGAGGGTCGTCTTGCCGGTGCCGGTGTGCCCCATCAGCCACAGGCCCCTGCCCTCCGTGAGGTTCGCGTGGATGTCGGTGCAGTAGCGCCTGACTCTGCGTACCGAGCTTCCGTTCAGGGGGTCCTGCGCGAGTTGCGTGAGCGGGTGGCGGTCCCACGAGAGGTCCATGTAGCGGCGCGGCACCCGGTCGCGCAGCCGGCGCACCCGGGCGTTCGCCACGCGTTGTGCGCGGCAGGTGCAGTCGGAGGCGGTGTTGGTCTGCTCGTCGATCCGAAAGCCACTGCCGTCGCAGAGGTCGAACGGGCAGTGTGGGGTGCTCTCGTGCGGGCGGTGACGGGACTGAGGCATCGGGCGGGCGGGGATGCTCTTAGTCAATCAATCGCTCCGGCGTCACGGAGGGCAGAAGGTGCATCTTCCAGTCTTTTTCGCCGGTCTCCCCGCGGGTCTCCCCGACCAGCCCCAGGCGCTTCAGGCGCGCGATCTCGCGCTCGCCTTCCACCCGTGCAGGGTGGCCGGGTGGCAGGTCCGCGATTAGCCGTGCGATCCGTTCGCGCAGCTGCAGCGCGAAGTGGGGGGTGGAGGCGCCCATCAGCTGGCGCACGTCCTCGACGCTCACCTCGCGTTCGCGCGTTCGCTCCACGCGTCGCGGGTCCTCGGCTTGGCTCATGGTGTGGTGTGGGGGGTGGAGATCAACTTCAGCACATATATAGAGCCGTACGGTTCCTGCGAGCAGGGTCAAGGTGCGACGTTTGAGGGTTCGGCGGTCGACGTCGGGGTCGAAGGTTCGGCAGTCGAAGTCGGGGCGGTGGCGGTCGCAGCTGGAGTCGAAGGCGCGGCGTCCGTTGGGGCGGAGCCTGAGGAACTTTGGGGAGCGATCTCGAGCATGGTGTCCAGTTCGGCCTGCACCGTGGCCGTGATCGCTCCTCCGTCGCCGATCAGCCAGCCGTGATTGTAGGCTCCGCGCACGGCAGGATATTCCGATCCCGGCGCGGCGTCGTAGGCGGGCTGGATGTCGCGCAGGAATGCGCTCAGCGTGGGGGGGACCTGGTCGGGGCGTTCCAGCAGCAGCAGCGGCGCGTAGTCCCCGCTCGCCGACAGCGGCGCCGCGGCGGGCGCGTCGAGCGGGCGGGAGGTGCTGGCGAACGCCAGGCCGTGGCCGGGCTGGTCGATGCCCCAGCCGAAGGTCCCGTCGGTGTAGCGGGCTGCGGCTATCGCATTGTCGGCCGGGTCTTCGCCGCTGGAGCCCGGCCCACCGGAGCCGACTGCGCCCGGCCCGGGGTGGATCCGTCGCACCGAGCCGTAGCGCCTCAGCTCGACCAGCACAGCGTGGCTCACCGCCGGCGGGGGGCCCACCACGTAGATGACGGGGCGGTGCAGGCGTGCGAGCACCCTCCCGGTCGCGGACGGGACGCCCGCGGCGTCCACCGGCAGGATCGGGGCGCCGGACTCCGCCGCGAGGCCCGCGGCGGGCATCGCCAGCGCCGGCGGCCCCGCCGCGCCGACCACGATCACCCGGTGCGGAGGGCCCCCTTGGATCACGTCCACCAGGTGCTCGACCTCGTCCGCCACTACCCCCGGTGTCGGCCCAGTCAGCGTTTGGGTCCTGTAGCCCGGGAGGGCCACGGAGGTTCCGACCTCGATCACCTGGGCACCCCCGAGCAGCGCGGCGCCCGTGGGCTTTAGGGCCGCCAACGCCTGCGCGGAGAGGCTCGGCAGGGTGCTCCCTTCGCTGTAGAGCAGCGGGGCGCGCAGGGGAGCGCTCGCCAGCGCCGACGCCGCCAGCGCGGCCGGCCAGTTGCGATCGTTCACGAGCACCACCGCCTGGGGGCGCGTCGCCGGGGTGAGCCCCGGGTTGGTCGCGAGCGCCACTCCCGCCGCGTCCGCGACGGGGTTCGCGCCACCGAGCCGCGTCGTATTCCTGGTGGCCAGCCCGTTGGCCGCCAGTTGGCCGCTTTCGGCGACCGTCGTGACCGCCGCCCCGCGGCTCTGGCTTTCGGTGGGCAGCGACTTTCCGCACCCCACGAGCGCCGCGCCGAGCAGCAGCGCGAGCAGCGCGGCGGCCAGCCGGGGAGGGGGGGAAGCATGTCGGAGACACTATCTACGGGGGCGGTCGCCGGTAGCTCCTCAAGCTCCCCGTGGGCCGATCGGCGCGCGAGGGCCGTGAGCGTGATGGCCCGCATTCCCTCGCAAAGTGCGGGAAAGACCGTGCAGCGCCTGCAACCGTCCTTGCGCTTTGCTAGGGTTCCGCCGCGAACGCCGAATCCATGGCCAGATGCCCTGGAACGGGGGACCCAAGTTGTTGGGGCGAATCCCACGGTGGAACCGTGAGAAGCGCAGGCTCTTTTAGCGCTAGCCCGTCAGCTAACCCCGCAGGCCAACGAAAGAGGAAGTTGTTTTGCGGGTACGAGCCCTCGGCTCAACGCTATTCAGCTTGGCTGTTCTGAGCACCGTGGCTCCCACGGTGGCCTGGGCTCACGGCACGGCGAAAGTCTCCGGGGGCACCTCTGCCTCCTCCTCCTCCTCCTCCTCGACCTCCGCCTCGGCGCCCACGCCGACGAGCGCTGCGACCGCTGGGGGTGCCCCCACCACGACGGGCGCGGCTCCGACGCAACCGCACGCCCCAGTCACTGCGCACTCCGCGGGCCTCGCCTACAAGGGCCCGGTCTACGAGAAGACCCCCACCGGCGAAGTCGTCCCCTACACCCCCCCGCCGCCGGCCGGTCAGACCAACGGCGCCACCGGCGGCAGCTCCGTGGAGCTCACAGGCAGCGCCAAGCCCGAGCTGCTCGTCCCCGGCGTCACCGCGCGCTACGTGAACGGGCTCGCAGCGGCGCCCATGTCGGCGCCCGCGGCGGTGCAGGAAATCGTCTGGGCGGGCAACCAGCTGATCGGCCTGCCCTACATCTACGGCGGCGGCCACGCCTCCTTCGTCTCCCCCGGGTACGACTGCTCCGGCACCGTCTCCTTCGCGCTGCACGGGGCGTCCCTGATCACCACCCCGATGGACTCCTCGGAATTCATGAGCTGGGGCGAACACGGCATCGGGCAGTGGGTCACCGTCTTCACCAACCCCGAACACGCCTACATGACCGTCGCCGGTCTGCGCCTGGACACCAGCCCGGTCGACGACCCCTCCAACGAGGAGGGCCCCCGCTGGCGCCCGCTGCGCCCCGGGAACCCCGGTTTCCCTTAAGCGCCACCCAGTCGGGCTGTAGCAACGGTCCGCCGCCCGCTGCGGCTCTGAGCGCTCGTGCGTCGCTCTGCTCGCCCCCCGGGCGCGACGGGCGTGGCGAGGTGCCCGCGCGAATCCGCGTAGGCTACGCTTGAGCCTGCCCCGTAGGTCCACGAGCAGACGATCAGGAGGAACGCAATGGCCGGCTTGACCGGGCGCATGTCAACCGTGGTGAAGGCGAAGGTGTCCAAGCTGCTGGACAAAGCCGAAGACCCCGCGGAGACCCTCGACTACAGCTACCAGAAGCAGGTCGAACAGCTGCAGAACGTCAAGAAGGGCATCGCCGACGTCGTCACCGCGAAGAAGCGCCTGCAGATGCAGGAGACCACCCTCCAGCAGCAGGTCGTCAAGCTCGACACGCAGGCTCGCCAGGCGCTCTCCGGCGGCCAGGAGGACCTCGCGCGCCAGGCGCTGGAGCGCAAGAACGTCGTGCAGACCGAGCTGCAGTCGCTCGACACCCAGGTCACCGAACTGGAGGACCAGCAGACGAAACTGGTCGACTCCGAGCAGAAGCTGCGGGCCAAGATCGAAGCGTTCCGCACCAAGAAGGAGGTCATCAAGGCTCAGTACTCGGCCGCCGACGCCCAGGTGCGGATCTCCGAAGCCGCGACCGGCGTGGGCGAGCAGATGGCCGACGTCGGCCTCGCGATGCAGCGCGCGGTCGACAAGACCGAAAACATGAAGGCTCGCGCCAACGCCGTCACCGAGCTGGAAGCCGCGGGGACCTTCGACGACATCACCGAGCTGGGCTCCGGCGAAGACGACATCGACCGCCAGCTCAAGCAGCTCTCCTCCTCCTCCGCGGTGGACGACGACCTCGCCAAGCTGAAGGCGGAAGTCGGCGCCCCCGCCGCTGCGGGCCAGATCCCCGCGGCGGGCGGGTCATCGGCCGCCGAGGAGGCGCCGCAGGCGCCGGCCGAGGGTGGCCAGGGATGATCGTTCGCATCTCAGGCGAGGACCAGTACCGCCTCGAGGGCGTAGACGGGCAGATTAACGAGCTCGACAACGCGGTTGTCGCCGCGGTCGAGGCTGGCGACGAGCAGCGTTTCCACAGCAGCTACGACGAGTTGCTCTCGTTCGTGCGCGCTCACGGCAGCCCGCTCGCCGAGGACGATCTGGAGGGTTCCGACCTGATCCTCCCACCGCCCGACATCTCACTCGCCGAGGCCCAGGGCGAGTTCACAGGCGCGGGGCTGATACCGGACTGAGCTGGGGGAGGGCAGACCCGCGGGTGGGCGGGTACCAATCCCCCTCCCCCTGCGGCGTCCCCGGGCCCTTGCGGCAAGGGCGACGGTTTTGATCAGATGGGGATCCCCCACAGGGGAAACCACCGCTCCAGTTCGGGCTCCATCGGCAGTTCGCCTGCCATCTGCGCCTTGAGCTGAAGCTCGCGCTCGGTCGAGCGCTCCTGAGCGCCTCCGGCGGGCACGAACGGGTACCAGAAGCCGCGCTTGTAGTTGTAGATGAAGTAGACCCGGTGCTTCTTTTCGTCGGCGAACGCGAACACCGCGCACAGCAGTCGCTCGCCGTGGCCGCCCATCTCGATTGAGCTCGACACCGCGTTGATGCCCACCGCGAGGTCTTCGACGGAGGGGGCGCCGTCGGGGTTGCGCAGCACCATCCAGCGGTAGCCGTACTCGTCGTCTTTGCTCTGCACCTGCGTGCCGCTCTCGCCGCCGGTCGCCCTGACGACCTCTTCCATTTCGCGCATCGTCGCCTCGAACTCGCTGTTCTCCAGTTTCTGGAAGACGATTGCCGCCGCGCCCGCCGGGTCGATCTGGTGCTCGGACTGGAGAGTGATGTAGGCGGTGGTGATCGCGAACAGGTGGTCGGGTGCGGGCCCCTTGACCTGGTGGCGGCCCGTGAGCGCGTCGAGCAGGCCCACGGCTACGCGGTGCCCTGCAGCTGGGACTCCAGCCGCTCCAGCGCCGCCAGGCGCTGCTCCAGCGGGGGGTGGTCCGAGAAGATGTTCATCAGCGACTTCTTCGCGCGGGCGGGCACGATGAAGAAGGCGCTCATCCCTTCCACGGTGCGCAGGTCCTGGCCCGGGATCCGTTCCATCGTGCCGCTGATCTTCAGCAGCGCCGAGGCCAGCGCCGAGGGGCGCCCCGTGAGCACCGCCGAGCCGCGGTCTGCGGCGAACTCGCGGTAGCGCGAGAGTGCGCGCAGCAGCAGGAAGGAGATCGCGTACACCGCCGCGGCCACCATGATCACGATGATCACGTCCTCCTCGCCTTCGTTGCGGCCACGACCGTACCCTCCGCCGAAGCCGCCGCCGAAGAAGAAGCCGAACTGCACGATGATCGAGGCCACCGTCGCGAAGAAGCTCGCGAGTGTCATCACCATCACGTCGCGATTGATCACGTGGGTCAACTCGTGTGCCATCACCCCTTCGAGCTCTGCGGGGGAGAGCATCTGCAGGATCCCCCGCGTCGCGCACACCGTGGCCTTCTTCTGGGAGCGACCCATCGCGAACGCGTTGGGCATCTGATTCTCCATCACGCACACCCGCGGCTTCGGGAGGTCCGCCTGCACGCACAGCCGCTCGATGAGCCCGTGCAGCTCGGGCTCGTCCTGCGGGCGACACCTCCTTGACGCCCATCATCCCCATCGCGATCTTGTCCGAGGTGAACAGCTGGAAGCCGAGCAGCGCCAGCGCGACCACGAGGATCGTCACCCCGCCGGCTCCCACCGCGATCAGCACGCCGACCAGCACCGCGTAGACGAGGCCGAGCAGGAACAGCGTCAACAGCATCCTGGCCTGCAGGCCCGTGTCTTTGCCGAACGCCTTGCGCCCCTGCCTGTGGGTGGTGGCAGCCATGGGGTGATTGTCGCAGAAGGAGATTGCGATTCCCTAAAGTCCCCGGGCGTGAAACCGACCTTCGACGTGCTCGGCCTCTCGATCAAGAGCTTCGGGGTGGTCTTCGCGCTCGGCTTCCTCGCCTGCGGCCTGCTCGTGGCGCGGCGGCTGCGCGAGCTCGACCGACCGGTGGACTGGGCCTACGAGATCGTCTTTGCCGCGCTCGTCGGCGGGCTGATCGGGGCCCGCGGGTACTTCGTGATCCAGAACTACGGCGAAGTCAAGCACCACCTCGCCAGCTCCGTCTTCTCCGGCTCCGGGCTGGTCTGGTACGGCGGCGCGATCGGGGGCGCCATCGGAGTGCTCGGCTGGATGCGCTGGCGCGACCAGCTGCAGTTGATCATGCTCGACATGTGCGCCACCGCGCTCGCCCTCGGCTACGCGATCGGGCGCATCGGCTGCCAGGTCTCAGGCGACGGCGACTACGGGATCCGCTCCTCCCTGCCCTGGGCGATGGGCTACCCCCACGGCACCGTCCCCACCCCCCGGGGGGTCACCGTGCAGCCGACTCCGATCTACGAGACCGTCACGATGGGCCTCGTCGCCCTGCTGCTGTGGAACCTGCGAGACCGCGTGCGCCCGGGGGTCGTGTTCGCGCTGTACTGCGTGCTCTCCGGCCTGGAGCGCTTCCTGGTCGAGTTCGTCCGCCGCAACAAGGAGGTCCTCGTGGGTCTCACCGCGCCGCAGTTGGAGAGCGTCCTGCTGATGATCGTCGGCGCTGTGTGGCTCGCGCTGATGATGCGCGGGCGCGGCCTTGCGGGGCTGCGGCCGGGGGGCTCTGGACCCCCGCGCCCTGCGACGGCGTGAGGCGCACGCGATAATCCCCGCTTGGAGGGTGGCGCAGCCGGCGGAAAGGCCGGTGAACCGGGCCCCTCCTCTCCAGACCATGGCCACAGAAACGACGAGCAGTCTCGAGCAGAGCCTCGCGCGGGTGTTCCCGGCGGGCACCCGCGTGAACGAGCGCGGTCGCCTGGAGGTCGGCGGCTGCGACACGATCGAGCTTGCGCGCGAGTTCGGCACCCCCGCGTACGTCGTCGCGGAGGACGACCTGCGCGCACGCGCACGGGCCTTCGTCGAGGCCGGCCGCCGCGCCGGCCCCGAGGAGCTGTGTGTGGTGTTCGCCTCCAAGGCGTTCCCCTGCACCGCGGTGCTGCGCACGCTCGCGCAGGAGGGCCTGTGGTGTGACGTTGCCTCCGGCGGTGAGCTGCACCTGGCGCTGCACGCCGGGTTCGCGCCGGAGCGGCTGGTGCTGCACGGCAACGCGAAGTCCCAGGAGGAGCTGCGCCTGGCGCTGCGCCACCGGGTGGGGTTGATCGTGGTCGACAACTTCGACGAGGTGGATCGCCTGGAGGCGCTGATTCGGGAGGGTGCGCTCGAGGAAGGGGAGGGGCGTGGGGACCGGGGGGGAGGTGGAGCCGGTGGGGGGCCCACGGTCGTCCAGTCTGTGCTGGTGCGGGCCACGCCGAACGTCAGGGGCGACACCCACGAGAAGATCTCCACCGGCCAGGCCGACTCGAAGTTCGGCTTCGCGATGGACGAGGTGGGGGCAGCGTGCGAGCGGGTGCGCGCCGTGGCGGGACTCGCCCTGGAGGGGGTGCACGCGCACATCGGCTCGCAGCTGTTCGACCTGGAGCCGTTCCGCCGCGAGGTCGCCCAGCTCGCCGCCCTGGGAGAGCTCGCGGGACCCGAGGGGTTCCCAACGTGGGACCTCGGCGGGGGCCTCGGCGTGGCGTACACCGCCGACCAGCGCCCCCCCGCGATCGAGGAGTACGTGGGGGCGCTGGTGGAGGCGGCGCGCGCCTGTCTGTCCGAACCCGCACCCCCTCGGCGCCTGCTGATCGAGCCCGGCCGCGCGGTGAGCGCCAACGCGGGGGTGACGCTGTACACCGTGCAGAGCGTCAAGCGCAACGTCTCCACGTGGGTGGCCGTGGACGGCGGCATGTCGGACAACCTGCGCCCGATGCTGTACGGCGCGGTGTACGAAGCGCACGTCGCCGACCGCCTCGGGGGGGCGACCCCCTGCGTGCTCGCGGGCAAGCACTGCGAGTCCGGCGACGTGATCGTGCGCGAGGCGCTGCTCGACGACCCGCGCCCGGGGGACGTCGTCGTGACCCCGGCCACGGGTGCGTACGGGTACGCGATGTGCAACAACTACAACGGCGTCCCCCGCGCCCCGGTGGTCTTCTGCAAGGACGGCGACGCGCGCGTGGTCGTGCGGCGTGAGACGTTTGACGAGCTGAGCGCCCGCGATGTCGCGTAAAGGTTTGGAGGACATATATAGGCGCGTTGGGAAAGACATGTTGGGCGGCCTATATAGGGGCGTTGATGAGGATTCGTTGGGCGGCCTACATAGGTCCCGCGGTAGAGAATCGTTGGGCGGCCTATATAGGCGCGTTGGGAAAGACCCGTCAGGCGCCCTGTGTAGGTGCCGTGGTGAAGACGATGTCCGCTGAGCCCTTCAGGATCGGCCTGCTCGGCCACGGCACCGTGGGCGGGGCGTTCGCGACGCTGCTGGACGAGCGCGCCGACGAGATCGAGCGCTTCAACGGCCGCCGCCCGACGGTCGCGGGCGTGCTGACGCGCACCCGGGGCGAGTTCGCGCAGATCCTCCCCGAGGCGGACATCGTGGTCGAGGTGATGGGGGGGATCGAACCGGCGCGGGAGTACGTGCTGGCGGCGATGCGCGCCGGAAAGGACGTGGTGAGCGCGAACAAGCAGCTGCTATCCCAGCACGGCGAGGAGCTGTTCGAGGTCGCCCGCGAGCACGACGTGCGGCTGCGCTTCGAGGCCGCGGTGGCCGGTGCGGTGCCCGTGGTGCGACTGCTCGAGGAGTCGCTCGCCGCGACGCCGATCGAACGCATCCACGGGATCGTCAACGGCACGACCAACTACATCCTCAGCGAGATGGCCCGCGGCAGCACCTACGCGCAGGCGCTCGCCGAGGCGCAACGCCGCGGCTACGCCGAGGCCGACCCGAGCGACGACGTGAGTGGCCGCGACGCGGCGGCGAAGATGGCGATCCTCGCGCGCCTGGCGTTTGGCGCGCCGGTGAGCCTCGAGGACGTGCGCTACGAGGGCATCGAGCACCTGCAGGCCGAGGACCTGCGCAGCGCGCGCGAGATGGGCCTCGGCCTGAAGCTGATCGGCACCGCCGAGCGCCGCGAGGGCGGGCTCTCGGTGCGCGTGCACCCCGTGCTCCTCTACGCCGGGCACCCGCTGTCCTCGGTGTCCGGCCCGTTCAACGCGGTGACCGTCGAATCCGAGACGATCACCGAGATCACGATGTCCGGCCCGGGCGCCGGAGGCCGGCAGACCGCGAGCGCGGTGCTGGGCGACGTGGTGAGCGTGATGACCGGCGGCGCGCGCCCGCCCGCCCCGCCACTGCCCGTGCCACTGCTGCAAGACGTGGAGAGCGCGTTCTACCTGCACCTCGAAGTCGCCGATCGCCCGGGAGTACTCGGCGCGGTCGCGCAGGTCCTCGGCGAGCAGGGCGCCTCGATCAAGTCGGTGCTGCAGCGACGCGTCGGCGAGGAGACCGTGCCGCTGACGATGGTGCTGCACCCGCTGCTGGAGTCGCGCCTGAGCGAGGCGCTGGAGCGTCTTGGCGAACTCGACCTCGTGCGCGCTCCCCCACGTGCGATCAGGGTGATAGAAGAGGAGTTCGGATGAGACCCAAGCGCGAGACGACCCGATTTTTTTTGAAGAGGCCCCTCCGGGGCCGGGCTGGGTTGCGCGTGGCGAGATGGGGGAAGTGGAGATGAGACCGGCGCTGATCGAGCGCTACCGCGAGCACCTGCCGTTCGCCTCGGAGGACCCCGTGGTGAGCCTCTGCGAGGGCGGAACGCCGCTGCTGCACTCGCCCGTGCTCTCCGAGCGGGTGGGCGCGGAGGTGTACCTGAAGCTCGAGGGTGGTAATCCGACGGGCTCCTTCAAGGACCGCGGCATGACCTGCGCGGTGTCCGCCGCGGTGCGCGAAGGCTCCAAGGCGGTGATCTGCGCCTCCACGGGCAACACCGCAGCGAGCGCAGCGGCGTACGCGGCGCGGGCGGGCCTGACGTGCGCGGTGATCGTGCCGGACGGCAAGATCGCAGTGGGCAAGCTCGCGCAGACGCTGATCCACGGCGCGCGGGTGATCGCGCTGTCGGGCAACTTCGACAGAGGGCTGGAGCTCGTGCGCGAGCTCGTGGAACGCCACCCGATCACCCTGGTCAACTCGGTCAACGAATACCGCATCGAAGGCCAGAAGACCGCGGCGTTCGAGCTCGTGGAGGCGCTCGACGGAGGTCCTGACCTGCTGTGTATCCCTGTGGGCAACGCGGGTAACGTGACCTCCTACTGGCGTGGCTTCACAGAGATGGGCGCCGCTCCGCGGCTGTTCGGCTTCCAGGCCGAGGGCGCGGCGCCGCTCGTGCTGGGCCACCCGGTGGAGCACCCCGAGACGGTGGCAAGCGCGATCCGGATCGGCAACCCGGTGCGGTGGGAGGACGCGATGGACGCGATGACGGCCTCGCGCGGCGCGATCCGCGCGGTCTCCGATGGGGAGATCCTCGCGGCCTACCGGCTGATGGCGGCCAAGGAGGGCATCTTCTGCGAGCCCGCCTCGGCGGCGTCGGTGGCGGGCCTGCTCAAGTACGGGGCCGACGGGGCGGCCCGCGTGGTGTGCGTGATGACCGGCCGCGGCCTGAAGGACCAGCAGACGGCCCTGGACAACAGCAACGGCCGGGTGATCCCGTGTGCAGCGGAAACGGTGGCGCTGGAGGAGGCGGTCTTGGGTGATCCCTAGAGGGTGGCTCAGGACAGGAGACCGCCGAGGGGGGCGCAGCCGATCTAAACCCGCCCACCTGGTCATGACTGCGGCATGAATGGCGGTCCCGTGTGATCCGTAGGCGCGTCGTGCGCGCGCCTGCCTCCTCGGCGAACCTGGGACCGGGGTTCGACTGCATGGCGGCGGCGCTGGCGCTGCACGTGGAACTGGAGGTTGAGGAGACGGGGACGTTCGCCGTGGAGACCGACCTGCCGCTGCCGCGGGGACGGGAGAACCTCTGCGTGCGGGCCTTCGAGCGCCTGCACCCCGCCGAGGGGTTCACGTTCCGCATCGGCTCGGACATCCCGCTCGCGGGCGGCCTCGGCTCAAGCGCCGCGGCGATCGTGGCGGGCCTGATGGCGGCCGACCACGTCTTCGAGCTCGACGCCCCGCTGCTCGACCTCGCCACGGAGCTGGAGGGCCACCCCGACAACGTCGCGGCGGCACTCCAGGGCGGCTTCGTGGTATGCGCCGACGGCGAGGCCGTGCGCTTCGACGCGCCCACCGGCCTGGAGGCGCTGGCGGTGGTCCCCCACAACGCGGTGCGCACGCAGGCCGCCCGCGCGGCGCTGCCCGCGGAGGTGCCGCTCACCGAGGCGGTCTTCAACGTCGCCCACGGCGCGCTGCTGACCCTGGGTCTCGCCCGCGGCGACTGGGACCTCGTGGCGCGCGGCCTGCAGGACCGCCTGCACCAGCCCCGCCGCGCGCACCTCTTCCCCCGCTCCTACGAGCTCGCCAGCCGCGCGCGGGAGCTGGGCGCCCTGGGCGCGACGATCTCCGGGGCGGGCCCCACGGTGCTGGTGTGGTGCTTCTACGAGCAGACCGGGGCGGTGGTCGACGCGCTGCGCGGGGAGCTCGATGGCTGGGCGGATCTGCTGCGGGTGCCTTTCGAGCCGCAGGGGGCTTACGTCAGGGAGTTGTAGGGAGTCCCTGTCGCCGAGCGTGGATGAGCTAACCGCTGTGCTTGGCGGCCAGCCTGAGCTTCTCGACCGGCACCACTGGCATATCCAGAGTTTCGCCTTGCTCGTTGGTGACGTCGATCATCTTGTGGTCGCCGTAGTCGCTGATCACAGCGCCCGTGGTTCCGGCGGGCCAGGTGCCGACGCTTTCCGCCTTCTCGACAGCGTCCACGAAGGTGACGACGTCATGTTCGCCAATTGCCTGCTTGACGGTTGCCATCGTTTCTCCAGTCTAGGGCTTCAGGTACGCGTTCACAAGTCGCGGCGGGGCATCGCTGCCGGCGATCTCCCAGACCGTCCGGACGTTGACGACGCGATCGCGCTTTTCACGAAGTCCGTACAACGGCACGTCGACGACGCACTTCATCCCCCATGGCGGGTTGTCCCGCATCGCGCTGACCGGCACGGCCAGGATGCCTGCATGGATCGCGCCTTCGAGGTAGTCGATGTCCTCGATCGTGATGTCTAAGATGCGTTCAAAGCCTCTCGCCTTCGGCTCGCCGATCTCATTGGTTGGGTCCAACGAATATCTGAGGAGCTTGTCGCGCACGCCAATCGCCTCCGTGGCGTGGGGCAGCAGCTCGCCGACCCGCGGTGTATGGGGTAGGCCAGGACTCATGGGTATGCGCCGATCGGGCTCATGCCGAGGCACGCTACCCCGCGCTTGGGATGGGAGGCTCGGCCGGCCTGGTCGTGGGGCACGGAGGACCGATCGAAGATCGACGGACCAGGCAACGCGGCAAGGAGAACGGCAAGCCGCGGTCGCGGGGGCACGGAGGCCCCGGCGCACACGCGCTCGGTGGCCCCCACTCGTCACGCGGACGATCCCCAAACCCCACCACACGGCACACCCCCATCCGCGGGCCTCGTCGCCCGGCTCAGGGACGTACCGCTACTGCGCCGCCAACCGCCCCCGCGCCTGCTCCAGCCCCGGCAGCCGGGCGAGCAGTTCCGCGGCGAGCGCGAGGTAGTCGGCACCGAGGTCGGGGCGGTGGTCGAGGATCGAGATGGCTCGCTCGGCCGATTCGGCGTACGCGATCGAGGAGCGCACCACCGTGTCGAGCACGCGGTCCCCGAGCTGCTCGCGTAGCGAGGCCAGCGCCTCGCGGGAGTGCACGGCGCGCATGTCCGCGAGGTTCAGCAACACGCCGAGCAGCTCGAGCTCGGGGTTGAGCGTGTCGCGCGCGAGCTCGATGACCTCCAGCGCCTGTTGGACTCCCTGTAGCGCGAAGTACTGGGCCTCGGCGGTGACGAGCGCGTAGTCGGCGGCCACCAACGCGTTGACGGTTAGCAGGCCGAGCGAGGGGGGGCAGTCGATCAGCACGAGCTCGTAGGCGTCCTCGGGCAGCTTGGCGAGCGCGCGGCGCAGTGTCAGCTCGCGCCCCAGCCGGCCGCCGAGGGAGAGCTCGGCCTCGGCGAGGTTGAGGTTGGCGGGCACCACGTCCTCGTGGATCGCCTCCGCCACAGTGGCGCGTCCGCTCAGCACGTCCCCGACGGTGGGCTGCGCGTCGGGGGGCACGTCGAAGTAGTCCGACAGGTTGCCCTGCGGGTCGAGGTCCACCGCGAGCGTGCGCACCCCCGCGCGCCGCAGGGCGTCCGTGAGCGTACGCACCGCGGTGGTCTTGCCCGTGCCCCCCTTCTGGGAGAGGACCGCGATCGTCTGTGCCATGGCGCGATACTATCCGGGCATGGAGGGGACGCAGAGCCAGCCCACCCCGGAGGAGACGCGGCCCGAGGGCGACCTGGGTCCGGCCTCAGAGCCCCACGCGACGCTCGACGCGGCCGCGCAGTTCGAGTACCACTCGGAGTTCGACTGGGACACCGAGCACGGCGAGGGGGAGTGGTCGATCCGCTGCTACGACGTACACAAGCGCCTCGGCGGCCTGCCCGTGCTGGCCGGGCTCAACGTGGCGATCCCCGACAACACGATCACGACTGTGCTCGGCCCCTCGGGGACGGGAAAGAGCGTGCTGATCAAACACCTGATCGGCCTGATGTTCCCCGACTCCGGGGACGTCGTCGTCAAGGGCCTGTCGGTGCCGAGCCTCGCGATGCCCGAGCTGCTGGAGCTGCGCCGCAGGATCGGGGTGCTTTTCCAGGACGGCGCCCTGTTCGGGTCGATGTCGCTGTTCGACAACGTCGCCTTCCCGCTGCGCCAGCACACGGACATGTCGGAGGCGCAGATCGGCAAGCTGGTCCGCGAGCGTGTCGGCGACGTGGGGCTGACGGAGGCGATCGACTACTTCCCCAACCAGCTCTCCGGCGGGATGCGCAAGCGCGCAGGGTTCGCCCGGGCGCTGGTGATGAAACCGGACATCGTGATCTTCGACGAGCCCGACTCGGGCCTCGACCCCGTGCGCACGGCGCTGCTGTGCGAACTGATCAAGGAGATGCACAGCCAGCACGGGGGCACGTACATCGTCGTCACCCACGACATCGCCTCCGCGCGGCGGATCGGCGAATACATCGCGCTGCTGTGGCGCGGGCGCATCGTGGAGGCGGGCGACGCCGCGAAGATGTTCTCCTCGGAAAACCCCTTCGTGCGCCAGTTCCTCAGCGGCTCCGCCGAGGGGCCGTTGGGGATGGACTAGACTGGGGGAGGGCAGGCCCTCCCCCAGTGCCCCCTCCCACCAGTACGGGGTTGGGCGCGGGCCGGCGGAGCCCGGCCCTAGTGTTGACTCGACGCGCGAGTGGATTGACGATTTTTTGAGATCGTCCGCGTGGGCCGCGACTCTGGCGTGGGTCGGTGCGCGCTCGACCTCCGTGTCTCGCTTCCTCGGGTGGTGGGCCCATCCGTCGGCTGACAACTCGGTGCAGTTTCCGCCGCTGCGACCAGTAGCTTTCATTGCATGCAGACCCGCCTGCCTCACCCGATCCCCTACCAGGGAAGCAAGCGCCGCCTTGCCGAGCGCATCTTGTCGGCGGCCGGAGGCCGCCCTGTCGTGACGCTCTATGAGCCGTTCGCCGGTTCGGCGGCGTTGACGATTGCCGCCTCCTCGCGTGGGGTCGCACGACGTTACGTCATCGGAGACTCGCTCACTCCGCTTGTGTCGATCTGGGAGCAGGTACTCGGCGATCCGGCCGGACTCGCCCGCCGCTACGAAGGCTTCTGGAAGGGACAGCTCAGTGAGGGCAGTCGTGAGCACTTCGACCGCATCCGCGCGGAGTTCAACGCCGAACCGGAGGCAGCCCGTCTCCTCTACCTCCTAGCCCGCTGTGTGAAGAACGCCCCCCGCTTCTCGAGATTCGGGTTCTCGCAGTCCGCTGACCACCGCCGCAGGGGCATGCATCCCCGGAAGATGGCGGGCGAGCTATTCGGAGCACATAACCTGCTCAAGAGCCGCACAACGACATTTGCAGGGGATGCTGAGGACTGTGCTCGCGAGGCGGGACCGGACGATCTGGTCTACCTGGACCCTCCCTGGCAAGGCACCACCGAGGGGGCGGACAAGCGGTACCACCAAGGCTTCGAGCGTGCACGACTGGAGGCGATGCTCGTCGACCTCAACGAGCGCGAAGTCCCGTGGATACTGTCGTACGATGGCCGAAGCGGCGAGCGGACGTACGGAATGTCCCTGTCGTCTGCGCTATGGGGTGCGCGGCTGGACCTTCACGCTGGCCGGTCTTCGCAGGCCACCCTCGCCGGGAGAGTGGAGGAGACCGTCGAGTCGCTGTACGTCTCAGCGAGGCTGTCGGGCTCGGACATTCCGGTTCCGGCGTTCGCTCAGAAGGAGCTAGCTCTGGTCGAGTAAACGTCGCAGGTAGGTGGCAACGTCCAAGCCGTCTGCCTGCGCAGCGGCTTGGAGGCTGTGGAAGGCCTCAACCTCGGCCCCATCCCATGTCAGGGTGACCTGCCGCCGCTGTTGTGTCGCGACGTGCTCGTAACCCTCGGGCGAGGCCCAAATACAGGTGGCGCAGACTGCTGCCGAGCGCTTCGTCCAGTTCGGGCATTCTCGCTCGCAGGTCCATGACTTGGAGCGGTTGCACGAGGCGCAGAGCATCTGAAAATCGGCCACGCGGGGTTCGTCGACCTCACCCGCGATCTCGTACGGAACGCAATGATCGACTTGGAGCGCTCGGCCGGGGAAGATGCCGCCACAGATGGCGCAGCGACCATCTGCGATCTTCAGTAGCTCATCTCTGAAAACCTTGGTGATGAGCTTTCTGCCAGTGCGGCCGTCAACGAACGTCGCGTTGAGGTCAAGACTGTAAGCCGAGATGCTGCGTGTCCCGTCTTTCGACCGCACAGTGCGCGAGACGACGGGGAATCCGAGGTCCATCGCGTCCTTCTTCGCGCGCGGGGGATGGTTGTAGCCGTATTGCTCGGTCAACTCCTCGGTGGTCACCTCGCCATGCTCAACGATCAGTTCCAGCAGTCGTCGTGCACGCTGGTTCGTCACGCGGGAGATTCGCTCGCGCATCTCCGCGCCGATCGCCGTCCTCGCCACGGGCGTATGAATAGCACCGACCGGCCAACTCGGGATGGCCAACCCATCGGTGGCGCCGTGTTCAGCGTTACCGATCTGGAGTTCCCCTTGTAAGTGGCGCTCTCCTATGCGAACATACGTTCGCCCATGGTCGTCTGCGTCAACCTCCCCCGCTTCGAGCTGACCGTCGCCGCCGGCGGCGCGGAGGCGTTGGCGGGGTGCGCGCTGGCCGTTGCTCCCGCGCTGGGGTCTGAGCCTCGGGTGGGGGAGGTCTCGGGCGCCGCGGAGGCGTTCGGGGTGCTCCGCGGGATGGTGCTGGGGGAGGCGCTTGCGCGCTGTCCGGAGCTGCGCCTGGTGGCGGGCGACCCGCTCGGCGTGGCGCAGGAGTGGGAGGCGGCGGCGCGCGCACTGGAGGGGATCGGCGCCGCCCCGGAGCTCGCGCGGGCGGGTCTCGCGTACTTCGAGTCCGACGGCCTGCGCGGGCTGCACGGGGGGGACGAGGGAGTGGCCGCCGCCGCGCGCCGCGCGCTGGGTCGTCCCGCGCGGGTAGGGGCAGGTCCGACGCGCTTCTGCGCGCTGGCCGCGGCGCTGGAGGTCCGCTCGCGTCGCCCGGCGCTCGTCGGCGAAGGCACCCCCGCCCGCCGCTACCTCGCCTCCCGTCCGGTGGCGCTGCTGGGCTACCGCGCGGAGACCGCTGCGCTGGTGGAGCCCCTGACGCGGTTGGGTGTGAGCACGCTGGGGGAGCTCGCGGCGCTGGGGCGCAACGCCGTGGCCGACCGCTTCGGGGCGCCCGGCGCGCTCGCCTGGCGCCTGGCCCGTGGCGAGGACGACCCGCTGCAGGCGCGCTCTGTCGAGGAGCGCCTGGAGGAGTCGCTGGAGCTGTGGGAGGCTGGCTCTGGACTGGTCCTGGAGCGCGTCCTCGGCGTGCTCGTGGACCGTCTGCTGGCACGCCCGGAGCGGCGCGGGCGGACGCTGCGGACGCTGACGCTCTCCGCGCGACTGGTCGAGGGTGGCACGTGGCGCGAGCGGGTGGCGCTCCGCGAAGCGCTCTCCGACCCACGGCGCCTGCGCCTGGCGCTGGCCTCGCGCTTGGCGCTGCTGCCCGCGCCTGCCGCGGCGCTGCGCCTCGCCGCCGAGCGCTTCGGTCCGCCGGAGGGAGCGCAGGGCGCGCTGCTGGAGAGCGGTCGTGGGGTGCGCCGCGCACGCCTGCGGGAGGCCGTGGGCCAGGTGCGCGCGGCGGCCGGGCCGGAGGCCGCGCTGCGCGCCCTGTGCGTCGACCCCGACTCGCGCGTGCCCGAGCGGCGAGTCGTGTTCACCCCCTTCCCCGGTTGAGCGCGGGGCTGGCTCGTGCAACGCTCGACCTCCAGCAGGCGCGCGGCCTCCGGCAGGGATCGCTCGGCCTCCCGCGGGCATCCGCGTGCCGCAGACGTGGCTGCTCCTCGCGCGCTCAACCTGCCGCGCCCCGCACGGGTGCAGATGGGCACCGGCGGGACACCCCGCGCAGTGGACGGCCGGCGGGTCGAGCAGGTGCGGGAGTCGTGGCTGGTGGAGGACCGCTGGTGGACTGGCCGGCCGCTGCGCCGTCGCTACTGGGAGGTCGTGAGCGCGCGCGGGCGCAACCTCGTGGTCTTCCGCGACCTCTGCTCCGGCGAGTGGTTCGTCCAGGCGGGCTGAGCGTTGCAGAAGACGACCGAACGCCACGTGCGGGAGCTGGGGGAGGGGTGAGGGTGCCCGGCTCGGCGGACACGTCTCCCTACGTCGAGCTGCACTGCCACTCCGCCTACTCCTTCCTGGACGGGACCTCGCTGCCCGACGAGCTCGCGCGGCGGGCGGGGGAGCTGGGCTACACCGCGCTGGCGCTCACCGACCACAACTCCGTCTCCGGCTCGATGGAGCTCGCCCAAGCCGCCGGGACGTGCGGAGTACGCGCGATCCACGGCGCCGAGCTCGACGTGACCACAGCCGGCGGCGATGCCCGCCATGATCGCCGCGGGGCGGGTATGGGATCCCACTCTCCCTACTCTCCGGCCGGTCCCCCCACGGATGGGCGCCACCTCACGCTGCTCGTGCGCGACGCGCGCGGCTGGCGCAACCTCTGCCGGCTGCTGACCCGCGCGCACGCCCACACGCGCGAGGGACCGGGCCGCGAGCGTGGCGAGCCGTCGGTGAGCTTGGAGGCGGTGTGCGAGCACAGCGAGGGGCTGGTGTGCCTCACCGGCTGCGCTGCCCACGGCGTGCACGACGAGCCCACCGCGCGGCGGCTGCTCGACGCGTTCGGCCCGCGCAACCTGCGCGTGGAGTTGCAGCGCCCCTACGCCCGCCACGACCGCGCGCGCAACCGCGCCCTGGAGGCGCTCGCCCGGCGCCTCGGTGTGGCGTGCGTGGCCACCGGCGACGTGCACGCCCACGCGCGCTCCCGCGCGGCGCTGCAGGACGCCCTCGTGGCGCTGCGCCACCGCACCACGCTCGACGCCTCCGAGCCGCTGCGGCGGGGCAACCACAGCCACGTGCTGTCCGCCCCTGCGGCGATGGCCGCCCGCTTCTCCGAGCACCCAGCCGCGGTGCGCGAGACGCTGCGCCTCGCCGAGGAGTTGCGCTTCGACCTGACGAGGGACCTCGGCTACCGCTACCCCGGGGCCGAGGACGCCGGTGCGGCGCGCCGCCTCGCCGAGCTGTGCGGCGCGCGGCTGGCCGAGCGCTACGGGTCCCTCCACGAGGCCGCGGCGCGGCTGGAGGAGGAGCTGCGCATCATCGACGCGCTGGGGCTCGCCGGCTTCTTCCTGCTGCACCACGAGCTGCTCGAGCTGGCCCGCGAGGTCGCCGTGGAGGTGCGCGGGCCGGACTCCGCTCGGGCGCTGCTCGCGCCCGGCCGCGGGCGGGGCTCGTCGGTCTCCTCGATCGTCTGCTACCTCACCGGCCTCTCCCACATCGACCCGATCGGCAACCGTCTGCTGCTGGGGCGCTTCCTGCACACCGGCCTCGAGCACCTCCCCGACATCGACCTCGACTTCCCCCGCGACATCCGCGAGGTTCTGATCCCCCGTGTGCACGAGCGTTACGGCCGCGAACGCGCCGCGCTCGTCGCGGCCTTCCCGACCTTCCGCGCCCGCGGCGCGATCCGCGAGCTCGGCAAGGTGCTCGGCCTGCCGCCCGGGGAGATCGAGCGCGTGGCACGTGCGGCCGACAACCACCGAGGTGCCGCTGAGCGCGATGTCGACACTGTGTTCGGTGCCGTCCGCTCCGCTGAGCACGGCATCGACACCGCGCTCGGGGGTGCACCACGCGACCCCGCCCTCCATCCCAATGATCCAAGCCCTCGTCCTCACGGCGACGCTCCCTCCGCCGCCGCGCGCTCCGGTGCGCACGCCTCCCCCCGCTGGGCGTGGCTCGCGCGCCTCGCCGCGGAGGCGTACGGTCTGCCTCGCCACCTCTCCCAGCACTCCGGCGGGATGGTGCTCGCCACCCGGCCGCTGATCGACTGCTGCCCCGTCGTCCCCGCCGCGATGGAGGGCCGCCAGATGGTGCAGTGGGACAAGGACTCCTGCGCCGACGCGGGCTTCCTCAAGATCGACCTGCTCGGGCTCGGGATGCTCTCCGCGGTGGAAGGCTGCGTCGAGCTCGTCGCCCGCGCCCGCGGTGAGCGCATCGACCTCTCGCGCATCCCCTTCGACGACCCCGACACCTTCCGGGCGGTCCGTCGCGCGGACACCGTCGGGGTCTTTCAGATCGAGTCGCGCGCCCAGATGCAGTCGCTGCGGCGCACGCTCCCCGAGAACCTCGACGACCTCACGGTGCAGGTCGCGATCGTGCGCCCCGGGCCGATCCAGGGCGGCGCGATCAACCCCTACATCGAGCACCGCCGGCGCCTGCGCGCCGACCCCGCCTACGAGGTGCCCCACCCTCACCCCTCACTGCGCGGCGTGCTGCGGAGCACGCTCGGCACGATCATCTTCCAGGACCAGGTCATGGAGGTCGCCCAGGCGTTCGCCGGCTTCTCTCCGCGCGAGGCCGACGGGCTGCGCCGCGCGATGAGCCGCAAGCGCTCCCACGAGGCGCTGCAGAGCCACCGCGAGCGCTTCCTCGCCGGGGCGCTCCGCCACGTGGGGGCCGACCTCGCCACGGCGCAGCGCGTGTGGGAGATGGTCGAGGGCTTCGCCGGCTTCGGCTTCCCCAAGGCCCACGGCGCCGCCTTCGGCCTGCTCGCCTACCAGTCCACGTGGCTGCGCGTCCACTACGGCCCCGAGTTTTTGTGTGCCCTGCTCAACGAGCAGCCGATGGGCTTCTACGCCCCCGACACCCTCCTGCACGAGGCTGAGAACCGCGGTATCTCCGTGCTCGGGCTCGACGTCAACGCCTCTGGGGTGCAGTGCACTGTGGAGAGAGGGCAGGACCCCACCCTGGCGGCTGGCGCGGGGGAGGCGGTTGGCGTGGGGAGGGTGGTGGGCGTGGGGGAGGCCGTTGGTGAGGGGCAGGTGGTTGGAGCAGGGCAGTCGGCTGGCGTGGGGGAGGTGCGCCTGGGTGTGCGTCTCGGCCTCGGCTACGTCAAGGACGTCCGCGCGGAGGAGGTACGCGAGCTCGTCGCCGAGCGCGAGCGCGGCGGGCCCTTCGGCAGCCTCGGGGAGCTGGCCGCGCGCTGCGGCGCCGGGCGGCCCACGCTGGAGCAGCTCGCCTGGTCCGGGGCCTGCGACGGCCTCGTGGAGGCCGAAGGGGTTCCCGTGGCGGCGGGCTCCGCGAGTGCGCGCGGTGGGACCCGCTCCGCGGATGCGCGCCGCCGCCTCGCCCTGTGGCAGCTCGGGATCGCCGGCCCCGGCCGCGCGGCCGGAGGCGAGGGCACCCAGCTCGCGCTGCCCCTGGAGCTCCCTGAGGCGCCCCGCCTGCGTCCGTTGAGTCGCTGGCAGCGCCTGATCGCCGACTACGCAACCGCCGGCGTCACTGTCGGCGACCACGTGATGGCCGCCCTGCGCCCCCGGCTCACCGCGCACCTGCTCGCCACCTCGCCCCAACTCGCCCGCCTGCCCCAGGGCTCCGCCGTGACCGTCGCCGGGCTCGTGATCGCCCGCCAGCGGCCGGGGACCGCGAAGGGCACGATGTTCCTGCTGTTCGAGGACGAGTGGGGCCACGTCAACCTGATCGTCCCCTGCGCCATGTACGAACGCCACCGTCCGCTCGCCCGCGCCGAGCCGCTGCTGCTCGCCCGCGGGCGCCTGGAGCGCACCGCGGTGGAGCGCCTCGCGGGCTTGGAGGAGGTCCCCCCGGTCGTCAACGTGGTCGTGCGCGAGCTCGCCGCGCTGGAGCGCCACCTGGCCCCTGCGCCCGGAGAGGAGGCTCCCGCGCAGGCGCAGGTGCACCCCCTCCCTGGCGCTGTCGCGGACGGCGCCGTGCGGACGGGCCGTGAGGCGGAAGAGGACGGCACCGAGGTGGGCGCCGGCATGCGCGCCGTCGCTCCGCCCGTGCAGAGCTTTGCCGCGGGGCGGCGGCGGTAGGGTCGCGTCTGCGCTGGAAGGGCACGTTGTCGTTGGCCGATTTTCGCCAGACAGGCGGGGTCCACGTCGTCATCATCGTGTCACCGAGCAGCGACGTGGAGAGCGAGAGCAGCGACGCGGAGGCTTCGCGGGACGCTGTGGCCGGCGCACCGTCGTGGACTGCTCTCGCAAGCCCGTCAAGGGCGTTCCAGTCCTACCCACACACAAGACAGGAGACACATGGCTTCCATCCGTACGGAGATCACGGTCGACGCGAGCCCGGAGAGCGTGTGGGCCGCCGTTCGCGACTGGGGGGCTCTGCACCAGCGTCTCGTGCCGGGCTTTGTAGTCGACACCCGCCTCGACGGAGCCGACAGGCTCGTCACTTTCTTCAACGGCACGGTGCTCCGTGAGGTGCTCGTGGACCTCGACGACGAGGCCCGCCGGCTCGTGTGGTCGGTGGTTGAAGGACCGTACACCCACCACAACGCCTCAGCGCAGGTCTTCCCCGAGGGGGAGGACGCAGCCAGGTTCGTGTGGGTGGCCGACCTACTGCCCAACGCGCTCGCCGGCCCTACCGGCGAGATGATGGAGCAGGGGACGAAGGTCGTCAAGCAGACGCTGGAGGCCAGCGCAGTGCGCGGATAGCGGAGCAGCCTCTCATTCCCGCCGGCCGCGCCCAGTGTTGCATCGGAAAGGCACTCGGGCCGCTCTGGGAGACCTGTTCGCTCGTCGATGCCGCTAGGCTCCTCCCAACGTGCACTACCGCAAACTCGGCACCAGCGACCTGGAGGTCTCGGAGATCAGCCTCGGCTCGTGGCTGACCTACTCCGGTGGGGTGGAGCGCGAGCAGGCTGAGGCGTGCGTGAAGGCGGCGTTCGACGCGGGGATCAACTTCTTCGACACGGCCAACGTCTACGGGCGCGGCGCGGCGGAGACGCTGCTGGGGGAGGTGCTCGCCGGCTACGAGCGCTCCTCCTACGTGCTCGCGACGAAGGTGTACTTCTCGATGTCGGACACCGACCGGGGGCTCTCCGCGGCGCAGATCCACAAGCAGCTCGACGCCTCGCTTGAGCGCCTGCGCACCGACCACGTGGACCTCTACCAGTGCCACCGCTTAGCGATTGTCAATTTACGCGGACCCACAAATACAATGAGGCCAATGGGAATGGACTCCATCATCTACGCAGCCAAGAGCACCAAGGACCCGAAGGGCTCGATCCCCACGCAGCTTGCGGACTGCCGCAAGCTTGCGGAGGGCGAGGGCTACCCGGTGGTGGCCGAGTACCAGGACGAAGCGAAGTCGGCCTACCACGGCAGCCGAGGCGATGGGCTCGCGCGGGCTCGCGCGCACGCTGAACGGATCGCGCCCTGCATCCTGATCGTCCAGCACTCCGACAGGCTGGCGCGCGGCGATGCGGTCCAGGGCGCGCACCTCGTGGAGTACGCGCTTTGGGCTATCAAGGCGAACGTCACGATCAAGTCCGTGCAGGACCCGCGCGCCTGCGAGTCAATCCTCGACGCCGCGCTGATGGGGATGCGCAACAACGAAGATAGCGCGCGCAAGAGCAGCAGCATCAAGGACGGGTATCGGCGCACGGTCGAGCGCGGCGAATGGCGCGGCGGCATCCTGCCCGGCGGCTACGAAGTCCACCACGAGGTTGACGGGCGCGGCAAGGTCAAGCGCTGGATCACGAAGCACGCCGAGGACGAGCCGCACTACGACCTCATCTGGCGGCTGGGGGAGCAGGGAGCCTCGATGCAGCGGATCAGCTTGGAGCTTGGACGAGCCGGCGCGCTGACGCGGCCGGTGCGCACGCGGATCGGGCGCGGCGGTCGTGAGGTCGAGTACCAGCCGCGCCCCTTCACGACCAACCGCGTTCAGCAGGTGCTAAACAACCCCTTCTACGCCGGGCAGCAGACCTACCGGGGCGAGCGCTACGAAGGCGACTGGCCGACCTACGTTGACATCGGCACCTTCGAGCGGCTGAAGTCCGACCAAGCGCTCCGGTGGCGGCACGAAGCGCGGGCGCGGCCGACCGCCGGAGGGCTATCCGCTCAGCGGGTTGGCGCGCTGCGCAGCGTGCGGCGACACCATGCAGGGGGTCAAGGACGCCTCCCGCGTGCGGCACTACGTCTGCCGCAACCGGCGCGAATACGACCCGGCGCACGAGCATCACTGCGCCGCCCCGATCCTCGACGCGAACGCGATAGACGAGGCCGTGGTCGGCGGGATCGAGCGCCTTCTCGGCGACGCCGCCTCCCTTCTAGAGCAGCTTGAATCGGGGCAGCGCGCCGAACGCGACCACCTCAAGCGCGAGGCGTCGGCTGCCGCCGAGGATGCGAAGGCAGCCGAGCGGGCAGCCGAGCGGGCGACGGCGGAATTCGCGGGCGCCGAGGACCCGGACGAGCGCGCGCTGCTCAAAGACGCCGCGAAGCTGAAGCGGGACGAGGCAGCCTCCGCCCGCAAGCGAGCCGATGCGGCGCTGGACGCGCTGGCCGACGAAGCGGCGCCGGACCCGGCCACCGCAGCCAAAGCGCTGTGGACCCGCCTCAGCGGGAAGATCGCGGAAGCGGGCGCCGACGTGAAGGTCGCTCAACGCCGCGCTGCGCGAGAACTTCGAGAGCTTCACGTTGCAGGGCAACCGGAGCGGCTTCGTGGTCGTGCCGACGCTGGCGGCGGAGGCTACCGCCCGCGTGCTGCGCGAGGAGGGTCTACCCGACGACGCCGTGCTGCCGTCGCTGCACGATGGGATGCTCGCGCTCCCCGCCTTCGTGCGTGGCGCTGCCTGATACCACAGCCGGGCGGCCGGATCGTCGCTCGGGTGACGAGCACGGCTCAGAGCCCGCGCACCGGCTGTCGATAGGATGACACCGTGAAGACAACTGTCCTAGTTGCGGTTGCGGTTGCAGCGGTGTTGCCGGTGGCGACTGCGGAAGCGAGCAACCGGTCTGTTGCGCGCGAACGGATGACCGCCCAGCTCTTCGCCGAATACAACGGGCCGGAAACGGTCGGCTTCGAGTACGACGGGTACCGCGACGGGTACGAACGCCAGCTCATGATGAAAGTCGATGAAGGGCATGGGTCGATCCGTTGGGTGCCCGTAGAACTACGTGTGTCGTGCCACAGGAACTCCTGCACGGGTCTGATCTGGGAAGAGGAAAGCAAAACATGGGTGCTGGGGACCGCGCCACCTTCCGCGGCCGGAAGGGCACCTACCACGAAACGGGGTGGAGACCGTCGTCGTGACGACCTACGTCAGCGCGTAGGGCACACGCGAGACGGCCGCCAGGCTGCGGCTGCCCGACTGACCACGCTCGCGTGCTGGTGATCGGCTAGGGGCGTGGGTCAACCGATGCCAGAGGCTTGAAGCCGACACCCTCATATCGTCGACGCTCGGGAATGTAGCGGCCGACCGTCACCCACCGCTTGCCGGCGACATCCTCATACACGAGCCGCAACTGGAAGTTCCAACGTTCCTCCCAGCCGTGATAGCCAATCTCGATGGGGACAGTTCAGATCCTTGCCGATCCCTGCCACTGCGCCGGGCGACTGCTGCTCGATCGCGCCGCGATACAGGTTGCCCTGCTCGTCCAGCCGTTCGATAGAAGCTACGACACGGAGAGCAGGAGACCGATCCGATGTTCTGGACCGGAACGGCTAGCACTCCGGGCGCGGCCACGCTCGGGCGATCGGGGAACGTGCGTCGGCTTCTGCCTACGCTCTGCGCGTCGTGGGCGGACGGGCAATCACGACCGGGACAAGGACGGGTCGGTGCGCTTCTTCGACCTCCTTCTGGCCCTGACGCAATGATCTCCAACCAAATAGCGAGCGACACCGCCGGTCACGATCGCCAGCGCCAGCGTGCCGATTGCCGTAGCGTCCACCGTTGCCTGCGATGGCTAGGGGCATCACGGCAGCGTAGTTGTCTGGTCGGATAGCCCGCGCCGCATCGACCTCCGCGAGCGTGCGAGCGGCAGACGCCTCTCATTGACATTGCCCTGCTAGCCTTTGCCGCGAAATGAACCCTGAGACAGAGGTCATGCTGCTGCGCCACCTGTTCGAGCACGGAGCGTCGAACGCGCGGCAGCTTGAGGTCGCAGCCGGTGACGTAGATCAGATCGACCAGCAGGCAATAGCCGAGTGGGCAGCCAGCGCTGAAGGTCGCGGCCTGATCGAGCGCACCGGCGGGAACCACTGGAACATCACCGACGCTGGCCGCGAGAGCATCGGCGTACACGTCCCCCGGCCTTGATGGACGACCTCGCCAAGCGGCTTCGTGGCTTCGACGGAAGTCTCAAGGACTTCAAAGCTGAGACTTATCCGTCGTGGCAGACGGCTCAGATCTTCAATGCGCTGCTTGAGGCCGCCAAGCAACAGTTCCCGGACGATCCCGTCGTTCAGGCGATCAGCCCGGCCGAGTGCGGTACAACCGCGCCCGGCCTGATGGGCAAGGATGTCTCGAAGATGGACGTCGGATCGATGCGTGCTGCTGTGCGTCAGATTCGGGAACTCGCAGGCGGACTTCGGTCGGGGATCGGGTAGCTGAGCCGACGCCCCCGGCTTGACGCCTGGCGCCGACTGCAAACGGAACTCCGACGACGTCCGAGCGCCGACTGGCCCGACGATTAGGCTACGTGCCTGTGCCAAAGTTCACAAGGACACACAACATCCTGGCGTGGGGCGGAACCACGAAAGAGGTGGGAGATATCGGGCGCAGCGTGCGCAGGCTCATGAGCGAGGCGATCAACGAAGAGATCACGCTTCATATGACGGTGGAGCGGCCGGGGCGGGAGGATGAGTTCGACACGCCCGAAGACTTTGAACGCGGCGTCGGCGGCGACCTGCGCTCCATCAGGTGCATCGTCGTCAGCGGCACACCAAACGAACATAGTTATCCGTGGAAGGTGAACGCATACATCACGTTCAACAAAAGGATGGTCGCCCCCGTATGGATGAGCATCGACGGGACGGCCGAGGTGATCGTTCACGGCATCGCACAAGCCCTAGAAAAACAGCTTGACGAAGGGCGTCGCCGCCTTCGCTTTCCGTTGCCGATGGTCGTACCGGCCCTGGAGCTGAGACGTGAGGGTGATCCCACCCGGCTACAGAGGCTCGGCAGGCCGCTTAGGTGGCTCGCAGCCACCGGGGTGGTCGCCCTGATCGGTGCGATCGTGGCGAAGTTGGTGAGCTAGCACGCCCGGCATCGACCGCCGCGAGCGCGCAGTACACGCGCCCGCGCATATACCACGGGTGTGAACAATCTGCCAAGTTGACGGCCGAGGGTCGCCTGTGCCATAATCCGTGCTGCCCTTCGCGGGAGCACATGCCCGCGACCCAGCCGGGCGGTGGTCAGCCCGGAAGTCCGATCGGTCGAGTTCGGCGACGTGGCCCAGAAACGGGCCTGAGCAGGATCACCGGAAGGACATACGATGGGTGCTACACCCACACAAGAGGATGCGCTGCACGCAGCGCTCCACCACATCACCGAGGACCGGGACATGTACAGCCCGGCCGGCCTCGCGTCCGAAGTCGTAAGGGCGATCGAGGCCGAGTACCCGCAGTTCAAGGGCGCGCTGAGCGCCGTCGTCGGCGGGCTGCTCTGCCGCGAGGAAGACATCATGTCCATCCTCAGCGGGGTCGCGCAGCAGCTCGCATACGCCGAGGCCGAGGCCGCCGATCGGCAGGTCGCGGAGGAAGCCCGCGGGCTTCCCGACGGAGCCCTCGCGAGGCTGGTCCACGACGCGACGGGGAAGTGATCCAGCTCTGCCCGTCCGGCAAGTTCGCATATGCAGAGGAGGGATACGCGCGCAGGAAGCTCGTGGCCCTCGGCTGCAAGCCGGATAGGCTCCACCGGAAGGGCGTCGCGCCGACGAGAACATACCGCTGCCCGAAGTGCGGGTGGTGGCACCTCACGTCGCGGCGCTGACGACACATCGGGCGGCCGGGTCTTCGGGCTCGGCCGCCCGCTTTTGACGGACACCAAGATACAATCGGTTTGTCCGGTGTGTCCATGTCCATAGAAGAGGAAGCCCGATGTGCCAGCCATACCTAGCAGCGATCATCAGCGGACACCTGTACGTCCGCGCGAAGAACGGTGAAGTGATCGATCGGGGCGCCGACTGGACGCTCGACGGGCTGGACCCGGATGCCTACGACATCGGGCTGCTACAGCGCGACCTCGACGGCGAGCTGCACCGGATGCGTCATGGCGGATGACATCGAGGCCATCCAGCAGGAAGTCGAGGAGCTGGCGGCCCTGGCGCCGCTGCGGGAGTGGAGCGACTTCGACCTCCTGACGGCCGACACCAACCAGCCCGTCCGGTGGGTGCCTGGTGCCGAGCGGATCATCCGCGCGGGCGAACGTCAGTCGTGGATCGCGCGCGAAGGCGAGGGCAAGACCCAGGCGGCTGTGCTGCTGGCCGTGCAGGTGGCATCGGCCGGGGGCCGGGTCGCATACGTGGACGTCGAGAACGACAAGCTGGAGATGGCGGAACGGTTCCAGCCGGTGTTCGACGCCTGGGACGCCCGCGAGGCATGGCAGCGCAACGGCGTGTACCTCCCCCGCCTCGACCTCGCATCGGTGCTTGCAAGCGAGCCGCTGCTCGTGGCGTGGGTCGAGGCGATTTACCCGGTGGACCTCCTCATCCTCGACTCGTGGTCCCGCCTCCTGAGCCAGTTCGGCTTCGAGGAGGACAGCAATCGGGACATCGTGAGGTTCATGCGCAACGTGATCGATCCCCTCGCGGATCACGGCATCGCCGTCCTCATCCTCGACAACACGGGACACGAGGGCACGAGGGCGCGGGGCGCGATCAGCAAGTCCGCGACGGTCGAGGCCGTCTACAGGGTCAGCGGCGGGAAGGCCATCACGCCGGATCGGCACGGCGAGCTGACGCTGACGAAGACGCGCAGCCGGTCGGGGAAGGTCGCGGAGGTCGTGAAGGGCGCGGCCGGCGGCGGCGAGTTCGTGCGGCTGGTGCCGGCCGAGGCAGAGCAGGACCACAAAGTGGAGGGCCGGCGCCTGATGGTCAGGAAGCTGCTGTCCGAACATCCCGGTGAGGCTTTCACGACGAAGCGTGTCGCGGAGGTCGTGGGCTCGATGCTGAAAGCCTCGATCTCGGAGAAGACGATCGGGCGCGACCTGGAGGCGATGGAGAAGGACGGAACGGTCGCACAGGGGAAGCAGGGCAACGCGAAGTCGTGGTCTATGGTCGCCGGTTGACACCCGTCCTGGACAGCTCGCGTCCTTATAGGGACGCTCGTGTCTGTCCAGTACAGGGTCAACAAATCCGGCCCGTTTGGGTGTCTCTGGACATCGCTCTAGACATCGGACATTGGAGGGAAAGGTATGAAGGATGCGGAGCCGAGGATAGATTCTGACCGTAAACCTCGACGCATGGGAGTGAAGGTGTCATCAGCGGAGATCCAGCGCCTGATGTTCGAACACAGGAAGCCACCGACGCCCGTCGAACGCGCGATCCTCAAAGCCGAACGCAAGCACGGATACGGGAAACGCAAGCTAGCCCCGAAGTGAACTCTTTTATCTTGCGCAGATAAAATATGTAGGTGAGTGGCACAAAGGCCGGGGCGCAGAAGCGTGAAAGAGCAGGACGACGCGTTTCGATTCCTGATGACGAACTGATCGAGCTTGTCGCCGCGCTCGGTAGGGCAACCGCTGCCGAGCTGGCAGGGTTCGCTGGCATCGCACACATCACCGCGTGCGCGCGTCTGAGGTACCTGCACGAACGAGGCGTGCTGGAGAGGGAGTTGCGACACATGCGGTTCTCCCGTGGTCGGCCGTCGTGGGTCTACACGGTGAAGGAGGGCGTATGAAGTATGTGAGGTTGTGCGTGCGGAAGGTGGGTGCGTGAACCGGGAGGCATGGCAGGCGTTGCAGCGCGAACGCGACATGAACCGGAAGCGGCGGGAACGGCACACGGCGATGGCGATGGCGACGATCGTGTGGCTGCCGGAGGCGGTGCGGCTGCATCCGGCGAAGAGGGTAATGGTGGTGGGCGTGTGCAGCAACTGCGAGCCGCAGGTTGCCGCTACCTACGGGGTGAAAGTGTGAGCCGGGCATTGGGACACTCGTCGCGGCGGTGGCGCAGGGAAGCGGCCAAGCAGCTTCGGGAGCATCCGTGGTGCAGGTGCGGTGCGCGGGCCGTGCTGGCGAACCACCTCGACGGCGACGGTCCCGTGGGTGGAGGTCCGCTGGAGAGCGAATGCGCAAAGTGCCACGCCCGCTTCCATGCGGAGGAACGCAAGCGATCGCGCGGGGTCAGGCCGACGTGAACGGTCATGTGCGTGCTGTGTCGAAGCGGCTGCGGCAGACGGTCGCCGTGATGATGTGGTGTGTGGGGGGAAGGGTAGGGACCCCTGTGGTGTGCAGTTCGCGGGCGCATCGGAGGTTGAAAAAAACTCACAGGATTCTTGCACGGTTTGGGTCCTGCGCAGGCGCGACCTGGGACCGCGTAGGCGCGAACGTAGGTTTTTCGTCATCTCGCCCGACTCTCGCACCATCTCAGACGACGGACCGGCCCGTTCGACGGTTCGACCACGGGGGGGCCGACGGGTGGCGTTGACGAAGGCAGAGCTGAGGCGACGACCGACCGCGAAAGTCGTCAAGACCTCCATCCGCGACACGACGCTGCTACCCGTGACCCGGAAGGAATGGATGCGCTGGGCGAGCGGGGGATGGATGAGCCTATGGAGCGAGGTCGAGTTGGCAGAAGCGCGCGAGCTGCTGCGGCTGATCGATGACTTCCACCGTGCGGAGTCCGCCAAAGAGCGGTTCAGGTACGCGCCCGTGATCCGCGCCGGGCGTAAGCGCCTCGGGCTGTTCCTGCCTTCACCGCTGCCCGATGAGGCGGCCACCGCCGACACCGACCGGCCAGCGAAGCGGAAGGACCCGCGTGTCTGAGCTGGTGTACCCGGTTGATGACGTGCTGTGGCCGAGCATCGGCGGTGACGTGCTCGACTGGATGCAGGCGTTCGCGTGTCACGGTCCCGGCGATGTGGTCGGGCAGCCGCTGAAACTGTCACAGGAACAGGAGCGCGAGGTCTACCGGCTCTATGAGGTGTACCCGCACGGCCACGAGCGCGCCGGCGTCGACGCTTCCACACGGCGGCTGATGAAGTGCAAGAGCTGGAGCAAGACCGAGCTGATGGCGCTGATCGCGTTCGCGGAGCTGCTTGGCCGGTTCGGTGTGACGGATTCGACGGCGGGGGCAACCCGATCGGTCGGCCGGTGGTCGATCCGCTGGCGCTCCTGTTCGCGTGGTCGGGTGGCAGTCGGAGGAACTGGCCTACCACACGCTGAAGGTCATCGCGGAAGAAAGCGAGCTGGCCGACCACCTGAACGTCACGGAGCAGTTCGTGGAGAAGAGCGACGGCCACGGCATCGTGAAGTCGATGACGCGCTCACCCAACCGGCGACGGCAGCCGCGCCTCGTGCACGGGTGGGATGAAACGTGGCGGTGGTCGATCCGGCGCACCACGCCATCCGGCGCATCACCGAGCAGAACGCAGTCAAGCGCAGGACGCCGACGCATGGAACCTCAGCGTCACCACGGCATTCACTCCGGCGCGGTCGGTTGCGGAGGAACTGCACGAGCAGGCGCGCAAGAGCGAGGCGACGGGCTTCTACTTCTCGCACCGCTACGCGGCCGACAGCTTCGACCTCGAAACTATGGAGGGCCGCGTGGCTGCCCTCCGCGATGCCGGCACGGCCGAGCACATGACGTGGAGCGGATCGCGGAGCTTTGGGACAACCCGGACTTCCCGCACGAGGAACTGGAGGCGCTGTGGCTGTGCCGCACCGTGGCATCGGCCGATCAGGTGTTCCCGATGGACGTGGTGAAGGAGCGCGCACGGCCCGATGTGAGGATCGACAGCCGCGCCGGGAGCAGGTGGGAGTGTTCGTCGGCTTCGACGGCAGCCGCACGCAGGACACCACGGCCTTCGTCTGCACCGACATGACCGGCTTCCAGTGGATTCCGTACCTGTGGTCCGGCCTCCCACACCGGGTGGAAGTGCCGGTGCAGGAGGTCGAGGAGGCGTGGCGAACCTCAACCGCGAGTTCCGCGTACGCGGTGCGCTGTGGACCCGCGCTGGTGGAAGTCGAACGGCGCGGTGGAGGCGACGTGGAAAGGTAAGGGGAAGGTCGGCCGTTCCACACCGAAGCCTACGGCAAGATGTCACAGGCGGTCCTTGCGTATGTGAATGCGTGGAGAACGAGCGCCGTCACCTACTCGGCAGCGCCAGTTCACCGAGCACCTGGCGAACGCCCGCAAGATTTCCCCGACGCAACGGCCCGACGGTGAGCCCATCTATGTGATGACGAAGGATCGCCGCAACTCACCCCACAAGATCGACGCTGCGGTCGCTGGTTGCCCGTCGTGGCGTGCCTACCTCACGTGCGCGGTGGCGTGAAGCGAAGGGATCGCGCGGGGACGGACTGGAGGATGTATGGCTGATGCAAGCGTACAGATACTTTCACTAACACAGAATCACCGATACACAGGAGGAAGTAATGGAAGATGACCTGAAGGCAACCGAGGCGCGCATCCGCGAGGCCGAGGCCGATGCGCTGTCGAGCTGCCGGCGAAGGCGGCGCTGGAACGGCCGGGAGGGACGACCGGGAGGCTTACGCGGCTGCCCTCACCGCAGGAGAGAGCCCGCCCGATGAGGCCCGACGCCCGGCCTGATAGCGACGATCAGGGACATCGAAAAACGTGTGCTGCCAGCCGTGAATGACGCGCTGTGGCAGCTCGCCCAACGCACGCGAAGCGATCAGGGACGGTATTGTCGAGGCAGCCGCCTTCAAGCAGATGCGTCGGTGGCTCCGCCGCACGCTGTGAACGATCCCTCGCAGCCGGCCGCCATGCGGCACGGTGCGACGCGGCCTCCCGATGTGGTCGTGTGGTCGCGCACATGCACGAGCTGATCGTGCAGGCAATCGCCAAGCTACGCCGAGCGCGAGAAGACGAGCGGTTCAAGGAGGCGAAGCGTCGCGTGACCGCGCGCAGTCGGAGTACGAGGCGGAGCAGACCGGCTGCTGAACGAGATCCTGGAAGAGCTCCCGCCCGGTGCCCGGCTCCAGCGCATCGCGTCCTTCAACGCGGCGCGCGGCCGTATCCCGAGTTCAACCGCTACGCCTTCTTGAAGGCAGAAGGTCTGCTTGAGGCTACGGCTGGATACAGCCGGGTCAACTATCCGCGTGCTGGGAGGCAACCAGTGACATATCCACTGAACAGCCAGATGAACCAGGCGCTGCTGCGCTCTGCCACGTCAGCGGCACGCGCGGCGCGAAGCTCGCGCGCATCTTCGCAAAGCCGAGCAGGTCGAAAGGGACGAGCACGGGAACATTGTCATCAACCCACCCGCTGAGGATTCGCTGCGAGGCCACCCGTGAGGCGCGGAGGCCCGAAGCTCGCGACGAGGCACGGGCGCGAGCATGACATGAGCTTGCCCAGCTTCTGTTGTTGTGCCGGGCAGACGGCGCGGCGTCCCTGCCAGCGCGTCGCGTCTACGGCGGCACGGAGCTCTCTCCTGGGTCCGTGCCGCCTCAATCTTCCTGCACACGGCCGGTGTGCAACCTACGAGGCCAGGCGGCCGTAGGCAGGGGAGGCGGGAGCGGCCGGACCTGAACTACCCGCTCAAGCAGGGGCGTCGTAGCTTCGTGAGTTCGCTCCGTCCCTGCGCTCCCGCAGTTCACTCTTTCACCGAAACCCCCATCTTCGAGTTCTTCATTTGGGATTGAGATTGATCGTACCGCCGTCAATTATCTCAGTAGATCACCAAACATAAACCGAAAAGGAAACATCATGACCACCACCATAATCATCAAGCAGGGCCAGCCGAGCAAGCCGGGCGAGAACGTGGACACCGCAAGGCGATCATCGTCCCTTCCCGCGAGGTCAGGACCGAGGCCGCAGCACGGGAGGTCGCCACGCAGCGGAAAGAGACGCAGGCGAAGATCGACAGGCTCGCCAAGAAAATGACGGGCGGCGCGAAAGCGAAAGGCAGCAAGGCCAAAGCCCCCGCGAAAACGCGCGGCACCGGGAACGGCAGCGGTCCTGTCGCGCGCCTTACGATGGAGTGGCTGAGCGCGAAGAAGAAGGATGTCAAGGTGAAGGATGAAGTCACCGTGAACGGCGTCGTCATCGCGGTCATCGGCCGCTGGACGAAGCGCAAGGGCGACGCGATGGTGCCGATGGTGACGGGTCGCATCGTGTCCGGAGCCCCCGATGGCAAGAAGAAGGGCGACCGGCACAACGCGGTCGCGGCGGAGGCAACACACGTCAAGTAAGTCATGCGCGACATAGCGGTCCACCAGGGCGTCGGCGAAGGCCGGCGCCCTTCGTGTATCGGCACCACCAGCACGCCCGAGAGCGACTTCCGATCCGCGCCGCGTGGTTGTAACCACGGCGCGGATCGAAGTCCGTTAGATGCGGTTTACGCACGCGCGCGGAAGGCGTGTTGCAGTTCCTCACATTGCCGGTGAGGATCTGGAACACACAAGGAGGATGTGCCATGCGGTTTTCACATCAGACGGCGGAGAAGCTGCGCAAGGCGAAAGTCAGTGAAGACGAGCTGACGATCCTGACCGGAAGTGAACTGCTGGAGCTGATCGGGCCGAGGCGCTGGTGGAGGTCGCCGAGGTGTTGCAGCGCGAGGGAAAGGGGATCACAAGAAGGCAGGGTGAGCACGACAGGGCAGGCGCGCGGAGAAGCGGCACGTGGACATGCTGCGGCTGCACGTCGTGGACGGGCTGACGTTCAAGGATGTCGGCCGGAGCGCGGTGCACGAAGATGGGCGCGTGGGGATGACCGGCGGGCGCGTGTCGGAGCTGCTGGACATCTACTTCGGCATCAGCAAAGAGAAAGTCAGTAGGAGCAGGGAGCCCGACCCGTTCCAGCGGCAGTGGATGGTCGAACGGGGGATCGTGCTGCAAGTGCTCCGTGACGACCACGACGAGCGATGGACGCGCGACGAACTGAAGAAGGAGATACCCGACTTCCGACCCGATGAGGTAAACGGCGCGATCGATGACCTGGCGGCTGCGTGCGTTGTCGAAGCGGACGGGGATCGGGTGAGTGCTTCCCTCGCCGCCCGACGCCTCGACAAGCTGGAGCTGATCTCGATATGACGCTCCCACCCGTCAAGCTGAGGGAGCATCTAGCGGACGCCCGACGTGCCGGTGCGAGCTTCGATCATGCGTGGCCGGTCGCGCTTGAGGCCGCGGTAGGCACCGTCCGGTGGGAACGTGCGGAGTGGCTGGAAGCGCTCACGAACACGGTCAAGGTGTGGCGTGCGGGATGGGAGCGCCGGCCCTCCACAGGGCCGGTGGTGGCGCTGGATGCGCTCGTGATGCCCGGCGGGACGCCGCTACCCGAGCGGCCGTGCGAGCTATGCGGCGGGGAGGTCCCGCCCGAGCGCGATGTGCGGGCGCTGTTCTGCACGGACGGCTGCGCCAAGCGCGCTGCCTACCTCCGCGAAAGGGAGCGCCTGTGACGGATGACACCTACACCGCCGAGCGTGACCGGCTACTGCAAGCGTTCGGGGAGAGGCTGCGTGCGGCACGCGAGCTACGGAACGTCTCGCAGGAAACGCTGGCGCATGTCGCTGAAGTCCACCGGACCCACATCGGCGCGCTTGAGCGGGGACGGCGGGAGCCGCACCTGACCATGCTGCTGATCCTCGCGGACGCGCTGGACGCGGACAACCTGCTCGCCGGGCTGCCCGTGCCGCAGGAGCGCAAGCCGCCGACCCACTGGAAGGGCGGCCCGTGAGCGTCCTGGTGGTGGAGCACGACGCCGAGGTAGGCCGCCCGCTCGTTGACCAGCTCGAAGCGGACGGCTACACGGCCCGGCTCGCGCGCACGGCCGAGCACGCGCGGGTCACGGCCCGAGGCTCCCCGCCTGCGGCCGTGGTGCTGTGCGACCTGGAGCATCCGTGCGCCGCGCTCGGCCTGCTCGCGGAGGTCCGCGAGGGCGATGACCCCTGGCCGGGGAACCTGCCCGTGATCGTGGTCGGCTCCCGGGCGCAGGAGCCCGACCTCCTGCGGGCCTTCGACGCGGGCGCGGACGACTTCATCGCGCGGCCCGCCTCATACCTGGAGCTACGCGCCCGCCTGCGCGCGCTGCTGCGCCGCGTCGCCGGAGACATGGACGCGCCCCGTGTCCATGTCGGCCCGCTGGTGATCGACCGGCGAGCCCACACGGTCAGCGTCCACGGCCGCACGGTGGCGCTTCGCCGCCTGGAGTACGAGCTGCTGGTGCGCCTCGCCCGCGATCCCGGCCGCGTGTTCGCCAAGGCCGAGCTGATGCGCGACGTGTGGGGCTACCCGCAGGCCATCAACACCCGCACGCTCGACTCCCACGCCAGTCGCCTACGCCGCAAGCTGCGAGCGACTGGGAGCGAGCGATGGGTCGTCAACGTGCGCGGCATAGGCTACCGCCTGACCTGAGCCTAGAAAGCCGCAGGAGCCGCTAGGCTGCCGCCGATGAACTACCGCAAGCTCGGCACCAGCGACCTGGAGGTCTCGGAGATCAGCCTCGGCTCGTGGCTGACCTACTCCGGCGGGGTCGAGCGCGAGCAGTCCGAGGCGTGCGTGCGAGGCGGCGTTCGAGGCCGGGATCAACTTCTTCGACACCGCCAACGTCTACGGGCGCGGCGCCGCGGAGACGCTGCTGGGGGAGGTGCTCTCCGGCTACGAGCGCTCCTCCTACGTGCTCGCCACGAAGGTGTACTTCCCGATGTCCGACACCGACCGCGGGCTCTCGGCGGCGCAGATCCACAAGCAGATCGACGCCTCGCTGGCGCGGCTGCGCACCGACTACGTGGACCTCTACCAGTGCCACCGCTTCGACGAGCACGACGCCGCTGGAGGAGACGATGGGGGCGCTCACCGAAGTCGTGCAGGCCGGCAAGGCGCGGTACATCGGCTTCAGCGAGTGGACCGCGCGAGCAGATCGACGCAGTCGCTGGCGCTGCCGGGCATGGAGCGGTGGGTCTCCAGCCAGCCGCAGTACTCGATGCTCTGGCGTGCCCCCGAGGCCGAGGTGATCCCGCTGTGCGAGCGCGAGGGCATCTCGCAGATCGTGTGGTCGCCGCTCGCGCAGGGCGTGCTCACCGGCAAGTACCGCGCCGGGCACGCCGCCGCCGGCGGACTCGCGCGCGGCGAGCGAGGAGCATGAGCACGCTTCATGGACCGCCTGCTCGACGACCGCGTGCTGGAGGCCGTGCAGCGCCTCGTGCCCGTCGCCGAGGGCGCCGGGCTGACGATGGCCGCAGCTCGCGCTGGCGTGGGTGCTGCGCCAGCCGAACGTCGCCTCCGCGATCGTCGGCGCCAGCCGCCCCGAGCAGGTCCACGCCAACGCCGCCGCCTCCGGCGTGACGCTCGAGCGCCGACACGCTCGCGGCTGATTGACGAGGCCCTGGGCGCCGTGGCTCGTGCGCTAACGCACTGCCCGGATTGACCTTGTATAATTGTCGATGACGTCTTGACGAGCTCACGCCCCTGGAGGAGACGATGGGGGCGCTCACCGAAGTGGTGCAGGCCGGCAAGGCGCGGTACATCGGTTTCAGCGAGTGGCCCGCGCAGCGGATCGCCGAGTCGCTGGAGCTGCCCGACGTGGAGCGGTGGGTCTCAAGTCAGCCGCAGTACTCCGCGATCTGGCGCGCGCCCGAGGCGGAGGTGATCCCGCTGTGCGAACGCGAGGGCATCTCCCAGATCGTGTGGTCCCCACTCGCCCAGGGGGTGCTCACCGGCAAGTACCTGCCCGGGCAGGCGCCGCCGGCGGACTCACGCGCGGCGAGCGAGGACATGAGCGCCTTCATGGACCGCCTGCTCGACGATCGCGTGCTGCAGGCCGCGCAGCGACTCGTACCGGTCGCCGAGGGCGCGGGGCTCTCGATGGTCGAGCTCGCGCTCGCGTGGGTGCTCCGTCAGCCGAACGTCGCCTCCGCGATCGTCGGCGCCAGCCGCCCCGAGCAGGTCCACGCCAACGCCGCGGCCTCCGGCGTGACGCTCGACGCCCAGACCCTCGCCGCTGTGGACGAGGCGCTGGGCGACGTCATCGTGCGCTGACCCACCTCCCCGGGCTCCTTCAGGGCGGGCGGGTGTCGCCGACTCGCCGATGCCGGCTGGCGAGCCGACGCGCGCGACGGCGGCCAGGTCGGTGATCTGGGGGGCGGGGTGGTGCGTAGGAACCTAGCCACCGGGCCCGTCGACCCGGAGACGGCGAGCAAGCCGGTATCCACACATACTGAGAGGTGAACGATGGGACTCGACAATCCACTGCACATAGCGTTCCTGCTACTGCTCCTGCTGCTCGTGTTCGGTGCCAAGCGCTTGCCCGAGATGGGCCGCTCGCTGGGCGAGGGGCTGCGAGGCTTCAAGAGCTCGCTGGGCGGCGAGCCGATGGGTCCTGCGATCGCCGCGCCGGTGGCGACGCCGGCCCTGCAGGATCCCACGCCGACCCCGCAGGGCTCCACGCCGACCGTGGAGGAGCAGAACCCGCGATGAGTTGCAGGCTGGCGGTGTGTCTGCCTGCGAGGCGCCGGTGAAGGTACCGCTGTCAAGGGCGCACGGATTCCGCGCTTCGGCGAAGGGCTCCGCTCCTCCGCACAAGCTCGCCGACGAGGAGCTGATGGCCCTCGTGCAGACGGGCGACGCGGATGCGTTCGAGGTCGTCTACGACCGCCACTGTGACGCAGCCTTCTCGCTCGCGTACCGCATGTGCGGCAGGCGCGCAACCGCCGAGGACGTCCTGCAGGAGACGTTCCTCGCGCTGTGGCGCACCGGCGCGCGGTACGACCGCACTCGCGGGAGCGTGCGCAACTGGATCCTGCGGATCGTGCACAACCGCGCTGTCGACGCGCTGCGCCGCGGCGGGGTCCGCGAGCGGCACCACTTCCACGAAGAGGGGGCCGTCGAGCGCGTGGCTGGTTCGGAGGACACCGAGGAGCAGGTCCTTGGCTGGGAGCGCGCCGACGAGGTCCGGGGCGCCCTGGACGGCCTGCCCAAGGAGCAGAGCCGCGTGCTCGAGCTGGCGTACTTCGGCGGGTTCACCCACACCGAGATCGCCTCGATGCTGGAGATGCCCGTCGGTACCGTGAAGGGTCGGATGCGTCTGGGGCTTGCCAAGCTGCGCCTCACGACTGGTCACCGAGGAGGGGGTATCCAAATGAGCGAAGCACGACGACTTCGAAGCGCACGACTCGCCGAGCCCCACTGGGCGATGCTGCGGCGACGCCGCCGTCTACCTGCTGGGCCTGCTTGACGAGCAGCACAGCAGGGCGTTCCTCGAGCACGCCCGCTCGTGCGCGCTGTGCAGCGACGACCTTGCCGCGCTTGGGCCAGCGGTCGACAGCCTTCCCACCACGGTCCCGCGGATGTCCGCGCCGGCACACGCCAAGCGGCAGGTGATGGCAGTCGTGCGCAGTGAGGCCGCTCAGCGGGCGGCCCGCTCCTCGCCCCGGTCACGCGTGGCCCGCAGGCCCCTTGTCCTGCGTCGCCCCGCGCTGGCGCTCGCCGGTGCGGGACTGCTGGCAGCGGGCGTCGCGGTCGGAGGGCTGTCCACGCCCTTCGGCGGCGGGTCTGCCCAGGTCGGTGGCTCCGCCGCGCGAGTGGCGAGCGCAGAGGTTACGCTCCCCGGCGCCAGCGCGGCGCTGCACCAGAGCGCTGGACACACGTGGCTCACAATCTCGAACATGCCCGAGCCCTCCTCCGGGCACGTGTACGAGGTCTGGGTCAAACGCCCCGGGCATGCGCTGCCGCAGCCGACCAACAGCCTGTTCGCTCCCACTTCCTCCGGCGCGGCGACGGTTGCTGTGCCTGACAGCGGTGGAGCAGCCGAGGTGTTGGTTACTCAGGAGCCGGCCGGCGGCACCCAGGTGCCGACCGGTCCCGCGGTCATCCTCGCGCACCTGAGCTGAGACGGTCTCCCCGGGCCGGCTTCTGCCCGCCGGCCTACTACGCGGTTCCCACTACGCGGCTTCCACGGCGGGTTCTTCGACAGGACGTCCACCCTCAGGCGGTCCTTCGACAGGGACGTCCACCCTCAGGCGTGCCGAGCGTACCAAAGAGAAAGCCGCCCGGGGGCGGCTTTCTCGCTGCGTGCTGCATGCTCGCGTAGCGTCAGGAGACGATGAACCCGGTGCCCTTCACCGCGGCGAGGACCTTGCTGGCGGTGAACGGCGTATCGAACGGGCCGTCGGGGGCGATCGCGTTGCCGGCCGGTTCGTTCAGGAGTCCGATCACGCTTGCGTGGCGAGCCTCGATGGTGAGGATCGACAGAGCGGCCTTCACGTAGGCAGCAGCCTTGATGTTGAGGGCCTGCCCGGAGTAGGCGTGCACCCCCGTGTTCTCGAGCACCTGCGAGGTTGCCATGAACATCGCAGGGCTCGTGTTGGCGCCTTTGAAGTCGAACGTCGGTTCTTTGGCCGCCTGCGACCCGAGGTGGCTCTTGAGGAATGCGACGTGTGCGTTCTCATCCTTGGTGACGACCTTCAGGAACGCGCTTGTCTGAGAGTTGAGGGACATGTTGGCTGCGGTTGCGCCGTTGTAGAACGCGGCCTCCAGGTACTCGAGCGTCAGCGCGTAGTTGAGGATTCCGACGTCGCCCTTCCCGAAGCTCGCGGGGGGCCGTCCGGTGCCGGCGGCGAGCGCGGGCGTGGCGAGGGCGCTCAACACCGCGCCCGCACTCATGGCGCCTGCGCCTGCGATTGCGGTCTTGCGTAGAAAGCCGAGGCGGGTGTCCCCGTGCTCGAGCCCATCGACGGCCTCGGCGTGGGCTTCTGCAACCGCGCCGTCGACGTCGATCTCCTGCAGGTTGATCTTGCTGGGCATGTGCAACTCCCTTTCGTGTGTTTTGGTGGGACAGCGATTGATTGCGGCGGCGGTCGATTCACCATCCGCTCGCGCTGCCCGATGACTGCCCGGTTACTTCGCGCCGGGTGGCTGGACAGATCAGTCGCCCCCAGTGATCTGCCGTGGCCGCTCACGCGAACGAGTAAGTCATCAGCACGCTCTCGCACATACCTGTCGCCGTCGGCAAAGTCGGTCACGAGGAGCGGCTCAGCTTCGTCGAGCACCTCGACGAGCTGCGCACGCGCCTGATCGTCTCGCTGGCGGCGCTGGCGGTGGCCTTTGGCTTCTGTCTCTGGCAGAACCACGCGCTGCTGCACCTGGTCAACCGGCCGCTCGAACACCAGACGCAGAAACAGGTGCGGGCCGGCAACGGCCCGTTGGGCGCAACGTACACCGTGCAGGAGGCCTCCCGTTCCGTCGCGATCCAGCTCGAACACGTGGTCGGGGCGCTCGAGCAGCCCGGAAGCGGAGCAAGCACCGCAACCCGGGCCTCGCTTCGGGGCGTGCCCTCACAACTGCACAGGGCGATTTCGCGACTCTCGGCCGCGCCGCAGGGCAACAAGCCGGTGACGCTCGGGGTCGGCGAGCCATTCACCGCGACGCTGGGCATCGCGCTGCTCTTCGGGCTGATCCTCGCGCTTCCGCTCATCCTCTACGAGCTCTACAGCTTCATGCTCCCGGCGCTCAGCCCCGAGCGCCAGCGCATCGCCTCACCGCTGATCCTGGCGGTTCCCGTCCTCTTCGTGACGGGGGTCCTGTTCGGCTACTTCGTGGTGCTGCCCGCCGCTCTGCGCTTCTTCGAGAACTTCAACAGCGACCAATTCAACGTGCTCGTGCAGGCCAGCCAGTACTACCACTTCGCAGCGACCATCCTGCTCGCGATGGGGCTGGTCTTCCAGGTGCCCGTTGCGATCCTGGCGGCCACTCGCGCGGGCATCGTCACACCGCGCCAGCTGCGCGCAAACCGCCGCTACGCGATCCTGGCGTGCGGCGCGGTGGCGGCCCTCCTCCCCGGTGACGCGATCACCCTGCTGCTCGAGACGGTGCCGCTGTACCTCCTCTTCGAGACGAGCGTGCTGCTCGCCTCGATCTTTGAAAGGCGTGCGAGCTCAATCTCGTGACGCCGGCGCAAACGTCGGCTCGACACCGAGGGCGCGTGCCTGCTCGATGCTGACGATCTCGCGTCCCATCTCGTTGGCGCTAGTATGCGCGTATGAAGCGCACAACGCTATCGCTCCCTGACGATCTCGCCCAGGCCCTTACGCGTGAGGCGCGCCGCCGCTCGACGTCCGCCTCCGCGATCGCCCGTGACGCACTCGCGCAGCATCTCCATCTGGTGCCCGGGGAGGCGCGCCCGTTGCCCTTCGCCGCGCTCGGACACAGCGGTCACCCCACGACTGCCCGGGACATGGAGCGGCTGCTTGCGCGCGAGTGGGATGAGCCTCCTCGCGATCGTTGACGCCGGGCCGCTCTACGCGGCAGCCGACGCCGACGATCGCGACCACGCCGCCTCGCTCGCGACACTCTCCCGACCCGATCTGCGTCTCGTTGTCGCTGCCCTCGCCATCGCCGAGGCCACCTACTTCGTAGGGCGACGCCTCGGTCCAGCGGCCGAGCAGGCGTTCCTGGGCGGACTCGGCACGTTGGACGTAGAGGGACCCACGAGTGAGGACCTCGCGCGCATGGCGGAGCTCGTCAAGCAGTACGAGGACTTTCCGCTTGGCGGTACCGACGCCTCGGTCATCGCGCTCGCTGAGCGACTCGACGCCTCACTCATCATCACGCTCGATCGTCGCCACTTCGCGACCGTCAAGCCACGTCACCGTGACTCGTTTGACCTGCTCCCGTAGACGGCTGCGAGGTTTCGCGCCGATCAACCCGGTCAGTCGGCCTTCACCGCGCTCACGTCGACAAGGATCTTGACCCTGGACACGCGGCGTAGATGCGTCCGCGGGCGTCCAGTGCGTCCATTCTGTGCGGGTTTGCGGACGCATAGGACGCATCGGACGAACTGGCTTTTGTCAGAGATGTGTCACGCCGGGCTGTCGCGGCACGGGTCTCGGGTCGGCGTGCGGGGCGTTTGGAGTCGAGAGCGCGGCGTGCTCCGTGAAGCCGGCCCTCCGCTGGTCGGGCGATTCGGCTGGCGGGTCCGCCTCAGTGCTCGCCAGGCGGCTGGAGTGGTGGCGCTTCCTCGCGGCGGTAGACGGCTTGTCCGGGCAGGTCGCGGGTGCTGATGGGTCCGGAGTGGCTTCCGAGGTCATCGTCGCGGTTGGGGATCAGGAGTATGGCGTGGCCCTGCGGATAGTCGTCGATGCTCGTCTGTGGCTCGGGTTCCCAGGCGAGCACTGGATAGACGCCGAGCAACCTGGGCTGCGTGGCGGTGGGGTTGATCCAAAGCTCGGCGACCCATCCTGGGTGGGCCGGGATCGGGTCGGCGACTGCGTCGATCAGTAGCGCTTCGAGGTTGCCGTACTGAGTTTCAATCGTGCTGTCGGGATGGAAGTCGACCAGGTAGGGATCGTCGCCGCTGAAAGAAGGACGCGCGGGCGCTCCCGTCCATCTCCGTCGGGCGGGGCGAAACCGACGACCGGAAGGCGGATCATGCCCCCGGGGTGGCCGTCCTTGTCGATGAACTCAGCAGGTCGGCCACGCGAGAGAGAACCGTAAAGGATCCGGTGGCTTCAGGGTGTTGTGGATGGCGAGATCGAGCGTGAGTTCGCCGCTGTGGTCGTGCCCTTGCCCGCCTGACTGTGAATCGCCGCAGGCGGCGCTGGGTCGCAGCATTTCTTGTACTTGCGCTGTGAGCCGCACCAACACGGCTCGTTGCGAGCGGGTGGCCAGGAGGTCGTCTTGCCACTGGCCATGCGGTCGGCGGCGTACTGTGCGCGTGCTTGCTTGGGGTCCTCGTCGTGCTCCTCGCACCAGGCGACGAAATCGTCCACGACGATCGGGGCGATGGCGCGGATGTGTATGCCGTGGGTACGCATCCACTTGATGTGCCCTTCGAGGCGGCGGCAGTAGTCGGCATGCGGGATGTCGGCCCAGTCCTCGGCGAGGCTCGGCCAACGCTCGATTGCCTGTTCGTACTCGCCGTGTGGGAACCAGGACAGGGCGATCGCCGTCTCCCCGCCCGGTGTGCTCGGCGGTGTGGGGGTGTCCAGCAGCGTCGGCGGTGTCTCGAGCGAGCCGAGAATGGTATGACGAGAACGGTGCTCGCGCTCGCGTGTTCGCCACTGCTCCAGAAACGGGTCCACGCGCTGCTCGAGCTCGTCGGGCTCGCGCCCGAGCGCGTTGAGGCTGCGCCGGCGAACGTCGGAGAGCTGAGCTGCGATTCCCTCGGGGTCTCCGGTGCGCATCGCCAGCTCGATGCCTTCGCCGAGCCACGCGATGGCGAGTTGATGCTCGCCGATCTCGCTGTAGGACAGGCCGGCGGCGTTGTAGAGCCACACGTCGCCGGGGTCGTCGTTCTTCAGCTGCGCCCAGATCTCGGCTGCCTGCTCGGCGCGACCGGCGCGCAGGTGGAACTCGGCTATGTCCGAGCGTCCGTCGGGCCGGCCGTCCCAGCCATGCTCGATCGCGCGCTCCATCGCCGCGATCGCGTCGTCGTAGCGTCCTTGGCGGTTAAGGATTGGGCCAGGTCCGCGTGGCACTCGGGCATGTACAGCCCGCCCGTTTCGGGTAGCTGCGCAAGCTCGTCGAGCCGCGCTCGCGCGGCATCGAGATCGCCCTCCGCGAGCGCTGTTCGAAGCTCATCCGGATTGAATACCGCACTCGATATGCCTTCGGGCCGCCAGCAATCGCAGTTTGCGGGGGATTCGCTGTTGGGCGACGCCAGTGCGATCATTCAACGACGCTCGCTCGGGTGATGGCTTCCTCGGTGGTGGCCTGGGCGTCCGCGGCGAGCCCAAATCTGCTGGATGGGTTCCGCCGTAGACGCTACGCTCTAGTGGCCGATGACCTTGGACGTGGAATATGTCGCTGCACAGGAGCTTCTCGATGAAGAGGAGCAGGCTCGTCGTGCTGATGAGGAGGCGCTGCGTTCTGGCCGTAAGACGCACGCGCAGCTCAAGCGCGAGAACGAGATCTTCGCGTTTCCCCCCGGTCGTGCCCGGATCAATCTCGATTCGGCGCGATCTCTCTCCTGAGCAACGACTCCAGGTTCGCGGACGTGGATGAGCCGCGAGATGACCTGGGGGCTGAGCCAGCTGCGCTGACGGTCCATCAAGCCGGACGGATCATTGCTCGTTTGGGGGAGGTCGTCGGTGACCGGCGCGTCGTCCTCGTGGGAGGGCAGGCGGTCGCGATCTGGGCGTCACAGCTCCAAGATCGCATCGAGGGCCTCCGCGTCGAGCTCGTCGCGAGCCGTGACATCGACCTGCTCGGTGGCGCGTCGGATCTGCGGCGGGCGGCGGAGTTGCTCGGGGGGCGCGCTCGTCTGACCAGATGGGAGGATCGCACGACCCTCGCGGGCGTTGCGATCTTTTTCGACGACGAGGGTCGTGAGCGCCGACTCGATGTCCTGGAGAGCGCGTATGGGATGAACTCGCAGGATCTCAGGGAGACGGCGGTCGAGGTCGACGTGTTCTTCGACGAGGACCGGCAGAGCCGCATCTGGGTCATGCACCCTGAGCGTTGCATGGAGAGCCGCGTCCACAACAGCGCCCTGCCCAGCAAGCAGACCGAGCTCGCCTGGCGGCAGCTGCGGGCATCGATCCTCTGCGCCCGCGCCTTCAGCGAGTTGCTGCTCGACGAGCGTGGGGCGGCGGGCGTGCGGGATGTTCTGAACCTCAACGAGCGCATCTTTCGCTTCGCGCAGACAGATCGTTGCGACCGCCTGGCGCGTGACTTGGGGATCGAGGTCTTCGATGCGCTGCTCGACGACGAGCGGCTGCCGGAGAAGTTCAGGGCGATCCGCTTGCCCCAGATGCAGGACGGGGTTCGGCGTCTGCGCGAGCGTCAGCGTACAACCCGCCGAGATTGAGTTCCTTCACGCTCCTGGTGAGAGGCAATGGGCTGTGTACGATTCATCGGAAGCGATGGCGAAACGCAACCCCTACCCCGGTCGCTGCGACTTCTGTAAAACGGAGATACGCGCTCTGGAAGGCATAGTCGAAGAGCGCGATGCTTGGCCCTGGTATCAGATCCTCTGTCTGGAGCACGCTCCTGGGCATGCCCTCGATCCGCCGCGTCCGCCCGACGCCTCGAAACTGCCATCTATCCACCTCGGAGATGAGCGGTTCGAGCGTTGACGTGGCGGTGTGCACAGCTTGGTCTGTGCTCCGCGCGGGCGTCGTTGATCCAGCGTTGGAGGTCTTCGGGGATGAAGCGGAGCGGTCCGTCTGGTCCGCCGATCCGGATGGAGGGGATGCGGCCGGTCTTGGCGGCGTCGTAGAGCCAGGTTCGTGAGACGCCGAGCTGGGCCGCCACCTCCGTGGGCTTGAGTAGCGGCGTCCAGTTGAGAACGCCGCAGTGGTGCCAGTTCAGACTGCCATTCCCAGCCCGAGTGCATCTGGGCGCGGCTACCTGCCCTGGCTATCGCGACGTGCCTGGATGGCGACCGTCAGCCCGTCTATCCACAGCCCGCTGAAGATGGCCACGCACTCTGGAAAGTACTCCGGTGCGAGGCGATCGGTGAACAGTAGCGCAACCTCGGCGGCGCGCCTCATCGATTCATGTTCGACCGGCTTCGGGTCAAGGCTCCTCGAAGAAATGAGCGACAGCAGCGATAGCGGCGAAAGCAATCAGAAGTACACCTATAGCGAAACCACCAAGCAGCTGACGAAGCTGGTGGATTCCGCCGCAGGAACGTTCACCGCGTCGTACGATACCGAAGGGAAGCTGACCAGCGAGGTCTTTCCAAACGGCATGTGCGCGAACTACACGACCAACTCGGTGGGAGAAGCGACGCATATCGAATACACCAAGACCACAAGCTGCTCAGAAAAAGAAGGAGTATGGTTCAGCGAATCGAAGGTCCCCTCGGTACGTGGCGAAATGATGAGTCGAACGAGCACGCTTGCCCAAGAGGAATACACATACGACACGCTCGGGCGGCTCATAGAAGTGCACGAAACACCATCGGGTGAATACTGCAAAACACGGATCTATGCCTACGATGAAGAATCCAACCGCACGGAACTGAAGGTGGGCGAACCGAACAGCAAAAAAGAATGCGCGACCGAAGGCGGCACGGTCGAAAAACACACGTACGACGAAGCGAACCGGCTCACCGACAGCGGCATCGCCTACGACCCGATGGGGAACGTCACGAAGCTCCCCAGCGGCGATGCGGAAGGCCACGCGCTGGAAAGCACCTTCTACGTCGATAACGCCGTTGCGACGCAGACGCAGAACGGCGTGACCAACGACTACTACATGGATCCCGACGGACGGGTGCGCGAAACGATCAGCGGCACCAAAAAAATCATCACCCATTACGATGGTTCCGGCGAAGCCGTCGCGTGGACCTGTGAAGGCACTGAAAAAGCCGAAAAATGCGAAAGCACCTCAAAATGGACGCGCAACATCCCCGGCATCGACGGAACACTCACCGCGGTCCAGAACGGCACGGGGACAGTGGGCGAAACACCGACCCTACAACTCCACGACCTGCAGGGCGATGTCGTAGCGACGATCAAGGATAAAACGGGCGAAACCAAACTCGAATCGACGTACAACAGCACCGAGTTCGGCGTTCCAAACGGAGGCAAAGAACCCCCCAAATTTGCCTGGCTGGGGTCCGGCGGTGTCGAAAAGTCACTCGCGTCCGGCGTGATCACCGAGGGCGCCACTTCCTACGTCCCGCAAACCGGAATGCCACTTCAAAGCGAACAGGTGGCGCCTCCCGGCCTGCCGGATGGCTCCGGCGCCGGTGCCCCGTACATCTTCCAAGAGGAACCATGGGTCCTGCAAGGCGCCACACGCGAGGCCGACGAAGCACCAGGACTCGAAGCGGGGCGGGAAAAAGAAGCGATGGAAGCGGCATGTAGGGCAAACGTGCTTGAATGTCCAGTGGAAGTAGAAGATCCCTATTGGATCTGGACCCTGACGATCCGCCAGTCCGAACAGCTTGCTGGTCTGTTTGTTTTAGGTAAGACGTATTCGTTTGTTGACATCGGCGATGACATCAAGCAGGTGCTCGGCATCGATTTCTTCGCCCAGGTTGAGGCGAAAATCGCGCAGGCAATTGCAGGCTTTAACGTCAGCGAAGTGGAGGATTGGGCTTACAGCCTTGGAGAAGGACTGGGAATCTGCGCGTACGATGCGGATACACAACTCGCGCACCCACGCAATCCGCATTGCTGGGCGTTCATCAGTACTAATAAGTATCATGTCGGCTTCAACAGTCCTCTAGGGTTTGTGGGAGCGATCTTTGAACTACCGGATTTCAAAAAGGAAGCGCAGGTTGCATACTGCCCGAAGGGAACAACGTACTGTTATGAAGTCTAGATCAGGCGTGCTTGGCGACCAGATCAAGAGCGGGCGCGCGATCATCCGTTGTGCGGTCTGTATTATTGCCGTTGGAGTTGTCGGCGCTCTGCTTGTGGCATGTGGGACGACCGGAGGCCAGAACGTGAATGGGTCTACGGCGCTCCCCGAGTTTTTCGAACACCTGAATGCATGTCTGAAGAGCCAGGGGATCGCTGACCCCGAATCCTCGGCGAAGGCTGCGGATGTCGAACGAACCGTCCCGGCGCTGCTGGGTACTGCTGGCGTCCCGGTTCCGAACGGAGTAACAAAGGTGCGGTACGAAGCTGCGCTTAAGCGATGTGGTATGAACGTTCGCGTCGGACGCGTCGCGATCACGAGTCCGTTGCTGGAGCAGAGGATCAAGTCGTTGAGATCGTGTCTGGTCAATAACGGCTTTACGCTGCCTCCCCTGGACTTCCCCGGCCCGGGGCCGGTACTCGAAACGGCTGGGGTCGATCTAGGTAGTGCGCGTTGGGTGGCCACGGCGATGGGCTGTAGCGTCACTCGAGGCCTCACGAAAGCGACTCTCAGCGGGTGCATGGGCGATGCTGTGCTGGCAGGGCGAGCCACAGGTGCCAGCTTCGAAGACCGCCTGCTTGAGCTGCCCGCATGTCTGAAAAGGGCCGAGACGTGAGTGCGATTTTCAGGAGACTTGTGGCCGTTTCGCCCCGTGGTGGGGAAAGTGTAATCGGAATCAGTGGCAGAGTATCACGGTATGGACCGTGTGTGATATGGCTATTCCCCTGTCTCGCAACTACTTTGCTGGCAAGCGGGTGCGGGAGAAGCAGCGACGCTGGTGCGCCTGTTAGGTCTGGTTCGACTTCCGTGAGTGGTCGGTCGCAGCTTTACCGGGTGCCGACAGGGTCGATGGAACCGACGCTACCGATCGGGGCAAGGGTCGTCGTAAAGGAGGGTCCGCCCGCCGTCGGAGCTATCGTGGTCTATCACCCGCCGGAAGGCTTTGCCACGGAGGAGTGTGGGCCGATGCCTCACGTTATCAAGCCTGGGGGAGCGGCTTGCGATGCGCCCATTCCTAAGGTGTCCAAAATCAAGGTGATTAAGCGGATTGTTGCCGGGCCTGGCGATGAACTCTATGTTCGTGGGGGTCACGTCTATCGGAAGGCCGACGGTTCGGGCGAGTTCGTGCGCGAGCGCGATTCATACATCCGTGGGTGCGGCAGCAGCCCGGAGTGCGATTTCCCGGTCCCGATCAGGGTGCCGTCCGGGTACTGGTTTTTGATGGGGGATAACCGCGGGGAGTCCGACGACAGTCGCGTCTGGGGACCCGTGCCGACGGCGTGGATTGTCGGTGTGGCAACCCACCCCGTTCTAAGACGACCTTATGCGTCGATAAAACCCCAGGCAAAACGCCAGTCATTTCACAGCCTCGCGATCACGAAAGTCGTGGCATGTCTGCACAAGGCTGGAGTCAAGATACCTCCCTCCGACTCGGCCTTGCTGTCCAGCACCAGTGGGATCGAAACGCGCAGTCCGCGGGTCAAGGCGGCTATTGGCAGGTGCCGGAGCGAGCTCTGACGACTACTCGAGAGGAGATGATTCGGTGTGCTCACTGGGCATCACACGGATAGCCGTGCGACGAAATCAAACTGCTATGATTGCAGACATGAGTCTTAGGTCGGGCATGATCGTTGGCGTGATGTGCCTGCTCACATTGCTCGCGGCCCCTTGTGCGAACGCAGCGCCTACGTGGCTTGCACCCATCAACGTCTCTGAAGAGGGCCATAAGGCGGGCGCACCACGGGTCGCCTTCGACAAGCAGGGCGATGCTGTCGTGGTCTGGGAACGCAAGGAAGGCGCCGACGGATCGATGGAGGCTGCGTTCAGGCAGGCCGGCGGCGCGTGGCAGGCTCCCGTGATCGTCGGCTCGTGTGGCGAAAGCGTGTGCGAACCGAGTGTAGCTTTCGACGGGCAGGGCGATGCGGTCGTGGTGTGGGAGGCGTACAACGGCGTTACGTTCGTTGTCGAGGCTTCGTATAGGCCAGCGGGCGGAGCCTGGCGGACCCCAGTCTACCTTTCCCCCGAAGAAATCCCCGGTACGGCGCATCCACAGATCGCATTTGACGAACAGGGCGACGCAATGGCGATCTGGAATCGGGGAGGCTCATGGGGCGGTGCCGTGCAGGAGGCGTTCATGCCAGCGGGCGGCGCTGGCGGGCTCCAGTCAATATCACCGTCGCTGAAATAGGCGACGATCCGCAGATCGCCTTTGACAGGCAAGGAAACGCGCTGGCGCTGTGGTGGGGTTACGAGGGCGGCGACATCGACGAATGGGTTCTGGAGTCCGCGCTTATGCCGGCGGGCGGTCTCTGGCGGACTCCCGTCACGGTCTCTGCCCCCGGCTTGGCCGGAGAACCTCATGTCGCTTTCGACGGGCAGGGCGATGCCGTCGCGGTGTGGGACATCTGGTCGCATGGGTTTCTCTCCCCCCGCATTGTGCAGGCTGCGGTCATGTCTCCAGGTGGCGCCTGGCAGTCCCCTGTCAACATCGTCGGAGCAGCCGACGAGCTCGACCAGCCAAAAGAAGCGGGAGATCCGGGGATCGCCGTCGACGCGCAAGGCGATGCTGTCGCGGTGTGGGCCTGGGCATTTGGCAACCCCGTCATCCAGACTGCGTTCAAGCCGGCGGGAGGCGCGTGGCAGGCTCCCGTCAACATCTCGGGGGAAGGCGCGTCCTCTCCCCAGGTCGCTTTCGATGGGCAAGGCAATGCGCTCGCGGTCTGGGATGGGGAAGACGGTGCCGTGCAGGCTGCGTTCAAGCCCACGGGTGGCGCATGGCAAGCTCCTGTCGATATCGGCCACGGAGGCGGACCGCAGGTCGCGTTCGACGGGCAGGGCGACGCGGTGGCGGTCTGGGCCGGCGAGCGCGGCATCGAAGGTGCGGGCTACGCCGCCGCCGGGCCGCACCTGAATGGCCTCTCGATCCCAGCGACGGGCATCGTCGGACAGCCCCTCACTTTCTCGGTCGCGCCGCTCGACGTGTGGTCAGTCCTTGGGGAAACAATCTGGAGTTTCGGCGACGGCGCCTTCTCCGGCGGCACGAGTGTCACCCACACCTACACTGCCGCGGGCACATACGAAGTGACGCTTCACAGTGCCGACGTGCTCGGCAACACGACGAGTGCCTCCGGGATGGTCACAATCACATCTGCGTCTGCCACGCCGGCGGCGCCGACCCCCACGCCCGCGGCGCTGACCCCCAAGCTCGTGGTGCCGACGATCGCTGCGGCCGATCAGTCGGCCTCGATCTTGCGCTACGTCGGAAAGCGGCCGGTCGGGATCACATTCTATGTCGCGCTCAACGAGCAGGCCACGGTGAGCTTCAGCTTCGTCCAGCGCTCGATCGGCCGCATGGTGGGAGACAAGTGCGTTGCAAAGACCTCGAGGAACGCTGGCCACGAGGCGTGCAAGCGTGGCGCAGTCGCGGGCGTCCTCACTTTTGCAGGCCACAGCGGCGCAAACAGGGTCGTCTTCGAGGGTCGCATCCCGCACTCGAAGAAGCTCAAGCCCGGCCGCTACACGCTCGTCATCACGGCGACAAACGCAGCCGGTCAGCACTCAAGCCACAAATCGCTCAGTTTCACGATCGTCGGTCCGGTGGCTACACACAAAGCGCGCTTTGGATAGCGCCCATGTGCCGAGCCCGCCCTCGGAACGGGGGCAGTGGTTGTTGGCGCTTTGGCTCGGCGCGTTCGGCGTGGGTGTGCTGGTGGCAGTTCTCACCGGCGTGGTAGGCCGCACTACGCCCGCCGTGCCCCAGGCTGCCCCGCCGGCGGTGCTGGTGGTGGCAGCGACCCCGGTCCCCGGCACGTCGGCATCCGCGAGCGTGCCTGCTGGCGTGACGAGTGGCCAGAAGGCCTCGGCTGGGTCCCGCGTGAGCTCCTCGCGCGCCGCGGGAGGAGCTCATCACGGGCAAGGCTCACGCTCCGCTATCGTCGCACTCCCATCGAGCGCGCAGCAGAGCGCGGAGGCGACGCGTTTGGTCGATGGGACCGAAACGGAGATACCGACGCGGTGGATGGAAGGGTTCTACCGGATCTACTCAGTGGCGCAGAGCACGTTCGGGGTCAACTGGCTGTTGATCGCCTCGATCCACGATCAGGAGTCGGCGTTCTCGACTGCGCTCACCACCTACCACGGGTTGAACTTCGCCGGTTGCTGTGGTGGGCCGATGCAGTTCAACGTGACGAACGGCCCTGTCAGCACGTGGGATCTGGTGCGAGATGCTTACCGCTTCGGCACACGCCCCGCGGTCTACGACCATCAGACCGCGCACCACCCCTCGATCTACGACGACTTCGACTCGATCATGGCAGCCGCGTGGCTGCTCGCCTCCGATGGCGCCTCCACCGCGCTGGATGACTCGGCGTGGTGGGCGGCGTACGATTATTACGGCCACGATGCCGCCGGCGTCGAATACGCCGACGAGGTGCTCGCCCGCGCGATCGGCTGGTCCCAGCACGGCTTCTGCATCAGCTGCGGTGTGGACCCCACGCTCGTGAACGCGGTCTACGAAGCGTACGGCGCGCCGGTGATGGCGACTTACACGACCGCCACCATTGCGCGCGCGGGGCATCCGCGCCACGCGCGGCGCCGGCGGTAGACGAAATAGCTGGGTTCGCGGGCTCGTGCCACGCGGTCGACTCGCCGGCCTTCAAGGGCGCTCGGCTATCGCGAATGGGGGGGCCGGGTGCCACGAATCGATCCCGCTGCGAGCAGCAATGCCTCCTCGCCTAGCGCCGCGGACGGCTCGACGCCCGTGCGATCGCTTCTTCGGTCGCGACGGCTCCAGCGGCGAGGACGTGGCGCTCGAGGTGTCCGTAGTAACGCTCGGTCGTGCCGATGTCTGAGTGGCCGAGTTGGCGCTGCACGTACATCAGCGAGTTCCCGCCGGCCAGCCAAGCTGCGGCGGCGGTATGGCGGAGCGAGTGCAGCGGCATGTCGCGCAGCGCGGCGTCCTGCAGCGCCTGCTTGTGCCAGTCGCGGGAGACGGTCTTGCGATCCATCGGCTCCCCAGCCCCGTTGCCGTCCCAGCGGCCACGATCGTGCACACGCCTACGCACCGGCATTACGAACACATGCGCGTCGCGCTGTTCGCCGGACGTCACCTCGCCACGGCGGGCGAGGCGGTCGCGCAGCACCCGCGAGAGCCCTCGTCCGATCTCCACCGAACGGAAGCGGTCGGTCTTCGTGGAGCCGACCGTCTCCCGCTTCTTGCGCGATCGGTAGACGACGATCACGCCGCCCGTCTGCTCGAGCTCCAGGTCGCCGACCCTCAGAGCCAGGGCCTCGGAGATTCGCAGGCCGCTTGCGATCAGCAGCTCCGCGAGCGGCCGGTAGACCTCGGAGCACGAGTCGAGGTAGAGCGGGATCTCGTGCAGGCGCAGGTACTCGCGCTCGATGTGCGCCGGCGGCAGCCGCGGCACGCGCAGCGCCGGGTTGGCGGCCATCAGCTCGTCCTCGACGGCCGCGTTGAGGCAGACCACGAGCGTCCCGAGGGTGTTGTTGATCGTCTTGGGCGCGAGCTCCTCGGCTTCCATCGCCTCCGTCCACTGGTCCATCAGCTCACGGACATGCTCGACATCGAGACGGCCGAGGGGCACCGACCCGAGGGCGGGCACGAGCCGTAGGCGGCCGTCCCGCTCATATGCTCCCCAGGTTCCTTCCTCCAGGTAGGGCTTGCGGCGATCCAGCCAGCGCGACCAGAACGCCCCGAAGGTCTCCTTGGTGTGGCGAACCTCGCCGCGCTCCTGCTTCTCGGTCAGCCGGCGGCGGGCGTCCAGCGCGGCCCTCTTGCTCGTGAAGCCGCGCTTGCTTGTGAAGGAGCCGTCGGAGCGCTTGACCGCACAGCGCCATCTGGTCCCGGCGGCGGTCTCATACTGGTAGACGCCGCCGCTGCTTCCGTACTGCGTCTGCTTGCGCTCAGCGACCTCGTGGTCGTGGATCGACTCGTCGAACGCCTTGGCGGACTCCTCGGTGGGGAACCGTCGCGAGCGGTGGCTGCCGGTGGCATCGCGCCACCGGACTTCCCAGCGGCCCTTCGAGAGCCTGCAGCTCATCGAGGCCTCCTCGAGCTTGCCGGCGCCCCGGCGGTGTACGGAAGAATGTACGTCTTTGTCAGCGACACAAGTCCGTACAGTAGCGCATCGTGGCGATGGAGTGGCCTGCATACAAAAAAACCCCGCCGTAGCGGGGTTTTTCCGCGCTACTGGGCTCCCTACCCCTCCTTCACCGCACTCACATCGACAAGGATCTTGACCTTGTCACTGACTACGACGTTGCCCGAGCCGAGCGCGGCGTTGAAGCGCATCTCGAAGTCTGAGCGGTTGATCTGGCTGGTTGCGGAGACGCCCACCCGGGTGTTGCCCTGGTGGTCCTCGGGCTCGATGCCCTCAAGCGTCGCCTTCAGGGTGACCGGGCGGGTGATGCCGTGGATGCTCAGGTCGCCATCGATCTCGAACTCGTCCTCGCCGGTGGGGCGGATCGCGGTGGAGCGGAAGCCGATCTCGGGGTACTTGTCGACCTCGAAGAAGTCCGCCGAGCGGAGGTGGTCGTCGCGCTGGGGCTCGCGGGTATTGACGCTCGCGGTCTTGACGGTCCCGTAGGCGACGGCGCCCTCGGGGCCGACCTCGAGGGTGCCCTCGAACTCGGTGAACTGGCCCTTGACGGTGGCGATGCCGAGGTGTTTGACCTGGAACTCGACGCTCGAGTGGACCGGGTCGACCTTCCACGTGCCGGTGGGGAGGGGGGTTGTGGCGGGGGCGGTGGCGGTGGACTCTGCGGACATGGGAGACTCCTTTCAAGTAGTTGTGCGCACAACCTTATCAGAGGATAGGTGCGTGCGCAACTACTTCTTTAGCGCCGCTGCACGACCAACGCCTGCGTGGCCAGCCCGAACGGGCCGTGCTCGTCGTGCAGGACGCTCTCGGCCCAAGCGATGCCGCCGGGGTGCAGCAGGGTGCGGGCGTCGAGGCCGATCCACTCTCCCTCGGGGCGGCGGTTGAACGTGACGGTGAGGTCGGCGTTGATGAACACATACTCGTCGAACGGCAAGATCGCGGCGATGCCGTTGCCGAAGTCGGCCGCCGCCATCGTGTAGATGAGGGGGGAGGGGGTCTCGCCTGGAAGCACTGGGCGGCACAGGCGCATCCACACGCCGGCCGTGCCGACGGGGGCGTTGGTGCTGGAGACGCCCACGTCGGGGAGCTGGCCCTTCAGCGGGCGGCCGTGCAGGAAGCGCATCTCCATCGCGCTCGCCGCGAAGCTCTTGAGGTCCACGTCGTCGGGGGCGAACTGCACCGGGTGGGCCTGCTCGGGTCCGGGGAGGCGGGGGGGTTCGCTCTCCGCCACGACCTGTTTCGCGAGCGCGGGCAGCTCCTCGGGCGCGGGCGCGATGCGCAGCGCGTGGGCGCGGCAGACGAGCTCCCCGCCCGTCTCGCCCGCGTGGAGCTCGGCCTCGAGCTCCTGTACGCGCCGTCCGGGGCGCAGGACGCGGGTGCTCAGGTGCAGCGGGGCCAGTGGGATCGGGCGCAGGAAGGAGAAGGAGAGGCGCGCGAACGGCAGCTCGGCCTCGGGCTCGATCCGCTCGAACGCGCTTGCGATCAACGTCGCTGGCGCGCCCCCGTGCAGCGCCCGCGGGTCCCACGGCCCGCGTGCGTGCTCGGTCGGCGTGAAGCGCCCCTCCCCGTCGGGGAGGAACACGCTCTCGGTGTCGGTGCTCACTGCGCCAGACGCGCGACGAAGTCGGCGAGCTTGCGGGAGTCGCGCAGCGGGGCGCCGTGGCCGAAGCAGGCGAGTGCCGGTTCCAGGGCGGCGAGGCGCCGCGCGGACTCGCGGTTGCGGGCGGGGTCGGGGGTGAAGAGGTCAGGGGGCGTGTTCAGGCCGGGGATGCCGGTGATGAAGTTGATGTTGCCGAGCACGTCGCCGACGATCAGCACGCGGTCGGACTCGCGCCAGAAGGAGACGTGGCCGGGGGAGTGCCCGGGGGTCTCCAGGACGGTGAAGCCCGCGACCTCGTCGCCCTCGTGCAGGGCGCGCGCCACGGGGTGCGGCGGCCCCGTCCAGAAGCGCTCCTGCACGCGGTTCAGCCACGCGGGGGCCTTCGGGTTTTTGATCGCCCCGGGGGTCTCCATCGCGGGGACGTCGCCCTCGCCGCACCACAGCGGGACGCCGAGGCGCTCACAGACCGCGTGGCTTGACCCCTGGTGGTCGGGGTGGGCGTGGGTGAGCGCGTGCGCGCTCAGCGTGTGGCCCTCGAGCTGGCGCATGATGCGCCGCTCGGCCTGGCGGGTGGCGGCGTCGATCAGCACGTCCTCCGCGAGGTACACGTTGATCGCGTTGCGCGGCCGGCCGCTCAGCTGGTGGAGTCCCTCGGCGAGCTGCTTCATGTGGCCCCTCTCGTGGGTGGTTCGCAAGCCGACACGGTGTCGGGTGCGGATGCTACGGCGCCGGGGCGGGCTGTGCGGCGCAGGGTCACCGGCGCGACTGCTCCCACGAGAAGCCGCGCACCGCGAAGCACAGCCCGAACGCGCCCCACAGCGCGATCACGGCGAGCGCGTCGAGCTCGCCGCTCAGGCTCGAGCCCGTGACCATCGCGCTGGAGAGCCCGTCGATCAGCGGCTTCAGCGGCAGCGCCGCGGCGATCGTCTGCACGAAGCCGGGGGCGCTCGCGGAGTCGAAGGCGTAGAAGGAGATCGCCACGACCGGCAGGAACACCGCGTTGACGTACGCCGCGGTGGACTCGAAGTTGGGGATCACGTGCGCGAAGGCGACCCCGAGGGCGGCGAAGCAGACGACGCCGGCGAGCACGAACACGACCAGCGAGCCCCACTGCTGGGGCCACCCGATCCCGAAGAGGACCCGCCCGGCGAGCACGACGATCGCGATCTGCAGCGCCGTGTTGGTCACCGCGTTGGCCGCCACCCCTCCGAAGTAGGAGCCGGTGGGCAGCGGTGTGCCGCGGATGCGCTTGAGCACCCCGCGCTCGCGCAGGAAGACGATGTTGTAGGCCAGCGCGGTGAACGTGGTCGACATAACGCTCATGCCGGCGATCATCGGCACGAGCTTGTCGAGCTGGTGCTGGTTGCCGCTGAGCGCCGCCCCGGCGCCGGCGAGGATCACCAGCGGCAGCACAAAGTTGAAGAACGCGGCACTCGGGTTGCGCCAGAACATGCGCCGCTCCAGGCGGTACTGGCGCCAGGAGAGGACAATGGCCTCGCTCATCGGGCGCTCCCTTCGGGTGTGGGCGAGGGCGCGGCGCTCGCGGGGGTATCGCTTGCGGCTGGGTCCGGCGGCGATGGCCCCTCTATGTCCGCGGTCAGCTCCAGGTACACGTCCTCCAGCGACGGCCGTCCGACGGTGAGCTCCTCCAGCCGCTCCCCGCGCGCAAGCGCCTCGGTGGTGAGCGTGTGCAGCAGGCCGGTGGGGTCCTCGGTCTCATGCTCGACGAGCTCACCCTGGGCGTCGCGGTAGGCGACGCGGTAGTGCGCCGCTCCGACGCCCAACTCGCGCGGCGGCCCGATCGCAAGTACACGGCCCTCCTTGACGATCGCCACGCGGTCGGCGAGCGCCTGCGCCTCGTCGAGGTAGTGGGTGGTCAGCAGGATCGTCTTGCCGAGCGCGCGCAGCGAGCGGATCGTCTCCCACGCCGCGCGGCGCGCCTCGGGGTCGAAGCCGGTCGTGGGCTCGTCGAGGAAGATCAGCTCGGGGTCGCCGACGAGCGCCAGCGCGAAGTCCAGGCGCCGCAACTGGCCCCCCGAGAGCTTGCGGCTGCGCACGTCGGCCTTCTCCTGCAGGCCCGCAAGGGCCAGAACCTCCCCGACCTCGCGCGGATGCGGATAGAAGCTCGCCCAGTGGCGCAGCGCCTCGCGCGGGGTGACGTGGCTGTAGATCCCGCCCGACTGCAGCACAATCCCGATGCGCCGGCGCAGCGCGATCGCTCGGCCCGCGGGGTCATACCCGAGGACCGACACCTCCCCGCTCGTGCGCGCGCGATATCCCTCGAGGATCTCGACCGTCGTGGTCTTGCCCGCGCCATTGGGCCCGAGCAGCCCGAACACCTCACCCCGCCGCACCTCGATATCGATCCCGCGCACGGCCTCATACTCGCCATAGCGCTTGCGCAGGTCGCGCACCTCGATCGCGGGGCCGGGGTCGTCCACGCCCCAATCATCGCAGGGACGCCCGGGTGGCAGGATGTATGCCAATGTGACCGGAGTGTGCCAAGTTCGTGCACACATAGATACAATTGCCGTATGGCTATTGATCTCGACTCTGATACATGCGAGGGTGAGCGATGGTGAAACGAACGACGATCAACCTCGACGCGGAGCTGGTCGCTCAGGCCCGCGAGGCGCTGAATGCCAAGAACACGACAGACACCGTGCACGCCGCGCTGCGCGACGTGGTGCGCCGCCAGGATCTCCGCAGCCTGACGGAATGGGAGCTCGAGGGTCTCACGCTGGAGAGCATCAAGGAGATGCGGCGCGCGCGTGTCGAAACGCGGTCGTGGGGCCGGTGGCGAGATGAGTTCGACTTGGGCGACTCCTCGCAAGGAGTCCGGGAAGCGCGGGAGTCGAGCGAGCCCGAGCGGCCCGCGAAGCACGACGTCTCTTCCCGGCGGCGCAAGGCGTCGGTCAAGCGGGGTCGTGCGGCAACTGGCTGACACCAGCGCGTGGCATCTGTCGCGACGCCTGCCGGAGTTGCGGGCCTCCTTCGACCAGAAGACGGTCGAAGGGCAAATCGGCACGTGCGCGATGGTCACGCTCGAGTTGCTGCAGAGTGTTCGCAACGGACTCGAGTTCGATCAGCGCAGGCGGCAGATGGGCAGGCTTCCGCAGTATGCGATCGCCGACCCTGAGTGGCAGCGTGCGATTCACGTCTACCGCGAGCTGGCCCACCAGGGCGGCGTGCACCAGCGCAGCGTGGGTCACGCCGACCTGTTGATCGCTGCCACCGCGGAGACGGCCGGGGTCGAGCTGCTGCACTACGACGAGGACTTCGACCGTATCGCCGCGATCACCGGCCAGCCCACGCGCTGGATCGTCCCGCGCGGCACTCTCTGAGCGGGCCGCCCCGCGGTCTCTCTCCGCGCCCACCCCGCTCCTCGCGTGGAGGTCGAGCGACCCCTCGCGCAGGGGGGACTTGACAACACCGTCTTGAGTGTCTATAGTGGCCCTGTCGTCCATCCGCTGGATGTGCGGCAAGGGTTTCGAACATAGGATCGGGTCTGGGTCGGGCCGCCTTGTGGCCGGCCTTTCAGATGGGACTGACAGGGTTCGCTTGGGAGAGGGGCCGGGTCATTTCGATGAGGGAGTTGGTTTTCGCGTGAGTTCGAGAGGGACATACGTGTCGAGCACACTTGCGACCCCGCCTGGGGCCGTTGCTAGATGCCTCGGCAACTTGCCGATGCATCTCTCTCTCTCTCTCTCTCTCTTCAGCTTACCGGCTAGCCGGTAAGTCCCTTCATCGGGCGCATTCGCGCCACCTCGCACCATCCCCGCACGCGGGTGGGTCTCACACGCGTGTGCGCGCGTCGTACTTGTGCGCGCCGTCATATAGATATCCGAGGGGTGCTCCCCTCTGCCCTTTCGAGGAGGAGATTTGATGATTCTTTCATCGCCCCGCCGCATGGGCGGACCCGTGCTGGCGTTGTGCTCGATAGCCGCCGCCGCGCTACTTGCGACGGCCGCCCCGGCGCTGGCGGAAAGCTGTCCCAACGAAGAATTTCGCACCGGCCCGAGCGCGACCCTTCCGGATTGCCGGGCGTACGAGCTGGTGACGCCGCCGTTCAAGGAGGGCAACACGGCTGGCATCACAGGAGTAGATCCGGTAGGCCAGCATGAGTTGGGGGGGATGTCGGTCAGTGGCTCGCGTCTGGACGTGCTCTCGGGCGGCGACTTCGGAGACGTCCTAAATGGCGTGTCTTTTAACAATTACCAGTTGACGCGTACGGAATCCGGCTGGAGTGAGAGCAGTCTCGATCTCCCGGAGTCGCAGTTCGTCGAAGTGGAATCTGTCTTTACCACGCCGGAAATGGAAGCGACGCTCTATATAGCGCGCGCGGTCGGGCAGTCGCTGAAGGCCAAGGACTTCTGGCTTCGCGAAGCGGACGGCGCGTTGCGTGACATTGGGCCGTTCGAGCCGCCGGCGGACACGGAAGGGCCATCTGGTCCCGGAGGGCTGGGGGCCGTGGACACCTTTAGTGGTGGCTTTTTCCTTGAAGCGTCGAGGGATCTTTCGCATATTTTGTTCAAGGTCGAAGGCTCTGTCTCGTGGCCTGGGGACGAAGCTTATGGTGCGGTCGGCGGGACTCTCTACGAGTACGTCGTTGGGAAGGGCGGTCCTCCGGTCCCGGTCGGCGTGGAACCCGACGGCGCTCCGTGCGCGCCCAGCCTCCCCAATGGCCACGTTGAAGGTGGTATCTCGGCGGATGGCTCGAGGGTGGTCTTCGCGTGCGAAGGGCAGATTTTCGCGCGGACCGACAACGGTGAAGCCGGGGCGCGGACGGTTGCGATCTCCGAGCCGTCTGCCGCGGACTGCTCGGCGTGCGACACGAGTGCGGGTGTGCGCGCCGAAGCGCAGTTCGTCGGGCTCTCCCCGGATGGGTCGACGGTCTTCTTCACGACGACGCAGCCGCTGCTGGGTGGCGACAGCAGCCGGAATATTTACGAGTACGATTTCGATGCCCCGCAGGCGAGCGCCGGTGACCCGGACGGCAGGCTTGTCCGTGTTTCCGGTGGTGGTTGGAGCGCTGGGGGAGCACAGGTCCAGGGTGTCAGGTCGCAAAACAGCTCTCAGAAAGACGTCTCGCTCGGTGTCCAGGCGATCTCCGAAGATGGCTCGCACGTTTACTTCACTGCGGCTGGGGCTCTGAGCGGCGCCGTGAACGGCCGGGGGAAAGCTCCGGTCGAAGGTGGCGAAAACTTTTACGTGTTCGAGCGTGATGCCCAGTTCCCTGGCGGGCGGCTCTCCTTCATAGCGACCGGCAGTGGGGAAGAAGAAAGCAATGCTTCGAAAAACTCGCAGCCGGCAACGACGCCTGACGGCCAGTTTTTCGTTTTTGTGGACTCTGGCGACATGACGCCGGGCGATACGGGCACGGCGCGGCAGGTCTTCGAGTATGACGCGCAGACGGGGGAACTGGTGCGCTGCTCGATCGGCCAGGACGGGTTCAACGACAACGGCAACACCGACAACCCGGAACTCAATGCCTACCTCCCCTTTGAATTGCTATCCCCAACCCCCAATATCCCGCCGGCGGATCGGCCGCTGGCGGTGTCGGACGACGGTGCTTATGTGGTGTTCCAGAGCGCCGACGGGTTGACGCCTGGAGCGCTGAACGGAGCTGGATCCAACGTTTATGAGTATCACGCCGGGAATGTTTATTTGATCTCCGACGGGCAGCGCGCGGCGGGGTTGGTGGGTATGTCGCCGTCGGGTGCCGATATTTTCTTAAAAACGGTCGATCAGCTTGTGCCGCAGGACACCGATACGAATCCCGATATGTATGACGCGCGTGCCGGTGGTGGTTTCCCGGCGCCGGTGTCGTTGTTGCCGTCCTGCGAGGGGGATGCCTGTCAGGGGCCGTTGACCGGCGCGCCGGTACTGCTCTCACCCGGCAGCGAATTCCAGGCTGGCGGCAACCCGCCGCTGTCGGAATCCGCGCCCGCGACGAAACCGAAACCAAAACCGAAGGCGAAGAAGGTGCGGGTGTGCAAGAGGGGCTACGTGAACAGGAGGGGCAGGTGCGTCAGGGAGCCCGCCGCGAAGCGGGGAAGAGTCAAAAAAGCCAGCAACGACCGGAGGGGTGGACGATGAGGGTGCCGATTCGCTTAAGACTGGTCGTGGCCGCCTGCGCGACCGTCGTCGCCTTGACGGCGCTCGCCGGCGCGTCGTCCGCTTCGGCCCTGGGTACGCCGAAATGGCAGATCACGACGTTCGCGACCCCGACCTCCTTCACCCCCGAAGGAACCAATATCTTGAACGTCTTTGTCAGCAACGTGGGCGGGGCGCCCACGAACGGCACTCCCGTCACGATCACGGCGACACTCGCCGCGGGTGTGGGTGGCCGATTCAAGCACCCGCAGGACGAACTGGGATATTGGAACTGCAGCGGCCTTGTTTGCACCAGTGAACATGTGGTCACGCCGATGGAACAGCAGGGCGAGGCGGCAATTCGCCTGTTCGAGGAAGTCGGTCCCAGCGTTCCGGTGGGGAGCGATATCGCAACCACCTTGACGGTGACAGGAGGTGGATCGCCTCCCATCTCGGAAACGGTGGTGACGGAAGTCCGCAATCCATTGATCCCGCAACCCTTCGGGTTGACGAGCCTGAGCGGTGTCCTCACCAATCTCGGCGGGGAACCGGACACGCAGGCCGCGGATCACCCCAACGGTCTCATCACAGGCTTCGGCGTGAGCACGGCCCAATTGACAAACACCTATGGAGAAATCGAATATGACCCCGTGCAGGACTGGAAGGATATCGTGGCGGATCTGCCGCCGGGGGTGGTCGGCAACCCGCAGGTCGTCCCACAATGCTCTTTCGCCCAGCTTACATCCGGGATTCTGGCAAGTAATGAACCAATCCCGACGACATGCCCGGCGGCTTCCCAGATCGCAAAAATGGACCTGGAGTTCCACGGCGGCTTCACTGGCTTCAACACTGGTGTCAACGTCTATAACATGATCCCAGAGCGCAACGAGCCGGCGGAGTTCGAGTTCAACGTGGGGGATGTCCCGATCAGCCTGTATCCCACTGTCGTCGGGAATGGGGCCGCGGCGCATATTCGGGTGACCACGCCGGGTATCCCCTTCGCGTCGTTCGTCCATCTCGGTGGGGTTGCCTTCAGTTTTTTTGGGGACCCCAACGAACAGACCGGGGGGGAGGCAGGCATCCCAAACGCGTTCTTCACGAACTCGAGCGACTGCGCGGGCGGGCCGCTGGTGGCGGAAATGCACGTCGACTCCTATCAGGACCCGGGGCGCTGGGTCGCGGATGGCCCGAACGTGAAGGGGACCCCGAACTTCACCGATGGCGTACCGGATTACAGCGATCCGGCGTGGAAGAGCAAAAGGGTGGTCTCGGCGGGTGTGGCGGGTTGTGAAAAGCTGCATTTCGACCCGTCGCTGTCGGTGCAGCCGGAAACGACGAAGGCGGATGAACCGTCGGGTATGGCTGTCGATCTGAAAGTGCCGCAGAACACCGACCCGCATGGGCTGGCAACGCCGCCCTTCAAGTCGGTGACGGTGACGCTCCCGTCCGGGGTGTCGCTCTCTCCGGGTGCGGGCGATGGGTTGCAGGCGTGCACGGAAGCGCAGTTCGAACCGCAGTCCAACAACGAGAGCTCGTGCCCGAACGCGTCAGTGCTCGGTACGGTGACGGCGACGACGCCGGTGCTGCCGGGGCCGTTGACGGGGTATGTGTTCCTGGGGCAGCCGGAATGCAACCCGTGCACCGATCAGGACGCGACGGACGGGAAGATGTTCAAGCTGCTGATCCAGGTCGAGGGCTTCGGGATCGTGCAGAAGGTGCAGGGCACCGTCTCGGCGAACACGACGACGGGCCAGTTGACCTCGACGTTCCCGAATAACCCGCAGTTCCCGGTCAGCGACCTGCAGCTCGAGTTCAAGGGCGGGTTGCGCGCGGGGTTGGCGACGCCGCAAGCGTGTGGGAAGTTCACGGCGACGTCCGACATGGTGCCGTGGAGCGCGCCGTATACGCCGGATGCGACCCCGTCCGCGTCGCTGGATGTGAGCTTGGATGGTCATGGGGCGGCGTGTCCTGCGACACCGCCGTTGACGCCGTCGTTCAGTGCGGGGACGTCGAATCCGAACGCGGGGCAGTTCAGCCCGTTCACGTTGACGTTCGCGCGGGAAGACCGCCAGCAGGATCTTTCGCAGATCAGCGTCACGACCCCGCCGGGGCTGTTGGGGACGTTGAGGGGTGTCCCGTTGTGCGGGGAACCGCAGGCCGCGCAGGGGACGTGCTCGGAAGCGTCGCAGATCGGGAAAATGACGGTCGCGGCCGGCCCGGGCGGGCACCCCTTCTACGAGCAGGGCAAAATCTATCTGACGGGCCCCTACAAGGGTGCGCCGTTCGGGTTGAGCATCGCGGTCCCGACGCAGGCCGGCCCGTTCAACCTCGGGACGGTCGTGGTCCGTTCGCAGATCACGGTCAACCCTGTGACGACGGCGTTGAGCGTGACGAGCGATCCGCTGCCGACGATTCTCGATGGGATCCCGTTGCGGCTGCGGACCGCGAACGTCACGATCGACCGGCCGAACTTCATCTTCAACCCAACCAACTGCGCCCAGCAGCATGTCGATGCGACGATCGTGGGTGTGCAGGGTGCGAGCACCCCGGTGTCCTCGCCGTTCGCAGTAGCGGGTTGCGCGGGGTTGCATTTCGGTCCGAAGTTCACGGTCAGTACGTCCGGGAAAACGTCGCGGGCTAACGGGGCGAGCCTGGATGCGAAGGTGGTGTTCCCGGTCTCGGGTGGGCCGCAGTCGAACATCGCGCATGTAAAGGTGGAACTCCCGAAACGTCTGCCGTCGCGGTTGACGACGTTGCAGAAGGCGTGCCCGGAAGCGACGTTCAACGCGGACCCGGCTTCGTGTCCGGCGGCGTCGGCGATCGGGATTGCGAAAACACACACGCCGGTGTTGCCGGTCCCATTGGAGGGCCCGGTGTACTTCGTCTCCCACGGCGGCGCGGCGTTCCCCGACCTAGTCGTGGTGCTGCAGGGGTATGGGGTGCGAGTCGATCTGACGGCGACAACGTTTATCAGCAAAGCGGGTGTGACGAGCTCAACGTTCGACAGCGTCCCCGATGTGCCGGTGGAAGACTTCGAACTGTACCTGCCGGAGGGGAAGTACTCGGCACTCGCGGCGAACGGCAACCTCTGCACCGGGGGGAGTCTGGCGATGCCGACGCAGTTCATCGCGCAGGATGGCGCCCGCCTTGAACAGAACACCAAGATCGCGGTCACTGGGTGCGGGAAGGCCAAGGCCAAGAAGGCCAACAGAAAAGCGAGGAAGTCGAGTAGGGCCCGAAAGTCCACTCACGGCGGCAGGAGGAACGGATGATGCGCGCTCACAGGCTCCTCACGACCGGTCTTGCAACGCTCGGCGTGCTCGCCGGCGGCCTCGCGTTCACGGGCGCCCCGGCGTTCGCGGCGGCCCCGGAAGCCCCGGAAACGATCGCCGCGACTGGGGTCACGGCTACTACCGCGGCGCTGCACGGGGTGTTGAACCCGAAAGCGCTCGCGCCCGCGGTGGCTAGTTGGTACTTCGCGTACAGCACCGAAGCAATGTGCGCCGGCGCGTCCACAACCCCCCAGGAACCCGAAGCGCCGGTGCAGGCCTTGGCGGTGGAAAAGGAAGTCAGCGAACTGCAGCCGAACAAGAAATACGAAGCGTGCCTCGTCGCGACCAACGAAGCGGGCGCGGCCAGCACGCAGGGCAACCAGGTGTCCTTCACGACGTCTCCCGCGCCGCCTAAAATCGATATCGAGAGTGTCGTGGCGCACTCTGCCGCCGCGACGCTGGAAGCGCAGGTCAACGCGAATAACGAGGCGACGACGTACGTTTTCGAATACGCGACGAACAAAACGCTGATGGGCGCAAAAACGGTCAAAGGCGCCGCTGCATTGGGAGGCTACGGCGACCGGAGCGCCAGCGTCTCCACCGGCGCTGTCCTGTTGCCCTCGGAAACGTACTACTACCGTGTTCTCGCCGAAAACGAACAGAGCAAAGAAGAAGGCAAACCGGTCACTGGGCCGGTCCAGGAATTCACGACGGTCCCCGCGCCGCACACCGAAGAAGCCAAATCGGTCACGGCGACGTCTGCGACGTTCTACGGGATCCTCGCGCCGCTGAACGCGTTGAACACGGAATACTCCTTCGACTACCGTGTGGGCCTGGAATGCGCTGGTGAAAGCAGCACCGTCCTCTTCAGCGCGGGGAAAGGGTCGGGCAGCAGGGAAGTCTCCGCGGCGGTGAGCGAACTGCAGCCAAACGCTCAGTACTCGGTCTGCCTCGTCACGAGCAATATCTTCGGTTCGCAGGTGGACCCGGCCGCGCCGCCTGTACGCTTCGCGACGCTGCCCGCCCCACCGACGGTCCTCGAACACAGCGAGAGCGCCTCTGGTGTGACACCGTCCGAAGCGAGGCTCGAAGCGGTGGTCAACCCGAACAACCAGGTCACGAGCTGCGAATTCTTGTACGGCACCAGCGAAGCGTCGCTCGCGGCGAGCGCGCCGTGCGAACCCGCGAGCCTCGAAGGATTCGGCTACCAGGGCGTCGGCGCGACCCTGACCGGCCTGCACCTTGGGACCGGCTACTACTATCGCGTGGTCGCGCTCAACGCAGCCCACGAAAAGACCGAAGGGGAAATCGCACACTTCAGGACGGCCGGCACCGGGCCGGCCGCGAGCACGGGCGCGGTAAGCGCGATCGGGCAGGCCAGCGCGAACGTGACGGGCACGGTCAACCCGGACGGCTTGGAAACCTACTACTACTACCAGTACGGTCCGACCACCGAATACGGGCAGAGCACCATGCCGGAAGGCCCAGGTATCGACGTCGGCGCTGGCACAAGCCAGGTAGCGGCCCCGGGGATCCTCGTCCCGCTCGTGCCCGGTGTGACCTACCACTACAGGCTCGTCGCATGGAACGAAACCGCTGTCAGCTACGGGCAGGACAAAACGTTCACCACCGAAACTGGCGTCCCGCCGCTCGCAAGCACTGGTCCCGCGAGCGGAATCACAGTCGACGAAGCGACGATCACCGGCACAGTCGACCCGCAAGGCAAAGAAACGAGCTACCGCTTCGAATACGGCGAAAACACCACCTACGGCACCCAGGCGTTCGGGACGATCCTCTCCGAGCAGGCTGCCGAAACCCTCTCACTGAACCTGCGGGGCATATCCCCGGGCACTACCTACCACTACCGGCTCGTCGCTAGCAACGCGGGCGGCACCATCTACGGCGAAGACATGACGTTCACGACGCTCCCGATCGCATTCCCGATCATCGCCCCCACCCCCCCGCCGCTGCTCGCGCTCCCGAGCTTCACGTTCCCCACAGGGACAGAAGTCGGCACGACGAATACCGGGAAACCGAAGAAACACGGCAAGAAGCACAGGAAGGCCGGAAAGAGAGCGAAGGCGAAGAAGAAGCGCAAGAGGAAGAAGGGGTAGAGGCGGGTGGCGTGATGCCTGCGCGCGCCCAGGCCCTCCATGGGGATGTGGACCGTGGTGGCGGACGGGGCGGCGTGGTGGAGATCCAGCGCGCGCGGATGATCGCGGCGATGGTGGAGGTCGCGCGGGAGCGTGGGGTGGGGGCGGTGACGGTCGCGCATGTGGTGACGCGCGCGGGTGTGTCGCGGCGTACGTTCTATGAGCTCTTCGAGGACAGGGAGGCGTGCTTCCTGGCGGCGTTCGACCAGGCGGTGGAGCGCGCCGCTGTGCGGGTGCTGCCGGCGTTCGACGCTGGCGGGAGCTGGCGGGAGCGGGTCAGGGGCGGCCTGGGGGCGCTGTTGGAGTTCGTGGAGGACGAGCCGGGGCTGGGCGCGCTGTGCGTGGTCGACGCGCTCGGCGCGGGCCCCCTTGCGCTGGAGCGCCGCGCGCAGGTCGTGGGTGCGCTGATCGACGTGGTCGACGGTGGCCGCAGGGAGGCGAGGGGTAGCGCGCGTCCTACGCGGCTGACGGCTGAGTGTGTTGTCGGCGCGGTCTTGGCGGTGTTGCATGCGCGGCTGTCGGGCGGCGGCGCCTCGCGGATGGTGGGCCTGCTCGGCCCGCTGATGGGGATGATCGTGCTGCCATACGAGGGCTTGGCCGCCGCGGCGCGCGAGACCTCGCGGCCCGCCCCCCGGCGTCGGCGCGCTGCGCTCTCCCATGGTGACCCGCTGCGGGAGCTCGACATGCGTCTGACCTATCGCACGGTGCAGGTGCTGCTCGCGATCGCCTCGCTGGGTGGGCCGGGAGGCGTCGGTCCCAGCAACCGCCAGGTCGCGGATGCCTCCGGGGTCGCCGACCAGGGTCAGATCTCGAAGTTGCTCGCGCGCCTCGACCACCTGGGGCTGATCCGCAACAGCGGCGCGGGCCCCGCGCGCGGGGAGCCGAACGTCTGGAGCCTCACGCCGAAGGGCGAGGAGATCGCACACACGATCCGCCTGCAGACCGCGCCTGCGGGGGGCTGACACCCCGGCCGCGGGGCACGGAGGCCACGCGCGCTTGCGCCCGGTGGCGACACTCACACACGCGGACGATCCCAAAACAACCTCATAGACGACCGCGCGTGTGGGCCGGAGGCTGGGCGCGCGGGTCCTACCAGTGCACCCCGCGCGTGAGCGTCGCCATCGCGATCTGCTCGAAGGAGGCGCGCTCTTCGGCGTCCTGCTGGCCGCGGGAGGCGGCGGAGTCGGGGAACACACGGTAGGCGAGGTGCAGGATGCGGTCGACGGCCTTGGGGGAGAGGGCGTAGAGGACCTCGCCGACGGTGCCCAGGCGCGTGCCCATGTGCTTGGGGTGGGTGCGCAGCGCCTCGCAGATCATGTCCGCGGCCTCGTCGGGGGTGATCGCGGGGAATGCGTCGTACATCTTCGTGGGGGCGATCATCGGCGTGCGCACGAGCGGCATGTGGATCGTGGTGAACGTCACGCCGTCGCCGATCGTCTCGGAGGCGACGACGCGCGTGAAGGCGTCCAGCGCGGCCTTCGAGGCAACGTACGCGGAGAACCGGGGCGGGTTGGTCTGCACGCCGATCGAGGAGATGTTCACGATGTGTCCCGAGCCGCGCTCGCGCATGTGCGGCAGCAGGCCAAGGATCAGGCGGATCGCGCCGAAGTAGTTGAGCTGCATCGTGCGTTCGAAGTCGTGGAAGCGGTCGTAGGAGAGCGCGATCGAGCGGCGGATCGAGCGCCCGGCGTTGTTGACGAGCATCTCGACGTTGTGGTGGTCGGCGAGCACGCGCTCCACGAGCCCGTCGACGGACTCCATGTCGGACATGTCCGCGGCGTACACGAACGCGGTGCCCCCCGCGGCGACGATCTCCGCGCGCAGCTCCTCCAGGCGCTCGACGTTGCGCGCCACCAGCAGCGGCACGCCCCCGGCCGCGGCGACCTTCAGCGCGGTGGCGCGCCCGATCCCCGAAGAGGCCCCGGTGATCAGCACGCGCCGGCCCTCGACCGCCTGCTCCAGGGTGCGGTCGCGGCTGAGGTTGGGGTCCATCTCGCGCTCCCAGTAGTCCCACAGGCGCCCGGCGTAGGTGCGCAGCTCGGGCGGCTGCTCCAGGCCCGTGCCGGCGAGCGCGAGCTGCGTGGCGCGGCTGTCGAAGCGGGGCACGAGCTCCATGTGGGCCACGACCTCCTCGGGGATGCCGAGGTCGCCGAGCACGAGGCGCCCGAGCTGGCGCCACGGCGGCAGCTGCGCGGCGAGCGCCAGCGGCCACGTCGGCACCGCGCGCGTGAGGCGGCGGTCGAGCGTGACCGCGATTCGCGGTGCGTGGGCGGCGACGGCGAGCTCGTTGATCAGGTCGTCCACGCGCTGGGGCCGGGGGTCGGTGAGGTGAAACGCGGAGCCGTCGAGGTCTGGCACGTGGATCAGGTGCTCCATCGCGGCGGCCACCCAGTCGACCGGCACGATGTTCGTGCGGCCGAGGTCCACGCCGACGAGCGGCGCCCATTCCGGCACCAGCCGGCGCAGCCGCTGGATCGCCTTGAAGAAGTAGTACGGCCCGTCGACCTTGTCCATCTCCCCGGTGCGCGAGTCCCCGACGACGATCGCGGGCCGGTACACCCGCCACGGCACGAACGGCTGCTCGCGCACGAGCCGCTCGGCCTCGAACTTCGTGCGGTGGTAGGGCGAGGGCAGCCGCTGGCCCTCGTCGAACATCTCCTCGGTGAACGTCCCCCGGTAGGCGCCGGCGACCGCGATCGAGGAGACGTGGTGCAGGCACCCGGCCTCCAGCGAGCGCGCGAGCTCGATCGCGTGCGTGGTCCCGCCGACGTTCGCGGCGGTGTTGCGCTCCGCGGGCGCGGTCATGTCGTAGACGGCGGCCAGGTGGACGAAGTGCTCGACGTTCCCGCGCAGCTCCGCGACATGCTCCTCGTCGAGCCCGAGCAGCGGCCGGCGCAGGTCGCCCACCACGGGCACGACACGCTTGGCCACCCCCGGCCCCGCGGCGGCGCGCCAGCCGTCGGTCAGCTCCTCCAGGCGTCCCTGGGACGCCTCGCGCACGAGCACATACACCTTCCCCTGACGGTTGGCGAGCAGCCGCTCCATGAAGTGTCGGCCGATGAAGCCGGTCGCGCCGGTTACGAAGTAGGCCATGGGGCGAGGATAGAGGGTGGCGCAGCCGGCCGAAGGCCGGTGAGCCGGGCCCCTCTTCTGCCATACAGCCTATGTCCCGAGGCCCGCCGCCTCCGGTCGTCAGGGTGGGTGGACCTTTGGTTTTGCTTGGGGATCGTCCGCGTGACGCAGCACAGCCACCGGGCGCGTGCGCGCTGGGCCTCCGTGCCCCGCGGCGGCGCGTCGTGCGCCGGCCACGGCCCCCCGGCACGTCGCCGCAGCCGGTTTCGCGCAGGGGGGGACTTGACAACACCGTCCGGAGTGTCTATAGTGGCCTCGTCATGTACCCGAAGCCAGGGTGCGACGTAGGGTTTCGAACATAGGATCGGGTCTGGGGTCGGGCCGCCTTGTGGCCGGCCTTTCAGATGGGACTGACAGGGTTCGCTTGGGAGAGGGGCCGGGTCGTTTCGATGAGGGAGTTGGTTTTCGCGTGAGTTCGAGAGGGACATACGTGTCGAGCACACTTGCGACCCCGTCTGGGGCCGTTGCTAGATGCCTCGGCAACTTGCCGATGCATCTCTCTCTCTCTCTCTCTCTCTTCAGTTTGCCGGCTAGCCGGTAAGTCCCTTCATCGGGCGCTTTCGCGCCGCCTCGCACCATCCCCGCACGCGGGTGGGTCTCACGCGCGTGTGCGCGCGTCGTACTTGTGTGCGCCGTCATATAGATATCCGAGGGGTGCTCCCCTCTGCCCTTTCGAGGAGGAGATTCGATGAGCATTTCATCGCCCCGTGGCGTGGTTGGGTTCGTCCTGGCGCTGTGCTCGATGGCCGCCGCCGTGCTGTTCGCGTCGGCCGCCCCGGCGCTGGCGGAAACCTGCCCAAACGAAGAATTTCGCACCGGTGTCAGCGCACCGCTTCCCGACTGCCGGGCGTATGAGATGGTGACGCCGCCGTTCAAGGAGGGCAGCAAAACCGGCATCAGGGGAGCAACTCCAACAGGCCAGTCTGGCTTGGGCGGGGTGTCGGCCAGTGGCTCGCGTGTGGATGTGATCTCGATCGGCAACTTCGGAGACGTCCTAAATGGTGTGCTTTGGAACAACTACCAGTTGACGCGCACGGAATCAGGTTGGAGTGAGAGCAGTCTCGATCTTCCGGAGTCGCAGATCGCCGAAGAGGAAGATGTCTCCACCACGCCGGAAATGGAAGCGACGCTCTATGTGGCGCGTGCGGTCGGGCAGTCGCTGAAGGCCAAGGACTTCTGGCTTCGCGAAGCGGATGGCGCGTTGCGTGACGTCGGGCCGTTCGAGCCGCCGGCAGACACGGAAGGACCGTCTGGCCCCGGAGGGTACGGGGCCGTGGCTACCTTCAGGGGTGGATCTTTCCTCGAAGCGTCGAGGGATCTCTCGCATATTCTGTTCAAGGTCGATGGCTCTGTCTCATGGCCTGGGGATGAAGCCTATGGCGCGGCCGGCGGCACTCTCTACGAGTATGTCGTCGGGGAGGGCGGTCCTCCGATCCCGGTCGGCGTCGAACCCGAAGGCGCTCCGTGCGCGCCCAGCCTCCCCAATGGCCACGTTGAAGGTGGCATCTCGGCGGACGGCTCGACGGTGGTCTTCGCGTGCGGAGGGCAGATCTTCGCGCGGATCGACAACGGTGAAGCGGGTGCGCGGACGGTCGCGATCTCCGAGCCCTCCGCCGCGGACTGCTCGGCATGTGACACGAGTGCGGGTGTGCGCGCAGAAGCCCAGTTCGTCGGGCTCTCCGCGGATGGGTCGAAGGTCTTCTTCACAACCACGCAGCCGCTGCTGGGTGGCGACAGTAGTCGGAATATTTACGAGTACGACTTCGATGCTCCGCAGGCGAGCGCCGGTGACCCGGACGGCAGGCTTGTCCGTGTCTCCAGTGGTGGTTGGGGCGCAGGGGGCGCACAGGTCCAGGGTGTCAGGTCGTCAAACAGCTCTCAGAAAGACGTCTCGCTCGGTGTCCAGGCGATCTCCGAAGATGGCTCGCACGTTTACTTCACCGCGGCCGGGGCTCTGAGCGGCGCTGTGAACAGCCAAGGGAAGGCTCCGGTCGAAGGTGGCGAAAACTTTTATGTGTCCGAGCGCGATGCTCAGTTCCCGGGCGGGCGGCTCTCCTTCATAGCGACCGGTAGTGGGGAAGAGAGCAACGCCTCGAAAGAATCGAAGCCGGAAACGACGCCCGACGGCCAGTTCTTCGTTTTTGCGAACTCTGGCGATATAACGCCGGGCGATACGGGCACGGCGCGGCAGATCTTCGAGTATGACGCACAGACGGGGGAACTGGTGCGCTGCTCGATCGGCGAGGAGGGGTTCAACGACAACGGCAACACCAACAGCGCCGCCCTCTACGCCTACCTCCCCTATGAAGTGTCACTACCAACTCCGAATATGCCGCAGGCGGTCAAACCGCGGGCGTTGTCGGACAATGGTGCGTATGTGGTGTTCCAGAGCGCCGATGGGTTGACGCCCGGATCGCTGGGCGGGGCTGCCTATGAGTATCACGCCGGGAATGTATATCCGATCTCCGGGCCGGGCGGGGGGTCCTTGGAAGGTATGTCGCCGTCGGGCGCCGATATCTTCTTCTCGACGACCGAACAGCTTTTGCCGCAGGATACCGACACGAATCCCGATCTGTACGACGCGCATATCGACGGCGGTTTCACGGCGCCGGTCTCGCTACTGCCGTCCTGCCAGGGCGATGCCTGTCAGGGGCCGTTGACGGGCGCGCCGGTGCTGCTCTCGCCCGGCAGCGAATTCCAGGCCGGCGGCAACCCGCCGCTGTCGGAATCCGCGCTCGGGACAAAACCAAAACCAAAACCGAAGGCGAAGAGGGCCGGGGGTTGCAGGAAGGGCTACATGGAGAGGAGCGGCAGGTGCGTCAGGCGGCCTGTTGCGAAGAGGGGTAGGGCCAAGAAAGCCAGCAACGACCGGAGGGGTGGACGATGAGGGTTCCGATTCGCTTGAAGCTGGTCGCCACCGCGTGCGGCGCGATCGTCCTGGCCCTGACGGTGCTCGCCGGCGCGTCGTCTGCGTCGGCCCAGGGCACGCCGAAGTGGCAGATCACGACGTTCGCAACCCCGACCTCCTTCACCCCCGAAGGCGAAGGAGTACGTGATCTCTTGAATATCTTTGTCAGCAACGTGGGTGGGGCGCCCACGAACGGCACTCCCGTCACCGTCAAGGCAACACTCGCCCCGGGAGTGGGTGGCGCATTCAAGAATCCGCAGGACGAACTGGAATATTGGAGCTGCGGTGGTCTTACTTGCACCAGTGAACACGTGGTCACGCCAATGGAACAGCAGGGCGAGGCGTCAATTCGCCTGCTTGAGTTCGTCGGTCCCAGCGTTCCGGTGGGCAGCGATATCACGACCACCCTGACGGTGTCGGGAGGGGGATCGCCTGTCACGTCGGAAACCGTGACGACCGAAGTCCGCAGTCCTTTGACTCCGCCGCCCTTCGGGCTGGCGAGTCTGAGCGGCACCGTCACCAATCTCGACGGGGAACCGGACACGCAGGCCGCGGATCACCCCAACGGGCTCATCACCGGCTTCGGTGTGAGCACCGAACAACTCACGAATCCGTATAAAGAAGTCCAATATATCCCCGTGCAGTCCTGGAAGGATATCGTGGGGGATCTGCCGCCGGGGGTGGTCGCCAACCCACAGGTCGTCCCGCAATGCACTTTCACCCAACTTTTGGGAGCCGACAGTATCTTGAGCAATGAACCGATCCCATCGTACTGCCCGCCGGCTTCTCAGATCGCAAAAATGGACCTGGAGGTTCACGGCGGCTTTACTGGCCTCAACACGGGTATCGACGTCTATAACATGGTCCCTGAGGGCAATGAGCCGGCGGAGTTCGCGTTCAACCTGGGGGGCGTTCCGCTCAGCCTGTATCCCACCGTCGTGGGGAATGGCGCCGGGGCGCATATCCGGGTGACCACGCCAGGGATCCCCGTCTCGTCGTTTATCCATCTCGGGGCGGTAGCGTTCAAGTTCTTTGGGGATCCTAACGAACAGGCGGGGGGGAGGCGGGTGTACCGAATGCGTTCTTCACGAACTCGAGCGACTGTGCGGGCGGCCCGCTGGTATCGGAATTGCACGTCGACTCCTACCAGGAACCGGGGCGCTGGGTCGCGGACGGCCCGAACGTGAAAGGGACCCCGAACTTCACCGATGGCGTACCGGACTTCAGCGATCCGGCGTGGAAGGGTGGGAAGGTCGTCTCGCCGCCGGTGAGCGGTTGCGAAAAGCTGCACTTCGACCCGTCGCTGTCGGTTCAGCCGGAAACGACGGAGGCGGACGAACCGTCGGGTATGGCAGTCGATCTGAAAGTGCCGCAGAGCACCGAACCGCACGGGCTGGCGACGCCGCCGTTCAAGTCGGTGACGGTGACGCTCCCGTCCGGGGTGTCGCTCTCCCCGGGCGCCGGGGATGGGTTGCAGGCGTGCACCGAAGCGCAGTTCGAACCGCAGTCCAACAACGAGAGCTCGTGTCCGAACGCGTCGGTGCTGGGGACGGTGACTGCGAGCACGCCGGTGTTGCCGAGGCCGTTGACGGGGTACGTGTTCCTGGGGCAGCCTGAATGTAACCCGTGCACCAACGAGGACGCGGCCGACGGAAAAATGTTCAAGCTTTTGATCCAGGTCGAGGGCTTCGGGATCGTGCAGAAGGTGCAGGGCACCGTGTCGGCGAACTCGACGACCGGCCAGCTGACCTCGACGTTCCCGGATAACCCGCAGTTCCCGGTCAGCGACCTGCAGCTCGTATTCAAGGGCGGCCTGCGCGCCGGGTTGGCGACACCCCAGGCGTGCGGGAAGTTCACGGCGACGTCGGACATGGTGCCGTGGAGCACCCCGTACACTCCGGACGCGACACCGTCCGCGTCGCTTGACGTGAGCTTGGATGGTCATGGGGCGGCGTGTCCCGCGACGCCGCCGTTGACGCCGTCGTTCAGCGCGGGTACCTCGAACCCGAACGCGGGGCAGTTCAGCCCGTTCACGTTGACGTTCGCGCGGGAAGACCGCCAACAGGATCTTTCGCAGATCAGCGTCACGACCCCGCCCGGGCTGCTGGGGACACTGAGAGGCGTCCCGTTGTGCGGGGAACCGCAGGCCGCGCAGGGGACCTGTTCGGAAGCGTCGCAGATCGGGAAAATGACGGTCGCGGCCGGCCCGGGCGGGCACCCCTTCTACGAGCAGGGCAAAATCTACCTGACGGGCCCCTACAAGGGCTCGCCGTTCGGGTTGAGCATCGCGGTACCAACACAGGCGGGGCCGTTCAACCTCGGCACGGTCGTGGTCCGCTCGCAGATCACGATCAACCCGGAAACGACGGCGTTGAGCGTCACGAGCGACCCGCTGCCGCAGATCCTGGACGGGATCCCGTTGCGGCTGCGTACGGCGAACGTCACGATCGACCGGCCGAACTTCATCTTCAACCCGACGAGTTGCGCGCCGCTGCGCATCAACGCGACGATCGTGGGTGTGCAGGGCGCGTCGGCAAACGTGTCCTCGCCGTTCGCGGTGGCGGGGTGCGCCGGGTTGCACTTCGGCCCGAAGTTCACGGTCTCGACATCCGGCAGGACGTCGCGGGCGAGCGGTGCGAGCCTCGACGCGAAAGTCGTGTTCCCGGTTTCGGGTGGCGCGCAGTCGAACATCGCGCACGTCAGGGTCGAACTCCCCAAACGCCTGCCCTCGCGGCTGACGACGCTGCAGAAGGCGTGTCCGGAAGCGACGTTCAACGCGAACCCCGCTTCGTGTCCGGCGGCGGCGACGATCGGGATCGCGAAAACGAACACGCCGGTGCTGCCGGTCCCGCTGGAGGGCCCGGTCTACTTCGTCTCCCGCGGAGGCGCGGCGTTCCCCGACCTCGTCGTTGTCCTCCAGGGCTACGGGGTGCGGGTCGACCTGACCGCGAGTACGTTCATCTCCAAGAACGGGGTCACGAGCTCGACGTTCGACAGCGTCCCCGATGTGCCGGTGGAAGCCTTCGAACTGTACCTCCCGCAGGGCCCCTACTCCGCGCTCGCGGCGAACGGGAACCTCTGCACCGGAGGGCCGCTCGCGATGCCGACGCAGTTCATCGCGCAGGACGGCGCCCGCCTGGAACAGAGCACCAAGATCGCGGTCACCGGTTGCCCGAAGTCCAAGAAGGCCAAGAAGGCCAGCAGGGCCAGGACCAGCAGCACGAAGAGGTCGGGTGGCGCCCGACAGTCCAGTCACGGCGGCAGGAGGAACGGATGATGCGCGCTCACAGACTTCTCACGACCGGTCTCGCGACACTCGGCGTCCTCGGGGGCTTCGCGTTCGCGGGCGCCGCGGCGTATGGGGCGGCCCCGGAACCACCGGAAGTCGTGGAAGGCAGCGAGAGTGCCGCCCCGGTGAGCTCGACTGGTGCGACCTTGCAGGCGCAAGTCAACCCGAAGAGCGAGATGACGACGTACGTCTTCGAATACGCGACTAACAAAGCGCTGACGGGCGCGACCACGGTCAAAGGCGCCGCCGCGTTGGAAGGCGAAGGCGACCAGACCGCGAGCGTCTCCACGGGTGTCCTGCTGGCGGGGGAAACCTACTACTACCGTGTGGTCGCCGAAAACGCGCAGAGCGAAAAAGAAGGCAAACCGGCTACCGGCGCGGTCCAGGAATTCACGACGGTCCCCACACCGCATACCGAAGAAGCCAAATCCGTCACTGCGACGACAGCGACGTTCTACGGGACCCTGGCGCCTCTGAACGCGGTGAACACCGAATACTCCTTCGACTATCGCGTGGGCCTGGAATGCTCCGGTGAAAGCAGCACCACCCCGGTCAGCGCGGGTAAAGGGTCGGGCAGCAGGGAAGTCTCCACGGCGGTGAGCGAACTGCAGCCAAACGCCCAGTACTCGATCTGCCTCGTCACGAGCAATGTCTTCGGCTCGCAGGTGGACCCGACTGCGCTGCCTGTGCGGTTCACGACGCTGCCCGCACCGCCGACGGTCCTCGAACACGGCGAGAGCGCCTCCGGTGTGACACCGTCCGAAGCGAGGCTCGAAGGTGTGGTCAACCCGAACAACCAGATCACGAGCTGCGAATTCCAGTACGGCACCAGCGAAGCCTCGCTCGCGGCGAGCGCGCCGTGCGAACCCGCGAGCCTCGAAGGCTTCGGCTACCAGGGCGTCGGCGTGAACCTGACCGGCCTGCATCTGGGGACGGGCTACTACTATCGCGTGGTCGCGATCAACGCAACCCATGAAAAGACCGAAGGGGAAATCGCGCACTTCACCACCGCCGGCACGGCACCGGCCGCCAGCACGGGCGCGGTGAGCGAAATCGGGCAGACAAGCGCCAACGTCACCGGCACGGTCAACCCGGACGGTGCGGAAACCTACTACTACTACCAGTACGGGCCGACCACCGAATACGGGCAGAGCACCATGCCCGAAGGCCCAGGTGTCAGCGCGGGCACAGGCCTGAGCGCCGTGGCGGCACCGGCGGACCTGGTCCCGCTTGTGCCCGGCGTGACCTACCACTACCGCCTCGTCGCATGGAACGAAGCCGGCACCAGCTACGGCCAGGACAAAACGTTCACCACCGAAACCGGCCAATCGCCGACGGCGGTCACGGGCGCGGCGAGTGGCATCACAGTCGACGAAGCGACGATCTCCGGCACAGTCGACCCGCGCGGTAAAGAAACGAGCTACCGCTTCGAATACGGCGAAAACATCACCTACGGCACCCAGGCGTTCGGGACGATCCTCCCCGAGCAGGGTGCGGGAATCGTCACGGTGAACCTACTGGGCATCTCCCCGGGTACGACCTACCACTACCGGCTCGTGGCGAGCAACCCGGGCGGCACCGCCTACGGCGAAGACATGACGTTCACCACCCTGCCGATCGCGTTCCCCGTGATCGCACCGACGCCTCCGACGCTGCTCGCGCTCCCGAGCTTCACGTTCCCCACCGGGCCCGAACCCACGACAAAGCCGGGGAAATCGAAGAAGCACAGCAAGAAGCACAGGAAGACCAAGAAGAAGGAGAAGGCGAAGAAGAGGCGCAAGAGGAAGAAGGGGTGAGGGTGGGGGCGTGGTGATCGAGGTGGCGTCGCGTGGTCGTGCCGGCGCCCGCCGCGGCGTCGATCGTCGCCCGGCTCATGGGGATGTGGATCGTGGCGGCGGACGGGGCGGCGTGGTGGAGATCCAGCGTGCGCGGATGATCGCGGCGATGGTGGAGGTCGCGCGGGAGCGCGGGGTGGGGGCGGTGACGGTCGCGCATGTGGTGGCGCGCTCGGGTGTCTCGCGGCGTACGTTCTACGAGCTCTTCGAGGACAGCGAGGCTTGCTTCCTGGCGGCGTTTGACCAGGCGGTGGAGCGCGCCGCTGTGCGGGTGGTGCCGGCGTTTGACGCGGGTGGGAGCTGGCGGGAGCGGGTCAGGGGCGGCCTTGGGGCGCTGTTGGAGTTCCTGGAGGATGAGCCGGGGTTGGGCGCGCTGTGCGTGGTCGACGCGCTCGGCGCGGGCCCCGTGCGCTGGAGCGCCGCGCGGAGGTCGTGGGCGCGCTGATCGACGTGGTCGACGGTGGCCGCAGGGAGGCGCGGGGTAGCGCGCGTCCGACGCGGTTGACGGCCGAGGGTGTCGTCGGCGCGGTCTTGGCGGTGTTGCACGCGCGGCTGGCGGGCGGTGGCGCCCCGCGGATGGTGGGCCTGCTCGGCCCGCTGATGGGGATGATCGTGCTGCCCTATCTGGGCTTGGCTGCCGCGGCGCGCGAGACCTCGCGGCCCGCACCGCGGCGCCGGCGCGCGGCGCCCTCCCAGCGGCGACCCGCTGCGCGAGCTCGACATGCGCCTGACCTACCGCACGGTGCAGGTGCTGCTCGCGATCGCTCGCTGGGTGGACGGGAAGGCGCCGGTCCGAGCAACCGTCAGGTCGCGGACGCCTCCGGGGTCGCCGACCAGGGCCAGATCTCGAAGCTGCTCGCGCGCCTGGATCACCTCGGGCTGATCGCAACGACGGCGCGGGCCCCGCGCGCGGGGAGCCGAACGTGTGGAGCCTCACGCCGAAGGGCGAGGAGATCGAGCACACGATCCGCCTGCAGACCGCGCCCGCGGGGGGCTGAGCAGCAGGCCGCGTCCGCTTGGGTGTCCGCCGCGAGAGCGCGCCGCGGGCGAGGTGACGGACCGTCAGCCGCCGCCCCCGACGAGCAGCGTGCGCACGGGGTACCGGGCGATGGTGGCGTCCGCCGTCAGATCTGGCACGTCGAGCAGCCCGGCCTGCGCGATGAGCAGCCGGTCGAAGGGGTCGCCGTGCAGCGGCTCCAGCGCGGCGACCGCGAGCGCGTGGCTGTGCTCGATCGGCACCGCGACAGCGCCGATCGCGCGCATCCGCGTGGGGACGTAGCGCTGGGGCGGCTCCGGCAGCGGCAGCCGCCCCAGCGCGTACTTGATCGCGATCTCCCAGAGCTCGCCGCCGAGAGGAGCCGCTCGGTGTGAGGGTCTTCGAGCAGCGAGAGGTGCTCGCCGAGGCGCCTGCGGTCGGTGTGCAGCCACAGGAAGACGTGGGTGTCGAGGAGCAGCTTCACCGCCCGAACGCGTCGAGCAGCTCGTCGGGGAGCGGCGCGTCGAAGTCCTCGGGGACGACGAAGCGCCCTTCGTCCATCCCGAACTGCCGGGGCGCCGGGCTCGGCGGGGGGCCGAGGGTGGCGACCGCCTCGCCGCGGCGCGTGATCACGACCTCCTCGCCGGCGGCCACGTCCTCGAGCAGCCGCGAGAGGTGTGTCTTGGCCTCGTGTACTCCAACAGACTTAGTCATGGACTTAGTCTAGCACGAGAGCGCCGGGGAGGTTTGCGCGGCTCGTGCGGGTCGGAAGCCGGTAGCGAGGGGCACTCTTCTGTATCCGACTGCGCGCGGCGAGTGGGGACTCTACGCCCCGGCGCCCGCCCCGCCGCGCCCCTCGCCCCCGGCGAAGCGCGCGGCGCCGCGGATCGCGTCCTCGAACACGTCGGGGCCGGCCCGGGCCTCCAGCGCGAGGCCGTCGGGGAGCAGCATGCCGAGCCCGTGGATCGCGGCGCTGCGGTCGGCGAGCATCGTGCGCTGGGGGAAGCGGGCGAGGCCCTCGGCGAGCTCCAGCGCGCGCTCGAGGTGGCGGCCGGGGGGGACGAGCTCGTTGACGAGGCCCGATCGCGTGGGCCTCGGCGGCGTCCATGATGCGCCCGGTGAGGATCATGTCGAGCGCCCGGCCGAGCCCGACGATGCGCGGCAGGCGCTGGGTGCCGCCGTCGATCAGCGGCACGCCCCAGCGGCGCTCGGGGAAGCCGAGGCGCGAGTCCTCGGTGGCGATCCGCAGGTCGCACCACAGCGCGAGCTCCAGGCCCGCCGGCGAGCGCGAAGCCGGAGATCGCGGCGACGGTCGGCTTGGAGGGCGTCAGGCGGGTGAAGCCCATCGGCCCCTCCGGCGCGGCGAGGCGCTCGCCGAAGGTCTCGAGCGCCTTCAGGTCGGCGCCGGCGCAGAACGCGACGCCGCCCGCGCCGGTGAGCACCAGCACGCGCGCCTCCTCGTCGGCCTCGAAGCGCAGGTAGGCCTCGTGCAGCGCCGCGGCGGTGGGGCCGTCGACGGCGTTGCGCCGCTCCTGGCGGTCGATCGTCAGCAGCGCGGCGGCGCCGCGGCGCTCGTAGCTGACGGTGGGAGCCCGCCACGTGGCGGCGCCCACTCGCATCGCTGGCGGGCACTCGTTCAGTCGGTGGCCGCGCTCGCTCACGGGGCCGCCACGCGGGCCACCTCGCTCGCGGCTACCAGCCGCCGCGCCAGCGGGCGTCGCCGGCGTGCGAGCGCTGCGCGGCGACGCGCGCGTCTTTGCGCTTTTCCAGGTGCCTCTGCAGCAGGCTCGCCAGCAGGATGAAGGTCGGGAAGAAGACGATCAGGATGAACCCGGCGTTGGTCACGACCTTGTCGTCGGTCGCCCCGTAGAAGCCGCGCCCGTCGTTCTCCGCGAGCGCCGCGGGGGCGAGCACGAGCAGCAGCAGCGCGCAGGCGGCGAGGCTCCAACAGGCGACGCACGGCTCCATGGTACGAGCGCGGCTCGGACGCTCGGTCCGGGCGCGCGTGACTCGCGACCGCCGACCGCCAGCAGCCGGCCTCGGGCCGGCCCCTAACCATCCCGCCTACCATGCGAGCCATGGCTGTGCTGATCGCCTCCGACCTCCACAAGGACATCGCCGGCAAACCGCTGCTGCGCGGGGTGTCGTTCAAGCTGGAGCGCCGCGAGCGGATGACGATCGCCGGGCGCAACGGCGCGGGCAAGACGACGCTGCTGCGGATGCTCGCGGGGGAGGAGTCGATCGACCGCGGCGAGCTGAGCCTCGCCGAAGGGCGTGCGCGTGGCGCTGCACGACCAGCGCCCGCCGCGCGAGCGCGGGGTGGCGCTGCGCGAGTACGTGCTCTCGGGCTGCGCGCAGGAGCTGGCCGCGGAGGCGCGAGCTGGCGCGAGCTGGAGCGCCGATGGCGGGAGGCGCGAGGGGGCGCGGCACCGACGGAGGCGACGCTCGACCGCTACGCCCGCGCGCAGGCGCGGCTGGAGGCGCTCGGGGGCTACCTGTGGCGCGACCGCGCGACGGTGATGACGCGCGGGCTTGGGCTTCGCGCGAGGAGGACCTGGAGCGTCCGCTGGACACCTTCTCCGGCGGGCAGCTGACGCGCGCCTCGCTCGCCCGCGCGCTCGCGACGGGCGCGGACGTGCTGCTGCTGGACGAGCCCACCAACCACCTCGACATCGAGTCGCTGGAGTGGCTCGAGCAGACGCTGACGGGCCTCGACGCGGCGGTCGTGCTGGTCGCGCACGACCGCTGGTTCCTGGAGGCCGTCGGCACCTCCGTGCTGGAGCTCGAGGCCGGCCGCTCGCGCTTCTTCGCCGGCACGCTGGCACAGCTGGCGCCGCGAGCAGGCGGCGCGCGAGATCGCGCTGGGCAAGGCGATCGACAAGCAGCAGGCCGAGATCGCGCGCATGGAGCGCTTCATCGAGCGCTTCCGCTACAAGGCGACGAAGGCCCGCCAGGCGCAGTCGCGGGTGAAGAAGCTCGCGAAGATCGAGCGCATCGAGCGCGACCCGCGCGACGGGCAGGGCCTGGAGTTCGCGTTCAAGGCGCCGGAGCGCTCCGGCCGGGTGATCTTCGAGCTGGCCGACGGGCGCGTCGAGGTCGGGGACGGCGCCGCTCGTCCTGCTCGAGCACGCCGAGCTGTGGCTGGAGCGCGGCGAGCACGTCTCGCTGGTGGGCCCCAACGGCAGCGGCAAGACGACGCTGATCGAGACGCTCGCCGGGCGCCGCGGCCGCTGGCGGCGGGGCGGCTCAGCACGCGGGCACAACGTGCAGGTCGGCTACCTCTCCCAGCACGCCGACGAGCTCGGCGCGCGGCGGGCCGCCGAGCCAGAGCGTGCTCGAGGCCGCGCAGCGCGCGACCGGCCTCACCCCGAACAAGGCGCGGGCGCTGCTCGGCCGGCTTCCTGTTCTCCGGCGAGGAGGCCGAGAAACCGCTCGCCGGCCTCTCCGGCGGCGAGCGCCGCAGGCTGTCGCTGGCGGTGCTGGTCCACTCCGGCGCCAACGTGCTGATCCTCGACGAGCCGACCAACCACCTCGACATCGAGAGCCGCGAGGCGCTCGAGGACGCGCTGCGCGCCTTCCAGGGCGCGGTGCTGCTCGTCTCCCACGACCGCGCGCTGCTCGACGCCGTCGGCACCCGCACGGTCGCGGTCGAGGGCGCGCACGCTGCGCAGCTACGTGGGCGGCTGGCCGGAGTACGTGCGGGTGCGCGAAGAGCGCCGCGCCGCGGGCGAGCCGCTCGACGGGAGCGGCGCGGCAGCTCGGGCGCGGACGGCCGCACGGCGCGTCGGCGCGGCGCCGAGGCGGGCGCGGAGCGGCGCACGGCCACGCGGGCGGCGCGGCGCTCCGCGAACGGCGCGGCGCCGCTCGGCGACGGCGATGACCGCCGCGGACGAAGGCCGAAGGCGGCCAAGGCCAAGCCCAAAGCCAAGCCGAAGGGCCCCTCCAAGAACCGCCTGAACGACCAGCAACAGGCCGAGCTCGCGATCGAAGAGGCCGAGGCCGCGCTGCGCGACGCTCGAGGACGAGCTCGCCGACCCCGCGGCGTGGGCGACCAAGTACGAGGCGGCCAAGTCCGAGGCCCGCCACACCGCCGCGCGCCGCGCGGTCGAGGCCGCCTACGCGCGCCTGGAAGCGCTGGTGGAGTAGGCGCCCTTGCCGGCGCCGGCGAAGTCGCGGTCGCAGCGGCAACTAGACTTGACCATGTGATGGACGACCGCCTGAAGACCGCGCGCAACGTGGCGATCCTGCTGGTGCTCGCGGCCGCGGTCGCGTTCCTGCCCGGCGGCGGCGCGCGCGGCGGACACCGTTCAGCACGATCCTCGGCGTGGCGTTCGTGCGTCGGATTCGGTACGCCGGCCTGTGGCTCTACCGCCAGCACCGCGTCGCCATCTACAGCCTCGGCGACCACCGCCGCGCGCTGCTCTACGGGGCGCTCGGCGTGGGCGTGGTGACGCTCGCCGCCAAACCGCGGATGTGGGAAACGGGCTTCGGCGAGTTCGTCTGGTTCGTGCTGCTCGGGCTCGTCGCCTACACGCTGTTCGCGCTCTACCGCTACTCGCGCAGCTATTGACCGCGACCGCGCCCGCTGCCGACGCGACGCTGGCCTCGCCGAGACACCCTACGCCGGTGCCCCGCCGGTCGCGCGCGACCGCTCGTGACCGCGACCCTCGCCGAGCAACGCCGCGGCCTGCCCGACCAGCCGGGCGTGTACCTGTTCCGCGACGGCGAAGGGCCGCGTGATCTACGTCGGCAAGGCCAAGTCGATCCGCAAGCGCGTCGCCTCGCACTTCTCCAAGGCCGCAGGTGCCGAGCAGCCCCGGCCACGCGGAGATGGTCGGCGCGCGTCGAGCACATCGAGTTCGTCGTCGTCGCCTCCGAGGCCGAGGCGCTGCTGGCCGAGCAGAGCTTCATCAAGCAGTACCGCCCGCGCTTCAACATCCGCCTGCGCGACGACAAGTCCTACCCGTTCATCGCGATCTCGCTCGACGAGGACTTCCCGCGGGTGTACTTCACCCGCGAGCGCCACCGCCCCGGGCGCGCCTACTTCGGGCCCTACTCGAACGCCAAGCGCGTGCGCGGCACGCTCGACCTGCTGACGAAGGTCTTCATGTTCCGCTCCTGCACCGGCCCCGAGCCGGGCCGGCGCAGCGGCAGCCCGTGCCTGGACTACTACATCAAGCGCTGCGAGGCCCCCTGCGTCGGGTACGTCTCCAGGGAGGAGTACCGCCGCGAGCATCGACGGCGTGATCGACTTCCTCTCCGGGCGCTACCGCGCGATCGAGCGCGACCTGCGAGGCGCGCATGCAGCGCCGCCGCCGCCGCGCAGGAGTACGAGCAGGCGACGCTCGAGCGCAACCGCCTGCGCGCGGTGCGCTCGCTGCTGGAGCGCCAGCGCGTCGCCAACGAGTCGGTCGGCACGCTCGACGCGGTCGCCGTCGCGCTCGACGGGCACCGAGGCCAACGCGCAGGTCTTCCAGGTGCGCGACGGGGTGCTCTCCGACCGCCAGTCCTTCTACCTCGCCAACGAGGCCGAGCGCGACGCTGGCGGAGGTGGCGGAGGAGTTCATGCTCCAGTACTACGCCGGGCACACCTCGATCCCCGCGCAGATCGTCGTCCAGCGCGAGCTCGCGCAGGACGACCGCGAGGCGCTCGCCGAGGCGCTCGCCAGTCGCCGCGGCGGCCCCGTCGAGCTGCGCGCCGCCGAGCGCGGCGACAAGCGCCGCATCCTCGAGCTCGCCGAGCGCAACGCGCGCCTCGCGCTCGACCAGGAGCACCTGCGCGCCGAGCGCCGCCGCCAGAGCCGCGTCGAGGCGCTGGAGGGGCTGCAGCGCGCGCTCGGCCTCGACGTGCCGCCGGTGCGGATCGAGTGCTTCGACATCTCCAACCTCGGCGGCACCCACACGGTCGCCTCGATGGTCGTGCTCGAGGGCGGCGCGCCGAAGAAATCCGACTACCGCCGCTTCAAGATCCGCACGCTGGTCGAGGGCGTGCCCGACGACTACGCCGCGATGGCCGAGGTGCTCGGCCGCCGCTTCGCCCAGTGGGAGCGCCAGGCCGACCTCTCCCCGCACGACCCCGACTACGACGCGAGCTTCGCGGCGCTGCCCAACGTCGTCGTGATCGACGGCGGCAAGGGCCAGCTCGCCGCCGGGCTCGGGCCGCTGCGCGGCTTCCGCGAGCGCGGCGTGGCGGTGATCTCGCTCGCCAAGCGCGATCGAGGAGGTGTTCCTCCCCGGCCGCCGCACGCCGCTCGTGCTCGACCACTCACACGCCCGAGCTGCAGCTGCTGCAGCGCGCCCGCGACGAGGCCCACCGCTTCGCGATCACCCACCACCGCACCCGCCGCGACCGCGCGATGACCAGCTCGCTGCTGGACGAGCTGCCCGGCGTCGGCCCCGCGCGCAAGCGCGCCCTGCTCGCCCACTTCGGCTCGCCCGAGGCGGTGGTCGGAGCCTCCCGCGAGGAGCTGCAGGCGGTGCCGGGGCTGCCGGCGAAGGTCGCGCGAGAGCTGCACGCGCACCTGAACCGCGCCGGCTGAGACGGCCCACGAGCTGCGCCGCAGTCAGGTCGGGACCCGCGGACTCGCGTAGGCCATGGTGCGCTTGGGCGCACAGATACAGCTCCTGGCCTCGCATAGCTGCCCTGGCCGTCTCAGAGGTGTAGTCGGCGATATACGCCGACTGATACACCACGCGGGGAAGCGGCCGCCCGTGTCCGCCAGACGCGGCACAATCAAGCAGTGTCCGTGTTCAGGCCGCTGCGCAGCCCGCTAGCGCACTCCCGAGCAAGCCGGTCGTGGAGACGAGCCTCAAGGAGCTCGTGGTGATCACCGGCTTCTCCGGCGCGGGCAAGTCGACGGCGATGAACGTGTTCGAGGACGCCGGCTACTTCTGCGTGGACAACCTCCCCCCGGAGATGATCCGCTCGCTGGTCGAGCTGTTCGTGCACGAGGGCTCCAAGGTCGAGCGCGCCGCGGTCGTCTCCGACGTGCGCGGGGGCGTCTACTTCGAGGCGCTGCAGGCGGTCGTCGACGACCTCGAGTCGCTCGGCCTCGACCACCACGTGCTGTTCCTGGAGGCCGCCGAGCAGACGCTCGTGAACCGCTACAAGGAGACCCGCCGCCGCCACCCGCTCGCGCCCGACGGCTCGCGTCGCCGCGGGCGTCGCCGCCGAGCGGGCGCTGCTGGAGCCGCTGCGCAACCGCGCCGACGTGGTGATCGACACGACCGGCATGTCCGCGGCGATGCTGCGCGGCAAGATCGCCGACGAGCTGCTGCCGCGCCGCGCCACCGGCCGCCTCGCGCTGACGTTCATGAGCTTCGGCTTCAAGCACGGCCCCCCGCGCGAGGAGGACCTCGCGTTCGACGTGCGCTTCCTGCCCAACCCCCACTACGTGCCCGAGCTGCGCGAGCTCACCGGCGCCGACCCCCGCGTGGTCGAGTACGTCGCGCGCGACGGGCGCCTGGAGGAGCTCTACGAGCGGCTGTACGCGCTGCTCGACTTCCTGCTGCCGCAGTACGTCGCCGAGGGCCGCGCCCACCTCGTGGTCGCGATCGGCTGCACCGGCGGCCGCCACCGCTCGGTGGCGATCGCCGAGGAGCTCGCGGCGCGCTACCGCGAGCGGGACGACCTCACGGTCGCGGTCACCCACCGCGACATCGACAAGCGCTCGCGCGACGCCTGATACGTCAAACTGCCGCCGATGATCGACCACCTTGGTGTCGAGGTCGCGCGACCTCGCGCGCTCGGCGGCCTTCTACGACGCGGTCTTCTTCGCGATCGGCGTGCGCCGCGTGCACGAGGGCGAGCACGCGATCGCCTACGGCGTGACCGCACCGGCCTTCTGGATCGTCACCCGCGGGCGGTCCCCCGCGCCGGGCTACGGCCACGTCGCCTTCCGCGCCGCGGGGCGCGTGGCGGTCGACCACGCCTACGAGGCCGGCCTCGCCGCCGGCGGGCGCGGGCGACGGCGAGCCGGGGCCGCGGACGCAGTACGGCCCGCTCTACTACGCCGCCTACCTGCTCGACCCCGACGGTCTGCGCGTGGAGATCGTCGCCAACTCCCGCTGAGGCGCCGGCGGCCGCGTCCGATAGCGCTCTCGCCTTGCGCAGCCGGGTCGTCGGGGTGAGCGCTCCCGACGGTCCGGCATCGTTCGTTTTCGACCCCATCGCCCGTTGTATCTGTCTGTGCGCCAGAGGAGGCTCGTGAAGTGCCCGTACGTGTCGGCATCAACGGATTCGGCCGCATCGGCCGCAACGTGCTCCGCGCCGCGAAGGCGCGCGCGGACGCCGACGCGATCGAGTGGGTCGCGGTCAACGACCTCACCGACGCGCGCACGCTCGCGCACCTCTTGAAGTACGACTCGATCAACGGCCCCTACCCGGGCGAGGTGCGCGCGCTCGAGCACGCGATCGAGGTCGACGGCCACGAACTGCAGGTGCTCGCCGAGACCGACCCCGCGAAGCTGCCCTGGGAGGAGCTCGGGGTCGACGTGGTGATCGAGTCCACCGGGCGCTTCACCGACCGCGCCCACGCCGCGATGCACCTGGAGCGCGGGGCCAAGAAGGTGATCATCTCCGCGCCCGCCGACCGACCCCGACGTGACGGTCGTGCCCGGGGTCAACTTCGAGACCGCCTACGACCCCGCCGTGCACCACGTGATCTCGAACGCCTCCTGCACGACCAACTGCCTGGCGCCGGTCGCGAAGGTGGTCAACGACACGGTCGGCATCAAGCACGGGCTGATGACCACGATCCACGCCTACACCGCCGACCAGCGCCTGCAGGACCTCCCCCACAAGGACCTGCGCCGCGCGCGCGCCGCCGCGATCAACCTGATCCCCGCCTCGACCGGCGCCGCCAAGGCGATCGGCCTCGTGATCCCCGCGCTGCAGGGCAAGCTGCACGGCTTCGCCGTGCGCGCCCCGGTGCCGACCGGCTCGGTCGTCGACCTGACCGTCGAGTGCGAGCGCGCCGACGACCGTCGAGGAGGTCAACGCCGCGCTGAAGAGCGGCCTCCGAGAGCGGGCCGCTGCAGGGCATCATGGCCTACACCGAGGACCCGATCGTCTCCAGCGACATCGTCGGCTCCCCCTACTCCTCGATCGTCGACTCCCAGCTCACCGCGGTGGTGGACGCTACGATGCTGAAGGTCGTGGCCTGGTACGACAACGAGTGGGGCTACTCCAACCGGCTCGTGGACCTCGCGCAGAGGGTCCTGTAGGGCAGAGCGATCCGGGGGGATCGCGTGAGAAGCCTCGACGACCTCGACGTGCACGGGCGGCGCGTGCTGGTGCGCGTCGACTTCAACGCCCCGCTCGCCACCGGCCCCGGCGGGGAGGTCGAGCTCGCCGACGACACCCGCATCCGCGCGGCGCTGCCGACGATCGAAGAGCTGCGCGCCAAGGGTGCGCGCCTGGTGCTGGTCTCCCACCTCGGCCGGCCCGAGGGCGAGGTCGTGCCGGAGCTGTCGATGGCGCCGGTCGCGGCGCGCCTGAGCGAGCTGACCGGGGCGCCGGTCGCGCTCGCGCCGGCGGTGGTCGGCGAGGAGGTGCAGGGCGCTCACCGAGCAGCTCCACGACGGGGAGATGCTGCTGCTGGAGAACGTGCGCTTCGAGGCGGGCGAGACCGCCAACGACCCGGCCTTCGCGCGCGCGCTGGCGGAGCTCGCCGACGTGTACGTCAACGACGCCTTCGGCGTCGCCCACCGCGCCCACGCCTCCACCGAGGGCGTCGCCCACCTGCTGCCGAGCGCCGCCGGGCGGCTGCTCGAAGCGCGAGGTGACGACGCTCACGGGGATCCTCGACCACCCGGCGCGCCCGCTCGTCGCGATCGTGGGCGGCTCGAAGGTGGCGGACAAGATCGCCGTGATCGACCGCTTCCTGCAGGTCGCCGACGTGGTGGTGATCGGCGGCGCGATGTGCTTCCCGTTCCTCTGCGCGCAGGGGCACTCCGTGGGCAAGTCGTTGTGCGGCGAGGAGGACGTCGAGCACGCGCGCCACCTGCTCGCGCGGGCGAGCGACACGCACGCGCCCCAGCCCGGCCGCGCGCGCCTGCTCGTGCCGAGCGACCTCGTGCTCGGCGACCGCCTCGCCGACGACGCGCAGCACCGGGCGCTCGACGGCGTCGAGGTGCCGGCCGGGCTGGATGGGCCTCGACATCGGCCCCGGCACGGCGGAGCGCTACGGGCGCGAGATCGCAGCGCGCGGGCACCGTCTTCTGGAACGGCCCGATGGGCGCCTTCGAGTACGCGCCGTTCGCCGCCGGCACGCGCGCGGTCGCCGAGGCGGTGGCGCAGCGCGCCGGGCCTGACGGTCGTCGGCGGCGGCGACTCGGCCTCCGCGCTCGCCCACTTCGGCCTGGAGGACGCCGTCGATCACCTCTCCACCGGGGGCGGCGCGACGCTCGAGCTGGTCGAGGGCCGCACGCTGCCCGGCGTCCACGCCCTGGAAGGCGCCTGCGTCTCGTGAGCGCCCGCACCCCCCTGATCGCGGGCAACTGGAAGATGTACAAGACCGAGGCGCAAGCCGAGCAGTACATCCAGGCGCTGCTGCCCCGGGTGGCGGCCGTCAGCGGCGTGGACGTCGCCATCTGCGTGCCCTTCACCGACCTGCGCGCGATGGTCGACTCCGCGCGCGGCTCGCGCGTAGAGGTGTACGCCCAGAACTGCACCACGAGCCCGAGGGCGCCTTCACCGGCGAGGTTTCCCCGCCGATGCTCGCCGAGACCGGCGCCCACGGCGTCGTGCTCGGCCACTCCGAGCGGCGCGAGCTGTTCGGCGAGACCGACCGCGCGCTCGCGCTGAAGCTGCCCGCCGCGCTCGCCGCGGGCCTGCGCCCGATCCTCTGCGTGGGGGAGACCGAGGCCGAGCGCGCCGCCGGCGACACCGAGCGCAAGCTGCGCCAGCAGATCCGCGAGGACCTCGCTGGGCTCGCCGACGAGCAGCTGCCCGAGGTCGCGATCGCCTACGAGCCGATCTGGGCGATCGGCACCGGGCAGACCGCCACCCCCGAGCAGGCCCAGGACGCCGTCGCCTTCATCCGCGCGCTCGTCGCCGACCGCGTCGGCGCCCGAGGTGGGCGCGCGCGTGCGGGTCCTCTACGGCGGCTCGGTCAACCCCGAGAACGCCGCCTGCGCTGCTGGCGCTCCCCGATGTGGACGGGGCGCTCGTCGGGGGCGCCTCGCTGGAGGCCGCCTCGTTCGCCGCAGATCGTGCAGGCCGCCGGTCTGATGGAGGTCCCCCAGCCCAGCTCCCCCTGCCGTGCGTCTGCCTCGTCGTGCTGGACGGCTGGGGCCTCGCCGATCCCGGCCCCGGCAACGCCGTCTCGCTCGCCCGCACGCCGGTGTTCGACGAGCTGTGGGCCACCTACCCCCACACCACGCTGACCGCCTCCGGGCGCGCCGTCGGGCTGCCCGAGGGGCAGATGGGCAACTCCGAGGTCGGCCACCTCAACCTCGGCGCCGGCTCCGTCGTCCGCCAGGACCTCACCCGCATCGACGACGCCGTCCTCGACGGGGTCCTGACCGAGAACGCCGCGATCAACCACGCGCTCACCTGCTCCGAGCGCGTCCACCTGATCGGGCTCGTCTCCGACGGCGGCGTGCACTCCAGCCTCGGGCACCTCCAGGCGCTCCTCGAGCTCGCCGGGCGCCTCTCCGTCCGCGACCTCGTCGATCCACTGCTTCACCGACGGCCGCGACACCCTCGCCCGAATCGGGGTCGACCACGTCGGCCGCGTGGAACGCTGGTGTCACGAGCTCTGGCCGGCCGGGTCGCGTGGCCGGGTGCGCGTCGGCCTCCGTCGTCGGCCGCTGGTACGCGATGGACCGCGACCGCCGCTGGGAGCGCGTCCAGGCCGCCTACGACCTGCTCGTCCACGGCCGCGCCGCCCACCACGAGGAGACTGGGGTGCGAGGCCGTGCGGCAGGCCTACGAGCGCGGGGAGACCGACGAGTTCATCGCCCCCACCTCGGTCGGCGAGCGAGGGCCTGATCCGCCCCTGGGACTCCGTGCTCTGCTTCAACTTCCGCCCCGACCGCGTGCGCGAGCTCGACCCGCGCGCTGGCCGAGCCCGGCTTTGGTGAGGGCGAGGAGGCGCTGCCCGGCTGGGAGGGTCGCGGCGGCATCCAGCCGGTCGAGCAGTACACCACCCTCACCGAGTACGAGGAAGCCTGGTCCTACCCCGTCGCCTTCCCCCCCAGCGTCCCGCCGTCACGCTCGCCTCTGTGCTCGCCGGCGCGCACGCCCCGCAGCTGCACGTCGCGGAGACCGAGAAGTACGCCCACGTCACCTACTTCTTCAACGGCGGCGAGGAGGCCCCCCACGAGGGCGAGCTGCGCCGGCTCGCCCCCTCGCCCCGGGACGTGCCCACCTACGACCTCGCCCCCGAGATGTGCGCCCGCGCCGTCGCCGACCTCTTCCTCGAAGCTTGGCGCGAGCAGCGCGAGGGCGGGTTTCGCTTCGCGGTCCTCAACTTCGCCAACCCCGACATGGTCGGCCACACCGGCGTGATCCCCGCCGCGGTGCGCGCCTCGAGACCGTCGACGCCTGCCTCGGCGAGGTCGTGCGCGCGGTGCTCGACGCCGGCGGCGCCTGCCTCGATCACGGCCGACCACGGCAACGCCGAGCACATGCTCGAGCCCGACGGCTCCCCCAACACCGCCCACACCTCCAACCCCGTGCCGCTGATCCTCACCGCTGCCGGGGCTGCGGCTGCTGGCGGAGGAGGGCATCCTCGCCGACGTCGCCCCCACCGTCCTCGAGCTGCTCGGCATCCCCCAGCCCGAGGAGATGTCCGGGCGCTCGCTGATCCTCGGGTGGGGGCCGTGACGCGAAGGCGCAAATCCCCGCGAGTGCTCGGTCTGGTCTTCGTCGGGGCCGGCCTCAACCACTTCGCGATGCCCCGCCCCTACCGCCAGATCGTGCCCCCCGGACCTCGGCGACTGGGTGGACGCCGGCACCGTCGTCACGCTCAGCGGCGTCGCCGAGATCGCGGGCGGGCTCGGCGTGCTGGCGCCCCGCACCCGTCGCCTGGCCGGGCTGTGGCTGATCGCGCTGCTCGCCGCGGTGTTCCCCGCCAACCTCTACATGGCCCGTCAATCCCGCCGAGTTCCGCGCGCATCCCCCGCTGGGCGCTGTACGCGCGGCTGCCCCTCCAGCCGCTGATGATGCGGTGGGTCTGGCGGGCCACGCGGGTGGGCGGGCCTCGACTTAGAACCCCGCGCTGCTATGTTCGAGTGAGTAGAGAGGGCCGCGTTATGTCCGCAACGACCGCTATGGCAACAGCGACAGCCATCGAGACCGGCTCCACCGTGCCGTGCGTAAGCCAGCGCGCGGAGGAGCAGGCGCTCAGCGAGGGAGAGCTCCGCGCCTGGCGCGGCCTCAAGCGTGCCCACGCCTCGCTGGCCAAGCGTGTGGACGCCGAGCTCGAGCGCACCCACGGGCTGCCCCTCAGCACCTACGAGGTGCTCCACCACCTCGTCGAGTCCCCCGGCGGGCGCATGCGCATGTGCGACCTCGCCGAGCAGGCCCAGCTCTCGCGCAGCGGGCTCACGCGGCTGGCCGACCGGCTCGAACAGGAGGGGCTGCTGGAGCGCTGCTCCTGCGAACACGACGCCCGCGGCGCCTACGCCTGCCTCACCGACCGCGGACGCGCCCGGCTGCGCGCCGCGCGCGGCACCCACCTCGCCGTCGTGCGCGAACAGTTCCTCTCCCGCTTCTCCGAGGACGAGCTCGGCGCGTTGGCCGAGATATGGGAGCGCATCGCCCCTTGCACCGGCGGCTGCCGCGCCGCTGAGGGTTAGCTCCCGTCGGGCGCCTCGGCCGGGCGTTGGTGGCGCTTTGAATCCGCTGCCGCCTGGAGGGCGCGCTGGTGGCGTCGGTGGCGACGGTGCAGCGTGAACCCTCCCCCGAGCGCCACCACGACCGCCACGAGGCCGAAGATCCCGAACGTCGCGATCGCGTTGCTCGCCGACTGGCCCACGTAGTAGGCGATCAACCCCACGGCCGTCGCCCAGCAGATTCCACCGAGCGCGTTCCACAGGAAGAACGTGCGCCACCGCATGTGGTTGGCGCCCGCCAGCCACGACGCCCACGTGCGCAGGCCGAGGATGAAGCGGCCGAAGAACACCGCCTTCGGCCCGTGCCGCTCGAAGAACGGCTCTCCCATCTCCAGCACCGCCAGCCGCTGGCGGCGAAGGGTCCGGGCTGTTCCAGCAGCCACCGGCCTCCCTTGCGGCCGATCTGGTAGCCGATGTTGTCGCCCACGATCGCCGCCAGCGCCGCCACCGCGATCACCAGCTCGATCTGGAGCTTGCCCTGGCTCGCGAGCACCCCGCCCACGATCACCGCCGTCTCGCCCGGCAGCGGTACCCCGCCCGACTCCGCCGCCACCAGCAGGAACAGGATCGGGTAGCCCCAGACTTCGACCAGGTGGCCGACGTCGATCAACGAGGCGAGCACTGACCTAACCGATAGGGCCCGTGCCCCAGGGCCCTAGGATGCCGCGGTGGCCGCGCTCACGATCGAAGCCCGCGACGGGCGTCTCTGCCCGCGCGCGGGACGCTGCACACGCCCACGGCGACGTGCGCACGCCCGCCTTCGTGCCGCTCGCCACGAAGGCCACCGTCAAAGGGCTGCTGGCCGAGGAGGTCGCCGCGCTGGGCTACGACATGGTGCTCGGCAACACCTTCCACCTGCTGCTCTCCCCCGGCCCCGAGCTGATCGAGCGCCTCGGGGGCCTCGGCCCCTTCATGGGCTGGGAGCGACCCACGATCACCGACTCCGGGGGCTTTCAGGTCTTCTCGATGGGCCACGGCACCGTCGCCGACGAGATCAAGGCCCGCCCCTCCGGGTCCGGACGCCCCTCGCGCAGCGGGCGCGGCGCCGGCGAGAGCGGGGCGATCCTCGCGATCGAGGAGGAGGGGGTGCGCTTCCGCTCCTACGTGGACGGGCGCGAGCGCTTCCTCTCGCCGGAGGGCTCGATGGCGGTGCAGGCCGCGCTGCGCTCGGACATCGCGCTCGTGTTCGACGAGTGCACCCCGTTCCACGTCGACCGCGACTACACCGAGCGCTCGACCGAGCGCACCCACCGGTGGCTCGCGCGCTGCCTGGCCTGGCACGCCGAGCACGGGCCCCCCGGCCAGCTGGTGTACGGGATCGTGCAGGGCGGCGTCTACGAGGACCTGCGCCGCGCCTCCGCGCGCGCCGTCGCCGCCAGCGGCTGCGACGGGGTCGCCGATCGGCGGCTCCCTGGGGGCGGACAAGGCAGCAGATGTACGAGGTGGTCGGCTACGCCACCCGCGAGCTTGGCGGGGACGCGCGAGGCTCTGCCCCGCCACCTGCTGGGGATCGGCGAGGTGGACGACCTGATCGCCGGCGTGGAGCTGGGGATCGACACCTTCGACTGCGCGATGCCCACCCGTCTCGGCCGCCACGGCACCGCGCTCGTCCCCGACCCCGCGAACCGCTGGCGCCTCGATCTTGTCAAGGGCCGCTGGCGCGAGTCCGAGGAGCCGCTGCATGGAGGGCTGCCCCTGCCCTGCCTGCGCGCGGGGCCTCTCGCGCGCCTACCTCTCCTACCTCGCGCGCGCCGGCGAGCTCACCGCGCAGCGCCTGCTGACCCTCCACAACCTCGCGTTCCTCGCCCGCCTGATGGCCGACCTGCGCGGCGCGATCCTCGCCGGGCGCCTCCCCGAGGTCGCCGCCGCGCTGCGGGCCGGGGCGGCGCCGGGGGAGCCGCGCTAGCGTTCCATCCCAAGTGACTCGTATCTCCCTGGCGGCCTTCCGGTGTGGTGTAACTGGTCAACATGGGTACCCGTCACGTATCAGGTGCCGGTTCGAGTCCGGCCGCCGGGGCCGTGTTGAAAGCGACGGTTGAGGTTGCTAGCCTGCCGGGTACGTGACGGGTATCCGGCCCGCAAGGGCGATGCCTTACCGAAAGGCCCGCGCAAGCGGGCCTTTCGCCTGCTACCGGGTGTTTTCGCGGACCAGTTCCTGCAGCGCGGCGGAGGTCTGTTCGACGTCGGAGTAGACGACGTTGCGCAGCGTGACCTTGGTGGGGGCGGGCGCTGTGGCGACGATCAGCGCGACGACCACGACCACGAGCAGCAGCAGCGCGAAGAGCGTGGCGAACAGACGCCGACCGCGGGAGAGCCTGCGCCGGTCGGGGGCCGCCACGATCGGTTCCGCGCGCGCGGAGCGGGTCCTGGCCGCGGCTGACGAACGGCGACCGCCCCGCCGCGCGGGGGCGTGCGGCTGCGACCGGGCGTCCCCGCGGCCCCGGCCGCTCCCGCGCTGCCCGCGGCGAGCAGCGAGGTGGCCGCGGTGGCCTGACGCAGCGTGTCCGCCGCCGCCAGGCTCGACGGGCGCGATGCCGCGCTGGGCGTCGCTCATCGCGCGGCCCATCTCGCGCGCTGTGCGGTAGCGCTCGCGGGGGTCGAGCGCGAGCGCGATCGCCACCGCGTCCGCCAGCTCGGGGCTCGACGGCCGCCACGAGCGTGTCGAGCATCGGGGGCTCCTCGCGCTGCTGCTTGAGGGCGAGCTCGGTCAGCGAGGCCGCTTCGTAGGGCAGGCGCCCGGAGATCAGCTGGTAGGTGACGACCCCGAGCGCATAGAGGTCGGCGGGGGGCCCCGCTTCCTCGCCGCGCGCCTGCTCGGGGGCGAGGTAGGCGGCGGTGCCGAGCACCGAGCCCACCTGGGTGATGCTCGACTGCTCGGTGGCCTTGGCGATCCCGAAGTCCGCGAGCTTGACCTCGCCCTCGAGCGAGCGCAGCAGGTTGCCGGGCTTGACGTCGCGGTGCACCACCCCGTGGCGGTGGGCGTAGTACAGGCCCTCGCACGCCTGCTCGATGATCGAGGCCGCCTCGTCCACCTCGACCCACCCCTCGTCGCGCAGGATCTCCGCGCAGGAGTGGCCCTCGATGTACTCCATCACGATGAAGTGCTGGCCGGTGCGCTCGTCCAGGCCGGAGTCGAACACCTGCACGATGTTGGGGTGCACGAGGCGCGCCGCCGCCTGCGCCTCGCGTTGGAAGCGCGAGACGAACGTGGGGTCCTCGGCGAGGTGCTCGGCGAGCAGCTTCACCGCGACCGGCGCTCCAGGCGCAGGTCGAAGGCGAGGTGCACGGTGGACATGCCCCCGTAGCCCAGCCGGCTCTCCAGGCGGTAGCGCCCGGCGATCTCCACGGCGCTCACTGTCCTCGACTCCCGCCTGCGGCGTGGCTCGCCGAGCGTGAGCGCCCCGCGATCTGCACGGCGCTCACTGCCCGCCACCCCCGCTGCCAGAGCCCCCGCTGCCGGTCCCGCCGCTGCCCGTGCCGCCGAGGGGCCGCCACTGTTCTTGGCGCCTTCCCCGGAGCTCGGCGCTGCCCTGTCCGCTGCCGCCGGCGCCGCTTTCCCCGGCCTGGCCTTCGCCGGTGCCCACCCCCGGCGCGGTGCCGCCTTCGGTGCCGGAGGGCGTGGTGGCGCTCGGCGTGGTGCTGGCTCCGGTACCGGTGGTGGAGGTCTGTTCGCCGGTGGTGGTGGGTGTCTTCGGTGGTGGCGGTGGGGGGCGCGGCGGCTTTCGTGGTGGAGGTCGATTCGCCCGTCGTGGTGGTCTGCGCGAGCGGCTGGGCGCAGAGCGCCAGGGCGCGTTCGTGCAGGTGGGAGATGCCTTCTTCGAGCCGTGCGCGCAGCCCCGCGTCGACGGAGCTGGGCAGGGCGTGGTAGTCGCTTTCGGTCGTGGCGAGCGCGGCTTCGGTGCTCGCGCAGTTGCCGTTGCCCGCCTTCGGCGGCCTGCTTCGACCGCCTGGAAGTCGCGCACCAGCGGGCCGGCGTTCTCGGCGGGGATGAGACCGGCGCCGGAGCTCCCGCAGGAGACGAGCACGGCGGCGCTCGAGCGACCGCCGAGCAGCGGCGTGCGGAGAGTGAGGCGAAGTCGGGACGCAGCGCACCGTCACTGACCGTACTCCAGCCGCTCGGCGAGCGAGTCGGGCAGGCGCGCGGCGCGGATCGCGGCGGCGGCGCCGGCGATGTCGTAGGGGGTGCGCCGGTAGGAGGCGGTCCAGCCGTCGAGGTCGAGCAGCAGCCACGCCGCGCGGGGGTCCCCGTCGCGCGGCTGGCCGACGCTGCCGGGGTTCAGCAGCCACTCGCCGTCGGCGAGGTCGAGCACGGACCCGTCGCGGCGGGCCCGCCGGAGGCGAGCTCGCCGGGCATGGCGCGCGAAGGAGAGCGCGACGTGGGAGTGGCCGATCAGGCAGACCCGCTCGCGCTGGTGGTCGAGGCAGAGCTCGGCGAGCAGAGCGGAGAGCACGTACTCCCAGACGGGGTCGCGCGGGCTCGCGTGGTAGAGGCCCGACGGGCCCCTCCTGCGCCTGGGGGTGCAGGCCGGCGAGGAACGAGCGGCTGTCGGGGGCGAGCACCTCCTGGGTCCACTGCACCGAGAGGCCGGCGCCGCGGGAGAAGTCCGACAGCGGCAGCTCGCCCGATCACGGCGAGGTCGTGGTTGCCGGCGAGGCACACCGCGGCGTGCTCGCGGGCGAGCTCCACGCAGGCGTCGGGGTCGCCGCCGTAGCCGACGAGGTCCCCGAGGCACCACAGCTCGGCGGCGTCGCTCGCGGCGACGGCCTCGAGCACCGCCTCGAAGGCGTGCCGGTTGCCGTGGATGTCAGAAACGATCGCGACCTTCATCGTTGCAGGGTAGGAGCCCCGCGACCTACGCGCCGTCACACCCGTGGGCGAGGTGCAAACGCGCGCGCACGGCCGGGGGCGGGAGACGTCCCGGTGCGCTCCTCACCCTCCTCGCCGCCGCCCTACTCGGGCAGGTTCTTGATGCCCTCGCGGGTGCGCCACTTGGAGTAGTTGTCCTCCATCGCGTCGATCAGCTCGCGCATGAAGCGCGGGGAGAGGTTCACGCGGGAGACGACCACGCCGGGGACCTCTTCGGCCTCGACCTCGTGGTCGACGCGCGCGAAGGTCACCGTGAACTCGTAGTCGGAGTGGCTGACGTTGGCGAAGTTGGCGTATACGCCCCCCATGATCTCGGGGGAGAGGTGGATGTTTATGTGGCGCTCGGCGCCCTGGTCGTCGTCGTTCACAGGGCTAGTATCGCAACCCGTGCGGGGAGTGCGGAGAGCGGGCGTTTCCCCTGAGGTCGAGGGGCGGCTGCGCCTTCGATCGCTCGGCGCCTGGTCGTCGTCGTTCAGGGGTAGTATCGCACTGTGCGCGTGACCGTCCTCGGCGAGGCCCGCGTGCGGCCCCCTTCGCCGACGACGTGGCCCACTACAGCAAGCTGCTCTCCCGGTACGTGCAGCTGGAGCTGGTGGAGGTGCGCGCGGCGGAGGCGCTCGCGCGGCGGGTCCCGCAGGGGGCGTTCGTCTCGCTGCTGGCCGCCGAGGGGACGGCGTACGACAGCCTCGCCTTCAGCGCCTTCCTGGAGGAGCGCCGCCGGGAGGGGGCCGACGTGGCGTTCGTGATCGGTGGCCCCTTCGGAGCGCCGCCGCTGGAGCGGGTCGACCACCGCCTGTCGCTGGGCGCGATGACGCTGCCCCACCAGCTCGCGTGGGTGGTCCTGCTCGAGCAGCTCTACCGGGCGCATAAGATCCTTGCGGGTGAGCCCTACCACTACTGAGATGGACCGCCACGCCAAACCCCTCGCGAGACGGACCCCGGACGCCGCTGGAGGGTCTGCGCGGAGAGCCGTGCTCGCGGCGGCGGCGCGATGCTCGAGGCGGGTCGGGGCGTGCGGGTGGTGCCGGCGGGCGCGGGTGGCGGAGCCCGACGGGGGTGACGCTCGAGCGCCCCCCGAGGGTCGAGTTCGGCGACTACTCGACCAACGCCGCGCTGCTGCTGGCCCCGCGGCTGGGCGCCCCGCCGCGCGAGGTCGCGCAGAGGCCTGGGGGCGGAGCTGCAGGAGCGGGTGGGCGGGGACCTCGAGCGCTTCGAGGTGGCGGGGCCGGGCTTCGTGAACCTGTTCCTCGCCGATCGCTGGCACAGGCGGGCGCTGGCGGCGGTGCTGGAGGCCGGCGAGCGCTTCGGCGCCGGGGGGCGCGGCGCGAAGCGAGCGGGTGCTGGTCGAGTTCGTGAGCGCCAACCCGACGGGACCGATGCACGTGGGCCACGCGCGCAACGCGGCCTACGGCGACGCCCTCGCGCGGCTGCTGGCGCTGCACGGGCACGAGGTGACGCGCGAGTTCTACGTCAACGACGCGGGCTCGCAGGTGCGCAAGCTGGGCGAGTCGATCCGCGCGCTGGCGCGAGGGGAGGCAGGTGCCCGAGGAGGGGTACCAGGGCGACTACGTCGAAGCGGCTCGCCGACGAGCTTGGCCGCCACCCCCGGCGACGCTGCGCGGTCGCGACGGACCCGGCGGAGCTGGGGCAGGCGGCGGTGGACGTGATGGTGGAGCGAGATGCAGCGCGTCGCTGCAGGCCTTCGGGGTGGGGGACTTCGACCGCTGGCAATACGAGAGCGAGCTGCACGAAGGGCACCCCGAGCCGGGTGGAGCACGCGCTCGCGCTGCTGGAGGAGCGGGGGCACACGTACCGCAGCGAGGGCGCGCTGTGGCTGCGCACGACCGCGTATCGGGGACGACAAGGACCGCGTGCTGGTGCGCTCCAGCGGGGAGCACACCTACTTCGCCTCGGACATCGCCTACCACCAGGACAAGCGCGAGCGGGGGTACGAGCGCCAGATCGACGTGTGGGGCGCCGACCACCACGGGTACGTGGCGCGGATGAAGGCGGCGTACGAGGCGCTGGGCGGCGACCCGGGCCACCTGGAGATGGTGATCATGCAGCTCGTGCACCTCGTGCGCCGCGGCGAGCGCGCGCAGATGTCAAAGCGCGCGGGGGAGTTCGTGACGCTCGACGACCTCGTGGAGGAGATCGGGGTGGACGCCGCGCGCTGGTTCCTGCTGTCGCGCTCGCACGACACCACGATCGACCTCGACCTCGACCTCGCGCGCAAGCAGAGTCCAGCGAGAACCCCGTGTACTACGTGCAGTACGCGCACGCGCGGATCGCCTCGATGCTGGCGAAGGCGGGCGAGCGGCGGCGGCGGCGCTGGCGGAGGCGATCGCGGGGAAGTTGCGGCAGCAGCGGTGGCGGCAGTAACGGCAGCGGGGAGGGGGCGCGGGCCGGGAGAGGCCGCTGCACCCCTCCGAGCGAGCGCTGATCAAGCGGCTGCTGGAGTTCCCCGGCGAGGTGGCGGAGGCCGCGCAACGCCGCGCGCCGCACCGGATCGCGGCGTACGCGCTGGAGGTGGCGCAGGACTTCACGGCGTTCTACCGCGACTGCCGCGTCGTGGGCGCCGAGCCGCAGGCGCTGGAGTCGCCAGCGGATCGCGCTGTGCGTGGCGGCGCGCGGCACGATCGCGCGCTGCCTGGAGGACCTCCTGGGGGTGGGCGCGCCGCGGGAGATGTAGGCCGCGGTGCGCTCTCGAGGTAGCGGCGCGCGGCGCGCGCTCAGTCGAAGCGCGCCATGTCCGCCTCCAGGCGCGCGGCATCGGCGGGCGACAGGGGTGAGGGAGCGCGTGCCCTCCGGAGCCGGCGCGGCGGCGCGGGCGCGGCGGCGCCAGCGGGGCAGCAGCAGCGCGAGCAGCGCCGAGCAGCGCGAGCACGACGCAGGGCGGCACGAGGTAGACGGCGAGGTCGAACCCGTGCGTGCTGGGGGCAGGGCGAGCACCGCGGGCCCGTACTCGAGCGACCAGCGCGCGCTTGATCTGCGCCTCGGTGAGCCCCGCGTCGATCAGGCGCTGGATGAACGCCCGCTCACGGTCGGCCTGCGGCGACTGGGCGACGTGCAGCGGGATTTTGCAGGTGACGCACATCACCTGGCTTTCCACGGCGGGCAGCGTGGTGCGGGGCGCCACGGCCCGGCGGCGAGCGGGGGGAGGCGCGACGGCGTGGAGCGCCACGGCGAGCACGACCAGCCGAGCGCGAGGCGGCCGGTGGTTGGGTATGGGGCGCATCCGCGCGTGCGAGGTTGGACACCGAGCTGGCGGGCCCGGGGCCTCGTGCCCCGGGGCGGCGCGCAGCGAGTCGGCCCGGAGAGGGCTCACGCGCTCTCCGCGAGGCGCAGGGCCTTCTGCGACGAACGGCGCTTCGACCTCGCCGCGCGAATCGGCGGTGACGTGCCCGGAGGGGTCGATCAGGAAGCTCTCGGGCAGCTGGGCGGTGCCGTAGAGCCGGCCATATTCGCCGCCGGCCGTCGCGCAGGTTCGGGTAGGTGAGGTGGTAGCGGCTGCACGAATTTCAGCGATTCGGAGGTGATGTCCTCGTCGGTGACCCCGAGCACGGTCGCATGGTGGCGTTGGAGCTCGCGCTGGAGGCGCTCCAGCGCGGGGCCTCGGCCTGGCACGGCGGGCACCAGGAGGCCCAGAAGTTGAGGACGACGACCCGGCCGCGGTAGGAGGCGAGCGAGCGCTGCCCCCGCCGAGGAGGTCGGGCAGAGCGTGGCCGGCCTGCGGCGCGAGCGGCTGCTGGCCGTCGGCGAGCGCCTGATCGAGGGTGCGGCTGGGCGCCTGGTGGGTGACCCCGTAGACGAGCAGCCCGAGCAAGGCGGCGCCGAGGAGCGAGGCGAGGGCGGGTACGAGCAGTCGTTTCACGGGCACCGAAGAGTAGAGCGGACCGAGCAGCCCGGGCGCAGGGTGCAGCCCCCGCGCGAGGGCGTAAGATCAAGGCCAGTGCGGTGGTAGCTCAGTTGGTAGAGCACAAGCTTCCCAAGCTTGGGGTCGCGAGTTCGAATCTCGTCCGCCGCTTTCGCCGCACAGGGCCGATTCCCGCTCTGTGACAGGGGATTCGGGGGTGTAGCGGGCGGCGCGGCGTGGGGACGAACGCGGGCGTCTGCGGGCAAGAAGGTCACGAATCTGCTGCCCCCCTGCGGCCACGGGATTCGACTGCCGCGGGGTTGCGGGGCGAAGCTCAGGGACCGTCCCGCGCCCTCCCCGTACGCCTCGTTGGGCAGCTCGCGTCGCTGGGAGCCCCCGTTGGCTTCGCGGTGGCAGCCGAGCGGCGCTGCAGGCAACCCAGGGATCGGCTGGTCGATCAGGCTGGCGTTGGGCTTCCGAGGGTCTGCGCGAGGCGTGAGACAACTCGCAGGGGGGAAGAGGCTGCGCTTCTCGACAGGCGGGCCATGAGCAAAAGAAAGCGACATCCGAAGTCCAGGTCTTGACGGTTCGGGAGGCAGCGGCCTTGATGGGCGTACACGAGCGCACGTTGCGTCGCTACATAGCGTTGGGCCTGCTCGGCTATCGCAGACTGCCCGGCGGCCACTACCGCATCCCGGAAGAGGCGATCGTCGCTCTCTGGGGCGAGAGCGACGACGCCGGCAGGCGTGCTCGTCGACGAGTTCCAACGGCTCAACACGCGGGCACGGTCAAAGGCAGAAGGCTCGCGCCGGCGAAGTACGCCGTGAAGCTGGCCGCGGAGCCCGCGGAGCTCTTCAACCACGCCGCCACGCCGCGCGCGCTACGTGAGGCGATGAGGCGCGAAGGGGTCGGGCAATCCGCGCGCGCCCACGCGTGGCGAGTCCTCTCGGCCGTGCTCTTGTGGGCGGCGCATTCGGACCTGGTGCCCGAGATCCAGACCAACGGCTGCCTGCTGGCCAACGAGAAGGTCGGCAACAGGCGGAAGTCCGTCGGGCGGCAGATCGGAACGCAGAACGATCAGGCGCCGCGGGGAGGAAATCCGCAGCTGGGCGCTCTCCCCGATGGCCGTCGAGCTGATCCGCGCGGACATGCTCGCGCGCGCCGAGGGGGCCCGCAGACCGCTCATCGCCTACCGCGACGCGACGCTGGTCTCGATCCAGTTCGGGCTTGGGCTGCGAAACCAGGAGGTCTACGGCATCCGCTGGTCCGCGCTGGAGCGCGAGCGGGCCCGCATCGTCGATGTCTCTGAGCTGGAACCAGCTGGACGAATGGGGCAAGACGGAGCACGCCACCGGCCGCTCGCCCAGGATCCCTGCGCTCCTGCGGGAAGACCTGACATGGTGGAGGGCGCGTCTGCGTGAGCGTGGGTACTCGACCCGTGGAGTCGACTTCGTCATCCCCGGCGACCTGGCTGGCGAGGAACACGGCATCCGCGACCCGAAGACCGGCGCCTGCCACATGAGTAGCAACCAGGCCAAGAAGTGGGGGCCACGGCACATGAGGCCTGCCGTCAATTCGGTGGCCGAGGGCCACGACGAGTATGCCAGTCTGCGTGGTGCAACGCCATACGCGCTCAGACGCGGCGGGATCTCGATGCGGCTCCGAAGCGAAGACGCGCAGTCCGTCGCCGAGCAGTGCGGGACGAGCCTCGAAATGCTCTCCCAGCACTACAGTTACGAGATCGACGACTTCGGCCATCTCGGCCCGCAGTCGGTCGATGAGCAGTGGCGCAAGGCGCGGGCCGCAATTCGAACATTGCTTGGCGAGGACGCGAGGCAGCCTCTGAAGGCTGTCGCGTAGACGCAACGCCGTGATCGGGTGTAGGCAGCGGCGGTACGCTGTAGGCCCACGACGGCCGTGTGGAGGTGCGCCTATGGGTGAGCTGGTGTTGGAGGGGGTGTGGAAGGGCTATTCGCATGGTGGGCAGTGGACGGGGGTGTTGGAGGATGTCTCGTTGGGGGTCGTCCCGGGGGAGGTTGTGGCGGTCGTCGGGTCGCGGCTTGTTGGCAAGACGACGCTGCTGAAGATCGCGGCGGGTCTGGAGAGCCCCGACAGGGGGAGCGTGTCGCTGGGCGGCCAGGCGTTGCCAGGCGTACGAGATCGGTCCCGGAGTCGGCTGTTGGGGCGGGAGATCGTGTGGGTCGACCGCGATGGCCCGGGGTTGAAGGTGGATGCCTCGAAGTTTGTGGGGTGGCCGCTGGCTTTGCATGGGCGCCGGCACGCGGAGCGGGTCGCGGTGCAGGCGCTCGAGCGGGTCGGAGCGCAGGAGTGCGCGGGTCGCCGCTGGCGTGATCTGTCGAACTGGCAGCGGGTGCTGGTCGGGCTAGCGCAAGCGTTCGCCGGTAGCCCACGGGTCGTGGTCATCGACGACCTGTTGGACGGGCTCGGGAGTCGCGCGACGGAGGAGGTGTCTGATCTGCTGTGCTCTCTGGTGGAGGGGTCCGACCCTCGGTGTGGGGTGCTGATGAGCGTGTCGGAGATCGATTCGGCGCTGTTCGCCGACCGGGTGTTCTCGCTCTCACGCAGGGGTGCCCTGAAGCTCATGTCCGGCCAGCCTGCGGGCGATGCCGACGTCATCCCATTCCCGAAGAACGTCCAGGCGGACGGTGCGTAGCATGGGCCAGCTTTGATAGTAAACGCGCTCCCGGTGTGCTTGTCTGCGCTCCGAGTTGACACAAAATGTTTCTGACTCGGATTGGGTTCGGCGGGAGAAGAGGCTTGGCGGGTGACTATTTGTCTGTCTATTGATTGTCAATAACACGGGACCATTCGATCAGACCGTACACGCCCGACGGTTTTGGATACGATGCCGCGGATGATGCCTTCCTTCAGCGCGGGCGACACCACCCCGCAGATGATCGTCCTGGGGCTCGTGATCCAGCAGCAGGACACTGCGTCGGGTGTCGCGCGTCGTCTGGCTGACCAGTTCGCCTCGGCGCAGTTCTCGAAGAGCACTGCGTATAACCGTCTGCCAGGTATGGCGGAGAAAGGCTATCTGCGCCTGGTCGAGAGGGGCGTCGAAGCTTCGCTCGATCGCTACGAGGCGACACCCGCGGGCATCGAGTTCTTCCGTGAGTGGCTGCGCAGCACGGAGCTGCCCCCGGTGGTCCGCGACGCGCTGCAGTGCAAGCTGGAGCTGTTGGAGCCCGGGGACCTCGCCTCGCTTGTCCAGATCGTCCGTGAAGAGGAGCGGGCGTACACGGCCGCTTTCAAGGCAGCACAGCTCAAGGTGAAGACCGAACAGCGACTCAGGCGTGCGCGAAGGAAGCCCGTGGACTGGTCTACCAGGGTGCGCGGCATCCAGAGGAAAGACGAAGCGAAACTGTGGGGCTTGATGTCCATGCGCCTTCAGAGCCTGGGCGATGAGCTGGAAGAGCTCCTTGACGAAATCTCCGTTGACGAGGCTGATTGATCGTGGCGGAGCTGCTGTCTGTCGAGCGCGTCTGCAAGGGATACTCGCGCGGCAGGCAGTGGACAGGGGCGCTGGAGGATGTCTCGTTGGAGGTCGGTCCCGGGGAGGTCGTGGCCGTCGTTGGGTCGCGGCTTGCGGGCAAGACGACGCTGCTGAAGATCGCGGCAGGACTGGAGCGCCCCGACAAAGGGAGCGTGTCGCTCGGCAGCCAGGTGTTGACCGACCTACGGGATCGCGCGCGCAGTCGCCTGTTGGGACGCGAGATCGTATGGCTCGACCGCGACGGCCCGGGGTTGAAGGTGGAGGCCTCGAAGTTCGTGGGGTGGTCCTTGACCTTGCACGGCTGCGGACGCCGCAAGGCCGAACGGGAGGCGGCGCGGGCGCTCGAGCGAGTCGGGGCGCGGGAGTGCGCGGGTCGCCGGTGGGGCGATCTGTCGAACTGGCAGCAGCTGCTGGTCGGGCTCGCGCGGGCGTTCGCCGGCAACCCGTGGGTCGTGGTCATCGACGACCTGCTGGACGCGCTCGGGGGACGTGCGACCGAAGAGGCTGCTGATCTGCTGCGCACTCTGGTTGAGGCGTCCGACCCTCGGTGCGGGGTGCTGATGAGCGTCTCGGAGATCGATGCGGCGCTGTTCGCCGACCAGGTGCTCGCGCTCACGCGCAAGGGCACGCTGAAGCTGATGTCCGGCCGGCTCACGAGCGAGGGTGAGGTTATCCCCTTCCCGGAACGCGCTGGGAGCCAGGGTCACGTGGCGTAGGCTGCGCGTAGGTGCTCGAACTACGCGATCTAGTCAAGCATTACCAGGTGGGTGGTGGCGAGCCTGTCCGCGCGGTCGACGGCGTCTCGATGACGGTCGCGGCGGGCGAGTTCGTCGCGCTGTACGGCCCGTCCGGCTCGGGCAAGACGACGTTGCTCGAGTTGATCGCGGGGCTCAAAGACCCCGACAGCGGCTCGGTCCTCGTGAATGGCCGTGACGTCTTTGAGATGTCGCGCAAGGAGGGCCACCAGTACCGCCTGCACCAGCTCGGGATCGTCGGGCAGCCGCACAACCTGATCCCGGGGGCGAGGGCGGTCCAGAACGCCTCGCTGAAGCTCCTGCTCGCCAACGTGCGCAAGGCGCAGCCCGCGATCGAACCGCTGCTCGGGAAGCTCGGGCTTGGCGAGCGGCTGCAGCATCGTACCGAGCAGCTGTCGATGGGCGAGCGCCAGCGTGTGCTGATCGCCCTGGCGCTGTCCACCGACCCCGAGCTCGTGCTCGCCGACGAGCCGACCGGGAGCCTCGACACGCAGCGCACCCGGGAGGTGCTGGGGCTGCTGCGCGATCTCTGCCATGAGCGCGACATGGCGCTCCTGCTCGCCACGCACGACCCGCAGGCCGCGGCGTTTGCCGATCAGGTGCACGAACTGCGCGACGGGCGCCTGACGGAGTACAGGCCGGATCACATGCCGGTCGCGGTCGGGCCGCCGCGCGGGGGAGACTGACCTTGGCGGGGATCAGCCTCTCGGGTATCCGCTACATCTACGAAGCGCGGTTTGAAGCGAGAGCCGTGCTCGTCCAGGAGGTCTTCGCGATCCTCGGGATCGCCGTCGGTGTGGCGCTGCTGTTTGCCTCCCAGGTCTCGAGCGCCAGCCTCATGCGCTCGGTGGCGCAGCTCAACAGCCAGCTTGTCGGCAGCGCTCAGGTGCAGCTCGATGCCAGGGGACCTGAAGGCTTCCGGGAACGGCTGCTGGGAGAAGTCCGGCGTCTGCCTGGTGTGCAGGTCGTCCTGCCGGTGTTCGAGCGGCAGCTGAACGTGATTGGCCCGGGCGGCGAACGGTCGGTCGATCTGATCGGGGTGGACCCCCACTCGGTGCGTGCGAGCGGGCCTCTGCTGCGGCGCTTCTCGGCCAAGCAGCTCTCCGCCCAGCAGGCCATCGCGCTGCCGGCCCCGCTGGCGCGCGAAATCGGCGCCGGCCCACTGGTGCCGGTCAAGCTGCAGATCGGCGCGGAGTTCGTGGAAACGTTGGTTGGCGCCACGCTTCAGGAAGCCGACATCGGCGGGCTGGTCCACAGCCCGGTCGCGGTGACGTCGATCGGCTACGCGCAGCGCTTGGCCGGCGCGCAGGGTCAGATCAGCCGGATCTTCATACGCTACGCCCCGGCGCGCGCGAAAGAAGTACGTGCGGCGCTCGCGCGGCTCGCCGCAGCGTGGAACGTGAACCTTGTGCCGGGCCAGTTCGATTCGCGGCTGTTCGCGGTTGCCGTCGCTCCGGAGAGCGAAAGCGAGGCGTTGTTCTCCGGGATCAGCGCCTTGGTTGGCTTCATGTTCGCGCTCAACGCGATGCTCGTGACCGTGCCGTCGCGGCGCAAACTGATCGAAGACGTCCGTCCGCACGGCGCGACCCGCTGGGATACCGTCAAGATCCTGCTGTTCGACGCCGCCGTGATCGGTGTGCTCGCCTGCATCATTGGGCTCGCGCTCGGGGACATTCTCTCGACCGTCGTCTTCCACACCACTCCCGGCTATCTCGCGGTTGCGTTCCCAGTCGGGAACAACCGGATCGTGACCTGGCAGAGTTTCGCTCTCGCCGTTGCGGCCGGGATGGCAGCGGCGGTCGTCGGAGTGCTCTGGCCCGTCCGTGAGATTCTCGCCCGCCCGTTGCAGCCGCCACCAGAGTCCGCAGATCGTCGGCGAGTCTGGATCGCGGTGCGGCTAGTCATCGGGGTCCTGTGCATCGCGCTCACTACCGTCACCTTGATCTGGGACACCAGGGCGGCGCTCATCGGGAACATCGCCCTTGTGGTCGCGCTTGTCGTCCTGATGCCGCTGCTGTTCGACGTGCTCGTGAGCCTCTTCAAGCAGATGGCGAACGTCCTCGACGGGATCGGCTCGGCGCTTGCGGTCACCGAGTTGCAGACACCGCAGACGCGGGTGCGCTCGTTGGCGATAGCCGCGACGGCGGCCGTCGCGGTCTTTGGGGTGGTCGAGTTCCAGGGCATACAGGCGAACCTTGAAAGGGGCCTCGACTCCGCATCGCGCGATATGGATTCCGCTGCCGACATATGGGTGCTTCCAGGGGGGAAGACAAGCGTCCAGCCGACAACGCCGTTCACGGCTGTGAACACTGCCGCCCTGAATGGCTTGCCGGGAGTCAGTCGCGTCAGTGTGTTCCGAGGCAGCTTTCTGAATTGGGGGGATCGTCGCCTCTGGGTGCTCGCGCCGGCCAGCGGCATCGAACATCTTGTTCCGACTAGCCAGATTACAAGCGGCAGTCCCGGTCTCGCCTCACAACGAATACGCCAGGGCGGTTGGGCCGTGCTCTCACAGGCGCTTGCCGCGGAACACCACCTGCACGTCGGCCAGGCATTCACGCTCCCCTCACCGCGACCGCTGACCCTGCGCGTCGCCGCCCTGACGACGAACCTCGGATGGCCACCGGGCGCGCTCATGCTCAACGCGGGCACATATGCGCGGGCCTGGGCAAGCGACGATCCGACGGCATATGCGATTCAGGTCACGGACGGCGCCCAGGTCGCTACCGTGCGCAACCGCGTACGGCGCGCACTGGCTGCTGTGCCCGGCCTCGCGGTGGAAACGTCCGAAGAACGCGACCGGCGTCGCTACGCCATCGCGGCCCAGGGTCTCTCACGGCTGACGCAGATCAGGGTGCTTGTGCTGATCGCAGCGATACTCGCCGTGATCGGAGCGATGGGCGCGATGATCTGGCAGCGCCGCGACCTGATCGCATTCATCAAGTGCCACGGCTATGAAGAGGCCGTGCTGTGGCGATGGCTGGTATGCGAAGCAGCGGTCCTGCTCACGGTGGGTTGCTCGATCGGGGCGGTCTTCGGACTATACGCGCAGCTGCTGGGAAGTCATTTCCTGGCGACCGTGACCGGCTTCCCGATCGTGTTCAACATCGAAGGTCTTGCTGCGATCTCGAGCTTTGGGCTAGTCAGTGTCATCGCTGTTGCGGCCGTCGCTCTGCCGGGCTATTTCGTGGTTCGTGTCCCCCCGAACACAACCAGCCCCGCGTACTAGACCGTGATAGACAAGTTTCAACGACAACACGCATAACCCAGCCCCGCTTTCGCCTCGTCAGCTCTGGGCGCTGACGGTCTCCGCGATGCGGGAGCTGCGTTGGGGCCTGCCCGCGGTTGCCCACGAGGTGCATCGTTGGCGTGACCTGGCTGGCGAGATTCCCGATACGGCGATCCGTGAGGACGCGTTGAGTGCGCTCACCGCGCAGCGCGGACACATCGACGGTGCCGCTCTGTTCTCGATCCTTCCCCGCGCCCGCAATCCAAATCTGCTGCGCCTACTCGTCGCGTACGAGGTCATCTGGGACTTCCTCGACAACGTCAACGAGCGCGATGCTGCCGCTGGCTTGGCGAACGGTCGCCAGTTGCACCTCGCGCTTATCGACGCGCTCGACCCGGCCCGTCCGATCTCTGACTACTACAAGCACGGCCCGTGGCATGACGACGGCGGTTATCTACGCACCCTCGTCACGGTTTGCCGGACAAACTGTGCACGCTTGCCGTCCTATGAGCGCGTTCGCCAGGCCGCGATCCGAGAGGCGACCCGTGGTCAGGTTTGCGCGATCAACCACGACCCCGATCCGCTGAGTCGCGACGCTACGCTCGAAGCCTGGGTCGCCAAAGAGTTCCCATCAGGACACAAGGAGCTGTGGTTCGAGCTCACTGCCGCAGCCAGTACCGACCTCACCATTTTCGCGCTGCTCGCCCTCGCCAGCGAACGGACATGCACTGACGATCAGATCGCACAGACGTCACGAGCCTATTTCCCATGGGCCTCGACTCTGACGGCGATGCTCGACAGTTATGTCGATCAGCATGAGGACATCGATAATGGCGATCACAGCTATATGGCTCACTATCCAACGCTGGACATGGCGATCCACCGCATCTGCCTGTTCATGCGACGATGCTTGCGAGAGACCGCCTTGCTGGACAACAGCGAGAAGCACGACGTGATCGTGGCCTGCATGTTCGCCATGTACCTGTCCAAGAACAGCGCGCTGACCCCACCGATGAGTGTGACGACAAAACACATCATACGGTCCGGCGGGTCGCTGACCCGTGTCCTGCACCCAATTCTAAGGCTGTGGCGAACCGTCTACGGTCTGCGCTCAGCGTAGATCACCCGCGGTAGGCTCTCGCCACTCGCCACTGCATGCGTTGTCCGAGGACAAGCATCGCGCCGGGGGCCACCAACGCGATCCTCGTAGCCACACCGGAGGACGATCCTCGTGCGCGAGCGCCACCCGTGGATCCCGGTAGGGGCCTCAGGCGGCCTACTTTGGTTCGCTGAGGAACGCTTTTCTTTTCTCCGAGAACGTTTTTGGTTTCTTGAGTAACGGATCTCTGGACATGTGCCCATCCTGGCGTAAACATCGCAAGCGATGAGAGATGACTGGTGCGACTGTGGCCACGGGGAAAGCTTCGCGCTGCCCTGGCGCGCGAGGCGGGGGTACCCCGATGCACCCTTCCTGGGGGTGTGGGAGCAGCGCCGTGAGGAGCGGCGCTGCCCCTTCCGGGGTGGGAGCAATGTCTAAGCCACTGGATCCTGAGCACCCCGGCAAGTTTTCCTCCTCGCTGGTCGCCGGCCTGTCGATGCTCGCGTGCTTCACCGCCGGGCACCCCGTGCGTGGGATCGCCGACATGGCCGAGGAGCTCGATTTGGGACGGTCCACCACGCACCGCTATGCGATCACGTTGGTGAGGCTCGGCTACCTCGAGCAGGGGCCCTCGCGCAAGTACCGGCTGTCCTCGCGCGTCTGCGACGTCGGGCTCTCGCTGCTCAACTCGATGGTGGTCCGCCGGGTCGCCCGCGAGCACCTGAAGGAGCTGCGGGCCCGGACCGGGCGGACCACGAGTCTGGGGATCCTCGGGGGGACCGGGGTTACTTACATCGACCGCTGGTTGGGGTCGCGCCGAGGGCAGTACGCGATCGACGCAGGAATCGGGCTGGGCACGCGCCTGCCCGTCCATTGTTCCGCTGCGGGTAAGGCGCTCCTGGCGCGCTTGCCCGAGGCGGAGCAGCGGGAGCTGATCGCCAAACTGCGTTTGACCAAGCGCGGGCCCAAGTCGATCACGACCAAGACCGCCCTGCGCGTGGAGCTCGAGCGGATCGTAGCGGACGGCGGGTTGGCGGTGGAGGACGAGGAGCTGCTCGCCGACCGGCGAGCGCTTGCGGCAGTAGTCGTGGGCGAGGAGGGCGTTGCGGTTGCGGCTGTGGAGCTGGCGGTCCCCGCGCAGGCGTACGCCCGCGAGCGGTTGGTGAAGGAACTCGGCCCCAAGGTTGTCGATACGGCTCGGCGGATCGTCTCGGCCCTAAAATGACTGAGCGGCGCCTCTCCCTAACAAATCGTAGCCTTTTTGTAGTTAGAAACATCCCTTGTGCTTGCGCACCGCGTCTGGCTAGCGTTGGCGGGCAGGGTAGACCCGTGTGTATGACGAGGCGATTTGCTGGCCGCACTGCGAGTGCGTGTGCGGGCCGAGAAGACTGCGAGACCACGCAACCACAACCAACTGGGAGGCAAGGATGAGAGGGGAATCGCCGCATAGTGGAGGACTGCGACGCAAATCGCACTTCGACCTTCTCCTCGTCGTCCTCATGGTTGTGTTCCTGTGGGGCTGTGGGATGAGTGTGTCTGCGGCCTTGGCGACGGTCCCGAGCACCGCGATTCGCTACACGTATACGCAGGATAGCCAGTTGAGCGCGGTGATCAAACCGGAAGCCGAATATGCGCTCTACACGTGGGATGCGGCTGGCAACCTGTCCTCGATCGCCAAGAAATCCTCGACGAAACTGTCGATCATTCAGCTTGAACCAAGCAAGGGCGCGGTCGGGGAAACCGTCGACATCTGGGGGACGGGCTTTTCGACGACGCCGAGCAACGACACGGTCAAGTTCCACGGCACTGCGGCCACGGTCAGTGCTGCGACGGCTTATACGTTGGCTGTGAAAGTACCGACCGGTGCGACGACCGGCACGGTTACGGTGCAGACGACGACTGAAGGGCCGGTCACAAGTTCGCAGACTTTTACGGTTGCCAGCGCGGTTGGTGCGCCGACGATCACGTCGCTTTCTGCTTCGGTCGCGGAACTGGGTGCGACTGTCACGGTGTCGGGTACGAACTTTGAAACGACGGCTTCTGATGATATCGTGAGGGTGAATCAGACGGATGCGGAAGTGACTTCTGCGTCTGGCACGTCGATCAAATTCAAGGTGCCGGCGGTGACGACCGGCGGGCATGTGTCTGTGACGACGCCGCAGGGGTCGGTGAGTGGTCCTGTTCTTTACGTTCCGCCGGAAGGGATCGCCACTTCGAAGGTTGGTGCCACTGAACAGATCTCGTCGGGTAAATCGGTGACGGTCAAACTATCGACGGCTGAAACGGTGGGGCTCGCTATCTTCGAAGCGACCGCGGGCGAACATATTGCGATTGTGGTTTCCGAACAGACGATCCACGATGGCGGGATATCGGTCTTTAGTCCGCAAGCTGTAAAGGTCAGAGAAGAAAGTTTCCCCGAAAAAGAAACCAGGGTCGTCCGCCTGGTCGCGCCGACCACCGGGATGTACACTATCTTGGTCAAACCGGAAGGTACGTACACCGGCAGCGTGAAGCTCTCGACTGTGCCCGAGGTCACCGAGTCTATAACACCGACCGCGGAAGGCGCCAAACAAGCGGTGTCGATCACAACCCCTTACCAGCAGGCGTACTATTTGGTGGCCGGGAAAGCGGGGCAGTCGGTCTCGGTGAATATCTCGGGTGTCTCGTTCTCACCCGAAGGCGGCGAAGTGGAATGGGTTAACTCCGACGGGGTCAGGATACGCGGGGTGGGCTTTGGTACGAGCAGCGGCGGGTTCGTGACTCAGGTGAAGTTCTCGACCTCGGGTACCTACACACTGGTCGTCAGTCCCTATGGGGTCTCGATAGGTTCGTTGACGCTGACGGTCTACGAAGCGTCGGATGTGACTGGGACGATCACGCCAAGCGCCGAAGGGGAAATGAAGAGTATCACGACGAGCGTGCCGGGCCAGTACGCACGCATCACGTTCCCGGGCACAGAAGGCGAGCGAGTCTCACTGGTTCTTTCCGAAGCGAACTATGGCCACGGCTATTTCACGATCCTGAACTTCGCGGGGGAAGCGGTTACTAGCAGGGAATATTTTTACGAAAAAGAGACCCTCCTTCTCAAACCGGTCAAACTACCGACCACGGGCACTTACACGATCCTGATAGAACCGGGTGAACCCTCCACGGGCACAGTCAAGCTGGCGGCCTACTCGGTTACGGATGTCACGGGATCGATAACGCCAACCACGGGAGGCGTCAAAAGGGAAGTATCGCTCAAAACGCCCGGTCAGCGCGCGCTCTACACTGTGTCCGGGACCGCAGGCGAGATCGTGTCTGTAAACGTCACGGGCGTCTCGTTCTCACCAGAAGGCGGCGAAGTGGAATGGGTCAACTCCGAAGGCGTCACGATACGCGCAGGAGGCTTCGGCACGAGCACCGGCGGGCTCGTACACCAAGTGGAGTTCCCGACCACTGGCACCTACACACTGATCGTCCAACCAGACGGAATCTCGACCGGCTCGCTGACCCTCACAGTCTACGAAGCCCCCAATGTCACCGGGACGATCACGCCCACCACCGAAGGCGAATCCAAAACGGTCACGATCAGTGTGCCAGGGCAGTACGCGCGAATCACGTTCCCAGGCACAGAAGGCCAGACAATCACACTAAAGGCACGAGAATCCACGATCGCTAAAACCTCGATGTCCGTGTTGAACCCCGAAGGGTCCAAGATATCCGAAGCGTACTTCGGGAGCGAAGTATCCGTCGAAGACACGCTCTCGGCGACAGGCACCTACACGATCCTGCTCGAACCCGAAGGCGTAGACACCGGCAGCCTCAAACTCACGGCCTACCTGGGCTCCCACCCAGGCCCAGGAGTCGTGCGAGGCCCGAGCACCCAGAACGCAAGCACCCAAGAGGCCATCGTACCGATGCGGCCCACTCCCTCGAGCAGCGCGATAGAGCTCTCAGGGCTCGCTGCGCTCCTCCCGAGCACACCGGGCTCGCTGAGCGCCACCAGTGAGCCTTCACGTCCCGCCGCAGCTGCCGCATCATCGCGTAGGAACTCCGCTGGAACGCTCGCGGCTCGTGTGCGTCCGCGGGTCGATGGGCACCCGCGCACAACTGGGAGCAGAGCGGGCACCGGCCAGCGCATCGCGCTGAGCGCGCCGATCCCCCGGGCGGTGCGGGCATTCCGCCCGCGAGGGCCCCTGTCCTGGAATCCGCCCGCAGGCAAGGGATGGGTAACAGGAGAGCCAGTGAGCCCGTGGGTGAGCCTGCCGCGACTGCAGGCATTCGATGGCGCGACGGCGCTCTCGGGACGGGTCCTCGCGCAGAACGGGCTGCCGCTCGGAGGGGTACGGGTAGCGATCGAGGGCACCTACCTCGCGGCTACCACCGACGAAGCGGGGCGCTTCCTGCTGAGCGGAGCGCCCGCGGGCCACCAGGTCCTCGTCATTGAAGGCGAATCGACACGAGCCCACCAGCGTTACGGGAGCTACGAGACAGGCGTCCAGATCAAGGCAGGCGAGACGACGGTTCTCCCGTACACGATCTGGCTGACGCCGCTCGACCCGGCTGGCGACCGGGATATCGTCTCTCCGACCACGCGGGAAACGCGGATCACGACGCCGCAGATCCCCGGCCTTGAAGTCAGGCTCCCCGCAGGGACCGTGATCCACGACGCAGCCGGACATGTCGTGCGGAAGCTGAACATCACCGCGATCCCGGTGGATCGGCCGCCGTTCCCGTTGCCGTTCTTCTCCGAAGTCCCGATCTACTTCACGGTGCAGCCGGGCCGAGCATACCTGAGCAAGGGCGCGCGGATCGTCTACCCCAACTACTCGCACCTGCGGCCCGGGTCGCGTGTCGATTTCTGGAACTACGACCCGACGGGCCGCGGCTGGTACATCTACGGGCAGGGGACGGTCACCCCGAACGGCAAGCAGGTGGTGCCCGACCCTGGTGTGCGGGTGTGGGAATTCACGGGCGCCATGTTTACGAAAACACCCAAACCGCCGCATGGCGGCCCGAAGCCGGGCGGCTCCACGCACGGTGGGGACCCGGTGGACCTGGGCACTGGGCTGATGGTATACCGCAGGACCGATCTGGTGATCCCGGACACGATCCCGATCGTGGTCGAACGGACCTACCGGCAGGGCGACTCGAACTCCTACAGCTTCGGTGTGGGGACGACCAATCTCTACGACCTGCGTATGTGGTCGGAAAACAACTATCACGAAGTGGATCTCGTGCTCCCCAACGGCGGGACGGTGCTCTACAAGCGCACCTCCTCGGGCGAAGGGTATGTCGAAGCGGAATACAAGGCGACGGAAACACCGGGCGTCTTCGACGACTCGACGGTCAAATGGGACCCGTCCGAGCCCGGGTGGGAACTGACGTTGACGAACGGCACGACCTACATCTTCGGGGAGCTCGCGCCACTGGAGGCGATCCGCAACAAGCAGGGCCAGCAGCTAACGATCACACGCTCAGAAGGACTGACAGGGAACATCACCCAGATCACCTCCCCGCATGGCCACTGGGTGAAGTTCACGTACAATGGCTCCAACAACGTCACGGAAATCAAAGACAACATCGGGCGCACGCTGAAATACGCCTACAACAAAGAAGGCTTCCTGGAATCGGCGACCGACCCGGCGGAACGGACGACCAAATACGGATATAACACCGAAGGGGACATGACCTCGATCACGGACCCGCGGGGCAACAAGTACCTGGAAACGACATACAGCGGTGGCCTGGTCTCCAAGCAGACCATGGCGAACAGCGGCACGTACGAATTCAGCTACGCGCTAAAAGAAGGCAACGTGGAAAGCACGACCGTCACCGAACCACGCGGCAACAAGCGCAAGGTCACGTTCAACACGGAAGACTACCCCACAAGCGAAACGGCCGGTCTCGGTAGCTCGGTCGAACAGACGACGACCTTCGAACGCCAGGCGGGCACCGGGTTGCTGCTCTCAAGCACGGACGCGCGCTCCCGCAAGACAGCCTACGAATACAACAGCTACGGCAACGTGACCGCCGTCACGCGGCTCGCGGGGACCTCCTCCGCACAGACGTACAAATACGCCTACGAACCGGACACCACCGAGCTGACCAAGGAAACCGACCCACTCGGCCACGCGACCACCTACGAATACAACAGTCTGGGAGAGTTGACCGCCAGCAAGGACGCGCTCGGGCACACCACCCACTACGAATACAACAGCGACGGGCAGCCCACGGTCACCACGAACCCACTCGGCAAGAAAACGACCACCACCTACGAACTCGGCGCTCCCGTTGCCGTGACCGACCCGCTCGGCCGGACCACCAAACAGTTCGTGGACGCCGCGGGCCGGGTCCTCTCGAGCACCCTGCCGGGCGGGCAGAAGACGGCCTACGAATACAACAACGACAACCAGGTCACGAAGATGACCGACCCGATCGGGAACGCGACCACCTACGAATACGACGCCGACGGGGATCTCACCGCGATCACCGACCCCCTGAAAAACAAGACCACCTACGCGTACACCAAAATGGATCTCCTTGAAAGCGAAACGGACGCGCTTGAAAAGAAAACCACAGCGGTGTACGACACCGAGGGCAACCTCACCGAACTCACCGATCGCCGCGGCAAGCTCGACAAGTTCACCTACGACCCTTTGAACCGCCTCACCGAAGCGAAGTACAGCGTCTCCGGGGAAACCGCGGAAAGCACGATCAAATATGAATACGACAACGGCAACCGCCTCACCAAGATCATCGACAGCACCAACGGCACCTACACCCCCGAATACGACGAACTGAACCGCCTGAAGTCCCTGACCACCCCACAGGGCACGGTCAAATACGAATACGACGAAGCGAACAGGCGGACCAGCATGACCGTCCCCGGCCAGGAAGCACTCAAATATACCTATGACGAAGCAAACCGCCTCAAAGAACTCAAGCGAGGCTCGCAGAGCGTGTCGTTCGCCTACAATGAAGCCAACATGCCGACCGCGACCACGCTACCCGACGGCGTCGAAGAGCAGTACGGCTACGACGAAGCCAACGAGATGACCTCCATCGCCTACAAGAAAGGCGCCACCACGCTCGGCGAACTCGACTACAGCTACGACCTCGACGGCCGCCGCGAAGCAGTCTGGGGCAGCTACGCCCGCACCGCGCTCCCGGAAGCCTTCAGCTCCGCTAAATACAACGCCGACAACGAGCAGACCGAACGCGCCAGCAAAAAACTCAGCTACGACGCCGACGGCAACCTCACCTCCGACGGCACCAACGAATACACATGGAACGCACGCGGCCAGCTAACCAAAATCACCGGGACGATCAAAGACACCTTCGCCTACAACCCCTTCGGGCAACGCACCAGCCGCACAATCGGAAGCACAACCACCGAACTCCTCTACGACGGCCCGAACGTAGTCCAAGAAATCCAGGGAGGCAAAGCCACAGCGAACATCCTCACCGGCCCACTCCCCAGCAAAGTGTTCGCCCGCACCACCAGCAAAACAACCGAAAACCTACTTACCGACGCGCTCGGCAGCACCATCGCACTCGCCGGCAGCACCGGCAGCGTCGAAACCAGCTACACCTACGACCCCTTCGGCACAACAACCAAAGAAGGCACCGCGAGCGAAAACACCACCCAGTACGCCGGGCAAGAAGACGAAGGCAACGGCATCTACTACGACCGCGCCCGCTACTACAGTCCCGCAGCCGCCCGCTTCCTCAGCCAAGACCCAACCGGCCCCGCCGGCGGACCCAACCTCTACCTCTACACCGGCGACAGCCCAACCAACGCAGTCGACCCCTACGGCACCCATCTTGCGCCTCCTACGCCCAGTCCTGCCCCCGGCCCGGGGGCCAGCAGCGGCACGGGAGCAGGGGGCGCCGGAGGCGGCGGAGGGACTGGTGGGGGTGCGAGCGGTTCAGGTGCCGGAGGAGGAAGCGCCGGAGGTGGGTTCGGCCCAGGCCCGGGTCCAGGCTCAGTATGTGGCGCCGGCGGTGGCATGCCGGGCAAGGGCTCGGGACTTTCCTCAGGCGGTAGCTGGGTACCGTGTCTTGCCCCGGGAACTGAGACTGAAGAAATTGTAGAAAGCGAAGATGCAAAAGCTGCGAAAGAACGGTCTATCAGGATATTGGAAGGTTGTGGCAGGGGCGGCGCAGTAGGGGCAGCCGCGGGAACCCCGGGCGGATGGGTGGGTGTCATCGGAGTCGGCGCGTCAGGATGTCTTACTGGGGCCGCCGTCACGTCCGAGGAAATACTTCAGGAACGAGCAGAAGAACTTTTGGAACTTTTGTGATAGGTTTACTACTCATGGACGAGGGAAATACAAAAGAGCCGAGGTGGCCGAGGACACGACTTCAGTGGTTCATTGTATGTTCCGTGTGTTTGGTCGCTGTGCTGGTTTATAACCATCTTGGCCTCGTCTATTATCTCGTGGTGCTCGGCTTGGTAGGGATAGGGGGACTAGTGATCAGGCGCATAGACGGTAAACGGCGCAATAGCTAGGTAACGCCTCGGCATACGTGGAGCCGGGCTCGCCGGATCGCTAGCTGGTCCGGAGGTGTCAGGGCCATTGTTCCTATTGTCCGGGACCTCCGAGCTCGTCAGCGGAGAGTTTGAGGCGGCGCACGACATCACAGGGTGCTGAAGGGCTGGTGGATCACTTTTGAGAGCCAAGATCAATCTGCAGGGGCGGTGCCGGCAAGGGTAAAGGTCTGTCCTCGGGCGGCAATTGGTTGCACGTTGCGGTGTGCCACAACTTTGAACGGGAAAACCAGCAGATTGAAGAAACGATGAAACAGGCTGAAGAAGGAAACGAACGCATAGGTCTTTTGGAAGTCCTCGAAGAGGCCGTCAAAACATTTACCCCGGTTGTTAAGGGCTGTCTTGCAGGAGGCACCTATGGTGCCTATGAGCTTTCGTTCGTTGGTCAGCCGGAGGCAGGGGCCGTTATCGGGTGTGCAGCGGGCGGCGCAGTGAACTATTTGGCAGAAACCAATGGGTTCCCGTAAAGAAATAGATGTCCTGTGCGTCTTTGGTGATGAGGACACGGGTCGGGTGGACCGATAGGACTCAGATGATGATAAAACGCGCTAATGGGAAAGGCAGATGACGCCGCAGCTTCGAGGATTGATACTCGCTGGATCAGTCATATCGATCGCCTTTGGTGTGATTGACCTGGCTCTCGGGCACGTGGCCAGCGGTGTCTTCTTGGCCGGACTAGGCTCTCTCACCCTGATCTCCGTTCTACGTCGCTGGAGGGATGAAAGCAGAGGTGTAAAAGTAGTGACATCATTTCGTATGATCAAAGCTTACAGCTTTGTCGGTGTCTGTGCCCTAGGTGGGATCGCGCTATTTGTGCTGGCAGTTATGGGTGCCGTGCGGGAACCGATATTACTTGGTACACTTGGTCTAATCGCGACGGGCGGTTCTATCTATGTGCTGGTCCGTAGTGCTTGGCACCGCAGTAGATAGTCGTATGCTCTGCTACACCAACGACAGCTGCGGATGGCCTGGTTGCGCCTTGGGGGCACAGACCGACCGCTCAGAACCTACATCAGAAAACGAATGTAACAAGATTTGTGTATACACCAGTATGGATTTCGTCGAGCGTAGTCCGGTTCGCATGATGGGGCCGGCGAGATAGATGCAAGATCCCATAAAGTTCGCGCGTAATTCAGCAATCTTTAGTGGTGTGCCGGCATGTATTGGCATCGCGTTGGGAATAATCAGCGATAACCTACCGCTGGTGGTCCTATCGTCATTGGTCCTACTCTGTGCGGTTACTGGCGCTATGATTTGGGTGCGGCAAGAACGACGACGCAAGCTCGACAAGTTCACCTACGACCCCTTGAACCGCCTCACCGAAGCGAAGTACGGCGTCTCCGGCGAAACCGCGGAAAGCACGATCAAATACGAATACGACAACGGCAACCGCCTCACCAAGGTCATCGACAGCACCAACGGCACCTACACCCCCGAATACGACGAACTGAACCGCCTGAAGTCCCTGACCACCCCACAGGGCACGGTCAAATACGAATACGACGAAGCGAACAGGCGGACCAGCATGACCGTCCCCGGCCAGGAAGCACTCAAATATACCTATGACGAAGCAAACCGCCTCAAAGAACTCAAGCGAGGCTCGCAGAGCGTGTCGTTCGCCTACAATGAAGCCAACATGCCGACCGCGACCACGCTACCCGACGGCGTCGAAGAGCAGTACGGCTACGACGAAGCCAACGAGATGACCTCGATCGCCTACAAGAAAGGCGCCACCACGCTCGGCGAACTCGACTACAGCTACGACCTCGACGGCCGCCGCGAAGCAGTCTGGGGCAGCTACGCCCGCACCGCGCTCCCGGAAGCCTTCAGCTCCGCCAAATACAACGCCGACAACGAGCAGACCGAACGCGCCAGCAAAAAACTCAGCTACGACGCCGACGGCAACCTCACCTCCGACGGCACCAACGAATACACATGGAACGCACGCGGCCAGCTAACCAAAATCACCGGGACGATCAAAGACACCTTCGCCTACAACCCCTTCGGGCAACGCACCAGCCGCACAATCGGAAGCACAACCACCGAACTCCTCTACGACGGCCCGAACGTAGTCCAAGAAATCCAGAGAGGCAAAACCACAGCGAACATCCTCACCGGCCCACTCCCCAGCAAAGTGTTCGCCCGCACCACCAGCAAAACGACCGAAAACCTGCTCACCGACGCGCTCGGCAGCACCATCGCGCTCGCCGGCAGCACCGGCAGCGTCGAAACCAGCTACACCTACGACCCCTTCGGCACCACCACCAAAGAAGGCACCGCGAGCGAAAACGCCACCCAGTACGCCGGGCAAGAAGACGAAGGCAACGGCATCTACTACGACCGCGCCCGCTACTACAGTCCCGCAGCCGCCCGCTTCCTCAGCCAAGACCCAACCGGCCAAGAAGGCAGCGGACCCAACCTCTACCTCTACGCCGGCGACAGCCCGACCAACGCGATCGACCCCTACGGCACCCACCTCGCAGCGCCCGCACCGACCCCTGCCCCGGGTGCCGGAGGAGGGGGAGGTGGAGTTCCCGGAGGTGGCGGCAGCTCGAGTGCTGGCAGCAGCGGCAGCGGGGGTGCAGGTGGTGGATTTGGTCCAGGCCCCGGCTCGTGTGGGGGAGGCGGCGCCGGGGCTGCAAGCAAGGGACAGGGTTTGGGAGGAGGCGGTTGGTGGGCGTGTAGCTCAGGGGGAGAAGAAGGTAAAGAAGAAGAAAAGCCGTCACACCCGCATGGTTCCCCTCCACAGGAATGTCCGGCCGGGGCAATCAAGATTGGCCCAATATGTATTGAATTTCATATACCAAACCCACCGCTACCAGCCCCGGAAACCACAGAACCGGCGGTGCCGTCTCCATTTCCCCCGATCCCTGGGCTACCCCCGATTCCGTTCCCGATCCCATAGGACGCGCTGAGTTGGTGTTTATCACCAAGGCCACCACCAGAACAGCTGACCAAGAATTTTGGTTATGTGTGATAGTGACCTCCGCGTCTCTTGTTCCTGAAGACGCCATAGGCCAAAAATGCCAGCGCAGCCACAAAGACCGATAATGTCTCCTAGAACTACTGAGCCAGTCACCACGAGCCATATCCCGATCCCGACCATGCTGACACTGGCCCATACGATGGCTGACCGAATGACCGTTCCGAGCATAGGCTCAGCCTAGCAGACGGTTCGAGGTCGCGGGATAGTCTCGTGTGGGCCATATGCGCGATGCTTAATCAGTGGGCATGGGACGCTATTGGATGGGAAGATAGGTTCGACAGATGACGTGGCTGCCCAATGTTCTGCAGTCGGGCGGGCACCGGCGACTTGCTGCATGGCCAGGTCCGACACCTCGTTCGCGGCGATTTACAGTTAAATACGCGATCGTCGCATTTGTGGTGTCATGGGCAGCGGTGATCGCCCTCTCTTCTCTACTACGGCTTACCCTGAGTATTCACATCCAGCCTATTGTAGGGGTCTTGTGCCTTGATATTCTTTGGGTCAGTGCGCTAATCGCGCTCCACCGCTCTGATCCCCTCGCTCCAAGTGACCTCGGCATTCGGGTCTCTCCGGGAGCACGGTCCGCGATGCTGGCGTTTGTGACATTGCTTGCAGTGAGCTGGGTAGATATATTCTGGCGACGAATAATTGGTCAGAGTGGTATTCAGAGTCCTTTCTCGGGCCTCTCCCACCAAAGCACTAGTGTAATTGTGCTAACAGGAGTTGTTGCTATCATCACGCCGTTTGTTGAGGAGGTTTTCTTCCGCGGACTCTTGTACCGGAGCCTCCGCAACGCAATGGCAATAGTTCCTGCGTGTCTTGTAGGAGGAGCACTCTTTGGCGTCATTCATCGTGAGTATTCGCTGAGTGTTATACCAGAGCTCGTATTCTATGGCGTAGCTCTTTGCCTACTTTATGAGCGGACCGGATCTCTGCTTCCGGGTATATGCCTCAATCTATATTTGGACATGGGTTGGTTCGAGCGAGATCTCACTGGTTCAAGCTCCATAGTAGACTCTGTTATTTTGCTGATCATCGCCGTGGTGATCGTTGGTCCATTTTTTCGTGTGATGATGCGTAGGCTCACGGGTAAGCCGTTTCGACATACCTATGAAGAGGAGTGAAAATGATATCGGGATGAAGCCAGCGACAACGGGATCGCCGTCTCATTCCGGTCGCAGCAAGGGGTTTACTAGCGAGGGAGTAGTTGATGATGCGGCGATGGGAGATGGGTTCATAAATGGGTGAGGTCTCACGCTCAGGGGTTACGTGCCGGAGCCTGATTGCCGGGGCGGCACTTGTGGGTGCTGGAGCGGGACTGGACCACGTCCTTGGCGGGTCCGGCGGCGGGAAAGTCGCCACGTCTGCCTCGCCTGCCGCGGCGGAGGAGTTCTACGGCGTCCACCAAGCCGGGGTCGCTACGTCGGCCCAAGACTACCTGCACTTCGCCGCGTTTGACTTGACGAGCGAGGCGACCGATGACCTGCGGAGCCTTCTGGAACAGTGGACGGCCGCTGCCACGCGGCTGGCCGCCGGGGAGCCGTATCAGCCTGTTGCGCAGGAGTCGGATGAACCGCCGGTCGATACGGGGGAGGCGCTTGGTTTGGGGCCTGCGCACCTGACGCTCACGTTCGGCTTTGGGCCGAGCGTGTTCGGGAGCACGGGTGCCGGACGGCTCGGCCTCGCCCGTCTACGACCCCCGGAGCTTGCGGTGCTCCCGCCGTTTCAAGGCGAGGCTCTCGACCCGTCGAGCTCCGGCGGCGATCTGTGCTTACAGGCGTGTGCGGACGACCCACAGGTCGCGTTTCACGCGATCCACGTCCTCTCGCGGATCGCGAGCAGCACGGCTACGCTGCGTTATACCCAGCAGGGTTTCGGGCGGACCTCCTCCACCAGTCGCACGCAGGGCACCCCAAGGAACTTGATGGGCTTCAAGGACAGCACCGACGACATCCGCGCTGAGGAGACCGGCGCGATGGACGACTTCGTGTGGGTCCAGCCCGGCGACGGGCCGGGGTGGATGGCGGGTGGGACCTATCTCATCGCACGGCGCATCAAGATCCTCTTCGACGTATGGGATACCACCACCCTCGAAGACCAGCAGCGGGTGATCGGCCGCGAGAAGCTCACCGGCGCGCCGCTGGGCAGCCGAAGCGAGTATGACCCTGTCGATCTCCAGGCGACGGGCCCGAGCGGCGAACTGTTGATCCCTGTCGAGGCGCACATTCGCCTCGCCAACCCCCAGAACAACAATGGGCAGCGCATCCTCAGACGCGGCTACTCCTACAGCGAAGCCGTGGAACCCGGCAGCGGCGAGATCGACGCGGGCCTCTTCTTCATGTCCTTCCTGAGCCATCCTGTGTTTGACGGACTAAGGGGAAAGAACATGCGCATCGACATGGACTATCTGGTTGTAGGGGCAGGCGCGAGCGGCCTAGCCTTCGCCGACGCGCTGGTGGCCGAGGCCGATGTCGAGGTGACGGTGATCGACCGTCGCCCTGCCCCCGGAGGTCACTGGGTGGACACGTATCCGTTCGTTCGCCTGCATACCCCTTCCGCTTACTACGGCGTGAGCTCGCTGGCGCTCGGCGAGGATCGCATCGACGAGGTCGGCGAGAACGCCGGATACTACGAGCGGGCGACCGGCGAGGAGGTCCGCGAGCACTTCGCCAAGGCGGCCGAGCGGCTCACGGAGAGTGGCCGGTGCCGCGTGCTCACCCGCCACGAGCACCTTGGTGCCGGGAGCAACGGCGAGCAGGTCAGAGACCTGAGCACCGGAGATGTTCACGATGTCGCTGTCCGCCGCAGAGTCGTCGATGCGCGATACCTGGAGGGGTCGATCCCGGCGACCCACGCCGTCCCGTTTCAGGTGGCGCCGGGCGTTCGGCTCGTCCCCATCAACGATCTGCCGGCGGCGGCGCGAGCGGGCTGCTCCTACGCGGTCCTCGGGTCCGGCAAGACGGCTGTGGACGCGTGCATGTGGCTTCTGGACAACGACGTGCAGCCGGATCGGATTCGTTGGATCCGGCCCCGCGACGCGTGGTTCTATGACCGCCGCCACTTTCAGCCACTGGAGCAGGTCAGCGCGATCATGGAGGGGAACGCTCTGGACGCCGAGGCCGGTGCCCAGGCGGCGAACGTCGAGGACCTCTTCGAGCGGCTCGAGGCCTCGGGGCGATTGGCGCGCATCGACCCCGCGTGGCCGGCGAGGATGTACCGCGGCACGATGCTCAGCGCCCGCGAGCTGGCGGCCCTGCGCCAGATCGCAGACGTCGTCAGGCTCGGCCGGGTGCGGCGAATCGAGGCCGATCGCATCGTGCTCGAGCGCGGAGAGACCCCAACCGGCCCCGACGTCCTGCACGTGGACTGCACCGCGCTCGGCCTGAGCGACGCCCCCGCCACGCCGATCTTCCAGCCCAGTCGGATCGTGCTCCAGCCGGTACGGCACCTCTCGCCGTGTTTCAACGCAGCCATCGTCGGCTTCGTCGAGGCTCACCGGGACAACGACGCGGACAAGAACCGGCTCTGTCCACCCAATCCCTACGCCACCAGCATCGAGGACTGGCCGCGCATGATCAGCCGCACATGGAGAACGGAGGGGCGGTGGTTGAACGAGCCCGACCTCTCAGCGTGGGTGGCCAACAGCCGGCTGAACCTGCTACGTGCGCTTCCCGACCACGCAGCGGAGCCGTCCGTGCAGACGGCGGTCAAGCGATATCTAACGCACGTCAGAGCGGCGATCGAGCGGCTGAAGCAGCTGGACAGATCGAGTGCATGAAGGGGTGAAAATAGCGGTGCGGTCGGCTCGGGAGCCGGACGTTGAGGCCTCAGAGGCGCCTCTGACCGTACAGCGCGCTGACTTCCGCCCGAGGTCGGCGGCGACTGCGTCGCGTCCACCGGCTGCCGCTTCGCCAGCGAGCGGAAAGCTTAAGACCGCCCGACCAAGCCTCCGCGGATACCTCCTCCGGAACGCGAACTGCACCTTCGGATTGAAGCGATCAGCCTTCTCCTTCGCCAAGGGGTTGCAGCAGCCCAGCCCGGCGCCACGGCCGCTACCGCAAGGGACGAGCAGCAGCAGCCTGGACCCAGGGGTCGCTCACGGCTGCCTTCGCCGCGATGCGAGCCCGCTGCGCCAGCCCGCTGAGCTGCAGGAGCAGGAGTGCGTGCAGAGGCACCTCGCGTTCTGACTCGGCGGCGAAGATGGTCTGAACAAGCGAGCCAGCGCAATCGCCCCAGGTGATCGTCAGCTTCCTTGGTCGGACGGCCGGTGCAGATGTACTTGTTGATGTTCATTTCGGCTCTCCTTCGTTTGGTTGGTGCTAATGACGCAGCCCGAGAACGACGGTGACCGGTGGGCGGACCCGGCGTCCGAAGGACGCGGGGTACCGCCCTTGCGGGGGTTGAAGCTCCAGACCGGCGGCGGCGAAACTGGGGCAAGGCGCAGAGCGCCAGACAAGCGAGAACAAGCCGAACAAATTATCCTGGCGCCAGACATGTGCCGATTGGCGGCGCCACACCGATCACGTCGGGCGCCAGGTCGCTAACGCCGGCACGAATCGAGGATGCGTCGCCTGGCCGTCAGGCGATGATCGCCTTCTCGGCGTGGCGAACGATCCCGTCCGCCGTGTAGTTCAGCATTCCGAGATCCGTCATGCCGCTGATCATCCATACAGCCGACATCCATCTCGACAGTCCGCTCGCGGGGCTGCCGGAATACGAGGGGGCCCCACATGACGCGGTGCACCTCGCGACACGCCGAGCGCTCACGAACATCGTCGACTTGGCGATCGATAAGAACGCTGACATGCTCATCATCGCCGGGGACCTTTACGACGGAGATCTCCGGGACATCAACACCGCCCTGTTCCTGTGCTCCGAACTGGCGCGGTTGCGACGCGCGGAAGTCGAGGTGGTGATCGCGCACGGCAACCACGACGCCGAGTCGGTGATCACACGCCGCCTGCCGCTTCCCGATGGAGTTAAGACGCTCCCCACCAGGAAGCCGGGCACGGAGACGTTCGCTGACCTCGGTATCGCCATACACGGCCAGGGTTACCCGAGTCGAGAGGTCCTGTCGGATCTCTCTGCCGCCTACCCGGAGTCCATCGCGGGGCTGCTGAACATCGGGGTGCTCCATACCGCGCTCACGGGCCGTGACGGGCACGCGCCGTACGCGCCGTGTTCACAGGGTGCGCTCGTGACCCGCGGATACGACTACTGGGCGCTTGGACACGTACACACGGCCGATGTGATCGGGGAAGACCCGTGGATCGTGTTTCCCGGCTGCCCTCAGGGCCGCGGCCTGCGCGAGTGCGGGCCGAAGGGCGTGATGGTGGTCGAGACTGAGGGTGATCGCGTGATCTCCGTCGAGGCGCATGCGGTCGATGTCGTGAGATGGGCCGACGTCACGGTCGATGTGACCGGCGCAGCCGACCGCGAAGATGCGTTCTCACTCGTGCGCCAGGCGCTCGCAGAGGCCCTCCTCTCCGCGGACGGCCGGACCCTTGCTTGTCGAGTCGCGGTCGAGGGAGCGTGCGACGCGCACCGCTCTCTCGGGGCGTATCCCGCGCGGCTTACCGACGAGGTCCGCGCGCTCGCGCTCGATGTCGGCGCCGGGGAGATCTGGGTTGCCGGTGTCCAGTGCGCGACCCAGCCGGGCGTTGTTGCGGGTGACCTGAAGGCTCGCCGCGACCCGATCGCGCGCCTGCTCGTGGATGCGCGGGCCGCCGCTGCCGACACCGAGCAGCTCTCGGAGCGGATACCCGCCATCACCGAACTTGCGGCGCTCATGCCACCCGGAACGCTCGGCGACGGACATACGCCCGCGGACCCCCAGTGGGTGGCCGACCGTGTTGCCGGAGCCGAGCGGCTGTTGATGGGACGCCTCGCCGGCAGTGAGGCGACATGAGAATCGTCGCGCTGGAGCTCGCACCCTACGGACACCTCGCGAACGTCCGTCTCGAGTTCCGGGCACCCGAGGGCGGCCCAGGGCTGCACGTCCTGGCAGGTCGCAACGGCGCCGGTAAGTCCACGTCGCTGCGGGCACTCGACGGCGCCCTGTTCGGTATCCAGCGCCGCACACGCGACACACACACCCACCCAGGTCCCGCGCTGAAGGTCGCAGTGAGCCTGGAAGGACCCGACGGCCGGCTGCTCAACGTCGAGCGACGCAAAAAAGACACGCAATCACTCTCCACGCCCGACGGGACCGTCGTCGACGAGGCTGTGCTGCGCGAATCCCTCGGCGGCCTCCCGCCGGAGGAGTTCCGAGCCATGTTCCTACTCGACTGCGAGAAGCTCGAGAAGGGCAGCGAGGACCTGGTCGAGGGACGCGGGCTGCTCGGCGAGGCACTCTTCGGCGCCGCCCTGGGCCTCGGACAGGTCCACAAAGTTCTGGCGGAGCTCGACGATGAAGCCGACGCCCTCTGGGTCAAGGGCGGCCAGCGCATCCTCAACCGGCAGCTGAAAGCGCTCAGCGAGGCACGCAAGGCCGTCCGCGCAGGACGGCTCGCCCCGGACGCCTGGGTCGCGATGCGACGTGCACTGCAAGAGGCCGAGGAGGAACTCACCGCGGTGAGAGACGCACTGATGGAGCACACCGAAACGGTCATCCGCAGCGAGCGCCACGAACGTTGCCTGGCCCCGCTCGGCCGACGTCGGCTCGCGCTCGAGCGCCTGGCGGCGCTACCCGCCGTAGCCGAGGTTCCGGCGTCGCTGCCGCAGGAAGCGCGGGACAGCGCCAACGCTCTCAAGGACGCCGAGCAGGACGCCCGCGATCTGCGCGAGGAATTGAAGGCGGTCGAGCTCGAGCTGGACGCGAACCCCGACCCCGGCGCGATCGCCGACAGTGAGGACGCAGTCAACGCGCTCTACAAGCGGGCGGGAGAGATCAGCAAGGCGAGCACAGATCTCCCGCGCCGGGAGGCGGAGCTCGCCGCGTACGAGCACGACATTCACGTCCTTTACGCACGAGCCCGCCTAAGCGGCGAGGAGGGGGATGTCGAGGCGCTCCGGGTCAGCGACGCCGAGCGTGCGCTTGTGGATGAGTACGCCACTCAACGACCCGCACTTGACCGGGTCCACACCGACGCGAGAAAGGCCGTCGATCGGCTCAAACGGCAGATCGAAAAGCACCGGAAGCTCGCGCCCGCGACGCCGAGCATGACCGCTGCGGCGCACGACGCCCTCGCGGTGATCGTGGACGCCGCGGGTGACGCCGGGGATCTCGATTCCGCCGTCCGTGACGGCCGCGAACAGGTCACCGCCCTCGAGGCCGCCGCCGAGCGCGGAAACGCCGCGATGACACACTGGGACAGCACCGTGGCGGAGCTGGAGCGCCTGAAGGTCCCATCCGCCGCGACGATCGAGCGGCTCGCGAAGCACTTCACGAGGCTCGAGCGCGCCGGAGAGCGACTTGACGAGCGTGACGTGCAGCTCTCAGAGCGAGCCCGGATGCTCGCCGAAGAGGACGCGAGGCTCCAGGACGGGCCGGCAGCGCCGCTACGAAGCGAGATATCAGTGGCACGACAGGTTCGCGACGACGCGCTGAACGCACTGATCGAGACTCCTTCACCCGAGGCGCGGCACGCCGATGTTGTGTACGACGCCGTGCGGGGCGCCGACGATCTCGCCGACAGCAGAGCCGAGCACGGCGAAGCCGCCGCCGCAAGGGAGCACCTCGAGCGCGACCGCGCCGCACTCGCGGACACTCACGAGCAGATGCGTCTTGACCATGAAGCGCACACGAAGGACACGGTTGACGTATATGCGAAATGGGCGAGCGCTTGGACGAAGCTGCAGAGCGAGCCTGGCACCGTGGAGGAGATGCGGCTCTGGATCACGGCTCGCGAGACGATCCTCGCCAATGTTGCCGGCGCCCGCGAACAGGAAGGTGTCGTGGAGCGCAGCGAACACGCTGTGCGGATGCACGTCTCGGCAATGGTGGGCGCGAGCGAAGGGTCGCTGAAGGAGACAGCGACGCTCACGGCGACGGTGCGGGCAGCCCGTGCGCTCGTCGGCGAGCTCGCAGTCGCCAGTCGCGACAGGGCCGAGCACGAGCGGGAGCAGACGAGGCTTCTCGAGGAGCTCGCGACGGTGAACGGGAACGCCGCCGAGGCCGTCGAGGCACGCGCCGCATGGGACACCGGCTGGAAGCGTGTCACCGACGCGTTGGGGCTCCCCCACGACGCGACCCCGGCGCAGGCGAAGGCGCAGCTGGCCTGCATCGATGCGCTCGTCGGCGTGCACGACGCGGCGGCGCTGCTGCGGCGGCGAATCGGCACCATCGAGAAGGACCAAAAGGACTTCGAGCGCGACGCGCGCGAGCTCGCCAGCGAACTCGCACGCGCGCTGAGCGAGTCGGACGCCATCACGATCGCCGACACCCTGCACGCCGAAGCATCGAAGGCCCGTAGCGTTCGCGCGACGCGGGCACAGCTCGAGCCACGCGCACTGGAGCTATCCAAGCAACTCAAGGCGATCGAGAGCCGCGCTCAGCACGCGCGAGACGCGCTCGGGCTGCTCGCCGCGCGAGCAGAGGTCACCGCCGTTGAAATCGAGGAGTTCTGTGAGACGGCGGAGGCCCGCGCTGAGCTCCGCGAGGAGCTCGAACACGCCGTCACGGAGATCGAGGCAGCCGGTGCACAGCCCGCCGCGGAGCTTGACGCGGCACTCGCCGACACCACGCCGGAGTCACTCGCGGCGAGCAAGGCCGACGCCGAGGCCCAGGCGGCGGTCCTTGAGCTGCGACGCGGAGAGCTCGAGCAGGCGATCGGTCGACTGCGCAGCCAGCTGGAGCAGTCAGGCAGCGAGGAGGCGGCGCTCGCGGCCGAGCGTGAGTCGCAGGCCCGCGCCGAAGCGGTCGAGGGCTTTGGGCGCTACAGCGAACTACGGCTCGCGGCGCACGCTCTACGAACAGCGATGGAGCGTCACCGCCGCGAGCACCAAGGGCCCCTTCTCAAGCGGGCAGGCGAATTGTTTGCGGCTCTCAGCGCAAACAACATGACGGGGTTGAGGGCCATCACCACCGAGCGCCAGCCCTACCTGATGGGTGTGCTGCCGAACGACCGGGAGGTACCTGTCGAGGACATGAGCGCCGGGCAGCGCCACCAGCTGTTCCTTGCGCTGCGCCTCGCCAGCCTCGAGCGCCACTTCGCGACCGGGGAGCCCATGCCACTCGTCCTGGACGATCTCCTCGTGCAGCTCGATGACATCAGTGCCCGCGCGGCGTTGGTGATCCTGTCGGACATAGCCCGCACGACCCAGGTGCTGTTCTTCACCCACCACCATCATCTGCAGGAGATGGCCCGCGAGACCGTCCCGGGAGACCTCCTCGTCGAGCATCAGATCGGCGGCGAGAGCTGCTCGACGCTCCGGGTCGCCTGAGCCTCAACAACCTCGTTTACACGCGAAGCTCAAGCTCGGCTTCAGGAGCCGGGTCTCGATCGGATCGCGGCGCTGCCCGGGTGTCGGCCGTGACTCCCCGCCAGGCTGCACGACAGCGGAAGAAGAGCTCGGCGAGTTCGGCGAACCGCTTGGCCTGGTCGTCGGGATAACTAGCAGGCGTTGGCGTTGCGTTGCCGGATCGTGTTGGCGGCGGCTGAGGGGCAGCCGAGCAAGGAGATCGCGGCTCGGCTTGGGTTGCAATGCCTCGACGGTCGGCAAGTGGCGTGGTCGGTTCGCGCGGCGGGGTCTTGATGGGTTGCATGATGAGCCGCGTCCGGGCAAACCGCGCTCGATCGGCGACGAGGATGTCGAGCGGGTGATCGTCAAGACGCTCGAGGAGCAGCCGAGGGACGCGACGCACTGGTCGACGCGTTCGATGGCGGCGGCGACGGGGATGAGCCAGACCGCGGTCAGCCGCATCTGGCGGGCCTTCGGGCTGAAGCCGCATCAGACCGAGAGCGTTCAAGCTCTCGCCCGGACCCGCAGTTCATCGACAAGGTCCGCGACATCGTCGGGCTTTACCTGAACCCGCCCGAGGCGGCGGTCGTGCTGTGCGTCGATGAGAAGTCCCAGATCCAGGCGCTGGACCGCTCGGCCCCGGTGCTGCCGCTGATGCCCGGCGTGCCCGAGCGCGCGCACCCACGACTACGTGCGCAACGGCACCACGAACCTCTACGCCGCGCTCGATCTCGCCTCCGGCCAGGTGATCGCGGAGATGACGCCGCGCCATCGCGCCGAGGAGTTCCGCCGCTTCCTGAACCTGATCGACGGCTCGGTGCCGGCGCACCTCGACGTTCACGTCGTGCTCGACAACTCCTCGACCCACAAGACCCCATCGATCCAGCGCTGGCTCGCTCGTCACCCTCGCTTCCACGTGCACTTCACCCCGACCTACAGCTCCTGGCTGAACCTCGTCGAGCGCTGGTTCGCCGAGCTGACCACGAAATGGATCAAGCGCGGCAGCCCACCGCTCCGTCCGCGACCTCGTCGCCTCGATCCGCACCTGGATCACCAACTGGAACGACGACCCCAAACCCTACGTCTGGCACAAGACCGCCGACGAGATCCTCGACAGCCTCGCCGCCTACTGCCAACGGATCAACGACTCAGGACACTAGCCGCGATCGACGAACTCAAGGAGATCGTGCTGGAAAGCTCGCGGATCACCCATCAACTCGTGACGCTCTCACGGCAGAAGGCCGACACGATCATCAAGGCAGACATGTTCCGCTTCGACCAGACAACGTGGCTGCCGGTCCCAGACTCCGAGCCTGCCGGCGCCGAGCAGGTGGATTGGGAAGCAGTTGACAAGGGCGTGCTCGGGAAGGCCCTGCTTCCGAGCGAGTCGCCGATCGCCGTCCGCGACTGGCTGACCTTCCGCGAGTTCTGCGAAATCGCCGGTCTTGAGGCCCGCTCCACCCTCACCCGATGGGCCAACAGCGAACACCTCCCAACGCGCCGCGACAAGCGCCCGTGGGAGCCCGGACAAGCGCCGATCGACACGTCACTCGGCGCCAACTACCGACGCATCTGGATACCGGCGGTGAACGAGGCGTTCTGGCGCACAGCCCTCATGCGGGAAGCGCTGGCGGAAAGGCTCGCTCACTGGCCCCTTGAGCAAGGATGGACGACCAAGGATGGGCAGCCGACGAAGCGCTGCCGAGAGCCACTCCGCATCTCACCTGCGCAGCTTCGGCTCGTAGAAGAAGAGGAAGAGGCAGCCTGACGCTACAAGCGCCCGGAGATCAAGGCGGCGAGCTCAACATAGACGTGCTTGCCGAGCTCGCCGCCCCGCACACGCTGTTCCACCAGGGTGATCACGTCGTTGGGATCGAGGCGCACCCCGCCGTCCGAGGAGACATCTCGAAGTTCGCCGCGATCCACCATCCCCTGGACCTCGCTCTCCCCAACACGAAGAACCTCGCCGACCTCCTCGGGAGCGAGCATCAGCCGCTTCGCCTCGACAGTCACGCCGTCTATGACCACCTGGGGCACGGTCATTCACTGTACCGCGCGCGCGATTTTTGGATAAAGTGGCCGGCGATGGGGGTGGGAGTCGCTGTCAGCGTGGTTGCTCACGCACACGGAGCGGCCGGGAGGTTGCAGGCCCGCGTGGTTGCCGGCGCCGCGGTCGGACTGGCGATCGCCTGGCTGCTCCTGGCCCTTGCCCCAGCCACGGCGCTCGCGGCTGGGCCGACGTGGGGCGTAGCCAGCGAAATTCAGCAGCCGCCCGACAAGTCCCCGGGCGCCGGCGTCTCCTTCCTGGATCACATCAGCTGCGGCGCCCCGGGGAACTGTGCCGCCGTTGGTAGCTACAGCCTCTTGAACGCCTCAGGCGAGGGGATGATGGGCGTGGTGGGGTCGGGCAGTATATGGGGGCAGGCGAGCGCGATCCTCCCTCCCGCCAACAGCTCAATAGGGCGGCCCTTGACCACAGGGCCCGTCGCCTGTCCGCCGTCAGGCTCGTGCATCGCCGGCGGGTACTACACCGCCGTTGGGGGCGAATACGGCATGGTCACGAGCGAGACCGGCGGCGTCTGGAGCCAGGGGAAAGAGATCGCGCTGCCCGCCAACGCATCCACCACACTGGCCGATATCTTCCTCTTTGGCGCGGCGTGCGCCGCGCAGGGCTCATGCGTCGTGGTCGGCGCGTACATCACCGGCAACGGTGAGAGTGCGCCACTGATCGTCAGCGAGAACGGCGGGGTGTGGGCACAAGGGATCGAGCCCTCCCTGCCCGCGGGAGCCAACGGCGCGGTCGCCAGTCAGCTGAACGGGGTTGCCTGCCCGGCGGCGAACGCGTGCGTCGCCGTCGGCGGCTACACAGAAAGCGACGGCGAAAACCATCTTTGGGTCCTCAGCCAGGCCGCCGGCAAATGGGGTCAGGCGAGCACCATTGCGCTGCCCGCAAACGCCAAGAGCGGATCCGCGAACTCCGTGGCCTGCCGGTCGGTAGGCAACTGCCTGATGGTTGGCGACTACGAAACCAGCGCTGAAGAACACGTGGGGTTCGTCGTCACCGAGAACGCCGGCGTGTGGGGCCCGGCGAGCGAGGTCCCAGTGCCTGGGGGGTCGGTAGACATCGGCATCGAATCGGTCGCCTGCCCCCCGACAGGGGCGTGCGTCGCCCTCGGCCCAGACTTCGTCGTGAACGAAAGCGCCCCGGGAGTCTGGACGGCGACCGAAATCGAAGTCGCGCTGCCCGCGAGCGCCTACGAGCCGTACGGCACCCCCAACTTCGCGTTGGACTCGATCGCCTGTCCAGTCGCCGGCGGGTGCATCATCGCCGGCGAGTACGTGAGCAGCGTCGGCGGAATTGTTCCGATTATCGTCAACGAGACCAACGGCGGACCCTACAACGGCGCCGTCGCGAAAACCGGGCCGCTGCTGGAAAACACGTTGTCGCCCTCAGGAGGCGGCACGGTCGAGTTCTCGGGAACGATCACCCCGGGAAACCTGGCTTCGGGCTTGGAATGGTGGTTTGAGTACGGCCCGGTCGGTACCAACTTCAACGCCACCGCGTGCGCTGAGTCCCAGACACCATGTGCCTCCGGTGGCCCGATGGAAACGCCCCGAAAACAGCTGTCGGCCACGCCGGGAACCTGCCCGGGGATCGCAACGCCCGAGCCGTGCGTCTGGGCTCGCAACACCTTCCCGTTGAGCCCCTACACCCCCTACGAATACCGGCTCGTCGTCCAGGAAGGCCAGCAGCCGCCGGTCTTTGGCGCGACGCTGCCGTTGATCCCGGGCAATCTGATCAACCCCCGCAACTTCAAACCGACCGGACGCTACAACCTCGCGATTGTCTGCCCATCCGCGTGTCAGACGCTGCTGCACGCCGACGCCCAACACGCGGGCGGCGGTCTAGCGTTCGGCCAGTTCGCCCTAACGAGCTCGACCCCGGCCGGGGAAATCGGCGGGCTCGGCGAAGTGCTTACCTTGCACAACGGCAAGAGCCCCGAAAAGCATGGGTTTCTCTTCAAGGGGAACCTGCTGCTCTCGCGCGTCAACATGAATCTCTCACCGCTCCCGGGGCCGGTGACGATCGCATCCCCGTTCTCGCTCGCCGGCGCGGTGAACTACGGCCACACCGGGCTTGAACCGTTCGCGTTCGCGGGGAACCTGTCCGGCGGCGGCTATTGGGAAGCCTGCCTGCAGAACACCGGGGCGGGAAGCTGCAGCCCCCCCGACCACCCCGACAAGACCACGGCCGGCACCGTCTCCGGTGTCGCCGGTGTCGCGTCGACCGCCGCCGGGTTCGCGGTGATCCCGGGAGGTCAGCCTGTCGCGCTCGCGCTCGGCGTCTTCTCCGCCGTCACCTTGGCGATCTCAGCCGACCCGCCAGACAAGCACTACAAGAAGATCACCCACCCGCGGCACGTCCGAGCCATGCGCGTCAGGCCCGGACACGGTCTCAGCAGGCGAGTGGCCGCCGCAACCAGCCAGTTCGCGACTGCGCTCGCGCAGACCGGGGTCGCGGGCAACGCGTTCCTCGCCGCGTGGCAGCGCTACCAGGGGGCCTCGCAGACCGCCGAACCGCTCTGGCTCGGACGCCAATATGAGGCGACGCTCCAGTACGGGCACGAATTCGTCAGCGATTGCCGCCGCGCGGCCACGATCCTCCAAGCCCAGCACGCCGTGCTCGCCTCTTCACCGCTGGGTCGCAAGCGGCTCTCGGCTCGGCGGCTGCGCGAGCTCCTGCGTGCAGCACGGCGCCACGGCGTCTCGCGCAGCCTCGCCCGCCAGCTCGCGCGCCTGGGAATCCCCACCACCGTCGTCAAGGCAGCGGGCGGAGCAATCCCAGGCACGCCCCCCGCTGGCGCCACAACGCCTCTCGGTCCCGTTCTCGACCCCGCGTTCGCTGCGAAGCTCAACGAACTCGCCAACGGGCTCGACGGATACCTGGCGAACCTCGCGCAGCACCCCTTTGCCTGAACGGCAAGTGGTCCTTCCGGCCAGAAAGCAGAAGACGCGGACCGGGGCCGATTGAGGATCCCGCGACCTGCTCCTGCTGCACGTTGTCCAGCTGCGTTTTGAAGCCTAGCGATCGACTCCTGCTCCACGGATGCGAAAGCAGGCATCCCTCGAGCCCCGGAAGATACGCTCCGAGTTCGTCCCGAGCGGAAGCCAAACCCGGAGGAGGTGAGGCGCTTGCTTGACCGCGACAGCACAACTCGCGACAGCTTACGAGTGTTTCTTGCTGAGTCCCACTCGAACCGTCTGCTTAGAACCCACCGCAGGCGCCAGTTCTTGCAACTCCAAGCTCGCACCGACACTCCGCCGGACCGAGCGAATGAGTGTCCTGCCGGCCTGATTGAGCGCCATATCGATCGTCTTTTCTTCGTCGCCCTCGATCGAGAAGGAGGCCGCCCCGATAGCGCGGGGATGCACGCTCTTCCGTTTGCTGTTGCCCATGCTCATGCGGGCTGCTGCGCCCGTCGCCACGAGGGTCAACTTGCCCTTGCATGCTGCTATCCCCAAGCACTCGAGCTTGACCAACGCCGTACTTGCGTGTTCAACGATTACAGTCGAGCTACTCAACGATACGCCGCTGGTCTCTGCTTCTTTTTCTTCCCGTTCCTGGCGTGCTGTCGCTTCGGCGGCCCTCGCCACAGCTTCCCTGAATTCCTGTTCCTGATGTTCCTTGGCGTGCTGCGCTTCGAGTTCCTGAGCGTGTTTGGCTTCGTATTCTTTGAGGGTCTTCGCTGACTCTTCTTCGGAAAGTTTGTTGTACCAGCACGGAATTTCCGATTCGTACTGACCACCTGTGCCCTGCCCGTTGGGAAATTCGCCACTGATGTGAAGCGCGATTCCGAATTCACCCTTGGCTTTTTCGCAGGCGGAGTTGCTGGCCGCAACTACACCGTAATACGTATACCCCCATTGAAGGCCGGTCAGGGTTACGCTTACGGTCTGATAGCCAGAGCCGGCGGCGATCTTCCCAGTCTGCGTCTGTGGGCCTCCTGTCGGTGGTTCTCCGTCATTCGTTGGACCCCCCTTCGGATCGGCCTGCTGCCGCACCAACCAGATTGAGTAGGCGGCTTCAAGACCGCCGGGATTGATCTGCGCTTCCACCTTGACTTCGTGTTCCGCGACTTCGGTCGCGGTCACGTGACCGATCACAAGGCCCGCGCCTTCGGCCGCTCGCGCTTGCCCAGCGTAAAGCGCTGCCCCCAACATCGCCAGCACTACCGCCGCTGTAAATGCACGCTTGGATAGGAAGGTCATGGACCGGCGACGCTCCTCCAAGAGCCTGCGTAGGTCCTGTCGCGCTGCCTCACGGCGCCTCGCCGGGTTACGTAAGCGCGCAGCGCGTCGTCTACGAGCTGGACCGACCGGCCCACCGAGAGAAGCGCGCATTGGAGCGTCACAGAGTCATGCACAGCCAGCGAAATACTACTCTCGTTAGCACACGCGTGCAATCTGCGACTCAGAATCGTCCCATAGTTTAGCCGCTGTTGATTAGGCCGGGGTCGCGGACAGCATCAAGGACGCTTCGCCGACTCGTGAAGCATCGACAATCGACGACAGCGAGTTGTGCTTTCGCGGTCAAGCAAGCGCCTCACCTCCTCCGGGTGGGCTTCCGCTCGGGACGAACATCGATCGTCAGCCGAGTGGATGGCCACCCTCTCGCAATCGCGACGAGAGCGAGTGTGATCCGACGCGGGATTCCACGATGTGCAGCTTTTTGGTCGAGGCAGGGCTCCATTTGACTCCGGGCATGCGTCTTGGTTATGCGAGACGGATGGCCTGATTGTGAGGTGTCTATCGGCGGAGCGTAGGCACGAAAGGCTCACCGAGGGCTGCGTTGACCGTGGCTGCTGACGGTATCGGTGAGATCGAGCTGGTCGTTGGCCGACCGCGTGTATCGCATGGTCCCGCCGCGAAGCGCCGAGCCGACCAGTGGGTTCAGCGTGGTCCATTCGCCGCGTTGGGGTCGGCGGATGAGTCCGGCGGCCGCGAGCGCGCTGAGGCCGCGGTAGGCCTCCTTGGCGTCGAGTCTGGGCGCCACGGCGTAGGGGGGGAGCCAGTTGGCGACCGCGTCGAGCAGCAGCGCGCCGACACGGTGCAGTGAGCGTGCGTGCTGCAGGCAGCGGGAGGCGAGCGGCTCGCTGGCTTTGGTCAGCTCGCCGAACACCGCGCGCGGGCCCTCCGGGGTCGCGCAGCGCTCGTCGGCGAGCAGGGCGAGCGTGGTCGGCACGTGGCCTTCTGTGAGCTCGAGGATCGTGGCCAGGTTCGCGTTGGCCCGTCGCTCGGCGGGCTTGGGCAGCCAGATGCCGAGGTCGGCGCGCTCGGCGGTCCACCACAGTCCGTCGCCGTAGAAGGCGGCGTGCTCGCCGGCGGCAAGCTCGACGGCCTCGGGCCGGCAGGCGACTAGGACCTGCAGGTTGGGCTCCCGCTGGGATTCGGCGCGGACCTTCCATAGGATCGCAGCGGGATCGATGTGGGGCTTGCGCGGAGCTAGCGTCGGGGCCTCGAGGTGATCGATCACCAGGCGCACGGGCCGCTCACGCGCGAGCCGGGTGAGCGCCGCGATCGCGTCGCCGAACGCGAGCTCCTCTACGGGCAGTTGCGCCATCGCGACCTCGCCCAGCGGTCCGAGGGCGCGCAGCACGGCAAGGAACGCCTCGTCCTCCCCGGAGGCGCCGGGCGCTGACGCGACTCTGCCCCAGGTGTCAGCGCCGACGAGCGCGGCGGCTGTGGCGCGCAGCAAGAGCCAGGCCGCGTGGGATTCGTCGTAGGTCTTGGCGAGATCGAGCGTGGCCGTCAATGGCCCGCCCGTCTGCTCGTGGGCGACGGCGGCGAGCAGGTGGGTCTTGCCGGTCTCCGCCTCGCCCGTGACGCCGACGAACCGCTCGCGCTCGAGCGCCTCCGATAGCCGCCTGGTGCGCTCGCGCTCCAGCTCACGGGCGAGCTTGCCTCCGTCGTATCGGGCGCTCATCGGCTCCACGAGGGTTGGGTCTTGGCGCGAGCGTGAGCGAGCTTGACGACCGCTGTATCGACCGTCTGGCCGCCGGCGCAGGCGAGGGCGTGGGCGCAGATCGACATCGTCCGTTGCGGGTGCCCGTCGGTGATCGCAAGTATCTGGGGGATCACGTCAGGCGCGATCGACAGGCCCGCCGTCCTGAAGCGCTCGGTGAGGCCAATCTCCCACGCTTCGTCGGGGATGTCCGGGAGCGGGAACGTCAGGCCGTCACGAAACATCGGCTTGCCCTTCGAGAAGAGTCCTGCCACGGCGCGCTGGTCGCTGCCGGCGAAGATCAGCACCAGCTGCCCGTGGCGCTGCATCACCGCTGCGAGATCCTTCTGCGCTTGCACCGTGGACTGATAGTCGGCAAGCACGTGAATCTCGTCCAGGAACACGATCGCCGCCACCTGCTGTAGCTGCGCGCGCCGCTCGACGAGCTGGAGCGCGCTGGAGAGGCTGGGTGTGCGCTTCAGCGCCGCAAGCTGATCGCGCAGCAGCTTGAGCGCGTCACCCTCATCCTTCGCCCCGAGCGCTTCGAGCGTCGCCTCCACGCTTGCCGCTCCCGGGCCGGTCGCGATGTCGCGCCCGCGCCGCGCTGCGCGCCGCAGCACCGGCAGCCGCTCGACGTCGGCACGAATCCGCTCGGCCAGCCCATCGACGCCGGCCATCGAGTTCAGATCGATATCGATGCCGATCCCTCCACAGGTGCGGACGCGGTCCACGACCGCGCCGGCAACGCTGCTCTTACCCACGCGCCGCTCGTCGAATAGCAGCGCACTGTTGCCACCCAGGCAGACACGCTCGAGGTCATCGATCGCCGGTCCACGGCCGATCTGCTCGGCCTCCTCGAGGCGGCCACCGACAGGAAACAGGCGTTGCGCCTGCGGTGGCTTAGGCATAGTGCGCCGTACTATACGGCCTATAGGGCACTGACACATGGCGGAGGAGGCCTCATCGCGTACCAGCGTCGGCTCGCACCGCGGGGGCTACCAAGCGTCGGTGTCCCGCGGCCAGGCGTCGGACTCCTCGACCCACGACTCCGCGCTCGCTGGCCCTGCGTCGTCCACCCCCGCGATGTCCAGCCCGCGATGTCCAGCCCCATTGCCTGTAGGTCTGCCGGATGGAAGTCACACGGCCGCAGCCCGAAGGGCGCGCCCCCTGATGTGAAGCCGACAGCCCAGATCAGCTCACCACCCCATTCGACCCAGCCCATGTCCGCAAGACGCTCCGCGTCAGTCCGTTCATCGGCCTCCTTGGCGAGCCGGCGCCGGCCGGGGCCCCGCGAGCCGTGCCGGCGCCTGGAGCGGCCCCCGTCGCGTTGCGACCCGGACGACCTGTGCGCGGCACCGTCTCGCTTCATCGCGCCTCGACTCTGACAGGGCCTCCAGACGTGATCAAGCGCTTCCTGCACGGGTCACGATCTCTGCGCGTCTACCGCGCGATGGCCACCGATGATCGGAGGGCCCTTGCCTGGCGAGGGTCCAAGGAGAGTTTCGTTCCGGTCCGTCGGCGCGGCGGTGGGCGATAGCATGAGGGCGATGGCTGCCTCACCGACAACGACCGTCGAGATCGATACCGAGTTGCTTGAGCGGCTGCGTCGGCGACGCCCGGCGAAGAGCGACCGCGAGCTGCTGGAGAGCGTTGCGCGCATACAGCTCGGACACGAGGCGAGCGACCGCGCGAGGGAGCGCTTTCGAGGGGTGCCGTCCGAGGAGATCGAGCGCGAAGCGGTGAAAGCGGTGCGCGAAGTGCGGCGCGAGCGAGTCGCCAAGCGGCGAGCGATCTGAGATCGGCCAGCGGGTTTGAGACGACTCGTGATCGACGCCAACACGCTGGCATCGGGAAGCGTCAACCACATAAGCGAGAGCCCGCCCTGTCTGCTATATCGCGACTTGGCGGGGGCGCGTTTCGAGTTGATCGTCTGCCCAGAGTTGCTGGGCGAGGTCGCCGACACTCTGCGAAAGCCCTACTTCCTGGAGCGCATCGGTGAGAGCGGCGTCGATGACATCGTCGCGGGTATCGCCGAATCTGGGACCGTCCTGGAGGACCCGGTCGAGGTCGACGCGACCCTGCGCGATCCCGACGACGACTATCTCGTCGCCCTGGCGCGTGAGGCTGGGGCCGAGGCAATCGTCAGCGGTGACGCTGACCTGCTCGATCATGTCGGGTTGGAGCCGGCGGCGATCAACCCTCGCGAAGCCTGCGAGCTACTCGGGCTGCTCTGAGCGACCCCAAGCCTCGAAGCGCTTGTAATCGCGAGCGGGCGATAGGCATGGATCTGGCCGAACATGCCAGGCGCCACGTCACGCCGATCCTGGACGCCACCACACCCCAACGGCGTCGTTCGACGCTCAAGAGCGCGATCGGATGTTCAGTGTTGGTCGCATCTTGGTTGCAAACGGAGCGTTTTTCGCTTGGTTGTGCGGGAAGCCAATAGCTTCCCAAGCTTGGGGTCGCGAGTTCGAATCTCGTCCGCCGCTTTCGCTTCGTGGAGCCGGATCTGGCTCTACGGCAGGGGATTCGCAGGTGTGGGGAGCAGCTCGGCGCGGGGACAGGCGCGGGGCGTTTGCGGGCAAAACGGTCACGATCTACGGCCCCCTTGTGGCCATGGGATCAGGGCTGCCGCAAGTTTGGCGGCGCTAGCGCCGGTCGCGACGCCATCTGCCGCGCACTGGGAGTGCCCCAATGCCATTCAGCTTCCCGGGCGAGGCGGACCCGAAGAGAACTGCGTAGGGGGAGAATGGCCGCGCTCACCGACAGAGCACCGGCGCGGAGAACAGCTCAGGGGTGAACGGCGTTCGAGGAGCGTCTCACATTCCCACCGACGTGAACCTATGCCGCCCTGAGACTGGGGTCGAGGTCCGCGTCGGCATAGAACGCCGAGTGGTCGCCCGCCTCCCACGCCTCGCGGAGGCCGGGTGCAGCCAGATCCCAGTCGGGCCGGATCTCGCGCGTCACCTCGCGAAGGTCGTGACGAAGGTCCTCAAGCGACGGTCTGCCCCAGAACCAGTAGCCGTTGTACACAGTGTGGATGACCAGCCCTGGCTTGAGCACGAGGGTGTGCGGGATCATGGGGTCGTGGTGGGGGTCGGTGTACTCCTGGATGTCGAGGTCCTTCTGCACCTTGCGTCCGGCATCGGAGAGGAAAGTCCACTGGGCGCCGACCGAGGCCCGAAACTCGCGAGACTCGACGATGTTGTCCGTGGAGATCGTCACGAGCTGTGTGTAGGCGACGGCGATCTTCGGATAGGCGGCTGCCAGTTCGAGGTGCTGCTGATGGTCCTTCGGGCAGTAGTGTCCGCGCGAGAGCACGAGGACCATCGGGTTGTTCCCCTGCAGCTCGCTCAGCTTGCGCCGGGTCTTGGTGTGGTCGGTCAGTTCGTAGTCGGGAAACGTCCCGCCGGGTGCGATGTCAGCGCGCACGGTGTGCTCCTTCCTGGTTGGTCAGCTTGCCATCGGCGGTCCCGCGCCGACGGCCTTGGACGCCGACTCGATCTTGCCGCGGAGCGCCTTCAGCGCGGCGACGTAGATCTCCGAGAACGTCGGGAACGGCTGGATCGTGTCGGCCAGAACGTCGAGTGAGATGTGGGCGCGGATCGCGAGCGTCGCCTGCTGTAGCCACTCGCCCGCCTCGGGGCCGAGCGCGTAGGCGCCCGTCAGCCGCTCGCCGTCGCTGAGTAGCGTGAGGAAGCCGTTGCTGTCGGCGTACTCGCGCGTGTAGGTCCCGGTCTTCGCCACCTCCGACAGCGGAACCATGGCGCTGAAACGGCCGGTGGAAGGGCCCACCGCCGCGGCTTGCGGGTCGGTGTAGACGACGCGCGGAACGGCCTCGTAGTTGGCCTTCCGGGGCTCGCCGAGGATGTTCGCGGCGACCACCTCGCCCTGGTACTTGCCGACGTGGGTGAGCGGCCAGATCCCGTTGACGTCGCCGATCGCCCACAACCCCTCGGCCGCGCGAAGATGCGCGTCGACCGGCACTCCGCGCGCGTCCGGCTCGACGCCGACGCTCTCGAGACCCAGCCCGCGCACACGCGGACGCCGTCCGGTGGCGACGAGCAAGCGGTCACCGCGAAGCTCGCGCCCGTCGTCGATCTCGAGCACGTAGTCCTCACCGTCGCGTCGCGCAGCGCCGACGTTGGCTGACAGCACGAGCTCGATGCCTTCGCTGCGCAGCACCTCGCCGAGCGCCTCGCCGAGCGGCGCCGGCTCGCGCCCGAGCACGTGCTCGGCCATGTCGATCACCGCCACCTCGCCACCGAACCGACGAACGGCCTGTCCGAGCTCCACTCCGACCGGCCCACCACCGAGGATCAACAGGCGCCGCGGCACCTCCTTCATCGATGTCGCCTCGCGGTTCGTCCAGACACCGTCGAGCTCACGGAGGCCCGGTACGGGCGGCACGACCGGATCGGCACCGTTGGCGAGGACGATGTGATCGGCGGTGTGCGGGACGCCGTCGACCTCGACGACTCCCGGGCCGGCGAGCCGCCCACTGCCGCGCAGCAGCTCGATGCCGCGATCGGCGAGGAAGCGCTCCTGGCCGGCGTCGGTGTGGTCGGAGACCATGAAGTCACGCCACGCGAATGCAGCGTCGACATCGACGTCAGCGCTCGCGGCGGCCTCGCGCGCGCCGTGAACCGCCTCGCCCGGTCGCAGCAGCGTCTTCGACGGGATGCAAGCCCAGTAGGAGCACTCCCCTCCCACGAGCTCGCGCTCCACGACGGCCACACGCAAGCCGCCCTCGGCGAGCGCACCTGCGCAGTGCTCGCCCGGTGAGCCGCCACCGAGCACGATCACGTCATAGTCGCTGCTCACGTCGGCAGCTCTTCGCCCGCGTGCTCGCGCACCATGTAGAGCGCGTACCAGTCCGGCCAGTTCTCATCCGCCTGCCCCGTTCGCTCCTCGTGCTTGCCGTGTGCTGCGGCTGCGCGTCTGGGCGCGTCTGCGAGATCCTCGACGGAGTCATACGCCGTGGTCATCAGCCTCTCCTTTCATCGACCGGCAGCCGCGTCGTGATCTCCTGGAGCAGCCAGCCGTTGCCATCCGGGTACTGTTCATATCGCCTCCACGATCCCGTCGGGTCGCCCATACTTTCCTCTCATCCGAGCAGAAGTCAAGGCCGTCCCGCGCGGCGCGTGGCGAGTCCGGCGATGATGGAAAGCGAACCCGCTTTGTGGTCAGCACGCCAGGCATGCGCGCGACGCTGAATCGATGCCAGGAACCGAAACCGACCTGCGGATGCCAACATGAGCAGATCGTCTTGAGCAACAACGAGAAGGTCGCGATCGTCACCGGCGCCTCGCAGGGCATCGGCGCCGGTCTCACGAGGGCTTACCGTGAGCTCGGGTATGCCGTGATCGCCACCGCTCGATCGATCGGGCCGTCAGAGGACTCTGGCATCGTTGCCGTCGAGGGCGACATCGCCGACCCTGATACCGCGCAGCGCATCGTGGACGCGGCGATCGAGCGCTTCGGTCGGATCGACACTCTGATCAACAACGCTGGGATCTACATCGGCAAGCCCTTCACGGACCACACCCTCGAGGACTTCAACGCCCTGATCGCCGTCAACCTCGCCGGCTTCTTTCACATGACGACCCGCACGATCAAGCAGATGCTCGACCAGGGCCGTGGGCACGTGGTCAATGTTTCGACGACGCTGGTCGAGCAGGCGGATAGCAGCAGACCGGCCGCGCTGCAAACGCTGACCAAGGGAGGCCTGGTCGCGGTCACGAAATCGCTCGCCATCGAGTACGCCTCACGTGGCATACGGGTAAACGCCCTGTCGCTTGGCGTGATCAAAACGGCGGTACATGAGGAGAGCTCCTACGCGGGGATGGGCGCGTTGCACCCCATCGGTCGGGTGGGCGAGATCGAGGACGTGGTCGGTGGAGTCCTATATCTCGAGTCGGCGCCTTTCGTGACCGGGGAGATCTTGCACATCGACGGCGGCCAAAGCGCAGGACACTGAGTATTGAGTCCATTCCAACAACGGAGGTCAGCATGAGCACCATTGACGAGCAGATGGTCTTGGCGCACTTCATCGTTTCAGATGATGTCGAGCGTTCTCGCCGCTTCTACACCGACGTCCTTGGCGGCAAGACGGTCATTTCCGGCGAGGCGGGTGACGAGGTGACGTACGTCGCGCTGGCCAACAGCTGGATCATCATCAACCTCGGAGGAGGTCCCACCGACGACAAGCCGACCGTCACGCTAGAGACGCAACCGGACCCAGATCGGGTGAGCAGCTTCCTCAATATCCGGGTTGCGGACATCCAAGCTGTGTACGCCGAGTGGAGCGCGCGGGGCGCCCACTTCCTGACGCCGCCGAAGCAACACGAGACCGAGATCCGCTGCTACATCCGCGACCCCGACGGCTACATCATCGAGGTGGGTCAAACGACCCTGGCCAGAGGTTGGCGTCCACCGTCCTGATCACACGTTGCCCCGGCCGTCGCACCTGCAGGCGGGTGTGCCCGGAGGGACAGTGGGTGTGTTTGGGTCGATGCCGAGCGGGTTGCTCGGAACGACCACGAGCTTGTGGGCTAGCGTGTCGGCAATCTCGTCTATGACACTCTTCAGCACGGAAAACCGCAGCGCGAGCGTGACGGATCTCGCTGCTGAACTCGGCATTCACTCGGGCTCCCCGCCGGCCGTACTCGACAGCCACTGAGGGGGGGTCCAGTCCCCCTCTGGGTCTGTGGTTTGCCCCACCTCGATCAGATGACCGTCGGGATCGCGGATGTAGCAGCGGATCTCGTACTGGTGCTGCTTCGGCGGGGTCAGGAATTGAGCACCACGGACGCTCCACTCAGCATACACGGCCTCGATGTCTTTGACCCGGATATTAAGGAAGCTGCTGACCCGGTCGAGGTCGCGTGGCGTCTCCAGCGTGACCGCGGGCTTGTCGTCGGTCGGGCCTCCGCCCCGATTGATGACGATCCAGCTGTTGGCGAGCGCGACGTTGGTTGGCTCTCCGGAGCGGACAACCTTGCCACCGAGCACGTCGGTGTAGAAGCGCCGAGAGCGCTCGACGTCGTCCGAGACGATGAAGTGGGTCAGCACAATTTCCCCTGACGGCGGTTTGAGCTCGGCCATCTGCCACCTCCACTTGGTTGGGACTCATACCCCGCTTATGCACGGGGTCTACCGTCGATACCGCGATGATCGGCGATTCTATCTCGTTCCACGGCACAGCTATAAGCCACCACGTTTGATCCGACGGCCCCGCCCTCATTAAAATCGGATCGGCTCACACACGAGCTTCTCATCCTCCCGCGGGTCGTGGTGGCCTCCCTCATGCACTGGCGCGTAAGGGAACAGGCCTCGCGGCCGAGCTGCCACCCTACGAGAAAGGAGTTCAGCGCTGATCGACAGGCCCGGCCGTGGCAAGCCTCCGGCGAGGTGATCGTCCCGCGGGTTCAGGGCCGCGATGGATGGCTAGTCGCCCCGCTTCGGCGAACGACACACTTCCACGAATGCCAGCCCAAGCGACGTGATCGTGAAGCCTTCGCGGGACACACGAGAGAGGTCGGCCATGTCCCTCGAAGGTTGGCGGGCCGCCGGTACGGCTACCCCCTCCGATCGTGTCCGCGGTACGAGCGAGCGCCGGCGTGCTCGGTCCGAGACGCTGCGTAAGCTCGCTCGATGGCTCCGACGAAGCGACCCGGAACGCAGGCTGGCTCCGCGGTCGGTGGGGCTAGCTCCACTCCGGTCCGGCGGCGCTGGCGTGACTACCGGACCTCATCGGGTCGCAGCCCGGTCGAGGAGTTCATCGACAAGCTCTCCGACTCCGATGCCGCGGCTGTGCTCGCCGGCATGGAGGAGGTGCGCGATCGAGGTCTACGGGCTGCCCGTCACCTCGACGGGGACATCTGGGAGGTCAGGGTGGACGGCGATCGGGTCATCTACCGCATCCTGTTCGCGGAGGAAGGCAGCCGCGGGCAGATCCTGCTGGCGTTGGACGGATTCAACAAGAAGACCCAGAAGACCCCCTGGTCAACGATTGACCTGGCGAAGCGGCGTCTGGCAGATTGGCGGAAGCGCGGTGATCAGAAGCGCATGATGCGCGGCGGGCGTCCGCTGCACGGGTGAGACGTGCTAGCCTATCTCCAGAAAGAGATACCGCTGTAGGTATCGCTGCCACTCAGAAAGCAGGCAAGGTCATGCCCGAGCGCGATTTCCTGGACAAGATGATCGACAAGCGCACGACGCGCAACCCCGAGTTCCCGCGGTTGCTAGACGCAGCTCGCCGGCGCCGCGAGCTGCTGCGTGCCCTGGCCTCCCAGCGCGAGGAGCAGCGGCGCTCGCAGACCGCCGTCGCCGCGGCGATGGAGACCTCGCAGTCCTTCGTCGCGCGCTTGGAGACCACCGCAGCCGACGCGAAGATATCGACCGTCGATCGCTACGCGGAGAGCCTCGGCTACGTCTTGCAGTACCACCTCATCCCGACGGCTCAGGCGGACAGCGCCCCGTCGGTCGTGGTGCACGCACCATAACCTGCGTGTCGGGTCTTGTCCCGCTCGCCGGCAAGACTTCCTGTGAGCGTCCGATCGCTCTGGCCCCGGCCCAACCACGGCAGCCTCGGCCCGGTGATCTCGTGGTACGACAGCACGACGCCGCACGCCGCGTGCGACCTGTTGCCTCATGACAAGGTCAGGCGAGGCTGTCGTCTGAAGCGTCAGGTCGCTCCGCTGAGCGACCGTCTGCCAATTCCGGTCCTCGACGAGCGCACGGAGTCGTCGCTTCTCCTCCTCCCCACGCCGCATCGCCTGCCGGTAGACGTCTTCGATGTCCACGGCGAGTACTCAAACGCTCTGCCGGACAACGCGTCGATGTTCTCAGTCGCCAGCGCCGAGAACGGACTGGATGACGAATCTACGGCCCCTGGTGGCCACGGATTAGGCCGCCGCAAGTTTGCAGGCGTGTCAGCGGGTCGTCTTGTCGCCTGGCTGCCGGCCGGTCATTCGGCTTGCCTCGCCCGTTGTTTCGGCTAGCGGCCTTGCAACCCGGCGCGGGTGTGCCGCTTACACCGGGGCGTGGTCAGCGCCTGGAAGAGTGCTGTTGGACGGTCGCGTGCTGGGCGTGCGCGATTACCCTGGGTTGCTTTCGTCGCCTTGCGCAGCGGAGAACGCTGGCATGACTTCCTGCGCGAACCGCCGTAGCTGCTTGTTGCCGCCAAGTATTGTGAGAAGGACATACTCAGCGCCTGCATCACTCAACGTTGCTAGCTTGGAGCAGATCTCTTCAGGTGTTCCGCAGAGCGCGTGCTCCTCGGTGGCGCCCCTCTTGTCAGCGTAAGCGAGCACATGCGAGCCTCCTTGGCGTCCGGGCGAGCGGGAAACGCTCACCGTGCGCTGGGTGTACTTGGCCAGACGAGCCAGAGCGGCTTTGGCGTCCGCCCGATCCCTCGCCACGTACAGTTGGCGCGCCACCGCGACCCCCATCGGATCAAACGGTCTCCCGTGCGCTTCACGCTCGGCGCGGTACAGCGCGATACGCTCGCCGATCTGCTCGGGGGACGCGTACTGGTCGAGCATGAGGTTGAAGCCGCGTTCGGCCGCTCGGCGGATCGATGCCGGGCTCTGGGCGGCCATCCAGAACGGCGGGTGCGGTCGTTGCGCGGGCGGCGGCTCGACCACGATGTCCTCGAAGCGCCAGAACCGCGGCTGGCCTGCGCCGAGCAGAAGAGACTAAATCTCATCGGCTATCGCTCGTGGTCGCGAGATCGAGCTTCGGGGCGGGCATTGAGGGAGTGTCTCACCTCGATGCCCACGACGTCCCTTGGACGGCTGGACGAACTGGTCATGGGATGAGACACTGCACCACGTTTGGGCGATGGCTGCCGGAGGGGATTGAGTGTGAGCGAGGACGTGGAGATGATGTCGATGGTCGCGGCTTGGCGGATGCACGCCCAGGAGCGTCCTGACAGCCCTGCGCTTACGGTGAGCGAGCAGACGGTGACTTGGGGAACGCTCGATTCCTCGACTAACCGGCTCGCTCGGGCCTACGCACAGCTCGGCGTCGGTGGGGGGGATTTCGTGTCGATCGGCTTGCCGACGAGCGTGGCGTTCGTGGAGTCGATGCTCGCGACGCTGAAGCTCGGTGCTGTGCCGCAGCCTGTTTCATCGCGCCTGCCGGCCGGTGAGCTCGCACAGGTCATCGCGATCGCGCAGCCCAGACTCGTCGTTGGTTTTGACCCCGCCACACACCCTGACCAGCAGGTTCTCGCGAGCAACCCGCCGATCGCCGAGCACGACGACGGACCGTTGCCCGAGAGAGTCGCACCTGCATACAAGGCGCCCACGTCCGGTGGTAGCACCGGGCGACCGAAGATCATCCTCTCGGGCTCTCCGGCCGTGGTCCCGGTCGTTGAGGGTCGACCGTCGCCATTCGGTATCCCGAGCGACAGCGTCGTCATGTTCCCCAGCCCGCTGTACCACAACACGGCTGTCCTAGGCACTCTGCTCGGGCTGAGCGCTGGCAGTCACGTTGTGCTCGAGGAGCGCTTTGACGCCGAGCTGACACTCCGATTGATCGACCGTCACCGAGTGGCGTTCGGGCTTCTCGTTCCGACCCACATGAACAGGATCTGGCGGCTGCCCGCAGCCGTACGCGAGAGCTACGACATCTCGAGCCTCGCGACCCTCCTCCATGGCGGCGGACCTTGCCCTGCGGAGCTCAAGCGGGCCTGGATCGACTGGCTCGGCCCCGAGCGAATCATCGAGATGTACACCGCGACCGAGGCGGCGGCACTGACCCTGTGCAACGGAACCGAGTGGTTGCAGCGCCCGGGCACCGTCGGTCGCTGCGTCATTGGTGAGATGGCGATCTTCGACGACGACGCCGTGGCGCTCGGAGCGGGCGAGGTGGGGATGATCTGGATGCGCCGCCCGTCAGGAGCCGATCGTACCTACAGCTACATAGGCGAGGAGTCCAAGGAACGCGATGACGGCTGGGACACGGCCGGCGATCTCGGGTGGATGGACGAGCAGGGTTATCTCTTCCTCGCAGACCGCCGAACCGACATGATCGTCTCGGGTGCCGCGAACATCTACCCCGCCGAGGTCGAGGCCGCGTTGGCCACACATCCGAGCGTGATCGACTGCGTCACCATTGGACTACCCGACGAGGATCTCGGCCAGCGTGTGCACGCAATCGTCCAGACCGACACCGACACTCTGGATGAGCAGGCCCTACGAAAGCACCTCGCTGATCGGCTCGTGCGCTACAAGACACCACGAACATACGAGTTCACGACACTCCCCCTACGCGACGACGCCGGCAAGGTCCGTCGCTCCAGGCTACGCGAAGAACGCGCACGATGACAAGGCGCAGAGCGTCTGAGCTCACCCGCGGTCGCGAGACGCCGTGCGATCCGTCCGCTGCATGCCGCAGGATGCCGGGCTCTTTGACGCCTTCCCGTTCGACATCCCTGCGCACCTGGCAACACCGTGCGCTCGACCGCATGGCCGACTGGCGAGAGGGCCCGTTCCTGATCTCCGCCGCGCCCGGCGCCGGCAAGACACGCCCTGCGCTCGAGCTCGCAAAGGATCTGCTGTGCAAGGGGATCGTCGGGCGCGTGGCGGTGCTCTGTCCGACGACGCCGCTCACCCGTCAGTGGGCGAGCGCCGCGGCGCTGCTCGGGGTGCAGCTGCAGCCCGACGCCAAGGGCCCGAACCCACCACGCGACTTCCACGGCGTCGCCGTCACCTATGCGCGTGTGGCGAGCGACCCGCGCGGCTGGGCGGCCAAGGTGCCCGCGGACACGCTCGTGATCGTCGACGAGGCGCACCACCTCGGCGAGGACCTGGCGTGGGGCACCGGCTTTCAACGGGCGTTCGCCTCGGCACCACGGTGGCTGCTGCTGTCAGGGACACCGTTTCGCTCTGACGCCACCCCGATCCCGGGTGTGCGCTACGACCGCGACGGGTTGGTCGTGCCCGACGTCTCCTACACCTACGCGGAGGCGGTCGCCGAGGGCATCTGCCGCCCGGTGGCGTTTGTCACCTTCGACGGGACCCTGTCGTGGCGCAGCGGCGAGGACGTGATCGAATCCTCGTTCGAGACGGTGCTGAGCGCGCGTGAGGCGAGCCGCCGCTACCGCACCGCGATCTCGACCGAGCTGCCGGAGGGGCTGCCGCGAATCCTGCAGGAGGCGCACGCCAAGCTCACGGCGCTGCGCGCGGAGGGCCACCGCGACGCGGGCGGCCTCGCGGTCGCGGCGGACGCTACGCACGCCCGGCGGATCGCGAAGCTGCTGGGCGAGACGACCGGGCGCGCGCCGGTGGTCGTGCTGCACACCGAGGCCCGTGCCGCGCGCAAGCTCGCGGACTTCCGCGGCTCGCGCGAGCCGTGGATAGTGGCGGTGAACATGGTCTCCGAGGGCGTGGACATCCCCCGGCTGCGCGTGGGGGTATACGCGACGGCCGCCAAGACGCCGCTGATCTTTCGCCAGATCGTCGGGCGGTTCGTGCGCACGATCCCCGGTCGCGGAGCCGAGCCGAGCTGGCTGTACCTGCCCGCCGACCCCACCCTGCGCGCACACGCCTCGGAAGTCGAAACCGAGCTGCGCCACGCCCTGCGCCGCGACGAGCCCGAGGAGGGCTGGGAGGAGCCGGTGCAGCGGCGCGCGAGTCGAGCCGTCTGCGACCGCGGAGTTCGTGCCCCTGAACGCCGAGTTCGCCGCCCAGATGACCCTGTTCGGCGCGCCCCAGAGAGCGCACTCCCCCTCCCCCGTCAGTACCGCCGAGGAGGCTCCCGAGCCGGCCCCGGTGGCCGCGTTCGAGCGTCAAGCTCTCCTGCGCCAGGAGCGCAGCCGCCTGGTGGCGGAACTGCACCGCCACGACGGGCGCAGCCACCGCGAGCTCAACGCCTGGGTCAACCGCACGGTCGGACTCGAACGCGTCGAGACTGCAAGCATCAAACAGCTAGAGCGATCGATCCACGCGCTGACGCGTGAGCTCACGCGCGCCAGCCGACCGTCGCGAACATAGCCCGGCAAGCTCGCGCATCGTGGAGAGCCCCCGTTGGATAGGGTCGCCGCGCGCACCTGGGCGGTGGCTGCGTTCAGGTAACGGCGGCCAACCTGAAAGAAAGCTGAGGACGGGACGCGTTTATGGCGCTGCTTCGCGCGACGAGTCGGAGCCGCCGTGTACACCCCCGGGGATCAGCGATTCGCAGGCACGCACCGCCGCCTTGAACGCTGGGGAGCTCTCGTTCAGCCGCTGGTGTTCTATGTGCACGCCGCCGCCGGAGAACGTCGGGTCGGGGAAGTTGGGGATTCCGTGTGAGCGGATGCACGCCGCGGCCTTCAGGTACTGCGACTGCTCCTGGGGGGTGATCTGGTGGTTCGAGCGTTCTCCGGGCCCACCGCCCGGCAGCAGCTTGCTGCAGGCCTGCTGCGCCGACTTGAAATGGGGATTACCCGTGATGGCTGGCGTGACCCCGATCGCCACCTTCACTTCGTTGCCGTTGGTCGAGACTTTTGGGTCGGGGAAGTTGGGCACACCGTGCGCACGCACGCACGCCGAGTACGCCACAGCCTGGCCCCCGGGCGACGCCGAGCTACTCGACCCACCGCTTGACCCGGCCGCCGTCGAGTTCGGCGTGGACGTTTTGGACGCGTGCGACCCGAGGCTCGCCACCCCCCCAGTCGGGGAGCTACCCCCGCAGCCGGCCACGAGCACGCTGAGGACAACTAGTGCCGCTGTCAGGGAAGCCGCTCGCGCCAGGCCGCCTGCCGCCCTGCTTTGATCGTCGGTGCGTCTCGCATCGCCTTGCATGTCGTCTCCTTTTTGCAGCTCGAGAGGTGGTGCTCTGGGCTGCTTGTACGACATCGACGGTTTCGCGAAGGTATCGCCGCCCAGGCGGTGGACCTCTCCGCTGGCGAAACCGTGCTGAAACCGCCGGGAAGTAGCCTTGTGAACATGCGAGTGCTCGTGGTCGAGGATGACGAGGAGATGGCCGAAGCAGTCGCGTTCGGCTTGCGCCAGGCGGGCATGGCTGTAGACGTCGCGCTCGACGGTCAAGCCGGGCTTGCGCGCTCGCAGGTCAACGAGTACGACGTGATCGTGCTCGACCGTGACCTGCCGGGGATGCACGGCGATCAGCTGTGTGCCAAGCTCGTTGACAGCGAGTGTCGCAGCCGCGTGCTGATGCTGACCGCTGCGGCGATGGTGGAGGACCTGGTCGACGGACTCGGGCTGGGCGCGGATGACTACCTGCCGAAGCCGTTTGACTTCCCCGTGCTCGTCGCCCGGATCGGCGCCTTGGCGCGCCGCGCCCAGCCCGCGATTCCGCCTGTGCTTCAGCACGAGGATCTCGTGCTCGACACCGCGCAGCGCCGTGTCTCTCGGGCTGGCAGGCGGATCGAGCTCGCGCCGAAGGAGTTCGGCGTGTTGGAGCTGTTGCTAGCCGCCCAGGGCCGCAGCGTCTCCGCCGAGGAGCTCCTCGCCCGCGTGTGGGACGAGGCCGCCGACCCGTTCACGAACGCAGTCAAGATCACGATCAGCCGCCTACGCGCCAAGCTCGGGGACCCACCGATCATCGAGACGGTCGCCAAGTCCGGATACCGGATCTGAGCGGCGCCGTGCGTCTCGGCGAGCGACTGACTCCGGGGGCAAGGCGTCTGCGTTTCCCTCGGCGCACTGTGCGCCTCCGTCTCGCGCTCCTCTACGGCGGGGTGTTCTTCGGTTCGGGCGCGGTGCTGCTGGCGCTCACCTACCTCGGCGTCGCGCACACCCACCGCGCATACTCACAGTCCGTAGCGGCGCCCCTCATCCGCTCCGGCTCCGCCGCTGTGCCGGCCCCAGACCAGCTCGCGATCCCCTTCCCACCCGGGGCGCACTTGCACGGCACGGTTTCGGTCCTCGACCCCAATCAGCGCAGCGCGGACCTGCACGTGCTCGCGATCGTGTCCGTCATCGCGCTGCCGATCATGGCGATCGTATCGATGGGGCTCGGTTGGATGATCGCCGGACGGGTGCTGCGTCCACTGCGGACGATCACGGCCGCCGCGCGCGACATATCGGCCACGGACCTCCACCGGCGCCTGGCGCTCGACGGCCCCGATGACGAGTTCAAGGAGCTCGGGGACACCTTCGACGGGCTGCTCTCCCGCCTGGACTCCTCCTTCCAATCCCAGCGCCAGTTCGTAGCCAACGCCTCGCACGAGCTGCGCACGCCGCTCGCCCGGCTCAAGACGCTGGCTCAAGTAGCGCTCGCTGATCCGCACGCGAGCGTCGCATCTCTTCGCGCTGCGCACGAACGCGTGCTCGCCTCCGAGCAGCAGCTGGAGGAGCTGATCGAGGCGCTACTGGGCCTTGCCAGCAGCGAGCGGAGTCTCGACCGCCGCGAGTCGATCGACCTGGCAGCGGTAGCTGAAGAGGCGATCGCCACTCGCCGTGACGAGATCGAGCGCCAGGGCCTGGAGTTGAACGCCGCACTGGAAGGTGCCCACGTGAAAGGTGACAGGCAACTGATAGAGCGTCTGGTGGCGAACCTGCTCGACAACGCCATCCGCCACAACACGACTGAGGGCCGGATCGACGTCACGACCGCCACCACTGCCGCGGGAGCGGTCCTGTCGGTCGCGAACAGCGGCCCGGTGATCGCGCCGGCGGAGCTCGAGCGCCTCCAGCGGCCCTTCCAACGACTTGGCGTCGAGCGCGTCGCACAGGGCGGCGGACACGGCCTCGGGCTGTCAATCGTCCACGCGATCGCCACCGCCCACGGGGCGTCGCTGGCCGTCAAGACCCAACCCGCGGGCGGCCTGCACGCCGAAGTGAGGTTTCCCGATGCGAGTCCTCCGCCTGCGTCCTCGGCCTCGACCGAGCCGAGAACCCGGTAGGCGACGGCGCGCGATCGATGTTGCCCTTGCCTCCGCACTGGACCTCGAGCACGCCGCCCGGCCGCAGCGCCTGGGCCAGCCGCGCCCAGAGGCGATCGTGGTCGGTGACCCAGTGCGGCGTCGCCGTCGAGACGATCGCGTCGACCGGCTCGTCCAGATCGAGGTCGAGCACGTCCTGGCACCGCACCTCCGCGCGGTCGCCGAGTCGCCGGCGCGCAAGCGCCACCATGTCCGCCGAGGCGTCCACGGCGAGGACACCGCCCCACACTTCCTCGTCGCTTGCCCCCTAAACTAGACGCTGCCAAGATTGCTACCGAGGAGGCCACGGTGTCGCAGCGGTTTGGACGGTCGTTGACGGGCGCGGGTGCGCTCACGCGGCTCGCGTACGGTGCCGGGGCGCTTTTCGCGCCCGAAGCGATGTGTGCACACCGGCTCGCTCCGGACATCCGCGGCCACGCCGACGGTCGGATGGACTTCCGAGGGTTCGGGGGACTGCACATCAGCATCGCCGCGCTCACCTTGCGAGCGGCCCTCCAGAACCGCAACACCCGACTCCTGCTCGGGCTGAGCGTCGGCTGCGAGCTCTCGGACATGGCCGCGACGCTCCTGGAGCTGCGTGCCCGCGGCAGAGCCGACCCCACCGTGCGCGGCAGCCTGATCCTCGCGACCGTCGGCCTGGCCACCTGGACCACCGCGCTACGGGCTCTCTGACCGTGCACGCAGTCGTCCGGCGGAGGACCCGTACGCCCGCGCCACGACCCAGATGTCCCGCCGGTGTGCCCCACTACGTTTGGAGTCTACGTCTGCGTCGCGGCGCTCCTCTGCTGTGCGATCCACGAGCGGATCGCACGGGATTGGGTGATGACCGTCCCGTCGGGCAGCTTGAGCGCCGGCAGTTTTGTGGCTCCCGTCGCCTCGCGCAGCTCCTCGCGGGAGCCTTTGCGCAAGAAGGGGATCGGACTGCCGTGGCCGGCGATCACCTTGTCGTACTCGATGCCCGCGGCGCGGAGCGCCTCCTGCACGCGACGGCACGGATGCATCCTGGGGCCGCCGTCGTCGCCGTGGCATACGAACAGTGTTGGGGTCTCGGCCATCTTTCTTCGTCCTCCCGCTCGTGGGCTCGGCGGGAGTCTAGTCGCGGGGGTGGCGGTGGGGGCCGTCGCGGCTCGACGGAGCGTTGCTACCGACGGCGAGCTGTCGGAGCCAGCGCAGGGTTGGTCCAACCGGCGTCCGTGGGGTTCAGGGTCGTTCCGGGCGCCACAACCTCGTCGATCCGGTCCAGCAGCGCGGCGTCGAGCTGCACCTCTGTCGCGCCGAGTTGCGACTCGAGCTGCTCCGCCGTCCGCGGGCCGATGATCGCCGCCGTCACGGCCGGGTGGCGGATCACGAACGCCAGTGCCACGTGGATCAACGAGAGGCCCGCCTCCTCCGCGAGTCGCGCGAGCGCGTCGGCAGCCTCGAGCTTGGCCTGGTTGGCAGGAATCGAAAGGTCGTATCGCTGCGGGATCAGCGCGGACCGCCGCGAGGTCAGATCCTCGGCGCCCTTGCGCCACCGCCCCGACAGCCAGCCACCCGCCAGCGGACTCCACGCGATCGCGCCCATCCCGAAGTCCTGGCAGGCCGGCAGCACGTCGGCCTCGATGCTGCGAGCGAGGATCGAGTACGGCGGCTGCTCACAGACGTAGCGCTGGAGGCGCTGCTCGCGGGCGAGGAACTGCGCCCTGACGATCTCCTTCGCCGGATACGTCGAGGAGCCGACGTAGCGCACCTTGCCCTGAGCCACCAGATCGGAGAGCGCGCCGAGGGTCTCCTCGTGGTCGGTCCACGGGTCCCAGCGGTGCACCTGGTAGAGGTCGATCCAGTCGGTTTTCAAGCGTCTCAGCGAGGCCTCGACCTCGCGCACGATCCACCGCCGCGAGTTGCCCGCCTGGTTTGAGTCCTCGCCCATCGTGCCGTGGAACTTCGTCGCGAGCACCACGTTCTCGCGCCGCCCGCCACCGAGCGCCTTGCCGACGATCTCCTCGGACTCCCCCCGCGAGTAGACGTCGGCCGTGTCGATGAAGTTGATCCCGCCGTCCAGCGCCCGGTGGATGATGCGGATCGCCGCCTCGTGGTCGGTCTCCCCCCACGCGCCGAACATCATCGCGCCGAGACACAGTGGACTCACATGGACACCGGTCCCTCCGAGCGTTCGCCGATCCATGTCCCGCACCTTACCGGCCCCCGTGGTCTCCCACCTCACGGCCTGGCGAGTCGGTGGTCGTGCTGCGCTCCGGTGGGGCGCCACGTGGGTCACTGCCGAACGGAGCGGGGCCGGTCGCCGTGCCGAGCTGCGTCAGGCGCCGCTGCAGCAGGCGCCGCTCGGCGTCGTCGTGGACCAGCGCCAGCGCACGGCGGTAGGCGTCGCGGGCCTCTTCCGTGCGGCCGAGGCGGCGCAGCAGCTCGGCCCGTGTTGCGTGCTTGTAGAGGTAGTCCTCGAGCGGCAGACGTTCGACGATGGCGAGGCCCGCCTCGGGACCCTGCGCCTCGGCGACCGCGACGGCCCTGCTCAGCTCGACCACCGGGGAGTCGGCGAGGCGGGCGAGCTCGCCGTACAGGGCGGCGATCTGGGGCCAGTCGCGCGGCTCCTCGACGTGCAGCGACGCGATCGCTGCCTGCAGGGTGTAAACCCCACCGACTACACCCCCACCGAGCGCGAGGGCACGGTCGAGCGCCGCCCGCCCTTCGGCGATCTGCGCGGTGTCCCACAGCGCGCGGTCCTGGTCGGCGAGCAGCACCACCTCGCGGTTTGGTGGGGGCGTGTACCGCGCCGCGCTTCGGGCGTCGTGCAGCAGCATCATGGCCTGCAGGCCGTGCACCTCGGGCTCGTCGGGCATCAGCTCGGTGAGCGCCCGTCCGAGCGCCAGTGCCTCGGCGGCGAGCTCGCCGCGGGTGGGTCGGGCTGAATAGCCCTCGTTGAAGATCAGGTACACGACCGCGAGCACTGCCGCGAGGCGGTCGGGCAGCAGGTGGTCGGGCGGCACCCGGAACGGGATCCTTGCGGCCTTGATCTTGCGCTTCGCCCGCACCAACCGCTGGGCCATCGTCGGCTCGGCGATGAGGAACGCGCGGGCGATCTCGGCGGTGTTCAGGCCGCCGAGCGTGCGCAGCGTGAGCGCGACCTGCGCGTCGGTGGCGAGCGCCGGATGGCAGCACGTGAAGATGAGCTCCAGGCGCTCGTCCGGGAACGTCGTCGCGTCCTCTGCGTCCGTCGCGTTACCCGGGTCTGCTGTGTTACCCGCGTCCACTGTGCCCACCGTGTCTCGCGCCGCCGCGGACGCCTCGAGCAGGCGGGTCTTCTCGGCCAGGTTGCGCTCGCGGCGTACGCGGTCGATCGCCCGGTTGCGCGCCGTCGCCACCAGCCACGCGGTGGGGTTGGCAGGGGGGCCGTCGCGGGGCCAGCACTCCGCGGCGCGCGCGAACGCCTCCTGTGTAGCCTCCTCGGCGAGGTCCACGTCGCCGAGATAGCCCACCATCGCGGCGAGGACCCTTCCCCACTGCTCGCGGAACGCTCGCTCGAGGATCTTCTAGCCCTCCGCGAGCGGGCGCACCTCGATCGCGCCGCCCCGGCTCGCCGCCGGAATCCGCGCGGCCAGCTCGATCGCCGCGTCGAGGTCGTCGGCCTCGAAGAACAGGTACCCGCCGATCGCCTCCTTGAGCTCGGCGAACGGGCCGTCGGTGGTCAGCGTCTTGCCGTCCGCCACCCGCACGGTGGTCGCCGTCTCGGGGGGCTGCATCCGCACGCCCGGGGTGACGCCGGGGGTTTCGTTGAGCGCCCTGTACGCGCCGTACACCGCCCCCTTCTCCTCCTCAGAGAGGCGCTCCCACTCCTCCGACGGGGGCGTCGGGGTCGTGCCCTGATGGATCATCAACATGTACTTCACTGGCTTGCTCCTTCTTGGTCGTGCGTGGATGGTCGCTTATATGACGAACGGGGCTCGACCAAATCGACAGTCCTGCTTTTGGCGTCCGCCTGCGCGCTGCGCGCCGACGCGGGGCACGACGCCCCGCGCGCTCGCGCTTGGTGCGGTACTTACCCGCGCGGACGATCCCCCACTAAAACCGCTTTCAGTAGGACGAACGGGGAACGATGAACGACAGCTCCGCGTCAAGCGTCTTCTACGCCTGCGGCGGTGCCGGCACCAAGGCCGGAGTGGCGCTCCACGTCTGCAGGAACGTCTCGGTGGCGGCCACGTCGAGGGGACGGGCGAACAGGAAGCCCTGCCCGCTGTCGCAGTCCTCGCCTCTGAGCAGGGAGAGCTCCTGCTGCTGCTCGATGCCCTCGGCGAAGGTCTCGATCGAGAGAGCCTTGCCGAGCTGCACGAGGGTGTGAATCAGTGTTTCGCCCTCCTGGTTGTGCCTCAGCCCTGTGATGAACGAGCGGTCGATCTTCAGCGCGTCGACCGGGAACTGTTGGAGGTGGGCGAGGGACGAGTACCCCGTGCCGAAGTCGTCGATCGCGATGCGCACGCCGAGTTGCTTGATCGCGGTGAGCCGGCGCACGGTCTCCTCGACGTTGCGCATCAGCGTCGTCTCGGTGATCTCGATGGTCAGCGCGGCGGGGTCCAGGCCGCTGCCGGAGAGCGCGCCTTCCACGTCGGCGATGAGCTGGTCGGTGTCGAGCTGGCGCCCGGAGACGTTGACGGCCATGCCGATCGGATGTCCGGCCGCTCGCCACGCGGCGCCCTGAGCGCACGCCTGCTCCAGAACCCACTTGCCGATCTCTGTGATCAACCCCGTCTCCTCGAGCATCGGGATGAAGTCGTCGGGTTGAACGACGCCGCGCGTCGGGTGCCTCCAGCGGATCAGGGCCTCGACCCCGGTGGGGGTCATGTCGCTCAGGTCGATCGTGGGCTGGTAGGCGAGGAAGAACTCGCCGTTGGCGAGCGCCTCGCGCAGGTCCATCTCGAGTTCCATGCGGTTCTGGATGGTGTCCTGCATGTCGGTCTCGAACACCGCGTAGCGATTCTTGCCGTCCCACTTGGCGCGGTACATCGCGATGTCCGCCTCGCGCAGCAGCTCCTCGGCGGAGGTTCGGTCCCCTGCCGCGATCCCGATGCTCGCCGTCACGGTCACTCGGGTCTCACTGTCGGCCCCGAGCTTGAACGGGTGCTTGAGCGCGTCGAGCAGGCGCTCGGCGATGAGCTCGGGTCCCGCCGCCAGCGGGAGCTCCTCGGAGATCACGACAAACTCGTCCCCGCCGAGTCGCCCCAGCGCATCGGTGCCGCGCACCACCCCGTCGAGCCTCGCGGCGACCGCCTGCAGTAGTTCGTCGCCCGCTGAGTGACCGAGCGTGTCGTTGATGCTCTTGAAGTTGTCGAGGTCGACGAACAACGCCGCCACCGGCGTCTGGCTGCGACGCGAGCGCACGAGCATCTGCTCGACGCGGTCGAGGATCAACGTCCGGTTCGGCAGCCCGGTGAGAGCGTCGTGGGTGGCCATGAACCCGAGCTCCTCCTCGCGCTGGGCGAGCTCCTCATCTGCTCGTCGGCGCTCGGTGTCAAAACATTCGCACATCCGCACCAGGCTGAACTCGAGACTCAGCTGCAGGATGTTCAGGGCCTGCCGAGAGCGTCTCGGGCGGGACGTCCAGCTGCGTGGCGCTCTCGCGCAGCACCTCGGCCATCGAGTCGCGCCAGCACAGACAGCGCCTCGTCACCTCCTTCAGCGACGCCGCGCGGTGGGCGGCCAGCTCGCCGAAGATCAGCCACGTTTCCTCCCCGGCCTCACGGGCGACCTCCAGACCCTCACCCGCCATCCACCGCGCCACCGCGATCGTGGAGCTCCTGCTGATTCGCTCGAAGCTGTCCTGCACCAGGGCGTCGACGTCGTGGCCCGATCCCGTCGTGCGCGCGACCGTCAGCTCGAGCACATCCTCGGCTCGCGCCTTCAGCATCTCGCCGAGACGACACAGCTCCTCCCCCGACTGCTCCGTCGGCGGGGAGGGCGGCAGCGGCGCTCGCATCTCGTCCCTGCTCTGGTTTGAACGTCGGACTGCCATCTCAAATCCACAAATCGGCTGCTGGCGTCAATTCCATGAGTGTTGACACCACCCTGATAGACAGGCGTCTGTGCCGTGAGAGCCGAGCCTCCCGATGGGCCGTGTGTCATACATTGGTTGACGTGCACCTGAGCTCGCCTCCCGCCGCGCTGGCCGATCTCCGATCGGTCAAGCGCCTGACGCTGGCGGCGTGCATCCTCGGGTCGTCCATCGCGCTGCTCGACGGCACCGTCGTGAACGTCGCGCTGCCCACGATTCAGCGCGGTCTCGGCGGGGGCCTCGCGGGCCAGCAGTGGGTCTCCAACGCCTACCTGCTGACGCTCGGCTCGCTGATCCTGGTCGGCGGCTCGCTCGGTGACCTATTCGGCGAGCGGCGCGTCTTTGCGCTCGGCGTCGGCGGCTTCGGCGCGGCCTCGCTGCTCTGCGCGCTCGCGCCCACGATCGGCTTCCTGATCGCCTTCCGCGCCCTGCAGGGCGTCGCGGGCGCGCTGCTGATCCCGAGCTCGCTCGCGGTGATCGTCGCGACCTTCCCTGAGTCTGAGCGGGGCGCCGCGATCGGCTCCTGGACCGCGTTTGGGTCGGTCGCCGCGGCGCTCGGCCCGCTCGGCGGGGGGGTGCTGCTGGGGGTCGCCTCGTGGCGCTGGATCTTCCTGATCAACCTGCCCTTCGCTGTCGTCTGCGTGGGGTTGATCCTCGCGGTGATCCCGCGCGCCACGCGCCCCGCAGACAGCCCGCGGGTCGACTTCACCGGCGCGCTGCTCTGCGCCCTCGGCCTCGGGGGGCCGGTGTTCGCGCTGATCGAGCAGCCGCGCCTGGGCTGGTCGAGCCCGGCGGTCTGGGGGCCGCTGCTCGCCGGCGTGCTCCTGTTCGCGGCGTTCCTCGTGCACGAGTCGCGCGCCCGCGACCCCATGCTCCCGCTGAGCCTCTTCGCGCGGCGCAACTTCGCCGTGGGCAACGTCGAGACGTTCTCGATGTACGCGGGGCTCGCGGTGCTGTTCTTCTTCCTCGTGCTGTTCCTCCAGCAGGTCGCCGGTTACACGCCACTGCAGTCCGGCCTCGCGACGCTGCCCGTGACGCTTGTGATGCTCGTCGCTCTCGCGCCGCTTCGGGGCGCTGGCGGATCGCTTCGGGCCGCGCCTGTTCATGGGGCTCGGCCCCGTGCTCGCCGGCCTGGGGCTGCTCGCGCTGCTGCGCGTCGGCGTCCGCGTGGACTACCTCACGGAGGTCCTGCCCGCGCTGCTGCTGTTCTCGCTCGGGCTCTCCCTCACGGTCGCGCCTCTGACCGCAGCGGTCCTCGCGTGCGTGGAGGAGCGCCAGGCCGGCATCGCCTCGGGTGTGAACAACGCGGTCGCGCGCGTGGCGGGGCTGCTCGGGATCGCGGCGCTCGGCGCGGTCGTTGCGGTCCAGTTCGGCGCCACCCTCGACCGCCACCTGGCCGGGGTTCGGCTGTCCCCGCCCGCCCGCGCGGCGGTTGCGCAGGCGAAGCGGCTGACGCTCGGGCGCCCCTCCGTCGCGGGGCTCCCGCCCGCCCAGGCGCTCGCCGTCGTGCGCGCCGCCGACGCCGCGTCGCTGGAGAGCTTCCGCGTCGGTATCGGTGCCGCCGGCTGTCTCGTCCTGCTCGGCGGGCTCATCGGCGCGGTGGGCATCGAAAACCCGCGCCGCCGTGTGCGTGCCGAGGAGTGCCCCGGTGGCCCCCTCGTGGGCGCGAGCCCCGACGCGGCGGGCTGCCACGAGGGCGCGCTCGCGTCAGGCTGTGAGGAGTCACTGGCCTGAGCGCCTCGCCCGGAAGGTTTCGGCTCTTCTGCCAGTCCCCGTGTCATCCTGGGGTGCGTGCTCGCTCCCCCTCCCACGCGCCGCGCTACGCCGGCTGACGTGCCGGCGCTCGCGCAGATGCTCGCGCGGGCGTTCCTCGACGACCCGGTGGCTGCGTGGTCCTGCCGGCCGGACGCTCTGCGCTCGGGCGTGCTCGAGCGCTTCAACGCCGCTCCGTCTGCGCCACCTGCTCCCTGAGAGCGAGGTGTGGACCACGCCCGAGCTCGCCACCGCCGCGCTGTGGGCGCCGCCGAAGCGCTGGAAGACGACCCTTCGCCAGGACGCCGAGCTCGCGCGCTGCCTGCTGCACCCCCGCCTGCTTGGGCGCGCGCCGCTGATCGCGACCGGGCTTATGGGACTCGAGCGCCGTCACCCGCCTCACCCGCCCCACTGGTACCTGGCGGTGCTGGGCACCGACCCCGCCGCGCAGGGGCAGGGTCTTGGCTCGGCGGTGCTGCAGCCCGTGCTCGCACAGTGTGACACCGACGGAGTCGGGGCCTACCTCGAGTCCTCCAAGGAGCGCAACATCGACTTCTACGCCCGTCACGGCTTCCGCGTCACCGCGGAGTTGCGCCTGCCGCGCGGCCCGCGGATGTGGGCCATGTGGCGCGAGGCGCGGGCCTGAAGGCGGACCCCGCGACGGGTTCAGGGGCGCGGCCCCGCGGGGGAGTTGGGGGAGGGGTGGTGGATTGTTTTATCGGCGCCCCACGTAGCGGACGTGGCCGTCGCCATCGACCTCGGTCACTTCGAACGGGTACGACCCGCCGTTGACCACCGCGGTGCAGGTGAACACGATTCCCTCTTTTTGGATGACCTCGACCGGGCACGTCACCGTCGAGTTGAGCCGCCGCTGGCTTTTGATCGACTGCTCGATCGCCTGCTCGACTTTCGCGATGTTGAGAGTGGCCAGCGGGGTCTGATTCTGATACTCGACGTGACCCTTACTATTCGTCTCGGTTACCGAGACTGGGTACGTTCCTACGTTGAGGCTGGCTGTGCACGTGAAGGCCAAGCCCGCCTTCCGGGGCACGTTGGACGGACACTTCACCGTCGCACTCAGGTGATGCTGGGCCGCGATTGACGCGGCGACGGCGTGCTCGACCGTGACGGTGTTCAGCGTGGGCGCGCTTTTCCCACACCCCGTGAGGGAGGGGACGACCAAGACTGCCGTAGCCAGACCAAACATGCGGGTGCGTCGCAAGTGGCAACCGTACCTGATCGCTGGACTCGGCGTCAGTTCCGCGTGAGGGGGTCTGTCCCATCCTGCGGGTTTTCCGCAATTCGTCGCCTTTTCGCCCCGGCTTGAAAGTATCGATCCAGCTCTCACGCTGCGCGCGATTCGGGCCGAAGTGCTTGGGGTCCCTCGCCCTGGTCGAACCGGCCTGCGTTGGGGGCAGTTACGGCCTCACGGTCGGTTTCGCAGGGTATCCATGTTGAAAGCACTTGTCCACCGCTCGATCCCCGCCGCGCTTGCGGTTCTGCTTTTCACGGCCGGTGGCGTGCTGGCTGCGACGTACTTTCTGAGTAACTCCAAAAAATCAAACGCACCGGTGCCCATCGTACTCGCGGGCGGCACAAGACCGTTCGGCGGTGGCACGGGACCGAATGGGGGGCCCCCGAGTGGGACTGGTCCGAGGGGGCCGGCGGGAGTTGGCGATCGAGGACCTGCGGGAGCGCCGGGTCCTTCCGGCCCGAGAGGCGCTCAGGGACCGGCGGGATGTCAAGGCTCACCGGGACTCGAAGGATTCCCCGGGGGGCCTCCGGCAGGTGGGCCTACGGGAGCGGGAGGGCCACCACCGGGCCTGGGCTTCCGCACGCTTGAAGGGTTCCCGCTGGGGTTTGGGGAATCGGCGGGTCCTCCAGGCCCTCCCGGGTGTGCGGGTACGGAAGGCCCGCAGGGTTTCCGCGGGCCCGCGGGCCCGGAAGGCCGGGAAGGCGAGGAAGGACTCCGAGGCGCTTCGGGCGCCAGGGGCGAAGCGGGCCCGGAAGGTCGGGAAGGGCCGAGGGGCGCTCCCGGTCCCGAAGGCAGGGCAGGCTCTGGAGACAGTGTCCCGGGCGTGACGAACCGCAGAGGCGGACTGGGCGTGGGCACCCGCGGGGAACCGGGCCCGGAAGGACGGGCCGGGCTGCGCGGGGAAACCGGAGTCGAAGGCAAGGCGGGGCCTGCGGGCGAAGCGGGGCTCAAGGGCGAACCGGGCGTTCCGGGCTCGGAAGACCGTGAAGGGCCGCGAGGCGAAGCGGGCATGGTGGGTGTCGCAGGCGAAGCGGGCGCGCCGGGTCTGGAAGGCAAGCAGGGACCCGCGGGCGTTGCGGGACCGGAAGGCAAAGAAGGCAAGGAAGGACCCCCAGGAGCGGTCGGCCCGGGAGGCAAAGCGGGCAAAGAAGGACCGCAAGGCGCGACGGGCCCAGAAGGCAAAGCTGGGCTGGAAGGCAAAGAAGGCAAAGCGGGAGCCAAAGGCGAAACGGGGGCGAAAGGCGCGGAAGGCAAAGAAGGCCCGCGGGGTGCGACCGGTGTGGCGGGTCCGGAAGGTCCCAAAGGCGTTGCGGGTGTCAACGGCGCGACGGGCGCGACGGGCGCGGAAGGCAGAGAAGGCAAAGCAGGCCCGCAAGGCGCACCTGGGGTAACGGGGGAAACCGGCCCGGAAGGCAAAGAAGGACTCGAAGGCAAGGAAGGTTTGCAAGGCAAGGAAGGGCCTGTAGGTGCGACGGGGGCAACGGGCGCGACTGGTCCCAGGGGCGAAACGGGCGCGATGGGGGTCAAAGGCGAAACGGGAGCGCTGGGGCCGCAAGGCGAAGTGGGGCCGCAGGGCGATCCCGGTGTCAAAGGCGATGCGGGCCCGGAAGGCAAGGAAGGCCCGCAAGGCAATGAAGGTTTGCAAGGCAAGGAAGGGCCTGTAGGTGCGACGGGGGCAACGGGCGCGACTGGTCTCAGGGGCGAAACAGGCGCGATGGGGGTCAAAGGCGAAACGGGAGCGCCGGGGCCGCAAGGCGAAGTGGGGCCGCAGGGTGAACCCGGTGTCAAAGGCGAAGCGGGCCCGGAAGGGAAGGAAGGCCTGCAAGGGAAGGAAGGCCCGGAAGGCAATGAAGGTTTGCAAGGCAAGGAAGGGCCTATAGGTGCGACGGGGGCAACGGGCGCGACTGGTCTCAGGGGCGAAACGGGCGCGATGGGGGTCAAAGGCGAAACGGGAGCGCCGGGGCCGCAAGGCGAAGTGGGGCTGCAGGGTGAACCCGGTGTCAAAGGCGAAGCGGGCCCGGAAGGCAAAGAAGGACCCCAGGGCAAAGAAGGCACCAAAGGCGCGACCGGTGCGGAAGGCAAAGAAGGCAAAGAAGGCAAAGCGGGCGCGGCGGGTGCTGCTGGCGCGAAAGGCGAAAAGGGCGAAAAAGGCGAAGCGGGGGCGAAAGGCGCGGCCGGCGCGGAAGGCAAAGAAGGCAAAGCGGGCGCGGCGGGTGCTGCTGGCGCGAAAGGCGAAAAGGGCGAAAAAGGCGAAGCGGGCGCGAAAGGCGCGGCCGGCGCGGAAGGCAAAGAAGGCAAAGAAGGCAAAGCGGGCGCGGCGGGTGCTGCTGGCGCGAAAGGCGAAAAGGGCGAAGCGGGGGCGAAAGGCGCGGAAGGCAAAGAAGGGAAAGAAGGCAAAGCGGGCGCGGCGGGTGCTGCTGGCGCGAAAGGCGAAAAGGGTGAAAAAGGCGAAAAAGGCGAAGCCGGGGCCAAAGGCGAAAAAGGCGAAGCCGGGGCCAAAGGCGAAAAAGGCGCGAGCTTTGTCGCTGGGGAATACGGGGTGCTGACCGAACGCGCACAGAACACCGAACTCGAACCGTCTGCCGCCGAACCGGTGCAGGTCATGCTGACCGTGTCCTGCAAAACGACGACGGAAACCACCGTGCAGGTGGACGTCGGCGGCACCCTAATCGCCGAAGACGTCACCAGCGTGGCCGCCACCGGCACGACTAAGGTGGTCCTCACGTTCATCGTCCCGCCTGGGAAGAAGTGGAAGGTAGCGACCAACGCCGGCATCACGCTCATCAGGTCGAGCTACCTGACCCTCTGAGCGCGCTCGGCGCTCGGGGTTCCGCACGGTAGGCGCTCTCGTCGCGGGTGCTTCGGCGGGTGCGGCGGGGCAGAGCGGGCCTACCCAAGCGCAGTAGGCCTCCGCCGCCCACACCGGTCGCCGCGAGGCGTCCCGCCGCGTTTTAGGACAGAATCTCCGCCATGCGCGTGACCGCGAAGGCAGACTACGCCGTGCGGGCTGCCGTGGAGCTGGCGGCCAGCGACTCCGACGCTCCCCGCAAGGTCGACGAGGTCGCCCAGGCCCAGGGCATCCCCCTCTCGTTCCTGGAGAACATCCTCACCCAGCTGCGCTCCGCCGGGATCGTGCGCAGCCAGCGCGGGCCCGAGGGGGGCTACTGGCTGGCCCACCCTGCCGCCGAGGTGACGCTTGCGGACGTGATCCGCGCGGTCGAAGGGCCCCTCGTGGGGGTGCGCGGCCAGCGACCCGAGGAGGTCGCCTACGGCGGCTCAGCGGAGTCCCTCCAGCAGGTCTGGGTCGCGCTGCGCGCCAACCTGCGCAAGGTGCTCGAGCACGTGACCGTCGCCGACGTCGCCGCCGGGAAGCTGCCCAAGGATGTCATCGCGCTCACGCGCGAGGAGGACGCCTGGCAAACCAGGTAGGCGCTCTCGCCGAGCTGAGGGCCGGGGCGTGCGTTAGGGAGCAGCCCGCGCCGCGAAGATCTGTCCGCTTCAGGCGCCGTTCCGGTAAACTGATGGGTCTTCGCGGAAGGCCACGTCTTCCTGCGCGAGCCGTGAGCGACGTCCCGGGATCGTTGCTTCGGACCCATCATTCCCCTCAAGACCTGCTTTAGAACGGAAAAGGAGCTCCTTCGATGTCAGCCACTCCCGTTGCCGACACAACCGAGGCCGCCGAGGCGGCGGTCGAGGCGATCACCAGCGCGGCCAACCGGGAGGCCTCCTTCTCGATGGCCCTCAACCAGGACCAGAAGGACGTGCGCGAGTGGGTGCACGGGTTCGCCGCCGACGTCATTCGGCCTGCCGCCCACGAGTGGGACGAGAAGGAGTCCACCCCCTGGCCGATCATCCAGGAGGCCGCCAAGATCGGCCTCTACGGCTTTGAAGGGCTCGCCCAGTTCTTCGCCGACCCGGCGGGGCTCACCCTGCCGATCGTCAACGAGGAGCTCTTCTGGGGCGACGCCGGCATCGGCATGGCGATCATGGGCACCTCGCTCGCGGTCGCGGCGATCTTCGGCCAGGGCTCGGGCGAGCAGATCGGGGAGTGGATCCCCCGCTGCTTCGGCACCGTCGACGACGTCAAGGTCGCGTCCTTCTGCTCCTCGGAGCCCAACGCCGGCTCGGACGTCTCCGCGATCCGCACGAGCGCGAAGTTCGACGAGGCCGCCGGCGAGTGGGTGCTCAACGGCCAGAAGGCGTGGGCCACCAACGGGGGCATCTCCGACGTGCACGTCGTGATCGCCACCGTCGACCGCGAGCTCGGCTCGCGCGGCCACGCTGCCTTCGTCGTGCCGATGAGCGAAGCGAAGGGCATCTCCCAGGGCGCCAAGGTCTCCAAGCACGGCCTGCGCGCCTCGCACACCGCCGACGTCTACCTCGACGACTGCCGCGTCCCTGCCGGCTACGTGCTCGGCGGCAAGGAGAAGCTCGACGAGCGCCTTGCGCGCGTGCGCGAGGGCAAGCGGGCCAAGTCGCAGGCGGCGATGCAGACCTTCGAGTCCTCGCGCCCCACCGTCGGCTCGCAGGCGCTCGGCATCGCCCGCGCCGCCTACGAGTACGCGCTCGAGTACGCCAAGGAGCGTGAACAGTTCGGCAAGAAGATCATCGAGAACCAGGCGATCGCCTTCACACTCGCCCGTATGAAGCTCGAGATCGACGCCGCCCGGCTGCTCGTCTGGCGCGCTTCGTGGATGGGCCGCAACCAGGTCCCCTTCGAGAACGCCGAGGGCTCGATGTCCAAGTGGAAGGCCGGCGAGGTCGCCGTCTGGGTGACCGAGCGCGCGATGCAGATCCTCGGCGGCAACGGCTACGCCCGCGAGTTCCCCGTCGAGCGCTGGCACCGCGACGCCAAGATCTACGACATCTTCGAGGGCACCGCCGAGATCCAGCAGCTTGTTGTCTCGCGGGCGATCTCGGGGATGCAGATTCGGTAGGGCCTCGCACTTTCCCTCGCCGTCGGTGGGCTGTCCAAGGCATCTCCACGATTTCCTGGATCAGCGGCGCACCTCGCCGATCAGATCCCCGAGTGATCTTCTCTGCCGGCCCTCGCCGTCCATGTTCGCCGGCGCGAGCCACGCCTCGAACCCGCGCCTGATCGCAGGCCACTCCTCGTCGGTGATCGCGTACCAGGCGGTGTCACGGTTGCGGCCCTTGACCACCTGGTGCTTGCGGAAGACGCCCTCGAAGGTGAACCCGAAGCGCTCCGCTGCACGCCGCGAGGCGGCGTTGAGTGCGTTGCACTTCCACTCCAGGCGGCGGTACCCCAGGTCGTCGAAGGCGTGGCGCGCCAATAGGTAGATCGCCTCGGTCGCGGCCGTCGTGCGCCGCAGTGGCACGCTGAACAAGATGTGGCCGATCTCGATGACGCCGAGCTCCGGTGTGATACGCAGGTAGGCAGCGAGGCCGAGGGGCCGCTCGTCGGCGAGACCCACCAACGTGAAGTAGAGCGCGTCCTCCGCTGTCTCGGCCCACACCAACATCTGACGCAGGTGATCGGGGTTCTCGTAGGGGCCGTCGGGCAGATAGGTCCAGATCGCGGGGTCGCCGTCGGGCAAGTGGGAGATGGAGAACAGCGGCACCGCGTCGCTCTCGGCGTCGACCGGGCGAAGCAGAATGTGGGAGCCGCATAGCGACACACGCGCCGGCCGTGAGACCGGTTTCCAGTCCAGCTCCTCGCCAAGCGGCAGGTCAACGGGCGCGTTCATCGGAGGGCTCACTGTTGTGTCACGACACCCGTGCGTGGGCAGTGAAGAGCGTGAGGGCGGCGACTGTTCGACCCGCACGCGAGTCCTCCTGCGCGGCGGCGAGCAACTCCTCGACGCCCTCGTGCCCCTGTGCGCGCAGGTCGTCCGCCAGGAGTGGCAAATCGATGATGACGTCTGGGTAGAAGTCCCGGACCAGCAGCACCTCGGCCTGAACCGTGATGCTCGTGAGCCCGGCATCCACGAACAGACACGCCAGTTCGCGCCCGATCCAAGGGTTTCGGATCTGCGCCTCGGCGGCGGCCAACATCGCGCGTACGAGCTCACGCGGGCGGCCCGTGCTCACCAGTGTGCCCCAGTCCGGCTCGTTGACGAGCACCACGCCGCCGGGTCGCGTGACTCGCGCCAGCTCGCCTACTGCGCGCGCCGGGTCCTCCAGGTGCTGGAGCGTGCGCTCAGTGCGCGCGGCATCGAACGTGCCGGCATCGAAGGGCAGCTCGTGAGCGTCGCCGGTGACGAACGTAACCGGGCCGTCCTCTGCATCGCAGCGTGATCGGGCGCGCTCCAAGAGCGCGGTGCTCGCGTCCAGGCCGATGACCTCTCCGTGCTGGCCTACAAGACGTGACAGCGCACGAGCGTCATCGCCCAACCCACAACCGACATCGATCACGCGCGAGCCGGGACGCAAACCGAGCAGGTGTACCCGCTCCCGCTTGCCGCCGCGACCGACTCGAGGCCGTTCACATGGCTCAGGTAGTCCGCATAGGACTCCGCGTCGCCGGCTGCGTCCACGTCCCTGAAGCCGGTTTCCAGGCGGCTCATCGCCAGTCGTCCCCCACAGTCCGCGGCACCCCACCAAGATACCTGGCGCTACTCGTCGGAGTGGCGCACGAACCGCGCCCTGTGCTGCTGGCGCTCGTAGCCAGTGGCCCGCCAGAAGGCCATTGCGCCCTCCTCGTCGTCGGCGACGATCGCGGTGAGCCTGACCGCGCCCCGCTCGCGCAGGCGCCGCTCGCCCTCCCTGAGTAGCATCGTTGCGAGCCCCTTGCGCCGGTGCTCTGGCGACACCGCCAGCCGGTAGAAGCTCCCACGCCAGCCGTCCCACGCGGCGATCAGCGAACCGACCAGGACGCCACTGAGCTCGGCAACCATCAGCGCCTGGGGGTCGGTGGCCAGTAGCCGCGCCAGTCCCTCGGGAGAGTCGCTGACGGTCGGCACGCTTCCCGCCACGACCCACAGGTCGAGCACGGCCGCGATGTCCTTCTCGGTGGCGTTGCGAATCCTCAAGTGATCGTGGACGTGCTGCTCGCTCATGGCAGGGCTGCCCGCGCAGTGACCGCCCACACACGGTGTGGCACCGCGAGGGGGTCCTCGGCGAAGCGCTCGTGGAGCATCGCGGTCAGCTCCTGCGAGCAGGCCCGCACGCCGTCGGCGTCCAGCGTCCCGGCGATCGGTGCGCTCGCCCGCACGCGGCCGACCCACGCCTCGTGCGAGTAGGACACTGCCACGTCGAAGGAGAACGTCTCGATCCCGGTGAAGCCCGCGGTCTGCAGGTCAACGAGCCACTGCGGGTACAGCCCGGCGCGATCCGCGAACGGCCACGTCGGGGTGTAGCGCAGGATGATCTCCTCCGTCGCCGCCACCACGTTGCCCTTGATCGGGAGCCAGTCGAAGTGCGCGATCACCACGCTGCCCCCGCTCACGAGCAGCCGCGCGACCTCGCGCGCGGCAGCAGGGCCGGTCAAACCAGTGCCAGCACTGCCCGGCGCTGACCACATCGAACCCACCGTCAGGCAGGCCGGTCGCCTCCGCCGGCGCCTCGACATAGGCGATCTGCACACCGGCCTCGCGGTCCAGTCGCCTGGCCTGCTCCAGCAGCGGTGCGGCGATGTCGACGCCCGTGACCTCGCACCCGCGCTGCGCGAACAGTCGCGCGAGGCTCCCGGTCCCGTGCCGAGGTCCACGACACGCGCGCCCGGGCGGACGACACCCACCGCCGCCAGGCGATCGAGCAGTTCGGGCGGGAACCCCGCACGGTGACGGGCGTAGTCGGCCGCGGTACGGGCGAAATCGGGCGAGCAGTCGGTCAAGCGTGCAGCTTACGGGGAGATCGTCGTGCACGGCGTCGGCGCTTGGACACCAGGGGGTGGACGCGTTCAGCCTGTCGCTGGACCGCGGAGGAAGACCGGCTTCATCGGCGGGTCGGCGAGGGCTTGCGGCATCTCATCCCACGCCAGCTCGGTGGCGATGAGGCTGGGCTGCACGCGGCCGGCGCTGAGGAGGTCGAGCACCGCCGGCATCACGGGCCGGGCGTTGCTCTTGCCGGCGTGGAAGCGCACTCCCGCCAAGTACATCTCGAAGATCGGGATCGTGACGTCCTGAAAGTAGATGCCGATGGTGGAGACGCGCCCCTCGGGAGCCACCGAGCGCAGGGCGCACGCCAGGGCGTCCGGGTCGTGCGCGCTCGCATCGACCGTGATCAGGTACTCGCCATCCACCTTCTTGGGCGGCGGTCCCTCGATCGCGTTCGCGCCGAGGCGTTGTGCGAGCTCGAGTCTGACGGGGTCGCTGTCGAGGTAGTCGATACGCGATGCGCCGGCGGTGGCCGCGCAGGCGACCGCGTAGAGCGCGATGCTGCCGCAGCCGCCCATGATCAGTACCTGCGCTCCGGGGTAGTCGGCGAGATGCGGGACGGTGACCTCCCACGCAGCCGGGAGATTGTCGCTAACGCTCGCCGCATCCGCAGGAGTGACGCCCGGTGGCAGCCCCACCAGCGCGCCCTCGGCGTGCGGGACGCGCAACAGGTCGGAGAACATGCTGCCCCACTCTCCGCCTACCGGCAGCCCGTACATCGCGTGCGGTGTCTCGCGGCAACTCGTGGGGACACCGCGCCGGCAGCGCTCGCAGGCCCAGCACGAGACGTGCCAGGGCACCGCAACGAGCTGTCCGGGAGACAAGCCGCCACCGACCGCGTCCCCCAACTCGACGATCTCCGCGACGCACTCGTGGCCCAGGGCAAGCGGGCCGGAGAAGGGGGCCTCGCCCCGCAGAACCATCTGGTCGAGGTCGCACGTAGTCGCGGCCACCGGGCGCACGAGGGCATCGTCGTCGGCCTCGATGCGCGCATCCGGAACCTCGCGCCACTCCAGCCGGCCGGGTGAGAGAAACGTGAGCTGGCGCATCGCGCCCGACGATACAACCTGCCACGCGATCTCCGCACAGACCGTGTCAGTCCTCGGCGCGGAAGCTGCGTCCGATCTCTTGGCCGGTGGCGAAGTAGTGGCGGAAGACGTAGAGCAGGGGGCTCCAGTGCCGGGGATCGATGTGGTTGGTGTCGGGCTTGACGATGCTCGTGAGGGCGTGGACTCGCTGGACGTGGGCCTCGACGATCCGGAAGTACTCGCCGTCGGGACGGGTCGCGGGCTCGTGGATCGCTGTGACCTTCGCCTCGAGCTGCAGCGGACACTCCGCGATGCGGGGTGGCTTGACGGTCTCGGCCGCCATCGGGGTCAGGCCGGCGGCCTGGAACTTGTGCGGCTCGAAGCGGAACGTGTCGGCCTTGTGGGGCGCCGGAGGGTTGCGGCCGGTCAGGGGCGCCAGCGCCTCGACCTGCTCGACGAGGTTCGGCCCGGGTAGGTTGATCACGCACTCGCGCTCGCGCTGCAGGTTGGCGAGGGTGTGCGCCGTGCTCTCCCAGCCCATCACGATCGTGTAGCCGAGCGCCCAGGCCGAGGACATCGGCCCGATGTTCGGCGTCCCCTCAGCGTTCATCGTGGTGACGAGCGCCACCGGCGTGCCGAAGTAGAGGATGCTCGGCCAGATTCCCTGATGCTCCTCGGCGGGATACGTTGGAGGTGTCTCGGTGTCGCCGTTGCCGGGCTGCATGTCCGGGAGTCTCACGCGTGTCGTTTCGCTATGCGCCGAAATGTGCCCGAGCTACGATGGGTCCCTCCGGCATGGATGACGCGACAGACATCACCGGCGTCGCCGCCCTGCTAGCCGACAGCTCACGTTCCACGATGCTGCAGGCTCTCATGGATCAGCGTGCGCGCACCGCCGGCGAGCTCGCTCGCCTGGCCAAGATCGCCCCGTCCACCGCCAGCCAGCATCTCGCCCGCCTGAGCGACGGTCGGCTGGTCGCCGTCGAGGCGCAGGGCCGACACCGGTACTACCGGCTTGCGAATCCCGAGGTCGCTGCGCTTGCTGGAGAGCATGATGGCGTTCGCGCCCGCCTCGCTCCCAACGCGGCCACGGCATGTCGGCTTTGACCTGCGCTTTGCCCGCACCTGCTACGACCACCTTGCGGGGACGATCGCGACGGCGCTCTATGACCGGTTGCAAGCCGATGGCACATTGAGCGCCACCTCCGATGGAATCACGCTCATCCCCGCGGGAGATCGGCGCCTGCGATCGCTTGGCATCGACACCGAGACCCTGCGGGCGGGGCGTCGGCCACTTGCACGTGCCTGTCTTGACTGGACCGAGCGCCGCCACCATCTCGCAGGCGGACTCGGAGCCGCCCTCCTGGCCAGCTTCCGTGCTCGCAACTGGGTCACCCCCCGCAATGCGCCCCGCGCGCTGCGCGTCACCACGGCTGGACGCCAGGCACTCGCCAGCCACTTCGACATCGACGTGAGCGCCCTCGCGGAAACGTGCCAATGAACAACCCGAAGCGACCCCTATCCGCATCGATGGGTCCACGGGAACTATCGGAGTGATGCGCAAAACCGCGCGTGCCGGGCTTCGATGTAGGCGCGCACGACCTCGATGATCTCGCTGGCAATCGCCTCCGGGGTGACCCCTGGCGGCGGGCGCAGCACGAGACGGTGCGTGAGGCCCTCGATCGCGCTGATCGCTATGCGGGCCGACAACTGGGGATCGACAGGACGTGAGTGCGGGTCGGCCGCGAGCACGTCTGCTGTCAGGGCGACGAGCCTGTCTTCCAGTCCGTCGAGCTCTGCCCGGAGCGTTAGGGGGAGTTGGGTCTCCTCGAAGAGCACACGGTGAAGGCCAGGTGCGAGAGCATGCAGCGCGACCATCGCGTTGACAATGTCCGGGAGAACGTCGTCAAAGCGTGCGCCACACCTCAACTGTTCGAGGTGCGGTCCGAGCACCGCTGTGCTCTCTGTGAGATGCCGGTACACCAGCGCGACGAGGATTGCGTCCTTGTTGGGGAAGTACTGGTAGAGCGAGCCGATCGACACGCCGGCTCGCGCTGCGATCCGGTTGGTGGTCCCGGCGGCGTAGCCGTGACGCTCGAAAATCTGAGCAGCCGCTTCGAGGATGGCCTCGACGGTCGTCTCCGATCGCGCCTGCTTGGGGAGCTTGCGCGGCTCAAGGCGACGATCGGGAATGCGAGTTGACGACATGCGAGTAATTACTCAATATATCGGCATGACTGTCTCGGCGCCTGCCCTCGGACTCGCTCTCCTTGCGCTCTACGGCCTGCTCACCGTCGGGTTGCGCATGGCCGTCCAGCTTCGCCGTACAGGCTCAACGGGCTTCAAGGGCCTGCACGGCGCCTCGGGGCTCACGGAGCGGATCGGCGGGTTGCTGTTCGCGATGGCTGTCGTACTCTGCATCGCGGGCACTGTGCTCCAGTTGACGGGCGTACTGAGCTCCTTCGCGACACTCGACGGTGACGGCGCCAAGATTCTCGGTGTCGTGCTCGCCTCCCTGGGAATCGCGATCATCTCGTTCGCTCAGTTTGCGATGGGCGACGCTTGGCGGATCGGCGTCGATCCCGCTGAGCGCACCGGGCTAGTCACCGAGGGCCCCTTCTCGGTCGTGCGCAATCCGATCTACGCGGCGATGATCCCCTCCTTCATGGGCATCGCCCTACTCGCTCCCAACGCTGTGACGATTGCGGGAGCGATCCTCCTGATGGTCGCCCTTGAGCTGCAGACGCGGCTCATCGAGGAGCCTTACCTCACAAGGATTCATGGCGAGCAATACACCGTCTATGCCGCCCGAGTCGGTCGCTTTCTCCCAGGGATCGGCCGTCTGCGGCCCAACAGCACGCGTCTTTACACGCCCAACTGAACACTCGAGCACTGGCGTCACCGATCCACATGAGCCCTGCCCGCCAGCCCGCCAGCGTCCGCGGCATGGATCTGGGCGCCACTCAGGCCATTCAGCGTTCTCAACCGACATCCACCGCCAGAAGGCACCCAAGCCGTTCGCCGGTTCGTGACCGTATGGATCATGTAGGGTGCCGACCCGCATGGCGCTCGAAGTACGACCGGCCACGACGAGGCGCGACCTGCGCACGTTCATCAAGCTGCCGTGGCGGCTCTACCGAGAAGAGCCCAACTGGGTCCCGCCGCTGCTGATGGATGTCAAGAAGCGGCTGGACCGGAAGAAGAACCCGTTCTTCAAGCACGCGGAGGCCCAGTACTTCCTCGCGTGGCGTGACGGGCGGGCGGTCGGACGCGTCAGCGCGCACGTGGACCGCAACTTCAACGAGTTCCAGGGCAACGCGTGGGGTCTGTTCGGGTGGTTCGAGTGTGAGGACGACCCCGAGGCCGCCCGCGCGCTGCTCGACGCCGCCGAGGTGTGGCTGCGCGAGCAGGGCCGTGACCGGATGGTCGGTCCGATGGACTTCACGACCAACGACGAGTGCGGCCTGTTGATCGAGGGCCATGAGCATCCCCCGATCATCCTCTGCCCCTGGCATCACTCCTACTACCAGCGCCTCTTAGAGCAGGAGCTCGGCATGGAGAAGGCGATGGACCTGTACATGTGGAGGCTGTACGTGCAGGATCGCGAGAAGGTCCATCCCGCGATCTGGGAGACGGCCGAGAAGCTCGAATCAGAGCACGGGATCGTGTGTCGCAACTTCCGCAAGAAGGACCTGCAGGCGGAGGTGGGACGCTTCGTGGAGCTCTACAACTCCGCGTGGGAGCGCAACTGGGGGTTCGTGCCGCTGACCGAGGAGGAGGTCCGTCACTACGCCAAAGACCTCGCGCCCGTGCTGGATGAGAATTGGGCGATGTTCGCTGAACGCAAGGACACCGGCGAGGTGGTCGGAGGGGCGCTGACGCTGCTCGACTACAACCAGGTGCTCGCCAAGCTGAACGGGCGGCTGTTGCCGTTCGGCTGGGTCAGGGCGCTGCGCGAGCGCAAGAAGATCGACGCGATCCGCGTGATCATCCTCGGCGTGACACCGGCCTACCGGCACACGGGCGTGGCGGCTCGCCTGTACCAGATGCACTTCGACGCGGCCGAACGCACGCCGCAGAAGGGCGGCGAGATGGGCTGGACGCTGGAGGTCAACGAGCCGATGAACCGCGCGCTGGAAGGCATGGGCGCCGAGATCAAGCGCCGCTACCGGGTGTACGAGCGCCTCTTTGAACCCATTTCAGCATAGGTGGACGAGAACCTAGAGACTTGACTAGATTTAGAGCCTCCTCTAAACTTCTAGGGGATGTCAGTTTCAGCCCCGACGGCAGGCCTGCGTGAGCGCCACAAGCAGCAGCGCCGTCGAGCGCATTCTCGAGGCGATTCGCGAGCTGCTGCGTGAGTGTCCAGAGGAGACACCGACCGTTGAGCGCATCGCCGAGCTGGCAGACCTCTCGCCTGCGACGGTCTTCAACCTCGTCGGACCGCGAGAGCAGCAATGGGCTGCGCTGTCCGACGCGCTGCTGCGCGAGCTCGACGCTTGCCTGGCTCTCGCCGCCGAGGAGGACCCGCGCGAGCAGGCGCGCAGGATCGTCGGCGAGACGGCCGAGCTGTTCATCGCCGACGCAGCCGTCTCGAGGCATCTGGTCAACAGCGGGGGGCGCAGCGGCGCGCTCCTGCAGGAGAACCCGGTCTCCGCGGCTGCGCGCCGCTTTGCGCCGCGGACAGGCGTGCGGGATGCTCAGGCCCGATCTTCATGTCGAGGCGCTGGTCGGGCACATCGCGACGGCAGCCGGCGGCGCGTTGCGTCAGTGGGCCGCGGGCCAGATCTCAGACGCAGCGTTTCGTACGCGTGTGCGCTTCGCGGTGGACGTGGTGTTCGCCGCTGGTGCAAGCGAGGAGTGTGCCGCGGAGCTTGCCGCACCGCTGCGGCGCAAGCGGCGGCGTGGGTCGTGATGACGCGGGCCGCTGTCGTGTTCGACGGGGGCGCCGCGGGCATCCGCCTGGCCGCGGATACCTTCGGCGACCCGGACGCGCCCGTCGCGCTCATGCTGCACGGCGGCGGCCAGACACGACACGCGTGGCATGCGACCGCGACGAGCCTCGCAGACGCTGGTTGGCGGGCGATCACTGTCGATCTGCGCGGCCACGGCGAGAGCACCCATCCGCGACCCCCGGCTTACGCGCTCGAGGACTTCGCCGCCGACGTGCGGGCCTTGATCGCAGCGGTCGCGGAGGACCCGGTCGTGATCGGAGCCTCGCTGGGCGGCATCGCCAGCCTGCTGGCACTCGCAGAGGCACCGGCGGCGCCCGCCGCCGGCCTCGTCCTGGTTGACGTCGCGCACCGCTTCCAGCCGCGCGGCGGCGGGCGGATCGTGAGCTTCATGGAGCAGCACCCGGAAGGCTTTGCCAGTCTCACCGAGGCTGCCGACGCTGTCGCGGCCTACCTTCCTCACCGCGCACGACCTCGCAACACGACGGGGTTGCGCCACAACCTCCGACACGACGACGGACGCTGGAGGTGGCACTGGGACCCAGAGATCCTGACCCAGGCCCGCGCGATGATGAACGACCCAACCCAGCTCTCCGAGCGCCTCACAATCGCCGCCGCACGGCTGCGCCAACCCTGCCTGCTTGTCCGCGGGGCAGAGAGCGACGTGCTCACCGCGGGCATCGCGCGCGAGTTCACCGAGCTCGCGGCGACCGCGACCCTGGCCGAAGTCCCGCGGGCCGGCCACATGGTCGCCGGCGACAACAACAACGCCTTCACCGCAGCAATCTGCGCATGGCTCGGCACGCTTGCGGCACGCACATCACCGAAACCAACCAAGCCAACATCTCACGACATGGGATCTGCCGTGAGCAATCCACCGACTCTTTCTCGGCCATGACCAACGACCTTCGCGCTGCGACGAGGTGTCAGTCGCTTACCAAGACCAGGGGGTTCGTAGCATGGTTCTTGGCCAAGACCACGGGTCGTCGTGGCTCATCACGTGAGGCTCGCTAGACATCGCTAGTCCGGCTAGACATCGCTAGTCCGGCTAGATGCTGCTAGTCTCCTGCGTCTGACACGAGTCGAGAACCCGTATCGCCCTGGCTTCAACGAGATTCCCGCTGAGCTGGCAGGTCGCGAGGAGGTGCTTGAGGATCTCATCGACGCGATTGAGGTCGCCGCTATCGATAGACGTATGCCGAGGCCAGTGCTTCTCGCCGGAGCGCGAGGAGTCGGGAAGACCGTCCTGCTCTCAGAAGCGGCGGCGATCGCGGGCTCGCGGTTCGGATGGCCGCGAGTGCATGTGGAGTTGCGCCCGCGCACGGTGTTCACGCCCGACCTCATCGAGGCCATTGGCCGTGCGTATGAGCTGATCGAGCAGTCCCGACGCAAGCGGTCGCTGCGGGCGGAGTCGGTGACGGTGCATGCTGGGCTGCCGGGCGTTGGCGGCGAGGTTCAGTTCGCACGTGCCTCCGACACGCAGGAGCAAGCCGCCTCCTCCCTCCGGGGAGTGCTCACCGCGCTCGTGGAGCTCGCGAGCACTCACGACAGCGGCATCGTGCTGACGCTGGATGAGGCGCACCTGGCAGCCCGTGCCGAGCTTGCCGCACTCGCGGCCCTGCTGCAGGAGGGCACAGGTGAGCGCTGGCCGCTGGTTGTCGTCCTCGCCGGACTGCCGCTGATGCGCTCTCCGGAGCATTCCGTGACATACATGGAGCGCGGCGCTTGGCATGAGCTCGGCCTGCTGGGCCGGGAGGACACGGTACGGGCGCTGCGGGCGCCCGCTCAGGCGGCGGGGCGTCCGATGGACGAGGCGGCAGCCAAGCTGCTGGCCGACGCGTCCGGCGGCTACCCATACGCCGTGCAGCTCTACGGGCACCACGCCTGGCGTACCTCAGCGGGCAAGCGGCAGATCGACCGCGCTGCAGCCCAGGCGGCACTACCACGGGCACAGAGGGAGCTTGAACGCGGCCTTTATGCCGCTCGCTGGAGCGCCGCGAGTCTGACGCAGAGGCGCTACCTTGCCGCCGTCGCGACAGTCACGGCGGCCGGGGAGCGCGTGAGTGGCCGCATGGTCGCCGACGAGCTGGGGCGCAGGACCAAGCAGGTCTCGAGCGTGCGCGACGACCTGCTCAAGCAGGGGACCCTGACCGTCGAGAACGGCGAGCTGCGCTTCACGATCCCCGGTATGAGCGCCTATGTGCTCGCTGCGACCGCACCATGAGTTCGCGCCAGTCTCACGCCAGTCGTGTCTGGCGTGCGGGCACGGTCCTAACGAGGGTCGAGGATCATGATCGGGATCTTCCGGTCCTTCGCGTTGCGCTGGTAGAAGTCGTATCCCGGGTAGAACGCGACGAACTCCGGCCAGAGGCGATCGCGCTCCTCGTCGGTCGCGACGCGGGCACGGACCTCGCGAACCACCGAGCCGATCTGAATCGTGGTGTCCGGGTTCGCCTTGAGGTTATGGAACCACGCGGGATGCGTTGGCTGGCCGGCCTTCGAGCCCACCACGGCGATGGCGTTGCCGTCCTCGTGGTACATCAGCGGAGATGTCCGCTTCGCGCCGCTCTTGGCGCCCGTGTGGTCGACTAGGACTATCCGGGCCTCGGGCCAGCCGGGGAGATGCCCGCCGATCCTGCCGCCGGTCCGGCGGTAAAGAGCCACGTGGATCTTCGTTGAGCGTCGCCCAGCGTAAATGCCGCGCTTGTTGGCGAACTGTGAGCTCGAGGCTGTGAACTGTCCGAGTGAGGGCATGGCGCTCCTTGGAGATTACGCCAGGGCCACCGCCCCTTACGCCAGGGCCACCGCGCCGAAGTGGGTGACCCTCATGGAGTCGAGATCGACTACCACGCCTGCGGGGTGCCGCAGTGCGGACATCCCACCGTGGTGGTCACCGACGCAGCAAACAGGTAGCCGCACTCGCAGGCGTATGTGGCCAGGTCGCTCGGGCCGCCCGCCTCACGCACCCGCTGCGCGGCGATGTCGGGCTCGATCATGGCGGTGTTGGGCTTCCACGTGGCGATATCGGGCTCGATCACGGCGGTGTGGGGCGTCCGCGCGGCGATGTCGGGCTCGATCACGGCGGTGTGAGGCTCCTGCGCGGCGGTGTCGGCCTCCTGCAGGGTGGCGGGGGTCTCGAGCGCGGGGTCGGGCCGGTGTGCACCCCGGATGCGGTGGGTGCGGCGCCGTTCGCCGATCTGGTGTCGAAGGCTCGGTCTCATACCTCTCTGTACGTATAGACCCGGCTCACGTCCCAAGGTTTCGCCGTCCACCGGCGATTCCCTGGCGGGCATTTGAGATACTGGGCGCGATGAACCCCGATCGCAAGCGCACGGTGCGGCTCGTGGTGGCGCTCAGCGCCGCGGTGCTGCTGGCGAGCGCCTTGATCTACACGAGCTTCACCGCCGCCAGCCCCGCGCTCACCCCCAGCCAGCTGCTGCGCGAGGCTCAGCCCGGCCGCAGCTACCAGCTCACTGGGACGGTCGTGACCGGCTCCGTGCGCCACGAAGGGTCCGTGCTCCGCTTCAGCGTCGCCGACCGCGCCAACGGCGCCGACGCGGTCCCGGTCGCCTACACCGGGATCGTCCCCGACCCCTTCAAAGAAGGGCGCGAGATCATCGTCACCGTGCAGAAGGACGGCGGCAGCTACACCGGCGAAGCGAACTCGTTGATCACCAAGTGCCCCTCTAAGTACACCGTCGCCCCGCCCTCCGAGAAGCAGAACGCCTGAACGTGATCGTGAACCGCACCGCCGGCTCGACGGCCAATTCGACGTCTCCTGGCCCTTGTCGGCGAGCCGGCGGCGAGAGGCAGGCCTGATGGCGCTCCTCGGACACGTCTGCCTGGTGCTCGCGCTGATCGTGTGCGTGTACGGCATCGCGGTCTCGATCTACGGGGCGCGCAGTGGCCGCGCGGAGTTCTCGCTCGCGGGCCGCCGGGCGGTGTACGCGCTCGCCGGCCTGCTCACGCTCGGGATGGTCGTGCTCGAGATCGCGTTCCTGAGCAACGACTTCGCGTTCAACGCCGTCGCGGACACCTCCAGCCGCACCACCCCGATGCTTTACCGCGCCGCCGCGGTGTGGTCCTCTCAGGAAGGCTCGCTGCTGCTGTGGGCGTGGCTACTCTCGCTGTGGTCGAGCCTCGTACTGTTCCTCACGCGCGGGCGCCTGCGCGAGGTCGCCTCCTACGCGACCGCCATCTTGCTCGGCTTCGGTGGGTTCTTCGTCTCGCTGATGGTGTTCTACGCGAACCCCTTCACCACCACCAGCCCCGCGCCGCCCGAAGGGGAGGGCCTCGACCCGCTGCTGCGCTTCCCGACGATGATGATCCACCCCCCGGTGCTCTACTCGGGGTACACCCTGTGCACGGTGCCGTTCGCCTTCGCGATGGGCGCCCTGATCGCGCGTAGGGTGGACGGCGAGTGGATCGCCGTGGTGCGCCGCTTCGCGATGGCCGCCTGGCTGTTCCTCGGCATCGGCATCCTGCTCGGCGCGAGCTGGTCCTTCTCGGAGCTCGGCTGGGGGGGTTACTGGGGCTGGGACGCGGTCGAGAACGCCTCGCTGCTGCCCTGGCTGACGGGCACCGCGTTCCTGCACTCGCTGATGATCCAGGAGCGCCGCGGGATGCTCAAGGTGTGGAACGTCTCGCTGCCGCTGGCGACGGGGACGCTCGCGATCATGGGCACGTTCATGGTGCGCTCCGGGATCCTCGACTCGATCCACGCCTTCGGCGGCGCCACCGTCGGCGTTCCCTTCCTCGTGCTGATTGCCGCGATGCTCGTGGGCTCGATCTACCTGGTGGTCTCGCGCCGCGACGGGCTCGCCAGCACCCACCGCCTGGACTCGCTGCTCTCGCGCGAGGCGATCTTCCTGTTCAACAACCTCGTGCTCGTCGGCCTCGCCTTCGTGATCTTCTGGGGGACGTGGTTCCCCAAGATTTCCGAAGCGCTCACCGGCCAGTCCGCCTCCGTGGGGGGGCCGTGGTTCGACCGCTACACCGTCCCGCTGGCGCTGATCCTCGTGCTGCTCTCCGGGATCGGGCCGGTGATCGCCTGGCGGCGCGCCACACCTAGGGGGGTGCTCCGCAACCTCGCGGTGCCCTGCGCGGCGGCGCTCATCACGCTCGCGGCGCTGGTCGCGGCCGGCGTCACGCAGAAGCCCACGGCACTGGCGATGTTCTGCTGCGCCGCGTTTGCGCTCGGCTCTGTCGCGCAGGAGCTGTGGCGCGGCACGCGCGTGCGCCGCGGCGCCTCGGGCGAGGCTCCCCCGGTGGCGCTGCTGAGTCTGATCCGGCGCAACCGCCGACGCTACGGCGGCTACATCGTGCACGTCGGGATGGCCGTGCTGTTCGTCGGGGTCGCCGCCTCCTCCTCCTTCCAGCACGTCTCCCAGGTGAGCCTCTCCCCGGGGCAGTCCGTGCGCGTGGGCTCCTACACCGTGCGCTACGTGCGCCCCACCGCGACCCTCACCCCGCGCTACGACCCCACCCACACGGGGTCCACGGCGAACTTCGGCGCGGTGCTGCGGGTCACCCGGGGCGGGCGCTACGTCACCACGCTGCGCCCCTCCGAGGACTTCTACGAATCCCAGGAAGAATCACAGGGCTCGGTGGGGCACCTGATCGGTGGTCAGGCCGTCAGCAACATCGGCATCAGCGCGAGCCTCACGCGCGACCTGTGGAGCGCGATCCAGCCCGAAATCGAAACCCCGCGGCTGAAACGCGTCATCGAAGTCGGCAACAGGACGATCCCCTTCTCGCGCCCCGACGAGGGCCTGTTCGTGATCGACTTCCTCGCCCACGAATACCTCAAGCACCCGCCCCCCGCGCAGTTTCGCCTGCTCGTCTCCCCGCTGATCATGTGGATCTGGCTCGGCGGGCTGATCGTCTTCGCCGGGGGCCTGCTCGCGCTCTCGCCCGCTCCTGGCGCTCTACGGCGTCGCGTCTCCCGGCCGGCAACACTCGAGCTCGCGCGCGAAGTCAAGTACCGCGAGCTGCGCGATCTGGAGCTCGACCTTGCTACCGGCAAGCTCTCCCGCGAGGACTACCTGGCCACCAACGCCACGCTGCGCGCGGAGGCACTGGAGATCCTCGACCAGCTCGAGCCAGAGCCGCTACCAGGGCTTGGTCAGCAGCACGATCGTGTTGCCGACGAACAGGAGCGCGAAGAAGACAGTCCAGCGGTTGAGGTTGCGCTCCACGAGTGAGCCACCCCCCAGCGGGCCCTGGCCGGTGCCCACGCCGAAGGCGCCGGAGAGCCCGGAGTCTTTCCCCGAGTGCATCAGCACCAGGAAGATCAGGCCCACCGCGATGAACACCTGCAGGATCGAGAGGAGCGCTTCCATGAGACTAAGGGTACCGGCTCGTCGAGCTCGGGTGAAGGCCCACCGTCGCTACGGGCAGGGGACGGTCGCCGTGGTGGTGCTCGTGGTGCCGTTTTCGTAGCCGAATTCGGTCGCAAACGGAAAACCGCCGGCGGGGCAGTGGGTGGGCAGCACGGCCGTGTTCGGGTTGTGCTTCTCAAAGCGCGCGCCGCCGACGGTCAGCGAGAAGGAGACGGTCGAGGCGTTCGGCTCGTAGGGGATCGAGGGGATCGCGGGGATCGACATCACGAGCTCTTCGCCGTAGGGCGGGTGGTCGGGGAGCACGGTGGCGGTGATCACAACCCGCTCGTCGAGCGGCGTGTAGCCCTGGCCGAGGATCTCGAGCGTCGGGTTGAGGCCGTGCGGCGGGCCGAGAAACGCCCACACCTTCGCTTCCTCGCTTTCGACGCCCGCGCCCGCGTGTACGTCGGCAAGAGCGTGTCCGGTGCCGATCAGCGATCGCGCCGGGCAGCCGCTCGCACCGCGCGCCTGCAACTGCTGCCGTGTGCAGCTGCGGAGGTGGGGTATGTTCATGCTCAACCCCGGGGGAAGCTGCACCACGGCCCTGCGCACCGGGGAGGGCACCCCGGATTCCCCGCCCGAAAAGTGCACGGCGAAGGTGACGGCCGCCCTCGCGCCGAGCCGGTCCGGGGAGAACGATGGCCTGATCGCGGCGACTGTCTCCGATTCCACCGCTTGCGCCACGAGGGGTACCGAGAGCCCCACCACGAGTACCGCGCAGGCCGCGAGGGCGAGGACCGCCCGGCGACCGATCGAGGGAACGGGCATCCGGCGCGCCTACCCGTGAGGGCAGGGGATCGTGCCCTTGACCGTGTTCGTGGTGCCGTCGGCGAAGGCGATCTGCGTCTCGTAGGGAAAGCCGCCGTGGGGGCAGCGCTTAGGGACGATGATCCCCTTCACGTGGACCAGCCTGCGCTTGCCGCCGACGGTCTCGAAGTAGGCGGCGTTGGGCGCGCCGAGCGTGATGTAGATGCTTTCCGCGGTCGCGGGCGAGGCTCCGGGCAGCGTTTCGATGATCGGCACCTTGAAGGTGAAGCCAAGCCCGTAGGGCTTGGGCTCCTGGACGATCTGCGCCGTGAGCACGAGCTGCACCGAGACCGGCGAGACCGCGTTGAGGAAGGCCAGCAGCACGAGGTGGCCATCTTCATCGGGCGCCCGGTAGAAGTTGAGCGTGAAGGGCTCTTTGCGTACTTCTTTGCCGAGTTCGTACTCGCCAACGCCACCCCCGAAGCCGGCTTTGGAGTCCTTGGGGCAGACGTTCGGTTCCAGAGTGGCCTTGAGCTTGGCGGGGCTGCAGGTGCCCACGCCCTTGACGTCCACCGCGAGGCCCGCCGGCCCCATCACGGTGGTTTCCACGATCGGCGACGGCAGCGTTCCCGTCGTCGTGCCGATCGTGGCGCTCCCGTGGACGTTGGTGGGCGCACCCAGCTTGTCCGGGGAGAAGGCCGCGGTGACCGTCAGGGTCTCCGCCGCCCACGCAGCCGCGGCGGCGGCGAGACACACGCACAGGACCGCAGCTGCCACCAGAGCTCTTGATCTGGACATGTTGAACACCTCTCCCTCGCTCCTTGTCCTTCGACTGCGAGTCCTGACGGTACCCGTTCGCAGCTTCGGCTGCAACTCCGTGTTGTGTGGAGGGTGCATTGCGTAAGTCCTCAATGTCCTAAACCCCCGAATCCAGGGAACGGAGCGCTGCCGCCGGCCTCGCTCGGCGGGCTCCCCGGGCGGGGCTGCCCTCAACCGCTCGAACCCTGCGCTTGAGAGCGTCTGGAAGCCGTTCTGCAACAAGTCCTGCGCAAGAGGCCCTCGGGGTCCGCCATCCGGCTACCACGGAGGCCCGCCCGGGGGTCTGTAGTGTGCGGCCACTCCCGCCGATAGGGGAGATATCGTCTTAAACACCCTCCATCACCGCGGGCAGGTTTGCGGGCGGGATTACAAATCCTTTACCGCGACGTGGTTGGCTGCCGATATGAACCCTAGCCGGGCGGCGGGCCTCGCGAGTGCGGCCCGCCCTTCGGCATGAGTATGCGACACGACGACCATCCAAGAATGCCGCGGGGAGGCCGCGGATGAGCACCCCGCGCCGGTGGGCGCGTCGCGCCGTGCTCTCCGTACTGGCCGGCGGTGGCCTCACGGCCGGCCTGGGCGGGCCGGGTGCGGCGCTTGGCGCCGAAGCGCCCGCGGGGGCGGCCGGGGCAGGCGAAGGCCCCACCCCGCCGGTCACGACGACCACCCCCCAGGCGCCGGCCCCGGCGCAGGGAGCGTCCGAATCGTCCCCCGCACCCTCGACCACGACCTCGACCGCCACCGCCCCCGCGCCGACAGGCGCCCCGGGGTCCTCCGACACGCCCACCACTTCGGCGGGCACCTCGACCGCCCCGGTGGAAGCCCCAAGCGCGGCACCGACGGTGGTGGTGCAGCACACCCAGCAGGTCACCGCCGGCAGGCGCACTGGCGCGAGCGTCACCAAGGGCGGCTCCGGCGCGGGCGGGCAGGGTGGCGGTGCCTCCACGCCCGCCGGCGAAAGCACCGCGAAGAACGGGCCCACCACGGCGCCCCCGGGCACCCCCAACGGCGTCGCGCCGGCCCCGCAGGCCGCGGGCGGCGAAGCAGCGGGGCTCGCGGCGCTGTTCAGCGACTCGGCGGTGTCCGCGCAGGCGCTCGACTTCTTCCGCATCCCCCTGTTCCTGCTCCCGATCTACAAAGCCGCTGCCTTCCAGTACGACGTCCCCTGGCAGGTGCTCGCGGCGATCAACGAAGTCGAGACCGACTACGGCACCGACCTCTCGGTCTCCACCGCGGGAGCGGTGGGGTGGATGCAGTTCATGCCCTCGACGTGGCTGCGCTACGGGGTGGACGCCACCGAAGCGGGCTACGCCGACCCGGCCAACCCGGTCGACGCGATCTTCGCGGCGGCGCGGTACCTGCACGCGGCGGGCGCCTCCCACAACCTCGACACGGCGATCCTCGCCTACAACCACTCTCAGGAATACGTGGAATCGGTGCTGTTGCGTGCGCGCCTGATCGCGAGCTTCCCGCGCTCGGTGATCGGCACGCTCACCGGCCTCGTGGACGGCCGCGCGCCCACCCCCGGCGCGCACGTGGCACCGGGCTCGAGCGGTCTCGGCGTGGCTCTCGGGGCCGGCGGGGCCGCGGGGGCGCTACGAGCGGGACGGGAGCGGGAGCCGAAGCCGGGACCCCGTCCCCCAGCGGCTCGTCGAGCGCCACCGCGGGGGCGGTGCCCCTGAGCACTGCGCCCACCCCCGCTGACGCGGCTGCGACGGCGCCTACTCCCGCGGACGCGGCTGGCGCAGCTGCCGGTACCCCTGCAACCTCCCCCGCGGGGACCGCCGCCGCGGGTGGCGCCGCGCACACGGGGAGCGGAGCGTCTGGCGCCGCGGCCACGCCGGGCTTCAAGCCCCCGCCCCCTCCGCAGGTGACCGCACGGCGCGCGGAAGCGAAGGCGAACGCGCCCGCGAAGCCCTCACAGCTGGTCGAGTTGCTCGGCGCTCCGGGCGCCCCAGTGAGGGCGGTGGAGAGCGGTCGGATCGAGCACCTCGGGCACTCCCACTCGCTCGGGCGCTACCTGGTGCTGCGCGACGTCTACGGGGACGTGTTCACGTACGCCGGCCTCGGCTCCATCGCCCCCCGCTACCGCCCCACGCTTCCCACGCTCGCGCGCCGCGTCACCGCGTCGCAGGACCCCGCGCCGACGCAGCCTGCGACCGCGGGCCACCAGTCGCCGCTCACGCTCAAGGTCCGCCACCACGCCGCCCCCGCACCGCTGCCGAGCGCCTCGACGGAAGCCGAAGGCGAAACGGCGCCCGCGGGGATGGGCAGGGTGCGTCTGTACGCGCACCCCGGCAACCCGATCGCGCGCGCCGCGGCGGCCAGCGCGGCGAAGGCCGCGGGCACGGGCAACGGACGCTGGCTGCCGCTACGGAGCGGCTCGATCGTCTCCGAGGGCACGGTGCTCGGCCGCCTCGACACGCCGGTGGGCGCGAGCGCGGGGCAGCTGCGCTTCGCGGTGCGCCCGGCGGGCGACAGCGGCACGATCGACCCGCAGCCGCTGCTGGCGAACTGGAGGCAGCTCGGCGCGGCGCTGCACCCCAAGGGCTCGAAGGGCGCGAACGCGCTGCTCGGCGCGACCGCGGGGGATGCGCTGGAGATGTCCAAGGCGGAACTGGAGCTGGCGGTGCTGTCGGACCCGGGGGTCCAGCTCGACGCGTGCGGTCGCCGCGACGTGGCGTCAGGCGCGGTCGACGGGCGGGTGCTGGCGGTGCTGGAGTTCCTCTCCCGCAGCGGCCTACAGCCGACGGTGGCGGCGCTGCGGTGCCCGCGAGGCGGAGTCTCCCCGTCGGGCCTGAGCGTCGCCCCCAGCGCGGACGCCGCGGCGGCCCGGGCGGCACACGACCGGGGCACGGCGGTGGAAATCACCGCGATCAACGGGGTCCCGATCGCCGGCCACCAGGGTCAGGGGACGGTCGCCGACGCGGCGATCCGCACGCTGCTGACCCTCAGCGGGCGGTTCGCGCCCCACCGGATCGTGAGCCTGATGCAGTACCCGGAAGCTCCGCACCACGCAGGCGCTCCCCTCCGCGTGGGACCACATCTACATCGACTTCCTCCCGCGGCACCCGGCGAGGGCCCACGCCGCGAGCGCCCACGCCGGGGCGGCCTCGCCGCTGACGGTGACGGGCGACCTGAACGGGGCGCAGTGGAGTCAGCTGATCGGGCGCATCGCGGCGCTGCCGAAGCCGACTGTCGCCACGGGCCCGAGCTCGACGGCGATCCGCGACCCGCAGGCCGCGCCCACCAACCGCGAACTGGGCGCCCACGGCTAAAACCGCCGCGGGCGCCTGGTCCTCACTCTCGCTGCCGGGCACCGCCGCTCAGTCGCGTGGTGCCACCGAGCGGGCGCCGTCCAGCCGGTGGCGCCGCCGAACCGGGCACGGCGCCATCCAGCCGGTTGTGCTCGAGCGGGCGCCGCTCAGCCGGTTGTGCCGCCACCACCGGCGGCCCCGGGGCTGGCTTTGGGCCGCAGACCGGCGAGCAGCGTGCTCCTGCACTTCGCCTCGGCCGCTTTGAACTGGGTGCTGCCGGTGTTGAGCCCCTTGGTGTCGAAGACCGGGCCTTTGCCCGAGGTGTTGGGTTCGCCCACGTTGACCCCGTTCTGGCGCAGGCACGCGGCGAAGCGAGCGAGCACTTCGTGGAAGCGCGGGCTGTTGAAGGCGTGCGGCGCCCTGCTGAAGTGGCCGCGGCCCGGGAAGTTCGCGCCGCACGCTTTGAGCGCTTCCGCGTACTGCGCGCGCGTCACGCCCTTGGGCAGCTGCGGACCACCGACCGCCGAGGAAGCCGCCGGCCCCGGGGGTGCGCTGGGGGAGGGTGATGCCCTTCTTCGCCAGGCACGCGCGCATCGCGGTGAAGCGCGCCGGGTTGGGTCGCCCGGGGGGGCACGGTGGGGGTGGATGACGTCCCCGGGCGTGGTCGTGCCGGTCGTCGTGGTGCCGGTCGCGGCTGCGTTGGCGGTGGTCTGAGTCGAGGTGCTTGAAGAGCCGCCGCACGCCGCCAGCCCGAGACAGGCGAGCAGGGCGATCGTCAGTGCGGCTGACGGCCGGTGTGCGGCCTTTGATGCTGAAGTGAGGCATGGAGCTCCTTTGTCGAAGGACATCAAGATACGGCAATCACCCACCGAACAGAGCCGGTCCGCCGGAGCCCGAACTCGCGCCCGCGCCGCCACCTGCGCCGCGGCCACCTGCGCCCCCAAACAGCGAGGAGAGGCCGCCGCCGCCGCTGGCGCCGACGCTGATGGATTCGGCGCTGACGGCGCCGTCCGAGCCTTTGGCGCCGCGGACGACGACGGTTTCACCGGGGTGGATGCCGTGGAGGTCGGCTTTGACGGTCTTGGTGATCGACGAGGCGGGGGAGGTGGTGACCTTGACGGTGTTGCCTTCGGCGTTGGTCACGTACAGCGTGCTGCCCACTGATGTAGGAGACTTCGCCGATGGTGGCGCCGCCCGCGAGGCTGCCGAGGCGCCCCGCGAAGCCCCCGCCCCCGGCGAAGCCTCCGGCGCCTGTGGAGCTGCCGCCCGCCCCGCTGCCGCGCCGCCGCCGGTCGTGGTGGAGCCGGCGCCGGCGGCGCCTCGCAGTGCCGCGAGCCTGGAGGCCAGACCGGCGGCGGCGCCGCCGGTGCTGGAGGAGGAGGTCTGGCCCTTCTCGACGAGCACGCCGCCGATGAAGCCGCAGGCGAGCAGGAGCACGCCGAGCAGCGCGAGGGGTATGGGATTCCCGCCCGCCCCGAGCAGGCGCCGCCGCGGGCGCGGTGGGCAGTTCGTCCAGAGGCTCCTCCGCCCACTGGTCCTCTTCCTCGTGGATGGCGGTCTGTGCGTCGGGCATGACGGACTCCTCTTCGGGGTGGGGTGGTGAGACGGGGTGCTCCTCGCTGGGGGCGGGCGCGATCGAAAACTCTTCGTTGGGGGTGGGTGACTCACTCAAAGCGCAGCGCCTCGATCGGTCGCAGGCGCGCGGCGCGCCCGGCGGGGTAGGTGCCGAAGAACAGGCCGGTGAGCACGGCGGCGCCGAAGGCGAGGAAGATGGAGTAGGTGGCGATCGCGGGGTGCACGCCGGCGATTTCGAACTGGGACGCCGAGCACGCCGAGCAGCACGCCGGTGAGGCCGCCGATCAGCGAGACGAGCACGGCCTCGGTGAGGAACTGGGTGAGGATGTCGCGAGCGGCGCGCGCCGACGGCCTTGCGGATGCCGATCTCGCGGGTGCGCTCGGTGACGGAGACGAGCATGATGTTCATCACGCCGATGCCGCCGACGAGCAGCGAGATCGCGGCGACCTCGCCGAGCAGCGTGGTGAAGACGCGAGGTGGTGGAGGTGGTGGTTTCCAGCAGCGAGCCCTGGTTGATGACCTGAAAGCCGGGTTCGGCGGTGTCCTTGACTCGGTGGCGCTGCTCGAGGATCTGGGTGACCTCGGCTTCGGCGGAGGAGAGCGCGGACTCGGAGGTGGCCTCGACGGTGATCGAGTCGATCGGGCCGTAGCCCGAGAGGGAGTCCTGCACGGTGGAGATCGGGGCGACCACGATTTCGTCGAGGTTGGAGACGCCGTTGGAGCCCTTGGCGGCGAGCACCCCGACGACCTCGAAGTTGACGCCGTTGGCGCGCATCGTCTGCCCCACGGGGTCCTGCCCGGGGAACAGCTCTTCGGCGACGGTCTGCCCGATCACGGCGACGCGCGCGTGGTGGGCGACGTCGGCGTTCGGTGAAGGCGGCGCCTTCCTGGACGTGGTAGCCGTGGGCAGCGAGGTAGGAGGGGGTGGTGCCGACGAACGTGCCGGGCTCGTAGGAGGTGCCGTCGAAGACGAGCGTGACGCCGGTGGCGTTGACGACGGGCGAGGCGCTCTTGACGTCGGGCGCTTCGGAGTGGCTCTGCAGCGCGGCGGCGTCCTGCTTGGTCAGCGAGACGGCGCTCGCGGAGGAGCCGCCAAAGCGCGCCCCGCCGCGGATCGCACCGGACTCGACGAGCAGCACGTTGGTGCCGAGGCTCTCGATCCGTTCCTCCACCGCTTTGGAGGAACCGTTGCCGACGGCGATCAGGATGATCACCGAGGCGACGCCGATCGTCATGCCGAGGATCGTCAGGCCCGAGCGGAGCTTGTTGGCGACGATCCCGCCCCAGGCGATGCGCAGCGTCTCGATGCCGATCATGGCCGGGCCTCGACGCGGAGCCGCGAGGTGCGCGGACTTCAGGTGGTGCGTGGAGGGCGGGGGGTCGTGCACGCCGAGCAGGCGGCGGTCTTCGACGCACCTGCCCGTCGCAGAGGCGCACGACGCGCTTGGTCTGGGCGGCGACGTCGGGCTCGTGGGTGATCAGCACGACGGTGCGCCCTTCGAGGTTGAGGTCCGCGAAGATCGCGAGCACGTCCTCGGTGGAGTGCGAGTCGAGGTTGCCGGTCGGCTCGTCGGCGAGGATCAGCGAGGGGTTGGTGACGATCGCGCGGGCGACGGCGACGCGCTGCTGCTGGCCGCCGGAGAGCTCGGAGGGGAGGTGGTGCAGCGCGGTTGGCCATGCCGACGGAGGCCAGCGCGCGCTCGGCGCGGCGGCGGCGCTCGGCGCGGTGCAGGCCGGCGTAGGCGAGCGGCAGTTCGACGTTGGCGAGCGCGGGGGTGCGCGCCACGAGGTTGAAGGACTGGAAGACGAACCCGAGCTTGCGGTTGCGCAGGTCGGAGAGCTCGTCCTCGTCGAGGTCGTGGGCGTCGGTGCCGTCGATCAGGTAGCGCCCGCTCGGTGGGGACGTCGAGGCAGCCGAGGATGTTCATCAGCGTGCTCTTGCCGCTGCCGGAGGAGCCCATGATCGCGACGAAGTCGCCGCGCTCGATGCGCAGCGAGACGCCGCGCAGCGCGGGCACGCGGATCGGGCCGATGGCGTAGGTCTTGGAGACGTCGCGGACGTCGATGACGGGGTGCGGGCGGCGGCTGTCGCCCCTCCCACCCCGGGTGGCGAGCGGGGCGCGTCCCACCAGCGGCCGGTCGCGGGGGACCCGTGCGTGCGGGTCGTCGAGGGTGTCGCATCAACTGCCTACATGGGGTCGAAAAAGATGTCCCATCAACCCCCCCTGAAGCCGCCCCCGCCCCCGCCGAAGAACGCTGCGCCGCCGCCGCCCCCGCCACCGAGGCCGCCGCCGCCGAGCGCGCCGGTGCGGCTGCCCAACCGCGAGAGCAGGCTCGAGCTGGTGCTGGAGGCACGCGCGACGGGCAGCACGATCTGTTCGCCGGCGGAGAGTCCGCAGAGGACGATCGTGGAGCTGTCGCCGGCCAGTCCGGTGACGACGCGGCGGCGGGTCTCGGTGCCGTCGTGCACGACCGTCACGGTGTCGGCGGAGATCGCGGTGGTGGGCACGTTGACGCCTTCGGCCTGCCTGACGACGACTTCGGCGGTGGCGGACATCCCCGGTTTCAGCCCGCGAGGCGAGCTGGTCGAGCTGGAAGGTGACGTCGTAGCTGACGACGCCGGAGGAGGAGGTGGGGAGCGTGGCGACGCGAGAGGACGTGCGCGGCGAGCTTGCGCCCTTCGAGCGCTTCGATCGTGACGGTGGCGGGCTGACCGTCGCGGACGTCGATGACTTCGGACTCGGAGAGGGGCACGACGAGCTGCATCGAGGAGAGGTCGCTGAGCACGGCGAAGGAGGCGCTCGAGGAGCCCGAGCCTGAGCCTGAACCTGAGCCTGAGCCTGAGGAACCAGAGCCCGAGGCAGCGGAGGTCGCCCCGAAGGCCGACGCAGCAGAGGAGGACCCCGAGCCGGAGGAGCCGGAACCGGACGAGCTGGTGGAGGCGCGGGTGGTACCGCTCGCGGTGACCGCTTCGCCGACCTCGCCCGGAGAGCGAGACGAGGGTGCCGGTGATGGGAGCGAACAGCTTGGTATCGGAGAGCGCCTGTTCGGCGCTCTGCACCGTCGAGGCGGTCGCTCTTGACGGCGGCGCGAGCGGAGGCGATGTTGGCTTCGCGGGCTGCGGTGGAGAGGGTGGCTTTGGCGGGGGTGGTGCTGGAGCCTTCCGTGGGCGTGGTGGTGGCGCCCGATTCTTCGCGGGCGGCGGGGGTGGTGCGGGGGTGGTGAGTGGTGGTGGGAGTGGTGTGGGTGGGCGTGGCGGTGGTGGTGGCTTCGGTCGGGGTGGTGGACGCGCCAACCGAGGCGACCGAGGCGGCGGAGGCGGTGGCCCGGCCGGCGTCCGAGGAACCCGAGCCGGAGGTGCCTTCGCCGTCGGTTTCTTCCTCCTGGACGAGGGAGGCTTCGGCGGCCTGCAGAGAGGCCCGGGCCTGTTCGAGGGTGACTTCGGCGGTGTCGGGGTTCAGTTCGGCGAGCAGCTGGCCCTCGGTGACGTGGGTGCCCTGGGAGACAAAGATCTGGGTAACGACGCCGGAGGTCTTGAAGCCGAGGTCGAGCTGGGTGGCGGCCTGGACGGAGCCCGAGCCGGAGACGGTCGACTGGACGACTCCCTGGCCGACGGTGATGACCCGGCCGGAGCTGGCGGTGTTCCCCGAGGCGGGCCCGACGACGAGCACGGCGGCGACGATCGCGCCGAGGCAGAGAGCGCCGAGAAGCAGGGTGGGCCACGGCCAGGTGGAACGTGCGGGCACGTCTCGATCATGGGGCGGAGCCATAAAGCGTGCGTAAGAAGGTTGGAGGCAGGTGAAACGGGATGCGACCGAAGGGGTCGAGAGGGGATTCGCTGTGTGGGATCGCGAATCCTGCGACCGGGGCAGGCGGTGGGCCTCCGGCCGATGCCCTAACGTACCGAGGGCGTTGCCCGAGCAAGTGTTGCACCTATCGATGTTGCTGCGCAGCCCACTGCTGGATCGCACGGGGGAGCGGCTGGGGAGAGTGGAGGACGTGATCGTGCGCCTCGCGGACGGGGGGTACCCGCCGGTGACGGGGCTGAAGGCGCGGATCGGTGGCCGGGAGCTGTTCGTGCCGGTGGACAAGGTGGCGACGCTCGAGGCCAGGGCTGCGAAGCTGGCGGGCCAGAAACTGAACCTGGGCCGCTTCGAGCGGCGCGTGGGGGAGGTGCTGCTGCGCCAGGACGTGTTGGGTCGCAAGCTCGTGAACGTCGAGGCCGACCCGCCGCGCCTGGTGAGCGCGCACGAGATCGAGCTGGCGTGCATCGAGGGGTGGTGGCGGCTGGTGGGCGTAGACCCCTCCTTCCGCGCGCAGCTGCGCCGCGCGCTGCCGCGGGCGCTGAGAGGAGCGGTGGGGGACCGGCCGTTCCTGGACTGGACCGACCTGGAGCCGTTCGTCGGGCACGTGCCCACCGCGCGCCTGCGCTTCTCCCACCGCAAGCTCGCGAACCTGCACCCGGCGGAGATCGCGGACCTGGTCGAGGCGGCCTCGCACGACGAGGGCGAGGAGCTGATCGAGGCGGTCGGCCAGGACCGGGAGCTCGAGGCGGACGTCTTCGAGGAGCTCGACGAGCACCACCAGCTCGAGTTCATCTCCGAGCGCCCGGACGCGCAGGTGGCGGCGGTGGTGGCGCGGATGGCCGCCGACGACGCGGCGGACCTGATCGGCGAGATCGACCAGGAGCGCCGGGGGCGGATCCTGGCGCTGCTGCCGCCAGCGGGGCGCAGGCGGATCGAAACGCTGATGGGCTACAACCCGGCGACGGCCGGAGGGATGATGAGCCCGGACTTCATCGACCTCCCGCAGGAGGCGACGGTGCAGGACGCGCTGGGGAGGGTGCGCGCGAGCGCGATCGCGCCGGGAGCGCTAAGCACCGTCTACGTGCACGACACAACGGGCTCGCTGAGCGGCGCGGCGACGGTCGTGGCCCTGCTGCGCGCAGACCCGCACGCGCCCCTCGCGAAGGTGGCGGAGGAGGAGCCGGAGTCGGTGCCCACCGACGCGGACCTGCCCGAGGTGGCGCGCACGATGACCGACTACAACCTCGCGGCGCTCCCGGTCGTGGACGAGCAGCAGCACGTGGTGGGCGTGATCACCGTGGACGACGTGCTCGAGCTGACGCTGCCGGTCGGCTGGCGGCGGCGCTTCGGGCTGGTGCGCGACTAGGTCGGGGGAGGGCGGGCCCTCCCCCAAGGCCCCCTCCCGTTGGAAGAGCTTTCGGCGCGTGCGACGTCGCGACCGAGCGCACAACGGTCAGGAGAGTTGCTTTGGGTCGCGTCCGCGCAGGTGGTCGAGGCCGCCAGGGTGGGGGCGCGCGGGGCCTCCGTGCCCCGCGTCGACGGTGGGCTGCCGAGCCCAGGGAGGCGGTGCTACCCTGAGCCCCGAACGAGCCCCAGAACCGATGCGCGGAAAGGAGGCTGTGATGGATCGAGAACAGCCACGAAGTACCCAGCCGCTGGCGCGCACGTCGGGCTCGTCCCTGCAGGCTTAAGCCGCCTTTCCCGGGGTAGATGTCCGCGTCGACGCGCGTTGATCGACGTGTCCCCGAATGGCAGGAAAGGAGGTGAACGACATGGCCGAGAACCCGACGACGTTGGACGAGGAGCAGGCGCTGGCGAACGCGCGCGGTGCGGACTCCGCGCAGACGCACCCCGAGGGCGTGCCGCCCGTCCTGGACCCGGCGCACCTCGGCGACATCCGCGGGGCGCTGGGGACGATCAGGATGGGCGACACCGGCGCGCGCCACGGGTGGCGCTCGCGGGGGATGGCGCTGCTGGCAATCATGGGCCCGGGGCTGATCGTGATGGTGGGCGACAACGACGCGGGCGGCGTCTCCACGTACGCGCAGGCGGGGCAGAACTACGGGACGAGCCTGCTGTGGGTGCTGGTGCTGCTGATCCCGGTGTTGATCGTCAACCAGGAGATGGTGATCCGCCTGGGCGCCGTCACGGGGGTCGGCCACGCGCGGCTGATCAACGAGCGCTTCGGGCGCTTCTGGGGGTGGTTCTCGGTCGGGGACCTGTTCATCCTCAACTTCCTGACGATCGTGACGGAGTTCATCGGGGTGAGCCTCGCGCTGGGGTACTTCGGGGTGAGCAAGTTCCTCGCGGTGCCGGCGGCGGCGGTGACGCTCGTGGCGATCACCGCGACGGGCAGCTTCCGCAGCTGGGAGCGGTTCATGTACGTGTTCGTGGTCGCCAACTTCCTCGTGGTCCCGCTGCTGGTGCTGGTGCACCCGGACTTCGCGACGATCGCGCACGACACAGTTACTCCCTCGATCCAGGGCGGGGCGAGCTCGACGGCGGTGCTGCTGATCATCGCGATCGTGGGCACGACGGTGGCGCCGTGGCAGCTGTTCTTCCAGCAGTCCAACATCATCGACAAGCGCATCACGCCGCGGTGGATCAACTACGAGCGCGCGGACACGGTGATCGGGGCGTTCGTGGTAGTGGTCGGCGCGGGCGCGCTCCTGTCGGTGGCGGCGTTCGCGTTCGCGGGCACCCCCGCGGCGGGCAACTTCGCCGACGCGGGCACCGTGGCCACCGCGCTGCGCACCTACGTGGGCCCCGCGGCGGGGGCGTGCTTCGCGGTGGTGCTGCTGAACGCCTCGCTGATCGGCGCGGCGGCGGTGACGCTCGCGACGAGCTACGCGTTCGGGGACGTGTTCGGCGCGAGCCACTCGCTGCACCGCGGCGTGCGCGACGCGAAGCTGTTCTACGCGACGTTCACACTGATGGTCTGCGCGGCGGCGGGCATCGTGCTGTTGCCGGGCGCCCCGCTGGGGCTGATCACGACCGGGGTGCAGGCGCTCGCCGGCGTGCTGCTGCCGAGCGCGACGGTGTTCCTGCTGCTGCTCTGCAACGACCGCGCGGTGCTTGGCCCGTGGGTCAACGCGCCGTGGCTGAACGCGGTGGCCGCGGTCATCATCGGGGTGCTGGTCGAGCTCTCGCTCGTGCTGGTTGCGAGCACAGCGTTCCCGACGGTGAACGTCACCCACCTGTTCGTGTACCTGTCGGTCGCGTTGGCGGTGGCGTTGGCGGCGATGGGCGCCTACGTCCTGCTACGTCGCGTTCCCGCGGGCGCGGCGGCAGGCGTAGCGGAGGAGGAGGCCACGCTCTCCAAGGAGCGTCGCCACGCTTGGACGATGCCCCCGCTGGCGCTGCTGGAGCGCCCCGTGTGGTCGCCGGGCCGCCGCGCGGCGATGCTGCTGCTGCGCGGTTACCTAGTGGTGGCGGTGGCCCTGCTGGTCGTCAAGACCGTGCAGCTCGGGCACTGACCACGCCCTCGGCGACCCGCGGGCTCATCGGTCCGAGGCTCGTCCTGGCCTCGTGAACCTCAGTCCCCCGCGAGGCTCGTGGGGACCGGCTCGCCGCGAGGCGGGGGGTCGTCGAGCAGCAGGCGGGGGACGGTCACCGGTTCCAGGCCCCGCCGGCGCAGGCCGCGGACGATCGCGGGCAGCGCGGCGAGCGTCTCGGAGCGGTCCCCGCCGGCGTCGTGCATGAGGATGATCGCCCCGGGGTGGGCGCCGGCGAGCGCGCGCTGCACGATCGCGGCGGTCCCGGGGAGGGTGTAGTCGGAAGTGTCGTCGGACCACAACACCATCAGCAGGTGCAGGGCGCTCAGCTGCTTGAAGGTGGTGGCGTCGAAGGAGCCGTAGGGCGGGCGGAACAGGCGCGGGGTGGGGCCGCCGAGCAGCTGGATGCGCAGCTCCTGTTCGAAGAGCTCTTCGTGCTGGGCGTGGGCGGAGAGTGTCGCCATCGCCGGGTGGGTCTCGGTGTGGTCGCCCACTACGTCCCCGGCTCGCAGCTCGGCGAGGGTGCCGGCGGAGAACCACCGCTCCTCCTCGCCGATCGCGAAGAACGTGGCGTGCACGTGGAGCGCGTTCAACACGTGCACTACCTGGAGGGTGTAGGGGCCGGGGCCGTCGTCAAAGGTGAGCGCGAGCTCGTGCCCGTGGTGGCCCCCTTCGGTGACGGCGGGCGTGTAGGAGAGCACGCGGTCGACCGCCCCGTCTTCGGCGCTCCGCTGCCGCGCTGGCCGATCTCGGACGATCGGTCGCTGGGCGGGGGTCAGCGGCACGGCGGCCACCCGGCGCGCGGCCCGGTGAGCGGCGGGGCGACGGGTCCCCCCGCGGGAGTGGGCGGCGGCGCCGAGCGCCAGCGCGAGCAGCGTCACCACGACGAGCGTCGCGCCGGCGCGGCGGCGGCGGTACCGCGCGCGGGGGTCGCCTGGGCGGCGAGGCGGGGTCTCGCCCGGCTCGGGGGAACGGGTGTCGCTTGGCGGGCCGGGACGGGTGTCGCTCGGCGGGGCGGGGGAGGCCACCGGCCACTTTGTAGCGCAACTGGAGAGCACTACGTCGAGAACCCATCAAAACCCGATGAATACTGGCTTTTAGCCCAGCTACGACTAGGCCGATCCGGGCTGTGCTGTGACAAAGTCCGTGACAAAGTGTCCGGTCCGAGACCGAGACTCGGCTCTCCCAGAGCCAAGAATCCGGTGTGTCCCGAGGAGGAACTTTGAACCCACGATGTGATTCTAGGGTGACCCTGACCCGTTCATAGAACCAGACCACTCACGGCTGAAGCCGTACCGCGACCGCTGCTATGACCAGCCGAGCGGAGAGTGGTCTGGCAGTGCGAGTCGATCACGGCTGGCCGTACGACATCGCCATGCTCGACCTCGTGCCGCCGGTCAGGAGGTCAGGAGAAGAGCGCTTCGCCGATGAACCCTCCGGGCCGCGCTCCAGGCGGGCAGGCGAAGATCGCGCTTGAGGTATGCAGGGTGTGTTGGTTGAGCGCGTCGGAGGCCGCCAGGCGTCGTTGCAGGGGGATGAACTGCCGGATGGGGCTGCGTTGGAAGGCGATGAAGAAGAGGCCCGCGTCGATCTCGCCGCTGCCGGGTTCCACGGCTTCGCTGTAGGAGTAGCCGCGTCTGAGGATGCGCTGCCCGTTGTTGTTCTGGGGGTTGGCGAGGCGAATGTGCGCGTCGGCGGGGATCAGCAGTTCGCCGCTTGGGCCCGTCGCCTGGAGGTCGACGGGGTCGTACTCGCCCTGGCTGCCCAGCGGGGCGCCGGTGAGCTTCTCGCGGCCGATCACGCGCTGTTGGTCTTCGAGGGTGGTGGTGTCCCAGACGTCGAAGAGGATCTTGATGCGCCGTGCGATGAGATAGGTCCCGCCCGTCATCCATCCCGGCCCGTCGCCGGGCTGGACCCACACGAAGTCGTTCATCGCGCCGGTCTCTTCCGCGCGGATGTCGTCGGTGCCGTCCTTGAAGCCCATCAGGTTCCTTAGGGTGCCCTGGGAGCGACTGGTGGAGGAGGTCCGCCCGAAACCCTGTTGGGTGTAGCGCAGCGTCGCCGCGCTGTTCGCTATCCGCGAGAGGACGTGGATCGCGTGGAACGCGACCTGGGGGTCATCCGCGCACGCCTGCACGCACAGATCTCCACCCGAGCTTTCCGGGTCAAGGTCCTCGCCCTGAAACGACGGGAGCGGCTGCAGCTCCGCTGGCCTCAGATGCGCGAGGCCGAACCTGTTAGTGCCATCCGAGCCGAACAGGCTTGGACCCATTCCGATCGTGATTGTCAATCGCGACGGTTCCAGGCCGATCGCCTCCCCCGTATCGACCGGCGGCTCGTCCGGCACCTGGGCGACAGGCTGGTAGAGCTCCCCGGCGGCCAGCCGCGCGGCGGCGGCCGTCCACTGTTCAAGGACGCTCCGCAAATCATCGGCCGCGTCGCTAGTGACATCGAACGCAGCGAAGTGCAGATAGTCCTGCGCCGCCGTGGCGACCCCCGCCTGATGGAAAGCATAGAAATCCTCTGTAGAGACAGATGACGCCGAGTTGGCGGCTGTCCCACCCGCGGAGCCGCCGAGAACGTGATCCAGCCCGGCTCCCATACCCAGAAGCGCGGCGCCAGAGATCACTCCCCGGCGCGTGAAACCTGGTCGCGAGTTTTGATCCGACCGAGAAGGCATTTGTCCCTCTACGAGCCATCTCCCTTTTTCCGATGTTCATGCCGCGTCCAAATCATTACTCCTGTGATGCCGCAGAGGAGTGTCAACGCCGACAACACTATCTGAGTCTTACTACCATTCAGAAAGCTCACCCCCAACCCTATGGCCGCCGACGTGGCACAAAATATTGCGGCATTTCGCGCAAGCTTGATAATCTCGTTACATCCGTTTTCTGATGTGCGTTCTGAGCGGTCGGTCTGTGCCCCCAAGGCGCAACCAAGCCATCCGCAGTAAACCCCTCAGAACCTGGATTGCGCCGACGACGAATAGCCCGAGAGCAAGGTATTCCCAGAACCCACCAACCTTAACGAGTCCTACGATCACACCCACCGCAGTTACGACCGCACAGAGTCCTATCCCTTTCCACGTCAAGGGCGGCGCACGCTCTATCAGCGAACGCCGAAGGGGGTCACTATCCCATGCAGGCTGTTGTCCCATGATCTCCCACCAGCTTCATCCAATGACAACCACGTCTAGTGAGCTCCTTTGGGGTGCCTTCCTCATTTGCATCATTCCTTGGTGTTACAGTGACCCTTCGGGTCGCACTATTGAGCATTTCTCCCTATCCTCATAATTCTGTCTTTCTCTCTTCGCTTGAATAGCAGGCCCATCACGCCGCCAATAGCAATGCCACTCGCCACGCCATAAATCAGTCCAAATGTTTCGCCAAATGTGTAGGACCCCTACCAGGGCAATGACAAAGCACACTGACTCAAGCGTACCACACAGCCACCACCGATCTGTTTCGGCTTGTTCATCGACCCCATACCGGATGTTAAGTAGACGTCGTCATAGTATTTTTTCTGCTTCTTTTACTCGTTCTCCCACTATACTAACCGCCGCGCCAGCAGTCCCAATAGGCAACCACTCGCGGCCCTAGGGACGGCAACTATATGAGTCGTATGGCTGTGTATTTTTGTCCTTCTACGGGTCATCTTTCTTTTGGATCTTCTTGCGCGCCCAGATCATCACTCCCGTAACTGCGCAAAGGAGAGTCGATGACGTAATCCCCCGGCCAGTGAGTCCTTTACCGCGCCCTACTCCGCCATCTCACAACGAAGAACATCACGGGCATACATACAACTATTACAACGGCCAAGGTTGCGATCCATCCGAACGCGCGATCGACCACGAGTGCTGCTACTACTAGAACAATCAATAGCACCGACTCAAACCGATCGAAAGGCCCCAACAGGGTCTTGCTGTCCCTAGCTGACATCTACGCCTCCTTGTGGTACTGATGACATAGCCTGCACCTATCCCAGGAGTTCTTCAGCGCGTTCCTTGAGGATTTCTCCAGTCGATTGAATCGTACCGGCTATGCATCCGGTGGCCCCACCCGCGACAGCTCCTGCCCCAGCTCCCACTCCTCCGACCACAGTGCCGCCAGCAGCCCCAATACCAGCCCCGATGGCACCCCCCACACCGCAGCCTAGTAGTATTTTACCGGCCCTTTCTTTTGCGCCTTTTTCATATTCTTCTGCTTCTTCATTTTCTCGCATCTTCCGATTTTCTTCTTCGCTACGTTCAACTTTTTCATAGTTGGGACATGTCCAACTGTTGCCCGCGGACAGACTTTTACCCTTGCCGGCACCGCCTCTGCACGTGCCTGGGCTTGGACCAAATCCGCCTCCACCAGCGCCCCCGCCTGCACCGCCGCTACCTGCTCCGCCCCCGCCTGCACCACCGCCACCCGCTCCGCCACTACTGCCGCCGGATTCGCCGCCAAGGCCAGGCGCAGGCGCTGCGAGGTGGGTGCCGTAGGGGTCGATCGCGTTGGTTGGGCTGTCGCCGGTGTAGAGGTAGAGGTTGGGTCCGCTGCCTTCTTGGCCGGCTGGGTCTTGGCTGAGGAAGCGGGCGGCTGCTGGGCTGTAGTAGCGGGCGCGGTCGTAGTAGATGCCGTTGCCTTCGTCTTCTTGCCCGGCGTACTGGGTGGTGTTTTCGCTCGCGGTGCCTTCTTTGGTGGTGGTGCCGAAGGGGTCGTAGGTGTAGGTGGTTTCGACGCTGCCGGTGCTGCCGGCGAGTGCGATGGTGCTGCCGAGCGCGTCGGTAAGTAGGTTTTCGGTCGTTTTGCTGGTGGTGCGGGCGAACACTTTGCTGGGGAGTGGGCCGGTGAGGATGTTCGCTGTGGCTTTGCCTCCCTGGATTTCCTGGACGACGTTCGGGCCGTCGTAGAGGAGTTCGGTGGTGGTGCTTCCGATTGTGCGGCTGGTGCGTTGCCCGAAGGGGTTGTAGGCGAAGGTGTCTTTGATCGTCCCGGTGATTTTGGTTAGCTGGCCGCGTGCGTTCCATGTGTATTCGTTGGTGCCGTCGGATGTGAGGTTGCCGTCGGCGTCGTAGCTGAGTTTTTTGCTGCCGCGTTCGGTCTGCTCGTTGTCGGCGTTGTATTTAGCGGAGCTGAAGGCTTCCGGGAGCGCGGTGCGGGCGTAGCTTCCCCATACGGCTTCCTTGCGGCCGTCGAGGTCGTAGCTGTAGTCCAGTTCGCCGAGCGTCGTGGCGCCTTTCTTGTAGGCGATCGAGGTCATCTCGTTGGCTTCGTCGTAGCCGTACTGCTCTTCGACGCCGTCGGGTAGCGTGGTCGCGGTCGGCATGTTGGCTTCATTGTAGGCGAACGACACGCTCTGCGAGCCTCGCTTGAGTTCTTTGAGGCGGTTTGCTTCGTCATAGGTGTATTTGAGCGCTTCCTGGCCGGGTACGGTCATGCTGGTCCGCCTGTTGGCTTCGTCGTATTCGTATTTGATGGTGCCCTGTGGGGTGGTCAGGGACTTCAGGCGGTTCAGTTCGTCGTATTCGGGGGTGTAGGTGCCGTTGGTGCTGTCGATGACCTTGGTGAGGCGGTTGCCGTTGTCGTATTCGTATTTGATCGTGCTTTCCGCGGTTTCCCCGGAGACGCCGTACTTCGCTTCGGTGAGGCGGTTCAATGGGTCGTAGGTGAACTTGTCGAGCTTGCCGCGGCGGTCGGTGAGTTCGGTGAGGTTGCCCTCGGTGTCGTACACCGCTGTGGTTTTCTTTTCAAGCGCGTCCGTTTCGCTTTCGAGGAGATCCATTTTGGTGTACGCGTAGGTGGTCTTGTTTTTCAGGGGGTCGGTGATCGCGGTGAGATCCCCGTCGGCGTCGTATTCGTAGGTGGTCGCGTTCCCGATCGGGTCGGTCATCTTCGTGACCTGGTTGTCGTTGTTGTATTCGTAGGCCGTCTTCTGCCCGCCCGGCAGGGTGCTCGAGAGGACCCGGCCCGCGGCGTCCACGAACTGTTTGGTGGTCCGGCCGAGCGGGTCGGTCACGGCAACGGGAGCGCCGAGTTCGTAGGTGGTGGTCGTTTTCTTGCCGAGTGGGTTCGTGATGACCGTGGGCTGCCCGTCGCTGTTGTATTCGTAGTGGGTGGTGTGCCCGAGCGCGTCCTTGCTGGCGGTCAACTCTCCCAGACTGTTGTATTCGTAGGTGGTCGCGTGGCCGAGTGGGTCGGTTTCCTTGGTCAGCTCGGTGGTGTCCGGTTCGTAGGCGTATTTGTACGTCTGTGCGGAGGAGGTGCCCGCGAGCCGCGTGACGGCGGTCACGTTGCCGTAGCTGTTGTATTCGTAGGCTGTCTTGCGGGAGCGCGCGTCCGTGCTTGAGAGCAGCAACCCGGTGCCCGCCTGGCGTTCGAAGGTCGTCGTCTGTTCGACCGAGCTACCGAGACCGGCCGTTTCGCTTGTGGGGTAGTCTTCCGTGTTGAACGTGACCTTGCGCTTGTTGCCGCGTGGTTCGGTGACGGTCGTGCTTTCCACGTTGCCTTCTTTTAGCGCGTAGCTGAATTCGTACGTGCCGCTGTTCGCCATGGTCTGCTTGGAGACCAGGCCACCGCTGTATGTCGTTTCCAGGTACTTGTTGCCCCGCGGGTCCGTGATCGAGGTCATGTCCCCTTCGGTGTTATATCCGTATTTGGTCGTCCGTTCCGCCGGGTCGGTCGCCGATTCCAGGAAGCCTTCTTTGTTGTAGGCGTATTTCAGCGTGCGCCCGATGTTGTCTTTGATTTCCGTGACGTTGTTGGAGCCATTGTACGTGAACTTCACCCAGTGGCCATGCGGGGAGGTGATCTGGGTGATGTTCCCTGTCAGTCCTTCTGAGCGTGTGATCGTTAGCTGCTGGCCCTGCTTGTTGCGGATCGCCTCCAGTGGCGCGAGCTCCCCGAAGATGTAGGTCGTGCCGTTCGTCAACGTCAGTTCCCACCCGGGCTCGGACGGGTCCCATTTGACCGTCGAGTCGTCGAAGACGCCCGGTGTTTCCGTCGCCTTGTATTCCGCTTCGACATACCCTTCGCCCGAGGAGGTGCGCTTGTAGAGCACCGTCCCGCCGTTGGGGAGCACGAGATCCACTTCGTGATAGTTGTTTTCCGACCACATACGCAGGTCGTAGAGATTGGTCGTCCCCACACCGAAGCTGTAGGAGTTCGAGTCGCCCTGCCGGTAGGTCCGTTCGACCACGATCGGGATCGTGTCCGGGATCACCAGATCGGTCCTGCGGTATACCATCAGCCCAGTGCCCAGGTCCACCGGGTCCCCACCGTGCGTGGAGCCGCCCGGCTTCGGGCCGCCATGCGGCGGTTTGGGTGTTTTCGTGAACATGGCGCCCGTGAATTCCCACACCCGCACACCAGGGTCGGGCACCACCTGCTTGCCGTTCGGGGTGACCGTCCCCTGCCCGTAGATGTACCAGCCGCGGCCCGTCGGGTCGTAGTTCCAGAAATCGACACGCGACCCGGGCCGCAGGTGCGAGTAGTTGGGGTAGACGATCCGCGCGCCCTTGCTCAGGTATGCTCGGCCCGGCTGCACCGTGAAGTAGATCGGGACTTCGGAGAAGAACGGCAACGGGAACGGCGGCCGATCCACCGGGATCGCGGTGATGTTCAGCTTCCGCACGACATGTCCGGCTGCGTCGTGGATCACGGTCCCTGCGGGGAGCCTGACTTCAAGGCCGGGGATCTGCGGCGTCGTGATCCGCGTTTCCCGCGTGGTCGGAGAGACGATATCCCGGTCGCCAGCCGGGTCGAGCGGCGTCAGCCAGATCGTGTACGGGAGAACCGTCGTCTCGCCTGCCTTGATCTGGACGCCTGTCTCGTAGCTCCCGTAACGCTGGTGGGCTCGTGTCGATTCGCCTTCAATGACGAGGACCTGGTGGCCCGCGGGCGCTCCGCTCAGCAGGAAGCGCCCCGCTTCGTCGGTGGTAGCCGCGAGGTAGGTGCCCTCGATCGCTACCCGTACCCCTCCGAGCGGCAGCCCGTTCTGCGCGAGGACTTGTCCCGAGAGCGCCGTCGCGCCATCGAATGCCTGCAGTCGTGGCAGGCTCGCCCACGGGCTCGCTGGCTCTCCTGTTACCCATCCCTTGCCTGCGGGCGGATTCCAGGACAGGGGCCCTCGCGGGCGGAATGCCCGCACCGCCCGGGGGATCGGCGCGCTCAGCGCGATGCGCTGGCCGGTGCCCGCTCTGCTCCCAGTTGTGCGCGGGTGCCCATCGACCCGCGGACGCACACGAGCCGCGAGCGTTCCAGCGGAGTTCCTACGCGATGATGCGGCAGCTGCGGCGGGACGTGAAGGCTCACTGGTGGCGCTCAGCGAGCCCGGTGTGCTCGGGAGGAGCGCAGCGAGCCCTGAGAGCTCTATCGCGCTGCTCGAGGGAGTGGGCCGCATCGGTACGATGGCCTCTTGGGTGCTTGCGTTCTGGGTGCTCGGGCCTCGCACGACTCCTGGGCCTGGGTGGGAGCCCAGGTAGGCCGTGAGTTTGAGGCTGCCGGTGTCTACGCCTTCGGGTTCGAGCAGGATCGTGTAGGTGCCTGTCGCCGAGAGCGTGTCTTCGACGGATACTTCGCTCCCGAAGTACGCTTCGGATATCTTGGACCCTTCGGGGTTCAACACGGACATCGAGGTTTTAGCGATCGTGGATTCTCGTGCCTTTAGTGTGATTGTCTGGCCTTCTGTGCCTGGGAACGTGATTCGCGCGTACTGCCCTGGCACACTGATCGTGACCGTTTTGGATTCGCCTTCGGTGGTGGGCGTGATCGTCCCGGTGACATTGGGGGCTTCGTAGACTGTGAGGGTCAGCGAGCCGGTCGAGATTCCGTCTGGTTGGACGATCAGTGTGTAGGTGCCAGTGGTCGGGAACTCCACTTGGTGTACGAGCCCGCCGGTGCTCGTGCCGAAGCCTCCTGCGCGTATCGTGACGCCTTCGGAGTTGACCCATTCCACTTCGCCGCCTTCTGGTGAGAACGAGACGCCCGTGACGTTTACAGACACGATCTCGCCTGCGGTCCCGGACACAGTGTAGAGCGCGCGCTGACCGGGCGTTTTGAGCGATACTTCCCTTTTGACGCCTCCCGTGGTTGGCGTTATCGATCCCGTGACATCCGTAACCGAGTAGGCCGCCAGCTTGACTGTGCCCGTGGAGGGTTCACCCGGTTCTATCAGGATCGTGTAAGTGCCCGTGGTCGGTAGTTTGACCGGTTTGAGAAGGAGGGTCTCTTTTTCGTAAAAATATTCCCTGCTAGTAACCGCTTCCCCCGCGAAGTTCAGGATCGTGAAATAGCCGTGGCCATAGTTCGCTTCGGAAAGAACCAGTGAGACTCGCTCGCCTTCTGTGCCCGGGAACGTGATGCGTGCGTACTGGCCCGGCACGCTCGTCGTGATACTCTTCATTTCCCCTTCGGCGCTTGGCGTGATCGTCCCAGTCACATCCGACGCTTCGTAGACCGTCAGCGTCAACGAACCTATCGAGACCCCATAGGGACTGACGACCAGTGTGTAGGTACCCGAGGTCGAGAACTTCACCTGAGTCACGAACCCGCCGCTGCTCGTACCAAAGCCCACCCCGCGTATCCTGACCCCGTCGGAGTTAACCCATTCCACTTCGCCGCCTTCGGGTGAGAACGAGACACCCGAGATATTCACCGAGACCGACTGCCCCGCTTTCCCGGCCACCAAATAGTACGCCTGCTGGTAAGGGGTTGTGATCGACACCGCTTGTTTGGCGCCTTCCGCGGTCGGTGTTATAGACTCGGTGACCTCGGGCACAGTCGAGAGCTTCACGCTGCCGGTGTACGTACCTTCCGGTTTGACCAAGATAGTGTACATCCCGGTGGTCGGCGCGACCAGGCGGACGACCCTGGTTTCTTTTTCGGGGAAACTTTCTTCTCTGACCTTTACAGCTTGCGGACTAAAGACCGATATCCCGCCATCGTGGATCGTCTGTTCGGAAACCACAATCGCAATATGTTCGCCCGCGGTCGCTTCGAAGATAGCGAGCCCCACCGTTTCAGCCGTCGATAGTTTGACCGTCACCGATTTACCCGACGAGATCTGTTCAGTGGCACCAACCTTCGAAGTGGCGATCCCTTCCGGCGGAACGTAAAGAACAGGACCACTCACCGACCCCTGCGGCGTCGTCACAGACACATGCCCGCCGGTCGTCACCGCCGGCACCTTGAATTTGATCGACGTGCCAGACGCAGAAGTCACTTCCGCATCCGTCTGATTCACCCTCACGATATCATCAGAAGCCGTCGTTTCAAAGTTCGTACCCGACACCGTGACAGTCGCACCCAGTTCCGCGACCGAAGCAGAAAGCGACGTGATCGTCGGCGCACCAACCGCGCTGGCAACCGTAAAAGTCTGCGAACTTGTGACCGGCCCTTCAGTCGTCGTCTGCACCGTAACCGTGCCGGTCGTCGCACCGGTCGGTACTTTCACAGCCAACGTATAAGCCGTCGCAGCACTGACCGTGGCCGCAGTGCCGTGGAACTTGACCGTGTCGTTGCTCGGCGTCGTCGAAAAGCCCGTCCCCCAGATGTCGACGGTTTCCCCGACCGCGCCCTTGCTTGGTTCAAGCTGAATGATCGACAGTTTCGTCGAGGATTTCTTGGCGATCGAGGACAGGTTGCCAGCCGCATCCCACGTGTAGAGCGCATATTCGGCTTCCGGTTTGATCACCGCGCTCAACTGGCTGTCCGGCGTGTAGGTATACCGGATAGCCGTACTCGGGACCGATGCGACCGCCTGCGTCGCGCCGAGCCAACAGCTCAACAGTGCCACGACCGCTACACCGAAGGCCAACCCACAACGCAAACGCGCAGCACCCAGCGTGTTACGCCAGAACCCTTCCAGCATGACTACCCCCTCGTATTCAGTCGTACGTCAGGCACAATCGAACTCCAGCCCACGTTGGGAATGTGCGCAAGGTGCGCCCACAGAACGTAGTCTAAGCAAATGGATGAGGTCATGTCAATTGAATCAGTATTTTTTTGCCCGCTCTTTGCGAGATTTCGTAATAAACAGCATGATCCTAAAAAATACATTCAGCGGAGGACGGGACGAGCACAACCATCATCTTTCTCTCGCCTCGACCTGGCTTGAGGTGCGGACGGCCGGTCGGTGCAACTCGTCGGTGCGCCGGTACCCGAGCCGAGCGGAGATCCGGTCGGCGGTGGCGATCAGGTGCGGGCCGAGCGCGTCGATCAGTTCCTCGAGCGGGATCATCGAGTTGTGCGCGTCCATGCCGAGGGCCACGACTGTCTCACGGGAGGCCGAGCGAACAGGTGCGGCGATTGAATAGAGGCCGGGTGCGAACTCCTCCTCGGCAGCGGCGAGGCCATGCTCACGGATGCTTTGCAGCTCCACTCGCAGCGCCGTTTTAGCGGTGATTGTGTTCGGCGTGTATCTGGTGAGCTTCATCTCTGCGATGTGCTCGCGTTGCTGGTAGTTGGGCAGATGGGCGAGGAGCAGCTTGCCGATCGCGGTGCAGTGGGCGGGCAGCCTTGAGCCGGGCGTCTGGTCGAGGTCGATTTGGTGCTGGCCGCGACGGCTGCCGCGTAGTCGATCCACGAGCAGCACCTCCGGTCCGTCGAGCACCCCGACAACGACGGTGAACCCCGTCCGGTCGAGCAGGTCCTCCAGGTAGGGTCTTGCGTGCCCCTGGAGGCTCGTGCTGCTCATCGCTGACATCCCCAGGGCCGTGACGTGCAGGGCGAGACGGTACTTCCGGCCGGCGCCCTGCACCAGGTAGCCGAGCATCGTGAGCGTGAGAACGTATCTGTGGGTGGTCGAGCGGGACATCCCCAACTCGTCAGCGATGTCGACGATTCCCCAAACCGGCCGTTCGGGGGTAAAGCACCCGAGGATGGCAAGACCCCGCTCCAACGACTGCGAGAAGCGTGGTTCGGTCAGAATCGGAACCAACGGCACCCACTCTCCGTCGCTGTCGATTCTGTGGGTCCGTGTTCTTTTTCTCCCCATGCTGGTACCTACACCGTCAGCCGGTACCGGTGGGTCTTGGGGTCCTGCTCGGCCAGTTCAAGGATGAGCAGCGTGTTCAGGTAGCGGTATGCCGTGCTGGTCCCCGTCTGAAGTCTTGCGGCCAGCTCGTTGACGCCTACCGGCTCGCCGCCGAGCAGGCAGGCGACTACCACCAGCCCCTTGAGGAGCGACAACGAGAACCGTGCTCCGTCGATGTCCTCGCGGTAGCGCTCTTCCCATGCCGAGAACGGGGGTATCTCCACGCGAGACGCCAGCCCAGAGAGCAACACGGATAAGCTTGCCCCACCCCCACACGCCTCACGCACGACCTCGCTCACCTGTTGGGAGGTCAGTCGCAGACGCACGGAGTGGTCACTCGAAGCCAAAGGCGCTCACGCCCTCGACACCGACGACTTCCCAGCCGTCATGGAGTTGCGACGGTCTGCCGCTGTGTAGCGCGTGGTCGCGCGAGGTGCCCGCCGCCTCCCTCACGGCGAGCACCCGAACGAACCCCTGCCCCTCGGCGCGCCGGTAAGATTCGTTGTGAGGAGGTCGGCGTACATCATCTGGGATCAATGGTGTCGATCAGTATTGGGTATCGGTAGTCAACATCGAGTATTCAGTTTTGAATAGACGAGGCGTTGGGCTTCTGGTATCGGGGCTCATTGACGAAGGCGTTCTACGCCGAGCGCAGCGCATAGGCGGCGCGCCACAAGGACAGGACTGGTAGGAGCAGAGCTGTGAGTGATCCGCCTGCGCGGGCGAGACTGCGTGTCGCCGACATCCGCTCGCCGACGCTCTTCTTGGAGAGGTACATGGCGACCATGCACCCCGCGATGACGGCGTGCCGGTCGCCACGTCGCAGATCGCGCGCGGTACTTACGGCCTGCTCGATGATCTCAGCCAAGCGCAGGGTGGCCGCTTCTGAACCGGGGTAGTGAGCGATGTAGCTGTGCGTACCGCCCTCTGCGTCCTCGGCGAGGTCGGCGTAGCTGTCGAGCATCGCGATCGCGAGCGAGAACGAGTGATACGCCGTGCACGTAGACGAGATCTCGTGCTCGTCACAGGTCGATTCGGCGGCCAACACGAACAGCGCGTGGGGTAGGACAGATGCGCTGGCAGCTGCGGTCAGCTCAAACCACGGCGCCGGGGCGCCGTCTGGGTATTCACGTCTGGCCCATGCCTGCAGGGCACGTTCGCGATCATCTGGGTCGGGGTTGTGGTTAAGCGCCTGTACGGTGCATCGCTGGGCCGCTTCACGCACGGGAGTGCGAACGCTCGCGTAGGCGGGCAACGCGCGACATCCAGCGCGGCAGGCACATACGAGCGCGTCCAGATAGCCACCGTCGTCTCTCCACGGGTGCAGCTTGTAATGGTCGGGCAGGGGGGCTTCGGGGTCGGATGCCGCGACGAGCGCGCGGTGGAGCTGGTGACCATTGGCTTCACCTGCGCTTGCTCCGCGCTCGCTTGCGCTGTCCAGGTAGTCCCATATCGTCTGATAGGCGACGAGCAACCGCAGTAGGGTCGGGTATCGTCGCCGAGGTATGACCCAGAACAGCGCGGCGCCCTCTGCGTTGGCGCGCTTGCGCGCGATCGAATCCAGGGCGTCCTCGCGTAGCGGAGCGTCGGGAGCGGCCCTTGCGCGGCGTCGCCATGCGTCGATCTCGTGCGCGACTGCCGGCAACCCCCAGCGCAGCTCGCGTCCCGTGGCGGCGAGGAGCGCGGAGACCTGTCTTAGGCTGAGCGGCGCAGGATCGACTAAATATCCCGCATACCTCCAAATAATAGGAGCGGGCGGGTCACCGTGTGGCGACGATCGGACGGACGCGCGCTGCGAGGTAGCCCGGTACTGCCACGACGGCGACCGCGATCGCGGATACGAGTGAAAGCTGCCGAGCGCGACGAACAGGCCGAGGGAGAAGATCACGGGGTAGCCGGTTGCCGCCACGAGCGCGCGGGTCATAACGAGCTGGCCGTAGAGCCCGAAGAGCGCGCCGATCGAGCAGCCCGCGCCAAGCAAGAGCATGGTCTCCAACAGCAGCGCGCGCCACACGGCGCCATCGGAGAGCCCGTCGAGCTTCAACTGCGCGAGGCGCGAGCGGCGCTGCCAGATCATGGAGCCCATCGCCGCGGCCATCGCGAGTACCGCGCCGAGGAGCACCATCTCGGATATTTGCGTCAGCTGCACGAGGCCCTCGCGGTCGCGTTCGCCTTGCGCTGGTTGAGCTGCGCGACGGTCTCGACGCTCAGCCCCGAGTTCGGGCCGAGCGCTCGCTGGACCTCGTGGCGAACCCGGCTGAGAGAGGCGCCCGGAGTGAGAATCACGTTGTAGGCGCTCGGCTGGTGCTGCCCCACGCGCGGGCGTAGGCGTCCGCGTTGATGATGACCGCCCCGGGCGACCATCCCATGTTCGTGCTCAGCGCCGCGACCCTGAAAGTTGTCGGCCGCGGTGTGGGCAGCGTGAAAGCCTGGCCGATCCGCAGGTGGTGTTCATCGGCGATCGTCTGTGAGAGCACCGCCCAGCGGCCGGTGCGGACCCTCCTGGCTGCGAGCGCGGGATCGCCACTCACGATCTGGCCCGCGGGTACCAATCGCGCTGCCGCGTTGGGGGGCGAGCACCCATACCCGGCGTTGCCGTAGTCGAGCAGACCCGCACGGTACGTGCGAACGGCCTGGACACCGGGTAGGCGCGCCAGCGCGGTCGTGTCTATCGCCTGGAACGGTGTCGTTGCGAGGAGATCACTCACGCCCGGTGGCGCGACCCACAGATCGGCTACCCCGCTCACTTCGTGATCCAGGTTGTAGAGGCCGCGCAGCAGGTTGGCGTGTGCCCCCTGGATCGCGACGGCACCGAACACGGCTACCGCTCCGGTCGACGCGACAGCGATCGTCCGCGCTCGCGTCGCGCTCGACCGCAGCTCCCTGACGGCGATGAACGGCGCGGAGGCCCTGACGTTGAAGAACAGCCGCTCCACCCCGATGAGGGTCACACCGATCAGCCCCGGCAGCGCGAGCAGCATCGCCGCTGTCAGGCTCACGACTGCGATGACCGCCTCCTGGGGCGCGAAGATCACAATTCCGGTGGTCACGGCCAGGCACGCCACGCCGCTGAGCGCCAGCCGGCGATCCCCGATGTGCGCCACTGGTTTTCGCACCACGACATGAGGTCTGTGCGTGAAGATCTCTCGCCTGAGCGGGACCAGCACACCGATAGAGGCCGCGAGCAGGCCACCGGCAGCGGCGATCGCGATGCTCTGCCAGGTCACGATCCGCTGGGAGCCGACCGGGAACGCGAACGAGAGATAGCTCGGGCTGGCGTGGAAAAAGTGGATCGAGAGCGCCTCGCCGAGCGCAAGCCCCACGAGAGACGCCGCGACGCCGAGCACGAGCGCGTCGAACAGCAGCATCTTGATAACCGTCGCGGGGCTATAGCCATCCAGGCGCAGGTCGGCGACCTGCCCGCGACGACGGGGGACAGTGAGCAGCATCGCGTTGAACGCGAACAGGAACCCCACGAGCGCGCTGAGCGCCGCAAACAATTCGGTCGACTCAGTCGTGGGGAGGGCCGCGCTGCGAAACAGGGTGGCCTCGAAGTTCGCCGGCTCTACGTTCAGCCGACCTGCGGCCAGCCGCTGAAGCCCGACCTGCACCTCGCGGTCGGCTCCCGGCCTGGGGAGGACGAACACACGGGTGATACGCCCGGTCATCTCGGTAACCCGCTGTGCGTAGGCGAGTGGCGCGATGGCCACCGGACTGTGCGCCAGCGCCCCAATTTCGCCAGTGCTCAGTTCTGCGCCGACGAGGGCCGGAAGCAGGTCCCCCCCGACGCGCAGGTTGACCGTCTGCAGAAAACCCGTGCCGACTGCGTGAGCGACTGCGGCCGGTAGCGCGATACCCCGCTGGTTAGCAAGCTGCGCCGAGGTGAAGCGGGCCAGCAGCGAGCCACCCAGCCGCGCGAACCGCGGTTCGGTGCCGATCAGGTCTACCGACTGTTCGCCGGCTGGGCCGATCACGCTTGCCTGCTCCTCCAGCACCGGCACCGCCGTCTGCACGCCCGGCAGACGCTGCACCTCGCCGACCAGCCGCTGGTCGAACCCGTACGAGGCGCGCGCCGCGAGCTGAAACCTCGCCCTGCCAACGATCCCGCTCGTCAGCTGTTCAACGGATCCCGTCAGGCTCGCGCTCGAGACCTGCGAAGCGAACAGCAGCGCGACACCGACCGCGATCCCCGCGAGCGCGAGCAACTCCTGCACGAGCCGTCTGCGCAAACGGACACGGTAGAGATAGAGGATGCCGCGCCACTTCACGGCGCGACCCCATGTTTCCCGGCCATCGACACGAACGCGAGATCAACCTCGTAATCCACGAGCTGACCGTCCCGTAGAGCATGGACGTGGTCGGCATACCCGGCGGCCTGCGGGTCGTGCGTGACCAGCAGCACCGCGACCTGACGCTCGTGAGAGACACCGCTCAGCAGATCAAGCACCTCCCGTCCCCGTGTCGTGTCGAGGTTGCCCGTCGGCTCATCTGCGAGCAGCAGCTTCGGCCCGGTCGAGAGCGCCCGGGCGATCATCACGCGCTGACGCTCGCCCATCGAGAGCTGCTCTGCGCGGTGCTCGAACCGCTCGGCGAGCCCCAGCTGCTCGAGCAACGGTGCCACCCCGCGCTTGGCCTCGCGCGGCGTGGCACCCGCCCCGAGCAGCTTCAACGCTGCATTGTCGAGCGCAGTCGCGCCAGGGATCATCTCCAGCGACTGGCGCACGAATCCCAGGTCGCGCAGCCGGTAGGCCGCGGCCTCCCGCGCGGAGAGCAAAGAGACCTCGCGCCCGTCCACGAGCACCATCCCGCGATCCGGCGCCAGCAGCGCGGCAACTATCATCAAGAGGGTGGTCTTGCCCGACCCGCTGGGGCCATACAACGCCACCAGCTCCCCCGCCGCAACCGTTAGGGAGACGCCGTCAACCGCGCGCACCGGCTCCCCTTCGCCGACGGGGTAGCTCTTGACCAGATCCCGCAGTTCGAGCACGCTCAGGCCGACCGCGCGCGGCCTGGGAACTCAATCACCTCGCCCCCGTCGTCAAATGGCTCCTCCGGCTCCCTCGGCACCATCAAGCGCCCCTCGCTGAGCGACGCGATCCGGTGGGCCTGGAGCATGTCCGACATCTCCGGCACCGTGACCAGAATCCCGAGGTCACCCCGCTCCGCGAGGGAGCGCAGCAGCCCCATCACCGCCTTGCCATCGATCATGTCGAGATTCGCAGTCGGATCATCGACGACGAGCAGCCGCGGGCCGCGCACGAGCGCATGAGCGATCGCGGCAAGCGTGCGCTCTCCGTCGGTCAGTTGCGCCCACCGTCTCCCTCCACAGCCTCGCAGCCCCACCTGCGCCAAGGCGCCAGACGCCGCCCGCCGCGCTTCCCGCGGCCCATAACCACTGAGCAGCGGCACCGCCACATAGTCGAGCATCTCGAGCTGCTCGTCATTCGGCCCGATGCGCTGCGCCCAGCCGACCTCCTCCAGCAGCAGCCGCGCGAGCGCCCCACGCGAGAGCTTCGCGAGATCCCGCCCTTCAAAGCAGGCCGTCCCGGCGTCAGCCACCTCGATGCCGGCGGCTATCTGTGCCAGCGTCGTCTTGCCGGTGCCGCGGCTGCCCCATACCGCCATGAGCTCGCCCGTATCGACCACCAAGTCGACGCCGTCCAACGCCACGACCTCGCGCGGTCCGCGCCAGTGACTCTTGCGGACTCCCTTCAGCTCAAGCAGGGTCACGCTCACACCCCGCGCAGGCGAGGCCCGGGAGGACCGGCCCCATGCGTCCCACCAAGCCGCCGCAGGACACCACGCGCTCTACGCAGCCACTCGATCGTGGTCTGCAGGAACGCCACGTCCGCGTCCAGCAGGAGCGCCTCCAACCCCTCCGCCAAAGTCGAGCAGTCATCCAGCGCCACACCCTCCGCGGACTGCAACTGCTTCAACCGATCGAGGCACCGCTGCTCTTGCGCCCATGCGGCATCGATGAGCGCGGGCACATGATGCGGCTGGCAGAGCGCGAGCTTCATCCGCAACTCGTCACGCATCGGCGCTCGCGGCGAAGGCCCGGTCATCCACCCGTCGAACTCCGCGACGCCCCGACGGGTCGCCCCGTAGAGCACGCGCCCCTTCTCCCGCCGCTTGCCCGTCGCCACCCTGCGCTCGGCCACCGGCTCAATCAGACCCTCTCGCTCCAGCGCATCCAGCGCCGAGTAGATGATGGATTCCGCGAACTCCGCATCCCCGAATCCCTCCCTGAACCGCTGCATCAAGGAGTACCCGTAGTCCGGTCGCTTGACGATCAACCCTAACACGACGTGCTTTGCAGCCATCGTTCCGACCATCCTTTCAAGAGGCACTGGCGGAGTGTCGAGGAATCGTACCCGAAGCCATCAAAGACCGTCACCTGAGATGAACAGTCCGAAGAAACCGTCTTTAGGAAGACAAGGACTACCGCTACGTCGCCCCGACCCAGACCGCTCGCAAGCCCGCCCCGCGATCTGACGAGCCCCATCGACCGTGACCCGCAATCAAGCGCTACCGTGCGCTGGTACCAAGCTAGCTGGCGCTCAAAAGAGCAAGGCAGAGGACCGTCGTCGGGGTATGTTGAGCCGGTGCTGCCCTTCTGGCTCTCGATCGGTCTGCTCTCGCTCACCCAGGGCGCGCTCGTGGCCTTCCCCGGCAGGCTCTCCCTCCCGTGGGTGGCGCGGCGGCGCAGCCGCCTGTGGGCCGCGGTCCCGCCGCTCTCGGTGGTCGGCTTCGTGTTCGTCGCGCGCGCGGCGGAGTCCGCGAGTGCGCAGAGTCTCACCTACCTGGCGCTCGTCGCGGTGCCGCTCCTCGCCGCGCTCGCGCTGGGGTGGCTGGCGTGGGGCGCCCGGCCCGCGTTCGCGCTCCTGGTGCCTGCGCTGTTCGCGCTCGCGTGGGCGGACCGCACGGGGCTTGCGGGGCAGGCGGCGGCGCTCGCGCTCTCCGCGCTCTCCTGCGTGTCCCTGGGGGTGCTGCTCGCCGCGGTCACCCCGCCACGGTGGCTGGCGGCCGGGATCGTGCTGATGGCGTGCGCGGACGCCGCGCTGGTCGCCTCCGAACTGCTGCAGCACCCCAACAACGTGCTCCTCGCCGCCCACCCTGCGGCGGGCCTGCCGCGCTTGCAGGCCGCGCTCTTCGGCTCGGGCGCGATGGGCTACGGGGACCTGTTCGTGGCCGGCGTGTTCGGGGGCCTGCTCGCCCGGGGGTGGCCTGCCGACTCCGCCGTCCGCGACTTCGGTTCCCCGCGCGCCGGTGGGTGGGCCGCCGAGTCCGCCGCCGATCTCGTTGCCGGGTCCGCCTCCCCCCTCGCGGCGCCGCGCGCGCCCTCCAGCTCCGCGCCGCGGGGCTCGTCGCGTGCCTCGCGGTGGCCTTCGACCTGCTGTTCTTTACCGTCTCCGAGCTGCCCGCGACGGTGCCGGTCGCGGTTGGCCTGGTCCTCGTGGCGGTTGCTCACCGCGCTCGGACGCGGGGCACGGAAGCCCCGCGCGCACTCCCGTCGTGGTCTCGCCCACCTGCGCGGACGCGCCCCAAATGAGCACCCTCTCGTCTGCTCCCTGCGGGATGGCGGGCTCCGCCTGGGTGGTGCTGCTCACTCGCTTGCGGTGTGGCCAAAGCCGAGGGGTGAGCAGGGAGGCGTCGGGGGTGAGGCGGCGCAACACCAGCAGGCCCATGAGCGCCGCTAGCAGGCACGTCACCGCGCCCAGGCCGAGGCCCGCGCGGGCACCGGCCTGTGCCATCACGTAGCCGACGATCGGTCCTCCGATCGGGGTGGAGCCCTGGAAGGCCACGAACCACAGCGACATCACGCGGCCACGCATCGTGGGCGCCGCGGCGAGCTGCAGGGTCGAGTTGCCGGTGGCCATGAACGAGATGCTGCCCCACCCCGCCGCGGCCAGCGCGAGCAACTCGACGGGGAGGCTCTGGGCTAGCGCCGCCAGCCCCAGCACCACCCCGAACCCCGCCGCCGCCAGGATCAGGGGCGCGAGGCCCGTGCGCCCGCGCGCGGCCACCACCAGGCCGCCGCCCACGGCTCCCACGCCCATCGCGGCGGTCATGAAGCCGTACCCCGCCGCTCCCACGTGCAGGCCCTCGCGCGCCATGAACGGCAGCGAGACCTGGAACTCGTAGGCCAGGCACCCCACGAGCGCCATCATCGCCAGCGGCGTGGCCAGTGTGGGTGTGCGCCTGACGTAGCGCAACCCTTCGCGCAGCTGCCCCGGCGCGCGGCCGGCGGGCGGGCTGGGGTGCAGCGCGGCGCGGTCGAGGGTCGCCAGCGAGTACACCACCGGCGCGAAGCTCGCGGCGTTCAGCAGGAAGCACACCCCCGTGCCCACGGTCGCGATCAGCACGCCGCCCACCGCGGGGCCGACGGTGCGCGCCACGTTCACCAGCACCGAGTTGAGGCTGACCGCGTTGCGCAGGTGCTCTTCGCCGACCATCTCCAGCATGAACGACTGCCGGGCGGGGTTCTCGAAGGCGTTGTTGAGCCCGAGCAGGAGCGCCAGCGCCCCGATCTGCCACAGCCGCACCTCGCCGGTGACCGTCAGCACCCCCAGCACCGCCGCCTGCACCCCCATCAGGCTCTGCAGCGCCACCATCAGCCGGCGCTTGTCGACCCGGTCGGCCACCACCCCCCCGTAGGGGCCGAGCAGCAGCACCGGCAGCGTCTGCAGCGCCACGATCACCCCCAGCTTCGTGGCCGAGCCGGTGATCGTGAGCACCAGCCACGACTGGGCGGCCATCTGCATCCACGTCCCCACCAGCGACACCGCCTGGCCGGCTATGTAGCGCCGGTAGTTGGGCACCGCGAGCGCCGCGAACGTCGTGCTCCCCACACCGCTCCCGCGACCGCCGTGCCCCGGGCCGCTGTGTCGCCCTCCGCGCCCCTCTCCAGACGATGCTCGCTCGGTGTGTGCGGTCTCCCCGATGGCACCCTCCTTGGGCGGTGGCTGTTGGTTGAAGAGGCTCTCCCTTCACCTTACCGTGCCCTCCCTCTGTCGAGGAGGCGGGGGCGTTTTTGGGACCGCCGTCCAGTGCGAGTGCGGCGTGCGCGCGCGAGGATGCTCACACCGAACCTACGAGGAGGGCTACAGCGATGCACGGACACCCAGGATCCGTTGAGCGCAAGATCCGCATCTGGATCGCCCAGCAGGAACGCAACCGGCGAGAGGAGGGAGTACTCAGCCTGATCGACGCGCGCGGCGACGCGCCCGTGGCGGGGCCTCGGCTCGGGGGGCCCAGGCCCAGGTCCTCCCGGGTGTCCTCGTAGGGCGCGTCAGGGACGCCACGTCGACGGCAACGCGCTGCGCAAGCGCTACTACGCGGCGCTGGAGAACGCGGGGCTCAGGTGTATAAGGATTCACGATCTGAGGCACACCTTCGGAACGGTCTGCGCCAGGACCCGCGCTGCCTTCGGAAGGCAACAGTACGGGCGCACGCGTTGAGGCGCACGCGTTGAGGCGCAGTTGCGCCCGACGTCCAGATGGCGACGAGAGGCGCAGCCGGGCGATCATAAGATCCTGGTCGGCATGAGCCTGTTGCCCGACTATTCGCGCCAGGCGAGAACGTATGACCGCACGCGCGCGGCGAGCCCGGTGGTGCTGCTGCAGCTGCGCGAGGCGCTCACGGGAACGCAGGGCGGGCGCCTTGCGGACATCGGCGGCGGCACCGGCAACTACGCCCTCGCACTCAAAGAGCACGGCTGGGAGGACCCCATCGTGATCGACCGCTCACCGCAGATGCTCGCCCACGCGCACGACAAGGGCCTCGCGACGCTGACGGCGGATGCACAGAGCCTGCCGTGTCCCAACGCGAGCTTCGACGCCGCGATGCTCGTGTCGATGCTCCACCACGTCGAGGACCCGGCGGCGGCGCTGGCGGAGGCCCGGCGGGTGCTGCGTCCCAATGGACGGCTGGCGATCATGGTGTACACACGCGAGGACATCGAGGATCTGTGGCTGCTCGATCTCTTCCCATTGACGCGGGAGTGGATGCAGAACACCCACCCAGCCCGCGCGGAACTGCTCCGGCTGCTCCCCGGCGCGCACTGGCACCAGTTCGCGCTGCGCGACCTCGCCGACGCCTCGCTCGCGGCGCTGGCGGCTCACCCGGAGAAGCTCCTCGATGAGCGCTGGCGCGCGCAGACGAGCTACTTCGAGCGCCTGCAGCGCGAGAACCCAGACGAGCTGAACACCGGCCTGCAACATCTCGCCAAGCTGCTTGGGGCCGGGGAAGCACCGACAAGACCGGGGCTGGCGTCGCTGCTGGTGTGGACTAAGCCCGGCTGACCGCTGATATAGCCTGAGAGGGTCTGATGAGCGTCATCGGCATAGACCACGTGCAAATTGCCGCTCCAGCCGGTTGTGAGCCAGCGGCCCGCAGGTTCTTCGGCGAGCTGCTCGGGCTCACCGAGATCGAGAAGCCAGAGCCGCTGCGTGTGCGAGGGGGCGTGTGGTTCACGGTGGGCGCCCAGCAGCTTCATATCGGCGTCGAGGACGCGTTCGAGCCGGCTCGTAAGGCTCATCCGGCGCTCCGCGTCCAGCCAGGGAGGTTGGATGAGATCGCTGAGCGTCTATCTGGAGCGGGGCGCACGGTTCGGTGGGACGACGCGCTGACGGGCACGCGTCGGTTCTTCTGCGAGGACCCCTGGGGAAACCGAATCGAGTTGCTCGCCTGCGAGTAGGAACCCGACGGCCCGATGCGGCCGAGCAACGGCTCGGCCAGTGCACGCGGCTTGGAGGTGGCGACGACCAGCGGCAGGTGCTCTGTGAGCTCGTCGAGGATCGCGCGGATGCCGGGGAAGACGGTCGTCTCGCTGGCGGCCAGCTCGCGATAGCGGGCACGATACGAATCGACGCACGGCTGGACGAGCGACTCCTCGCCCGCCAGGGCACGAAACGCTCGGTGAAGGGGAGGGCCGAGGTACCGGCGCAGCTCATGCTCCGGCCTCGCCGCCAGCCCGTGTGACGCGAGTGCGCTGTTGACGCCGCGCGCGAATGGCACGCGTGAGTCAACCAGAACGCCGTCGAGGTCGAACAGCGCAGCGTCGTGATCGGCCATACCGGCAGATCATGGCTACTCGCCAGCTGGGCTCCTCCCCGGTGAAGGACGGTGCCTGCTCGAGCGCCCGCTCGCCGTGGGGTGGATGCCTCTACGCCACACAGTTGCACCAAAGGGTGCTTGCTTTGCTATTTTGCTCTGGGTTGTCTACGAGTGAGCAGCAAATCCTGACCGTTCCCCAGGTCGCCGAGGAGCTTCAGGTGACCGCTCAGACGATCCGTAACTGGATCGACAGCGGTGCGCTGCCAGCGGCGAAGATCGGCCGTGCCTTCCGGATACGACGCGAGCACGTGGACGCGCTGCTCGCACGCGCCCAAGCCGACAGCAGCTCGCTGGCGACACGCCGCGACCTCTGGGCGCCGGAGACCCTGGGGTTGCCCCACCGTCGGCGCGGAGCCGAGCGTCCAGCCTCGGTGTGGGACGACACGCGCGCCCCGACACTGCCGTCCAAGCGCTCCTGAGCAACCCGGACACGCGCTTGCGACAGGAGCTCTTGTCGGGTGGGTTCAGGCTGAGCGGCGTGCTCGGGTGCGTGGCCGTCAGCCGCTCGCCCCATCTTCGCGCTCGACTGCCTCTGCAAGCTCTGCGGCGGCGGCGGCGAGCTCGTCGTAGGCGCGGGCGACATCGAGCATGTTCTGTCCGGTCGCGGTGGTGTTCAACTGCCGGACGGCTTCGTCGAAGCGCCGCCAGAGGCCCTCGGGTCCGCGGCGCCCGGTGCCGGGCTGCAGCTCATACGGCGGTCGGGGGTCGGCGGCGCGATGGGGCGGCCAGTCAAAGCCGGCAGCGTCAGCGGCCCGACAGGCGCGGGCCTCCTCGCTCGCGGCCTGGGCGAGACCGGCCAGGCGGGTGTTGAAGCCATGGTCGGGGGGCGCCATGCGATGCGCCTCAAGCGCCTTACGCCAGCCATCGAGCGCGTCCCTGAAGTCGCTGAGCACACGCTCCTCACTGCTGGTGCTGCTTGTTGTGTTCATTTGGTCATCGTAGCGGCTGGCAGGCGAGGCTCAGGAAGTCTGGTTGGGGTGTTCGAGCTCGGCGCGCTGCTGCGCGGTGAGTGGACCGCCGTTGCTCTGCTCAAGTGCCGTGATCTCCTCGTCGATCGCCTTGAGGCCGAGGTCGTAGGCGAGGGCGCGTGCGCGGTCGCGTCGTGTGGTCTGTGGATCGGCGACCTGGGCTCTCGCAGCGCGCAGCTCCTCGCGGCGTGAGTAGGCTCGCAGCAGGCTGTGTGCAACCGACGGTGCGCTCGCCGGCTGGTTGGCCGTCGGCTGTGGCGGACCGAGCCGGCCGACCTGCTCAAGGTACGCGCGGTCCTTGGCGCGGTCGGCGGTGCGCTTTGAGTGCTCCACGTCGACGAGGCTGGCGACGGCCACCTTGATCGTCGTCGCGGCGACGCGGCGCTGCTCAGCACCGGCGATCAGCTGTGTGTAGCCCTCCGGGAAGCCGCTGGGCGCGAGCGTCAGGTCGAGCTTGCCATGTGCGGTGCGCAGGTTCCACACGGTGGCCTGTGCAAGCACGCCCGCGGTGAAGTAATCGGGCGGGAGCGACACTGCCTTCTCGGGATGCGCGGGATCGACCTCCAGGCGGCACTCCAGACGGTTGAGCACGTCAGCGAGCCGCTTGAGGTTCTGCTGCGCCCGATCGGGCGTGACGTCGATGTCCTCGGTCTCGTAACGCTGTCCGTGGCTCTGCAGTGCGGCGCCGCCGATGACCACGAATCGCACACCCCCGTCGTGCAGCGCGCGGAGCAGGGTCTCGCGTCCGCGATCTATCGGATCTGCTTGGTCAGCCATTCCTCAGCGCGAGCGCGCCGCGCCCGAAGGCTTGGGGGTTTGCTCGGTGTAGAACTCGGGACGCGGGCTGTGAGCTGCAGCGTTGCGTCGAACGCAAGCGCGAACCGTCGGCTGTATGGCGCGGGATCGGTGAGCGCGATGCGCAACAGATCGATGAGTCCTGCCACCTCTATGGTTGTTCCATCGACCGTGACCTCGACTGCGGCACGCGCGAGGTCGGAGAAGCCATAGGTGCCGGGGGGCGCGTCAATGAGGCGTACACGCTCGGGTGCGGTTGCAGCGGCGAGGACCGTCTCCTCGGCGAGCTCGCGATCCTCGGGGTGCGCGACGAGATCGAGCGTTCCCTCATCGCTGAGGATCAATGGCCAGCCGTGGAGCGCCCCGGCTGTCTCTCCTACCACGATCGCGCGCAGGCTAACGGCCCCGAGGAGTCTCAGCGCGGCCACGCGATCGAAGCGGTCGTGGGTCAGGTGCCTGACCCGCTCCGCCGGCTCGCGCCCGAGCTGCTGATAGATCAAAGACGTCCACGAGCCCTCATCTGCTGTGGCGAGCCCGAGTGTCAGATCGAGCTCGCACGCCGCCACCACCTCCTGCACCGTCTGGAACTTGGGCTCGGTGGCGCCGCTCTCCCACCGCGCCACCGTCACCTGCGAGGTGCCGAGACGTGCCCCCAGCTCTTGCTGAGTGAGGCCCCCGCGCCGGCGGGCGATGACGATAACGTCGCGTGCGCGCATCTATGCCAGCATAACAGAATTGATATAAACGGCAGGAAGTGCATCCCTGCTGCGCTGAGTGCGAGACATCGCACCAGAACCATCCACCCGGGCGCGCGGCACACTTGTGGGCACCTGGGGAACACGGTTTGGGAACACGAGGCCAAAACGACCTCTCCAAACTAAGCTCTCGATCCCGAGAAACGCCAATAACCAAGCGAAATGCGGGCGGAGGGACTCGAACCCCCAAGGGCTTTCGCCCACCGGCTCCTAAGGCCGGCGTGTCTGCCAGTTCCACCACGCCCGCGCCGTGCCCGCGCCATACCGGAGGGCGTGCTCGCGCACGGGGACCGCAGGAGATTGTATGGTGATCTGAACAATGCCCGTCCCACTGACCCCTACCGCGCAGACGGACGTCGTCATAACGCACCCCAACCGCGACAAGCCCGTCGTGCGGGCCACGCGCGCCACGGTGATCGTGCTGCTGCTCTCGAGCGCCGCGCTCGTGCTCGCGATCACCTTCGGTGGCCTCGAAGCCCTTGAAGGGGCCGGACCCGTCGCGATCCAGCTCTTCTTCGTCCTCGTCTACCTCCTGCTCGCCTTCTACGCGGCCCGCTGGAACCGCGGTGTGCTGCCCGTCGCCTCCGCGCTCGCGATCCTGCTCGGCACCTTCGCCCTCGTGGCCGCTCCCGGGTGGTTCAACCGCGACAAGACTGGCTTCTCCCAGCCCCCCCTGGGCGCCGGCCTGCTCGGGCTCCTCACCCTGCTCCTGATCCCTGTGCAGATCCTGCTCGTGGTCTTTGCCATGCGTGGCTTCTCCCAGGGGTGGAACGTGGAGCGCGAGGTGCGCCGCGCCCCACCGCGCGCCGGGGAGTACGGCGGCGCGGCCCCTCACCCGGCCTGAGGCGTCTCTATATTGACGACACCGCGTGCGGCGGTGGCGGAACGGTAGACGCGGGGCCCTCAAAAGGCCCTGTCCGCGAGGGCGTGTGGGTTCGAGTCCCACCCGCCGCACCACTCGAGGCGTTGGGCCGCCGGGAACGTGTCACGGCCGGGGAGGCCGGCGGGGCACGGTCGCCACGCGACTCGATCGGCGTTGGGCCGCCGCAGCCGTCCGCGCCTCCAGCCTCTCGAACGTGGCGCTCGACGGTGGTCACGGGGACGGCGCCGCCCGATCGAGGCCGCTCGTGGGGCCGCTCGAGGGCTGTGGAACACCGCTCGGAGGCGCTCCCATGACCATCTGCGCGCCTGACGTTTCTCTCGTGTTTGAGCAGTGGTCTTTCTGTAGGCAACTCAAGAGTATGGGCTCATGCGAAGCACTGGGGACCCCGAGCTGGACGAACAGTTGGTGCGATTTGGCGAGAACATGCGCCACGCACGCAGGGAGGCAGGGCTCTCCCAGATCGACCTCAGCCTCCGCGCCAGCCTCGACCGCGCGGCCGTCAGCTTCCTCGAGCGCGCCGAGCGCGCTCCCGATCTCTCCACGATCGTGCGGGTCGCCCGCGCCGTCGGTGTCAAGCCCGCCGGGCTGCTGAGGGGGATCGGCCCTGCCGACTGCTCCGCGCGGGGGCCGCGGAGCTCCGGGGAGGAGCTCACCCCGGCGGCCCGCTTCGGGGTCAACTTACGCTGGGCGCGCGAGCGGGCCGGCATCTCCCAGGAAGCGCTCGCCAACGACGCCCACGTCGACCGCGCCGCGATCTCCGTCTTCGAGCGCGGCAAGCGCAACCCCAACCTCCGCACCCTCCTGCGACTCGCCCGCGCGCTGGAGCTCCCCCCTGGGGTCCTGCTGCGCGGCGTCGAGGGCACCGGGCGCTGGCCCATCCCGCGCCCGCTCTAGGTCATGTGTCCAGGGACGTTCCGAACGCGGTGTAGGTAGGTTCGGTCTCCCGCCGCCGTCTCGCCCCCGCTGGGCGTGTCCCAACCTACCCCCCGGTGGGCGCGGTCTCCCGCGAGACCTCCCAGCCGGCGTTGATCGGGTTGAGGAAGTACGGGGGCTCGTCCACTGCGAGGCGTTCGTCGTATTTGTAGTCCTTGACGTAGCCGCTACCGCCGACGATCCCCACGATGCCGCGGAAGCGCTGGCCGATCGCGCCGTAGACGTTGAGGTTGCCGAGGGGTGCGCCGCATTCGAAGTTGTCCACGGCGAACGAGTGGTTGGTCGAGAGGATCGCGGCGTAGATCCAGGGTTCCTTCAGCGACCCTTCGGTGTTTTTGGCCGTTTCGCAGTTGGTGCTGGTCAGCGGATGGTAGATGCGCACGTAGCGGCCCGCGATCAGGCCGAGGGTGGCGGTGCCGGTCGGTTCGCTGCCTAGTTTGCCCGCCACGCTTGTCGGGTAGATTTCGCCGTTGATCGTCAGGTTTTCTTCGGCCGCGATCGTCAGCGGTTTGCTGTACGTGCCGCTGACGTACACGTCGCCGCAGTTGGCCTCCTTTTCTTCCTCGGTTTTATTGTCGGTTTCCGCGGTAACGTTCTTGAAGACGTAGTTGCACGGTTCTTTTTCGTTCGTGCTTGCACGGACGTACACGAGCCCATTTTCCGGCCACGGTTCCACTTTGGTTTCTTTTTTCGCGTTCGTCACGTGGAGCGTGTTTTCGGTGCCGTTTATCACGATGTGGGTGGCGCCGACGAATTCCTCCCCGCCTTCTTTGACGTACGTGCCGAGGCTCGTGTCGCCTTCGGGAGTGAGCAGTTCGGGACCGACCGTGGGTTCTTTGCCGTTGGAGTTGTAGAAGACCCCTTCCGAGCCGCCGCAGGTGGAGTAGACGCCGTAGTTCATCTGGATCGTGTCGGGAGGGTTGTGCCCTTTGCGCCCGAAGTACGCTTTGCCGCAGATGTCGGTCGCGTCATCGGTGTGCATCGGGCCTTCCACCGTGTCGCTGCTCGCGAACACGATCGTAGTGCATTCGTTCTCGACTCCGAGTGACACCCGCTTGGGGTAGTAGTTTTCGCACTTCGTCGGTCCCCCGTACAGGTTGGGGTCGCCATCTTCGTACTGGGTGAAGTAGATGAAGTTGAGGAAGCCCACCACGTGGAAGGTGGCCACGATCGAGCGGGTCGCGTAGCTCGAGGTCCCCGCTTTGCCGGCCGTGCCGATCGACTCCACGCGGAAGGTGTTCGCGTTCGCGCCGGAGGACTGGATCATGCTCGCGAACGGGCTCGCCGTGTTGCACGCTTCGGTCCCTTTGGGAGCCGTGCTCGCCACCAGCAGCTTGGTTTCGTAGTGCTCGTTTTCTTCCTGGGGCACCGTGTTGGCGGGGGAGGAGCACGTCTCCCAGTAGTCGGGGTTGGCCTGCAGGTGGTACTCGAACTCCTGGACGCCCGCGAGCGCGGCGTAGTACGCCTGCTTCTGCAGGCTGTCCCTGTGGGAGAGGTCGATGTCGCCGTTGGCTGCCTCGAAGGCGCCGGCCACCAGCAGCGAGCAGACGAGCATGACGCCGAGTGCGACTATCATCGTGAAGCCGTCCTGCGCGGCGAGTCGGCCGCGAACCCGCGCGGCGAGTCGACGGGCCTGCGCGGTGATTCGGAGGTGTGCACGAAGCGGGCGAGTCGTGTGTGTCGATCTCATTGGCATGGTGCGTCCACGTCTTTTTCGCTGGAGATGGGTGCGGTGAAGGCGAGCGTCACCTGGGTCTGCTCGCCGGCACTCACGCCTTTCCCCTGGGCGCCGATCGCGGTCGTGCCCTCGTTGGGGCCGGCGTTGAAGGTGATCAGCACAGAGGCGGCGGTCGGCGCAGTTGCTTCGGTGAGCGGCGCTTTGAGCGGTTCTTTTTGGAGCGTGTTCAGCCCTGTCGTGGCGCTTTCGGTGGATTCACTGGTGTAGGCGTAGTACTGGAAGATTGGGATTTTTTTGCCGCCCGTTTCGGTCTGGGTCACGTTGCGCGCAAGCACCACGCCGGTAGATGGGTTCGCCGTCCCCGAGTATTCGAAGTTGGGCCAGCTGATTTCTTTGACGGCCGGGTAGCTGTAGTCGGTCAGGGTCTGGGCTTCTTTGCTCCACACGATCTTCTGCTTGTTGAACTGGGTTTTCGGGATCACGGCTTCTTCGCTGTAGGCGTTGACGAACAGCAGTTCGCTTTCGCCGCTGCCCACCTCGATCGGGGCGAAGCCGTTGGTGACGCACGCCGAGTGCAGTGCGTCGACGATCTTGGTCATCGCGAGTCGTCCCTGCTGGGTGGCCTGGGCGTAGTTGGTCAGGCGCGACGCCTGGTCGGTGGAGATGTTGAGGATCGCGAACAGCGCGAACGTAACGACGATGCCGGTAATCATCGCGACGAGCAGTTCGATCAGGCTGAAGCCGCCCTCGTCGGCGAGGGCAAGTCGGCGCGCGGGGGGGGCAGGGATCCTGGGGACGGTCGGGCGCTCCTCGCGGGCGGCTGGGAGGGTACGGTCGGTCAGGTCCCCTTCGCGGGCGGCCGGGACGGCGGGGTGGGGGTGGTTGCTCAGCATGTGTTCGTGCTCGCGGTGGCCACTTCGATCGAATGGGCGTGTCCGTCGGTGTAGTTCGCTTTTTCTTCCAGGAACACTTCGATAGCGGGGTTGGTCAGTTCGCTGTTCGCATACGTCGCGGTGAACTTATATTTCAGGGCTTCGTCCCAGAGGCACAGCTTGAAAGATTTGCCGAACGGCTGGTACGGAGCTTCGAGGTGCCCTTTCACGGTCGTGTCCTGTGTATGAACGAGGCTATATGCGGAGGCATTGTCCGGGATATACGTCTTTTTGGTTTCTTTTTCCTTTTCTTCCTTTTCCTTCTGGCACGCCGTGTTCGTGATCTTGACCGGGTAGATCGTGCTTGCGAGTCCGCCACCGCCCATGGTGCTTTTCTTGGCCTTGTACACTTCCAGTTTGACTTCAGATGTCGGGACCTGAACCGTCGCGGTCGCGCCTGGCGCCGGAGTGACGCTCGGAACCGCGCTTTCGGGGAATTGGCTTTCGTCGGCGACATGTGGGTTGTTTGCGGGGCAGTCCCCCGCATAGGCCGTCCACGCGTTTTCGAAGGGGAAGAGGTCGCCCGTAGGGTAGTATTCGGGGCTGACCGGGGTCGTCGCCGTGATCTTGTACGAGTTGCCGGGCGACACTTCGATTTCGCCGGGCAGCGCGTCGTATTCGCCCGTCCCGCTGAAGGCACCCCACCGCGTGCTGCCGAGCTCGAAGTTGGGCGCGGGTTCCAACTTGGAGTTTCTCGCGACGAACGTGTCGCCTGTAACCGCTTTGCCTTCATGGGTGAATTCGGCCTTGATCGTCGCTCCTTGGTTGAGCGTCGCTTCGGCGTGGGTGGTGATGTTCGGGACGACGAGCAGTTCGGGGAAGACCTTCTTGATGGCGCCCGTTTCGGTGACGTCGCCGAGCTTGAAGGCTTCCACGTTGACCCGCGTGGCGGGGATCCCGCCGAAGATCACGCAGCCCGCTTCACCGGTGGTGGATTCCGCTTCGCCGGCGATCACGGTGACGCCGGCGACCGGCTGCTCGGGGATCAGGCCGTTGAGCACGTCGACTTCCAGACCCGAGCCATCGGGTGGAGTGATGATGCTGTACTGTTCCAGCGGGTGCGCGCTGGCGGCGAGCTGCTGCGGCCAGGTGATTTTGGTGTGGACCTGAAGGTAGTTGCCGGCCGAGTTGTTGTGTTCTTTGCTGGTGGCGCTGCAGCTGGCGTTCTGTTTGGCGTCGTCGACCCACTGGTCGCTCTGGGTGATCGTGTACGTCTCCCCGCCCACCGTCTGCGTGTAGATGTGGGCGGTACGTTCGAGCGGGTCGAGCGTGGCCGCCGAGTCGCTGCGCAGCGACTCTTGAGACTGCGCGGCCAGCAGCGCCGCCTGGTCATGGAAGCGCTCGCTGGCGGTCGCGTCGGTGGCGACGCTGAGGCCGTTGAAGGTCGCGATCGCGATGAACCCCACCATCAGCGCGCTGACCATCACTTCGATCAGCGTGAGGCCCTCCTCGCCCGCGAGCCCCCCACGGCGGGCAGGGACTCGCCTGCGCTGCCCACTCGGCGCTCGCCACCGGAGGAGGGGATTAGTGTCGATCATCACAATTGCCGCTAGCTCGTCAAGCCTCCTCTCGACATGGGCCGCCGCGAGCTTTAGCCCTCCGCCGGTTGGCTCGTCGTCGGTCGTACGGGCGTCCACTCCTCGCCGCGTGGGCGGTCCTACCTACGCGCCCGGGCGCGCGGGCAAAGGGGTGTGCGTATGAGGTGTCCGGACGTCGTTCGTCGCCGGCCGGGCGGTCGCACCGGGGACACGCGCGCTGAGGCGCTCGTCTGGGGGACCCGCGAAGAGCGCTGGGCTCCTACAATCCTGGGTCCCAGGGAGACTGGTGTAACGGTAACATGGGGGTCTCCAAAACCCCTGCTCGAGGTTCGATTCCTCGGTCTCCCGCTTCGGCAAACACAATGTGGTCAGGCCAAACGCCCCGTTTGCGGGCGTTCTGGCCGAGGTCGATCTGCCCCACCGAGGCACGTCAAAACCATCCGAGACGTGCAGAAAGTGCAACCAGAAGCGCAACCCGGGCGAACCTGCTCCCCGGGGCGGTGGCGGACCGTCCGCCACTCTTACGGCGATCCGTATGATTGATCCTCACCAGACGAGTCAAGCGGCGTCCCAAGGTGTTCCTCACGGACTCGGGCCTGGCGGCGTGGCTCACGGGCAAGTCCCCGTCCGCGCTGGAGGACCCCACGGATCCTGCGACGGGCCGGCTCGTCGAGACGTTCGTGTACGCGGAGCTGCGCCATCAGCTCACGTGGGCCGCCACCGAGGCCGCGCTGTTCCACTGGCAGGACCGCGCCGGCGCGGAGATCGACTTCGTGCTCGAATCCGCGGACGGCCGCGTCGCCGCGCTCGAGGTCAAGACGGGCCAGACTCCTCGCCGAGAGTGGTTTCGCTGGCTGGGGCACATGCGCGACGTGCTGGGGGATCGCTTCATGGCCGGTGTGGTCCTCTACGGAGGCCGACACGCGCTCCCGTTCGGGGACCGCCTGCTGGCCGTTCCCATCTCTGCCCTGTGGGAGAGGTGTACGCTCGTGCGACAGCGCCGGCGAGATGCGATGTCGTAGTCGCTGGCTACTGCACCACCCCTCACTACGGCCGACTTGGCTACGGTGCCAGATCGACCACGGTCCGGGGGGATACGAGCTTGCCCTGCGAGTAGGTCCAGATCGTCGTCGCCCGTCCCGATGGGAAGTCCGGAGGGTCTGCTGGCCCGTGCCAGTATTCGCGTACGATCACCGTGCCGCGGAACGTGAGTTTGCCGTGTCGGGATGCGATGTTTTCCGTGAGTTCGACTTCTCCTATGCCTGCGGGACCGTATCCGGCGTAAGGCTGTTGCGGCGTGATCACGCCGACGAAGCGCAGCGGGTATTCGGGTTCGCCTTCTTGATGCTCGCCGGTCGCGAAGACGACGACTACGCTCGCCAACCTGTCCGGGCCCATCCCGCCGCCAGTGGTGCAGTCCACGTTCATGTAGCCGTAGTGGGTGTAGCTGTCGCCGAGTTCTGCTTCTTCGCTGCCTAGAGATTCGCCTAGGTGTGGACGACTGGCATCAACCTCGACCGCTGGCAACGATGGCCAGTACACCGATCGAACGTAGGCCCGGCCAAAATCACCGGTCCAGTGGAGGTGGATCGGCGCGGTCGCGCCGCAGACCGAGCCGGGAAGGGCGACTTCCGACCAGCGCGGGGCGATCGTGCCCACAAACATCGCATTTGACTGGGCTGGTGCTGCTGCGCCGTCGTGGAGGACCGACCAAGGGGTCGGGCAGAGCAGTTCGCGGACTGCTCCTGCGGCCGACGGCACGCAAGACAGAGGAAACGTGGTGCCTCCACCAATCCCCCATACCGGAATCCCCCATTCCGGTTCGCCGGTTTCCCCGTGGCGTTCCTTTGCAAGCATGAACACTACGGTGTCGTGAAGGGGCCACCCGCTTGCTGCGAGGACTTCGACCGCTGCTACCGCCAGATGGGGGTTGCGCTTGGAGACACGGATGCTGACGACCCGTGGACGGTATTGATCCTGTGCAACACCGGGGTAGCGGTGGGCAAGTTCACCAGCCAGCCGCGCATTCACGCAGCAGGGACGAAACGGTTCGCCTCTCCCGTGCGACCAGGCATGGTTGATGGCCGCGACCATTTGGGCTCGTTCTGAGCGCGTCGGTGCTCGCAGGCCCGAGGTGCCGCCGCATCCGCCAAGTGTCATCGACGCCAGCAGAGCCACCACAAGCAAGCCCCCCAAGCGACCCACCCCAGATGTACGCGTCGTCCGTGAACGCACGAACTCGATTCTATGCCTCCTGCGAGACGAGGCGATCGGTGGTTGGGCCGCCGTGCTCCCACTCCCTGTCGGAATCGGCAATGCGGGCTGACCGCTGCTCGGGCTTCCGCAGTTGAGGACGGGCGCCACGATCGGCCGATACGCCTTTGGGCTTCTGCTCTTCACAAAAGCAGGAGCGCGGACCGGCGGCACACTGGCTGCTGCCTTGGACGAGAACCGGGTCGGAGGTGCGGCGATGCAAGCGCTTTCGCTTCGCCCGGCGCAAGCGGGTGTGTAACGCTCCTTTCAGTTGGCGCGCTCGGAAGTCGTCGTGAGCAGGCATTCGCGGCGGCGGTCGGCGGATGCTTGCTTCGATGTGACTTGGGGGGGGCGCGCTCGGCGTCGGCAGAGGTGCGCGCGTCGGTGTCAACGCTCGACGCGGATCACGAAGTAGTCGGAGCGGATCTTCGCCGTCCCGTCGCTCGCGGGGTTGAACCGGCGGATCAGGTCAGCGAACGCCCGCAGGAACTCGACCCAGCGGTCCTGCGGCTCAAGAACTCCCCGGGCGATCACGAACGGCCCGAAATCCGTCGCGTAGCGCTGCACGGCGTCCTCGACCGACGGGAACTCGAAGTCGACGGCCTCGCGTTCGATCGTGGCCGAGGCGCCGGCGGCGGCGAACGTCTCCTCGACGTGCTGCTCGACTCCCCACAGCGGTGGCGGCTGCACGCCCGGCGGTGGGGGCGGCATGAACGAGCCCGTCAGCTTGAACAGCTCGCCGGCGAAGCCGTCGTTGACCCAGGTCGTCATCGCGATCCGCCCCCCGGGCCGGCAGACCCGGACCAGCTCTGTGGCCGCGCGGACGTGATCGGGCGCGAACATCGCACCGAACGTCGACGTCACGCGATCGAAGCTTCCGTCCCCGAACGGCAGGTCTTGTGCGTCGGCCTCGACCCACTCGACCTCGACGCCTGCCGCGGCGGCGCGGCGACGCGCATGCTCGAACAGCTCGGGCGTTACGTCGCAGCCCACCACCGTCGCCCCGCGCAGCGCAGCCGGGATCGCCACAGTGCCGCCGCTGCCAGTCCCCACGTCCAGCAGATCCGTACCCGGCTCAACCCCGATCCGATCGAGCACGAGGACACCGACCGGCTCGACCAGCCGGGAGAAGTTATCCCAATCACCCGATGCCCACGTGGCCCGCGCCCGCCGACGAAACTCCTCCGCAACACCCATCGACCGATGGTACACCGGGGGCACTGAACCGGTGCGGCAGAGTGGCGGGGCCGCGCGGCTCCCGCGGCGGGTCCTCGCCATCTGGCGCGAGCTCCAGCTGCCACCAACTCACGTCGTGCCAGGCGCCGTGCTTGAAGCCGATCCGCCGGTAGGCCCCGACGGGCTCGAAGCCGAGCGCGCGGTGCAGGCCGACGCTCGCCTCGTTCGGGAGCGTGATCCCCGCGCACGCTACCCGCAGGCCCTGCTCGCGCAGTCGCTGCAGGAGCTCGCCGTACAGCCGCCGCCCCACGCCGCGGCGGTGGTGGGAGGGCGCGACGTACACCGTCACGTCCGCGGCCCACCGGTACGCCGCCCGCGCGCGGTGGTGCCGGCCTTGCGCGAAGCCGGCGATCTGCCCGGCCTCTTCGAGCACCAGCCACGGGTGCGTCGCCGCGGTCTCGTGGATGCGCCGCTGGAACTCCTCGACGGTGGGGACCCGCTCCTCGAAGGAGACCGCCGTGTCGCGCACGTACGGCCCGTAGATCGCAAGGCACCCCGCCGCGTCGCGCTCGCCGAGCGCGTCGCGCACCACGGAGTCTGCGTCCGCATCACCGTTCACGCCGGGGCACGTTAGCGTTCGTGTCAGCGGGCTCCCGGACGCGGCGGCGGCCACCTGGCTCGCTCGCCAGTCGCGGCTTCGCGCGAGCACGCGGCGCGGGTTGGCTTCCGATTGACAAGTAACGACTGTCGAGCTACGTTGAGTTGACATAACCGGGGGTCGCGGCGGTCGCAGAGGGTCGCGACGGTGGCCCTTCCGGTGGACCCACGCCTGAGGGAGGCTCGATGACTGTTCGGTTCCGTTCCCACCTTCGTCGCGTTGGGGGCCGGCTGGCGCTCCCGACGGGGCTCTCCATTCTGCTGCTCGGACTGCTCGCGACCCCCGCGGGGGCGCACGGCCCGCGGCCCCTGCCGCCGCGGCCACTGCCGCAGAGCACCTCCTACCTGGCGCTCGGCGACTCGCTGGCGTTCGGCTACTCGCAGGCGAAGTTCGACGAACTGCTCCCGACCGAGCCCCCCGGCCGACTTCGAAACCGGCTACGTCAACGACTTCGCGAGCGTGCTCCGGCTCTTCGACCCGCGCCTGCAGATCGTCAACGACGGCTGCCCGGGGGAGACGACCGAATCGTTCATCCACGGCCCCTGCGCCTACGTCGACCCCGCCGGCTTCCGCTGCACCACCCCTACGCCGGCGGGCCGGCCTCCTCGCAGCTCTCCGACGCGCTGGCCTACCTCGGCGCGCACCCCGGGGCGTCAACCCGATCACGCTCGACATCGGCGCCAACGACGCGCTCGGCCTGATCGAGGGCTGCAAAGAGGAACCCGCCTGCGTCCTCGCGGGCGCCCCGGCGCTGTTCGCGCACATCGGCGGCAACCTCGCGCTGATCCTCGGCCAGCTGCGCGCCGCGGCGCCGCACGCGCAGATCATCGTGCTCGGCCTCTACAACCCGTTCGGGGAAACGCTCGCCGGCGGCGACGCGCTGACCGCGAAACTGAACGAAGTCGAGGCCGGCGTCGCGGCCTCCGTCGGCGCCCGCTTCGCCGACCCGCTGCCGGTCTTCAACCCGCCCGGGGCGCTCGAAGCGCCGACGATCTGTCTGCTGACGAACATGTGCACGCCGCTCGTGGACATCCATCCCACCGACCTCGGCTACGCGGTGCTCGGCGGACTGGTGCTGCAGCAGTACGTGCTCGGCCTGCCGGTCTTCCAGCGGTGGCCACTCGACGCTGTCCACCTCGGGCCCCACAGCCTGCCGTAGGGCCGCGCAGGGTGCTGAAAGCAGGCTCTCCTCACGCCGCCGCGCGGTGACGCGCGGCGGCGGCCTCTTCGAGGATGCGCAGCATCGCGGAGGCGGCCGGGGTGAGACGGGTGCGGGCGCCCACTCGCCCCGGCAGCGCCGCGATCACGCTTCCGCACCGGCGGGCTGGGGGAGAGGGCGCGCACGACGACGTCCTCGCGCACGACCGTGAGCGCGAGCTCTGGGATCAGCGCGACGCCCACCCCCGCGGCCACGAGCCCCTGGACGGTCTGGTAGTCGTCGCTCTCGAACGCCACGTTCGGCTCGAACCCCGCGGCGTGGCAGCAGCGCACGACGTGGCGCGCGCAGGGGCTCGACTGCGAGGTCTGCACCCACGCCTCCCCGCGCAGCTCCCCCAGGCGCAGCGTGCGCTTCGCGGCCAGCGCGGTGCCCGCGGGGGAGCGCGAGGTACAGCGGGTCCTCGAGCAGCTCTACCCGCTTCAGTCGCTCGCGGCCGGGCTCCTGCGCGAGTGGGTCCTCGGTGTCGGGGAACTCGAACAGCAGCGCGAGGTCGAACTCACCCGCGCGTAGGCGCGGGGCGATCTCCTCGGGCTCGCCCTCCGCGAGCGTCAGCTGCACCTCCGGGTAGGAGGCGCGGAAGGCCGCGATCGCGACCGGCATCAGCGTCGCGCCCGCGGTCGGGAACGAGGCCATCCGTAGCTGCCCCCCGCGCAGGCCCGCGAGTGCGGCGAGCTCCTCCTCGGCGGCCGTCAGGCGCGCGAGGATCCCCTCGGCGTGCTCCACCAGCGTGCGCCCCGCCTCTGTGAGCCGTACTCCGCGGGAGCCGCGTTCCAGCAGCGTCATCCCCGTCTCTGCCTCCAGCGCCGCGATCTGCTGGGAGACCGCGGACTGGGTGTAGGAGAGCGCGTCGGCCGCCGCCGAGAACGAGCCCCGCTCGGCGACCTCCCTGAGGACTCGCAGACGGGCCACGTTGAGCATAAGTACAGCTTATCACATATATCAAAAGATTACTGGGACTGATGGCAGGAAGGTGTCACGCTGTGGGTAACTGAACTGCTGCGAAGCCGAGACCAGGACTTCAACCGCGACGACCTCCACAGACACAGACTCCGACCCACCCGAAACTGACCCTCACCGAACACCGGGCCTCGCACCCGAAACCAGACCCCACACGAAACGAGACAGGAGAAAGCCATGTCCGCCACCAAGATCATCATTTCCTACGACGGCACCAACAACGAGGACGACGCCATCGCCCTCGGCCGCCTCTTCGCGCAGGCCGGCGCCGAGGTCGCGCTCGCGTACGTGCGCCACACCCACGAGCCCGAGCCCGACCGCGAGGTGCTCGCCCAGAACGAGGCCGAGGCGCTGCTCGCGCGCGGCGGCGAGCTGCTCGGGGTGCACGACGCGGCCTGCTACGTCGTCTCCGACCGCTCCACCCCCGAGGGGCTGCGGGCGCTCGCCGAGCAGGAGGGGGCGCAGGCGATCGTGTTCTGCTCGGACTCCCACACCGCGCCGCACCACGTGACCGTCGGCAACTCCGCGCAGCGCCTGCTCGACGGCGGCCGCTTCGCGATCGCGATCGCCTCGACGGGCCTCGCCGACCGTCCGGACGACGTCCAGCGGATCGCGGTCACCGAGGACCCCACCGACCCCAGCGCGCAGGCGACCGCCCAGGCGCTCGCCCAGGCGCTCGGCGCGAGGTCGTGCCCGCCGTCCCCGGCCACGGCGCCGACCTGCTCGTCGTCGGCTCCCGCCCCGAGGCCGGACCGGGCCAGGTCGCCCTCTAGCGGCGGCGCCCAAACTGATCGAGGACGACGCCTCGGCGGTGCTGGTCGTGCCGCGCGGCGTCGCGCTCGACTTCCACGCCGTCGCCGCGACGCTCGGCGCGTAGTCATCGACGGCGGGCTCGACGCGAGCGCTGGCCGAAACGGGGATGCTCGCTTGAGGCGAGCGGCTCCCGGTTTCGGTCGAAGGCGAACGTCTTCCGGCTACGGTAGCGCCCCCACGCCACCGCGACGTCGAGCCCGCCGCCCACGAGGTGGCCCACCGGGCCGGTCCACCGCCACCGCTCGGCTCGCCGCAGCGCTCGCATCGGGCGCACGGTATCGTGGCGACCGAGCCGATGCCAAGCGCCCTGACGACGACAGTCACCCAGCTGCCCGAGTCGCGGGTGCGCGTGCAGGTGCAGGTGCCCGCCGCCGAGCTGGAGCGGCGCATCGAGGGCAAGGCCCGCGAGCTCGGGCGCAAGCTGAAGCTCCCGGGCTTTCGCCGCGGCAAGGTGCCCCCGCCGCTCGTGATCCACCGCCTCGGCCGCGAGGCCGTGATGGAGGAGGCCGTGCGCGACACGCTGGGCAGCTGGTACGTCGACGCGCTGGAGAGCACCGGCATCGTCCCCGTGGGCGACCCCGAGGTCGACCTCGGGGAGCTGCCCGCCCACGGCGAGGCCCTGGAGTTCTCCTTCGAGATCGGCGTACTCCCGAAGGCCCTGCTCGGCGAGTACCGCGGCCTCGAGGTCGGCCGCGCCGAGCCGGTCGTCGAGGAGGAGCGCGTGGAGAGCGAGCTCGACGCGCTGCGCGAGCGCCTCGCGCGCCTGGAGACCGTGGAGCGCCCGGCGCAGGCCGGGGACTTCGTGGTGCTCGACTACGAGGGCGCCCTCGTCGGGGACGCTGGCGAGCGCGAGCCCTTCGCCGGCGGCGAGGGGCGCGACCAGCTCGTGGAGCTGGGGTCGGGCAGCTGATCGAGGGCTTCGAGCACGCGCTCGTGGGGGCCGGCGCGGGAGAGCGGCGCACGCTCGCGCTGACCTTCCCCGCCGACTACCCCCGCGCGGAGCTCGCCGGCCGCGCGGCGTCCTTCGAGGTGACCGTCAAGGAGGTCAAGCGCAAGGAGCTCCCGGCGGTCGACGACGACCTCGCGATCGACACCGGCTTCGACACGCTGGAGGAGCTGCGCGAGGACATCCGCCGGCGCCTGCGCGAGGCCGAGGAGAGCCGCATCGAGGCCGACTTCCGCGAGGCCGCGCTCGACGCGGCCGTGGAGCACGCCCAGGTGCAGGTCCCCCCCGCGCTGATCGAGGCGCGCGCGCGGGAGATGTGGGAGCGCATGCTGCACTCGCTCGCCCACCGCGGCATCTCGCGCGAGACCTACCTGGAGCTCTCCGGCCGCAGCGAGGACCGAGTTCCTCGCCGACTCCGCCCCCGACGCCGAGCGCGCGCTGCGCCGCGAGGCGGTGCTCACCGCGGTGGTCGCCGCCGAGGGGATCGACCCCGGCGAGGAGGAGCTGCTGGAGGCGCTGCGCCCCGGCGCCGAGCGCGAGCAGCTCTCCCCGCAGGAGCTGCTGGAGCGGCTGCGCGACGCGGGGCGCCTGGAGGAGCTGCGCGAGGACCTCGCCGCGCGGCGCGCGATGGAGCTGATCGCGCCGAGGCGCAGCCGATCCCGCTCGAGCAGGCGCGGGCGCGCGAGCAGCTGTGGACGCCCGAGGCGAGCGCACCGAGCGCGAGCGGGAGGAGCAGGTGCACGAGGCGCAGGAGCAGCACGCGCGAGCAGGGTCAGGAGGTCGGTGGGCTGTGGACACCGGATCGGTAGCCTCTACGGTAAGCCGCGGAAGGAATCCAGCCGGTCAGGCGAAACAGAAGCGAGGACTATGAGCCCACTAGTCCCCATGGTCGTCGAGCAGACCTCTCGCGGAGAGCGCGCGTTCGACATCTACTGCCGCCTGCTCAACGAGCGGATCATCTTCCTCGGCACGCCCGTGGACGACCAGGTCGCCAACCTGGTGGTCGCCCAGCTGCTGCACCTGGAGTCCGAGGACCCCGAGAAGGACGTCTCGATCTACGTCAACTCGCCCGGCGGCTCGGTCTACGCGGGCCTGGCGATCTACGACACGATGCAGTTCATCAAGCCCGACGTGCAGACGATCTGCGTGGGCATCGCGATGTCGATGGGCGCGCTGCTGCTCGCGGGCGGCGCGAAGGGCAAGCGCATGGCGCTGCCCAACGCGAAGATCCTGATCCACCAGGTCTCCTCGAGCTTCCAGGGCCAGGCCACCGACATCGAGATCCACGCCAAAGAGATCATCGACGTGCGCCACCGGCTGGACGAGATCATCGCCAAGCACACCGGCAAAGAGCTCGACCAGGTGCGCACGGACACCGAGCGCGACTACTTCATGAGCTCCGAGGAGGCCCGCGAGTACGGGATCATAGATCGCGTTATCTCGGAGCACTGAGCTCCGAGCGCGCGCCCGGCGCCGCGGGAGAGGAAGCCATCATGGCCAGCCCACCGACTCCAACGAGCAGCTTCTCTGCAGCTTCTGCGGCAAGTCCCAGCGGCAGGTCAAGAAGCTGATCGCCGGGCCCGGGGTCTACATCTGCGACGAGTGCATCGACCTCTGCAACGAGATCATCGACGAGGAGCTCGCGCCCACGCCGATGTTCGACCTCGAGAAACTCCCCAAGCCGCGGGAGATCTACGACGTGCTCGACGAGTACGTGATCGGCCAGGAGACCTCCAAGCGCACGCTGTCGGTCGCCGTCTACAACCACTACAAGCGCGTGCAGATGATGCAGTCCGGCGAATCGGAGGTCGAGCTGCAGAAGTCCAACATCCTGCTGCTCGGCCCCACCGGCTGCGGCAAGACGCTGCTGGCGCAGACGCTCGCGCGGATCCTCAACGTGCCCTTCGCGATCGCCGACGCGACGGCGCTGACCGAGGCGGGGTACGTCGGGGAGGACGTCGAGAACATCCTCCTGAAGCTGATCCAGGCCGCCGACTACGACGTCAAGAAGGCCGAAACGGGGATCATCTACATCGACGAGGTCGACAAGATCGCGCGCAAGGCCGACAACCCCTCGATCACGCGCGACGTCTCCGGCGAGGGTGTCCAGCAGGCGCTGCTGAAGATCCTCGAGGGCACCCAGGCCTCGGTGCCCCCGCAGGGCGGGCGCAAGCACCCCCACCAGGAGTTCCTGACGATCGACACGACCAACGTGCTGTTCATCTGCGGCGGGGCGTTCGCCAACCTCGACAAGCTGATCGAGCGGCGCATCGGCTCAAACGGCGTCGGCTTCGCCGCCCCGATGGAGACGCGCGCCGACCGCGACACGGGCGAGATCTTCGAGCGGTGCCTGCCCGAGGACCTGATCGAGTACGGGCTGATCCCCGAGTTCATCGGCCGCCTGCCGGTGATGAGCGCGGTGCACCAGCTCACCCGCGAGCGACCTCGTCTCGATCCTCGTCGAGCCGCGCAACGCGCTGGTCAAGCAGTTCCAACGCTTCTTCTCCTTCGACGGCATCGAGCTGGTGTTCGCCGAGGAGTCGCTCACCGCGATCGCCGAGCGCGCCCTGGAGCGCAACACCGGCGCGCGCGGGCTGCGCTCGATCATCGAGGAGATCCTGCTCGAGGTCCAGTTCGAGCTGCCCTCCCGCGAGGACGTCAAGAAGTGCGTCGTCACCAAGGAGACCGTCGAGCAGGGCCGCACCCCCACGCTCGTCACCGAGGCCGCCCCCGAGGTCCGCGAGAAAGCCCGCCCGCGGCGTCTGCGCGAGGAGTCGGCGTAGTCCGCCTGCCGGTCTGTGCGGCGAGCCCGGCTGGGCCGTGACTCGCCCCGCGCCGCTACCATCCACGGCCGTGTCCGAGCCGAGGGGTCGCTAGCCACCATGCACGACGAGTTCCGCGTACAGGCGCAAGACGAAGTCGCCGGGCGCTCTGATCCAGGCGTTGAAGGACGTGCAGGACGGTCGGCTCCTCGCCGCGGGTGGCGGTCACGCACGAGGGGGACCACGTGTTCCTCTACGCCGACTCGCTGCCCGCCGCCGAACAGGCGGCGCGAGGTCGTGCGCCGCGCGCTGGAGGCGCGGCACCTCGCGGGGGACGTCTCCGCTGTCGCGCTGGCACCCGGTGGAGGAGCGCTGGGAGGACGCCTCCGCGCCGCTGCCCGCGACCGACGCCGAGCGCGCGGCCGAGCACGCCCGGTTGGAGCAGACGGAGACCGAGGAGTCGCTGCAGGCGGGCGAACCGGAGTGGGAGGTTTACGTGACCCTTCCCACCCACCACGACGCGCGCGCCTTCGCAGAGCGCCTGCGCGAGGAGGGCATCCCGGTCAACCAGCGCTGGCGCCACCTGCTGGTGGGAGCCAACGACGAGGACGACGCCGCAAGCACTCGCGGCACGCATTCGCGCCGAGGCGCCCGCGGGCAGCGAGATCCTCGCGCAGGGCAACGGCCTCGAGTACTGGCGGCCTGCTGCACCCCTACGCCTACCTCGGCGGCCTCGCCAACTGAGGAGGTGTTTGGCCGGTGGCGCATGCGCCACCGGCGGACGGGCCGCATGCGGCCCGTCCCGGGGAGGTGCATGCACCTCCCCGCGGCCGGCACATGTGCCGGCCGGGGCCAGGCCACATGTGGCCTGGCCCGTGACCGCGCTCGCGCGGTCACGCTGGCCGATCAGGCGATCGCATCTGATCGTCGATCGGTCGGTCCTGCACCGACAGGAACCCACACTTACACTCACGCTCCCATGAGGAGCGTTGGCGCGAGCTTGAGAGTCGCACGCGGTTCGAGCCCGCGGAGGTCGAGCCGCGCATCACCGAGCGGTGGCTGGCCAGCGGGCTGTTTCACCCCGAGCCGGAGGGGGACGCGCAGGAGAACTACTCGATCGCGATCCCGCCGCCGAACGTGACGGGCTCGCTGCACATGGGCCACGCGTTGAACGGCTCGATACAGGACGCGCTTGATCCGCTACCACCGGATGGCACGGCCAGCGGACGAAGTGGATCCTTGGTACCGACCACGCGGGCATCGCCACGCAGGCGCAGGTCGAGAAGGCGCTGCGCGCCGAGGGCACGAGCCGCCAGGAGCTCGGGCGCGAGGAGTTCGTGCGCCGGGCGTGGGAGTGGCGCGAGCACTACGGGCACACGATCGTCGAGCAGTTCAAGCGGCTGGGGGCCTCGTGCGACTACTCCGAAGAGCGCTTCACGCTCGACGAGGGCTACCACCGCGCGGTCGTGGAGGTGTTCGTGGCGCTCTACGAGCAGGGCCTCATCTACCGCGACCGGTACATCGTCAACTGGGACCCCGGCTCGCGCTCGGCGATCTCCGACCTGGAGGTCGAGGAGCGCCGCGAGACCGACACGCTGTACTCGATCCGCTACGACCTCGAGGGTGGGGGCTCGGTGACGATCGCGACGGTGCGCCCTGAGACGATGCTGGGGGACACCGCGGTGGCGGTCCACCCCGACGACGAGCGCTACCGCGAGCTGGTCGGACGCTCGGCGATCCTGCCGCTGGTGGGACGCCACCTGCCGATCGTCGCCGACGAGTACGTCAAGCGGGACTTCGGCACCGGCCTCCTGAAGGTGACCCCCGCGCACGACCCCGCCGACTTCGAGATCGGTCAGCGCCACGAACTCGACCAGGTCTCAGTGATCGGCGAGGACGGGCGCCTGACCTCCGAGGCCGGGGAGCGCTTCGCGGGGCTCACCGTGATGCAAGCGCGCGCGGCGGTGGTGGAGGCGCTGCGGGCCGAAGGCCGCGTCGTGGCCGAGGAGCCCTACGAGCACGAGGTCCCCTACTCGCACCGCTCCGGGGAGCGCATCGAGCCGCTGATCTCGCTGCAGTGGTTCATGCGCATGGACACCCTCGCGGCGCCCGCGGCCGAGGCGGTGCGCGACGGGCGCGTGCGGATCGTGCCGGAGAATCACCGCCGCGTCTACCTGGCACTGGATGGAAGACATCCGCCCGTGGTGCATCTCCCGGCAGCTCTGGTGGGGGCACCGGCTGCCGGTGTACTACTGCGAGCTCTGCGGGCACGTCCACGTCGCCGCGAGCGCGCCGGAGCGCTGCGAGTCCTGCGGCGGCCCACCGCGCCAGGAGGAGGACGTGCTCGACACGTGGTTCTCCTCGGCGCTGTGGCCCTTCGCCACGCTCGGGTGGCCCGAGCAGACCGCGGCCCTGCGCGCGTTCTACCCCACCGCGGTGCTCTCCACCGCGCGGGACATCCTGTTCCTGTGGGTGGCGCGCATGATCATGATGGGCCTGCGCTTCACCGGGGCCGTCCCCTTCTCCGAGGTCTACATCCACTCGGTGATCCAGGCCCCCGACGGACGGCGCATGTCGAAGTCGCTCGGCACCGGCATCGACCCGCTCGATGAGATCGCCCGCCACGGGGCGGACGCGGTGCGCTTCGGGCTGCTGGCGATGTCCTCCTCCCAGGACGTGCGCTACTCCGCGGAGAAGGTGCGCCAGGGGCAGGCGCTCGCGAACAAGCTGTTCAACGCCGCCCGCTTCGTGCTGCTGCGGATCGCGGGCATGGGGGACCCCACCCACCCAGTCGATCTGGAGGCGGTCGTGGCCCGCGGTTGGGACCCGGCGCGGATGGGGAGCCCCTCCGCGCCGATCGAGGACCGCTGGATCCTCTCGCGCCTGCAGCAGATCAAGGCCGACACCGCGGCGCGGATCGCGGACTACGACTTCTCCCACGCCGCGCTTGGGCTGTACGACTTCGTCTATGGGGAGCTGTGCGACTGGTACCTGGAGGCCGTCAAGCCGCGGCTGACCGAAGCCGGGAGACACTCGCCTCCGGCGAGCATCCCCGTTTCGGCCAGCGGCGCGGGGGCGCCCGCGGCGGGGGGACGTCGCCCGCAGGCGGGGACGGTCCGGCGTCCACGGGAGGTGCTCTCGCGGGCGCGGCGGGCGGGGAGGGCCCGCTCCCGCAGAGCAGCGAGGACCGCGAGGCACTCGCCGCGACGCTGCTGCACGTGCTGCGCGAGACGGTCGCGCTCGCCCACCCGGTGATCCCGTTCGTGACCGAGGAGCTGTGGGCCTACCTGGATGGCTCGGGCGACCTGCTCGCAGGCTCCCCCTACCCGCGAGCAGACGAGACGCTGATCGACCCCGAGGTCGAGATCGAGATGGAGCGCGCGATCGAGGCGGTGACGCTCGTGCGGGGCTGGCGGGACTCCGTGAACGCGCCACCTGGGAGGGTCGTGCCCGCCCGCATCAACGCCAAGGGGTACGAGTCCACCGCGGCGATCCTCGCCGCTCTGGCGCACCTCGAGCTCCCAGAGTCCGGCGGGGCTGAGCCGGTGGCTTCGATCTCGGTGCCTTGCGGCACCGTCGAGGTGCTCTCGGACGAGGGTCTGGATCTCGCCGCGTCTGCACGGCGCGCGGCGGCGGGGCGGGAGAAGCTCGGCGGCGAGATCGCCCGGGTGCGGGCGAAGCTGGCCAACGCGAGCTTCGTGGAGCGGGCCCCCGCTGAGGTCGTCGAGGGCGAGCGGGCCAAGCTCGCTCGCCTGCAGGCCGAACTGGCGGCGCTGTGAGCGAGGCCTGGAGCGGCGAGCGCGCGGAGCGCCACCTGCGCTCGCTGGAGCTGTTCGGGATGCGCTTCGGCCTGGACCGGATGCGGCGGATGATGACCGCGCTTGGCTCTCCGCAGCGGCGCTTTCAGACGGTGCACGTGGTGGGCACCAACGGGAAGACCTCGACCACGCGGATGGCCGCGGCGATCCTCGAGCGCCACGGGCTGCACACCGGCGCCTACCTCTCGCCCCACCTGGTCTCCTACTCAGAACGGGTGCAGGTGGGCGAGCGCGATCTCGCCAGTCCGGCCTTCGCGGCGGCGGTCGCGCGCGCGGCGTGGGCGGCGGAGCGCGTGAACCGCACGCTCGCCGCCGACGACCACGTGACCCAGTTCGAGCTGCTGACCGCCGCGGGCCTCTGGGCGCTGGCGGAGGAGGGGATCGAGGTGGCGGTCGTGGAGGCCGGTCTCGGGGGCCGCTACGACGCGACCGCGGTGGTCGAGTCGGCGGTGACTGTGCTCACCAACGTCGGCCTCGAGCACACCCGCTGGCTGGGCCCGACCGTAGGGGACATCGCGGCGGAGAAGCTGGCGGTGCTGCGCCCCGGGGCGACGCTCGCGCTCGGCGCGGACCTTCACCCCGACGCGCTCGTCCTCGCCCGTGCGGCGGCGGCGGCGCGGGGGGCGCGTCTCGTGCAGGTGTCCGCCGAGGAGGTTGCCGCGGTCCCGCTGGCCTCCTTCCAACGGCGCAACTTCGCCCTCGCGCGGGTGGCTGCCGAGGCATATCTGGAGAACGCAGGGATCGCGGTGGACGAGGAGGCGGTGCGCTCAGCGGCGCGGGAGACGGTGGTACGGGGACGCCTGCAGGTGGTGGCGGAGGACTCTTTGACGGTGCTCGACGGGGCACACAACCCCGATGCGGCGCGGGCGTTGGTGGAGTCGCTGGCGGACGTCGTCAAGGGCCCGTTGGCTCTGGTGATGGGGGTGCTTGAGGACAAGGACGCGGCGTCCATGCTCGCGGCGCTGCTGCCGCTGTGCACGCGGGCCTGGTTCACCGCTCCCCCGAGCAGCCGCGCGCTTTCACCGGCGGCGTTGCAGTCGCTCGCGCGCCAGCTCGGCTTCGAGGAGGCCGAGTGCGAGCCCAACCCGCGGCAGGCGCTGGCGCTGGCGCAGGAGTGGGCGCGCGCGCAGCCGGGGGCGGCGGTCCTGGCGACCGGGTCGATCTACCTGGTGGGCGATCTGCTCGCGGAGCTCGCCGAGCGGGATGTCGAGCGCGAGGGCTCTGCCGGGGATGTCGCGCGGGACGCCAAGGGGGATGCGGCAGGGAGGCGCGCGTGAACGACGACGGCCCGTCGGTGCTGGCGATGGTCGGCGCGGTGGCGCTGATCGTGGCGCTCGTGATCCTCGTCTTCTTCGCGGCGGGGTACGGGTTCGGCCGGCTGTTCCTGTGAGCCGCGTGGCATTTGCCGTGCAAAAAGGCGACTTCTCCCTTGGGAGCGTCTAAACTCGGCTCCCAAATGAGCGTGGGAGCCCCGTGAGGCAGCCGATGCCGCCGCTTGCGTACTTCGGAATCGAAAGCCATGCGTTCAGCATGGCGATGGACCTGCTGATCGTGTGCGGGGCGGTCCTGTACGTGTCCCTGATCTACTGGACCTACGCGGACGCGCGGCGGCGGATCGTGGACCCGATGCTGATCGGCTGTGCGACGGCGGCGTCGTCGCTGTTCCCGTTCGTGGGCACGGTCGTGTACATCATCCTGCGCCCGCCGGAGTACCTGGAGGACGTGCAGGAGCGCGAGCTGGAGGTGCAGGCGGCCGAAGCGCGGCTGCGCGAGCTCGACCACGGCCTGTGCCCGCACTGTGACTACCCGATCGAGCGGGAGTTCGTCCGCTGCCCGAGCTGTCTTCGCAAGCTCAAGGAGCGGTGTGTGAGCTGCTCCAAGCCGCTGGACCGGGCGTGGACGATCTGCCCTTACTGCGAGACGGACGTGCCCCCGGAGGCGACTCCGCGGCGGCGCGCGGGCCGATCGCCGAGTAGTCGGCGCAGCAGGGCGGAGACGTCGGTGGACAGCGAGGAGCTGACCGTCAGTGCCCTTGAGGATGGTCGCACCGCGGGGGCGGCGCCTGAGCCGGCTTCTCGGCCCCCTGGCTCCGGGGCCGGCCGCGCGCCGATCGGTCGTCCGCTGCCGAGCACTGGGCGCACCGAAGAGCTCATCTGAGCCTGCCGAGCGCAGACCGCCGCACCTACTCGGTCGCTAACCTCTTCGACCGCTCGCCGGGCGCACCGGTGCGTCACTACCCTTCGACCGCAAAGGAACCTATGGACCGCACGCTGATCCTTGTCAAGCCGGACGCCTTCGCCCGCTCGCTGACGGGGGAGATCATTGCTCGCTTCGAGCGTAAGGGGCTGCGCCTTGTGGCGCTGCGGCACATGACCATGGAGCGGGAGCTGGCTGAGCGGCACTACGCCGAGCACGCGGAGCGGCCTTTCTTTGGGGAGCTTGTGGAGTTCATCACCTCGGGGCCGCTGGTGGCGATGGTGCTTGAGGGCGTCGAGGCCGTGAAGGCGGCTCGGCAGGTGATCGGGGCCACGAATCCGCTGGAGGCGGCGCCGGGGTCGATCCGTGGGGACTTTGCCATCGAGACTGGTCAGAACATGGTGCATGGGTCGGACTCTCCGGAGTCTGCTGCTCGCGAGAGCGCCCTTTTCTTTCCTGGTCTTTGAGGGGAGGGGGCCAAGCCCCCTCCCCTCGCCCTCCCCCCTGTGGGAGGGGGGCGGCCCCCTCCCACGCCCTCCCCCCATCTCGTTACTGGAGGACTCAGTCGTTGTACGGGCGCGAGTCGCCGTTTGCGGTCGGCCCGCCGGCCCCCGACCGTGAGCTCAGCGCACCGGCCGCGGCGCCTGGCTTTGGGGGTCGAGCGTCTGTGGAATGAGCGCGAGTCCTTCAGCGCCGGCAGCTGCGTGCAGGCGGCGGTCCCAGGTGGCGAGGAGGAGATCGTTCGGGGGAAGCATGAGGGCCGCGGCGAGATGCAAGGCGTCCAGGCTGCGCAGCTCGCGGTCGATCGCGAGCTTGGCAGCGTCTTCGACCAGACGCTGGTCCACCTCGATCACGCCGAACGCGGGCCACTCCTCGCGCACGGTCTTGGTGGCTGCTCGGCCTGCGCTCAGGCCAACGGCGCGGACGGTCTCCACGAAGCCGACACGACACATGAACCAGCCGTCGGCGCGGCCCATGGCGTCGTGGACGGTGTCACTGTCGGGCTCAGCGACATAGCGCTTGACCAGCGCGCTCGCGTCGAGGTAGAGGTTCAGCGCTCGGCTTCCCGCTCGGCCAGCACCAGCGCCGATGCGCTGCGATTGCTCTTTACGAGTCGTGGCGCCCGCTTTGGCCGCGCACGCGTGGGTGCAACCAGCCGCCCCTGGGCCACCAGCTCGCGCAGGCGATCGTCCCTAGTCGAGGCACCGGCCGGGACAATGTCGGCCAGCGGCTGACCGCGGAGGGTCACGCGTACCTGCTGGCCGCGAGCGACCGCTCGCAGCGTCTGGCTCAGCGTCGTCTTCAACTCGCGGACTCCGATCTCGCGCATGTGGCCACCTTATCAGCTATGAGGCCACAAGGGCAACAGCCGAGCACCCGACGCGAGAGTCGGCATACGGTGTGGACGCGAGGCGCGTTGCTGCTTCCCGTCCGCGAGGAGCCTCGAGGCTTCTTAGGTTAGGGCTGGTCAGCGACGTTGGGTAAGGCGGACGCTCTGCTTGTCTATGTGTGAAGGAGTCGGCGAAGTCTCCATCACGGTCAGCGACGCGCCCAAACGCCCGTGAGCAGCCTTCAGTAGGGACCGGCCGGCAGCGTTGAGCTTGAGCTCGATTATGGCGGTCGTGTCGGGCGCGACGGCGAACTTCGAGATCGCGATGATCTCGGTCTTGCCGGGATGTCGCTTCTTACGGGCTCGTGTCTTGGTGGCTAGCCTGAGGCTGCCGGCGCATTTGACTGTGCCCCTGCAGGACAGTTTGACGGCTGCCCGGCCGTTCCTTTGGACAGTGATCGCGGGGCTGACGAGTGACACACTTGCGAACGGCGCTGTCGTTTTCTTGGGAGCTGTCGTGATCCCCGGCGCCATCAGCTGAGTCCCCGATTCGTCTTCTGTCGTTTTCTCGGGAGATGGGGTCATCCCCGCTGCCATCAGCCAAGTCCCCGATTCGTCTTGGTAGTGCCCGAGCGCTGCACACGTTCCCAGTGCAGGACAGGCCACCAGTTCGAGGTTGGCTCGGTCGCCAGTTTGGCCGTTCGACGTTGTGGGCGGCGCTGTGATCTCGCTCGCCCGACCCCATTTCCCACTCGTCTCGGTCACCGCCATTGCTTGTGGATTGCCAGAGCTGTCTCTATATTCGCCGATCGCCACGCACGATTCCGATTCAGAACATGCCACGTACCGCAGGTGGGCAGCCGGCTGGCTTGCTGCGTTGGGCGGGGGAGCGATCTCTCTGGCCTGGCCCCACACACCGTCCGAGGCACCGGCCACCACCGCGTTGGTGAACGACGATTCGGTCTCGTCATAGCCAACCGCGAAGCACTGCCCGGACCCGGGACACCCGACGGAGTACAAGGTGGTCAATTTGGCCAGTGGGTCGGGCGGCGGCGCGATGGGGCTCGCCTCACCCCATTCTCCGTTGGTCTCACTTACGCCGAAAGCCACCGAGGCAAGGCCATCCGCGACGCATGGCCCCGACGCCGGGCACGCAACAGAGTAAAGGCGAGCGGCGCCTTCGAGTTCCGGTGTGGACGTGATTTCACTGGCAGGCGCCCAGGCCCCGTTTGACTCGCTCACGCCCATCGCACGCTGTTGATGCGAGGTGTCGGTATAGGAGCCCACGGTGACGCACGGCCCTGAAACCTGGCATACCAGAGGGGCCAGTTCAACTACATATTCCGGTGCGTCATTCGCCGGCAGTGCGATCCCCTGCGGTTGGCCCCACACCCCACCCGACTCAATCACCCCTACTAGCTTGGTAGCCCCTGGCGAGGCCGTTCCGATCGCGACGCACGAGCCTGGCGCACGACAAGCGATCGACCGCAGAACAACACCGCGGATCCCGATCGCCTGGGCCCACACGCCGTCTGACTCGCTCACCGCCATCGCCTGCTCTTCGTCCGCGCCGTCGTATTCGCCAATCGCAACGCATGAGCCGGCTGCAGGACACGCAACTGAATCGAGCCTAGCTTCGACGCGGAGCGCCGGGCTTGACGGCGGCACGATCTCAGACGCCTGGTTCCAGACCCCGTCGGATTCGCTCACCACCATCGCATCACTTCCGGATACTTCGCCGGAGGCATAGGTGCCCACCGCAACGCATGACCCCGACGGGGGACACGCAACAGAGGAAAGCTGCCCAAACATGTAGGTCCCGCCCCGCGACGGCGGGAAACGGAACGGTCCAAGGAACGCATTGGCCGGCAACGCCACGCCGGTTGACGGACCCGCGGGGAGAGAGGCCGCGCCGGCCACTCCCACGAACGCGATGGCCGCAAGCACGGCACCCACAAGGCTCGCCAGAACAGCCACTCTAGGAGTACGGCTCCAATCGCGCGCCCGAGCCGGGCTCGCACACCTCGCCCCGACTCGACACGCACGCCGGTGGCCAACCATGTCCCGAATGATTCCATCTGAGCGATTGCGCCTGCTCGATCGGCCCATTGACAAGCTAACGCGCCGCCAACGCGGAAGTTGCGACGAACCCTCTCGCCCGCAGAGCGCGCGTGGCACCGCCCGCCGCCCGCCACGGTCATCCAGCCCGTGGCTCCAACGGCGGACAAGCTATGTTGTCTGAGTGCGGGATTGGCGGACCAGCCCGCAAGCACGGCGTTCCACAAGTTCCTCGGATGAGGTGGCGATGACCCGACACACAGGCAACGAGACCGAGCAGGCCGCACGACGATTCGAGCAGCTTGCCGGCACGCTGGACCCGGCGACCGTCGAGGTCGAGCACACCGACGACCTTCGCGAGATCGCCGCAGCCGCTGAGGCGGTGCGCGCGGACGACGCCCGCCTGAGGGAGGCGGTCATCTTCGCACGGGCGCGCGGCCGGTCGTGGAACCACATCGCACTGGCCCTCGGAGTGTCCCGACAGGCGGCGAGGCAGCGATTCGCCGGCAAGGCACACGCCTGACCGGTGCTTGCTTAGCCGCCCTCATCGCTGGATACGGCAAGCCCGCTGACGAGCGTCACGCCCGCGATACGGTGCGCGCCCTGAGCGGCGCCGCGCACCGGGTGCTGAGTGGCGTGGCGCTTTTGAACATGACATGTCGATTGCATGATCGCCAGCTTTGCTCCCTGATACGATTGAGATTGCCATGAGGCCAAGAAGCAACAAGCAGCAGGATGGTCTGCCCCGTTTGGCCGGGGGGGCTCCTCAGCCTGGGGATCGGCTCTGCGCTGATCTCCCGTACATGAACGATCGTGAGGCTGAGACGATCTCCGGCATGGTCAAGGCGTGGCGCGAGATGCCTCACGACGAGTACGCGGCTGCCCTGCGCGGACTCAGCTCTTAGCGCGGAACCGAAGACAGCGAGTGCCTCGCTCGATGTCGGTTCGAGCCGTCGTCGGCTTGTATGGCCCGTAGAGCGCAGTGATCGCGGGGAGGTTTCGCTCCGGGACCTGCCAGTCGACCCATCCCGCGTCTATCGCCAGCTTCTCTCGCAGATGCACCGCTATGGTCTCGGTGCAGACCAGTAATCGAGCCAGAACCTCGGCTCTTTCGGTTTCGAGCGTGTGGGTCTCGAATCCGTACCTGACCACCATCAGAGGCTTCTTGGCGTCAACGTGAAGCTCGATATGGCCGAGGACTCGCGTCTGTTCGAAGTTGTTCCAACCGACGGCCTCCAAACGCCGCCCGCGATCGTCGGCGGAGAACACCTTGAGCGCTGCCTGTGGGTTCGGGTACTCCTTGACGACTATGCGGGTCTCTCCGCCAGCGCGCTTGAACACTTCGACCGGTTGCGACATGGCGAAGCAGCGTATCCCTCGTCTGCGACGAACTGCAGGTTCATCCCGCAGGGGAAGTTGGGGGGGGAGGGGTCGGGAGGGGCCTGGCTTCCCTCCCGAGAAGGATGCCTGTGAGGCTCCGGTCACAATGAGCCCTTGCCTAAACCGCCTGCATCGCTGATTCTCGCCTCCGCCTCCCCCCAACGGCGAGCAATCCTCGAGCGGCTGGGGGTAGCCTTCGAGGTGCGACCGGCGGATGTCGAGGAGCTAGAGGAAGGCGTCCCGGCGCAGGTGGCGGTTGAGAATGCGCTGCGCAAGGCGCGTGCGGTGCGAGCGCGGGTAATAAGCGTGGACGTGGCTGGTGTGGAGGCGGCCGGTGCGCCGGTGTTGGGCGTGGACACGCTGGTGGCGCTGGACGGCAAGATCTACGGCAAGCCCGCTGACGAGCGCCACGCCCGCGAGACGCTGCGCGCCCTGAGCGGCGCCACGCACCGGGTGCTGAGCGGCGTGGCGCTTTTGAATGAAGGTGAGGAGCGCACGGCGCTGGCCAGCACGGAGGTCGTCTTTCGCACGCTGGACGATGGGTTGATCGATTGGTACGTTGCCACCGGCGAGTGGCGCGAGCGAGCGGGCGGCTACGCGATCCAGGGTGCGGGAGCGGCGCTCGTGCGCGAAGTACGAGGCGACTACGAGAACGTGGTAGGGCTCCCAGTGGCAACGCTGCTAGACCTCTGCCCGCAGCTACTCGACACGACAGCCGGCTCGTAACACGAGATTAAGGGGGGAGGGCGTGGGAGGGGGGAACCCCCCCCTCCCACAGGGGGGGAGGCCGGGAGGGGGGCCTGGCCCCCCTCCCGAGAGGGTTTTTGCCCTGCAAATAAGCTCGCAGGCATACCGGCCGCCAAGGGCCGTCCGCTAGACTGCGCGCGGACGCACCGCCGCTCTGCCGGGTCGGGCTCCCTCGATCGATACATGGGCATCTTCAGCTACCTGACAGGGTTCGGCGGCCGCGACATGGCGGTCGATCTGGGCACGGCCAACACGCTCGTGTACGTCAGAGGACGAGGAATCGTGCTCTCCGAGCCAAGCGTAGTGGCGATCGACTCGCGCACCGGCGAGGTGCACGCGGTGGGCATCGAGGCGAAGCGGATGCTGGGCCGCACGCCGGGCACGATCCAGGCGATCCGCCCGCTGAAGGACGGCGTGATCGCGGACTTCGACGTGACCGAGGAGATGCTGCGCCACTTCATCCAGAAGGTGCACCAGAGCCGCTTCGCGCACCCGCGCGTGGTGGTGTGCGTGCCCTCGGGGGTGACGGGCGTAGAGAAGCGCGCGGTGGAGGAGGCGTGCCTGTCGGCGGGCGCGCGCACGGCGTACCTGATCGAGGAGCCGATGGCGGCGGCGATCGGAGCGGGCCTGCCGGTGGGGGAGCCGACCGGCTCGATGGTGGTGGACATCGGCGGGGGCACCTCCGAGGTGGCGGTGATCTCGCTGGGGGGCATCGTCGTCTCGCAGTCGATCCGGGTGGGCGGAGACGAGATGGACGAGGCGATCATCAACTACGCCAAGAAGGAGTACAAGCTGCTGATCGGCCAGCAGACCGCCGAGGAGCTGAAGCTCGAGATCGGCTCGGCGTGCGCGATGCCCGAGGAGCTGCAGGCCGAGATCCGTGGCCGCGACATGGTCTCGGGGCTGCCCAAGACGGTGGTGCTCACCAGCGAGGAGATCCGCCAAGCGCTCGAGGAACCGGTGGTGCAGATCGTCGACGCGGTCAAGGAGACGCTCGACCGCACCCCGCCGGAGCTGGCCTCGGACATCATGGACCGTGGGATCATGCTCGCGGGCGGCGGCTCGCTGCTGCAGGGCCTCGACGAGCGCCTGCGCGAGGAGACGCAGATGCCCGCGCACCTGGCGGAGTCGCCGCTGACGTGCGTGGCGGTCGGCTCGGGTCGCTCGCTTGAGGAGTTCGAGGCGATCCACCGCTCCAACCGCAACTCGCGCCACCGCAGGAGGCGTTAGTGGCCGCGAGGCGATGGAACGTAGAGCGGGCAGTGCGCGTACCCTGTGACAAAGCTCTGGAAGGTTTCTGCCCGTGTACGACAAGACGGCCCGGCGGCGGCGAGCGGTGCTCGTCGTCCTCGTGGCGCTTTCTCTGATCCTGCTGACCGCCTACTTCGGGGAGTCCCCGAACGGGCGTCTGCACGCCGTGCAGCGCGGCTTCCTGACGGTGGTCTCGCCGATCCAGGAGGGCGCGAACGCGGCGCTGAAGCCGGTGCGCAACCTGTTCGGGTGGTTCGGGGACGCGGCGAACGCCAAAAGCGAACGCGATGCGCTGCGCAAGCAGAACGCTCAGCTGCGCGCGGAGCTGATCGCACGTGAAGACGACGAACGTGGCTACCACCACCTGCTGCGGCTCTACCACCTCGACGGCGGCCTACACCTCTCCGACTACCGCCCGGTGACGGCGTCGGTGTTTGCGCAGTCCCCGAACCTGTGGTACACGACGGTGGACATCGACAAAGGGACCTCCGCGGGGGTGCAGGTCAACGACCCGGTGATCGACGAGCGAAGGGCTCGTGGGCAAGGTCACGCTGGCGGCGTCCGACAGCGCCCAGGTGAGCCTCATCACCGATAGCTCGGTCGCGGTCACGGCGATGGTCAGCAGCACCGGCGCGCCCGGGATGGTCTACCCGAAGGTCGGCGAACCGAACACACTGCTGATGGAGTACCTCCCGGCGAACACCGCGGTGAGCGTGGGCGAGTACGTCGTCACCTCGGGCACGCTCTCGAGCCGCGGCGCCTCGCTCTTCCCGCGGGGCCTGGCGATCGGGCAGGTGAGCGCGGTGAGCGAAGAAGCGCCGTACAAGACGGTGGAAGTGCGCCCGCTGGCGAACCTGCACGGCCTGGAAACGGTGCAGGTGCTGACCGACACGCAGGGCTCGGCGCCGGCGCAGGCGAGCAGCGTGGCGGCGGCGCTGCCCCCGGGCCAGTCCTCGCAACCCGCGAGCGGGGCCGTGGAAGGTCAGCTGGCTTCGACGGGGGGCGGGGGATGAGCGGGAGCGCTCCCTCCGGCGCGCTCCTCGCGCGTGTGGCTGTGCTCGCGGTGGTGGTGGTGTTCCTGCAGACGGGCATCGTCTCAGAGCTGCCGATCCTGGGGGTCGCCATCGACCTGTCACCGCTGGTGGTGGCCTTCGTGGGTCTGCAGTCTGGCGCCGTGGCGGGGGCGGTGACTGGCTTTGCGATCGGGCTGCTGGTGGACCTCACTTTGGTGCAGACGCTCGGCCTGACCTCGCTGATCTTCACGGTGATCGGCTACGGGGCGGGCCGCCTGCGCGAGTTGCGCGACCCACAGGCGGCGCTGACCCCGCTCTTGGTCGGGGCCGCCGCGGCGGCGGCCTCGGCGGTGGGGTACGCGGTGATGGAGTTCACGCTCGGGGTGGACGCGCCGGTGAGCTTCGAGCTGTTGCGCCAGATCGTGGTGGGGGTGGCGCTCGACACGCTCGTGGCGCTGCCGGTGTGGATCCTGGTGCGCCGCTGGCTACAGCCGACCCTCCCCGACGACCCGCGCCGTCGTCGCCGCCGCGCCTACACCACGGGGGGTCTGAGCCCCCTCTCCCGCGCATGAGCCCACGGGCCCGCATAGCGGCGCCGGATCGGCGTCCTCAGTCGCTCGTGTGCAGAGCACACTTCGCTCTCTGCGTCCTTGACCGGCTTGCTCTGCAGGCCCGTGGGGGCGTGGTTGGATGAGCTCGCGCAGCACGCTCGAACGGGTCCGCACCCCCGAGCCACGGGTGCCGCCGCCGGGCTCCTCGCAGCTGGGGCTGCGGGTCGCGGTGCTGGGCGGGGTGGCGCTCGTCATGTTCGGGATCATCTTCTTCCGCCTGTGGTACCTGCAGATCCTGACCGGCGAACAGTACGTCGCGCAGGCCGAAAAGAACACGCGGCGGGAACTGCCGATCGCCGCCCCGCGCGGGCAGATCGTCGACCGCCAAGGCAACGTGCTGGTCACCAGCAAACGCACCAACGCCGTGCAGATCGTCCCCTGGGAGCTGCCCCCGGCGGGCCGCCGGCGTCGGGCGCTGTACCGGCGGCTGGGCAGGCTGCTTGAAATGGACCCGCGGACGATCGTGGAAATCCAGCGGAAGGGCGAAAAAGAAGTTCGCTACGCGCCCGTGACGATCAAGACCAACGCCGGCCGCGGCGTGCTGACGGTGCTGGGGGAGCGCCAGAACGAGTACCCGGGCGTCACCCAGGAACAGATCTCGGTGCGGGAATACCCCTACGGGGAAATGGCCGCGCAGGTGTTCGGCTACGTCAGCCAGGTGACCAAGGAAGAGGAGGAGCCGCACAACCCCCAGCACGCCAACTTCGAGGGCGTCAAGGCTGGCACGATCGTCGGCCAGCAGGGGCTCGAGTACCAGTACGACCGCTACCTGCGAGGCACCCCCGGAGCACAGCAGGTGGAGGTCAACTCCGAAAACAGCGTGCAGCGGACGAACCTGCCCGAGATCAAGCCGCACGCCGGTTACACGCTGCGCCTGACGCTCGACCTGGCCTTGCAGCGGGAGGGCGAAGTCGCGCTGCGCAAGGGCATGGAACTCGCCCACGCGCTTGGCCACCCCGGCAACGGGGGGGCGTTCCTGGCGATGGAACCGCGCAGCGGGGCGATCCTTGCAACGGGGTCCTACCCGAGCTTCAATCCCAACAGCTTCACCAAAGCGCTCTCTCAGCGGGAACTGGACGAAATCGAGCAGGTCGGGGAGGGCGCCAAGAGCGGCGAACCCGAACCGGTTCCGCTGTTGGACCGCGCGACCGAAGGCGCCTACCCGACCGGCTCGACGTTTAAGCCGATCACCGCGATCGGGAGCCTCGAAGCAGGGGTTCTGGACCCCAGCGCATGCTCGGAGGTGGCAACTGCATCACCGTCGGCGCCGAGCAGTTCTGCAACGCGGGCAAAGTGGACTACGGTGCGCTGGGACTCGTGGAAGCGCTCAAGGTCTCCTCGGACACCTACTTCTTCGAAGTCGGCGAGATGGACAACAGCCACGGCCCGGTGATCCAGCACATGGCCCACGAACTTGGGATCGGTCGTCCCACGGGGATCGACCTCCCCGGCGAATCGCGAAGGCACCATCCCAAGTCCGAAGTGGCTGGAAGGCCGCGACGCGTTGGAAGCCAGGTGCACACGCAAGAATCACGGCCGCCCGTGCGGGATCGTGGCCGAACCCGACGAGCAGTGGACCGTCGGGCACAACATGGACCTCGCGGTCGGCCAGGGCGACCTGCAGACCGACCCGCTGCAGATGGCGGTCGCCTACTCGACGCTCGCCAACGCGTACATGAACGGCGGCGAAGGGTGGGTCCCGACGCCGCACCTGGGGGATGGCGATCGAAAGCCCCGGCGGGGGGATCGTGCAGACGCTGAAATTCCCCCCACGGCGCAAGGTGAAGCTCAACCCCTCCAACGTGGACCTCGTGATGGAAGGCATCCACGACGCGACCTCCGAGCCGGGAGGCACCTCCGCGGACGTGTGGTCGGGCTGGAACCAGGCCAAGTACCCGGTCTACGGCAAGACCGGCACGGCCGAACGCCCGCGCCACGTCGAACAGGCGTGGTACATGTGCGTCCTGCCGGACGCCGGGTCGGCCGATCGTGATCGCGGTGACCGTCGAACAGGGCGGCTTCGGCGACCAGGCGGCTGCCCCGGTGGCGCGGCTGATCGCCTCGAAGTGGTTCAACCAGCCGCTGAAGCTGATGAGCGGATCGAACCCGGACCACTGACCCATGCCCGCCCCGCTGAGCCCGATCACCGCCCCCGAGGACGACCGCCGCGCACAGGGCGGTCCACAGGAGCCCCGCCGGGGCCGCGGCTGATGCTCGACCCGCTGCTGACGCTGACGGTGCTCGGCCTGGGGGTCTGCTCGGTGGTCGTCCTCGGGTGGGTCACCTCCGAAGCGGTGCCCGGCCAGCCGCACTACTACTCCGAGCGCCAGGCGATCTACCTGGCGATCGGCCTGGCGGCGATGGTGGCGCTGGCGCGGATCGACTACGCGCGCCTGCGCCACTACAAAGTCGCGATCTACGTGGCGCTGCTGCTGAGCATCCTGGCGGTGCTGGGCGCCGGGCACTCGACCCAGGGGTCGGTGCGGGAGATCAGCTTCCCGCTGTTCTCCTTCCAGGCCTCCGAGCTCGGCAAGGTGCTGCTGATCCTTGCGCTCTCGGCGCTCGTCGTCGACCGCTCGCGTCAGCTGCACGAACACCGGACCACGGCGCGGGTGATGCTCGCGGCGCTCGTGCCCGCGATGTTCGTGATCGCCCAGCCCGACCTCGGCTCGGGCCTCGTCTACATCACGATCGCGCTGACGCTGCTGTTCGTCGCGGGTGTGCCGTGGAGCCACCTGGCGGGGCTGCTGGGGCTGGGCGCGGCGGCGATCGTGCTCGTGCTGGTGCTCGCTCCGGCGGCGGGGGTGCAGGTGCTCACGAGCCACCAGGTCGAACGCCTGACGGCCTTCGTGAACCCCTCCTCCAACCCGCAGGGCGAAGGCTACCAGCAGCTGGAGTCGAAGATCGCGATCGGCTCGGGGCAGCGCACGGGCAGCGGCGCGAACAGCACCCAGATCAAGGGCGAATTCGTGCCCGAGGACAGCACCGACTTCATCTTCGCGGCGGTCGGCGAGCGCTACGGCTTCGTCGGCGCGGCGCTCGTGCTCTCGCTGTACGCGCTGCTGATCTGGCGCACGCTGCGGATCCTGACGATGGCCAAGGATCTGTTCGGGGCGCTGGTTGCCGGGGGCGTGGTGGCTATGCTTATGTTTCAGGTGTTCGTCAACGTGGGCGTGGCCGTCGGCATCATGCCCGTCACCGGCGTCACGCTGCCGCTCATGAGCTATGGCGGCTCGTCGGTGATCGCAACGCTGCTGGCCGTGGGCCTGCTGCAGTCGATCTACGTTCAGGCGCGCGCCACCGAGGCTTTGAAGGGCCGCGTGTTGCGGCCCTAGAAGAGATCGATGCACACCGAGAACCCCAGACCACAAGCCTTCAGGGCTCCCGCACCGGGAGACCTTCGCTGGGGCTCGGCCCAAACCGATACCGAAAGATTGGACCACCTTGAAAAAGCAAGTACTTGTCAGCGTCGATCGCGCGGAGACGCGCGTGGCGCTCATGGAGGCGACCGGCAAGCCGGCCGCCGCAGGCACACCCTCCGGCGGGCGGCGCAGGCGCGGGAGCGCCCCGCCGGGCGCCGGCTACCGCATCGCTGAGCTTTACCTCGAGCGCCGCGGGGCGCGCTCGATCGTCGGCAACATCTACAAGGGCAAGGTCGACAACGTGCTGCCGGGCCTGGAGGCGGCGTTCGTGGACATCGGCCTTGAGAAGAACGGCTTCCTGCACGTCGACGAGATCGTGCTCCCCGGCGTGGAGGTCTCGCGCCGCGGTCGCGGCTCCGGGCGCAAGATCGCAGAGCTCCTGAAGCCCGGCCAGGAGGTCGTGGTGCAGGTCATCAAGGACCCCCTGAAGACGAAGGGGGCGCGCCTCTCGATGGAGCTCGCGATCGCCGGCCGCTACATGGTCTACCAGCCGACGGGCGAGGGCGTGGGCGTCTCGCGGCGCCTGGAGGACCGCGAGCGCGAGCGCCTGCGCAAGCAGACCGCAAAGCTCGACCTCGGCGGCGGCGGGGCGATCGTGCGCACCGCGGCGCACGGCGCCAAGCGCGAGGACTTCGAGCGGGAGCTGCTCTACCTGCACAAGCTCCACGAGGTGCTGGTCAAGCGCGTCGAGGACACGGTGGCGCCGGAGATGGTCTTCCAGGAGGCCGACCTCTCGGTGCGGGTCGTGCGGGACATCTTCTCTGAACACTTCGAGCGCGCCGTCGTGGACGACGAGCAGCAGTACCACCGGCTGGTCTCGTTCTTCACGCGCACCGCGCCGGAGCTCGTGGAGCGCGTCGAGCTGTGGCAGGAGGAGCGCCCGCTGTTCGAGGTCTACGGCGTGGAGCAGGCGATCGCGGGTGTGATGTCCCGCCGCGTGGACCTCCCGAGCGGCGGCTACCTGATGATCGACTACGCCGAGGCGCTGACGGTGATCGACGTGAACTCCGGCTCCTTCATCGGCCGCGGGCGCGCCGCAGGCCTGGAGGAGACGATCACGCGCACGAACCTCGAGGCCGCCGAGGCGGTGGTCGATCAGCTGCGCCTGCGCGACATCGGGGGGATCATCGTGATCGATTTCATCGACATGGCGCGCGCGCGCAACCGCGACGCGGTGATGAAGACGCTGCGCAAGTCCCTCGACGAGGACCGCACGAAGACGTTCACGGCGGAGATCTCCAAGCTCGGCCTGGTCGAGATGACCCGCCAGAACGTCACCGAGGGGGTGCGGGAGATCATGAGCCGCCCCTGCCCGACGTGCGACGGGGACGGGGTGATCCGCTCGGAGGAGACGATCGCGATCGCGTTCGAGCGCCGCCTGCGTGAGATCGCCGTGGAGAGCACGGACGCGGAGGCGTTCCTCGTGCAGATCAACCCGCGGGTGACGGCGCAGTTCACCGGCCAGCACTCGCGCGTGCTGCACGCGCTGGAGCACGACACGGGCCGCTCCTTCCACTTCGAGGGCTCCGAAGGGCTCGCGCTCGACCACTTCGCGATCACCTTCCAGGGGACCCGCGAGGAGGTCGAGGAGCGTGCGCTGCCGTTCCACGCCGGCGACGAGGTGCTGGTGGAGATCGTGGAGCCGCACATGTACGACGTGGACGACGCGGTCGCGAAGATCGACGGCTACATCATCTCGATCGCCGGCGCCTCCCCGCACGTGGGGGAGAAGCGGATGGTGCGCATCGAGCAGGTGGGGCGCACCGCGGCGAGCGCGCTGCTGCTCGACGAGCACGGCGAGGTCGTGCGCCCCGCCCCTCGCCCGGCGACCCCGCCGGTGAGGCGCCGCGCCCCACGCAAACCGCGCTCGGCGCCGCCGCGGTCCAGGCCGCCGGCTGCCGCCACCGAGCCGGAGCCGGTGCAGGGGCAGACGGACGACGTCGAGCACGAGCAGACCCGGGACGACGGGCCGCCAACGGAGCCTGCGCTTCCCGTGGAACCCCAGCCTGTCCTTGCGGGACGCCCCGCGGGCGACCCGTCGGCGAACGGTGCCTCCGATCGCTCGGAGGTGCCCGAGGAGGTCGCGGGGGAGGATGCCGTACAATCCAAACCTCGGCGCCGAGGCCGCAGGGGCGGACGGCGCCGTTCGGCTGCCAAGGCAGAGACTAGCTCGGAGTAAGGCGAGGGAACGTGTACGCGATCGTGAAGACAGGCGGCAAGCAGTACCGCGTTGAGCGCGGCCAGTACCTGCTGGTCGAGCGCCTCCCCGAGGAGGTGGGCGCGAGCGTGGCGCTGCAGCCGCTGATGTACCGCTCCGAGGAGACGGTCTTCGACGCCAAGGGCCTCGAGCAGGTGCGCGTCACCGCGAAGATCCTTGCCCACGAGCGCGGCGAGAAGCTGCGCGTCGTGAAGTTCAAGCCCAAGCGGGGCTACAAACGGCGCACCGGCCACCGCCAGGAGCTGACGCGCATCGAGATCACGGAGATCGGCCTGGGTGCGGGGAAAGCGGCGGCGGGCAAGGCCGCGAAGCCGGCCGCGGCCGCGAAGGAGGGCAGCGAGGATGGCGCATAAGAAGGGCCTCGGCTCCAGCCGCAACGGCCGCGACTCGAACGCCAAACGCCTGGGTGTGAAGACCTTCGCCGGCCAGTCCGTCACCGGCGGGGAGATCATCGTGCGCCAGCGCGGCACCCGCTTCAAGCCCGGCGACGGCGTGGGGATCGGCAAGGACGACACCCTGTACGCCCGCGCGGCGGGCACCGTGCAGTTCACCACGGGCCGCCGGGGCCGCGTGGTGAGCGTGGCGCCGGACTCCCAGGCGTAGCGGGCTCGCGATTCGCGGGCCCTACGGCCCACCACACGCACGAGGCGCCCCGCGTGTCAGGATGAGGCGCAATGCTTCACGACCGCGCGCGCATCCACGTGCAGGGAGGCGCCGGCGGGGACGGCTGCGCGAGCTTCCGCCGCGAAGCGCACGTGCCGCGCGGCGGCCCGGACGGGGGCGACGGCGCGCGTGGGGGGGACGTCGTGGCGGTGTGCGACGACTCGCTGCGCGACCTGCAGAGCTTCACGCGCCGCAGCCACTACCGCGCCCCACCCGGGGGTAAGGGAGAAGGGGCACTGCGCCACGGAGCGGACGGGCAGCCGCTCCTGTTGCGGGTCCCGCCCGGCACCGAGGCGGTGGGAGTGGATGGGGACGTCGAGGGTCGCCGCTGGGAACTGCTACGCCACGGCCAGCGCGTGCAGATCACGCACGGCGGGGCCGGGGGGCACGGAAACAAGCGTTTCGCGACCCCCACCCGCCAGGCGCCGCGCTTCGCCGAGCGCGGCCTGCCGGGCGAGGAGGGGTGGTTGGAGCTGCGCCTGCGGCTGCTCGCGGACGTGGGCCTGGTGGGCCTGCCGAACGCAGGCAAGTCCTCGCTGCTGGCGCGCCTCACGCGCGCGGCGCCGAAGGTGGCGGCCTACCCGTTCACGACCCTGGAGCCCGTGCTCGGGGTGCTCGAATCCGACGAGCGCCAGCTGGTGGTGGCGGACATCCCGGGCCTGATCGAGGGCGCCTCCGAGGGCGCGGGCCTCGGCCACGAGTTCCTCGCGCACGTGGAGCGCACGCGCCTGCTGGTGCACGTGCTCGACCTCGCCCCCGAGCTCACCGCGGAGGAGAGCGCCGACGCGCTGGCCAACCACGCGACGATCGAGCAGGAGCTCGCCGCCCACGACCCCCGCCTGGCGCGACTGCCGCGGGTGCTGGCGCTCTCCAAGGGCGACCTCGTCCCCCCCGAGCGCGCGCGCGAGGCGGTGGCGGAGTGGTCTGAGCGTCTCGGCCCCGAGGTCCCTGTGATCGCGACCTCGAGCGCCACGGGCGCCGGGCTGTCCGAGCTCGCGGGCGAGCTGTTGCGGCAGGTCCCCGTCGCCTTCCCGTCGGCCGAGGAGCAGCCCACCCCGCGGGCTGCCGCGGAGCCCGAGCGGCTGGCCGAGCACATGGTCTTCCGCCCGGCGCCCCGCACCGGCATCGCCGTGGAGCGCGTGGGCCCCGGGGCGTTCGCGGTGCACGGCCGGCCGGTCGAGCGCCTGCTGGCGCGCTTCGACGTGGAGAACGAGGAGGCGGCGGCCTACGTCGAGGGCCGCCTGCGCCGCCTCGGCGTGCTGCGCGCGCTGGAGGCCGAGGGCTTTCAGCCCGGCGACGAGCTGCGGATCGCCGGGGTCGTGCTGGAGCTGAACCCCACCGGCCCTCGGTAGGGCTACCCCTGCTGTGCGGTGGGGCGGATCAAGATCTCGTTGACGTTGACGTGCGGGGGCTGGGTGACCGCGTAGAGGACCCCGCGGGCGATGTCCTCGGCCTCCAGGGGGTTCGTGGGGCGGTTTTCGAAGAAGGGGGTGTCGGTCATGCCGGGCTCGATCACGGTGACGCGGACGCCGCTGCCGTGCAGATCCTGGCGGGCGGCCTCGCCCATTGCGGTGACGGCGTGCTTGGTGCACGAGTAGAGCGACCCCGGGATCACGCGCCGCCCGGCGACGCTCGAGGTCAGCAGGAGGTGCCCGCGGGACTCGGTGAGCGCGGGGATCGTCGCGCGCAGGGTCAGCGCCGCGCCGTACACGTTCGTCAGGATCATCTCGCGCCAGTGCTCAGGGGTGTCGTTGAGAAAGCCCCGCGCCCCGCCGAAGCCGGCGTTGGCGAGCGCCACGTCGATGCGCCCGAACGCCTCCAGCGCAGCCGCCACCATGCGCTGCTGGTCGGCCCACTCGGTCACGTCGCAGACGACGGGCAGCGCCCGCTCGGGGCCGCCGAGCTCCGCGGCCAGCTCCTGCAGGCGCTCGCGCGAGCGCGCTGCGAGCACCAGTCGGTAGCCCTCGCGCGCCGCGAGGCGGGCCGTGGCCGCGCCGATCCCGGTCGAGGCGCCGGTGATCAGGAAGACGGGCTCGTCGCGGGAGGGGGTGGGGGTCACTGGGCGGCGTTTCGCTGGGCGGCGCGAGGGAGGTCCGCGAGGACGTCCTTGGTCATGGGCCCGATCCTCAGAGATTCTATTTGGTTTGTCTACCTATCGCGGCCCGGCCGGACCGCGATGCGCAGGACCATCCCTTGCCATAGGATTCAACACCGCAGGATTCAACGCATCACCAAACCAACGAGGAGGAAAGCATGATCTTCGTCACGACGTACAAAATAAAGCCGTTCCTCAGCAAGGACGAGACCAGGGAGCTGATGGGCGTCTTCGCCAAAGCGGGTGCGGGACCCGGTGCAAAAGCTCACTACGTAGCTTCCGACGGAAGTCATGGGGTGGTGATCTCGGAATCCGACGATGTGGAGCCGGCGTACCGGAACCTGCTGAACTACACGCAGTGGGTCGAGTACGACACCAAGGTGATGCTGACGGTCGAGCAGGCCGTGCCGCACATCATGGACTCGCTCGGCTGAGTAGACCTCGCGGCGGCCCGGGGCGTCCGCACAGGGAGAGACCAAGCCCCCAACAGCGACAAGCCGCGCGGCTAGCGCTCGCCGGTCACGAGCGCGAGGGCGAACCCGTCGTAGCCCTTGGCGCCCACCGTCTGGATCGCCGTCGCCTCGAGGCGGGGCTCGGCGGCGAGGAGCTCGTAGAAACGGCGTATGCCCTGCACACTGCCCTTCCCGGCCAGCGGGTCCTCGGCGTCGGGGTCGAGGATCGCCCCGTCGCGCACGACGTTGTCGGCGACGATCAGGGTCCCGGGACGGGAGAGCTTCAGCGACCACTCCAGGTAGCCCGGGTTGTTGCGCTTGTCGGCGTCGATGAAGATCAGGTCGAAGCGCTCCCCCGCGGCGGCCAGCTCCGGGAGGGTCTCAAGCGCTGCGCCCACGCGCAGCTCCACGACGCCCGCGAAGCCGGCGTGCGCGATGTTTGCCTGCGCGACCTCGGCGTAGGCAGGGTCGGCCTCGAGCGTCACGAGGCGCCCATCGGGTGGGAGCGCACGGGCGAGCCAGATCGTGGAGTAGCCGCCGAGGGTCCCGAGCTCGAGGATGCGCCGCGCGCCGTGGACGCGCGCCAGGAGCTCCATCAGCCGGCCCTGGTTCGGGGTGATCGCGATCGGGGGGAGACCCGCCGCGTCGCTCGCCTGCAGCGCGGCGTCCAGCACGGGGTCCTCGGGGAGGAGGTGCTCGCAGATGTAGCGGTCGACCGCGGTCCACTTCTCTTGGGTCATGGGCGAGGAAGAGTAGGCGAGGCTGCGGAGGGATTACCCTCTAAGCGGCGTTGCGCTTGGCAGCACGACGGAGGTCCGAGAGTACGTCGTAGAGAGGGGGATCGGATGCGAGCGCGAGGCGTTCCAGGCGCTTGGCTTCCTCGCCTGTAGCCTCGGCGACGATCGTGACCTTGGCACCGGGGATTCCGGGGTGGGTTTCGATTTCACTTGGGTCCAGGGAGCGGAGGTACTCATCGAAGTCCTCAGGCTGGGGGTCAGGGTCTGTCCAGGGATCCTTGGTCATGGTTCAGTCTTTGAGCATTCTACGCTGATTGTCTGTCGCGGTCCAGCCGGTGACGATCAGCCAGGTGGTGGGGTCGTTGGTTCGCTCGATTACGAGCATGAGCGTGCGACCGCCGTTGGTGTGACCGATCAGCAGTCGCCGCGTCCGAAGCCTCCGACTGCCGTGGCGGGACCGGCCCCTGTTGGGCAGTGTCCTGTGGTTGTTTCGAGGCAGTTGCTGGGCTTCCTCGATGGAGATCCCACGCGCACCGAGTTTCTCGGCTGCGACCTCGGTGCCGAGCAGCTCGTGGATCGCCACGGGGCGCCGTGGGCCGGGGCGGGTCATTCGGATTTCTCCGTGTGAGGGTGCACGCGAGTCAACCTACGCCGCGCTTGGGATGGGACGCTCGGCCGGGTCGCCCGCCGCCTCGCTCCGTCCCGCGCCGGGTCCGGCTCCGCGCTGGTAGTCCATCGGTCGCTGCACGCCGCGCGGGTGCGCGCAATGAACGCCCATCCCAGACCCCCCTTGGGGGGTCCTCATAAAAACAAGCTCCGCCGCCCCCGCACGGCGACCCGCGCACAGGCCATCCCCTACGCTCCCGGGGCATGCGAACGGTCGTCATCAAGCTGGGCTCGTCCATCGTCGCTCGTGAGGACGGGGAGTTGCGCGAAGAGGTGCTTGGGCGCGTCTGCGACACCGTTGCCGCGCTGCACGCCGCCGGCGACGAGTGCGTGGTGGTCTCCTCGGGGGCGATCGCGCGCGGGGTGCGCGTGATGGGGCTGCCCGCCCGCCCGAGCGCGATACCAGAGCTGCAGGCGGCCTCCGCGGTGGGGCAGGGCAAGCTGTACCGCGTCTACGACGAGCTGTTGCGTGCGCGCGGGGTGACCTCCGCGCAGGTGCTGCTCACCGGGGGGGACGTCGGTGCGCGCACGCAGTACCTCAACGCCCGCCACACCCTGCGTCAACTGCTCGACTGGCGCGTGGTGCCCGTCGCCAACGAGAACGACACGACCGCGACCGACGAGATCTCCTTCGGGGACAACGACTTCCTCGCCGCCCACCTCGCGGTGCTCGTGGCCGCGCAGCTGCTCGTGCTGCTGACCGACACCGACGGCCTGCACACGGCAGACCCCCGCCGCGACCCCGGCGCGCAGCTGGTCCGCGACGTGCACGACCTGGCCGAGCTCGACGCGCTCGAGATCGGGGACTCCACCTCGCCGTTGGGCTCCGGGGGGATGCGCTCGAAGGTGCTCGCCGCCGAGGTCGCGGGCGCCGCGGGGATCCCCGCGGTGATCTGCTCCGGCGTGCGCCCGGGCGCGCTGGATGCCGCGCTCGCGGGCGAGCCCGAGGGCACCCGTTTTCACCCGGGGGGCGCCCGGCACTCCTCGTTCAAGCTGTGGCTGCGCTACGCCAAGCCAGCCCGCGGCACGCTGGTGGTCGACGAGGGCGCGGCCCGCGCGCTGCGCGAGCGCGGCACGAGCCTCCTGCCGGTCGGCGTCGTCGAGGTGCGCGGCGCCTTCGACGCGGGCGACGCCGTGGAGATCGCCGACCCCCACGGCACGGTCCTCGCGAAGGGCCTGTGCAACTACACCGCCGCGGAGCTGCGCCGCGCGCAGGGCCTACAGTCTGAGGCCGTGCGCGAGATCCTGCCGCACGCGAGCGAGGAGGCCGTGCACCGCGACCAGTTGGTGCTGGCGTAGGGTGTCGCTGTCTTTTGCGTCCCCTCACAGTGGCCGCGGTGGGCCGCGCGCACGCCTCAGGAGGGTGTGGTGACTAACTTTTTGGACCCTATATAGGTGGCCCCGGGTTCGCCCTGCTCTGCTCCTCGGGGGTGTTGTGATGATCTTTTTTGGCCCTATATATAGGGCTTGAAAAGATTGATTAAGACCCCCACAAGGGGGGTCGGGGATCGGCGATCGTGGTGCGTCCCCGCGCGGGGTGCACGTGCCGAGCGACCGGGCTCGGGGCGGGGCGCCGGTACCCTGTAGGGCCATGGCCACCGCTGCGACCGCCGTGTCGATCCCCGAGCTCTGCGCCGCCGCGCGGCGCGCGGCCCGGGAGCTCGCCGCGGTGGAGACCTCCGTCAAGGACGCCGCGCTGGGCACCCTCGCGGACGCGCTGCACGAGCGCACCCCGGAGATCCTCGCCGCCAACGAGCTCGACCTGCAGGCCGGGCGCGAGGCCGAGATCGGTGACGCGCTGCTCGACCGCCTGGCGCTGGACCCGACGCGCATCGCCGCGATCGCGTCCGCCGTCCGGCAGATCGCCGCGCTGCCCGACCCCGTGGGGGAGGTGATCGATGGGCGGCGACTGCCGAACGGCCTGGACGTGCGCAAGGTGCGCGTGCCGCTGGGAGTGATCGCGGTCGTCTACGAGGCCCGCCCGAACGTCACCGTCGACGCCGCCGCGCTGTGCCTGAAGGCGGGCAACGCGATCGTGCTGCGGGGGTCCTCCACGGCGGCGCACTCCAACGCGGTGCTCGCCGCGGTCGCCTCCGAGGCCGCGCTCGCCGCGGGGCTGCCGGCCGGCTGCGTGAGCCTCGTCGCGGGCGGCGGGCGCGAGGAGCTCGCCGAGCTCGCCACCCAGACCGACACCGTCGACCTCATCATCCCGCGCGGGGGGAGGGGCTGAAGGCGGCGCTCAAGGCCGTCGCGACGGTGCCCGTCATCTACGCCGCCTCGGGCAACTGCCACGTCTACGTCGACGCCTCCGCCGACCTCGACGCGGCGAAGCGGGTGGTGCTCAACGCCAAGGTCCAGCGCCCCGGGGTGTGCAACGCCGCAGAGACGCTGCTCGTGCACCGCGACGTCGCGCCCCAGTTCCTGCCGGCGATCCTGCTCGCGCTCGGCGACGCCGGCGTGCTGGTGCGCGGGGACGAGCGCGTCCTCGCGCAGCGCGGAGGCGGGTCGGGAGACGCTCGCCGACGCGTGGCCCTCCGGCGGGAGCTGCCCGTCGTGGTGGAGCCCGCCACCGAGGAGGACTGGGCCACCGAGTACCTCGCGCTGACGCTCGCCGTTCGCGTGGTGGACTCCCTGGAGGAGGCCCTCGAGCACATCGGCCGCTACGGCTCGGGGCACTCCGAGGCGATCCTGACCCGCGACACCGCCGCCGCGCGCGCCTTCCAGCTCGGGGTCGACGCCGCGTGTGTGTACGTCAACGCCTCCACCCGCTTCACCGACGGGGGGGAGTTCGGGATGGGCGCGGAGATCGGCAACTCCACCCAGAAGCTCCACGCGCGCGGCCCAATCGGCCTGCGCGAGCTGTGCACCTTCAAGTACCTCGTCGAGGGCGACGGGCACGTCCGCGCCTGAAGCCGTCCGTGGGCGCCGCCTCGGCGTGCTCGGCGGCACCTTCAACCCGCCGCACCTCGGGCACCTCGCGCTCGCGCGCCACGCGCTGCGCGAGCTCGACCTCGACCGCGTCCTGCTGATGCCGGCGTCCGCTCCCCGCTTCAAGCCGGTCGAGGACGACCCCGGCCCCGAGCACCGCCTGGGATGTGCCGCCTCGCGGTCGTGGACGCCGAGGAGCCTGGATGTGTCCGCCCTCGAGATCGAGCGTGGTGGCCCGTCCTACACCGTGATACGCTGAGGGCGCTTCGCGCGGAGCACCCCGACACGCAGTCACGCTGATCGTCGGGGCCGACGTCGCCGGCACGTTGCCCGCGTGGCGCGAACCCCACGAGCTGTGCGCCCTCGCAGAGCTCGCCGTAGCGCTGCGCGCCGGGTGCGAGCCCGAAGGCACCGCAACAGATCCGTAAAGCCCTCGACCCCCTGCTGTGCGGGAGGGCGCCGTACTTCGGACTACGCTTCCTCAGGATGCCCGTGATCGACGTCTCCTCCTCCTCGGTGCGCGAGCGCGTACGTCGCGGTCTCGCCGTCGAGGACCTGGTCGGCTCCGCGGTTGCCACCTACATCGCCGTACACGGTCTCTACCGTGGCGCCACGGCTGAGGCACAAGCCGTCTCGTGAGCCCCACCGCCCAAGTCCAAGTCCCCTCCACCGAGCTCGCCGCGCGAGATCGCGCGGTTCGCTCTGGAGAAGAAGGCCCACGACGTGCTCGAGCTCGACATGCGCGGGCTGGTCGGCTACACCGACTACTTCCTGATCTGCTCTGGCAACACCGACCGCCAGGTGAAGGCGATCCACGACGCGATCCACGCGGGCGTCAAGCACGAGCACGGCGTCCTGCCCCGCCGCGTGGAAGGCGCGGGCCGCGCGCAGTGGGTCCTGATGGACTACCTCGACGTCGTGGTGCACCTCTTCACCCCAGCCACGCGCGAGTTCTACCGCCTCGAGCAGCTCTGGGGCGAGGCTCCGACGCGCGTGGTGGGCGAGGAGCCGGCGTGACCGCGGCGGGCGTGGACCGCGTCGCCGCTCAGCCGCTGCCCACGTTCGAGCCGACGTCCTCTCGGACCTTCCGGTTTCTCGCGCGCGACCTCGACGACGACGGGCGCGTGACGCTTCGCTACGCGCTCGACGACGTGCAGTTCGTCGAGGAGTTCCTCCTCCCGGCCGGCACGCGCGTCGGCGTTGCGGACCGGGCCCGCGTAGACGGGCTGCTGGCGCTGCTGCACTGGGTGGCGGGGGTCAGCTACTTCAAGACCGCCGCCCCCCCGCGCGTCGCGTGCGAGACCGGGGCGCCCCCGCCCGCAACGGCCGCCCTGCTGCAGTCCCTCTACTCGGAGGGGCTCGGCGAGTTCGCGTTCACCAACCGGCTCCCCGCCCTGCCGCGCCCGAGCTTCCCGGTCGGCTCGGCGCCCGCACGGCGCACGGCGGGGCCGCCGGCGCCCCTCTCCAGGGTGCTCCTCCCGATCGGGGGCGGCAAGGACTCGATCGTGGCGCTCGAGTGCGCGCGGCGGGCGGGCGTGGAGGTGGGGCTGTTCTCGGTGGGGGCCGCACCGCCGATCGTGCGGACGGCCGACGTGGCCGGTCTCCCGCACCTCGTCGCCCTGCGCCACCTCGACCCCGGGCTCGGCGCGCTCAACCGCGCCGGCGCGCTCAACGGCCACGTCCCGGTCACCGCGATCGTCGCGTGCGTCGCGCTGCTCGTCGCCGCGCTGCACGGGTTTGACGCCGTCGCCCTCTCCAACGAGCGCTCCGCCTCGCACGGGAGCGTGCGCTGGGACGGGGTCGACGTAAACCACCAGTTCAGCAAGGGCTGGCGTGCCGAGACGCTCCTGCGCGAGGCGCTGGCCGAGGTCGCGCCCGACGTGCAGCTGTTCTCGCTGCTACGGCCCGCCTCAGAGCTCGCCGTCGCGCGGGCGTTCGCTCGCCTGGAGCCCTTCCACCGGCGTTCACGAGCTGCAACGCGATCTTCCGCCTCGACCCGCAGTTGCGGGCGGCGTCGTGGTGCCGCGACTGCCCCAAGTGCCGCTTCGTGTTCCTCGTCCTCGCGCCGTTCCTGGCGCCGGAGCGGCTCACGGAGGTGTTCGGCGCCGACCTGCTCGACGACGACGCCCAGTTCGAGGGCTTCGCGCTCCTGACCGCCACGGGCGGCCCCAAGCCGTTCGAGTGCGTCGGCGAGGAGGAGGAGAGCCTGGCGGCGATCCGCCTGCTGGCCGAGGCCCCGGCGTGGCGCGAGCACCGGGTGGTGCGCCGGCTGGCGAGCGAGGTGCTCACGCGGTTCCCACCCGACGCTGGAGATCCTCGCGCGGTGCTCACGCTCAGCGACGAGCACGCCGTGCCGGCCGCGCTGCTGCCCCACGTCCACGCGGTTCTCGGGCCCTGACGGACGCCCATGCGGTTGGACCTCGACGGACGTCCCCTGCGCTTCTCGGACCTTGACGGCGCGCGCGTGGGGGTGTGGGGGGCGGGGCGGGAGACCCGCTCCTTCGCGCGCCACCTGCGGCGCCGTCTGCCCTCGGCGCGGATCGCGGTGCTCGCCCGCGACTGCGCTCCCCTCGCGCCGGGGGGGACGCCGGGGCCGCCGGGCGGCGCGGGTAGTGACGGGGCGGACGGCGGTGGCGAGCACCTCGAAGGGCTCCTCGTCCCCGGGGTGCGGCTGGTCGAGGGCGGGGAGATCCTCGAGGCCCTCGCCTCCTGCGAGGTCGTCGTGCGCTCGCCCGGGGTCTCGGTCTACAAGCCCGAGCTTCGTCGCCTGCGCGCGCGGGGGGTGCCGGTCACGACTGCCACCGCGCTGTGGTTTGCGGAGACGGGTGGCGCTCGCACCGTCGGCGTCACCGGGACGAAGGGTAAGAGCACCACCTCCACCCTGCTTGCGCACCTCGCGCGCGCCACCGGACGCACGGTGCAGCTCGCCGGCAACGTCGGAGCTCCCGCCCTCGACCTGCTCGACCTCGAGCCCACCGACCTCGCCGTCATCGAGCTCTCGAGCTACCACCTGGCCGACCTGGAGGTCGGGCCCGAGGTCGCGGTCCTCACCAACCTCCACCGCGAGCACCTCGACTGGCACCGCTCCGAGGAGGCCTACCGCGCCGACAAGCTGCGCATCCTCGGGCTCCCCGGCGTGCGCGACGTCGTGCTCAACGCACGCGACCCCCTGCTCGTCGCCGCGCCGCGCCCGAGCGGGGTGCGAACGCTCCTCTTCGGAGAGCCCCGGGGTGGGACGCGAGCAACAAGGGCCTGCTCCACGACGGCACGCTTGTCGTGCCCGCCGCGGACATGCCGCTGCGCGGGGAGCACAACGCGCTCAACCTCGCGGCGGCGCTCACGGCACTGGAGGCCGCCGGAGTCTCACCGGGGCCGCTGCCCGCCGCGCTGCAAGGGGTGACCCCGCTGCCGCACCGCCTCGAGGTCGTCGCCGACCGTGGGGGGGTGGTGTGGGTCGACGACTCCATCTCCACCACCCCCGAGTCCGCGCTCGCCGCGCTCGCCAGCTTTCCCGACCGCGAGCTCGTCCTGCTCGCCGGGGGCCAGGACCGCGGGCAGGACTACTCCGCGCTCGGGCGCCAGCTCGCCGAGCGCGGAGCCTGCGTGGTGGGGCTGCCCGTGACGGGCCCCCGCCTCCTCGCCGCAGCACGCCGCGCGGGCGTCCCGGCCTCCCGGGTGGTCGAGGCCGACGGGATGGAGGCGGCCGTCGAGCTGGCGCGGGGCCTCGCGCGAGCGGGCTCCGCCGTGCTGCTCTCGCCCGCGGCCCCGAGCTACAACGCCTACCGCAGCTTCGAGGAGCGTGGGCGGCACTTCCGGGCGCAGCTCTAGCGCCCTCGGCCCTCCTGGGCGCGGACACGCCACCGGGCGGTGTGTCTAACCTGTCCGTCGTGAGTAACGCCGAGCTCGCCACCGTGACCTTGCGCGACGAGCAGGCGCCGCTGGAGGCCACGTTCCTGCCCGGCGGCGGGATGCTCTGCTGCTCGCTGCGCCACCGCGGCGAGGAGTTGCTGGCGCAGAACGCTGGCGTGGCAGCCTACGTCGAGCGCGGTAAGACGATGGGTGTCCCGCTGCTCTACCCGTGGGCCAACCGGCTCGCCGGTTTCGACTACGCCGTCGCCGGACGCACCGTCGTGGTTCCCCGCGACTCCACCCGGGTCGCGCTCGACGGTGGCGGCCTGCCGATCCACGGGGTGATCGGCGGGCGGCTTCAGTGGGAGCTCCTCCACGCGCCCACCCCCGGCGCGCAGTCGCTCGCCGCCGCGCTGCGGTGGAGCGAGGCGCACCCCGACCTGTTCGAGGTGTTCCCCTTCCGCCACGACCTCCGCTACGAGGCCCGCCTCGCCGGCGGGCGGCTCGAGATCGAGGTGCAGGTGGACGCGTGCGGCGAGGACCCCGTGCCGGTGGCCTTCGGCTTTCACCCCTACCTCTCCCCGCCGGGCGCCCCGCGCGAGCGCTGGTTGGTCGAGCTGCCCGCGATGCGGCACCTGGCACTCGACGACCGCCAGATCCCGACCGGCCCCGAGCAGACGCTCCCCGCCCAGACCTTCGAGCTCGCGCAGCGCGGGTTCGACGACGGGTACGACTCCCTCACCCAGCCAGCCCGCTTCACGGTTGCCGCCGGTGGACGCCGCCTGGAGCTCGAGCTCCTCGAGGGCTACCCCTGCGCGCAGGTGTACGCCCCGCCCGCCCGGCACCTCATCTGCTTCGAGCCGATGACCGCCCCCGCCAATGCTCTGCGCTCCGGCGCTGGCCTGCGCGTGCTGGAGCCCGGCGAGAGCTACCGCGCCACCTTCGCGGTCAGCGTGCAGGACGCCTGAGGAGGCGCCGGCCGTCCTTGCGCCACGCGCGCGAGCGGCTGGGCGCCGCACGGCGTCTGAGTCAGTCGATCGACGACCGGCGCGCGTCACGCCGGGTCCGGGGTCGTTGGGTGGTCGGCTATTCTATGTAATAGCAATCAGCTTTAGGGTCTTTACCGGACGCCGCCGCGGGCTCGCAGGGGCGCCCCCGCCCCGGCGCGACGAGACCCCCAGCGCGGACTGAAAGGAAACGAACGCATGACTCTACAGCTCGGCGACACGGCACCCGACTTCGAGGCGGACACCACCGAGGGTCGCATCAAATTCCACGACTGGCTCGGCGACTCGTGGGCGGTGCTGTTCTCCCACCCCAAGGACTTCACCCCGGTCTGCACGACCGAGCTCGGCTACATGGCGAAGATCAAGCCCGAGTTCGACCGTCGCGGCGTGAAGATCATCGGCCTGTCGGTCGACCAGACGGGCAAGCACGCGCAGTGGGCGAGCGACATCGAGGAGACCCAGGGCACCGCGCCGAACTACCCGATTATCGGCGACGGGGACTTCGCCGTCTCGAAGCTGTACGGGATGCTGCCCGCGGCGACCTCAGGCGACTCCGACGCACGGACCCCGGCCGACAACCAGACGGTGCGCAACGTGTTCGTGATCGGCCCCGACAAGAAGATCAAGCTGATCCTCGTCTACCCGATGACGACCGGTCGGAACTTCGACGAGGTGCTGCGGGTGATCGACTCGCTGCAGCTGACCGCCGGCCACAAGGTGGCCACGCCGGTCAACTGGCAGCCCGGGGAGGACGTCATCATCGCCGGGTCGGTCTCCGACGAGGAGGCCAAAGCGACCTACCCCGCCGGCTGGAAGACGCCCAAGCCGTACATCCGGATCGTGCCCCAGCCGCACTGAGGCCCCGGCTGCGGGCGTGCTCAGCGGGGTCGGAGGTGCCCGCCGCTGTACCCCACCGTCCGGCAAGGTCATCACGACGAACTGAGACCACGCCGAGGAAGATCGACGCGGGCGTTGCCCGGCTCTGAACACACCGGCGCCGCGTCCTCCGCGCCAGGGCTACTTGACCGTGCCTCCAGAGGCGTTGATCGCATACCACGTGCCGCCGAACGCCTTTACGCCGACGTAGGAGGTCTGCCCTGGGCCGCTGTCGCCACTGTAGGTGTAGAGCGGATGACCTGCGTAGGTCACCTGATTGCCGCTGGTCGTGGACAGAAGCGAAGCCTTGACGCCCGAGCCGGCCGTCGGGTGGCCGCTTGCCTTCAGCGACGGCCATACTGCCGAGCACCCGCTGATCGCCGCGCAACTGTTCTTGTTGGCGTGATCCCTAGTGAACTCGTACAGCGTGCGGCCCGAGCTGCTGACGAGGATGCTGCCGAGGCTGGTGTGGCGCAGCTGGACTGTGGCAGCGTGGCTTGAGTGAGCGGCCGGGAGGCTGCTCTGTGCGCTGGCGACCGTTGCGGCGCTTGCCGCGCTTGCCAGGGCGACGGCCAAGAAGACATGGGTTCGCTTCATGGTTCCTCCGAAGGTTCGGTGCTCGGGCGGGTGACTGTCATCTCTACTTATAGACACCGCCACGCCGCGAACCTTCCAGCGCAGTGGGAAGGATCTCGGCGCGCGGGGGTCTTTAGGGGATGACGGCCGGGATGGCGCTGTGCCACGCATGGCGCCCAGCGATCGCCATATAGACATCCAGCACGAGAAAGGTGGGTTCACGATGAGGCCGCGCACGCTTTTGCTTTTCGTCCTCGCTGCGTTGCTGGGAGCGGCGGTGGCCGTGCTGCCCGCGCTCGCCAGCCCGTCCGAAGCGAAACTCGAAGTCAACGAGAACTGCGTCGATCCCAACTGGCCGTGCTGGACAGCCGACTCGGGGTCGAACCCGCCACCCGCGCTAAAGGTCGAAATCGCCGCCGGCGGCGAAGTCGTGTTCGCCGACAAGGCGAGCACCGCGGCGGCCGTTGTATGGATGGGCTCTGCGCCAGCCTGCACGGGTGTGCCTACAAGCGCCATGACGGGCTGGGAAGGCAAGTGCAAGTTCGAACAGCCTGGGACCTACAAGTTCGTAAGTTCGACCCTTTACGACGGAGTCGCGAACTACACCGAATACGAAATCGTCGTGGAAGGCGCCAGTACTGGCACCACGACCACCACGACCACCACGACCACCACTACAACGACGACTACGCCGACCACCCCGACGACACCCACCACTCCGACCACTCCCACGACACCCACCACCCCGACGACCCCTACAACGCCGACGGCCACGACCGCCACCCAGCCCTCCGGCGGCGGGGCCTCCACGGCCACGACGCCCGGCTCGATGGAAACGCCGCCAGTCGGGAGCCAGCCCCTCGCGACGCTCGCGCTGGCGAGCCTTCAGCATGGTGACGCTGTGCAGGGCACGGTCCAGATACCCGCCGCCGACGGTGGCGCACGCCTGGAAGTCGAACTGCTCGCCCGGGACGCCTCGCTAGCCAAGGTCAAGCGAGCTGGCAGCTCCCGCGTCGGGCGGTTCGTCCGCTCCTCGGCACCCTCCGGCACGGTGTCCTTCACGGTCTCGCTCGACGCGCAGGCCAAGCGCGTGCTGCGCCGCCATCACAAGCTGGCGCTCACAGTGAAGATCGTGCTCACACCCAAACACGGCGCGGCCGTGAGCCTCACGCGAAGGGTGGTCGTACGATGAGGCCACGCACGCTTGTGCTTTTCGCCCTCGCTGCGCTGATCGGGGCGGCGATGGCCGTGCTGCCCGCCCTCGCTGCCGCACCGTCTGAAGCGAAGCTCGAAGTCAACGAGAACTGCGTCGAGGCCAACTGGCCGTGCTGGGCGCTCCCCGGCTCGGGGTCGCCGGCCAGCAAGGTCACGATCGCTACCGGCGGCGAAATCGTGTTCGCCGACAAGGCGAGCACCGCGGCGGCCGTCGTATGGCTGGGCTCTGCGCCAGCCTGCACCGGAGTGCCTACAAGCGCCATGACCGGCTGGGAAGGCAAGTGCAAGTTCGAACAGCCTGGGACCTACAGGTTCGAAAGCTCGACGCTGTGGCCTGAATACACCAAATACGAAGTCGTAGTCGAAGGTGCCAGCACCGGCACAACGCCCACCACGACGACCACAACCACGACACCGACTACGACAACAACGACCGCCCCCGCAACCCCGAGCGAACCCAGCCACAGCTCACCCTTGGAAGGAGGCTCAAGAGGGCTCAAGCTCGCCGGCAGCCAGCGCGGATCGACAGTGCACGGGCAAGTCAAGGTGTCCCAGGCCGGCTCCGGCGGGCGGCTGGAAGTCGGCCTGTTTGCCGCCGGCGCCTCGCTCGCCAAGGCGGGGCACCCGGCGCAGGTGCGCGTCGGACGGCTGGCGCGCGCGTCGCTGAAAGCGGGCAGCGTGACCTTCTCCGTGCCCCTGAGCGCCAAGGGCAAGACCGCGCTGCGCCGCCGTCGGCGCCTGGCACTGATGGTGAAGCTCACACTCACACCCACACACGGCGCGGCGGTGACGGTCACCCGCGTCGTTGTCCTACACGCCTGAGCCGAGACGACCGTTCAACCTGCCGAAAATGCAGGCGACGCCAGTACTATCGAACCAATTTCCTGGCGCCTCCGGCAACAGCGTCTCGAAGAATTCGGTGGACTCGTGTCTGTCGAAGGGTGCCCGTGGGAATGAGCCGCGGTTTGAGCGGGTCTCGCTTGGCTGCTACCGGCTCATTTGCTCCACGTAGTCCAACGAAGGTGCTGGAGGTGGTCAATGTGACGGGGACCCCGTCTGCACTGGAGTGTCAAGACGCGCCCGCGGGTGCGAGCGAGGTCTTCTCTCGCCGGGCGGCCTCGGAGTGCTCGCGGCTGTCCCGCGAGGAGATCAGCACCGCGGCGAGGATCGCCCCGGTGATCGCGAAGCCTGCGCCGACCAGGAACGCGCGGTCGAAGCCCTTCGTCAGAGCAATCGCGGTGCTGTGCACCCCTGAGTGAACCAGGCTCTGGGTGCGGCTGTTGGCGACGGTGGCGAGGATCGCGAGGCCGAGCGCGCCCCCGACCTGCTGGGCGGTGTTGATCAGCCCCGAGGCGAGACCGGCCTCGTGCGGCTTGGTTCCCGTCACCGCCGCGATCGTTACCGACACGAATGCCAGACCGAGTCCGATCGCAGCGAGCAGCGAGGGGCCGAGGACGTCCGCCGCGAAGGAGCCTCCCAGCGCGGGGACGCGCGAGAACCACAGCAGAGCACCCGCGATGAAGAGCAGTCCTGCGATCAGCGTCGGCTTGAACCCGACCCGCGTGGTGAGCTGCGAGGCGGCGCCCGCGGCGAGGACGATCCCGCCCGCGAGCGGGAGGTAGGAGACGCCGGTCTTGATCGGCGAGAAGCCGAGCACGTCCTGTAGGTAGAGGGAGATGAAGAAGAACATCGAGAACAGCGACATGCCGATCAGCAGGCCGACGATGTTTGCTCCCCTGAGCGTCCGCAGGCGGAAGATCGAGAATGGCATCAGCGGGTGGCGCTGACGGCTCTCGATGACGACGAACGCGACGAGCAGCACGGCGGACCCCGCGAGGCGCAGCAGCGTCCCGGTCGAGCCCCAGCCGACGTTCACGGCGTCGACGACCGTGTAGACGAGCAGCGCAAGGCCGGCCGTGACCGTCACCGCCCCGGGGACGTCGAAGCCTTCGGTGCCGTTCTCGGCGTGGCTCTCCAACAGCAGTCGCGGGGCGAGTGTGGCGGCGATCAAGCCGATCGGGACATTGACGAACAGCACCCAGCGCCAGCTCAGCCCGCTCGTCAGGATGCCACCGAGCAGCACGCCCGCGGCGCCGCCGAGGCCTGCGACGGCGCCCCAGATGCCGAGTGCGCGGTTGCGCTCGGCTCCTTCGGCGAACGTGGTCGTGATGATCGACAGCGCCGCCGGGGAGACGATCGCCGCGCCCAAGCCCTGGATCGCGCGGGCGGTGATCAGCCACGCCTCCGACTGCGCCAGGCCGCCGGCGAGCGAAGCCAACGAGAACACGACGAGGCCGAGCATGAACATACGCCTGCGCCCGAGCAGGTCGGCGAGACGCCCACCGAGCAGCAGGAACCCGCCGAAGGTGAGGGTGTAGGCGTTCACGACCCAGGAGAGGTCGTCGCGGGAGAAATGCAGGGCCGCGCCGATCGAGGGCAGCGCGACGTTGACGATCGACGCGTCGATCACGACCACGAACTGCGTCATCGCCAAAAGCATCAGGGCGAGGTTCTTCGCACGGGGCGTGTCGAGCGACGGCACGTGGGCTTTGGCTTGGGCGAGCGAACTCATCGGGAAGCTGACCTCCGGTTCCGGTTGCGTCGGCGACTATAGTGAACTAGGATTCCGCTTTCAAGGGGAGGGCGAGAAAAAATGTCGATCAAGACCTCTACAGACACCGAGCTGGAGAACGAGCGCCCGTTGCGCGCAGACGCGCGCCGCAACCGCGAACGCATCATCGAGGCGGCGCGCGAGCTGTTCGCAGGCGAGCGGCCAAGCGTCCAGATGGACGAGGTCGCGCACCGCGCCGGTGTCGGCGTCGGCACCGTCTACCGGCACTTCCCCGACAAGGAGGCGCTGATGGGCGAGCTCGTCCGCCAACGCTTCGATCTCTTCAACGAGAACCTGCGCCAAGCGCTCGCAGACGAGCACTCCGGTGCGTTCGCTGCGCTCGCCGCGGCGCTGCGCGCGAACCTGGTATCGGTCGCTGAGGACGCCGCGACACGCTTCGCGTTCATGAGCGGCGGCGAGCGTGTCTTCGCCCATGCTGCCTCGGAGATGGAGGAGTTCATGCTCCTCGCCAACGAGCTCATCCGGCGCGCCCACCTCGCCGGCGAGCTGCGCGATGACTTCCAGGCGAGCGACATCCCGATGGTCATGTGCGGCATCTGTGCGACGATCGACGTGAGCAAGCCCGGCTGGGACTGGCAACGCCACCTCACCCTGATCCTGCACGGCATGCGCGCCTAGGCACAAAGCCCGCGACACCACTGCTCGAACCTCTGTGCGTGCCGCCGGCGAGTGGGCCGTGCAGTTGCTCCCACGTGAAGGCGGAGCGGACAACGCCAGGACCGTCGCACGAACGAAACATCGAAGGCCTGTCAAGAACGCGCGTGGTTCGAATAGCGATGTTCAACCCTGCCGAAATGCGTACGACGACAGTACTATCGAACCACGAGCTACAGGGGTCGCTGGGCCGTTTGGCCGAGAAGTTGGCTCGGCTGCGGGCCAGCGAGGTGCCGCCACGAGCGATCACGAGTCGGAGACGTCGGGCTCGGCGGCCAGGCTGGGTCCGTGATGTGGTCGTTCGCGTGCTCGCCGATCATGGCGGGCCGATGCGGGCCACGCACGTCCATACGGCCGTCGAGGCGCTGTTTGGAAACCGGTTTCGTCGGACTCGGTGAGCTGGGTGCTCTCGTCCGATGTTCGCGGTCCTGCCCCGCTCTTCGTTCGGGTCGCGCGGGGGCGATACATCTTGGGGCGCGCCGCGTAGCATCAGGTCAGCCCGCCGTGTGCTCGGTCGCTGGTGCCATCGTGACGGCTAGCCCCATTGATCGACTCGATGAAGCTGCCGGCATTGCGTTCGCGCAGATAGACCTCCCGGTCCTGTTGGTTGTCCGGAAGGCGAACTGATGCCATACGTTCACTATGCGCTAAGTCGTTGGAAGCGTCAAGAGCGCACCTCGAACAAGCGGCATTACACGACTCGCTCTGCAAGCGGCTCTGCTAAAAACATCTTGATCGAGGCAGCGACCACACGCCTTATATGCCTCGAATCTCTAGCTATCGACGCGGGCTTCTCCCTGCACGAGTCGAAGGGAATCACGATAAAGAAAGGGAACCCAGTAGTCTGGATTATCGCCCGAACCCCGAGGCTCAAAGAAGCCAATCTCCACAAGAGATTCTGCAGTAGTCCGCGCTGTTACTTGATCGACTTTCCAAATTTGCGCGAGAGTCTCTCGACTTTGTTGAGCCTTCTCTCCCTCAAGCGCAGACACATAGTCACGGAGATGCGGAGATCTGAAAATCGAGCTCCCGCAGTGCTTCATTTGCCGCATCTAATAGTGAATCAAGAGACTCAAAGCCTTCTTGGCGCTGCCCTGTATCAGGCTCTCGAAGCGTGATCTTGCCAGAGACAGCAGTAATAGCTCCGGTGCTTGGGTCGAGCGCTATCACGGGTTCCACGGTTAAGCGCCGCACGTAATCCCGAACGGCGTTGAGTCGGGCTCGGAGTGTGCCTTTTACTTGGAAAAGCCCGGCCTCTTCCAACATTCTATACACTCGTCGTGCCGCCTCAGTTTGTACGTCCCACTCGCTGAGTACGCTGGCGCAAAGCGACAGAAAATAAAGCTTCCACAAGGCTACAAACTCGAATTCAGTCGTTGGTGGCTCAGCAACCACATCACGGAAGGCAGGTGTTCCGTTTGGGTTCTCGGCGGGCACAACGAGAATGCCTCGATCAAACAGTTCGTCGGCCTTTTGAATGAGCAACGAGTAGAGCGCGCTCTTTCCTGCCCCCTTCGGACCGTAGACGATGTCTCGCTCGCCAGAGAACAACCGGCGCCACTGGTCGGTCTCAACGAAGTATCGCGCAAGCTCTTCGACCTCATCCTCCGCGATGCGCTCTCCAAAAGACGCCTGCTCCAGGGTCTCACGCTTGATGCTCATACTTGTATGGTGCCAGAGATGGTGGACGGTAGTCTCGTGCCCTGTCCGCGGCGTGTCCACCACTCGCACAAGCGGCTTACCCTGAGCGTCGCACAACCGGTATCGCCGACCGGCGGCAGTGGTAGACCACGGCCGATCAAGCTAGGCTCGCGGAGATATGCCCGGCATAGCTCCCGAGGAGTTCATCGCATGCTACCCGCGCCTATGGCACATGGCCGAGGCCGACTCCTGGGATAGCATCCGCAAGCGCGGTCTGCTGAGTACCACAGCGCTGCTCGACCTATTCGAGATCAATGGCGCTCGCCGTCTGGAGCTTGAGTCCTCACGCCGGCCAGCATCAGTCACGATCACACACCCTACCCACGGCACCGCGATCATCCGCGACAACATTCCGCTGATCGAGAAGGTGCTCGCACGCACTCTGGTTGGTATGACCCCGCGAGAATGGTACGAGGCGCTGAATGGACGCGTCTTCTTTTGGGTTTCCGAAGCCCGCCTTGAGCGGTTGCGGAACGCGCTCGCCTACCGCGAACGCAAGCACTACATCCTTACCGTCGACACGGCGGCACTGCTCAGTAGCCACATAGACGACGTCACCCTTTCTTCGATGAACTCTGGCGCCACCCACCCCGGGGCGAAGTGCACACGTGGCGCCGACACGTTCAAGCCCATGAACGGCTATCCGTGGGACGTTCGCCTCAAAAAGAACAGGTACGAGTCGGTCGTCGAGCTCGCCGTTCGCTACTCGGTCCCAGACATCGAGACCCTCGTCACCTCCGTAGAGCGTCGATAGCGATCACCGACGATGCTGCCGCGACGATCAGGAGAAGGTTCTCAGCTTCGACTAGATCGTGGGTCACGACGGGTGGGGGGAAGCAGCATCATCAGGGTGAGCGGGTCGAGTGGCGACTCGATGAAGCCGTGACGCCGGTAGAAGTCCTTTGCCTGCTCGTCCTTGGCATGGACAAGGACGAGCCTTACCCCGACAATCTCTGAGACCTCGATTGCCTTCGTCATGAAGTGCTTGAGCATGGCTCCGCCGAGGCCCTTGCCCTGGTGATGGTGGTCGACAGCCATCCGGCCAAGCAGGATCGCCGGCAGATCGGCAGGCTGGTCCCGGGCGATGCGCCGTGGCGCCGTGGCGCGTATCACCGAAGCAGTAGAGGATGCGTAGTACGCTACGACCATCCCGGCCGGCTCGTCGATTACGACCCACGTGCGGCTGGTGCCAGCCGCCTGGTTGCCGAGCGCTCGACGTGCGAGCCAATCGTTGAGTGCAGGCTCGCCGCAGTCAAACCCCTCCAGCCGGTGCCCGCTGGTCAGCAGGATCGGGCCGCTGTAGGTCAATGTGCCGGTTGCTCGAGCACCGATGGCTGGGAGAGCAGTCTGGTCATCGCCGGCGGAAGCTGCGATGGCGTTGCGGAGAGCAGGCCCTGTAGCTCGTTCCAGGCCGCGTCGTCGAGGGCGAACACGCGACGGTCGGCGAGGTCGAGCTCGGCGGCTTCCACGGCGTGGCGCAGCACGTAGTCGCTCGTGGACTCGCCGCGGGCCTCTGCGGCGCGGCGCAGCACCATGTCCTGCGAGGGGGTCAGGCGAAGGCTCAGTCGCTCGGTCTTGGATGCCATGCCCGCATTGTACGTCATCGGACGTACGGAAGGAGAGCTGCCGCACACGGGCTCTATGCAGCGCGTGGTTCGAATAGCGACGTTTATCCCCCCGAAAATGCAGGCGACGCCAGTACGATCGAACCAAGATTCTGGCGCGATCGACAAGATTGTGTCGGAGCTTATGGCAGCGCTGGCGGCGCAAGAGGCCCGGTTGGGGTTGAGCCAACTGGCCGAGAAGTTGGCTGGTCTCAGGGCCAGTGATGCCCAGCCGCGGGCCATCGTGAGCCGACGGCTACGGCATCGTCGTCCAGGCTGGGTGCTGGATGCTGTTGTTCGGGTGTTGGTCGATCGAGCCGGGCCGATGAGGCTCATCGATATCCATGCCGCGATGGAGCGACAGCTCGGTGAGTCGGTGTCCATGGAGTCCGTAAGTTGGTGCCTTCGCATGGGTGCTCGCGGACTTGACCCACGATTCGTCCGAGTCGCCAGGGGCCGATATGCGTTGGTGGAGCCACGGCGTTGAGATGTCCGCTGCTGCTACTCGGTGGCTTTGCTGTCACGAGCGTCCGAGGTTGATGCATCGGCTGTTGGCGCATCCCGAGTGGCCTCCTCGGGTGCGATCACGCGGACCCCGAGGGGCTTGAGGGCGTCCTGCATGCGCTTGTCGTAGGTTGCCACGCCTGCAAGCTGCTTGCTGAGGCTGAGCGCGCTGGCGATGTGGATGGCGTCGAGTGCGCCGACATGTACCGGCTGCACCTTGCGCGCCGCGGCGACGATGCCTTCGCTGAGCGGAATGATCGCGGCCGAGGAAAGCACTCCTTGCAGCACCAGGCTGCCATCGATCACCGCGTCGGCCCGCTCCTCACGGGCGCGCGCCACAGCGCGCGGCAACTCGACTTCCGCGATGACGCTGGTCGCGAGTTCCCTCCACGTCAGAAGCTCGCGCTCGATAGCGGCGGACTCTGCCTCGCGTACGAGCAGCTTGAGCAGTGCGGAGGTGTCAACGTAAAGGACGGCCGGGGGCGGCGCGGGCGGTTCAGTTACTGCCATGCCCGCCGTCGGGCCGCTCGCCGCGCACCGCGAGAAGCGCCCGTGTGCCGGCGTCGGTGATGGGCCCAGTCAGAGGGCCTCGCTCGGCGAGCACGTCGCTTAGGCTCCGCGTGGCAGGCCGAAGCGCCCCCGCGTGGCCGGCGGCGGCCTGCGTTCTCGCGACCTTCGTGAGTGAGGTATCTGGGCCGATCTGAGTGTGTCGTGGCTTGGCCATGCCCTATATAGGCTATCGCTTGCCCGGACGGTTCGTCCCGGCTACCGAATCTGCGCCTGCGTGGCGCGGAACTCGTGGAGAAGCGCGTCGCGACGGTCGCGCCTGCGCTCTGCCTTCTTCAGCGACGGCAGCTTCCGCGGCTTGCAGAGCAGGCATCCGGCGCGGCGCTGCTTGGGGCGCCTTCGCTTGTGGTGGGCCATGACCTCAAGCTATCAACAGACGCCGCGCCGCGAGCACGGCCGCGCGTGGTTCGATTAGCGACGTTCAACCCTGCCGAAATGCACTTGGTAGGACAGTTCTCAAACCCCTCGGCGGCCCTGGCGGCGGTGTTCGAGGCGTCCGCCGTCGTCGGACCGGGGGCGAGCGAGCTGCGGGAGTCGGCGGTGGAGCCGGCGTCGGGGCGGCTGGGCAACGGCGTGGTGCAGCGCGCCGTCGTCAAGGTGCTGGCTGTGGCCCAGCGGCCGATGTGCGGACGGGAGGTCCGGCTGGCCGTCGAGGATCTGCTCGGCCATCCCGTGTCCGAGCACTCGATCAGCTGGTGTTTGGCTGCCGGTGCGCGCCGGAGGAAGCCATTGTTCGAGAGGGTGGCGAGGGGACGGTACACGCTGGCATGATGCGGTGGATGCCGAAGAGGCCGGCGTGGCGTCGGTACGCCGGAGCGGCTTCTAGCCTCATGCTTTATGCCGTCACGCAGGCGTATACCCGCCGCTCCCTCGGGGGTCCGTGCTCGCACGCAACGCGGGCGCACGCAGGCGCTCCTCTATCGAGACGCCAACGGTCGCGAGCCGGTTGACATCTTCTTGGAGGAGTTGTTGAAGGCCCAGCCGCTCGCGGCGGCGAAGATCGACGATGCCATCGAGGAGCACTTGAACGGGAGGCAGCCCGACGCGCCGCCACCCGAGTTTCCGATCACCTCGCAGATCGACGGAGGGCTACGCGAGCTTCGAGTTCGTTTTGCGCGAACTCGCTACCGGCTGCTCTATCAGCGATCCGGCAACCTGGTTGTCCTGCTCCACGCTTTCGAGAAGAACACCGGCGCCGTGCCGGCGCGTGACCGTGAGACGGCCAAGAGGCGCATGGCCGATTTTCGGGCGAGGATGGACGCCGAGCGCCGTCGTCCGCCGCGGGCGGCTGGCCGGGATGCGCCGCCGAAGTCGCGGCGAGTCTAATTGACTTATCATGCGTGATAAGGTACGGCTTGTGAGCGACACCATCCAAAGCCCTGTTGGCCGTCTCGCTGTAGATGCGGCTGGTGGCCGCGCCGATCGCAGCGAGGCGTACCGTGACGCCCGTGCTGAGTATGCGCGTATTCGTGCTTTGCGCGAGGTCAGCCCGATTGCTGCGCATCTGCGTGAACGGCGGTTTGAGCTGGGGCTGACTCAGGAGGAGGTCGCCAAGGCTGCGGGGACCTCGCACAGCGCGGTGTCGCGGCTGGAGAAGGGCACGCATATCCCGCAGCTGCCCACTCTGCAGCGGATCGCCGCCGTGCTGGACGAGGAGCTGCTCGTCTGCTTTCAGCGCACCGTGGATGGTGAGGTTGAGCGGGAGTTCGCCGCTGTAGCCTGAGCCGCCGATCGGGGGACGGCGAGCGGGGCCAATGCAGAGGAGCGGAGGGTATTGGAACCATGATTCTGGCGATACGGACAAGTATGTTGTCGAACTGCTCAGCCTCCTCGCAACACCTGAAATCATATCAGGATTGAGTCATTTGGCCAAACGGTTGGCTGCTCTGAAGGCCAGCGATGCCCAGCCACGACTTATCAAGAGCCGGAGACAGCGGGCTCGTCGTCCGGGCTGGGTGCTGGATGCGATCCTGCGAGTGATGGCTGACCAAGCAAGACCTATGAGGCTCAGGGATATTCATGCGGTCATGGAGCAACAGCTCGGTCAGTCTGTATCCGTAGAGTCCGTCAGCTGGTGCCTGCGCATGGGTGTTCGTGGAAGTAACCCAAAGTTTGTGAGGGTGGCGAGGGGTCGGTACATGGCGTCCGACCTCTAACTCAGCCGCTCTTGGGCGATTGAGTTTGTCCAGCAAGCTACAGCGGGACTAGGGCACAACCCAGGATCACCTAAAGCGTTCTCGGTAGTTCGTTCCAGGCCGTGTGTCTGACGCCATTAGATGCTTTATCATGTCGGAATGGAGCCGAACGACCTAGCCTATCTCGCTGGACAGATAGCCCAGGGAAACGTGATCCTGTTTACGGGGGCTGGCTTCTCGCTCGGCGCACAAGCCGAAGACGGCCAGTCGATCCCCTCTGCCGGACAGCTGCTGCAAGAGTTGTGGCCGCTTGTATACGGGGAGACGGAATACGATGGGTCCACACTTGCCGATGTCTATGGAGCGGCTGAGCGTCAGCACCGCAATGCGACGCGGGAGCTACTATCGCGGCGTCTGAAAGTCAGCCGGGAGAATCTGCCACAGGAGTATCGGATCTGGCTATCGTTCCCTTGGTATCGCATTTACACGGTCAACATCGACAACCTTGAGGACGTAGTACAGGTCGAGTACGATCTGCCCCGAAAGGTGCGAAGTGTATCGGCGTTGAGAGAGCCTCCGCCACCACCCACCTCCGACCTAGTGGTCGTGCACCTGAATGGGACGGTGGACGATCTGTCGAATGTGACGTTTTCTACCCGAAATTTCGCTGAGCGCCAAGCCTACCCTGACTTGTGGTATCCCGCACTCGTCAGGGAGCTGGCTGCCCACCCTCTCCTCTTCGTCGGCTCGACGCTCGACGAGCCTCCACTGTGGCATTATATCGAGGCCCGGCCGCAACGTGCGCAGGGTGCCCGTGAGCTCCGACCTAGGTCGTTCTTGGTGGCGCCTGAGCTCTCGCTCGGACGACAGTCGCTGCTTGGCGAGTTTAATATCCGCTTCCTCGCGGGTACTCAGGAAAAGTTCTGTATCGAGACACTCAGCCAGCTTGCGGATGCCGCGAAAGAGGGCATCGAACGCTTGCGAACTGCCAGTATCGCCGGCATCGAGCCAGCGCTACTAAGCGCAACAGAGCTCTCCGCTGCGGCGTTGATGGATGCGCCGGAATTGTTGACGGGTCGCGCACCGCGATGGGCAGATGTGACCTCGGGCTTTGCGATCGAGCGGGCGTTTGATCGGGACACGCTTGTCACAATCGGAAGTGACAGTGTACGTCTCGTACTGCTGACTGGCACTGCGGGGTCCGGAAAGACGCTATCGGCCATGCGGATTGCTATGGCACTCGCTGCCGAACGCCGTCCTGCCTACGTCTACAACGAGGATTTCACCGGCAATATCCACGCAATTCGCGACGCTGCGAATAATATGGACGCTGGAGTGGTCGTAGTCGACAACCCGGCCCGGTTCGGCCGCAGCATGGTCGATTTTCTGACCTCTCTCGTCGAGGACTCACCCGATCGTGTCGTGATCGCGACAATGAGGACGACGCGTCGAGACAAGGCAGCAATGACGAAGCTGAAGGAAGCCGGTGCCGTCGAGTTCGCGGTACCGCCGCTCACCGATACCGACATTGACGCCCTACTTGATGTGCTAACCAAGTCACGACGGCTCGGTGAGCTGCGAGATAAGTCACATTCGGAACAGGCGGCATTGTTCCGCAACAAGTGCGGGCGCCAATTGCTCGTCGCCATGATCGAAGCAACCTCCGGCTTGCGGTTCGATGAGGTGATCGCCAGCGAGTGCGGTGAGCTTGAAGGGCATGGGCTTCTCGTATATGCGGTCCTGACGCTCGCAAGCTCGTTCGGCATCTCACTTACACGTAACGAGGTGCTCACTGCGAGCGGCGGTGACCCAGCGACCGTAAACGCCGCATTCCAGGGTCTTGTTGATCAGCACCTAGTGATCGCCGACAGCAAAGGCCGCTTCGCGATCCGTCACCGGGTGATCGCTGAGAAGGCTCTCACTTATTTTCAGGATCACCGGTCGCTCGGTAGTGCGCTCGAAGGCTTGGCATTCGCGCTCGCCAGCACTGCGCAACCGTTCGACCGCTACAGCCGCCAGCGGTGGCTTCTCAGTCGGCTACTGAACCACGCAACACTGATCCAGCTATTGTTCCCGAAAACGCCACAGCACATTGATAAGGAGGCTGTCCGGTCGGTGTACGGAGCGGTAGAGCAGCTGATGGGTGATGACTCTCATTTCTGGTTACAACGCGGCAGCTTTGAGGTGGAGGAGGGCGATCTTGGCCTCGCCCGCAACTATCTTTCCCAGGCACGCGCGATAGCACCGGACGATGAGCTGGTGCTGACGGAGTGGGGGTATCTACTGCTTAAGCGTGCTTCGCAGCACGCGGCCGACCCCGGAGCGGCCGAAGAGGCCCAGGAAGCCTTCGTGTTGCTCGAAGAGGTCATTGCGTCTCGTGGTGCGAAGGATTCGCACGCATTCCACATTTATGGCAGCCAGGGCCTTGCGTGGATAAAGCGAAGTCCGATGGGCATTGGGGCTCGCGTAACTGCAATGGAGCGGCTGCGAGAAGTTGTACGCCACGGTCTTGAACTTCACCCGGACCGGGACGATCTCAAAACACTGCATGGGGACCTCAACCGTGAGTACATGATGCTAGCGGTGCCAGCTAGTCAGTCCACCACGTAGACCTTTGATTGCTTGCGCTGACACTCCCAGGACGGCGATCAAATGTTCGACTTTCGTAAGGTCGCACAAGCGGCAATGGACGACACAGGGGGGAGCGCGCCCGAGTGCATGGCGGCTCTGCGATGTGGTTATCGGGATGGTGCAGCGAAGACACCAGATGCACATAACGGCTGGCTCCTTAGATCAAGCTGGCACACGAGAGCCGGCGGGAGGGTCAACACCTGGCGCGGGACGACGGATTCGATCCGTAGTGCGCCGCTCGCGAGCAACGCAGTGACAAGTGACCCGATTAGCCCTCCGACAATCGCTGACAACAAGAGAGCTGTCAGCTCCAGTCCGCTGAGCCGTCTCGTCTCGAACAGTTGGATTAGCGAGCTAGTTTGCTCGGTCGGATAGGTAGACTTATCTGCTCGCTCTTTGTCAACTAGGCTACGCAGCCAGGCGGGCTCATCGCTTTCATAGGTGTCGCGATAGTCGCGGTCCAGGCTGCTCTCGGTAAGAAGATCAGTACCCTCGAACTCTGCGAGCACGACGAAGGCATCGTTGAGGGCACGTTTGCCGTGCGCGAGTCTACCGAGGTAGCCTCGCAGGCCCCGACGCTGATGGAGGCCGACGAGCGCCCACGTGAGGCCGTCCAGCTTTTGCCAGCCGATGATTCTTTGCGCCCTGACCCCGACGACCCGGTAATACAAATCCAGCTCGTCACGTAGGAAGTCCATTAGGCCGTCGAACGCATCGCACGCGCTAGGAAACTCCCGTCTGTCGTAGAAGAAGTCATAAAAGTCGTAGCCTCGCGAGGCGGTGACAAGCAGGTCGAAGCCGAAGAGATCGGGGTCGTAATCCTCCGTGGCGGCACCGAGCGAGAAGTCAGCGTGCAGCGGGCTCGGCCCGAGCGACTGGAATCGGATTGGGAGAGTAGGATCGTCGCAGCTCACTTCGAGTGCCTCACGCACGATCTGCACGGCTTGCGATGGCTCTGGTCGTTGCGCGGGGGCCAGAGGCTCGACGATAGCCACCGGCATGGCATACCCGTAGCGAAGCTCGACGCGAAAGCGATCGGTGTGGGTGCGCACCGATGGGTGTGTGATCAACGCCGCCTGGACGTCATGCTCAAGCACCAGGACGAACTCGTAGTAACCCTGCGGGAGATTCGGATAAGGCTCTTCTCCTCGGCTCAGGTCGGCGGCATCTCTGGGTGTCTCGAAGGCGAAGTCGGCTTCGGTAAGGTCGCAATCGGCCGCGACAACGGACTCAACAATGTCGAAAGATTCGAGTGTCGCCCGAACTGTGCCGACAAACTCCCCAAGAGTCTGCGTTCCCTCGCTCGGCGCAGGCGCGAAATGGAAGCAGCCAATGCCAAAGAAGCGCTCAGATCCGTCGATGTCGTCGTGCTTCGTCACCGCTCTATAGTAACCGAGCGGTAGCGCGTCGACCAAGCTGTATCTCCGGGCAGGGTCTAACGCGCCGCACAATCGGCGCTGGGCGACATGTGCGGCGTAACTCTAAAACAACCCGGCTTTAGTCAGCCTGTCGATGGAGACTGCTTCCAGTTTGGGCGTAGCCGCTTCGAGCCCACGTTGCAGTGTCTCCAAGAGCAGTTTCGACGCCTGGCCGCCTTCCTCAAGATACTTGCGCTGCTCATCTGGGACGGTAACTCTCAGTGCGGTTGCTTCTGCCAGCTTAACCACGTTCTTGATCCCGTCATCTCCTTCAATAGCCAAGAAATCAGTTGGCATCTGCTCGGCACTGTCGGGCGCAACGAGATAAGGCCCGCCTGGTAGGCGACGCGCCTCAGTGATGATCGGCGGCTCGTCTAGGATCGGTACCTGTTCGTCTGGTAGCTCAGGGCCACCCGCCACCGGAGCAATATCAAGCCAGCCGAGATCGTGTGGATTGTCTCTCACTGCGCCTGGCTGCTCGGGAGAGCTAGTCTCCGACATAGCTCGTTCGTTCCGGCGCATGTAGATACTTTATAACCATTCCTACAGACTAGCACATGTGGCTCTAAAGACCAAACCAGCCTCGCAAGGAGTTCCAAACGTCGGCTGGGAAAGGGTGCCCGCGGAAGATGTGCTCGCGTTGGAAGACTACTTGCGTGTGTGCCACGGTGACTACGAGCAAGAACCAGAACAGCAGCCATGCCAACGCATAGCGAGCCTGTCGCTGACGGCACTTGTTCGGCGATGCCGCTTGGGTGACTAGCCCCCTGCGGGAGCGTTCCGTCTTTCGCCATCGTGGACCACAACGAATCCAGAAGAATAGTCCAGCAGCACTTAGTGCGCTGACGGACAAAATAAAGGCCAGCAGTTCCGCCAGTTCACCAGGACCATGCAGGCCCGTTACCACGGCGAGTAGCGCTCCCTCGGCAGATAGTACAGATAGCACTACCCGTGGGCCACGGTTCATGCGTCGAACAAAGCCTTGTCCTCGAAAGGCAAGGGCACCAGCAATAGCGGCCGGCGTCGCAGCAAAAATGGTGCCCACACCAAGCAGTCGCATTGTGAAGTCACTATGTTGCTTATGAACCAACTGTTCATGGATAAGCTGAGGCATAGCTTTGTAGACAAAGAGTCCGACCAGATAAAGGAGAAACGCTAGACCTGCCGCACTTGCTATAGATTGTGTTGCGTCAATTTGAAGGTCAAGGGCTAGCTTGTCAGGTGTTACTGTGTCACCAGGCTCATGGTGCTTGCCGGCAGCTACCTTTCCGTTGCCAACAGATATAACGTCTTCATGTCGAGCTTCTTTTGTCGACTACGCCAAAAGCACCGTATTGGCTCGACGCCTTCGGGAGCAGCAAAGATAATCCAAAATGAAGCAGCTTGTCCAAGATTAGCAACGTCACGGACGATACTCACTCTACTCACGCCGAGCCAAGCGAATACCTTAGCTATAATGTTAGATAGTGATCGCTGAAGCGGTTCTCGCCCCGCCCGGTCTTGTCGAATAAGCTGGCGCGACATTGTCAGCAAGCTCGGACCATATCCAAACCGCTCTACGTTCGTGGTAGTCACGACATATGTGCGGCCAGGCCTGCCTCGCATGCGCGCGATTAGTAGCCTATTCTCACCAAGTTTTTTTAGCGAATGCCAGAACTCATCAGTGGTCAGAATATCCAAGAGGAGGCACTTGATACCTTTCGATAAGTCGTCCTGTTTACTACGCTCCCAAATGAAGCGCCTCAGACGGTAGATGACAATCTGAGCACCCAATCGCTGGGCTGTCACTATTTGTTCGAGGCTGATATGAATAACGCCCCATATTTTGTGAGCTTCATCCTCATCAGGAGTCTCGGTGAGGCTGTTGATAAACCTCCGTCTCCAACGGATTCCGAATATAGTGGCGACTACTCGCCCTTGATCTCGACGCCTAACCAACGGTAGGTCTGTTGCGTCTTCATTGCGGATACGAACGTCTGGCATTCGATCCTTGGAGTACCAGCCAAGCGGTACGAGAAGTGTTTGTGACGTCTTTTCGGCGGCGACTCGGCGGTGGAAGGGAACAGTAAACTGTAGCCGTGTGTTAACCGAGTAGCGAAAATCATCGATGAGTTCGACTTCTTCGATACGTCGTTCGATATAGCGGAGCGGCTCGCTTTGCATAATCGCCAAGCGTCCGACCTCAATAGGCTCAAAATCCATATACTATTTGCAGGTTCCTGGGCAGTAAATAGGCGTGGGCAGGAGGTTGTAGCATGTAGGTTTGGCTACAACGAGGCTTCTGGCTATTGGCCAACGAGGGAACTGTCGCCCAAGTACCCGTTGTGCGCTTGCTCTTTGCCCCGGAGACTTAGACGGGCAGATGCTGCGCTATGCGAGCTTTGGCCGCGCGCCTCGCAGTAGCGGTGATGCTCGATCCGTTTCGTTGATGAAGTACTCATTGAGCTAACCGCTACCTATTGCCTGGGCCGGCAACGGACGCGGCCGGGCCAAGAGTCAGGTGGTCGGGACCATACCAGATCAAACTCAAGAGCGTCGGAGTGTCGCACAAGTGCCATTGAGCGCCACCACACGGGGCGACCCTGATCGGCTGCTCGCGCCTCAGATCAGCCTATACCCCACCCCACGCACGTTGATGACCCATCGCCCGCCGATGGCGTTGAGCTTGCTACGCAGGCGACTGGCGTGGCTGTCGAGGGTGCGGGTACGGTTAGGCTCCGGGTAGCCCCAGATTGTGCGCAGAATCTCTGACTTGCGGAAGACGCGCGTTGGCTCGCTGGCGAGGTGGACGAGCAGGTCGTACTCCATCTGACGCAGAGCGAGGCAGGTGCCGTGGAGGGTGGCGCGGTGGGCGCGCGCGTCGATCGTCAGCGGGCCGACTTGGAGCACTCGGTGGGGGCTGGGGCTCGTGCGGCGAAGCACAGCTCGCAACCGGGCGCGTAGCTCCAAGTAGGTCGGCGGGGACTCCAGAAAATCATCGGCGCCGGCATCGAAGGCCCGCAGCATGTCGGTCTGCTCGCACTCTGAGCTGACCATGATGATCGGCACGTCGGGATACCAGGGGGCGTCGGGGCCGCTACTGCGGATCGCGCGCAGCAGCGCGAGGGCGCCGGTGGTCGTGTCGAGTTCGCCGAGGATAATGAGCGCCGGGGGCTCGTGGCGAGCAAGTACGGTGGCGTGGTTGGCGCTCTTGGCGAGCTTGGCCGGGTACTCGTCGGCAAGGAGCTGGTCAACGATTGCGGGGCCGAGGCAGTCGTCGGCTTGGATGACGAGGATCGGTTGATGGTCAGGCATGGGCTCTACCCTTGGGCTCGACTTCGATGGCGTAGGCCAGCAAGGCGGCTGTGGTATCGAGCGCTACGGCGAGCCGGTAGAGCGTCGTCCAGGCGGGGTCGCGCAGTCCGTCCTCGATCCGGGCCAGTTGCTCGATGCTCATGTCGATCGCGGTGGCCAGCTGCTCGATCGTCAGGCCCTTGGCGGAGCGCAGGCGTCGGATGGCATGGCCGACCTGAGCGCAGTCGGGGGGAGAGCTTTGGTTCTCGGTGCGGTGGGGTCTGGCTTTGACGGCGGGTGGTGCGCCTCGGAGGCCGAAGTAGCCCGCGAGGATCTGACGGACGCGCTCGACGCCGATGCCGACCTTCTCGCCGGTCTCTTTGAGCAAGCAACCCTCCACCACGCGCAGCCGGAAGACCTCGAGGTTGCGCTCGTTCACCGACCGCCCGATCCCTTTGGGGGCCGGTTTCAGCGTCATGCCGTGCCGGCGCAGCGCACGCAGGATGTTGTAGAGCGCCTCGGGGGTGATCTCGGAGTGCCAGATCAGCTCGCGGTAGGTGTGTTCGAGTAGGCGGTAGGTGGTGTTGATGCCACCGCGGTGCAGGCAGGCCAGCGTGGTGGGCTCAAGGCCCATTTCGGAGAGTCGCATGGCGGCCTCTCAGATGCTGATGAGTTCGAGGGAGTCCAGGTACTGCGCGCAGCGGGAGGCCCCGATGAACTCGTCCAGGCAGCAGATGACACCGCCTGCCTCTAGGCGGACGATGGCTTTGCGGATGGCCTCGGGCTTGAAGTCAGGGATAGCGCGTTCGATCTGCTTGTCCGACCAACGCTCGCGGTGATCGGTGCGGAGGAGCTGGAGGACGATGGCGCGCTCTACGAGTTTGTTGGCAGCAGTGGGCAGTGCACTATGATGGGCCGGCATGGGAGATAGTACCTCCTGTGTTCGGCCCCCGGCTGGCTATCATCCGGCCGGGGGTCACTTTTTCACCGAATTGTCCGGGAGGGTCTACCAGGCGCCCAGGACGGAAAAGCGCCCCGATTCCCGGGTGTATATTTTGGTGAGTTTTACCGGATTTTGCGATCGTCGGCGAGGGTGGTTTTCACCTCGCGCAGATCACGGCCAAGGGCATCCAGGCGAGCGAGGACAGTCTCCTCGAAGGTCTTGCCGGTGGCGTAGCGGCCGGCGGCACGCAATAGCTCGGCGTGATCGACCTCCAAAGCAGCGGCGATGCGCTCGATGATCTCGTCCGGCGGTGGGCCCTGGGCGCCGAGCTCGATGCGGCTGAGGTTGGAGGCCGACATTGGCACGCGGTCGGCGAGGTCGCGCAGCGTCAGATGGCGGTCGCGGCGCAGGCGGCGGATCAGAGCGCCAAGTGCGAGGGCGCGGCTGGCTTCGGTGTCGCCTCGTGGGGTTGGCATTCCCGGAGGCTACGGCCCGGATGGCCGGGCTCCTTGCCGGTTCCCGTGATATAGGATATGGCCCGTCAGGACGGGACAACGGCCCGGAATCGGCGTTTCCGACAAGCACGAGAACGAAAGGCAGGAGCTACGTGAGCATCAACCCCATAGAACGGCTGCGACCTACGTGGATGCTGATGACATCGCCGCGCGGCGCGAATCTGAGACGAAGCAGGCTGACGATGGTGACGAGGACGCAACGTGGGGCTGCACTGTCGATCGCGGTCGCGCTCGTGGTGGCGACTTGGGCCGCTCTTGAGGTACCGAATGCTCGGGCTAACGGAGGCGAAACCGTCGCCGCAGCACCGCAGCTTCCCCTGAATCAGCTTACAGCGAGCGGCTACGTGCAGAAGGAGCCGGAACCAATCGGCGGCGAGTACTGGCGTGTCGAAATGCCGGCCGGTGCTCTCCTCACATTCGACGGCACCGTTACCTCAACTTGTGACGATAACAATCATCATCCCGAAGCCTACATCTACGTTTTTCCGCCTTCCATGACCGACTATACGAGGCGGGAAACCTCTGGTGTTACCGACGCCGCACTCAATCCGAGCGGCGAGTTGCGCTTTACTGCCCCGTACCCAGGAAACTGGTTGCTCAATGTGGGTATTGGTGGTGCCTCGTGCGGAGACTTTGCGTACAACTTCACTGCCAAAGTTCAAGATCCCACACACGCATCTCTGACAGCTTCTCGTTCTGTACGCCGTGGCAAGTCATTTTCTGTAGAAGGCTCAATCATGGGGGCTATGGAAGGAAGTGTCGTGATTCAGTTTCTCAGGCACCATCGTTGGATTACGCTGGCGCCGAACGTGCCGCTGCACGGTGGCACGTTCCGTTGGGAGACTCATGTGTCTCACCGTGGACGCGAGGTATTTCGAGTGAATTATGCCGGCGACTCGGGTCACCTCCCAACGAGCGCTCAGCGTGCGATCACTGTGCGGTAGGTACGACATGTATAGCATACGCACCCCGACTTTCGTGGCACTGCTCATCGCTGTGGTGATCTTGAGTATCGATGTGAGCCTGACTGGCTGTGGTAGTTCGTCATCGCCCTCTAGTAATCAATCAGCCTCGCAGGCCGCGACGTCGGTTGCGACCAGCTCTAGCGTAAGCTCAACCAGCAGTCAGGCTCTGCCGCCTTTGCCCGCTCCGGTGGCAACCTGGCACTTTGCGTGGCCAGTGGAAGGCGGCTATCGCTACAGAGGCAGTCTGGCACTGAGCGCGCCTGAACATATCGACGATCAGGTGGTTGCACCGTGTACGGCTGAAGGTACGACCTCCGCCCAAATCCGAGGTAACGTGGAACTCAAGAACGAAACCAAAGGCTTCAGCGGCCAACCAATCATCGACATGGAAACCACTGCTGCTCAGGCTGGGGAACCAAACGCCATCATGTTCGGCGGTAGCAACTGCGCACCAGAAGGCGAAGGCCAAGATGCAGTCGAGTATCGCAGCAATGACGCCCTGGCGCCTGGTGCTTCGGTTAGCTTCCGGGTTGCCTGGATAGTGCCCAGCTACTACTCACCTGAACATCCTAGCGGTGATCCGTCTCGTCTCGATGGATACAAGTTCAAGGCGATTGTGTTGAAGCCTGAAGGCTCTGACATAGGGGCTGGCCCGGTGCAGATTGATGGCCCTGGTGTAGAAAGTTTCGGCCCAGAAACCCTCCAGCAGTTTTCATTGGCGGCAGTGGCGAAGTAGCGATTCGATGACGCAGCCGATAAAAGCGCGACCCCGAATGTATGCGCACAATATATGCCGGTAGACGTGAGTGTTTAGTCGCTAGGCTTTGTCGGCCCCAAGGGGACTTGGCCTACGCCTTGTGGCGGAAGCAGACCGGATAGCAAGGCAGGCCACGATTCAGGGTCTTCATCGTGGCTGCGTCGACCACCGTAGATTGGGATGAACTCGTTTGCGAGCGTGCCGGCGACGTACCCAAAGGCATCGATCATGTTTAGCACCAGCATGAATAACTCCTTCATGTTGTCCTCGGTGAAAAACTCAGACGGATAACGAGTTCGCCATCCGTAGGCGACGGTGCCGTCCCGGCCGATGCGCGCCCAAGGGCTACCGTGATCGAATCGCCAAGTGCCGGTGGCGAGCGCCTGAAACAGCGAACCGTGTGGTTCAGCGCCGTATCCGCCACCGGCATGAATGTCAAGGAGTGTCTGGTTTGGTCCCGAGTCTGCAACCGACGCCTGTACTATCACGTAAAGCTGATCGTTGGCCCATGTCGCCAACCAGTTGTCATCCGAGTCAATCACTTTGGCGATGCGGTAGCCGTGTCGGGTGGCTCCGTCGGCGAGCAGATTCAGCATTTCTCTGAACCGTGGATATGGTATGCCTCCCATTACACGGCGCCTATGGTGGAGATTGGTGCTGGTAGCTGTTCATTCATGATGGCCTCGTGGGAGTGTCGGGTTGAACATGTTTTGGTTACTGCTCGTCTGGCCGCTGCCCTGTTACCCTGACCAGCACGTCTAGCCCGAGTTGGTAGCTGTCGGGGAAGCATAGTTGTCCTTCTGCATCGCCCATCTTGAAGTAGGCGACGGAGGTGCAGTCGTAGGTCGGCGCCTTCAAAGGCGTGGTGATCTCGGCCAGCTCGCCCGGCTCGGTGCTCGGGATCTCGGCGTAGCGCAGAGACGTGATGAGCCCCGGCCCGGTCAGCGGCCCTTGCCGTTCCAAGCGCCGTCCCTGCCACGGCACGGTGCCGCTGTTCTTGATGCGCCAGACCTTCTCGAAGCCTTGACCGGGTGCCATCAGCGTGCCGTGTGGGATGGTGTCGCCCACGAAGGTTGAGGCATCGCCGGGGATGGCGCGGTGGAGCCGGGGGCGTTTGCCGCCTGCGCGTCGCCGGTCCTGCTCGGGGGCGTGATCGGCGACCTCGAAGATGCTCAGCAGCAGGCCCTCGGCCTCGAACGTGTCGTCGTAGAACTGGACCAGCTCGCGGCTGGGCATAGCGCCGCCCTCGACTCGGGAGATATGGCTGGGACTACAGCCAAAGGCCTCGGCGACCTGCTTGCCGGTCCAGCCGTTGACCAGGCGGAGCTTCTGCATCGACCAGCCGAGCACCGTCTTGGGCTGGCGGGGCACGAGATGGGGAGGCAGATGGGGGCGTGGCATGGCCCGAAGAATTGCAGGTTGCTCAATAACTCGGCCGCCCATCAGGCTGCTTTCAGCCCGCAACTTGAGGCGGGATCATCTAACTGAAGGAGCGCAAGCATGACCTCTCCGTCACGTTGGTCTGACCGACTGCTTGGCCTGGCGCTGACTGTCCTGGCTGTCGCCGTGATGCTGCATATCGCGGCTCGGCTGATCGTGGCGGTGCTGCCGGTACTCGTCGGCATCGGCGTGGTCGTCCTACTCGGCTTTGCAGGCTGGTCTTTTTATCGTTTCCAACAGTCGAGGTGGTGAACAATTCGCCAGATAACAGGGGCGTCGCGTCGGTGTTGTGAAATAGACAAAGGGTATTGACATTTTTGCTGGTTCATTGTGTACTAGTCAAACTCCCGATATTGCCATAAGCAGTATACGGGTCGGTTGAGGTAAGGATTTCATCCCGTAGTTGACATGGAAAGCCCCTGAACGGGGTGCGGGTGCTCTGCCTGCCAAAACCGGCCCGGTAGCGGAGAGAAGGGAGGCTCAACAATGAGTAGAACCTATCATCATTACAAGAATCGTGACATCCGAGTGCGAGGTATCAGGCGCCCGACTGATCTGCGGCGTCTGTCTCATGCGCTGATCGATCTGGCGCACGCCCAGACCGAAACCGAGGCCGAAGCGGAACACAAGCAGGAGAATCAATCAAAAGCGAAAAAGGATAGTTCCAGCAAGGACCGCCCGGCGAAGCGGGAGGCGGCGTGAAGGCGTCGGACTTGGTTTGGTATCGGCTGACCTGGCCGCGCGAGGTGAAGCCTGAGCAAATAGCGCAGATTTTCCGGCTGCTGGCAGCAACTGCGGGAACGCCCGTGGTGGTCGAGGCTATCGGTAAGGCGGGCGTGGTAACACACCGGCTGGCCGTGCCCGAGGGACGCGCCGGCAGTGTGGTCAATCAGATGCGCTCAGCCCTGCCGGGGCTGGCTGCCGAGGCTACGCGCGAGCGGCCCGTCATGGGCATGAACCGGGCGGTCGAGCTTGGCCTTTCGACGCGGCGGCGGCCACTGCGCACCGATGACTTGGAGGGAGTCAGCCGGGCCGTCATAACGGCTCTGGCGCACGTCGGCCGTGATGAGGCAATCGGGTTGCAGTGGGTGCTTGTCCGCCCAGTGGTCGCGCTGGCTGTGCCCAGCCGCCCTGGTGCTCTGGCGCATGAGTCGTGGATCAAGGGGTTGTTGACGGCTCCGGTGGGCCTCGCCCAGCCTCCCGACGCCGAGCTAAGCGGTGCCATCAGGAGCAAGCAAGGCGATCCCGGCTGGCGGATGACCGGACGCCTGGCGGTACAGGCAGGATCGAAAACTCGTCAGCGTCAGTTGATCCGGGCCGTGCTCGGGGCGCTGCGCAGTGCCGAGGCGCCCGGCGTTGGCTTTCGGGTCCGCTCGTCCAATCCGCGGCGGTTTACCCGTCCGGTAATCCCTTGGCGCGCGCCGCTCAGGTTGAACGTCGGCGAGCTGGCCGTGGTCTCCGCGTGGCCGACGGGCAAGACCGAAGAGTTGCCGGTGGACGCGATCGGCAGCCGCCAGGTAGCACCGACGGCGGTGATACGCCGTTCGGGACGCATCCTGGGAGAGAGCACCTTTCCAGGGCGGCAGCGACCACTGGCGCTGACGGCCGCTGACTCTCTGCGCCATCTGCACGTCGTCGGTCCCACGGGTTCGGGCAAGTCGACGCTGCTGCTCAACCTGATCGCCCAGGACATCAGTGCCGGCCGCGGGGTGGTCGTCATCGAGCCGAAGGGCGATCTGATCGCCGATGTCCTCGAGCGCATCCCATCCGACCGTATTCAGGATGTGGTGCTGATCGACGCGACCGACGCCACGCGGCCGGTCGGTCTGAATCCACTCAAGCGGGGTGGTCGCTCACCGGAGCTGGTAGCCGACCAACTGCTCGGTCTTTTCCATGCCCTGTACGCCGCCCATTGGGGGCCAAGGACAGCCGACATTCTGGGGGCATCGCTGTTGACGTTGGCGCGGCTGCCGGATATGTCGCTCCCCGCGTTGGTGCCGCTCTTGACCGATGCGAGTTTTCGCCGTCGGGTCGTTCCAAAGGTGGCCGATCCGATCGGGCTGGCACCGTTCTGGAGCGCGTTCGAGGCCTGGAGCGAACCGGAGCGCACGACAGCCATCGCGCCCACCATGAACAAGTTGCGCCCGCTGCTGATGCGCCCCGAACTACGGGCGATCCTCGGCCAGACCAAACCGCGTTTCGATCTGCGCCAAGTCTTTACCGAGCGCAAGATCCTGCTGGTCAACCTCGCTCGCGGGCAACTCGGGCCGGAGACGGCGGCCCTGCTCGGCAGCCTCATCGTGTCGCAGCTTTGGCAGGCGATCCTCGGCCGCTCTACAATCTCGCCGGAACGCCGCCATCCCGTCTTCGTTTACGTCGATGAGTTCCAGGACTATCTGCGTTTGCCGCTCGACTTCGCCGACGCCCTGGCCCAGGCGCGAGGCTTGGGCGCCGGGTTCGTGCTGGCCCACCAGTACATGAACCAGCTCGACGCCGCGACGCGCTCCGCCGTGCAGGTGAACGCCCAGTCGAGGGTCGCCTTCCGACTTCCCAGCGAGGACGCCCGCGTGATCGCTGCGGGCAGCGCCCTGGCCTCCGAAGACTTCCAAGGTCTCGGCGCGTTTGAGTGCTACCTGCAGTTGGTTTCGGGCTCAGCGGTGCAGCCGTGGTGCAGCGGGCGCACCCTGCCACCGACCAAGACGACCAGCGACCCTGACGCCGTGCGCACTGCTTCCCGTGCTGCCTACGGCACTCCCCGCGAGGAGGTCGAAGCGGATATCGAGGCGCTGGTCATGCCGAAGCGGCAAAGGGCCGGCGATGACCTCGGCCCCCGGCGGCGGGATCACGGAGGCGGCCTATGAGCTGGTGTCGTGTCGCTAGTTGTGTCGGGTTGACCGCGCCTGCCCATATCGCCTGTATCCAAGGGGAAGGCGCCTCAACAAACGCGGCGAAAGTCTCTCGCTGTTCGCTCCTTCTTTTCCTGCTCGGCGGCGGTCGCCCCGGGCGCCCAGCTCGCCCGCTTCAGCGCTGTCCGGTAGCTGTCGTTCCGTCGCTGCCAGGTGGGTGGTTGTCTGCGGCCCTGGGGCTGCCTGCTGCGCCTACGTGTGGCTGTCGGGTCGCGTCGAAACCAACGCCTGCGCCAACACCTTCACTCCACTCTGCTACTGCGGCGAATGAGTGCGGGAATGGAGGTGAGTTGTGAGCGCGTGCGGGCTGCGGCCCTACGTTTCAGCCAAGGGGCTTGAGCATCTGCGGGAGCGGCTGTCCGGGAGAGATTTGGCGATCGTCGGGCAGGTCGCCGATTTGCGGCTGATGAGTGCTCGCCAGATCGAGGCCATCCACTTCCCGGCCTCCGAGCACGAAAGCATCCCGGCGGCGGCGCGGGCTCGCCAGCGGGTGCTCGGGCGGCTGGTGCGTGATCGTTTGCTGATCCGCTTGGAGCGAAGGATCGGCGGTGTGCGGGCCGGCTCTGCGGGGTTCGTGTTCGCCATCGGGCCGGTCGGACATCGGCTGTTGGTAGCTGGTGGTTCAATACGGCGGTTTCAGGAGCCGACCAGTCGCTTTCTCGATCACACGCTCGCTACAGCGCAGCTCATCGTGGACGTGACGATCGCCTCGCGCCGTGGTCTGCTGGACATCCTCATTTGCCAGTCCGAGCCGCGTTGTCACCGGGAGTTCTCGGGGCTCAGCGGGCGGCGGGTGCTACGCCCGGATGCCTTTCTCGCCCTCGGGGTTGGGGCCTATGAATGGCGCTGGTTCTGTGAGATCGACCGGGGCAGCGAGTCGGTGCCTGTGATCCTGCGCAAGTGCCGGCTGTATGCCGACTACTACCAGAGCGGCCAGGAGCAGGCCAAGCACGGGGGAAACGGGGGAGTCTTCCCGACGGTCTGCTGGATCGTGCCCGACACTCGCCGGGCCGAGCGGCTGCGGCAGGCCATCGAACATGACCGCCACCTGCCGGGGCGGCTGTTCACGGTGACTACCAGCGAGCGAGCCTTGACGGTTCTGACGGGAGGACAGCCATGAGTCTGCCGCGAAACGTGGTGCTCGTTGGTGATGTGCGCCAGCGGTTGGCGGAGCTGCCGGCCGGGTCGGTGGACTGCGTGATGACCTCGCCGCCGTACTTTCAGTTGCGCAACTACGGCAGACCGGAGCAGATCGGCTTGGAGGCCAACGTCGAGGCCTGGGCGGAGGAGCTGCGTCTGGTGATGCGCGATGTCGCCCGCGTCCTGAAACCGGGCGGGTCGGTGTGGCTGAACGTCGGCGACAGCTACAGCCGCCACACCCGCTACGGAGCTACGTCCAAGAGCCTGCTGCTTGGACCCGAACGCCTGGTGCTGGCACTCTGCCGAGACGGCTGGATCGTGCGTAACCGCGTGGCCTGGGTGAAACGTAACACCATGCCGACGAGCGTCGGCGATCGTCTGGCCTGCACTTGGGAAACCGTCTATCTACTGGTTCGCTCTCGGCGCTACTTCTTCGACCTGGACGCCATCCGCGTACCGCATCGCTCCATCCCGAGAGCGCCCTACCGGACGGCCACAGACGGCTACCCACCACAAGGGGTCACGCCGGAGGGCTGGGGCGGCCCGCTGGCCGGCAGCCATACCGGCCTATCAAGCCTGAAGGCGCGCGGGCTGGTGGGGCACCCCTTGGGCAAGAATCCCGGCGACGCATGGACGACGGCAGTGTCCAACTTCCGCGGGCAGCATTTTGCCACCTTCCCCACGGCGCTTGTCACCCGGCCGCTGCTGGCAAGCTGCCCCGAGCGTGTTTGCCGCACCTGCGGGCAACCGTGGCAACGTTCGCCGAGTCGCACCACGCACAGCGCTCTGCAACCGACTTGCACCTGCAAACGGGGCTGGCGAGCGGGGCTGGTGCTCGATCCGTTCTTCGGCGCCGGCACCGTCGGACTGGTAGCCGAACAATACGGGCGGGATTGGCTCGGCATCGAACTAAACCCCGCCTTCGCAGCTATCGCCAGGCGACGAATCACGGCGGCGCGCACAGCACCGAGGCTCACCGCATGAGGTCAACTCGTCGGTGTGCTGCGGCTTCAATAGGAGATTCCATCCGGGAATCGCCGGTCGCAAAAACACCGAGGAGGTATCCCACCAATGGGTTACACACTCACCATCATCCAACAGGAGGTCGGCTCGTGCCCAAGACACTAGCGATCAAGCTGGAGGATGACACACACGCCCAGCTCACCATCCTGGCACAGCTGGAGGAAATGCCCGTCTCCGACGCCCTCAAACAGGCCGTCGATGGGTACATCACCTCCAAGCGCAGCCAGCCCGAGCTAAAGGCAAGGTTGGAGTCCGTGCTCGCAGACATCGAGCGCGACGCCACCACCCGACGCAACGCCATCACTTCGCTATTCAGCGAGGAAGAGGCCGAGTCGGACGCAGGCACCACCGCAGACGCCAAAACGTCACCGCGGAAAGCCCGCGACAAGGGAGGTGAGCCAGCCACAAGCTGAGCAAGTAAACACTTCCCACCTGGCAGGGGCTCCATTTGACCTGATTCGCCTAACCGCGAACCTCGTCTTATGGATGCCCCTGCCACTTACACCACCAAAGTAAACGAAGGAGGTAACGGCATGAATATACCAGTACAAAGCCGACGAAACCAATGTGAGGATCGCGTTAACATATTTGACACGGAAAATGGGTGTAGTACACTTAACAACATTCCATTTATTATCAAAGGCGCCACGAGCAGACAGGAGGTAAACTATGGAAAGAATAAGTGAATCTGGAAACCCCGAGGAAGCGATAGCAGCTAGTTATCTGCGGGTCGCATCGAAGTACCAGGGCGATCAAGCAAGCGGTGTCACTGCGCAGCGCGACGCCTGCGAGCAGGAGGCCAAAAGAGTCGGCGTCAGGATAGCGGCGGAGTTCATGGACATGGGCGTGTCGGGTAATACCACGAACCGGCCCGGACTCGATCGACTGCTCGCCTTCATCCGTAGGCGACCTGTCACATATCTCATCGTGAGTGACCATTCCCGCCTGGCGCGCAACTACCGTGATGACCTGGTTGTCCGGCAGGCAATTAAACAGGCGGGGGCGACAGTGGTATCCGTTGATAAGGGGATCGACCAGGCTGCCTTGGGTCCGTTGCTGGATGGCGTCGTAAACGCTTTTGCTGAGTTCGCATCAATCGATAGGAGGTATGTATGAGAACAATCGCACCCCCCGACATTGAAGACGCAGGTAACGCGGTTATCTATCTGCGTGTCTCCAGCAAGGAGCAGGCCGAGAAGGGCGGCGAAGCCGAGGGCTTCTCCATTCCCGCCCAGCGGGAGGGCTGCAAGCGTAAGGCTGCCAGTATGCGCGCGGCGGTCATCGAGGAGTTCGTGGAGCGCGGCGAGTCGGCCAAGACTGCCGACCGCCCGGAACTTCAGCGGATGCTTGCCTACATCACCGAGCATCCCGTCAAATACGTCATCGTCCACAAGGTCGATCGCCTGGCGCGCAATCGAGCCGATGACGTGACGATCAATCTGGCGATCCAGCAGGCCGGCGCCGAACTGGTAAGCGTCAGTGAGAACATCGACCAGACTCCCTCCGGCCTTTTGCTGCACGGAATCATGAGCTCGATTGCCGAGTTCTACTCGCGCAACCTGGCGACGGAGGTCATCAAGGGCTGCGTGCAGAAGGCCAAGAACGGCGGCACGCCGGGCCGGGCGCCGACCGGCTACCTGAACGTCCGGCGCTTCGAGAACGGCCGCGAAAGCCGCACGGTCGAAGTCGATCCTGTGCGCGGGCCGCTCATAACATGGGCCTTCAAGGCCTACGCGACTGGCGACTGGACGATCCGCCGTCTGCTGGCCGAGTTGACCCGCCGTGGTCTGACGACTGCGCCCGGCCCTCGGAGCTCCGGCAAGCCGTTGACCGTCTCGCACCTGCACAAGCTCCTTCGCCACCCCTACTACATAGGCATGGTGCGCTACCAGGGGGCGATCTACCAGGGCAAGCACGATCCGCTCGTCACCCCCGAGACTTGGCGGCAGGTCCAGAGTCTGCTCTCCGCCAAGAACTTCGCTGGCGAAAAGCAGCGCGAGCATCCCCACTATCTCAAGGGCAGCATCTTCTGTGGGCAGTGCGGCAGTCGCCTGATCGTCAACCACGCCAAAGGACGGGGCGGCACCTATCCCTACTTCGTCTGCATCGGCCGCCAGCAGGGGCGTACCAACTGCACCCAGCGGGCCGTCCGCATCGAGAAGACCGAAGCCGCCGTCGCGGCGTACTACGCGAGCGTGCAACTGCCAGAGAAGGAGGTCGCCACCCTGCGGGCCTTCCTCGGCGAAGAACTGTCCACGCTCCGGGCCGACGCTCAGCGCGAACGCGCTGCCCAGGGGCGGCGCAAGCGCAAGCTGGAAGCCGAACGGAAAGCGCTGCTCGATGCCCACCTCGCTGGAGCCGTTCCGCTGGACCTGCTCAAGAGCGAGCAGGACCGGATCGCCGTGGAGATAGCCAACACCGAAGGCAGGCTGGCCGAGATCGAAGGCGACTTCCAGAAGGCCGCGACCAACCTGGAGCGCGCCCTGTCGCTGGTCGGCGACTGCGAGAGGGCCTACCGCGAAGCCCCGCCCAAGGTCCGCCGGCAGTTCAATCTGGCCTTCTTCAAGGCACTGCTCATCGACGACGAGTATGGCATCCAGGGCGAGCTGGCCGAGCCCTTCGACGCCATCTTGAGCAACGAACTGCGCCTGGCAGCTGCCATCAAGGCCGAGGAAGACCTACGCGAGGTCATTGAGCAAGCCCGTCGCAATGGTGCCAAGCGGCAGGACGAAGCAGACAACGAACAGCACCCACGGGAGCCCGAACAGCTCCTCGTGGGCGCAGAGGGACCTCCGGCCCCTTCGTTTCGTGGAGGTTGTGATGCGATCAATTTGGTGCGCCCGAGTGGACTCGAACCACCACGGAGAACAGTCTCCACAAGGCCCTCAACCTCATTCCGAGGGCGTAGATGCGTCCGCGGGCGTCCAGATCGTCCGTTCTGTGCGGGTTTGCGGACGCATCGGAGGCATCGGACGAACTGGCTTTTGTCAGAGATGTGTCACGCCGGGCTGTCGTAGAACGGGTCTCGGGTCAGTGTGCGGGGCGTTTGGAGTCGAGAGCGCGGAGTGCCCGTGAAGCCGGCCCTCCGCTGGTCGGGCGATCCGGCTGGCGGGCGTCCGCCTCAGTGCTCACCAGGCGGCTGGAACGGTGGTGCGTCCTCGCGGCGGTAGAGGGCCTGTCCGGGCAGGTCGCGGGTGCTGATGGGTCCGGAGTGGCTTCCGAGGTCATCGTCGCGGTCGGGGACCAGGAGCATGGCGTGGCCCTGCGGATAGTCGTCGATGCTCGTCTGTGGCTCGGGTTCCCACGCGAGCACTGGATAGACGCCGAGCGGCCTGGGCTGCTCGGCGGTGGGGTTGACCCAAAGCTCGGCGACCCATCCTGGGTGGGCCGGGATCGGGTCGGCGACTGCGTCGATCAGTAGCGCTTCGAGGTTGCCGTACTGAGTTTCAATCGTGCTGTCGGGGTGGAAGTCGACCAGGTAGGGATCGTCGCCGCTGAGCAGCAGGACGCGCGGACGCTCCCGTCCATCGCCGTCGGGTGGAGCGAAACCGACGACCGGAAGGCGGATCATGCCCCCGGGGTGGCCGTCCTTGTCGATGAACTCATAGCTCGCAAGCAGCCGGATCGTCATTGCAAGCGCGATGTTATCTGTGGCCCCGCCGCAGGCTCGGCGTCTTTAAGGTCGGCGAGGCTCGACACCGGGCGATCTCAGCGCCGGCGCAGCGAGTCACGGAGCGCTCGGCGGACGGCGCGGAGCAGCTTCTCAAACTGCGGGGGGTCACCGGCCACGTGGTCTGAGAGCTCGTTCGTCCAGCGGGCCTTGTACTGCGGCAGCCGCTCCTCGAATCGCGTCGGAAAGAGGCTCGGGTCGAGCTGGCGATGTCTCGCCTTACGCTCGAACAGCGGCCAGATGAAGCTCGGGTCGAGACCGCGCACGACGAACAGCTCGTGTATGTCGTAGAGGTCGCGGCACTGGAGGCGTTGGATGACGCAGCGCAGCTTCTCGGCCGCGGTCTCCTCGAGCGTGTACGCGAGGCAGTCACCATCTTCCTGGTCGCTGTAGCGACGGAGGACGGTGCGGTGGGTCATGTTCTCGACGAGCTCGTCGTCGGCCAAGTCCAGCTTGAGCGTGCGCGATCTGCCCAGCGGACCCATGTACTCGATCCGCGGCGGGGTCGCATCCGTCAGGGACAGCTGAGGTAGCCCAAGGGCCTGCCGGCAAGCGGCGAGCGCCATTGCAACTGCCTGGAGTGCGCCGGGTTGATCGAGTCCGCCGATCAAGCTGAAGTCGAGGTCGGCGGAGTAGCGGTAGTCCTCGAAGAAGCACAGCCGCAGTGCGGTGCCACCCTTGAAGACGATCCGCTTCGCTTGATCGCAATCCGCGACAGCGGCGAGGACGTGACTCAGGATGTAGTCGCGCTCGACCGTGGGGGCTGGGACGCGGTCGACGTCGGCTCGCCGGATGATCTGGTTGCGATCGATCACTGTTGTAGACCGCTGGCGATCGCGCTTGGCTGCTGCGCCCAGACGACGCGCCAGCGACGGTCGCGGAAGGGTCGTTCGCGGCCTGCGGGGTATCGCGGCTCGAGCTGGATGTCGCTGGTGGGCGCGGCGAGTGGCTCCAGGTGGTTGACGAGCTCCGGGATGGGCAGCTGGTCGACCAGCGAGCCGATCCGCCGCAGGGCCGGCGCGGCGCCAATTTCCCGGGCCAGGCGCTGGAGTACGGCGGGGTCCGGCTGCGCGGCGTTGAGAGCTTCGGCGAGGACATTGGCGCCGCCGATCAAGTCCATGCGTGCCGCGCCGTCGAGCAGGCTGCGCTCGACGCTTGAGACGTACGCGCCATGGCCGGCCTGCACGGCCTCGACGAGGACGGTCTCCCGCTGCTCGATGATCGTGCGCAGTGGACGACCGCTGAGCTGCTTGACCGTGACCTCGCGTGGGCAGGCGACCTGGATCGTGCGCGCCGGATGGGTCAGCAGACCGTGGTGGTCGAGCGCTGATCGATAGGCGATGCGGTGGGGCTCGCCGGCAAAGAGGGCGCCCACAGCGAGCGCGATGTCCTCAGAGGCTGCCCGGGTGCCCAGCAGGCCGATCTGCCGGATTGCGTAGTGACCGGTCGCCACCCGGTCTACCAGCCCCGCTTCGCGCCAGCGCGTGAGCAGGTTGGAGGCCGCCTGTGGGGAGACGCCCAACTGCTCGCGGACCTCGCGCGCGGTCAGACGGGCCTGCCCGGCGGCGAGCTTGTCATCGAGGAGTTGGAGGGTACGGTTTGGCATTCTGATCTATATACTACACGGATTACGTGAATAAACTAGATATAGCAGCCAGCCCAGACGACGCCGCAGGATCGATGGCTTACACGAGAGACGCGTCGGCGGGGCCGCAGGCTTGGGTTCGTGCGGATCGTCGTGTCATCACAGCCCTCGCAGCAGGGTCGCCCAGGTGGCCTAAATATCGGCCGGTGGCACGAGCGCGCTGTCGACGTACGCGGCGGGGGAGGATGTGACGGCTGGCGTGCCTGCCTGCCGCGCTGTCCATCTGGGGTCGTGTGTACGGTGCGTGGCGATGGTGCTCGGAGCCTGATGACGTGCGATCGGAGGTTGATATGAGCGGGCCGGCAGGTGGGGAGCTTGTGATTGAGGCCGGTCGGGCGTGGCCGGTCGGGCAGGTGCGGGCGTTCCTGGGATGGGTGGGGGAGGGACGGGCGCTCACCCAGACGGGCAGAGTGCGCTTGGCGGATGCCCGCGAGCTGGCGGGGTTGCTCGACACTGGTGATTTGGTGGAGTCGCGTGAGACGGGGTGGCGGGTCTCGAGCAGCGCTGAGCTGCCGAGGCTCACGGCGATCGTGGAGTGGGCGAAGGAGAGTCGCCTGGTGCGCGTGAGCAGGGGGCGGCTGGTCCCGGTGAAGAAGAGCGCGGCGCTGCTCGATCGTCCGCTTGAGCTGTGGGCGCGGATGCTGGAGGTGTTCCCGCGGCTTGGCACGGCGCTGTGTCAGCCGGGGTGGGCGCAGTCGCCGCTGCGCGATCTCTTCCAGGAGACGATGGAGGCCCTGTTCGAGGATCTGCGACAGCGGGGCGGGAGCATCGACATCGCGCAGGCCTGCGCTCTGGCGTGGGAGATGGTGAGGGCGCGCTACATGCTGGAGGACGCGAGCGAGCAGCAGCTGACGTTGTGGCGCGGGCTGAACGATCGCGACATGCGCGAGGCGCTGGTGGTGCTCGAGCGATTTGGGGCGCTGCAGCGAAGCGGGGAGCGGGTGACGCTGACCGAGCTCGGGTCGTGGGGGATGCGTGACGCCACGGGCGAGGCCGGCCAGAGAGGTCCCGTTCTGCAGGTGAAGATCAGCCTCCTCGGCTCCTCCAGGCCGCCGGTGTGGCGGCGGCTGCTGGTCTCGGCCGACATCCGGCTCGACCGGCTGCACGGGGTGATCCAGGCGGCGATGGGCTGGGAGAACTGTCACATGCACGTCTTCTCGGACGGCTCTCACGAATGGTGCCCGGATCCGGATTTGGGGCGCGAGGATGAGCGCAGGGCAACGCTCGGCCAGCTGCTCAAGCGAGCGGGCAAGCGGATTCGCTACACCTACGACTTCGGTGATGACTGGGAACACGAGATCGTCCTCGAGAAGGTGCTCTCTGCCGAGACCGGGGTGTGCTACCCGGTCTGCCTGGCCGGCAAGGGCGCCTGCCCACCCGAGGATTGCGGGGGTGTATGGGGGTATGAGGATCTGCGCGAGGTGCTCGCCGATCCTGCCCACGAGCGGCACGCCGAGATGCTGGAGTGGCTTTGCCTCCAGGCGGCGGCGGAGTTTGACCCGGCTTGCTTCGACGTGGACGAGGTCAACAGGGCGCTCGGCGGAGGCGAGGATGCGCGGAGGTGGTCGGTGCACAGCTCCGAGGATCCGCGAGCGACGGCCGTCAGGCGGGCGGCGTAGACGAGCGAGCGTGAGGGGGCGGTTGCCGGTGAGTGAGTGGCGGACAGTCGCAAGGCCGTCGAGCGCATGATTGGCCGGAGCCGGCGAGGTCGGGTCGAGGCGCCCACGAACGACGTCCGGGTCGAGGATCGACGCGCCTCCGCCGGCGGGTCGCGGGGCTCGCGGGGGTTTGCGCGGCTCGTGGTGGACTACGCCGGGGACATCGATCGCTGCATGCGCGTGATCGCGGAGTTGACCGAGGAGTACGAGCGCTACGTGGAGAGCGAGCACGCCATCTGTCCGGGCTGCCCGGTCGTCCGCTCAGGCCCGTTCGTCGTGCACTCGATGCTGGAAACGAGGACAGGTCGCGTCCGCCATAGCGGATCACGCCCCGCTCAGGTTTCAGCAGCGCTGCGATCAACAGCAGAAGCGTCGTCTTGCCCGAGCCGCTCGGGCCGAGCAGAGCGATCATCTCACCGGGTTCGAGCAGCAGGTTCACACCGTCGACGGCACGGACCTCTTCCCCGGCGCCGTGGTAGTGCTTGACCACCCCCCTGAGCTCCAGCAGCCCACGCCGGCCGGGTGGCGCTCGCTCATCCGCTTGCCTGCCGGACGGCAGGAGAGCGCAACGGACGCACCTCGGCGAGCCGGGGAGCGAGATGACCGTGAAGCTCGCCGTTGCTCAGCGACAGCGCCCGGTCGCTCCCTGCGAGGCCCGTCGCCGTCCCGGTACTCGCCAACACGGCGATGCCTTCGTCGGCGAGCGAGCGCACCAGCAGAAGAATCTCATCGCGGGCGAGGACATCGACATCCAGAGTCGGCTCATCGATCACGAGCAGCCGCGGCCCAAGCGCGATCGCTCGGGCGATCGAGACGCACACCGCCTCCGCTCCGTTCAACTCCCTCGGCCTGAGCCTGGCGCACTGCTCTACCCCACAGCGCGCAAGCGCGCTCTCGGCATGCGACGCCGCGACCGGCGGCGAGACCCCACGAGCGACCTGGCTGACGACCATCTGGTCGAACACGAGGCGCCCTTCGGCGGGAAGAAACGAACCCTGGCAGTAGCCGATCCCGCCACCCAACACGTCGCCCAGGCCCGCCAAATCCCGCCCAGCGAAACGCACCACACCCGAGTCAGGAGCTTCGATACCTGCGGCGATGCGCAGCAGCGAGGACTTGCCGGAGCGCCGCGGACCCCGGATCGCCACCAGCTCCCCCGGTTCGAGCACCAACGACACATCGCGCAGCACGGCACGCTTGCCCACCCCACGGCCGTAGCACTTGCTGATCCGCTCAAGCTCCAGCAGCACGCCCATCGCCGCAAGCCTCCCGCTGGCGAAGCACTTCGAATCTACTGCGCGCATAGTAGGCAAAATCGAGCTTGGCGTCCAGCACCAGACGGCTCTCCTGGGATTCCAACTCGTCCGCCAACCCAGACCACTCCTCCGAATGAGCGCCCTCCGCGGGGCCAGCCTTGGCGTGACGGGCCTCTTCCAGGGACGCCTGCTCCAAGCACTCGATGATTTCCAGCGCCACCGTAGGATGGTGGGCCAAGACAGCCAACTGCCGCGCGAACATAGCCGCCTGGCGGCGATCCTTGACGACCTGCGTACGAAGCCACTTCTGGTAGGCGAGCACGCCCGCGCTGATCGCCCGATACACCGGCTTGGGTTGACGCTCCCCACCAGACCAGACGAACTCCTTCCCCGGGGTCGCCTTGATCAGCCCTCTGCTCCGCAGCACGTCCAGCGCGGTGTAGATATGCGAGTCGCTTTTGATCGGCAGCATCGCGCCGTACTCCCGTTCAAAGCGCTTCAGGAGCTGATACCCGTACAGGCCGGGGCGATCAATCACAAGCCCCAACAGCGTCCAGTAGACCTGCGAACGCATCCCCGCCGCACCCCTCGCGCCCGTCTCGGCCGTCGATGCCTCCATTGAACGATACAGCTTAGTCGAAGATTGGAGCCCACGAGAGGGATGTCTCCCTCTCCCGCCGGCTACTCAAAATTTGAAGTTTCAAAGTTTGACTAGTCAGGACGCTCCATCTACCGCATCATGGGCGCGTGGCAAGACGCCGGACACTCTGCAAAGGCTACGGCGAGGACAACCCCAAGTCCCACACCCGCCTCGCCGACGTACCCCTGATCACCCTGAACCCAACACAGGGGAGCCTCAAGAGCTCGGCGTCGCCCTGGCGTGCCTCGGGGCTCGGGTCCGCACGGGCGCCCGCCGTCAAGGAGGCGGCGGGCCGCCCGCGCGATCGATGCACCCTCGCCCACGCCCAACCTCGGCACCACGCCATCAGCGGGAAGTCGGTCCGCCGCTCTGACCCGCAACCCCGCTGGCACCGTGCCTGACATCACGGACCGGCCTTGAGCGATGGCCAAGCCACTGGATCCCGAGCACCCCGGCAGGTTTTCCTCCTCGCTGGTCGCCGGCCTGGCGATGCTGACGTGCTTCAACGCTGAACACCCCGAGCGCGGGATCGCCGACATGGCCGCGGAGCGTGTGCCACGAACACAAAAGGAGGAACGATGTAGAACGAGCCGACTGATGTGGTGCTGCATGGGAGATGGAGGAGCCGGGTGGAGTTTGGTCTCGGTGGCCCTCCGCGGCCGCTTTGCAGGAGGAGGCCGCAAACCGCCCCGAGCTGCTGCGATCAAGAGTCGTGGTGGTGAGCGTCGGGGAAAAGGCACGTCTTTGAACGTGTTAGGTGTGGATCACGAAGGCGAGCGCAAGCGAACCATTGACGAAGTGTCGAAAGCCATAATTGATGACATCAGAACCGGGGTCTGTTCGTGGCTCTGGGATAAGTCTGACGGGTGCCTGTTGACTGGTCAGGCGGTGTCCGGCATGAAGGTGGCGCGAGCGTGGTCTTGGCTCCTGTGTGGAACGTGGGAACCAGTCGCCCCGCGACCGCAGACGGCCAGTGGTGCAGGTGTGGCCCGCGGTCGTGTGTGGGAGGGAGATCCCCGAGCAGCGGAAACTGTGAGGGGCCGAGTACCGATGCGGGGCACTGGGGCGGACCGTCTCGTAGTAGCGGTGATGCCTGGTAACGCGGGCGGAGCGAAGGGGACGGGTTGTCCGGGCTTGTTTGGCGGTCAACCGCTGTTGGCGGGATGAGCCGGATGAGCGAGTCGAAGCCGAAGTCGTTTGAGATTTCCAAGCGGGCTGTTTGGAATGCCTGGTTGAGGGTCAAGGCCAACAAAGGAGCGGCCGGCGTTGATGAGCAGTCGATTTCAGAGTTCGAGGCAAACCTTACGGGGAACCTCTATAAGCTCTGGAATAGGCTCTCGTCTGGGAGTTACTTCCCGCCGCCGGTGCTCGCGGTGGCGATACCCAAGCGGGATGGCGGTTCACGGGTGCTCGGTATACCGACGGTCACGTTATACCGCGTCGTTGTCCAACGAGTCTTTTGGTTCGTTGGTGGTGACGCATCCGTTTCACCCGCTTGTGGGGGAGTGTTTGCCGGTCTTGTTCGTGCGTCGTTTTGCGGGTTCGCGTGTGTATGTGTGCGAGGGCGGGCCGTTGGGGAGTGTGTCGTTGCCCGAGGATGCGACGGATCGTGGTGGGGAGCCGGCTTCGGGCCCGTTGACGGTGGAGGTGCTCGCCGAGCTCGTGGTTGTGGTGGGCGTGATCGGTGGGTCGCTGGTGGCGGGGAAGGATTGCTGATGTTGTGCGCGAATAGAGCACAAGATGGCGGACGGCGTGAGCTTCAGCGAGTTGAGTGTTTCTCAGCTGCGGGCGCGGCGGCGGCGCTTGGCGCGGTCGGTGGAGGATCCGCAGGCGACGCTGCGTGGAACGTTGCAGCGTCAGGGCAGGCGTTGCGGTCGCGCGGAGTGCCGCTGCGCGCGGGGCGAGTTGCATGGCCCGTACCTGTATCTGGCAATTCACGGGGATGGGGGCGCCCGGTCAATCTACGTGCCGGGGGCGATGGCGGGAACGGTCGGTGCACTGGTCGAAGCGACAGCGCGGCACGAGGCTGTGTTGGCGGAGATTTCACATATCAACCTGGAGCTGTTGCGCCGGCGGGCGCTGGAGTGATGGGCGGGCGCCGGGATGGATGGCGAGGCGTGTCATGCGCTGGCCAACATGCTGGAGGCGGCGCTCGCGGGGAGCGCGGCCGGTGAGCGCCCCGGCGAAGGTCACGAGTTCGCACCGCGAGCGGCTGGCGGTGATCTATGTGCGCCAGTCGACGCTCGCGCAGGTACGGTTCAACACGCAGTCGACCGACCGCCAGTACGGGCTGGCGGAGGAGGCGGCGCGGCTGGGGTGGGAGGAGCCGCGGATCGCGGTGATCGACTCAGACCTGGGCGTCTCGGGTCGTACCGCGAGCGAGCGGGAGGGGTTCAAGGAGCTCGTCGGGCGGGTGTGCGTCGGCGAGGTCGGCGCGATCTTCGGCCTGGAGGTTTCGCGGCTGGCGCGCAGCTCCGCGGATCTGCAGCGGCTGCTGGAGCTGTGCGGCCTGACTGACACGCTGATCGTAGACTCCGACGGGATCTATGATCTGCGCAGCTTCAACGATCGTCTGCTGGTCGGGTTGAAGGGAACGATGTCAGAGGCCGAGCTGCACATCCTCGCGGGCCGTTTGCAGGGCGCCAAGCGCGCGGCGGCTGAGCGCGGCGAGCTACGCTTCCCGCTGCCGGTCGGCCTCGTCTATGACGAGGCCGACCAGACGATCCTCGACCCCGATGAAGAGGTCAGGGCCGCGGTCGCGGAGGTGTTCTTCGCGTTCGCGAAGAGGGGGTCGGCGTACGGGGTGGTGGGCGAGTTTGACGGGCGGCGGTTCCCCAAGCGCGCCTATGGTGGTGCGTGGGCAGGCGAGCTGCGCTGGGGACGCTTGACGCATTCACGCGCGATCGGGGTGCTGTCAAACCCTGCGTACGCCGGGGCGTATGTGTTCGGGCGCTTTCGCTCTCGCCGCGTCGTCTTACCAGATGGCACGATTAAGGTAAAACTCTGTGAGCTGCCCCGCTCGGAGTGGCCGGTCGTGATCCAGTCTCACCATCCAGGCTATATCAGCTGGGAGACTTTCCTGGACAATGAGCGGCGCTTGCAGGCCAACAATACCCGCAAGGGTGCGCGTCCGGCCAGGGAGGGCCGCGCGCTGTGCCAGGGGATCGTGCGCTGCGGTGGCTGCGGGCGGATGATGTCGACCTCGCACCGGCGGCAGGGCAGCTACTACGAATGTTCACACTCCCGTGCGGATCACACCGCCACGCCTGCCTGCCGCTCCGTCTCCGCGGGTGTCGTCGATGAGCTTCTCGCGCACCGGCTGCTTGCGGCGCTCACGCCGCAGGAGATAGCGCTCGCGCTCGCTGCCGCGGATGAGGTGTCCGAGCGGCGTACGCGCTCCACGCGAGCGATCGAGCTGCGAGTTGAGCGCGCCAGCTACGAGGCCGCCCGTGCCGAGCGTGCCTTCCATGCCTGTGAGCCCGAGAACCGCCTCGTTGCTCGCAGCCTGGAGACACGCTGGGAGACCAAGCTCCGCGAGCTCGCCGACGCGGAAGCCGAGCTCGCCGAGCAAGCCACGCCGGCGCTCGAGCCCTCGCGTGAGCAGATCGAGCAGCTCGCGCGCGACATCCCCGCACTATGGAACGCCGAGACCACCGCCGAGCGCGACCGCAAGCGGCTGCTGCGCACACTCATCAGCGATGTCACACTCACCTCCGAGCAGGAGAACCGTGAGGTACGCGTCGGGATCCGCTGGCGCTCAGGCGCAGCCGAAGAACACACAGTGAAACGGCCACAAACAGCCGCGCAGGCACGACGAACACCCCCGGCAGCGATCGAGATACTCACGCGCCTCGGCCCCGCCAGCACCAACGAGGAACTCCTTGCCGAGCTGCACGCCGCTGGCCTGCGCACCGGCACCGGCCGCCAGTTCGACCTCAAGACCGTGCGCTGGCTGCGCTGGCAGTACAAGATTCCCTCGCCACCCGGCTGGCGTCCACAAGACGGCGAGCTGACAGTCGAGCAGGCCGCCCGGCGACTCGGCGTCTCAAGCGGAGCCATCTACTACTGGATCAGCCACGGCCAGCTCCAAGCACGCCGCGGCCCCAGAAACCAGCTATGCATCCCCTTCGACACTGACGTCGAGCGGGCCTGCCGCGAACGCATCACCAACTCTATTCACATCCCTACCCAAACCCAAGCCAATGCTGCGTGAGGTTCAATATGAAGCCACCGTGCCTACTGTCGCGGACAGGGTAGCTCAAACGGTCGTGCGTGAATACCTGGAGCCTGGGGTGGAGCGTGTGTTCCATCCGGATTCCTTTGGGTATCGCCCCGGCCGTTCGGCTCTGGATGCGGTAGGGGTATGTCGCGAGCGCTGTTGGCGGAGTGACTGGGTGCTCGATCTGGACATCCAGTCCTTCTTCGTGGCATCGTCACACTGCCTGGGCGTTCATGGGGGTGGTGTCGAAGAGGGCGTTTTCGGCTTGTGGGATGAGTATTCGTGGGCCTTTTCGGCGTCCGTTGCGTACGTGGATGGCTTGCAGGTCGCCGCGCTTGACACGCTGCAACACTGTTTGGCGGGAGACGCCGAGGATTCTCATCGCGTCGACGATCGGGACGTAGCCGGCGGGTGCGTCCTCGACGAACAGGGAGCGCAGCTCGTCGTTGACGCGAATTCGCCAGGGGGCGCCGGGTGTGTCTTGCTCGCCGCGGATGAATCCGGCTTGCAGGCAGCGGTGCAGGGTGGACGCTGCGACGCCGAGAGCGTCGGCGGCCTTGCCGACGGGGAGCAGTTGCCCGTCGGGTGGCTCGGCGGGTGGCTGGTAGGCGGGGATGTGGCGGTAGCGTCGCAGTCCGCCGACGATGATTGTGGTGAATCGCTCGCCGGTCGCGGAGCGGCGGCCTTGGCGGTTGAGGATCCCGGCGATCTGGGCGTCGGGGTAGTGCGCGGCGAGACGCTCCAGCAGCGTGATCGTGTCCTCGTCGGTACGGATTGTGGGCTGGCGGCGGGGGAGCGGGACGGCGAGCTCGGTGATCGCGCCTGCCTGCCAGCGGATGGTGAGTGTCGCGCGGCGCTCCTCACGGTTGGCGTCGATGATTACCTCCTCGATCAGGCAGCGCAGGAGCTGCTTGCGGTCGCGGTCGGTGGTCGTTGGCGCGGACCAGACGCGGCCGAGGTCGGCCCCGAGCGAGAGGAGCGTCTCGCGCTCGGCGGGGGTGAGCGCGCGGGGGCGCTGGCGTTCGCGCAGCTGGAGCTCGGCTTCGGCGTGGTGCAGCGCGGCGAGTGTTTGCTCCCAGTCGCGCTCCAGGCCACGCGCGACGAGGCGATGCTCGGGCTCGACTTGGCGGTAGCGGCGCTCCGCGCGTTGGGCTTCGTATTGGGCGCGCTCGACTTGCAGACGCCATTGCTTCAGCGCGGCGTCGTGGTCTTGCTCGAGCGCTTCGGCTGCTCGGAGCGCGGCCTTCACCCCGGCGGGGGTGAGTGCGGCCAGCAGCGCGCCGGCGACCGCTTGGTCGATCTGGCCTCCGCCGACCCGCAGGCACCAGCTCCCGCGGCCCTCGACGAGGATGCTGCTGGGGCAGTGGTAGGCGGGGCTCTGGTGCCCACGCCGGCCTTGGTAGTGAACCTTCAGCTTGCGCCCGCAGCGGCCGCAGACCGCGATGCCTTGCAAGAGTGCTTGGCCCTCGCGGACGGCGCCGCCGGGCTCGTGCGCGCGCGGATGCGTGTTACGGGCGATCCGCTCGCGGTTGGTATCGAAGGTGGCCTTGTCTATGAAGCCGGGGTGGTGATCCCAGATCAAGACGCTCCATTCTGCCTGTGGGAGGCGACGCATCCGCGTGCGTGGCGCGCCGTCCTCGTCGATGAAGCGCTCGCGGCGCGTCTTGCCGTACGCGTATGCGCCCGCGTATACGGGGTTCTCGAGCACGCTGTGCACTTGGTGGTAGGTCGGGACGACCCATTTGATCTCGCCGTGAGGGAAGCGCCGTTGCGGGAAGCGAACGCCCTCGCCGCGCATCCACAGCCACACTTGGCGGACCGACCCGAGCTCCTCGAAGCGCTCGAAGATCGTGGCGATCGCGCCACGGGTCGCCTCGTCGGGGTCGAGCAGGATCTCACCGTCCTCTTCGCCCCAGACGAGCCCGACGGGCAGACCGCGGCGCAGCTCACCGCGGGCGGCCTTGTTACGGATCCCGCCATTCAGGCGAGCGCGGAGGACGTGCAGCTCCGCCTCGGACATGGTGCCCTTCAGCCCGAGCAGCAGCCGGTCGTTGAACGAGCCGGGGTGATACAGCCCGTCGCTGTCACCGATCACGGTGTCCGTTACGCCGCACAGATCCAAGAGCCGATACCAGTCGGCGTTGTTGCGCGCCAGGCGGGAGACCTCCAGGCCGAGCACCAGCCCGGCATGGCCGAGCGCGACCTCTGCGGTCAGGCGCGCGAACCCGGAGCGCTCGGAGAGCCCCGAGCCGGAGATCCCCAGGTCCTCGTCGATCACCGCGACTTGCTCGCGCGTGAATCCCAGCTCGACCGCGCGATCCACGAGCGCGTACTGGCGGTCGGTCGACTCGACGTTGCGCTCAACCTGCGCTTGGGAGGACTGGCGCAGATACACGAACGCCTGCCGGCACAGATGCGAGGCGGTCAGCTTCTCGCGCTCACTCATCGCTCTCCTCCTCGCGTTCGGGCTCCCTGGCGACGGCCTGCGCGATCAACACGGCCAGCATCGCCATCGCGGCCTGGCGCTGCTCCTCGCCGAGCAGCTCCCACAACGCCGCCGCGGGCGCCGGGCTCTCCGCCAGATCGAGGCGCAACTGCACTATCTGTCTCCTTGCTCAGCTGCGAGCGATCATCCTCCCTGGCCAGGACGTCACGCCCGAGCACACCGTCGAGGATCCGCCGCGCCGCGAGCAGGCTCTCAAGCGAGGCCAGTGTCCCTGCCGGCGCCGACTGCTCGGCCGGCTCCTCGCAGATCGGTCCACGCCGCCGGGAGCATCAGATGGCTGCCGTCCGGCAACACCAAGATCAGCTCCAGCCGGCCGCCGCGACGCATCCACCCCATCAACTCGAGCGATTGGCCCTCCCATGCATGACGCGCCCGCAATACCCGTACCCGCTCCGGGTAGCCATCGAGATGGGCAGTGTGTCGTGTCTTCCTTCACGAGCTTGGATCAGTCGTGGCTTGTGAAGTTTATCGAGCATCGTATTGCGGATAAGCGGGTCCTGCGATTGATCCAGAAATGGCTCAAGGCAGGATTCATCGAGGAAGGGATATGGTCGGAGACTGAGCAGGGCACACCGCAAGGAGCGACGGTTTCACCGCTGCTCGCAAACGTGTACCTGCATTATGTCTTTGATCTGTGGGTCCATCAGTGGCGGGGTCGTCACGCGCGCGGCGATGTGATCGCTGTGAGGTTCGCTGATGACTTCGTGATGGGCTTCCAGTATCGTGAGGACGCCGAAAAGTTCCAGGATGACCTCCGTGAGAGATTCGCGGAGTTCGGTCTGGAGCTGAATACTGAGAAGTCGCGTTTGATCGAGTTCGGGCGGTTCGCTGCCCAGCGACGAAAAGAGCGGGGTCTCGGTAAGCCTGACACGTTCGAGTTTCTCGGTTTTACGCATATTTGCGCGAAGGCGAGGACGGGGCGTTTCAAGTTGCGGCGGATTACGAGCAGGAAGCGGATGCGGGCGAAGCTACGCGCGGTCAAGGCCGAGTTGGTGTATCGCCGGTATCAACCCATCCCCGAACAGGGCCAGTGGTTGGCAAACGTGGTGCGAGGACACCTCGCCTACTATGCCGTGCCCGATAACGGCAAGGCGATTGAAAGTTTTCGGTTTCAGCTCACTCGGCACTGGTACATGGCGCTACGGCACCGCAGCCAGCGCACGGGTGTGACGTGGGATCGAATGAATCGCTATGTCGATCGATGGCTACCCGCCCCCCGCATCCTGCATCCCTGGCCGGACGCACGATTCGACGCCAGACACCCGAGGCAAGAGCCCAGTGCGCTAGCAGTGCACGCTGGGATCTGTGCGGGGGGCCGCCAGTAATGGCGGTCCCTACCGCGATGCTCTCCCCGCGAGTCCATAACTTCGGGCTCTCGCTGGTCGACTCGATGATTGTCCGCCGGGTCGCCCGCGAGTACCTGAAGGAGCTCAGGGCGCAGACCGGGCGGACCGCGAGCCTAGGGATCCTTGGGGGGACCGAGATTGCGTACATCGACCGTTGGTCCGGGTCGCGCCGAGGGCAGTACGCGGTCGATGCGGGTGTCGGGCTGGGCACGCGCCTGCCCGTCCATTGCTCCGCCGCGGGTAAGGCGCTCCTGGCGCGTCTGCCCGAGGCGGAGCAGCGGGAGCTGATCGCCAAGCTGCGTCTGACCAAGCGCGGCCCCAAGTCGATCACGACCAAGACCGCGTTGCGCGCGGAGCTCGAGCGGATCGCCGCGGACGGCGGGTTGGCGGTGGAGGACGAGGAGCTGCTCGCTGGCCGACGAACGATCGCCGCCCTGGTCGTGGATGGGGATGGGTCTGCGGTCGCGGCCGTGGAGCTGGCGGTCCCGGTGCAGGCGTACGCCCGTGAGCGATTGCTGAAGGAGCTTGGCCTCAAGGTGACCACCACCGCGCGGAGCATCACCGCGACGCTGGGGTGAGTCGTGCAACATCTCAACAACAAGCATATGGGACATCTGACCGTTTGGGCCACATAGACGAAGATTTGGGTTTGACGCCCGATGGCGAGATATGATATCGTCCCGACTCCTGGGGCATAGGGGCCTGGTAGAAGTACCTGTTCTCCTCGGGGCCCGTGGAGTCCCCTTGCCTCTTTCGCTATCTATGCCCACGCTACCGATGTCTTCACAACCAGCCGCGCCGAGGTCCGGCGACGCTGGGCGGAGCCGCGGAGTAGAGAGATCCACCGGCCCCAATGTGGCTTGGGTACCCGCTCAAAACCTGGAGCGTCCGGAGTGGGTCCGGTGGGGGAGGCGACTGGGGGCCATGAGTCGTGTAAGCAACTGGTGGGTAGGTGACTGGCTACACTACGGGGCCGCGAGATGGGGCGAGAAGTACACCGAGGCAGCCAGCATCACCGGCTATGACGTAAAGACCCTGAGAAACATCGCTTACATCGCGAAACGGTTCGATTTGTCCCGTCGCCGGGACAAGCTGACCTGGACGCACCACGCGGAGCTGGCGGCGCTGCCGCCCGACCAGCAGGAAGAGTGGCTTGATCGCGCGCTTGCCCTGCGCCTTTCGCCAGGCGATCTGCGGTTGGAGTTGCGCACCGCCCAGCGGTCGCTGGAGTCATCGTCACCGGAGGAGCTGCCGCTCGAGCGCAGTGTCGACGACTTTTCCTGCCCGCACTGCGGCTGCGCGATCGCGATCTCGGAGCTGCGGCACCGGTTGCTGACATGAGTGATGGTGCGCCTGCATGTAGGCCCGTCTCTCGACGGGCGCTTGCCGTCCTGGGCACGTCACTCGCTGCGATGGCGGTATTCGGGGGGGCGACCGCGATCGCCTATGGCGCGGCGCTGCCAGACGATCGCGGCTATGAACTGGTCTCGCGCATCGTCGAACCAGGGGGAGAAAGCCTCTTGAACGGAGTTGAGCCGAAGTTTGAGGCGAATTCGACTGACGGTGACGTCGTCGAGTGGGCGGCCAGCGGTGCATGCCGCGGGGCGGGCGTGGGCGGACTCAACACCTACCGATCGGTGCACGGCCCATCAGGATGGGAAGTGCACGCGATCACGCCTGTCCCGACGGAACAGCTGGTGGGCGGGAGGGCCGTCCAGGAACCGCAGGCTTGGAGCGATGATCTGAGTGAGACTCTCTACTCCACCGCAGCGTCCTTTGTTCCCGGCGACCGTCGCCCCGAAGAATCCGATGCGGACGACCTTTACCTGCAGGACCCTGACGGAGAAATGCGCTGGATCTCGCAGGGTCCGTTCGGCAACGGGACCGAACCCGACTCTGCGCAGTATTTGGGCGCCACGCCCTCTCTGGGCGACATAGCCTTCTCGACCGTTGAACGGCTCACCTCGAACGCCACCGGCCTTGCCAGCAGCTGGTTTGCAACGTATCTGTATGTGCGCGACGTCGAAGGCGAAGCATCAACGGCTCTGGTGGACGTCAACGACGCAGGCGAACCGATCAGCTCCTACGGCGCGAGCCTGGGTAGCGCACCTCCGGGGGAAGGGCCGCTCCGCGGCAGCACCTTGAATGCGATCTCTGCAGATGGTGCGAAGGTCTTCTTCGAGAGCCCGCCCGCCGGCGTGGAAAGCTTGCCCGAAGGGATCACGCCGCACCTCTACATGCGCGATCTCGCAAGCCATACGACCACGCCGTTGGACAACCCAGCCTCCAGCGGCACGGCCCGCTACCAAGGGGCCTCCTCGGACGGCTCCCTGGCCTACTTCACCAGCAACGAGGGGCTTGACGGCGCGAGCACGGCGAACGAACTTTACGAGTTCAACACCACCTCACACACGATCGGGAATGCGCCGCCCGCAGTCGCCGTCCCGCTGGCAGGTGGCACTGGCATGCTTGGCGTGGTCGCGATGGCCAACGACGGCACGCGCGTCTTCTTCGTGGCAAAGACGGTGCTGGCTGGCAACCGCAACTCGACGGGGAGCGCTGCGGTCCTCGGCGAGCCGAACGTCTACGTGTTCGACAACGCGACGGGGCAAACCCGGTTCATCGCCACGCTCGCCAGTCGGGACGTGAGCAACTGCGAGCGGACCTGTGCGCAGGGCGGGCCTGCTGGACTGCTGAATTCGAACGCCGCGTACCGGCCGGCATATCCGACGCCGACGGGCTCGGTCTTGGTGTTCACCTCGAGCGCAAACCTCGCGGGCCAGGGCCATGCGGCGAGAACCACGCTCACCGCTGGGACGGCCACTGAAGCGCGCACGGTCGCCGTGGCCAGCACCAAGGGATTTCACAGTGGCGAGACGATCGCGATCGACACCGGAGAACGGGAAGAAATCGACACGATCGAAACGATCGACGGGGCGACGGAAATAACTCTGACCGCGTACGGACCCGGCGGGGGCTATGGGCTGTTCGACGAACACGCTGAGGGAGCCCGTATCGAAGCGGTGGACGCGGAGGTCTACAGGTACTCCTCTGCCGAAGAATCACTGGTCTGCGTCTCTTGCACGCCGGAAGGCGTGCAGGCCACGCAGAGCGCTAGCCTCGCCGAAGTTAAGGGTGGCAGCTACGCTCCCGACGGATACCCGTCAGCGCTGAGCGAAGACGGGTCGCGCGTCTTCTTCGACTCGCCAGACCCGCTCGCTGCCGAGGCGGGCGAAGCCGACACCAGCCGTTCGGTGGAGCCGATAAACCTCTATGAGTGGGAAGACGGACGAGTGTCGCTGATCGCGGGAGGCGCAGCTGGTGGGGCGCAACTGCTCGGGACGACCCCAAGCGGCGATGACGTGTTCTTCTCTTCGCGCAGTTCGCTCGTGCCAGGCGCGCAGACCGGCTTTCAGCACATATACGACGCTCGTGTCGGCGGCGGCACGCCCGTGCCGGTCGGTCCGGGCCCGTGTGCCACGGAAGTCTGCCGGACGCAGCAAGAATCAACTGCCTTCACGCCGCCCGCGAGCGAGGCCGATCCGGCGGAAGCAGGGTCGCTCGCGGATGCCACGGCGCCGCAGTTCACCGTCGCCGCGATCTCTGCGCGGCAACGCGCTGCGCTGGCGCGCAGCGGCCGCCTGCGGCTAACGATCAGCGCGACCGCGCCCGGCGCAATATCCGCGGTCGCGACCGCTGTGCTTCGCGGGAAGCGAGCTCGGGTGGCCAGCGCGCAGGGGGTGCTGGCCAAGCCAGGCAAGCTCATCCTTACGCTGCAGCTGAGCAGTGCGGCTCGCGCGCGACTTGCCCGCGTGGGGAGGCTCGCGATTCGGATTGAGGTCCGCTACGCGCGCAGCGGCGCCACAAAGGTCGCGAAATTGATGCTCACCCATGCCAGCTACCCGGTGCGCGCTGGCAGGGAAGCCGATCGTCATGGGTGAGCGCCTCCCCTGCTCGAGGTTGCTGTCGATTGCGGTGCTCGCCGTGCTTGGCAGTGCACTCTCGCTGGGAGTGCTGCCAAGCAGCGCCGCCGCGCAGTTTGGGATATCTACCTTCTCCAATTCGTTCTCGAGCCAGCAGGCTGGGGCACACGGCGATTTCTCCACCGGCTTCAGCCTGAACGACGAAGAACTTGGAAACCCTGAAGAGCAACTCGACGACTCTTCAATCACTCTTCCGCCAGGCGTCATCGGCAATCCACTGGCGATCGAAAGATGCTCGCCAGAGGCGCTCCAGGAAGCCGACTGCGGGCCCGAGTCGCAGGTCGGGGTGCTCGAACTCACCGTCATCGTCTGCCGAGGGACAAAGACCACACTCACAGCCGCTGCCGAAGCGGGAGCGACCCACATATCTGTCGCTAACGCCAACGCGTTCTGCGGCGAACAGGTCACGGTGGGGGAAGGCGCATCGGCTGAGACGGCTTCGATCGGATCCAAACCCAACGCGAACACGATCGAACTGACGGCGCCACTGACGCACTCGCATGAAGCGGGAGAGCCGGTCAAGCAGCTCGCGGAGCCCTTGACTTTGTCGGTCCCGCTGTTCAACATGCAGCCAAGCTCAGGCGATGTGGCGACGTTCGGGTCCCCACTATTCATCCTCGACATCTACGTCCAGGTGAGCCTCGCAGAAAACGGCCAGCTGGTGGCTGGGATTAACGGTGCCACGACGCTGGTGTCCGTAGCGGGCACGAAATTGACGCTCTGGGGGGTGCCAAGCTCCCCCAGCCACGACGCGATGCGCTGCCGCGAGCTGGGCACCGAATGCGGCAAATCGGTGCCAGAAGGACCTCCGTTCATGACCAATCCGACATCCTGCGGGTCTGGTCAGACCGCCGCGCAACTGACTGTCACCTCCTGGCAAGGAGCGACGGCAACGGAAAGTGCCGTCACGCCGCCGATGACAGGATGCGAATCACTTGCTCTCGAACCAAGTCTCCGCGTGACCGCAAGCACGGATCGCCGTGACACTCCCGCCGGCTACGAGCTTGACCTGCGCGTGCCCCAGGAAGAATCGGCCGCAGAACTGGCAACGCCCGCGGTCGAACGGATCTCGGTGGCACTTCCGCCTGGCACCTCGCTGTCCCCTGGCCTGGCCGATGGGTTGCAGGCGTGCGAGCCCTCGCAGGTGGCGACGGGCTGCCCTGACGCCTCCAGGGTGGGCGCCGCCGAAGTCGAGTCGCCTCTGCTCACCCTACCGCTGACCGGCAGCCTCTACATCGGAACGCCAACGCCAGCCGAAAGATATCCCCTGCTGTTGAAGCTCGCCGGAAGCGGCATCGCCCTCACCGTCCATGGGCAGGTGGAGCCCGACGAAGGCGACGGGCAGGTGCACGCGGTCTTCGAAGGCCTCCCCGAGCTGCCCCTTTCGAGCTTACGGCTCAGCTTCTTCGGTGGGCCAGGCGCCGCGCTCGCCAACCCACCGACGTGCGGCTCAGCCACCAGCACCGCGGCGGTCGCCTCCTACGCAGGGCAGGACGCGAACGCGTCCTCCACCTTCGAAGTGAACGAAGACAGCGGCGGGGGTCCCTGCCCGGCGGTATCACCGTTTGCGCCGAGCTTCACGGTTGGGAGCGTGGATCCGGTTGCGGGCCAGACCAGCCCGTTCGTGTTCTCCATCGCCCGCTCTGACGGCGAACAGAGCCTCTCGAGCTTCACGGTGCACTTGCCAGCGGGCCTGGTAGGGCTGATCGGAAGCGTGCCGCGCTGTCCAGAATCGCAGGCTGCGGAAGGCGAGTGCTCGCCGGTGTCGAAGATCGGCACCGCGAAGGTCGCGGCAGGTCCCGGTCCGCTGCCACTCGACCTGTCAGGGTCGGTATACCTCACAGGTCCCTACGACGGCGCGCCGTTCGGCATCGAGATCGCCATCCAAGCGGTCGCAGGTCCGTTCGACCTCGGCACCATCCTCGTCCGGTCCAGGGTGCTCCTGAGCAGTTCCACCCTGGCGATGACGATCGCCTCCGATGCACTGCCGCAGAGCGTCGCCGGTGTGCCGCTGCGGCTGCGCACCGTCGAGGTAGAATTGAATCGGCCCGGGTTCATATCGAATCCGACCAGTTGCGGCGGGCAGGCGATCACGGGCACGATCCACTCGACACAGGGCGCCAGCTCCACGGTCTCGGTGCCCTTCAACATGACAGGCTGCCAAGGCATCGGCTTTGCGCCCCGCGTGAGGGCTTCGACACAGGCAAAGGCCAGCCGAGAAGGCAACGGCGCCGGATTGGACGTCGCGATCGTCGATCCGCACTCGGCGGGCGGCACCTTCCGCGCTGTCTCCATCCAGATGCCACGCCGGTTGCGCCCGCGTCTGAGCACGATCCGGCGCGCGTGCCTGCTTACCGGGTCCGCAGCCGTCAGCTCGTGCTCGAGCGACTCCGTCGTCGGCGAGGCGACGGTGAGCAGCCCTGTCGTCGGTTCGTCGCTGTCAGGGAGCGTCTACCTCGTCTCGCGTGGCGGGCGCACCGCTCCGGATCTCTCGGTGCGCCTGTATAGAGAAGGGCTCGAAGTCGATCTAGAAGGAGCGATTCGCATTCTCGAGCAATGACGTCATCAGCGTCACGTTTGCCGACCTGCCCGACGTTCCGATCTCCTCTCTAAGCCTGACGCTCCCGCCTGGGCCGCACTCGCTGCTGGGCGCGATCGCCAACCTATGCACGAAGCCTCTCAGTCTCGCCTACAAGATGGCCGACCACGCCACGGGCGTGGCGAAGGGCAGTGTCGCGATCTCGATCAGCGGGTGCGAGCGAGACCAGAGCAAGTCAGGCGCGCACATTTCGAGCAGCAGCGCCCGCGGTGGAGCAGGGAGCGCTCATGCATGAGGTCGAGGCGCGCGCACGCGTGCGCAAGCAGATAGCCGAGCTTGCGGGCGAGGATCCTTCCGCGATCGAGCCCGCGATGACGCTGATTGGGAACCTCGCATTCGACTCCCTGCAGCTGTACGAGCTGGCGGCCCGGCTCGAGGACGAACTGGGGCTGCCAGAACTGCGCGAGGACGACGTCGCGAGCATCGAGACCGTGGGCGACGTGGAAAGCTGCGTGACAGCGCTGCTGGCGAGAGATGGCGCAGCGCAGCCACCCGGTGGCTGCGCTGTTCACAGCGAGTCTGTGTAGAGCCGCCTCAGCAGCGCCTCGTCCACGCCCTCGATCGGGTCGTTCTCGACGTTGCCGCTGAGGCCCGCGATGCACGTCTCTACGTCAAGAGCGGCGAATCCCCAGTCGCCAAGGGTTGCGGTCATGCCGAGCCGCTCCCGCAAGGCCAGCACGGCCTCGCGAATGTCCGGTGCCCCAAGCAGCGGTGCGAGCGCGTCGAAGCGCTCACACGCGAACGGAGCCGCTTGCTCCAACCAGGCTGGGTAAAGGGCCGCAAGGCCTCGACCGTGCGAGGCGCTCACAGCCGCCACGGCGCCCATCGCCTGCTGCAGGCGGTGTGGCAGGCACGTGCTGGCATTGGCCACCGTGAGGCCACCAAGCAGCGCGGCGAAGCACATCGCGTCCTGCTCGGCTTCGGCGGAGGTTCCCTCGGCAAGTCGTGGCAGGTTCGCGCCCAGAAGGGCCGCCGCGTGCAGAGAGGATCCGCGTGAGGGGGCTTGCCTTGCGCGCCACATATGTCTCGATCGCGTGGGTGAGCGCATCGAAACCCGTCTCTGCGGCGACTGCGGGGGGCATCGTCGCGACGAGGCTGGGGTCGATGATCGCGACGCGCGGGAAGACGTCATCGCCCCTGATGCCCGACTTGAAGTGACGGACGACGTCAGTGACGATCGCGCCGCGCGTGACCTCCGCGCCGCTGCCAGCGGTGGTGGGAACGGCCAGCACCGGCACCGCGCGGGGAGAGGGAGGGAGCGTGACGCCGATGATCTCGCGGACCGACTCGTAATCGGCGGCTACTCCGAGGGCCTTGGCCGCATCCAGCGCGCTGCCGCCACCCAGCCCAACAACCACCTGACATGAGCGGCGCCTGAGCGTCGCGAGGGCGAGGTCGACCTCGTCAGACTTGGGGTCCGCCGAGATGTCGTCGTGGACGACGCTCTCCACGCCCGCGGCGCGCAGGCTACCCAGCAGGCGGTCGAGCACTCCGTGCCTACGCATCGCGCTCTGGCCGCATACGACTAGCGCTCGGGTGCCGTGTGCTCGGGCATGCCCACCGACCTGCACGAGCGTTCCGCGCCCAAACACGATTCGTGTGGGCGCGAGAAGCTCGAAGGGGCTCGAACTCATTGCTCGCGTCCGCCGCTGAGGGCGTCCAACACGTCGCCACGCAGGTGGCGGGTCGGAAAGCTCGTCCCGCAGGCCATGTCGAGCGTGCGCGCGGGTGGCAGGGTGGCGAGCAGAGCGAGCACCTCGGCCACCTCCTTGTCCCAGCCGTCATTGCGGCAGCTCGCGACCCTGCCTAAGCCGAGCCACCACTCGTCGTACTCGCCGGCGCGGCCGTCGTAGCAACTGCTCATGAACCGATCGACGACGATCCGCACCGGGCAAGGATCGCATCGGCTCGGGCCGGCGGCCAATCGCGCTTACGGCTGCGCAGAGCCGTGCCCGTCCCCAACCGTTTGCGCCCGCTCCCCAACCTTGCGAGCGCCCCGCTCGTATGAGAGGAAAGCTCGGTGGGAATCGAGATCGAGCGAAAGTTCCTTGTGGAAGGCGTCCCGTCCGAGCTGCAGGGCGTGGAGGGCGAGCTGATTGTGCAGGGCTATCTCGCGGTTGGCGCTGACGGCACCGAGGTTCGCGTGCGGCGGCGCGGCGAGCGCTGTATCTGACGGTGAAGTCGCCTGGCACGGAAGTGCGCGTCGAGGAGGAGATCGAGATCGACGAGCGGCGCTTCCGCTCGCTGTGGCGGCTCACCGCGGGCAGGCGCCTGCGCAAGCGTAGATGGCGATTGCCGCTGGGGCGATGGATCGACAGCGGAGATCGACGTGTACGAGGACGACCTGGCAGGGCTCGTGACCGCCGAGGTGGAGTTCGTCTCTCTCATGACGCGCTAGACGGGCGGGAAGTGCAGGTGAAAGTTGCGCTTAACCGGGCGGCTGTGCGATCTCTCTCGGCAAGATGGAGCGGCAACGTCAACAGGCGTCGTTCGACGTAGTTGTGTTCGGGGGCGGTCTGGCGGGGCTCAGCCTGGCGATACAGCTCAAGCGTACGCGGCCGGAGACCTCGGTTGCGGTGATCGAGAAGCGGACGTGGCCTGTCGCCGAGGCTGCGCACAAGGTGGGCGAGTCGACGCTACAGATCGGCGCGCACTACTTCGGTGAGATATGCGGGATGCGAGCACACCTATCCTCGCATCAGCTTCCGAAGCTGGGCCTGCGCTTCTTCCTCGGCGAGGGATCGCTGGAGCGGCGGGTCGAGATGGGTCTCGCCACGGAGGCGGACGACGGGCCGACCTACCAGATCGACCGTGGCCGCTTCGAGAACGCGCTGGCGGCTGAGGCGGACCGGCTCGGCGTGAAGCTGGTGTGCGGGCAAGCGGTGGTCGGCGTCGGTCGTCGCGAAGAGGTACACACGGTCCGCTGCCGCTACGCAGATGGTGAGCGCGAGTTGGAGGCAAGGTGGATTGTGGACGCGAGCGGGCGGGCGGCGATCCTGAAGCGCAAGCTCGGACTTGGCGTGGCGGTGTCACATCATTGCAACGCGGCGTGGTTTCGACTGGGGCGGCGCATTCGGATCGACGACTGGTGCAGCGAGCTTGCCTGGCAGGCACGGGTGCCGAGCCGTAGGCGCTGGCTGAGTACGACGCACTTCATGGGTCCCGGCTACTGGTTCTGGGCGATCCCGCTCGCCTCGGACGCGACGAGCTTCGGGCTTGTGGCGGACCCGGACCTGGTGCCATTCGAGCGGATGCGGCGCTTTGAGCCGCTGATGGCTTGGCTGCACGAGCGCGAGCCGCACGTGGCGCGGGAGCTGGAGCGCCACCGCGGCGAGCTGATGGACTTCCGCGTGCTCAAGCACTACGCCCACGGCGTGCAGCAGGTGTTCTCGCCGGAGCACTGGTGCATTACGGGCGAGGCCGGCGTGTTCCTCGACCCGCTGTACTCACCGGGTTCGGACATGATCGCGATCTCCAACACGATGATCACGCGCTTCGTCACCGCGTCGCTGCAGGGCAAAGATGTGACGGCCGGGGTCGAGTTCCTGAACGACATCTACCTGCTGATATGCAGCCGGCTGCTGTCGATCTGGGACCACCAGTACCCGATCTTCGCCAACCCCGAAGCGACGGCTGCGAAGGTCACGTGGGACTTCATGACGTATTTCAGCTCGCTCGCGCTGCTTGTCGTGACTAAATACGTCGCCGAGCCGAAGTTCCTCGTCAAAGTCCTGCGTGACGTCGATCGCATCGGCGAGCTCAACATCAGCATGCAGCGGCTGTTCAAGGCATGGGGCGAGAGCCCCGCCGCTGCGGCCCGGCCCGGCTATGCGTCCATGACCGAAAGCACGTACCGCCGGCTCGAGGCGGACGTGGCGGCGGCCATCCAGGACCCGGAGTGGGTGCGGGAGAGGATCGAACGCAACACGGCGAACATCGAGGCGGCGGCAATCGAGATCATGGCGCGCGTCGCGCGGCGGGAACCGAGCGAGATAAACCCCTACAGCTTCACGCTGCCGGACGCGGCGGCGCCTGGCAAGGAGTCGGTCTGGAGGCCGCCCGCGGCGATGATCCGCTCGCTGCAGGAGGTCTCGGAGCCGTTCTCGCCGCTGTGCGACCCCGCCGCCGACGCGGGCCTGTGCTGGTCGACGGCGGCCGATCCGCACGCCACTGTGTGCGACACTTACTCCGTGTGGGTTCCGCCGCGCGACGGGGAAGCCCGTGGCGCCGCGCGAGAGGTGTTGGACGCGGCTAGCAGCGCGCGGTGAGCGCGGATCGCGTTCTCGCGCAACTGCTGCTCGACCTCGCGGTAGTGGTCGTGGCGGCGAAGCTGCTGCGGGTGCTGCTTGCGCGCTTCGGGCAGCCGCGCGTGTTGGCCGATGTGATGGCCGGCATCGTGCTCGGACCTACGCTGCTCGGACGGCTCCCCGGTGACCCGACGACGTTCCTGTTCCCACGCGAGGTGCGTCCCGCGCTCGGGCTCGTCGGGGCACTCGGTCTGGCGCTGTTCGCATTCGCCGTCGGTCTCGAGCTGGACCTGGCGGCGATGCGGCGACGGTCGCGTCTGGTCGCGAGCGTGTCCGCCTGTGCGCTGGCGCTGCCGTTCGCCGTCGGGCTCGGGCTGGCGAGCGTCCTCTACGGTGCGCACCGGCTGGTGGGCGGCCACGCTGTGCCCTTGCTCGCGTTCGCGTTGTTCCTAGCGACCTCGATGGCGGTGACCGCGTTCCCGGTGCTGGCGGCGATCCTCGCCGAACGGGGCATCCGCCGCTCCCCGCTGGGGGAACTTGCGCTTGGCTCCGCCGCGCTGCAGGACGCGGTCGGTTGGATGCTCTTGGCGGTCACGCTCGCCGTGCTGTCGGGTCGAGGAGGAGCGCATGTTCTGCGCGTCGTCGTCGCGACTGCGGCGTTCGTGCTCGTGCTCGCGTTCGTGGCGCGGCCGCTGCTCGGCGCGGTGCTTCGCGCAAGTCGCCTCCGCTGCGAGTCTGGCCCCGCTCGCCGCGCCTCGCGGTCCGCCGGTCTCGTCTCGATCGCGGTCACATACGCGACGATCTGCGCCGGTGTCACCCAGCTGATCGGCGTCCACGAGGTGCTCGGCGCGTTCGCGGCCGGCGTCGCGTTCCCCCGCGATGGGGACCTGGAGCGGGACGAGGCGCGGGGAGCGGTGACGCGAGCGGTGCTGCCGATTACGTTCGCCGTGCTGTTGCCGGTCTACTTCCTCATGCCAGGCCTAGCGATCGACGCGGGGGCGATCAAGGGCGGCGGCATGGCCGAGCTGGGGTTGATCGTTGCGGCGGCATGCGCCTCGAAGGCGCTCGGGGCGGGCGTGTCGGCGCGCCGCGGCGGCCTGCCGTGGTGCGAGGTGCTGCCGCTGGCGGTGCTGCTCAACACACGAGGGCTGATGGAGCTGGTGGTACTGACCGTTGGTTACACTGAGGGCGTGCTGGACAGGAACCTATTCAGTGAGCTCGTGCTGATGGCGATCCTCACGACGATGATGACGGGGCCGTTGCTGGACATGCTGCGCCGCCGCGGCATCGCCGTCGCAGGCGAGCGCGGCGCGGATGCGCGCGGCGAGTGGGACGAGCCGGTACGCTCTGGGGCAGCGGCCACAGGCTTGGTCGGCCGAGGAGGCTGAGCTGCACAGCTCCGGCATGCCGCCGCTCGGCAGCCGCGCGCCCGCGATGGCGCTGCTCGACGAAGCCGGGCGAGGGGTGCGGATGCCGGTCTCGGGACAGCCGAGCGTAATCGTGTTCTACCGCGGCGACTGGTGCCCGTGGTGCAATGGGCAGCTCGCAGTGCTTGGCCGCTCCGAGCTGGTCGCGGCACTCGACGCGAACGTCGTCGCCGTGTCGGTGGACACGCCGGAGCGAAACCGTGCGATGAGAGGCAAGCTCCGTCTGCCCTTCACGCTCCTTAGCGACCCCGATGGGAAGGCGATCCGCAGCTACGGCTGCTGGAACGAGGAGGATCTGATCGCTGACCCGGCGGTCGTAGTGGCGGCGGGCGACGGCTCGATTGTCTACGTGCAGCGTGGCCGAGACTACGCGGACCGAGCGGCCGAGGCGCAGCTGAGCGAAGTGGTGGAGGGGCTCGCGTGAAACCGCGCCCGGCGCTGCAGCTTACAGAGCTGATCGCGTACTTCCATGGCGCACAGCGCGCGCTAGAGACACTGGACGGGCCATCGCCCGCGGCCGCCCCGGGGTCTGCGGCGGGTCCCGCGACAGCGGCGGCGGAACCGACCGTCGACGCGCATGAGGACGATCGGCGCGGGCGGCTGCTCGACCGCGTGCGCCGCTACCGCGCCGCGCTCGAACAGACCGCGGCGCTACCGCCGGACGGGCTCGTGGCGGACGCGGCGCGCGATCCACTCGAGCTACTGGGCTACTGGCTGCAGGAGGCTAGGACGGCCGGTCTGCCCTGTCCGTCGGCGATGGCGCTTAGCACGGTCTCGGCGCGAGGAGAGCCGTCCGCGCGCACGGTCGATGTCAAGCGACTCGAGCCGGACGCGCTGATCTTCACAAGCGCGCTGTGGACCCGCAAGGCTCGCGACATCGACGCGAACGAGCACGTCGCGGCGCTGTTCCACTGGCCGCAGCTAGGTCGCCAGGTGCATGTGGTGGGCTGCGCCAGCAGAGCGGAGCGGAGCCTCGATGAGGAGCTGTTCGCTGTACGCAAGCCGCTGCATCGCCTGCAGACGATCGTCTCCCGCCAGGGCGAGACGATCGACGAACTGGCGCCGATGCGTAGGCGCCTGGCGGAGCTGCAGCAGACGCATGGGCAGGGAAAGGTCCCCTGTCCGGAGGACTGGGGAGCGTTCCGGCTGGCCCCGGAGGCGATCGAGTTCTGGAAGCTGTCGCCCGACCGCCTGCACGACCGGCTGCTGTTCGAGCGCCGCGACGGCGCTTGGCGACGCAGCCGGCTGGCGCCGTAGCGGCGCGTCACGCCAGAACGCTGGCGCTGACGAGTATCGCTTGGATGACGATTGAGGTCGGCGCATCCATCCTTCGCCACGGCAGTCGCCGGACCGGTCGCGCTGCTCGTGTTCGTGCTCGACTTACGGATCGAGCTCGTCTCCGCCGGCACGATCTTGTACTGCACGTCCGCCATCCGCGCCCAAACACGATTCGCGTGGGCACGAGATGCTCGAAGTCGCTCGCGCTCATTGCTCACCTCCATCGCCGCCGAGGGCTTCCAACACGGGCAGCGATCCGTGGGCGAGAAACCACAAGGCCGAGCCGCCGCCTGTCGAGACGGGGCCCTCCCAGGGAAGCTCCGCGGCGGTGTCGCCACCGAGCAGTAGCGCCTCGACGCCATCGCCAGCGAATGCGTCGAGCAGCATCTGGCTCGCGCCGGTGAAGCCGAACGAGTGCAGGGACGGCGTGCCGGCCATGACGGCGCGAGCGCCGGTGGGCAATGCTCGAAGCAGCTTCGAGGCCCAGGGCTGCAACTCGAAGTCGACTATCTCCCACCCGGCGGGCACGCCGTCCCGAATCGCTACTAGGCGCGCGTCCTGGAGCTCGCGTGCGCGGGCGACCACGACGCGCTCTGGCAGGTGCAGCCTGGCTCTGCCAGGGGTGGCGAGCAGCTGGCGCGCAAGCGGCAGGCGCTCGCCGCACTCGCCCAGCGAAGAGCTGCCCACATCGAATCCGGCGGCGCGCAGTAGGCAGTTGAGGATCGCGCCGCCCGGTATCAGCAGGTCGTAGGTGCGGGCGAAGCTGATCAGGCCGCATTCGAGCTTCTCGCGCTTGACCCCTCCGACCACGGCGACCGAGAAACGGTCCTCATCGAACTCTGCCCAGGGCGTGAGTCGCTCCAGTTCGCGCATGAGGCCAGAGCTCGCATAGCCCGGTAGGTGCGTCAGCACACCGACGTTGGAGGCGTGCGCGCGGTGCGCCTTGGAGAAGCCGCCGATGACGACCTGCTCTCCCAGCGCAGCGAGGCGGTGGGAGAGCCGCGGGTCGCACTCTTCCTCGCCCTCCAGCAAGCGCGTGTTGCCAAGCAGCGCCAGCTCGCCTTGGCCGAGGCTTCGCACCTGAGCCTGGGTGTCGTCGGCCAGCGGATCGGGGATGTAGGCGACGGGCCTGCCTAGCCGCGACCGCAGGTGGGCTGCCAGGAAGCCGATGTCGCGGGCGGTACCGTCGCGGGCGCTGCCCTGGTGACTGAGGATCGCCACGCGCGCACCCGCTCTGGCGAGGAGCTCCAGGTCATCCAGCTCGCACTCCACGCGCGAGCTACGCCCAACCGGCTCGGTCACGTTAAAGCCTGCGGAGTAGAGCCAGCGCTCGCCAGGCGCGACTAGCCGATCGCGCAGCAGCGCGACGCCAGCGAGCGCGGGGACACCGGCAGCGCTTGGGGACGACCCGGTCTGCGTCGTCTCGTTCATAGCCCGTAATGGCTCAGGCCCGCCGTCTCGTCGATGGCGAGCATCGCATTCATGTTCTGGATCGCCGAGCCGGCTGCGCCCTTGACGAGGTTGTCGATCGCTGCGATCGCCTTTGCCACTCCCAGTCGCGCTTCGCAGTCCACGCCCAGATGGCAGAAGTTGGAGCCGATCACGTTGCCCAGCATCGGGTAGATGTCGTAGTCCTTGTCGTTGAGGCTGCCACGGCGCTCATGGGCGTTGACGATCACGAAGTGCTCCCCTTCGTGTCCGCGCCCGTATCGTCTGAGGTAGTAACCGACGAGCAGGTCGCGGTCCATTTCCTCGTGACCGTCTGGGAGGAGCGTGAGCGTCGCGTGCAGGTGGATGCCACGGGCGAAGTTGCCGTGAGCCGTGCTGATGCTCGCGCCAACAGGCGTGCCGACTACCTCTGCCAGCCGCGCCTCCAGCTCCGGGCTGTGGCGGTGGCCGTCCATGCTGTATGGGAGCATCGACGCGAAGGCGTGTGAGTGCATCACCTCCCGACGCGGGTTGCTGCCTGCTCCGCTGGTGCCATTGACGGCCGCGACGTGGACGGTGACGGAGAGATCCACGAGGCCAGAGGTGAGCAGCGGCGCCAGCGCGAGCGTGGCTGCGATCACATAGCAGCCAGGATTGGCCACCAGCCGGGCTCCCCTGATGCTGTCGCGGTGCAGCTCGGTGATCCCGCACGCGGCATCGGCGAGCAGGTCAGGGCAGGCGTGGGGTTGGCCGTAGGCAAGCTCATACGCCGCTGGGTCGACGAAGCGGAAGTCAGCGCTCAGATCGATGACGCGCGTTCCCTGCTCGAGCAGGCCCGGCGCTAGGTGCATCGCCTCGCCCGAGGGGGTGCAAAGGAAGACGACGTCGAGTTCCGAAGCGCGCTTGCTCAGCGCCGGGAGCTCCACGAATTCGAGACCGCATCCGGCAAGGTTGCCGTGGAGGCGCTCGAATCGCTCCCCTCCGCGCGCGGTCGGCACGATCTCCGCGACCTCAGGGTGGCCGAGCAGCAACCGGCACAGCTCACCACCGGTGTGGCCGGCGGCGCCGACAACACCGACCCTGAGCGATCCCGCGCTGCGATCCTTCCCGCCAGCCATCACGCGTCCTGTGCTCTCAAGACGACCTTGCCAGCAGGCCTCGCGGGATCGCACACCAGGCTCATCGCCTCAGCGGCGGAGCGCAGGGGCAGCTGGGCCGCAATCAGCTCAGAAGGCTCCAGCGCTCCCTCAGCAAGCCAGTTGATCGCGTCCCGCATGTCCTGGTCGGTCGAGAGCGCCGAGCCAACCACCGTGGCCTCGTTGGTGACAAGCCCGTTCAGCCCCACCCGTTGGGGCCGATCGAAGTAGCTGACGACGACGATGGTGCCGCCAGGCTGCACCAGCTCGAGTGCGTCGTCCAACGCGTTCGCGTAGCCAGTCGCCAGCACCACCACCTCAGGGCGCCCGCCAAGGGCCTCCTGCACCGCCAGATCGATGCTCTGGCTGCCTAGCACGAACGCCTTGGCGCCAAGGCTCAGCGAGAGCCGGCCTGCGTCGGCTCGCAAGTCTACGCAGGCGACTGCGAAGGCGAATCGCCGCGCCGCCAGCAGGCACGCTAGGCCGATGTTGCCGGTGCCGAGAACGGCCAACCCACGCCCGTCCGCCGGCCCAGCCAGACGTACGGCATGCAGGCCGATCGAGAGCGGCTCCACGAGCGCCCCAAGCACGTCTGGCACCTGCGCGGGCAGCGCGTAGGTCATGTTCTGCTTGAGCACGACGTATTCGGCGAAGGCGCCATGCCAGCCGCGGTGGCTGAGGGCGCGCTTCTCGCCGCAGAGATGGATCGCGCCGCGCAGGCAGTGGGTGCAGCGCTCGCAGTGCGAGAAGGAGGCGGCGCACACCCGCTCTCCGACCTGGAAGCGTTCGACAGCCGCGCCTCGTGCCACGACCGTCCCGGACAGCTCGTGCCCGAGCACAGCAGGGGCTGTCTTGTAGGGGTGAACGCCACGGAAGGCCGCCACGTCGGAGCCGCAGATGCCGGCGGCGAGCACCCGCACGAGGATCTCGTCAGGCTGCAAGGCAGGCACCGGCAGTAGCCGAGACTCCAGCGTGCCTGGCGCGGTCAGGACGCTGGCGCGCATGTGCGTGGGCAACGCGGCGGGAGCCATGACTCGCTCAGCAGATCTGGTTGGCCAGCGGCTCGCCACGCAGGGCGCGCATGATCGAGTCGACCACGGTGCGCCCGATGCGTTCCTGCGACTGGTTTGTCATGGCGCCGATGTGGGGCGTGAGGACCACGTTCTCCAGCTGGGCGAGCCGGTTGGGTTTGCCCTGCTCGGTGACCACGTCAAGCGCAGCGCCCGCGAGCCTGCTGCTCGACAGCGCGTCATAGAGGTCGCGCTCGTTGACGACCCCGCCGCGCCCCACGTTCACGAGATAGGCGCCCGGCATCATGCGGCTCAGCTCCCGCGCGGCGATCAGATCGCGGCTGCGCTCGGTCAGCGGTACGGCGAGGCAAAGTACGTCTGACTGCTCGAGCGCGTCCGCAAGCGGGAGCAGCTCTATCCCCTCGCGGCGCAGCTGCCGCCGCCGCTCCTCGCTGGCGTGGGCGACGGTCGCCAGCACGCGCATGCCGAAGGCGAGGGCGAGGCGCGCGATGCCCCGCCCGATCTGCCCAAGGCCGACGATGCCAAGCGTGCTGCCATGCAGCTCGTGACCCACGAGCGCCGACTTGCGCCACAGGTTGCGCCTCACCTGGGAGTCGGCCAGGACGATCTGCCGTGTGACCGCGAGCACCAGCCCGATGGCGAGCTCCGCGACCGCCTCTGTTGATTGTGCAGGCACGTTGAACACCGTGACGCCCGCCCGCTTGGCGGTCTCCAGATCGATGTTGTCGACGCCGACGCCTGCTCGTGCGACCAGCTTCAGGTGCTGCGCGGCAGCGATGGTCGCGGCACTCAGGCTGACCCCGCTGCGCATCACCAGCACATGGGTCTCGCGGATCAGCTCCTGCAGCCGCGTTTCGGAGGGGCCCATCTCCACGTGAACCTCGAAGCGGCGCTGAAGCTGGGCGATTGCGGTCTTGTGCAGCGGGTCGACGATCAGGACGCGCGTGCGCTTGTCCGACAGCCGATCGCTCGCCATGATCATCGCGCCGATGCTACTTCTCACATCTCGCTTCGCAGAAAAACTCCTGAAGCTGGAAGGCGGCAGATGAGCGCCGAGGCCGCCACCCGCCGGCAGCGCTCAGGCCAGGTCGCCGCCAAGGAAGTGCTGCTGAGGCTCAGCCGTGTGGCCGACAAGCGCGCCCGTTACTGCGAGGAGGTGCTCTTCCGCGAGGCGTGGTGCGAGCTGAGCGAGCTGGCTGGCGTGGAGGCGATCGAGCTCCTGTTGGCGCACGCACTCGTCTTGTTCAAGCCCGATGCCTTCGCAGCCGGCGCGGCAGGGCGCGCACTGACGGCACTGGCTGAGCAGGAGTTCACCCCAGTGGCGGCGCACGTCGTCCATCTGGACAGGCTGACGACCCGCTGGCTGTGGCTGTATCGCTTCAACGTCGCGAGCGTGGAGCGAGTCTGGCTGCACGACCTCATAAACACGGCTGGCCCAAGCCTGGTCGTCGTGCTGCGCGACGAGCGTGCGATGGCCGGCGACCCGCTTCCTGGCTGCGTGAGGCTCACCGACCACAAGGGGCCCTCGCGGATGGAGCGACGCCGTCCCGATCAGCTGCGCAGCCGTCTTGGCGTCGCTGACCGGCTGCTCAACTACATGCACACCTCGGACGAGCCGGCCGATCTGCTGCGTGAGTTGAGCATCCTGCTCGATCGGCAAGGCCGGGGCGAGATTCTCCAACAGATGATCGCAGGCGAGGACCGGCACAAGCCGGTAGCGGCACTGATCGAAAGCATGGAGGCGCAGGCGAAGTACCATCCGCTGGAGCGCGACTTCGCTCTTGCGAGCATCTGCGCGCGTGCCCGCGAACACGCAGCCGATACCCCGGCAGATGCCGGGCGCTGGCAGGAGATCTCACGCATGGCCGAGGGGGCGCAACGTGGCGTGGACGGCGGGCTGAGGTCGCTCTGGAGCCTGCTGAAGGAGGTGGCGGCAGAGATCGACCGCTGGGATCTGGTCGTGGTCGGGTCGGCGGCGATCGAGTATGACGAGCCTGGCGTCACCAGGCAGAGCCTCGGGGATGCGCCACCCAGCCTCTGGCTTGCCGGCTAGCTGTAGTTCCTGAGTACGTTCGCAGCTAGGCGGCAAGTTCTTGGCGATCGGCCTGTTTCTTGCAAGCGGTGCGCCGTTGCACCTAGCCTGAGCGCCGCGATGAGCACGATCTACACACCAACCGAGGCTTTAGGAGCGGTGCTGGCCCGGCGGGCCGCCGAAGAACCTGACAAACCCGTCTTCGTCTACGTGGGCGATGGCGAGTCCGAAGAGGAGAAGCTCAGCTACCTGCAGCTGCACCATCGCGCCCAGCAGGTCGTCGCCGCGCTGCTCGACGCGTGCGCGCCAGGTGCCCGTGCCCTGATGCTCTTCGCCCCGGGCTTGGACTACGTAAGCGCCGTCTACGGCGCCTTCCAGGCGGGTGTGGTCGGCGTCTCAGCGCTGCCGCCACAACCCAGCCGGCTCAGCCGCACGCTCCCACGGCTGATCGCGATTGCCGAGGACGCCGAAGTCGAGGTGGTGCTCACGACCGCCGCGATCCGCGACGGCGCGCGTGGCCTGTTCGACGACGGGCCCCTGGCCAAGGCAGCCTGGATCGCCGTCGACGACCTCCCAGAGCTCGCCGGGGAGGTTGGCGTGGTGCCGCGCACGATGTCTGACCTTGCCTTCATGCAATACACCTCAGGCTCCACGCGCACGCCACGGGGGGTGATGCTGACGCATGGCAACCTCGTCGACAACACTCTGTTCATAGGCGAGGTGTTCGGCCACCAGCCCGCCAGCCTCGGGTTCAACTGGCTTCCGCCCTATCACGACATGGGCCTGATCGGCGGAGTCCTGCAGCCGGTCTTCTACGGGGGCGGGCGCCCGTCGGTGCTGATCTCCCCCCTGGCCTTCATCAAGCGCCCGGCACGCTGGCTGGAAGGCATCTCTCGCTATCGGGCGACCATCAGCGGCGGCCCGAACTTCGCCTACGACCTGTGCGTGCAGCGGATCGATGAGAAGACGCGCGAGGGGCTCGACCTGTCCTGCTGGGAGGTCGCGTTCAACGGGGCCGAGCCGATCCGCGCCGAGACGCTCGACGCCTTCACCGAGATGTTCGCCCCATGCGGCTTCCGCCGCTCGGCGTTCCTCACATGCTACGGGCTGGCTGAGGCCACGCTGATGGTCACAGGCATCGAGAAGTGCTCAGAGCCACCCCACACTCGCTTCGACGCCGACGCGCTGGCCGAGGGCCGAGCCGAGCCCCCTCACCCCGGCGCGCGTGCCGTGACGCTGGTCGGCTGCGGCGGCCCCAACGACCGCCACGACGTCGCGATCGTGGATCCAGACACGATGCGTCGTTGCCCGCCAGCACGCGTAGGCGAGATCTGGGTGTCCGGACCAAGCGTGGCGGGCGGCTACTGGCACCAGCAGGAGGGCGAGGACTGCTTCGACCAGTGCATCGTGGGCGAGGAGGAGGGCGAGGGGCCAGGCTACCTCCGGACCGGCGACTTCGGCGTCTTCCAGGACGGCCACCTCTATGTGGTTGGCCGTCTGCGCGACCTGATCATCGTCAACGGACGCAACCATCACCCCCACGACGTAGAGTTCAGCGGCGAGTCCGCGCATCCGGCGCTGCGCAGCCATTGCAGCGCGGCCTTCGAAGTCATGCAGGACGATCGGCGGGGCCCAGGCATATTGATGGAGGTCGACTCCGATGGCGTGGAGGACTTCGATCGTCTGGTGGCGGCGGTACGGCGCCAGGTGGCGGCGGACACCGATCTGCAGCTGCACTGGGTCGGGCTGTGCGAGCCCCGCGTGGTCCCGAAGACGACGAGCGGCAAGGTGCAACGCAGAGCCTCAGCCTCGATGATCGAGCAGGGCGAGGTGACGCTGCTGGCAGAGTGGCGCCTGCATGGCTGAACGCGCTCTGCGACGGACCCGCGCGCGATGGCGCGCCCGCCTGTGGCGAGCATTGGCGCTCTGCGCTTCGGCGCTCCTGGCGGCCCTCGGCTGGGCGGCCGCGGCTGGCGCCACGCCAACGGCCCGCTTCGCCGCGAGGTTCACGCCCGACCGGCTGGGCGCGAGCACGACGATCACCTTGACGCTCCACGTCGGGGCGCGCGGCGGCGAGGAGCCAGAGCCTCTGACGATGCTCGACATCGAGTTCCCGGAGCACCTTGGCCTCGCGTCCACGACACTCGGCCTGGTCAGCTGCAATCACAGCGTCCTGCTGGCGAGCGGGCCGGCGGGGTGCCCGGCGGACTCGCGGTTGGGGGAAGGCGAGATCGAATTGCAGGCGCCGCTCGGCTCAGGGCTGGTGCGCGAGGACACTGCGATCTCGATCTACATGGGCGAGGCGGTCGACCGCCACAACGTCTTCGAGTTCTACGCCAGCGGTTCCAATCCGATCATCGCCGACTTTCTCTTCGAGGGCACGCTGCTCTCCGCAGGCGCTCCCTTCGGATACGACATGCAGACGCCTGTCCCCTCCACCGAGCTTCTGCCCGGCGGCTCTCCGGCCGCCGTCGTGAGCATGAGGCTGATCATCGGGCCCAGAAGCCTTACTTACTACCGCACCGTGCATGGCAAGCGTGTGGGCTATCGGCCCGTCGGCATCTCAGTGCCCGAAGCCTGTCCTCGCGGGCGCCATAGCTTCCCCTTCCTGGCCCGGCTCTCATTCGCCGACGGCAGCTACTTCGACGCCTCCGCCAGCGTCCCATGCAGGCGATAGCGGCATTTCGCCCGCCGCTGGTCGTGGCTCTACGTTCGAAATCGGCGAGAGATTTTGGATCTAGTCTGAAACCTGAGATAACCCAGTCCATGACTGAATTCGAAATCACTCCAGTAGGCGAGGCGGCGGCCCAGAAGCCCGCGCCTCGAGAACGGCGGGCTGCATCACGCTCCAGGCTGTGCCGCCTGTCACTGGTGGCCGCGGCGCTGCTCGCGTCGTGGGTCCCTGCCGCACAGGCACGGACGGTTGCGCTCTCCTCCAGCGCGACCCTGAAATTCACCAGCACCCACGGGAGCCAGATCGAAGCGGACGGCTCGATGTCGGGAACACTCGCGGGGTCGCTGAGCGTTCACATCTCGCTCAACTCCAACTCGCGCATGACGGCGACGTTCAGCGGGAGCTTCCACGGTGGCAAGCTCTCCGGCCGGGTGAGCGGGGAATACTATCCGTCAGGCAGTACGACGATCTACGAAGGGTCTGCGACTGTGTCGAGCGGTAACGGGTCCTACGCTCACGCGCGCGCGGTCGGCGTTCATGTTAGCGGCACGGTGAGCCGTTCGCGGCGTATCGTGACGATCCGCCTCAGCGGCCACCTGGACGAGTGAGCGACCCCGAGACATCGACAGGTAGCCTGGTCGCCGCCTCGCCAGAGCTGGCTATCAGCCAGGAGCGCCCAGCGCGCGCGCTGCGGCGGGCGCTGGCAAGCGGCCAGATCGCGCGCGCCGGTGGCGTGCACGATGGCCTCTCTGCGCTGGTGGCCGACCGCTGCGGCCTTGATGCGCTGTGGGCCAGCGGCCTTGGGATCGCTGCGAGCCATGGCGTCCCTGACGCCAACATCCTGACGATGGGCGAGGTGCGGGATGCCGCGCGGGTGATCGTGAGCTCGAGCAACCTGCCGGTGATAGCCGACTGCGACACGGGCTTCGGGGAGGCACGCAACCTGCGTCGGACGGTCAGGGAGTTCGAGCATGCGGGCGTGGCGGCGATCTGCATCGAGGACAAGCTCTATCCCAAGCGCAACAGCTTTGGCCCTGGAGAGGGGCAGGAGCTGATCGACCCGCATGAGTTCGCCACGAAGGTGCGCGCGGCGAAGCAGACGCAGCGACACGCGGACTTCATGATCATCGCCCGAATCGAGTCGCTGATCGCAGGCGAGAGCGTGGACGCGGCACTCCAGCGCGCGGAGCTGTACGCGGATGCGGGCGCGGACGCGATCATCATCCACTCCAAGCAGAGCAGCGCCGATCAGGTGCTCGCGTTCGCTCGTGGATGGCGCGATCGTGCTCGCAGCACTCCGCTTGTCGCGATTCCGACGACCTACAACTCGGTCAGCGCCGTGGAGCTGGAGCAGGCGGGGTTCGCGATGGTGATCTACGCCAACCAGATCCTGCGCGCCGCGCTTGGAGCGATGGAGCGCGCGATGCGCAGCATCATCGAGCAGGGCTCGTGCGCCCAGGTCGAGCACGACATCCCCTCGGTGGCGTCTCTCTTCGAGCTGACTGGCGAGGAGGCGATCTCACGCTATGACCGCTGGTTCGCGCAGACCCTCGAGCAGGTGCGTCAGGGTTACGCGCCGGCGCCTGAGGCGCCGCGGGCATGAGCGGTCTAGAGGTGCTTGCCAGCGCGGGCGAAACGGTTGGGGCGAGATCGCGGGTGATCGTCCCCGGCGGCCAGGTGGGGGCTGACCCCGAGCTGGTGGGGGCAAAGGCGGCAAGCCTGATCGGGCTGAGGCGCGACGGACTGCCCGTGCCCGCATTCCTCTGCGTCACGACGCCGGTCTTCGACGAGGCCTTCGTGCGCCTGCCAGCCAGCCTGCGCGAGGCGCTCAGCGAGCTTCCAGAGGGCCACGACGAGCTGGCCGGGCTTGCTGAGCACGTGCGCACCGAATTGCACCGCAACGGCCTGCCTGAGCGCGATCAGACGTTGCTGCGCGAGCACGGCAAGGCGCTGTTCGGCTCCAGGGCGCTGCTCTCGGTCCGCTCCTCTGCGGTGGGCGAGGACTCGAGCGAGCACTCCTTCGCGGGACAGTTCGACACCTTTCTGTGCGTCACCTCAGAGCTGCTCGTCGCGCGTGTGCTCGACTGCTTCGCCTCGGCCTGCTCGCCGCGCGCCCTCTTCTACAGGCGGCTCCGGGGACTCGGCCTCGAGGCCACCCGCATGGGCGTTGTCGTCCAGCGGATGGTGCAAAGCCGCGCCGCCGGCGTGGCCTTTACCGCCGATCCGACCAGCGGTCGTAGCGATCGCGTCACGATCACCGCCGGCCTGGGGTTGGGCAGCGGCATCGTCGACGGACGGGTGCCAGCCGATACGTTCGTCCTGGACGCAGCTGGTGCCATCGTCGAGCGCAGGATCGAGCGCAAGGACTCCTCTGTCACGCACGATCGGACGCGGGGGCATGGCACGGTGCTGGACGCCCGAGAAGGCGCCGAGGCAGAGCGGCCTGCGCTGACAGACGCGCAGGCTCAGGAGATCGGGCGTGTCGCGCGCGATCTGGCTCGGCGCCGTGGCCGCCCCCAGGATCTCGAGTGGGCGCTCGATGAGGCTGGCGAGCTGGTCGTTCTGCAGTGCAGGCCGATCACGACGCCAAGCGCAGGTCGCGAGCAGACCTTCGACAACTCGAACCTGGTCGAGAGCTACCCAGGCTTGACGCTGCCGCTGACCTTCTCTCTGATGCGCAGCGCCTACAGGCTCAACTTCCTCGGTCTGATGAGGACATTCGGGGCGCCCCGCAAGCTGGTCACGGCCAACGCCGACGTCTTCGAGAATCTGGTCGGCCTGCTCGACGGGCGCATGTACTACAACCTCTCGAACTGGTACCGGATGTTCCTGCAGGTGCCAGGGGTCGAGCGGGCGCTGCCAGCTTTCGAGAAGGCGATGGGGTTCACGCCCAGCGGGCCTGCTGAGCGCGCCACGCCGACGGTGCGCGAGCGCCTGCGCTGGCTGCCGCTGCAGCTGCGCATCCTGACGCGCCTGATAGCGGCCTGGGTGATGCTCGCGCCGCGCGTGCGCGCATACGAAACAGCCTTCGCTGAGCTTGACGCGAGGCTGGCGGGCGAGGATCTGGGGGCGCTTGACGCGCATCAACTGCTCGACCGCGTCGAGGAGTGCTGCAGGGTCCTTTTCTGGAAGATGGCGGCGGCACCGACCACGGACTTCTTCACCCAGCAGCTATACGGCGTGCTCGGTCTCTTGATCCAACGGTGGAACGTGGGTGAGCCGGTGTCCCTGCGCAACGAGCTGCTGTGCGGCGAGACGGGCATGAAGAGCGTCGAGCCAGTGCACTCGCTCGTGCGCCTCGCCGAGAAGATCGGTGCAGAGGACCGCGCACGGCGGCTGTTCGAGTCTGGCGCCTCGCCTGCGGCGGTCTGGACGGAGCTGCAGAGCGACCCCTCGTTGGCGGAGCTGAACGCCGCCCTTCGGCGGCACGTCGAGCTCTACGGCGACCGCTCGCTCGGGGAGCTCAAGCTGGAGACGGTCACCCTGGCGCAGGACCCCACCGACCTGGTGACGATCCTGCGCAACTACCTGCGCGGCGGACGCAACGTGGCCGCGATGCAGGACCGCGAGCAGGCGATTCGCGGCGCGGCCGAGCAGCGGGTTCGCAGCCGGCTTCGTCGCCATCCCCTGCGCCGTGCCCTGTTCGCCTTCGTGCTCGCGCGCTGCCGATGGGGCCTGAAGGCGCGCGAGAGCGTCCGGTTCACGCGCGGGCAGATGGCGGGCCTCTTCCGGCGGCTCTACAGCGAGATTGGGGAGCGCTTCGCCGAGCAGGGACTGCTGGAGGAGCAGTGCGACCTGCACTACCTCACCGTCTCAGAGGTGGCTGACGCGATCCGCGGCGCCGCGGTCACTCGCGATCTCCGCTCGCTGGCGGGCTTGCGGCGCGCCGAGTACCAGCAGGCACAGGCCCGGCCCGCGCCTTCCCGGATCGTGACGCGTGGCATCGCGCTCGCGGGCGCCTCAGACTCCGGGCCTGAGCTGTCCTCACCCGCGGAGTGCGGGCTGGTTGGCGTTGGCTGCAGCCCTGGCAGCGTGCGGGCGCGAGCGCTGCTGGTGCGTGCTCCAAGCACGGAAATGGCTCTGGACGGAGAGATCCTCGTGGCGGAGACGACCGATCCCGGATGGGTGTTCCTGATGGTCGCCGCCGGTGGCCTGATCTCAGAAAGGGGCAACGTGCTCTCCCACACGGCGATCATCGGGCGCGAGCTGGGCATTCCGACTGTGGTCGGCGTAAGGGACGCGATGCGGCTCGTCCCGCAGGGCGCGATGGTCCAGCTCGACGGCCGCGCGGGCACCGTCACCGTCGAGCGGGAGGCGGGCTGAGATGCGCGTGCTCCTCACCGGTGCCAGCGGCCTGGTCGGCGTGGAGGCGATGGAGCGGCTGCGCGCCGCGGGCGCTGAGCAGGTTGTGGGAGTGAGCAGGGGGCGCTCGGCCCAGGCCGGCCTGGGCGTGACCTGGAGCATGGGCTCAGAGGACCCGCCGCAGGAGCTGCGCCAGCACTGGGATGTGATCGTGCACGCCGCTGCGGACACGCGCTGGACGATGTCTCCTCAGGAGGCGGCCCGAGCCAACGTGGACTCCGTGGCGGCACTCGCGCCCCTGGCCGACGAGCAGACGCACGTCGTGCACGTCTCCACGGCCTATGCGGTCGGCCTGCGCGGCGACGCGGGCTCGGACCGGCTGGACGACTACCGCAACACGTATGAGTGGTCCAAGGCGCACGCCGAGCGTCTCGCGGCCGAGACGTTCGCGCGATTGACGATCGTGCGACCGCCGCTGGTGATCGGCCGCCGCGAGGACGGGCGCGCCGCTCGCTTCGCAGGCATGTACACGGTTCTGCGGGCGATCGCGGCGAGCATGGTGCCAATCGTGATCGCCGACCCGGACGCCTACCTTGAGGTGATCCCAGTCGACGAGCTCGCCAAGCTAATCGTCGAGGTGGCGCGAGGTCCCAACACGGGCGGCGTGCTGACGATCGCGGGCGGCGAGCAGGCGCCTCGCGTGCAGACCGTGTTCGACCGGATCAGCGGTTCGCTGAACTCCTGGCGCGCCGAGCGCGACCTGGAGCCCTTCGACGCGCCGCGGCTGATCTCCCGTGAGAGCTGGGAGCGCTTCTTCCTTCCGTTCGCGCGCGAGAGCCTCTCACCGCGTCAATTTCGCATTCTGGAGCTGCTCTCCAATTTCGAGCCCTACATGCACATCGACAGGCCGCTCTCGCCGACGCATCCGGTGTCGGGCATGGAGCCATGCATAGAGACAGCTGTGCGCTACTGGGCGCAGGTCGAGCCGCAGCGGGCGTTGATGCCCTCCCGACCCTGGGGTCGCGGCGGTGCGATGAATCAGAAACGCTCGGCCTGATGGGGCCGGAAAGGATGGCAGTGAGCACGACCGAGCAAGACAACAGGCGCAGCGGGTTGGAAGGGCAGATCAGGAGCCATCACGGCGTGAGCCTGGACCAGGTCCTGGAGGTGATCGACTACCTGCGCGAGGACGGGGACTCGGTGCTGGCGGGTGGCTCGCTCGCCTACGGGCTGGGCAACGGCCGCAGCGACCTTGACATCGTCCTGGCTGGGCCGGCCACCCAGGAGTCCTCCTCCCGGATGCCGCTGGAGCACTTCGTGGAGTCGCTGCGGGTGGACGTCTGGAAGCTCAGGCAGGACGAGATCGACGAGCTGTTCCTGCGCGCCCGCCAGCTCGTTGTCGACGAGCAGCCGATGGCCGGGGTGTTCGGCACGGTGCTGGAGCAGGCCGATCTGAAGCTCCTTCACCGCATCGCGCACGGGATCGTCCTCGATGGGCCGCCGCTGGTCCCTGGGGAGGTGCGCGACTACCGCAACGTGGCACGCGACGTGATCGTCCGCGAGTATGCCGAGCGGATGCGCGGGTCCCTATACGTGGCGCAGCTGGCGCTTGCAGCCGGAGACTGGATCGGAGCGGCTGTTAACGCCCGCTTCGGGGTGGAGGAGGCGTTGCAGGCGGTGCTCGCCGCGCGCTCGTTGCCGTTCAGCGACAACAAGTGGCTGCAGGTGCGCCTGGCTGGGGATGCCCCCGATCTGCGTCCTGTCTACCGGCCCTTCTCAGTGCTGCCGCACGCCCCAAGCGGTGTGTCCGCGTTCGTGGACGGCGCCGTCCGCTGCGCTGAGGAGCTGACTGGCGTAGAGCTGCGAGCCGTGGCGCTCGTGTCATGCGCGCGCTGGCAGAACACCGACCTGCGGCTGCACAGGGCTGGGCCTGTGCGCCTGCTGATGTCCTCTTCGCAGGGGGTGGTCTGGGAGCTTGACGAGCGCGACGTGGAGAGCTGGGAGTCGCTTGAGGTGCAAGATGGCAGCTGGGCGTGCGAGGCCTGCAGTGGCGCACAGATGGAGCTCTGCTTCGAGCTGTACCGACAGGGAGCGCTCCAATTGGAGTGGACGCGCGGGCTCCCAGTGGCGGAGCTTGGCATCAGAGGGGAGGAGTCGTGAAGGCGATCGAGGTGGGCGCGCAGCGGTACATCTGGTGTCGCAGCCAGGCCGGATGGCTGATGGGGCCGCCTGCAGCGCAGTGGATCGAGGATCTGCAGGGCGCGGTTGCGGCCGGCCAGGACGGCCTCGCCAGGCATGTCGCACGCCAGCTGGCAGAGGACTGCGCGGTGATGCTCGCGCTGACCAAGCGGTTCTCACGACCTCTCCCCGCACCAAACATGCGCGCGGCGTGGGCGATGGAGCGCTTGGGTGATGATCCCCTGGCCATTGAGTGCTGGGCGCTGATCCGCGGCGGCGAGGAGCTGACCGTCGACCAGGGGCTCCTGGAGCGCTGCAGGCGCCTGCAGCGTGACGTCAGCGCAGTCGTCGGAGAGGTGCCTGACGCGCTCACCCCGGAGGGCTACTTCCCCGCGCTCGGGCTGGCACGCGAATGGCTGAATCTGGTCGAGATCGTCGGCGAGGAGGGCTTCCTGCCTGGCGAGTGGACGAGGAGCAAGGATGCCTGAGGTCGACATAGCGATGGAGATCCGAGCGCCCGCGCAGCGCGTCTGGGAGACGGTGCTCGACATCGAGAGCTACCCATCCACGATGGAGAACGTGCGCAGCGTGCGGATCTGCGAGCAAATCAGCTCCACCGAGCATCGCAGCGCATGGTCGATCGCGCTGAAGGGCGCGATCCTCGAGTGGGTCGAGCACGACGTGGTCGACCACCCGGCGATGGCGATGAGCTTCAGTCAGGTCAGCGGCGACCTGTCGATGTTCGAGGGCCAGTGGGGCCTGGTCGAACGGTCCCCTGAGCTGACGGAGGTTTCCTTCAAGGTCGTGTTCGAGATCGGCATCCCGCTGCTGGCGGAAATGCTCAACCCAGTGGCGAGACGCTCCCTGCACGACAATTGCGCCGAGATGTTGCATGGCGTCGAGCGTCAGGCGCTGACGACATGAGCGCGCCGGCAGCCGCGCTGGATGCGCTGCGCCGGCGGGGCGCGCCCGGATTGGCGCTTGCGGCCAAGCTGACCGGAGGCGGCGCGGTCGAGATCGCCGCGCAGGGAGCGACGGTGCGCCTGTCTGACGGGCGCGAGCTGATCGACTTCGGTTCATACGGCGTATCGCTGCTGGGGCATCGCCACCCAACCATCGTCGCGGCCGTCGCGGAGCAGCTCGAACGCATGCCCGCGACCACGCGCGTTCTCGCCAACCCGGTCACGGCCGCGTGCATGGACGAGCTCGCGACCCGCCTAGGGGAGCCGTTCGAGCGAGTCTGGCTGGGCAGCGACGGCGCCGACGCAGTGGAGTTGGCCATCAAGCTGGCGCGTCGCGCGACCGGCAGACCGCGGGTGCTGGCCGTGAGGGGGTCGTTCCACGGAAAGACCCTGGGCGCGCTCGCGCTGACCTGGAACCCTGCGTTGCGGGAAGGAGCGGGTCAGCTTGCGCCAGTCGCGCACCTCGACGACACGGACCCGCTTGCGGTCGAGCGCGAGACGTCGACTGGCGACGTGGCGGCGATCGTCTTCGAGGTCGTGCAAGGAGAGGGCGGGGCACGCACGCTGGACCCGGGCATCCTGCGCCGCTGGGCCCAAGACGCCCACCGCGCCGGAGCATTCGCGATCTGCGACGAGGTGCAGACGGGCATGCGCCGCTGCGGCCCTATGTCACTAGCGAAGGAGGTCGGAATCGACGTCGACGCGGTGCTGCTGGGCAAGGCCCTGGGCGGGGGTGTGATGCCGCTGTCTGCTGTCGTGGGAACGCGCGAGCTGTTCGCCCCGCTGCTGGCCGATCCGACGTGGCATACGACGACCTTCGGCGGGCACCCGCTCGCGTGCGCTGCGGGGCGCGAGGCGCTGCGCGTGGTCGACGAGCTCGCTCCTGCGGCGAGGGACCTCGCCGCGCGCCTGCAGGACGGGCTCGCGCGCCTGGCTCGCGCCCACAGCGAGACGGTCAGGGAGATGCACGGCATTGGCCTGCTTCGTGGGATCGAGATGAGAAGTCCTGGGGCCGCTGGCAGTGTCGTCGTCGAGCTGGCGCAGGCGGGCGTGCTGGTGTCGCCATGCCTTAGCGCGTCGAGCACGGTGCGTCTGCTGCCGCCGATGGTCACCACCCGCGAGCAGTTGGACCGCGCGCTGGAAGCCCTCGACGTTGCGCTCGCGAGCGCCAGCGAATACGTCGGGGACGGACTCGTGGCGACATCATGAGCGCGGTGATCGAGTTCATCGTGGGCCATCCGCGCCAGGTGCTAGCGGCGTGGCTGGTGGTGCTGGTGGCAGCGGCGATCCCTGCGAGCCAGTTGCAGAACCGGGTCGGCAACGGTGGCTACGAAGTGCCGGGCTCGCAGTCCCAGCGGGCGAATGAACTCGCCTCGAGCAGCTTCCCAGCGCAGAAGGGCCAGCCGCTTGGCGCGGTCTTCACCAGCTCCAAGCCGGATGTCGTGCGCCTTCGCGCTCGCGCCCAGGCGCTTGCCAGCATGCTCGCGCACAAGCGCGGGATCGAGTCAGTGGGCTCTCTCTACGTAAGCGCCCGGCACAGGATGGTCGTGCAGACCTTCTACCTCTCGGGCGGCTTGGCCAGCGCCCAGAAGGCGGTCCCCTCGCTTCAGGGCTGGGTGCATCGCGTGGCGGGCAGAGACGTCGCGTTGGTAGGCGAGGCCGCCACCTGGCACGAGTCGACCTTGCTGGCCAAGCGCGACCTCTCGCGCGCCGAGCGCCTGACGATCCCGATCACGCTCGTGATCCTGCTCGTTGCCTTCCTGTCGGTGGGTGCGGCGCTGGTGCCAGTCGGCTTGGCCGTTATCGTCCTGGTGATCGCCTTCGCGGGTCTCGGGCTGCTCTCGTACCTGATCGATATGAGCGTGTACGTGACGAACACCGCGCAGCTACTGGGACTCGGCCTGTCGATCGACTACTCGCTGTTCATCGTCACGCGCTACCGGGAAAGCCGCCGTCACGGCCTGGAGGTCGAGGACGCGCTGCGGCACACGCTGCGCACGACCGGCAGAGCGATCCTGATCTCAGGGGTCACCGTCACCTTGGGGCTGGCGAGCGTGGCGGTGCTCGGCGTCGAGGTGTTCACCTCAATGGCGCTCGGCGCAAGCTTCGCAGCAGCGCTGGCGGCGCTCGGCGCGCTCACCCTCGTACCGGCCGTGCTGAGGATACTTGGCGGGCGCATCGACCGCTTTGCGCTCAAGCCTGCCGTGCGGGCCTCCCAGCGAGGCACGCTGTGGCAGCGGATCGGCTCTGCCGTCACGCGGCGGCGCTGGCTGGTGTTGGTGGGCACGACGCTGCTGCTGGTCGTCTGCGCGCTGCCGCTGCTGGGCAACCGGCTGATGTTCGCGGGGGTGGACGGGCTGCTGCCGGCCTCCGACGCTCAACGCCAGGCCAGCGACGCTGTGATGAGGGAATTCGGCAGCGGCGTGATCGCCCCGATCGTGGTGATGGCACGCACCGCACAGGCCGAACGCATCGAAGGGACCGTCCTCGGCGTGCATGGCGTGGTCAACGCGGCCCCCCCCGAAGCTGGTCGCCATGGCTGGTCGCGCATATTCGTGGTGCCCAAGGCAGCGGCAGGCAGCCGGGCCGCCGACGAAACCGTACGACGGCTGCGCCGGGCGGTCGCGCCTGAGGTCTCGCGTGGGACCGCTTACGTTGGCGGCGAAGCGGCCCTCGGGGTGGATCTAATCGCGCGCGTGCGAGAACGTTTCATGGTGATGGTCGGGGTGGCAGCGCTGCTTGCGTTCGTGCTGTTGCTGGTCACGCTGCGGTCGCTGGTGGTGCCGCTGAAGGCGGTGCTCACCAACCTCCTCTCCGTCGCCGCGACGCTGGGCCTCGTGAGCTTGATCTTCGAGCGGCTGGGCGGCGATCCGGGCCTGGCCTGGTTCGTGCCGCCCTTCCTGTTCGCGGTGGTCTTCGGGATCTCGATGGACTACGAGATCTTCTTGCTCTCACGTGTACGCGAGGAGTACGAGCGCCAGCGCGGCAGAGAGCAGACAGGGGTCCCGCCCAACGACCTCGCGGTGACGCGGGCGCTCGAGCGGAGCGGGCGCTCGATCACACTGGCTGCGCTGCTGATCATGCTGGTCTTTCTGACCTCCGCGGACGCCTCGCAGGAGATCTTTCGCCAGCTCGGCGTGGGCATGGCGCTTGCAGTGTTCCTCGACGCGACGGTGGTCCGTTGCGGCCTCGTGCCGGCGGCACTGGCGGTGCTGGGCGAGCGTAACTGGTGGCTGCCACGCCAGCTCGCAGCCAGGCTCCCCCAACCAGCCGTGGAGCGGTCGGTCGAGGAGCAGGGCCTCGCCGAGACGCCCTGAGCGGCGCGATCTGGCGAGTGTCTCGCCAGCCGCTCTTGCCTCATGACGCCGGATTTTGCCGTCCCCTGGGGGTGGCCTTATTCTGGCCCGATGGTGCCTGCAAGAGAGCCATTCGACTTCCGGCTGGCGATCGTCGGCGCCGGACCGAGCTGCTGCTACGTGCTCGATCGCCTCGCCGCGACAGCCGATGAGCTTCTGGCGGGAGTGCGTCTGACGATTGATGTCTTCGATCGATCCGGACAGTTCGGCGCTGGGCTTGTGCACAGCACCAGGCAGCCGCGCACCAGCTACCTCAACCGCATCGTTGGCCAGGTGGCCTTCGCCGCCGATGAGAGCGTGGAGCAGGCGGGCGAGCTGCTCGATCACTCGCTTCGCCCCACATTGCACCAGTGGTGCCGGCAGCGCTTCGAGGAGACCGGCGACTCCGAGTTCGACCTGGCTCCTGAGGACTGGCCCAAGCGCTACATGCACGGGCTGGCGCTGCGGGACCGCTTCGAGCGTTATGCAGCGTTGCTGCGGGGTCACCCAGCCGTCGATCTGCGCCTGCACGAGGCCGAGGTTCTCGACGTCATCGACCGCGGCGCCGAGTTGGAGCTGCTCGTCGACCGAGGCGAGCCGCAGAGCTGCCGGGCGGACCACGTGTTGCTGGTCACCGGCCACTCCTCCAACGACCCGCGACACGTGCCCGCACTGCGCCATATGACGGAGTTTGCGGAGCGTACCGGGGCGAGGTATGTGCCGAGCGCCTATCCCCTCGAGGACAACCTTTCCGAGGAGATCACTGGCGGCGAGCACGTGATCGCCGCCAGCGGTATGGGCCTCACCGCAATCGACATCATCCTTTACCTGACCGAGGCGCGGGGCGGCAGATTCGAGTCACGCGAGGGCAAGCTCGAATACATGCCCAGCGGGCGCGAGCCGCGCTCGATCGTTCCATTCAGCGAGGCTGGCCTGTTCACATTCGCAAGGCCGTTCAACGCCAAGGAGAAAGACCTGGCGACGCTCGAGCATAAAGGCGTCTTCCTCACCTGCGATACGGTCGATCGCCTGCGCGCGAGCGTGGGCGTCCCGATCGACCTCGGCCAATTCGACGCGCGCCGCCAACTCGACTTCGAGAGCCACCTGCTCCCCTGCGTCCTGCTGGAGATGGCATACGTCTACTACCGCACGATGCTTGGCGAAGAGCTCGCAGAGCACCTGCGCGCTGCGGCGAGCGAACGCTACGAGGTCTTCCTCACAGGCCGCGCGTCAGCCGGCGACCCGGCGGCCTTCCTGCTGGAGCCGGTTCAGGCGCTCGTGGATCAGGCGGCGGCGCTGATCGACGGCGTCCTCACAGGCGAGCAGCAGCTCTCGGCGCTCTCAGACGGGGATCACGCCTGGCCGGCCAGGCCCGCGTTCTGCCGCCACCTCGAGGTGGTCTTCGGGACCGCGGCCCAGGAGATCGAGCAGAGCCTGGCCGCAGGTGCGAGCGTGGCCGAGGCGCTGGGCGGCCGAGAGTCTCCCTTTGCACATCCACTCCTGCTGCGAGACAAGGCCTTCTCCTGGCAGGGGATGATCCAGCCGATCGCGCCAGAGCGCCAGGGCAGCCGCGAGGACTACAGGCAGGCGATGGTGGAGCTGTTCGGCGTGGACCATTCATGGGCGGCGCAGGGCAACGTGGAGAATCCTGCAAAGGCCGCGACGGACGGGGTCTGGCGCGACCTGCGCCCCGTGCTCGCGTACGCGATTGACTTCGGCGGGCTAACCGCTCGTTCGCATGAACGCTTCCTGGAGACCTACATGCGCCATCACAATCGCCTGGCCAACGGGGCGGGCCTTGAGGTGATGGAGCGAATCCGCGCGCTGGTCGAACAGGGGTTCGTCGATGTCTCGGTCGGCCCGGATGCGCGCGTCGAGTGCGATGAGGGCAGCGGACGCTTTCGGATCGTCGGCCGGCGCACCGGCGCGAGCGTGCTGGTCGACACCCTGGTCGACGCCAAGGTGCACCCCTTCGACCCCGAGCGGGACGTCCTGCTCCTCTATCCCAACATGCTGCGGCGGGGGCTGATCCGCAAGTGGCGCAACCCCTCGCATGACGGTCCGTCATACGAGCCTGGCGGCCTGGACCTCTCCTCGGACTTCCACCCTGTCGACGAGCAGGGCCACGTCGATCGTCGGCTGACGCTGCTTGGACCGCCCAGCGAGGGCGTGATGTTCTTCCAGCTAGGCGCCCTGCGTCCCCAGCAGAACCACCACGTGATGCGCGACATCCTGCTCTGGCTGGAGGAGCTACGCACCCAGCTGAAACAGCGCCGCGGCGGCGCGCCGGCGGCACAGGGCTCCCAGAGCGCCGCCCGCGAGGCGGCTGATGAGCTGGTGGTCGCGGAGGAGCACCCGGCCGCTGCGCTGCGACGGGGGCTGGCAAACGGGCGGTTCCTGCGCGTGGGTGGCGTCCATGACGGGCTCTCCGCGCTGGTGGCCGACCGCTGTGGCGTCGATGCGCTGTGGGCAAGCGGGCTGGGCATCGCCGCCAGCCGCGGCGTGCCAGACGCCAACATCCTGACGATGGGCGAGGTGCGCGAGGCGACCCGTACGATCGTCTCCGCGACTAGCCTGCCCGTGATCGCTGATTGCGACGCTGGCTTCGGGGATGTTCGCAACCTGCGGCGCACCGTGATGGAGTTCGAGCACGTGGGCGTCGCGGCGATATGCATTGAGGACAAGCCGGACCCCAGGCGCGTCCCGCTCGGCTCAGGAAACGGCGAGGCGCTGACCGACCGTTACGAGTTCGCGATCAAGATTCGCGCTGCCAAGGAGGCGCAGCGAATGTCCGAGTTCCTGGTCTTCGCGCGCCTGGAGTCGTTGATCGAGGGGGAGAGCCTGGACCGTGCGCTGGAGCGCGCGCAGCTCTACGCCGAAGCGGGCGCGGACGCGATCGTCGTGCACTCCCGCACACAGACGGCCGCCGAGGTGACGGCGTTCGCGAAAGCATGGCGCGCCCGCGGCCAGCGCACGCCGCTGGTTGCGATTCCGACCACCTACGGGCATGCGACCGTGGAGGAGCTGGAGCGCGCGGGCATCTCGGTGGCGGTCTACGCCAACCAGGTGCTGCGGGCGGCGATGGGAGCGATGGAGGAGACGATGCGGACCATCGTGCGCAGCGGCACGAGCCTGCCGGTGGAGGAGACGATTCCGCCAGTCCGTGCCGTCTTCGAGCTCACCGGCGAGGAGGACGTCTCAAGCTACGACTCGTGGTTCACGCAGGCCGTGGAGGAATCCCGCCGCGGCGCAAGCGCGGCTCCCGTGGACATTCGTTGACCAGGATGGTATGAGTACTCGGTCGATGGCGAGCACGCGTGAGCAACAACCACAGGAGCAGGCCTCGCGGGAGACGACGCTGACAGGCACCGCCTCGCTGGAGCTGGCGGAGTTCGACGTGCCGCCGCGGGATCCGATCGAGCTGCTGCGCGAGTGGCTGGCGCTCGCACGCGAGCACGGAGTGCGCGAGCCGAACGCGCTGGCCCTGGCTACGGCGGATGACGCGGGCCGCGCGTCCAGCCGCATCGTGCTCCTGAAGACGCTGGACACCGGGCTGGTGTTCACCTCGCATCACGGCAGCAGGAAGGGACGCGAGCTCGATCGCACACCGTGGGCGGCAGGTACGCTCTACTGGCGCGAGACGCTGCAACAGGTGAACGTGGCAGGCTCTGTCGAGCGCCTGAGCGAGGCAGAGTCGGACGCGCTGTTCGACGAGCGCCCGCGCGATGCCCGGGCGACCGCCGTCGTCTCCAGGCAGAGCGAGCCGCTGGACAGCGAGGCGGAGTTGCGCGCCGCCGCGCAGCATCTGAGCGCTGGCGGGGACGCACTCGCCCGTCCCCAGGGCTGGGGCGGCTTCCGGCTGGTGCCGCAGCGAATCGAGTTCTGGCACGGAAGCCCTGACCGGCTGCACCGAAGGCTCCAGTACCTGCGTGAGGGCTCGGATTGGCGCTCGGAGCGGCTGCAGCCGTGACCGTGAACACAGCAGCGCGGTCCGAGCTGGACGTTGCGCCGCCGCCGCCGCGCACGGTCCTGCTGAACCCTGGGCCGGTGAACGTACACGACAGCGTCCGCGAGGCGATGGGCTACGCCGACGTGTGCCATCGCGAGCCGGAGGTGGCAGACCTGATGCGCCACGTTCGCGCCAAGATCACCGCGGTCTGCGGTGGCCGGGAGAGTTGCAGGAGCGTGGTGGTGACCGGCTCGGGTACGGCCGCGCTGGAGGCGACCTTCTCCTCGGTCGTGCCCGCGGGCGGAAGGATCCTGATTCTCGACAACGGCCACTACGGCCGCCGCCTGCACGAGATCGTGACCGTGCATGAGATTGCCTGCCGACACCTCGAGTTCGACTGGACCAGCCCGTTCGACCTGCGCGCGATCGAGCAGGAGCTGGCGAGCGATCCAAGCATCGGTCATGTGGGCATGGTCCACCACGAGACGAGCACCGGCATGCTCAACCCGCTGCGCGCGGTCGGCGAGATCGTGGCTCGGCACGGGCGATCGCTGGTCGTGGATGCGATCAGCAGCCTTGGCAGCGAGCCACTGGACATGCAGGCCGACCACGTCGACTGGTGTGTGGGCACGGCGAACAAGTGCATCGAGGGCCTTCCTGGCATCAGCTTCGTATGTGCGCGCAAGGACGCGCTGGAGGCGCTTTCAGGCGGCCCACGGCGCAGCTACTACCTCGATCTGCACACGCACTACCAGGCGCAGGAGCTGGACGACGCGCCCGCATTCACCCCGGCCGTCCAGGTTCTATATGCCCTTGACCAGGCGCTGAAGCTGACCCTGCGGGAGACCGCGGCCGGCCGCGGCGCCCGTTACCAGGAGTGCGCCCAGGCGCTGCGTGCCGGCCTGCGGGAGCGCGGCTTCGAGTTGCTGCTCTCCGACGAGCACCGTTGCAACAACGTGACGGTCGCGATCCCGCCGAGCGGCGTGTCCTATCAGCCGCTGCATGACGCTCTGAAGGCGCGCGGGTTCGTCATCTATGCGACCCAGCCCGAGGTCGGTCCGAGCGTGAGGATCGCGAACATGGGCCAGGTCGGGCCAGAGCACATCGCCAGGTTCTTCCTTGCGCTCGACGAGGCGCTGGCAGAGGCCACGCCAGGAGCCCGGGAGCGCATGGGCGCTGCTGAGACCGCGGGAGGTGAGCCATGAACGGCGCAGATACGGACGAGCGCCGCGTCCAGCCCGCAGCGACCCACATATCCGCTGAGCGCGTGGCGCGTTCCTACATGCAGGCTTTGAGCGACCACGAGCTCGATCGAGCCCTGGCCTGCTGGGCCGATGGCGCTCGCCAGAACGTCCGGGGCCAGATCGACACGCTCGCCCCAGATGGGGTGCACGAGCAGATGACGGCGCTGCTGGCGGCGGTGCCAGACGCTCGCTTCGAGGTGGTCGCCACGACGGCCGATGCGGACCGCTGTGCGCTGCAGTGGCGGCTGCGTGGGACCTTCTGCGGCTCCGCGCCCCTGTATGGGATCCGGCCGACTGGCGCTCCGCTGGAGCTGGAGGGAGTCGACGTCTTCAGCGTCCGCGATGGCTTGATTGTAGGAAACGACGCCTTCTCCGACACGATGGAGTTCGCCCGCCAGATCGGCATGCTGCCGCCGCGGGCATCCAGGCAGGAGCGGCTGTCGACCTCGCTGTTCAACCTGTGGACGCGGCTGCGCCGCTTGCTGCGCGCCGGCTGATACGGGTGTAGGCCATCTCCTGCGGCCAGCGCTCGACGGGCTCGAGCAGGAACGCCCACGGACGCTCTGGGCTGGCTTGCAGGATGAAGCACTCGGCCCCCTGGCGTGCGACGTCCACCAGCGCGCGCAGCTTGCCCGCCATCGAGCTGCTCGTGTCCCAGGCGGGCGGGCTCCACGGGAGCGTCATCGCCTCCTCCGCATCCTCAGGGTCGATCTCGCGCAGCACCTCGCCAGGCGCCTGCCGGTCCATGAGTAGCCCAGGCACGTTGGTCAGGGTCACGACCCTCATCGATCCTGGGCGCAGCCCGAGCAGCGCCTCGGGCACCCGATCGCTCCCCAGGATCTTCAGCGCCCCATTGGGGCATACGATCGCATCGCCAGAGAGCACGGGCAGGGCCCCCTGCGCGAGCATCTGCCGCAGCACGCCGTGGCTCACCTGCAGCTCGCCGCTCTCGCCGCGCGTGCAGAATGCGCTCACCTGCAGGGGCAGCGCAGGCGCGCCTTGGGCGCGGAGTGCCTGCGTCCACTTCCACTTCAGCGCGAAGTTGGCCTCGGTGAGCGGGAGCGCCGCGTGGGGGTCGCCGAGGTCCAGCTCGCGCGCGGCCGCGTGCCCGAATGCGCCCCCACCGCTGACGAACACGACTCGCCCTGGCGCTTCCTTGGCCAGGAGCGCGATCGCGGCGCTGTGCGCTTCCAGCGCGACTTCGTCAACGGTTCGATCCAGGCGCTTGTCCGAGAAGAGGCTGCCGCCGACCTTCACGACCAGCAGCGAGACGTGATCTGCCAGGGGGCTACTCGACTGCGGAGTCGCTGGCCCCGAGTAACGGGTCAGGCCGTCCTCCGGCAGCGGGCGCCAGCGGGGTGCGGAGTCTGCGTAGAGGTGCGCTTCCGGACGGATCGCAGGGTCCCCCTCGAGGATGCCAAGCCGGACGCTAACCTCGGCGTCGACGAGCGGGTCGCCGCTGAAGAGGCTCGAACCGCACTGCCCGCAGAAGACCTTGGGCCGACCCTCCGGGGGCGTGAACGTGCGCATCAGGTCGCTGCTAGCGAGCAGCTCGAAGTGCTCCTGCGCCACGCGCGCCTGAGCCGAGAAGGCGCTGCCGGTGCGCTTCTGGCAATGGCGGCAGTGGCAGTAGGTAGCGCGCAGGAATGGACCCGTGATGCGCAGCCGCACACCGCCGCACAGGCAGGAGCCGAGCAGCGGTGCCTCTGGCGTGGCGCCACTCATCGGCTGGCCTCGCGGTGAGCGGGCTCGACGGGTCGGCGCCATGGCCCCAGATCGCAGGACACAGCCACGAACCACCGTCCGGCGTGCAGGATGACGCCGCCGCGGAGCTCGGTGACCAACTGTTCGACGCGGAAGTAACGCTTATAGATCCTGTGTCGCGAGCCGTCGTTGAGCTGTCGGGGCTGCCACTGCACCTCCTCGACGTCCTCGCGCAGCGTGGCATCGACGACGACCAGGCGTGTGGCGACCCGGGCTGCCTCGGCCAGGAACCGCTCTCGCTCGGCTGGCAGCAGATGTCCGTAGAAGTGGCTCGTGAAGATCGCATCAAAAGCGCCTTTGGGGAAAGGCAGCGGCACGGCCTCACCGCAGACAATGCGAGCCTGAGGCGCGGCACGGCGGGCGATTTCAGTCATCGCCGGACTCTGGTCGATGCCGACCACCTCGCCGCGTAGGTGGCGGGTGAGGAAGCCCGTTCCGCATGCCACGTCGAGCGTCCGTGCGGGCTCTAGCGTGGCGGCCAGCGTGACTATCTCCGCCACCTCCTCGCGCCAGCCGAGACGGCGACGCCCAGCGAACGAGCCGGAGCCAAGCCACCACTCGTTGTACTCGTCCGCGCGGCGATTGTAGTACGTCCTCATGTGATGGTCGACGACGGCGGCACGCCTTGACATATCTCAGATCTTCGCGCAGCAGTGCTGCGTCGGCAAGCGCAGGCGCCGTCAAGGTGCCAGCCGCCGGCGCTGCCAGGAGACGCCGGTCCGCTCGAAGAGAATGCGCTCGTGCAAGCGGTCAGGCGCGACCTCCCAGAACTCGACCACGCACGGCGTCAGGCGAAAGGCGCCCCAATCCTCCGGACAGGGTATCTCAGCAGTTCGATAGGTCTCCTCCAACTCCAGCAGGCGCTTGTGCAGCGGTGCGAGATCGCCGATCGTCTCGCCTTGGCGGGACACGAGCGTTTGCAGTCGGTGCGTGCGATTGCGTAACGCGAACAGTTCCTCAGCCAGCGCTCGCTCAGCGAGGACAGCCGTGCCCGCGACGTGTACCTGACGGCCGAGCTGCGGCCAGTGGAACAGCCCGGCGACCTTGGGGTTGGCGGTCATCTCGCGTGCCTTCCGCGTCCATAGAGCGGTGGTGAAGATCAAGGTGCCGGGCTCCAGGCGCTTGATGTCGACAGTCCTGGCAGATGGCTCGCCATCTGCGGAAGCGGTGCAGAGCGTCATCGCTGTATGGCTCTGGAGGCCGGCGTCCGTGGCATCGTCCAGCCAGCACTGCAAAAGCCCGAGTGGCTCCTGCACAAGGCTCGGATCTTGCTCCGCCGAGTTGGTTGATGCGGACATGTCGGGCTGGTCATCGAGGTACGGCACTAACCCCCGCCTCCACCAGGCGTCGTGCCGCCATCAGGCTGGCCAGACCAGCCTCCACGGTCACCACATCCGTGTCGACGGCGCTATCCATCGGGCGAAGCTGAGGATACGCTTTGCCTGGAGGCAAGTCCATCCTGATCGAGCCTTGTGGCGGTGGCTGGGCCGTCGCGTTCGATATAAGATCTTCATGTGCGTCGAGGGATCGCGAGGTTCAGGCTTGTCGAGCATGTCCTCCGAGGAGCCCGACACACTGCGCGCGACAGTAAAGGATATCGACCGGCTGACGGTCACTCTGGCGGAAGCCTTCGAGAAAGATCCAGTCTTCGAATGGCTACTGCCTGACGACGCGAGCAGGCAGGTTCGGCTTCAACGCTTCTTTGGCATCGAGCTTCGTCAGCTTGTTATCCCGCTCGGGTGTGTGTGGACGTCCTCAGATCTGGTCGGCGCGGCACTTTCGTTGCCACCCGGCGCGTGGAGCACGCCTTACCGCGTTGCGGTCAGCCAAGGTAGGGTGTTCGGTATACATCTTCCGAAAGCTGCAGGTTTGGCAGCGCAGATGGAGGGATGCCACCTTCGGGAACCTCATTATTACTTCCCGTATATCGGGGTGGCTCCCGCGGTGCAGGGTCAAGGGCTCGGAAGCAAGCTGATGCGCCCGACGCTTGAACGTTGCGACGAGGAAGGGATACCTGCCTACCTTGAGGCCACTAGTGAGCGTAACATTTCGCTCTATGAACGCCTTGGCTTCGAGGCAAGGGGGCAGCTGCGTTTCGGTGGCAGCCCTCCACTGGTGAGGATGGTTCGGGTTCCGCACGCCTATGAATTGACGAGTGCTGCGAGCGAGAGCAAGCCAGGGCGCCAGCATCGATGAGGGTCCCATAGGGGATCGTTGGTGTCCTCGACGCTGAGATCACCGACGGTGGCGGGTGTTCTCGATCGCCTGCACGCCGCGGCGTGGGCTGAGGACGAGCCGGCCAAGGAGCGTGTTCGAGCGCGCGAGGCGCAGCTCGGGGTGAGGCTGGCGCAGGCCCAGCGGTATGAGCTTTATGGCGATGCTCCGTTGGCGATCAAGCGCGAGGTCGGCGAACTGCTGTACGTGCTCGCGTCGAGCGGGCGAGCCCGTCGAATCGTCGAGTTCGGCGCTTCTTTCGGCATCTCGACCGTGTACCTCGCGGCTGCTACCAGGGACTGCGGCGGCTCGCTGGTCACCACCGAGTTGCCTGCGAGCAAGGCTGAGATCGCCCGTCGCAACCTCGCAGACGCGGGCCTCGCGGATCTTGTCGAGCTGCGGCTCGGCGACGCCAGGCAGACGCTCGCCGATCTGGACGGTTCCGTCGACCTGCTGTTCCTCGACGGCCGCAACGACCTGTACCTGGCGGTTCTTGAACTGGTTGAGCCCCACCTGGCGCCCGGGGCGCTCGTGGCAGCCGACCTCAACGTGGATGACCCGGACCTGCTTCCGTACCTGGAGCACGTCCGTGATCCCGCCCGCGGCTACGTCTCGATCTGTGTGCCGCTCGACGCAGGAGTGGAGCTTTCCGTGCGAGTGCTACCGGGTCCTGACGGGCAGGGCGGTGGCTGATGGCAGAGCGGGCCTCGCATCCGGTGTTCGCACGCGGGCGTTCGTAGTGGTGATCGCTCTCGAGCCTGGCCGCGCCTCGCCGGCTACGAGGCGTGCTTTCGTGCCGCGCCGCTGTGCGTTCTTCTCCTGTGGGTGATGGATTACTTCTCGTCACCGAGCAAATTGGGTTTTGCAGGCGTTCCCGCGCCGACCGCAGAGGTGGCGATTTGCAGGGATGTTGGGTTTTGCAGAGCGAGCCGCATGAGGCGGGGATGGGCGTTTTGTTTCGCACGCGATTAGGCCTCGCGAGAGGGGGTTTTGTCGGTGCAAAAGGGGGTTTTGTCGGCGATTGAGGGGGTTTCGCACACCCCATGAAATGGGGGCTTGAACGCTCAGCGTGCTTTGTCCTAGAGAGGGCGGCGCACGAGCGCCCGTTTCGCCAGTAGGCAGCTGGGCATACCCGGTCGTCGAACTCGATGGGGGGTAGCGGGTGCGTTTCGGGCGTCAATAGGCATACGCAATCCAGGCAGAATCCAAAGGCACGGTTTCCCGCCGGCGGCGACCTCGACATACCTGCCCGGTGGTCTCGGCACGCGGAGCCTCGCTCGCTGGCCGCTCAGGGCACGGACGGCCAGTGGCAATTGATGCAGGCTTTGATGAGGCCCACCGATGTCGCTCGCCATCTCGGTGTCTCCCGCTCGTGGCTGTATGACGCTGCCAAGGCTGGGCGAATCCCCTCGATCCGCATCGGCGGCGAGGCCGGCCCGTTGAGGTTCGTTCCAGAGGACATCGAACGCTGGATCGAAGACGCCCGTAGTCGTGGCGGCCGGGTCGTCCCGCAGTCGCTACGCGGACTCCAGAGGCCGTAGGGGTAGGGCGCAGGGTTCTCGCCGTACGGCGGCCGGCGAGCAGCGAAGTCTTCTGGACTAGCGCCGCAAACGGCTCGACGCCCGCGCGATCGCTTCTTCGGTCGCGATTGCTCCGGCCGCGAGGACGTGGCGCTCGAGGTGTCCGTAGTAGCACTCGGTCGTGCCGATGTCCGAGTGGCCGAGCTGGCGCTGCACATACATCAGCGAGTTCCCGCCCGCCAGCCATGCGGCGGCGGCGGTGTGGCGCAGAGCGTGCAGCGGCATGTCGCGCAGCGCAGCGTCCTGCAGCGCCTGCTTGTGCCAATCGCGCGAGACGGTCGTGCGGTCCATCGGTTCGCCGACTCCGCCGCCTTGCCAGCGGCCGCGATCGTGCTTGCGCACGCGTGCCGGCATCACGAACAGGTGTGCGTCGTGTTCCTCGCCGGAGGTCATCTCACCGTGGCGTGCGAGATGGTCCTGGAGCACTCGTGCGAGCCTCCGCCCGATCTCCACCGAACGGAAGCGATCCGACTTCGTGGAGCCGACTGCGTCTTTCTTGCGCGATCTGTACACGACGATCGCGCCGCCCGTATGCTCGAGTTCCAGATCGCCGACCCGCAGAGCCAAGGCCTCAGAGATCCGCATGCCGCTCGCGATCAGCAACTCGGCGAGCGGCCGGTAGACCGCCGAGCACGAGTCGAGGTAGAGCGGGATCTCGTGGAGGCGCAGGTACTCGCGCTCGATGTGCGCCGGCGGCAGCCGCGGCACGCGCAGCGCCGGGTTGGCGACCATCAACTCGTCCTCGACGGCCGCGTTGAGGCAGACCACGAGCGTCCCGAGCGTGTTGTTGACGGTCTTCGGCGCGAGCTCCTCGGCTTCCATCGCCTCTGTCCACTGGTCCATCAGCTCACGGACATGCTCGACATCAAGACGGCCAAGCGTCACCGACCCGAGGGCCGGCACGAGTCGCAGGCGGCCATCCCGCTCATACGCCTGCCACGTCCCTTCCTCCAGATAGGGCTTGCGGCGATCCAGCCAGCGCGACCAGAACGCCCCGAAGGTCTCCTTCGTGTGGCGAACCTCGCCGCGCTCCTGCTTCTCGGTCAGTCGCCGGCGAGCGTCTCGCGCGGCCTTCTCGCTCGTGAAGCCGCGCTTGCTCGTGAAGGAGCCGTCGGAGCGCCTGACCGAGCAGCGCCACCTGGTCCCCGCGGCAGTCGGGTACGGATAGACGCCGCCGCTGCTGCCGTACTGCGTCTGCTTGCGCTGGCCGACCTCGTGGTCGTGGATCGACTCGTCGAACGCCCTGGCGGACTCCTCGGTGGTGAACCGTCGCGAGCGGTGGCGGCCGGTCGCATCGCGCCAGCGGACTTCCCAGCGGTCCTTCGCGAACCTGTAGCTCATCGGGGCGCCCTTATCGGGCTTGCCAGCGGCACGGCGATGTACGGAAGACTGTACGACTTTGTCGGTGACACAAGTCCGTACAGTAGCGCAAGGCGGCGACAGATCTCCCACAAGCATCAAAAAAGCCCCGCTCAGCAGGGCTTTCTCAATGCGCCCGAGTGGACTCGAACCACCACGGAGAACAATCTCCACAAGGCCCTCAACCTTGCGCGTCTACCAATTCCGCCACGGGCGCAGAGTGGGCGAGTATAGCCCTGCGGGCACACTCCATCGGTCGCCCGTCGGATGGGGCCCCCGACCTCGCCTGAGGCCCGTCGAGCCGGCGCTCGAGCGGTCGATCGCGCGATCGACCCTTGCGTCCGTCCGTGGGCGGCGCTACTGTACGAACACATGTTCGTCTCAGTCCTTCCATCCAGCCGACCAGGGGACCCAGAGATCATGGATCTGACCAAACGCCAGCAGGAGATCTTCGACTTCATCCACAAGTACTCCGCCAAGTACGGCTATCCCCCGACGGTGCGCGACATCGGCAAGGCCGTGGGGCTCGCCTCCTCCTCGACCGTGCACGCGCATCTGGCCAACCTGGAGAAGATCGGCCTTCTGCGCCGCGATCCCTCCAAGCCGCGGGCGATCGAGTTGCTCGACCGAGCGGTTGGGAGCGCTGTGGACAGCGTGCGCTCGATCGTACGCGCCGAGGGCCTGCCGCTGGTGGGCTCCGTCGCCGCGGGCCAGCCGGTGTTGGCGGAGGAGAACATCGAGGACTACATCTCCGTCCCGGAGGCCGCCGGTGGTGAGGACGGGGAGTATCTCCTGCGGATACGTGGCGACTCGATGAAGAACGCCGGCATCCTCGAGGGTGACCTGGTGGTGGTGCGGCCCCAGGACACCGCTCGCGAGGGCGAGATCGTGGTTGCCCTGCTGGGGGAGGAGGCGACCGTCAAGCGCTTCTTCCGCGAAGCCGACCATATCCGCCTGCAGCCCGAGAACGAGACCATGGAGCCGATCCGCAGCCGGGAGGTCAAGGTTCTGGGGCGCGTCGTCGGACTGCTGAGGAGCCTCTGATGGGCGCCGCTGCCCTCCACAGGCGCCGGCGGCAACGCCTCCCCGGTCTCCTCGGACGGGAGGCTCGCAGGCAGGCGGGCCGCGACCGGGTGGGTGCGCGCAGTCCGCAGGATCGGGTCAGCCGGCCCGCGGGCGGGGTCGAATCCGCCGCTGGTGGAGTCGAATCCGCTGTGGGCGGGGTCGGGTGTGCCGTCCGAGGGGTCGCGTCCGACGTGGGCAGAGAGGCGCCCGGCGCTCTGACGCTGGACGACCTGATCGCCGGCGCGTGGGAGGAGCTAAGCGTCTGCGAGGTGGTGCGCTGCCCGGTCTGCGGCGGGACGATGGCGTCCTGTGGCGGGGGGACGGCCTCCGGCGCCGACGCTCCGGATGGCGCCGCGCTGGATGATGCTCCGCACGGGGACTGCATGGACTGTGGGACGCAGCTGCGCTGAGAAACACGCGTCGCGGCTCAAGGGCCTTGCCGGGTTGGGGCGTGGGGAGGCCTAACGTCGTGCCTTCACGTTGGTTGCGGGACGCGCTAAATTGAAAGCGCAGGTCAAGCAGCCGCGGAGGCTTCGGTCTTCGAGGAAAGTCGGGACATCACAGGGCAAGGTGGTCGAATACGACCCGGGGAAACCCGCGGGAAAGTGCCACAGAAACAAACCGCCGACACCGGCCGTCCCACGTGAACGGCTGGTGGGCAAGGGTGAAATGGTGCGGTAAGAGCGCACCAGCGTCGCGGTGACGCGGCGGCTGGGCAAACCCCACCCGATGCAAGGCCAGACAGGACCGCTTGCAGGTTGCCCGCCGAGGTCCAGGTAGGCCGCTCAGATGGATGGCTGCTCACGACAGAATCCCGCTTATCGACCTGCTAAGGAAAAGCCCCGCTCACGAGGCTGTTGTGCAAAGCGCGCGGCGGTTCTCCAGGCGGGGTTTTTCTACGTCGCGGTACGGGACGTTTGCTCTGGAGGCGCGGTCAGCTCTACGTCGGGCACGGGGCGTTTGCTGGGGCCGCGGTCAGCTCGACATCGGGCTACGGCCCGCCCGCCACGCACACGCCGTGGCGCGGTCGAGGAGCAGCCGTCGCTCGCGCGCGTTGCCGGCGAGCGACGCGGCGCGCTGGAACTCGGCCTGCGCCTCCTGGAGGCGGCCCAGTCGGGCGAGCAGATCTCCCCTGACGCTTGGCAGCAGGTGGTAGGCCTTCAGCGAGGGCTCGCCGTGGAGAGTGTCGAGGAGTTCCAGGCCCGCGGCCGGGCCGAACGCGCTTGCGACTGCCACCGCGCGGTTTAGCTCCACGACGGGGGAGGGGGCGAGCTGGGCGAGAGCCTCGTACAGGGCGGCGATCCGCCCCCAGTCGGTCTCTTGCGGGGTCGCCGCGCGAGCGTGGCACGCCGCGATCGCGGCCTGCAGCGTGTAGGGGCCGAGCGTGCCGCCGAGTCGCTGCGCCCGCTCGAGTGTGGTCAGGCCACGCCGGATCAGCAGGCGATCCCAACGGGCACGGTCCTGGTCGAGCAGCAGCACCGGCTCGCCGTCGGCGCTCACGCGGGCCTTCAGGCGCGAGGCCTGGATCTCCATGAGAGCGACCAGGCCGTGCACCTCCGGCTCCTGCGGGGCGAGCCCGGCGAGGATGCGGCCGAGGCGCAGCGCCTCCTCACAGAGGTCGGCGCGCACCCACTCCTCGCCGCCGCTCGCGGCGTAGCCCTCGTTGAAGACTCCTCGTGCTTGTGCTCGAGGCGCGTGCTGCGGCGCAGCAGGTCCACCGCACGATGCTTGGCCGTGGCCATGAGCCAGGCGCCCGGATTGTCCGGGACACCCGACTCGGGCCACCGCTCGAGCGCTGCCACGAGCGCGTCCTGGGCGAGATCCTCCGCCAGGCCGACGTCGCGCACGATCCGCGCCAGGCCGGCGACGAGCGCCGCGGACTCGATCCGCCAGACAGCCTCGATCGCGCGCTGCTCGCGGGTGGCGCTCACCGGCTCGACCGCGCCCGCTCTCAGCGCGCGGCCTCCTGGACCTCGGAGGGATAGTCCGACATCTCGTAGACCTGGCGAACCTCGATGACGTCGCCGTCGGCAGCTGGGCAGCGCGAGGCCCACTCGACCGCCTCCGCCTTCGATCTCGCCTGAATCAGCCAGTAGCCGCCGACCACCTCCTTCGCCTCGGTGAAGGGCCCGTCGGTCACCGTGGCCGTGCCGCCTGAGAATCCCACACGCGCGCCGTGGGCGGTCGAGTGCAGGCCGTCGAGACCGAGCAGCACCCCTGCCTTGGTCAACTCCTCGTTGTACTGGCTCATGGCGGCCACGGCCTCAGGGCTGGGCGTCCAGTCGGCTTCGTCGGGGATGTTCGGGATCATGATCATCATGAAGCGCATCGTCGTCACTCCTTCGCTGGTGGTTTACGCCCTGGCGCGCCGGTCCGCTTCGACAGGCTCGCACCGCGGCTCTACTGACACGTCGAACGGGCAGCCGCGAAATCGACACGACGCGCGGTGGTGGCCTTACGGCACCGCCGGCACGACCGCGATGGGCCCTTCCCCGACCGCCAGCTCTGCGGTCTCGAAGGTCGCCGTCGGGGTGCGGCGGACGTCGGCGAACAGCGCCAGGAACTCCTCCGCGGTCTCGAGGAACCCGATGCGCGGGGTGCGGTAGTGCATCGGTACGACCCACCGCGGGCGCAGCCGCTCGACGATCGCCCGCGCCTGAGTGGCGCCGATCGTCGGGCCCCCGCCCACAGGGAGGAACAGCAGGTCGCAGCTGCCGAGGGCGGCTGCCTGCTCCTCGCGTAGCGCGCTCTGGCCGAAGTCGCCGAAGTGGCACACGCGCAGCCCGTCGAGCTCGAACACAAAGATCGTGTTGGGCCCGCGTTCGGTGCCGGCGGCCTCGTCGTGCTCGGAGGCGATCGCGACGACCTCGCCCAGCGGCGACTGCAGCGTGCCGGCGGTTGAGCGCAGGATCGTCGGCTCGCCGCCGATCGCCTCGACGCCGTTGTGATCCATGTGCTCGTGGGTGACCAGCAGCAGGTCCGCCTCCACGCCCTTGATCGGCGGATAGTCGAACTGCATCCCGCGGCTGGCCGCCATCGCCGACATGTCCGCGAACGGGTCGATCGCGACCGACTGCTCGGCGCCGCTCAGGCGAAACGCGGACTGCCCATACCACTCAACGCGCATGTTGGTGCTCCTCCGCTGTCGTAGTAGTTCGCGCGAGCTCGCTCGCGCCGAGGTCGAAGCTCCCCACGCCATTCTCGCCTGTTCCGCTCGGCGGCACGCCGGCGCGAATCGGCTGCGCCGACGGTGGCTCGACAGGTTCGACGTAGTGGTACTTGCCGCCGCGCATCAGCGACGCGCCGGCCGCGATCAGGCAGGCGAGGATCGCGAACAGGAACGCCTCGTGCAGCCCCGTACGAAACGGCGCCGAGATCAGCCGCGGGAAGAACGAGCGCCCGGTGAGCGACCGCGTGGCTGGCGGCGGGCAGCGTGGCGAGCACGTGCGCGCCGAGCAGGTGTTCGACGGGGTTGTAGCCGAGGAAGGCCGCGAACAGCACCGACACCGGCGGCTCGTGCGCGGCGCTGGTAGCCGCGGCGGCCGAGACGCCGTGGGCCTGCAGCCCGGCGCTCAGCGTGTGCGGCAGGTTCGAGGCCAGTCCGAGGATCATCAGCGTGAAGAACACGCCGATCGAGAGCACCTGCGCGGAGTTCTGGAAGGTCTGGTTCATGCCGCCGCCGGCGCCCCGGTGCTGCGGCGGCAGGCTGTTCATCACCGCCGCCCGGTTCGGCGAGGCGAACATGCCCATCGAGACGCCGATCCCCGCGAGCACGAGCGCGAACGGCCAGAAGGGGAAGTCGATCGGCAGCAGCGTCAGCAGGAAGAAGCAGAGCGCCGAGGCGAGCATCCCCCCGGTCGCGAACCAGCGCGCCCCGAAGCGGTCCGACAGGTACCCGGAGGTGGGGCCGGCGACGAGCATCCCGAGCGTCAGCGGCAGCATGTAGATGCCCGCCCGCAGCGGCGTGTCGGCGAAGTCGACGCCGTGCAGCGGCAGCCAGATGCCCTGCAGCCAGATGATCAGCATGAACAGCAGCCCGCCGCGCGCCACCGCGGAGAGGAACGTCGAGAGCGTCCCGAACGTGAACGCGCGGATGCGGAACAGCGGCAGGCGGAACATCGGCTCGGCTACGCGCCGCTCGATCAGCGCGAACGCGGCCAGGCACGCAAGGCCGGCGCCCAGCAGCGCCAGCACCCGCGGGCTGCCCCAGCCGGTCGCGTGGCCGTCGTACGGGCCGGATGCCGTAGGTGACCGACACCATGATCAGGATCAGCCCGAGCGCGAACGTGACGTTGCCCCACCAGTCCACGTGCGCGCGTTTGGGCGTGCTGCGCTCCTCGAGCTTCAGGTACGCCCACACCGTGCCGAACAGCCCCACCGGCACGGAGATCAGGAACACCAGGCGCCAGTCGATCGGCGCCAGCAGGCCGCCGAGCACCAGCCCGACGAACATGCCGCTGACGCCGACGATGTTGTTGATGCCGAGCGCCATCCCCCGCTGGTTGGCGGGGAACGCGTCGGTGATGATCGCCGCCGCGTTGGCCAGCAGGAACGCCGCGCCGACGCCCTGCACGATCGCGGAACCCGATCAGGTACGTCGCTCCCGCGCGCCCGGTCATCCAGTCCACCGTCAGCGCGAGCGAGGCGAGCGTGTAGACGACGAAGCCGAGGTTGTACATCTTCACCCTGCCGTACATGTCGCCGAGTCGCCCGAGACTCACGATCAGCACGCTCGTGACGACCAGGAAGCCGAGGATCATCCACAGCAGGTAGAAGCTGTTGGCTGCCACCAGCGGGTCGAGGTGGATGCCGCGGAAGATGTCCGGCATCGCGATCAGCGTGATCGAGCCGTCGAGCGTCGCCAGCAGCACGCCGAGGGTGACGTTCGACAGCGCGATCCACTTGTAGCGGTCGCCGGCGGGCGGACCGTGGTCCGTCGTGGCCGGACTGCCGTCCGTGGCGGGCGGGCCGCCGTTCCTTGCGCCCGCCGTAGCCCCCCGGCCGGTGGTCCCCCGGCCCGTGGCGGATCTTGCCCGCGCGCCCATCCCGCCCTACGCCTCGGGGAGTTCTGTGCCCGCGTGGCGCAGCGCCCGCTCGATCTCGCCGTTGACGGTTTCGAGCACGTGCACGCGCGCGTAGTGCTTGGACTCCGCGGCGACCGTGTGCCAGCGGGCGTGCTTGGAGTCGGTGCGCTCGAACGCCTCCTCCAGCGCCTGCACGTAAAGCTCGCGCTGGCCGCGGTTGCGCCAGTCCTCGGGGGAGAGCTTCCAGCTCTTCAGCGGGTCGGCGGCGCGCGCTTCGAAGCGCCGCAGCTGCTCGTCGCTCGAGATGTGCATCCAGAACTTGACTAGCACGGTGCCGTCGGCGGTGAGCATCCGCTCGAACTCGACGATTTCGTCGTACGCGCGCCTCCACTCCTGCTCGGCGGTAAGCTCGTCCACGCGCTCCACCAGCACGCGCCCGTACCAGGAGCGGTCGAGCACGGTGAACCCGCCCCGCCCCGGCAGGGCGGGCCAGAAGCGCCACAGGAAGTGGTGGCGCTTGGCGGTCGCGTCCGGCGCGGCGAACTGCGCGACGCGCACGTGGCGCGGGTCGAGCGGTGCCACGAGGCGCTTGATCGCGCCGCCCTTGCCGGAGGCGTCCCAGCCCTCGAAGAGGACGCACACCGGCGGACCCGGGCCATCCCCGCCGCGCAGCCCCGCGAGGACCAGCCGCAGCGCGAGCAGGCGCTCCTGCAGCTCGGCCAGGCGCCGCTCGGACTCAGCGCGCGAGAGCGTGAGGCTCAGGTCTATCTCGTCCAGGCGTCCCACGACTGCCATGTTCGCAGGCTGTGCAGCGGGCCTCGTGGGTAGCGCCCGGGTGGCACGCCGCGCTGGGACCGCCCCGCGCCGAAGGTCCACCCTCGCCGAAGGTCCCACCCCGCGCTGGCTGTGGGGCGCCCGGAGCCCTACGCGTGCGTCTTGGGGGCGAGGCCGGCCTCGCGCTGGAAGCCCTCGAGCACGGAGCGCATCGTCTCCGCGTCGCACTGCACCTTGTCCGGCCACGGCTTGGCGGGGTGCTCGTAGAGGGTCTTCAGGCCGTTGCCGGTGATGATCGCCACCACCGTCTCGTCGGGGTCCAGGCGCCCTTCGGCGGCGAGCTTCTTGACGACCGCCACGGTGGTGCCCCCCGCGGGCTCGGTGAGGATGCCCTCGGTGGCGGCCAGCAGGTCGATGCCCGCGAAGATCTCCCTGTCGCTCACCGCCGCCGCGGTGCCGCCGCGGCTGCGGACGGCGTCGATCACGAAGACGGCGTCGCCGGGCGAGCCGATCCCCAGCGAGTGGGCCTTAGTGGTCGGCTTGACGGGGTTGATCTCCGACGCTCCGGTGAGGATCGCCTCGGCGATCGGGTTGCACCCCTCGGGCTGGGCGATGTCGATCTTGGTGTGGGCGGTCTGCGCGAGGCCCACCGTTTCGAGCTCCTGCAGGCCCTTGTGGATGCGCGAGGAGAGCGTGCCTCCGGCTGCCGCGGTGACGATGTGGTCGGGCGCCTGCCACCCGAGCTGCTGCACGATCTCGTACGCCTCCGTCTTGGCGCCCTCGGCGTAGAAGGGGCGCAGGGTGATGTTTGCGAACTCCAGACCGGTCGCTTCCGCCAGGGCGCGGCACGCTTTGTTGGCTTCGTCGTAGTTGCCCTCGACCTGGCACACCTGGGCGCCGAGTGCGCGGCAGGCGTGCGCCTTGGTGGACTCCAGGCGGTTGGGGTAGAACACGTACGCTGCCACCCCCGCCTTCGCGGCGAGCGCGGCCACGGCGGTGCCGACGTTGCCGGTGGAGACGCACCCGATCTCCCCGCGGCCGAGCTCCAGCAGGCGCGCCACCGCCATGCTCACCACGCGGTCCTTGTAGGAGAGGCTCGGGCGGGAGGTGGAGTCGTCCTTGACGTACAGGTTGCGCAGGCCCACGGCCGCGCCCAGCCGGTCGGCCCTGATCAGCGGCGTGAAGCCCGCGTACTCGCCGACCCGCACGGTGCCGACGGCGTCGTGGATCGGCAGCAGCTCCTCCAGGAACCAGATGTTGAGCGGGCGCTCCTCCATCGGCGTCTCGCGGATGCGCTGCGTGGCGAGCTCGTAGTCGTAGTCGACGTCGAGGCTCTTGCCGCACTGTGGGCAGTACGCCCCGCCCTCGGCGAGGGGGCTGCGAACCTCGCATTTGCGGCACACCAGCTCGGTCGCGCAGGAGCGGGTCCGCTGGCAGTCCCCGACGTGGTTTCGTGCAGTGGTCATCCGCTTCTCCTCACATCATGGCAGAGCGCGAGGTCAACGGAATGGTCATATTCCGTGAATCTCCGCAGAGTTGGCGAGCGCGGGGGCAGTTGCGTTCTCAGGGCTGTTTCTCTTCGGCTCGGTCGCTGGCTCGGTCCCCGACTCCGGACCCTGCGGCCACGGCGGCTCGACGCCCGGCTCGGCGAGGCCCGACGCGAGCCACAGCTCCTCGCCGACGTGGGGGGCGAACGGCATCAGCACCCGCGCCATCAGCCCCAGCGCGTCGCGCAGCGCCTCGTGGTCCTCGCGGCACAGCGCGCCGCTGTGCTTGACGACGCGCTTCTCGTAGTCCTTGATGCGGTCCAGCAGGCGGATCGTGTTGCGCACTGCGCTGTGCATCTCGAGGGCCGCGAGCTCTTCGGTGATCTTCGCCACGGCGGTCTCGCACCACTTCTCCAGGCGCCTGCGCAGGTGCTCGGTGCGCGCCGGGTCGAGCTCCCCGGAGTCCTCCACGCTCTGGGCGAAGCGGGCGTTGGCGTACGCCCACAGGTTGTGCAGGAACCGGTGGCAGAACTGCACCGCGGAGTCGCTCCAGTTCAGCGACTTCTGCGGGCGCGCCGCCCACAGCACCGCCATCCGCACGGTGTCCGCGCCGAAGGACTCCACCAGCTCGTCGGGGTCCACGACGTTGCCGAGGTGCTTGCTCATCTTGCGCCCGTCGCGAATCACCATCTCGTGCATCAGCGCCCCCGCGAACGGCTCGCCGTCGGCGAGGAACGCGAGCGGGCCCAGGTCGCGCAGCGCCTTCGTCGTGATCCGCTGGTCGAACATGAAGTTGCCGCTGTCGGAGCCCGCGACCAGCCGCTCCGAGGGCAGCCACGCGCGCAGGTCCTCGAGCGCGAGGATCTCCTCCAGCGAACGCTCGCGCTCCGCGGCCGGCACGCACGCGGGGATCCACAGCCACAGCGCGTCGAAGTGGCAGTCCAGCGTGTCCGTCTCGCGCTTGGCGGGCCCCCCACAGCGGGGGCACGTCGTGTTCACGAAGTCCTCGCGCTCGGCCAGCGGGTTGCCGGCGCCGGTGGGTTTCAGGTCGCGCGGCAGCTCCACCGGCAGCTGCTCCTTCGGTACGGGCACCGCTCCACAGCCCTCGCAGTACACGATCGGGATCGGTGTCCCCCACGAGCGCTGGCGGGAGATCGAAAAGTCGTTCGCCTTGTACCGCACCGCGGGGTGCGCGTTGTCGAGGATTTTTTTGGATGGGTTGGATATCGCATGGTTGGCCGGGGGCGAGCTCAAACGGCCAGGCGAGGTGCCGTCGTGCGCGTCGGATATCGCGTGGTCGGGCCGGGGCGAGCTCAAACTGCCCGGCGAGGTGCCGTCGTGCGCGTCGGATATCGCGTGGTCGGGCCGGGGCGAGCTCAAACTGCCCGGCGAGGTGCCGTCGTGCGCGTCGGATATCGCGTGGTCGGGCCGGGGCGAGCTCAAACTGCCCGGCGAGGCGCTGTCGTGCGCGTCGGGTGTCGCACGGTCCCCCAGGGACAGCCGCTGTGCGATCAGCTCGTCGGTGCGGTCGTGCTCGGGGATGCCCAACACCGCGGTGGCGCCGAAGCGCTCGTCCACGGCGGGGGACACCAGCAGCGGCAGCGGGGGGCCGCCGGGCAGCGACACCGTGCACCCGGTGTCCACCAGCGCGACCGTCTCCGCACCCCGCGAGCTGCGCTCCCACCCACCTTGGCGCATCTCCTCCAGCTCCTCCACCGCGGCCTCGGTCGTCCAGCGCTCCACCTCGGGGTGCTTTGGGCTGATCAGCACGAACCGCGCGCTCTCCAGCCCCTCGGCGTGGGGGGTGAACACGGTCAGCTCGCGGCCGTCCGACGCTGTTGCCTCGATCTCCACCCCATCCACACGGCCGAGCACGAAGCGCTGGGAAGCAAGCGACGTCTCGTCCCATTTCTGCAGCTCCTCCAGGCGGCTGTCGTTCTCCTCCAGATACGCGCTGACGCGCAGGTACCACTGCGGGCGCTGCACCAGGCGCACGGGGTTGTGGCAGCGCCAGCAGGCGCCGTCCTCGACCTGGATCGTGGCGAGCGTCGTCTGGCACGTCTCGCACCAGTCCACGCTGGCGCTGCCGTGGTAGATCAGGCCGGCCTCGAGCAGCGTCAGGAAGAGCCACTGTGACCACCGGTACATGATCGGGTCGGAGCTCATGAACGTGCGCTCCCACCCGAAGGAGAACCCGAGCCGTTTGAGCTGGCCGGTCATGTGCTCCGCGCAGCGTGCCACCCACTCGCTCGGGGACTCCCCGTTGGCGATCGCCCCCAGCTCCGCGGGCAGCCCGAACGCGTCGAAGCCGAACGCGAACAGCACCGGCTCCCCCCGCGCGCGCTGGAAGCGCGCGTAGGCGTCTCCGATCGCGTAACTGCGCACGTGACCGATGTGCACGTTGCCCGATGTGAACGGCGCCGACGCCTTGATGTAGACGCCTTTCTGCCCCTCCGCCACCGGGGGCGTGCGGAACGCGTCCCGCGCCTCCCACTCCTGCTGGCGGCGCTGCTCGATCGCGCGGGGGTCGTAGCTGGCCGGCCGCTCCCCGGCCGGTCGATCTCCGTTCCCGGTGGGCGTCTCGTTGTTCACAAGGGCGAGGATATACGTGCTGCCCGCCGAGCCCGGTACGTGCGCCTGCCCCGGGTGTGTGTGCGATATCCAACGCAACCCGTTGGCACCCAGTCGGGCTGTTTGAACTCGCCCCGGCCTCGCCGCGCGATGCCCAACCCCTCCTCCTCTGCCTCCCGGTGCTCATCCGCTCGGGCTGCAATGATGCAGCGATGGAGATCGAGATCGGACGCGGCAAGAAAGGTCGTCGGGCGTACGGCTTCGACGACATCGCGATCGTGCCTTCGCGGCGCACGCGCGACCCCGACGACGTCGACATCTCCTGGAAGCTTGGGCCCTACCAGTTCGAGCTGCCGATGATGGCCTCTGCGATGGACGGGGTGGTCTCGCCCACCACCGCCGGCATCATCGGGCGCCTCGGCGGTCTGGCGGTGCTCAACCTGGAGGGCATCTTCACGCGCTACGAGGACGCCGAGGCCCAGCTGCAGCGGATCGCGGCGCTGCCCAGGGAGACCGCCACGCGGGAGATGCAGGAGATCTACCGCGAGCCCATCAAGCCTGAGTTGATTGCCCAGCGCATCGAGGAAATCAAGCAGCACCGGGTCGTCGTCGCGGCCTCGCTGACCCCCCAGCGGGTGCTGCGCTACCACGAGCTCGCGCTGGAGGCCGGCCTCGACTTGCTCGTGATCCAGGGCACGGTCGTCTCCGGCGAACACGTCTCCACCGTCTCGGAGCCGCTCAACCTCAAGGAGTTCATCCCCTCGCTGGACGTGCCCGTGGTGGTCGGCGGGTGCGCCTCCTACCACACCGGCCTGCACCTGATGCGCACCGGCGCTGCCGGCGTGCTCGTCGGGGTTGGTCCCGGCGCGGCCTGCACCACGCGCGGGGTGCTCGGCATCGGCGTACCCCAGGCCACCGCGATCGCGGACGTCGCACACGCGCGCTCCACACACATGCTCGAGACCGGCGACTACGCCCTTGTGATCGCCGACGGTGGCATGCGCAACGGGGGGGACGTCTCCAAGGCGATCGCGCTCGGCGCCGACGCCGTGATGATCGGTTCGCCGCTCGCCCGCGCCCACGAAGCCCCCGGGCACGGCTTCCACTGGGGGATGGCCACCTTCCACCCCACGCTCCCGCGCGGCGCGCGCGTGGCGACCATGCAGAACGGGACGCTCGAGGAGATCCTCGTCGGTCCCGCGCGCGAGAACGACGGCACCTTCAACCTCTTCGGGGGCCTGCGCACCTCGATGGCCACCTGCGGGCACAAGGACCTCGCCGAGTTCAACCGCGCGGAGGTTGTCGTCGCCCCCTCTCTACAGACCGAGGGCAAGGCGCTCCAGCGCGACCAAGGCGTGGGTATGGGCGCCGTCAACGGGCGGGCGGCTGCGCTAGTAAATGAGTAAGGCGGTCTCGGTGTCTGCGCCCGCCGTTGAGGAGCGGGACGCGGTGGCCGAGATGCTGCGCGGCCGAGCTTCTCCCGGCGAGTCTGGCCAGGACGCAGTGAGCGAAGTGTGCTCGGCACACGAGCGATCGAGGACGCCGCCAGGCGAAGTCGGGGGAGCTCGGTGGTGGTGATCGACTACGGGGGCCAGTACTCACAGCTGATCGCGCGGCGCGTGCGCGAGTGCGGGGTGTTCTCGGAGCTGCTGCCCCACCACGTGCCGCTCGCTGAGATCGCGGCGCGCCGTCCGCGGGGGATCATCCTCTCGGGGGGGCCTGCGTCGGTGTACGCGCCGGACGCCCCGCGCCTGGAGCTTGGCCTGTTGGAGCTCGGGGTCCCGGTGCTCGGCATCTGCTACGGGATGCAGCTGCTCGTGCACGAGCTTGGTGGCCGCGTCGAGCAGGCGGAGGTGGGGGAATTCGGGCGCTCCGACCTCTTTGTCGACGAGCCGGGGGTGCTGCTGCGGGAAACCCCGCGGGAGCAGACCTGCTGGATGTCACACCGCGACACCGTCTTTTCCGCGCCCGCCGGCTTCACGGCGCTCGCGCACACCTCCACCTCGCCGGTGGCTGCGGTCGAGAGCGTCGAGCGGGGCGTGTACGGCATCCAGTTTCACCCCGAGGTGGTGCACACCCCCTACGGGCAGGCGATCCTCAGCCGCTTCCTCACGGAGGTCTGCGGCTGCGAGCCGGAGTGGTCGGCGGCGTCGATCGTGGAGGACCAGATCGCGCGCATCCGCGCCCAGGTGGGGGAGGGGAGGGTGATCTGCGGCCTCTCCGGCGGCGTTGACTCCTCGGTGGCCGCCCTGCTCGTGCACCGCGCGGTGGGCGACCAGCTGACCTGCGTGTTCGTGGACCACGGCCTGATGCGCAAGGACGAGGGCGAGCAGGTCGTTGCGACGTTCCGCGACACCTTCCGGGTGCCGCTCGTCGCGGTCGACGCAGAGGAGCGGTTCCTGCGCAGACTGCGGGGGGTCACCGAGCCCGAGGCCAAGCGCAAGGCGATCGGGGCCGAGTTCATCCGCGTCTTCGAGGAGGAGGCCGCGCGGCTCGACGGGGCGTCCTACCTCGTGCAGGGCACGCTCTACTCCGACGTGATCGAGTCCGGCGGGGGTACGGGAGCGGCGACGATCAAGTCCCACCACAACGTCGGGGGCCTCCCCGAGGACCTGCGCTTCGAGCTGGTGGAGCCGCTGCGCGCCCTCTTCAAGGACGAGGTGCGCGCGGTCGGCGCCGAGCTCGGTCTGCCGGAGCGCCTCGTGTGGCGCCAGCCCTTCCCCGGCCCGGGCCTGGCGATCCGTGTGGTGGGAGGCGAAGCGACGAAGGAGCGCCTCGACGTGCTGCGCGAGGCCGACCACATCCTGCAGGACGAGATCCGCCGCGCGGGGCTCTACCGCGAGCTCTGGCAGTCCTTCTGCGTGCTCCCCGACGTGCGCACGGTCGGCGTCCAAGGCGACGAGCGCACCTACGGGTACGTGGTGGTGATCCGCGCGGTGACCTCCGACGACGCGATGACCGCGGACTGGGCGCGTCTGCCCTACGACCTTTTGGAGACCATCGCCTCGCGCATGATCGGCGAGCTGCGCGAGGTCAACCGGGTGGTCCTCGACATCACGTCGAAGCCCCCCGGCACCATCGAGTGGGAGTAGCTATCATGCGGCTCCCGCCGCGCGCGGTACTCTGCGTGCGGCCTTTTTCACGTCCCGTCCCACCCCATGAAGACCTACGTAGCCAAGCCCACCGACCGCGAGCGCAACTGGCTGCTCGTCGACGCCAACGGCAAGACCCTTGGCCGGCTGGCCACGCAGCTCGCTGACGTGCTGCGGGGCAAGCGCAAGCCTGAGTACACGCCGCACATCGACACGGGCGACTTCGTGGTGGTCATCAACGCGGAGAAGGTCGCGGTGACCGGCAAGAAGCGCACCGACAAGCGCTACTACCGCCACTCGGGCTACCCGGGGGGTCTGCGCTCGCGCAGCTTCGAGGAGATGCTCGCGCGCCGGCCCGAGGAGATCATCAGGATCGCCGTGAAGGGGATGATGCCCCGCAACCGCCTCGCGCGCAAGCAGCTGACGAAGCTCAAGGTGTACGCGGGCCCCGAGCACCCGCACGTCGCGCAGAAGCCCCAGCCGCTGGAGATCGAGGCCTGATGGCCGACGAGCCCACGCCGGAGGAGGAGACCGTGCCGGAGCCGGCTTCTCCCGAGGAGGAGACCGTCGCGGAACTCGAGGAGACCCTCGTCGAGGAGCTTGTCGCGGAGACCGTCGGCGAGGAGCTGGTCGAGGAGGCGGTCGCGGAGGAGCTCGCCCTCGAGGAGGCCATCGCCGAGGAGCTTGTCGCGGAGGAGGACGAGGAGGAGGACGAGGAGCCCGCTCCCCGCGTGAAGCCCGCGGTGCCCGGGGCGCACCTCGAAGTCGACATCGTCCCCGAGGGCGTGGACCCGCTGGGGCGCGACGTCCCCGAGGACCCCTACGCGATCGAGGACGACGAGGCACAGGACGCGGAGGAGCAGGAGGGCGGAGGAGCAGCTCCCGCAGCCGATCTCCACCGCCGCGATCGACCTCGCCGCGGGCGCGCGCTACCACGCGACGGGCAAGCGCAAGACCGCGATCGCGCGCGTGACGCTGCGGCCGGGCAGCGGGGCCTACAAGATCAACGGGCGCACCCTGGAGGAGCACTTCCCGCGGGCGACGCTGCAGCGCAACATCCGCCAGCCGCTGGAGACCGTGGGCTACGAGGAGCGCATGGACGTGGTTGCGCGCCTGCACGGCGGCGGCATCTCCGCCCAGGCGGGCGCTCTGCGCCACGGGGTCTCCCGGGCGCTGCTGGAGGCCGACCCCAACCTGCGCGGCGAGCTCAAGCGCCGCGGCTTTCTGACCCGCGACTCGCGCGCCAAGGAGCGCAAGAAGGCCGGTCTGAAGAAGGCGCGCAAGCGTCCGCAGTTCTCCAAGCGGTAGGGGGCCTCATGACGCGCCACCTGTTCGGAACCGACGGTGTCCGGGGCGTCGCGGGAGAGCTCTTGAGCGCCGAGCTCGCGCTCGGTCTCGGCCGAGCGGCGACCGCGCTCGCCGCAGGCTGAGCGCCCCCAGGTACTCATCATCCGCGACACCCGCGAGTCCGGGGAGATGCTCGAGGCCGCGCTCGCCGCCGGCGTCAGCGCCGCCGGCGGGGACGCCCTGCTCGGCGGGGTGCTGCCCACCCCCGCGGCGCCGCTACTGATCGCCCGCTACGGCTTCGACCTCGCGGCGGTGATCTCCGCCTCGCACAACCCGTACCGCGACAACGGCATCAAGTTCTTCGGCGCCGACGGCTTCAAGCTCTCCGACGAGGCCGAGCTGGAGATCGAGCGGGAGCTGCAGCGTGCCGGAGGTGGGGGCGCCGACGCGAACGGCGGCGGGGGCGCCTCGGGGCCCGCCTCGCGGGAGGCGGGCGAGGAGGGCGGCGGCCGGGCGATCGGGCGCGTACGCGAGCTGCGGGGCACGGGGGAGGACTACCTGCGCGAGCTGCACACGCGCTTCGCCGAGCTCGACCTCCACGGGCTCGACGTGCTGCTGGACTGCGCCCACGGCGCCACCTACCGCGTCGCGCCGGAGATCTTCAGGCGCCTCGGCGCGGACGTGTCGGTGGTCGCGGAGCACCCCGACGGGCGCAACATCAACGCCGGCTGCGGCTCCACCCACGTGGGCGAGCTCGCGCGCCACGTGCTCGCGGGCGGCCACGCCGTCGGCTTCGCCTTCGACGGCGACGGCGACCGCGTGCTCGCCGTGGACGGCGCCGGGGAGGTCGTGGACGGCGACGAGCTGATGGCGCTCGCCGCGCTGCACCTCAAGCGCGCCGGGCGCCTCGCCGGCGGGGGGGTGGTCGTCACGGTGATGACCAACTACGGCTTCCACGCTGCGATGCGCGACGCCGAGATCGCCGTCGCCTCCACCCGGGTCGGGGACCGCTACGTGCTGGAGGAGCTCCGCGCCCGCGGCTGGGTGCTCGGCGGGGAGCAGTCCGGGCACATCATCGACACTGGCCTTCAACCGCTCCGGCGACGGCGTCGCCAGCGCCCTGCTCGCCCTCGAGGCCCTCGCCGGCGCCCCGCTGAGCGAGCGCCACGCGATGCGCAAGCTCCCCCAACGGCTAGTCAACGTGCGCGTGCGCGACCGCGGGGCGTTGGAGAGCGCCGACACGGTGACCGCCGCCGTGCGCGCCGCCGACGAGGCTCTCTCCGGGCGCGGGCGCGTGCTCGTGCGCCCCTCCGGCACCGAGCCTTTGGTGCGCGTGATGGTCGAGGCGCCCACCGACGCGGAGGCCGACGAGGTCTGCGCCAGCCTGGTGGCGCTGGTCGAGCGCGAGCTGGCCTAAGCGTCCAGTCCCCCAATCCTCCAGCCGGTCGCTGGTATCGTCGGTGCGGTGTGCGGCATCGTTGGCTACGTGGGCAGGCGCCCCGCCCGTGAGCTGCTGCTCGCCGGCTTGAAGAAGCTCGAGTACCGCGGCTACGACAGCGCCGGCATATCCGTGATCGCCGAAGATCGCATCGACGCTGTGCGCGCCGTCGGCAACCTGCACGCGCTCGAAGGCAAGCTGCGCGAAACACCATCCGCGGAGGCGCCCGTGGCGACCCTCACACGGCCCTCCACTACAGGTATCGCCCACACCCGCTGGGCCACCCACGGGCGCGTGAGCGAGGAGAACGCGCACCCCCACTTCGACACCGAGGACCGCGTCCACGTCGTGGTCAACGGGATCGTCGAGAACTACATGTCCCTGCGCGAGCGCCTGCGAGCCGAGGGCTGCGCCTTCACCTCCGAGACCGACGCCGAGGTGATCGCTCACCTGATCGCCCACCACTACGCCGGCGACCTCGCCGCGGCCGTGCGCGCCGCCTACGCCGAGCTTGAGGGCCACTTCGCGTTCGTCGCGATGAGCCTCGACGAGCCCGAAACGCTGGTGGGGGCGCGCCGCGAGTGTCCGCTGGTGGTCGGCCGCGGCGAGGGCGAGCAGTTCGTCGCCTCCGCGGTGCCCGCCTTCCTCGCTCAGACCCGCACCGTGCAGTACATCGAAAACGGCGAGCTCGTCGTGTTGGAGCCCGACGGCGTCACCGTGATGACGCCCGACGGCGTCGTCGTGGAGCGCGCGAGCGAGACCGTGGACTGGGACGAGGACACCGCCGAGAAGGGCGGCTTCGAGACGTTCATGCTCAAGGAGATCCACGAACAGGCCGACGCCGTCGCGGAGACGATCGCTGACCGCACGGCCCGCGGGGACGGCGTGGAGCTCGACGAGCCGGGTGCCCTCGACGAGTCGCTGCTCGTCGGCGTCGAGCGCATCGTGATGGTGGCCTGCGGCACCGCCTACCACGCCGGCCTGATCGGCCGCTACGTGATCGAGGAGTGGGCGCGCGTGCCCGTCGAGATCGACGTCGCCTCGGAGTACCGCTACCGCAACCCCGTCCTCGGGCCCGGCGACCTCGTGATCGGGATCTCCGCAGTCCGGTGAGACGGCCGACACCCTCGCGGCGATGCGCCTGGCCCGCGAGCGCGGCGCCACCGTGTTAGCGATCACCAACGTGATGGGCTCCCAGGCGACCCGCGAGGCCGACGGCGTGCTCTTCACGCGGGCCGGGCTCGAGGTCGGCGTGGCGGCCACGAAGACGTTCGTCTGCCAGATCGCTGTCCTCTACCTGCTCGCCCTGCGCCTCGCCGAGCTGCGCGGCACGCTGCCTCCAGGAGCGCCTCGCCGAGCTGGTCGCGGACGTCAAGCGCCTGCCCCACTGCATCGCCGAGGTCACCGGCCCCGACGACGGCTCCGGCGGCGTCGTCCCCCAGGTCAGGCGCGTCGCCGCCGAACATTGGCAGAGCGAGTTCTTCCTCTACATCGGCCGCCACGTCGGGCTGCCCGTCGCGCTGGAGGGCGCGCTGAAGCTCAAGGAGATCTCCTACATCGCCACCGACGCGTACGCCGCCGGGGAGATGAAGCACGGCCCGATCGCGCTGCTCGACGACTCCACCCCCGTCGTCTGCGTCGCCACCGACTCCCCCGTGCTGGAGAAGGTCGCCTCCAACATCCAGGAGGTCCGCGCCCGCGGCGCCCACGCGATCGCGGTCACCACCGCCGGCTCCGAGGAGATCCTCGGGCACGTCGACGCCGCGATCCCCGTGCCGGCCATCGACTGGATGCTCCAGCCGATCCTCGCGGTGATCCCGCTGCAGCTGCTCGCCTACGAGATCGCCCGTCGCCGCGGCCTCAACGTCGACCAGCCGCGCAACCTCGCGAAGACCGTCACGGTCGAGTAGCGCGTCCCAGCGGGTCCCGCCTGTCGGCACCGGCTCGCCCGACTAGGATCGCCAACGCGTCATGGGAGCCCTCCCCGAGTGGTGCCTGCCGCTGCCCGACGCCGCGGCGATGCGCGCGATCGACCGCTGGGCGATCGACGACGAGGGTGTTCCCTCGCTCGATCTGATGGAGCGTGCCGGGACTGGGGTCGCGCGCGCCGTGGAGGAGCTCGCGCCCGACGGCCCTGTGACCGTCGTCTGCGGCAAGGGCAACAACGGCGGCGACGGGCTCGTCGCCGCGCGCCTGCTGCGCGAGGCTGGCCGCGAGGTCGTCGTCCTCATCACGGGGCCCCCCGATGAGCTGGGGGGCGATGCGCGCGAGAACCTCCTGCGCCTGCCCGGCGCGCCGCCGTGCAGTTCGGACTCGGGTGGGGCCGCTTGGTCGGGTGGCCGGGCTCCTGCGGCGCCTCGTCGTCGACGCGCTGCTCGGCACCGGCTTCGCAGGCGAGCCCCGCGGGACGGTGGCCGAGGCGATCGACGCTGTGAACGCTGCCGGGGCTCCCGTGGTGAGCGTGGACGTGCCCAGCGGCGTCGACGCCTCCACGGGCGTCGTCTGCGCGAGAGCCGTGCGGGCGGCCGTCACCGTCACCTTCCACGCCGCCAAGCCGGGTCTCTGGATCCACCCCGGCAAGGCTCACGCGGGGGAGGTGCGCACGCTCGACATCGGCATCCCCCGCGGCGCCCCCGACGTGGCCGGACAGTCGGCCTGATCGACGCGTCGGTGCTTGCCTGCTTCCCCGCCGCGGGGCCTCCTCGACGAAGTTCTCCAGCGGCCACGTCCTCGTGGCCGGCGGCTCCCGCGGCCTGACCGGCGCGCCGCGGATGGCCGCGCACGCTGCGATGCGCGCTGGCGCCGGGTACGTCACCGCCTGTATGCCCGGCTCGCTGCAGGGGATCCTCGCGTCGGGTGGGCCCCCCGAGCTGATGACCCGCGGCCTGCCCGACGAGGACGGCGCCCACGGCGCCGCCGGCGTGGAGGGCGTGCTCGAAGCTGCCCAGCGCGGCGGTGCGCTGGCGCTCGGGCCCGGCCTCGGGCGCAGCCCGGGAGCGTTCGCGTTCGCCCGCGAGCTCGCCCGCCGGGCCCCCGTCGCGACCGTGCTCGACGCCGACGGCCTGAACGCCCACGCCGGGCGCCTGCCCGACCTCGCCCAGCGCGAGGCTCCCACCGTGCTCACCCCCCATGCGGGCGAGCTCGGCCGGCTGCTGGAGCTGCCCAGCGAGGAGATCGAGCGCGAGCGCCTGCGCCACGTGCGCGCCGCCGCGCAGCTCGCGCAGGCCGTCGTGGTGCTCAAGGGCGACGACACCCTGATCGCGGCCCCCGGCTCCGGCGACCCGGCGTGGTCGCCGTCAGCCCCGGGCACAGCCCCGCGCTCGCCACCGCGGGCACCGGGGACGTGCTCACCGGCGTGATCGCCGCCCTGCTCGCCCAGGGCCTGGACCCGTTCGCCGCCGCCGCCGCAGGTGTCTGGCTGCACGCCGCCGCGGGGCGCGCCGCCGCGCGCACGGTGGGCGCCGCGGAGGGCGTGATCGCCTCCGACGTGATCGCCGCGCTGCCCGCCGCACGGACTGGAGCGGGGGACAGTGAGCGTTGAGGCGCGCGCGAGTGGAGGGGCCGCGTGAGCGTCGACTGCGCGCGGGTGCGCGCCGGAGCAGCCGTGAGCGTCGATCGCGCCGTCGCGCGCGTCAACCTCGCCGCGATCGAGCGCAACTGCCGGCGCCTCGGCGCCGAGCTGCGCGAGGGCGTCCAGTTGTGCGCCGTCGTCAAGGCCGACGGCTACGGCCACGGGCTGCTGCAGAGCGCCCGCGCGGCGCTCGCCGGGGGCGCGACGTGGCTCGCGGTCGCGAGCGTCGCCGAGGCGCGCGAGCTCGTCGACGACGACGGAGAGCGACCGAAGCGGGAGACCCGGCCTGCGGCCGGAATCCCCGTTTCGGCCAGCAGGCCGCCTGCTCGTGCTCGGGCCCCTGCGCCCGCTGGAGGTCGAGGAGGCGGTCTTCCTGGACATGGAGGTCGTCGCGTGGCAGGAGGACCTCGTCGCCGACGTCGCCGCAGCTCGCGAAGGACATGGGCAAGACCGCCCGCGTGCACGTCAAGCTCGACACCGGGATGGGGCGCTTCGGCGTGCGCGACCCCGAGCGCGCCTCCCGCGTGGTGGCCGCCGCCGCGGCCGACCCGCACGTGGAGCTCGCCGGGGTCATGACCCACTTCGCCACCGCCGACGAGCGCGGGGACGCCTTCTTCGAGGAGCAGCTGCGGCGCTTCACCGACGTGGGCGCAGGCCGTCAAGCGGGAGCACCCCGAGGTGCATCGTGCACGCCGCCAACAGCGCCGCGGTGCTGCGCGAGCCCGCCGCCCACTTCGACATGGTGCGCTGCGGCATCGCGATCTACGGCATGGACCCCTTCGGCGAGGACCCCCTCGCGCGCGAGCTGGAGCCCGCGCTGGAGCTGAGCTCCTACGTGGCCGCCGTCAAGCGCTGCGCCGCCGGCGAGAGCACCGGCTACGGCCGCCGCTTCCTCGCCGCCGCCGACACCCACCTCGGCCTGCTCCCGATCGGCTACGGCGACGGCTGGCGGCGGGGGCTCTCCGGCGACGCCGAGGCGCTGATCGCCGGACGCCGCCACCCCCTGGTGGGGACGGTCAGCATGGACTCCGTCGCCGTCGACCTCGGCCCCGACCCGATCGCGCTCGCGCTGCTCGACCAGCCCGCCGTGCTGATCGGCAGCCAGGGCGCCGAGCGGATCACCGCCGAGGAGCTCGCGCGGCGCCTGCACACGATCAACTACGAGGTCACCTGCGGGCTCACCGCACGGGTCGCCCGCGTGCACCACAGCGACGACGGGGTGGCGCAGCTTGCCGGCGACGGATGACCCCGCTCGAGCTGATCCGCGCCGCGCTCGCCGGCCGGCCGCGCCTGGCTGGTGGGCGGCGCCGTCCGCGACCGCCTGCTGGGCAGGGAGCACCCAGGTCGCCGACTTCGACGTGGTGCTCGACGGCGAGCCCCGCGAGGCCGCTCGCGCGCTCGCCCGCGCCGCCGGCCGACGTCGATCGGTGGGGCCACGGCGTTCGCGCTCTCCGAGGAGTACGGGGGCTGGCGCGTCGTCGCCCGCGACGGCTCCTGGCAGGTCGATGTGGAGCGGCTGCGCGGCGCAACGCTGGAGGAGGACCTCGCGCTGCGGGACTTCACCGTCAACGCGATCGCCGAGCCGCTCGGCGAGCCGGGCGCCGGCACGGGTGCGGCGATCGATCCGCTGGGGGGCCTCGAGGACCTCGCGACGCCGGCGCCTGCGCGCGGCCGGTCCGGAGGCGTTCGCCCAGGACCCCCTGCGGGTGCTGCGCCTCGTGCGGCTCGCCGTCGAGCTCGACTTCGAGCCTGACACCCCCACGCGCGAGCTCGCGCGCGCGCACGCCGCGGGGCTGCGCGCCGTCGCCGGCGAGCGCGTCTTCATGGAGCTGCGCCGCATCCTCGACGCTCCGCGGGCCGTGCACGGCCTGGGGCTGATGGGGGAGGTGGGCGCCACCCCCGTCGTGCTCCCCGAGGTGGACGCGCTGCGGGGCGTCGAGCAGAGTCGCTTCCACCACCTCGACGTGTACGACCACACCCTCGAGGTGCTCGCCGAAGTGATCGCGCTGCAGGACGACCCCCTGGCGGCCCTCGAACAGGGGCACCGCGTGGGCGCGGGCCCGGAGCACGGCGGGGTACTCGGCCGGGAGCATGGCGCCGCGCTCGCCGCGCTGCTCGCGGAGCCGCTCGCCGACGGGCTGACCCGCTGGGGAGCGCTCCGCTGGGCTGCGCTGCTGCACGACGTCGCCAAGCCGTTGACTCGCGAGGTGCGTCCTGCGGACGGGCGCGTCACCTTCATCGGGCACGACGCCCTGGGGGCGCAGGTGGTCGGTGGGGTGCTCGGCAGGCTGCGAGCGAGCAGCCGGCTGCAGGCGCAGGTGGCGGCGCTCGTACGCCACCACCTGCGGTTGGGCTTTCTCGTGCACGACCCCCAGCCGCTGGCCCGCCGGAGCGTGTTCGCCTACCTCCGCGCCTGTGAGCCCGTGGAGGTCGACGTCACCCTGCTCTCGGTCGCCGATCGCCTTGCGACCCGCGGCGACCGCGCACAGGAGGCGATCGCGGCTCACCTGCGCCTCGCGCGCGGAATGCTCACGGACGCTCTCGCCTGGCACACAGACGGTCCGCCGCGCCCGCTGGTGCGCGGGGACGAGCTCGCGAGCGATCTCGGGATTCCCGAGGGCCCCCGCCTGGGCGAGCTGCTGGAGGAGTTGCTCGAGGCGCAGTACGCGGGGGAGATCTCTACGCGCGCTGACGCCTTCGCCTACGCGCGTGCGCGCGCGGGGTAGGATGGCCGATGATGCCCGACCCCGACCCCGACTGCATCTTCTGCAAGATCGTCGCCGGCGAGCTGCCCGCCACGATCGTCGCGCAGGACGAGCTCACGGTCTCCTTCATGGACATCAACCCCGCCACCCGCGGCCACGCCCTGGTCATTCCCCGCCGGCACACGCGCGACCTGCTGAGCGTCGAGGCCGAGGACCTGCGCGCCACGACCGACGCTGCACAGCGCCTGGCGGGGCGGATGCGCGAGCGGCTGGGGGCCGAGGGGGTCAACCTGCTCAACTCTTGCGGCGCCGCCGCGTGGCAGACCGTCTTCCACTTCCACCTCCACGTGATCCCGCGCTACGCCGAGGATCCGTTGCGCCTGCCGTGGACTCCCGTCCCGGGCGATGCACAGGAGATCGCAGCCGCCGCGCAGGAACTCGCCCGCGCATAGCGAACCGCTACATGACCGTTCCGGACGAACCTGGCCCCCGAACCGCTACATAACTCCTCTCCCCGTGTTCATATGCCCCACATGCCCCACATGCGACGCACATCGATAATCGCGCTTCTGGCAGGTGTCGGCCTGACGCTGGCGCTGCCCGCGGGCTCTGCGGCGAAGCTCTCCGAAGTGGGGGTGATCCCGGAAACGACGCCCCCCACCACGCCGAGCTGTCCCACCGCGTGCCTTGCGGTGACCCGCACCACCGGCTTCCAGGTGAAGGTGGGGAGCACCCGCAGCCTTGCGACGGTGCCCCGCAACGGCACCGTCGTGGCGTGGACGATCGCGCTCGGCACGCCCAACGCCACCCAGGTCAAGTTCTTCAACTCCAACGAGGGCGGCACCGCATCGGCCGCGATCGCCGTACTGGCGCCCCAGCCCAAGCCGAACCTCACCTACAAGCTGGTGGCGCAGAGCCCCGTGGTCCCGCTCGAAAAGTACTTCGGCAAGACGGCCCAGTTCCCCCTCGCCACCACGCTCCAGGTCAAGAAGGGCGACGTGATCGCGCTCGCCGTCCCCACCTGGGCACCCGCGCTCGCGCTGGGCTTCACCAACGAAACCTCCTGGCGGGCCAGCCGGCCCCGCACCCAGTGCTCGAGCACCAGCGCGCAGTCCGCGCAGCAGTTGGGGTCCGCCGTGCAGTACTACTGCCTCTACCGCCAGGCGCGCCTCACCTACAGCGCCACGCTGATCTCGACACCGTAGGGTGGCCGCTGCGCGGCGCGATGCTGCGTCCTCGATCGGTCGTGTGCAAAGCACACTTCCCTCACTGCGTCCTTGCCTCGCTTGCCCACCGACCACCCTACAAGGGGTAGGCGGCTACGGCGCCTGGGCGCCGCCCGTGGGGCTGCTCGTGGCCCCCGAGGAGCCGCTTTTTCCGCTGGAGGGTTCCGCGCTCCCCCCGGTGCCGCCGCTGGAGCCGGAGCTTGCTTCCGGTGGCGTCGACGTGGAGGGGGTACCTTCGGCCGGGCTGCCGCCCGAGCTCGAGCTTTCGCCGGCTGCGCCCGACGAGGGCTGTTCGCCTGAGCTTGAGCTTTCTTCGCTCGCGCCCACGGCGGAGCTCGAGGCGGTCGTGGAGGTGGAGGTGGAGGTGGTCGCGGTCGTCGTCGTGGAGGTGGTGTGCGTCGCTTCGCTTTCCGCCTGGGTACTGGTCGGCGGGGTGATTTCCGGGGTGCTGCGGGGCGCCACGTCGGCCGTGTGGCCGCCGCCCCCGCAGGCCCCCAGCGCGAGACCCGCCAGGAGCGCCGCCGCGCCGGCGAGGAGCGGGCGCGGCAACCCGCGACCGGTCACGGCTCCAGCGGTCCCATCCGGCGGCCACAGGTCGGGCAGTCGTTCAGGTCTCTCTGCGCGAGCTGCTGACAGGAGGGGCAGAAGCGCAGGTGCTCGACCGCCCACGGAAGCCGCGAGGTGGAGGGCGCCAGGGGGAGCAGCTTGCCCACGATCTCCATCGGCTCGCCCGACTCCCGGTCGCGGTAAATCTCGCCTGGCTGCGCCTCCAGGATGACCTCCCGCCCACTTGCGGGGTTGCGCAGTCGGTAGCGCTGCTGCACGCTCATCGCGAGGACTCTACCGAAGCACGCGGAGAGAACGCGCCTAGGGGCCCCGCGGCGTGGACGTGGACACCGGGGCGCCGCGGGGAGGTGCGCAGGCCGCAGGACGCCGCCCGCCCGGTCGGATAGAGTTCGCGCCGAGTGAGGGGATTGCGCAACATGGGGATGTTGCTCACAGCGGGCGGTGCGATGCTGCTCGCGGCGAGCGGCTGCGGCTCGGTCAAGCACAACGAGGACGCCAACCTGATCGTCGGCAAGCAGCAGTTCGTCGCCAGGTGCGGCGCCTGCCACATGCTCGCGCGGGCCGACACGAAGGGCACCGTCGGGCCCGACCTCGACGAAGCGTTCCGCCACAGCGTCGCCGAAGGATTTGGGCGCAGCACGATTCCCGGCGTCGTGCAGTACCAGGTCGAATACCCCAACCCCGAAAACGTGATGCCCAAAGGCCTCGCGAGTGGCTCGGTACTGAAGGACATCGCCGCCTACGTCGCCTACGCCGCTGCCAGGCCCGGCAGCGACACCGGCCTGCTGGCCAGTGCGGTGGCCCCCGCGGGCTCCGGCAAGCCGGCGGTCGAGAAGGCCGGCAAACTCGAACTGGAAGCGAACCCCGCCGGGCAGCTCGCCTACACCACTAACAAGGCGCTCGCCACCGCCGGCCCGGTGACGATCTCGATGAAGAACATGTCCGGGGTGACGCACAACCTCGCGATCCAGACGGGCACCTCCGGCCCCGTGTTGGGCGCGACCCCGCTGGAGCCGAAGGGCACCGCCTCCTTCACCGTCAACCTGAAGCCTGGCACCTACACCTTCTTCTGCCAGGCCCCCGGCCACCGCGCGGCGGGGATGGTGGGAACCATCACAGTCAAGTGATCGCGCGGATTATGAGGATCAGCGCGATGATCACCGCGAACACCGCGATCACGTAGAGCAGTAGGCGGAACATCTCGCCCTCGGAGCGCAGCGGGTTGAGCATGGGACCGGCACAGTAGAGGATCGACTCGTCTTTGCGTCCAGCGCGGGCGTCCGTGCCGATCCGCGGCGCTAGGTTGCGAGGCTCTCAATGACTAGGACGCTCTTGCTCGCGGTGACGCTCCTCACGGTTCTGTGGGCGGGCTCCACCGCTGCGTGGGCTGCCGCGGAACCTGTGTCCCTTGGCAGGGCCCATCTCGGCGTCCCGTTCAGCGCCCCGATGGCCCCCGCGCTGCCCGAAGCAGGCGAAGTCGGGTACACGTGGCGGCGCTGCTCCCTCTACACCACGATGGTCTCCGCCGACGGCGCCGCCCATCTGTGGCCCCTGGACGATGCCTCTGGCAGCGCCGCGGACCTGGTGGGCTCCTCGCCCGGGCGTTACCTTGGGGCGCACGCTCCCGCCCCAAGCGGGCCGCTGATCGAACAGGGCGGCGCGGGAGCTGCGTTTGACGGGAACACCTCCGCGGTGACGCTCCCCGGGGTTGCTGGCCCCCAGGGAGTGGGCGCCTACACGTTCGAGTTGTGGGCGCGACCGACGGAGATCGACGGGGTCTACCGGTTCCTGATCTCCGACGAGGAAACGGTCGCGGGCAAACGGGCTGGCACCGGCGTGTGGCTCTCGCAGGCAGGGCTCGGCTTCGAGCGCTGGAGCGGCGGTGTGAGCGCGTCGATCACCTACGCGGCGGGGCTGCCGCTCGACGTCTGGAGCCAGGTGGTGGCGAGCTACGACGGCTCGACGATGAGGCTGTTCGTCGACGGGGCACAGGTCGGCTCGAGGGCCACCACCGCCTCGCTCGGTGCGCTCGCCAACCCCGTCGCGATCGGTGCCGGGGCGGGCGAGAGCTCGGACTTCTTTGCGGGTGACATCGCGGATGTCGCGGTCTACCCAAGGGCGATCGCTCGGGCCCACGTCGCCGCGCACTACGCCGACGGCACTCACGCGCCCTGCACCGCAATCTCCGGCGCCGGCGGAGCCTCCTACACACCCACGCTTGCCGATCTCGGCGACACCCTCTCAGCGTCGACCACGGCGACGGGCGCCAGCCACCGCGTGAGCGTCACCGGGCAGAGCGAAGGGCCGGTCGACGACGGGCACGGGAACGTGGTCGCGGCGGGCATCGACGGCCTCAGCGAAGGGGAGACCGTGGGCGGCACGCTGGTGGTGAGCGCGATCCCCTACGGGCTGCCCGCCGACCGCATCGAGTTCGACGTCGACGGGCAGTACAGGTACGCAAAGCCCGCTGAGGCCCCCTACCAGTACACCTGGTACACGAGGGCGGAGTCCAACGGGCCGCACACACTGACGGTGAAGCTCTGGGGCCCAGGTGCCGCTACGCCGGTGAGCACCCAGGTGACGGTGGACGTCCACAACCTCACGAGCTACCCCACGCCGCTGCCCTTCGGCGAGGAGAGCGTGTACTCCGAACTGAACGAGGGCGAAGAAGCGACCGCGCAGGATCTCCTGGAAAACGTGTGGCCCGCCCGTGGCTTTCCCCTGCCCTACCTGCAGTGGCCGCTCACCTGGCAGGAGGACCCCTACCACGAAGCCTACTGGGAGTTCTACTTCTACGGGCTGCGACCCGAGGCGACCCTGCTGTACGAGTGGGAGACGACCGGCCGGGCGGCCTACCTGGAAAAGCTGATTGCGATCCTGCGCTCCTACGTCGCCTACGACCGGGTCCGCCCGGAAGACACGACTACGTTCGACAACGACCACACCTCCGCCTACCGCACGATGGAGCTCGTCAACTTCTACGTGAAGCTGAAGATCGCGCACGCGCTGCCCGTGGACCTCGAAGCGGGCCTCGCTCGCTCGCTGGAGAAGCTGGGAGCCTTTCTCGCCGAAGCCACGCACTTCGAGGCCGACTACAACCACGGCTTCAACGAGGGCGCCGCCCTGCTGCTGCTGGCTGACAACTTCCCCCACATGCCCGGTGCGAGCAGCTGGCGAGCGCTCGCGCTGGAACGCTTGCAGGAGATGCTCTCCAACACGATCGACGCCGACGGCGTCGAGGTCGAGAACTCGCCCTTCTACCAGGTCTACGTGCTCGGGCTCGTCTACCAGATAGCCCAGTGGGCCAAGCACTACGAGCCCGAGCTCGCCGGCCCCTACTCCGAAGCAGCCAACAAGATGCTCAGGTTCACAGCCGACGTCACCGAGCCCGACGGCTACCTGCCGATGCTCGGCGCGACCGCCACCACGTACATGCCCAGTCAGGACCCCAACGTTTACGGGCCGATGGCCGCCGCCAATCCCGAATTCGACTTCGCCTTCACCCGCGGCGCGCATGGGACCCCGCCCCCTGACGGGACGGTGCTCTTCCCGGTCTCGGGGCTGTTCCTGATGCGCTCGCCGCTCGGGCCGGTCTCCAACCTGCCAAACCAGACCTTCCTCACCTTCAACTCGGGCACCTACCGGACGAGTCACTCCGACCTCGATGCAATGGGGATCACGATGTACTCGAACGGCGCGGAGGTGCTCCCAACCTCGGGGCTCTACACGTACACCGAAGAACCGGGCCTCGAGTACTTCCACGGCACGCGCTCGCACAACACTGTGGTGGTGGACGGGAAGGACCAGGAAGCGGGCTCTTCGGTGGCGGGCAGCTACGGCTCCTCCGAAGGCTCAACGTGGGCGAGCGGAGTGAGCAAGCTCTACCCAGGCGTGACCCACCACCGCACGGTGGTGATCCTCCGGCAAGGGCTCGTGCTCGTCCGCGATCAGCTGAGCAGCCAGAGCTCCCACGAATACAGCCAAACCTGGCATCTGGCGCCGACCGCGACGCCTAGTGCAAGTGGTGAGAACGTCACCGCGACGGTGAGCGGTAAGCCGCAGCTGCAGATCACCCAGGCGAGTCCCGCAGGGATGACGCTGCAGAGCTTCTACGGCGCGACCAACCCCATGCAAGGCTGGTACTCCTCGGGCTACGGCTTCAAGCAGCCGAGTTGGGCGCTCCAGTTCACCCGCGATGGCACGAGCGCGAGCTTCGCCACGCTCCTCGCGGCGGGCCCCTACGCCTCCCAGGGCGCGACCGTCACCGAAGCCACCGGCCCGGAAGCCGATCTGATCCATGTGTGCGTGGACGGCAGCACGGGCTATGCGGTGACGGTTCCACACGAAAACGACACGCCCCCGACGATCGCCGCAGGCGGGTGTGCGAGCTAACGCTCAGATCACATACACGGTCGTGTAAACCACGATCCACATGATGTCAACGAAGTGCCAGTAGATCCCGGGCACCTCGACGCCGCGGTGCTCCTCGGCGGTGAAGTGCCCGCGGAAGGAGCGGATCGTGACGATCAGGAGCAGCATCAGACCGATCGCCACGTGCGCGCCGTGCAGGCCGGTGAGCGAGTAGAAGATCGTCTGCTGCGCGTGGTCCTGGGGGGCGAAGCCGATGTTGGCGTACTCGTTGATCTGGATGAAGAGGAAGGTCGCGCCGAGCAGAAAGGTCGAGGTATGCCGCCTTCAGCGCGAAGCGGTTGTTGTTCTTGATCGCCGTCTGCGCCCAGTGCATCGTGAACGAGGAGGACACCAGGATGGAGGTGTTGAAGAGCGGCGGGCATCGACCGGCAGGTTGGTGCCGGGGGCCGGCCAGGGGTCGCCCTGGGCGACGCGGATGAAGAAGTAGGCCGTGAAGAACGCCCCGAAGATCATGATCTCGGAGATGATGAAAAGCAGCATCCCGAGCAGCTGGGGGTCCACCCGCGAGCTGCGGTTGGCCGGCGGTCGGGCCGTGGTGCTCGCCCGCGCCCCCGTGGGAGTGCTCGGTGGCGTGTCCTCCCGCGGGGTGGGCGATGCTGGCGGCCTCCATCGGTGTCTCCCCTCAGCTCCCCGCGGCGGCTGGGGCCGCGTCCGCCGCCTGCAGGTCGACCACGACGTGCTCGACGGGGACCGTCGTAGCGCCGCGCACGCGCTCGATCAGGTTCGAGCGCAGTCCAACCCGAGCGCTCGTCCGGCAGTGTGGAGATCACCACGTCGTCGACCCGGAACAGCTCCAGCGCGTTCATCGCCGCGGTGTAGGGGTCGGGGTCGCCGATCATCCCCGCGCTGAGCAGCCCCGCGGCGCGCAGCTTCTCGAGCATCGCCTGCAAGGCGCGCGCGCGCCTCGCGCGGCGCGGAGCCGTGGCCGCCTTGCTGGGGCACGACCGCGATGAACAGGTGGCGCTCGCCGTGGGCGGCCTTCTCCTTGAGCCGCTCGACGCAGCTCCTCGCCGCTTGAGGTCTTGTTGGCGACCACGAGCGTCACGCGGAAGGGCAGGCCCTCGTGCTCGAGGTCGGTGACGATGTGCTCGACCGGCAGCCCCGAGGCGTTGTGGACGCGTTCGATCAAGTCGCGCCGCATCCAGCCGGAGTGCGTGACCGGGTGGGTGGAGACGATCACCTCGCTCGGGCGGCGCTCGCCGATCGCGTCCATCGTGGCCAGGAAGGGGTCGGCGTCGCCGACGGCGCCGCTGGCCTCGATGCCCTCCTCGGCGAGCAGCGAGACCGCGAGGTCGATCCGCACCTGCGCGGACTCGCGCACCGCCTCGTCGTAGATCACGAGGCCCGAGGAGGGCTTGCTCTGGGGCACGACGAGACGGAAGCGCACGTCGCCGTCCGCGGCCAGCTCGCGCACTCTCTCTAGCAGCTTGCGGCCGCCCGAGCGTGCGGTTGGCCACCACCAGTATCTCCTTCATTGGACACACCTCCTCGCTTGACTGCGTGTTGCTGGACCTCCGACGGCAGTGGCGCGGGCGTGAAGATCCCGTGCACCGCGCCGGGGACGCCGTACTCGTACGGTCCGCCCACGACCGTGGGCACCCTGTCGAAGTTGAAGATCGGGGGCGGCGAGGAGACCTGCCACTCCAGGGTGAGCCCCCGCCAGGGGTTGGCCACCGCGCGCGGGCCGCGGCGCCAGCTGAGTTGACCATGTTGTAGAGGAAGATCAGCGTCGCCGCCCCGAGGATCCAGCTGCGATCGAGATGAACAGATTCATGTTGGCGAACTGGGCGGCGTAGGTGGCCACGCGGCGGGGCATCCCCTGCAGGCCGAGGATGTGCATCGGCCCGAACGTCAGGTTGAAGAAGATGAAGGTGCTCCAGAAGTGCCACTTGCCGAGGCGCTCGTCGTACATGCGGCCGGTCATCTTCGGGAACCAGTAGTAGACGCCGGCGAAGATCGTCATCAGCGAGCCGCCGAACAGCACGTAGTGGATGTGGGCGACGATGAAGTAGCGTGGCGCTCACGTGGATGTCGAACGGGACCATCGCGAGCATGATCCCGCTGATCCCGCCCGCGCGAGAACGTCATGAGGAAGCCGAGCGCGAACAGCATCGCCGTGTCCAGGTGCAGCACCCCGCGCCACAGCGTCGCCAGCCACGAGAAGATCTTGATGCCGGTCGGCACCGCGATGATCACGGTGGTGATCGCCATCGGGATGCGCACCCAGGCGGGCATCCCCGAGGTGAACATGTGGTGCGCCCACACGGTGAACCCGAGCCCCACGATCGCCAGCAGCGAGAAAGCCATCATGCGGTAGCCGAAGATCGGCTTGCGCGACTTCACGGCGATGATCTCGCTGATGATCCCGAAGCCGGGCAGCATCATGATGTAGACCGCCGGGTGGGAGTAGAACCAGAAGATGTGCTGGTACATCAGCACGTTGCCGCCCTTGTCGGCGTCGAAGAAGTTGAAGCCGAGCGCGCGGTCGAGCAGGATCATGAACTGCGAGGCCGCGACGAACGGCGTGGCGATCACGACCAGCAGCGAGGTCGAGAAGTTCGCCCACACGAGCAGCGGCATCCGGAAGAAGCTCATCCCCGGCGCGCGCATCGTGATGATCGTGACGAGGAAGTTGAGCGCGGTGGCGACCGAGGAGGCGCCCGCGAACTGCACCCCGATCGAGAAGAAGTTCTGCCCGATCGGCGACGACGGTCGAGAGCGGCGCGTACGCGGTCCAGCCGTCCGCGAACGCGCCGCCGGGCGCGAGGAAGCTGAGCAGCATGATGATGCCCGCCGAGCGGCAGCATCCAGAAGGAGAGCGCGTTCAGGCGCGGGAAGGCCATGTCGGGCGCGCCGATCATCAGCGGCAGCACGAAGTTCGCGAGGCCCGCGAACACGGGGATCACGAAGAAGAAGATCAGGATCGTCGCGTGCACCGAGAAGAGGCCGTTGTAGGTGTTGGCGTCCACGAACTTGCGCCCCCGGCTGGGCCAGCTGGATGCGCATCAGCATCGCGATCATCCCGCCGACGAGCAGGAAGAAGAACGAGGTCACCACGTACTGCACGCCGATCACCTTGTGGTCGGTGTTGACCTTGAAGTAGTCCTTCCAGCTGTACGCCCCGTGGTTGGCGTGGCTCTCCGGGCGCGTGGGGCGCCCGGACACCCAGTAGAACCAGTAGTCGAAGGCCCCCAGCCCGACCAGGAAGAAGAGCGGGCAGGCGATCAGCGAGACCGTCAGGATCGCGTCGGGGCTGAGGTAGTGGGTGTAGGTCGTGTGCCCGGTGGCGGTCCGCACCACCCACGTCAGCGCTGCGGCGAACACGACCGCGAGCGCCGCGGCCAGGAAGGCGCGGTAGAAGCCCGGTGCGCGAAGTCTCACGGCCATCTGTCGGCTCCCTCCAAGGATCTCTGAGCAGCCAGCAAAACCTTACCCCGTGGCCACGGTCGAGGGGACCTTCAGCTGGCTCTTGATCCACGCCTGGAAGCGCGCGGGCGTGACCACGTGGATGGCAGAGCGCATCAGCGAGTGCCCGACTCCGCACAGCAGGTTGCAGACGACCGGGTACGTGCCGAGCCGGATCGGCGTCGCGCGGATGTGGGTGGTGATGCCCGGCACCGCGTCCTCCTGCAGGCGGAAGGCGGGTATCCAGAAGGCGTGGATGACGTCCCTGGAGTGGATGTGGAAGTAGACCGACTCGCCCTTGGGCACGTACAGCGAGTAGCTGCGCAGCGGCGCCCCGCCGGTCACCGAGGGGGGGTACTCGTAGCTCCAGAAGAACTGCTGGCCGGTCACGTTGACCTGGATTTCCTTGCCGGGTGGTTTGCGTTCGTTTTCGTTGAGCACCACGAACGAGTAGGAGACGAGGCCGAGGACCAGGACCGCGGGGATCGCCGTCCAGAAGACCTCCAGGCGCGTGTTGCCGTGGATCGGCGGCCCGTCCTTGAGCTCCTCGCCCGGGCGCATGTGGAACTGCCAGACGCAGTAGAGGATCACGGTGACCACCAGCACGAAGATCGGGATCGAGGCGATCACGAGCACGTGGTAGAAGCAGTCGGTGTGCTTCGCCTGCTCAGAGGCCACCGGCGGGAACCAGTGGATCACGTAGCTCAGGACGATGCCGATCGCCGTGGCGAGCACGCCGGCGAGGACCGCCCAGACCAGCGAGCGGTTACGGGGGCCCTAGGCCTGGACACCGGCAGCCAGCTCCCCAGCGGCGACCATTTGACGATTTGATCGCGATCCCTTTCATCCCGAACATGATCCTATTGCCTTCGCCCGACGAACGGCGGGCGGGCACCTTGACGCGGCGCCCGACCTGCGCTACATTGAGGCAATCGTTGCAAGCGCCTCAGGTGAGGACGACGGGGCTCATCCGGGAAAGGAGCTGTCCATGGAGGTCCGTGAAGGGATGACCCCGACGATCCTGGCGGTCGGTCCCGGCCACACCCTGCGCGACGCCGCGCGGCTGATGTCCGAGCGCAGCGTGGGCGCGGCGGTCGTGATCGATCCCGACGGGCCCGGCCCGGGCATCCTCACCGAGCGCGACATCCTGCTCTCGGTGGGCGCCGGGCAGGACCCCGACGGCGAGCGCGTCGCCGAGCACCTGACCAGAGAGGTCGTCTACGCGGCCCCCGACTGGTCGCTGGAGGAGGCCGCCGCGGCGATGGTGCGGGGCGGCTTCCGTCATCTGATCGTCGTCGAGGGAGGGGAGTCGGTGGGCATCCTCTCCGTTCGCGACATCGTGCGCTGCTGGACAACCGATGGGGCTGTCTGTCCCGTTCCAGCAGGCGCCGCGGTGGGGTGAGAGGGGGGCGCGGCGACCCGCCGGGGAACGGGTAGCGCCGCCGCCGTTGGGGCCGCGCGTGGTGGGAGGGACCACGCGCGGCGCCCCACCGACTCAGTGAGGGTCGAGCGGGAGCTCGTCGATTTCGCGGCGCGTGTCTCCGATCCAGCGGGCCACGCAGACGACCGTGAGGATAACGCCGATCACCGTCAGCTCGATGAAGGTCGTGACGCCCACCAGCGCCAGCGTGACCCCGACCGCGGTGAGCAGCGGCAGCAGGCTCGGGCCGGGGAGGTGGATCTCCTCGCCGACGGGAGGTATATCGGGATCGAGCGCGCTCACGAGACGTATAGGGCGGCCACGACGAACGAGATGCCGAACATGAACATCGAGATCGCCCATGACGATCAGGCCGGTGCGGATGTTCTTGCGGGCGAGGCGACGGGTCATCGTGGCTCGGAAGTCTATAGATGCACGTGGGCGTCGAGCACCATCGCGCAGAACAGCAGCGCGAGGTAGGCGAGCGAGAAGAGGTAGAGCTGCAGCGCGCTGCGCCGGTCGGCCCGGCGGTAGAGGCGCACGGCGCCGGCGATGAAGCCGAAGCCGAGCGTCAGCGAGGCCGCCAGGTAGATCCCGCCGAAGCCCCCGGCGCAGAAGGGCAGCTGGGTGACAGCGTAGAGCAGGACCGTGTAGAGCAGGATCTGCCGGCGGGTCTCGGCCTCGCCGCGCACCACGGGGAGCATCGGCACGCCGACCTTGGCGTACTCGTCCTTCATCAGCAGCGAGAGCGCCCAGAAGTGGGGGGGAGTCCAGAAGAAGACGATGAAGAACAGCAGCACCGCGACGCCGCTCACCGAGCCCGTCACGGCGGCCCATGCCGACCAGCGGCGGGACCGCGCCGGCGGCGCCGCCGATCACGATGTTCTGTGGGGTGCGCCGCTTCAGCCACACGGTGTACACGAGCACGTACCCGAGGAACCCGGACAGCGCGAGGCTCGCGGCGAGCACGTTGACGGTCAGCGAGAGCTCCAGGAAGGAGAGCGCCGCCAGCGCGCAGCCGAACGCCAGCGCGGCTGCCGGGGAGATCCGCCCGGCTGGGATCGGGCGGCTGGCGGTGCGCGTCATGCGGGCGTCGATGTCGCGGTCGAACCAGTGGTTGACGGCGCCCGCGCCGCCAGCCGATAGGTAGCCGCCGAGGCAGGTGAGGGCCACCAGCAGCGGCGAGGGGTCGCCGGCGACGTACATCGTGGCGATCGTCGTCAGCAGCAGCAGCGACTGGACCTTGGGCTTGGTCAGCTCCAGGTAGTCGGACGCCAGCTGGCGCGCGTGCGAGGTCGGCCGGCGCTCGCGCGGTGCCGTGCCGGGCAGGGTGACGGCGGCGCCCGGTAGGGAGGTGGCGGGGAGCGGTGCCTGGAGAGCCGGTGCGGCGCCGAGGGGTGTCGAGGGGCCGTCCATCGCAGATGAGTCTAGGCGCACGCGGAGGTGGGTGCGCCGCAGGCCACTACACGCCCACCTGCGTGGCCCCCGCGGGCACCGTCGCGCGCGCCCGGATTCGTCGGGCCCGCCGGAGGTGGTCCGCCGCTCGATGTCCAGGCGGATGTCCTTCATCGGTTCCCCAGAGCGCACGCGCGGGATCGCGTCGAAGTTGTTGACCGCCGGCGGGGAGGTGGTGAACCACTCCAGCGTGTTCGCCTTCCACGGGTCGGGCCCCGCGATCGCGCCCGTCTTGAGGCTGCGCGAGATGTTGACGATCGTGACGAGCACCCCCGAGGCGAGGATGAAGGCGCCGATCGTGGAGATCAGGTTGAAGAGTCGCGAGGTGGCCCACGTTTTCGTACTCGTACACCCGCCGGGGCATCCCTTCGAGGCCGAGCTGGTGCTGGATCAGGAAGGTCAGCGAGGACTCCCCAGAACATCAGCCAGAAGCTGAGCTTGCCGAGCCCCTCGCTGAGCATCCGCCCCGTGATCTTGGGGAACCAGTAGTAGATCGCCGCGAAGATCGGGAAGACCGCACCGCCGACCAGCACGAAGTGGATGTGCGAGACCACGAAGTAGGTTTCGTTGAGCTGCCAGTCGACCGGGAAGATCGCGAGGAAGACACCGGAGATGCCGCCGATCACGAACAGGGCGATGAAGCCCACGCAGAAGATCAGGGGCGTCTTGAATTCGATCGTCCCCTGCCACAGGGTGGCGATCCAGTTGAAGATCTTCACGCCGGTGGGGATCGCGATCAGCAGCGAGCTCAGCATCGCGAAGTAGAGGATGACTTTGGGGATCGGGGCGGCGAACATGTGGTGCGCCCAGACGAGGAAGCCGAGGAACCCGATCGACACGGTGGAGACCGCGATCGCCCGGTAGCCGAAGATCGGCTTGCGCGCGAACACGGGCAGGATCTCCGAGACGATCCCGAAGCCGGGGAGCACCATGATGTAGACCTCGGGGTGCCCGAAGAACCAGAAGAGGTCCTGCCACAAAAGCGGCGAGCCGCCCAGTCCGGCGTCGAAGAAGTGGGTGCCGAAGTGCCGGTCGGTCAGCAGCATCGTCACCGCGGCGGCGACCACCGGCAGCGCGAAGATGAGCAGCACCGAGTAGGTGAGCATCGCCCACACGAACAGCGGCAGCCGGCCCCAGCTCATCCCGGGGGCGCGCATGTTGGCGACCGTCGCGTAGAAGTTGATCGCTCCCACAAGCGAGGAGAGCCCGGTGAGGTGGATCAGGTAGATCCACGCGTCCTGCCCCCCGGAGGGGGAGAAGAAGGCGTCGGAGAGCGGCGGGTAGCTGGTCCAGCCCGCTTCCGGGGGGTTCCAGAAGATCGAGGCGTAGAAGACGATCCCCCCGGCGAGCAGCAGCCAGAAGGAGAGCGCGTTCAGGCGCGGGAAGGCCATGTCGCGCGCGCCGATCATCAGCGGCAGGAAGTAGTTGGCCAGGCCCGCCATCATCGGCACGACGAACAGGAAGACCATCGTGGTCCCGTGCATCGTGAACAGCTGGTTGTAGGTCTCGGGAGTGACCAGGTTGTTGTCCGGCACCCCCAGCTGCAGGCGGATCATCAGTGCCTCGGTGCCGCCGAGGATGAAGAACACAAACGTAAGAACCATGTACATGATCCCGATCCGCTTGTGGTCGGTGGTCGTGAGCCAGCTCGTGAAGCCGCGCTCCTCGCGCTCGGCGCGGTGGGCGACTACCTGGGGGACGGGGGCGGCGTAGGTGGCCATGACGGTGCTGTTTTCTCTTTCTCGTGCTCGATGTAGCTGGATCTAGGTCTGGTGGCGGGGCTGGGGGCTTTTCGTCTGTGGTGTCTGCGGGGAAGTCGGTGGAAGTTGATATTGGGTGGGGGAGGGGGGTTGAGGGGGGAGGGGGAGGGCTAGCCCTCCCCCTCCCCCCTTAGGGGCTCTCGACCTGTCCGGGGCCGCTCTGACTGGCGAGCTTGGCCCGTTCGACCTTCGCGTCGGCGTTGGCTTCTTCGATCAGCCGCCTGCGTTCGGCCAGCCACGCGTCGAACTGCGCCGGCGGGATCGCGCGCACCGTCGCGATCATGCGGGCGTGCCCGCGGCCACACATGTTCGCGCACTGCCCGTGGAAGACGCCGGGCTGTTCGATCTTGAACCAGGTGTAGTTGTGGTAGCCCGGGACGGCCTGGAACTTGCCGCCGAGGGCGGGGACCCACCAGGAGTGCACGACGTCGGAGGAGACGATGTCGAGCGTCACCGTGGTTTTCGTGGGGACGACCATTTCCTCGTAGGAGTACGGCGCTCCGAGGCCGTCGGGGTTGGTGGCGCCGGGGTAGACGTACTGCCAGATGTACTGGCGCCCGATGACGGTGAGGTTGAGCGATTTGCCGTTGGGCGGCAGGCGCCGGTCGGCGGTGGCGAACAGCTCGCCGTTTTCCGCGGCCAGCACGTCCCCGCCGGGGCCCGAGTTCGGTGGGTTCTGGATCGAAGAGAGCTTGAAGAAGGTGATGATCGCGAGCACGATCACGATCAGCGCGGCGCCCGCGGTCCAGCCGATCTCAAGGCGCGTGTTGCCGTGAATCTGGGCGGCCACAGCGCCCTTGCGCGCGCGGAAGCGGTAGAGCGCATACCCGAGCACCCCCTCGACGCCGAAGAAGATCACGAGGGCGATGTAGAGGATGATCTTGTAGAGGCTGTCGATCTCGTTCGCGTTCGACGAGCCGCCCGACTGCGGGGTGAAGAGCGCGAGGGTCGTGGGGAGGAGGTGGCTCAAGGCGCGCGGGATTCTATTCAGCCCGGGGCGGAACGCGCTTGATGACGTTTGCCACGAGGGGTTTGGCAGGGGATTTGACGCCCACCCACCCGTTCCGACCTGCCCGCTCCCACCTGCCCGCCTACCGGCCCGAGAACCGTGGCGGGCGCTTCTGCGCGAACGCGGTGACACCCTCCACGAGGTCATCGGAGCCGGCCATCTCGCGCTGCAGCTGCGCCTCGAGCTCGAGCTGCTCGTCCATGCGCGCGTAGAGCCAGCTGTTGAGCTGGCGCTTGGTGCCGGCGTAGGAGCGCGTGGGCCCGGCGGCGAGGCGCGCGGTGAGCGCGGCGGCCTCCTCGCGTACGTGCTCGTCGGGCACGACGCGGTTGACGAGGCCCCACTGCAGGGCCTGCTCGGCGGAGACGCGCTCGCCGAGCATCGCCATCTCGGTGGCGCGGGCCATGCCGACGCGGGTGGGCACGAACAGCGAGGAGCCCCCGTCGGGCACGAGCCCGATGTTCACGAACGCGAGCAGGAAGTAGGCGGACTGCGCGGCGAGCACGAGGTCGCAGCAGAGCGCCAGCGAGCAGCCGATCCCGACTGCCGGGCCGTTGACGCACGCCACCACCGGCAGGGGCAGCTCGCGCACGGCGTGCATGATCGGGTGGTAGCGCTCGGTCAGCGTTTTGTAGACGTCGGGGCGCCCGTCGGGGGTGAGGTCGGCGCCGAAGTCCTTCAGGTCGGCCCCCGAGGAGAAGGCGCGCCCGGCCCCGACGATCAGCACGGCGCGCACCGACTCCTCCTCACCGACGCGGCGCAGCGCGGCGAGCAGGTCGTGGCCGAACTGCTGGTTCCAGGCGTTCAGCGCCTGAGGGCGGTTCAGCTCGATCGTGGCGACGGGGCCGAGCTGTAGGTTGACGGTCTCGAAGGCGGTGGGGGCGTCGGTCTCGCTCATCGGGCTCCTCTGGGCGGGTGGCTGGCGTGCGGCTTGTGGTGGTGTGCGTGTCGCACCAGGCATCCTATGGTGTGGTGGCCCGTCCCTCGATCGGCATGGCCCGTGAGCCAACCTCACAAGCGGAGGGGGCGAAGCTCTACCCACTCCTGGTAGGCGTTGAGGGTGAGGAGGAAGGGGTCGAGACCACCAAGCCCGAGCAGGCCAAAAGCCCAGGGCCAGGGGTCGCAGAAGTAGACGGTCGCAGTCCAGGTGTGGCTCTCCTCGCCCTGGTGTAGCTCCAGCTGGAGCATCGCGGCGCGGCAGCTCGTCCGCAGGCCGCCCACCACGAGCTCATCGTGAATGTTGGGGTCGAGGTCGATGCCTGCCAGCTCGGCGACGTGTTGGCCCATGCGGATCTCGCTCGCCCCGGTATCGAGCAAGCACGCCTGCGGCGCGAGCTCGAGTCCTTCGACAACGAGATCGACGACCGGACGTGCTCGACCGATCTGACCGGGGAGGGCCTGGAACGGGTGCTTCACCAAGGTGCCAGGCCGCCAGCCTGCAGCTCGTCACTTGGCACGCGGAACATACTGTCCGCCTGCTGACGATGCTCGGCCAGCCAGCCTACGACCGCACGTGGCTCTGGTGCGGCGACAAGCACGTCTCCCTCCTTCGTCGCGACCCACTGCCCAATGAACGGCTCAAGGGTCTCGGCGGTGGGTCGGGCTCGCATGGCCGGTGCTGGGCGCGGCGCCGGGTTCGCGGCCGGCTCGGGAGTGTGGTGACGCGAGCGCCGGCCGGCCGGGAAGCCCAACCCGGTCAAGATCCGCCGGGCCTGATGAGTGGTGAAGTCCGCTCGATCGAGTCCGGTGACGAGGCTGATGGCCTGCTTGGGCGGATAGCGTCGTCGACCGATCACCACGTAGTGGCTCGTGATCGGCTCTGGCAAGGTCTGCCTCAAGGATCGCTCGACGCGATCTCGCTGTAGCTCGAAACGCTGCTTGGCGATGGTTACGATCTTATGCGATGTCTCTGCCATGGTTTCTCCGATCTGTCTCTGTACTCTAACACTGCTGGGTGTGCCGGTCAAGCCCTCCAATTCATCTCAGCCCTATGGTGTGCGGGTGCCCCGTCCCACGATCGGCATATGCACAGCACTCGAGCGCGCGAAGTGGAGCGTGTGGGATCAGCAGGCGATGCTGCTGCCGCGCAGCTATGTCGAGGCGGTGCAGAAAGCGGGGGCAGTGGCGGTGATGATCCCGCCCGACCCGGCGCTCGTGGAGGACCCGGGCGAGGCGCTGGAGCTGCTCGACGGGCTGATGTTGGCGGGTGGCGCCGATATCGATCCGGCCACGTATGGCGCCGAGACCCACCCCGAGACGACGGGCACCGTCCCCGAGCGCGATGCATGCGAGATCGCGATCTTCCATGAGGCGCTAAGGCGAGACATGCCGGTGCTCGGCATCTGTCGCGGGATGCAGTTGATCAACGTGGCCCTGGGAGGAACGCTCCTGCAGCATCTGCCCGAGCTCTTCGGCCACCACGAGCATCTCTCGGTGCCGGGCTCGTTCGACGGCGCCGATCATGAGGTGCGACTGGTCGAGGGCTCGCTGGCAGCCAGGATCGCGGGCGAGAGGAGCCACGCCACCAAGTCCCACCACCATCAGGGGGTCGAGCGCATCGGCGAGGGCCTGAAGGTGAGCGGATACTCGGTGCGCGACGAGCTGCCCGAGGCGATCGAGCTGCCCGACCGGAGCTTTGTGCTGGGGGTGCAGTGGCATCCCGAGGCCGATCCAACGAGCCCGTTCGTGCTCGCGCTGGTGCAGGCAGCAACCGCGGGGGGTGGCGAGCGGCCGGTAGCGAAGCCGGAGGCAGTGCGCACCGCAGGCGTCTGAGTGGCACCCCGACACAACTGGGGTCGAACCGGCGCCGGTGCCATACTCCCCGCCGGTGCGGAGCAGCAGGGCGATCAGAGCAACCGCATGGGCTGTGGTCGCGGCGGGTGTGGCGGCGCCGCTGGTGCGCAGGAGGGTGAAGGCGCCGCCGTTGGTGGTGCAGACGGTCGCGTTCTGCGCGCCGATCGGCCTGAGCGTGGCGGTGCGGCGCTCACGGACGCGCGACGTGGCGGTGTGCTGCCTGCAGATGTGGGCGTATGTGGCCGCATACAAGTCCCCCCACGACGACCCGGCCGGGCAGACCCAACGGGTGCACGTGGACTACCCGATCGCGATCGACAGGGTGATAGGCCTCGGCGAGCTCCCGACGGTGCGCCTGCAGCACAGGCTCGCGCAGGTCGGCCCGGAGGGCCCGCGGTGGCGGCGGCTCGACAAGGTGCTGGTGTGGGCGCACTGGTCGTGGTTCATGGTGCCCCACGGGACGCTCATCTACATCATGCTGCGCCACCCAAAACGCTTCGAGCGCGCGGCGGTGTTGACGTACGCGGTGTTCGATATCGGAGCCATGGTCTACTGGGTGCTGCCCACAGCCCCCCCGTGGTATGCAGCGGCGGCCCCTGAGAACGGCATCAGCCCGTTTGCGGGCGGGAGCGGAGAGGCGCAGGACCACCGGACGCCCCACAGGATGGTCGAGGTGCGGCGGATGATGGTCGAGTACGGGGCGTCGTTTTGGCATGACGGCTGGGGGCCCCTCTACAGTGTGTTCGGAGGCAATCCTTTGGCTGCGATGCCCTCGTTGCACTTTGCGACATCCGTGATGGCTGCGCTGCTGCTCGCCGAGACGGGATCGGCGGCGGGTGCGGTGGGGTGGGCGTACGCGGCGACGCTGGGGTTCGCGCTGGTGTACCTGGGGGAGCACTACGCCGCGGACCTGATCGGCGGTGCGGCGCTGACGGTCGCGGTGCGCCGCGTGGGACCACGGGCGGGCCCGCCGCTGGGGCAGGTCCGGCGTGCGGTGGCGGTCCTGGAGGCGAAGGCCCATGCGGCCGGGTGAGACGAACGGTCGCAGGGCGACCGGGGCGGAGGGAGAGGGCGTAGCAGCCTCCGCGCAGGGGCAGGCAGGGGGGACGTCGAAGGAGAGAGGTGTGACTCTGTTGCAGGCGGAAGCGCTCACGGTGGAGGGCGCCCGGATCGGCCGGCCGGGAGCGGAGGTCGGCCAGCTCGGCAAGCGGTCGAAGCTCGGTGGGCGGCCGTGGAGGATCGCGGGCTCTGAGCCCGCCCGCCCCGAGCCCTCATGCGAGTCACCCCGCGGAGCACTGGGTGGCGGCGCACCGGCTAGCGGGGAGGCCGAGCGCGAGGAGATGCCGCGCCTGCAGGTGACCCGCAGAAGGGCGCTTGCGTTCGCGGCGTTCGTGGCGGCGGCGCTGGCGTTCCTGTACGTGGTGCTACCGCAGGTGGGCGGCGTGCGGCATACGTGGGACAAGCTCGGCGAAGGCGACGCGCGGTGGATCGCGGTGGCGCTGGTCGTGGAGGTGGTATCGATGGCGAGCTATATCGCGATCTTCCAGGGGGTGCACGTGCCCCCGGGCTCGCCGATCGGCCTGCGCCACAGCTACCAGATCACGATGGCGGGCCTCGCGGCCACGCGCCTGTTCGCCGCGGGCGGCGCCGGCGGGGTGGCGGTCACCGCGTGGGCGTTGCGCCGCTCGGGGATGGAGGGCAAGGAGGTGGCGCAGCGGATGATCGCGTTCCTGGTACTGCTCTACGGGGTGTATATGGCGGCGTTGGTGGTGTGCGGGGTGGGCCTGTACACCGGCCTGTTCCCCGGAGCGCACCCCTTCGCGATCACGATCGTCCCCGCGATCGTAGGGGCGGTGGGAATCGCGGTGTGCCTCGCGGTAGCGCTCGTGCCCGAGGACCTCGAGCGCCGCCTGGAGTGGCTGAGCGCGCGCCGTCCACGCAGCGCGCGGTGGTTGCGCAGGCTCGCGAGCGGCCCGGCCTCGATCGCGGGCGGGGTGCGCTTCGCGGTGGCGAAGCTGCGCAAGCCCGATCTGGCGATGGTCGGGGTGGTGACGTGGTGGGCTTTCAACATCGGGGTGCTGTACGCGTCGTTTCGCGCGTTCGGGCAGGCGCCGCCGGTGGCGGTGCTGGTGCAGGCGTACTTCGTGGGGATGCTCGCCAACCTGCTGCCGCTGCCGGGCGGGATCGGCGTGGTGGAGGGCGGCATGATCGGCGCGTTCGTGGCGTTTGGGGTGAGCCCGAGCCTGGCGGTGCCGGCGGTGCTGGTGTACCGCCTGATCGCCTTCTGGCTGCCGAGCGTGCCGGGTGCGATCGCGTACGTCCAGCTGCGGCGCACCGTCAGCCGGTGGGGGGTCGGAGCGGTACGCCGCTCCGACAGATAGCCTACGGCGCAAGAGCTGCGAGGGACTCGCGCGGGAGCGCGGGGATAAACGGGATTTCGGCGCCCTGACCGAGCGCCGCCACAAGCTGCCGGCCGTGATAACTCCAAGGGTCCGTCATGCGCCGGCTGGCCGGCGTCGGGGTGTACCTTCCTCCCCGGCGCCGGCCGCCTATTTCAGCGGCGGGGGGCCGGGCGAGGTAGGGTGCAGCGGTGGCCGATCGCGTGCGTGTGCTGATCCTCTCCTGGGAGTACCCGCCCGTGATCGAGGGGGGCCTCGCGCGACACGTGCGCAAGCTCGCGGAGGAGATGGTGCGCCAGGGCGTGGAGGTCGACGTGCTGACGCGCGGCACGGGTGAGCGCTCGTTGGCCGAAACGGGGATTCGCCCCGAAGGGGCGTGTCCCCCGGCTTCGGTCGGCAACGGCGCGGAGCAGCGGGAGGGGGTGAGCGTGCACCGCGTGCGCGAGCCGCAGTGGCCGCGGGACCTCGACCGCTTCGTGGGGTGGGTGCAGCGGATGAACGAGGACATGGTGCAGGCGGGCGAAGCGCTGGCGGAGGAGCGCAGCTACGACCTCGTACACGGCCACGACTGGCTGGTGGCGCACGCTGGCGCAACACTCGCCGAGCGCGTGGGGGTGCCGTACCTGACGACGGTCCACGCGACCGAGCACGGACGCCACCAGGGGTGGGTGCAGGACGAGCCGCAGGCCCACATCCACAGCGTGGAGCGGTGGATGGCCAAGCGCGCAGACGGGGTGATCGTCTGCTCGCACTACATGCGCGGCCACGTGGCGGACATCTTCGACATCGAGGAGGACCGCGTGGCGGTGATCCCGAACGGGATCGACCCGAGGGACATGCGCCCGGTGGGGGATCTGGACGCCCTGCGCAGGGAGTTCGCCCAGCCGCAGGAGCGCCTCGTGGTGCTGGTGGGGCGCCTGGTGTACGAGAAGGGCTTCCAGCTGGCGCTCGACGCGCTGCCGGGTGTGATCGAGCGGGTCGGGAACGTGCGCTTCCTGGTGGCGGGCAGCGGCACGCACGAGCAGGAGCTCAAGGAGCAGGCCGAGCGCCTGGGCCTGCTCGAGCACGGGGCGTTCCTGGGGTGGATCGGCGACGACGCGCTGCACTCGCTGTACCGGATCGCGGACCTGTGCGTGGTGCCGTCGATCTACGAGCCGTTCGGGTTCGTGGCGCTGGAGGCGATGGCGTCGGGGTGTCCGTGCATCGTGGCCGACACGGGCGGCCTGCGCGAGGTGGTGCCGGCGGGTGAGCGGGTGGGGCTGCGCTTCAACGGCGGCGACGCGGCGCACCTCGGCGTGATGATCGAGCGCCTGTTGACCGACGCGCAGCTGCGCGAGCGCCTCGTTGCGGAGGCGAGCGAGCACGTGCTGAGCTTCGACTGGAGCGACGTGGCCCGCCGCACCCGCGGGGTTTACCGGGAGCTAACCGCGGGCCGGCGAATGGGTCAACGCGTGTGAGGTGCCCGGGGTCTTTTTTTTGATGAGGGCCCCCACAAGGGGGGCCGGGATGGGTCGCGTAGTGCGCACCTGGCGCGTGGCGGTGCTGCGGCGCGTGTACCGCGTGGCGTGGCGGGGGGTACAACTGCGCGCGCAGGTGTGGCCGCGCCGGGGCAGGGGGGTGAAGTGCCTGATCACCCACGGGGAGGAGGTGCTGCTGGTGCGCCACTCCTACGGCAAGCGGGACACGTGGTACGTGCCGGGCGGAGCGGCCCACCGCGGGGAGCCGATGTTGCAGGCGGCGGCGCGGGAGCTCGAGGAGGAGCTCGGGGTGCGTGGGCTGCCCCTGGCGGACATGGCGAGCATGGACATGCGCTTGGAGCGGATCGCGGTGCACATCTTGTGCGTGCACGCGGAGCTGCCCGACCCGAGGCAAATCCGGGTGGACCCGGTGGAGATCGCGGAGGCGCGGTGGTTCCCGAGGGACGCGCTGCCGTCCCCGCTGGGTTCTGAGGTGGGGCTGCTCGTGAGTATGCTTCCCCCATGCTCGAAGGGCTGATGCAGAACGACTTTCCGCTGACCCTCCAGCACGCGCGGCGGCGGATGCGCGACTGCCACCCGGCCGCGCAGGTGGTGACGCTCACCGAGGGCGGGCCGGTGCGCGCCAGCTTCGGGGAGGTCAACGAGCGGGTCGACCGCCTCGCCCGCGTCCTGCAGCGCCTGGGGATCGAGGACGGCGACCGGGTGGGGACGTTCGCGTGGAACAACCAGCGCCACTTCGAGCTCTACATGGCGATCCCGTGCGTGGGGGCGGTGCTGCACACGCTGAACATCCGCCTGTTCGCCGAGCAGCTGACGTACATCGTCAACCACGCCGAGGACCAGGTGATCTTCGTTGACGACTCCGTCGTGCCGCTGCTGGAGCCGCTCGCACCCACCTTCAAAGGTGTGCGCCACTTCGTCGTGATGGGCGACGGAGACGCGAGCGCCCTGCCGAACACGCTGCGCTACGAGGAGCTGCTGGAGGAGGCGGGACCAGGCTCCTACGACTACCCCGACCTCGACGAGCGCCAGGCTGCCGCGCTCTGCTACACGAGCGGCACGACCGGCAACCCCAAGGGCGTGCTGTACTCGCACCGCTCGATCTGTCTGCACGCGACGGCCTCACTGATGGCCGACAACCTCGGGCTCTCCCGGCGCGAGAAGGTGCTGGTGGTGGTGCCGATGTTCCACGCCAACGCGTGGGGCCTGCCGCACGCGGCGGCGCTGTGCGGGGCGGACCTGGTGATGCCCGACCGCTTCCTGCAGGCCGAGCCGCTGGCGCGCGCGATCGCGTCCGAGCGCCCGACGGTGGTGGGCTGCGTGCCGACGATCTTCGCGGACCTGCTGCGCTACGCCGACGCGCACAAGGTGGACCTGACCTCGCTGACCAACTCGGTGTGCGGGGGCTCCGCCGTGCCGCGGCAGCTGATGCGGGACTTCCAGGAGCGCCACGGGGTGTGCATCCACCAGGGGTGGGGGATGACCGAGACGAGCCCCGTCGCGACGTTCTCCGATCCGCCGGAAGACCGCGGGCACGACGAGCGCTACTGGGACGAACGCGCGCTGCAGGGCAAGCCGCTGCCGTGGGTGGAGCTGCGCCTGGTCGGCGATGACGGCGAGGAGGTCCCGTGGGACGGGGAGTCCACGGGCGAGATCGAGGTGCGCGGCCCGTGGATCGCCTCCAGCTACTACAACGACGACTCGGGCGACGAGAAGTTCGACGCCGGGTGGCTGCGCACTGGTGACATCGCGGCGATCGACGAGCAGGCGTTCGTGCGGATCACCGACCGCGCGAAGGACGTGATCAAGTCCGGCGGAGAGTGGATCAGCTCGGTGGAGCTCGAGAACGAGCTGATGGCCCACCCCGACGTGATCGAGGCGGCGGTGATCGCCAAGCCCGACGAGCGGTGGTCCGAGCGCCCGCTGTGCTGCGTGGTGCTGCGCGAGGGCGCGACCACGAACGCGGAGGAGCTGATCGAGCACCTGCGCCCCCGCGTGGCGAAGTGGTGGCTGCCCGACGAGCTGGCGTTCATCGCAGAGGTCCCCAAAACGAGCGTCGGCAAGTTCGACAAGAAGGTGCTGCGCGCCCAGTTGCAGGAGGGGACCCTGGAGGGCCGCGTGATGGTTGGGGCAGGAGAACGGACCCGTCGGTAGAACGGGAAAGAAGCGATCCTACGAGCGCAATAGACTTCGCCGGAACCCCACACCGTGGCCCCGACCCGAAGGGCCCACACGAACACCGAACACGGAGGTGCGCATGACGCGGACCGAAGGAACGACTTCAAGCAGGTCACAGACAGCAGCGATCAACGAGATGTCCCTCCGCCGCATGGCGCACCGCGCCCGCCGGCGCCTTGCGCGCCGAGAGCTGCTCGCCCTGCCGGCTGCCCTGGCGCTGATCGTCTCCGCGGCGCCCGCCGTCGCACAGGCCAGCACGGCCAACACGGCGACAACGCCCGGGACCTCGGGCTACAAACAGACGGCCCCACCCCCCAAAACCACCCCCGAACCGAAAAAAGAAGTAGAACCCGCCAAAGAAGAAAAGAAAACCACCCCCACGCCCACGACGACGGTCGAACCGACGACCACCACGCCGACGGCAAAAGCGTCGACGCTGCCCTTCACGGGCCTCGACCTGCGCTGGGTGGTCGGCGGCGGCCTGCTCCTGCTCGCGTCCGGACTCTCGATCCGCCTCGCCCTGCGCGGGCGCCCCGGCGCCGGTCGCTGAGTCCAGCAGCCCGAAACCCGAGGCCCTCCCCCCGCCCGCGGTACGACGCGGAGCGGGGAGGGGGTCGCCCCGGGGGGCGCCGGCGGCGTGCTGCGCTACCGGCCTAGCCTCACGGGCAGCGTCTTCAGCTGGTTGATGAACGCCGACTCCACCACCGTCTGGGGGCCGTCGAGCGCCATCGTGGGGAAGCGCCGGAGCGTCTCCTCGAACATCACCCGCAGCTCCAGGCGCGCCAGGGCGGTGCCCAGGCAGAAGTGCCGTCCGCCGGCCCCGAAGGCCTTGTGCTCGGACCGAAGCCGGGAGACACCCGCCTCCGGCGGGCATCCCACTCGCTCTCTGTGGCGGACGCCTCCCCGGATCTTAGAACGTGTTTGAGAACGACCGGCACGCCCGGATGCGCCCCGGGTCAACTCCCACGGAACCAGGGGCAGATCACCAGGGCGGCTCAAACACAGGATGGCTCAGTCTTTCGTATTGGCCCCGAGGTCCGCGTAGGTCAGCCTCTTGGCGCGGTTGCGTCGCTACTAACGTTTCTCGCGTGACCAAGACCGAGCTGTACGAGTTGGTGATGCCCTCCCTGATGAGTCGCTGCCTGCAGTTGCGATCCTGCTTCGCCGTGCCCAGGACCCGGTCATCGCCCAGCTCGACGCGGCCCCATACGACGACGAGGAGCTCAGCGATAACGACCTGCAGGCTATTCGGCGGGCGCGGAGCGAGCCCGGCGTCCTCTGGTCTGAGGCCGAGGCGGAGATAACCAACGCATTGCGCCGGCAGTTGCTCAGCTTCGACTGGATCGTGGGTCACGACCGGTGGAGGGAAGCAGCATCATCAGGGTAAGCGGGTCGATCGGCGACTCGATGAAGCCGTGATGCCGGTAGAAGGCCTTGGCCTGCTCGTCCTTGGCATGGACGAGGACGAGTCTCACCCCGACAATCTCTGAGACCTCGATTGCCTTCGTCATGAAGTGCTTGAGCATGGCTGCGCCGAGGCCCTTGCCTTGGTGGCTGCTGTCAACGGCCATTCGCCCCAGCAGGATCGCTGGCAGATCGGCGGGTTGGTCGCGGGCGATACGCCGCGGTGCCGCGGCGCGCATCACCGAGGCGGTGGAGGATGCGTAGTACGCCACGACCGTCCTGGTCGGCTCGTCGATCACGACCCACGTGCGGCTGGTGCCAGCCGCCTGGTTGCCGAGCGCTCGGCGTGCGAGCCAGTCATTGAGCGCAGGCTCGCCACAGTCGAATCCCTCCAGCCCGTGCTCGCTGGTCAGCAGGGTTGGGCCGCTGAAGGTCAACGTGTGGGTCGCTCGAGCACCGATGGCTGGGAGAGCAGTCTGGTCATCGCCGGCGGAAGCTGCGATGGCGTTGCGGAGAGCAGGCCCTGTAGCTCGTTCCAGGCCGCGTCGTCGAGGGCGAACACGCGACGATCGGCGAGGTCGAGCTCGGCGGCTTCCACGGCGTGACGCAGCACGTAGTCGCTGGTGGACTCGCCGCGGGCCTCTGCGGCGCGGCGCAGCACCGTGTCCTGCGTGGGGGTCAGGCGGAGGCTAAGTCGCTCGGTCTTGGACGCCATGTCCGTATTGTACGTCATCGGACGTACGGAAGGGAGCTGCCGCACACGAGCTCTATGACGCTGGCCAACAGCGCGTTGGTTCGAATAGCGACATTCAACCCTGCCGAAATGCGGATGAGAGGACTCGAACCTCCACCGGATTGCTCCGACACGGACCTGAACCGTGCGCGTCTACCAATTCCGCCACATCCGCGTGGTGGGAGGTCGAAGATATCGCACGGCCGTCTGGGGGCCGGCATCTATTCCGCTCTGGCGGGAGGGCAGCAGCGGGCTTTGCTAGCCTCAGGCACCCTTCCTCGTATGCGCCGCCATCGTCTAGGGGACTAGGACGCCGCCCTCTCACGGCGGTAACACGGGTTCGAATCCCGTTGGCGGTACTTTAGGAAAGCCGCACCAGCATTGAAGATTCTAGGGGTTCGTCCGCCGCTCCCTAACCAGGCTGGCGCCACAGACGACCGTCTCATCGCCACCGGCTACGCCGTGCAGCCAAAGACGCTCCAGCACGAGCTTTTTGAGGGCACCTGAGAGCGCCTGGCGTCCCCTAAAACCGCTTAGGTAAGCCACGAGCAGTCGTTTCCCGCGCACCACAGGTTGGGCGGCGCCCGCTAGGCTAAAGTGCTGGGCGATGCAGAGGCTGGAGAACAGGGTCGCGCTCGTCACCGGGGGGGCATCGGGGATCGGGGCCGCCACCGCGCGGCGGCTCGCCGCCGAGGGCGCGCGCGTGGTCGTGGGGGACCTCAACGAGGAGGGCGCCCGCGAGGTCGCGGGGGAGCTCGACGGGGTGGGCCTGCGGATGGACGTCACCGACGTCGACTCGGTCGCCGCCGCGGTGGGCGCCGCCCGCGAGCGGCTCGGGGAGATCGACGTGCTCGTCAACAACGCCGGCACCGACCTGTTCTCGTTCTTTACCAAGTCCGACCCCGGGCTATGGGACTTCGTGCTCGGCGTGAACCTGCGCGGGGTGCTCGCCGTCACCCACGCCGTACTCCCCGGGATGCAGGAGCGCGGCAGCGGGGCGATCGTCAACGTCGCCTCGGAGGCCGGGCGCGTCGGCTCCCCGGGCTCCGCGGTGTACTCCGCCGCGAAGGCCGGCGTGATCGGCTTCACCAAGGCGATCGCCCGCGAGGCCGCGCGCTACCGCGTGCGCGTCAACGCGGTCGCGCCGGGGCCGATCGAGACCCCCCTGTTCGACGCCGCCGCGAAGGTCTACGGCGAGATCGGGGAGCGCCTGCAGCGCAACATGATCGACGCGACCCAGCTGCGCCGCGCTGGCCAGCCCGAGGAGGTCGCCGCCGTGATCGCGTTCCTCGCCAGCGACGAGGCCTCGTACGTCACCGGTGAGACGCTCGGGGTCAGCGGCGGGCTGTCGATGTGGTGATGCCCACGCCACATGTGGCGTGGGCGGCAGGGCCACATGTGGCCCTGCCCCGGCCGGCACATGTGCCGGCCGGCCCGGACCGTGCATGCACGTCCGGGTTCGGGGCCGCACATGTGCGGCCCCGCCGACCGCCGCATGCGGCGGTCGGTCAATAGGAAGATGTAGATGGTGGACGCCGTGCGCATCAGGGAGGTCGGCCCGCGCGACGGCTTTCAGAACGAGCCCGAGACGATCCCCACCGAGCGCAAGGTGGAGCTGATCGACGCGCTCGCGCGCACCGGGCTCGCGCGCCTGGAGGTCACGAGCTTCGTGCGCCCCGACGTGCTCCCCCAGCTCGCCGACGCCGCCGATGTGCTGGAGCGGATCGACGTCCCCGCCGGGGTCGCGGTGAGCGTGCTGATCCCCAACGAGCGCGGCCTCGAGCACGCGCTGCGCCACCGCTCCCGCTTTCACGAGATCAACGTGATCATCTCCGTCTCGGAGACCCACAACCGCCGCAACGTCAACCGCTCCGTAGCGGAGTCGCTCGCCGGCCTGGAGGTCGTGCTCGCGCGCGCCCGGGCCGAGGGCCTGCGCTGCGAGGCGGTTCTCTCCACCTGCTTCGGCTGCCCCTACGAGGGCCGCGTTCCCCCCGCGCGCGTGCTCGACCTCGCCGCGAGCCTGCGCGACCTCGGGGCCGTGGAGATCGGCTTCGGGGACACCACGGGGATGGCCAATCCCGTTCAGGTGCGCGAGCTCTTCGCGCTCGCCCGCGAGCGGCTGGGGGACGTCGAGCTCACCGCGCACTTCCACAACACCCGCGGTGCCGGCCTCGCCAACGTGCTCGCCGCGTTGGAGGTGGGTATCGACAGCTTCGAGTCCTCCTTCGGCGAGCTCGGCGGCTGCCCCGTTCCGCCCGGGGCCACAGGCAACATCGCCACCGAGGACCTCGTCTCGATGCTGCACGAGATGGGCCTCTCCACCGGGATCAACCTCCCCGCGCTGCTCGCCTGCTCCAGGCGCGCGCAGGAGATACTGGGCCGCCCGCTAGGCAGCCACACGCTGGTGGCCGGCCCGGTCGAGTGGTTCGACCCGCCCGCTCCGCGATAGCCCTGCCCGCCCCGGTCGAGTGGCGTTGACCTCACGCTCGACACGAGTTTGCAATTGGGGGCTTGACAATTTGGCGGTGAGCGGTTATGTTGTTCTGGTCTAGCGCTCAACCGTGGGTTGCGGGCATACATAGGATCGGGTTTGGGCCTTGGCTCTGTTGGCCGGCTCTAGCGCAATCAGGGGAACCTTGGGAGAGGGGACCGGGTCGTTTCGATGAGGGATGGTTTTCGCGTGAGTTCGAGAGGGACATACGTGCCGGAAGTACTTACGCCCCGTGATGGGGGCGTTGCTAGATGCCTCAGCAACTTGCTGATGCATCTCTCTCTCTCTCTCTCTCTCTTCGGCTTCTCGGCTAGCCGGTAGAGCCCCTCGTCCGGCGCGTTCGCGCCGCCTTGTCGTAGTCCCCGCGGGGGGCTTGGTCTCCCGCGCGCGTGGGGGCCGCGATTCCCATGTCGTTCTGCTTCACGGTCCTCGCCGTTGTCGGCGTGGGCCGTTTCTCGTTGCGCGCCCGTTGGGCGCGTTCGCACGCAACATGCGAGGGGTCGTCCCCTCCGTATTCGAGGAGGGGATGGTTCGATGATTGCTCGTCGGTTGACGTTGGCGGCTGTTGGGACCCTGTGCGCGCTCGCGGGCGGACTCGTGCTTGCGAGCGCCCCGGCGCTGGCGGCCGAAGCCCCGGAAGCGCCGGCGCCCGTGGTGGTGGAATCGGTCAAAGCCACCTCCGCGACGTTCCACGGCGATTTGAACCCCGGCAAAGAAGGCGCGGAGGGAACATACGAACTGGGCACCTACGAATTCCTGTACAAGCAGTCCCCGACGGAATGCCAGGGGGGCGCCAGCGCGCCCGCACCGCCGGGTATCTCGCTTGGCGGTGGAATGGAAGCGCTGCCCTCCCAGGAAGTCGGCGGCCTCGAATCCCACACCGAATACACCGTTTGCCTGCTCGCGCGCAACGGGACCAAAGGCGAAGCGACCGTGGGGCCGGCCGTGACGTTCACGACCGCCACGGCCCCGGAAGCCCCGGAAAACGAGGAAGCGACAGCCGTCACGGGCACCACGGCGACGCTGAAGGGCACCCTGAACCCGAAAAAAGCGGGCGAAGCCGGCACATACGAATTCGTCTACGAGAAGTCCGCGACGGAATGCCTGGGGCCCGCGGGAGCGAGTGGGGAACTGCCCTACAAGGTCTCGCCGGAACCCGCGGGCGCGTCCGCCGGGAGCACGCCGGAACCGGTGCACACAGAAGTCACGGGTCTGCTGTCCGGCGCCCAGTACACCTTCTGCCTGATGGCCCATAACACGGCGGGCGAAAAGGCCCTCAGCGCGCCCGTGACGTTCACAACGCCCGCCGTGCCCCCGACGATCGAAAGCGAGTTCTCGAGCGACGTTGCGGCGACCAGTGCGACGCTCGGCGCGCAGATCGATCCCGGGGGCGCGGAAACCACCTACCACTTCGAATACGGGACCAGTGAAACCTACGAACACAGCACTTCCGAGTCGCCGTCGATCGGCGCCGACGACAGTGGCCACGCTGCATCTGCCCACATCCAGGGTCTCGCTCCGAGCACGATCTACCACTATCGGGTCGTCGTGACGAGCTCGCAGAGCCTGGCCGGGATGGCCGGTCCGGATCGCACGTTCACCACGCCGTCGCTCGGCGCGGAAATGGCGCTTCCCGATGCTCGCGCGTGGGAACTGGTCTCGCCCGCGCACAAAGAGGGCTCGGAAGCCATCACTTACAATCCACAGGCCGCAGCCGACGGTGGCGCGATCGCTTACTACGCGACGGTGTCCACCGAAGCGTAACCGCCGGGGGAAAACGGAACGGTGGTCTATTCCTGGCGTGGCCCGTCGGGCTGGTCTTCGCAGGACATCCAGCCGCCCCACTTGCAGGCGGCCAACCCGACCATCGGTCAAGGAAGCGAATACAAGCTCTTCTCTGTCGATCTGGCGTCTGCGCTCGTGGTGCCGGTCGGGCCGTTCGATCCGCTGTCGCCTGAAGCTACTGAACGGACTCCGTATCTGCGCGACGATACGTGCAGTCTGCAAGGGGGCAGCGAACAGGAACGGTACGCGGAGTGCGTGACGGCCGGTCAGCAGCTCTACCGGCCTCTGGTGACGGCTGCCAATGTGCCTCCCGGTACTGTGTTCGGTGGTCCCTCGGGTCCCATTTATAAGGTCGGGACCGTCCAGTTCGCCGGTGCTGCGACGCCGGATCTGAGCTCTGTGGTTCTCAGCTCTGATAATAATGGGCAACAGGTGGCGTTGACCGAACCTGCCAGTCCCAGCGGCGAGTATGTGTGGACGGCGGGCAGGCTCGAGCCGATCCCGGGGAGCCTTTCTGCAGGTCACCGATGGGCGTGCCTTCTTCGCCGAAGGAAAAGAAATTTATGTGCTGAACACAGCGAGCAACGAATCTCGGTTGCTCGCGTCCGGTGCGTCGTTTGTGTTTGCCAGCAGCGATGGGTCGAGGGTGTTCTTCACGAGCGGAGGGCACTATTACCAGGTCGAAGTCGAAAGCGGTAACCAGACGGATCTGACGCCCGGCAGCGAACTCCAGATCAACGGGGTGGTCGGGCACAGCGAAGCTGGTTCGTATCTCTACTTCGATGGTGTTGTGGGCGGTAAGGAAGGCGGATATGTGCTGCACGAAGCGAGCCCCGAATGGACGACCACGCCTGTACCGGGAATGATCGGAGCTTCGAACCCGGCGGTCTCCCCGGACGGGCGGTATCTGGCCTTCCAGTCCAACGACAGCGTGGCGGGCTATGACAATACGGTGGCAACTGGCACGAGCTGTGGATACGGTAAATACGGTGAACCGCTGCCCGCGCCGTGCAGTGAGGTCTATCTGTACGACGCGGATGCCGCGAAGCTCGCGTGCGCCTCCTGCAACCCGACTGGGGAGCGTCCGAGCGGCCCGTCGTCATTGCCAGGATTGACGGGCGAATACGAGCTGAAGGCGTATGACTATCAACCGCGGGATCTGTCTAACAGTGGTCGTGTGTTCTTCGAGAGCGAAGATGCGCTCGTGCCGCAGGATGTGGATGGCACGCAGGACGTGTATGAGTACGAGCCCGAAGGGGTGGGGCCGGAAACGGCTCGTTGCGGGCCCGGTCTGCGGAGTGGGAGCGGGGTCTTCAAGCCCGCGCGCGCCTTCGCGGGCGGCGAAGAAGCGGCGGGCTGTATCTCCCTGATCTCCTCGGGCACCTCGCCGAAGCCCTCGACGTTCTTGGACGCGAGCGAAAGCGGCGCTGACGTGTTCATTCTCACCGCTACGAAGCTCTCATCCCAGGATCTGGAAGGCGGCTTCAACGTCTATGACGCGCATGAATGCACGGCTGCCTCGCCGTGCTACGTGCCGCCGACCTCGCCGCCGCCGTGTACGACGGAAGCTTCGTGCAAAGCGGCCCCCACCCCGCAACCCTCGATCTACGGCGCCCCCTCCAGCGCGACGTTCTCCGGCGCCGGGAACCTCGTGGCGCCTGTCCCGGTCGTGGTGAAGAAGGTTACGAAGAAGACCGTGAAGTGCAAGAAGGGCTTCGTGAGGAACAAGAAGCACAAGTGCGTGCGGAGTAAGAGTAAGAAAAAAGCTAAGAAAGCCAGCCGCGACCGGAGGACAAAGTAATGAAAAGCCTCGTACCTCAGCAAACAGCTGCAGGCAAGCTCACAAACCTCCGGTCACCACGCACGTGTAGCGTAGCTATAGTGTCAATCGCCTTTCTAAGTCTCCTGTTCTCTGCGACCCCTGCCTCAGCGGAAACCCTCGCCCCCTGGTGGCATATTGCGTTCGAAGGCCGCCCCGCGGCCGTGCAGCCGGGCGCGGGGCAAGACGCCGTGCAGGAAGTCAAGTTCAGTGCGACCGGAGGCGAATTCTGTTTGACCTCGCAGCAGGTTTACGGTGAACATCTAATTGGTTCTGGGGCAGACGTCGAGGAATGTTTCGCGTTTGATGCTTCTGATGCGGTCCTGCGTGAAGGCCTCGAACGGATCTGGGGTACGGGCAGCATCGAAGTGACGGGCGGGCCGCACGAAGCCGGCCAGGCGGTGGTGACGGAACTCGAACCGTATCTGATCAAGTTCATCGGCAGTCGCGGCGATCAGCCCGTGCAGGAGATGATCAACCAGGATTCAGAACTCACGGGTGGCCCATCGAAAACGCCGGTCGTCACTGAGCTCTCGGAAGGTAGGAGCGACGGGGAGATCGTCGTGAGCGTCAGCAACCTGGGTGATGAGAACGCCGATAGCGAAAACGTTCCGGTCACGGTTGCAGACAAGCTTCCGCGCGGGCTGAGGGCGATCAAGACCGAAGAGATTCAAAACGCCGCAGCAGTAGGCAACTCGATTGGCTATATCCCCGGTGGGTGTGTCGAGCCGGCGGGGCCGTGTACGTCACATTATGGTGTGCCCCCGTACACTATCGTCGAAATGGTCATTTATGTGGAAGCCGTCCCGGGCGCGGAATCCGGCGAAGTCAACGAAGCGCTCGTCAGCGGCGGGGGAGCGCCCACGGTCGCTCGTCGTGAGCCGGTGAGCCTGAGTGACGCGTCGGTGCGGTTTGGCGTGCAGAATTATGAAATGAATGTTGAAGAAGCTGGCGGCGTTCCGGATACGCAGGCCGGGTCGCACCCATTCCAGTTGACGACAACGCTGTCGTTGAACCAGGACCGCGATGTTCTGGAAGCGCCAGCGGTGGTGAAGGATCTGAGCGTCAAGCTCCCACCTGGGTTGATCGGGAACCCGACCCCCTTCCCGCGCTGTTCGGTCGAAGACTTCATTCAAGAGGCCTGCCCGGCGGACACCGCCGTTGGGGTCGCACAGACGAAGGCGGGTGTTTTGGGGCTTGGAGTGGACGTTTATAACTTTACGGTGCCAATTTTCAATTTGGTACCGGCGGTCGGCGAACCGGCACGGTTCGCGTTCCACCCTCCCTTTGTCTATGTGTATCTGAATACCTCGGTTCGTACGGGCGGCGACTATGGTGTCACCGTCAGCGTGAAGAACATCAGTCAGCTGGCCGACTTGCTCTCGAGCCAGGTCACGTTTTGGGGTGTGCCGGGCGACCCGCGCCACAACGACTCTCGCGGGAATGCCTGCGTGGATGACGCGCTGGGGTACACGCCAGTGCGACCGTGTGAAGCTGCGAGCCAGGCTGATCCGCCGCCGCTGTTGAGTTTGCCGACCTCGTGCACGGGGGCATTGCAGACCAGTGTCGAAGCGGATTCGTGGGCGGAACCGGCGAACAGGCTGTCGTTCGGGCCGAACGAACCGATGCAGGCGCTCGATGGTTGCAACCGCCTGCCGTTCAGCCCGGAAGTGGGCGTTGCGCCGGATGAGACGACGGGGAGCACGCCGAGCGGGTTGAAGGTCGATGTGCATGTCCCCCAGAGTCTGGTTCTAAATGGGACTGCGCTGGCGGAGTCCAACGTGAAGGGTCTCACAGTCGCGTTGCCCGAAGGTCTTGCGCTGAACCCGGCGGCGGGCGATGGTCTGCAGGCGTGCTCGGACGCGCAGATCGGCTTCGAGGGTTTCAAGGAATTGAACGTGGTCACCGAACCGGGCGTGAGGACCGCGGAGTTTTCGCCGGAAGAACCGTCGTGCCCGAACGCGTCGAAGATCGCCGACGTCACGATCAAAACGCCGCTGTTGCCGAACTCGCTCAAGGGCTTCGTGTATCTCGCGGCGCCGCAGAACTTTCGAGATGCCCCGCCGGAAAACCCGTTCGAATCGCTGATCGCGATGTACCTAGTCGCGCAGGACCCCGTCTCGGGTACGTTGGTCAAGCTCTCGGGCAAGGTCGCCCTCAGCCCGTCGGGGCAGGTTGTCACGACGTTTGAAAACAACCCGCAGCTCGCGTTCGAAGACGCCGAACTGGAATTCTTCGGCGGCGACAGGGCGCCACTGGCGACCCCCGCGCGTTGCGGGTCTTACACGACCGATGCGTCGATCGTCCCGTGGTCGGGGAACCCGGCCTCGACGCCATCCTCGAGCTTCCAGATCACCTCCGGTCCGAACGGCTCGCCGTGCAGCGACCCGCTGCCGTTCTCCCCGACGCTCCAGTCCGGCACGACGAACATCAACGCGGGCTCGTTCTCGGATCTGACGACGACGCTCTCGCGTGAAGACGGCCAGCAGTCGATCCAGTCGGTGACGCTGCACTACCCCGCGGGTGTCTCGGGTCTGCTTTCGGGCGTGAAGCTGTGCGGCGAAGCGCAGGCCAATGAAGGGACGTGCGGGTCGGAAAGCGAGGTCGGGGAAACGATCGTCTCGGTGGGGTTGGGCGGGGACCCGTTCACGGTCACCGGCGGCAAGGTGTACATCACCGGCCCGTACGAGGGCGCCCCGTTCGGGTTGTCGATCGTCAACCCGGCGAAGGCCGGGCCGTTCGATCTGCAGGAAGGCCGCCCGGTCGTGGTCCGCGCAAAGGTCGAGGTCAACCCGGCCACTGCGGCGCTGACGATCACGACCGACCCGCCCGGTTCGCCGCACGCGATCCCGACGATCATCGAAGGTATCCCGTTGCAGATCAAGCACGTCAACGTGCTCGTGAACCGCTCCCGGTTCACGTTCAACCCGACGAACTGCAACCCGCAGAGCATCACCGGTGCGATCGACAGCGCGGAAGGCGCCTCGTCACCCGTGTCGGTGCCGTTCCAGGTCACGAACTGCGCGAGCCTGAAGTTCGCGCCGAAATTCGCGGTCTCGACATCGGCGAAGACCTCCAGGGCCAGCGGTGCGAGCCTCGCCGTGAAGCTGAGCTACCCGAACAGCGCGGAGGGTGCGTTCGACGGCCCCGAGGGTGCCTATACGAATATCGCGAGGGTCAAAGTCGAACTACCCAAGCTGCTGCCCTCGCGTCTGACGACACTGCAGAAGGCGTGTACCGCGGCGCAGTTCGAAGCAAACCCCGCCGGTTGTCCCGCGGCGTCGATCGTGGGGCACGCGAAGGCGATCACCCCGCTGATCCCGGTCCCGCTGGAAGGCCCGGCGTACTTCGTCAGCCACGGCGGGGAAGCGTTCCCCTCGCTGGTGATCGTGCTTCAGGGCTACGGCGTAACCGTGGATCTCGTCGGCACGACGTTCATCAACAAGGCCGGGATCACGAGCAGCACCTTCAAGACCGTTCCCGACGCGCCCGTCGGGAGCTTCGAACTGACGCTCCCTGAGGGCGCGTACTCCGCGCTCGCCGCGCACGGGAACCTCTGCAAGGACAAGCTCACGATGCCGACCGAATTCATCGCGCAGAACGGCGCCGAAATCCACGAGAGCACGAAGATCAGCGTCACGGGGTGTGGCAAGGTCAAGAAGTCCTCGAAGAAGAAGGCGCATCACCAAGCCAAGCACAAGCACAAGGGCAAGCGGGGGTAGGGGTGATTGGGGTGGCCTCGCGTAGCCGTGGTGGCGCCGGTGGCGAGCCGGCTCCCGGTGGGGGTCGCGCTCGTCGCGGTCCTGCCCGTGCCCGTTCGGGCCGGGTAGAGCGGCCCTCCGTGGCCTCGGGTTTGGCGAACGGCCGGGGCGACGTCGTGCAGCTCCAGCGCGCGCGGATCGTCTCTGCGATGGTCGAGGTCGTAGCGGAGCGCGGTGTCGCGCGTAGCACGGTCGCGCATGTCGTGGCGCGCTCGGGGGTGTCGCGGCGCACGTTCTATGAACTCTTCGACGATCGCGAGGATTGCTTCGTAGCTGCGTTCGATCAGGCGGTGGAGCGCGCCGCCGCGCGGGTCGTTCCCGCGTTCAGCGAGGGGAGGGGCTGGCTCGAGCGGATCCGAACCGGATTGCGCGCGCTGCTGGAGTTCCTGGACGATGAGCCCGGGCTGGGGCGGCTGGGGATCGTCGACGCGCTCGGCGCCGGCCCGGTAGCGCTCGAGCATCGTACGCGCGTGGTGGGCGCCCTGATCGACGCGGTCGATAGGGGCCGTCGTGAGCGATTGGCCGGGAGGCGGTTGACGCGGTTGACGGCGGAGGGGATCGTCGGCGCGGTCCTCGCGGTATTGCATGCGCGGCTGACGGCGCGGGAGGAGCCGCGGCCGATGATCGGCCTGCTGGGCCCGTTGATGGGGTTGATCGTGCTGCCATATCAGGGCCGGGCGGTAGCGGAGCGTGAGGCCGCGCGGCCCGCACCCCGGCGCAGGCCCGCGGCGGCCCCCGCGGTCGACCCACTGCGGGATCTGGAGATGCGCCTCACATATCGCACGGTGCGGGTGCTCGTCGCGATCGCATCGACTGAGGGTGCGAGCAACCGGGTTGTCTCGGATATCGCGGGTGTCGCCGACCAGGGGCAGATCTCCAAGCTCCTCGCGCGCCTGGAGCATCTCGGGTTGATCGTGAACGTGGGGGAGGGCCACGCCAAAGGGGAGCCCAACGCCTGGCAGCTGACCCCCAGGGGCGTGGAGGTTGAGCGCACGATCAGCCGCGAGACCGAGCAGGCCGCCGCGGGCTGAGCGGTTCAGCGGGGACTCCATAGGAGCGAGGTTGCGGCCCCACGCAGCATATCCGTCAGCAAATGACGGAATATCCTCTATTTATAGGGATGGCCTGCCGCGGCCGGCGGGCCCGAGTCACCTGTCGTAGGCGCGTCCGCGCGGGAGAACGCGGGTCACGACGATCACGCGGGCTTCGTGGTCGAAGTTGAAGCGCACGCGCCAGTCGCCGACGCGCAGTCGCCAATCGTCGTTGCCCGCGAGCTTGCGGGTGTCGCCGGCTTTAGGATTGGCGGCGAAGTGGTCGAGCGCGTCGACGACGCGTTGCTTGATCGGCCTGTCCAGGCGCCGCAGATCGCGCCGGGCGGGCGGGGTGATGACGTAAGTCCAGTGCTTGTCTGTCAAGCGAGACCGAGGTCGCGCTTGAGCTCGTCTGGGCCGATCGCTTCGCCTCGATGGTATGCGTCGAGCGCTTCCTGCGCCGAGCGGTCCTCTGCCGGCGAGGATGGCTCGTCGTCGACGGGTGCGCTCGCGAGGGCCTGGAGCATGGCATCGTCGCGATGCCGTTCGGTGATGAGCAGCGTCGCGGCAGCTTCGACCTCGGTCAGCTCGTCCACGATCTTGTGCAGGCGCTCTTTGGTCGTCATGTCCCAGATTCTAACTCGCCGTAGGAGATTCGGAGCCGCGCGCTGGCACCTCCCCCGGCGCCTCAGGCGGGCTTCTGAGCCGACCGCTGGGCGGCCGGCTCGATGGGGGCGACCGCGACGTCGGTGCGCGCGAAGTCTTTGCCCTTGAAGAGCAGTGCCTCGCCGGTCGCCGCTGACAGCGCGTAGGCGAAGCAGTCTCCGAAGTTGAGCGCGGCGGGGTGGCGGCCCTTGCCGAAGCGCCGCCACGCCGATCGCGCCAGCTCCACCTGGTCTGTGTCCACCGGGATGGTCTGCACGCCCGCGCGGTGCAGCAGGAGATCCAGCTCCCGGCCGGCTGCCTCGCCTCTGCGTGCCTCGGTGAGCAGCGCACACTCCAGCAGGTTGCCCGCGGAGATCAATCTGCGCGGGTCACGCTCGATTGCGAGCGTGAACATCCGGCGCTCGGGCTCGTCGAAGAGGATGGCGATGACCGCCGAGCTGTCGAGCACCATCAGCTCGGCAGGCCGTGCTCGTCGTAGCCGAGGATCTCGTCGTCGGATCGCGTGTCCAGCAGCGGCAGGGCGGCACAGCGCAGAGCGATCCGATCGAGCTCGTCGGCCAGCTGTCGCGCTGGGCGTCCCGCGCGCAGCCGATCCAGGCGTTCGGTCACGGCCACCTCGACGGCCTGCGTGATCGTCTCGCCGGTTGACTGCGCGAGCTCGCGCACCAGGCTGTCGGTCTGGGGATCCTTGATGTTCAGCGACATAGGAAGAATAATGATAGCAGGGAGGATTCTTTACCGCCGGGTCAGCGGGGGTCCATAGGACCGCGAAGTCTCGAACCGGGGGTGCGCATCGGGCCCCGGCCGAGGCATTGACCTCACGCTCGCCACGAGTTTGCAATTGGGGGCTTGACAATTTGGCGGTGAGCGGTTATGTTGTTCTGGTCTAGCGCCCAACCGTGGGTTGCGGGCATACATAGGATCGGGTTTGGGGCCTTGGCTCTGTTGGCCGGCTCTAGCGCAATCAGGGGAACCTTGGGAGAGGGGACCGGGTCGTTTCGATGAGGGATGGTTTTCGCGTGAGTTCGAGAGGGACATACGTGCCGGAAGTACTTACGCCCCGTTTGGGGGACGTTGTTAGATGCCTCGGCAACTTGCCGATGCATCTCTCTCTCTCTCTCTCTCTCTTCGGCTTCTCGGCTAGCCGGTAGAGCCCCTCGTCCGGCGCGTTCGCGCCGTCTTGTCGCCGCCCCCGTGGGGGGCTTGGTCTCCCGCGCGCGTGGGGGCTGCGGCTCCTATGTCGCGCCGCTTTGCGGTCCTCGCCGTTGTCGGCGTGGGCCGTCTCTCGTTACGCGCCCGTTGGGCGCGTTCTCACGCAACAGGCGAGGGGTCGTCCCCTCCGTATTCGAGGAGGCGATGGTTCGATGATTGCTCGTCGGTTAACGTTGGCGACTGCTGGGACCCTGTGCGCCTTGGTAGGCGGGCTTGTGTCGTCGAGCGCTCCGGCGCTGGCGGCCGAAGCCCCGGAAGTGCCCGCGCCCGTGGTGGTGGAATCGGTGACCGCGAGCTCCGCAACATTCCACGGCGAGCTGAACCCCGGCAAAACAGGCGCGGCAGGCACCTACGAACTTGGCACCTACGAATTCCTGTACAACGAGGGTGGCAACTGCGAAGGGGGCAGCAGGGCGCCGGAACCGGCCGGCATGTCGCTGGGCGGGGGGCAGGAAGCGCTTCCCCCACAGGCGGTGAGCGGTCTCCAGGCGGACACCGAATACACGGTCTGTCTGCTTGTCCGCAACACCGCGGGAGAAACGGCCGTCGGCCCGTCGGTGACGTTCACGACCGCCGCCGCGCCGCCCACGATCGCGAGCGAGTCCGTGGCGAACGTCGAAGCCGCGGCGGCGACCCTCGAAGCACGGATCGACCCCGAGGGCGCGGCGACCACCTACCACTTCGAATACGGGACCACCGAAGCGTACGTTCAGAGCACGCCGGAATCGGCGTCGATCGGGGAAGACAACCTCGACCATACCGCGACCGCGAGGATCACCGGTCTGCAGCCCAGCACGACCTACCACTACCGCGTGGTGGCCGCCAGTTCGCTGAGTCCCGGTGGGATACGCGGGCCCGACAAGACTCTGACCACGCCGGCGCCGCTCGGGTCCGCATCCTCGGGAGCGTGTCCCAACGAACAGCCGCGCGCCGAACAGTTGTACGGCCTCGGACTGCCCGACTGCCGCGCGTATGAGATGGTCTCGCCGGTCGAAAAGAACGGCGCCGACGCGACCGATCCGGAAAGCGACCTCACACGTGCCTCGGTGTCGGGTGACGCGATCGTCTTTACGTCCAGGGGATCTTTTGCCGACCCGGCTGGCACGCAGACCGAAAATCAGTATCTTGCTCAACGTGGGCCGGGGGGGTGGTCGACGCAGGCGATCACGCCGCGATACGAAACCTACAATACAGCTCACACTGTGTCTCCCTATGAAAATCTGGCCTTTACTCCAGAACTTTCGAAGGGGGTCGCGATCACCATTGCCCCGCTGACCGGCGAAGCACCCGCAGGACTTTATGGGTTGTACCTCGCCGATTTCGCGAGCGGCTCTTACCAGTGGGTCTCAAACGTTCCTCATTGCCCCGCAGAAGATTGCAAGCCGTATTATGACGCAATCCCTCAGTTTCCTACACTTTTCCCGATGGGCGCCTCCACCGACCTCAGCCACATAGTCTTTTACGTAGACGAAGTCGGACTGTATGAGTGGATAGGTGGCGAAGTGATCCGTGTGAGCGTTGCCAACAACGGCGAACCGATGCTTGCCGTTGCTGGGAGCAGTGTTCCTGGTGATAGCGGTTATTACGCTGCCCATGGAAATACCTGGAACGCGGTGTCTTCCGATGGCTCGCGCGTCTTCTTTACTTCCCCGACGGAAGGATCAGAAGCTCAACTGTATGTGCGCGAGGACGCCGAACGACCTCAGAGTCCAATCGACGCGGGTCGCTGCACCGTGCCTAGCCCTAGCGATGCGTGCACGGTAGAGGTCTCGGGGTCGCAGCGCGGGGTCCCCGACCCCAATGGGCCTCAGGAAGCAAGGTACATGGGCGCGAGCGCGACTGGGTCGAAAGTGTTCTTCACCAGCAGCGCGGAGTTGACGGAAGATGCGTACACAGGCCCGGCGGACAACGCAGCGAACCTGTACGAATACGATCTTGAAAATGGCAAGCTAAACGATCTGACGGTCGACACGGCTGATACGGACGGCGCTGCGGTACAAGGTGTGGTACAGATCTCAGAAGACGGCTCGTACGTGTACTTCGTCGCCCACGGAGATCTGGCCAAAGGCGCGGTCGCGGGAGAAGCGAACCTCTATGTCTCCCATGAAGGTGGTGCGCCGACGTTCATCGCCGTGCTCGCCCAAGGAGGCGGCGTCGGCGAAGGAAATGATGGACAGGACTGGACGGATGGGTTCCAAACCGACACGTCCGCGGCGTCGGCGGATGGGACGCGCTTGGCGTTCGTGTCGGAACGAAGCCTGACGGGCTATGACAACGAGCTCGCCGAAAATGGCGTGGAAACATGCTCGAGGAGGGGGGGCAACAGCACGTGTAGTGAGGTATACCTGTATGACGCGTCGACAGGCAGCCTGACGTGCGTGTCGTGCAACCCGAGCGGAGCGCGGCCGATCGGCCCGTCGAGCCTCGGTGAAGGAGGAAATTCATACGAAGGAGAACGCGATGCTGATGTCGAGCATCGACGGCGCAACTTATCTGAAGACGATAGTCGTCTATTCTTTCAGAGCTACGATGCGCTTGTTCCGCATGACAGCAACGGTCGGCAGGATGTCTATGAGTACGAGGACGGCCATGTCTATCCGATCTCCGACGTGGCGGGGGACAACAACTCGTATTTCCTCGACGCGAGCGCCGACGGGAGCGATGTGTTCTTCGCGACTGCGGACCAGCTCGTGACGCAGGACAAAGACGAAAGTATCGATGTGTATGACGCACGGATGGGTGGCGGGTTTCCGGCGCTTGCGCTGGTGCCGCCGTGCGATAACGGCGACTCCTGCAAGCCACCGCCGACATCGCAGCCGGGAGTCTTCGGGGCGCCGGCAAGCGCGACGTTCTCGGGCAGTGGCAACATCCCCCCGCCCCTGCCACCGACACCGGTGCTGAAACCGAAGCGCAAGAAGGGGACGGTCAAGTGCGCGAAGGGTAAGAAGCTCAGTCACGGCAGGTGCGTAACGATCCGGGGTACCAGGAAAGCGAAGAAATCGGCAAGCAAGGGGAGGAAGTAACAATCATGATCAAGCGCTACACACCCCTCGCAATACTCGCTTCACTTCTTGTTGCGCTCGCATTCGTGCCCAGTGCGATGGCCGCCTTTGGGTTACAGCAGCTTGCGATCGCTGCGACCAACGAAAATGGGTTGCCAGACGTGCAGGCTGGGTCGCACCCATATGCGTTTACGACCACCTTCATATTGAACGATCCCCCGGCGGTCGAAGTCGAATTGGAACCGGGCGTGAAGGAAACTCTGTATATCCCGGAAGGGGACATCAAGGATGTCAGGGCCGAACTGCCTCCCGGGTTTGTCGGGAACCCGGACGCGACACCGAGGTGCAGTTATCAAACGTTTACAGATGCTACGTACGGGGTGAATTGTCCGAACGAAACGGTGGTTGGGGTATCGACCACTTATTGGAGTGATTTCGAGTCAGATGTGGTTGAATTCGATTTTAGCGACCCGGTTTACAACCTGGAACCCCCACGTGGAGTGGCGGCTGAGTTCGGTTTCAAGGTGGCTGGTAAAGTGCCGGTGTTCCTGGATGTGTCGGTTCGTACCGGCGGGGACTATGGGCTGACGGTCCGCTCGTCGAACCTCAGCCAGGCGGCGGAGGTGCTCGCAAACAAGGTGACGATCTGGGGCGTGCCTGCAGACCCGCGCCATAGCGGGGTACGCGGAACGTGTCTTAAGCCATTTCCCAACAGTCGCGGTTTGGGAGAAGGCGAAGACGAACGGGAAACCGCCGAATCGAATGGAGGCGAATGTCCTGTGAACACGCCGCAGGTGCCGTTGCTGACGAACCCGACGTCGTGCGGGGTGCCGCGGACGGCGACGTTGAGCGTGGACTCGTGGGAGGAACCCGGGGGTCTTCGCGTCGAAGACGGCGTCGCTGCCGGAGCTCGAGGGCTGCGAAAAACTGGATTTCAGCCCGACGATCAGCGTGATGCCGGACGGGACGGGGGGTAGTACGCCGACGGGGTTGAATGTCGATGAGCATGTGCCGCAGGAATCGACGGAAAACCCGGTGGGGCTGGCGGAGGCCGACGTGAAGAACACGAGCGGTCACGCTGCCGGAAGGGGTGCAGATCAGCCCGAGCGCGGCGGATGGGCTGCATGGCGTGCTACGCCGGCAGCAGATCGGGCTGCATACCGCGGAAGCCGCCGACGTGCCCGGAAGCGTCGAAGGTCGGGACGGTCGAAGTCGAATACGCCGTTGCTGCCGGAACCGTTGAAGGGCGCGGTGTATTTGGCGACGCAGGATGAAAACCCGTTCGGGTCGCTGATCGCGCTGTATGTGGTCGCGGAAGACCCGGTCGCGGGGGTGTTGGTCAAGGTCGCGGGGCAGGTGTCGTTGAACCCGGTGACGGGGCAGCTCGTGACGACGTTCGATGAAACGCCGCAGCTGCCGTTCAGCGACTTCAAGCTGGACTTCTTCGGGACCGACCGGGCGCCGTTGAGCACACCGCCGTCGTGCGGGACGTATACGACGGAAGCGTCGATCGAACCGTGGTCGGGGACGCCGGCGGTGAAGCCCGTCCTCGAAGTTCCAGATCACCAGCGGCCCGGCGGGCTCGCCGTGCTCGAGCCCGCGGCCGTTCCAGCCGGGGTTCGAGGCGGGCACGACGAACATCCAGGCGGGCGCGTACACGCCGTTGACGATGACGATGACGCCGCCCGGACGCCGATCAGCCGCTTGGGAAGCTCTCGGTGCGTGTTCCCGCCGGGGATCTCCGCGGGCGCTGCAGGGCGTGAAGCTGTGCGAGGAACCGCAGGCCGCGACGGGGAATGCCCGGCGGAAAGCCAGATCGGGCAGGTGATCGCGAGCGCCGGGCTTGGGGAGCGACCCCTACACGGTCGAAGACGGCAAGGCGTACATCACCGGCCCGTACGAGGGCGCCCCGTTCGGGCGTGGATGTCGTGGTCCCGGCGGTCGCGGGCCCGTTCAACCTCGGGACCGAGGTGGTCCGCTCGAAGGTCGAAGTGGACCCGACGACCGCGCAGCTGACGGTCGTGAGCGATCCGTTCCCGACGATCCTGGATGGGATCCCGTTGCAGTTGCAGCACGTGAACGTGACGGTCAACCGTCCGGGGTTCGTGTTCAACCCGACCAGCTGCGAACCGATGAAGCTGACCGGGGAGCTTGAAAGCACCGAAGGCGCGACCGCGAACGTGGCCACGCCGTTCCAGGTGACCAACTGTGCGGCGCTCTCGTTCAAACCGGAATTCAAGGTCTCCACGAGCGCGAAGACCTCGCGGATCGGAGGCGCGAGCCTGCATGTGAAGCTGACGCTACCCGAATCGGCCGCGCAGGGCACGCAGGCGAACGTCGCGAAGGTCAAGGTGTCGCTGCCCAAACAGCTCCCTCGCCGTTGAAAACGCTGCAGAAGGCGTGCACCGGAAAAGGTGTTCGCGCGAAAACCCGCGAACTGCCCGGTGGCCTCGCAGGGTCGGGGAAGCGACGTCGACACCCCGGTCCTGGAAGGCGGCCTGTCGGGCCCGGCGTACTTCGTCTCCCACGGTGGCGCGAAGTACCCGGAACTGATCATCGTGCTGACCGGCGAGGACGGCGTGACCGTGCATGTGCATGGGGAAACGTTCATCAGCAAACCGGGGATCACGACCGCGACGTTCGCGACGGTCCCGGACGTGCCGTTCTCGACCTTCGAACTGAAGCTCCCGCAGCGGGAATACCCGGCGCTCGCGGCGAACGGGAACCTCTGCAAGAGGCACAAGCTCGCTGATGCCGACCGAATTGGTCGGGCAGAACGGCGCCGAAGATCAACCAGAGCACGAAGATCTCGGTCACCGGCTGCCCCAAGGCCAAGAAGGCGAAGCACAAGAAGGCATCGCACAAGAAGAAGCACGCGAAGAAAGGCGAAGAAAAGGCGATAGGTCCTCGCGATGCCTGCACGTGCTCAGTGCGGCGCATGTCTCTCCCGTGGCCTCGGGTGTGGCGAACGGCCGCGGCGACGTCGTGCAGCTCCAGCGCGCGCGGATCGTCGCGGCGATGGTCGAGGTCGTAGCGGAGCGTGGTGTCGCGCGCAGCACGGTCGCGCATGTCGTGGCGCGCTCGGGGGTCTCGCGGCGCACGTTCTATGAACTCTTCGACGATCGCGAGGATTGCTTCCTCGCGGCGTTCGACCAGGCGGTGGAGCGCGCCGCCGCACGGGTGGTCCCGGCGTTCAAGAGGGGAGGGGTTGGCTTGAGCGGATCCGGATGGGGTTGCGCGCGCTGCTGGAGTTCCTGGACGACGAGCCCGGCCTGGGGCGGCTGGGGATCGTCGATGCGCTCGGCGCCGGCCCCATTGCGCTTGAGCGTCGTACGCGCGTGGTGGGCGCGTTGATCGACGCGGTCGATAAGGGTCGCGTGAGCGATTGGCCGGCAGGCGGCTGACGCGGTTGACGGCGGAGGGGATCGTCGGCGCGGTCCTCGCGGTACTGCACGCGCGGCTGACAGCGCAGGAGGAGCCCCGGCCGATGATCGCTCTGCTGGGCCCATTGATGGGGTTGATCGTGCTGCCCTATCAGGGCCGGGCGGTAGCGGAGCGCGAGGCCGCGCGGCCCGCACCCCGGCGCAGGCGCGCAACGCCCCCGTTGGTCGACCCGCTGCGGGATCTCGAGATGCGCCTCACATACCGCACGGTGCGGGTGCTCGTCGCGATCGCATCGACTGAGGGCGCGAGCAACCGGGTCGTCTCGGATACTGCGGGTGTCGCCGACCAGGGGCAGATATCGAAGCTCCTCGCGCGCTTGGAGCACCTCGGGCTGATAGAGAACATGGGGGAGGGCCACGCCAAAGGCGAGCCGAATGCCTGGCAATTGACTCCCAGGGGCGTGGAGGTCGAGCGCACGATCAGCCGGAGCTCCAGCGGCTCCTCTGAGACCTTGGGCGGGCTGGACCGACTGCTATCACGGTTGCATCATGATGCAGAGGCTGACGATTCGGGCTGAGCCGGAGCTTGTCGAACGAGTCAAGCGCCGCGCGGCCGAACGTGGTGTCTCGGTCGCCCAGTTCGTGCGTGACGCGTTGGAGCGCGAGCTGGGGCCTGCTTCCGACGAGGAACGCAGCACACCGGGCGCCGCTGGGCGCTCCTAGCGTGCCGCCAGGGCCTCCGCGGGCTCCTGGGCCTCGCGCGCACCCTCGCGCAGCGCGGACACGCAGTACTCCTGCACGGAGATCTCCATCTCGAGCGTCGTCGCGAGCGCGGGGCGGGCCGAGGCGTCGATCACGCGCTTGGCGCGCCCGACCGCGAGATGGGAGTTGGCGAGCAGTTCTTCGACTAGCGTCTCGACGGCCTGATCGAGCTCCTCGGGCGCGACGACGCGGTTGACCAGGCCGATCCGCTCGGCCTCGGCGGCGTCGATCGTCCGGGCGGTCATGATCAGCTCCTTGGCGCGCCCGAGGCCGACGACCGCCGGCAGCCGGCTGGAGCCGCCGACGTCGGGGATGATCCCGAACTTGACCTCCGGCAGCCCGAGCTGGGCGTCGCTGGAGGCGACGCGCAGGTCGCAGCCGAGCGCGACCTCCAGGGCGCCGCCGACGCACGTGCGGTGGATCTGGCAGACGACCGGCTTGGCCATCTCTTCGCAGAGGTTGGCGCACTCCAGGAACGTGTCCCGGAACACGCGCGCGCGGCCCGAGGTGTGCCGCGAGGGCGCCCAGCTCGACCAGGTCGACGCCGGCCGAGAACACCGGCCCCGCGCCGCGCAAAACCACGCAGTGGACCGACTCCTCGGCGGCAGCCTCGCGCAGTGCCTGCCCGAGCGCGCGCAGCAGCTCCTGGCTCATCGCGTTGCGCTTCTCCGGGCGGTTCAGTACGACGTGGCGGACGGCGCCGCGGTCTTCGGTGGTCACGATGCTCATGGCGGGCTCCGATTCAGTTGAGGTTCGCGCTCAAAGGATGACGCACCGCCGCGGCGCGCGGAGGAGACGGCTGCGGCGTGCGGCGGTCGGCGGCGGGTGGCCCTCAGTTCGACAGGTCGAGCACCGGCGTGGGCGGCTCGATCGCCTCGTCGTGGCCCTCGCGCGGCATGATCGCCGTGCCGACGGCGAAGAACTCGATCGTGTGGCTGCCCCAGCCGTGGCTCTTCTCCTGCAGGTCCACGCCGACGATCCCCTCCGCGCCGATCGTCTGGGCCTCGCTCTGCATCCGCTCCATCGCGAGCTCGCGCGCGTCGTACAGCGCCTGGGTGAAGTTCGTGAGCTCGACGTTACGCCCCGTCTGGGCCATCGACTGGAGCATCCCGCGGTGGGCGACGTGGTAGACGCAGCTGCCCATCACCATGCCCACCGGGCGGTGCCCGGTGCGCAGCAGCGTCCAGAAGTCCTGGCCCGAGAGGTCGCTCGTGAACGGCCGGCCGTTGGGAGCGCGGTGCATGACCCCTTCGCGGTGCTTGACGGCGGTGCCGATCGCGATGAACTCCGCCATGTCCTGGCCCCACTCGTAGCGGCCGATGTCCAGGCGCACCCCGACGACTCCGTCCGCGCCGAGCTGGTCGGCCTCCTCCTCCATGCGCGTCATCGCGAGCTGGCGCGCCCCGTACATCGCCTCGGAGAGCACTTTCAGCTCCTGGCTTTTCTTCCACCCCGCCATCTGGATGCCGATGTGGTAGATCGAGCTGCCCACCACCAGCCCCACCGGGTCGAAGCCGGCCTGCTTGATGAGCAGGAACTCGTTGACGCTCAGGTCGGAGGTGAACAGGCCCGCGCGGTTCTGCTGCAGGCGCGCGCGGCCCGCCTCGGGGACGCCCTCCATGGAGGTCGGGTCGTAGCTGGTCTCCTGCTCGGCGTCGCTGCTCATCGGTGGCGGGCTCCTTCGTTGGGGGGTGGGTCGTTGGGGTGGCGGGTCGTTGGGGTGGCGGATCGCGTGTCTTGGGGTTGGGGGTCTGCGCAGGTGGTGAGGTCGCGATTGTCTCGGGGACGGCTTGGGTTTTGCTCAGGTCGTGAGGTCGATCGTCGTCTCGGGGGGCTATATGGGCGCCTCTTCGGACTGCCGGATCGCCGTGCCGATCGCGTTGAACGTCACCATCAAGCCGCCAATTTTGCGATTCATCCCCTGCATCTCGTGGCGCACCGCGCGGTGGCCGATTCGCACGCCGACGACTCCCGAGGCGCCGAGCGCGGTGGCCTGTGCGTTGAGCTCGGCCATCACGCTCTCGCGCGCGTTGTAGAAGGCTCGGGTGAACGCGCTCAGCTCGAAGTTCTGCATCCCGCCCATCATCATGCCGCCACCCGCCATCCCTGCACCGAGGAGCCCCGTGCCGTAGGCGTAGCTGGCGAAGAACACAGAGCTCCACGCGACGATCCCGAGCGGCTCGAAGCCGGCCCGCACGAGCTTGGAGAAGTCGGCGACCGACAGCTCGGTGAGCACCGGACGCGAGCCCCCGCGCCGGTCGCTGCCGGGCGCTCGCCCGCCGCGGCTTACCGCGGTGCCGAAGACGGTGTGTTCGAGCGTGACCGCCCCCGATCCCGTTTCCAGGTTGCTTTCGCCGGCGCGGGTGTTGACTTCCACGACGGCGTCGGCGCCGACGTGCTCGGCCTCCTCGGCCAGCCGTCCGAGCGCTCGTGAGCGCACCTCGTTGAGCGCTTGGGAAAGCGTGTCCAGCTCGAACATGTTGGCGCCAGTAGGGTCGAAGCCGCCTTCCAATTGACCCCACGATGACTGGTAGCCCATCTGGTAGATCGAGCTGCCCATCACCTGCGAGAGCGGTCGCAGCCCGAGCTGGTGGCAGAGCGCCCACCCGTTGATCGACAGGTCCGAGGTGAACAGGCCGCCGTGCTCGCGCAGCTCGCTCAGGCGCCGCTCGGCGGCGACGGTGATCCCGCCCCGTTCGATGCGCTCCTGCGAGAGCTCCTGCTCGTGCTCTTCGGCGGGCGACTCGGGCGGCTCCCCGGGATCGGTTTCGCGCGTGTTCACGTTCACCCCAGCAGACGCTCGAGCGCCGTGCGGGCCTCGCCGCTGCGCTCCGCCTCGGCACGCAGATCGCTCGTCAGGGCGCTCACCCAGGCGCCGGGGTCGAGCGACTCGCGCTTGATCGAGATGCCCCCGACCTGGCGCTCACGGAAGCCCTCCACGCGATCCCCCGCGACGTCGAGCTGGTAGCAGTTCCCACCGAGCTCCACGCGCACGCGCTTGACGCGCTTCTCGCCGCGCCCGAGCAGGCCGCCGCCGTGGCGCTCCACGTGGGCGAGCCCGGGCAGCGACTGCTCGAGCTTGCTCGCGAGCACCTCCACGGAGATCCGAAGATCGGTTCCGTCCGTGCGCAGGCCCGCGGCGGAGAGGTCGAAGTCCTGCTCGGTGGGCACGCCTACAGCGTACTCCGGCGGTGGGGTGGGCATCGCGGCCCACCCCACCGTTCGGCTCATCGGAGGGTCAGTGCAGCAGGTCCAGCGTGTTGTTGGAGTCGTTTACGAACAGCACCCCCTGGTCGTGGGGAGCTACGGTGAGCCCGAACAGCCCGCCGCCTTCCGCTCCGGTGTCGAAGGGCTGGAACTCTGCGCCGACGGGGGTCGTCTCGACGAGGTTCCCGTCGCCGCCGTTGGCGGTAAGGATGTCCCCGTTGGGGGCGATCGTCAGCCCGAGCGGGTTGTTCAGGTAGCCGCCGGCGGCTACCGTGGTCCCGCCTTCGCCCACCGGCGTCTGGCGGTACAGCGCGCCGGGGACTGCGGCGATCCGGTTGCCCTGGGTGTCGGCCACGTACAGCGTGCCTTCTTCGCCGAGGCCCACGCCCGTGGGGCCGACCACGAGCGCCGCGGGGTCGGTGCGCTCGGGGAAGCCGGTGGCGATCGTTTCGATGCCACCACCTGCAGCCCGTGGCGTGCGTGGTCGCCGAAGTCCTTCCCGAAGCGACCGCCCCTGTGCGCACCGAAGTCGTTCCCGAAGTGGCCGCCCGCGTGCTCACCGACATGTACGCGGATACGCACGACGGTGCCCCCGTCGGTGGGTGTTTCGCCGGAGGCGCACCGTGCCGTTCAGGACGTTGGTCACGAACAGCGTCGCGCCGTCGCCCGCGCGACCGCGGTCATGTCCCACGGACCGTTGATCGGGGGCCCGGAGATCGTCTGCACGACCTGGCCGGAGTTGTCGAGGACGATCAGGCAGCCCGCCTCGCGGTCGCCGCTTCGCCGTTGGAGGTGGGCAGGCTTCCCGACCACGACGAACCCGCCCGGCAGGATCGCCAACGCGGTCGTCAGACCCACTCCGCCGGGGCACGGGCCGGGCAGCGCGGAGGCCTTGATCTGCGCGAACAGCGAGAGGCTGCCGGTGGGGCTGACCTGCACGATCGTCGTGCCGGTGCCCTGGAGGTTTTCTTCGTTGTTGAAGTTGCTGATCAGCGTGTCCCCGCGCACGAGCGCACCCTCGCTCCGGGGGACGGCGACGATCCCGTAGGGGTTCACGTCCCCGTTGGACGGCACCGTGCTCCCCAGCGTGGTGATCGTGTGGAACTGCCCGATGAAGGGGTGGTCGAACGCCGAGGCCACCCCCGGCGTGAGCGCCGCACAGGCGAGCGCGGCTGCGATCGTGGTTGACAGGCGCCTTCGGGTGGACATGGCGATGTCTCCTCTGTTCGGGGCTTTACATAACGGAGACTCCGCCGCGGCGCGAACCTTCCCGGTAGGCTCCCGCTCTTTGCATTGCCAGGAGGGTGGCGCAGTCGGACCGAGCCCTTTCGGGCGTGTGCCTCCGACGCCCGGGCTCCTCGTCTTCAGTCAACGAGCGGAGGTCAGCATGGCGCAGCAGATCGAGAGAGTGGGCGTGCTGGGAGCCGGGCTGATGGGCCACGGCATCGCGCAGGTCGCCGCGCAGTCCGGCTACGAGGTGGTGGTGCGCGAGGTCGACGAGCCGACGCTCGCGAAGGGCCTCGGCAAGATCGAGCGCCAGCTCGCGCGCGCGGTCGAGAAGGGCAAGTGCACCCAGGAGGACGCCGACGCGGTCCGCGGGCGCATCCACGGGACCGTGCACTACCGCGACCTGGCGGATTGCGACCTCGTGATCGAGGCGATCACCGAGAGCCTGCCGCTGAAGCTCGAGATGTGGCGGGAGCTCGACGAGATCGTCAAGCCGCAGGCGGTCTTCGCGACGAACACCTCCTCGCTGGCTGTGGTCGACCAGGCCGCGGCCACCTCCCGCGCGGAGCGGTTCGTCGGCCTGCACTACTTCAACCCCGCCCAGGTCATGAAGCTGGTCGAGGTCGTGCGCTGCGTGACCACCTCGGGGGAGACGCTCGAGACCGCCCTGGAGTTTGTGCGCTCCGAGGGCAAGCTCGCGATCCCCACGCGCGACAAAGCGGGGTTCATCGTCAACCGCCTGCTCGTCCCCTACATGCTCGACGCGATCCGCGCCCTGGAAGAGCAGGTCGGCTCGATGCGACGAGATCGACGAGGCGATGAAGGCCGGCGCCGGGCACCCGATGGGGCCGCTGACGCTCGCCGACTTCGTCGGCCTCGACACGCTCGGCTCGATCTGCGACGTGCTCTTCGAGGAGTTCGCGCGAACGGCGCTTCGCGTGCCCGCCGACGCTGCGCAAGATGCTCGCGGCGGGCTGGTTCGGGCGCAAGTCGGGAACGGGCTTCTACGACTACTCCGGGGACGAGCCGCGGCCAAACCCGGCGCTGTAGGGCGTCTGCGGACGTGGGCTCTGGAGCGACGCTCGCCGCCCAGGAGGGCTAACCTTTCTGGCATGAGCGACCTGTCGAGCCTGCGCGTCGCCGACGCCGATCGCGAGCAGCTGATCGAGGAGTTGCGCGAGCACGCGGGCGCGGGCAGGCTCACCTCCGAGGAGCTCGAGGAGCGCGTCGGCAGGCCTACCGCGCCTCCACGCGCGCCGACCTCGACGCGCTGAGGGCCGACCTGCCCGTCAGCTCGACCTCGGTCAAGCTCGCGCTGGTCAAGCGCAAGTCGCAGCTGCGCCGCCGTCTGGGGCAGGAGGCCGGCGGCGCGGTGGGCGTCTCGCTGCTGGCCGTGGGCGTCTGGCTTGCTCACCGGCGCCCACCACCAGGCCGACTTCTGGCCGGGCTGGGTCATCGGCGTGACGATGCTGCCGGTGGTGCGCGACGCCTGGCGCCTGTTCGGGCCGGCCTCGGACCTCCAGCTCGTCGAAGCGCGCCAGCAGGCGCGCCACGAACGCAACCTCGCGCGCGGCCGGCGGCGCCGCCACCGGTACCGGGGACTGCCGCGTCCGTGAGCGAGGGATTCGCCCCCTTGCGGAGGGCGCCCGCGATGCGTAGAGAGCTCCCGCGTCCGTGAGCGCGCTGCCCGGCGCGAGGAAGCGCGCCCTCGCGGGCGGCCCGACCCGCCACCGCGAGAAGGCCAAGGAGCAGGGCAAGCTGCCGGTGCGCGAGCGCGTCGCCGGACTGCTCGACCCCGACTCGTTCGCCGAGGAGGCGCTGCTCGCCAACTGGCAGGAGGATGGCCTCGGCGCCGACGGCGTGGTCACGGGCCTCGGGCGGATCGGCGGGCGCCCGGTCGCGCTGATGGCCAACGACCCGACGGTGAAGGCGGGCTCGTGGGGCCCCAAGACGGTCGAGAAGATCCTGCGCGTGCAGGAACGGGCGCTCACGCTGCGGGTCCCGATGGTCTACCTCGTGGACTCCGCGGGGGCGCGCATCACCGAGCAGGTGCAGATGTTCCCCGGCCGCCGGGGGGCGGGGCGGATCTTCTACAACCAGGTGCAGCTCTCCGGCCTGGTGCCGCAGGTGTGCGTGCTGTTCGGGCCCTCCGCGGCGGGCGGCGCCTACATCCCGGCGTTCTGCGACATCGTGATCATGCGCGACGGCAACGCCTCGATGTACCTCGGCTCGCCGCGGATGGCGCAGATGGTGATCGGCGAGAACGTGACGCTGGAGGAGATGGGCGGCGCGCGGATGCACACCGGGGTCTCCGGCTGCGGGCACATGCTGGTGGGCAGCGACGAGGAGGGCATCGACGCGGCGGTGCGCTACCTCTCCTACCTGCCGGATAACTGGGAGGAGGACCCGCCCGTTGCCGGGTCCGCGGGCGGGGAGGCCGACTCCTCCGCTGGACCCTCGGGCTCCTCCTCCAACGCTGGGCTCGCCGCCGGGCGTTCCGCGGCCCCGTTCGCCCCGGCCTCCCAGACCCCGCTCGGCGAGCTGATCCCGGCGGACGAGAACAAGCCGTTTGACATGCTGCTGCTGCTCGACGCGCTGGTGGACGGTGGCTCGTTCATGGAGATCCACGCGCGCTGGGCGAAGGAGCTGATCGTCGGCTTCGCGCGCCTGGAGGGGCGGCCACTGGGGATCGTCGCCAACCAGCCGAAGGTCAAGGGCGGCGTGCTATTCGCCGACTCCGCGGACAAGGCCGCGCGGTTCATCTGGACATGCAACGCCTTCAACGTCCCGCTGCTGTTCCTCGCCGACGTCCCCGGCTTCATGATCGGCACCCAGGTCGAGCGCCAGGGCATCATCCGCCACGGCGCGAAGATGATCAGCGCGGTCTCCGAAGCGACGGTCCCGAAGATCTCGGTGATCGTGCGCAAGGCCTACGGCGCCGGCCTCTACGCGATGGCGGGCCCTGCCTTCGACCCCGACTGCTGCCTGGCGCTGCCGAGCGCCTCGATCGCGGTGATGGGCCCCCAGGCGGCGATCAACGCGGTCTACTACAACCAGCTGCAGGCGCTCGACGACGAGTCCGAGCGCGCCGCGGAGACCGAGCGGCTGCGCGCCGAGTACGCCGCGGACATCGACATCCTGCACCTCGCCTCGGAGCTGGTCGTCGACGCAGTGATCCAGCCCGAGGACCTGCGCGCCGAGCTGATCCGCCGCTTCGCGCTCGCGGCCGGGCGCCGCCGGGAGTGGCCGGCGAAGCACAACCCGATCACCCCGGTCTAGTTCGTCGCTGGGGGCTCGAGTGAGGGTGCTGGAAGAGGCTGTGTCTCAGTTGCAGTCTCAGGCGCCCCCAGCGTCGACACCTCGCCGCGGTGGGGCAACCCGCCCGCCGCACGCACGGCCATATTTTGGTGCTTGGTCACGTACCAGAAGTGAATGAAGTACGGAACGACTAGGAGCGCGCCGGGGAAGAACAGAAGGAAACTAGTCACCGGGTTGATCTGGTCGCCCCGTGGGATACCACCGAGGCGCTGCGCGCGCTTGATGCGCTGCCCGTAGTTGTAAACGGAGAGAAGCGGCGGGATGATGAAGTATCCGCCCACCAGGAGCGCGGTCACGGACATCGCGGGGCTGGACTGCGCGAGGTTCTGGTCATCCCTGGCCTGCCCGATGTCCTTCAACTCGTCGTTGACGAAGTAGTACCAACACAGGCCGTAGAGGCTGAGCGTAATCGCGCTCAGGCCAAAGCCCACCCAGAAGCTGCGGATCTTGCCCTCGCCGTTATTGCCGATCTCGACCTCTTGAGCCATTGCTTCCTCCCATAGGTAGCTTCCTGCGGACAGTATTCGGCGGGTGACAGTCAAGACCCTGCTCGAACGGCTCTGATCCTACCCATCGACAAGCCCGTATCGACCCAAAGGCTCAAATCGAGCATCAACATGCCGGAAATCGCTGTGCAGAGCGGAGCAGGGGAGAACGTGGTGGTGAGACCCGAGCGTCGTGTAGGGAGCTGCCGGGCGGCGCTGTCGATGGGTTAGATTGCCCTACATGGACGCCGCCGACCTCGCCTTCGCCGGGATCGCCCGCCAGGCTGAGCTGATCGCCGCGGGGGAGCTGACGGCTCGTGATCTGCTGGAGGTGTACCTGGAGCGCATCCAGCGCCTGGACGGGAAGCTGAACGCGTTTCGTGTGGTCTTCTGGGAGCGGGCACGGATGGAGGCCGACCAGGCCGACGCGCGCCGCGCCGCCGGGGATCGACGGCCGCTGCTGGGGGTGCCGATCGCGGTGAAGGACGAATTCGACGTGGCGGGGGAGCTGAGCACGTTCGGCACGAACGCCTACGGCGAGCCCGCGCGCGAGGACTCGGAGATCGTGCGCCGCGCACGCGCGGCGGGGGCCGTGCTGATCGGCAAGACCCACATGCCCGAGCTGGGCGCCTTCCCCTGGACGGAGTCCCCCACGTGGGGGGTGACGCACAACCCGTGGAACCTGGAGCACAGCCCCGGTGGTTCGAGCGGCGGCAGCGCGGCGGCTGTAGCCGCCGGCCTGGTGGGCGCGGCGTTCGCGGGCGACGGCGGGGGATCGATCCGCTTTCCGGCCGCCTACTGCGGCCTGTTCGGGCTGAAGACCCAGCGCGGGCGGGTGCCGCTGGCGCCGCACCTGGGTGCGTGGCACGGCCTGGTCGTCAACGGCGTGCTGGCGCGCTCGGTGCGCGACACCGCGCTGTTCTACGACGCGATCGCCGACGGCCCGCCGGACCCCGACGCGCCGGTGGTGCCCGCGAGCTCGTTCCTGGGCGCGCTCGAACAGACGGGAGCGCAGACGACGGGCGGGTCGGCATCCTCGTCGGGCGGCGCGCGGGCGCTGCGGATCGCGGTGTCGAGCAGGCTGCCGCCCTCGCCCCTGACGAAGCTGCACCGCGAGAACCGTGAGGCGCTGGAGGAAACGGTGGCGCTGCTGCGGAAGCTCGGGCACGAGGTGAGCGAGCGAGAGGTGGACCACGGCCCGATGGCGCCGGCACCGGAGTTCACCGCCATCTACCTGCGCAGCCATCCACGAGGAGGCCGCCACGTTCGCCCACCCCGAGCGCTTGGAACGCCGCATCCGCGCGCTCGCCCGCCTCGGGGGCGCGCTGCCGCCGGGCGCGGTCGACTGGGCGCTCAGGCGCAAGGCGGCGTACGCCGCGCGGCTGAACGAGCCGCTGGCCGACCACGACGTGCTGCTGACGCCCGTGACCCCGGCACCGGCGCCGAGGATCGGCGCCCGCGAGGGCCGCGGGTGGCTGAGGACGACGGTCGAGGCGTCCGCGACCGTGCCCTACGCCGCGTGCTGGAACTTCACCGGCCAGCCCGCGTGCTCGGTGCCCGCCGGGTTCGCGGCGGACGGCCTGCCCCGCGCGGTGCAGCTCGTGGGGCGCCCGAACGACGAGGCGACGCTGCTCTCGCTCGCCGGGCAGCTCGAGGCCGAGCGCCCCTGGGCGCAGCACCGCCCGCCCGAGTTCTCGTGAGCGACGCTCACGCTCGCCGCGCCGGACCGTTGCGGCGCGAGCCCGGAGTCGTTGGCGAGCCGTCGCGCGGGCCGTCGGAGGCTGAGCCGCGCGAGTGAGCCGCCGGCCGAGGAGCTGCTGGAGGTGGCGGTCGAGGCGGCGAGGAGCGCGGGTGCGCTGCTGGCCGAGCGCGTGCGCCACGGCGTCGAGCGGGAGGTGAGCAGCAAGAGCACCCCCACCGATCTGGTGAGCGAGGCCGACCTCGCCTCCGAGCGGGCGATCCGCGAGCTGCTGGCCGCGACGGCGCCCGCGAGGACGGCTTCGTGGGGGAGGAGGGCGACCACGTGGAGGGCACGAGTGGGCTCAGCTGGGTCGTCGACCCGCTCGACGGGACCGTCAACTTCCTGTTCGGCATCCCCCAGTGGTGTGTCAGCGTCGCCGTCCGCGACCGGGACGGCGTCGCTCGCCGGGCGCCGTCTACGACCCCAACCGCGAGGAGCTCTTCAGCGCCACCAGGCGCGGCAGCGCCACGCTCATCCGGGCCGCGAGGGATCGGTCGAGCTGGGGGAGGGCGGGCCGGCGAGCCCCGGCGGAGGGAGCTCGCCACAGCGATGGTCGCGACCGGGCTCGCCTACGACGCCCGTGTGCGCGCCGCGCAGGGGCGCGTGCTCGACCGGCTGGTCCCCCGCGTGCGCGACATCCGCCGCTTCGGCAGCGCCGCGCTCGACCTCACCTGGACGGCGGCCGGGCGCTACGACGCGTACTTCGAGCGCACGGTCAAGCAGTGGGACATCGCCGCCGGTGCGCTCATCTGCGAACGCGCGGGCCTGCGCGTGCTCGAGCTGCCCGAGCACGAGGACCTCCCGTGGGGCATCCTCGTCGCCCCGCCGGCGCTGTGCGAGCCGCTGCTGGAGCTGGTGGGGTAGACCTTCCTCCACCTCTGCCAAGATGTGCGGGATGGCCGCTGAGGCGAGCACCGTGACGACGCCAGCCGAGCCTGCCCCCCGGCACGCGGCTGCCGCGCCTCGCGCAGTCCGCCCTGTGGGCGGTCTACCCGGGGGCGCTCTCGCGCTACTGCCGCCGGCGCTTTGGCCCCACGTTCACGCTGCGCCCGCTGGGCATCGGCGACGTGGTGGTGCTCACCCAGCCGGAGGCGATCAGGGAAGTGTTCACCGGCGACCGCGAGGTGCTCCGCGCGGGCGAGGCCAACTCGGTGATGGGCCCGATCGTGGGCCGCCACTCGCTGCTCACGCTCGACGGCGAGCGCCACATCCGCCACCGGCGGCTGGTGAGCCCGTCGTTCCACGGCGAGGCTGTGCGCACCTACGGCGAGCGGGTCGCGGAGATCGCCGCGGCGGAGGTCGACTCGCTGGCCGGTCGGGCGCGAGTTCCCGATCCGCCCGCGGATGCAGGCGATCACGCTGGAGGTGATCCTGCGCACCGTCGTCGGCGTCAGCGACGAGCGGCGCCTCGCACGCTTGCGGACGCTGCTGCGCGCGCATCACGCAGGTGGGCGTCGTGGAGATGTGGATCGTGTGGGCCTACCCGCACCTGATCGAGCACCGGGCGGTGCGACGCCTCTCCACGCTGCGGCTCTTGCCCGAGGTGGACCGGCTGCTGTACGAGGAGATCGCCGCCCACCGTGCCGAGGTAACGGGTTCGGCGCCGCCTCGCGAGGACGTGCTCTCGCTGCTGCTTGCGGCGCGCGACGAGGACGGGCAGGGTCTCTCCGACGAGGAGCTGCGCGACCACTTGATCACGCTGCTTGTCGCCGGCCACGAGACCACGACCACGGCGCTGGCCTGGTGCTTCGAGCGGCTGCTGCGCCACCCCGCCGCGTACGCCCGCCTGCAGCGCGAGCTGGAGGAGGGGCAGGAGGAGCGCTACCTCGATGCGGTGCTCAACGAGACGCTGCGCGTGCGCCCGGTGATCGACGCGGTGTGGCGCAAGCTCTCGGCGCCGGTCGAAGTCGCCGGCCACCTGCTGCCGGCGGGGGCGACGGTGATGCCCTCGATCGAGCTTGTGCAGCACTCCGGTGCGTTCGCGGACGCGAGTGCGTTCCGCCCGGAGCGCTTCCTGGAGGGTGGCGTCGCCGCAGTACACGTTCATCCCCTTCGGCGGCGGCGCGCGCCGCTGCGTGGGCGCGAGCTTCGCGATGATGGAGATGCGCGCGATCGTGCGCACGGTGCTCGAGCGGGTGTCGCTGCGCGCCCCGAGCGTTCGCAGCGAGCGGGTGAAGGTGCACCACATCACGCTGGTGCCCGCCCGCGGCGGGCGCGTGATCGTCACGGGCCGGCGCGGGGAGCCGCGCGCGGAGGCAGCCGGGGCACGCCGCCCGGCGCTCGCGTACGGGAGCTGAGCCTGCGCGTCCCACGCCCTGGGGCGGTGGCAGGTAGGCTGGACCGGCAGCTGGACACGCACCGCTCGCCGGTGGTCGGGCGGATGCGCTGAGCCGCCACTTCGTCCGCAATCCGACCGGGAGGACCCACCAATGGACTTTGAGAGCATCCGCTACGAGGTCGCCGACCACGTCCTGACGATCACGCTGGACCGCCCCGAGCGCCTGAACGCGTTCACCCCGACGATGGGGCGCGAGCTGATCGAGGCGTTCGACCGTGCCGACGGGGACGACGAGGTCCGCGCGATCGTCGTTACCGGCGCGGGGCGCGGCTTCTGCGCGGGGGCCGACCTGGCGACCGACGGCAGCACGTTCGACTGGCGCGACCGGGTAACCGAGGAGCAGGAGATCCCGCGCGACGGCGGGGGCCAGGTGGCGCTGCGGATCTTCGCGTGCACGAAGCCGGTGCTCGCGGCGATCAACGGCCCGGCCGTGGGCGTGGGCATCACGGTGACGCTGCCGATGGACGTCCGGCTCGTCGCGGAGGGCGCGCGCATCGGCTTCGTCTTCGTGCGACGCGGGATCGTCCCGGAGGCGTGCTCGAGCTGGTTCCTGCCGCGCCTCGTGGGTATCAGCCGGGCGATGGAGTGGGTGGCGAGCGGGCGGGTCTTCTCAGCGCAGGAGGCGCTCGCGGGCGGCCTGGTGCGCAGCGTGCACCCGGAGGGCGAGTTGCTCGGCGCGGCGCGCGCGCTGGCAAGCGAGATCGCCGAGCACGCCGCGCCGGTCTCGGTGGCGCTCGCACGCCAGCTGATGTGGAGCGGCCTCGGCGCCGCTCACCCGATGGACGCCCACCGCGCGGACTCGCGCGCGATGTTCGCGCGCGGGCAGTCGGCGGACGCGCGCGAGGGCGTGACGTCGTTCCTGGAGAAGCGCGAGCCGGAGTTCGTGGACCGCGTCAGCGACGGCCTGCCCGAGCTGTTCCTGGGACGGGTGGAGCCGACGTACTCGGAGGGCTCCTCCCGATCCTCCTGATGGTCACCCGCCCGCCGCGCGGCCTCTCATCCGCCCGCAGGGGCCTGCCGAAGGGGTGAGGACGGCTAACCCACCGACTCCCCCACGGGCACGCCGTCCGAGGCCGCCGGCTCCCCTCTGCCCACTAGCAGCGGCTGCAGCACGCGGTTGGCCAGCAGCCCGAGGCAGCCCAGGTTCGCGAACCCGGGGCCCTGGCTGAGCGCGGCCAGCCCGGGAATGTGCAGCCGCGGGTGCATGCCCTCCAGCTCGAGGTACCGTCCGATCGGGACCTCCGCGTCGGGCGGCCGGTCCCAGAGCGGCCCCACGCCGTCGCTCGATCTCGGCGCGCAGCGGCGGGCGGGAAGAGGCCGCGCAGCTGCTCCAGCAGGTCGAAGCCGGTGCAGTTGACCAGGTAGTCGTGGCGTTCGCTGCGCGAGCGCCCGCCTGCCGAGGCGTAGTCGACGCACACCCCGCGCTCGCGGCCCGCCGCGGCCGACGTGCACCACGCGACCGGTGACGAAGCGACACCGCTCGTCGTAGGCGATCTCGCGACAGCGTCCCGGGGTCGAACACGCCGCGGTCGCAGTGCCTGACGAAGTCGCGGCGTGTCTGCACGTCCAGGGAGCTCCAGGCGACCTCGTCGGGGTCGGAGAAGACGCGGTTCTCCAGGAAGCTCTCGCCGCGGCTCATCGGCAGCATGCGGCGTGTAGATCGTCAGCCGCGCCGTCGGGCCTGAAGGCGCGCAGGAACGCGACGCAGCTGAGCGCGCTCTCGCCGCCGCCGACGATCGCGATGTCGGTGCTCGCGATCGCTGGGGATGCGCGCCAGCTCGCTGCGCCTGGCTGTCGCAGTGGAAGATCCTCGACGCGGCGCTCGGGATCGTGCGGGAGGCGCCGGTGCACGCCCGGGCCGGTGAGCACCAGCGCACCGCACTGACGTACCGCGCGCGGGCCGTCGGCCGAGTGCCCCAGCCCACTGCGCGCTCGGAAGGCTCCGCGACGTCGACCGTCCAGCCGTCCCTGGCTGCCTCGGAGCGACACCTGCGTCACGCGGCCGCGCACGAGCGTGACCCCCGCGGTGGCCGCGACGAGAACCCAGGCGAGGTACTGGCCGTACTCGCGGTGCTGGATGGCGGGCGAGCCCGCGTTCACCCAGCGGGCGTAGCGCCGCTTGCCGATCATGTACTGCTGCCAGGAGAACGGCAGCATGGCGCGGTCGATCGCCGCGCCGACCTCGCCGAACGCCTCGTAGCTCTGGTAGGGAAACCCGACGTCCTTGATCGGCGGGATCGCCAGCGGCTCCTCGCCCGAGGTCATGCCGTTGCGGCCCGACCACGACGCGGCGGGTTCGGTCGCCTCGACGATCGTCAGCGCGACGGGGCCCAGGCCGAGGCGTGTTCAGCACGTGGACCTTCGCCGCGATCGCGGCGGCCTTGGCCCCGGCGCCGACGACGATCAGGTCGGCTTCGAGCGCGATCAGCGGCGCTGCCCGAGCTGCGTCGAGCGTCATGCCGGGCCGTGACCGTCGCGCGGTCGTACGGTCATGTGGACAGTCGCGCTACCGCCCGGCGCCGCTGGTCGGCGCGTCGGCGTCGGGCGTTCGGCGCGTGACGACCACAAGGCCCTGCTGGTCGGGGCTGAAGGCGATGGCGCTCCTCGTCACCTGCTCCGAGCGCGACTGCGACGGCACGCAGCTCCACCTCGCTCGAGCACGGTCCGCATCACGCTGCTTCATCTCCAGCAGCGCGAAGCTCGCGGCCAGGCAGCGGCGCACGCCGCCGCCGAAGGGGATCCACGTGTAGGTGCCCGCGGGCCGCTCCAGGAAGCGCTCGGGCATGAAGCTGCGGGGCTGGGGATAGACGTCCTCGCGGCGGTGGATCAGGTGGATGCAGGGCGCGACCGTCGTGCCCGCCGGGATCGTGTAGCCGCCCAGCCGCATCGGCTCGCACCAGTCGCCGCACGACGATCGGCACCGGCGGGCACAGGCGCATGGTCTCCCTGGCGACGGCGTCCAGGTAGACGTCGCTCCTCGCCCGCGCGCACCTCCGCGCGCAGGCGCGTCGAGCTTGTCGGGGTGGCGCAGCAGGCGCTCGAACACCCACGCCAGCGGGTCGCGGTCGGCCCGTCCGAGCAGCAGCGTGACCAGTTCGTCGCGCAGGTCCTGGTCGCTCATCGGCGAGCCGTCCTCGTAGTCGCGCCTGCTCGAGCATACGACGACGATGTCATCGCGCTCGCTGCGGCGTCCCCGCTTGCGCGCGGCGCCGGCGGACCTCCTCGAGCACCGCTGCCTCCACGGGCGCCATCGCGGCCCGGAACTCGGGGTCGCGGACCATCCAGCGCGGGCCCGAGCACGGCCAGCAGGGCCAGGCGGCGCGGGTTGTTCAGCCAGTCCGTCAGCTCGCCGCAGCAGCTCGCGCAGGCGCTGCAGCGTGGTCGCTCTCGACGGCGCCGAAGACGACGCGCATGACCACCTCCAGCGTGATCGCCTGCATGCGCGGCCACAGCTCGAACGGCTCGCCCACCGGCCAGCGCTGCGACCTCCCGCCGCGCGACCTCGGCCATCATCTCGCCGTAGCGCTCCATGCTGCTTGCCGTGGAACGAGGGCAGCATCAGCTTGCGGCGCGTCATGTGCTCGGGCTCCTCCAGCAGCATCACCGAGCGCGGCCCGAGCAGGGGCCCGAGCAGCGTGTTCGCTTCGCCCACGCCCAGCAGCGCCGGATCGGCGGTGAAGACGCGCTTGACGTCCTCGGGGTCGCACAGCAGCACCCACGTGCCCCCGTGGCGGATGCGCAGCGTGAAGATGTCACCGTAACGTCTCTGACAGCGCTCCATGAAGGGCAGCGGACGCCGCGACCAGCCGACGGCCTGCAGGGCGCTGGGCATGCGCGGGCCCGGGGCAGGCAGCGCTCGGTGTCCATTAGCGCGTCGGAGCGGATTCAGTTTGGTGCGTCATGTCTCTCACTTGCGCTTCGTTTCGGCTTCATGTTTCTGTCTCTCACTCTTTTCCGATTCCTGTTTCTATCTTGTCTTGGTTCCGGCTTGTCTCTAAAGCCGATTTCTGCGCAGGCCATCGCTGGAGGCCTCCATTTATTGACGTGCAGATCGTTTGCTCGTAACTTGATGTCGCGGAGTTATGATACTGCGCACAGCATAGCGGACTCGATCGTGAGGCGACGCGCTCCGGTGGGACGTCGGCGGAGATACGGGTCGAGGCGGTCGGCCTGACGTGAGGGCACCAGTACCTTAATCGGTGAAAGGGACGGCCTTAAACGCCGTTGATCCGGGTTCGAGCCCCGGCTGGTGCATGGCAATGAAGATCCGCGTCTCGCCTGCTGATGACCGCCAATCTCTTTGACTACTTCGAGGAAGCTCCGGCGCGCGACGGAAGCGCCCGCCCGCTGGGCGGCGCGCGCGCCGCGGCGCCCGCAGCGAGCACTTCGATCTGAAGCTCGTGCCGCGCGCGCCGGCGTGGCGCGAGGACGCGGACTCGCTCGACGCGCTCGAGCGGATCGAAGCGCGAGCCGTGGGTGGACGCCGTCATGCACGACGGCGACGGGCGTGCGCCTGCGCCTCGACGACGGCTGGATCGAGACAGCCGGCGCCGCCCTGGAGGCCGGCGGCAGCGCCGAGGCCACGCTCGCCGACCTCGCGCGCGGGCAGCGCTTCTCGGTGCAGTTCTGGGACGCGAACGCGACCAAGGCGCTGCACGTCGGCCACCTGCGCAACCTCGCGATCGGCAACGCGCTCGCCGCCGCGCTCGCGCAGGCGGGCGGGCAGGTCGAGCGGCGCAGCCTGATCTCCGACGCGGGGCGCAGCATGGGCGAGGCGATGGCCGGCGTGATGAACAGCGGCCGGCACGCGCACTCCTGGCCGGACGGCGACGAGAAGAGCGACCACTTCGTCGGGCGTCTGCTACGCCGACTACGTGGCGGCCGCGCGGCTCGTTCACCGGCGCGCGAGATCGAGTACCCCGAAGACTCGCTGACCCGCGAGCTGGCGCTGCGCGACGACGCCGCCGACGAGCTGCTCAAACGCGTGCTCGCGCGGCGAACGCGAGGCGCTCGAGCTCTGGTACAAGACGCGCGCGTGGGTCATCGCCGGCCAGCGCAAGACGCTCGCGCGGCTCGGGATCGCCTTCGACCGGGTCTTCTTCGAGTCCGACTTCCTCGCCGAGGCCGCCGAGCTGACCGCGTCCGGCCTGCGCGACGGGCGCCTGCGCCGGCGCGAGGACGGCGTCGTCATCTACGCGACCGGCCTGGAGGACTTCGAGGAGTTCCCGCTCGTGCGCGCCGACGGCCTGCCGACCCAGCACATGCGCTCGCTGGCCTACTGGATGGCGGCGCCCGAGCTCGAGCAGCATGACCTCGATGCAGGTCTGCGGCACCGAGTGGGTCTCGCACGTCACCTGCCGGCGCAAGCTGATGGACGAGCTGCTGCCGGCGGGCACGGGGCCGGGGGTCGGCGGCGGGGGCGAGCGCCGGACGGGCCGACGGACGGGGGGCGGGAGCGGGGGGCGGCGATGGGCGAGCGGGCAGGCGCCATGCACCCACGCACGACATCTTCAACGGGATGGTCTCCCGCCAGAAGCGCGCGCTGGCCTCCAGCGAGGGGGCGCTGCTGATCGACGAGCTCATCGAGTGGCTCGACGCGCAGATCGACGCCGATCCCCGCGAGCGCCGGGCGGTGCGCCGCGCGCACCCCTCGCCCGGAACGGGTCGCGGCGCAGATCGCGCTCGGATACTTCCTGCCCTATCCCGGTCGCCCCGCGCATCGACTTCGACCCCGACAAGCTGCTGCGCGAGGACGAGAGCCTCGGGCTGGGACCTGGTCGCGCGCGCGCCCGCCACAGCGACGTCGCGGTCGCGCGGCGGCCGCGCCCGCGCGAGGACCCCGACTATCGCTTCGCCGTCGTCCAGTCGGAGCTCTACCGGCGCTACCTGCGCCTGGCGGTGCAGCGCCTCGACGTCGGCCCGCTCGCGCTCTACCTCAAGCATCTCGCGCGCTGGTACCTGGAGCGCGAGCGCGGCGAGCCACGTCGAGCGGGTCGTGCAGACGCTGCTCGACCGCAGCGCGCGCGGGCTCGGCCTGGAGGCGGCGCGGTGAGCACGCTGCTGGTCGACAACTACGACTCCTACACCTACAACGTCTTTCATCTGCTCGCGGCCGTCTCCGGCGAGGAGCCGATCGTGGTCCACAACGACATGGTCTCCTGGCGGGCGCTCTCGCGCTGGGACTTCGACGCGATCGTGCTCTCGCCGGGCCCGGGTCGTCCCGAGCGCTGGCACGACTTCGGCGTCTGCTCGGACATCCTGCGCTCCAGCGAGATCCCGGTGCTCGGCATCTGCCTCGGCCACCAGGGTCTCGGGCACGTGCTCGACGGGCTGGTCGCGACGCGCGCCGATGGCGATGCACGGGCGCCTGAGCCAGGTCCAGCACCTCGGCAGCGGCCTCTTCGAGGGCATCCCCCAGGACTTCTCGGTCGTGCGCTACCACTCGCTCGCGGTCACCGGTCCGCTCGGGCCCGAGGGTCGCGTGATCGCCTGGACCGACGACGGCGTGGTGATGGGCATCGAACACCGCCGCCGCCCGCTGTGGGGTGTGCAGTTCCACCCCGAGTCGGTCGCGACCGAGCACGGCCGCAGGCTGGTCGAGAACTTCTACGCGCTCGCGCGCGCCGCCGACTCCGCCTGCGGCGCGCGCGCCGCGCCGAGCCGACCGGGCTCGGCGCCGCGCACCGCGCCGCGCGTGCGTCGCGGCGCGCGCCGGCGCCGGCGGCGACTCGCGTCCAGCTGCGCGTGCGCACGCTCGCGGGCGAGCCCTCGACCGAGCTGCTCTTCGAGCGGCTCTTCGGCGACGCCGAGCTATGCCTTCTGGCTCGACAGCGCCGACGCGCCGACGCGCCTGGCGCAGTGCTCCTACCTCGGCACGAGCGCGGGCCCGACCGCTGCGTGCTCGAGTACGACGTCGAGGCGGGGCGGTGACGACGCACGGCGCCGGCGGCGAGCACGGTCGAGCACGGCGTCGATCTTCGACGTGCTCGACCGCGAGCTCTCCGAGCGCGCGATCGAGCCGCCCGCGGAGCCGGCGCGCGGCCTGCTCGGGCGGCTTCGTCGGCTACCTCGGCTACGAGTGCAAGGCCGACTGCGGCTCGCCCAACGTGCACCGCTCGGACGTGCCCGACGCCGTGCTGATGTTCGCCAACCGCGTCGTCGCGGTCGACCACGCGCAGTCGCTGCACGCACCTGCTCGCGCTCTGCCGCGACGGCGACGGCGACGCCGAGCGCTGGCTGGACGAGGCCGAGGCGGTCGTGCGCGAGCTGCTTGCTGGAGCGCCGTCCAGTATGCCTCGCGCGGAGCGCCGCGCAGGCCGCTGCCCCGGGCGCGGGAGCACGGGTGCGGAGCCCGTGACCTTCCGCTGCGGGCGCGGACGCGAGCAGTACCTCGCCGACATCGCCCGCTGCCAGGCGGCGCTCGCCGCCGGGGAGTCCTACGAGGTCTGCCTGACCGACCAGATCTCGACCGCCGCGAGCCCGGAGCCGTTCGAGCTCTACCGCCTGCTGCGGCGCCGCAACCCCGCTCCGTTCGCCGCCTATCTCAAGCTCGGCGAGCTGGCGGTGCTCAGCTCCTCGCCGGAGCGCTTCCTCTCGGTCGACCGCGACCGCCGCGTGCAGGCGCGCCCGATCAAGGGGACCGCGCGCGCGCTCGCCCGACCCCGGTCGTCGACGAGGCGCTGCGCGCCGAGCTGCTGCAGCGACGAGAAGACGTTCGCCGAGCACCTGATGATCGTCGACCTGCTGCGCAACGACCTCGGGCGCGTCTGCGAGGTCGACAGCGTCCGCGTGCCGGAGTTCATGGTCGTCGAGTCCTACCCGACGGTGCACCAGCTGATCTCGACCGTCACCGGGGTGCTCGAGCGCGAGCGCACGCCGGTGGATTGCGTGCGCGCCTGCTTCCCCGGCGGCTCGATGACCGGCGCGCCGAAGCTGCGCACGATGGGCATCATCGACGACATCGAGCGGGTCGCCCGCGGCGTCTACTCGGGCGCGCTCGGCTACTTCGGGCTCGACGGCAGCGTCGACCTCTAGCATCGTGATCCGCACGATCGTGCTGCGGCCGGGCGCCACCACGATCGGCGCGGGCGGGGCGATCGTGATGCAGTCCGACCCCGAGCGAGGAGTTCGACGAGATGCTGCTCAAGGCGCGCGCGCCGATGGCCGCGATCGCGCAGGCCGTGACCGGCAGCGACGCGCCCGACGCGTGGACCGTCGAGCTGGAGCCCTCCGTCGACGATGGCGGCGGCGGCATGAGCGGCCCGGCCCCGAGCCCTCCGCCGTTGGCGGTGCACGCACGGTCCGGCAGGGGGCCGTTCGGCGCGACGGCCGTGGCGAGGCGACGGGCGCTGCACCCGGGGGTGGGGGCTCGAGTGGCGCGGCCCCAGCCGAGCTGGCGCGTGCGCCCCGCAACCCACGACGACTCGCCGGCGGTCGCCGCGGCCGTGCGGGAGCTGCTGCGTCGAGCTCGGCGGCACGCCGCCTCCCACCCCTGCGATGCAGGCCGCCGCGCGGGCGCTGCTCGACGATCCGCAGGTCGGGGCGCTGCTCGTGGCGGAGGCCGGCAGCGCGACCGCCGACGCGGAGGCTGGCGGCGCGCTCGTCGGCGTGCTCGGCGCGAGCTGGCAGACCGCGATTCACGTACCCGGCCGCTACGCGCTGATCCAGGACCTGTGGGTGCATCCCTCCTGGCGCGGGCAGGCGGTCGGCGCGGGGCTGCTGGCGGCGCTCTTCGAGCTCGCGCGCGAGCTGGCGCTCGCGCGTGCCGAGGTCGGGCTGCCGCGGGAGGCTACGCGGGCCTCGCAGGCGACCGAGGCGTTCTACCGCGCCAACGGCTTCACGCCGCTCGGCGCGCGGATGCGGCGGATGCTGCCGTGAGCCGGCTGCTGCTGATCGAGCAGCGGCGCGGCCACGACGACGAGCGCGCCGTGGGTCGTGGAAGGCGGACGCCGGGTGCAGGGCCACGACCACAACCGCCGGCTGGCCGAGCTGCAGGCAGGGCTGCATGCGCCACGCGGGCGTGCGGGCGCGCCGCCGCGGACGCCACGGACGAGCGCGTCGAGCAGGTCCTGGGCAGGCTGCACGAGCCCGGCTACCTCGCAGGCGCTGGAGCGGGTGCGCTCGACCGAGCCCGTCGTGATGCCCGAGCTGGCGGCGCCCGGCCTCGCGCCCGACATCCCCGTGTCCGCGCGGGCCTCGTCGCGGCGGCCCGCGAGGGCGTGCGCACCGCGATCGCGGCGGCGCAGCGGCATCGTGGCGGGGGCGCGCTTCACCTACGCGCTCTGCCGTCCGCCCGGCCACCACGCCGGCCCCGGCTGGCTCGGCGGCTACTGCTACCTCAACACCGCCGCCGCCGCCGTGCAGACGCTGCGCGAAGGCGGGGTGCGGCCGGTCGGGATCCTCGATCTCGACCTGCACTACCCGAACGGCACCTCCGCGATCGTCGCGCGCATGACGGACGTCAGCCTGCACTCGCTGCACGCCTGGCCGGTGACCAACGCTCCCTCGCAGCCCGGTGCTCCCACGCACCGAGCGCGAGCGGCTCGTCGAGTTCCGGAGCGGCCCCGGAGCCGGCGCCTACCTCGCGGCGGTCGCCGCGTCGCTCGCACGCGCTCGCCGCAGTCCGCCTCCGTGCTCGTGCTCTCGCTCGGCTACGACACGGTCGCGGGCGACCCGCACGGCTCCTGGAGCTTCTCGCCGGCGATCTTCGCGCGAGATCGGCCGTCTGCTGGCGGCCTCGGGGCTGCCCGTCTGCGTCGTCCAGGAGGGCGGCTACGCGCTGGGCACGCTCGCGGCGTGCAGCCACGCGTTCGCGACGGCCTGCTCGACGGATGTCCCGGCATGAGCGGCCTCGACCCCTTCCGCCGCCGCCTCGACGAGCTCGACGACCAGATCGCGCGAGCTGCTCGGCGAGCGCTTTGCGATCTGCCGGGAGATCGCGCTCTACAAGCGCGCGCACGACATCCCGATGATGCAGCCGCGACCGCGTCGACGCGGTGCGGGCGCGCTATCTCGCCCGTGGCGCCGAGGTCGAGCTGCCCTCCGACTTCACGGCCGCGCTCTTCGAGTTGCTGATCGGCGCCACCTGCAGGATGGAGGACGAGCTGATGGGCACGCGCTCCGCCGTGCGGGCAGCGAGCCGCCGAGGCGAGGCGTGACGCGCCCGACGTTCATCACGCTCGGGCCGTCCGGCACCTGCCACGAGAATGCGCTGCTCCACTACCTGGAGTTCCAGGGCCTCACTCGTTACGAGCTCGTGCTGGTCGAAGACCTCCTCGAGGCGATCGGCCGGTCCGCGAGCAGCCGAACACGTTCCTCGTGCAGTGCAGCGCGCACGTGCAGGTCCACCTCGTCACCGAGCGCTTCCACGAGGAGGTCTTCGTGGTCGACACGTTCATCTACCCGACCAAGGAGCTCTGCGCTGCTCGTCCGCCGCGACGTCGAGCGAGCCCAGGAGCCTCGGGATCGTCTCGGCGACCCGCGGCTACCTCGACCTGGCGCGCTGGCAGCAGTGGTGGACGAGCCCTCCAAGCCGGTCGTCGCCCGCCACCTGCTCGCGGGCGCCTACGACGCCGGCCTCACCCACGTCCACCACGCCGAGGAACACCCCGACGTGCTGCGCGTCGAGGAGTACTACGGCGCGGTCGACACGACGTGGGTCGTGTACGGGCCGCGCAAGCGCTTCCGCGGCGACGTCATCGGGCAGCGCGTCCCGTGGCTGTTCACGGTTCTCACTAACAAACCACAACCGACTGGATGGACAACATGGAACTCCTCCCCGATAGACACGCACCGCGGCCCTCGGGCGCCCCTGGCTCTCGCCGTCTGCCTCCTGATGGCCGCGGCCATCGCCCTCTCCTCCTGCGGGTCCTCGCCCCCGGAGCCCCCGCTCAACGGTACGGGCTACCCCAACGTCAACCTGTCTAACACCCGTGACGTGGGCGGGCCGATCGACCGGGCGACGGTCGCGAAACTCCACGTCGCGTGGACCCTGCCACTCACCGCGAAAAGCCTGTACGGCAGCTACTCGTCCTCCCCGATCATCGCGGGCGGCGTCATCTACTCGCAGGACCTGGCGTCCAACGTTCAGGCGATCAACCTGCAGACTGGGCAGGTCCTGTGGACGAAATCCTACGAATCGCCCGACCAGGGACCGAACGGCCTCGTCGTGGCGGGCGGGCGCGTGTACGGCGCGACCGCGACCTCGGCGTTCGCGCTGGAAGAGAAGACGGGCAAGCAGCTCTGGTCGGACGCGCTCGTGCGCAACTGCCAGCGAGGGTATCGACATGGCTCCCGGCTATCACGACGGCATCGTCTACGTGGCGACGGTACCCGGGAACAACACGATGTTCTACGGCCCGGAGGCGTCGGCATCCTGTGGGCCCTGGAAGGGGCGACCGGCAGGAAGCTGTGGCACTTCGACACGGCGCCCGAAAATCTGTGGTCCCAGCACCAACGTCAACGCCGGCGGCGGGGTGTGGTACGCACCCGCCTTCGACGAACAGGGATCCATGTACTTCGGAACTGGCAATCCCTCACCGTTCCCAGGCACCGCACAGTATCCCTGGGGATCGAGTAGGCCCGGTCCGAATCTGTACACCGACTCGCGTCGTCAAGCTCAACGCGACGACGGGCAAGCTGCAGTGGTACTACCAGCAGACGCCTCACGACCTCTACGACCGCGACCTTCAGGACCCCCCGATCCTCGCGAACGTAAACGGCACGCCTGCGGTGGTGACGGCAGGCAAGGGCGGGTTCGTGATGGCGCTTGACAGGCAGACCGGGAAGCTGCTGTGGAAGCGCTCCGTCGGCATCCACAACGGCCACGACAACGACAACCTCTATGCCATGAAACACGAATACTCCAAGCTGAAGCTGCCGGAGACCGTCTACCCCGGCCTGCTGGGCGGCGTGATCGCGCCGATGGCCACCAACGGATCGACCGTCTTCGTGCCGATCGTTAACTTCCCCATCACCTACTCCTCGCAGACCACCAAAAGAGAAGGCCCACCCCCGGCCAACGGCGGTGAACTGGTCGCGCTGAACATCGACACCGGTGCTGTGGAGTGGACCCACAAGTTCGCCTCCCCGGCCTTCGGGGCCGCCACCGCCGTCAACGAACTCGTATTCCTGCCCACCTTCAACGGGACGCTGTACGCGTTCGACGCAAACACCGGCGCACTCGTGTGGCAGGTCCAGCTTCCGGCCAACACCAACACGGGGGTGGTGGTCGACGGCAACACGTTGATCGCCCCCGCCGGCCTGCCGGCGACGCCCACCGAGACGGCGAAACTGGTCGCCTACCGGCTCCCCTGAGGGCCGGCCGCCGCTTGGGGCCCGACTGCCGCGGCTTGAGCCGGCGGGCAGTTCGGGCCGGCGGCGGCCAAGCTGGAGCGGCGCTCCTGCGCCTCGACCGTGCGGCCGGGCTGTGGGTCTTCGGCGAGCACTATGGACGTGCCTGGGTTCGGCGCTTGACATCCTGGCGGGTATGTGAGACGATACCGCTCGGTATGCGAAATCCGCCTGTCGGCCTTCCCCCGGGGCCTCGCCTCCCCCGGGCCATCCAGAGCGCGATCTGGTTTCGCAGTGCGCAGGGGATGCTGGACACCTGCCAGGCGCGGTTCGGCGACATGTTCACGCTGAAGATCGCCAACGAGGGCACGTGGGTGGTGACGTCCAACCCGGAGGCTGTCAAGCAGGTGTTCACTGGCGACCCCCGCCTGCTGCACGCGGGTGAGGCGAACCGCGTCCTCCTGCCGGTGCTCGGCCCGAGCTCGGTGCTGCTGCTCGACGACGGCGCGCACCTGAGGCAGCGTAAGCTGATGCTGCCCGCCTTCCACGGCGAGCGGATGCAGCGCTACGGCAAGCTGATGGCGGATGTGGCGGCGGAGGAGATCGAGCGCTGGCCGATCGGCGAGCCCTACCGGCTGCGCCCCCGGATGCAGGCGATGACGCTCGAGATCATCCTGCGCGCGGTGTTCGGCGTCTCCGAGGGCCCGCGCACTGGAGCGTCTGCGCGTCGAGCTTCGCCGCCTGCTCGACATCGTGACCAACCCGCTGGCCGGCATCGCGCTGATCTCGCTCGGGCCCCAGCGCGTGGGGCGGCTGCGCTCCTTCCGCCGCGACCTCGAGCGGATGAACCGTCCGATCTACGAGGAGCTCGCCGACCGCCGCAGGGCCGGGAACCTCGCCGAGCGCGACGACATCATGTCGCTGCTGTTGCAGGCCACGCACGAGGACGGCAGCCCGATGAGCGACGAGGAGTTGCGCGACGAGCTCGTCACGCTGCTCGTCGCCGGCCACGAGACGACCGCCAACGCGCTTGCGTGGGCGGCCGAGCGGCTCTGCCGCCACCCCGAGAAGCTCGGGCGTCTCACCGACGAGGTGCGTGCGGGGGAGAGCGGCTACCTCGAGGCGGTGGTCCAGGAGACCCTGCGCCTGCGCCCGGTGATCTCGATCGTCCTGCGTCGCCTTGTCGAGCCGATGGAGATCGGCGGACGCCTGCTGCCTGCCGGCGTGTCGATCGTGCCCTCGATTCACCTCGTCCACCGGCGCGCCGACCTCTACCCGCACCCGCACGAGTTCCTGCCCGAGCGCTTCCTCGAACAGCCACCGGGGACCTACACGTGGATCCCGTTCGGCGGCGGCGTGCGCCGCTGCCTGGGTGCGGCCTTCGCCCAGTTCGAGATGGAGACTGTGCTGCGCGAGCTCGTCTCCCGACGCACGCTGGCCCCCTCGCGGCCAGCGTCCGAGCGCGTCTACCGCCGCGCGATCACCGAGACGCCGCGCCACGACGCCGAGGTGTTGGTCGGCCGCCGTCCCGCCGCCACGCCCGCCACCACACCCGCGCCCCCGCCCGATGTCGAGGCGGCCCTCGCTTGAGCAGATGGTCCTAGCTTGAGCCCCGTCGGTGCGCGGCGCGGCGAGCGCCCGACGCGCGGCGAACGCCAGGCCGCGACCCGCGCGGCGCTGCTGCGCTCGGCCTCGCGCTCGATCTGCGAGCACGGTATGCACGGCGCGTCGATCGACCGCATCGCCGCGGAGGCCGGCTACACAAAGGGTGCGTTCTACGCGAACTTCACCAGCAAGGAGGAGCTGTTCCTGGTCGTGCTCGACGAGAAGTTCGCCGCCGAGCTGGAGCGCCTCGAGACCGCGATGGCCGGCTCCGGCGAGCCGGCCGACGAGGCCCGCCAGGCGGCCGAGGAGTTCCTCCTCTACGTCGATCGTGACCCCGAGTGGCCCCGGCTGTACCAGGAGTTCGCGGCCTACGCCGCCCGCAACGACGCGTTCCGCGCGGAGCTCGCCGCCCGCCGGAGCGCGCTGCGCGCCCGCATGGCCGAGGTGTTCGCGCGGTGGACGTCGGCGCTCGACATCGAACCGGCCCTCCCTCACGGCGACGTGGCCGCGATGACGCTCTTCATGGCCGACGGCTTCCTGCTCGACCGGATCATCGACCCCGAGCTCGACAACGGGCTCTACGCGACGATGTGCGAAGTCTTCCTGCGCGGGCTCGCGGCGACGTCCGAGGCGCGCAAGAACACGTTCCAAGGCTGAGGGACGATCGAGTACCCGGTCTCAGGGTTCGTCGGACCGTCAGTCGCTTCCCCACACGTCGCCGTCCTTGGTGGCCGCCTGCTCGATCTGTTCGAGGGTGATGTCGGTCTGGCGATCCTCGACCATCGTCTGCAGCGCCCCCCCGATCGTCGGTGCCCACACGCGCCGCGCCACCGTCACGTGCCCGAACTCCTCGTCAAACTGCTTCCATTCCAACTCGACCTGCGGCACGCGCGAGTGGGGCGCGTCGGCCGGGATCGGCGCACCCCACCCGTACAGGGTGATCTGCGCCTGCCAGCCATGGGGACACAGCTCGCCCATCACCGCCAGGGCCTGCCACTGGTCGGCCACCGGCTTGGGCCGGCGATAGCGCCGGCGCAGGTACCTGAAGATCAGCACGCACGCCACCGCCATCACGGCGATCGCGGACGCGATCACGACCGTTTCGTACCCGGGCGCATAGGTGCTGCCCCCCCGGTAGCTGGCCACGACGAAGCCAGCACGTGCGGCGCTCATGGCATCTCCACTAAGCGGCCCGATTCGGCCCGAGGAAGCAGATGCCACCCGCTCTCTCTCATCGCCCTCTCACTGTAGTCGCCCGGCGCGTGCTGTGTGACCGCCCGTGGCCGCTTGTCGGCCGGCCGGCCTATTTCTCGAGGGCGCCGGGGGGTGCGATCCAGACGCTTGTGAAGTGAAGTACTTGCGCAAGGCGTTCGTAGTGGTGGTCGTAGTGCAGCACGTCAACGCCGGCGTCTTGCGCTGCGGCTGCGATCAACGCATCTGCGAGGGGAACTCGGTGTTGCCCAGGTCCATTAGATGCGAGGTCTCGTAGCGCTCCGATTGCGGCTCGTTGCGCAGAGGCTGCGACTGGCACGTCGCGCAGAAGGGCTTGCTCCGCCTCGATGATCGTGAGCTCCCGCGCGTCGCGCGCCGAGTACAGCAACTCAAGCGTCACGATCGAGCAGGTCGCGATCTGCCTGCCCCGTAGCGCGGTGGCCCACAAATCGCGGACAAGTGGGTGCGATGCGCGAGCCCGGGCTGACGTGTCCGCGATCAGCACCTTGCCCCCAAAGGGGGGCTCGTCTCCCATTGCTACTTGCCCCAGGCAAGCTCGTCGATGCGCCGCGCGACGTCGACATCAAACCCAGGATCGGTCGAGGTCGAGTGCGCGATCAGACGCTCAATGCCCTCAGTGTCCAGTTGGCGCTCAGCGATCATTGCCTCGGCGCCCCGGATCGCGAGGTCGTGCACGAGAGACGCAGCCGGCCGATCAGGCTCGACGAGGGGCGCCACTCGGTCCATCGCCTCTGCTAGCGCTCGATCCTTGGTGACTGGTATGCGGACAAATCGCGTCGGCATACGTCTATAGTAGCACCGCGGTGTAGCACCGAGACCACTCGGTCGGGCTGGAGCGTCGATTCGGTCCGCTGGTGGAGTTCACGCAAGAACCAGAATCTCCGGCGAATGGAGCTAGTCGGAGCTCTATCGAACCACGATCTACAGGGGTCGTTGGGTCGGTTGGCCGAGAAACTGGCCGCTGTGCGGGCCGGCGGCGGGCCTCGGCGGCAGGCTGCCGGCAGCGGCCTCGCCGGCCAGGCTGGGTGCTGAAGGCTGTCGTCCAAGTGCTAGCCGATCGAGACGAGCCGATGCGGGCCAAGGACATCCATGCAGCCGTTGAGGCATCGCTGGGCGAGCCGGTGGCGTGGTCCTCGATCAGGGGTGCTCTTGCTTCCAACGTCTCGGGGTCCTCGCGTCGACTCGTGCGGATCGCCCGAGGGCAGTACACGTTGGCGTAGCCTGCCCCGCTCGCCGATCCATCGGGTTGTGCCATCGAGCACCGTCTGGAACTCGGGGCCTGCCCTCTCCAGTTACTCTTCTAGCTTGTCACGCACCGAGCCGAGTAGATCCGGCTCGCCAAGCGACAATTCGACCACTGCGACATCGTCTCTGTCGTCGTTCATGTATTGATGGCCAGAGCCTGCTTCGCAGAGTGCCTGAACGAGATCACGAGAGTGCAACCATCCGTCTTCCGTGGCCGACCACACGAATGACCTCTGGCTATCGTCGCTCTTTTTACGAAGCGAGACCAAAGGTCCTGTAGATCGGAGAACCATCGTGATTGCATCAACGTTCCCCACTCTCACCTCTGGTCTATCAGTGAGATTTTGCGGCCCCCCGAGTTCGGCGAGTTCTCGAAACAGTCGCATTAGCCAGTTGCAAGCCACGGGAGATGTCATGGCCAGCACGATTGTCGGTCCATAGGCGCCGACATAGAAGTCCCCGATGACAAGTGGTTCGGTTAGATGTTGTGGACGCTCGCTATTCAAGAGGGAGTAGAGGGAGTAGGCGCGTGCTGCCCTGCTGGTCGTGGCGCAGGTCGGTGAGGGTGCCGTCAAGCGGGCCAGTTCAGCCAGGACGATGTTGCGTGCCCTTGGTTAGCATAGCGATCTTTTGAGGGGCATGCTCACCGAAAGACAGTTCGATGAGAGCGTCGTCGTCCTCATCATCGGTCAAATAGTGATGCCCGACGCCATCTGTACAGAGGGGCTGTGTGAGGTCCGCGAGATACAGCCACCCGTCTCGCGTTGCAGACCATATAAATGACTTCGCGCTACCGCTATCGCTATGCTTCAGCGCAACGCGCGGCTCGGCGGACCTAGTAGTCATTTCAATCTCATCAACGTGGGCGGTGCATACTCTTGGGTCAGATGTCAGTATCCGCGCTGGCCCCCCGCTGGCTAGTGTGCGAAGTATTTCCTGAAACCATGTCCCTGCAGCGCGGGATACCAGAATCAGAATAATCGTCGGCCCGTAAGCACCCGAGTAGAAGTCACCCATTATCAGTGATGCCCCCTCGGACTCAGCCGCCATAGGTTGATTAGACTCCGTCATGGAAACACCTTTTCCCATTCCGCATTCCACGGTTCCCCCGGTTTGTAGTCCCAGTGTCGGGCTGCAGGCGATCGATCGAGTCCGGCTGTTCACCCCGGATGCCACCGCCATCGCCACCCTATGCTTCGGGAAGCTGCATCGCGTAGGAGCCTGTCTAGGTCGGTCGCATTCCGTGGAGGGCCACTGGAATCAATGTCGAGGTGACACCAGCCACATAACGTTACGGGATGCGCCGAAAGATATTCGTCCTCATCGGGAGGACAATCCTCCAGACCTTCATAGTGGCCGCCGATTTCCAGCCATCCAGCCCGTCGCCCGCAGGCATCGCATGGACCGTTAGGTGCCGGAGGGGCTTTCTGACCTTTCCAATATCCAGTCTGCCAGCGATCATCAAGTTTTATCGAAAGATGAGCGAGCTGGCAACACCAGAACCACGGCAAACGCCTTGTTAGCGCTACAAACGCTGGCCGATATGCTATCTCGTCAACAAGCTCACAGATCGCATTCAGCAATCTAACGGCTGCTAGCCTGGCTCGATTACCCATGGCTAATTTCGACTCCGGGGCGGTGGGCCGCCATATTTCCTATACAGGCGGCGCTCGCCTTTGCTTAGTTTGTCATACCATTCCTGCCATCTTTCCCTGGCTGCTGGCGAATGTTTACGGCCTAGCAGTTCTTCTCCTTCCCGCGCAAGTTCCTTACCGCATTCTGACGCTTCTCGTTCGCGGTCTTCCCGAAGTGCCGATTCACCTTCATCGGTGGCTTCTTCGTTTTCGTTGATCGCGTGCCATACGTTTTCAGCGCCGCGTTCGATCGCTTCAACGCCTGGCCTGAGAAGTTCTTCGCCCGCGTGTTCCCATTCACTCCAGGGGGTCGGGATGCCTGGTCCTTCAAAGGCTTCTTCCCATCCCAGCCCGCTACGATCCCGATACCGCAGTGGGTTGTCATCAGCGTAGGAGTAGGGCGCCCTCGTCGTCGCGACGAGCGGATCGACGCTCAGGAACTGCGCCGTGGCAGGGTCGTACTCCCGCGCCCGCATATAGATCAGTCCGGTATCGGTGTTGGTGTATTGGCCGTCGTAGCCCAGCGGAGTGGTCGCGCTGCCTTCGCAGGTGGGGGCTCCGTAGGCGCCGTAGGTGCATTTGCCGGTGACGGTGCCGGTCGAGCCTGTCAGTAGGCGTGTGCTGCCTTGCTGGTCGTGGTGCAGATAGGTGACGGTGCCGCCACTTGAGATCTGCTCGACGGGTACGCCTCCTGGGCCGTAGATGAAGTTGTACGACCCGTTGCTGAGCAGGAGTGGGATGCCTGCTTCGGCGTTGTCCCAGGCTAGATAGTTGGTGCTGCCGCCGATGGTTTCGCTGGTGCGTAGTCCTTCGCCGTTGTAGGTGTAGCTGTCTTCGATTGCGGCTTTTTCGCCTTCTTTGGGTTGGGCGACGGAGATGAGGTTGCCGGCCTGGTCGTAAGCGTAGGTTGTTGCGGGGCCGCTGGTGGGGGTGCGTTTTGTGCGCTCACCGAGTTCGTCGTAGCTGTAGGTGACGCTCGTGCCTTTTTCGAGCTCGTCAGCAGCGTTGAAGGTATTCGTGCTGGAGCCAGTCTTGGTCGGGTTATTCGCGGCGTCGTATTTATATTCGGTGGTGCCGAGTTTGGTCAGGCGGTTGTTTTCGTCGTAGGTCGCGCTCGGTTTTTCTTCTCCCGGTACGCCTTTTTGGGTGATGGTTTTGACTTGACCGTCGTCGTCTAGGGTATAGGTCAGCGATGCCTGCACTTCGCTGCTTTTCTTCATTTCGATTTTCGTGATCTGGTCGGCGTCGTTGAGCGTGGTTTTATCTTCCTCGCTCGTGCCGCTCGGATATGTAATCTTGGTGAGGTCCGAGTCTTGATCGTAGGCAAACGTGGTAGTGTGGCTGAGCCAATCTTTAACGGATTCCAGCCGACCGTCTTTATCGTAGGTGCGGGTGACGGTTTCTCCGTTCGGGTAGGTCAGTTCGGTCGGGGCGTTATCGAGGTTGTAGGTGTATTTGACCGTGTTCCCGTGCCCGTTTTTGCTTTTCGTCAGGCGGTCGAGCTGGTCGTATTCGTATTCGGTGGTGCCGCTGGCGTCTTCGATCTTGGTACGATCGCCGTCTTCGTTGTATTCATATTTGACGGCGTGAGTTTTCCCATCCGAGTAAGTGACTTCCACTAGATGGTTGTCCGCATCATAGCTATAGGTGGTGGTACGTTTGAGTGGATCGGTGACGGTTTTGAGGTTGCCCGCTGGGTCGTATTCCTCGGTCGTGGTGTGTTTCAGAGGGTCGATGACTTCGGTCACCTCGCCCAGTAGGTTCCGTTCATATTTGGTGGTGTGTTCGTTGCCGTCGGTCTCGCTGGTGACCTGGCCTTCCGCGTTGTAACCCGTTTTGGTGGTATTGCCGTTCGGTCTCGTCACCTTGATCAGCTCGTTATCGGCGTCGTATTCGTATTTGGTGGTATGACTGTTGCCGTCGGTGTAGGATTCAACGTTGCCGTCGGCGTCGTAAACATATTTGCTCGTATGGCCGAGCGGGTCAGTGATCGTCTTCGACCGCTCCTGTTCATCGCGTTCGATTTTGGTCGTAAAGCTTTCTTCTTTCGCGCCGCTCGCATGGCCCCGGGGACTGACGGTTGAGGTGACGTTCGAGTCTTCATCATACGCCCACGTGCGCTTGTCGCCTTCAGGATCATGTTCCACCGTGCGATCGCCATGCGAGTCGTATTCGTAGCTCGTCACGTGTTTGAGCGGGTCTTCCACGCTTTCCAGGTCACCTTTTGAATCGTATTTGAATTTTGTGACCTCAGTTTCACCCAGTGGGGCGGGTCGTTCGATCGCTTCGACGTTCCCGTGGCTGTCGCGTTTGATCGTTGTTTTCTCGCCCCGTGGTGTGGTAGTGGAGATCACGTCATGGGTGCTGTTGTATTCCCATTTCGTTTCATGGTTCAAAGGGTCGGTTTCGCTGGTACGGTCCCCGGTCGCTTCGTTGTATCCGTATGTGGTCTTGTGTTTGTCGGGGTCAGTGACCGCGATGAGATCACCGTCGCCGTCATATTCATAGAGTGTCGTCGCGGCGATACTGGTGCCAGAGGCGCGCGTTACGCTCGCTAGCTGACCTTCGCTGTTGAAGACCTCTACGGTTTTTGCCCCCGATGGCTCGGTGATCGTGGTTTCGCTGCCCGTCGTGGTTTCTAGGTATTCCCATTTACGTTTGCGTTCCAACGGGTCGGTCTGAGCGACCACCCGGTAAGAACCATCGTATTCCGTGGTGGTCGTATGCCCACGTCCATCGGTCTCGCTCGTCATCTCATGCGACGCATTGTATTTGAATTTCCAGCGTGCGCTACTTCCGCCGGGCAGCGTTACCGAAGCCAGGCTCCCACTTTCATAGGTATATTTCACGACGTGGCCCATCGGGTCTTTAGCCGATTCCACCTCTCCAGAGCTGTTATAGGCAAAGGCCAGGCTGCGCCCACTCGCATCGCTGACAGATTCCAGCCGACCTTCACTGTTGCGATGCATCGTCACAGCATTGCCGTTGCGGTCGGTGATGCTGGTCAACAGGCCCGTGCCTTCTGCAAACCGAAGTACCGTCTGATCAACGGGAGTATAGATATATTCTTCGTGTTCCTGAACCAGCTTACCGTGCACGAGCCCATCCCCAAGCGATTCCCACGCACCCGTGAGATTCACAAAACGCACGACGCTCCCGTCCTGTTGATGGACGGTGACAACCGTGTAGCCATAGAGACTGCTCGTCGTTATGTGCGCGCTGTAGGGGCCAGTCCAGCCATAGCCGAAAGGACCGTGTTCCGCAGAGGCTACCGCCTGTTGCGAGTTGTACGACCGCGTCAGCGCCAGCCCCGGACCCCTACCACCCACCGACAGATCCGTCTGGCTCTCCACCTCGTTACCAGTCGCGCAATCCACCGGATCGCCTTCGCGACAGCCGGTTTTTTTAGGTTCGGTCCCTGGCCCATATTCTTCTTCAGGGGAAACCGTCACGAGCGGAAGGACTTCCATAACCCATTCCCGCAGCCCACCTTCTTCTTCCAGCAAACGCCTGAGTTCTTCTTCAAGCGTAGACAGGCTCGCTTCTTCACCCCCCCGCGTCCCGACGTTATAAGCGAATCCACCTTCCAATTTCTGACCTTCCCACGGGCGCACGACCCCAAACACCAGCGGAACATAGAAAGCCTGCGCCGTCACCGGAGCAAGTACTTCGCTACCTTTATCGTGACCCTCGTAGCACTCGTTCCAGACCCATTCCTGTTTGCTCCAACCAGAGATTTCAGTTCCATTATCTTCACAGTGCTGACCTGGCTCTTCGGGGTTGTCCGCCGGCGCCAATTGGCCCACGATTTCGCCAGTCCCACACCCATTGAGATACCAAGCATTCTCAGGGGCAAATACTTCGTCAAAAAAGGTCGAGCCGACCCTTTCGCCCTCTGGCACAATATTTACCCTCCATTCTTTGCAAGGAGATGGAGGGCTAGACCCGGGAGCCGCCGGCCCGACGATACGCATCCATTTATTACCCATACTCCAGCCAACTTCTAAACCACTGCTGCCCGTCTGCACCGCCAGGAGACTCCTGGCCAGTTCTTTCACGGACCCCCACTGACCAGTCCCTAGCTCCAATTCCGCGATCCCTTTCGCCAACCTAGAGTATTTCGGCGAGGTAGTCGGAAGAGCCTCCTCGATACTCCACAGACGCTCACAAACAAACCCACACTTGGATTTAGTCGATTCACCAGCATTGTGATACGCCCACTGAACCAGTTCGGGGAAATGCTCTTCCAGGGTATGCGACAGTTTTTCGGCACGAGCCGCAGCACAAAAAAGCATCAGCGAAGAAGCACACGCCAAGCACAACGACACGACACCGACGACCCTCGATAGCTGAGTCCCCCGAAGACCCCAACCCCTGCCTGCCGAGCACGTCTTGCCGAGCCGTATCGCGTTCATCGGGCCTCCTGTTCGTCCTGCATGGATGAGTGGCGGGCGTTCTATCAGATGGGGTGGACACGGTTTCGTGCGACCCCAGCCAACCATCCGAACAATCAGCATCCGACTCGCGTTCAGCGCCCTCGACGCCCGATGGCTGCGACCTGATCGCCCCGGGCCACGTGGGCTCTACGCGACCTCCGCAACACCATCCACGGCACCGTCAGCACCACGCCCCACCCAGCGCCTGCCACCGCCGTCGCCAGCACGCTCCCCCAAAACGCCAAGACCCCCGCGCCCTGGCGGGAACGGGGGGTCTTTGGACGTTGGTTCGATTAGCGACGTTTTGGTGGAGCTAGTCGGGATCGAACCGACGACCTTCTGGCTGCCAGCCAGACGCTCTCCCAGCTGAGCTATAGCCCCAGGATCATCGACTGCCAAGTGTATCCAGACTGGAGGCGGTTAGCCCAAGCCCGCGCTGCAACCGGCCGACGACCGCTCCAAGCTCGTAGTCGCGGGCCCATTTGATGCCCTGCGCTTGGTTGTTCCTGGTGGGATCGAGGCGGAGGTGGATGGCGCGGCGACCGGCAGCCTCGGCGATCGGGAGCAGGAAGCAGCGATGGAGCCCGGGATCGTAAGCGGCGACGGCGTCGATCTCGGCGGCGGTGTAGCTCGTCGAGACGTAGCCGTTGGGTGTGCAACGGTTCGTCTTGAGATGCACCGATAGGACGCCTCCTTGGCGTCTTGCCAGCTTGCATTGAACGCGCAACAGGTCCGGCTCGAGGTCGAAAATGATGTCGTAGCGCCGACCCTCGCAGAGTGGTCGAAGGACGGTGAGCCCGAGTTCCATGGCTGCCGTCGCGACCGCCGCCTCGGCCACCGCGCCCTTCTGGCTTGGTGTCAGCGCTCTCACGGGTCGGACACTAGATCAGCTTCTGTGACGCGAGATGCACGTATGTGGCAACTCCGTGCCAACCTCGCGACAGGCCGTGACTGGCGTAGGCTCCGATCGAAGACTTGGCAGGAAAAGTTGGAAATCTGTCCTTGCGGACAGAGCCGAGATCGGTCACGATCACAGGCGATGACTCGCAATCTCGCCCCACGGAACGTCGTGATCGTCGTCTATCCGGGCGTGCAGAGCCTGGATGTGACCGGGCCGCTCGAGGTGTTCAGCGGGGCGCAAATACTGCTTGATGCAAGCGGTCGCGGGATGTCGACCGGGACGTCAACGGGGCCGCCTCTTGTCGAGGCCGAGTGTACCGAGCGTAGCCGGGGCGCAGACCGCGGCTATCGCACAACCGTGGTCAGCCGCGACGGCGCCCTGGTGACCACGTCATCCGGGCTGAAGATCGTGCCCCACGCCGCCATCGAGAATGCCCCGACGGCGATCGACACGCTGCTCGTGGCGGGCGGCCCGGGTGCGGATCACGCGTGCGAAGACACGGCGCTGATCGAGTGGATCGAGGCTCGCGCCAAGAGTGCGCGTCGGGTCGCGTCGGTGTGCACCGGGGCGTATCTGCTCGCCGCCGCAGGCCTGCTGAACGGGCGCCGGGCGACCACGCATTGGGCGGCGGCCACGGAGCTTGCGCGCCGGTACCCGCTGGTGAGCGTCGATCCCGAGCCGATCTTCGTACGCGATGGGCCGGTGTGGACGTCGGCGGGCGTGACTGCCGGCATGGACCTCGCGCTCGCGATGGTCGAGGAGGACCTCGACCGCGACGCGGCGCTCACGATCGCCCGCCACCTGGTGCTGTTCCTGCGCCGTCCCGGCAACCAGTCGCAGTTCAGCGCCACGCTCGCGGCCCGGGCGCCCGAGCGCAGTGGGCTGCGGGAGGTGCAGCGCTTCGCGGTGGAGAACCTTCAGGCGGACCTGACGGTCGAGTCGCTCGCCGAGCGTGCCCATATGAGCCCGCGCCACTTCGCGCGCTGCTTCCGCGCCGAGGTGGGGGTCACGCCTGCCCGCTACGTGGAGCGGCTGCGCCTGGAGGCTGCCCGGCGGCGGCTGGAGGAGAGCGGGCAGCCCGTCGCCGCGGTCGCCGCGGCGTGCGGCTTCGGCACCGCCGAGACGATGCGCCGGGTCTTCCTGCGCGCGCTCGGAGTCGGTCCCGCCGAGTACCGCCGTCGCTTCCATACAACTGCCGCCGCCCCGACGTAGCGGCCTGACATCAAGGAGAGCAGACCATGCAGATCGCGATCCTCATCTTCGACCGCCTCACCGCGCTGGACGCGGTCGGGCCGTACGAGGTCCTCAGCCGCCTGCCCGACGCCGAGGTGACGTTCGTCGCACAGGAGCCGGGGCCCAAGCGCACCGACACCGGCCGGCTTGCGCTGGTGGCCGACGCCCCCCTGACGGAGTATCCCCCACCCGGACGTCGTGCTCGTGCCCGGCGGGCCGGGCCAGGCGGCGCTGATGGAGGACGGCCCGGTGCACGAGTGGCTGCGCGCCGCGCACGAGACCTCGACGTGGACCGCCTCGGTCTGCACCGGCTCGCTGATTCTCGCCGCCGCAGGGCTGCTGGAGGGCAGGCGCGCCACGAGCCACTGGTTGGCGCTGGAGGAGCTGGGCCGGCTGGGCGCCGAGCCGACCGCCGAGCGGGTCGTGTTCGACGGGAAGCTCGTCACCGCCGCGGGCGTCTCCGCGGGCATCGACATGGCGCTCGCGCTGGCCGCGAGGATCGCCGGCGAGCAGGTCGCGCAGGCGATCCAGCTGGGCATCGAGTACGACCCCCAGCCTCCGTTCGACGCCGGCTCGCCGCAGAAGGCGCCGGCGGCGGTGGACTCGTTCGAGGCGCGCTGCGCGCTCGCGCGCGCGCCAGCCGTGTCGGCGTAGATCGAGGAGCCGGCGAGACTCCGCGGCACGCGAGCGTTCCGTCCGGGGTCGCTCGCTAACCTCCGGGCGGAGATGGCTGAGCAACGCTACGAACCGCATGAGATCGAGCCCCGCTGGCAGGCGGTGTGGGCGGCCGAGCGCACGTGGGAGGTCTCCAACGACCCGCCGGGGAGCGGCGGCGAGGGCGCCGCCTACGCGGGCGGCGGGAGCGGGGCGCGGGGAAATGGTGCCCACCCCCGCAGCCGTCGAAGTCCTACGTGCTGGAGATGCTCCCCTACCCCAGCGGAGAGCCCCACATCGGGCACCTGAAGGTCTACTCGGTGGGGGACGCGATCGCGCACTTCCACCGGCGCCTCGGCCACCGCGTGCTGCACCCGATGGGCTACGACGCGTTCGGCCTGCCCGCGGAGAACCACGCGATCAAGACGGGCGTGAACCCGCGCGAGTCGACGGCCGTCTCGATCGCCTCCTTCCAGCGCCAGTTCCGCGAGTGGGGGATCTCGATCGACTGGTCGCGCGAGCTGGCCACCCACGAACCGAGCTACTACCGCTGGACGCAGTGGATCTTCCTGCAGCTGCTGCACGCGGGCCTGGCCTACCGCAAGCAGGCGGCCGTCAAGTGGTGCCCCGACCGACCAGACGGTGCTCGCCAACGAGCAGGTCGTGGACGGGCACTGCGAGCGCTGCGGCGCCGAGGTCGAGCTGCGCCAGCTCGAGCAGTGGTTCCTGCGCATCACCGACTACGCGGAGCGGCTGCTGGGAGACCTCGACGGGATCGAGTGGCCGGAGCACGTGAAGACGATGCAGCGCAACTGGATCGGGCGCTCGGAGGGCGCCGAGGTGACCTTCCGCTGCGAGGACCTGGACGCCCACCGGTGGACTACCCGGTCTTCACGACCCGCCCCGACACGCTGTTCGGGGCGACGTTCTTCGTGATGGCCCCCGAGCACCCCGACGTGCAGCGGCTCGCCGCAGGGCACCGAGCACGAGCGGGCGGTGCGCGAGTACGTCAACCACGTGCTCACCGAGTCCACCGAGGAGCGCGGCGACGTGGAGCGGCCGAAGACGGGGGTCGCGCTCGGGCGCACGGTGACCAACCCGGTCAACGGCGAGGAGATCCCGATGTATGTCGCCGACTACGTGCTGATGGAGTACGGCACCGGCGCGATCATGGCGGTGCCCGGGCACGACGAGCGCGACCACGCTTTCGCGCGCGCCCACGGGCTGCCGATCCGCCGGGTGATAGTGGGGGCCTCGGAGCCCGGACCGCCGCGGCGTGGAGGAGGGCGGGGCTTCCGAGACGAGGGAGGCCCGCGAGCGCTGGGAGCGCAGCGAGGAGAGCCTCCCCTACACCGGCGACGGCCCGCTCGTGGACTCCGACCCGCGCTTCGACGGCAAGGGCAACCGCGAGGCGCTCGCGGAGATCGTGCAGTGGCTTGACCGCGAGGGCAAGGGCCACGCGTCGGTCAACTACCGCCTGCGCGACTGGCTGATCTCCCGCCAGCGCTACTGGGGCTGCCCGATCCCGGTGCTCTACTGCGAGCAGTGCGGGATGGTGCCCGTCCCCGAGGAGCAGCTGCCGGTGGAGCTGCCCGAGATCGAGGACTACGCCCCGCGCGGGCGCTCGCCGCTGGCGGCAGCGGAGGAGTGGGTCTCCGCGCCGTGCCCCGCCTGCGGCGGCCCGGCGCGCCGCGAGACCGACACGATGGACACGTTCGTGGACTCCTCGTGGTACTTCCTGCGCTACTGCGACGCCGCCAACGACGAGGCCGCGTGGGACCCCGCGGTGCTGCGCCGGTGGATGCCCGTCGACCAGTACATCGGCGGCGTCGAGCACGCGATCCTGCACCTGATGTACGCGCGCTTCTTCACGAAGGCGCTCGCGGACCTCGGCCACCTCGACTTCCAGGAGCCCTTCCAGGCGCTGTTCACGCAGGGGATGATCACCAAGGACGGCGCGAAGATGAGCAAGTCGCGGGGCAATGTCGTCTCGCCGGCCTCGATCGTGGAGCGCTACGGCGCGGACACTGCCCGCTGCTACATCCTGTTCATCGCGCCCCCCGACCAGGACGCCGACTGGTCCGACGACGGCGTCGAGGGTATGTACCGCTTCCTGGGTCGGCTCTGGCGGCTGGCCGCGGAGGTCGCCGAGCGAGGGGATGGGGAGAGGCGCTCCGCGGCGGGCGAGGGACCGGACCTGGAGCTGCTGCGCAAGGCGCACTGGGCGATCGACAAGGTCTCGACCGACCTGCGCCGTTTCGCCTTCAACACCGCGATCGCGGCCGTGATGGAGCTGTTGAACGAATGCTCGCGCCTGCGCGCGCAGGCGACGGGCGCCACGCTGCGCTTCGCGCTCTCTACCGCCGCCTCGCTGCTGTTTCCCTTCGCCCCGCACGTGGGCGCCGACGTCTACGACCGCCTCAGCGGCGGCGCAGCGGGTGTGGGAGCAGCCCTGGCCGCAGGCCGACCCCGCGCTGCTGGAGCGCGAGGTCTACGAGCTGGTCTGCCAGGTCAACGGCAAGCTGCGCGACCGCGTGCAGGCGCCCGCTGACGCCGGTCCCGAGCAGCTCAAGGAGCTGTGCCGTGCCGCGCCCAACGTGCAGGCGCACCTCGACGGCAAAGAGGTCGTGAAGGAGATCGTGGTGCCGGGCAAGCTCGTTAACCTGTGTGCGTGCGCGTCGAGCACATGCCCGCGCTGAAGCCCGCCTACCTGATCCACGGCGACGACCACGGGGCGGTCGCCGAGCGCCGCGCCGGGCTGCACGCGCTGGCGCTCAAGGAGGGCGACGCCGGCTCCGTCGAGGTGCTCGCTGGCGAGGCCGCCACACCCGCGGGGGTGGCGCTCGCGCTCACCGCGATGACCTTCGCGATCGGCCAGCGCGTGATCGTCGTCGACGGCGTGGAGCGCTGGAAGCAGGCCGAGGTCGAGCAGCACCTGCTCCCCGCCATGCGCGAGCTGCCACCTGACACCACCGTCGCGCTGTTCGCGCGCGAGGAGGGGCGCACGAAGGCCCCCGCAGCGGTGCACGCGGCCGTTAAGGCGGCCAGGGCCAGGTTGTGGAGCAGGGCACCGTCAAGCCGTGGGAGCTGCCCAAGTGGGCGCGCGAGCAGGCCGCGCGGCTGGGCCTCGCGCTGGACCAGGCCGCGGCGAAAGCGCTCGTCGCGCAGGTCGGGGAGCGCCAACAGCGGATCCTGCGCGAGCTGGAGAAGCTCTCCCTGGAACTCGAGGACTCGCCGTGGCGGCCAAGCCGATCCGCGTGAGCGCGCAGGAGATCGAACAGCGCACCGCCCACTCCGCCGAGCGGCGGGTCTTCGTGCTCGCCGACGCGCTCGTCGGTGGAGACGCCCGCGAGGCGACGCTCGTCTACCTGCGCCTGCGTCGCCAGGGCGAGCGCCTCGGCGGGCTCGCCTATCTGATGGCCTCGCGTCTGCGCGAGGCGCTCGCTGTCGCCGTGCGCCTGCAGGCGGGGGAGTCGGCCGCCGAGGTCAAGCGCAGTCTGCGGATGCCCTCCCGCGCCGCCGAGCGCTTCCTCGCCGACGTCGCCCGCAGCGATCCCGAGCGGCTGCGCGGCGCGCTCGGTGTGCTCGCCGACCTCGAGCTCGACACGCGCGGCGGGGCCCAGCTGCGCGCCGGGCGCTCGCGGGTCTCGGGCCTGCACTGGAGGATCACCGCATCGCGCTGCGGGCTATCGCGCGATCTGCTGCTAGCGATTGACCGGCTGTAAGAGGCCGGCAGGCCTGAGGCGCGCACGCGCGGGCCGCGCGGCTCTTCTTGCGCGCGCCTGTGTTGCGGTGCAGCGCGCCGCGCTTGACGGCCGTGTCGATGCGGCTCACGAGCCCGCGGTGCTCGGCCTCCGCGGCCTGCTCGTCGCCGCTCTGCACTGCTGCCTCCAGACGCCGGAAGCACGTCTTGATCGTCGAGGTGTAGCGGCGGTTCTCCAAGCGCTCGCGCTCGGAGCGCAGGATGCGCTTCTTCTGTGAGTGAATGTTTGCCATCGCGGGAGCGCCGTACTATAGCGGCCTTGTCCGCTACCGAAGAGCCCCCCACCGAGCAGCTCGCCACTGGGTGGAACGTGGCGGACGGGAGAGGACGCGGCGAGGAGCCTGGAGTGGGGAGGTCTGGGGGGAGTGCCGCCGGAGCCGGTGGAGCGGAGGGGGCCGACAGGCGCGGCCGGGCGGCTGGCGGCAGGGCGGGGGGGCGGCGAACGCGTCGCGCGCAACACCGCCGTCTTCTCGATCCTCACCGCCTTCTCGCGGGTCGCGGGGCTCGGGCGGGAGGTCGTGGCCGCCAGCTACTTCGGCACCAGCGGGCCCGCCTCGGCGTTCACGATCGCCTTCCTCGTCCCCAACCTGATCGCCAACCTCTTCGCCCAGGCCGCGCTGTCGGCCGCGTTCGTGCCGGTCTTCACCGACCTGCTCCAGCAGGGCCGCCGGCGCGAGGCGCTGCGGCTCGCGTCGACCCTCTTCTGGATCATGCTGCTCGCGCTCGGCGCGATCACGGCGTTCTTCGTGCTCGCCGCCGGGGTGGTCATGCCGCTGTTCACCGGGCCCGAGTTCAGCGGGGCGCTGGACTCCCTCACCGTCGGGCTCTCGCAGGTGCTGTTCCCGGTCGTGCTCCTGCTCGGGCTGACCGGCCTGCTCGTGGGGATCCTGCAGTCCTACGAACACTTCACGATCCCCGCCCTCGCCCCTGCGGTGTGGAACGTGGTGATCATCGTCGCGCTCGTCCTGCTGCGCCCCCACTTCCACGGCGAAGACGAGATCTACGCGTACGCCGTCGGCATCCTGATCGCCACCGGCGTGCAGTTCGTGATGGTGCTGGGGGCGCTCGCGCGGATCGACTTCCGCCTGCAGCTCACGATCGACTGGCACGACCCCCGCGTCCGCAAGGTCTTCGTGCTGATGCTGCCCGTCACGATCGGCCTCGGCATCATCAACCTCGACCAGCTCATCAACGCCGCGTTCGGCACCCTCGTCTCCGAACACGCCCCCCGCGCGATCGAAAACGCGTTCCGCATCTACATGCTGCCCCAGGGGATCTTCAGCGTCGCGGTGGCCACCGTGCTCTTTCCCACGCTCAGCCGCATGGCCTCACGCCGCGACCCCGGCGGGATGCGCCGCGCCGTGGGGATCGGGATGCGCCAGATCAACCTCCTGCTGATCCCCGCCGCCGTGTTCATCATCGTGCTCACGACCCCGATCGTGCGGCTGGTCTTCGAACGCGGGCGCGTTCAACGCCGAATCGACCCACCTCGTGTCGATCGCGCTGTTCTGGTTCGCGTTCTCGCTGCCCTTCGGGGGCTCAACCTGCTGCTGACCCGCACCTTCTTCGCCGTCCAGCGCCCGTGGATCCCCACCCGGCTGGCGGCGCTCAACATGGTCGTGGACATCGTCGTCTCGCTCTCCCTCTACAAGCCGCTGGGGATCGCCGGGCTGATCATCGGCACCGTGGCCGCCAACGTGGTGATGACCGCGCTGCAGGTCAACCGCCTGCGGATCGGCTTCAACGGGCGCCTGGAGGGCCGCCAGACGACGATGATCACCGCGCGTATCCTGCTCGCCTCTGCCCTGCTCGGGGGGGTCGCGTGGGTGGTGTGGTACGGACTCGACGCGCTCCTCGGCCGCTCGCTGCCCGCGCAGGTCGTGAGCGTCGGGGGGGCCGGCGCCGCCGGCGTGCTCGTGTACATGCGCGCGGTGCTCGCGATGCGCGTCCCCGAGGCCCACCAGGTGAGCCGCCTGATTCGCGCCCAGCTGGGCAGGGCGTAGGCGTTCGGCGGAGAAAGCGAACCGGGCGGGCCAGAGGCCCGCCCGGTCGGCCCGGTCAAAGATCGCCTTTGAACTACTACGTCCCAGGACTTGTGTGTCTTATTGCCTGGGCGGCATGACACTCCCGACCACCGGGACTGGCCACTGGCCCGAAGGCCGGTGCGTTGCCCGGCTCGAGTCTCGCGACCCTGGCCGAGTGGGCGATCCGCCGGACCTCAAGGGTAGCGGGGTCACGCCGCACGGCCGTGGCCAATCTAGAGTCTGATCCACACTGGCACCAGGCCGCACGATCACGCACGCAACGCTGCGGGCAAGGCAGCGCCCTCCAGCCAGTGCCCCATCCTAAAGTCCAGGACTATCAAGATGGACCATGACAGCCACATCCGCAACTTCTCGATCATCGCGCACATCGACCACGGCAAGTCGACGCTCGCGGACCGCATCCTCGAGCTGACGCACACCGTGAACGCGCGCGACATGCGCGCGCAGGTGCTCGACTCGATGGACCTCGAGCGCGAGCGGGGCATCACGATCAAGGCGCAGGCGGTCAGGGTGTTCTTCGACAGCGCCGACGGGCAGACCTACCAGCTGCACCTGATCGACACCCCCGGGCACGTCGACTTCACCTACGAGGTCTCGCGCTCGCTGGCGGCCTGCGAGGGCGCGCTGCTCGTCGTGGACGCCGCCCAGGGCGTCGAGGCGCAGACGGTCGCCAACACCTACCTCGCGGTCGACGCCGGGCCTCGAGCTGATCCCGTGCCTGAACAAGCTCGACCTGCCCGGCGCCGAGCCCGAGCGCGTGGCGGGCGAAGTCGCCGAGCTGATCGGCGAGCCCCCGGAGGCGATCCTGCGGATCTCGCGGCAAGACGGGCGCGGGCGTGCCGGAGGTGCTGGAGGAGCTCGTCGCGCGCGTGCCCCCGCCCGCGGGCGACCCCGAGGCGCCGCCGCGCGCGCTGATCTTCGACTCGGAGTTCGACCAGTACCGCGGCGTGATCGCGTACGTGCGCGTCGTCGACGGCGTGCTGCGCAAGGGCGAGCCGATCCGCGCGATGGCGAGCGGCCTGCACGCCGACATCGACGACATCGGCTGCTTCTCCCCGCAGATGATGCCCACCGACCAGCTCGCCGCGGGCGAGGTCGGGTACCTGATCACCGGCGTCAAGGACGTCACGCAGCTGCGCGTCGGAGACACGCTCACCACGCGCGGGCGCGCCGGCGCCGAGGCCACCGAGCCGCTGCCCGGCTACCGCGAGGTCAAGCCGATGGTCTTCTGCGGGCTCTTCCCGATCGAGTCCGACACGTACCCCGACCTGCGCGACGCGCTGGAAAAGCTGACGCTCAACGACGCGGCGCTCTCGTGGGAGCCGGAGACCTCCGACGCGCTGGGCTTCGGCTTCCGCTGCGGCTTCCTCGGCCTGCTGCACATGGACATCGTGCGCGAGCGCCTGGAGCGCGAGTACGACCTCGAGCTGATGGCGACGATGCCCTCGGTCGAGTTCGACGTGACGCTCACCAACGGCGAAGAGCTCGAGGTGCACAACCCCTCCGACATGCCCGACCCCGGCACGATCGCGGAGATCCGCGAGCCGTACATCAAGGCCCAGGTGATCGCCCCCCGCGAGCACGTCGGCGCGATCATGGAGCTCTGCCAGGAACGCCGCGGCGAGCACGCGGGCATGCACTACCTGTCGCCCGAGCGCGTGCAGCTCACCTACGACGTGCCGCTGGTGGAGATCGTGCTCGACTTCTTCGACCAGCTGAAGTCCCGCACCCGCGGGTACGCCTCGCTCGACTACGAGCTGATCGGCATGAGACCCTCGAACCTGGTCAAGCTCGACGTGCTGCTCGCCGGCGACCCCGTCGACGCGCTCTCGATGGTCGTCCACCGCGACAAGGCCTACGAGGTCGGCCGCGCGCTGACCGAGCGCCTGCGCAAGCGCATCCCCCGCCAGCAGTACGACGTCCCGATCCAGGCGGCGATCGGCTCGCACGTGATCGCCCGCGAGACCGTCAAGGCGTTCCGCAAGGACGTGATCGCCAAGTGCTACGGGGGCGACATAACGCGCAAGAAAAAGCTGCTGGAGAAGCAGAAGGAGGGCAAGAAGCGGATGAAGCAGGTGGGCCGCGTGGAGGTCCCCCAGGAGGCGTTCCTCGCAGTCCTGGAGCTGGGGGAGGAGTGAGGGTGCGCCTGCTGTTCGTCTGTCTGGGCAACATCTGTAGGTCCCCGACCGCCGAGGGCGTGATGCGCAAGCTCGTGGACGACGCGGGGTGGGCGAGCGGATCGAGGTGGACAGCGCCGGCACCGGGAGCTGGCACGTGGGGGAGCCGCCCGACGCACGCGCCACCCGCGCCGCGCGCCATCGGGGGATCGCGCTCGAGAGCGTCGCCCGCCAGGTGGGGCCACGCGACTTCGAGGAGTTCGACCTGGTGCTCGCGATGGACGGCGAGAACCTGCGCAACCTGCACCGCCTCGCGCGCGACGAGGACGCCCGCGCCAAGGTGCGGCTGCTGCGCGAGTTCGACCCTGCCGCGGAGGGCGAGCTCGACGTGCCCGACCCCTACTACGGCGGGGCGGGAGGCTTCGAGGAGGTGCTCGACCTCGTGCACGCCGCGTGCGCGGCGCTGCTGGAGCAGCTGCGGACGACGGACGCCGAGGCGGTCCCCTCGCAGTGAGCGACGTCTCGGCCGAGCGGGCGGGCGCGTGACGCCCCTTCCGGCCGGAGCCACGAACGCCCGCCGCGTAGGCGGCGGGGATATCAACGAGGCGTGGCGCGTCACCCTCGCCGACGGGCGCGAGGCGTTCGTAAAGACGCGCCCGGACGCGGCCCCGGAGGAGTACGCCGCGGAGGCCCGCGGCCTGCAGTGGCTCGCCGAGCCCGGGGCGCTGCGCACGCCGCAGGTGTGGGAGGTCGCGCGCCGAGTACCTCGTGCTGGAGTGGGTGCCCCGGGGCGCCTGAGCGCGGCCGGCGCCGAGGAGCTGGGCCGCGGCCTGGCGCTGACGCACGCCGCGGGCGCCCCCGCGTTCGGAGACCCTGGGGTCGGTGCCGCCGGGCCAGATCATCCCAAACGAGATAAACCCTCCAGACATAATTGCGAGCCCAGCGAAGGCGGCGCCGGTGAGGAGCCACTACGCGGCGCCGCGCGCTTCGGCTCGCTGCAGCTGCCCAACGACCCCGCCCCGGACTGGCCCACGTTCTACGCCGAGCGCCGCCTGCGCCCGCTGGCGCGCATCGCCCGTGAGCGCGGCGCGCTCACGGAGGCCGGGGCGCGGGCCGTCGAGGCGGTGTGCGAGCGCCTGCCCGAGCTCGCCGGACCCGCGGAGCCCCCGGCGCGGCTGCACGGGGACCTGTGGGCCGGCAACGTGATGGCCGACGCGGAGGGCCGCCCGTGGCTGGTGGACCCCTCCGCGTACGGGGGCCACCGCGAGGTGGACCTCGCGATGCTGAGGCTGTTCGGCGCCCCCACCGAGCGCGTGTTCGCGGCCTACGCCGAGACCACCCCCCTCGCAGAGGGGTGGGAGCAGCGCGTCGAGTTGTGGCAGTTGCTGCCGCTGCTCGTGCACGCGGTGTTGTTCGGCGGCTCCTACGTAGGGGCGGCCGAACGAACGGCGCGCCGCTACGCCGGCTGAGCGCGTCCCGCCCGTGGGGGCGGGTCGGAGTAGAGAAGGTGCGCGAAGGCGACGCTCAGCGAGCGCCGGAGGCTGTACCTGACGGCCCGCGTGCTCGTCAAGCGCCACTACCGCCGGGAGCTGACGCTCGCGGCGGTGGCCCGCGCGCTGGCCTGCTCGCCACGTCAGCTGCAGCGCGCGTACGCGCAGTTCGGGGGGAGCACCTTCCAGGAGGACCTCCGCGCGCGGCGGATGGCCGCCGCGGCGGAGCTGCTCGCCGAGCAGGCGATCCCGGTGGCGGACGTCGCGCGGCTGGTCGGCTACAGCAGCGGCACGCACTTCGCGCGCGCGTTCCGCCGCCGCTACGGACTCTCCCCGGCGCGCTTCCGGGAACGCGCGCGGGATCGGGCATAGTGAGTGGGGCGTGACGGGGGGCCTCGTCGCTGCCAACGTCGAGCACACGACCCCGAAGAGGTGAAGGTGTCGAGAACCGCCGACCGATCGAAGATCGGCCAGCAGGCCACGCAGCAGGAGGAGGACGGGGTCACCGAGGAGACCGCGCGGGAGCTGGCGGCGCAGTCGCGGAGGCTGCGCAACAGCCTCATCAGCCTCGCGGTGTTCTTCGCGATCGTGGCGGGCCTGCTGCTGGGGGTGCCGGGCCTGCGTGCGGCGGGGGAGCGGATCACCGACGCGAAGTGGGGTTGGGTGGGAGCGGGGGTGGTGGCCGAGCTCCTCTCGTGCGCCTCCTACGTGGTGCTGTTCGGGCTGGTCTTCCGTAGGCTGGGCAGCCGGCTGAGCGCGCGTCTGTCGCTGGCGGAGTTGGCGGTCAACTCGGTCGTCTCGGCCGGTGGGCTGGGGGGCATCGCGCTGGGGGCGTGGGTGCTGCGCAGCAAGGGGATCTCGGTGGAACGGATCGCCAAGCGCTCGGTGCTGTTCTTCGTGCTGACGAGCGCGGGGAACGTGAGCGCGGTGGTCGTGATCGGGCTGGCGATGTGGCTGGGGCTGCTGCCGGGCTCACAGCGCGCGCTGATCACGCTGCTGCCGGCGACGGCGGCGCTGTTGACGATCATCGGCACGCTGGCGGCGGCAGGCTGGGCGCGGCGGGCGGCGGCGCGCAGAAGCTCCGAGCAGGGCCGCACGGTGGTGGCGCTGGTCGCGCTCGGGGGCGGGGTGCAGGACGCCGTGGGGCTGATCCGCGCCCACGACTGGCGGCTGGGGGGGGCGGTAGGGTACTGGCTGTTCGACACCGTATGCCTGTACGTGTGCCTGGCGGCGTACGGTCCGACGCCGACGTTCTGGGCGGTGTCGATGGCGTACCTGGTGGGGATGCTCGCAAACTCGCTCCCGATCCCGGGCGGCTTCTTCGCGGTCGAAGGGGGCCTCGTGGGGATGCTGCTGCTGTTCGGCGCGCGCCCCGCCTCGATGGTGCTCGCCGCGGTGGTGACGTACCGCGCGATCTCGCTGTGGATCCCCGCGCTGATCGGGACGGTGGCGTTCCTGAGCCTCCGCGGAGAGATCGGCAAGCCTCTCCGGCCGCAGCCGGGCGGCGCCTCCTAGCCTTTCCCGAACAGGGCGCGATCGACCGCGAGCGTGGCGGCGACGCGCTGGCAGGCGTGCCCGGGGAGGTGGCGCAGGGCGGCCTGCACGGCCGCGGGCCGGGGCCCCGAGAGGCCGGGGCAGTAGACGGGCGGGGGCAGAGGCGCGGTGGCAGAGCCGGGCGCGTTGAGCGGGCGCAGGGCGCTGACCGCGCGCAGCCCTTGGGAGAGGTCGTCGGAGAAGACGTTGACGGCGAGGCGCCCGGTGTAGAGCTCGATCGAGTCGCCGCCGTCGAAGATGACCGCCGGGACTCCGCGCAGGACGGTGTTGCGCTGGGGTCCGAGGGGGGCGTTGGCGTGGCGGGCGTAGACGAGGGTGGTGACCTGGAGAGGCAGCACGCAGCCGTTGCCGCCGAGCCCGGCGCCCTTGCCGGTAGCGCAGTTGCCGTAGTAGACGGAGTCCCCGACGGAGCTGATGTAGTTGCGCAGACCGTCGGCCGCGGCGAGGGGGTCGGAGCCGAAGCGGGGCCCCACCCAGTATACGCGGAAGAAGGGGAACGTCTCCGCTTCGGCAAGCGCGCTCGCCCCGAGCGGCCCGGGCTGCACGGTGGCACAGCCGCTCGCGAGCAGGCAGGCTGCAACGAGGGTGGCGAACCCAGAGGCGATGCGTGCGATGTTCAACGCGACTTTCGAGTGTGTGGGCTGTTTGAAAGGCAGAGACACCGCGGGACAGGCAGGGTTCGACTCGCGGAACCGGGGTCCGGTGGGGTAGCGCACCGGGCCCCGGTCGATCTTCGCATAGGGTGCCGCCCGTGGGCACGTACGTGGCGAGAGCGTCCGCGCCGGAGGTGCACGGGCGAGGCGCGGCGCGAGGGGCGCCGTGGGGCCTCGTGACGGCGGCGGTGGGAGTGGTGGTGTGGCTGGTCGTGTACCCCCAGACGCCGGACCTCGCCGGGCAGGTGTACCGGGCCGACCTCTTCCATGAAGCGGGCTTCCTGGTGTACGACAGTCGCTGGTACGGGGGCCACAACGTGCCGGCGTACAGCCTGGTGTTCCCGCCGCTGGCGGCGTGGCTGGGGGTACGCGCGGTGGGTGCGGCGGCGGTGCTCGCCTCGGCGACCCTGTTCGAACGGGCGGCCAGGGCGGTGTACGGGCCGCCGGCGCGGTGGGCGGCAGTGTGGTTCGCGGTGGCGGCGCTGGGGGACGTGTGGAGCGGGCGGGTGACGTTCGCGCTGGGGGTGAGCGTGGCACTGGGCGCGGTGCTCGCGCTGGTGCAGGACCGGCCCGCCGCGGCGGCGGCGCTGGCAGGGGTGTGCGCGGCGTGCAGCCCGGTCGCGGGCGTGCTGCTGGCGCTCGCGGGGCTCACCTACTCCCTCGCCGCGCGGACCCCGCGCAGCCTCGTGGTGCTCGGTGTCCCGCCCGCGGTGGTGGTGGCAACGCTCGTGGGGCTCTTCCCCGAGGGGGGGTGGGAGCCCTACCCGCTGTACTCCTTCCTGGCGACGCTCGCGGCGATCGCGGGCTACCTGTGGGCGATGCCGGCCCAGCGACGGGTGGAGTGGGTCGGCGGCGTGGTGTACCTGGCAGTGTGCGTGGCGTGCGTGGCGGTGCACAGCCCGGTGGGCGCGAACGTGGAGCGCTACGGGGTGCTGCTCGTGGGCCCGTTGCTGCTGTGCGCGCTGCTGAGCTCGGGGCGGCGCCTCTCCGCGGCGGCGGTCGCGGTGCTGTGCGGCATCGCCGTGTGGACGGTGTGGGGGCCGGCGCGCGAAACGGCGGCGGTGGCTGGGAACGCCTCGACGAGCGCGTCGTACTACCTGCCGGTGGAGCGCTTCGTGGCGGGTGTCGAGGCCCCACCGGGCCGGCCGGTGCGCGTGGAGGTGCCGTTCACGCGAGGCCACTGGGAGGCGGCGTGGCTGGCGGGGAAGGTCGCGCTGGCGCGAGGGTGGGAGAAGCAGCTGGACGAGCGCTACGACAGCGTGCTGCTCTCCAAGGATCTGACGGCGGCACGGTACCGCGCGTGGCTGAAGCAGGAGGCGGTGAGCTACGTGGCGCTGCCCGACGCCCCACTCGACCCCTCGAGCGCCGTGGAGGGACGGCTGATCGAGGCGGGGCTGGCGTACCTGCACGAAGTGGAGCGCACCCAGCACTGGCGGATCTACGAGGTGGTGGGCGCCACCCCGCTCGCACAGGGACCGGGCACGCTCAGCGGCCTGGGCCACAACTGGTTCGCGCTGCGGGCGCGCACGGCGGGGAGCTTCACGGTGAGGGTGCGCTACACCCGCTACTGGACGGTCACGCAGGGTGCGGCGTGTGTGGGCAGGGCGCCGGGGGGCTGGACGGCGGTGACGGCGCGACGTGCGGGTGCGGTGAGGGTCGCGGCGAGCTTCTCGATCGGCCGCGCGCTGGGGCTGGACGGGCAGTCCTGCCGGGCGGGTTGAGGCGGCGCGCACCTCCCTAGACCCCGCCGCGATCCCGCCATCCAGTCTGGCGTGAACCCTCAGGCGACTGGGACGAGGTCGTAGAGGCCGGTGTAGCCGGTGAGGTAGACACGTTTGCCGTCGCTGATGACGGGGTCGAAGGAGCCGGTGCCCATCGTGAACTCCACTTTCCCTGTGGAGATCCCCAGCCCATAGGTGCGGCGGGTGCCGAGGTCGGAGAAGTACACGACGCGCCCGAGGATGGTGGCAGACCCGGAGATCTTGCCGCCCGCTTCGTAGCTCCAGTCGACGTGGCCGGTGCGGGCGTCGAGCGCGTAGAAGGTGCCGGTGTAGGAGCCGAGGTAGAGGGTGGGACCGAGGCCGGGAGCGTCGGTGACCGCAGGGGACGCGTACACGTAGGCGCCCGTCTGGAAGGCCCAGTCCAGCGCGCCGGTGGCGGCGTCGTAGGCGTAGACGCGCCCGTCGGTGTTGCCGAGGTAGACGCGCCCGTAGACGACGGCGGCGGTGGAGTAGAAGGTCCCGCTGCCGAACAGCGCCCCTTCGGAGGCGGAGAGCCACAGCCGCCGTCCGGTCTGCTCGAAGATCGCCTGGACGTGGCCGGAGTAGTCGCCGAAGTAGAGCACCCCGCCCGAAAGGGTGGGGGAGGCCTTGACCGCGCCGGCGGCGTGGTAGGTCCACACGATTCGCCCGTTGCTCGCGTCCAGCGCGTAGACGGTGCCGTCTTCGGAGCCGAAGTAGAGCCGCCCGCGGTCAAGCAGTGGAGAGGACTCGCTGCGGGAGGGCAGGTTGCGCGACCAGCGGATCGCGCCGTCAGTGACGTCGAGGGCGACGACGCGCCCCTCTTCGGAGCCGGAAGCGCGGGCGAGCACGGTGGCGTACACGGTGTCCCCGCCGACGGCCGGGGAGGAGGCGGAGAGCGCGCCCAGGGAGCGGCTCCAGAGGACCTTACCGTCGTACTTGTCGATCGCGCTGAGCGCCCCGTCGTCGGTGAGCTGGAAGATGCGGTTTTCCGAGAGCACTGGGGGAAACTCCCGCAGCGAGCTCCCGCCGCGGGCCCAGGCCTGCTTGAAGGGAGGGCGCAGGCTCGCCGGAGCGGGGTAGTAGCGGGTGTGGTTCTTGGTGTAGCCGTACAGCGGCCACGTGAAGCGTTCGGGGCCGCGCGCGGGGAGGGTGGGGTTGGCCTCGGGCACGAAGCGCGCGTGGGGGTGGTAGATCGAGCCTGTGCGCTCACGCGAATAGACGTAGCCCCCGAGCGCGAGGCCGAGGAGGACCAGGAGCGTGGCGAGCGCGAACCAGCGGCGCTTCACGCGGCGAGCTTCGAGGAGGGGGAGGCGGTGGGGGCCTCGTCGAGACCCGCTTTGGAGCCCCGCCCACCCTCGCCCGAGGCCGTCACACCGCCCGTCGCACTGGCCCGTGTGCCGGTAGCCACGTGGCGGCCGAGGCCTGCGTGGCGCGCGCGGGAGCGCTGGGCGACGCTGGCGAGCAGGCGCGCGACGGCGAGGACTACCAGCCAGGCGAGAGCGAGGAGCAGCGGGATCAGGGTCATGCCGGAGACGAGCGCGAGGATGTCGTGGTTGGCGCTCAACGACCAGTTCCACAGCAGGTAGTCGCAGAGCGCGAGCAACGCAACGATGACCAGGCGCGGCCGGAGGGGCCAGTGAGGCACGCCTGAACCGTAGCGGGGAGCGGGGACGGACGGCTGCCCCAGCCATAAGATGACGCCGTGACGAGCGCCGCGGAGACAGGGATCGGAGAGTCGGAGGTCTTCGCCCCGGGGCTGCTGCAGGGCCGAGTGGCGCTGGTGACGGGCGGGGGCACGGGCCTGGGCCGAGCGAGCGCGCTCGAGCTGGGACGGTGCGGGGCGACGGTGGCGGTGGTCGGCCGCCGCGAGGAGCCGCTGCGGGAGGCGGTTGCAGAGATCGGCGAGGAGCGGGCGAGTTGGGCGACGGGGGACGTGCGCGAGCGCGAGCAGGCCCGCGCGCTGGTCGCCGGCGTGCTGGAGCGGTGGGGCCGCCTGGACATCCTGGTGAACAACGCGGGGGGCCAGTACTTCACGCCGGCCGAGGGCATCGCGACGAAGGGCTGGGGCGCGGTCTGGCGGCTGAACGTGGACGGGATGCTGCACATGGCGCAGGAGGCCTTCGCGCAGGCGGCCCCGCACGCGCCGGACCCGCCGGGAGCGGAGTGTGAGCGGACGGAGAGGCGGGAGCTGCGAATCATCAACGTGACGCTCTCTCCTCACCACGGGATGCCGGGCATGGCCCACTCGGGCGCGGCGCGGGCGACGGTCGAGGCGCTGACGCGCGAGCTGGCCCGCCGCTGGGCCTCGGCGGGAGCAACGGTCTGCGCGGTGGCGGCGGGCCATTTCGACACGGAGGCGATGAGCAAGTACCCGGACGTCGTGCGCGCGGGCATGGCCCGCTCGGTCCCGCTGCAGCGCCTGGGCACGGTGCAGGAGCATGCATGGCTGATCGCGCTGCTGGCCTCCCCCGTGGGCTCAGCCCTCAACGGCTCGACGGTGACCCTGGACGGCGCCCGCGACAACTGGTTCGGCCCCTGGCCCCCGCCGGGCCTCGCGGACGCCGGGGGCGAGGTGCCGACGGAGGAGCGCCGGGGGCGGGGGTAGCCGCCCAGCCGCCCGGGCTCCGGCAGGGTCGCCACCGACCGTCCGGCCGACCGAGAGCGCTCTCGAGGCCGATCCGGGCCGGTAACATGGCTGGAGCGCGCGGGCGAAGTGTTGTGGTTGCACGGAAGCCTTCCAAGCTTCAAGGGCGGGTTCAATTCCCGTCGCCCGCTTGGAGCCGGCCCCGCGCTAGGCTCTGGGTGCATTGCCACGGGGAGTGGCGCAGTCTGGTAGCGCACCCGGCTGGGGGCCGGGCGGTCGCAGGTTCAAATCCTGTCTCCCCGACTAGAGGAAAGCCCTGCAAATAAGCTACTTTTGCGGGGCTACCGGGCCGAGTCATCAAGCCCGCCATGTTCTATCTGTGTTCTATTCGGGGGTTCGGCTTCTCCAAGAGCTATCGTTAGCGGCTGCAATGGCAGCAGAGTCCCTACCCATTCATGCGACTGAGCTTGTAGCTCCTCGGGTTGGTCGTGAGGCATTTCACTGCCCTTTCTGCGGCGTCTATGCTCAGCAATCCTGGGTCTCCCCGTATGTGGGCCGGGGTCAGTTCATGGTTCCGACGCTGATTCGACGCAGCACTTGTGGCAACTGTCGAGCGCACACGTATTGGCTTGCCCCTGATGATGGTCGTCCCGAGGACGTATGCAGCCAACTTGTCTGGCCACTTACGTCCCCTTTGGCTCCCGCAGCTCACATCGACATGCCGAACGAGCCGAAGGCCGACTACGAAGAGGCGCGGAGCGTTGTGCAGGTTTCTCCCAGGGGGGCCGTGGCGCTTCTTCGCCTAGCTGTCCAGAAGCTCATGGTCGCGCTCGGCCAGCCTGGCAAAAACATCAATGCTGATATCGGGGCATTGGTAAGCGAAGGACTACCGAAGCGTGTTCAACAGGCCCTCGACACGCTAAGGGTCACCGGAAACAACGCTGTGCATCCTGGCCAGATTGATTTGACTGACAATCGAGATACGGCTGTCGCCTTGTTCGGCCTCATGAACTACATCGTGGAGCAGCAGATCACGCAGGCGAAGGAACAGGACGCAATCTATGAGGCGCTTCCGGAGTCGAGTCTCAGCCAGATCGAGAAGCGGGATGCGGAGGCGTCCGCGGCCTGAACCGGCGTAGGAGCTCTGAAGGACCCGGTGCGAGGCTCGCTCCTGCGGGAGATAGAGACCCCAGTGCGTCGTCGTCCTGCAGGTGCTCCGCAAAGACGCCTCATGCCAAGGCGCAGCAGCGGCGCAGCGGCGAGGCCACTCCGACCCCGACCGCTGTCGCCAAGTACCACCGCCCTTCCCCTCCCGGCGGGTAGGGCAGCCCTGGATTCGCCCACGGAAAGGACCACGGAAACAAGGTCCGCTGGCGCGGTCCGTCCCACTGCCCGTGTGGCCTGGCGCGCTTCTTGATCTCGCACCCCCAACGTCAGGTGCACGAGATCAAGAACCAACCAGGGATGGGACGGGAGAGAGAGGAGGAGAAGAAGAGGAAGAAAGGACGAATCCAGAAGAAGAAGAAGATGAGGGAAGGGCAGGAAAGAGAGGAGGAGAGAGAAGAAAAAAAGAAGAAGACAAGAAAGTGCGGGGCGGCGGGCGCGACGGCAGCGAAACCGGGGGAGCGAGAGAGACAGGGCGCAATCGGCGGGCGAGAAGGCGAAGGGCGTAGCAGAAGAGGCGAGCGAGGCCGGCAAGACCAAGACGACGTGCGCGGGTGCTCAAGCACACGTGGCGCTGAACATGCCCCACGTCGACACAGGACCGGCAGTCGAGGATCTACCTGCCGTCGCGCTTGGGCAGCGGCAGATGAGGCCCGTGGCCGTGGGCACTGGCGATCACCCCGGTGGGGCTGACGTGCGGCACCTGGGATGGGCCGGGCATCGGCACGGGCGCCGGCGGGAGCGGCTCACGGGGCGCTGGCTTGGGTGTGCTGAGCTTGCTCACTGACACCACCAATCTTAGCCGGTCTGTTCAGCTCGATCACCACCGCGGCGACGATCAGCCCGACGGCGAGGATAACGAGCGCGGCGCGTAACGCGCGCTGCTTGGCGCGCAGCCGGCGGGCATTGTTGGCGAACGCTCCGCCGAGGTCGGCGAGTAATTGCTTGCGTGCGGCGGTGGAGGGTTGGCCGCCGTAGGTGAGGTAGAAGGTGTCGGCGCCGGGTCCGAGGTCGGTGTCGCGCGCGAAGTCAGGTCCGATCCCGAGCGTGGGGACGAGGCAGATCGCCGTCGCCAGGCCGACCGCAATCAGGGGTGTCCACCAGTAGGCGCCGAGTACACCGCGTGCGGCGATGTCGGCTGCCAGGAGCGCGCCGTTGAAGGCGAGGGTTCCCATCATGCGGCCATCGAGGCTCGTCTCGTCGGCGAGCTGGCCAAGCAGCTGGGTCTGTGCGAGCGACAGCGAGGCCTCCAGCAGATCCGGGCCCTCAACGCCCTGGAGGCGAGGAGCGGTGGCGGTGGGAAGCCTACGAGCCCCACGGAGCCATCTGAGGTTCGAGCGGAGACCGCGCACGGGACGGCAACCTAGCGCACACCAACGTCATGGCCGGAACTGTCCCGTTCGCCCGGTGGTGGGCGGAGTAGAGGAAGGCAGGTTCTTTCTCATGTGAGTGGAGGTTGTGATGCAGACCGAGAGGGACGCGGAGATCGTGGGTTGGGTAGGGCGGCTGGGTGCGGCGGGCGCGGAGCATGTGATGGCCCGCTTCGGAATGGGCCGAAGCTGGGCGTACGAGCGGCTGGGGCAGCTTGTTGAGGGCAGGCTGCTGGAGCAGCGGATGGTGCTGTTCCGCAGGCCGGGTGTGTATGCGGCAACGGCGGCGGGCCTGCGCTGGCGCGGCCTCGAGCGCCTCGGCGTGCACCGGGTGCGCCCGGGCGGGTACGAGCACGCCTGGGAGGTAGCTCAGGCAGCGGTGGAGCTCCACCAGGGCCTCCCAGGTTGGGAGGTCTTGAGCGAGCGGGAGATCCGCGCGCACGAGCGAGACGAGGGCGAGCTGCTGGCCTCCGCGCGGGTGGGGGAGCTGCCGGGTGGCCGCCCGGCGCTGCATCGGCCCGATCTCGCGCTGCGCTCCCCGCGGGGGCGGCTGGTGGCGGTGGAGGTCGAGCTGTCGGTGAAGGCACGGGCGCGGCTCGCGGCGATCTGCCGCGGGTGGGCGAGGGCGCGACACGTCGATGGCGTGTACTACCTCGCGTGCCCGCAGGCAGCGCGCGCCGTGAGCCGCGCGGTGAGAGAGACGCGAGCGGAGGAGCAGATCACGGTGCTGGCACTCGGCGAGACCGCCACGCTGCGCGCCGCCGAGGAAAGGCAGGCCACCAATGCTTGACAAGCTGCTGCTGATCCTCGTGGTCGGAGTCGGCGCGGTGTTCGGCGGGGGCGTCGTCGCCGCGCGGATGCTGCGTGAGAATGGCCTGCGCTGGACGTGGGCGATGCTCGGCCTGCCCGCCGGCATGGTGTTGTGGAAGCTAAACCCGCTGCTGGGGCTAGCGGTGCTCGGGGTGGCGACGCGCGGGTGCATCGTCGGTGCGCGCTGGCAGCGCGAAGACCTCGCGCACGGCGCGGACCACGCCGAGGCCGCACACTCCCGGCTGGGGATCGCTGACGTGCTGCGTCGAGGTGCGCAGGACCGCCGGCTGCGCGAGTCTGGCAGCTGGGTTCACGACGGGCGGCTCGTCGTCGGCCGCGACGAGCGCGGGATGGCCGTGACGATCCCGGTCGGGTACGAGTCCGGGAGCCACACGCTCGTGCTCGGCGCGACCGGCGCGGGGAAGACGGTCAGCGAGGCGTGGGTCGCGTGCCGTCTGATCGAGCAGGGCCACGGCGCGGTAGTGATCGACCCGAAGGGCGACCGGATGCTCTGCCAGGAGCTGCAGGCCGCCGCCGAGCGGGCTGGCGCGGAGTTCTTGCGGTGGACCCCGGAGGGGCCGCTCGCGTACAACCCCTACGCGCAGGGGAGCGACACGGAGATCGCGGACAAGGCGCTCGCCGGGGAGCGGTTCACCGAGCCGCACTATCTGCGCCAGGCACAGCGATATCTCGGCCACGCGGTCCGCGCGATGCGCGCCGCCGGAACGCAGGTGACGCCGGTGTCGCTGATGGAGAACATGGACCCCCGCACGCTCGAGGTCACCGCCAGGAAGCTCCCCGAGAGCGAGGCCGAGCCGGTCCAGAACTATCTGGACTCGCTCTCAGAGCGCCACCAGCGCGAGCTCTCAGGCGTCAGGGACCGCCTGGCAATCCTCGCCGAGTCGGAGCTGCGCCCGTGGCTGGAGCCGAGCCCCGACCGGCCGACGCTCGACATCCACCAGGCAGTCGAAGAGCGCGCCGTGGTCTACGTGTGCCTGGACGCGGACCGCCGGCTGCTGCTGAGCACGATGCTCGCCGGCGCTGTCGTGACCGATCTCGTTACGCTCGTCGGGCGCCTGCAGCACAAGCCGGTGCCCACCGTCGTGATGATCGACGAGTTCTCCGCGATCGCCGCGGAGCCCGTCGCGCGGCTCTTCGGCCGCGCCCGCTCGGCGGGGATCAGCCTGATCCTCGGCACCCAGGAGCTCGCCGACCTCAAAGGCGCCGAGGACAGCGCGCTGCGCGAGCAGGTGCTCGGTAACGTCGCGGCGCTGATCGCGCACCGCCAGAACGTCCCCGAGTCAGCCGAGCTGATCGCCGCGATGGCCGGCACCAGGTCCGTGTGGGTCACCACCCAGCAGACCGAGGAGGGCCTGCTCGCCCCTGGCCCCAGCGGCAAGGGCAGCCGCCGCCGCGGCCACGAGTACGAGATCCACCCCTCCCGCATCAAGCGCCTCAGGACCGGGCAGGCCGTGGTCATCACCCCCGGCTCGGGTCAGCCGCCGACCGTCGTCCACGTCAACCATCCGAGCGACTCCCGCCCCGGCCGGAGCATCTAGGTCCGGGAGATCGGGGCCGGTATGAACAGGGAGTACGACGTGGAACTCGACGGCGCGCTCGGGACGTGGATGCACGTCGAGTTCACGACCGAGGTACGCGAGGTGACGGACTACGCCGTGGTGCTGCTGATAGAGGAGGGAGGGGAGCTCGAAACGGTCCGTGTATACGACGGCGCTCACGGAGAGAACGAGATGCACCGATACACACGAGAAGGCGGAAAGCAGGCCGCCGAGGTCTTCCATCGCGGTACCCTGGGAGCAGGAATGCGCGCGGCGATCGAGTCGGTCAAGCGCGGCTACCTACCGATGATCGAGTCATGGCACAGAAGATGAGCACGAACAGCGGCGACTCGCCCGCGATGCGAGTGATGGAGGAAGCGATCGAGCTGGCGATCGAGGAACGCTCGCCTTACCCCGACCGCGCCGTCTTCATCAACGCCGACGGGCCACGCACGGGCGCCGCGATCAGACGCGCGATCGATGAAGACCGCGCTGTTGTGCTCGTGTCCGCCGACGGCAGCGCCCGCGTTCTGCGCGCGGAACCCGTTCATAGCTGACTGCCTCTGCTGACTGCTTCCCGGCTGATCCGGGTCGCGGGCCGCCGAGCACACCCCGGGGCACGACTCCGTGCGCCGACAGGGACGGCTGCGCGTGATCTTTTGCTCTCGTGTTCGGGGGGGATCGTCCACGTGAGTGGGTGAGGCATCCAGGCGCAGTGTGCGCGGGGCCTCCGTGCCCGGCGTCGACGCGCAGAACCTCATCCAGGGCAACGGCGAGGTACGGTCGATCGTCCGCCGCTCCCCGACCAGGCTGCGCCTGGTCGGGGACCCCGACCGCGGCGGAGCGCAGTCCCCCGGCCCCCGCCGGGCGGGCAGGGTAGCACGCCCTGTCAACCCACAAGGGGTGTGACAGGGCGTGCGCGGGGGCCGGGCCGGGGGCCGGCCGACTGCTCGATCGACGATTGGGTCACCAGGTAGGCATGAGCACTGGGGTCGAGCCCGGACCTTTGCATCCCATCGTGAAGCGTGCATCGAAGGACTACCGAGTCGGCGAGGGGGGGCGCAGACCCGTAGACGTGCGATAGGGCCGGATCACCTGCGATCATTTGGGCATGAGCAAGTCGGCTCACGTCACGCTCAGCGGCGACATCGCGGGTGAGTACATCGTCAAGGACGAGCGTCCCGATGGCGAGCTGACGCTCGTTCCCGACACCTCAGCGGAGGCGATATTGGGCCGGCTTGGCCACACGCCGGCCGCGCTCGCAGATCTGGAAAGTGAGTACGGACCCGTCCTGCCGGCCGACGGCGAGGGGTAAACAATGCCAGGCGGCCGAGCCCTCGCCCCCGTCGGCTTTGACGAGGCGGTATGGGGCGAGGATCTGCGCGCCAGCACCGACGCTGGCCGAGCCGCCGCCGCGAGCAAGCGGGCCCAGCTCGAACGGGACGGTCAGCCCATCGACGAGCTGCTCGCCGCGACACGGAGGCCCAGGACAGGAGCAGCCTGCCCAACTGTGTCAAGACCTACGTTCCATGGCCCGACGGCAGGTGGGGAATCGTGTATCTGATCGCCCGCGACCCGAAGACCGGGCGACTGTCACTCGACGTTCTGTCCTTCGGCGTGCGCCATCACCCCCACGTCTCGCACGCCCCGACCGTCTACGAGCGCGCGCATCGACGGATACACGGCAAGCCGCCGCGACGCTGACCGGTCAGGCCTGTCCCGCTCGCCGGTCCCCGACGGAATAGGAGAAGAAGGCCGCGAACTCTCCGAGGAGGTACGACATGACCATCGACATCCACCAGCGCAACGGGCTCGGGTCCCCGACCCGAAGGCTTGACGGGCCGCTCCTGCGACCCGAGCAGGCCGCCGCGCTGCTCGCCGTCAAGACGAGCTGGGTCTACGACGCCGTGCGCACCGGCCAGCTCCCCTGTATCCGAGTCGGGCGGCACATCCGCTTCACCCGCACCATGCTCGAGGAGTGGCTGCAGAGCAAACTCTGAGCGGCCAGACAGCCCAGCCGCGACCCCTACCCGAACGCCGCGTCCACCGTGTCGGCCTCGGCGTCGGATGGCTGGTAGTGCGCGTAAATCTGCGTTGTCTTCGAGTCGGCGTGACCCATCCAGTGCTGAAGCGTGCGTAGCGGGACGCCGCTCGCGGCCATCCGGGTCCCGAAGGTGTGGCGCAGCTCGTGGAAGGTGATCCGCCGCACCTCCGCCCGCTCCAGCGCCCGCTTGAACCGCCGGACGAGCTTCGAGCGGTCAAGCGGACGCCCCGTCTCGGGATGCGCGAACACAAGGTCGCTGTCTGCTGGATACAAGGACCGCGCGCGCAGGTCCGCGAGCGCATCGGCGACCCGCTGGGCGAGCGGCACCGAGCGGCCCGAGTCCTCGGACTTCGGGTCGTTGAACTCCCCCCGCACATACGGGGAGACCACGCGCACCCGGCGGGCCTCGAAGTCCACGTCCCGCCAGCGCAGGCCGATCAGCTCGCCCTGGCGCAACCCGGTCATCGAAGCCGTCAGATACAGCACTGCCTCGATGCTCCCGAATGCATCCGGCGGGTAGCTCACCGCGAGCAGCCGCTCGAGCTCCGCCTGGTCGAGGAACTTGATCCGCGTCTCGGTGCTCTTGATGACCGGTCGATCGGCCAGCTTGACCGGGTTGCGCTCGCACCAGCCCATCCGCATCCCCAGCTCGAACACCGAGTGCATCGTGCCGAGATGGTTGCGGACGGTCTTCGGCGCGAGCGTCCCGAGCTTCGTGGCGATGTAGCGCTCGATATCCCGCGGCCCGATCTTCGCAAGCTCCCTCCCCGAGAAGAATGGCGTGATGTGGTTGCGCAGGTCCGACTCGACCGTCAGGCGGTGGGACTTCTTGCGGCCCCGCAGCTCGAGGCGCCGACACAGCTCCGCGCCGGCCTCCACCATCGTCACCCGCTCGAAGCTCGCCCGCGGACGCTCGGACTCGCGCATCCGGCGGAACCTCGCCTCCGCCTGTGCCACCGTCAGGCCGTCGTGCTCGCCCGGCGTACGTGCAGGGCCGACCTTGCGGCGCATCTTGCGCCCATCGGGCGCATACCACGAGCCGATCCACGAGCCCCCAACCCGGTTCAGCGATCCGGTCCCGTATCCGCGTCGTCTTGTCTGTGTAGCCATCCCGCGCCTCCAGCCATGTTCTATCTATGTTCTATCTATGTTCTATTTTGAGTCGACTCTACTAGAGCAGCCGGCGGCAAAACCGCATAAACAAGCGGAAATCTAGGCTACCACCCCCAGCGCGTTCCGGCTGGGGGCCGGGCGGTCGCAGGTTCAAATCCTGTCTCCCCGATGAGGTTCAGGTCCCGCGAAGATCAGCGAATACAGGCAAAAATGCGCGTTGGCGCTGGACTTTGCGCGAATGGTATTCGTCCATGTTCGCGACTTTACGCGACACCCACCGTCCGCAGCGATCGTCTGCTCGGCTGTCGCTCGGACGCTCGCTAAGTGCGGTGGCTGTCGCACAAAGGTTCGCGGCTGCGGCGGTGGCGAGGTTGGCGGCGGCGATCGGCTGGCGTGTGGTTGTTGTGCTGGGCGGGTCGTAGGCGCGGGGCGCCCAGTGGGGGCGGGGCGGTCTTCAGGCCGCTGCGGCGGCTGTTTGGTGCTTGTGGAGCTTCAGGAGGTTGTGGGTGGCGGTGATGAGCCGCCATTCGGAGTGCACCGCGGATCGTCCTCGTCGCCTGAAGCTATCTATTCGGCGGTTGTGCTTGGTCTGCGCGAATACCGGCTCGACCATCGCCTTTCGTCGTCTGTAGAGCCCGCCGGCGTAGTCGGTCGCGAGTACTTCCCGCATCGCGGTGTAGCGCCCGCCTTGCCACCCCGGCCGGGGCGTGTCGCGCTTGCCGGCGTCCGGCGGGATTAGCACCTGGACGTGCTCGTTGGCGATGACGTGGTCCATCTGTTGCTCGTTCCAGTAGCCGCTGTCGGCGACCGCGACCCCCGGAGTCTCGGTGACGCCGATCGCTTGGAGTTCTCTCTTTGTCGCTTCGACCATCGGCTGCAGGTGCCCGAAGTCCGGGGAGCTGGCGGTCACCTCGGCGGCGAGCACGATCTGCTGCTCGTTCACGACGGCCTGGGTGTTGTAGCCCTGCGTGTAGCTGCGCGGCGTCTTCACGTTGCGGGAGTCCGGGTCGGTCGTGTTGATCTTCCCCGCGGGGGTCTCCGGCGGCTGATACGGCTTCGGCGGGCAGCCGAGCCGTCGGCCTCGTTTGTCGCGTGCGTTCGCCCGGTAGTGCTCATACGTCTCGTTCGCGCGGCGTTCGACAGCGAGATCCTGCCGGAGCCGTCGCTCTGCCTCCAGCAGCCGCCCGGCGCGCGCACGGCCGACCGGCTTCGCTTCGCGGCGGCGGTGCTCGTCGAGCTGGCGGCGAGCCTCGCGTAACCATCCCTCGCGGCCCTGGACGCGCGGGACGATGACCTCCGCGTCAAGCTCGATCTTCACCCCCGCGTCGGCCCCGCAGGCCGCGTCGGTCTCCGCGCTCTCCTTCTCCGCGCGGTCGCGCTCCAGCTTTTCCTTGGCTTCCCGCAGGGCGCTGCGGCGCCCCTCGCTGGTCCGCAGGCGCTCGGGCAGCTCGTCGCCGCGGGCATCCCCGTAGAGCTCGTCCTCGGCCGCGTCGAGCGCGGCGGCCTCCTTGAAGATCTCCCGCACGAGCTGCTCGTAGTCGAGGTTGGAGTGATGCGAGGCGTTCGCGTGAACCTTCGTCCCGTCGATAGCGATCACCCCGACCTTCACCAGCCCCGCCTCCTTGCACAACGAGAGCACCGAGCTGAACAGCCCGGCGAGCGCATCCTCGTGGCGGGCACGAAACCTCGCGATCGTCGCATGGTCGGGCGCCTGGTGAGCCGCGATCACCCGGTAGGCGACATCCTCCACGCACCTGCACTCGATTCCCCGCGAAGAACGCTCGCCCCTCGCGTAGGCATAGAGCAGCAACGAGGCCACCTGAGTTCAACCGGTCCTCGCAACACGGTGTGGCAGGTGACTCTAAAGGTCAGAAGAGACGACTGGGCTTGCCTGGGTCATGCGGCTGTCGTCGTGGAGGCTCGCCCGGAGGGCGGGCCGGAACGGCGATAGCCGCGCGCGACCGTCAGACACCCCCTGGGGCCGCCGGTCCGGTAGTCGTCACGCGTGTGTGTTGCGGGCGGCGGTTAGGCCGCGGCGGTCAAGTATTCGGCGAGCGCCTCAGCGGGTGTTCTCCACCCGAGTGTCTTGCGTGGCCGACCGTTCAACGCCGCCGCGACAGCCTCGAGTTCCTCGGCTCTGTGCCGCGCGAGGTCGGTGCCTCTGGGGAAATACTGGCGCAGTAGCCCGTTGGTGTTCTCGTTCGTCCCGCGCTGCCACGGGCTTCGTGGATCACAGAAATAGATCTGCAAACCGCTGTCGAGCCGAAGTTGCACGTGCTGGGCCATCTCGATCCCCTGATCCCAGGTCAAGGACCGCCGAAGCTGTTTGGGAAGAGTCCCGATCGTCTCAGCGATCGCATTACGAACGGCGCCTGCCCCGGCACCCGTGATCGGCGGGCCGATCTTCACTCTTGGGCTGTTGTGACCTTCGATCGGCGGGAGATGCAACAGCATCGTGAACCGACTGGAGCGCTCGACCAGAGTCCCGATCGCAGAGCGATCCACGCCGAGGATCAGATCGCCCTCCCAGTGGCCCGGCACAGCACGGTCATCAACCTCAGCCGGCCGCTCGCTGATCAACAGCTCATCGGTCACGAAGCTGCGGTTGCCCCTTGATGTCCTGTTCCTGGGGGCTCTGAGCGCCCTGCCTGTCCGCAGGCAAGCGGTCAGTTCGCGGCGCAGCGCTCCGCGGCCCTGGATATAGAGCGACTGATAGATCGCCTCATGGGACACGCGCATCGATTCATCATCGGGGAAGTCCAGGCGCAACCGTTGAGAGATCTGCTCCGGGCTCCAGCACTGTCCCCAACGGCGATCCTTTCGCGGTCCCTGACGCCGCCCCCGCCATGCGATATCTGGACCAGCGACGCTCCCATCAGGCCGCCGCACCGTGCCAGAAAGCCGATCTTGCACATAAGCTCGCAGCTGCGCATTCACCGCGAGCTTCGCCGGCTTGGGACGTTGAGCGCGACGCTCAGCGTGTCTCTGGGCGGTCGAAGCTCGATATTCAACGCGGCCACGTCCGATCGCGGCATTGCGCTGCAACTCTCGGGAGATCGTCGACGGCGCACGGCCGAGCCGACGCGCGATCTCTCGCACCCCAGAACCACGCGCGAGCAGGACCGCGATCTCCTCCCGCTCGGCGAACGACAGATAACGCCCGGACACGGGCACGAGGGTGAGAGGCGGCATCCCGCCACCCTTGCGGAACCACCGGACACCAATGCTCGGCAACACACCCGCCTCGACCGCAGCCTTCTCGCTTGATGCACCTCGAGCGATCGCTTCCCAGAACCGGACCCGATGCTCCCGCCGCCCCGCGGGCGGATGTCCACCCCAACGCGTTCCAGCTGCAGCGGCACGACTCCACGCCCAGTTTCTCCTCGGCATAGCAACTCCTCATCGTCAGGCGTTGCGACAACCAGTTGAATCCACCCCATCATCGACGGCTCAAACGCCGCCCGGCCCCACCCGTCCTGGCGGTAGGAGCCATAGAACGCCGACAGATCCATCTCCTCGACCGACGCCAACACAAACCAAGCCAAATGACCGTCCGGCAGCCAATCACGCGGGTCCGGAGGCATCAAAAACACCTGCTCACGATCACACGCCAAGAAGTTCATAGCCATGCCCTTAAGTCTCTTAAACCGCTCGGATGGACCGGGGGTTTGTGCGACAGCCACTGCGCAATGCAGCGCTGGCGACGTTAGCCATCAGCCCACAACGTAGCGGTCGCACGCGGCCTACGAAGTTCTCAGGAGCGGCGATTTGCCGCGGGTCGCGAGCTATTTCGCCGATGACGTTCTGTGGGAAGCCCCGACACGCTGCCGGCCTGGCGGCGTCATCCGTGGCCGCGACGCGGCCCTCGAGCAGTAGAGTGGAACGATGGGAAAGCAGACAGGCGTCGTGCTTTACGTGCTCGCGCTGGTAACCGTCGTGGTCGGTGTGGACGTCTTGTTCTTCAGGCATCGGTTCTTGGAGCGCCTGATGGTAAACGTCGGGATTGTCCTGGTGTTCGCGGCGTTCTTTTTGAGGTTCCTGAAGCGAGCATGAGCGGGACGCCCCGATGAACGCAGCCAACGACAACGCCGCTCGGAAAGGTCTTCGCGGATGGTGGGCATCTCCCCCGCGACCCGGTATGCAACGCCTGATCAATCCCTGGGAATACCGCCACCTCCGCCCCTTTGGGGTCACGCGTATTGCCGGTGGTTTTGTCGCGGCCACCGCGGGCGTCGTGTGCCTCTCCTACGCCGCCCACGGATGGGCAGCCTTCTTCCTGGTCGTTGGGGCGCTGAACCTCGCGGGTGGCTACTGGTTCATCACTATTGCTCGCTCCTCACCTCCTCGAGCCTGAGCCGCGCGCGCGGCGAGAGCGCCGCGATTGATCCTCCCGACCGACCGTCGTGAAAGCTCCACCAGGTCGGGGATCGTGGACTCCTTGGCCGCCCCGGTCGCGGTGTCTATGGAGTTCTTGGTGATCTGCATGTCGTGTCTCCTCGGTGTGCGTGGCCTGATGGTGCGGATGCCGTCCGGTGTCGAGAACTTACTGTCGTCGCGCCGTTGCCTGCAGGGCGGGGCTGACCCATCCTCCGTCGGCGGGGTTGATGTTTACGCCGGGCGTCGCGATCTCGTCGATGCGGTCGAGTACGTCGTCGGAGAGCTTGAGCTCTGCGCGCCGGGAGCTGGGATTCGAGCTGCTCCATCGTGCGGGGGCCGATGATCGCCGCGGTGACCGCCGGATGGTTGATCACGAACGCGATCGCCATCTCGATCAGAGACATTCCTGCCTCATCGGCGAGCTGTGCGAGTGCCTCGGCCGCGTCCAGCTTGCGCTGGTTGGCGGGCAGCGAGAGGTCGTAGCGCGCGGCGAGCCGCTGACGCGCCGGGGAGGTGGGCGTCGGGTTATCGGCGTCCTTGCGCCAACGCCCGACAGCCAACCGCCGGACAGCGGGCTCCACGGGATCACGCCCATTCCGTAGCGCTGGCAGGTGGGCAGCACGTCGGCCTCGATCCCGCGGGCGAGCATCGAGTACGGCGGCTGCTCCGCAGACGTAGCGCTGCAGGTCGCGCTCTCGCGCGATCCACTGTGCCTCCACGATCGCCGATGGCGGGAACATCGACGAGCCGATGTAGCGGACCTTCCCCTGATGGACGAGATCGGTGAGCGCACCAAGCGTCTCCTCGATGTCGACGCCTGGCTCGTAGCGATGGATCTGGTAGAGGTCGATCCAGTCGGTGCCCGAGCCGTTTCAGCGAGTCCTCGACCTCGCGGATGATCCAGCGGCGCGAGACACCGCGCTGGTTGGGGTCCTCGCCCATCGGCCCCCAGGCCTTGGTCGCGAGCACGATGTCATCGCGCCGCCCACCGGCGAGCGCCTTGCCGACGATAATCTCGGACTCGCCCTGTGAGTAGATGTCGGCGGTGTCGATGAAGTTGATGCCGGCGTCGAGCGCCCGGTGGATGATCCGGATGCTGTCCTCGTGGTCCTTATTGCCCCAGTCGCCGAACATCATCGTGCCGAGGCACAGCTTGCTTACCGATACACCGGTGCGTCCGAGTTGGTCGATGCTCCATTTCTTGCTCCTTTTCGTGAGATGAATTGGCTCGCGCGACGGGTGCTCCTCACCCGACCTGCGCTGTCGGCCGGACCAGGATCTCGTTCAATGTCATTCGGCGTGGGCGCGAGACAGCGAACGCGATGACTTCCGCGATGTCCTGCGGGGTGATCGCGAGGTCGCGCACGAACTCTTGTGTCGCCTGCTTGGTCTGAGCGTCGGTGATGTGGTCGGTCAGCTCCGTCGCTACTGCGCCGGGCTCGATCACCGTCACCCGGATGTCGGGCTGAAGCTCCTGGCGCAGGCCCTCGGAGAACCCGTTGATTCCCCACTTGGTCGCGGCGTAGACGGCGTTGCCCGACCGCGCGGTGCGTCCGGCCACCGATGAGATGTTGATGAGGTCGCCGTCGCCGTCGCGTAGCTGGTCGAGGAACACCTCGGTCGCGGTGATCGCGCCGAGCAGGTTGACCTCCAGCATCTGACGATGCTCGGCCTGCTGCTCGGACGTGAACGGGGCGAGCAGCATCACACCCGCGTTGTTGATAAGGATGTCCGCGCCACCAAGCTCGCTCTGCACCCGCGTGGCCGCCGCGACGAGCGAGGCCCGGTCGGTAACGTCGGCCTGGATCGCCAGCGCACCCTCCCCGAGCTCGTCCGCGAGCGCCTGGATGCGCTCGGCACGGCGCGCGAGCAAAGCGACACGGTGCCCGTCAGCGACCAGCGCCCGAGCGCTCGCCTCGCCGATCCCAGAGGACGCACCTGTGATGACTGCGACGCGGCTGCTGCTGTTCTCGATGCTCATGTTCGAGGCTCCTTGTGGGTGGGTGTTTGTCATGCCGCAACTCACTGTGCCACCCGACCGTAGGCTCGACAAGGGAGCTGTCAGAGGGGGTAGGCCGGGCATCCCTGCGCCCCGGCATCGCGCGTAGGCTTGCATGCGTGAGAACAGCCGAGGAAATCGCTGAGTTCCTTCACACGGTTCGGAGCGCTTCGGTGGGTGAGAGTCGCGCGGCGCGTAGCGCGGGCACCAGCCCAGCGATCGCGCCGATCAGGATGGCCGCGCCGAACCCGCCGGCCCAGGCGAGGGTGGGGATGACGATCGTCCAGCCCTTGGTGGTGGCGTAGATCGCGGTCGCGAGAATGCCGGTAGCGACACCGACGGCGCCGCCACCGAGTGCGAGCAGGATCGCCTCGGAGAGGAACTGGGTACGGATCTGCCCGCGGGTCGCGCCGAGCGCGCGCCTGAGCCCGATCTCAGAGCGGCGTTCGAGCACGCTGATGACCATGATGTTCGCCACGCCGACCGCCCCTACCAGCAGCGCGACGGCGCCGAGCCCGAGGAAGAGGCCGTTGAAGGCGCCTTGGGCGTCGGCGCGCGCTGTGAGCGTGGCCGAGGGTTGGCTGACGTTGACTTCGTTGGGGGCTTCCGGGTCCGCGGTGGCGGCGAGTACCGACTGGACGGCCGCGACTTGGCTGTTCTGCGCGCGCAGGTAGACGGTGTTGGGGTGCCCGTTGAACTGCAGGTAGCGTTCCGCGGCCTTGAAACCGACTAGCACCGAGCTTTCAATTTCGGGTGCTAGCACCGAAGGGCCGAGAATCCCGACGAGATACACCCACTGGTTTGCGACCCAGATCCGCTCACCAGGGTAGATGTGATCGATCCCGAGTCGCTGCGCCGCAGCAGAACCGAGCACCCCCACCGGCTCCTGGGCGGTGGCGGCGTTCAGGTAGCGGCCCTGCACGACTTCGATGCCCAGCGTGTGCAGCAGGCCGAGGCTCGCGGCTTGGATGCTCAGGGCGTTTGTTTCGACGGTGGGGATCAGTGGAGAGCGGTAGACGCTGCCTGTGACCTTCCCCGTCTCCGCGACAGTTTCCACGGGGTCGATACGCGCGATCATCGCCGGCGCGACGAGCGGCAGCTCTGCTGTCTTGCCGGCGAAGCTCTGGCCGTTGGTGACGATCAGGAGGTTGGTCCCGAGGCGTTCGATCTCTTCCAGCAGGCCCGCCTGCGAGGAGGAGGACAGGCCGAGCACCGCCACGATCGCGGCGACGCCGATCGCGATCCCCAACGCGGAGAGCCCCGCCCGCATACGCCGCGTGCGCAACCCCACGCTCGCGACCCGCGCGAGGTCGGAGGCCCTCAGCCTCAGCGGGGCGAGGTCCGCGCCGCCGGCATGCTCTCGGGTCCGATCGGCGACAGCGCTCACCGAGCCCTCACTGGGACTGCCCGGGTGCTTCGTTGACGAGCGCGAACGCTGCCGGCCTTGCGTGCCCGGCGGTCGCCTTGACGATGTAGCCGCCCGGCTGGTGGTTGGCCGTGAAGGCGGGCGCAACGGCGATCCCGCAGTCGCTGGTCTTCACCCTGACCGTGTAGGGATGAGAGACACGGCCACGATGGTGACGGGAACCGCGAGCGTGGACCGTGAAGCGTCCACTCGCGCCGCGCGTGGGTGCCGAGAACGTGATCTGTGCGTCCGGGACCGGGTTCTTCTGCGCGTCGGTGACGGTGACGGCCAGCTGGATCGAGAAGGGGGTTCCCGCGATGGTGGATTGCGTGGAACCAACCCCTGTGGTGAGCTTGGCGGGTTTGCCCGCGAGGTTTGAAAGGGAGAAGCTGACCGGTGTGACGGTGGGCGCCCCGCCTTTGCCGGCGCTTTCATTCCCGCCCCCGCCGCCGCTCGAGACCGAGGCGGTCGCGGTCAACGACCCGGCCGTACTGTTCGCGGTGAAGAGCGGCGAGCTTGCGACACCGTTCGCGCCGGTCGTCGCACTCGCCTGGGCGCCACCACCGGCGAAGCTGGCGCTGGCGCTCGAGCTCGTGCCGCACGCGCTAGCGCCGCCGGAGCCGAGCGTGAACGTGACCGTCGTACCCGCGACCGGGTTGCCGCCTGCGTCCAGGACGGTGACCTGCAGCGGCTGGGGATAGCGGACGGTAACGCTCGCGGATCTGCTCTTCAGCGGGAGCGCGACGATCCTCGCCGGTACGCCCGCGGCGGTGTTGGTCAGCGAGAACGAGACCGATCCGTACTGCGAGCTGGCGGTGACGGTGTAGCTGCCCTGAGTGTCGTTGGCGGTGAACGTCGGCGCGGCGACGGTGCCGGAGGCGTCGGCGCCGACGGTGACGGTGTTGGAGCCGCTGGTGGAGAACACCCCGCTCGCACCACTGGCGGGTGCGCTGAACGTGACCGGGACCGCCAGCCGCGCCGGTGACGGCACAGCCGTCGCTGTTCGTGAGCGCGACCTGCAGTCCGCTCGCAAAGGCGGTGCCGAGCGTGGTGGTCTGCGGTGTGCCCGCAACGAGTGTGAGCTGGTTCGGCGGATTGGACGACGGACAATTCGACGTCCCGGTGCCGGTGGGTTCGGTTGGCGATCCGCCGGTTTCCCCCGAGGCAAAGGCCGGGCCACCCACGAGCATGCCAACCACGGTGCCCAAGCTCGCGGCCAGGATCAGTCCGAGCCCAACTCTGCGTACACCGCCTCCCAGCCGCGCCATCCCGGTCATGAACACTCAACTCCTTGCTCGGTGGTGTCTTTGACGATGCGCCCGTCGAGCACCTGCACCTGTCGCGGCAGGCGGGCGGCGAGGTCGTGGTCGTGGGTGATCACGAGGATCGTCGCGCCGTCGGCGTTCAGCTCTTCCAGGAGCACGAGGATCGCTTCACCGGACGCGCTGTCGAGGTTCCCCGTGGGCTCGTCCGCGAGCACGATCGCCGGAGCGCCCACGAGGGCCCTGGCGATCGCGACCCTTTGGCGCTCGCCACCGGAGAGCTTGCTCGGACGGAAGCTCGCGCGCTCGGCGAGCCCCACCCGGGCGAGCGTCTGGGCCGCCCGCTCACGGCGCTCGGCGACAGCGACTCCGGCGTAGAGGAGTCCTTCGGCGACGTTCTCCAGGGCCGTGGAGTGCTCGGCCAGAAAGAACTGCTGAAAGACGAACCCGATACGCGTGGCACGCAACGTGGCGAGCTCACGATCGGACAGCCCCGCCGCGTCCAGGCCGGTGATCGATACCACGCCCGTGCTCGGGCGCTCGAGCGTCCCCATCACGTGCAGCAGCGTCGTCTTACCCGAGCCCGACGGGCCCACGATCGCCACGAGCTCGCCCTCTCCCACCGCGAAGCTGACTTCCCGCAGCGCGTACACGGGCGGCTCGGCGCCGTAGACCTTGCTGACTCCGTCAAGCTCGAGCACCGGCTGCTCGCCGCCGTCGGCCCATGCGGCGCTTGCTGGCTGCTCGCTCATGATGTCGCTGGCACCACCACGCGCTGGCCGGCAGACAGGCCCTGGCCGCTGACCTGCACGAGCCCTTCGGCGTCGTCGAACAGGCCGACGGTGACGGCCACGAGACGGTGCACGCGGCCTTCGGCGACCTCCACCGCGTAGCCACCGCCGGCGAGCGCGAGCAGCGCGTCGACGGGCACCACGAGCGCGTCCTGGACGCTTTCGGTGGTGATCGACACGTTCACGGGCGCCTGGTCCAGGCGACCCGTCGCCGCGGGATCGGTCGGTGTGGCATCGACTTCGATCGTCGGCGCGCTTTCTTCTTCACCGGCTTTGCTCACGACGCGATGTCGCGACGCTCGAGACATAGGTGATCCGCCCAGGCGTGGTCTGGTTGTCCGGGAGCGTGATCGTGACCTGATCGCCGACCTTGACACTGGCCTGCTGGGACGCGTCGAGCGCGACCTTGACCTGCCGGGCGGTCGAGGTGATCGCGAGCACCGGCCCGGGCATAACCGCCTGTCCGACCGTCGGCGTCACGCTCGTGACGCGCACCGCCCCGGGCTCGAACACCACCGAGCCGAGCAGCAGCTCGCCGGTCACAGTCAACCCGTGCGCGGACTGAAACGCGCGTATCGCCGCAGCGGTCGCGGCGCTGAATGTGTCGCCGGTGAGTCCCTGTCCGTAGCCGAGCGCGTCGAGGTTCGCGTTCAGCTCGCCCACGTCCGATCCCGCTGACATCCCCGCGATGAACGCCCGCGTCGGCAGCACCGAGCCATACAGCAGCACCACCGGCTGACCGCTGATCTCATAGAGGCTCTGCCCGCGCCTGATGATCTGGCCCGACCGAAGGCAGCTTCGTGAACGTGGAGCTCTGACCGTAGAGCGTGGCCGCGGACCGCGCCGTGGACAGACTCGACTCGGCGCTCGCGAGCTGTTTTTCGGCCGAGGAGACCTGGGAGCGGTCGCCTTTGACCTTCATCGCAGCGCCTGTGGAGCCCTGCTCGGCGGTCGAGACCGCCTGCACGTCGCTTGCGCACAGGCCCGAGCCCCCGACCGCCTCGCTCGAGGGGGAGCCGCTGGACGCGCTTTCCGCGGCGTTATCGCCGGCGCAGTCGACCGCCTCCTTCGCGCGGGCAGCCGACACGGTCGCCTGGTGACCCGCGAGCGCTTCGCTGTCAGCCGCCAGCGACGCTCTGGCTGTTTGCAGCATTCCTTCCGCGTTCGTGACCGACTGCTCCGCCTGTGAGACCGCGGACGGCGCCGTGCCAGACGGCACGCGGATGCTCGACGAGCCCGCGTAGCCGAGCGTCCCGCTCACCTGCGTCTGCTGAAGACAGCGACTGGCTCCTCACCGTCGCCAGCGAGGTCGCAGTCGCGTTATCGCCAACGCCACCGCCGGACTTGGCCGAGCCACCGAACGGGTCGGTCGCGATCAGGACCACGACGGCCGCGACAAGCGCCAGCCCCGTACCGGCGAGCACCCTGCGGCGAGCGCGACCGGCCGGCGGGCCGACCCTCGATCGCTCGCCAGAGGATCCGGCCGGGACGGCGCCTGCGGCACAGACGCCGCCTCACCGGACACGGGATCGCTCATTGACGATGCTTGTACGACATCGACGGTTTCGGGAAGGTTTCGCCGGCCCCACGAACGACTCCGCGCTCACGGGACCAGCGAGGCCTGACCCGCCCCGCCGGGACCGCCGCTGGAGCTGACTTCGCCGCCTCCTGGCCCGCCCTTGGCGCCCGGCGGTCTGGGCAGGTCGGACTGGCACGTTTTCTGCGCGGCTTTGAACTGCGGCGAGTTGGGTTCGATCCCGGCGCCGTTCTTGCCCCCGATTCGTATCCCGACACCGCCGCCGCTGTGGGAGAATTCCGGATCGGGGAAGTTAGGGACTCCGTGGCTGCGCATGCACTTGGAGAAATTCAGGGCGCCTTCCTGCATCTTGGCCTGTTCTGCTGCGCTCGGAGCCTTCCCTCCGTTTGGCGCCAGCTTTCCGCAGGCCTTCTGCGCCGCCTGGAACTGCGCCGATTCAGGGTTGAGGCCGGTCACATGGCCGTTGTGGTCGCTGCTGTGGAGGATCAGCTTGCCTTCGGTCGGTTCGGGGAATTCCGGCACCCCGTGGGTGCGCATGCACTGCGAGTAGGCGACCATCTTCTGCTGGGTGCTCGCGCTGCTTTCCGGGGAGGATGAGCCGCCGCCGCTTGAGGGCGAGCCGCCGGATGTGCTGGAGGAGAGGTGCGCGACACCCGGGCTCGAGGAGGAGCCACCGCAGCCGGCGAACGTCAGCGCGACGCTCGCAAGCACGACCACGCCGAGGTTCATTCTTGTCATACCGACATCATCGGAAGCAACCTGAGAATTGGCTGAGAAAAGGCGAGGAGATTCCTAAGCGATGCCGGAAGCAGCGGGTGTAGACCGCTCGGATGCGGCGAGCTCGGCGTCGGTCATCTGAAGCGTGGGAAGCTCGAGCGTCAGCCGGGCGCCGCCACCGGGATCGTTGACGGCATGCACGGCGCCACCGTGAGCCTCGGCCATCTGCCTCACGATCGCCAGCCCGAGCCCCGACCCGGGTCGCGCCCGGGCGCCGGGCGCGCGGTAGAAGCGGTCGAACACGCGGGGCAGGTCCTCCGCGGCGATCCCCGGACCGTGGTCGCGGACCTCCAGAACACCGCCGCGGACACGCACCTCGATTGGATCGCCCGCCCGCCCGGCGGGCGGAGTGGGCGGGTTCCATTTACAGGCGTTGTCGAGCAGGTTGGCGATCGCCCGATCCAGCCGCGCGGGCGCGGCGCGCACCAGACAGGGCTCGGCGTCGAGAACGAAGCGGCACTCCGGTGCGTGCAGCCGTGCGCGCTCTAGCGCGCCGGCGACGGCGAGATCGAGGCGCACGTCCTCGATCTCGACCTCCTCGACCTCGGTCTTGGAGAGGTCGACCAGATCGCCGACCAGCACCGTCAGCTCCCGCAGCTGCGCCTGCGCGGCGGCCAGGATGCGAGCGCGCTCGCGCGCGGGCAGCTCGCTCGCCCATCGCGAGCGCGTCGAGGTTGGCCTGCACGCTCGTCAACGGCGTGCGCAGCTCGTGCGAGGCGTCGGAGACGAGCTGGCGCTGCGCCAGGCGGGAGCGCTCGAGCGCGGCCAGCATCGTGTTGAAGCTCCCGGCCAGCCGCCCGAGCTCGTCCTCCTCGCCGGCCTGGATGCGGTGGCCGAGATCCTGCGTGCGCGCCACGCGCTCGGCGGCGCCCGTCAAGCGCCGTACGGGCACGAGCGCCGCCCGCGAGACGAGCAGCCCGAGCGCGGCCGCGAGCGCGATCCCGCCCAGCACACAAGCGCCAGCACCAGCTTCAGGTGCGTGAGCGTGTTGTCGATGTCGCTCAGCGGCAGCGCCACCTGCCACACCCCGCCTTCGGCGGCCCGCTCGGTCAGCACCCGCACGGGCGTGCCGGCGACGTTCGCGTCGCTGAAGAACGCGTCGCGCCGGCCTGCGGCGACTGCGCGGGTTGCGGCCGTGACCGGAAGCGGCGATCCCTTGCTTCGGGGTGCAGAGATTTGCCCGTTGGACTGGAACAGCTGCACGTAGCCGGTAGCGCCCCCGAGTTCGGTGGGCGGCAGCACGAGCTTGAGGGACGCCCCGGCACGTGATAGCGTCCTGGCGACGGCGCGGTCCGTTCGCGGCAATGCGTCTGGTGCCGAACGCGCGGTTTCGTTGATCGAGGCGCGCTTTGTCTGCATGAGTCGTGCCCGGTTCGGCGTGAACTACGCTCGATGCGACGTTCACTGTCCCGATTCCTTGGAGACCCTCCCCGGAGGGGGCGACGAGGCGCTGCCCGTCGCGGCTACCACCGCACCGCTGGCCTGCACCCCCGATGCGCCCGCGCCGGTGGCGAAGCCGAATGACGCCCCGACGGGGAGCGGCAGACTGCCCTTCTCCTGCAGCTTAGCGAGCTCGCCGGCTCGCGTGCCGCGATCTGGATATGGACGGCGGCCTGCGGCGCCGGGCGTGATCTTCGCGCGCAGGCTGGAGTCGATCTGGCCCTGGAGCTCGTTTCGCGTCACGACATAGACGACGACCGACGCGATCACCACGGCGGCCGCCACCGCCCCGGCGGCGAGCAGGATCATGCGCCGGCGAAAGCTCATCGCTGCGACGAGCGCAAGCACGTAGCCGACTCCGCGCACGGTATGCACCAAGCGCGGCTCGCCGGCGGCCTCGGTCTTGCGACGCAGGTAGCCGATATAGACCTCAAGCGAGTTCGACGCCGGCCCGAAATCATAGCCCCACACGCACTCGAAGATCTTGGCGCGTGAAAGCGCCTGACGAGGATGGCGCATGAGCAGCTCCAGCAGCAAGAACTCGGTGCGCGTAAGCTCGAGGACACGCCCGTTGCGGCGCGCCTCGTGCGCGAGCGGATCGAGCTCCAGATCCGCGAAGCGCATCGTGTCCTCGTTGCCCTCCCACCCCGTGCGTCGCAGCAATGCGCGAAGTCTGGCGATCAGCTCCTCGCTCGCGAACGGCTTGACCAGATAGTCATCGGCGCCGGCCTCCAGCCCCGCCACCCGCTCTGACACCTCAGCACGCGCGGTCAACATCAGCACCGGCGTGCGATCGCCGATCGCGCGCATCCGCCGGCAGACCTCCAGGCCATCCAGCCCCGGCATGAGCACGTCGAGGATCACCGCATCGGGCCGGTCCACCGCGAGCGCGCGAATCGCCTCAGCCCCGTCCGTCGCCGTCGACACCCCAAATCCATTGAGGTCCAGCACGAGCTCGAGCGCCTCGCGAACGGAGGGATCGTCATCGACCACCAACAGACCCATCGGCCGATGCTGACAGGCCAACCTGAAAGAAAGCTGAGGACGGGACGCGTTTATGGCGCTGCTTGGGCGATGAGCCGGAGCCGCCGTGCACACCTCCGGGAATCAGCGATTCGCAGAACTGTACCGCTGCTCCCGCCGCGTTGCGAGCGTGAGCACGCACGCGCAGCAAGCGGGACGCGCATCACTTCGGTTTCAGCGGCTCACCGCAAGTTGCACGTGGCCGCCGCTCGCTCGAACGCCGGCGAGCTCGTGTCGATCGACTTCGGGATCGCGAGGTAGTACCCACCGCTGCCGAGGATCCCGCTGTTGCCGGCCGAGCTCGATGGAGGCGAGGTGCTCGGATCGGGGAACCCCGAGATCCCGCGCTTGCGCATACATGCGGACACCGTGAGCATCCGCGCCTGCGCCTGCCCGGACGGGGGTCCGGAGCCCGGAGGGCCCTTCGGCAGCAGACGCTGGCACGAGTGCACGGCGGACTGGAACGCGGGCGACTCTATGGTTCTCGCCGAGCCCATCCGGACTGCTTGGCCACTGACCTTCGGGTCGGGGAAGTGCGGCACCCCATGCGAGCGAATGCACCTGGCGAACGCGACCCCCGATTCGACGGCGCTCGCCGAGGCGCTCGCGCCGCCTGTCGGGCTTGAGGTTCCCCCGCATCCTGCCACCAGCACCCCGCTCAGGAGTGCCGCGGCGGTGAGCAGCCGGGCTCGCGGCGGGATGAGCCTATTTGTACGGATGCCGTACGGCATTCGGTTCTCCTTTTTTGTTTGCGTCAGTGGTTGTGCAGCGGGAACGCACACGCTGCTGCCGCCCGCGTGAACGCCGGCGACTGCTGGTCGATCGTGCTCGGGAAGATGAGAATCACTCCTTCGATGTCGCTGATCACGCCGGCGCCGGAGCCGAACGGGTTGGACGGGACGGACGTCCGAGGGTCGGGGAAGTCGTAGACGCCGTGCTGGCGCATGCACCGCGCGATCCTCAGAAACCTCGCCAGCGTCTGCGGGGAAGGCCCCGGACCCGAGCCGGGGCCAGGGGGCATGAAGTGCTGACACTTCGCTTGCGCAGCCTTGAACGCGGGCGATGAGGGATTCATTCCAGCGCGCGCGTGGAAGAGGAAGCCCCCGCCGGCGTTCGGGTCTGGGAAGTTGGGCACGCCGCTTGCGCGCATGCACTTGGCGTAGGCGAGCGCATCCGAGCCGAGGGCGCTCGGCGAGGACGGGCCTGAACTGGCCGCACCGCCCCCGACCGCGCCAGTCGATCCCGAGGCGGTCGTGGCGCCCAGCCGTGCCACGGTCGAGCTGGGAGAGCTTTCCCCGCATCCTGCCACCAGCACCCCGCTCAGGAGTGCCACGGCGATGAGCAAACACGCCCGCGGCCGGGGGAGCCCCTTCGTATGAATGCTGCGTGGCATCTGGCCTCCAGGGTCTGCTTTCCGGGGTTTGCGTCCCCGTCGCGGATCAGTTCTACGCGGTGGGTTGTTTCGGCGGTGTTTCGCCCTCCGAAGGCCGGCAGCGGTTTTTGTTTGACGGAGCGGCGAAACAGCGTTGAAACACTGCGGCGCTACCTTGACCACAAGGAGCTATAGATGCGGGTGCTTGTGATCGAGGACGACGAGGAGCTGGCCGGCACAGTCGCCGCCGGCTTGCGCCACGCGCGGATGGCGGTCGATATCGCGCTCGACGGCGAGGCCGGCTTGGCACGAGCGCTGGTCAACGATTACGACGTGATCGTGCTCGACCGCGACCTTCCCGTCCTCCACGGCGATGAGGTGTGCGCCAAATTCCTCGCCGCCGGCGGGCGCGGCCGGGTGCTGATGCTGACCGGCGCGGCAGCGAATGAGGATTTGGTCGATGGGCTTTCACTCGGCGCGGACGACTACCTGGGAAAGCCGTTCGACTTCCCCGTGTTGGTGGCGCGCATCGGCGCGCTGGCTCGCCGCGCGCAGCCGAGCGTCCCGCCGGTGCTGGAGCACGGCGACGTCGTACTCGATACGGCCAAGCGCCGCGCGCAGCGCTCTGGCCGCGATCTCGAGCTGACGCCCAAGGAGTTCGGGGCGCTGGAGCTGCTGCTCGCCGCCCAGGGCCGGGTCGTCTCGGCAGAGGAGCTGCTCGAACGAGTGTGGGACGAGAACGCCGACCCGTTCACAGGCGCCGTGAGGATCACGATGAGCCGGCTGCGCGCCAAGCTCGGCGATCCCCCCGTAATCGAGACCGTCGCGAAGGCTGGCTACCGCATCGGAGGGGTGTGATGGGCGTCGCGCATCCCCGGCTCGCACCACCCTCGTGGCTGCGGTTGCCTCGCCGCACAGCCCGGCTGCGGCTCGCCGCTCTCTACGGCGGCCTGTTCCTCCTGTCCGGCCTCGCGTTGGTCGCCACCACCTACGTCCTTTTTGAGCGGGCGACCGAATACAGAACGCCACACCTACCCACGATTCCACGCACTCCCGCCATCCAGCATCTCCAGCTTCCGGTTGCGCCTGGCTACGCTCTGCCTAAGGGCCAATCCGTCGTTATCGAGCATCCGCATCCGCTGGCACAGGCTCAGCAGGAACTGGGACAGGCTCGGCAGGAGCTGGCACAGGCCCGGCCGCGGCTGATAGTGGGTGTGCCGACTCAGCTGGCACGGGTACAGCATCAGATAACACAAGCACAGCATCAGCTGGCACAGGACCAGCGTCAGCTGGCAGACGCTGTACATCAGCTGGCGCAGGTAGGGCTCATCCAGGCCGCGCAGCGCGCTGCCGACTCGCACCAGCTTCTGGTCAACTCGGGGATCGCCCTGGCGATCGTGGCCGTACTCGCCCTCCTCGCCGGCTGGCTCGTTGCCGGCAGGATGCTGCGACCGATCCGAACCATCACCCGCACGGCCCGCAGGATCTCCTCTACCAGCCTGCATGAGCGCCTGGCCCTCGACGGCCCGCAGGACGAGCTCAAGGAGCTCGGGGATACCCTCGATGACCTGTTCGGGCGGCTCGACGCCGCGTTCGACGCGCAGCGCCAGTTCGTCGCCAACGCCTCGCACGAGCTGCGCGCGCCGCTGACCCGCCAGCGAGCCCTGATCCAGGTCGCGCTCGCCGACCCAGACGCGAACCTCGCCTCGTTGCGCACAGCCCACGAGCGAGTGCTTGCCTCAGAGCAGCATCTTGAGCAGATGATCGACGCGCTGCTAGCGCTCACGCGCGGCCAAGCCGGCCTGCAGCGCCGCGAGCACCTCGACCTCGCGGCTCTCGCCTCCAAGGCACTGCTCGCGCGCGAGCCAGAAGCCGCAGGCCGCGACCTCGACGTCCGCGCAACGCTAGCCCCAGCACGAACAGCAGGCGACCCACGGCTGGTCGAGCGCCTGATCGCCAACCTCCTCGACAACGCGATCCGCCACAATATCCCCCAGGGACACGTCGAGATCACCACGGGCGTCCGTAACCAGCAGGCATTCCTGACGGTCACCAACAGCGGCCCGACGATCCCACCCGAGGAGGTGCCGCGCCTGCTGCAACCGTTCCAACGTCTGCACGGAACCCGCACCAACCACGCCAGCGGCAACGGGCTGGGCCTCGCGATCGTCAACGCGATCGCTACCGCCCACCACGCGAACCTGGCCCTGGACCCCCAGCCAAAAGGCGGCCTGCGGATCGAGGTGCGCTTCCCGGACCCAGCCAGCCAGCATGAGCGATCACCACACAAAGTGACGACCACAGCGCCGCCACCCGTTCCGGTTGGCCAAACCGCCTGACTCCAGAACCACAACTCCACGGAACCAGGGGCAGATCAGTGTCCGTCAAAGGGGGTCCACTCCAAGTCTCCGCACGCGGACGCCTTGATGGCAGTCTTCAGCCGAATGCGGGGCGCCGGAGCGTTGCACTCGCGGACGCGTGTCAGTATCCGGGGCATCGGTCAAGACGGCCCTCTCGACTTGTTGCGCGGCCCGAGCGCATTTCGCACGGTGTGAAGGGGAACCATGAGGTGCTGGGGGCAAGCTCTGTGGGTTCGAACCCGAAGTGGCGGTAGAAGGATGCGGCGACTACTGCCCCGCTGCTCACGCGCTCCTCGCCGCGGCGGCGTCGCTCGGGCTCGATCGCGGGATCTCGTCGGGCAGGTCGCCGCTCGGCCATGACTGCCAGGGGAACCCCCTGCGCGCGTGACGCAGCCTGTAGGCGAGCGCGCCGTGGGCGTTCATCGCGTGCCACGCGGCGTGCGTGGTCAGCGTGAAGTTGGGAATCCAGAAGCGCTCCTCGATCGGGTCGAGCGGTGTCGGCGCCGGCGCCAGGTCGACGTCGGCGGCGACGTGACCCTCACCGTCCTCGAGTGTCAGGCGCGCGAGGATCGTGCCGTCGCGGTCGCAGATCTGGGACTCGCCGAGCAGCTGCGTCTTCCACGGAATGCCCGGGCCGAGCGGCGTTTCGCCCTCGATCGCGCCGACGTGGGAGGCGTGGGCGACCGGCGCGCCCGTCAGCCGCGCCACCTGGCCGGGGAGCGCGCGTGCCTGCGCGCGCCAGATCGCGTGCTCGCGCTCGGCCCACAGGCGCAGCGGGCCGGGCCAGTTGAGCGGCATCGAAGGCCAGCACATCCCGCCCAGCACGACGTGCGCGCCGCCCGCGCGCACGCGGGCGGAGGTGCGAAAGCGCGCCCACTCCCAGCCCGACATCAGCCCGACCTCGCAGCCGAGCGTCTCGCTTCGTGTCACTCCCCGGTCGTCGCCGCCGACGTAGAAGTGCTGCTCCCACGCCGTGGGGATGTCCTTGTCGTGCAGGTGCACAGCGCCGTCCGGCTCGGCGAGCACGAACGTGCCGTAGGTGTGCTTGCCGCGCACGGCGAGGAAGCCGCCGCCGATCACGCAGCCCAGCTCGCGCGCGAGCCGTGTGAGCAGCTGAAACGGCTGCCCGTCCACCGGTCGCGGCGCCCCTCGGAGCACCTTCGCGAACACGTTCGGCGTGGTGCACGCCTCCGGGACGAGGATCACCTCCGGCGAGTGCTCGCCGTGGGCGTCGCGGATCAGGTCCTCGATCCGCTCGAGGTTGCGCGCGACCTCACCCAGCGCGAGGGCCGGCTGGACGACCGCGATGCGCGTCACGCGACCACCTCCTCGCTGACGGGCTCGTTCGCCGTCGCCGTCGTGGTCGTGGACACGGCGGTGGGGGGTGCCTGCGCCGGCTTCGGCGGCGCGGGCCAGTCGGCTCCGGGGTGCTCGGAGCCCACGATCGTGCGGGTCGAGCGGAAGCGCCCGGCACGCTGCTCGAAGTGGATCGCCAGCCCGGTGCGCACGTCCGGGAGCAGGCGGCGCAGCGTCTGCAGGCGCGGCTGCTCGCCGTGCCACATGGCGGCCACGAGCGCGCGCGCCAGTCGCGGTCCGGTCATGATCTGCTGCGGCGTGCGCGCGCGCCCGAACACGTCGGTGATGTCCGGGTCGGTCGTGCGCGCCGCGTCGCGAATCAGCTCGCAGATCAACGCCGGCTGGCGCTCGACGCGCGTGTCCGAGTTCGCGAAGTGGTAGGCCGGCAGGCACTCGCGATCGCGGGCCGCCTCCCACGCGCGGGTCGCGCGGTCGACCGCGTCGGCATCGTCGAGCACCGGCAGCACCTGCTCTGCGAGCGTGCGCCCCGCGAACATCGCGTCGCGCATGCCCTGCCCCGTGACCGGGTCCTTGAAGTGCCCCGCGTCTCCCGCCAGCGCCCAGCCGGGACCGGAGGACGCGCGGAAGAACGCCGGCGTCTCGCCCGTCGAGCGCAGCTTCGTCCCCGCTGGCGCTCCCGCCACGCGCGCCGCGAGGCCCGGGTGCTCCGCGAGCTTGCTCTGCCAGTAGCCCTCGGGGTCCGCGCGCGCATCGTTCACCTCGTCGCGGTGACCCATGAACAGGACCAGCAGGCGCCCCACAGGCGTGGTCGGAAAGGCGAACGCGAACGAGTCGCCCTCGCGCCACTGGCAGTAGGTCTCGGCCTCGATCCCACCCGCCAGCGGGTCCTCGAGGTAGCGGAAGACCAGGCCGCGGCCGTTGCGCGAGATCCGGTAGGGCGTCCACGCGCCCACCAGCGCGGCGACCGTCGAGCGCCGGCCGTCGGCGCCGACGAGCAGCGTGCAGGCGAGCTCGTGCTCGGCGCCGTCACCGTCGCGGTAGCGCACGCCGACGACGCGCCCGCCGCGCCAGCGCAGCGACTGCACCGTGCAGTGCTCGCGCACGTCCGCGCCCTGCTCGCGCGCTGCGCGCACCAGCTGCACGTCCTGCAGGTCGCGCGGTACGCACACGCCGTAGTCGATGCCGTCCGCCGCCGGGCGCAGCCGCTCCAGCGCGCTGATGCCCTCGACCACGATGCGCGCCCAGCGTACCCGCGAGGGCTCCAGCTCGAGGATCCGCGGCAGCGCCCCGAGCTTCGCCAGCTCGCTCGTGCCCGCGGGCATCAGCAGGTGGGTCGAGAGCTGGTCGGACGGGAACCCCATCCTGTCGAGCACCACCACCCGGCGCCCCGCCCGCGCCAGCGGAGCCGCCACCGCGCAGCCCGCCAAGCGCGCTCCCACGACCACCACGTCGACCCGCTCGACCGCCGCCAGCCGGCGGCAGCTGGCATCCCAGGCCGCGGCCCCGCCGTTCGCGCTGTCAGGCGGGCGATTCACGCTCCGGCCGTTCCTGCCAGCGCCGCTCCATCGTCCGGAGCATCTGTGGGTAGACGATCAGGTGGCGGAACGGCTTGATCGCGGCCATGTAGGCATTCCCAAGTAGGCCGTTCGGCTTCACGTAGATCGCCATCTGACCACGGTAGCCGCCGCTCCCCTCGGGGACCCAGCCGAAGTGCAGAATGCCGTGCATCGTTTGGTTTGCGATCTCGGCGGCGAACTCGTCGTCGGTCATGTAGAGCGAGGTGAATGGGAGACCCTCGAATTTCGGCCCGGTCGCGGCGCGCAGGTCATCGGGCAGCCGCTCGCGCAGCGTCGTCACCCTCGACCCGAGTCCCCCGCCCGGGCCGTCCAGGCCGAACAGCTCACCGAGCTTCCACCGCAGCGACAACAGCGCCCGCGTCGCGCGGGACGCGGTCTTTTCCGGATCGGCTGAGGCGAACCCCTCGACGAGGATCGGGAACTCGTCGACTCGACCGGGTGTCGGCAGCGCCCAGACGTCCTCGAGCCGAAAATCGCCGGCGATCTCGTGGATTCGCCAGGGCCGGGAGGTGTGCGCGGTGTTCGGGAGTTTCATCTCAAGGCGTTCGTCTCTGAGGGTGTCCATCCATACGCCAGCGTATAGTCGAATGCTAGCATCATCGTCGGGAGTGTCAACACCGAACCGAACGCGATAGAGAGGCGATGGCAGCCCCGACCCGCACGCCTCGCAACAGCTGGATCGAGGAGGGCCTGCGCGCGCTCGGCGGCGGCGGCCCGGACGCCGTCCGGATCGAGTCCCTGGCACAAGCGTTGGGCGTCAGCAAGGGCGGGTTCTACTGGCACTTCAGCGACCGCCAGGCGCTGCTCGAGGAGGTACTGGATGCGTGGGAGCGCACTTGGGTCGACGAGGTGATCGAGGCCGTCGAGGCCGAGGGCGAGGCGGAGGCCGAGGGCAAGGACGCGAGGTCGAGATTGAGGCGGCTGTTCGCGCTGGCCGTCGCCTCAGGCGGCGAGCTGTTGAAGGTCGAGCTGGCGATCCGCAACTGGGCCCGTCGCGAGGAGGCGGTCGCCGAGCGATTGCGGCAGGTCGACAACAGGCGAATGAACTACATGCGCTCCCTGTTCGGAGCCATCTGCGAGGACGACGACGATGTCGAGGCTCGCTGCCTGCTGGCCTTCTCGCTGTTCATCGGCGGCCACTTCGTCAACGTCGATCACGGCGGGCGCAGCCGGGCGGAGGTGCTGGAGCTCGCCCTGGAGTGGCTCACGCGATAGGGTGCTCAGCCGCCATACTATACAAAGTAAAGTAAAGCAGAAGACCCCGCGACGCATGTTCCATATCTTGGGCAAAGGGGCGATTGTCAACCCGTCGTCCCAAAAGCGGGGCCATCGCGCTCCAAAATCGTCTAGCGCGATCAAGTCCCGCCGGGCGCGCGGGGACACCGCGAATCCCCAGTATCCATCTAGAAACTGTCCGGCTGTCCGTGGACTAGCAGGCCGCCCGGCGCCAGGGGTCGAACAAAATCGATGGGCTTGGCCCTTGACAAGAAGTAATGGATGTGCCTATGATGGCAAGGCCACGGTAGCCAACAGTGGTTGTCGGGGACAAACATAGGGTCTGGTTTGGGTCTACCCAGGGTGGTCGACCTTTCCAAGCGCATCAGGGGTCTTTCAGGGAGAGGGGGCCGGGTCGTTTCGATGAGGGAGTTGTCTTAGCGTGGTTTCTGAAGGGAGATACGTGCCGGAGACGTACGCCACCCATGAGGGGGGCGTAGCTAGATGCGCCAGCTTGGCGCTGACGCATCTCTCTCTCTCTCTCTCTCTCTTCAGCTCTAGGGCCGTCCGCTAGCCCCCGTCGTTCGGCGCCGCGGCGCCATTTTCGCCCCGTGTACACGCGGGGGGTGGCGTAGCGGTGCCCCGCGTGCGTATGCACCAGAGTCGGCCCGCGCGGATTCCTTCGCGGGGGAGCGTCCCGGCGGCGCAGGTCGCCGAGATCCAGCGCTCGCGGCTGCTGATGGGCGCGGTCGACGCGATCGAGGAGCACGGGTACCCGCATACGACGGTCTCGCAGATCACCTCGCGTGTGCGGATCTCGCGGCGGACTTTCTACCAGTTGTTCGAGAACCGCGAGGCGTGCCTGATGGCGATCTTCGAGGATGTCATGGGGGCGATCGAGCAGGAGCTCGTCGCGGCAAACCTGGAGGGTCTCGCTTGGCGTGAGCGGGTCCGTGGCGGCCTGTGGGTGATTCTGTCGTTTTTGGATCGTGAGCCGGCGCTCGCGCGGGTGTGTGTGATTCAGACGTTGCGCGGCGGCGCGGGGGTGCTGGAGCGCCGCGAGGTGGTTCTCGCGCGGCTGGCAGGGGTCCTCGATGAGGGCCGCGGTACCCACTCGCGCGGGGGGGAGTGCACCCCCCTCACCGCGGAGGGCCTGGTCGGCGCGGCGTTCGGGATCGTCTACGCGCGGCTGCTGCGGGGTGAGCGCAGGCCGCTCACAGATCTACTGGGCGAATTGATGGGCATGATCGTCCTGCCCTACATGGGCTCTGCGGCGGCGCGACGCGAGCAGTGTCGCCCCGCGCCCGAGCCGGTGCGTGCCCCGAGCGTGGAGGTGGCGCCGGCGGGGGTGCGGGGCGAGCGCGATCCGCTGGCGGGTACCTCGATGCGCTTGACCTACCGCACCGCGCGGGTGTTGGAGTGCATCGCGGGGCAGCCGGGCGCGAGCAACCGTATGGTCGCTGAGCGCGCGGGGGTCTCTGACCTGGGGCAGATATCGAAGCTGCTGCGGCGCTTGGAGCGTCTGGGCCTCACGGTGAACAGCGGCGGGGGGCACCTCAACGGCGAGCCGAATGCGTGGAGCTTGACCGAGCTGGGTGAGCGGGTCACCCGGCGGCTCAGCCTCAGAGGCGATCTTCAGAAGGACGCGGCATGACACGCCTCGGGCCGCATCGCACGCAGTCTGCTTTGCAAACCAGCCAGTTGCGGCCCGCTTCACTGCGGCGCCTGTACTACGACAACCGAGGAGACAAGGTGAGATTTATAGAGAGCATCGCGAAGCCAGCTTCCACGCCGAAGACTGGGCTCTTCGCGCTGCTCCGCGTGTACCCCCGCGTTGAAGGGATCAGTGCGCCCAGGGCCGGCCTGGGAAGTGGTGCGCCCAACGCTTCCCTTGCGTTGCTCACCGCGCTGGTACTTGCCGCGCTCCTTGTCGTTCCCGCCGTGGCTTCCGCCTACGCCACGATCGAAGGCCCCCCGGTTTACTCCTCCGCGCCCGGTCTCCCCGACGGCCGCGTCTACGAACAGGTCTCCCCGGCGGACAAGAGTGGCAATGAGGCGGGCGCTGTGACGTTTGGCAACGTCGGCGGCGAAGAGCACTACGGGCTGGCGGCAGCGGACGGAAACTCGGTGCTGTTCGAAGGGACAGGGCCGATGGGCGAAACCGCCACCGCCGTGTCCCCTTATTTCGTGGCGAGCAAGAACAGAGGAGGCGCGGGCTGGACGACGAGGTCGGTTACACCGCGCACACAGCAGGGAGCGGACGAAATCGGAACTTCTCTAGCCGTCACTCTTGCGGACGTCTATCCATCGTCGGATCTGTCGCATGCCATGTTCCAGACCGGCGAAGGAGGAGAATATGCGCTGCCGCCGGGTCCGATCGGGGTTGGGTGCGAAGAGGTGCATGGTAGAGGCCAGATCTATCTTGCTGGCTCCGATCCCTTCGTCCCAGCAACGTGGCTGGAGCGGCCCGCGCCTACCGTTGAAAACCCGATCTACAACTGTAATATTGGTGACTCAGGAGGTGCGCCGGTCGGCGGTACGCCGGACTTCAGCACGGTTTACTTCGCCTTTGCCGGTACGCTGCTGCCCGAAGACGCCTCGCGGGTGCCGCACGCCCAGGCCAATGCAAACGGAGCAACCGAAGCCTGGGGCTTCTACGAAGACCGTGAAGGCGTGCTGCGCGAGGCGGGCGTGCTGCCCGAAGGCGGTCTCGACCCGTTTGGCGCGGTGCCCGCCGTGTCGGGTCACGCTCGTGCGCTCGTCGGCAACCAGGTCTCGGCCGATGGCTCGCGGGCGTTCTTCGTCAGTCCCGACCCGGCGTCGTGCACATATAACGGGGGGCTGAACAACTGCGCGGCCGATCCGCCGGAGCTGTACGTGCGCGAGAACGGCGAGGAGACATTGCTGGTATCTCGGGATACGCTGTTGCCGGCGGCCGGCGGGCTACCTGTGGCCGCGCCCAGTGGGGTCGTGCGGACGCTCAACGCGGTCGCCCTGCCGCACGAGGAAAATGATCGAGCAGACGACGGGTCGTACGTGTTCGCCTCGCCGGATGGCTCGCAGGCGTTCTTCCAGAGCGCGGACGACCTGACGAGGCCGGCCGAAGAAGCGTCTCCCGGATCTGAACCGAAGACGTATGACTTCGATCTGAACACGGGCGCGTTGACGTATCTGCCGAACGTGTCGGGGCGAATCGTCGAGACTGACACGAATGGCTCCGCATTTGCGTTCTTGCGGGCCGAAATCGGGTCCTCCCCACGGGAACTGGACCTGTGGTCGGCCGGCCCCGACGGCGGCAGCGTGACCTCGATCACTCAGATGTCGGGAAAACCAGAAATCACCGAAGGAGTGGAACGCGCCCCGTTGGCGCGCATGTCAAGCGACGGGTCGGTCCTCGTGTTCGCGACCGATTCGAGTCTGTCGAGCGCGTTCAATAGTGGTGGCTTCAAGCAGATCTATCGCTATGACGTTCCGACGAACACGCTTGGCTGTATCTCCTGTCCGCCGCACGGTGTCACTCCGACGGGCAACGTATCGATGTCGACGCTGCAGTTGAGCGAAGAAGGTGCGCCGGGGGGCAACGGCAATAATGTGATCCGTGGCGAGGTCGATGGTCGGGGGATCTCCGCCGACGGCAGTCGGATCTTCTTCGATACGCCCGACCCGCTCGTTCCCCAGGATGCGAACACTGGGTCGACGTTCGTGGACCCGGAGAATGGGGAGCAGTTGACCCAGGGGCGCGATCTGTATGAGTGGGAGAACGGCGTCATCTACCTGATCTCCACCGGCAAGAGCCCGCTCGACTCCTACTTCCTCGACAACAGCGAAAACGGCGACGACGTGTTCTTCACGACCGCGGAAGGACTCGTCCCCGGCGACACCGACGGCGCGTACGACGTGTACGACGCGCGGGTACCCCACCGAGGGGACAACCCGCCACCGGCGGCCGTTCCCTGCGAAGGCGCGGTCTGCCAGGGCCCTCCGAACGTCCCCTCGCCCCTTACCCCCCCCGCCAGCGCGACGTTCTCCGGTCTCGGCAACCCGGCATCCGCACCCGCGGCGACGCCCGTCAAACCCAAGGCGACGCCCAAGGCGACGAAATGCAAGCGAGGCTATGTAAAGAGAAAAAGCAAGTGCGTCAAAACCAAAACAAAGACGCAAGCCAAGAAGAGTGACAACCGGAGCGGTAAGTGATGAGAAACCTGGCGCAACAATCCACAGAGGCAGGCAGGCTCGCAAACCCGCGGTCATCACACGCTCTGTTGCGTAGTTTGACTTTGACTTGCCTTGTTTCTCTAGTGTCTCTGGGTGTCACGGTTGCCCCAGCCTCGGCCGCCGAAGCTCCGGCCTGGAAGGTGATCGCGGTCTCCACTCCGACCAACTTCGAACCGGGCGATCAAATGGGCGCCGACTCGATCGTGGTGACCGCGACCAACGTCGGCGGTGCCTCGACTGGGTGTACCGCCGAACAGATCGCGGCCGAACCGACGCCAGTGTGGTCGCCGATCAGGCCCTGTCCCGCGGGCAGTCCCGTTGTCAGCCCGATCACAATCAGCGACTCGCTGCCTCCCGGCCTGACCGTAGCCCCCCGACAGTTTGGGCAAGCCGCGATCGTGGGTGACGACGCCTACCAGGATCCGGCTGGCACCCCTCCCCTCGAAGAACGGGGTCCCCCACTCGGGTTGAGCTGCGCGTCCACGCCGGTCCCCCACTGCTCGACATCTCGGTCGGTCGACCCCGGCGATACGCTGGTGATGACGATTCGCGTCGATGTCAACTCGGAAGAAGAAGGCTCAAGCGAAGTGAATCGTGCAACGGTCTCGGGTGGCGGCGCGTCGAGTGTATCTGTCAGCGACCAGCTCACGATCAACTCGGAACCGGCGCCTTACGGGATCGCCGCCGGCGGCCTGTTCGCGGCGACCTCCACCGGCCAGGCCGGCGCCCATCCGAACGTGACGCAGGGCTTCTTCCTGAATACGGTCAACAAGGACGACAGGTTTTTTTCGCAGCAGCCGGTTGGCGATCCCAAGGACGTGGGCTTTGATCTTCCCCCCGGCCTGGTCGGAACCACGGTTGGGATCCCACGCTGCACGATGGCCAACGTGGCCAGCGGGTCGGAATGCCCACGGGACACGATGGTCGGCACGGCGACCGTGATCGCCGCCCCTCAAATATCTGGTGGCGCCCGTGGTGTTTTTATGAGTCCCGTGTTCAATATCGCCCCCGCCCCCGGCGAGCCCGCCGCGTTTGCGTTCGATGTCGCCGGCCTGTTCGCGGTGCGACTCGACACGAGCGTGCTCTCGGGCGGGGACTACGGCGTGCGCGTGACCGCCCCTGACCTCACCGAGGGCGGCGGGGACTTCGGCAGCTTGATCACGATCTGGGGGGTGCCGAGCGACCACAACGGCCCGGGAGCTGACGCCGCGGCTAAGAATCTGGAAGGATTCGGATATCTCGTCTTTGAAAATCATCCCCAGTACACCTTTGGCGGTCCGGCCGTCGAAGAATTCGAATCAGGGGAAGGGAAGAGTGGAGTAGTTCGTGACAAGACGCCGGTGCCGTTGTTGACGAACCCGTCGCAGTGTTCGACCCCACTCACCGCTGTCCTGGAAACGGATTCGTGGGAAGGGTCGGGGCCGGGCGTGTTCGCGACCGAAGCGACCCCGATGGGCACGGCCACGGGTTGCGCTCAACTGCCGTTCAAGCCGTCGGTGTCGATGCTGCCCGACACGCTTGAAGCCGGCGCTCCGGCGGGCTACTCGTTCGACCTGAGCGTGCCGCAGGACGACGAAGCGGAAAGCCTCGCGACGCCGGACGTGAAGCGCACCTCGGTGACGCTGCCGCCGGGCACCGTGATCTCTCCGTCGGCGGCGGACGGCCTGGGTGATTGCTCGAACGAACAGTTCGACTTGCATTCGGGAGTGCCGGGGAACTGCCCGCGTGACTCGCAGGTCGGGACGGTGCGGATCAAGACGCCTGCCTTGGAAGAACGCCTGAACGGCGATGTGTTCCTTGCCGCTCCGGAATGTACCGGGGCGGGCGGGACGTGCATGCCGCAGGACGCCCAGGACGGGAAGATGGTGCGGCTGTTCGTGCAGGTGGTAGGCGAAGGCGAAGACGGGATCGTCGTGAAGCTCGAAGGCACTGGTCAGATCAACCAACAGACCGGCCAGATCTCCACGACGTTCAACGAAACGCCACCGCTGCCGTTCAGCGAACTCCAGTTGACGCTGCAGGGTGGTGAGCGCGCGACGCTGGCCAACCCCCGCACGTGCGGGGAAGTCGCCACCACCGTCGATCTGACGCCGTGGAGCACGCCGTTCACGCCCGATGCGACGCCGACGAGCAACTTCGATATCGACGAAAACTGCTTCGGCGCGCAGTTCAACCCGTCGTTCAACTTTGGTACGACGAGCAATCAGGCGGGTGGGTTCAGTCCCTTCTCGGTCTCGTTTGGGCGTGGCGATGACGATGGGTTCCTGAATGGGATCCAGGTCCGTACGCCGCCGGGGTTGCTGGGGATGCTCTCCAAGGTCAAGCTGTGCGGAGAACCGCAGGCGTCGCAAGGCACGTGTGGTCCGGAAAGCCAGATCGGGGAAACGACCGTCGAGACTGGCCCCGGCGCTGATCCGTTCCTCGTGACCGGCGGAAGGGTGTACATCACCGGCCCGTACAAGGGCGCCCCGTATGGTCTCTCGATCGTCGTGCCCGCGAAGGCAGGCCCCTACACCCTGGCAGGGACCACCGGTGTGGGCACGGTCGTCGTTCGCTCGACGATCAGCGTCAACCCCGAAACGTCCGCGTTGACGATCACCTCGGACCCGCTGCCGACGGAGCTCGACGGCATCCCGTTGCAGTTGCGGCTCGTGAACGTCACGATCAACCGCCCGGAATTCATCTTCAACTCGACGAGTTGCGACAAAATGGCGATCGGCGGCACGTTGACGGACACGCAGGCCGCGAGCGTGACCGAGTCCTCGTCCTACCAGGTCACCAACTGCGCGGGGCTGAAATTCAAGCCGAAGTTCACGGTCGCCACCTCCGGCAAGACCTCCAGGGCAAACGGCGCGAGCCTGGACGCGAAGGTGTCCTTCCCCGTGGGTTCGCAGGGCACGCAGGCGAACATCCACTCGTTCAAGGTCGAACTCCCCAAGCAGCTGCCCTCCAGGCTGACGACGCTGCAGAAGGCGTGCCCGGCCGCGACGTTCGAAGCGAACCCTGCGAAGTGCCCTGCGGCGTCGGTCGTCGGGGCCGTCAGGGTCAACACGCCCGTGCTGCCGGTCCAGTTGACGGGTCCGGTGTACTTCGTCTCGCACGGCGGTGAAGCGTTCCCGTCGCTGGAGATCGTGCTGCAGGGCGACGGTGTCCGCGTCGACGTCGTCGCCTCGACGTTCATCTCCAAAGCCGGGATCACAAGCTCGACGTTCAAGACCGTCCCTGATGTCCCCTTCGAATCCTTCGAGCTCTATCTACCCGAGGGCCGGTACTCAGCGTTGACGGCGACCGCGAACCTCTGCACGAGCAAGCTGGCGATGCCGACGGCGATCGTCGCTCAGAACGGAGCCGAAATCCACGAGTCGACACCGATCGCCGTCACTGGGTGCTCCAAGGCCAGACATGCCGGCAAGAAAAAGCGCAAGGCGAAGAAGGCGGGTAGGGCGCGAAGGTCCAGCCACGGCCAGGGGAGAAAGTCATGAGGAACGTTTGCAGGCTGGCGGCCACGGCACTGGCGACGTCGGGGCTGGTCGCCGGGGGACTGACGTTCGCCGGCGCCCCGGCGTTCGCCTCACTTGGGCACCGGTTGCTGTCGCGGATCACCGAAGCCCCGGCGGAACCTGGCGTTGTCAAGAGCGGGCCATTCCATGAAATCTTCGCGATGACCGTCGACCTGAACGACGTGTACGTCTATGATAGAAATGGTAATACATCACAGGGCCTCGTCGATGAGTTCAACTCTGCGGGCGGCTTCGTTTCCCAGTTCGACGATGGGGTCGTCGTTCAGCAGGACGGAAGGAGCATTGCAGCGAACGAGGCGACCGGCGAAGTATATATCGCGGCCAACCCGGGGAACCTGCGTGAAGTGTATGTGTTCAGCGCAGCGGGCCAGCCGCTGGGGTCCTGGAACGGCGAAGGTACTCCGGGCGGCCTGTTCGGGAATGTCCCACCTGTCGCGGTGGATAACTCGACCAATGTGGCTGATCCAGACAGAGCTGACGTATACGTCAGCGCCAGCAACAAGGGAGTGGGGGCTATCGATGTCTTCGAAGCCGGCGGCAAGGAAAAATACCTTTTTCAACTCAGCAAATCGCTCGGCTCGGTGAGTCTCGGTGCGATCGATCAAGCCAACGGCGATCTCTACGTCGATGTCGAAGGTGGGACCGACGTCCTCGAACCGGAGGCCGGAGGCGAATACAAGCTCCTGCAGCACTTCACCGGTTTCGAAGCCAGAGCAGTGGACAGCGTGGACGGTGACATGTACGCCAATGGTGTGGACGAGTTCAATTCTGCCGGCGTCCAGATCGGGGAATTGACGGGTACGACTGCCGGCTCGCTCCAGGAACCGGTCCCCTTTGGCGCAGTGAATGGGTTTGCGCCTGCCCCGAACGAGGACGTGTATGTCGCCGAGGCGGGAGCGGTGGATGTTTTCGGGCCGAACATCGTCTTCCCGGATGTCGCGACCGGGGGATTCTCGTTGCCGAGTGTGCAGCAGACCGCCGCGACGGTGCAAGGGACGGTCAACCCTGAAGGTATCGCCGGTGGCACAACCTACTTCTTCCAGTACGGGACCACTGAAGCGTTGGGGTCGAGCACGCCCTTTGAAAGTGCGGGCGAAGGCAGCAACGCAGTCCCGGTCAGCGTGAACCTCAACGGCTTGGAGGAAGACACGACCTACTACTACCGACTGGTGGTCGACGCCGAAGGCGAACACCACTTCGGCGCGATCCATCACGTCACCACGCTGCCCGCCGCGCCGACGATCTATCTGGCCCTACAGACGACCGCAACGGTGCAGGGCACGGTCGATACGCAGGATCTCCCCACCAGCTACTGGGTTGAATATGGGCCAAGTGTTGCCTACGGGCAGACCACGCCCGAAGTGAGCGTCAAGGGCAGCCTTGAAGGCGTGGCGGTCGCGCAGATCATCGACGAACTGTTGCCGCTGAGGACCTACCACTACCGACTCGTGAGCAAGAATGCGCTCGGAATCACCTACTCGGCGGACGGGACGGTCACGACCACCGCCCTCACACCCCCAACCGTGAGCACCGGCGGCGCGAGCGGGGTCAGCCAGAACTCCGCGACGCTGTCGGGCGCGGTCGACACGAACAGCCTTCAGACCGAGTATGGCTTTGAAATCGCAACCGAGTCGGGTGATTATGGCCCTGCCACCGGCCTTGGCGGTATCGGGGGCGCTTTCATCGACACGGTCACGGTGACTCTGGGCGAACTGCAGCCCGGCACCACCTACTACTATCGCGTCACGGCCACGAATGCCGACGGCACGAGCTACGGCGAAGCGCAGATGTTCACCACGCCCGGCTTCCCCGACCTGCTCACAGTGCCCACGCCGCCGCCGCTGCTCGCCACACCGGACATCGCGTTCCCATCCGGCAGCCAAGAAAACACCGGCACGCCCGTCGAAACAAAGAGGCCGACCAACGGCCAGAAGCTCAGCAAAGCGCTGCGAGTATGCCGCCGGGAGCGGAAGAAGGTTCAGCGGGCGACGTGCGAGCGCCAGGCCCACAAGCGCTACGGCCGGGCAGGCAAAGCAGCGAAGGGGGCCCGCAAGTACAGATAGGCAAAGCAAGCGCCCCCTGTTGTCCTACCAACTTAAAAAGGAGATGAGCATGTTTTGCACAATCAAAAGGCACCTGACGCCGGGCACCGTGATGGCTTTTGTGGCCCTGGTCTTCGCCGTGACCGGCGGCGCGTTCGCCGCGAGCAACAACGGTGGCGGCTCGCGCGCCAAGGCGACAGCATCGGCCAGTCGGTTGGCCCGCGGGCGGGACGCGTCCGATCAAACCCCCGCCGTTGCCGCCAAGTCCAAGGCGAAAGTCAAGACTGGCCCCCGAGGCCCCGCCGGGCCCAGGGGCGTCACGGGCGCGACTGGCGCCACTGGTGCGAGCGGAGCGACCGGCCCCGCGGGAGCAACCGGGCCCACGGGCGCGGCCGGCGCCACTGGCGCGACCGGTGCGGGTACACCGGGCGAACCCGGCAAACCCGGCGAAGGTGTGACCATTAAGAAACTGACAAAGACCGAAGCCGCGTGCAACAAAGAAGGTGGTACCGAATTTTCCGATGCCAGCAGCAAACCTAGCTTCGCCTGCAACGGCCAAACCGGTTACGCCGAAACCCTCCCCGCAGGCAAGTCAGAGTATGGCACCTTCGCGGCCACACATTATACCGCAGGGAATCCTGGAGAAGAAGAATTCCGCGAGCCGGTATCCTTTCCGGTACCGCTCAAAGAATCCCTCGAAGAAGAAAAATTCCACTTTGTACTACATGGGGAAACGTTCCCGGGAGAATGCGCTGGCAGCTACGAAGCGCCGACGGCGGCACCGGGTTATCTTTGCGTCTACGAAAGTTTTGCTAGTCGTGTGGAACGATCGCACACGGAAGTCGCCAATCCGGAAATAGAGATTAGCAAAAATGCGCGCAAGGTTGGCAAGTCAGGAGCTATCCTAGTATTCATCACTACCGAATTCGGTGCCGGTTCGGCACGTATCGAAGGCGACTGGGCGGTGACTGCCCCTACCGCACCGTAGGAACGCAGCGCGGCCGGTCGAGCCGCTCGGTGCCTCATCCAGTGGTCGCCGGCGCCACGGGTTCAGCCGCGTGCGGCGGTGGGCGCAGGGGCCCTACACCGCCGAGTGGCGCAGCACGGGGGCCAGGCGGTAGCGCTCCTCGCGGTAGGCCTCCCACAGAGCGCCAAGCGTCGCCACCACAAGCTCCCGGCCGAGCAGGTCTGCCCACGCGAGTGGCCCGCGTGGGTAGTTCATGCCGAGCGTCATGCCGAGGTCGATGTCCTGCGCGGAGCCGACGCCTTCGCCCAGCGCGAACGCGCACTCGTTGATGACCTGGCAGACGATGCGGGGGAGCACCCCAACGGCGGAGGGCGCCACGCGCGCGGTGTGCAGGCCCAGCCCGGCAAAGGCCCGCTCGCCGGCGTCCCCGGTGACCTCGACAAGCGCGAGCGGAACGAGTGCGTAGAACGGCTCGCCCTCCACGGTGCCGCTGAGCCCCTCGACAACGATCTCGGGTCCGGAGTCACCGCGCGCGAGCTCGCGCAGCGCGTCCGCCACGGGACCGGAGCCATGCACGCGGGCGTCGCCCTCGCGCGGAGGAGGCTCGGGGTCGGCCGGCCGGTGCGGGCCGTCGCCGGTGTAGTCGTAGTACCCGCGCCCGGTCTTGCGCCCGTGCAGGCCGGCGGCGACCCGCTGCGCCTGGATCGGAGAGGGCCGCCAGCGCGGCTCGCCGAAGGAGAGCTCGTAGAAGGAGCGCGCGACGTCAAAGCCGGTGTCCACGCCGACGAGGTCGGAGAGCTCGAAGGGCCCCATGCGAAAGCCGCCACCGAGGCGCACGATGCGGTCGATCGTCGGCATGTCCGCGACCCGCTCGCCCAGCAGCCGCAGGGCCTCGAGGCCGAAGGGGCGGTTGCAGCGGTTGACGAGAAACCCGGGGCCGTCGGTGGCGCGGATCACGGTCTTGCCCATCGCCAAGCCGGTGGCGTCGGCGAGCGCGAGCGCCGCCTCGGAGGAGCGCAGCCCGGCGATGACCTCGACGAGCGCCATCAGCGGGGCGGGGTTGAAGAAGTGCATCCCGACGACCCGCTCGGGAACACTCGCCCCCGCGGCGATGCCGGTAACCGGCAGCGAGGAAGTGTTGGTCGCGAGCACGCACTCGCCGGAAACGATCGCCGAGAGCCGCCCGTAGAGCTCGCGCTTGAGCTCGGGAAGCTCCGGCGCGGCCTCGATCACCAGCTCGCACGGCGCGAACGCCTCAAGGTCCGCGGCGACCTCCAGCCGAGCGGCGGCCACGCGGGCCTCATCGGCCGTGAGCCGCCCCCGCGCCGCTTCCTTCTCAAGACCCCCCCGCGCGCGCTCGACCCCCCGCGTGAGCGCCTCGGGGAAGGGGTCGTGCAGCAGCGTGCGCGCCCCGGAGCGGCAGGCGAGCTGCGCGATGCCAGAGCCCATCGTGCCGGCTCCCAGCACGCCGATTACACGCGCAGGACGGGCAGCAGTGTTCATAGGGGATCGTCCACGTGTGTCGGGACGGCACCGGGCGGGGGCGCGCCGGGCCTCCTACCCGGCGGCAACGCGGAGTGCTTCGGTCCACGCGGGCTCGTCACGAGGGCACCAGTGCGTTGATGCCGGTCATCGCACGCCCGATGATCAGTTTCTGGATCTGCGAGGTGCCCTCGTAGAGGGTCGTGACGCGCGCGTCGCGGAAGTAGCGCTCGACCGGGTGGTCGTCGACGTAGCCGGCGCCGCCGTGGATCTGGATTGCGAGGTTTGCGCACTCCAGGGAGGCCTCGGTCGCGTGGAGCTTGGCGATCGAGGTCTCCAGGGTGTTCGGCCGGCCCTGGTCCTTGAGCCACCCGGCGCGCCAGACGAGCATCCGCGAGGCGTCGGTCTTCAGGACCATGTCGGCGATCATCGCCTGCACGAGCTGGAAGGAGGCGATCGGGCGCCCGAACTGCTCGCGCTCCTTGGCGTAGGCGACCGACGCCTCGACGCAGCCGCGGCAGATCCCGACGCAGCCCGCGGCGACGGAGTAGCGCCCGGAGTCGAGGTTCGACATCGCGATTTTGAAGCCATCCCCGACCTCGCCGAGCATGTCCTCGTCTGCGACCTCGACGTCTTCGAGTGAGATCGAGGCCGTGTCGGAGGCGTGCAGGCCCATCTTGTGCTCGATCGTCTGCGCGGAGTAGCCGGGCTGGTCGGTGTCGACGAGGAAGCACGCGATGCCCTTGTGTCCGAGCGCCGGGTCGGTCTGGGCGAAGATCATCGCGACCTTCGCGTAGTTGCCCATCGAGATCCACATCTTCGCGCCGTTGAGCACCCAGCCGGAGTCGGTCTTGTGCGCGCGCGTCTTCTGGTTGGCCGCGTCCGAGCCCGTGTCCGGCTCGGTCAGCCCGAAGCACCCGAGCCACTCGCCCGAGCATAGCCGCGGCAGGTACTTGTGCTTCTGGGCCTCGGTGCCGAACTTGACGATGCCAGAGCAGACGAGCGAGGTCTGGACCGAGATCACCGTGCGGATCGCGGAGTCGCCGCGGCCGATCTCCTCGACCACGAGGCCGTAGCTGAAGTAGTCGAGGCCGGCGCCGCCGTACTCGGGGGGGACGATCGCGCCGAGGTAGCCCTGCGCGGCGACCTTCTTGACGAGGTCTGTGTCGAAGTGGTGGTTGCGAGCGTTTTCGCGCGTACGCTCGACGATCTCCCGGTCGGTGAACTCGCGCGCGGTGTCGCGGATCAGGCGCTGCTCGTCGGTCAGGTCGAAGTCCATGTGTCTCCTATCTAGCCTTTCAACTTGGGTGTGGTCCACGGCGCGAGGACACGCCGCTGAAGCTCCTGCGCGAGCCCCTCCACGGGCAGGCGCTCCTGCGTCAGCGAGTCGCGGTCGCGCACCGTGACCGTGCCGTCCTGCAGGCTCTCGTGGTCAACGGTCACGCAGAACGGCGTGCCGATCTCGTCCTGGCGGCGGTAGCGCTTGCCGATCGCCCCGCCGTCGTCGTACTCGGCCTGCACCAGCTCGCGCGCCGCGCGGTAGACCTCGCGCGCGAGCTCCGGCTGGCCGTCCTTATTGACGAGCGGCAGCACCGCCACCTTCACCGGCGCCAGGCGGGGGTGCAGGCGCAGGACGGTGCGCCGCTCGCCCGCGCCGGTGCCCTCGCGCGCGACGAGTTCCTCGTCGTAGGCGTCCACCATGAACGCCAGCGTCGCGCGGTCGGCCCCCGCGGCCGGCTCGATCACGTGCGGCACGTAGCGCTCGCCGGTGGCCTGGTCGAAGTACTCGAGCTTCTCGCCCGAGAACTTCGCGTGCTGGGTGAGGTCGAAGTCGCCGCGGTTGGCGATCCCCTCCAGCTCCGACCAGCCGATCGGGAACAGGTACTCCACGTCGGAGGTCCCCGAGGAGTAGTGCGAGAGCTCGTCGGGGTCGTGCGCGCGCAGGCGCAGGTGGTCGGGGCGCAGGCCGAGCTCGGTGTACCAGCGCAGGCGCTCAGCGAGCCAGTGCTCAAACCACCGCTGGGCTTCGGTGGGCGGCACGAAGAACTCCATCTCCATCTGCTCGAACTCGCGCGTGCGGAAGATGAAGTTGCCCGGGGTGATCTCGTTGCGGAAGGACTTGCCGATCTGGGCGATCCCGAACGGGGGGCGCTTGCGAGAGAACTGCAGGACGTTCTTGAAGTTGATGAAGATCCCCTGTGCGGTCTCGGGGCGCAGGTAGGCGGTGGCGCCGGACTCCTTGACGGGCCCGATGGTGGTCTCGAACATCAGGTTGAAGTCGCGCGCGTCGGTCAGCGAACACTCCTCCGTCTCGCCGGGGTGCTTGGAGGGTTTGCGCCCGCACGCCAGATCCCCCAGGTGGTCGGCCCGGAAGCGCTGACCGCAGGTGCGGCAGTCCACCAGCGGGTCGGTGAAGCCCGCGAGGTGGCCCGAGGCCTCCCAGACCCGCGGGTGCTGCAGGATCGCCGAGTCCAGCGCGACGATGTCCTCGCGCTCAGAGAGCATGGAGCGCCACCACTCGCCCTTGACGTTGCCCTTCAACAGGACCCCGTAGTGGCCGAAGTCGTACGTCGAGCCGACCCCGCCGTAGATCTCCGAGGAGGGGAAGATGAAGCCGCGGCGCTTGCAGAGCGCCACGATCTTGTCCATCGTCACGACCTCCGCCGCGCGCGCGGCCTCGCCGGCCTCGCCTGTGCCGCTCGGCTCGGGCTGGGGGGGAGGGCTCGTCATCGTGAGTTGAGGGGGCGGCCGATCATCGACGCCGGATGGTATTCGAGGGTGGGGAGACGGTGGCGCCGCGGGGGGCGGGGCACCCCGCCACAGGGGGGTAGGTAATCGGTGCCGCGGGGGCCAGGGCACCAAAAAAACTGGTTTTGACATATCCTCCTTGACAAGCACGGACTTTTGTGTTTTCATTTGGAGCACGGCACATAGAGTGCCGAGGGACAGGCAGAAGCAGGAGCCAAGGACGGCTGAGTACCGGCACTGCCGGGGCTTGTTCGAGCGCCGCTACCCATACCTCTCCGGTGGCGCTCGAGCAAGCCCCGGCACGACGAGCCGCTCTGTGCCGGTGGTGTGGTGGGGGTCGGGATGAGCCCGGCCCCCACCCGAGTACGCTTCGCGCGGTGGCGCGAGTACTGATCGTCGGGGGCGGCTGCCGCGGCCTGCAGCTGGCCCGGGACGCCGGGCAGCAGGGGCACGCCGCGCGCGTAGTCACCCGCGCCGAGGGCCGCCGGGCGGCGATCGAAGCGGCCGACGCGGAGTGCTGGATCGGCGACCCCGACCGCCTCGGCACGCTGCGCGGAGCGCTCGAGGGCGTCACGATCGCCTGTTGGCTGCTCGGCAGCGCCAGCGGCCCCGAGGAGCAGCTGCGCGCCCTGCACGGGGCCCGCCTGCGCGCGTTCACGGGGCACGTGGTGGACACCACCGTGCGCGGCCTCCTCTACGAGGCCGCCGGCTCCTCCGTGCCCGCCGACGCGCTCGCCGAGGGAGAGCGGATCGTCCGCGAGGTCGCACAGGAGAACTCGGTTCCGCTCGCGATCCTGCGCGCCGACCCGGCAGACGTCCCGCGGTGGTTGACGCAGGCACGCGCGGCGCTGGCCTCGCTGCTCGCGTAGCCACGTTGGCTCGCGGTGAACGGCGCCGGAGCCTACGACGGCTCGTGGACGGAGCGGGGGGGCCTCGTGGAGGGCCCGGTCGAGGGTGGGTCCTGAGAGGGCGTCGTCAAGAAAGAGTCCAGGCGCTCGTAGAGATCGTCGAGGATGCGCGCCGTGGCGCCCCAGATGAGGTTCTCGCCGACTATGTAAGCGTCAGTCTCGAACGAGACCCCGCGGCGCTCCATCCGTGTGCGCGTCCGGCCCTCCCGCAGGGCGCCCAGTGGGAGCTCTAGCACCGCGTCCACCTCGCCGGGGGAGGCCCGCCAGCGCCGACCGATCGGAGATCGGCCAGCGGGGATCAGCCCCACGAAGGGGTGGATCAGGTAGCCGGTCACGAACGTCGAGACGGGCGGCAGCTCCCCGCGCACGCTGACCTCCGCGCGCGCCAGGCCGATCTCCTCCTCCGCCTCGCGCAGCGCGGTCTCGCGCAGGTCGGCGTCCTCCGGGTCCCGCCGCCCGCCGGGGAAGGAGATCTCCCCCGCGTGGCGGCGCAGGTCGGCGCGACGGCGCGTGAGGACCGCGTGGGGCTCGTCGCTCGCGCCGAGGAACAGCGGCACCAGCACCGCCGCTGAGATCTGATCCGGGGCCTCGCTCAGGACGCCGCCTGCAGCGCGGCGACCCGCTCGAGCCGTTCCTCGAACATGACCTCGCCGTCGAGCGTGCGGTGCACGGGGCACTTCGCGGCGATCACCCGCATACGCTCCACCTGCTCCGCGGGCATCTCCTCGGGGAGCCGCAGCACGAGCTCGAACTTCGTCGGGCAGCCGCGCTCGGCCGGGCTGTACTGCACCTCGACCTCCACCTCCCCGATCTCCCAGCCCTTGCGCTCTGCGTACATCTCCATCGTGATCGCCGTGCACGCGGCTAGGCTCGCCGCCAGCAGCTCCTGAGGGTCGGGTCCGGCATCCTCGCCGCCAGCCTCCACGCTCTCGTCGACCGTGAGCTGGTGCTCGCGCACCCGCAGGGTGTGCTTGAACGTTCCGTCGTTGCGCTTCGCTGTCGCCTTCATGGTGCTGCGCCTCCGATCCGATCTTCCGATCTCACCTGCTTGCCACCCCTATCCCCTAATACACATGGTAGTTATGTAAGACCGTGAGCCAGTGGGTTGCACCGTGCCTCCATCCCCCACGGGGACCCGGGCCGGCCGTCCGAGGCCGGACGAGAGGCTACAGAGGGTTGAACAGCAGCCCCGTGAGCAGCTTGGGGAAGAAGAAGGTGGACTTCGGCGGCATGTTCTCGCCGGCAGCCGCCACGTCTCTGACCTGCGCCACCGGGGTGGGGCGCAGCAGGAATGCGACGTCGTACTCGCCTCCCCGCACCAGCTCGAGCGCCTCGCCGGCGTCGCGGGCGTAGCGGAAGTCGTGCAGGTGCGAGATGTCCTCGTCGGAGAGACCCAGCGCACCCTTCAGCAGCAGCGCCTCGAGCACCCCGGTATCGAGGCTGCCGGTAGGCCTCGCGAGTACCCCGGCAGGGCGGCGTCGGCGATCGCCTGGTCCTTCAGCGTCAGGCGCAGCGGGCGCTTGGCGTCGGAGTCGATGTAGCCGAGCTCGAGCAGCCCCGTCCTGGGTGGGGGCGCGAGCTCCCCCTCCGGCACCTCCGCGACCTCGAAGTCCCTGCGCAGCACCGCCGCGAGCGCCTCCCGCCGCGCGGCGTCTAGGCCCCGCACGAGGCGGTGCGTGGGGAACACGGTGAGCCCCGGGTCCTCCAGGGCGACCAGGCACATCAGCACGTAGCGGTGATCGCCCTCCCCGCCGACCTCCTCGGCGTAGGCGCGCGCGGTCTCGTAGCGGTGGTGACCGTCGGCGATCAGCAGCTCGGAGTCGCGCGCGGCGGCCTGCACCGCAGCGACCACTCGCTCGTCTCCGACCCGCCACAGGCGGTGGACGGTGCCCTGCGCATCGGTCGCCTCCCCCACGGAGCCTGCGCGGTGGCCGGTGCAAGCGCCTCCCAGGCGGCGCCCGCGGGGTCGGAGTAGAGCGAGAAGATCGGCGACATGTTCGCGCGCGTGGCTCGCGTCAAGCGCAGGCGGTCCTCCTTCGGACCCGGGTGCGTGCGCTCATGCGGGCGCACCCGCCCCGGCCCGTACTCCTCGATGCGCACCCGGCAGAAGAACCCCCGCCTGGTCTGCACGACCCCGTCGGGGCCCGTGTACTGCTGCGTATGCGCCCACACCGCGGGCCCCGAGTCGCGCACGACGGCGCCCTGCAGCTGCCAGCTCTCAAACAGTTCCCCGGCGGCCCGGTAGGGATCGGAGCGCTCGCTCTCAATGCTCTGCTGCCCGTCGGCGCCGCCCTTGCCGGCGGTGGGTGCCCGGGGGAGATCCACTGCGACCACGTTGAACGGGGAGCGCGCGATCAGCGCGGTGCGTTGTGCGGCGTCGATCACGTCGTAGGGAGGCGCCACAACATCGCCGAGGGCTCCCACCACGGAGAGGTCGTAGTGCAGCGCGCGCAGGGGTTGAACGTCAGCCATAGCGGGGCGGGACCCTAGCAGCGCTCGTGCGCGAGTGGGTGTCCTGGTTGGGAATGGTGCGGTGGACCCGCGACTGGCAGACATCGGTCTGCGGCATATGGGGGCCATATGTTCGCAATGGCCCACGCCACCTGTCTGCGAAAGCAGGCGCGCGCGATGCGAGCGAGGATGGACAGGCTGCGGGACGAGTCGCGGTAGACTGCCTGTCACGCACGGGGCGTAGCGAAGCCTGGTAACGCGCGGCTTTTGGGGAGCCGAGATCGCCGGTTCGAATCCGGCCGCCCCGATCGGACTACTCGTACTGCAGCGCCGCCAGCACGTTCAGCCGCGATGCCCGCCGCGCCGGGAAGATCGCCGCGAGGATGCCGGCGAGGATCGCGGCGATGATGAACACCAGCAGCGTCCCGACCGGGATCGTGAACGCGGGGTATTCGATCGCCTGCCCGACCATCAGCGCGAGCACGATGCCGACGGGGATCCCGAGCGCGGCGCCGATCAGCGCGGTGATGATGCTCTCGTGGCGGATCATGCGGCGCACCTGGCGGCGGGTCATGCCGATCGCGCGCAGCATCCCGAGCTCGCGGGTGCGCTCGAAGACCGTCAGCACGAGCGTGTTGACGATCCCGAAGAGGCTGACGAGGATCGACAGCGAGAGCAGCACGTAGAGGAGGTTGAGCAGCGTGTTGATCCCTTTCTCCTGGTTGCTCTTGAACTGGCTCTCGGTCTGGATCTTCGCGTCGGGGAAGCCTGCCATGGCGGCTTCCAGACGCGCGGTGTTGGCGGCGGTGGCGCCACCGGCGACGTTGACGAAGGTGTAGACGTTTTCCGGGTTCTGGTATTCGGCGTCGAAGCGCGGCGTGGAGATCGTCACGTCGCCGTAGGGCGCGCCGCCTTTGGGCGGTTCGTAGATGCCTCGGAGCTGGAGGTGCATCACCCTCCCGGTTGGGGTCTCAACGGCGATCGGCGAGCCCACGTGCAGGTGCAGTTCTTTGGCGTACGCCTTGGAGACAAACGCGCCGCTCGCGCCCAGCTCCGCGGGGACGGCAGGGGAGCCGTGCTGCCACTTGACGTCGATCACCCTGCTGATGTTCGGCGGTACTCCGCCGACGTTGATTTCCCCGCCGAACGCGCGGCCCCGGCCGGCGCGAACGCCGGCGACGACCTGCACGCCCGGCACCCTGCGCACCGCCGCTTCGGAGGCGATCGAGGTGGGCGAGAAGCCGTTGGTGGAGGTGAGCGCGTAGTCGGCCTTGAACAGCTGGTTGACCGAGCTCTCGAACGTCGACTTCAGGCCCGCCGCCAGCACCGACACGAGCGTCACGAGCGCGAGGCCGATCATCAGCGCCGAGGCGGTGGACGCCGTGCGGGAGGGGTTGCGCCTCGCGTTGCCGCGCGCCAGCTTGCCGGCGGTGCCGCCGATCTTGGTTGCCGGCCACCCGAGCGCGGCGGCGAGCGGCGGCACGAGGAGCTTGGCGACCATCGCCACCCCGACGAACACTCCCGCGGCACCCAGCCCGATCGCCAACAGGCGCGTTCCGGTGGAGAGGCCGGAGACGAGCAGGCCGACCAGCATCAGCGCGACCGCCACCGCGATCGTCACCACCGCGGCGGGCGTGCCGAACCGCGCGAAGCGCGAGGGCGGCAGCAGCGCGCCCTCGCGAACCGCGGCGATCGGCGCGACGTGCGTCGCGCGCAGGGCGGGGCGGGTGGCCGCGAGCACCGTGACCACGACGCCGACTCCAAGCGACACGATGACCGTGCGCGTCGCGAACACGGTGCTCGCCTGGGGCAGGTCGATGCCGAACGAGACGAACAACGAGTTGAGACCCTTCGCCAAGCCGAGGCCGAGGAACAGGCCCACGACGGCCGCGAACAGCCCGATCGCGAACGCTTCGAGCAGCACCGAGCGCAGCACCTGGCGGCGGGTGGCGCCGAGCGTACGCAGCGTCGCGAGCTCGCGGGTGCGCTGCGCGATCGTGATCGACAGCGTGTTGGCGATCACGAAGCTGCCGACGAACAGCGCGACCCCGGCGAACGCGAGCAGGAAGTCCTGGATGATTCCCAGAAAGCCGTTGGTCTGTTCGGTGGACTTCTGCGCCTGCGCCGTGGCTGTGCGCACGCGCGCGCTGGGCGGCAGCAGCGGGCGGATTTCGCGCACGACCTGGGCGGGCGTGTAGCCGGAGCGGTCGGCGACGGAGATCGAGTCGAGCTTGCCGACCTTGTGAAAGAGCCGCTGGGCGACGGGGAAGTCGAAGATCGCCATCGTCGTGCCCCCGAGCGAGGACACGCCGCCGATCTTGGCGATGCCGGCGATCCGGTACTGCTGCTCGGCGCCGCGCGCGATCGCGCCGATCGTCTCGCCCACTGCGTAGTCGTGCCGTTCGGCGGTGTTGGCGTCGATCGCGATCTCACCGGGCCCGGATGGCCAGCGCCCCGCGACGAGCTGCAGCGGGTTGAAGCGCTGGTTGCCGTGGCCGTGCACGCTGAACGCAAGCCCCGACGCACCACCGCCCGAGATCACCTTGCCATCCCGTCCCACCAGCTGCGCGGAGTCGGACACGCTCCCCTGCGCTTGCGCGACACCCGGCACCCTGCGCACCGTGGCGAGCAGCGTTTCGGGGAACGCGGGCGCCAGCCGCCCGCTGTGCCCCCCTTCTTCTTCGCCGCTGCTGAGCGCGCTCTTGCCCGTGACGACGACGTCGGTGTGCTTGTACACTTCGGTGAACACGGTGCCGAACGCCGCTTTGATCGTGTCGGTGAGGATGTAGGTGCCGCTGATCATCGCCACGCCGAGCACGATCGCCACAGCTGTCAGCGTTGCGCGCAGCTTGCGCCCGGCGAGCCCTTTGAGCGCGACGCCGATCACGCCGCGGGCGCCTCGCCTGAGATGTCGCCCATCACGGTGAGCACCTCGCCCGGGGTCGCCCCGGTGAGCTGCTTGACGATCTGCCCGTCGGCGATGAACAGGATGCGGTCGGCGATCGCGGCGGCGCGCGGGTCGTGCGTGACCATCACCGTCGTCTGCCCGTAAGAGTCGACCGAGTCGCGCATCAGCTGCAGGATCTCCCCGCCGGTCTTGGAGTCGAGGTTGCCGGTCGGCTCGTCCGCGAGCAGGATCGTCGGCCGCGTGACGAGGGCCCGCGCGATCGCCACGCGCTGCTGCTCGCCGCCGGAGAGCTCGGAGGGGCGATGGTGCCGGCGCCGCTGCAGGCCGACCTTGCCCAGCAGCTCCTCGACCCACGCCTGCTCGGGCCGCTCGCCCGCGATCGAGAGCGGCAGCACGACGTTCTCCTCGGCGTCGAGCATCGGCAGCAGGTTGAAGAACTGGAAGATAAAGCCGATGTGTGCCCGGCGCAGGAGCGTCAGCGCCCGGTCGTCGAGCCGGCCCAGCACTGTGCCGGCGATCGTTACGGTGCCCGACGTCGGCCGGTCGAGCCCTGCGAGCAGGTGCATCAACGTCGACTTGCCCGACCCCGAGGGCCCCATCACGGCGACGAGCTCGCGGTCACGCACATCGAGGTCGACGCCGCGCAGCGCGTCCACGGCCGTAGTGTTCTCGCCGTAGCGGCGCGTGAGCCCACGCGCCGCTACGGGCACGCTCGCCTGGGCGGCCACGGCAGTCTCGTCAACTGTGGACACCCCCTTCACGCTAGCCGATGCGCCCGTCGGGATGAGTCACCACTATGCGACGCGCACGATACGCACCGCTCGACTCGATCGGCCGGTCGCGTCAGCTGAGTGCGCGGGTCGCTGGATGGTCCGCGTGTCCTCTGAGAGCGCCCTACCCCTCGGCGTAAGCGCGCATCGCTTCGACCACCGGCGCCAGGCGCCGCCCGCGCGCGGTGAGGCGGTACTCGACCGTGGGGGGGCTCGAGGGGATCACGGTGCGCTGCACGAGGCCCGCGGCCTCGAGGTCGCGCAGGCGCTCGGAGAGCATCCGCGGGGAGATGCCGGAGACCGCCTCGGCGAACTCACTGAAGCGCAGCGCGCCAGTGAGCGCGGCGTAGATGATCGACAGCTGCCAGCGCCGCTCCAGGAGGTCCGCCGTGCGGCGGACCTCCACGGGAACGGGCTGACACCTACGTGAGCTGGCGGGCGGCATCGCGGGCTGGACGCCTAGGAGAGCTGGTGGGCGACATCGCGCGTGGGCTCCAGCGCCCGGTCGAGCACCTCCTGGACGGTCATCACCGGGTGGAAGGTCATCTGCTCGCGGACCTCCTGCGGGATGTCGTCCAGGTCGCCACGGTTGCGCTCCGGCAGGATCACGTCGGTCAGGCCGGCCGCGTGGGCCGCCAGCACCTTCTGCTTGAGCCCGCCGATCGGCAGCACGCGCCCCTGCAGGGTGACCTCGCCGGTCATCCCGACGGTGTGCTTCACGGCCCGGCCGCTGAGCAGCGAGGCCAGCGCGGTGACCATCGTGACCCCCGCGGAGGGGCCGTCCTTGGGGATCGCACCGGCGGGCACGTGGACGTGGAACTCCTGTCCCTCGAACGCGCGACTCCTCGATGCCGATCTCCTCGGCGTGGCCGCGCACGTAGGAGAGCGCGATGCGCGCCGACTCCTTCATCACGTCCCCGAGCTGGCCGGTCAGCACCAGCCCGCCGCCGCCGCCCGAGCCGGAGCTCTTCATCGCGGTGGCCTCGACGAACAGCACGTCCCCGCCGGTGCCGGTCACGGCCAGGCCGGTGGCGACGCCAGGGGTGGCGGTGCGCGAGGCGGACTCCTGGAAGAACCGCTGGCGCCCGAGCGCCTCGCGCACGGTCTCCAGGTCGATCTTCACGGGGGTGCCTTGCGCGCGGCTGCCTTCTTGGACGCCTTCTTCGCCTTGGGCTCAGCGGGCTGCTCCTGCTGCGGCGGCTCTCGGCGCCCTCCGGCGGCTGCGGCAGGCTCGACGGCCGACTCCTCGCCGACCGTCTGGCTTCGCGGCATCGGCCTCCTTGGCGCCGTCCTGCGCGCCGCCGGTCGCCTTCGCGCCGTCCTCCACGGGCAGGCGTCGAGGCGATCTTGGTGGCGGTCTTGCGCAGCAGCGTCCCGAGCTCGCGCTCGAGCGAGCGCACGCCCGCCTCGCGGGTGTACTCGGCGATCACCAGCCGCAGCAGCTCGTCGTCGATCTCGACCTCGCCCTCGAGCAGGCCGTTGCGGTCGCGCTGGCGCGGCCACAGGTAGCCCTTGGCGATCGCGAGCTTCTCCTCGGAGGTGTACCCGTCGAAGCGGATCACCTCCATGCGGTCGAGCAGCGGGCCGGGGATCGTGTCGGCGACGTTGGCCGTGGCGATGAACATCACCTGGCTGAGGTCGAGCTCGACGTCGAGGTAGTGGTCGCGGAAGGAGTGGTTCTGCGCGGGGTCCGAGCACCTCCAGCAGCGCCGCGGAGGGGTCCCCGCGCCAGTCCGCGCCGACCTTGTCGACCTCGTCGAGCAGGATCACCGGGTTCATCGTCCCCGCGTCGCGCAGCGCGCGCACGAGCCGGCCGGGCAGCGCGCCGATGTAGGTGCGCCGGTGCCCGCGGATCTCCGCCTCGTCGCGCACGCCGCCGAGCGACATGCGCACGAACTCGCGTCCCAGCGCACGGGCGATCGACTCGCCGATCGAGGTCTTGCCGGTGCCGGGGGGGCCGATCAGCGTGAGGATCGCCCCGGACTTGGGGTCGGCCTCGATGCCGCGGTCCTGGCGCAGCTTGCGCACCGCGAGGTACTCGGTGATGCGGTCCTTGACGTCTTCGAGGCCGGCGTGGTCGGCGTCGAGCACCTCACGCGCCCCCGCGGGGTCGAGGTGCTCCTCCGAGCGCTTGGCCCAGGGCACCGCGATCAGCCAGTCCAGGTAGGTGCGGATCATCGAGGACTCGCCGGTCTGCTCGCCCATGCGCTCCAGGCGTCCGAGCTCCTTGAGCGCCTGCTCGTGTACTTCCTCGGGCATCCCCGCGGCCTCGATCTTGGTGCGGTACTCGTCCGCGACCGAGCCCTCGTCCTCGCCGAGCTCCTTGCGGATCGACTCCATCTGCTTGCGCAGGAAGTAGTCGCGCTGCTGCTTCTCGGCGCCGTCCTGCACGTCCTCGCGGATGCGCTTGCGCACCTGCAGCTCGGCGAGCGACTCGCGCTGCAGCTTCACAGCCATCTCCAGGCGGTCGGTCACGTCGAGCGTGCGCAGCAGCTCGACCTTCTGGGCGTAGGACAGGTTGGGCGAGTAGCCGGCGGAGTCCGCCAGCGGCCCGGGCTCGACGATCGCGCGCAGGAACGCCGCGATGCGCCCGTCGTCGCCGCGCAGCTCGAGGATCTCCTCGACGATCGCGCGGTACTCGCGCTCGAGGTTGCGCGTGCGCCCGTCGGTGGGCACCTCGTCGGGGCGCTCGTCGATCTCGACGCGCAGCTCGCCGTCGACGCCGGTCTGCGCGGCGCCGATCAGCGCGCGGTGCTCGCCGGAGAGCGCCACGGCGCGCCCGCCGCCGGGCAGCCGCAGGTGGTCCTCGACCTCGGCGACGGTGCCGACCTCGAGGAACTCGTTCTCGTGGCGGGGGACGAGCACGACGCGCTCGTCCTCGCCGACGTCCACGGTGAGCGTGATCCCCATGTTGGGGAACACGACGGTGTCGTCGAGGGGGATCAGCCGCAGCAGCTGGCCGGCTCCGCCGACGTGGCGGCCGGGACCGGGGTGGGCTTGGGGCGGGACTTTCCGTTGTCTGAGCTTGCTGGCATCGTATACGCTCCCATATAAGCTTACGAAACAGAAGCAAGTATAACAACCGCCGAGAGGATGTCAAGGGGGCGCGAAACGGCGACCCAGGTGGGCGTGTGGCCGGGTGTCTTTTGGAGATCGTCCGCGTGTGTCTGTGCGGGGTCCACGGGCGTGCGCGCCGGGCCTCCGTGCCCGTCGTCCGCGGCGGGTCGCTCAGCAAGACCGGCCCTTGACGGGCACGCCACTCAGCCCGGTTTCGCGTTGCGCGCAGATTGCGGCCCTCGACGCACGCCACCAGCCCCGGTCTCGCACTGCGATCGCCGCTGCCGGCGGAGCCGGCCATCAGAAAAAAGACCGCTCGGGCTCAGAACAGCTGGCGCGGCCACAGGCGCTTGGCGCGTACCACGTTGACCTCCGCCGCTAGCAGCGTCACCTGGCCCCCGAGGTACAGCCACGTGAGCAGGCCCAGCACGAACGCGAACAGCCCCGAGGTCTGCTGGGCGTGGCGCACCACGTGGTCCACGTAGTAGCCGCCCACGTGCTCGAGGCCTGCCACAGCACCGCCGCCACCACGACGCCGGGGAGCAGGTCGCGGGTCTCCACTTGCCTCACCGTGAGCAGCCGGAAGGCGGTGAAGAACAGCAGCAGGTTCGCCGCCAGCGCCACCAGGACGCCCGCGAGCACTTCCACCGCGCCGGCCGTCTGCGCGGTGACGTACCCCGCGACCGCCGTCGAGACGATGCTCAGCACGCCGAGCGCCACCAGCAAGCCGAGGCCGCGCAGCCGCCACACGACGAAGTTCGACCGCTCCTTGCGGGGCACTTTCCAGACCACGTCGAACGCGTTGCGCGTCGCGCCGGTGATGCCCAGCCCCGCGAGCAGCGAGCCGACGCAGGCCGATGCGCCAGCGCCAGGCCGCTGCCCCTCAGCGAGTGCACGTTCTGCTGCAGCTGGGTGCCGATGATCGGGAACTGGCTGAGCGTCGAGTGCAGCACGCTCTCCTGCGCGCTCGGGTTGCCCTGCAGCACGAAGCCGAGCACCGTCACGAACACCAGCAGCAGCGGGAACAGCGAGAAGAACCCGTAGTACGCGATCAGCGCCCCCAGCTGGATGCCCTGGTCGTCGTCGAACTTCTTCAGCACCGCCACGAGAACGCCAGCGCGCGGTGGCGCTGCTGGAAGCGATCGACCGCGCTCAGGCCCCGGACGGATCTGGGAGGGGGGTCTGTCGGGCGGCTGGTGGTGCGACATGCCTGTGTGTCTACCCGCATCCGCGTCGCGCACGTCGCCCCCCGATCTCTGTCCGGTCGCCCTTCGATCGGTCGCGCCGCCGCCTTCGCACGACTCCAGCCGAGCTCCTCGCGCTCGTGGCGCGCGCCGCGCACGAGGGGCTGCTGCGCGCCCACCGCCACCGCCTGCGGCGCGAGGACCTGGAGGACTGCTACAGCCAGGCCGTACTCGAGCTGCTCGCGGGCGCGCGCGCGCGGACGGCGGTTCTCCTCCCGCGAGCACCTCGCGAACGCGCTCGAGCAGCGCTTCCTCTCCCGCGTGCTCGACCGCCGCCGCGCGGTCGCGGGCCGCAGCCCGATGCAGCCGCGCTGGAGGGGGCGCTCCCGTTGGGTGGCCCGGGGGAGCGGGAGGTGCAGGTCGTCGACCCGCGGGCCGAGGTCCACCCGCTGGTGGCCCTTCGGCTGCAGTTACACCAGGTGGCCGAGCTCGCGCCGCTGCTGAGCGACGACCAGCGGCTGGTGCTCGCCTGCCAGGTCGCCCTGGGGATGGGCCGTGCCGAGTTCTGCGAGCGGTTCGGGTGGTCCTTCGAGAGCTACCGCAAGGTCGCTCAACGCGGCCGTCGCGCGGCTGCGGCGGCTCCTCGACGCGCCCTCCGCTCTCCGAGCCGGTCCGTGTCGGCCCTCGAGCCGTGTCCCACTCTCCGAGCCGGGTCCGTCTCCGACCCTCCGAGCCGTGTCCCACTCTCCGAGCCGGGTCGGACTAAGCAATAGGGACCCACCTATGACATCCCTCACTACCCCCATAGGCGCGTCCCTTGGGACGCCGAAGGTCGGTTGCAGGCGCGACCTCTTGGCGCTGCCCATCCGCGCGCACGCGGCCGGGGGCCGGGTTACTCCCCACCTTGGCCCTCGGCCGCCCGCGTGGCCCCCCGAACCCCCGCGCCGCCCGTGACGCCGCTGTGCCGACCCCCGCGCCGCTCATGACGCCGCTGCGCCGGCCTTCCCGCCAGGTCTACCGCGTCTACTCCGAAGCGGAGTTCCTCGCTGCTGCGGACTGGTCGGGGGAGGCTACCGCCGAGGGGTCGAGCTCGAGCCCGTGGGGACGTGCTGTCGGTATCGCCGCCCTGGCCGGCGCCGTGGCGATCGTGGCGGGCGTGGTGGTCGTGAGCGCCTCGCGATCCTCCGTGAGTCGGCGGAGCACGCTCGGCCTGTTGGCGGACAGCCGATCTCCCCGGTCCGCTCCCTCCTCCGCTCCGGTCGCGCTGCCCGCCTCTTCGCAGCCGCTTGGTCGCGACCGGCGCCGACACGGACGCGCTCCGCGTGGGCCGGCCGGGCCTCGGCGGACGGCGCGGCGGGATGGTGTCCGCGAGCTCGGGCAGACGAGGACCCCCGCGGTCGCGGCGCCACCTACCGCAGCGATGCCCCCTTCACCAACGCCACCCGCGGCACCGGACCCCACACCAACCTCTTCGCCAGCAACCTCCCCCGCGGCGCCGCCACCCGCCACAACGCCCCCCACAACCGCATCGGCGAACGCGGCGCGCTCGGAATTCGGGTTCGAGCGGCAGACCGGATGAGCGTCGCTCCCCCGGACCTGGACGCTGCGCCGGCGCGCCCCCGGGCGGCGGTGACGGTCACCCCTCGCCCCCTGTGGCGAATCCGCCTCGCACGCGAGGCGCCGCGCCACCTGCTCCACGCGCTGGCGCTCGCGGGGCTGCTGGCGAGCGTGCGCTTCGCGCTCGACCCCCCGCGCGCGACGGTGCCGGCTGCGCTGCTGCGGCGTGCCCCCGCCCAGGACCTCGCGGCGGAGGGCTTCGCGACACTGTTTGCGCGCGCCTACCTCACGTGGGAAGCCCAGGACCCCGAAGCCCGCGAACGCGCGCTCGCGCCGTTTGTGGGTCCCGGGATGGAGGCCGACGCCGGCCTGCAGCCGCCGGAGAGCGGCGAGCAGCGTGTGCAGTGGACGCAGGTCGTTCAGGCCCGCGAACCCCTCCCGGGGGAGCACGTCTACACCGTGGCCGCGCAGACCGACACCGCGGGGCTCCTGTATGTCACCGTGAGCGTGCTCCACCCGGCCGGGGGCGGGCTCGCGCTGGCCGGCTACCCCGCGTTCGTGGGGCCCCCTGCCGCCGGCCCCGCCCAGACGAGTGTCGAGGGGCGCCTGCGCCAGGTTGCCGACCCCGAACTGGCCACGGTGGTGGAACGCGCGCTGCGCAACTACCTCGCCGGCTCCGCCTCCGAGCTCGCCGCGGACCTCGCCCCCGGGGCGCGCGTCTCGCTGCCCGGGGCGGGCCTGGCGCTGCAGTCCCTGCAGAGCCTGCAGTGGGCGCCCGGCGCGGGAGCGGTGCTCGCGGTGGTGCAGGCCCAGGACCAGCGCGGCGCGCAGTACACGCTCGCCTACGAACTCGACGTCGCCCGCGCCCAGGGCCGCTGGGAGATCGCGGCGATCCAGATGGACCCCGACAGCTGATGGGTACAGGCCAACAAGACCATGCAAGGAGAGGTGTCATGAATGCTCCCACTCGGCCCCAACCGGGCCACACCAAGCCTCAATCGCGCCCCACCAAGCCGGGGTCACGGTGTAGGCCCACTGCACGCGTCGTCCTGCTCACCGGCTTCGCCGTCGCCTACTGCGCCTACCTAGCCCTCCTGCCGCTCACCGCCCGCGCCGCGGTCGCCACTGCCCCCAGGTCCACTGGCGCCCAGGCGGCGACGGGCGGCGGGTCCGGGGGCGGGGCTGGGTCTTCTGAAGAAGGCAGCTCGCTGGAAGCAGCCGCCTCCAAGGCGGGGAGCACCGGTCGCAAGGTGGCGATGAGCCTGATCGGCCTCGCGTTCGCGATCGCCGGGATCGTGCTCGCCTTTCGCCGCGACTTCAAGGAGGCCGCGGGCGTGTTCGCCGTGGGGATCGTGGCGGTGCTGCTCGCCACCCCCGCGGGCCTCAACCTGCTGCAGGACACCGTCAACTCGCTGTTCGGGGCCTGACGCGGGCGGCTTGCGGGGCCTGACGCGAGCGGCCTTCGGTTCGTTGCGATGGAGATCCGCTCCTACCGCGCGGTGTTCGACCTCGAGCGACGCATCTACCGCGTCGACCGGTTGCGCCTCAACCCAGGCGGGGTCCCCCTGCGCGGGGTCGTGTACTGCTTCGCGCTGCTCGCGGGTCTCGCGCTGCTCGGTGCACTGCCGCTGGTGGGGGTGGCTGTGAGGGCGCTGCCGTGGTACCTGCGCGACCTCGTGCTCCCCGCGGGCGGCGCAGGGGTCCTCACGATGATCCGCGTGGAGGGGCGGCCGTTTCACCTGGCCGCCGCCGCGCTCGCACGCCACGCCCTCGGGCCGCGCCAGCTCGCCGGCTCGTGCGTACTCGCCGGCGCGCGCTCGGGCGCACGCTTCCAGCGGGTCTGGCTTCCCGGGAGCCTGCTCGTTCTCCCCGACGGCTCGGACGCGCGCTTTCGCCGCCTGCGCTACACCGGCCCGGGGGCGGTGCTCGTGCGGGTGGCCCACGCGCGCTCCGGCCGGCGCCCCGGTCTCCGCGGACGCTGGGGCCGCGCTTTGAGCTTGCGCGGCCGTCCGCACGTGACGCTGCAGGAGTTGCCTGGAGGGCAGCAGCCGATTTGCGGCCAGGTGATCGCGCTGGAGCGTGGCGCGCGCTTGGAGGTGCGCTGAGCGGATGCCCGGTTCCGGTGGTTTACATCGGGGCGCTGCGCCGGCGCCTGGGAGCGTTGTGCCGGAGCCTCGCTGCGACGAGGAACGCTCGCACACACTGTGTTACGCTGTGTGCGAGATGGCTGAGAATGCTCGTGGACAGCTCTCCATGCGCCCGCCGCTGACGACCCTCGAGCGGTTGCGCCGGCGCGCGCGACTCTCCGGGGAGCCACGGACGACGCTCGCCGAGCGGTACCTGGCGGAGGGGCTGCTGATGGACGAAGTCCCGGGCATCCACTTCGTTGATGGTGCGATGGGCCGCCGCCCGGCGCTGATGGGGTCGGGCCTGGACGTGTGGGAGGTCATCGAAGTGGCCAAGGACAGCGGCTCCGCGGCGGAGGCTGCCGCATACCTCGAGGTCGAGCCGCGGCTGGTCGAGCTCGCGATCCGCTACTACGGCTCCAACCGCGAGGAGATCGACGAGTGGATCGCGCGCGTTCACGAGCTCAGCGAGCTCGAGGAGGCGCGGTGGCGCGCGGCCCAGGAAGCGATCGGCGCGTGAGGCTGCTGCTGAACGAGCACCTCTCCCCAGAGATCGCCCGTCAACTTCGAGCCCGCGGCCACGACGTCCTCGCCGTGGCAGAGCGCCCCGAGTTGCTTGGCCGCTCCGACCGCGTGCACTTCGCGTCTATGGCAGAGCAACGCCGAGCGATCGTCACGAGGGATCTCGGCGACTTCCGTCCGCTGCTAGCCGAGGCGCTGCGCGCCGGGGCGAAGACCTACGGGCTGGTCTGCGTACCGGCCCGTGTTCCGCTGAGCCGCAAGTCGATCGGACAGCTCGTGGACTCGCTGGAGCAGCTGTTACGTGAGCACCCGGGAGATGACGACGCGATCGATTGCGGCGGCGAGCTCTGGCTTACGTTGTGACTTGAGACTGTCCTGAGAATTCGTAATGCCCGCTAGGGCAAGTCGGAGACATGCTTGGGGCGCTAGGTGCCGTGGCTATTGGGTTCGCGGCGTCGTCCTTGACATCCGCGGGAGGCGCGTGGAGCCTCTGCGTCATGGAAATCGATGATTCCTTTAGGGACCAAAGGAGGTTGACTGAGATGCGAATGATAGGGAAGACCGCGGGGCTCTGCCTCGTGTCGATGCTCGTGATGGGCGTGGCGCTGGCGGGGAACGCCTCCGCCGTGCGGTCGTGGGTAGTATGCAAGGCAGAAGAAAAGGGTAGTTTTGAAAGCTCGTCGTGTACAAAAGTAAACGCTACAGGCGGTTGGGAATGGCAGGACGTCACTGGGACTGAAAAAGGCACAATCAGGCTCGTGGGTCTCACGCTGACGCTTAGGGACACGAAAACAGCCCTAGGAGTAGCTGAAGTTCAGTGCTATGAAAAAGGTAGTATGGGGGAAGGAGTCATCGAAGCCGGAGGCAAAGGCAAAGTAAGAGTGGCCGAATATGAAAAAGCCAAAGAAAATTGCAGAGGCGTGAAAGCCTGCGCAAAAGAAGGGGTAGAAGAAATAAGAGGAGTAAATCTTCCATGGAATATAGAACTGTTTGAAACCGAAAAAAAGATCTTAACCAAGATTCTGGCCAGTACCAGCGGCAAAGAACCGGGGTGGAAAATTAAGTGCAACACCATCGGCGGCCCGCAGACCGATGAATGCCTAAGTGAAGGCGAAGCAGAACGGCTAGAACTAAAGAACGTAGTGTCCAGTGGCACAGTGCTAGGTAGATTTGAGAGTGCGCATAAACTTAAATGCTCGCTGGGTGGAAAAGAATCAGGTGAAGTGACCGGCTCTGTAAAAATTGGAGGTGAAAAAGGATTTCGTGTCGAAAAGGTTCCTCTATTTAAAATGACTTCAAACTGGAATGGGATGCCCCTAGAAGAACTTCAGAGGGCTGATCTCGAAATTACAAATGAAAGCGGAGTAAAAGAAAAGCCGTGGCTTATAATACTTCACCGGACCCCTGTAGATTGGGAATTTTTGAACGGAGAAACCTGCGCAAATGAGGAATACGAAATAAACCAGTCATGCGTAATCACCGCGATATATCTACACGAAGCGGCAGATGAACTTAGAGCCGTTGTCGAAGATATCGACGGAGGGCGTTCCGGTGTAAGAATAGTAGGTAAATAGCACAAGCTCAACCGGGTCCGCCAGCTGGTCCCTAACCGGCTGGCGGCCTTTCGCGCGCCCCCCTCCCCGGGTGGTTGGCCCGCGCGACGGCGCGTGCCTGCTCGGTGTCCAGCGTAATCACGGCCCGGTGGGCAGGCGCCTGATGCGGGAGGGGTGGACCTCGTACTCGTAGCCGCGCCGACGCCGCGCGGACGTCCCACTTCGGCGGTGCGGTCGGAACAAGGAGGTAGGCCCCTCCTATGTCGATCTCCCGCCCCCCGCTCAGCATGGTCTACGGCAACCTCGTCTTCGGCGAGGGGTATGACGACGCGTGGGCGGCGTTCGCGGTGCCGAGCGCCTCCTACGAGTGGCTCTCCGAGGACGGAAAGCGCGGGCGCTTTCTCGCGCTGCTCGGTGCGGTGGAGGCGGCGGGCGCCGATGTGCAGATCGTGCGCGTGAGCCGGCGGTGGGAGGTTGCGGCGTATGTCCGCGAGATGGCCGGGGAGTCGCGCGCGCGGCGGCGGTACGTAGCCGAGCACGCAAGGCGCCTGGAGGATCTGGAGGCGCAGCGACCCGCGGTGTTCGTGATCGTGAGCCTGCGCGACCCGGAGCGCGATGTGGCGTCGTATGTGTCTCGCGCTGCGGAGCGAGGGCCGCGCGAGTGGGTGGGGGCAATCAGGCGCGGAGTGCTCTCGAACGACCGAAGGCTGCTGCGCGCGACCGAGCTCGAGAAGGCTCGGGTGCGGGCCGATCAGGCCCACGCGCGCCTCGCGGACTTCCTCGCGGCGAGGCCGGCGAGCGGCGCGGAGCTGCAGTGGTTGGTGAGGCGAAGCTTCTGCCGGGATCTGGGGGAGCCCGAGGTGGACGGCCTGCACGAGCCGCGGGCGCTCGTGTGCGAGCGAAACGGCGAGGCTGTGCTGGCGCCGCTGGAGGGGGATGTCCTGCGGTGGGGCGAGGGGTGGGTGGAGCAGAGGCCACGGACGTTGAAGATCGAGTCCGAGCTGGGGGTGAGCTGGCAGGCGCAGCTCGTGGTCGGCGCGCTGCCCGAGCGGACCCATTTCCCGGGCGCGCGCGCGGAGCTGATGTTCGCGCCGGTGGAGAGCCTCCCGTTCGGCGTGGACCTCTCCCTGAACGCGCGGTACCTGCCCAACGAGCTGGCGCTGCGGATCGCGCGGCGGCGGATCCAGGACGCCGATCAGATTCTGCGCGCGGAGTCCGACGGCGAGCAGGGGGTGACGGATCTCGGGTATCGGCGCACGCAGGAGGCCCGCGACCTGCTCGCGCACCTGCAGGCGTCGAGTCGCCCGCCGCTGCTGCGGGCGACGCTCGCGATCGCCGTGGCGGCGCGGGGGGAGGAGGAGCTTGAGGAGCGCGTGGAGGTGTGCCGGCGCGCGTACGGGGAGGTGCGCCTGCACCGCCCGGCGGGCGACCAGCTGCGGCTGTTCTGCCAGCACCTCCCCGGCCAGCGAACGCGCGTGGCGGGGTATGACGACACGCTGACCACCGAGCAGGTCGCGGCGATGGTGCCGACCGCCACACACGAGGCGGGCAGCGCGACGGGCTTCTACCTCGGCCACACCCTCAGCGGGTCGGCGCGGCCGGTGCGCTTCAACTTGCGCGAGGGGTCCGAGCGCGACCGCAACACGACGATTCTGAGCATCGGAGCGCTCGGCTCGGGCAAGACGACGCTCGATCAGAAGCTCAAGTACGAGGGTTTCCTGCAGGGCGCGCGCGTGATCGACTGCGACCCGAAGGGCGACCACCGCTTCCACCTGCTGGAGCAGGTGGCCCCACACGTGGAGTGCATCGCGCTGCGTCCCGACCCGGCGCTGCGTGGGGTGCTCGACCCGCTGCGCGTGGCGCCCGAGGCGCTGCGCCACGACACCGCGGTGTCGTTCCTGCGCGACCTGCTGCCGGTGCGCGCCGAGCCCGCGTGGGAGACAGCGGTGGTGGGGGCGGTGGACTGCGTGTGCCGCCGCGCGCGCGAGCCGACCTGTGGGGAGGTCGTGCGCGCGCTGCGCGAAGGCGATCCGACGGACGCGCAGGTCGCGAAGACGCTCGAGGTGTACGCCCGCTCCGGGCTAACCCAGCTCGGCTTCGCGGACCCCGAGGTGCGCCTGCCGCCGGTCGGCCACCGCCAGGTCACGTACCTGCCGATCCGCGATCTCCCGAGCCCCGACCCGGCCGCTCCGCGCTCCGAGCACTCGCAGGCCGAGCGCGTGGGCGAGCAGGTCGTGCGGCTGATCGCGATGTTCGCGATGCACTTGATGAGCGCCGAGCGCGAACGGTTGAAGCTGTTCAGCTTGGACAGGGTGATTTTGCGTACACAGGCGCCGGGTTGGGGCACCGAACCGTAGCGGCGCGGGCAGACGACGCCCAGCCCGATCCGGGTCCGACGCAGCTCCGCCTCGACTCCGTGGCCAGGGGGTTCCCATTCGTCGATCGAGCAGTCGGTCGGCCCCCGGCACGGCCCCCGCGCACGCCCTGTCACACCCCTTGTGGGTTGACAGGGCGTGCTACCCTGCCCCGCCCGGCGGGGGCCGGGGGACTGCGCTCCGCCGCGGTCGGGGTCCCCGACCAGGCGCAGCCTGGTTGGGGAGCGGCGGACGATCGACCGTGACTCGCCGTTGCCCCGGATGGTGTCCTGCGCGTCGACGCGGGGCATGGAGGCCCCGCGCACACTACGCGCGGATGCCTCACCCACCCACGTGGACGATCCCCCAGAACACGAGCGCAAAGATCGCGCGCACCTGTCCCTGTGCTGCACGCGGGGCCGCCCCGAGTGTGCGGCACCGAGGCTATACTGAACTTTGATGATATCCCCGGTCACTTCGCTGGCCGGGTGCGAGGCCCGGCCCTGTGCCGGGTCTCAGCGTCTCTGAGGGCGCCACTCGCCCGGGCGATGGATCTCGCCCTTGCGGTCACGTAGGGTCAACGGAAGCTGGGCGGTCTGCAGTGCGCCGTGGCGTAATTGCCGGACGCCGTCGACCTCAGCGATCAGGCGCGCCGCCGGCTTCGCAGTGGGAGCAAGCAGGATCACCCTGACGCCGAGCTCGCGCCGGACCATGCGAATCGGCTCGAGCAGATCGGTGTCGTTCGTCACGACAACCGCGAGCTCGTACCTTCCCCGAAAGGCGTCCATCAGCAGATGCGCGCCGAGATTGACATCGGAGCCCTTCTCCTCCCGATAGATCACCCTCTCCTTGGGCCCAGCCGTCGGACAGCCAGGGGTATGACAGGGGATCTCGCGGCGCATCCACCGCGCCTGGCTCTGAAAGTTCCCGTAGACGATCTCAACTCCAACAGCAGCCAACGCACGCAGATATGCCTGCTGACGGCGATGCTGCTCGGGATCGTCGGGCAGGCCGCTCACCCTCGCAGTGAAGTACTTGACCTGGACGATCTCGTCGTGGGGGAGCAGCAGCTCTGCGAGCCGTCGCAAGTCCAGCCACTTGCAGTCAGCGAAACGCCACCGCAGCGCACTGTAGTAAAGGTTAAGCCCGTCGATGTAGACGTTTGCCTTCACCCTGAGATCAGACGCTCCGCCCGGGGCGGGAGTCGCTTGGGTGGTTGACGTGGACGACGGTCGGCGGCTGGCCCGTGCCGGGGGTGATGACCACGGCCTGCCCGGTCCCGAGGCGCTTGATGCGGGATGGGTGGATCTCGTACTCGTGGCCGCGGCGGCGGCTGCCCGTGCCGCTGGGGCCGGGGACGAGCAGGCCCTCTTCGGTCTGCTGGGTGGTGACCCACACGGGCCTGGTGCCGGCCATCGCGGCGATCAGCTCGGCTGACTCGGGGACGTTCTGGCGGTGCGCGATCAGCGCTGCGACGTTGCCGAGCACCTGCTCGCGCAGCGCGCTGTCCTCGGCGCCTTTGAGGTCGGCGAGCTCCTGGGTGCCGAGGATCAGGCTGATCCCCGCCGAGCGGGCGCGGCCGAAGAGCCGCGCGACGGGCTCCGCAGCGATCGCGGAGAACTCGTCGATCGCCACGACGGTGGGCGCCGGCTCATGCTGCAGACGCCCGACGAGCGTGACGAGATCGGTCACGACGGCGCCGGCGAGCATCGTGCTCAGCAGCAGCCGGCGGTCCGTGTCCAGGCACACGTATACGACGGCGCGATCCTCGACCGCCTGGTGGATGTCGAGCGTCGGCCGGTCGGGGCTCGGCTCAAGCCACGGGCGCAGCTCCGACTCGGCGAGAATCGCCAAGCGATCCCTGACGCCTGAGAGCTCGCGCTGCTGGCGCTCACCGAGCGAGTCCAGATAGTTCTGGACCGGCTCGGCCTCACTCTCGGAGAGCTTCCTGGCGGTGACCTCGAGCGTACGTGGGTCCATGTTCTCCATCAGCGACACCGGCGTCACCTGCACGCCGGCGGCGCGCATCGCGCGGACCGCATGGCCTAGATAGCGCTGTGCCTGGCGCAGATAGTGCGGCTCGGTGAACCGCTCCCCGGCGAGCGCCTTGTCCGCGATCTCCGTGTCGCTGCCCTGCGCGTAGGGGTTGTACGCGAGCGGCCCCTCCGGGGTCCACCGCAAGAACTCCGCGCCAGCCCGCTCGGCGGCGGCCTGCAGCTCCTGGCAGAGCATCCGGTCGCCCTTCGGGTCGATCACTACCGCGCCGTGGCCCTGCTCGATCAGACGGCACGCGACCCACGCCTCGCTGACCGTCTTCCCCGCGCCGGTCGCGCCGAGCACGAGCGTGTGGCTCCCGGACTCGTACCCGACCGGGATCGTCACGGCCATCCCGCGCTCGTCGCGGCCGACGACGAGCCGCCCGTTGTGGACCCAGCTACCGGACTCGCGCAGCCGGCGGTCCTGCACGCCTCGACGCAGCACGTCGGCGACCCCGAGCCGGGAGTGCGCGGCCTCGGCATGATCGGCGCCGTGCGCGAAGTCTTCACGCTGCCAGCGCGCGCCTACGATGCACCCCCGCGTCGCCACCCCGAGCACCGCTAGCCCCACCAGCGGGTTTAGCTTCCACAACACCATGCCGGCGGGTAGGCCGAGCATCGCCCACGTCCAGCGCAGGCCATTCTCACGCAGCACCCGCGCGGCGACGACGCCCCCGCCGAACACCGCGCCGACTCCGACTACGAGGATCAGCAGCAGGTGGTCAAGCATCGGTGGCCTGCCTTTCCTCGGCGGCGAGCAGCGCGGCGGTCTCGCCCAGCGCCAGCACCGTGATCTGCTCCTGCGCCCGCGTCTCCTTCACCGCTCGGCTCACGGCGCGCGCCGCCTGCGGACACGCGAGGTAGTACACGCCATCGACGTGCCGCGCCCTCGCCCACCCACGGCAGATCGCCGCGAGCCGCACCCGCGCCTTCACCGACAGCTCGACCTCCACCGCCACCAGCCGCCCCCGCGGCGAGCGCAGCGCGAGATCGGGCCGATGCAGCGCCGGGCGGCCACCCGGCAGCTCCCCCACCCGCGCGGAGGCCAGCAGCTCGCCCTCGTCTCGCTCGTGCGCGCGGATCTCCCGCTCGCTGATCACCTCCCAGCCTGGGAGGCCCCGGTGGAGTGCCACGGCTGCCTGCGCTACCTCCCAGGCGTGCTCGTAGCCGCCCGGGCGCACCTGGTGGACGCCGAGGCGCTCGAGACCCCGCCAGCGCAGGCCCGCCGCCGTCGCCGCATACACACCCGGCTTGCGGAACAGCAGCATCCGCTGCTCCAGCAGCCTGCCCTCGACGAGCTGCCCCAGCCGCTCATACGCCCAGCTGCGGCCCATTCCGAAGCGGGCCATCACATGCTCCGCGCCCGCCGCGCCCAGCCGCCCGACCCAACCCACGATCTCCGCGTCCCTCTCGGTCTGCATCACAACCTCCGCTCAAATGAGAAAGAACCTTCCTTCCTCTACTCCGCCGGCCCGAGGGGGAGCGGGACAGTCCCTTCGGCGATGTGGCGTGAGCGGCTTGCTACGTGGCAACACACGCGCCTCGACCTAGTCCTCTGCCACTCCTCCTCGCCTTCTTGCTCGCCGGCTTGCACCCTGTCTCCCTGTCTCCCTTGTTCCCTTGTTCCTTCGGTTTTGCTGCTGCCGCGCCTGCCGCCACGCTCTGTCCTTTCTGCACTTTATTGTCTTCTTTTTTCTCTCTCTCTTCCTCTCTTCCTTGCCCTTCCCCTCCTCCTCCACTCCCTGGATTCATCCCCTCTTCTTTTTCTCTCTCTTTCACTTTCCCGTCCCATCCCTGGTTGGTTCTTGATCTCGTGCACCTGACGTTGGGGGTGCGAGATCAAGAAGCGCGCCAGGCCGCGAGGGCAGTGGGGCGGGCCGCGCCAGCGGACCCTGTTTCCTCGGTGCTTTCCGTGGGCGAATCCAGGGCTGCCTTACCCCCTGGGCCAGGGCAGAACGGCCGCGATTCCAAAGTTGTGTCCCCTCCTGATGGGGGCGTCGGAGTAAGAGGAGATGGCGAGTGCGACCTCGACGCCGAATGTTCCCCCGATGCCGCGTGCCGCGGTGCTCGCGGCGCTCCAGACGTTCGCGCAGGTCACGCGGGAGCGCCACCCGGGTGTGGTGCTCGTGCCGCTAGGGGAGGTACGGTCGGATGGGGCCGTTGTCGCGGCCACGGCGGGGGAGGTCGTCCGGCCCTTCGCCGCGCCAGAGGATTGTGACGCGCCCCTCGACCGGGTCGCGGATGCTGCCGCGCTTGACGATCACGGCGTCGATCGAGCTGCCGACGATGCGCTTGCGCTCCTCGATCGGTAGGTCTGTGTAGCGCTCGATGGCCTCCGCGCTCGGCGCCACCGCGGTGGCTCGCTGCAGATCGGCCTGGGCTTGGTTGACCGCTGTGGCGCGCGCTTCGAGGGCGGCGTGGTAGGTGCCGCCGAGTACACGGCGGGCGGTGAGGTCTGAGGCGAACGCCGCCAGCTCCTCTTCCGCCGCCGCGAGCGCTGCTGTTGCCGCCTGGAGCGCTTCGGTGTCGCGCTTGACCGTGAGGGCCTGGTGGGTCATCTGCTCGCGCCAGACGGTCTCGACATAGCGATCGAGGGTGTCTCGGGGGATGCTCGCGGGCGCCGGGCAGGCTCCGGCTCCGTGGACCTCGCGGCAGCGGTAGGCCCGCGTGGGGTTGGTCTTGCCCCAGCCGTAGACCTGGGGGGCGAGGACGTAGCGGCAGCCTGCGCAGCGGGCGATCCCGCCGAGGAGGTTCGGTTTGCTGCTGCGGTGCGAGGCCCGCACGGGCGCGAGGTTGGCGGCCTGCCACTCCGCTGAAGTCACGATCGCCGGGTGGGCGCTGGGGTTGACCGCCTTGCCGCGGTACGCCTCGCCCATGTAGACGCGGTTTTTGATGATGCGCTCCACTTTGGCGGTCGTCCAGCGGCCACCGTTGGGGCGGGGGGCGATCTCGTCGAGCCGGCGGGCGATCTCGGTGCGCGTCCTGTGGGCGCCGCGCATCAGGAACGCCTCGCGGATCGCGGGCGCCTCGGCACTCAGGGCAAGGCGCTTGTCGGCGCCCTTCTCGTAGCCGACAGGGGTGAACTTGGCGATGTGGATGCCGCGGGCAATCGCGTTGTCGGTCGCGGTTCCCCAGCTTTCGCTGATGCGGTCGCGCTCGAGCTCAGCGAAGACGAGCAGGATGCGCAGGAACGCCTTGCCCATCGGGGTCGAGAGGTCGAGGTTCTCGGCGACGCTGACGAGCACGGCGCCCTGGCGCTCGAACTCTTCGAGGGTGCTGAGCGCGCCGACGAGCGTGCGGGCGAAGCGGTCGAGCTTGGCGACGATCACCCCGTCGCTCTGGCGGGCTCTGATCCGCTCCATGATCTGGTCGAAGATCGGGCGGCTCATGGTGCCGCCGGAGACGTCGAGCTCCGGCTCGTGCCAGGTGAGCGTGTGCCCATGGGCGTTCGCCCAGCGCTCGATCTGCTCGCGCTGGACCTCGGGGGAGATGAAGCTCGCGCCGCTGCGTCCCCTGACCTTCGATACGCGTACATAGGCGTCGAGGCTGAGGCTGGTGCTCGTCATGGGGTTATGCAATATAGCGTCATTATTTGACGAGGGCTGGCGGCTGCTGAAGGACCCCGTCGGCCGCACGCTGCTGGCATCGCTGCAGCGCATGGGCCGCTCGGAGCTGGCGGTGCCGATCATCTCCACGCAGCTGGTCACCGACACGCTGCTCGGGGAGCGCGAGTCGCTGGAGAACCTAGTGGGCGCGACGTTCGTGTTCGGGATGCGCTCCGAGGCGGAGGCGCGCCGCGCGCTGCGCGCTGCTCGGCCTCGACCCGGAGGACCGCCGCGCGCGCCAGACCCTGCTCGAGCTCGACGCCGGCCGCTGTCTGTTCCGCGACCACCACGGACGGGTGGAGGCGATCCAGGTCGACGTGGTCGTGCCGTCGCTGCTGCGCGCGTTCTCGACGACGCCCCCGACGTCACCGGTGAGAGCCGCTCGCGCCGTCGCTCCTCGCGCTCGCCGCCGCGCTCGCGCCGGCGGCCTTCGCTTCACCGGCGGCGGCCTCGCCACCGCCACGCTCCTCGCACCCGCCCCGTGCGCCCAGCGGACCGCCGCTCGTCCCAGCCGTCCGCCGGCGCGCCAAGTGGGGGGAGTGGGGGCCACGGAAGGCGATGCGGCGGCCTCGGCGCCCGCCAGCGGCGGCGACCCGCTCGTGGAAAACGGGCTCGGCAGCCCGCTCTGCGGGGAGGCTGGCGAACTGCCGCCCGCGAACCAGCGCAACTGCGCGACCTCCGGCTTCGAGGCGGCCGGCGCGCCGACCGGCGACTACGCGCTGGACGTGCACATCGACGCCGGACTGCTCGGTGTCACCAGCCAGACGCTGCTGCAGGACGATCTGGTCGAGCCGGTGTGGATGGGGCTCGTGTGGGTCGTGCACACCGTGGTCGTGGCGCTGGAGTGGTGTTTTACGCTTGACCTGCTCGACAGCTCCGCGATGGGCGCCGTGGAGCGGGCGCTGCGCCAGACGCAGGCGTCGTTCACCGGGCCGTGGCTGGTGCTCGCGCTCGCGGTGGCGGCGCTGGTGGCCGCCTACAACGGGCTCGTGCGCCGCCGTGTCGCCGAGACGCTCGGCCAGGCGGCGCTGATGCTCGCGATGATGGCGGGTGGCCTGTGGATGATCGCCGACCCGGCCGGCACCGTCGGCGCGCTCGGCCGGTGGGTCGACGAGGCCAGCGCGGGCACGCTCGGGGCGGTCGTGCAGGGAACCCCCGCGCACGCGCCGCGGACGCTGGCCCAGAGCATGGGCGGGCTGTTCGCGGCGGTCGTCGGCGCGCCGTGGTGCTACCTGGAGTTCGGCAACGTCGGCTGGTGCGAGGACCCCGCGCGGCTGGAGCCGCGGCTACGCGTCTCCGGCCTCGTGATCGCCGGGATCGCGCAGGGAGCGCACTGCGCGAGCAGCGAAGCCTTGACGGCGCTGTGCCGGCTGCTGGTAGGCGAGTCCCCGCGGGCGCTCGCGCAGAGCGCGGCGCTGCTGCGCGCGGCGCGCACCAACGGGGAAGTCTTCCTCGCGCTGCCCGCCAACGGGCCGGCGCGCAACTCGGTCGAGAGCTCCGGCACGCTGCTGAGCGTCCTGTGCGGGGGCGGCGAAAATGCCACTGACTGCCGCGGGCCGACGGCGGCGGAGGCGGAGTTCCGCACGCAGAGTGGAACGTACCCCCGGCTCGCGGGCCTGGTGCTGATCGCGGTCGGCGCGGCGGGGGCGGTGCTGCTGCTCGGCTTCATCGTGCTGCACCTGCTCGGAGCGGAGATCCTCAGCCTGCTCTACCTGCTGCTCGCGCCGGCCGCGGTGATCGCCCCCGCGCTCGGCGACGGCGGCCGCGCGGCGTTCCGGACGTGGGGGACACGGCTGGTGGGCGCGGTCTGCTCGAAGCTCGTCTTCTCGTTCCTGCTGGGGGTGGTGCTGCTGCTGACGCGCACCGTGTGGAGCTCGAAGCGTTCGGGTGGTGGACGCGGTGGCTGCTGCTCACGGTGCTGTGGTGGGGCGCCTACCGCCAGCGCCACCGGACGCTCGGCTTCATCGCCGGCGAGCACCGCGGGCAGAGCGCGCACCAGCGCTCGCTCGCAGAGCGCGTCAAGCAGCAGCTCGAGAGTCCCCGCACGGCGTGGCGCACGGCGCAGTGGGTGCGCAGCAAGCTCTCCGGTCCCGCCCCGAGCGTGGAGCGCCGGCGGACGCTCGAGCGCGTCGGCCGCGAGCGCGCGCAGGCCACGGCGGACGAGCAGGTGGGGCGGATGCTCGAGCGCGAGCACGGGGCGGCGAGCGCCCACGCGGCCCCGCTCCGGCGAGTCCAGAGCGAGCTCTCCGCCAAGCGCGCCCAGCTGCAGCGGGTGCAGGGCGCGCGGGAGCGAGCGGCGGCGGCCGGCGACACCCGCAAGGTCGCCGAGCTGGACGGCCGCGCGCGGCGCGTCGAGGGCGAGGTCGAGCGCGGGCAGCTCGCGCTCAACGAGGCCCGGCGCACCGCCGGCGAGGGCGAGCGCGCCCAGCGGCGCACCGGCCGCGCCTACACCCCCGAGCAGGCGCGCGAGCGCAGCGAGTGGCTCGACGCCCAGGCGGCGCTGCCGGCCGCGGCCGCCGCGCGCGGCAGCGGCGGCCTCGCGGGAGCGACCGAGGTCACAGAGCGGCCGCAGCCCGGCGCGACTACGCGGCGCTCGCGAGCATCGTCGGCTACGGGCGCGAGCAGTACGGAGGGCTCGCCCCCCGCGCGCAGCGGGAGGCGCGCCTGGAGATCGACCGCGAGCTCGCGCTGCGCCGGGAGCTGAGCGGCGCCGCGAGCGCCGTGGCCGCGGCCGGAGAGCCTGCGCCGGGGCGCCGCGAGCGCCGCCGAGCGGAGCAAGGACTTCGACCGCGCGCTCGAGGAGCGCCTGCGCCAGGGCGGCCACGCCCCGCCGCGCTCTCGGGCTGGAGGCCGCCAGCCCCGCGCCGGAGGGTCCCCCGCGTGAGGCGCCCCGCTGAGGGTCCCGCGCCAAGGTGCCCCGCGCGAGGCAGTCGCCGGAGGGGCGCCCACACGACGCGCGCAGACGACCCGGGCGGGCACGACCCGCGGGGCCACGCGGCCGGCGGCGGGCACGGCGGGTACGAGTCCTCGGTGCTGCGCGACGCCCACGAGGTCGCCCGGCGGCGCAAACGCCAGCTGGGGGGCCGATGAAAGGACCGGCGCTCGCGGCGGCTGGCCGTCGCCGCCCCGCTCGCGGTGGCGCTCGCGCTCGGCGTGGCGAGCGTCGCCGTCATGAGCGGCGCGCAGTCGCACGGCGCTCGCCGGCGGGGTCGGCGCCGAAGGCAGCCGGGGGGTACGGCGTGTCCGCGCAGGCGCGCGCCGAAATCCCGCCCGAATACCTGCGTCTCTACCTCCAGGCGGCCGCCCGCTACGGCCTCGACTGGGCGGTACTCGCGGGGATCGGCAAGGTCGAGTGCGACCACGGGCGCGACCCCGACCCCTCGTGCACGCAGGAGGGCGCGGTCAACTCGGCGGGCGCGGGCGGGCCGATGCAGTTCCTCGCGTCGACGTGGGCGCAGTACGGCGTGGACGCCGAAGGCGACGGCCCGCCCGACCGCTGGAACCCGGCGGACGCGATCTACGGGGCCGCCAACTACCTGCGCGCCTCGGGCGCCCCGGCCGACTACCGCGAGGCGATCTACGCCTACAACCACGCGTGGTGGTACGTCGCCGAGGTGGAACGGTGGGCGGCGACATACCGAGGCGCGCCCGGAGCCGCGGGAGCGCCGGCTCGCCGGTCTCGCCGGTGTACGCCGAAGCGGGCGTGGGGCAGGCGGGCTCCGAAGTCAGCGATGTCAGCGGCATCAGCGGCATCAGCGGCATCGCGGCGCCAGCACGGCACCGGTCGAGTTCGATCCCGGGCGAACGCGCGTGCTCTCCCCGCAGAGACGGCCACGTCGCGCTGATCCCCGAGGACGTGCCGCCGACGGTGCAGGCGATGGTGGTGGCCGGCAACGAGCTGCAGGACCTCCCCTACGGCCCCGCCGGCCACCCCGACCCGCTGGGGCGCCACGAGCGAGGACTGCTCGAGCACCGTCAACTACGTGCTCTACCGCGCCGGCGTGCGGCCGCTCGCAGAAATCGTGCGCGAGAACCCGCTCGCCCAGGACTACGTCGACTGGGGCGCGCCCGGGCCCCGGGCGGTGGGTGACGATCTACGCCACCACCGCGCCCACCGACCACGTCTTCATCGTGATCGCGGGCCTGCGCCTGGACACCAGCCACGACGGCACCGACGTCGGCCCCAACCGCGACGAAGACGGCCCCCGCTGGCGCATCCTCGACCACATCCCCGCATGGGCGCACTGGTCGGTGCGCCACCCGCCGGGGTTGTAGGAAGATCCAGATTGGATCAGTCCGCGCAGTGGTTCATCGGAGGACGGCTCACTCTGGGCTGGTGCCGCTGCCTGGTGTCCGCGACTGTGATGCCGCGGGAACTGACGAGGCGGTGCGCGAGGCGTGGCTTCTCTACCACGACAGCGATATGGCGACGTGGCCGATGGCTGCCCGCAAGGTCGACTACCTGCTGATCGGCGGAGGGCTGGCGAGCGCCAACTGCGCGCGGTGGCTGCGCGAGGAGGGCGCGGAGGGGAGCGTGCTGGTGGTGGGGCGCGAGCCCGACCCGCCGTACAACCGCCCGAACTGCTCGAAGGGCTACCTGCGCGGCGCGGAGGAGCGCAGCGAGGCGTTCTTCCGCCCGCAGGAGTGGTGGGCAGAGCAGGAGATCGAGCTGCTGACCCGCACCAGCGTCACCGCGCTCGACCCCGGGGCGCGCACCGCGAAGCTCTCGACCAAGGAGGAGCTCGAGTTCGGCCAGGCGCTGCTCGCCACCGGGGCGAACGTGCGGCGGCTGAACGTGCCGGGGTGCGAGCTGGAGCAGATCCACTACCTGCGCACGCTCGGCAACGCCGACGCGATCCGCGCGGGCGTCGCGGACGCCGAGCACGTGGTGCTGATCGGCGGCTCCTACATCGGCTGCGAGGTCGCCGCCTCGCTGACGATGCTGGGCAAGCGCTGCACGATCGTGATGCAGGAGCAGCTCACGCTCGAACGCGGCTTCGGCCCCACGGCCGGGCGCTTCTTCCAGGAGCTGCTGGAAGCGCACGGCGTCACGATCCACGGCGACGACGAGCTGGAGCGCTTCGAGGGCGAGGGCCGGGTGGCGAAGGTCGTCACCAAGAACGGCCTGGAGCTCCCGGCCGAAGCGGTCGTGATCGGCGCGGGCGTGACCCCCGACGTGCAGCTCGCGCGCGGCGCCGGCCTGCAGCTGGGGCGAGGGCGGGGGCGTGCGCTGCTCCTCGCGCCTGCAGACCTCGGCCCCCGGGGTGTTCGCGGCGGGCGACATCTGCGAGTACGACTCCCCGCTGCACGGCGGGCCGCTGCGGATCGAGCACTGGGACGTCGCCTTCAACCACGGCAAGACCGCCGCGCTGAACATGCTCGGCCGCGACGTCCCGCACGAGACGGTTCCCTACTTCTTCTCCGTGCTCGGCGACTGGGGCGAGCTCGAGTACGTCGGCCCGGCGCGGGAGTGGGACGAGGAGATCGTGCGGGGCTCGATGGAGGAGGGCAGCTTCACCACGTGGTACCTGAAGGACGGGCGCCTCGTCGCCGCGCTGACCGTCGGGCGCTCGGACGATCTCGACCACGCCCGCAGGCTGATGGTCGAGCGCCCGACGCTCGACGCCGCCGCCCGCGGCGCGCTGGCTGACCTGGACAGCGACCTGGACGCCGTTGGGCGGTAGGGCCCCCGGGGTCGGCCCTGGCTGGGCGGGGGCCGGCGGGCGGCCGACGGGGCGTGGCGGCAGGCGGCTGCTCGCGCTCGCCGTGCTGGCCGCCGCCTCGCTGGGCGGCTGTGGGCTCGGCGTGAAGTCCACCACTGACCACACCCCCGTCGCCGTCGGCTCCTACCCCGAGCCCTTCCTGCACGGGATCGGGGGGCTGCGGGTGCCCGTGCGCATCGAATGCGCCCAGCTCGAAGGCGGCCCCTGCCAGACCGTCCGGGCTCGTCTGCGCGCCGCTGGGGTGCGCTTCGGGCTCGCCGAGCTCGGGCCCGCGGGAGAGGAGCCCGACACCCTGCGCCTGCTAGTCGGCACGTGGCGGCAGGTGCGCGAGGACCCCGGTGCCCAGAGCCTCGAACACGGCCCCGCCGCGAGCGGGGTGTACGCGCGCGTGGCCGCCTCGGGGCGCGCCATCGCGCTGCTCGACGCCCAGGGCGCCACCGTGCGAACGCTCGGCAGCGCCGGCTTGATCGCCGCCACCCGCCCCGCCGAAGAGGACCCCGAGTGGCTGATCACCGGCACCGACCCCGCTGCGCTGCAGCTCGCCGCGGACGACCTCGACAAGGCCACGCTGCACGGTCGTCTCGCCGTCGCCCTCAGCGAGACCGGCGCCGTGCTGGCGCTGCCCCAGCCGAGCCCATCCCAGCCGAGCCCATAGAAAGAGCTTGACCCGGGACCGCCCGACGACACCCGCCTCCGGCCACACCCGCCTATTTGCCAAGAACTCTGAGCTGCCCGGCGTCGTGGTCGCGCCCGTTCTCTACCCTCCCGTAAGGATGTCAGCAAGCGCACCTCTGACGGCAGCCCGTCGCACCGGGAGGCTCCACGCCGCCGGGGTCGCCCGCGATCCCGCCGGCCGGGCACCGTCGAGCGCCTGGGCGCTGCGCGCCGCCGGCCTCTGCCTGGTAGGGATGGCCGTGACGTGGGCGCTCGCGGAGCTCGTCCCCGCGATCCACCTGCGCGACGCGGTGCTGCTCAACGACTTCACCAAGCTCAGCCGCCCGGGCGTCGACGCGCTCGCCAACGGCCTGCTGCACCTGCTCGATCCGCTGCTCTACACCGTGTGGGCGCTGCTGCTCGTCGCCGTCGCGCTGCTGCGCCGCCGCCCGCGGGTGGCGCTCGCGGTCGCGGTCGTGCTGCCCGCCGCGCCGGGCGCCGCCGAGCTGCTCAAGCCGCTGCTCGCCCACCCCCACGACAGCGTGGGCTGGCAGTGGGTCGGCCCGGCCTCCTGGCCGAGCGGCCACGCGACCGCGGCGATGACGCTGGTGCTGTGCGCGCTGCTCGTCGCTCCCCACCGCCTGCGCCCGCTGGTCGCCGCGCTCGGCTGCGCGTTCGCGGTCGCGGTCGGCTGCTCGCTGCTGATCCTCGCCTGGCACATGCCCTCCGACGTGCTCGGCGGCTACCTGCTCGCCGCGCTGTGCGTCTCGCTCGCCGTCGCGGCGCTGGGCCGCGCCTGGGATGAGCCGGGGCCGCTCGCGTGGCGCCCCGCGGGTCGCGGGCGCTCCTCCTGACCAGGGTGCCGGCGTCGTCTGTCAGGGCGCCGGCGTCGCCCCGTGCGCTCCCGGGTCCCACAGGGGCTCCGACTGGTGGGGGCGCCCTGGTTCACGGCGCGGGCGAGGATGAACAGCAGGTCGGAGAGCCGGTTGAGGTAGCGCACCACCTCGGGGTTGGCGTCCTCCACCGCGAGCGCGCGCCGCTCCGCGCGGCGGCACACGGTGCGACAGACGTGCAGGTGCGCCGCGGCGGGGGTGCCGCCGGGGATCACGAACGAGCGCAGCGGGGGCAGCTTCGCGTTGACCTCGTCGCACGCCTCCTCCAGCCACTCGGTGTACTCGGCGGTGATGCGCAGCCGCTCGCGCTCCGCGCCGTCGGCGGCGGGCACGGACAGGTCGGCGCCGAGGTCGAGCAGGTCGTTCTGCACGCGGCGCAGCCACTCCTGCGAAGCGCGCCGGCAGTCCCGGCTGCAGGAGCGCCACCCCGAGCACGGAGTTGAGCTCGTCCACGGTGCCGTACGCCTCCACGCGGGGGTGCAGCTTGGAGACACGGCTCATGTCCCCGAGGTGGGTCTCGCCGGCGTCTCCGAGCTTGGTGTAGATGCGGGTGAGGTTGACGGTCATGGCGCGGTCTGGGGTGGCAGGGCCGCATGCGGCCCTGCCTGGAGCGGCCACATGTGGCCGCTCCCGGGGCCGCGCATGTGCGGCCCCGCCGGCCGGCGCATGCGCCGGCCGGAACCACCGCTCAGTTTCGCAGATGGTCCACCGGGGTGGCGCGCGTCCGCTCGATCGGATACGTTCCCGCCCCTCAATGCGGGTTGGCGTACCGAAGGAGACCGCGGCGGGTGAGCACCGGGTGGCGCTCGTGCCCGAGGTGGTCGGCAAGCTGAAGGCCAGGGGCCTCGAGGTCCTCGTGCAGCGCGGGGCAGGCGCCGACGCGCTGCTGCCCGACGGCGCCTTCGCGGACGCCGGCGCGGAGTTGACCGACGACGCCGCCGAGGTGTGGCGCGCCGACGTGGTGGTCACGATCGCCCCGCCCACCGCGCGCCGAGGTCGGGCTGCTCGGGGCGGGCTCGCTGCTGATCGGCTTCCTCGCGCCGCTCACGAGCCCGCAGACCACCCGCGCGCTCGCCGACGCGAAGGCGACGGCGCTCGCGATGGAGGCGATCCCGCGCATCTCCCGCGCGCAGTCGATGGACGCGCTCTCCTCGCAGTCCAACGTCGCGGGCTACCGCGCGGCGCTGCTGGGGGCCGAGCAGATGGGGCGCTTCTACCCGATGCTGATGACCGCCGCGGGCACGATCCCGCCGGCGAAGGTGCTCGTGCTGGGCGCCGGCGTGGCTGGCCTGCAGGCGATCGCCACCGCCAAACGCCTGGGGGCGCGCACCACCGGCTACGACGTGCGCCCCGAGGTGGCCGAGCAGGTGCGCTCGCTGGGCGCCCAGTGGCTCGACCTCGGGCTGGAGGCCGCCGGCGAGGGGGGCTACGCGCGCGAGCTGACCGAGGAGGAGCGCGCCCGCCAGCAGCAGGCGCTGACGGAGGCGATCAAGGGCTTCGACGTGGTCATCACCACCGCCCTGGTGCCCGGCCGCCCCGCGCCGAAGCTGGTGACCGAGGAGGCCGTGCGGGGGATGAAGCCGGGGTCGGTGGTCGTGGACCTCGCGGGGGAGGCGGGCGGCAACTGCGAGCTCACCGAGCCGGGGCAGACGGTGGTGCGCCACGACGTGACGATCCTCGCGCCGCTCAACCTCCCCGCGACGCTGCCCGAGCACGCCTCGGCGCTGTTCGCGCGCAACGTGCTCGCGCTGCTGGAGCTGCTCGTGGGCGAGGACGGCACGCTGCACCTGGACTTCGAGGACGAGATCGTCGCGGGCGCCTGCATCGTGCGCGAGGGGGAGATCGTGCACGCGGGCGCCCGGGCCGCGGTCGAGGCTGCCAGCGGGGGGGCTGGCACGTGATCCTCGCCAGCGTCCTCACCACCAACCTCGCGATCCTCGTGCTCGCGGGCTTCATCGGCTTCGTGGTGATCTCGAAGGTGCCCAACACGCTGCACACGCCGCTGATGTCGGGCACCAACGCGATCCACGGGATCGTGCTGCTCGGCGGCCTGCTGCTGCTCGGCCTCCCCGGCCTGGACGGCTTGAGCAAGGCGCTGCTGGTGATCGCGGTGGCGTTCGGCACGATCAACGTCGTCGGCGGCTTCCTCGTGACCGACCGGATGCTGGAGATGTTCAAGTCCAAGCCGAAGCCGCCCGCCGAGGCGAGGCCGAGCCGAGTCCGTCGGAGGGACGGCTGGAAAGGATGGCAGGCGGGCGCGGGCGCAGAGGGCGGCGGCGCGGCGGGCGACGGGAGCAGCGCTAGAGGGGAGGGTCGTGATCGACCTGCCCCTCGCCACCTCCTTCCTGCAGAGCGAAAGCTTCATCTACGTCCTCTACATCGTCGCCTTCGCGCTCTTCATCCAGGGCCTGCGCGGGCTCTCCGGCCCGACGGGCGCGGTGCGCGGCAACCGCACCGCCGCGGTCGGCATGGCGATCGCGGTGGTCGCGACGCTGCTCAACCCGGGCGAGGGCAACTGGGGCCTGATCGCGCTCGGCATCGCGCTCGGCGCGGCGGTCGGGGTGCCGGCGGCGCGCAACGTGAAGATGACCGCGATGCCGCAGATGGTGGCGCTCTTCAACGGCGTCGGCGGTGGCGCGGTGGCGCTGATCTCGTGGGTGGAGTTCCGCCACTACGGCTCGACCTATGGCTCGCACACGATCCACATGCTCGGCGAAACGGGCGGCGTCGACGATCACGCGCCGGCGGGCGCCCCGACGTACGTGGCGATCTTCTCGGTGTTCGCCGCGATCGTCGGCTCGATCTCCTTCTGGGGCTCCAACATCGCGTTCGGCAAGCTCCAGGAAGTGATCCCCGGGCGCCCGATCTCCTTCGGCTCCGCCCAGCAGGCCGTCAACCTCGTGCTGCTGATCCTGGCGCTCGCCGCCGGCATCGACCTGGTGGCGGGCGCGCACTCCGAAGTGCTGTTCATCGGCATGCTGATCGTCGCGGCGCTGCTCGGCAACGCGGTGGTGCTGCCGATCGGCGGCGCGGACATGCCGGTGGTGATCTCGCTGCTGAACGCCTTCACCGGCCTCTCCGCGGCGGCGACGGGGATGGCGCTCGACAACCCCGCGCTGATCGTGGCGGGCATGATCGTGGGCGCGTCGGGCTCGATCCTCACGAACCTGATGGCCACCGCGATGAACCGCTCGATCCCCGCGATCGTCGCCGGCGGCTTCGGCGGCGGCGGCGCGGTGGAGGGCGCGTCGGGCGCGGGCGAGCACGCGGGCACGGTGCGCTCCACGACCGCCGCCGACGCCGCGATCCAGCTCGCCTACGCCAGCCGCGTGGTGGTCGTGCCCGGCTACGGGATGGCGGTCGCGCAGGCCCAGCACGCGGTGCGCGAGCTGGCCTCCGAGCTGGAGAAGCGCGGGGTGGACGTCAAATACGCGATCCACCCGGTGGCGGGGCGGATGCCGGGCCACATGAACGTGCTGCTCGCCGAGGCCGACGTGCCCTACGACCAGCTCAAGGAGATGGACGACATCAACCCCGAGTTCCAGCGCACCGACGTGTCGCTGGTGATCGGCGCCAACGACGTCACCAACCCCGCCGCGAAGAACACCCCCTCCTCGCCGATCTACGGAATGCCGATCCTCGAGGTCGCCGACAGCCGCTCGGTGATCGTGATCAAGCGCTCGATGAACCCCGGCTTCGCGGGGATCGAAAACGAGCTGTACTTCGACCCCAAGACCGCGATGCTGTTCGGCGACGCCAAGTCCGCCGTCAGCGAGATCACCGCCGAGCTGGCGCAGCTCTGAGCGCCCGCCGGGCCGCCGGGTGTCCCGACGCCGGGTGAGTGCGAGCTCTCAGCATGGTGCGTCTGGGGTTGCACGTTTCGTAGATGTACTCTACTCTCAACTGAGAGGGATGAACGGTCACGGTACCGCACTGCAGCGCGTCTGCGCTGCGGGGGCGGCGGCGGCCGTGCTGTGGGTCTTGGGAGTGGGTGCGGTCGGCCCGACGCTCGCGCAGGGGAGTCCTCTGCGGGCGCAAACACGCTCCGGCGGCCCAGGCGAGCATCGTCGACGGCAGCGGCGCGTCGATCGCCGAATTCCCCTTCCAGGTCGCGCTGTACAACCCCCGCGCGGGCTCGCCCGCGAAGGGCTTCTTCTGCGGCGGCGTGATCCTCGACGCCACGCGACGTGGCGACCGCCGCGCACTGCCTGTTCGGCGAACGCGGGCAGCACAGCCCGCCGGCGAAATCGAGGTGCTGGCGGGCTCCACCTACCTCGAACCGACCGACCCCGGGAGCGTCAGGGACCCGGTGGCGGCGGCCACTGTCGATCCGGCCTACAACCCCGCCACCAGCGACTACGACGTCGGGGTGCTGCGGCTCGCGCGCCCGCTGTGGAGCGGCCCCGCGCCGGCGCTCGACGGCCAGCGACACGATCGCCCCGCTGGGGCTCGGCGCGGGTCCGGCACGCGCGCTCGCCGCAGCCGCGGTCCACGGCGAGCGTCCGCCAGCCAGGCGGCGTCCGCGCCGGCGCCGGCGGTCGTCAGCGGCTGGGGCGACCTGAACCCCGAGCCGGGCGGAGCGCCCAGCTACCCGCTGCGCCTGCGCAAGGCGCGCGTGCCGCTCGTGGCCACGGGGCTCTGCGAAGAAGCGTACGCCACGATCGAACAGGCGATCACGCCGCGGATGATCTGCGCGGGCGGCGGCGCGCCGGGCGGCCCGGGCGGCACCGGACTCCTGCTACGGCGACAGCGGCGGGCCGCTGGTGGCCGCCGCGGCGCGTCCGGCAGCGCCTCGCCGGCGGGTGACGTGCTGCTGGGGCTGGTGGACTTCGGCAACGGCTGCGCCCAGGCGGGCTATCCCGGGCGTGTACGTGCGGGTCGCCGACCCCGCGGTCGCGAGCTTCCTCGAGCGCGGGCTCCCCGCTCGCCTCGGCCGGGGGGGTCCACCGCGGCCTCTGCCCCGAGTGCACGACGGTCGCGCCGTGCGCACACGCCACGCGCCACGGCGCTGCCCGCCCGCGCGCTCGCGGCGCTGCCGAGCCCGCCGGTCGCTGCACGGGCCTGAGACGCGCTCACCACGCCGCGGCGCTCTGCGAGACTGGCGGTCGTGATCGAGCGCGACCAGGCTCTCGCAGGCGCTGGCGGGCAGCGAGTTCGACGTGGTGGTGATCGGCGGGGGCATCACCGGCGCGGGCGTCGCGCTGGACGCCTCCACGCGCGGCTACTCCGTGGCGCTGCTCGAGCGCGCCGACTACGCCGCGGGGACCTCCAGCCGCTCCAGCAAGCTCGTGCACGGCGGCCTGCGCTACCTGCAGAACTTCGACCTCGGGCTCGTGCGCGAGGCGCTGCTGGAGCGCCAGCTGATGGTGGCGCTCGCGCCGCACCTCGTGCGCCCGCTGCCGCTGGTGGTGCCCGCCTTCGACGGCGCCCGCCCGGACCGCCTGATGGGGGTGGGGCTGAACCTGTACGACGTGATGTCCGTCGATCGCGGCCGCCTGCGCCCGCGTCGCGGGCGCGCAGAGCGCGCCGGGGCCCGCGGCGGGGAGGCCGAGGAGGCCGCCGAACACGGCGTGGAGCCCCGAGCGCCACCGCATGATCTCCGGCGAGGAGGTGCTGGAGCTGCTGCCCGCGCTCGCCCCGCGCGAGCCGACCGGCGGCTACCTCTTCTACGACTGCCAGACCGACGACGTGCGCCTGGTGCTGACCGTGCTCGGCGAGGCCGAGCGCTTCGGGGCGGTGTGCGCCAACCGCGTGGCGGCCGTCGGCCTGCTCGAAGCGACGACGGTCGCGCCCAGGGCGTGCGGGCGCTGGACCTGGAGGGGGCGAGGAGTTCGTGGTGCGCGCCGCCAACGTCGTCAACGCCACCGGCGTCTGGGCCGACGAGCTGCGCCCGCAGGAGCTCCACGACGAGGCCGAGCTGCCGCGCGCATCAGGCCGAGCCGCGGCACCCACCTCACGCTCAGCCGCGAGGACCTGCCGCTGGTCGGCGGGGCGATCGTGCCCGCCGGCGAGGGCCGCTCGATCTTCGCGCTGCCCTGGCTGGGGCGCACGCTGGTGGGCACGACCGACAACGACTACGAGGGCGACCTCGACCACGTGCGGCCCTCCGCGGAGGACGTCGCCTACCTGCTGGACGCCGTCAACACGTTCTTCGCCACCGCGCTGGCGCCCGCGCGACCTGACCGGCGCCTACGCCGGGGTGCGGCCGCTGATCTCCAGCGGCGACCCGAAGAAGTCGGTGGACATCTCGCGCAAGGCCGAGCTGTACGAGACCTCCAGCGGCATGATCACGATCACCGGGGGCAAGCTCACCACCTGGCGGCGGATGGCCAAGCTCACCGTCGACCGCCTCGTGGAGCGCGACGCGCGCGAGGCGCCCTGCCGCACGCACGAGATCCCGCTCGGCCAGGCCGTCGCGGTGGAGGAGCTGCCGCGCGTGGAGGGCGTGCCCGAGGAGTCCTACGCCGCGCTGGCCGCCCGCTACGGCTACGCCGCCCACGAGGTGCTCGCGCTCGCGGCCGAGCGGGGCGAGCTGGCCCAGCCGATCGTCCCCGGCCTGCCCGACCTGCTCGCCGAGGCCGCCCTCGCCGCCCGCCGCGAGCAGGCGCGCAGCGTCGGCGACGTGCTCCTGCGCCGCACCCGCCTCGGGCTGCTGGCCGCGCGCGAGCTGAGCGGCGACGGGGCGGCTGAGGGCGGGCCGGGCAGCCCGGTGCGCCGCGTCGCCGACGTGCTCGCGGGCGAGCTGGGCTGGAGCGCGCAGCGCACGCGCGGAGGAGATCGAGCGCTTCGCGGAGGAGGCCCGCGCGGAGGGGCTGCGAGGCGCGGGTGAGCGTCGCCTATCGCCTGCGCGCCGTCGACCGCGTGCTGGAGCTCGGCGCGCGCGCCGTGGCTGATGGGCGTGGTCAACGCCTCGCCCGACTCCTTCAGCGACGGCGGGCGCTACGGGAGCCTCGAGGAGCGCGTGGCGCTCGCGCGGGAGCTGGTCGCCGCCGGCGCCGACATCCTCGACGTCGGCGGGGAGTCCGCCACCACCGGGCGCCCGCCCGTGCCGGTGGCGGAGGAGATCGCGCGCGTCGTGCCGCTGATCGAGCGCGTCGTCGCAGAGCTCGACGTGGATTCGGACAGAGCCTGACGCGGATCTCCGCCGCGAACCCCGTCTGCTCCGCGTGGTCTCGGTCGACACCTACAAGCCCGCCGTCGCCCGCGCCGCGATCGCCGCCGGGGCGCGGATCGTCAACGACGTCAGCGGCCTGCGCGACCCCGAGCTCGCCGCGGTCTGCGCCGAGACGGGGGCCGCGCTGGTGGTGATGCACACCGCCGCCGCCCCCCGCGTGCGCCGGCAGGACCCCGACCTCTACGGCGACGTGCGTCGGGGAGGTGCTCGCCTTCCTGCGCGGCCCGCGTCGCGGTGGCGCTCGACGCCGGGGTCGCACGCGAGCAGCTGATCCTCGATCCCGGGCCCGACTTCGCCAAGACCCCCGCCCAGACGATCGAGCTGCTCGCCGGCATCGAGCGCCTGCACGAGCTCGGGCTGCCGCTGCTGCTGGCGATCTCCCGCAAGGACTTCATCGGCGCGCTCACCGGGCGTCCGCCGCGCGAGCGGCTCGCCGGCACGCTCGCCGCGCTCGCCCACGGGGTCGACGCCGGCGCGCACATCTTCCGCGTGCACGACGTCGCCGCCGCCGCCGACTTCCTCGCGGTGCGCGCCGCGCTCGGCCGGCGGAGCGCCCCGGAGAGGGATCTCGTCGCTCGCCGAGGAACTGAGACACGAGCAGAGCGCCGCGGGGCGTCGAGTGCCCGGAAGCTGCTCGCTGGTGCACTGAGGCCGCGTGCGCATCACGGGTGCCGGCCGCTGTCCAACGCGGCCGGGCGCCAACCGCCCAATCACCGACGAAGAGGAGAGGACCACCATGACTGTACTCGAGCGCTCCGAGCTTGACGCGAGCCCGCTGGCCGACCTGCACGCGATCGCCGACCAGCTCGGCCTCGACGGCTTCCGCCGCCTGCGCAAGGCCGAGCTGATCGACGCGATCCTCGAGCGCTCCGGCGGCGACGGACGCGGAGCGCAGGAGGCGCCGGAGAGCGCGGAGCGTCAGCGCGCGAGCCGCGGAGGCCGAGCGCGAGACCTGCGGAGTCGGAGCGCTCGCGCCGGGCGCCAGCCGAGGCGGACGGCGCGGAGCGCGAGGAGTGCGGGCGAGGCCGCGTCGAGAGGGTGCTGAGCCGGCGCGACGCCGTCGCCGCCGGCGGCGTCCCGACGCGTACCCGCCGCGCGGCGGAGGCGCGTCCGCCGGCGGTCCAGGAGCGCGCGGACGCGGGAGCGAGGCCGGGCGGCGCGACGCGCGAGGAGGAGCCGGAGCGCGCCGCGCGAGCGTCCGTGCGCGGAGCGGGGCGCCCGCGGCGAGAGTCGCGCGGAGGAGCGCATCGTCGAGGGCGTCGTCGAGCTGCTCGGCAACGGCTCGGCCTTCCTGCGCGTCTCGCCGCCCGAGGCCTCCGACGAGGACGTCTACATCTCCGCCGCGCAGGTGCGCCGCTGCGAACTGGTCTCCGGCGACCGCGTGAGCGGCCCGGTGCGCACCCCGCGCCAGTCCGAGCGCTACCCCTCGCTGGCGCGCGTGGACACGATCAACGGCGCCCCCGCGGAGTCCGTCGCGGAGGGCACCCGCTACGAGGACCTCGCCGTCGCCTACCCGTGCGAGCGCCTCGAGCTCGACGCCGAGGACCCCACGCTGGGGCGATCGAATGGCTCACGCCGATCGGCCGCGGCTCGCGCGTGGCGATCGTCGGGGCGGCCCGCTCCGGCAAGACCGAGACGCTGCGGCGCCTGCTCGGCGCGCTCGCCGGCCGCGAGGGCCTGGAGGTGATGCTCGTGCTCAGCGGCGTCCGCCCCGAGGAGATCGCCGCCTGGCGCGAGGGGCCGGTCGCGCCCGCCGCGGCGCTCGACCTCGCGGCCTCCGCGGACCTTCAGGGCCAGACCGTGGAGCACGTCGTGGACACCGCCAAGCGCGTCGCCGCCCGCGGCGGGGACGTGGTGGTGCTGATCGACATCCTCGACGGCCTGCACCCCCACGCGGCGCGCAGGATCCTCGCCGGCGCTCGCAACCTCGCCGAGGGGGGCTCGCTGACGGTGATCGCCACGGCCACCCGCCCGTTCGGCGGCGAGAGCACCGTGATCGCGCTCGACGTCGCGCTCACCTCCACCGGGCGCCTGCCCGCGCTCGACCTCGCCGCCAGCGGCGCCGTGCGCCCCGAGCTGCTCGTCGGGCGAGGACGGCGCCGCGGCGATCACCGAGGCCCGCGCCTCCGCGCTCGCGGGCTAGCGTGTAGGACGCCGCCCTAGCGGCGTTGGTAAGCGACGCGGCCCCAGGAGGGCTCGGGCGAGAGCTCGATCGGCTCGCCGCTGCGGGATGGATCGCCGTGCGCCCGCCTGCGGGCTGCACGTAGGCGAAGCTGCAGGTCTCCTCGACGAAGGCGACTCCGAGCTCGCCCTCGTTGACGCGCTGGTCAAGCCACGCGCCGCGGAACACCAGGCGGCGCAGCCAGTGCACCAGCGAGCGCTCCGCCGGGCCGACCAGCTCTGCCCAGCACTCGTTGACGTGCTCCCCCAGCGCCGAGGCCGGGTCGTGGATCTCGCCGTTGACCGCGAGGTTGACGAGGTCTTCGAGCTCGTCCTCCCCGAGGCGGCCCCCCACGAACCCCAGCTTCAGCGCGGCCTGCTCGCAGCGCTCGGCGAAGTCCTCCTCGTTGAAGGTGAAGCGCAGCTCCCCGTATTCGAGGACGAAGTCCTCTCCCGAGTCGTAGTTTCCGCGGCGTGTCTTGTCCATGACGTAAGTGCCGGGGGGATCGTGTCGGGTCCCGGGCCGTCGGAATCATAAGCCCAGTTCCTGCCTCCGTGGGGGGGATGAATGGGAACTTGCACGGGCCGTCCGCGTATACGCTCAGGGCTGATGGCGCGGCTGAGCGAGCATGGACTGCGGAAGTCGGTCGGGGTTCCCGGCCTGTTCGCGACCGCCTACGGGAACGTCGGCTCCTCGATCTACTACGCGCTGGGGCTCGTCGCCGCGCACGCGCTGGGGCTCACCCCGCTGGTCTTCCTGTTCGCCGGGGGGCTGTTCGCGCTGACCGCCAAAACGTACGCCGAGGGCGCCTCGATGTTCCCCGAAGCGGGCGGGTCCTCGTCGTTCGCGCGCCACGCCTTCGACGACGTCGTCTCGTTCTTCGCCGGCTGGGCGCTGAGCCTCGACTACATCCTCACGATCGCGATCTCCGCGTTCTTCGTCCCGCACTACCTGAGCGCGTTCCCCGGCCTGGGCGCGCTCAAGCACAACCCGGACGACATCTTCGGGGGCCTGATCGTGGTCGCCGTGCTGGCTGGCTGAACATCCGCGGGCTCGGCGAGTCGGCCAAGCTCAACCTCGTCCTGGCGATCGTGGACCTCAGCACGCAGATCATGCTGGTCTGCCTCGGCGTCGCGCTCGTCCTGGACCCGTCGCTGCTGGTCCACCAGGTGCACCTGGGCTCGGTGCCGACCTGGAAAGAACTGATCTTCGCGCTGTCGCTGGCGATGCTCGCCTACACGGGCATCGAGACCGTCGCCAACATGGCCGAGGAGTCCAGCGACCCGGGCAAGCAGGTGCCGAAAGCCGTGAACCTCGTGGTGCTCGCCGTGCTGGCGGTCTACGCGGGCATCTCGGTGGTCGCGCTCTCGGCGCTGCCGGTCGTGCACCACGGCGTCGGCTACAGCGCCGCGCTCAAACAGTCGTTCCCCAAACCCGGGTACGCGACCTCGCTCGGCGGCTTCTTCGAGAACGACCCGATGCTCGGCGTCGTCGAGCACCTCGGGCTGCACGGCACGGTGCTGAAACTGGCCACGTACTACCTCGGGCTGCTCGCCGCGACGATCCTGTTCATCGCGACCAACGCCGGGATGATCGGGATCTCGCGCCTGTCGTGGTCGCTCTCCGAGCACCGCCAGCTGCCGCAGTTGTTCTCCAAACTGCACTCCAAGTACCGCACGCCGTGGTTCACGATGGTCTTTTTCTCGCTGCTGGCCAGCACGCTGATCCTCTACGGCAACACCGAAGTGCTCGGCAACCTCTACTCGTTCGGCGCGATGCTCTCCTTCACGACGGCGCACGCGGCGATCGTGAAGCTGCGCGTCAACGACCCGGATCGCGAGCGCCCCTACAAGAGCCCGTGGGGTGTGCGCATCAAAGGCGCCGAGATACCGATGACCGCGGTGATCGGCGGTCTCGGCACGGCCGCGGCGTGGGTCGCCGTGACCGTGCTGCACACCGAGGCGAAGATCGTCGGCATCCCCTGGATGGTCGCCGGGATGGGCGGCTACTTCTACTACCGCAAACGCCAGGGCCTCGACCCGCGCAAGTCCTACCGCCTGCCCCGCGCCGAGCGCCCCCCGGACTTCGCGGAGCTCGGCTACCGCACCGCGCTGGTGCCGATCTTCGGCGAGGACGTCAGCGCCGCGGCGCTCTCCAGCGCCGCCAAGCTGATCGGCGAGGACGGGGTGCTGTACGCGGTCTTCGTGCTGCCCGTCCCCTCCCAGCTCTCGCTCGAGGCGGGCCTGGAGGAGGAGGAGGCCCAGGGTCGCTCGGTGCTGGAGAGCGCGCGCATCCAGGCGCGCCGCGCGGGCATCAAGATCCACACCGGCCTGATCCGCACGCGCAACCCCGGCGCCGCGCTCGTCGAGGAGGCGCAGCGGCTGCACTCCGACGTGATCTACTGGTCCACCCTCCACGCCCCCGCCGGCGAGCGGCGCATCGGGCCCACCGCGATCTACCTGCTGAGCAAGCGTCCCTGCCGCGTGATCATCGAGACCGAGGGTCCCCGCGCCGACCCTCGCGAAGCGTCGCCCGTCCCTCCGCCCTCTGAGCTCCGGGGCGTGAGCGGGCCGCGGCGCTCAGCCGGACGCCGGCTGTTCGGGGGCCTGCAGTCCAAGCACCACGCGCGCCCGCTTGACCCCGCCGGGCAGCGACTCCCCGCCGCCCACCGCGAGGGTGCCGAGCGGCGCGACCGCCGAGGCGAAGCCCGAGAAGCCGGGCGCCTGGTTGAGCCCGAGCGATTCGATCAGCCCCGAGAGCGTGTGGAATTCGACCAGCGCGCTCGGCTGGATCCCCTGTCCGAGGGCGCTCGCCGCGGCGTTGTAGGCGGGGGTGCCGGCCAGCGTGCTCTGGGGGCTGAGCGCTTCCTGGATCGAGGCCGGCCCGATCCCGGCCACGAACTTGCCCTGCCCGTAGGCGAGCGTCAGCGTGAGCGGGAAGTTCGGCAGCTTCACCGTCACCGCGGTTTCCGTGCCGGGGACGGAGGTGGGGGAGGTCTGCCCGCCCGCTTCGCGGTAGGCCTGCGCGAGCTTCGCCGACCGCCGCGCGCGAGCGCGCCGGGTTCTTGGAGGTGATGACGACCGCCGCCTGCAGGCTGAGCACGCTGCTGCCGCTCACGTAGACGCCGGTCGCGCCCATCCAGCTCAGCAGGTCGCGCTGCACGTCGAGCGCGTGCGAGCTCAGCGGCGCGAACGCGTGCCCCGAAGCTGATGCTGCCGAGGCTCACCCCCGAGGCCAGCGAGGCGAGCGCGCTGCAGGCCCTGCGTGCTGTTGCCGACCGTCTTGCCGAGGTCCCCGATGCCCGATCGCCAGCCAGGCGCTGCCGGGGAGCCCGCGCAGCACCTGTGCGCCGGTCGTGCGAGCCGGCGGGGCTCGATTCGCTTGAGGCGGTGGGCTGGACGATTCCCCTGCGGTGGAGCCCGAGCTTGTCGAGGAGGCTGGGGGCAGCGTGTCGAGGTCGAGCGCCACAGTGGTTGCGCTCGGGATCACCGACAGGTACAGCTGGCCGGGGTTCCCAAGCAGGCCCTCCACAAGGGGCAGGATCGACGACGCTTCTTCGCCGCTGCCGTCTTTGCAGAGTGCGCGAGCCCTTCTGGGCTCGAAGTACGCGTTGGCGAGCGCGCCAGGCTCGGCGGTAGAGGCCAGCTTGGGTAGGTCGCGCGCCGCGCCAGCGACGGGCCGCCGGCCGCCGTGTCGATCACGCTCTTCAGCCCCGCTTCGCTGCCGATCACCGCGAAGCGGTGCACGATCCCCTCGGCCACCCCGTCGGGGGATACCTGGTAGGTGACGCCGCGGTAGCTCTCGTGTGCGCGCCCGCGCTGTGGGCCTGGGCTTCGAGGAAAGAGCGCGCCTTGTCGACGTCGGTGGTGTCGAGCACCAGCGCCCCCTGGGCCGCGCTCGAGCTGAGCGCCGCCGGCAGGCCGCCCTGCCCAAGCAGCGCGGCTTCCACGCCCGTGAGCCCTTCGGAGAGGGCTTTCTTGAGCAGTTCTCCACCCAGCAACCCCTGGGCGCGCGCGAGCATCGACCGCGCTGAGGAAGACCCCCGCGTGGGGGCCCAGCCACGGCTCGACTTCCTTGGCAGTAGCTCGGCGTCTTGCCGGTGGGCCCCGCCAGCAGCTTCAGCAGCCCTTCGAACGGGTTGCTGGCGGCCCGTGAGCGTGCGCCCGGCCGCGGTCGCGTCGGTCTTCAGGCTGCCTTCGGGCCGCACCACCGCGTCGATGTACAGCGGCGCCGAGGCCGGGGTCACCGTCGCGGGGCTCGCGCTCGTGCCGCTCGGGCTGCTCGCAGCCGCCGAGCGCGCGCGAGCCGCGGCGGCGAGCGCGCGCAGACCAGGCCGGCGGAGCGTCGATCAGGAGGGCTGCCTGGCTGCGAAGTGCGGGTCTCACGGTGGCAGAGAGTCGTATGCGTCCTGCGGCCGGGCGAACTATGCAAGTCGCGTCGCGCAGTGCAGCGTGTCCTGCAAATCTGCGGGGTGCAGCCCGTTGCGATTTGCGCGCTCCGGAGGCTCCCTGCGAGGACGCCTTGAAAACCGGCGATGTGCAGGCATTTTTGGGTATCTGGAGGGCGTCTGGAAGGAAAAGTGGGGAAAAATGTGCAATTGGGGTTGCGTTGTGGGGGAAAGTGGGGTACCTTGCCGGGAACGAGCCGAGGTGGAGAGGCTCCTCCCACCTCTCCACCTCGGCTCCACACGAGCTCCGGATCAGGAGCACAGGCCAGTGGCTTTCCGTGGCACCTTCGACCACACGCTCGACGCCAAGAACCGCCTCACGGTCCCGGCCCGCTACCGCGCGACGCTGGCGGAGGGAGTGGTGATGGCGATGCCCGTCGACCTCGAGCCGTGCGTCGGCGTGTGGCGCCCGCAGGAGTACGAGCGCTACACCGAGCGCGCGCTCGCCGAGCTGCCGCCGCTCTCGCCGCGCCTGAGCGAGCTGGAGCGCTTCTTCTACGGCAGCTCCCAGGACGCCGAGCTGGACTCCGCCGGGCGGATCATGCTCCCCGGCTTCCTCGCCGAGCACGCGGGGCTGAGCAAGGACGTCGTGGTCGTCGGCGCCGGGGACCGCCTGGAGCTGTGGGACCGCGACCGTTGGAACGAGCACCGACCGACGCTGCTGGGCGGCGTCGCGGAGATCACCGCGCGTGTCGACCATCCTGCTTGACACGCCAGGATGAGGCGGAGACCTCTCGTCTCGTGCTAGGCACTATTGACATGACCAGCATCCACATCCCCGTGCTCGCCGGGGAGCTGATCGACGTGCTCGACCCGCAGCCCGGGCAGGTCGCGATCGACTGCACCTTCGGCGGCGGCGGCCACGCGCGCCTGGTCGCCCGAGCGCCTGGGCGCGGAGCGGGACGCTGGTGGCGATCGACCGCGACCCTGAGGCCGAGGAGCGCTTCGCGGAGCTCGCCGAGGAGGTGCCCTGCGCCGTGCGCTTCATCCGCAGCGGCTACGCCGAGGCGCTGGAGCTGCTCGCGAGCGAGGGGCTGCGCGCGGACGTGGCGTACTTCGACCTGGGCATGTCCTCGATGCAGGTGGACACCCGCGAGCGCGGCTTCTCCTACTCCTACGACGCGCCGCTCGACATGCGCATGGACCCCGAGCAGGAGCTCGACGCGCGCGAGATCCTCGCCACCTGGGAGCAGCGCCGCCTGGCGGCGATGCTGCGCGAGCTCGGCGAGGAGCGCCACGCCGGCGCGATCGCCCGCGCGATCGTGCGCCGCCGCGAACGGAGCGCCGATCGAGACCACGCAGGAGCTCGTGGAGATCGTCAACTCCGCGATCCCCGCCCCCGCGCGCTTCGCCGGGGGGCATCCCGCCAAGCGCGTCTTCCAGGCGCTGCGGATCGCCGTCAACGACGAGCTCGGCCAGCTCGACCGCGGGCTGCCGCTGGCGTGGGAGCTGCTGCGCGAGGGCGGGGTGCTCGCCGGGATCTCCTTCCACTCGCTGGAGGACCGGCGCGTGAAGCGCTTCCTCGCCGAGCGCGCCCGCGGCTGCATCTGCCCGCCCGACCTGCCCGTGTGCGCCTGCGGGCGCGAGCCGCAGGCGGCGCTGCTCACGCGCCGCGCGATCACGGCCTCCGCGGGCGAGCTCGCGCACAACCCGCGCGCGGCCTCGGCGCGGCTGCGCGCCGCGCGGAAGCTGGCGGACGAGCCGGGGGCGCGGCGTGACCCCGCCCCCCGCCGCGGCGCCGTCGCGGTGCCTGCTCCCGCGCGTTCGTCCGCGGCGTCGGCGTGCGGCGGGCTGCCATCTCACGGCCGGCCGCGCGCGGTCACTGCAGACCGGTAAGCGCCCGCGGCGGGTATCAGGTCCCACCCGCGCTCCGACCCGCGCGTCGCGCCGGCCCGCTCTGCTCGCCCAGCGGCGCGCACGGGTGCAGCGCCTGCCCGACCGCCTGCTCGACCGGCTGATCCGCGGGCGTGCGTGGATCGCCGTGGTCGCGTTCGCGCTGATCGGGATCGTCGCGATGCAGCTGTGGGTGGTCAAGCTGGGCGTGGGCATCGGCCGCGCGATCGAGCACGCGGCGCTGCTGCAGCGAGAAAACTCGGCGCTGGCGATCGAAGACTCGGCCTCTCCTCGGGCGAACGCATCGAACGGCTGGCGCCCGCCAAGGGCATGGTGCCCGCGTCCGCCGGGCGCGCTGCACTTCGACACGCTGCGCGGCCCGCTCGACGCGCGCCTCGCCGCGGCGGCGCTGGCCCGCCGACGACAGCCGACCTGGCACGTGCGAGCCACAGCGCGAGCCGAGCCACGGCACCGGCAGCGGACAACCGAGCGGCGACGGCGAGCTAGCCACGGCGGCAACGGCCGAAGCGCCGCAGCGTGCCGCCGCCGACGACGCGCGAAGCACCGCTGCGGCCACGGCGCGACGGCGGCACCGACCGCGACGGCGGCTCCCCGAAGCGGCGTGCGCCGACCGGCGCGTAGCGGACCAGCGGCGCGGTGGCGACACGTGGCGGCTGCAGAGCCGCATCGGGGTGCTGTTCGCGGTGTTCTTCGCGCTGCTGGCGGTGGCGGCGGGCGCGCACGCTGTACCTCGGCGTGCTGCACGGCGCGGCGCTGCGCCGGCTGGCGCACACGCAGCAGGTGACCGACGAAGCGGTGCCGGCGCAGCGAGGGACGATCACCGATCGCAACGGGACGGTGCTGGCGATCTCCGAACCGGCCGATGACATCTCGGCGACCCCCTACCTGGTCAAGGAACCTCTGCGAAGGACCGCCGAGCGCCTGGCGCCGCTGCTCGGGCGCCCGCAGGCGCAGGTGCTCACCGACCTGAGCGAGCGCAGCGGCTTCGTGTACCTCGCGCGGGCGCTGCCCGCGGCGCGGGCGCAGGCGGTGCTGGCGCTGAACATCCCCGGGATCGCGGGCACGCCGACGATGCGCCGGGTGTACCCCCGCGGCGCGCTGGCGGGGCAGGTGCTGGGCGTGGTGGGCGACAACCGGGGGGAAGGGCTGTCGGGTCTCGAGTACGCCGACAACGCGATCCTGCGGGGAAGGCGGGCGAGCGGCGGGTGGTCAGCGACGCGCAGGGCCAGCCGATCTCGATCACCAACGTGCACCGCGAGGCAGCCGGGAGCGCAGCTGCGGCTGACGCTTGACGCGAACATCCAGCAGCGCAGCGAAGCGGTGCTGAACGCGGTGGGCAGGGTCTTTCACCCGCAAAGACGCGACTGCGATCGTGATGAACCCGGACACGGGCGCGGTGCTGGCGATGGCGAACTGGCCGCAGCTGAACCCGAACGACAGCGCGAGGTCGGCCCTCGAGGAAGCGCTGGAGAACCGCGCGGTGAGCTTCAACTACGAACCGGGCTCGACCTTCAAGGTCGGTGACGGTCTCGGGGGCGTTGCAGGAAGACCTGATCACGCCGAACACCGAATTCGACATCCCCGACCAGATCCAGGTCGCCAACCGCACGATCCACGACGCCGAGGAACACCCCGAAGAGATGCTCACCACGGCGCAGATCCTCGCGCAGTCGAGCAACGTCGGCGCGATCAAGATCGGCGAAACTGGAGGGCGAAGACCGCTTCAACGAATGGGTGCACCGCTTCGGCTTCGGGGCCCCGACCGGCATCGATCTGCCGGGCGAGGAAACGCGGGCAGGTGCTGCAGCCGAGTGAATACTCGGGCTCCTCGATGGGCAACCTGCCGATCGGGCAGGGCGAGCTGGTGACCCCGATCCAGATGGCGACCGCGTACGCGGCGATCGCCAACGGCGGCATCCTGCGCCCGCCGCACATCGTCGCGGCGGTCAACGGCCACCCGACCAAGCTGCCGGCGGGCCACCGCGTGATCTCCGCGAGCACCGCGGCGCAGGTGCGCCAGATGCTGCGCGGGGTGCTCGCCCCGGGGGGCACCGCGAGCGAGGTGTCGGTGCCCGGGCTACCAGCTCGCGGGCAAGACCGGCACCGCCAGCAAGATCGACCCCGCGACCGGCGAATACTCCGAAACCGCCTACGTCGCCTCGTTCATCGGCTTCGCGCCGGCATCCGACCCGAAGCTGCTGTGCGCGGTGATCGTCGACGAACCGCAGACCGGCTCGATCTACGGCGGCACCGTCGCCGCCCCGGCGTTCGGCCAGATCATGGCCTTCGCGCTGCCGTACCTCGGCATCCCGTCGGGGTAGACGATCCCGAGCGGGTCACACCCGGTGGTTGTGCTTGGGGATCGTCCACGTGTGTGAGTGGGGACCGCCACGGCCGTGTGCGCTCGGCCTCCGTGCCTCGCGGCCGGGGTGCCGACTCGCCCGCGCCGTAGGCTATCCTTACCTGGCAACTTATGTAAGGAGAGCTGGGATGGACGCACACGCGAAGTTGACTTCGAAGGGTCAGGTGACCATTCCGAAGGGAGTGCGCGAGGCGCTCGGGCTGCACGAGGGAGACGAGCTGATCTTCCGGGTCGAGCGCTCCCGGGCGCTGCTGGCGAAGACGCCGAACTTCTTGGACCTCGCCGGGGCCGTGGCTGTACCTACCGCCAAGCGCGGCACCCCTTGGGATGAGGTGCTTCGCCGAACTCGTGGCGAGCGCACCGGGCGGCGGCACTGAGCGCGTTTCTCGACACCAACGTCCTGATCCGCCACCTCACGGGCGACCCGCCTGAGATGGCCGCTCGCGCCACGGCCGCCTTGGCGGCGGGCGAGCGTCTGCTGCTCGCCGATCTCGTGCTCGCGGAGTGCGTGTATGTGCTCGAATCGTTTTACGAGGTGGAGCGTCCGCGGGTCGCGGAGTTGATGCGCGCGGCGATTGCGCTCCCCCACGTCGAGACTGTCGATCCTGCCACGCTCCTCCGGGCGCTCGAGGTGTACGAGCTGGAGCGCCTCGACTTCGCCGAGGCTTACCTCGTAGCCCAGGCCGAGGCAACCGGCGTGCGCGAGGTGCTCTCCTTCGACAGGTCCATCGATAGGGTCCAAACCATCACTCGGCGCGAGCCGTAACAGGCTAAGCTCGGGTGTCTTGCCCCACCCGTGACTCCTCTGGAATGGCCTGAAATGTCACTCGAACACTTCGACGTGCTGATCGTCGGGGCCGGATTGTCCGGGATCGGCGCCGGGTGCCATCTGCAGGCGAACTGCCCGGGCGAGACCTACGCGATCCTCGAGGCGCGCGAGAGCATCGGCGGGACGTGGGATCTGTTCAGGTATCCGGGCATCCGCTCGGACTCGGACATGTACACGCTGGGCTACTCGTTCCGGCCGTGGAAGGAGGCCAAGGCGATCGCCGACGGGCCCGTCGATCCTCAGCTACGTCGCGCAGACGGCGAGCGAGTACCGCGTCGAGGAGAAGATCCGCTTCCACCATCGCGTGGTGCGCGCGGAGTGGTCCACGGCAGGACGCGCGGTGGACGGTGGAGGCCGAGCGCACCGACACCGGGGAGACGGTGCAGCTCAGCTGCGGCTTCCTGCTGATGTGCAGCGGCTACTACCGCTACGACGAGGGCTACACGCCGGAGTTCCCCGGCGCGGAGCGCTTCGCCGGGCGCATCGTGCACCCGCAGCACTGGAGCGAGGATGTCGACTACGCCGGCAAGCGGGTGGTCGTGATCGGCAGCGGCGCGACCGCGGTCACGCTCGTCCCGGCGATGGCGCGGAGCGCCGCGCACGTCACGATGCTGCAGCGCTCGCCCAGCTACGTCGTCTCGCTGCCCGCCGAAGACCCGCTCGCCAAGCGGCTGCGCCGCGTGCTGCCGGCGAGGGCCGCGTATACGGTCATGCGCTGGAAGAACGTGCTGCTGCATGATGCTGAGCTTCCAGTTCTCGCGACGCCGCCCGCAGGCGATGAAGGCGCTGCTGCGCAAGGGGCTCGAACGCCAGCTTCCGCCGGGGTATCGACATCGACACGCACTTCACAGCCCCGCTACGACCCGTGGGATCAGCGCCTGTGCCTGGTGCCCGACGGCGATCTCTTCGAGGCGATCCGCGAGGGCCGCGCGTCGGTGGTCACCGATCGCATCGAGACGTTCACCGAGCGGGGCCTGAGGCTCGCCTCCGGCGCCGAGCTGGAGGCCGACCTGATCGTCACCGCCACCGGCCTGAACCTGCTGGCGCTCGGGGGCATGCGAGATCGCCGTCGACGGCCGCGAGGTGGAGCTCTCGGAGACGATGAGCTACAAGGGCATGATGCTCAGCGGCGTGCCGAACCTCGCGCTCGCGGTGGGGTACACCAACGCCTCGTGGACGCTCAAGTGCGACCTGACCTACGAGTACGTGTGCCGGCTGCTCAACCACATGGACGAGCACGGGTACCGACAGTGCACGCCGCGCAACCGGGACCCCTCGGTCACCGAGCTGCCGTTCATCGACCTCGCCTCCGGCTATGTGCTGCGCTCGATCGACCAGTTCCCGAAGCAGGGGTCGAAGGCGCCGTGGCGGCTCTACCAGAACTACGCGCTCGACATCCTGAGCCTCAGGTTCGGCGCGATCGAGGACGGCGCGATGGAGTTCTCGCGCGCCGGAGCGGCGGTCGAGACCCTGGAGCGGGTCCCCGCCTGAGGGCGCTGGAGCGGCGGTCGCGACCTGGAGCGAGTCCCCGCCCGGGGGCGCTGGAGCGACCGTCGAGCCGACGAAGCTGGTCTCCACCCGAGGGCGCCGACTCGGCAACCCGTGTGTGGGCGGCCTGAAAACAGGAGCCCGCGGGGCGCGTCGGGGGCTGAAACTAGACTCAGAGCCGATGAGGCGAAGGCGGTGTGTGCATCGATGAGGCTGGCTGAGCTGATCCCGGCCGAGCTGGGCGCGAGCGGCGTCTCGCGGCGGGGCCGCGGCGGTGGAGATCGCGAGCCTCGCGTACGACAGCCGGCGGGTGCAGCCGGGAGCGCTGTTCTTCTGCGTGCCGGGCGAGCACAGCGACGGCCACGACCACGCCGCGCAGGCGGTGGCGGCGGGCGCGGCGGCGCTGGTGGTCGAGCGCCCGCTGGGGCTGGGGGTGCCCGAGGTCGCTCGTGGCCTCCGCGCGCGCGGCGATGGGGCCGGTGGCGGCGCGCTTCTACGGGGACCCGGCGCGGGAGCTGCGGGTCCTCGGGGTGACGGGCACGAACGGCAAGACCACCACGGCGTACCTGATGCGGGCGCTGCTGCAGGCGAGCGGCGTGCGGTGTGGCCTGCTGGGGACGGTCAAGTCGGTCATCGGCGGGCAGGACCGACCGGTCGCCCGCACCACCCCCGAGGCGATCGACCTGCAGGCCGACTTGCGGGCGATGCTCGCGGCGGGCGACGAGGCCTGCGCGATGGAGGTCTCCTCGCACGCCCTGGCGCTGGAACGGGTCGGCGCGATCCCCTTTGCGGTCGCCGTCTTCACCAACCTCACGCAGGACCATCTGGACTTCCACCCGACGATGGAGGAGTACTTCCTGGCCAAGCGCAGGCTGTTCCTGCCCGAGCAGGGGGAGCGCCCGGCGGCGAGCGTCGTCAACCTCGGCGACGAGTACGGGCGGCGGCTGGCGGAGGAGCTGCCTGACGCACTCACGTTTGCCGTCGAAGGCGAGGCCGACTACGCCGCCCGCGATCTGCGCTGCAGGCCGGAGGGGGCGCGCTTCATCCTGCGCACGCCGGCCGGCGAGCAGCCGCTGACGCTGCCGATGCCCGGGCGCTTCAACGTCGCCAACGCGCTCGCGGCACTGGCGGGTGTCCATTCGCTCGGCTGCCCGCTCGATCCGCTGCTCGAGGCGCTCGAAGCGCGGGGTGCGGGTGCCGGGCCGTTTCGAGCCGGTCGAGGAGGGGCAGGCGTTCGCTGTCGTCGTGGACTACGCCCACACGCCCGACTCGCTGGAGAACGTGCTCGGTGCGGCCCGGGAGATGGTCCACGGGCATGGCCGCCTGATCTGCGTGTTCGGCGCGGGCGGGGACCGCGACCGCGGCAAGCGGCCACTGATGGGGGAAATCGGCGGCCCGGCTCGCAGACGTGGTGATCGTCACCTCCGACAACCCGCGCTCGGAGGACCCGGAGGCGATCATCGAGGAGATCTTCGCCGGCATCCACGCGCCACGGGTGGCGCCGACGAGCGGCTACACAGCGAATGGGATCGTCGACCGGCGGGTCGCGATCCACGCGGCCATCGCACGACGGGCAGCCGGGGGACGTGGTGGTGATCGCCGGCAAGGGCCACGAGCAGGGCCAGGAGCTGGCGGGTGGCGTGAAGGTGCCTTTCGACGACGTGACGGTCGCTCGCGAGGCGCTGCAAGCGCGCGGCGCCGATGATTTGCGCCCGCCCACCCCGTCCCCCCTTGGCGGCACCCCCGTGGCCGAGGCGACGGCGTGATCGAGTGGGACGCGGCGCAGGTGGCCGCGGCCGCGGGAGCGCAGGTGGTGAGCACGGGGGGCCCATCCACCCCGGGTGGCGTGGAGGCGGGGGGGCCGCGCCGCGTGAGCATCGACTCGCGCGAGCGTGCAGCCGGGCGACCTGTTCGTGGGCCTGCGGGGCGAGCGGGTGGACGGCGGGGCCTATGCGGAGCAGGCATTGAGCGCGGGCGCGTGGGGTGTGCTGGTGCGCCCGCCCACGCGGAGTCCCTGGAGGCCGGTCTCGCTGCTGCGCTCGCCGGGCCCGCCGATGCACCTGGCGGCTCGGGCCCCGGCGCCGTGCTCGCCCACCCCGACCCGCTGGCGGGCGCTGCAGTCGCTCGCCCACGCGTGGCGACGGGCGCTGGGGGAGGAGGGCGCGAAGGTGGTCGCGGTCACCGGCTCGACTGGCAAGACCTCGACGAAGGACATCCTCGCGGCGCTGCTGCGCGGCGGGGAGGCGCAGCTTGGCGGCCCGACGGTGGCGAGCCCGGCGAACCTGAACACCGAGATCGGGCTGCCGCTGGCGGTGCTCGCCGCGCCGCGGGGCACGAGGGCGCTGGTGCTGGAGATGGCGATGCGGGGGCGGGGGCAGATCGCGCAGCTGACGGCGATCGCCGAGCCGGAGGTGGGCGTGATCGTGAACGTCGGCCCCGTGCACCTAGCAGCAGCTGGGGTCGCTGGAGGCGGTCGCCGCCGCGAAGGCGGAGCTGATCGCCGGCATGGCGCCGGGCACGACCGCGGTGGTCCCGGCCGGCGAGCCGCTGCTCGCGCCCCACCTGCGCGAGGACCTGCAGACCGTGACGTTCGGCGAGGGCGGGGACGTGGAGACTGGTGGAGCGCCGCGAGGACGGGGAGGTGGCGATCGTGGACCGTCGGCTTCCTCGGCGAGCCCGTGCGCCGGTGGAGCAGGCGCGTCGGAGCCGTCGGCACCGCGTGGCGAGCGGGAAGCGCTCATCCACGTGAGGCCGTCGTTCGCGCAATCCCATAACCTGCGCAACCTGCTGGCCGCGGTCGGCGGCTGCGCGCGCGCTCGGCGTGACCCCCGCCGGGAGGCTGGAGGTGGGTTCTCGGCGCTGCGCGGCGAACGCATCGCACTGGCGGAGGAATCGTGCTGATCAACGACTGCTACAACGCCAACCCGATGTCGATGCGCGCGGCGCTCGACGACCTCGCCGCGAGCGCGCCGGGACGCCGCGTGGCGGTGCTCGGCGACATGCTCGAGCTGGGCGCCGAGGAGCGGCGCCTGCACCGCGAGATCGGCGCGTACGCCCGCGCGCGCGGGGTCGAGCTGCTGGTCGCGGTCGGCCCGTTGGCGGGTGAGGTGGGGGAGGGGTTCGAAGGGGAGGTCCACTGCGTGCCGGACGCCGCCGAGGCGGCCGCGGCTCTGCCGGAGGCTGCTGCGCGCGGGCGACTGCGTGCTCGTGAAGGGCTCGCGCGGGGTCGGCCTGGAGCGGGTCGCCGAGACGCTGGTGGGCGCTGCGTGGGCGCGCAGAGATCGCGGGATCGCCAGGAGGCGCCGGGCCGGAGGGATCGTCCACGGGTGACGGGCCCGTGGGACCGGTCGCGCTCGCGCCGGCGCCGGCGGGGGACCGCTGAGGTGGGCCGCGTCCTGATCGGGGGCACCGCGGCGCTGCTGATCTGCATCTTCCTGAGCCCGAAGTTCATCGAGTTCCTGCGCAAGCGCGAGTTCGGGCAGCAGATCCGCGAGGAGGGCCCGGAGGGCCACCGCCAGAAGGCGGGCACCCCGACGATGGGGGGCATCATCGTCTTCATCGCGGTGGCGATCCCGTTCCTGATCCTGACGGGCTACGAATGGCGGGCGCTGGGAGTGTTCGGCACGATGCTGGCGTGCGCGCTGCTGGGCTTCGCCGACGACTACACCAAGCTCGTGCGGCGCCGCTCGCTGGGCCTGCGGGCGCGCACCAAGCTGGGGGTGACGATCGCGATCTCGCTCGGGCTGTGGTTCATCGCCACGCACGAGGCGCACCTGCAGACCACGTTGCGGCTGCGGGTCGTCGACTACCACGTGGACCTGGGGCCGTTCTACCCGCTGCTGATCTACCTGGTGGTGGCGGGCACGACCAGCGCGGTCAACCTCACCGACGGCCTCGACGGTCTGGCGGCGGGCTGCGCGGCGATCGTGCTGCTGGCGTACGTCGGCATCACGTTCATCACCTCGGAGTACGTCTCCACCCAGTCGGACCTCTCGATGCTCGCGGGGTGCCTGGTGGGGGGGTGCATCGGCTTCCTGTGGTTCAACGCGTTCCCGGCGACGATCTTCATGGGCGACACCGGCGCGCTGGGGCTGGGGGGCGCGATCGCGGGCCTCGCGGTGATGACCCAGACGGAGGTGCTGCTGATCCTGCTCGGCGGGATCTTCGTGATCGAGGCGCTGTCGGTCGCGATCCAGGTGCTGTACTTCCAGCTGCGCCACAAGCGCGTCTTCCTGATGGCGCCGATCCACCACCACTTTGAGCTGCGCGGCTGGTCGGAGACGAAGATCATCCTGCGCTTCTGGATCATCGCCGCGATCTGCTGCGCGATCGGCTTCACGATCTACCGTCAGAGCATCGCCTGAGGCGAGCCGGCCCGCCGCGGCGCGAGGATTGCGGTTCGTTGCCATCGTCTCAACGGTCCTGTAAGATGCCTGTGGGTATGGGTTGATGATGCGTACGTCTGTGTACAGAAAAGGGAGTCTGGGTTGATGCGACGTTCGTTCCAGTGGGTGATCGCGCTTGCGTGCGCCTCCTTGGCCTTCGCCGTCCTACCCGCCGCGGCGCTCGCGGCCTCCTCGCCGTCGATCGAAAGCACCGTGGCGTACAACGTTACGCAGACCGACGCAACGCTTGAAGCGAAGATCAACCCCGAGAGCCTCGGTGGGGAAGGTGGCGCGTACTACCAGTTCCAGGTCGTCACGAACACGAACGAATACCAGTCGGAAATCGTCTGTCCCGTCAAGGAAATCTGGCCGCTTGAGCTCGACGGGTGTATTGGCGCGCATGGGGAAGCTCTGCCGATCGGCTTCATCTCAAAGGGGATGGGAGGGCACTACGTGCGCATCGAACTCGCCAACGCAGGCTTGACGCTGACACCTGGTACCACCTACCACTACCGGGTGCTGGCGGCGAGAGCGAAGCAGACCGAAGACACGCTCGAATGGGAAGCTCCGGCTGTCGCCGGTCCCGACCAGACGTTCACGACGCTCACGCCGGGCACCCCGCCCGCGATCGAAGGCGAGACCGCCTCGAACATCACCGCGACCGACGCGACGCTCGAAGCGACGATCGACCCTGAAGGTCTCGAAACAACGTACGAATTCTACTTGGAAGCACCGTCGTGTGCGAACGACAAACGGGTCCTGGCGTGCGAAGCGGGCGGGGGTGTTCCGATCGCAAAGGGGACCATTCCGGCTGGTTCCGCTCGAGCCGTGCGCGTGGACGTGGCCGCCACCGGGCACCTCCTGACCCCCGACACGATCGAGGGCTATCGGGTCGTAGCCAGCAACTCCGCCGGCACGAGGTACGGCGGCGAGAAGACGTTCGTCACGCTGCCTGGTCCACCGCCGGTGGTCGAATCCGTGTCGCTCTCGCACCTCACCGCGACTGACGCGACACTCGAAGCGAAGATCAACACAGAGGGGCAGGCGACGACCTACCAGTTCTATATGTGGTCTTCCTGTGCGCACGAAAGGTGCGAATACCTGAGGCCCATCCCGCTGCCACCCGGAACGCTCCTTGGCTCCTTCGTTGCCCAGAGCGTCAGCCTCGACCTCAACAGCGTCGGCGTGACGTTGAGATCCGGGGAAGAGTATGGCTGGGGAGTGACCGCCACCAACGGTGGGGGCGGGCACGCAAGCGCGAACGGGGGAGTGTTCGAACCGGAAGGCGTGTTTGAACCGCTGAGCTCGAAAGTCACGCCCGAACCCGGCGGCGGCCAGCCCCCGGCGCCCGGCAACGGCGGTCAGCCCGCGGGGTCCGGGACGCCCTCCTCGCCGGTGCTCCAGACCTCGAGCCCGCTCGGCGGGTCGGCGCAGCCGGGCGCGGGGAAGCCGAAACCCGAGCACGGCAAGTACCACAAGCGCAAACACCACGGCAAGGCCACGAAGCATCAGACGAAGACCAAGAAGCACAAGCGGTAGTACGGCCGGCCTGACGGGGGCGTGCGCAGTCGGCTGTGGTTGGTGCGAAGCCTAACTGGGGCTGGGTCCCGTGGAGGCTTCTAAGCGCGGGTGTCGAAGTGAGCTGGGATGCCACCAGCCGCGCGCGGCGCCAAAGCCAAAGCCCAGGGACGGAGCGGCGCCCGCCCCCAGCCGCTCGAGCACCGCATCCTGCTGACCGCGACGCTCTGCCTGCTGGCGTTCGGGGCGGTGATGGTCTACAGCGCCTCCTCGGCGAGCACCCTGCTGCAGGGCGAAGGCAACGGCAGCGGCTACCTCGTGAAGTTCGTGGTCTTCGGGGCGGTGGGGCTCGCACTGATGTACTACCTGGCGCGCAACGGAGTCGCGCAGGTGCAGGGCCTCGTCGCGCCCCTGCTGGCGGTCTCGTTCGTGCTCGTGCTGGCGGTGCACATCCCGCACGTGGGGGTCTCGGTCAACGGTGCGCGCCGGTGGATCGGCCCGGGCATCTTCCAGTTCGAGCCCTCCGAGCTGCTGAAGCTTGCGCTGGCGCTGTACGCCGCCACCCTGCTCGCGCGCCGCCCCCAGCACGTCCACGATCTGCGAGCGCTCTCAAAGCCGCTGCTGGTCGTGGTCGGCGGTGCCTGCCTGCTGGTGGTGACCCAGCCGGACCTCGGCACGGCGCTCGTGATCGCGTTCACGACCTCCGCGCTGCTCCTTGCCGCGGGGATCCCGCTGCGCAACCTCGCGATCCTCGCCGGCTGCGCGCTGGCGGTGGTTGCGCTGTACGCGCTCGCGCGTCCGTACGCGCGCGCGCGGCTGACCTCGTTCCTCGACCCCTGGGCGCACGCCTCCGGCAGCGGCTTCCAGGCCGTGCAGGGGCAGATCGCGATCGGCTCGGGCGGCCTCCTCGGTGTGGGGCCGGGCCAGTCGGTGCAGAAGATCTTCTACCTCCCGGAGGCGCAGACCGACTTCATCCTCGCGGTGATCGCCGAAGAGCTCGGGGTCGTGGGCGTGTACGCGCTGTTCTTCCTCTACGCGCTGATCGGCTACGCCGGCCTGCGGGCGGCGAAGCGAGCGCGCAGCCTCTACAGCGCGCTGATCGCGGTCGGGATGACCACGCTGATCCTCTCCCAGGCGCTGCTCAACGTGTTCGCAGTGCTCGGCCTCGCGCCGCTCACGGGCGTGCCGCTCCCGTTCATCTCCTACGGGTCGACCAGCCTCGTCGTGATGCTCGCCGCGATGGGCCTGCTGCTGAACGTCGCCTCCGGCACCAGCGCCCACGTCCGCGTGGTGGGCGACGCGCGCGGACGTAAACCGGCAGGATTGGCCGGTGAGCGCAAGGCCGCGCAGAGTGGTGATCGCAGCGGGGGGGACCGCCGGGCACGTCGTGCCGGCGCTCGCGGTGGCTGACGCCCTGCGCGAACGCGGGGCGCAGAGGTCACGTTCATCGGCGGCGAGCGCGCGGAGGCGCAGCTGGTGCCGGCCGCGGGGTACCCGCTGCGCACGACCTCCGTGATCGGCCTCGACCGCCGTAACCCGCTGCGGGCGGCGCGCGCGCTGGCGCTCGCGGCCAGGGCGTTCCTGCGTGCCCGCGCGCTGCTGGGGGAGCTCCAGCCGGACGCGGTGATGGGCGGCGGCGGCTACGTCTCCGGGCCCGTGGGCCTCGCCGCGCTCACGCGCCGCCTCCCGCTGGTGCTCACCGAGGCCGACAGCCACCTCGGCCTGGCCAACCGCGTGCTGGCCCCGTTCGCGCGGCGGGTCTGCCTGGCGTTCCCCCTCACAGGCCGCGAGGGACGTCGCTACCGGGTCACGGGTCGCCCGATCCCCCCGCCTCAGGAGGACCGCGTCGGGGCGCGCGAGCGGCTGGGGATCGAGCCTGGCGAGCAGACTGCGTGCTGGTCTTCGGGGGCTCGCTGGGGGCGCGCTCGATCAACCTAGCCGCGGTCGAGGCGTACGCCGGCGCGGCCTTCCACGTGCTGCACGTCTGCGGGCGCCGCGACCACCCGGAGCTGGCCGCGCGGCTGCTGCCGGCGGGGTACGACCTGCGCGAGTACCTGGACCTCGCCGACTTCGCCGACGCGCTCGCCGCCGCCGACCTCGTGGTCGCCAGGGCAGGCGGCTCGCTGTTCGAGGTCGCCGCCCACGGCCGCCCCGCGATCCTCGTGCCCTACCCGCACGCGGCAGCCGACCACCAGGCGGCCAACGCGCGCTGGATGGCGCGGGGGGGCGCCGCGGTGGTGATCCCCGACGGCGAGTTGACCGCCGCGCGCCTGGCCCGCGAGACGGCCACGCTGCTCGCGGACCCCCAGCGGATGCGGGCGATGGCCGCTGCCGCGCGCCGCCTCGCGCGCCCCGACGCGGCCCAAGCCGTCGCCGAAGAGCTGCTCGAGGCGGCGCATGGGCAGTGAGCATTCGGAGGCACTGTTGCCGATGAGCGGACCGTGGAGCGGGCGGCGGCTGCACTTCGTGGGCGTGGGCGGCGCGGGGATGAGCGGCTACGCGCGTGCCGCGCACGCCCTGGGGGCGCAGGTCAGCGGCTCCGACCGCGCGGACTCGCCCTACCTGGAGCGCCTGCGCGCGGACGGCGTGCTGGTGGCGAGCCTCGGTCACGACGCCGCCTCCGTGCCCGTCGGGGAGGGCGTGGAGGTCGTCTACTCCTCCGCCGTGCCCCCTGAGAACCCCGAGCGGGTTGCCGCCCGTGAGCGGGGACTGTCGGAGCGGTCCCGCGCGGAGTTGCTGGGCGAGCTGACCGCGTTGAAGCGCACGCTCGCGGTGGCCGGCACCCACGGCAAGACCACCACCGCGTCGATGCTCGTGCACGCCCTGCGAGCCGCGGGCCTGGAGCCCGCGTGGCTGGTCGGCGCTCCCGTCGGTGGCGGACTACCGAACGCGCAGTGGGGCAGGGGGGAGTGGCTGGTGGTCGAGGCCGACGAGTCCGACCGCTCGATGCTCAGCCTCGCGGTCGACGTCGCCGTGCTCACCAACGTCGAGCTCGATCACCACGCGACGTTTCGCTCGCTCTCGCAGCTGCGCGACGCGTTCCGCCAGTTTCTCGCCAGGCCGCCCTCCGCGGTTGTGTGGAACCGGCCGGAGCTGCTGGAGCTACGCAGTGGTGCGGTCACGCCCTACGACGCGCACGATCTGACCCTCACCGGCGGGGGGTCGCGCTTTCACTGGAGGGCCCGGCCGGTGTGCCTGTCGGTCCCCGGTGCTCACAACGCGGTCAACGCTGCCGGTGCCCTGGAGGCCGCGCTGCTCGCCGGTGCCGACGCCCGGCGCGCGATCGAGGGTGTCGAGCGCTTCACAGGCGCGGGCCGTCGCTTTCAGCGGCTCGGCGAGACCCCCCGCGGGGCGGCTGTGTACGACGACTACGCGCACCACCCGACGGAGGTCGCCGCGACCCTGAGCGCGGCGCGCACGCTGGAGCACCGGCGGCTGGTGGCGGTCTTCCAGCCCCACCTCTACTCGCGCACCGAGCTGCTCGCCCGCGAGTTCGGGGCCGCCCTCGCCCAGGCTGACGTGGTGGTCGTGCTCGACGTGTACCCCGCGCGCGAGCGGGCCGAGGACCACCCCGGGGTCAGCGGGCTGCTGATCGCGCAGGCTGCCGCCGACGCGGCGGATGGCCGCCCGGTTCACTGGCTGCCCACGTTCGCCGACGCCGAGCCCGTCCTGCGGGGGCTGCTCGGCGAGGGGGACCTGTGTGTGGTGATGGGCGCGGGGGACGTCGATGCGCTGGGGCGCCGGCTGACGCACGACGCGCCGACGTCGGACAGGACGTCCGACACCCACGCGCGCGGCGAGGCAACGGACACACGTGGACGATCCCCCAGCAACACCTCCTGATGAGCACCCCCCCGGCACCCTCGTCTGTGCAGCGGGACTTTCCGCTGGCCCGCCTGGCCACGGTGCGCACGGGCGGCCCGGCGGAGCTGTTTGCGCGCGTGGGGGACGAGGCGCAGCTGCTGGAGCTGCTCGCCTGGGCGCACGCTGCGCAGGTGCCGATCGCGGTGGTGGGGTCTGGCTCGAACCTGCTGGTCGCCGACGAGGGGGTGCCCGGCCTCGTGCTGAAGCTCGAGCGCGAGCTCGCGCGGATCGAGCGGGTGGGGGAGCGGGCGCTTGAGTGCGGCGGCGGCGCTCGCCTGCCGACGGTGGCCGCGTACGCCGCGCGGCGCGGGCCTCGCGGGCATCGAGTTCGGCGTCAACATCCCCGGCACCGTGGGCGGAGCGGTGCGGATGAACGCCAACGCCTACGGAGGCGCCCTCGCGCAGACGCTGGAGTGGGTGGAGGTCGCGACGGCCTCCGGGCCCGAGCGCCGCGAGCCGGGGGAGCTCGGGTTCGGCTACCGCCACTCGAACATCGGCGCCGGGGAGGTCGTGGCGCGCGCCTCGTTCGCGCTGCGCCCCGCACCTCCCGCCGAGGTCAAGGCGACGCTCGCGCAGATGCGCGCCCGCCGCCACGAGGCCCAGCCGCAGGGCATCAAGACGTTCGGCTCGACCTTCAAGAACCCCGAGGACCCACGTGCGGAGGGGCGCACCGCGGGCCTGCTGCTTGCTGAGGCCGGCTGCCCCGGTCTGGCCATCGGCGGCGCGCGCTTCGCGCCCAAGCACGCCAACTTCGTCGAGAACACCGGCACGGCGACCACCGCGGAGATCGTCGCGCTGATGGCCGAGGGCCGTCGGCCGCGTGCTGGAGCGCTTCGGCGTGGCGCTGGAGCCCGAGGTGCAGACGCTCGGGCCGGTGCGCTGGCCGTGGGGTTCCGCGCTGTCGTAGGGTCCCAAGCGCTGAGTAGCCTCTTGTCAGAGGTCACCCACCTGTTCGGATGACGGCCGATGCGGGGCCGATCGGTCCCGAGAAAGGGGGTGAGCATGACGACACAAGTCGTCGTGTTGGCCACCGCGCTACTTGTCTTGTCGCCATGCTGGTCATTGACCGGCTGACCAGGTAGCAGGTTGTCCTCAAGCCCCTGTGGACGGCAGGCCCCATGTTCACCGGGGCGCCTACTTTACGAAAGAAGGGGCCCGGTTGCCCGAGCCCCTCACATGACGACACAGTCGCCGTGTTGGCGCCCGCATCGTAACGCATCCCAGGCCGAACGGCAAGGAGAGGGTAGGGGTTCGCAGGCCGAGGTCGAAGACTCCAGGGTGGATCGCTCTTTCGCCGCCCGCGCTCCGATCGGTCGCCTCGCTCGCCCACTGACGTTCGCGCTCCCGCGCGGCGCGACTGCGAAGAGGCTCGGCATAGCCTTCGCGGCCCTGGCGCTGCTCGGCGGCGGCTGGCTGTGGCTGCGCGACTCGCCGTTGGTGTCCGTCGAGCACGTGCAGATCGCCGGCGTGCAGGGGCCCGACGCAGCGGGCATCGACGCCGCGCTGAGCGCCGCCGCGCAGCGCATGAGCACGCTGGACGTGAACGTGGGCGCGCTGCGCGCCGCGGTCGCGCCCTTCCGCGTGGTGCGGGGCCTGAGCGTGAGCACGAGCTTCCCCCACGGGCTGCGCATCCGCGTGATCGAGCAGCCGCCGGTGGCGGCGCTGACGGTGGCGGGTGTCCGCACCGCGGTGGCCGCCGACGGGGTCGTGCTCGGGCCGGGCCTGCTCTCGCGCCTCGCTGCCGGCGCTCACCGCCGGCGGTTTGCCGCCGCGCTCAGGGCGCGTCCAGGACGCGACTGTGCGCGCCGAGCTGAGCGTGCTGGGCGCCGCTCCGCAGATGCTGCTCGGCTGGGTCGAGCGCGTTTACGAGGGCCACGAAGGGCTCACCGTGGCGATGCGCGGCGGGCTGCTGCTCTACTTCGGCGACGCCACACGCCCGCACGCCAAGTGGCTCTCGGCCGCGCGTGTGCTCGCCGACCCGTGCTCCGCGGGGGCGACGCTACGTCGACGTGCGCGCTCCCGAACGGCCCGCGGCGGGCACCACGGCGGCCGGCGGCCTGCAGGGGAGCACCGCGCCCGGGGGCGGTGAGCGCCTCCGATCCCACCTCCGCCGCGCTCGCCCGCACGCTCGAAGAAGCCGTCGCCGGGGATTCCGGTGTCAACACGTCGAGTGCCGCCGCGAGCGCTCCCGCGTCGTCCTCGCCCGCCGCCGCGGGCGCCACGCAGGGCAGCGCTGCGACGGCGGGCGCCCAGGAAGCGGCGCAGGCTGCCTCGCCAACCACTCCACAGGAAGCTGCACCAACCGCTCCGCAGGCGACCCCGCAGGAAGCCCCGAGCGCGACCTCCGCCGAACCCTCACCCTCGACTTCAGGCTGAGGTCAGCCGAAAAGCGATTCCTCGGGCAGTGGTCGAGAGTCCGGCGGTTCTGCAAGCAGATCCTGCAAAAGTCGTCGCACCTGTTGACAGGGCGAAGTTCCCTGCATAACGTGGGCAAACGTGGTTTCCTGTAGAGACCGTTCGTAACCCTTAACCAATACTCAAGGCTTCGGCGGAAAGCAGCACAGACCATGGAGAGCGGCGTAGGCAGTTACCTGGCAGTGATCAAGGTCGTGGGCGTCGGCGGCGGCGGCACCAACGCCGTCAGCCGCATGGTCGACGCGGGGCTGCGCGGCGTGGAGTTCATCGCCGCCAACACCGACGCGCAGGCGCTCGCGATGTGCGACGCCGACATCAAGCTCAACATCGGCCACGTCTCCACGCACGGCCTCGGCGCGGGTGCCAACCCCGAGGTCGGGTTCGCCGCGGCGGCGGAGTCGCGCGACGACATCAAGGAGGCGCTGAAGGGCGCCGACATGGTGTTCGTCACCGCGGGCGAGGGCGGCGGCACGGGCACCGGCGCGGCGCCCGTGATCGCGGAGATCGCCAAGAACGAGATCGGCGCGCTAACCGTCGGCGTCGTCACCCGCCCGTTCGAGTTCGAGGGCACCCAGCGCGCGCGCTCGGCCGACCGAGGGCATCGAGCGGCTGCGCGAGGTCGTGGACACGCTGATCGTGATCCCCAACGAGAAGCTGCTCGCCGTGGTCGAGCGGCGCACCTCGATGCTCGACGCCTTCAAGGAGGCCGACGACGTGCTGCGCCAGGGCATCCAGGGGATCACCGACCTGATCACGATCCCCGGCCTGATCAACCTCGACTTCGCCGACGTGCGCACGATCATGCACGACGCCGGCTCGGCGCTGATGGGCATCGGCGCGGCCGCCGGGGAGAACCGCTGCGCGGAGGCCGCCAAGATCGCGATCTCCTCGCCGCTGCTGGAAGAGTCCGTGGACGGCGCCACGGGCATCCTGCTGAACATCACCGGCGGCAAGGAGCTCGGCCTGTTCGAGGTCAACGAGGCCGCCGAGATCATCCAGAACGCGGCCGACCCCGACGCCAACATCATCTTCGGCGCGGTCATCGACGAGAGCCTCGGCGACGAGGTGCGCGTCACCGTGATCGGCACCGGCTTCGACCACCGTCCGGGCCAGCGGAGCGCGCCGCGAGCGCGCCGGGCGCGCGGTGGACCGCGGCCCCCGCATCGGCGACCGCGAGCGCTCGTCGCTGGAGATCTCCGACGACGACATCGACGTCCCGCCGTTCCTGCGCTGAACGCCTCGGCTAGCCTGCCGGGCGATGCGCGTCGCACTGCTCTGTTATGACCGCACGTCGCCGCCGGCGCCAAGCTCGTCGAGTTCGCCGGTTGGGAGATGCCCGTGCAGTACGCCGGCGTGCGCGCCGAGCACCTGGCGGTGCGCGGGGGCTGCGGGATCTTCGACGTCTCGCACATGGGCGAGCTCGAAACCGTCGGCCCCGGCGCGCAGGCGCTGCTGCAGCGGCTGCTCTCCAACGACGTGGCCGGCGATCCCCGTCGGCGGCGCGCAGTACGCGGTGCTTTGCCGCGAGGACGGGGGCGTGCTCGACGACCTCTTCACCTACCGCCTGGAGGCCGAGCGCTTCCTGACCGTCACCAACGCCGCCAACCACGGGCGCGACCTGGAGTGGTTTCGCGCACACGCCGAGCGGGTTCGACGCGCAGGTGCACGACCGCCTCGAGGAGTACGCGATGCTCGCCGTGCAGGGCCCCCGCGCGCGGGAAGTCGTGCAGGCGCTCGCCGACTCCCCGCTGCCCCCGCGCATGACCGCCGCCGAGGGCCGGTTCGGGGGCGCCAGGGTGCTCGTGTGCGGCACCGGCTACACCGGCGAGGACGGCGTCGAGCTGCTGCTCGCGCCCGCCGACGCGCCGCGGCGTGTGGGACGAGCTCGTGCGCCGCGGCGCCGCTGCCCGCCGGCCTCGCCGCGCGCGACACGCTGCGCCTGGAGGCGTGCTTTCACCTCTACGGCAACGACCTCATCGCTGGAGCGCGGCCCGATCGAAGCGGGGCTGGGGTGGTGCTGCAAGGAGGACACCGGCTTCCTCGGCGCCGACGCCGTGCGCGCGGTGCGCGCGGCCGGGCCCGGCCGAGCAGCTCGTCGCGTTCGCGCTCGACGGCCCCGGGATCGCCCGGCAGGGCAACCCCGTGCTCGGCGGCGGCGTCGTGACCAGCGGCACGCTCTCGCCCTGCCTTGGGGTCGGGATCGGCCTCGCCTACGTGCCCGCCGCGCGCGCCGCCGTGGGCACCCGACTGGAGATCGACGTGCGGGGCCAGATTCGCCCCGCGATCGTGCGCGAGAAGCCGCTCTACCGGCGAGGCGCGTAGGTTCGTACCCCGCGGGCCGTGGGCTTCGGGGGAGGGCGTACGCTCCGGCGGAGTAGGCCCGTGGGATCTGGCAGGGGTGGGCAGCAGCGGCAGGGGTTCGCGGCTGCAGGTTCGCGCCACCGGGCCGTGGGTTATTCTGGCGAGGTCATGGCCGACGCCAACTACCCCGACGACCTGCTCTACCACGCCGAGCACGACTGGGCGCGCCTGGAAGACGGCCACGCCACGCTGGGCATCACCTGGTACGCCCAGGACGCCCTCGGCGAGGTCGTCTTCTGCGAGCCGCCCGCCGTCGGGCGCCGCTCACGCAGGACGAGCCCTACGCCGAGGTCGAGTCCGTCAAGGCCGTCTCCGACGTGATCGCGCCCGCTCTCCGGGGAGATCGTCGAGGTCAACGACGCGCTCGCCGAGGAACCCGAGCGGATCAACGACGACCCCTACGGCGCCGGCTGGCTGGTCAAGGTGCGCCTCTCGGACCCCGCCGAGGCCGAGGACCTGATGGACGCCGACGCGTACGTCGCGAGCCTCGTCTGAGCCGCGGCTCGCGCGTTGCGACGCCCGCGGTTCGCTATGCGCTGCGCCGAGGGCTGTCTCGTGGCGCTTGCGGCCGGCGGTCTGGGTCGGCGGCTAGGCTGGGCAGAGTGACTCGCTACACCGCCGCCACCGAGGCCGACCGCGCCGCGATGCTCGCGGCGATCGGCGTGGGCTCCGTCGCCGAGCTCTTCGAGCGCCAGATCCCCGAGCCCGTGCGGCTGCGGCCGCGCGCTCGATCTGCCGCCGGGCCTGCCCGAGCAGGAGGTCTACGAGCACCTGCGGGCGCTGGCCGCGCGCAACGTCAGCGCCGAGGAGGAGCTCAGTTCCTCGGGGCCGGGATGTACGACCACTACGTGCCCGCGCTGATCGACATGCTGATGGAGCGCTCGGAGTTCCTCACCCCGTACACCCCCTACCAGCCCGAGGTCTCCCAGGGGGGGCTGCAGGTCATGTTCGAGTACCAGACCGCCATCTGCGAGCTCACCGGCCTGCCCGTCTCCAACGCCTCGGTGTACGAGGGGCCCTCCGCCGTCGCCTCCGCCGGGTACCTCGCCAAGCTGCACAACGGCCGCGGGCGCTTCGTCGCCAGCGCCGGGCTGCACCCCCACACGCTGGAGACACTGCGCACCTACGCGCATGGCTACGGGGTGGAGGTCGTCGAGGTGCCCTTGCTCGACGGGCGCACCGACCCCGAGGCGTGGGCCGCGGCGATCGACTGCCGACACCGGCGCCGCGATCTTCGCCCAGCCCAACTTCTACGGCGCCGTCGAGGACGCCCCCGCGCTCTCCGCCGCCGCCAAGGAGGCCGGCGGGGAGCAGCTCGTGGTCGTCGCGCAGGTCGATCCCCTCACGCTCGGCATCCTCGCCTCTCCGGGTGAGTGTGGCGTGGACGTCGCCGTCGGTGAGGGTCAGTCGCTCGGCAACCGCCTCGACTTCGGCGGCCCCTCCTTCGGCTTCTTCGCCGCGCGCGAGGCCTACCTGCGGCGGATGCCCGGGCGCATCGCCGGGGAGACCCGCGACCTCGACGGCCAGCGTGGGTTCGTGCTCACCCTCCAGACCCGCGAGCAGCACATCCGCCGCGAGAAAGCGACCTCCAACATCTGCACCTCCCAGGCGCTCAACGCGCTCGCTGGGGTCGTCTACCTCGGCTGGCTCGGGCGCCGCGGGATCGTCGAGCTGGGGGAGCTGCTGCTCGCGCGCACCCACTACGCGCGGCAGACCCTCGCGGCGCTCGATGGGGTGCAGTTCGCCCACTCCCAGCCGGTCGTGCGCGAGTTCGCGCTGCGCCTCGACGCCGACGTCGCCGCCGTCCGGGCGCGCTGCGCGGCGCAGGGCGTCAACCCCGGCGCCGACCTGCACGCCCTCACTGGGCGCGAGGAGGACCGCGGCGGGCTGCTGGTTGCCATAACGGAGCGTCGCACCCGTGCGGACATCGACCGGCTCGCCGCCGTGCTCGGGGCTGCCGTCGCCGCCGAGCGCCTTCCGACCTCCGAGCGATCGGTGGCCCTCGCGTGAGCCCGTGCTTGCCCGTGTGCTCGACCGGATGCTGTCGTGTCGTGTCTCGCGGGGCTCTGCCCCGGCCAGCGCGGTACGCCCCGACGCGGGGCACGAGGCCCCGCGCACACCCGCCTGTTGCCGTGCTGCGACGCGCGGACGATCCCCCCAAGAAACCGACCTCATGACCGACACGCTCACGATCTTCGAGCGGGGCGCCCCGGGACGTCGCGCTTTTCACTGTCCCGCGCTCGACGTGCCCGCGGTCGATCCCGCTGAGCTGCTGCCCGCGCACCTGCTCCGCGGCGAGGGGCCGCGGCTGCCGGAGGTCTCAGAGCCCGAGCTCGTGCGCCACTACGTGCGGCTCTCCAAGCGCAACTTCGACCTCGACTCCGGCTTCTACCCGCTCGGGTCGTGCACGATGAAGCACAACCCGCGCCTGCACGAGCGCGTCGCCGCGCTGCCCGGCCACGCGCGGTTGCACCCGCTGCAGGACCCCGCGCGCGCGCAGGGGGCGCTCGAGCTGATGTGGCGCCTGCAGGGGGCGCTCGCCGAGATCGCAGGGCTGCCGCACGTCTGCCTGCAGCCCTCCGCCGGCTCCCACGGCGAGCTCGCCGGCGTGCTGCTCGCGCGCGCCTTTCACGAGGCTCGGGGGGAGGTCCGGACCAAGGTGCTCGCGCCCGACACCGCCCACGGCACCAACCCCGCCACGGTCACGATGGCCGGCCTGGAGGTCGTTCCGCTCGCCACCAACGCCGCCGGGGGCGTGGACCTCGACGACCTGCGCGCGAAGGTGGGGCCCGACGTCGCCTGCCTGATGCTCACCAACCCCAACACGCTCGGGCTGTTCGACCCGCACATCGAGGACATCGCGCGCCTCGTCCACGACGCCGGCGCGGTGCTCTACTACGACGGCGCCAACCTCAACGCCGTGATGGGGCTCTCGCGGCCGGGAGACGCGGGCTTCGACATCGTCCACTTCAACCTCCACAAGTCCTTCACCCAGCCCCACGGCGGCGGCGGCCCCGGCTCCGGACCGATCGCGGTCTCCGAGCGCATCGCGCCGTTCCTGCCCGTGCCCGTCGTCGTGCGGCGCGAGGACCCCGGGGCTGGCAACGGCGCCGCGTCGGCGGAGCCCGTGTTCGACCTCGACTACGGCTCTGGCACCGTCGGCTCGAAGTCGATCGGGCGCCTGCGCGGCTTCCAGGGCAACTACGGCTGCTTCGTGCGCGCCTACGCCTACATCTGCTCGCTCGGCGCCGAGGGGCTGCGCGACGCCTCCGAGACCGCCGTGCTGAACGCCAACTACCTGCTCGCGCGGCTGCGGCAGCTGGGGGTCGCCGAACTTCTACCGCTCGCGTACGGCGAGCTCTGCATGCACGAGTTCGTGCTCTCCGGGGGGCCCATGCGGCGCGAGCTTCAGATCCGGACGCTCGACCTCGCCAAGCGCCTGCTCGACTTCGGCTTTCACCCGCCGACCGTCTACTTCCCGCTGCTCGTCGAGGAGGCCCTGATGGTCGAGCCGACCGAGACCGAGACGCGCGAGACGCTCGACGCGTTCGCCGAGGCCCTCGCCGAGATCCTGCGCGAGGCGGCGCAGGACCCCGAGATCGCTCGCACCGCGCCGCACACCACGCCTGTTCGGCGCCTTGACGAGGTGGGGGCGGCGAAGCGGCCCGTGATCCGGCAGGCTCTCTGACGTGCGCATCTTCTCGGGCATCCAGCCGACCGGCTCCAAGCACCTCGGCAACTACGTAGGGGCGATCCAGCAGTACGTCGCCGGGCAGGAGCGCGGGGAGGCGCTGTACTGCATCGTTGACCTGCACGCCCTTACGGTCGCCTACGACCCCGCGGAGCTGCGCCGCAGCGTGTACGACCTCACCGCGCTGCTGCTTGCTGCCGGCCTCGACCCGGAGCGCTGCATCCTCTTTCGCCAGTCCGACGTGCCCGCGCACACCGAGCTGACGTGGCTGCTCTCGAGCGTCACCGCCTACGGCGACCTGCAGCGCATGCACCAGTTCAAGGACAAGTCAGCGACGCAGCGCGAGCTGGTCTCCGCCGGCCTCTTTTTCTACCCGGTGCTGATGGCCGCCGACGTGCTCGCCTACCGCGCCGACGACGTGCCGGTCGGCGACGACCAGCGCCAGCACGTCGAGCTGATGCGCGACCTCGCGATCCGCTTCAACGCGCGCTTCGGTGACGGGCGCGAGGTGCTCGTCGTGCCCGAGCACCGCATCCCCGCCGTCGGGGCACGCATCATGGACCTGCAGGACCCCACGCGCAAGATGTCCACCACGGGTGGCTCCGAGCAGGGGACCGTGTACGTGCTGGACGAGCCGCGCGCGATCGAGAAGAAGATCAAGAGCGCCGTCACCGACTCCGGCAGCGAGATCCGCCGCGGGCCCGACAAGCCCGGGGTCTCCAACCTGCTAGAGATCCTCGCTGCCGCCCACGGGGCCGCGCCCGAGGCGGTCGAAGCCGACCTGGCGGACGCGCGCGGGTACGGGGACCTCAAGGCCGCCGTGGCGGAGGCCGTCGTCGCGATGCTCGCCCCCGTGCGCGACAGCTACCTGGAGCTGCGCTCCGACGAGGCTGCCCTGGAGGCCGTGCTCGCCCAGGGCGCCGCCCGCGCTCGGGAGCTCGCCGCCGGCACCCTGCTCGACGTGCGCGAGTGCATGGGCGTCGGGGCGCCCCGACGGGTCTGACACGCCGGGGCGGGGTGCTCCGTCGGGTCTTACACGCTTGCCGAGGTGGCCTACCGGGTCCGACCCGCTCGTGGGGGCGGGCGGCTATCCTTGCCGACCGGTACCGTGACGGGGTGAGCATCGCCTCGCTGGACCTCGACCTCGACCTCTTCAGCGGCCCCTTCGACCTGCTGCTGACGCTCGTCCTGCGCGAGGAGATCGACCTGCTCGAGCTGTCCCTCGCCGAGGTCGTGCTCGCCTACCTCGACCACCTCGAGTCCCGGGGCGAGCTCGACCTGGAGAGCGCCACCGAATTCATCGTGCTGCTCGCCGCCCTGCTGGAGCTGAAGTCGCGGCTGCTGCTCGCCGGCGAGGAGGAGGACGAGCCGCTGCTCGAGCTCGAGCCCGGCGAGGCCGCCGAGGAGTTACTGCAGCGGATGCTCGACGCCCGCCGCTACCGCTCCGCTGCTGAGCACCTGCGCGAGTTGCTCGCGCGCGAGGCCGGCGTGCGCTTCCGCTCCGCGCCCCCGCCCGCCCACCTGCGGGGTGCGGCGGCGCCCGCGGTCGTCGAGGGCGCCCACGACCCCGCGGTGCTCGGCCAGGCGATCGGCCGGCTGCTGACGATGCCGCCCGCGATCAGCATTCGCCACATCGCCATCCCGCGCGTCTCGCTCGCCGAGCGCCTCGCTCACCTGCGCGCGCTGCTGGGCCGCGGGCGCTTCACCTTTGACGAGGCAGTTCGCGGCGCCGACCGCATGACCGTCGCGGTCACCCTGTTCGCGCTGCTGGAGCTCTACAAGCGCGGCGAGGCGGCGTGGGAGCAGTCCGAGTGCTTCGGTGAGATCCAGGTCCGCGCGGGCGAGGCGGACGCGGACGCTCCGGTTTCGGCCGCGGCCGTCGGCGCCGGAGGGGCCTGAGTGAGCGACGCCGTGGACACGCTCGAGCCCGAGCAGGAGGACGCCTCCGTCGCGCTCGCCGACGAGCCGGTGGAGCCCACCGAGGAGGCTGCTGTCGAACCCACGGGTGATCCGCAGGCGGCGGGGGGTGACTCCGAGATGGTGGACGCCGCGGAGGCGCGCCCCCAGGGTGAGGAGGACCCTCAGGCGGAGGCGTCTCCTGCGGACGAGGACCTCGCGCAGCTCGGGCGCGTCGTCGAGGCCCTCCTGTTCCTCGGCTCCGACCCGCTCACCACGCGCGAGCTGGCCGACGCTACGCAGGCGGACGAGCTCGCGGTCGCCGCCGCGCTGGAGTTGCTCACCGAGCAGTACGCTCCCGGCCGTCGCGGCCTGCAGTTGCGCGAGCTCGCCGGTGGCTACACGCTCGCCAGCGACCCCCTCGCCGAGGACGCCGCGCGGCGGCTGCTCTCCCGTCCGCGCGCCGCGACGCTCACCCCGGCCCAGGCCGAGACGCTCGCGATCGTCGCCTACCTGCAGCCCATCTCGCGCCCCGAGATCACCCGCATCCGCGGCGTCTCCGCCGACTCCGCGGTCTCCACGCTGCTCGAGCGCAGCCTCGTGGAGGAGGCCGGCCGCTCCCAGTTCGGCGCCGTGCTCTACCGCACGGCCACGAGCTTCCTCAAGCTCTTCGGGCTGCGTTCGCTCAGCGAGCTCCCCGACGTAGCGCAGTGGGACCCCACCCCCGAGGAGCACGCCGAGCTGCGCGAGCGGCTGCTGCGCGCGGGGGAGGCCCGCGGCGAGGGCGGGCTGCCTGCCGTCGAGGGGTAGCGCCGGGTCCCGCGTCAGGCCGCTCGGCTGGCTGACTTCGGCGGAGCGAGTGTCTCCCCTAATCGGTCCCCGTTGCGGCTAGCGCAGCCAGCTGGCCGCACGCCGCGTCGATGTCGCGCCCACGCGTGAGGCGCACCGTGGCCTGCACCCCGCGCTCCTCCAGAGCCGCCCGGAAGGCTGCGATCGCCTCGCGGCTGGAGCCCCTGTACGGTGAAGCCGTCGGGGTTGTAGGGGATCAGGTTGACCTTGAACATCCGCGGATCGTCGGGGTCGGCCGGCGCGAGCAGCTTCGCGAGCGCCACCGCCTGCTCGTAGCGGTCGTTCACGCCCGCCAGCATCACGTACTCGATGAACACCCGCCGGCGCTTGCGCGCGTAGAAGGCGCGGCACGCCTCGATCACGTCCGCCAGCGGGTAGCGCTCGTTGACCGGCATCAGCTCGGTGCGCAGCGCTTCGTCGGCCGCGTGCAGCGAGAGCGCCAGGCGCAGCGGCAGCTCGCACTCCGTGAGCCGTTCGATCCCCGGTATCCAGCCGACCGTCGAGATTGCGGTGCGGCGGTGGGTGATGCCGAGCTCCGGCAGTCGCTCGCACGCGGCGAGCACCGCGTCGAGGTTCATCATCGGCTCGCCCATGCCCATGAACACGCAGTGGTCCACGGGCTCGATGCGGCGGAAGTGCAGCGCCTGGTCGAGGATCTCCGAAGCGGTCAGGTTGCGGGCGAAGCGCATCTGTCCGGTCGCGCAGAACGTGCACGTCAGCGGGCACCCCGACTGCGAGGAGAGGCAGATCGAGCGGCGCGGAGTCTCGGTAGCGCATCAGCACCGCCTCCACCGGGCGACCGTCGGCGGTCGCGAACAGCGTCTTGACCGTGCCGTCGCGTGCGTGCGCCTCGCTGCGCACCTGCCAAGCTCGAGAACGGCACCTCCGCGCTGCAGTGCCTCGCGCAGGGCGACCGGCAGGTTGGTCATCTCCGCGTAGCTGCCCGCGCCCCGCGCCGCCCACTCCCACACCTGGCGGGCGCGGAAGGGTGGCTCGCCGCGACGCGGCGAGGGTCTCGTCGAGGAGCTCCAGGTTCATGGCTTTGAGGAGGGGGATTTGGAGCGGCGTGGTGGTCGCGTGAGAGCGGTGGGTGCACGTGCCCCGGCTCGGGTGCGTGAGCACTCGCCTGTCAATGGTGGCAGCCCATGCGCCTCGCCAAGCACCTCGCTCACGCCGGCGTCGCCTCCAGGCGCGCCGCCGAGGCGCTGATCGTCAGCCGGGCGCGTGCGCGTCGACGGGGAGCTCGTGCGCGATCCCGCCCGCGACGTGGACGAGCACAGCCGCGTGGAGGTCGACGGCCGGCTCGCTCGCCGGCCCCGAGCCGCACGTCGTCTACGCGCGTGCACAAGCCCGTCGGCGTGCTCTCCACCGCGCGCGACACCCACGGCCGGCCGACCGTCGTCGAGCTCGTTCGGGAGGAGCGCCGCCTCTACCCGGTCGGGCGCCTCGACGCGGACAGCAGCGGGTTGATCCTGCTCACCAACGACGGCGAGCTCGCCCAGCGGCTCACTCACCCGCGCTACGAGGTGCCGAAGACCTACCGTGTGCGCGTCGGCGGGGGGCCCGTCGAGGAGCGGGCGCTGCGCGCGCTGCGCGCCGGCGTGGAGCTGGAGGACGGGCCGACCGCGCCCGCGCAGGTGCGCCGGGTGGGCGGCGGGGACGAGCTGGAGCTGACGATCCGCGAAGGCCGCAACCGCCAGGTGCGGCGCATGTGCGAGGCGGTCGGCCACCCGGTGCTCGCCCTGCAGCGCGTCGCCTTCGGCCCCCTGCGGCTCGGCGCCCTGCAGCCCGGCGCGCACCGCCGCCTCGGCGAGGTCGAGCTGCGCAAGCTCGGCGAGGCCGGCCGCGGCCTCTGACAGAATCGCCCGCCATGCGACTGCACGCCTTACGCGGCGCGATCAGCGTCGCGCACAACGACGCCAAGGACATCCTCGACGCCACGACCGAGCTGATGAGCACGATCATGGAGCGCAACGCGCTGCGACCCCGAGCACGTCGTCAGCTGCATCTTCACCGCCACCAACGACCTCAACGCCGAGTTCCCCGCGGTCGCCGCGCGCGCGCTCGGCTTCGAGGGCGTGCCGCTGCTGTGCGCCCGCGAGATCCCCGTGCCGCGCTCGCTGCCGCGCGTGATCCGGGTGCTGATCCACTACTACGCCGCGGAGGGCCACCGCGCCCAGCACGTGTACCTCGGCGAGGCGAAGGCGCTGCGCGCCGACCTGGAGTCCGCGCAGTAGTGGCGGGACGCCCCGCGGCGTGGGCCGCGGTTCGCCACAATAGCCGCGGTGCCCTTCGAGTTCTCAGAGCGCATCCGCCGCCTGCCGAGCTACCCGGCGGCGGGCGGCTACGGCGACGCCGCGCCGCGCGTGCGGCTCGCCAGCAACGAGTCCCCGTGGCCGCCGCTGCCCGCGGTGCGAGAGGCGATCGAGCGCACGCTCGGCGACGCTGAACCGCTACCCCGACCCCGCCTGCACGGCGCTGCGCCGGCGCCTGGCCGAGCGCTACGGGGTGCCGCCGGAGCGGATCGCGGTCGGCAACGGCTCCTGCGACATCCTGCTCGCCGCCGGCGAGGCGCTGCTGGAGCCGGGCGCCGAGCTCGTCCACGCGTGGCCGTCGTTCTCGATCTACCCGCACCTCTGCGCCGCCTCGGGCGCGCGGGCGGTGAGGGTGGCGCTGGACGAGCGCGAGCGCCACGACCTGCCGGCGATGCTGCGCGAGATCACCGTCGCGACGCGGCTGGTGGTCGTGTGCAACCCCAACAACCCCACCTCCACCGCGCTGCCGCTCGCGGAGATCGCCGAGTTCCTCGCGGAGGTGCCCCCGCACGTGTGCGTCGTGATCGACGAGGCCTACTGCGAGTTCAACCTGCTCGACGACCCCGACGCCTCCGTAGAGCTGCTCGCCGAGCACCCCAACCTGGTGCTGCTGCGGACCTTCTCGAAGGTCTACGGCCTCTGCGGGCTGCGCGTCGGCTTCGCGCTGTGCGGCTCGTCCGAGCTGCCGCGGGCGTTCGACCAGGTGCGCCAGCCGTTCTTCTGCAACGCGGTCGCGCAGGCCGCCGCGACCGAGGCGCTCGCCCACCAGGACGCCGTCACCGACCGCGTCACGCGCACGTCGCCGAGCGCATCTCCGTGGACGAGCGGCTGCGCGCGCTGGGGTTGGCGCCCGCCGAGTCGCAGGCCAACTTCTGCTGGTTGGCGCTCGGCGAAGAGAGAGACGAAGCGGAGGTGATGCGCGGCCTGCTCGAGCGCGGCGTGCTCGTGCGCGGCGGCGGCGCGCTCGGCCGCGAGGGGGCGCTGCGCGTCACCTACGGCACGCCCGAGGAGAACGCGATCTTCCTGGACGCGCTTGCCGAGGTGCTGTGAACGGGTGCGTAGCAGTAGCTCCCGAGGCTTGAGTACGAAGCCTCATGTCCGACGACCAGCGCTGCATCGCATCGCACCGCCACATCCCTCGCGCCTGCCGACTGGTCGCCCTCCTACGCCTACGCCTGGCGATTTAGCTAGGCGCTTCGGCCTGCGCCCGTCCGTGAGCGGGGCTCGGGCCGCCCGGGTCCCTCGACCGAGCGCCACCCCACCGGGCGCATCGACGCCCCTCACGATTCGCACCCCGCGCGGTTCCACGCGGCGGGGCAGAGGAGCACCTACTATCCCCTCAAGAGGGTGGCGCAGTCGGCCGGAGGCCGGCGACCGAGCCCCTCTTCTAGAAGAGAAAGGAAGCACAGATGATGATCGTGATGAAGGAGGCCGCGACCGACGAGGAGATCGCGGCGGTCGTAGGCAAGATCGAGCGAGCCGGCGCGCGGGCCCACCGCAGCCGGGGCGCGCGCGTGACCGTGATCGGCGCGATCGGCGACGTCGAGCAAGACGCCTGCGTGGAGAGCCTCGGCCTGGAGGGCCAGCCGGGGGTGGACCGGGTCGTGCCGATCCTCAAGCCCTACAAGCTCGCCTCCGCCCAGTTCCGCCACGGCGAGCGCACCGTGCTGGAGATCGACGGGCGCAAGGTCGGCGGCGATCACTTCGCGCTGATCGCCGGCCCCTGCACGGTCGAATCGCGCGAGCAGACGCTTGGAGACCGCGCGCGCGGTGCGCGACGGCGGCGCCACGCTGCTGCGCGGCGGGGCCTACAAGCCGCGCACCTCCCCCTACGCCTTCCAGGGCCTCGGGGTGGAGGGGTTGCGGCTGCTCGCCGAGGCGAAGGCCGAGACCGGCCTGCCGGTCGTCACCGAGCTGATGGACGTGCGCGACATCGACGCGGTGCTGGAGGTCGCCGACGTGATCCAGATCGGCGCGCGCAACATGCAGAACTACTCGCTGCTCACCGAGATCGGGCGCTCCGGGCGCCCCGCGCTGCTCAAGCGCGGGCTCTCCGCGCCGCTGGACGAGCTGCTGATGGCCGCCGAGTACATCCTCAAGGAGGGCAACCCCGCGGTGATGCTCTGCGAGCGGGGCATCCGCACGTTCGAGACCGCCTACCGGCGCTCCACGCTCGACCTGATGGCGGTGCCGATCCTCAAGGAGCTCTCGCACCTGCCGGTGATCGTCGACCCCTCCCACGCGGCGGGCCGGCGCGACCTGGTGCTCTCGCTCTCGCTGGCCGCCGCCGCGGCGGGCGCGGACGGCATCATCGTGGAGGTGCACCCCGCCCCCGACGAGGCGCTCTGCGACGGGCCGCAGTCGCTGCCGACCGACACGTTCGCCGAGTACGCCGCCGCCGTGGAGCGCGCCGCCGCGCTCGCGGGCAAGGCGCTCAGCGCCGCGTGATGGCCGCCGCGGATGCCCTCCGGATGGGCATGGATGCCCGTTCGCCCGGTCCGATTGGGGGCGCCGCCGCCTGGGGAACGCGTTGAAGCTCGCGATCCTCGGGGTGGGCTTGATCGGCGGCTCGATCGGCCTGGCCGCCCGCGGGCGCGCGGGCGCCACCGTCTGCGGGTACGACCCCGACCCGCGGCGCCTTCGCAGCGGCGCTGGAGCTCGGGGCGATCGACGAGCAGGCGCCGGACATCGCCGCGGCGGTGGCGGGCGCGCAGGTGGTGTTCGCCGCCGCGCCCGTGGGGGTGCTCGCGGCGACGGTGCGCGAGGCGCTCGCGCACGCCGGCCCCGATTGCGTGGTCAGCGACGTCGGCTCGACCAAGCTCGCGCTGGAGCAGCGCGCGGCGGGACCCGCGCTTCGTCGGCGGCCACCCCCTCGCGGGGGCGAGACGGCCGGCGTCGCGCACGCCCGCGAGGACCTGTTCGAGGGCGCCACGTGGTACCTGTTCCAGCCGACGTCGAGCACCGAGCGGCGTTGTACGAGCGCCTGCAGCGATCTGATCGTGCGCTTCGGCGCGCGAGCCGATCGCGATCGACGCCGACACCCACGACCGCCTGATGGCGTGCGTCTCGCACCTTCCGCACGTGCTCGCCAACGTGCTCGTCGCGCAGGCTCGCCGCGGCGTCTTCGAGCGCGAGGGCCAGCCGGCCGCAAGCGCGGCGCCGGTCCGAGCTTCCGCGACGCCACGCGCGTGGCGGGCGCCAACACGGCGATCTGGACCGACATCTACCTCGCCAACGGCGAGGCGCTGATCGACGGCGATCGACGAGGCCGTGGGGCGGCTCGCGGAGGTCCGCGCGGCGCTGCAGGCGGGCGACGCGCAGCGCTCGCGGCGTGGAACGAGCGGGCCCGCGCCGCCCGTACGCAGCTGTTGGGTGGCGACGAGCCACCCGGCAACGCCGGCACGTAGGCTTGCGGGCGGATGAACCTACGCTTCGAGCCCTCCGGCCCGCTCACGGGCGAGCTGACCGCGCCGGCGGACAAGTCGATCTCCCACCGGGCGGCGCTGCTCGGCGCGATGGCCTCCTACCCGGTGCGGATCGAGAACTACCTGCACGCCGCGGACACGACCTCGACGCTGAACGCGGTGCGGGCGCTCGGGCGCGCTCGTCGAGGTGCGTCCCGACGAGGTCGTCGTGCGCGGCGCCGGCCTGCGCGAGGCGCGCGAGCCGGGCGGCCCGATCGACGTGGGCAACGCCGGCACGCTGCTGCGCCTGCTGCCCGGCTGGCTCGCCGCGCAGGAGGGCCGCTCGTTCACGCTCGACGGCGACGAGTCGATCCGCCGCCGCCCGGTGGACCGCGTGATCGAGCCGCTGCGCCTGATGGGCGCCGACCTGCAGGCGCACAGAGGGCCGCTACGCGCCGCTGAGCGTGCGCGGCGCGCGGCTGCACTCGATCTCCTACGAGCTGCCGGTGGCGAGCGCCCAGGTGAAGTCGTGCGTGCTGCTCGCCGCGCTCGCCGCCGACGGCGCGAGCACCGTGACCGAGCCCGAGCGCAGCCGCGACCACACCGAGCGGATGCTGCTGGCAGCCGGGGCCACGATCCACCGCAACGGCCGCTCGCGTGACCGTCACCAACACCGACGAGCTGGTGCTCGAGCACGTGCGGGTGCCCGGCGACCCGAGCTCCGCGGCGTTCCTGATCGCCGCGGGAGTGCTCGTGCGGGGCTCGCGCCTGCTGATCCGCGACGTCGGCGTCAACTGGACGCGCAGCGGCTTCCTGCGCATCCTGATGCGGATGCAGGGGATCGTGCTCGGCGACCTCGAGGACGAGACGGGTGAGCTGATCGCGCACGAGCCGGTCAGCGACCTCGACGTCGCCGCGGGGGGGCTGGAGGGGACGTTCGTGGGTCCCGAGGAGGTGCCGCTGGCGATCGACGAGCTGCCGCTGATCGCGCTGCTCGGCTGCTTCGCCGAGGGCGAGACGGTGGTGCGCGGCGCGCAGGAGCTGCGCCTGAAGGAGTCCGACCGGATCGCCACCGTGGTCGAGGGCCTGCGCGGCCTCGGCGCGGACATCGAGGCGACCGAGGACGGCTTCGCGGTCACCGGGACCGGCGGCCTGCGCGGCGGCGTGCTCGACGCCCACGGCGACCACCGCCTGGCGATGCTCGGCGCCGTCGCCGGCCTCGCCTCGCGCGAGGGCGTGGAGGTGCGCGGGATCGAGGCCGCCGCGGTCTCCTACCCGGGGTTCGTGGAGGACCTGCGTAGGCTGGCGGGCTGATGGGACCCGGCACCCAGGCGGCGGTGAGCCCGAGACCCACCGATGTGCGGCTCGGCGCTCGGGGGTGGCGCGGCGCATGGTGATCGCGATCGACGGCCCCGCCGGAGCCGGCAAGTCCACGGTCGCGCGCGCGGTGGCGCGCAGAGCTGGGCTTCACCTACCTGGACAGCGGCGCGATGTATCGCTGCGTGGCGCTGCTGGCGCTCGCATCGCCCGATCAGACGCCCGCGCGGCTGGCGCGGGGGGCGCGCATCGAGCTGGGCGAGCGCGTGCTGCTGGACGGCCGCGACGTGACCGAGGAGATCCGCACGCTGGAGGTCTCCGAGAAGGCCTCGCAGGTCGCCTCTGACCCGGCTGTGCGCGAGGCGCTGGTCGCACTGCAGCGGGAGCTGATGTCCCGCGGCGACTGGGTGGCCGAGGGCCGGGACATCGGCACGGTGGTCGCTCCCGACGCGGCGCTGAAGGTCTTCCTCACCGCCGATCCCGCCGAGCGGGCGCGCCGGCGCGCCGCGGAGCTCGGCCTCGATCATGAGGCGGTGCTGGACGAACTGCGCCAGCGCGACGCAGCGCGACTCCGAGCGCGAGCACAGCCCGCTGCGAGTCGGCCGCCGACGCGGTGACGCTCGACACCACCGGGCTCGACGTCGAGCGACGTGGTGCGAGCGCATCGCGTGGCTCGCCCGAACTGGCTGCCCGGCGGCGCTCATAGCTCATACTCGGCCCAATGCTGAAGGTCGCCATCGTCGGCTATCCCAACGTGGGCAAGTCCTCGCTCGTCAACCGCCTGAGCGGCGGGCGCGAGGCGGTGGTGCACGAGCGCCCGGGGGTGACGCGCGACCGCAACGAGGTGGAGTGCGAGTGGAACGGGCGCACGCTTCAAGCTGATCGACACCGGCGGGGTGGACTTCCTCGACGAGGACCCGCTGGCGGGCTCGATCCGCGAGCAGGCGCGCGCGGGCCTCGCGGAGGCGCAGGTGGCGGTGCTGGTGGTCGACGCGCGCGCGGGGGTGCGCGCGGGCGACGAGGAGCTCGCGGATCTGCTGCGCCGCTCGCCGCTGCCGAGCATCGTGGCGGCCAACAAGTGCGACGGCGTCGCGGAGCTGCCGCAGGCGGCCGAGTTCCACCGCCTCGGTCTGGGCGAGCCGCTGGCGGTCTCCGCCGCGCAGGGCCTCGGTACGGGCGATCTGCTCGACCGGATCGTGGAGCTGCTGCCCGCCGCCGAGCAGGAGCCCGACGCGGACGCGCTGCGCCTGGCGGTGATCGGCCGCCCGAACGTCGGCAAGTCCTCGCTGGTCAACCGCTTCCTCGGTGAGGAGCGCGTGATCGTCTCTGAGCTCGCGGGCACGACCCGCGACGCGATCGACACGCCGCTGAGCGTGGAGGGGCGCAGCGTGACCCTGATCGACACCGCCGGGATGCGCCGCCAGTCGAAGGTGGCGGACTCCGTCGAGTACTACACCGCGCTGCGCTCCCGCCGCGCGGCCGAGCGCGCGGACGTGGCGCTCGTGGTGTGCGACGCGACCGAAGGCGTCACCGCCCAGGACCTGCGCATCGCGGAGCTCGCGATGAAGGCGGGCTGCGCGACGGCGATCGTGCTGAACAAGTGGGACCTCTTCGCCGAGTCCCACCCCTCCGAAGAGGCTGGGGAGCGCCTTGCCAACACCCACACCACCGAGGAGGCGCTGGCGCACGAGCGCGCGCGGGTGGCGGAGAAGCTGCGGCTGCGCCCGCGGGTGCTGACGGCGAGCGCGAAGACCGGCCGCCACTCCGCGCGTCTGCTGACCGAGGCGCTGGCGCTCGGGGACCGGATGGCGGGGCGCATCCCCACGCCGGAGCTGAACCGCTTCCTGGCGGAGGCCGTGCAGGCGCGCCAGCCGCCGGTGGGCACCCGCCGGGGCTCCAGCCAACACCGTCTGAAGCCGATCTACATGACCCAGACCGGCGAGCGTCCGCCGCGCTTTGCGATCCAGGTCAACTCGCGCGAGCGGGTGACGCGCGACTACGCGTACTTCCTGGAGAACCGCCTGCGCGCGCGCTACGGCATGGACGGTGTGCCGCTGATCATCGACTTCGTCGAGCGCGGGCAGCGCAGCCACGGCGGCGCGCCGCGTGGCGGTGCGCGCTCGTCGGCTGCGGGATCGCGGTAGGGCTACGGGCGTCCCGCCCGTGTAACGCGATCACCACTGGAGCAGCACAATGGCTTTAGACTCTCGGGACCCGATCAGCCCGATCCCGCGCCGGCGCTCGCCGAGCGCAGGGCACGACCCTTCCGGAGTGGACCGAGCCTATGAGCAACTCAGACAACGAATACCTGTTCACCAGCGAGTCGGTGACGGAGGGGCACCCGGACAAGATCGCCGACCAGATCTCCGACGGGGTGCTCGACGCGGTGCTGCGCGAGGACCCCTACGGCCGCGTGGCGTGCGAGACGCTCGTGAACACCGGCCTGATCGTGGTCTCGGGCGAGATCACGACCGAGACGTACGTGGACATCCAGCACGTCGCGCGCGAGACGGTGCGGGGCATCGGCTACGACAACGCGGCGTTCGGCTTCGACTGCGACACGTGCGCGGTGATCAACGCGATCGACCGGCAGTCCCCGGACATCGCACAGGGCGTGGACGCGGCGTACGAGACGCGCCACGACCCGCTCGACGACGACCGCTTCGACGTGGCGGGCGCGGGCGACCAGGGGATGATGTTCGGCTACGCGACGAACGAGACCGAGGAGCTGATGCCGCTGCCGATCCTGCTGGCGCACAAGCTCTCCAAGCGCCTGGCGGAGGTGCGCAAGGCGGACGTGCTGCCCTACCTGCGCCCCGACGGCAAGACCCAGGTGACGGTCCGCTACCGCGACGGGCGGCCGGTGGCGGTGGAGAAGATCCTGATCTCCACCCAGCACGCCGACGGGATCGACAGCGAGACGCTGATCAAGCCCGACCTCTTCGAGCACGTGCTGCGCCCGGTGCTGCCGGCCGAGCTCTACGACGAGAAGCAGCTGCTGCGCGACTTCCTGGTCAACCCGACCGGGCGCTTCGTGATCGGCGGGCCGATGGGCGACTGCGGGCTGACGGGGCGCAAGATCATCGTCGACACCTACGGCGGCATGGCGCGCCACGGCGGCGGGGCGTTCTCGGGCAAGGACCCCTCGAAGGTCGACCGCTCGGCGGCGTACGCGGTGCGGTGGGTGGCGAAGAACATCGTCGCCGCGGGCCTCGCCGACCGCGCGGAGGTGCAGGTCGCCTACGCGATCGGGGTCGCGCACCCGGTGTCGGTGATGGTCGAGACGTTCGGCACCGAGAAGCTCGGCCGCGCGCGGATCACGGAGCTCGTCGCGAGCACTTCGACCTGCGCCCGGGCGCGTTCCGCGAGGAGCTGAGACTGCACCGCCCGATCTACCAGAAGACCGCGGCGTACGGCCACTTCGGCCGCGACGACCACGACTTCACGTGGGAGCGCACCGACAAGGCCGAGGCGCTGCGCGAGGCGGCAGGGCCTGGGGGCTGCCGCGGGGGTGTAACCGGTCCGGCGCTCCATCTAGTGTGATGGAGTGCCGAGTGCGATTGCCCAGGTCGAGCCGCTGACCACGGCCCGCGCGCTGCGCGGGCCGTTCGACTACCGGCTGCCGCCGGACCTCGCAGGTGGGGCGGTCGGACGTGGGCTCGATGCTGGTGGTGCCGTTCGGTCGGCGCGAGGTGCTGGGGGTGGTGACGGGCCTCGTCCGAGCGCAGCGAGGTGGCCGAGGAGAAGCTGCTGGCTCCGCTGCGCGCGCTTGAGCTCGGCGTGCCCGTCGACCTGGTGGCGCTGGCGGAGTGGATCGCGGTGGAGTACTGCTCGACGCTGGCGCGCGCGCTGCGGCTGGTGCTGCCGCCGGGAGCGACGAGCAAGGGGCCCAGCGGCCTCGGCGTGCGCAAGCGCCGCGCGCGCGCGGTGGCGCGCCCGCAGCACGAGCCGATCGGGGCGCTGCACAGCGAGCCGCCGCCGCTGACGGAGGACCAGCGGCGGGCGCTGGAGGCGATCGAGCAGTGTATTGGCTGGCGAGCCCACCCACCCCACCCCGCCCGGCCGGCGCGTTGCTGCTGCACGGGATCACCGGGTCGGGCAAGACCGAGGTGTACCTGCGCGCGGCCGCGTGCGCGCTGGAGCGGGGCCGGGGCGCGATCGTGCTGGTCCCCGAGATCGCGCTGACGCCGCAGATCGTGGGCCGCTTCGTGGCGCGCTTCGGGGAGACGGTGGCGGTGCTGCACTCGCGCCTGACGCCGGCGCAGCGCCGGGAGGAGTGGCGGCGGCTGCGGGTGGGGGAGGCGCGCGTGTGCGTGGGCCCGCGCTCGGCGGTGTTCGCGCCGATCGAGGACCTGGGGCTGATCGTGGTGGACGAGGAGCACGACTCCTCCTACAAGCACGAAGGCGACCCCCGCTACGACGCGCGCGACGTCGCCGCCAGGCGCGCCGCGCAGCAGGGCGCGCTGCTGCTGGTGGGCAGCGCCACACCGCGGCCGGAGAGCCACCACGCGCTGAGGCGTCTGCGCCTGCCGCGCCGCGTGGACGGCCGCCCGCTGCCGCCGGTGGAGGTGCTCGACATGCGCGAGCAGAGCCACGGCCTGCACCCGGAGACCGCGCAGGCGCTGGCGGAGGTGCGGCGGGAGGGCGGGCAAGGCGATCGTGCTGCTCAACCGCAGGGGCTGGTCGAACTTCCTCTCCTGCCGCTCCTGCGGGAGGGTGTGGAGCTGCCCGCAGTGCGACGTGGCGCTGGTGCTGCACCGCGCGGAGGGGCGGGTGGCCTGCCACCACTGCGGCCACCGCGAGCGTGTGCCGGCGCGCTGCGGCTGCGGCTCGACGGCGGTGGCGCGCCACGGCGCCGGCACCGAGCGCCTGCAGCACGACCTGCAGGCGGCGCTGGGGGACGGCGAGCGCTTCCCGATCTTCCGGCTGGACGCCGACGTGCTCGCCGACGGACGCGGCGGCGGACGGCGTGGGCGCGGTGCTGCGCCGCTTCGGCGACGGCCCCGGCGGGGGTGCTGATCGGCACGCAGATGGTGGCGAAGGGCCACGACTTCCCGGATGTGAGCCTCGGGGTGGTGCGTCGACGCGGACGCGACGCTGCGCTTCCCGGACTTCCGCGCGGAGGAGCGCACGTTCGCGCTGATCGCGCAGCTCGCGGGCCGGGTGGGGCGCGGCGGGGAGGGGAGGGTGCTGGTGCAGACGATCGCCCCCGAGGCGCGCGCGATCGTGCACGCGGCGCGGCACGACAGCGAGGGCTTCCTCGCGGGCGAGCTGGAGCGCCGAGCGGCGCTGCGCTACCCGCCGTTCGCGCACCTGATCCGGATCGTGTGCGCCGCCCCGGAGGCGGCGCGCGCGCAGGCGGCGGCGAGCGCGGTCAGGGCGGGCATGGGTGATCGGGTGCCCCCCGACGCTTGTGAGCGTGCTGGGTCCGGCGGCGCTGTTTCGCCTGCGGGGCAGGGAGCGCCGGGTGCTGCTGGTCAAGGCGGCGGACCGCGGCGCGGCGGTGCGCAGCGTGGGCGCGGCGGTGCAGCGCGCGGCGAGCGCCAAGGAGCACGCGCGGGGTGAGCTTCAGCGTGGACGTGGACCCGCAATAGAATCGGTCGAGGATGAGCACGAGCATCGAGACCCCACCGAGGTCGAGGAGGAGCCCGCCGACCGAAGCCGGGAGACGCTCGCCTCCGGCCGAAGCGGGGGACACGCGCCTCCGACGCGAATCCCCGTTTCGGCCAGCCGGAGGAGCTCGAGGGTGAGCAGACCGAGGAGCTCGATCCGGAGACCCGCGCGCGCCAGGAGGCGGCGCTGCGCCAGGTGCGCAAGCTGGGGGACCCGGTGCTGCGCGCGAGCGCGGTGGCGGTGGAGCGCTTCGACGAGAGCCTGCGCGCGGAGGTGGAGCGGATGGGGGAGCTGATGCAGGACGCGCTCGGCGTTGGCCTGGCGGCGACGCAGCTCGGGGTGCTGCACCGGGTGCTGGTGTACAAGGCCTACCAGGACGACCCGGTCACGGCGCTCGTGAACCCGGTGCTGGAGTGGGAGAGCGAGGAGCGCGAGACCGCCCAAGAGGGCTGCCTGAGCCTCCCGGGGGTGCACGTCGAGGTGGAGCGCGCGGCGCGGGTGCGGGTGCGCGCGCAGAACCCGCACGGCAAGGAGCTGGTGGTGGAGGAGGAGGGCCTGCCGGCGCGGGTGATCCAGCACGAGCTCGACCACCTGGAGGGCGTGCTGATCCTCGACCGGATCTCACGGGAGGCGCGCAGGGAGGCGATGCGCGCGTTGCGGGAGGCCCGGGAGGGAAAGGATGCGGAGGAGGGCCGCCTCGAGGGCGGCCCCGCACGTCGCGGAGGGTGAGGAGGCGCCGGTGGACTCGAGCGGGCCTACCGCGGACACGAGCCAGGTGCCCCGACCGATCGAGATCGGCCAACGGCCCCGGCGTAGCCCTTTGCGCACGGTCTTCCTCGGCACCTCGGACTTCGCGGCGGCAGTGCTGGAGCGCCTGGCGGTGAGTGCGCACCGCCCGGGGCTGGTGCTCACCCGCCCGGACCGCCCGCGGGGCCGCGGCCGCAGGCTGACGCCGCCGCCGGTGGCGCAGGCGGCGGAGGCGTTGGGCATCGCGGTGGAGCAGCCGCGAGCGTCAACGATCCGCAGGCCCAGGCGCCGATCGAAGCGGGCGGGGCCGGAGGTGCTCGTGGTGTGCGCCTTCGGGGCGCTGATCAAGGAGCCGCTGCTCTCGGCGTACCCGCTGCTGAACGTGCACCCTTCGCTGCTGCCGCGCTGGCGCGGGGCGGCGCCGATCGAGCGGGCGATCATGGCCGGGGACGCGCAGACGGGCGTTTCGATCATGCGTCTGACAGAGGGCCTCGACAGCGGGCCGGTGTGTGCGACCGCAGTGGAGGCGATCGGTCGGCAGGACACGTACGGGTCGCTCGCGGAGCGCCTGGAGCGGCTCGGGGGCGAGCTGCTGGTGGATGCGCTGGACGGCTGGGAGCGAGGGGAGCCGCCGCGCTTCACCGAGCAGCCCGAGGAGGGCGCGACGTACGCGGAGAAGATCACCGCGGAGGACCGCCTGCTCGACCCGGGGCGCCCGGCGGCGGAGCTGGAGCGCAGGGTGCGGGCGCTGCACCCCCACATCGGCGCGCGCCTGGCGCGCCCAGACGGTGAGCTGATCGGGGTGTGGCAGGCGCAGGCGCTCGCCGACGGCCCGCCTGCGGGGACGCTCGTCGCAAGCGACGGCCACCTGCTGTATGGGACGAGCGCGGGCGCGCTCGAGTTGCTGGAGGTCCAGCCGCCGGGCGGGCGGCCGATGGACGCGGGGGCGTATCTGCGGGGACATGCCGTCTAGGGCGCGTGTCTGCGCGTACGCGGTGCTGCGGCGGGTGTTCGAGCGGGGCGCGTACGCGGATCTCGCGCTGCGCTCGCAGGCGGGGGAGCTCGACGCGCGCGACCGGGCGCTCGCGATGCGCCTGGCGTACGGCGCGGTGCAGCGCCGCGGCACGCTCGACCACCTGATCGAACGGCTGGCCGAGCGTCCCGTGGGCAAGCTGGACGCGCCGCTGCTGGCGGCGCTGCGGCTGGGGCTGTACGAGCTGCTGTACACGGGGGGCGCCCCGGACCACGCGGTGGTGGCCGACGCGGTCGAGCTCGCGAAGGCCGGCCGCGGGGGCCACGGCCTGGTCAACGCGGTGCTGCGCCGCGCCACGCGCGAGGGTGCGGCGCTGCTCGGGGAGCTCGACGACGGCACCCCGGAGGGCGCGGCGCTCAAGCACTCCCATCCGCGGTGGATCGCGGAGCTGTGGTGGGAGGAGCTGGGCGCAGCAGGACGCGCGCGCGCTGCTGGCGGCCGACAACGAGCCGGGGGAGCTGGCGCTGCGCGTGAACACGCTGGTCGCCGAGCCCGCGGCGGTCGCGCGCGGCAGGCCCCTGCCGGAGCGGCGACGTTCCACCGGGACCCGGAGATCCCGGAGGCGCTCGTGGTGGAGGGCCCGTGGGACGTGCACGGCTCGGCGCTGTGGCGCGCGGGCGCGGTGCTGGCGCAGTCGCGCGGGGCGATGCTGCCGGCGCGCGCGCTGGCGCCCCAGCCGGGCGAGCGGGTGCTCGACCTGTGCGCGGCGCCGGGCGGCAAGAGCACCCACCTCGCGGCGCTGATGGAGGGCGAGGGGGAGGTGGTCGCGGTCGAGCGCAACCGCCGCCGCGCGGCGGAGCTGCAGCGCACGGTGGAGCGACTGCGCGCGCAGGGGTGCGTGCGCGTGGTGCTCGGCGACGCGGCGCAGCCGCTCGAGGACGCGCAGGAGGGGCGGGGCTTCGACCGCGTGCTGGTGGACCCGCCGTGCTCGGGGCTGGGGACGCTGCAGGCGCGCGCCGACCTGCGCTGGCGGGTCACGCCGCAGGACGTGGAGCAGCTGGCGCGCACCCAGGCGGCGATCCTCGCGGCGGGCGCGCGCAGCGGTCCGTCCGGGCGGCGTGCTGGTCTACTCTACGTGCACCATCTCCCCGACCGAGAACGAGCGCCAGATCTCCGCCTTCCTGGAATCCAACCCGGACTTCGCCCTCGAGGACCTGGGCGCGGAGCTGCCGGCTCTACGGCGAGGCCGCTGCGTGCTGACGCTTCCCCACCGCGACCGCACGGCGGGCTTCTTCATCGCGCGACTGCGCCGCGGATGAGGTCGGTGATGGACGGCGAGCGCGACAAGGCGGCGCCGGCGGCCGACCTCGGTCCGCTCTGCCCGAACTGCTCGGAGCCGTGGCTGCGCCCGACGAACCTCCCGGGCCGCTACCGCTGCGTGTACTGCCTGCACCGCTTCGAGCTGGCCTCGGTGTGCCCCAACTGCGGCGAGCACTCGACGATCGTGCGGATGTCCTCGACGGCGATCCTCAAGTGCAACAACTGCGGCGACAGCATGCTGCATGCCGATATGAGCGCCTCTACGCAGAGAGCTGCCTGGCGGGGGTGCGGGTGGCGCCCTCGATCCTCTCCGCCGACTTCGGGGCGCTGCGCGAGCAGGTGGGGGAGGTGCTGGCGGCGGGCGCGCGGGTGATCCACGTGGACGTGATGGACGGCCACTTCGTGCCCCCGATCACGATCGGCCCGCTGGTCGTCGCCGCGCTGCGCGAGCAGGTCGCAGGAGGCGGGCGGGATGCTCGACGTGCACCTGATGATCGAGCGCCCCGAGCGCCAGGTCGAGGAGTTCGTGCGCGCGGGCGCGCACTCGGTGACCTTCCACGCGGAGGCGACCCCGCACGCGGCCTACGCCGCCAACCTGATCCGCGAGAGCGGGGCGTGCGTGGGGGTGGCGATCAATCCCGGGCACCCCGGTGCAGGCGCTGGCCGAGCTGGCCGGGACGATGGACCTCGCGCTGTGCATGACCGTCAGCCCCGGCTGGGGCGGGCAGCCGTTCATCGCGCGCTCCCCGGAGAAGATCGCGCGCCTGCGCGCGCTGCTCGACGGGGAGGCCGGCGCCCCGGTGGCGCTGGAGGTCGACGGCGGGATCGACCCGACGACCGCCCCGCTCTGCCGCAGCGCGGGCACGACGGTGTTCGTCGCGGGCTCGGCGATCTTCCACGCCGCGGAGCCCGGCGAGGCCTACCGCGCGATCGTCGAGGCCACCGGCGCGGACTGACCGCGCCGGTAGAGCAGCGCGAGCAGCGCGGCGAGCAGGCACGTCGCGCCGAGGTAGCCGATCTCGGCGCGCAGCACCTGTTCGCCGACGAGCGGGGTCAGCATCCAGGCGAGGAAGGCGACCGCGGCCACGAGCCAGCAGAGCGCGGCGGCGCGCGCGCGGTTGCGCGCCAGCGCGGCCTGGTTGAGCGCGCCCGAGGCCAGGTGCAGGCCCATCCCGAGGCCGACCAGGGCGAGGCCGAAGCGGTTGTAGGTGTAGGTCTGGCCGAAGAGGACGTGGCTCATCACGAACGGGCCGATCGCCAGCAGGCCGAGCGCCACGGCGCGCGGCGAAGGCGGCGATCGCGAGCACGGTGAGGCGGATCGCGCGGGCGAACGCGGCGTGGCCCTCCTTGGCCTCGAGGCCGGTGAGGTGGGGCAGCAGCGAGGTCTGGATCGCCTGGAAGAGCTGCAGCGGGGCGCGGGCGATCAGCATGACGTTGAAGACGATCCCCGCGAGCGCCTTGTCGGGGGAGAGCGCGTCCACCGTCAGCACCGCCGCGTTCAGGAGTGTCTGCTCGGAGAGCATGATGCCCGAGACCCACAGCGCGAAGCGCCCGCCGCGTGACGAGCGAGAGCTCCTCGTGCGCGGCGACCTCCTGGACGCCCTCGGTGCCCGGACCGGCGAGCGCCGCGTCGGCCTCGTCGACGGTGATCGCTGGGCGCTGCGTCGGTCGCACTCGCTGATGCGCGCGTCCTGCGAGCGCTCCGCGTGCCGCTGCGCGAGCGAACGCGGCGGGCACGACGACGAGCGAGACCAGCGGCGCCGCCGCGATCCCGAGCGCGACCGCGGTCTGGCCGCTCGTCGATGCCGAGCGCGGCGGCCAGCGCGAAGCAGATGCGCGAGGTGGACTCCATCAGCACGAGCCCGCCGAACAGCCCGAAGTACTGGTGCCCGGCGAGCCAGCCGCGCGCGAAGTAGCTGCCGGCGTAGGCGAGCGTGCCGACGAGCAGCACGTCGTAGAGCGCGGTGTAGCCGTCGAAGACTTCGTGGATCAGCTGTTCGCGCAGCGCCAGCGCGACCACGAGGAAGGCGAGCGCGAAGCCGGCCTGGATCGCGATCGGCACGCGCAGCGGGTGCTCGGCGTGCCCGTGCGCGCGGCGCTCGGCGATCGTGCGCGAGAGGAGCTGTTCGACCGGCCGGTAGATCACCGAGATGACGACGAACATCACCGACCACAGCACGTCGAGGCGCTGGGCCGCTTCTTCGCTGAGCACGTGGCTGGCGATCGAGAAGTACGCGAACGTCAGCAGGCCGGTCGCGGCGATCCCGATCGAGAGGAGCCGCGCGCCGCTGCCGTAGGAGCGGGTATGCGTGCTGCCCACCGGCGTCGGCGTCGGTCCGCCCGTCGGGATCCATCCGTGTGGGTGCGCGGCGCGTCATCGGCGGCCTTGGGCGTGATGGCCGGCGAGGGGCCGGGGGTGCGTCGGGCTCAGAGGCGGACAAGCAGCATCGTCCACGGGAAGGGCGAGCGCAGCTCGACGACCGTCCCGTGGCGCGAGAGCAGCGTCGATGAACGACCGCCTGGACCAGTGGTTGAGGTGCCCGGGGGTGTTGCCGAGCTCCCGCCAGTAGGCGCCGCGCGCCATGTTGAGCGCCCGCCACAGCGGCTCGCGGGGGACCGAGACGAGCAGGTGGCGCTCGGCGCAGCGCGCCATCTCGGCGAGCGTGTGCTCGGGGTCGGGCACGTGCTCGAGCACCTCGATCGCGCTGACGCGAGGTCGAACTCGCCGTCGGCGAACGGCAGGTCCTCGGCGCGCTGCACGCGGTACTCGAGGTTCGGGCGCCTGCCGCTGCGCCCAGCCGGCCTGGATCGAGTCCTCCTCCAGGTCGATGCCGACGACGCGCCGCTCCGGCAGCCGCCGCGCCCAGCGCTCGACGAGCACGCCCTCGCCGCAGCCGACGTCGAGCAGCGAGCCCGGGTCGGCGAGCCCGAAGCAGCTCCGTCGAGGTCGCGCTCGAAGCCGGCCATCAGGCGCCGCACGAGCGGGTTGCGCGGAGCCGTACTTGTCGTAGGTGTTGCCCGTGACGACCCCGTCGCGGGAGAGGGTCACGCCAGCGCCGCTCATGCTCGGCACCGGCGTGTCTGCGGATCGTCCACGTGTGTGGGTTTGCTGCCCCGGTGGTGCGCGCTGGGCTTCCGTGCGGTGCGGCGCGGCCCTCCGATCATGCGCGGGGAGGCGGCCGACGGGCGCTCAAGCCTCGACCGCCTCGCGCTCGTGCGCTTGACCGGGCTCGTAGTGCGAGGGCGCGACGCCGAGTTGCAGCTCGATCCGCCGCACGCGCTCGAAGGTGCGCTGGGTCATCACGCGCTGGGCGGCGAGCAGGTCGCCGATCACGCCGAGCGCCCACAGCACGACCGCGGCGATGAACAGCACCGCGCCGAGGATCAGCGACTGCACGTGGCCCTTGCCGTTGCCTTCGGCGTAGGCGACGACGAAGCGGATCCACACGCCGAGCGCGGCGAGGCCGATCACGGCGGCGAGGCTCCAGAAGATCCGCAGCGGCTCGTACTGGGCGTAGATGCGGAAGATCGAGACCGCGTTGCGGCGCACGTAGGCGCCCATCGAGGGGAACAGGCGCGACTCGCGCGTCGCGGGGTTGGTGCGGACCGGGACGTGCTCGACCGCGACGAGCAGCTTGCCGGCCTGGATGATCGTCTCCAGGGTGTAGGTGAATTTCGAGACGACCTGCATCTGCAGCGCGGCCTCGCGGTTGTAGGCGCGAAAGCCCGAGGTCGTGTCGGGCACGGAGGTCGAGGAGGCCTGGCGCACGACCCACGAGCCGAGGCGCTGCAGCGCCTTCTTCAGCGGCGAGAAGTGCTCGATCGTGCTGACCTCGCGGTCGCCGACGACCATGTCGGCGCGGCCCTCGAGGATCGGCGCCACGAGCCGCGCGACGTCGGGGCCGTGGTACTGGTTGTCGGCGTCGGTGTTGACGATCACGTCGGCGCCGAGCTTCAGGCAGGTGTCGAGGCCGGCCTGGAAGGCGCTCGCGAGGCCCTTGTGGTTGGTGAGCGCGACGACGTGGTCGACGCCGTGGCGGCGCGCGACGTCGATCGTCGTCGTCGCTCGAGCCGTCGTCGATCACGAGCCACTCGACCGCGTCGAAGCCCTCCAGCTCGCGCGGCAGCTCGGCGAGCGTCAGCGGCAGCGTCTGTGCCTCGTCCCAGCAGGGGATCTGGATGATCAGCTTCATCGACTGACGGCCTACCCGGTTCGTCGCAGGCGCGGCTCGCGGGAGGGGGCTCTGGGGGAGGGCCGGCCCTCCCCCAGCTAAAGCAGGGGATCTGGATGATCAGCTTCATGCGCGGGGCAGGGCTCTGTGCCATCGACTCGCAGGCTGCCGGCCACATAAGCTCTACCCGCATGCAGAGCGCGACGCTCGCTCCGCGGCTCGGCGCGGGCCACGTGCGGCTCGCGCGGCTGCGCGCCGTGCCGGGCGCCACGTGGGCGCGGCTCGGCTTCGCGGCGCTCTGCGTGGGGGCGCTCGCGGGCTACTTCGCCTTCCCCACCTACCCGACCTACGACTCCTTCTACGCGCTGCTGTGGGGGCGCGACCTGCTGCACGGGCACCTGCCCGACTTCAGCGTCTACCGCGGCCCCACCGAGCACCCGCTGGCGATCGCCTTCGGGGCGCTCTGCGCGCTCTTCGGGCAGGGCGGCGCGCGCCTGGTGGTGCTCGGCTCGATCGCCTCGTTCGTCGCGCTCACCGCCGGCCTCTACCGCCTCACGCGCCTCTGCTTCGGGCCGCTCGTGGCGGTGCTCGCGGCGCTGCTGATGCTGACGCGCCTGTTCGACGCGAACCTCGCCGCGCAGGGCTACCTCGACCTCACGTACGTCGCGCTGATCGTGTGGGCGGCGGCCCTGGAGGTCGAGCGCCCGCGCCGGGGCACGCCGGTCTTCGTGCTGCTCGCCGCGGCGGGCCTGCTGCGCCCCGACGCGTGGGTGCTGGCGGGCGTGTACTGGCTGTGGTGCGTGTGGCCGCGCACGCGTGAGCCCCCGCCGGCGGCGTGCGGCTACGCGGCGCTGGCGGCGAGCCGCGCCGCTGGTGTGGGTCGCCTGCGACACGCTCGTCACCGGCGACCCGCTGTACTCGCTGCACTCCACCGCCGTGCTCGCCGCCGAACTGGAACGCACCCAGGGCTTCACCGCGGTGCTCGCCGCGACGTGGCGCTACCTGGTGCGGATCGACAAGCTGCCGGTCGTGCTCGGCGGGCTCGCGGGGGCCGTGCTGGCGGTGTGGCTCACCCCCCGCCGCGCGCGGGTGCCGCTGGCCGTGCTGGCGCTGCTGCTGCTCGTCTACGTCGCCGAGGGCGCCGCGGGGGCGTCGGTGATCGACCGCTACATGATGGGCGCCGCGGCGCTGCTGCTGCCCTTCTGCGCGCTGGCGATCGGCGGCTGGTCGCTGCTGCGCGCCGGCTCCGTGCTGCGCCGCGTGTGGATGGCGGGCGGCGCCGCGCTGGTCCTCTACGCGGCCGTCGCCGCCGTCTCGGTGACGAGCCTCTCGAACGCCCGCACCACGCTCGCCTACCACGACGACTTCCACGAAGGCCTCGCCGCGGCGCTGCACGCTCCCGCGGTGCGCGCCGAGCTCGCCCGCTGCCCGCTGCTCTCGCTGCCCGACAACAAGCTGATCCCCGACGCCCGCTGGATCCTCGACACCACCGGCCAGCGCGACATCGTCGCCCGCAGCGAGGCCCGCGCGGACGCCGAGGAGGGCGTCCACACGCTCGCCGACCGGATCGCCCGCGGCAGCGTCGCGGTCTACCCGCTCGGCGCCGCCGTCTTCCAGGAGGCGATCGTCGACGTCGGCGACGACCCGCTCGACCAGGTCCCCCTGCCGGGCTTCCGGCGCATCTACACGAGCCGCTACTACGCGGTCTATGGCAACTGCTGAGGAGAGGGAGGGCGCCGCGCGCCGGGCCCTCCGCCGGGGCTCCCGACCTGCCCGCCGCGGCCCCGCGAGGCCGAGGTGCGGGGGCGCCGACCCGGCCGCCGCGTGGGGTCTGTGCGTGGCGCACGCGGACGCCGGACCGTGTGGGTGGCGCTCGGGCTCGTGCTCGCGGTGGCGCTCGGGCTGCGCCTGTGGGGGATCCGCCAGGGCCTGCCCTACGCGTACAACTCCGACGAGGACGCCCACTTCGTGCCGCGCGCCGTCGGGATGCTCACGCTGGGGTGGAACCCCCACTACTTCGCCAACCCGCCCGCCTTCACCGACCTGCTGCGCCTCGTCTTCTCGGTGTGGTTCGGGGGCCGCGCGGGGGTCGACCACGCGTTCGCCACCAACCCCACCGCGGTCTTCACGGTGGCTCGGGTGCTCGCCGCCCTGCTCGGCACGCTCGCGGTGTGGCTGCTCTACCTCGCGGGCGCGCGCCTCTTCGACCGCGGCGTCGCGCTGCTCGCCGCGGCCTTGGAGGCCGTCGCGTTCCTGCCGGTCTTCTACGCGCACCTCGCGCTCAACGACGTCCCCACGCTCGCCCCGCTGACGCTCTCGCTGCTCGGCACGGCCGGGGTGCTGCGCAGGGGCCGCGCGCGCGACTACCTCCTCGCCGGGGTCGGCCTGGGTCTCGGCTGCGCCACGAAGTACACCGCGGGGATCGTGCTGCTGCCGCTGCTCGCCGCGGCCGCCGCGCAGTACCTGGCGCCGACCCCGCGGCGCCCGGCGCCCAGGGTCGCTCGACAGGAGCGCCGCTCGGCGCGACCGGGCTCCCACACGGCCGGCAGGTCGGCCGGTGCTGATCGGCCTCGCGCTCGCCGGGGTCGCGGCGCTCGTCTCGTTCCTCGTCGCCGACCCCTACTCGGTGCTCGACCTCCACGCCTTCGAGCAGGGTCTCGCCCACCAGTCCTCGCTCTCCGGCGAAGCGCAGGGCAAGTTGGGCGCCCCGCACGAGAGCGGCCTCCTCTACTACCTCTGGTCGCTCACCTGGGGCCTCGGCTGGGTGCCCGCGGTGGCCGCGCTCGGGGGTGCGTTCACCGTCTGGTGGCGCGAGCCCCGCCTCGGCTGGGTGCTCGTGCCCGCGCCGCTGCTCTACCTGGCCTTCATGGGCGCCCAGGGCCGCTACTTCGGCCGCTGGCTGCTGCCGATCTTCCCGATCCTCTGCCTGCTCGCGGCGCTCTTTCGCGCTGCAGGCTGGCCGCTGCCTAGCGTCTGGCGCACGACCCGCGGGTTGCATCCGCGTGCAGCGCTGCGGCGAGCTGCGCCTTGCATCGCGCGCTCGCGGTGCTCGCGCTCTGCGCGCAGGGGGTCCTCTACAGCGTCCACTCCGGGCTCGTGCTTTCCCGCGCCGACACCCGCACTCTGACGCGCGCCTGGATGGTCGCGCACATCCCTGCCGGCACCCCCGTCGTCGTCGAGCCGGTCGTGCCCGACGAGTGGGTGCAGGACGTCGGGCACCCCACGCTCACCACGCCCGACGGCGACCGCTGGCCCAAGTACCAGTCGCTGCGTCTCGGTGATCGACGCCGCGGGTGCGCTGCGCCCCGACGAATCACACGTCGTCACGCTCGAAAACTACGAGCTGACGCTCAGCCCGGCGCTGATCCCCTACTACGAGCGGGAGGGGTTCTGCTGGGTCGTGAGCGGCTCCGCCGAGTCCGGCCGCGCGTTCGCCGACCCCGCGCGGGCGCCCCACGCAGTCGCCTACTACCGCGCGCTAGCGCGGCAGGCCACCGTCGTCTACCACGTCTCCCCCTACCGCTCCCGGGCGGGGCCGGTCGCTTTCAACTTCGACTGGTCCTTCGACTACTACCCGCTCGCCTACCGCCGCCCCGGTCCCGAAATGACCGTCTACCGCCTGCGCGGGGGGCGCTGCGCGCGGGGGTGAGGAGGGCGCCCGCTCGGCAGACAGCGCCGGGGTCTTGGCCACCCCGGCCTACCCGGGAGGGCTATCCTCACCATTCAGGATGACAGTCGTGACCGACACCGACAAGCTGCACCTGGCGCGCGCGATCGAGCTGGCCGGTCGGGGCGTCGGGGCGGTCAAGCCGAACCCCGTCGTGGGCGCGGTGATCGCGCGCGACGGCGAGGTGCTCGGGGAGGGGTGGCACGAACGCTTCGGCGCCGCCCACGCCGAGGTCAACGCGATCGAGGCGTGTGGGCTCGCCGACCTCGCGGGGGCGACGCTGTACGTGTCGCTGGAGCCCTGCTGTCACGAGGGCAAGACGCCCCCTTGCACCGAGGCGATCGTGCAGGCCGGGCCTCGGCCGCGTGGTCGTCGGCTCCGACGACCCCACCGAGAAGGCCGCCGGCCGCGGCCTCGGGATCCTGCGCGACGAGGGCGTCGAGGTGGTGCTCGCCGACGGTGAGCTCGCCACCCGCGCGCGGCTGCTCAACCAGGCCTTCCGCAAGCACGCCCGCACGGGGCGCCCGTGGGTGCTGTTCAAGTCTGCGATGACGCTCGACGGCAAGGTCGCCACGCGCGCGGGGGACTCGCAGTGGATCAGCGGCGAGTCCTCGCGTGCGCTCGCGCACCAGTGGCGTGCCTCCGTCGACGCGGTCATCGTCGGGATCGGCACCGCGCTCGCCGACGACCCCCAGCTGACCGCCCGCCCCGACGGCACGCCCGCCTGCCCCTCCGAGCAGCCCCGGCGGGTCGTGTTCGACTCGCTTGCGCGGCTGCCCTCCGACTCGCGCCTGCTCGCCGCCACCGCGGAGATCCCCCTGACCGTGATCGTCTCGCGCGCCGCCGCGCGCGCCGACACCGACGCGCTGGAGGCCGCCGGCGCGCAGGTGCTGCTCGCGACCGGCGAGAACGAGCCCGCGCGTGTGCGCTCCGCGCTCGACCAGCTCGGCCAGCTCGGCGTCGCCTCGGCGCTCCTGGAGGGCGGCCCCCACCTCGCCGGAGCCTTCCTCGACGCCGGCGAGATCGACGAGATCCGCCTCTTCCTCGCGCCGCTCTTGCTCGGCGGGCGCACCGCCCGCGACCCCCTGGAGGGCGAAGGCGTCGAGCGCATCTCCGAGGCGCTGCGCGCGCTCTCCTTCGACTGCGAGCGCATCGGCGAGGACCTGCTCGTCTGCGCTCGCCTGCGCGAGTGGTGAGGTGTTCACTGGCCTGATCGCCGACCTCGGCGTGGTGCTTGCGGTCGATCGTGACGGGGACGGGGCGACGCTGCGGATCCGCACGCCGCTGGCAGACGCCCTGTCGACGGGGGACTCGATCGCGGTGTCCGGCGTCTGCCTGACCGCGACGCGGGTGGGTGCCGGAGAGTTCGAGGCGCAGGCGATCCGCGAGACGCTCGCCCGCTCCACGCTCGGCGCGCTCGCGCCCGGCGACCCGGTGAACCTGGAGCTCGCTCTGCGCGCCGACGGGCGCCTCGGCGGGCACTTTGTGCAGGGGCACGTCGACGGCGCGGGGACCGTCGCCGAGGTTCGTGTTGAGGGCTTCTCCCGGGTGCTCGGGATTGACGCCGATGCTGGCCTGTTGCCCTATGTCGTGGAGAAGGGCTCGATTACCGTTGACGGGGTGAGCCTCACCGTCAGCGCCCTGCGCGATGGGGGCTTCGAGGTCTCGCTGATCCCGGAGACGTTGGAGCGTACGACGCTCGGACGAGCAGCGATCGGCGAGCCGGTTAACCTGGAGGTCGACATCCTTGCCAAGCACGTACAGCGACTCTTGCAAAAATGGGAGGGGGCCTTGGGGGAGGGCAGGCCCTCCCCCAACTGAGATGGTGGTCGACATCCTCGCCAAGCACGTGCAGCGACTTCTGGAGGCCCGCACATGAACGTATCGCAGACCGTCACCCACTTCGCCACGATCGAGGAGGCGATCGAGGAGATCCGTCGCGGGCGGATGGTCGTCGTCTGCGACGACGAGGACCGCGAGAACGAGGGCGACCTCGTGATGGCCGCGCAGTTCGCCACGCCGGAGGCGATCAACTTCATGGCCAAGGAGGCCCGTGGCTGGATCTGCCTGGCGCTGAGCCCCGAGCGCTGCGAGGCGCTCGGCCTGGAGCTGATGACCGCGAAGAACGAGTCCGCCTTGCAGACGCCGTTCACGGTCACGATCGAGGCGCGCCACGGCGTCACGACGGGCGTCTCCGCGCACGACCGCGCGCACACGATGCAGGTCGCCGTGGACCCCGCCTCCCGGCCGGAGGACCTCGTGCAGCCCGGGCACGTCAACCCGCTGAAGGCGAAGGCGGGCGGGGTGCTGGAGCGCACCGGGCACACCGAGGCGAGCGTCGACCTCGCACGCTTGGCGGGCCTGATCCCCGCCGGGGTGATCTGCGAGATCATGAACGAGGACGGCTCGATGGCGCGCGTGCCCGAGCTCGTCGGCTACTGCGAGCGCCACGGGCTGAAGCTGGTCACGATCGCCGACCTGATCGCCTACCGCCGGCGCAACGACCGGCTCGTGGAACGCGTCGTCACCACGCGCCTGCCGACTGCCTTCGGGGAGTTCGAGGCCGTCGGCTACCGCTCGCTCGTGGACGAGAAGCACCACGTGGCGCTCGTCAAGGGCGAGGTGGCGGGGCGCCCCGACGTGCTCGTGCGGGTGCACTCGGAGTGCCTCACCGGCGACGTCTTTCACTCCCTGCGCTGCGACTGCGGCGAGCAGCTCGAAGCGGCGCTGGCGATGATCGAGCGCGAGGGGGAGGGGGTGCTGCTCTACCTCTCCCAGGAGGGCCGCGGGATCGGCCTGCTGAACAAGCTCCGTGCCTACCGCCTGCAGGAGGACGGCCTCGACACCGTCGAAGCCAACGAGCGCCTCGGCCTGCCCGCCGACCTGCGCGACTACGGGATCGGCGCGCAGATCCTCTCCGACCTCGGCCTCTCCTCGATCCGCATCCTCACCAACAACCCCAAGAAGATCCGCGGGCTGGAGGGCTACGGGCTGTCGGTCGCCGCGCAGGTCCCGATCGAGCAGGCCCCCAACGAGCACAACGCCGCCTACCTGCGCACCAAGGCGCGGCGGATGGGCCACACCCTGCACCACCAGGGTCTCAACCTCGACGCGGAGCTGCTGCACTCCGAGCGCGAGCACGACCGCGAGCAGGAGCACGAGCGCCAGCAGGAGCGGGAGCGCGGCGGCGGGGCGTCGTGAGCACACGACGGCGGGCGGGGCGCCCGAGGTTGTCGGGTTGCGTGGTCGTGAGCGCTCGCGAGCAGGAGCGCAGCCGGCGGTGAGCGGGCCGCGCTTCGCGATCGCCGTCGGCCGCTTCTACGAGGATCTCGCCGAGCGGCTCGTGCACGGCGCCCGGGCCGCGTTCGCCGCCGGCGGTGCCCCCAACGTCGAGGTCTTCGACGTTCCCGGCGCCTTCGAGCTGCCGCTCGCGGCGCGCTACGCCGCCGACTCCGGCCGCTTCGGCGGCGTCGCCTGCCTGGGCGCGGTGATCCGCGGCGAGACCGACCACTACGACTTCGTCTGCGCCGAGGCCGCGCGGGGGATCATGCAGGTGCAGCTCGACACCGGCGTGCCCTGCGCCTTCGGGGTGCTCACCTGCGCCACCATGGAGCAGGCGCTCGCCCGTGCCGGCGGGGACAAGCGCGACCAGGGCCGCCACGCCGCCGAGGCAGTGCTGCGGATGGCCGAGCTGCGCGCCGAGTTGCTTCCAGGCGCCTGAACTCGACGGCGCGTGCGCCTCGCCAGGGCGCAGGGCCGGTCGCCCGTGCGCGCTCCCGTTGCCACACTGGCCGACCCGCGCAGGACCCCCCCGGGGGGTCCCCCTCGAAAATCCTCTAGACTCCCCCCGCGATGGCCAAGGTATGTCACAGCTGCGGCAAGGGCCCCGCGTTCGGCAACAGCCGCAGCCACTCGATGGTCGCCACCAGGCGTCGCTTCGATCCGAACCTGCAGAAGGTCCGGATCATGGTCGGCAAGGCGCCGCGGCGCGTATACGTCTGCACTCGCTGCCTGAAAGCCGGCAAGGTCGTCAAGGCCCTCTGACGGGCCCCGTGACCGACACCAACCTGCTTCGCTTCCGCGCCGCCGTCGCCGGCGCGCTCGCGCACCTGGAGTCCCGCCGCCAGGAGGTCAACGACCTCAACGTGTTCCCCGTCGCCGACGGCGACACCGGCGACAACATGGTGCTCACGCTGCGCGCGGTGCTCGCCGAGCTCGACCGCCTGCAGGGGGCCGACGACACGCGCACGATTGACGAGATCGGCCGCGAGGAGATCGTGCAGTCGGTCGCCCGCGCCGCGCTGCTCGGCGCGCGCGGCAACTCCGGCGTGATCCTCTCGCAGCTGATCCGCGGCGCCGCCGAGGAGCTCGTCTCGCGCCCCGGCGAGCTGATCGACGCCGCGCTGATCGCCGCCGCCCTGGAGAACGCCGCCGAGCGCGCGTACGCGTCGGTGCGCAACCCCGCGGAGGGCACGATCCTCACCGTCGCGCGCGAGATGGCCCAGCGGCTCGCGGCTGACCTCGAGCGCGACCCGGAGAGCGCTCGCGTGCCCGCCGACGCCGAGCCCGAGGAGCAGGACCGCGCGATCGCCGCGACCCTGACGCGCGCCGTGGCCGCCGGCCAGGAGTCCGTCAAGCGCGGCCCCGAGCTGCTCGCTGCGCTGCGCGACGCCGGCGTCGTGGACGCCGGCGGCTACGGGCTGACGATCCTCTTCGCCGGCGTCGTCGCCGCGCTGCGCGGGGACGCGCCGCCGCCGCTCGACCACTACGCCCCGGCGCGCATCCACCACCCCGAGCACAGCTCCACCACCTACCGCTACTGCACCAACTTCGCCGTCACCGGCACCGCCCTCGGAGCCGGAGCGCTTCCTCGCGCCGCTGGAGGCGCTCGGCGACTCGGTGCTCGTCGTCGGCGACGCTGCGACGCTGAAGGTCCACCTCCACACCGACGAGCCCGAGCGCGCGACCGCCGTGTTCGACGGCGCCGGTGAGGTCTCCCACCTCGACGTCGCCGACATGCACGCCCAGGTCGCCGAGCGCGACGGGCGGCTGTTCGAGGGGCCTCCACCGGACCGCGGCTCGCGCGCCGTGGCGCCCGCCCGCTGCGGCGCGGTCGCGGTCGTCAGCGGCGAGGGCCTGCAGGCGCTGTTCGCCGAGCTCGGCGTGCACACCCTCGACGGCGGCCCCACGCTGAACCCCTCCACCTACGAGCTGCTCGCCGCGATCCACGAGGTGCCCGCCGAGGAGGTGCTCGTGCTGCCCAACTGCCCCAACGTCGTGATGGCCGCCGAGCGCGCCGCGGAGCTCTCCGACAAGCAGGTCCTCGTCGTACCCGCCATCAGCCAGCAGGCCGGTCTCGCCGCCGCGGTCGAGCTGGTGGGGGACCGTCCGCTGGAGCAGAACGCGCAGGCGCTGCACGAGGCGCTCGCGCGGCTGCGCACCGGCGCCGTCGCCCCCGCCGCCCGCGAGGACCCCCAGGGCCGCTTCCAGGCCGGCGAGGCGGTCGGCTTCCTCGGCGAGGAGGTGATCGCCTGGGGTGAGCCCGCCGCGACGCTGCGCGCGGTGCTCGTCGCGCTCGCCGACGGGGCCGAGCTGCTCAGCGTGCTCGCCGGCGAGGACGCCCCGCTCGACCCCGCCGCGGTCGCGGCGCTGCTCGACGGCGACCTGGGCGACGCCGAGCTCGAGCAGCGCCACGGCGGCCAGCCCGCCTACTGGTGGCTGCTCGCGGCCGAGTAGCGACTGGTCGGTCGGTCATCATGGTGCGCCGAGATGCACACCGCGGCGTTTGCCTCCACCCACGCCGTGACATGTGCCGAGCTGCTGGACGCGCCGGTGCGCTGGCCGCGGCCCTGCGGCGTCTGGAGCAGACCGCTCGACATACCCGCCGGCAAGCTCGCGGACGGGTCTGCGGACGCTCGGAATCGAGACGGTGGGCGCGCTGCTGGAGCACCTCCCGCGCGACCGCCGCGAGGCGCGCACGGTCGCGGAGCTGAGCCCCGGCGAGCAGGCGACGGTCGCGGTCGAGGTACGCTCGATCGCGGCGCGGCCCGTCCGCCGCCGGGGGATGCGCCCGCTGGTGGAGGCCGCCGTGTTCGATGACACGGGCGCGATGGGCGCGGCGTTCTTCAACCAGCCGTGGCTGGTCGAGCGCTACCGCCCGGGGACGCGCCTGCTGCTGCACGGCAAGGCGCGGCAGCGGGGCGCTTCGCGGTCGCCACCACGCGCTCGGCGGCGAGCTCGCGGCGGCGGGTGAGGTCCAGGGGGTCGCGCACTACCCGGCGACGGAGGGCGTCAGCTCGACGCAGATCGTGACGCTGGTGCGCGAGCACCGCGGGGCGCTCGCCGAGGTGTCCGAGCCGCTGCCCGCCGCGGTGCGCGCGACCGAGCACCTGCCCGACCGAGCGGCGGCGCTTGCGGCGATGCACTTCCCGCTCCGATCCAGGGGAGGCCGAGGCAGGGCGCGAGCGCCTCGCCTTCGAGGAGCTGCTGCTGACGCAGCTCACCGTGCTGCGCCGCCGCGCGCTGCGCGGCTCCGGGACGGCGGCGCCGCTCGCCGGCCGATCCGCGGACGGTGGGGAGCTCACCGCGCGGTGGCTCGCGGAGGCTGCCGTTCGAGCTCACCGGCGACCAGCCGGCCGCGATGGCCGCGGTCGACGCCGACCTCGCGCGGTCGCGCCCGATGCAGCGCCTGCTGATGGGCGAGGTCGGCTCGGGCAAGACCGTGGTCGCGCTGTACGCGCTGCTGCGCGCGGTCGAGCACGGGACGCAGGGCGCGCTGATGGCCCCGACGGAGACGCTCGCCGAACAGCACTTCGCCACGCTGCAGGCGCTCGTCCCCGAGGCGCTGCTCCCGGCGGCGCTGCTGACCGGCTCGACTCCTGCGCGCCGACGCGCCGAGCATCTGGGCGAGCTCGCCTCGGGGGAGCTGAAGCTGGTGGTCGGCACGCACGCGCTGATCGAGGGCGACGTCGAGTTCGACCGCCTCGCGGTCGCGGTCGTGGACGAGCAGCACCGCTTCGGCGTGCGCCAGCGCGCGCGCACTGGACCGCAAGGGGCCCCGGAGGAGATCGGCCGCCCGCACGTGCTGCACATGACCGCCACGCCGATCCCGCGCACGCTGGCGCTGACCGCGTACGGCGACCTCGACGTGACGCGCCTGCGCGAGCTGCCGAAGGGCCGGCAGCCGATCGCCACGCACGTCGCCTCCAGCGAGGCTGAGCGGGCGCGGGCGTACGAGCGCATCCGCGAGGAGTTGCGCGCGGGACGCCAGGCGTACGTGGTGTGCCCGCTGGTCGAGGAGTCCGACACCAGCACCGGCCTCCGGCCATCCCCGTTTCGGCAGCTCCAGGCGCGCGCGGCGGTCGCGGAGTTCGAGCGCCTGCAGAAGGGCGAGCTGCGCGACTTCCGCCTGGAGCTGCTGCACGGCCAGCTGGCAGCGCGCGAGAAGCGGCGGGCGATGGCGCGGTTCGCAGAGGGCGCGGCAGACGTGCTGGTCGCCACGACCGTGATCGAGGTGGGGATCGACGTGCCCAACGCGACGGTGATGCTGGTCGAGGACGCCGAGCGCTACGGGATCTCCCAGCTGCACCAGCTGCGGGGGCGCATCGGCCGCGGCGAGCACCCCTCGGTGTGCCTACTGCTGGGCCCGCGCGACGCACGCCGCCTGCGGGCGCTCGCCGAGCACAGCGACGGCTTCCACCTGGCGGAGATCGACCTGGAGCTGCGCGGCGAGGGCGAGATCGCGGGCATGCGCCAGCACGGCCAGGCCGAGCCCCGCGTCGCGAGCCTGCCCCAGGACGCGCGAGCTGCTGGAGCGCGCCCGGGAGTGGGCCAAGCGGCTGCTCGCCGCGGACCCCGCGCTCACGGCCCCCGAGCACGCGCTGCTGGGCGAAGCGCTCGAGCGCGCGCTCGGCGCGGAGGCGCACGAGCCGATCCCGGCGTGAGGGTGGAGTGCCGGTGAAGGAGCGGGCCTCGCTCGGCGGACTCGCACGTGGCAAACGGACGGCGCACGGAGGCGAGCTGCGCGCGATGATCCGGCGGTGCGTGTGATCGCGGGCAAGTACGGCGGCCGGCGGCTGCGCGCGCCGAGGGGGCGGGCGACGCGGCCGACGGCCGAGCGGGTGCGGGAGGCGCTGTTCTCGGCGCTCGGAGAGATCGAGGGGGCGGTGGTGCTGGACCTGTTCGCGGGCACCGGCGCGCTCGCGATCGAGGCGCTCTCGCGGGGCGCGGCGAGGGCGGTGCTGGTCGAGCGCGACCCCCGCGCGCTGGCGGCCCTGCGGGCGAACCTCGCGGAGCTGGGCCTGGGGCCGGAGCTGGCGGAGGTCCGCCGCGGAGAGGCGGGGCGGTGCCCTGCGCAACGCACGCGAGCGCCGGGAGACATACGATCTGGTCTTCGTCGATCCGCCCTACCGACACGCGGGTGTGCTGGGGCGCGAGCTGCAGGTGGCGCTGCCGCCGCTGCTGGCGCCGCGGGCGCGCGTGGTGTGGGAGAGCGATCGGCGCACCGAGCCGCCGGCGCTTCCCCTGGAGGTGGAGCTGCAGCGGCGCTACGGAGACACCGTGATCACGATCCACCGCCACCTAGGACGATGACGACAAAGCTCGACAAGTCAATCGCCGTGTGCCCGGGCTCGTATGACCCGGTCACCAACGGCCACCTCGACGTGATCCGCAGAGCGGCCGGCGCTCTACGAAGAGGTCGTGGTGGCGGTCGTCAGACGGCTCGGTGCGCAAGAACGCGACGCTGTTCGGGATCGAGGAGCGGGTGGGCTTCATCGAACGCGCCACCGCCGAGCTGGCGGGGGTGCGGGTGGAGCCGTTCAGCAACCTGGTGGTGGAGTTCGCGCGCAGCGTGGGGGCGAAGGCGATCGTGAAGGGGCTGCGGGCGATCTCGGACTTCGAGTACGAGCTCGAGATGCACCAGCTCAACAGCCGCCAGGACCCGGAGATCGAGTCGGTGTATCTCATGTCAAACTCGCAGTACAGTTTCCTGTCCTCGAGCGGCGTCAAGGAGCTCGCCACGTTCGGGGGCAGAATCGACGACCTGGTGCCCGACGAGGTCGCGGGGCGGTTGCAGGAAGAGCTCCGGCGCTGACGAATCTGGAGAAGGTCACATGGATGTCCTAGTTCTGATCGACAAGCTCGACGACTTGGTGCACAACGCCAAGCCGGTGCCCCTGACCGACCAGGTGCGGGTCGACAAGGAGGAGATCTACGACATCCTCGACCAGATGCGCGCGACGATCCCCGAGGAGATCAAGCAGGCGCGGTGGATCGTCAAGGAGCGCCAGGAGATGCTGGCGGAGGCCAAGCGCGAGGCCGAGCGAATCGTCAAGGAGGCGCGCGAGCGCCAGGAGCGGCTGGTTGGCGAGGAGGAGGTCACCAAGCAGGCCGAGCGCGCGGCGGAGGACATCGTCGAGGACGCCCGCGCACGCGAGCGCGAGATCCGCCTCGGGGCGGAGGACTACGCGGACGAGATCCTCAGCACGCTCGAGGTCAACCTCTCGAAGTTCATCGCCGCGGTGCAGCGGGGCCGCGAGCGCCTGCAGGGCAAGGACGAGCCCGCCGAAGTCGCCTAGGGCCGCCGCTGACCGAAGCCGGGTGACACGCGCCTTCGGCGCGAATCCCCGTTTCGACCAGCGCGATGCTGCGTCCTCGATCGCTCGTGTGCCGAGCACACTTCGCTCACTGCGTCCTTGCCTCGCTTGCTCATCGACGGCCCTAGAAGCGATGTACGTTGACGTTGGACGAGGAGCGAGTACGGGCGCGAACACGCGCAGTGGGATAATGCCCAGATGAGCTCGCCGTTGCAACACCGCGTGGAGGTCGCCCGCACGCTGCTGGGCACCGGCATGTTCCGCGCAGAACGCCCCGACAAAGCCGCTGCGCGCGCTGGGACGCTGCGCCGCTGGGGGTCGAGCTCGGCTGCGGCGTACACGATCTCGGCGATCCGCTACCCCGACCGCGTGGCGATCGTCGACGAGCGGGGGACGCTGACGTTCGCGGAGGTGAACGCGCGCACGAACGCGCTCGCGCGGGCGCTGCGGGCGGCGGGGATCGGCGAACAGGACGGGGTGGCGATCATGTGCCGCAACCACCGCGGGTTCGTCGAGGCGACCGTGGCGTGCTCGAAGCTGGGGGCGAGCGTGCTGTACCTGAACACGGCGTTCGCGGGCCCGCAGATCGCGGATGTGCTGCGCCGGGAGGGCGCCGGTGGCGCTGATCTACGACGAGGAGTTCGCGGACCTCGTGCGGGAGGGCTCGGAGGGCCTGCGGCGCTTCGTGTCGTGGTCTGACCCGGATGGCAGCCCGGAGGACCCGCTGGTGGAGGAGTTGATCGCGCGCGGAGGACAGCGCGCCGCTGAGCCCACCGGCGGAGAAAGGCCGCGTGGTGATCCTCACCTCAGGCACGACGGGCACGCCGAAGGGCGCGAAACGCAAACAGCCGGACTCGATGGAGCCGGCGGCGGCGCTGTTCTCGAAGATCCCGCTGCGGGCGCGCGAGACGACGGTGATCGCGGCGCCGATGTTCCACTCGTGGGGGTACGCGCACTTCACGCTGGCGCTGCCGCTGGCCTCGACGCTGGTGCTGCGCCGGCGCTTCGACCCCGAGCAGACGCTGAGCGACGTGGCGCGCCACCGCGCGAGCGCGCTGGCGGTGGTGCCGGTGATGCTGCAGCGGATCCTGGAGCTGCCGCCGGAGACGATCGCGCGCTACGACTTGAGCGCGCTGCGGGTCGTGGCGGCGTCGGGCTCGGTGCTGCCGGGCGAGCTCGCCGACGCGCGCGATGGACGCCCTGGGCGAGGTGCTCTACAACCTGTACGGCTCGACCGAGGTCGCGTGGGCGACGATCGCCACGCCCGAGGACCTGCGCGCGGCGCCGGGCACGGCGGGCCGCCCCCCGCTGGGCACGGTCGTAAAGCTGCTCGACGGCGAGGGCCGCGAGGTCCCGCGCGGGCGAGCGGGGACGGATCTTCGCGGCGAACGAGATGGTCTTCGAGGGCTACACCGGCGGCGGCGGCAAGGAGGTCGTGCGGGGCCTGATGAGCACCGGCGACATGGGCCACTTCGACGCGGCGGGCCGCCTGTTCGTGGACGGCCGCGACGACGAGATGATCGTCTCGGGCGGCGAGAACGTGTTCCCGCGCGAGGTCGAGGACCTGCTGGCCAAGCACGCGCAGATCGAAGAGGCGGCGGTGATCGGCGTGCAGGACAGCAAGTTCGGCCAGCGGCTGAAGGCGTTCGTGGTGCCGCGCGCGCAGGCGAGCCTGAGCGAGGAGGCGATCAAGGAGTACGTCAAGCAGAACCTCGCCCGCTACAAGGTCCCGCGCGAGGTGGTGTTCGTGGACGAGCTACCCCGCAACGCGACCGGCAAGGTCCTCAAGCGCGAGCTGAGCGCCTCGGCTGATTGAGTTGGGATGAGGGCCGCCTTGGAGGGCGGCCCGCGGGGTTGGTGAGCGCGGAGACCGGGGCGCCCGAGGCGGCCGGCGGCTGGCGCGAAGCCACTCGCGTGGGCCGATATGTCAGTGCGAGAGGGGGCGGCCCGCCTACCCTGGGAGCGTGCCTGCGCTGACCGACAAGCTCGACCTCGGGAGCCTGCACCTCAGCGCCGGGGAGGGGCGGCGGCTGGAGCTGGACGGTGGCGATCGAGCCGCTCGAGTACGGGGGGGAGCGCTACGTCGTGCGAGCCGTCTCGGCCGGCGGTGACGCGTCGACGTGTCACGGATGGTCGGCCACGGGTACGCGCTGCGGCTGCGCTTCCACGCGGCGCTCGCGGGGCCGTGCATGCGCTGCCTGGCGCCGGCGGCGCCGACGGTCGAGGTGGACGCCCGCGAGGTCGACCGCCCGGGCGGAGGAGAGGAGCTCTCGAGCCCGTACGTCACGGACGAGACGCTCGACGTGGCGGCGTGGGCGCGCGACGCGTTCGCGCTGAGCGTCCCCACGCAGGTGGTGTGCCGCCCCGACTGCGCGGGCCTGTGCCCGGTGTGCGCGGCGGACCTCAACGAGGCCGGTCCGGAGCACCGCCACGAGTCCGCCCCGGACCCGCGCTGGGCGAAGCTGCGGGAGCTGAAGCTGGAGTAGGGCCTGTCCGGCGGATCTGCCCAGCGCATCCGCCGGGCCGCGACGCACTCCGCCCGGAGCACCCCGTGGCTGCTAGCCTTCCGGCCCGTGGCCGTCCCCAAGCAGAAGCAGTCGCACAGCCGCACCGCCAAGCGCCGCGCGCAGCACAAGATCACGGCGCCCGCGCTGAGCGTGTGCCCGCGCTGCCACAGCCCGCGCCGCCCGCACCGGGTGTGCACGGTGTGCGGCACCTACGCGGGCCGCGAGGTCACCGCACCGATCGAACACGCGAGGCGGAGGAGCACGACCACGACGAGTGAGCCGGTGGTCGTCGCGGTCGACGCCAACGGCGCCGACCTCGGACCGGCAGAGGTCGCGGCGGGCGCGGCGCTCGCGGCGCAGCGGGGGGCGCGCGTGCTGCTGTTCGGCCCCGCCGCGGAGATCGAGCGAGCACCCTGCGGGCGTCGAGGTCATCGACGCGCCGGTGTCGATCGCCAAGAGCCCCGACCCCGCCCGCGCGGCGCGCGCGCACCCGGAGGCCTCGATCGTGCAGGCCGCGCGCGCGGTCGCCGAGGGCCGCGCGCAGGCGCTCGTGTGCGCGGGCGGCACCGGGGCGGCGCTGGCGGCGGGCCTGTTCAACATCAAGCGCGCCCGCGGCATCCACCGCCCCGCGCTCGCGCTGGCGCTGCCGGTGCCCGGCCAGCCGGTGACGCTGCTCGACGTCGGCGCCAACGCGCAGGCGCGCCCGGAGCACCTCGTGCAGTTCGCCTTCATGGGCGCCGCGCTGGCGCAGCGTGCTGCTCGACGTCCCCCGCCCCCGCGTGGGGCTGCTCTCCAACGGCGAGGAGCAGGCGCGGGGCAGCCCGCTGGTGGTGGCCGCCCGCGCCGAGCTCGCCGAGCGCGTCGCCGCAGTGACCGGGGCAGCGCCGTTCGAGTTCGTCGGCAACGTCGAGGGCGGCGACCTGACGAGCGGCGCCGCCGACGTGGTCGTGACCGACGGCTTCACCGGCAACGTCGCGCTGAAGGTGATCGAGGGCGTCTCCCAGACGATGCTGCGGGCGATCCGCGACGCCGCCGCACTCCTCGTCCCGCGCGAAGCTGGGGGGCCTGCTGCTGCGCCCTCGCTGCGCGCCTTCCGCGAGAGATCGACCCCGAGGGTCAGGGCGGCGCCTACCTGCTGGGGCTGCGCCGGCTGGGGGTCGTGCCCCACGGGAGCTTCACCCGCCGCGGCTTCGCGCAGGCGATCCTGCGCGCCGCGCGCGGCGCGCAGGAGGACCTCGTGGGGCGCACCCACGCGGCGCTGGAGCAGGCCGGCGCGCTGCGCGGCGCGGCGACTGGGCGCGCCATCCGCACGGGACGCTAGCCTCCAAAAGGATGACCCGCGAGCAGGTATACGAGCTGATCCGCGACCATCTCGCCGACGAGCTCGACCTCGACCCGAGGCGATCATCGAGGAGACGCGCTTCAAGGAGGACCTCGAGGCCGACTCGCTGGACCTGTACACGCTCGTGCAGGAGCTCGAGGACACCTACGGCGTGCGCATCTCCGACGAGCAGGCCGCCGGCATCCTCACCGTCGGGCAGGCCGTCGACTTCGTGCTCGCGCAAGCGGGCGCCGAGGTGTGATGCGCCCCGATGAGGCTGCTGAACGCGCTGCTGGAGGAGCTTCCCGAGGAGCTGGCGCGCCAGGTCTTCACCCACGCCTCCTGGAGCGAGCGGCGCAGCGACTCCTACGCGCGCCTGGCGTTCCTCGGCGACAGCGTGCTGGGGCTGGCGGTCACCACCCACCTCTACCCCCGCCTGGAGGCCGAGCGCTTCGGCGCGGGGCGGCTCACGAAGATCCGCGCGCAGGCGGTCTCCGGCCCCTCCTGCCGGGCGGTCGCCGAACGCCTCGCGGTGCCCGAGCGGCTGCGCGCGGCGGCGCCGCAGGGCGTCCAGGAGAGCGCGGTGGCGCTCGGCGAGACCGAGCGCGTGCTGGCCTCCGTGATCGAGGCGGTGATCGGCGCGTGCTACCTGCACGTCGGCTACGAGCGCACCGCGGAGGCGGTGGTCGAGGCGTTCGCCCCGGAGATCGAGCAGGCGCTGGAGAACCCCGTGGACTTCAAGTCGACCCTGCAGGAGCTCCTCGCCCAGCGGGGGGAGATCGTCACCTACACGGTCACCGCCGAGCACGGGCCGCCGCACGAGCGCACCTTCGAGGTCGCCGCCGACGGTCGACGGGCGGCCGCTGGGCAGCGGCGCGGGGCGCAGCAAGAAGCACGCCGAGCAGGAGGCCGCGCGCGGTGGAGGGCAAGCGCCGTCGAGAGACGCCATGCTGGCAGAGGCGTGACGACAGCACGATGCATCTGAAGTCGCTCACGCTCGAAGGGCTTCAAGTCCTTCCCCGACCGCACCCGCCTGGACTTCGGTCCCGGGGTCAGCGTCGTGGTCGGGCCCAACGGCTCGGGCAAGTCCAACGTCACCGACGCGGTGCTGTGGGCGATGGGCGAGCAGTCCCCGCTCGCGGTCCGCGGGTCCGTCGATGCAGGACGTGATCTTCGGCGGCGGGCGCGGCGTGCAGGCGCGCACCTCCGCGGAGGTCGAGATCGTGCTCGACAACTCCGACGGCACCGTCGCGCTGCCGCTCAGCGAGATCTCGATCCTGCGCCGCCTGGACCGCTCCGGCGAGGGCGAGTACCGCCTCAACGGCGCCCGCTGCCGCCTCGGCGACGTGATCGAGGTGCTCTCCGACACCGGCCTCGGCAAGGAGACCCACTCGGTCATCTCCCAGGGGCGCGTCGAGGCGATCGTGATCTCCAAGCCCCGCGACCGGCGCCTGCTGATCGAGGAGGCCGCGGGCCTCGGCAAGCACCGCAAGCGCCGCCGCCGCGCCCAGCTGAAGCTGGAGCGCACCCAGGAGAACCTCGACCGCGCGCTCGACGTCGAGCGCGAGGCGCGCACCCGCCTGCGCCCCCTCAAGCGCCAGGCCGAGGCCGCCGAGCTGCACGAGCGCCTGGAGCGCCAGGCTGCTCGAAGCGCGCCTGGCGCTCGCCCGCGAGGCGCTGCGCGCGCGCCGTCTGGAGCTCGGGGCGCGCCGAGGCCGGCGTGCAGGCGGCCCGCGCCGCCCGCGAGGCCGTCGAAGCGGGCCTGCAGGAGGTCGTGCGAGCGCCGCAGCGACGCCGAGCGCGCGCTCGCCGAGCGCTCCGAGCGCCACGACGCGCTCGCCCGCCGCGCGCTGCAGGCCGGCGCCGCCCACGAGCGCCTGGAGCTGCGCCGCGAGCAGGCCGCCGCCGCCGTCGAGCGCCTCGCCGAGCGCGACCCTCCGCGTGCAGCGCGAGCTGGAGCGTGCTCGAGGAGACCCTTGCCGGTGGCGGTCCGTCGCGAGGCCGACGGGGACCGCACGGAGCTCGGCCAGCGCATCGGCGCGCTCGAGGAGCGAGCTCGCCGGGCTGGAGCGCGAGCGCGAGCAGGAGCTGGAGCGCGAGCTGGCCGCGCTCGACCGCGCCCGCGAGCGACGCCGCCGCGCGAGGTCGCCGAGCTGGACGCCGCGCTCGCCGAGGCCCGCGAGGCGCGCGAGGAGGCCGACGCCGGCGCCGAGGAGGCCCGCGCGCGCTGCGCGAGGCCGAGCGCGCGGTCGAGGCCGCCCGCCGCGAGGCCGCGCGGGTGGGCTCCGAGCTCGCCGCCGTCAACCAGTTCCTGCGCAGCCACGCGCCCCACGCGTCGCCTGTCTCCGCCGCGGCCGGCGGGTCCGCAGCAGGCAAGTCGCACGGCGGTCCACGGTCGAGGCCAGGGGCGGTGAGCCGGGGCGGGCTACCAGACTTTGAGCGAGGCCCTGAGCGTCCAACCCGGCTACGAGCTCGCGCTCGCCGCCGCGCTCGGCGGGCGCCTGGATGCCGCGCTCGTGCCCGGACCTCGCTCGTGCCGCGCGCCCTGCTGGACCGCGCCGGGCCCGACGGCGCCACTGCGCTGCTGGCCGAAACGGCGACCGCTCGAGGCGACACTCGCCTCGCGCGCACCCCCAAATCGGCCAGCGCCGAAGGCGCGTGTCTCCCGGCCTCGGTCGACCTCCGGTCGTCCGGCCCCCCCGGCGGCCCGCTCAGCCCCCCGCGCCGGGTGCGCGCCCTCTGCTCGAGCTCGTGGACGGGCCGCCTCCCGTGCTCGCCCTCGCGCGAGCGCCTGCTCGCCGACGCCTGGGTCGTGGAGCGCCTGGAGGACCTCCCCGAGGACTTCGCCGGCATCGCCGTCACCCCCCGCGGGCGCGTGTGGCTCACCGCCATCCGGCGAGGTGCGCCAGGTCGACCGAGGGCGGCGCCGAGCGCGTGCTCGCCCGCCGCAACGAGCGCGAGCAGCTGCTCGCCGCGACCGAGGCCGCCGCCGCCGCCGAGCACGCCGCGCGCGCCGCCGCCGAGCGCGCGCAGGCCAAGCTGCCACGACGCCGACACCGCCCGCGAAGAGGCCGACGGGCGCGCTGCGCGAGGCCGCGCGCGACCACGCCCGCGCGCTCGAGCAGGAGCGCCACGCGGCCTGGCTGATCGAGCAGCGCCGCGCCGCCCCCGACCAGGGCCCCCTCGCGGTGCGCCGCGCCCAGCTGGAGGGCGAGCTCGCCGCCGAGCGCCGCCAGGCCGAGCGCGTCGCGCGCGAACACGCCGAGCGTCTGCGCGCGCCTGGAGCGTCTGCGCGCCCAGCTCGCCGCCGACAGCCGCGCTCGCGCCGCTCGCCGAGCGGCTCGCCGCGGCGCTGCACGACCCTCGGGGAGGCCGTCGCCGAGCGGGTCGCCGAGCTCCAGGACGAGCTCGCCCGCGACCGCGCCGCCGGCGAGGAGATGGCCGCCGAGCTGCGCGCCTGCGCCGCCCAGGAGGCCGAGATCCAGGCCCGCCTGCGCGCGGAGGGCGAGGCGGTCACCGCCGCCGAGGTCGGCGCCCAGCGCCTGCGCGACCACGCCGCGGAGGCCGAGCTTGAGCTGCGCACCGTGCTGCGAGCGGCTCGAGCTGCCCGCCCGCGCGGCCGGTCCGGCGCCGGAGGACGCCTCCGAGGAGAACGCGGAGGCTGCCGCAGAGGGCGAGGAGCGCCGAGGGTATCGTGAGTCCAGGGGGGCCTGGACCGAGGAGGGGCTCGCACGAGACCGCGGCGCTCGACGACGAGGACCCCGAGCCGCTGGACGCGGAGCAGGTGCAGGCGCTCACCGCGCGCCTGGAGCGCCTGCGCCGCCGGCGCGAGCAGCTCGGGCCCGGTCAACCCGCTCGCCCAGGAGGAGTACGCCGAGGCGCTCGCCCACGTCGAGGAGCTCGAGGCCCGCCGCACCGACCTGGAGACCGCGCTGCGCGAGCTGCGCACCGTGATCCGCGACACCGACCGCCAGATCCACGAGACCTTCCACGCCACCTTCGAGGCCGCCGCCCGCAACTTCGAGGAGCTCGCCCGCGACGTCTTCCCCGGCGGCGGGGGGCGGCTGCGGCTCGTCAAGGACGCCCACGCCCCGCGGCCCGTGCTCGGCGGCCAGCCGCTGCCCGGACGACGCTGGCCACCGCGGCGGCTGGACGGGGACGGCGACGCGGAGGCTGCCGCGGAGCTGGAGGAGCAGGGGCCAGCCTGGCGGCGAGGTGGACGCCGAGGACGCCCGCTCCGGCGAGGAGGAGATGCTCGGCGTCGAGATCGAGATCACCCCCGCGGGCAAGTCCACCAAGCGCCTCTCGCTGCTCTCCGGCGGGGAGAAGTCGATGACCGCGCTCGCCTTCCTGTTCGCCGTGTTCCTCGCGCGCCCCTGCCCCTTCTACATCCTCGACGAGGTCGAGGCCGCGCTGGACGACCTCAACCTCGAGCGCTTCCTCTCACTGCTGCGCCGCTACGCCGACCGCGCCCAGTTCATCGTGATCACCCACCAGAAGCGCACGATGGAGGCCGCCGACTGGCTCTACGGGGTCTCGATGGCGGGCAACGGCGTCTCCAAGGTCCTCTCGCGGCGGCTGCCGCCGGCCGCCGAGGCCGCCCCGGTGTTGGAGCCCGCTCGGAACGGGTCCGCGTCTGGTCCGTCGGAGATCGACCGGCGCGAGTCATCCCCTCCCGACCCGGCGGATACCGTCCACCGCGAGTCATCCTCGCCCGAGCCGGCGGAGGTCGCCCGCGAGGAGCCCTCCGTCACGGAGCTGCCCCGATCTGAGATGGCCGAGGTCGCGTAGCGCACCTTGGGCCTCCTTTCGCCGGTGAGCTCATCGGTATGCGTGTTGATCACCGTCACTAGGCGCCTGCATTCAGCAGCGGCCGAGAGCGTCAATCAACTCCTCAAGCTGAAGGCCAAAGGGTGTAGGTTCATCCTTGCTATCGAGTCCGTTGCTTATAAGTTCATCTGCCACTGCGCCTCTCAGCACCTCCCGATCATCCATGGTGAGCGGATAAGCACCTAGGATGTCGATCAGCGGGATCAGATCAGGACCGTGCCGCTCCAGCACGTTCTGCAAAAGCGCCGCCATATCGGCTGACAAAGGTGATCCGGTCGGCATCAAGGGCTTTGATGCGGATCATCGACAGCGCGCCGCACGTGTCCAGCATGTGGTGCGTTTACCCTCGCTTGTCTATGAAACGCGTAGCTCGTCGCCGTCATAGCCCCACCGACCTTCGGATCTTCGGTGTCAAGCATTCTGCCAGCCAAGAGACGTATATGGGATCACAGTCCTGGTCATAGTAGCTACTCATTTTCCTCGGCCAACACCGCCGACACACACTCCAGCCAGTCAGAGAGTGCCGCCGGATCACTCGACATACGATCACTCTCCACGTGGACCCCCGAACAGAGCGTTGCTATATCTCCCTCTCCCTTTGTTCTATCTGAATAGCCATGAAGAAACCTACCCATCGCAAGAAATGCCTGACTCGCGCTAAAAGTGATCTCATCCAGATCTTCCAACTTCAACGTCGGCTTTTTGGACACTCCCGGCATGGTTCGCTCCTATCGTGGCGTAGGGTTTACGCCACCATTTGTGATCTCGCCCCTGTATACTTCCGCCCATACCTGGGTTCCGTTAGGCAATACTTCACGATAAACATTAACTCCCGGCTCGTGACTCTCGACATAGTTCCCGGGTTTTACGACACTTTCGATAACAGCCCGGTTCTCTGGCGTGTCCTCAACTAGGTGCCCAGCCTTATCTCGGAAGATGTGGTCAGCGGAGCCCTTGGCGATCCCGACCCCCTCGTCGGCTCCGTCGTCCCCTCCTGCAAATAGGGCAGCTCCAGCGATCGTCCCCTCTAGTCCGTGCGTCACCGACGCAAGATAGCCGCAGCCGTTTTCATACGAACTGATCTCTTCTTCGTAGTAGGGGATCGGGTTGAGCGGGCTTTCGGATATGAAGTTCCCTTGGGTCCAGAAGCTTTCACTGAACGGGTTCCAGCTGCTTAGCCCAGTATTGTCGCGACGGTTTAGCGGATCGTCTTCGGCGTAGTTGTAGGGCGCACCCGTAAGCGACACAGCCGGGTCGACGCTGAGGAACTGTGCAGTCGCAGGGTCATAGACGCGGTCGCGTAGGTAGATGAGCCCGGTGTCGCTGCTGGTGTACTGCCCGTCGTAGCCGAACTGCGTGGTAGTGGTTCCTTCGCAGGTCGGGGTTCCGTATGCGCCGTAGGTGCATTTCCCGGTGACGGTGCCCGTTGAGCCGGTTAGGAGGCGCGTGGAGCCGGCCTGGTCGTGGTGGAGGTAGGTGACGGTCCCACCGCTGGAGATCTGCTCGACAGGAAGACCGCCAGGCCCGTAGATATAGCTGTTGGTGCCGTCGCTAAGGATCAGTGGGAGGTCTTCAGTCATGTCCCATGCAAAATAGCTCGTTGTCCCCGAGATGGTCTGCGAGGAGCGCAGACCTTCGCCATTGTAGGCGTAGCTGTCTTCGATCTTGGGAACTTCGCCTTCTTTTGGACGTTCGACCGATATGAGGTTGCCGGCCTGGTCGTAGCCGTATGTTGTAGCGGGACCTGTGCTCGGGGTCGTTTTCGTGCGCTCCCCGACTTCGTTGTAGGCGTACGTGAGGCTGGGGCCCGTTTCGAGCTCGTCTGCCGCGTTGTATTTGTAGGTCCCTATGCCGATCTTGGTCGGGTCGTTCGCCGCGTCGTATTCATACTTGGTCACGCCACCGATTTTGGTCAGGCGGTTGTCCGTATCGTATTCGTAGCCCACCCTTTCTTCTCCGGGTAGGCCATTGTTGTTGGTGATTGTGTTGACCTGGTCGTCGCTGTCGTGACCGTAGCCGTATGAGGCGAGCGTTTCCGAGCCGCGGTCCATTGTCTGCGAGCTCATCTGATCGTCCTGGTTGTATTCGTACTTGTCAACGTCACTCGTGGCCGTGGGGAAGGTCGTGCGGCCCAGCTCGGAGTCGGCGTTGTACGCGAATTGGGTCGTGTTTTCGAGCCAGTCGGTGACCTTCTGCAGGCGGCCCGCTTTGTCGAAGGTGCGAGTAACCGCTTTTCCGTTGGGGTAGGTTATCTTGGTCTGCTCGGTGGCGAGATCGTATTCGTATTTGACCACTTCTTTGTGGCCGTCTTCGGTTTCCGTCAGCCGATCGAGCTGATCGTAGGTGTATTTGCTCGTTCCGGTCCCGTCGGTCATCACGGTTCGCTCGCCGTCTTTGTTGTATTCGTATTTGACCGTCGGAGTTTTCCCATCGGAGTATTTGACTTCGGTGAGACGGTTGGCCGGGTCGTATGTGTACGTGGTCGTCCGTTTCATCGGGTCGGTCACGCTCGTGAGGTTGCCAGCCGGGTCGTATTCCTTGGTTGTCTTCCGTCCAAGCGGGTCGACGACTTCGGTGACCTCCTCGAGCAGGTTGCGCGTGTATTTGATCGTGTGTTTGTTGCCGTCGGTCTGGCCCGTGACCTGGCCGGCAGCGTCGTAGCCTCTTTCAGTTGTGACGCCGCTGGGTTCTTCGACTTTGGTCAACTCGTTGTCGGCGTCGTAGCTGTAGATCGTCTTGTGACCGTTTCCATCGGTCACTGTTTCGACGTTGCCGTCGCCATCGTAGGCGTATTTCGTCGTGTGTCCGAGCGGGTCGGTGACGGTCGTCGGGCGGCCCTGCGCATCCCGTTCGATTTTTGTTGTGAATTTAGCCGCTTCTCCTTCTTTGGCGTTGCCACGTTGACTGACCGTGGCGGTTGCCTGCGAGTCTCCGTTGTATTCCCAGGTGCGCTTGTCGCCTTCAGGGTCTGTTTCGGCCGTCTTGTCCCCATGGCTGTCGTATTCGTATTTCCAAGTGCGTTCCAGCGGATCGGTGAGGCTTTCGAGGTCGCCGTATGTGTCATATTTGTATTTCGTGGTCTGCGTTTTTTCGCCAGGAGCCGGGCGGGAGATCGATTCGGGGTTGCCGTGGGCTTCCCGTTTGATGGTCGTCGTCTCGCCGTCCGGTGTCGTCACGGTTTCTATATCGTGTGTGCTGTCGTATTTCCATTTCGTTTCATCCCCGTCTGCGTCCTTTTCGCTCGTGCGGTTCCCGGCTTCGTCGTAGCCGTATTCGATCTTGTGTTTATTGGGGTCGGTGACGGCTATGAGCTCGTCGGCGCTGTTGTATTCGTAGGCGGTCGTGGCTGCGATTGATGTGCCCGACGCGTGGGTAACACTTGTCGGCAGCCCGATGCTGTTGAACTGCTCCACGGTTATGGCGCCGTTGGGTTCGGTGATGGTCGTTTCCGTGCCGGATTTTGTCGCTCCGTAGACCCACGTCCGTGTGCGGCTCATCGCGTCCGTCTGTTGGATCACCCGACCAAAGATGTCGTATTCGGTGGTCACGGTATGGCCGCGCCCGTCGGTCTCCGAGGTCAGCTCGTGCGAGGCGTTGTATTTGAACTGCCAGCGCAGACTCGATTCGCCGGGCTGAGTCGCGCTTGCGAGATTCCCGCTTTCATAGGTGTATTTCACGGTATGGCCCATCGGGTCGGTGACACTTTCGACCAAGCCTTCTGAGTTATAGGCGAGCGAGAGTTTACGCCCGGATGGATCGGAGACCGATTCAAGCCGCCCTTCGGAGTTGCGGTTCATGGTCGTGGTGTTGCCGTCGCGGTCGGCCTCGCTCGTGAGCAGACCGGTGCTGTTGAAGTACAACTTGCTCTGGTTCGGCAGCGTGTAGACGTAGCCGCTGCCTTCTTTGGCGAAGGTCGCCTGAACCAATGGGCCGACAGGAACCCATTTCCCGCTGACGTATTCGAAGAGCGTCGTGCTGCCGTTGTCCTGGTATACGGAGGCCGTTTCCGCGCATGTTTCGCAGAAGTGCGCGAACACGACATGGGCGCTGTAGGACCCTGTCCAGCCGTACCCGAAGGGGCCTGGTTTCACGCCCTGTTCGGTTTGGGTGGCGGCCGATAGGGAGTTATACGTCCGTGTCATGATCAGGCCGAATCCGCGCCCGCCGACGGAGAGATCGGTCTGGGTCTCGATCTGATTGCCGGTCGCGCAGTCCACCGGATGCCCGTTCAAGCATCTGCCTTCTTCGGGCTTTCCCGAATTCCCTTCGCCGTATCCTTCAGCTTCGTGTGCCAATTCCTTGGTCGACAGGACTCGCCGCCTCATCACGATTGCTCCGACGGAGACTGTGCCGCCATCGCTAGTATTGTAATGCCCCACGTCGAGGATTATCGTTATTGCCTTATTACAACTGAGCGCCGGAGGTTCGTTGTAGAGTATGATTTTCGACGGAGGAGGAGGTGAATAGTTGATCACCCCTCCATTGCCACTCACGCATGCCCCTACCCCCCAAGAGGTATCGGTGGTAGGTTCATGTGTTTCGGTTTGGTAAGAAGTACCAGAAAAGGTAGTGTTGACAAATTCGACGTCCGAAAATTCTGGTTTGGCAGGTGGAGTCATCTTCCAGACGCCCTCCGCACTTTCGTAGGAGTGGCCTTCAACGATGATGGGGTACTGCGTTGTTGGGGCCGTGATCGAGAGTTCCCCGCCGCCGCCCGGCGGTGTGCCTTTGAGTCCTCCCACGCCTGGTTGGGTAAAAGTCCATCCCCCGGCATTGTCAGTGACCGTGATTGTGATTTCGGGGTCGACCAACACTGGGTAGGCCACCTCACGCCCGCGATGCTCAACCGTCAAAACCAGCTCATTCCCCGCGGCCCGCATCTGAACCGGGACCGGGCTGCCTTGCGCGTCCCGAGCGCTCGGCGGCGATATCCGCGCCAAGACCACACCGGCACGCGCTACCACGGCGCCGCCCGCCGCTGCCTGCAGCCTCGCGCCCGCAGGCAGTGTCAGTCGATAGCGCAACTGTTCGGGACTCAGGCGCGACCGCAGCACCGCGAAGAGCTCAGCGCCGCGCAATGTGGGCGTGATCACCGCGTCGGTGTCGGCGCCGACACCGGCGAAGAAGACGCTCTGCCCTCCGCTCGAGCTGCCGGGAACGCTCGCCCCCTCCAGCGCGAATCGTAGGCCATCCGCGCCGATCCCCACGCCCCCGCCGGAATCGCGGGCGATCGAGAGACCGACCAGCGGGTTCCCCGGAACGAAGGCGCTCGCGCCGGCGTCGAGGCTCAGATCGACGGGTCGGCCATCGCCGCCGCTGTTCATGCGCAGCGGCGCCGTGGAGGTCTCGACTTCCAATCCCCGCTTCGTGTGTACGACCGCGTGGTAGTCGCCCACGTAGCGGACGATCGTCCCCGTACGGGCGATCGAGGCGGCCGGATTCGCGCCGGCAGCGGCGAGTACGCCGCTGTAGTCGCGTAGCAGCAGTGCGTGCGCGGCATTCGCCCGCAGGCCATGGAACGCCATCTGTGACGTGGCCCGCTGCGCCCGCGCCGCCGGGCTCTCGAGCCAGTCGCGGCGGCGCGTCGCCTGTGCTGTTGCCGACCGGCGAGGTCCGGCCATCAGCGCCTGAGTCTTGGTGGCGGCGAGTCTGTCGGACCCCGGCAGCCGGGACGCCGTGGCGGGGCGAGCACCGCGAGCTCCGACAGGGTGGGCGCGGCCCGCGCCTACCCCCACCGCGACCCCCACCGCAAGAGAGAGGAGGCCCGCAGCGGCGACACCTACGAGAACACGGTTCAGCCGGCCCAGCGACCGGCTCTTACGCCTACGCCCGTTGAGCGACACGTCGCCTCCCTTGATGGGTCATTCGACTCGGACAAAGATGTGCGGCGAGCCCGTCGGCCGAGTCCCGGCGGACTAGGAGAAACGCTAGCTCGATCGACGGGAGACTGTCAATAAGCGGGACTCCCAGGAGTTTCCATCTTGCCGCAACTTGCGACTCTTTTGTAGTTATGGAAGACGTGAAGCACAGGGTCTTGCGCGCTGCTATCGTCGCGCCGCCGTGCCGCGCGACTGGAGCGACCTGTTCATCACCGGCGAGCCGCAGGCCGCCGCCGACGGGCGCGCGCGCGGCGGCGGTGAACGCCGCGGTCTGCTGCGGCGCCTGCGCGAGAACCTCTCGAAGACCCGCAAGGCGCTCGGCGGGGAGATCCACGCGACCCTCTTCCAGGCGCTCGACGAGCACACGTGGGAGCGCCTGGAGGAGGCGCTGATCATGGCCGACGTCGGCGCCCCCGCCACGGCGGCCGTCGTCGCGACGCTCGAGGCGGAGGCCGTGGAGGGCGGGCTGAGCGGCGGGGAGGCGCTCACCGAGCGGCTGATCGCCCTGCTCGCCGAGACCGCTCGCACGGGCGACGGGCACGTCGACATCCGCGCCCGTCCCACCGTGATCCTCGCAGTGGGGGTGAACGGCACCGGCAAGACCACCACCGCCGGCAAGCTCGCGTGGCACCTGCAGCAGGAGCTCGGGCGCACCGTGCTGCTTGCTGCCGCCGACACCTTCCGCGCGGCGGCCACCGAGCAGCTGCAGGGGTGGGCGCAGCGCGCGGGCTGCGGGTGCGTCACCGGCCTCGAAGGCTCGGACCCCGGCGCCGTTGCGTTCGAGGCCGTGGCTCGTGCGCGCAGCGAGGAAGCCGACGTGGTGATCGTGGACACCGCCGGGCGCCTGCACACCCAGGGCGACCTGATGGCCGAGCTCGCCAAGGTGCGCCGCGTGATCTCACGCCAGCTCGAGGGCGCCCCGCAGGAGACGCTGCTCACGATCGACGCCACCACCGGCCAGAACGGACTGCGCCAGGCGCGCCTCTTCGCGGAGACGGCGCAGGTGAGTGGGATCGTGCTCACCAAGCTCGACGGCACCGCGCGCGGCGGGATCGCCCTCGCGATCGCTCGCGAGCTTGGCCTGCCCGTCAAGCTGATCGGCGTGGGGGAGTCGCTCGAGGACCTGCGCCCCTTCGACGCCGAGGACTTCGCGCGGGCGCTGATCGCCGAGTAGGCCGCGCTGCGCGCCGCCGCGGGGCACGGAGGACCGAAGCCGGGAGACACTCGCCTCCGGCGAGCATCCCCGTTTCGGCCAGCGCGCACGCGCCCCGATGGTCCCACCCGTCACGCGGACGATCCCCAAGCCCACCCAACCGTGTCTCACACGCTGCCGGTCGAGCTTCCGACGCGACGGTGCGTACGCGGTTCCCCCCGCTCGCGGTGCGATAATCGAACACATGGACGCTTGGATCATCTGGATCGTGGCAGGGTGCGTGCTGGGCGCGGGCGAGATGCACACCGGTGGGTTCTTCCTCGCGCCGTTCGCCCTCGGCGCGCTGGTTGCGGCCCTCGTGAGCCTCGCCGGCGTCGGCCTCCCGCTCGCGCTGCTCGTCTTCCTGCTCACCTCGCTGCTGGTGCTGCTCACGCTGCGCCCGGTCGCCCGACGCCACCTGCAGCATCCCCCGCGGATCCGCACGGGCGCGGCGGCCCTCGTGGGGGCCGACGCGGTCGTGCTCGAGCGCATCGCCAACCAGGAGGGCGTCGGCTGCGTGCGGATCGGCGGCGAGGTATGGACTGCGCGCAGCTACGAGGACGACGAGGTGATCCCCGCCGGTGAGCGGGTGCAGGTCGTGGAGATACGCGGCGCGACTGCGCTAGTGATGCACTGAACCCCCTATATAGGTACCGAGAAAGGCAAGGACCCCCCATATGGTCGCTCTCATCGTCGTCGCCGTGGTCGTGCTGTTCGCGCTGGTCGTGGCGGCGCGCACGGTCCGCGTCATCCCCCAGGCGCGCGCCGGGGTGGTCGAGCGCCTCGGCCGCTACAGCCGCACGCTGGAGCCGGGCCTTGCGATCGTCACGCCGTTCGTCGACCGCGTGAAGCCGCTGGTGGACCTGCGCGAGCAGGTGGTCAACTTCGCCCCGCAGTCGGTCATCTCCGAGGACAACGTCGTGGTGGGGATCGAGACGGTCCTGTACTTCACGATCACCGACCCGCGTTCGGCGACGTATGAGATCGCCAATCCGCTGCAGGCGATCGAGCAGCTGACGGTGACCACGCTGCGCAACGTGATCGGCGGGCTCACGCTCGAGGCCACGCTGACCGCTCGCGAGAACGTCAACACCGAGCTGCGCGTCGTCCTGGACGAGGCCACCGGCAAGTGGGGCATCCGCATCAACCGCGTGGAGATCAAGTCGGTCGACCCGCCCGCGGACATCCGCACGGCGATGGAGAAGCAGATGCGCGCCGAGCGCGACCGCCGCGCGGCGATCCTGACGGCCGAAGGCGAGAAGCAGGCCCAGATCCTCACCGCGGAGGGCGAGCAGCAGGCCGCGGTGCTCACCGCCGAGGGTGCGCGCCAGGCCGCGATCCTGCGCGCGGAGGGCGAAGCGAAGGCGATCGACACTGTCTTCAAAGCGATCCACGAGGGCCGCCCCACCCGCGACCTGCTCAGTTATGAATACCTGCAGATGCTCCCCCAGCTCGCCGAAGGGGACGCCAACAAGGTGTTCGTCATCCCCTCCGAGTTCGCCCAGGCGTTCGGGGGCATCGGCGAGACGCTGGCGCGCCGGGTCCAGGAGGGGTCCTCCGGCGAGAAGGGCTGACCCCCGCGGTGTTCGACGCGCTCGCCGAAAAGCTGCAGGCCACCCTCTCGGAGGTCCGCCAGCGGGGGACCCTGACCGAGCAGGACATCGACCGCGCCCTGCGCGAGATCCGCCTCGCGCTGCTCGAGGCGGACGTCAACTTCAAGGTCGTCCGCCCCTTCACCGCCGAGGTCAAGGAGCGGTGCCTCGGCGCGGAGCTCGTCGGCAAGCTGAACCCCGGCCAGCAGGTCGTGAAGATCGTCGCCGAGGAGCTCACCGCGCTGATGGGCGGGGAGGGGGAGGGGGACGGTGACCCGCCCGCCCTGCGCTTCGCCCCGAGCCCGCCCACGGTGATCCTGCTCGCGGGGCTGCAGGGCTCGGGCAAGACGACCGCCGCGGCGAAGCTCGCGCGCCACCTGCACGAGCACCACGGCTCCTCGGTGGCGCTCGCCGCGTGCGACACCTACCGTCCCGCCGCGGTCGAGCAGCTCGTCAAGCTGGGCGCCCGCGCCGGCGCCGCGGTGTACGAGCGGGGCACCGAGCCCGACCCGGTGGAGATCGCGACGTGGGCGCTCGCCCGCGCGCGGGAGGAGGGCAAGGACGTCCTGATCGTCGACACCTCCGGGCGCCTGCACGTCGACGAGGCGCTGATGGCCGAGCTCGTGCGCATCCACGCCGCCGTGGAGCCGCAGGACACCCTGCTCGTGGTGGACGCGATGACCGGCCAGGACGCCGTCAACGTCGCCGAGCAGTTCGCCGCCGCCGTCCACTTCGACGGGGTGGTGATGAGCAAGCTCGACGGCGACGCCCGCGGCGGCGCCGCGCTCTCCGTCAGGGCGGTCACAGGCCAGCCGATCCTGTTCGCCTCCACCGGCGAGCACCTCGAGCAGTTCGAGCGCTTCCACCCCGACCGCATGGCCCGGCGGATCCTCGGCATGGGCGACGTGCTGAGCCTGATCGAGCAGGCCGAGCGCCAGTTCGACGAGCACGACGCGGTGGAGCTGCAGCGCAAGCTGCGCCGCAACGAGTTCGGCCTCGACGACTTCCTCGACCAGCTGCGGGCTGTGCGCAGAATGGGGCCGCTCACCAGCCTGTTGGGGATGCTCCCCGGCCTCGGCGGGGCCCAGCTGAGCGACATGAACGTGGACGAGCGCCAGCTCGACCGCATCCAGGCGATCATCCTCTCGATGACCCCCGAAGAGCGCCGCCACCCCGAGCTGATCAAAGGCTCCCGCCGGCTGCGCATCGCCCGCGGCTCCGGCGTGAGCGTCCAGCAGGTCAGCCAGCTGATCAAGCAGTTCGCCCAGATGCGCAAGGTCATGCGCCCCCTTGGCCGCGGCAAGATGCCGGACATCGGCGCGCTGATGCGCCAGGGGCGCTGAGTGCCGGTGGCACCCTTGCGGGCAACGCGCGCATAACCGTCTAAGCTTCATCGCGTTCGCCGTCGAACAAAATCGTTCCCCCGCGAACAGATCCGTTTCCCGGGGAACAGCCAAAAAGACTGTTTCGCCATCCCAACGAGAGCAATCGAAGCGAGGACAACACGTGTCGGTAAGGCTCAGGCTCACGCGAGTGGGCGGCAGAAAGGACCCGATCTGGCGGGTGGTCGTCGCCGACCAGCGCTCCCCCCGCGACGGGCGCGTGATCGAGACGATCGGCCACTACAACGCGCAGACCAACCCCTCCACGATCAAAATCGACGAGGAGCGCGCCCGCAGCTGGCTCGCGCGCGGCGCCCAGCCGTCGGACACGGTGCGCAAGCTCCTGCGCATCCAGGGCATCACCAACTGACCCGACCTCGATGGCGGTCCAGCGGGTCAAGGAGCTCCTCATCTACCTCGCCCAGGGTCTGGTCGACGAGCCCGACGAGGTCACCGTCGAGCAGTTCGAGGAGGACGACGGCACCGTCGTGCTGGAGCTCGCCGTCGCACAGGAGGACTACGGCAAGGTGATCGGCCGCGGCGGCCGCACCGCGCAGGCGCTGCGGACCGTCGTGAGAGCCGCTGCGGCGAGCGAAAAGCGCCGTGTGGTCGTTGACATCGTCGACTGAGGCGGCCGGGGAGGCCGACGGCCCGGAGGCGGACGCGGGGGGGACCGGGCCGGCGCCGCTGCAGGCTGGTCGCGTGGGCCGCGCGCACGGCCTCGACGGGAGCTTCTACGTCACCCGCGCGAGCCCCCGGCTGCTGGCTGAGGCGAGCGAGGTGACAGTCGCCGGACGAACCCTGCGGATCGTGCGCCGCGCCGGCGTGCAGGAGCGGCCGATCGTGCGTCTGGTGGGCATCGAGGATCGCGCTGGCGCGGAGGCGCTGCGCGGGGAGCCGCTCACGGTCTCCAGCGCCCAGGTGCCCGCGCTCGCCGAGGGAGAGTGGTGGGCGCACGAACTGCAGGGGTGCGCGGTACTCGACGGCGAGCGGCGGGTGGGCACCGTCAGCGGCCTGCTCGAGCTCCCCTCCTGCGAGGTCCTCGAGGTGCGCCGCGAGGACGGCCGCGAGCTGCTGGTGCCGATGGTCAGAGACGCCGTCCGCCATGTGGACGTGGCCGCGCGGCGCATCGAGGTGAGCCTCGACTTCCTCGGGGAGAGCTGAGCGGTGGAGATCGACGTCTTCACCCTGTTCCCCGAGTGGTTTCAGTGGTTCTCCACTCAGCGCCACGTGGCCAACGCGCTCGCGGCGGGCAGCCGGCTGGAGTGCGTGGACCCGCGCGAGCACACCCCCCTGAGCGGGGGCCAGGTCGACGACACGCCGTTCGGGGGCGGGGCGGGGATGGTGCTGCGGGTCGACGTGATGGACGCCGCCCTACGCGCCCGCTACGGCGTCGACCCCATCGAGCTGCCCCGCGCGCGCCGTGTGATCGCGCTCTCGCCCGCAGGGCGGGTGCTCGACGAGGCGTACGTGCGCGAGCTGGCGGCCGAGCCCGCCCTGACGCTGCTGTGCGGGCGCTACGAGGGCTTCGACGAGCGGATCGTGGAGCACTTCGCCGGCGAGACCCTCTCGATCGGACGATACGTCCTCTCCGGGGGTGAGCTCGCGGCGATGGTGGTCTGCGACGCGGTGCTCCGCAAGCTCCCCGGCGCGCTCGGGCACGAGCGCTCGGCAGTCGAGGAGTCCTTCAGCGAGGCGCTCGGAGGGCAATCCGGAGTACCCCCACTACACGCGCCCCGCCGAGTACCGCGGGTGGCGCGTCCCCGAGGTGCTGCTCTCCGGCCACCACGAGCGCATCGAGCACTGGCGGCGGGAGCGCAGCCGCGAGCGAGCGGACGGGCTGGGCTCCACATCAAACACCTGACGCAGGACCTGACGTCGCACGGTGGGCGCCAGCGTGCTGGTGGCACGTGGGCGAACGCCGGGTGGCGTCAGGCGCGGGGCGCGCCGCTTGTCCGCTACCATTGCGGGCCGCGCCGGAGCGGTCCGACAGGAGACCCCCGGGCGTGAGACCCGTCAGCTTCCCTTTTGCCATGAGCAGCGTCATCGAAACCCTCGAACGCGCGCAGCTGCGCCGTGTGCCCGACTTCGCGCCGGGCGATCGCCTGAAGGTCCACTTCCAGGTGATCGAGGGCACCCGCCGGCGCATCCAGGTGTTCGAGGGCGTCGTCATCAAGCGCCAGGGCCACGGGGCGCGGGAGACGTTCACGGTGCGCAAGCAGTCCTTCGGGGTGGGCGTCGAGCGTATGTTCCCGGTGCACTCCCCGAAGATCGAGCGCATCGAGCTGGCCGCCCGCGGCGACGTGCGCCGCGCGAAGCTCTACTACCTGCGCGACCGGGTGGGCAAGCGGGCCCGCGTGCGGGAACGCCGCTACACCGGCCCGGAGGAGACGGTGCTGCCGGGGCTGCTGCACGAGCCCGAGCCGGAAGACGCCGCGCCCGGTGGACGCGAGGGCGTAACAACGGCGGACGAGACAGCGGTGCAGGACGAGTCAGGGGACGTGTCCGTTCAGGGGGAGCCCGGGGCCGGCGAGACGGAGCCGGCAGACGGGCAGACGACGACGCCTGCGGACCAGGCCGATTCCTCCCCCGAGGCCGGCGTGCAGGACGTCGGCGACACGGCGGCGTGAGCGCCCTCGCCGGGGGGACCGCGTGAGCGTGCGATCACCCAGGGGCTCGGGCTCCACCGGTGGCTCGGGCGTGCCCGGCGGCCCGGCGTCTCGTGCGGGCTCGGGACAGGCCAAGGGCGGCTCGAAGTCGAAATCGACGAGCGGCTCGCTGCTCGAGCTCGCCGCGATCGTCGTGATCGCGGTGCTGCTCGCGCTGGGCATCCAGGCGTTCATCGTCAAGCCCTACAAGATCCCCAGCGGCTCGATGGAACCGACGCTCAAGATCGGCCAGCGGGTCCTCGTGAACCGCATCGGGATGCGCTTCGACGGCCCCTACGTGGGGGAGATCGTCGTCTTCCACCCCCCGAAGGGAGCGGACCAGGAAGAATCGCACGAAGCGCCGAAATGCGGTCACTCCTCCAGCCCGGCGGACTACGGCGGAGCTGCCTGCGACCAGACCTACCCCGAGGAGGCGAGCGTGAACTTCATCAAGCGCATCGTCGCCGGGCCTGGAGACGTCATCTCGATCCGCGAAGGGCACGTGTACCGCAACGGCCAGCGCGAGCACGACCCCTACATCAACCCGTGCGGGGGGGTCCCGGAGTGCAACTTCCCGACCCCGATCAAGATTCCGCCCGGTCACTGGTTCATGATGGGGGACAACCGTGGCGAGTCAGACGACAGCAGGTTCTGGGGACCCGTCCCCACAGGGTGGATCATCGGGGGAGCGTTCGCGACCTACTGGCCCCCCGACCGTATCGGGACCCTCTAGGGCCTCAGGCGCCTCCCGGGCTGCCGGGGCCGCTGCCACCGTCTCCGGCACGCCGACGGCCGCCGGGACGCCATCGGTGACCGGAACCTCCCGAACGCGCCGTCGAGCAAGGAGGGCGTCAAGCGGCCGGCGGCTGTTCGCCTTCGACCGCCGCCTGGGGGTGCGTCTGGTGGCGGGCGCGGACGAGGCCGGGCGCGGCTGTCTGGCGGGGCCGCTGGTGGCCGCCGGGGTGCTGTTCGACTACGGGACGCTCCCCTCCGCGGAGATCCGCGCTCTCGCCGCGCTGAACGACTCCAAGCAGCACACCGCCGAGGCGCGCGAGGAGCTCTACCCGCTGGTCCTGCGCAGCGCGGCGCGCGTGACCGTGGTCTCCCGCTGCGTGGGCGGGATCGACTCGCGGGGCCTGCACAAGACCAACCTCGCCGCGCTGCGCGACGCGCTGCGGGGAGTCACCGCTGGCCTGGAGGGCGAGGTTGCGTGCCTCGTGGACGGCTTCTCGGTGCCGGACTTCGGGCGGCCCCAGCGGGCGATCGTGGACGGCGACGCCACCTCTGCCGCGATCGCCGCTGCGTCGATCGTCGCGAAGGTCGCTCGCGACCGGTACATGTGCCATGCCGACACCCTGCACCCCGGCTGGAGCTTCGCCGAGCACGTCGGCTACTCGACCCCCGCGCACCGCGAGGCGATCCTGCGCCAAGGCGTGTCTCCGCTTCACCGGCTGTCGTTTCAGTCGCTGGCTTATCAGCAGCTGGCGCTGTGAGAGTCTTCAGCTGAGGTCCAGCACCATCAGCATCGCATCGTCCACCGCGCGCAGCTCGACGTGTGTCAAGTGGCCGACCTGCGCCCCCAGAGCACGGGCATCGACCGCACCGACCATCTCGCACAGGACCAGCGTGCGTTCGTCGTTTAGGTCGATCGCTGGGTGGAAGCTCGCCGCGGGCGCCGAGTGAGAGGTGGGGCAGACGACGACTGTCGAAAGTGTCAGAAGATCGTCAGCTTGGACGACAACGGCATAGCGACGGCCGTGCTGGACGTGACCTCTCCGTCGTGGCATCGCGATGGCGTGTACGTCACCACGGACCACGTAACTCCTCCATCAGACTCGCCACCTGCCGCGTCTCGTCCAGGTAGGTGGGGTCAGTCATCAGCCGACGAGCCTCCGCGGCCAATCCCCCGCGTCGTCGATCGCGCTGGGCAGTCTCGGCGACTGCCTGGCGTACGGCTTCGGCGCGCCCAACTCCGCGTCGGCGGGCAATCTCATCCAGTGCGCTGAGACCCTCGCTACCAAGCCGGATGGAGAGCGGCGGAGGAGCTGACGCCATGTAGAGCATCGTAGCGCGAATCACACTACAGGCCGCTGCGTGGAGCGACGAGGATCGTGGTTGATGGGGCTGGGCGGTCTGCTCGACCATTATCTGCGCCTCCTCAAAAGGCCCCCTCGATGTGGTCGAGGCATACGAGTCGGTCGGCCTCGTCGACGATCACGCCGATGCCGTCGAAGCGGATCGTGTGGGCTCTCGGCCGGTTGCGGGACTCGCGGTGCAGCCACGCCGCGGCGAGGCGTCGCAGGCGCGTGCGCTGACGTGTTCGCAGCCAGGCCAGAGGCTGCTCGGCGGGTGTTAGCTGCCAGCGCTTACGCGCGCGGCGCGACTTGACCTCCACGAACACGAGTGCCTCGCCGTTGAACGCGATCAGGTCGATCTCGCCGTAGCGGGTGCGGGCGTTGCGCTCGACGATCATGAAGCCGAGCCGCTCCAGGTGCGCCGCGGCCAGCTGCTCGCCGAGACGGCCGAGCGCGTGGCGGGGGTTCTCGCGCGGGGCGTCCGAGGGGGAGGGTTGAGATGGGCTGGGAGAGGCGACCTGCACGATTGGCAAGGCTAGGCAGTCGATTGTGTCCTGCGAGTGCAGTTCGTGCCACGACTGTGGCTGGACTGTGACGTCTCGCGCACGAAACCCGGGCGTGCTGTCGATCGGGGCCCGCATCCGGGTCTGCGGGGCTGCGCAGGGTGGGGCGGTATGCTCGGCACGCCGTCACCGCGTTCAACCGAGAAGGGAGACCTCATGGGTCGCAAGACTGCTTACGTGGCCGGAGCGCTTCCGATCCTCGCCGCTCTGGCGAGCACCGCGGGAGCCGCCACCGGTGGGCCCGTGCCGAAAGGGTATTACGCCTCGAGCCAGCCGCGCCTGTCGGTCTACGTCAACAAGCCGCCGACCACGGTTCAGCTGTACATATCGTGCCCCACGTCTGCCGCCGTCAGCGAGTACTGGGACAGCCCTAACCTTCGGTTCAGGGACAACAAGTTCAGCTTCCACGGGAAGACCACGATCATGACCGAGAACGGCGCCACGTTCGGTCATCTCTCGGGCACCGTGCTGTTCAACGGCAAGTTCTCCGGCGGCGCGTTCCACGGAACCGCCCAGATCGTCGGCTCGTCTTGTCCGAAGAGCAGCTACACGGCGAAGTACGACAAGAACGGCGCCGGCAGCGGACGCTGACCAGATCGACCTATGCTGCCGATCGCGGGCTTCTACGCTCCCGTTAGCAGTCCAGCTGCCGGACAGTGCATGCACTGTCCGGGGCAGGGCCACATGTGGCCGGTCCCCGACGCCGCGCATGCGCGGCGTCGCGGTCGGCGCATGCGCCGACCGAACAGTGGGACAAGGAGGAGCTGCTGAGGGCGTGACGTCGAGGGGCCGAGCGGCGAGGACTTCGCGCGTAAGGGACCGCTCCGGACTCCTCAGCGCAATCGCCGGAGGGTGGCCTGGATGTCAGCGGTGAGGAGATAGAGGTCCAGTGAATCGTTGTCCGCGAACTCAAATGGCTGGAAGCCAAGATGCTCCCACCAACCACGGGCCGCTGGATGCAGAGCGTTGACTACGACTGCGCGACACGCAGCCTTTGCGTCGAGCTCCACGGCGGTGGCGAGTACGTGGGCTACGAGCGCGGTGCCGACCCCAAGACCGCCGTGGCACAGATCTACCGCGAGACGGCCGATCAGCAGCGCTGGAAACGGGTCGGGCGCCTGGCGCGCGATGCTCAGCGGCGCAGTCGAGCGGTCGATCGCGGTCACTGCGACGGTGGCGTAGGCCACGACTGCGTCATCGACGTCGGCGATGACCCAGGTGGCAGCGGTGTCGCGACGCCGGTTCTGTCCGGCATACCGGCGTAGCCACTCGTCGAGTACCGCCTCCCCCGATTCGAACGCCGCGCGATCATGCCGCGCCAAGTCGAGCAGCGTCGGACGACGGAGCTCAGTCGAGCCAGGAGAACTTACGAGGACGGCGTAGCGCCTCGGCGAGCCGCCGGTTGACGCTTGGAGTTGTTTGGCGGGGGCCGTCTGGTACTAGCATATTCCGTCTCTCGACGACCACGCAAACGTGTATGAAACTCCGGCCGCACCACCCCCGTTCACGCCAGGTCCACCCGCTCCCCACCCGTACGAGAGACCGGTCGTGCTTCCACTGATGTTGTTAGCACCCCAAAACTCTTCATAGCTAACGGCAAACGGCCCCCAACCAAGCGATCCCCGTGCAGTACCAAATGGTCCAGCAAGCGCGCAAATGAGTGTCGCGTTGCTCCCGTGAACTCCAACGCCCGCGGTCGCAGCAGCTAGGGTAGCAAAGAATCCACCGCCCTGGCCCGTTAGCCAGTTACGGACGCGCTGAATAACCTGTCTATCTAGCGCCAGGGCGCCTGAGAAAGTAACTGTCACGCCCCAATCTGCCCTGCTCGTGAGGGAGCAGACAGAGAACCAGCCGACCTCGACTGGACCTAGAGAGCCCGTGCTCTGTCCACAAGTACCCCATGTGGTTGGGAGGAGGCCGTTTGGGTCGGCCGCGTTGAGCGGATTGTCGTCAGCATAGCTGTATGGTTCGCCGCTTTCCGCCTCCGCCGGGTCGACGCTGAGGAACTGTGCTGTTTTGGGATCGTATGTGCGTGCCCTGAGGTAGATGAGTCCGGTGTCGGGGCTCGTGTACTGGCTGTCGTAGCCGAGTGGGGTGGTCGCGGTGCCTGTTTTGCCCGTTGTTTCGCCGTAGGGGCTGTAGGTGAAGGCGGCTTCGTTTTTGCCGGTGGTGCCGGTGAGTAGACGGGTCGAGCCCTGCTGGTCGTGGTGGATGTAGAGGGTTGTGCCTCCGCTCGAGATCTGCTCGACGGGAAGGTTGTCGGGCCCGTAGATGTAGCTGTTGGTTTCGTCTTCAAGGACGACCGGCAGCCCTTCGGCGGTGTTCCACGTGAGGTCGGTGGTGGTGCCGTTGATGTCCTGGCTCTGGCGGAGGTTGTTGCCGTCGTAGGTGAAGGAGTCTTCGATCTTGGGCTTTTCGGTTTCTTCGGTGCGTTTGACGCTCGTGAGGTTGCCGGCCTGGTCGTAGCCGTAGGTGGTGGCCATGCCTTTGGTGGGGGCGGCTTCGGTGCGCTCGCCATCTCCGTTGTAGGTGTATTTGGCTGAAGGTCCTGTTTCGAGCTCGTCGGCTGCGTTGTAGGCGTAGGTGCCGGAGCCTTCGAGCTCGGTGGGGTTGTTCGCTTTGTCGTATTTATAGGCGAGTGTGTTGGCTTCGGTGAGGCGGTTGCTTTCGTCGTAGGCGTCTTCGCCCGAGGCGGAGCCGGGGAGGCCGGTGGCGGTGGTCTTCTTGACCTGGTTGTCGCCGTCGCGTTCGTAGACGAGCGTGGCGAGCTTTTCGGTTTCGCGGTCCATTTCGATTTCGCTCATCTGGTCCCCTTCGTTGTAGGCGTATCTGTCCTTGTCGCCGGTGCTCGCGGGGAAGGTCGTCTTTTCGAGCTCTGAGTCGGGGTTGTAGGAGAAGGTCGTTTCGTTCGATTTCCAGTCCTTGACCTTTTCCAGGCGGTTGTCTTTGTCGTATGAGCGGGTGACTTTTTCTTTGTTGGGGTAGGTGATGACGGTCGGCTCGTTGGCGAGGTTGTATTCGTATTTGACGACCTTGCCGGCGCCGTTTTTATATTCGGTGAGCCGGTCCAGTTTGTCGTAGGTGTTTTCGGTCGTTTTGGTCTCGTCGGTCATTTTTTCGACCTTCGAATCTTTGGTGTATTCGAAGGTCACTTTAGAGGGTTTGCCCGTCGAGGATTCGATTTCCTTGAGCCGGTTGCTTTCATCGTATTTGTAGGTAGTCTTTTCTGTATCAGGGGTTTCGACGTTTTCAAGGTTGCCCGCCTTTTCGTATTTCTTCTTCCATACCTTGCCGAGCGGGTTCTTTTCTTCGACGACCTGCTCCAATGCGTTGCGTTTGTATTCCCACTTGTGGCCGTTGCCGTCGATGTGGGCGGTCATCTTGCCTTCGCTGTCGTATTCGGTTTTGGTTGTATTCCCGTTGGCTTCTTTGACTTCGACCGGCAGGTTTTCTTCGTTGTAGACGTATTCCGTCGTGTGTTTGTTGCCGTCGGTTTCGCTTTCGATGTTGCCGTTGCCGTCGTATTTGTATTCGGTCGTGTGTTTCAGCGGGTCGGTGATCTTGAGCGGCCGGCCCTGTTCGTTTCTTTCTGTGGTAGTCGTGAATTTCCGCGGGCTGGTTTCTTCGATCACCTGCGAGTCTTTATTGTCTTTCCATTTGCGTTCGTTGCTTTCGGGGTCGGTTTCGCTTTCCTTGTCACCCGCAGCGTCGTAGGTATATTTCGTTGTGTGACCCAGCGGGTCGATCATCTCGTAGATCTCGCCCTTTTCAGTGTACTTGTATTCCGTCACCTGCTTTTCAGTGCCGATCGGCCGTTCGCTCACGTCGGGGTCGCCGTCGTTGTTGCGTTTGATCGTGGTCGTCTCGCCTTCCGGCGTCGTTTCCGTTTCGATGTCGTGCGTTTTGTCGTACGTCCATTTGCGTTCGTCGCCGTTGAGGTCGGTTTCGCTGGTCTTGTCGTTGGTCGAGTCATACCCAAATTTCGTGACGTGTTTGTTCGGGTCGATTTCAGCGGTGTTGTCGAGCGAGCTGTTGTATTCATATTCAGTCGTCGTTTCGAGTTCGCTGTTGCCGGACGCCCGCGTGATCTTCATGGGCTCCCCCTCGGCGTTGAACTGCTCGACGGTCTTGGAGCCGTTGGGTTCGGTCAGGGTCGTTTTTTCGGTTTCGTATTCCCACTTGCGTTCGTGGCCGGCCTGCACCTGTTTGGTCGCCTGGTGGGATGCGTTGTACGTGTTGGTCACCGAGTTTTTGCGGCCATCGGTAAGCTTGGTCAGCTCGTGTTCGGTGTTGTATTCGCACTTCCAGCGCTTTTCGGTTTCACCTGGCAGGGTGACGGTCGCCAGGTTGCCCGATTCGTAGGTATATTTGACGACATGTCCCATCGGGTCTTCGATGCTTGTGACCTGCCCTCCGGTGTAATTGAACGTGAGTTTACGACCGCCGCCGTCGGTGGCCGTTTCGATGTTCTTTTCGGTGTTGTATTCGAGCGTGATCGAGTTGCCGTTGCGGTCCGTTTCCTTCGTGAGACGGCCTTCGCTGTTGAATTCCAGTTTCGTCTGTTCAGGCAAGGTGTAGACATAGCCGCTGCCTTCTTTGGCGAGCGTCGCCTGCGTCCAGGCGCGCGGCGTGTAGGCTCCGGTCACTTTGTTGTAGTGGAAGGACATCGTGCTGCCATTATTCTGGTAAACGGTCGCTTTTTCCGTTTCTGCGACCAGATGGGCGCCGTAGGGGCCGGACCAGCCATACCCGAACGGACCCTTTTCAGTGGCTGCCGCCGCGGCATGGGAGTTGTACGTGCGGGCCACCAACAGTCCGGTGCCGCGGCCGCCGATCGAGAGGTCGGTCTGCGTCTCGGTCAGATTGCCCGTGGCGCAATCGACGGCATCACCAACATCACACTGGAGCACCGTTGGCGCGCCGGGGTTGCTGCCGCCGAGGCTTTCTGATGCTGGATACGTGTGTACGACGGCGATCTCCGAGCCACAGGCGCTCGTCGAGGCTTTGTTTTTCGAGTCGCCGGAGTACGACGCCTGCCAGTAGTAGGTGCCGGCTTTGAGTTTCTCTTCGTTGGACGCCGGGACGCTGCCATCGGTTACGGTGACTTCGCCCGCTTCGGCGACGAGCGTTTTGCATTCTTTTTCGGAGTAGACCTTGTATTTGACGGTGCCGCCGGCTTTGGCGGCGTTCGTGCCGCTCAACGTGGCGTGATCCTTGATACCAGCGTTTTCGAGGACTTCTATTTCTTCGCCTTCTTCGCTTTCGCCGGTGAGGGAGGTAGTCAGCGACGTCGATGTGGCTTCTTCTCCTCCACCACCGCCTCCGCCTCCACTGACCCTGAGCCCCGCACCGCTCGATAATAAGATCGCACCCCGACCTGCGACTTCACCTGATTTTGCTCCACCTTTTGAGCATTTTGCTAGGTGTGCTTTCTGGAACGTCGCTGACACTAACTGAACACCACCTGTCAGCTTGTTTTCCAGAATCGCGCTTTCTAACAGGCTCGATCCTTCGCTTTCGCATTCATCCGTTTCTTTGCCGAGGATGGATTCGCACTTAACCTTCCATCCCGGTTCGCCGGCGCCGCTGTTTTCGATCGTGTCTAATACTTTTTTTTCTGTTTCAGACAGTTTCGTTTGCCACGGCAGGTGGACTCCCACCACTTCTTCGACTCCCGTTTCTTTACAACCTCCCGTACCTCTACAGTTCGTTTTGGCTTCTTTCACTTTAGCGGCTTCGATTCTATCGAAGTCGCCAGGGCCGACGGTTCCTACCTCTTCACCGCCGGCGGTACATATGACCGTCGTTCTACCTGCAGCGGTTTTGGTGTCCGTCAGAGTGATGGTGAACCCTGTTGTCGTGACTTTGTCCGTATTTGTGATTTCTTTCCAGCCGAATTTGCCCGTGCTGAGTGCTTTTACGCACGAGCTGCTTTCGTATTTCGTGGTAGTCGAGCCTTCTAAGCACCCTTCCCACACGGAGGCCGCCGAAGCGGTCGCCGCTGATACTGCCATGCTCATCACGACCATGGCGGCGAGGCAGAGTCCCGCGATCGTCAGGGGCTTCGCGTATGTCCTGGGCTTCTCCCTCGCCTCCCGCCGCGCCCCCGTCGGCTCGGGCTTGCCCTCTCGCTGGTCTTCCTCGATATGGTCCGACATGGTCATCCCTCCCTTCGGCCCGTGGGCGACGGATTGCGTTGGCAGCGGCCCTCGCCGCGGTTTGCTTGTGGCGATCACGCTACGCCCCCGGGCGTGGCCGTACCAAGGCTCCAACCGCGTCCAGCGCCCCGATCGGCCGATCCGGCGCAGTGGAGCCAAAAACCGACGACGCCGCTGCGCGTCCAGGTTCCCCGAGGTGTCTCCGACTACTGTTGCGGGACCATGAGCCCGCAAACACGCACCCCCAGGGCCCTGACGATCGCCGGCTCCGACTCCGGCGGCGGCGCCGGAATCCAGGCTGACCTGAAAGCGTTCGCCCGCTGCGGCGTGCACGGGATGACGGCGATCACGGCCATCACCGCCCAGAACACGAAGGGGGTGATCGCGGTCCACGTGGTCCCCGCGGAGATCGTGGTCGCCCAGGTGCGCGCGGTCAGCGCGGACATCGGCGTGGATGCGGTCAAGGTGGGGATGGTGGGAACAGCCGAGGTGATCAGGGCGGTCGGGCGAGCGTTGGACGAGCTGCCGGCGGGAACCCCGGTCGTGGTGGACCCGGTGATGGTCGCCGAGTCGGGCGCAAGGCTGCTGGAGGAGGACGCCCAGAGGGCGCTGATCGAGGAGCTGCTGCCCCGCGCCACCGTGCTCACACCAAACCTGCCGGAGGCGCGGGTGCTCGCCGGCTGGGGGAGCGGCGGGAAGGCGGCGGACGCGGAGGCCGAGGAGACGCAGGCCGAGGACGCCGAGGCGGAGGAACTCGCGCGCGCGGTGCTCGCGAAGGGGCCGAAGATAGTGGTTCTCACCGGCGGACATCGGAGACACGCGGTGGACCTGTTCATCGACTCAAAAGACGGCGAAGCGGTGGAGATCCCCGGGGAGCGCCACCCCGACGGCGCGGCGCACGGATCCGGCTGCACCCACTCTGCCGTGCTCGCGGCGCAGCTCGCGCTGGGCAGGACGCCCCTGGAGGCGGCGCGCACGGCGCGCAGGCTCGCGGGAGAGGCGGTCGCGAAAGGTCTGCGCGACGTCGGCGCGGGAACGGGTCCGGTGGATGTCCTCGGTTTGGAGGACCTCCGGAGTGGCATAATCGGGGGACGATGAAGCTGAAGCTGCCGTCGGACGAAGCCGGGTCGTCGATGAGGTTCCTGCGGATGAAGCCGGGCCATGGCGAGGTGGTGCTCGCCGAGGGCGACGTCGAGGTGCCCGAGCAGGAGCGCGAGCTGATCGAGGCGTTCCGCCGGGAGCTCGATGCGGGCATGTGGGCCGCCGTGCCGACCGAGCGGCGCGACGGGCACCGCGAGGCGGAGATGGTGCGGAGCTTCGCAGAGGTGCCGAGGGACGCCGAGCGCGTGATTTTCTTCCCGCGCGCGGCCGGCGGAGCGAACGAGTAGGCCGCGGGCGATGTGGCTCGCGCTGGGTGCCACTGCGATCGTCGCCGCGGTGCTGGGGTGGGAGCTGGCGCTGCCGCGTGCGCGTGCGGAGCTGGCCCCGGCTGAAGGAGGCGGCCGCCCGCTGGCGAGTCGGCGCAGGTGCCCGAGGTGAGCTACGACCCGGGCCGTGAGCGGCGTGCGGAGCAGCGCGCCCGCGAGCTGCTGTGCTCGTGCGTGAACGAGGAGGAGTGGGCGATGTATCGCGACCTCGGGTTCCTGCGGGTGTGGAGCCCCAACACCGGCGCGCAGGTCGAGGGCGGGGCCCGGGGGCGCCGTACGCGTACCTGGTGTACCCGCACCGCCCGATCGTGGCGTACGTGCCCCAGACGGGGAAGCTGCTGAACGAGTACTGCGTGGCGTTCCCCGATCACACCCGCCCCTACGGGAGCGCGCGGCTGCCGGACGCCGACGACGTGCTGGCGAAGTGGATGGCGCTCACCGCGGACGAGCGGCGAGTGGTGGCGGACGCGAACATGCACCTCCCCGGCCGCCAGGTGGACCCAGAGCAGGTGCGCGAGGACCTCGCGCGCCTGAACAGGTGGGAGCGCGAGCGCCTGGAGCGCGTGCCGGGCAACGTGCGCGCCTCGTGAACACCCGCGCCCAGCTGCGCTCAGCCGCGCCGCGGGCCCACGCCGCCGCCCGAGCGCGCCGACCCCGTCCCCGGGTAGTGTTCGCGCGGTGAGCCCATTTGACGTGAAGCACCGCAGCCGCGCGCTGACCGAGGGCCCCGAGCGGGCCGCCGCGCGCGCGTACCTGCACGGGATCGGCTACAGCGCGGAGGATCTCGCGAAGCCGATCGTGGGCGTCGCGCACTCGTGGATCGAGACGATGCCGTGCAACTTCAACAACAGGGTGCTCGCGGCGAAGGTGAAGGAGGGGGTTCGCGCGGCGGGGGGAACCCCGATGGAGCTGAATACGATCGCGATCTCCGACGGGATCACGATGGGCACCGCGGGGATGCGCGCGTCGCTGGTGTCACGCGAGGTGGTCGCAGACTCGATCGAGCTGGTGGCGAGCGCGCACTGCTTCGACGCGCTGGTGTGCGTGTCGGGCTGCGACAAGACGATCCCGGGGACGGTGATGGCGCTCGCGCGCCTGGACGTCCCGGGCCTGATGCTCTACGGCGGCTCGATCCGCGCCGGGCGCTACAAGGGCCAGGACGTGACGATCCAGCAGGTGTTCGAGGCGGTCGGGGAGTACGCGGCCGGGAAGATCACCGAGCAGGAACTGCACGAACTGGAGGAGGTGGCCTCGCCGGGCGCGGGGGCGTGCGGGGGCCAGTTCACGGCGAACACGATGGCGATGGCCTTCGAGGTGCTGGGCATCTCGCCCGCGGGCTCGGCGATGGTGCCGGCGGAGGACGGGCGCAAGCTGGAGGTGGCGAAGGAGTGCGGCGAACTGGTGATGGACGTGCTGCGCCGCGGGCTGCGCCCGAGCGAAGTGATCACCAAGGCGGCGCTGGAGAACGCGATCGCGGCGGTCGCGACGAGCGGCGGCTCGACCAACGGCGTGCTGCACCTGCTCGCGGTCGCGCGCGAAACGGGGGTGCCGCTGAGCATCGAGGAGTTCGACGCGATCAGCGAGCGAACGCCGCTGCTGTGCGACCTGCAGCCGGGGGGGCGGTATGTCGCTACGGACCTGTATGAGGCGGGGGGCATCCCGCTGGTGCTGAAGCGCATGGCCGAGGCGGGGGTGCTGCGCGAGGAGGCGGTCACGGTGACTGGCCGCACGATCGGCGCAGGAGGCCGCCGCAGCGCAGGAGACGCCCGGCCAGCAGGTGGTGCGCCCCCTGTCGAACCCGCTGAAGCCGACCGGAGGCTTCGCGATCCTCCGCGGCAACGTGGCCCCGGAGGGGTGTGTGGTGAAGCTCGCCGGCCACGAGCGCCGCAAGCACACGGGCCCGGCGCGGGTGTTCGACGGCGAGGAGGCGGCGATGGCGGCGGTGCTGGCGAAGGAGATCGCGGCGGGCGACGTGGTGGTGATCCGCGGCGAGGGCCCCGCGGGCGGCCCGGGGATGCGCGAGATGCTGGCGGTGACCGCGGCGATCGTGGGCGAGGGCCTGGGGGAGTCGGTCGCGCTGATCACCGACGGGCGCTTCTCGGGCGCGACGCACGGCTTCATGGCGGCCCACATCGCGCCGGAGGCGGTCAGGGGCGGCCCGATCGGGGCGCTGCGCGACGGGGACGAGATCACGATCGACGCGGACGCGCGCCGCATCGACGTGAAGCTCTCCGACGAGGAGATCGCAGAGCGCGCTGCGCTCTACGCCCCCCCCGCGCGCACGAACGAGCACGTCGAGGTGGCGATCCAGAAGTACGCGAAGCTGGTCGGCAGCGCCTCCGAGGGCGCAATCGCCCGCTGAGAGGCATTTTTGGGGATCGTCCACGCGGGTGGGCGCGTCTGCCGGGCTGGTGCGCGCGGAGCCTCCGTGCTCCGCGTCCACGGCGTGGTCGTGGCCTCGGCCTACTCCCCGAGGAACTCCGCGAGCAGCGCGTTGAACTCGGCTGGGCGCTCGATCTGGCGCATGTGGCCGGTGTCCGCGAAGATGACGCTTCGCGAGCCCGGGATCAGCCCGGCGTAGGCGTCGGCGTCGCGCGTGGTGACGACGGGGTCGCGGTCGCCCCACACGATCAGGGTGGGGCAGGCGATCTCGGGGACGCGGTGGCGGAAGTCGTAGTCGAGGTTGGCCTGCAGGGCCGGGAGAAAGCCGGGCTTGCCACCGCCGCGGATCTGCTCGGCGACGAGCGGCGGCGGGCAGCCGGTCGGCGTGGCGGACGATCAGGCCGAGGGCGACGTCGCGCAGCCCGGGCCGGCGCGCGAGGGTGTCGGCGTGGGCTGCGCCCCAGCTGGTGATGGCGGCGGCCGGGTGCGAGAGCCGGCGGATGCGGCGCAGTTCGCGCAGGCCGCGGGGGTCGCGGTAGGTGCTGAGGCCGGCGGCGGCCACCAGCACGAGGCGCTCCACGCGCTGGGGGAGGTTGATCGGCGAGCTCGGCGGAGACGAAGCCGCCCATCGAGTTGCCCACGGCAGCGACGGCGTCGACGTCGAGCGCGTCGAGCAGCGCGTCGAGTGTACGGGCGTAGGCGGAGATCGAGATGTCCCCCGTGGGCATCGGCGAGCGGCCGAAGCCGGGAAGGTCGAGGGCGATGACTCGGTGAGTGCGAGCGAACACTGGCAGCTGCTCGAGCCAGTTAGGCCAGGAGCCGGAGAGGCCGTGGACGAACAGCAGCGGTGGCCCCTCGCCCAGCTCGACCACGTTGACAGGAGAATCGTTTATAATTGTCCAGTGTTGGTGTGCGCGCCAGTCGACGTCCATCCAGGGAGAGCGGCCCTGGGGACCGTAGGCGGAGGGCGTCGCCGGCGGGGAGGGTGAGAACACAGGGGTAGTAGGGGTTGTGGAGGTCATAGGGGTTGTGAGTAGAAGTAGCGCACGGCGGACCACATCGGAGCGTCCGTGCGTTGTGTTACAAGGGTAGAGCTAACGGATCGGGGGTCGGGCAGTGCGGATCGCGGTGGACATAGACTCGACGCTGCACCACTACTGGGACGTGCTCTCGGAGGTGTCGGTGCGGCGCTTCGGCGTGGAGTTGCCCTACGAGGAGCAGCTGACGTGGGGCTTCACGCGCCTGCGCGCGGAGCAGTTGGAGCTGTGTGTGAGGGAGAGCCACAGCGACGAGCGGATTCTCGCAGGAGTGCCCTATCCGGGGGCGGTGGAGACGGTGCGGGGGTGGCACGAGCGGGGCCACTTCATACAGGTCTTCAGCCACCGGGACAAGTGCTGCCGGCGCGCGACGGCGGCGTGGCTGGGAGCCATCGGGCTGCCGTTCGACGATCTGCAGTGCGCGCCCGACCGGATGGAGCTGTGCGTGCGGGAGGGGATCGAGCTGCTGGTCGACGACAGCCCGCTGAGCATCGTGGGGGCGCTCGAGCGCGGCATCGTGGCGGCCACGCTCGTGCACCCGTGGAACGAGGAGGTGTGCGAGGAAGAGGACGTGATCTGCGCGCGCGACTGGCACGAGCTCGCACGCCTGCTAGCGCCGGTCGTAAGCGGCTCGCCTCCCACCCCCCGGCGCACCGCCGAGCGGGTGGCGTGAGCAGGGCATAGCCCCTACGGCGGCGAAGTAGCAGCGTATGGCTGCGGAGGGGAGAGCCTGTGAGGCTCCCGATCAAGGCGCCGGGGGCGGGGCCAGCAAGGGGGAGGGCGTGGAGGACGCGTGGGCGGGAGCGGTGGCGCTGCTGGACGAGGATCTGCGCCGCCGGAATGCGGCGGAGCGCACACGCCGGGCGTATGCGGCCGACCTGCGGCAGTTCGCACGGTGGGCGAGCGCTTCGGGGCTGGCGCCGGGAGGGGTCGGCCCGCGCGAGGTACGCCGCTATGTGGCGCGGCTCTCGGAGGGCGGCGCGGCGCCGGCGAGCACGGCGCGCAAGCTCGCGGCGGTGCGCTCGCTGTACTCCAGCCAGCGCGAGCACGGCCTGATCGCGGGGAACCCGGCGGACCTGGTCGCCACGCCGCGCCGGCCCGCGCGCCTGCCGCGGGTGCTGAAGGCGGGCGAGGTCGGGGCGCTGCTGGAGGGCATCGGACCGGGTCCCGCCCACCCGGCATCCACGCAGCCCAACCATCCAGGACCTGCTCACCCCGACGATCCAGGATCCGCGGACCCCACCCGCCTGCTGGGCCTGCGCGACCGGGCGATGTTCGAGCTGACGTACGCGTGCGGCCTGCGGGTGGAGGAGGTGGTGTCACTGAAGTGCACCGACGTGGACCACGACGGGGAGCAGTTGCGCGTGGAGGGCAAGGGGCGCAAGACACGGTACGTGCCCGTGGGAGAGGTGGCGCTGACGGCGGTGCGGGACTACCTGGAGCGGGGTCGCCCGAAGCTAGCGGCAGCGAGTGCGGACCGCCGCGCGGAGAGGGTGGGCGGGCAGCTGTTCCTGAGCAAGTCGGGGAGGCGCCTGCACACGAGCGACGTGCGCAGGCGGTTGCGGGTGTGGACGGCGCGCGGCGGAGTGGAGGGCGGAACCTCGCCACACACGCTGCGCCACAGCTTTGCCACGCACCTGCTGGACGGCGGGGCGGACCTGCGGAGCATCCAGGAGCTGCTGGGGCACGCCAGCGTCTCGACCACACAGGTTTACACTCGGGTAGAGTCCGCCAGGTTGAAAAGCGCGTATGCGCGCAGCCACCCTCGAGCGTGAGCGGAGTAGATCCTGGAGACCAACGTCAAGACGGTCGAGCTTCGCGACCTGTGGAAGCGCTACAAGTCCGAGGGTGACCGGCGGGCGCGGGAGCGCCTCGTGGTGGCGTACTCGCCGCTGGTCAAGTACGTGGCGGGCCGCACTGCGGCCGGTCTGCCCCCGCACGTGGAGGAGGCGGACCTGATCTCCTACGGCCTCGTGGGGCTGATCTCGGCGATCGAGCGCTTCGACCCCTCGCGCGAGATCAAGTTCGAGACGTACGCGATCACGCGCATCAAGGGGGCGATCATCGATGAGCTGCGCGCGATGGACTGGGTGCCGCGCAGCGTGCGTGCGCGTGCACGAGAGATCGAGCGCGCCAACTCGAAGCTCGAGCACAAGCTGCAGCGCGCGGCGAGCGACGCGGAGCTGGCGGCGGAGCTGGGGCTCTCCGAGGAAGAACTGCAGGAATCGCTGCTGGCGATCTCGCACTCCTCGATCGCGGCGCTCGATGAGCTGTGGAGCGTGTCGGACTCCAGCGGCGACCAGGTGTCGCTGATGGATACCCTCGAGGACCCGGGCGCGCCGGACCCGGCGCGGTCGCTGGACGTGGGGGACATGAAGGACCGCATCGCGGACGCGATCGCGCGCCTGCCGGAGCGGGAGAAGCTCGTGATCGCGCTGTACTACTACGAGAACCTCACGCTCAGGGAGATCGGCGAGGTGTTGGGCGTCACCGAGTCGCGCATCTCCCAGCTGCACACGAAGGCCGTGTTGCGGCTGCGCTCGCGGATGCAGGGCGACTCGTTCGATTAGACGCGCTTGCCGAGGCCCCGCCGTCGCGCGCCTCCGCCGTCCCGTCCGCCGCCCCGCCAACCTCACCGGGAACACCCCTGGCGCGCGCCGGCCGGGGGTTGTATGGTGCTCTCACTTCGGGTAAGGAGAGACCACGTGCACACGCCAGCGGACAGGATTCGCAACGTCGCCCTCGTCGGCCACCGCGGCGCCGGGAAGACCGCGCTGCACGAGGCGCTGCTGTTCGAGGCGGGGGTCACGAGTCGCCTGGGGTCGGTGGTGGACGGCAACACGGTCTCCGACGCCGACCCCGACGAGCAGGCGCGGCAGATGTCGATCTCGACGACGCTGAGCTCCTTCGAGTGGGGCGAGCGCAAGATCAACCTGCTGGACACCCCGGGGGAGCCGAGCTTCGTGGCGGACGCGGTGGGGGCGCTGCGGGTGTGCGAGTCGGCGGTGTTCGTCGTCAACGCGGTGATGGGGGTCGAGGTCTCCACCGCCCGCCTGTGGGCGCGCGCGGCCGAGCAGGACGCTGCGCGGATGGTGTTCGTGAACATGCTCGACCGCGAGCGCGCGGACTTCTTCCGCACGCTGGAGCAGTTGAAGGGGGCCTTCGACCGAAAGCGGGAGACACGCGCCTCCGGCGCGAATCCCCGTTTCGGCCAGCACGTGGTCGCGACGGAGATCCCGTGGGGCGCCGAGCACGAGCTGAGCGGGGTAATCGACCTGGTGGACATGCGGGCGTTCCGCCAGGACTCCGCGCAGCGGCGGGGGTGGACGGAGGTCGCGATCCCCGAGGAGTATGCACAGCAGGCGGAGGAGTACCGAGAGAAGCTGATGGACGAGGTGGCGGAGGTCTCCGACACGCTGATGGAGCGCTACCTGGAGGGCGAGGAGATCTCCCACGAGGAGATCGTGGGGGCGCTGAAGGAGGGCACCAACCACGGGCGCATCTTCCCGGTCGTGTGTGGGGTCGCGACCGCGAACCTGGGCACGACGCGCCTGCTGGACGCGATCGTGGAGGACCTGCCCTCCCCGGTCAAGCACGGGGCGCTGAGGGTGGGGGAGGTGGAGCTCCAGCCGGCGGAGGACCGCGAGCTGTACGCGTTCGTCTTCAAGACCCGCGCGGACCCGTTCGCGGGGCAGGATCAACCTGCTGCGCGTCTATCAGGGGACGATGCGCCACGACACCCACGTGCTCAACACCCGCGCCCACGTCAAGGAGCGGATCGGCCAGCTGCTCACGTTCGCTGGCAAGGAGGTGGTGCACGTCGAGGAGTTCGGCCCCGGTGACATCGGCGCCGTGGCGAAGCTCAAGGAGACCCGCTCGGGGGACTGGCTGGCGGCCCGCGACGAGCCGATCGAGCTGCCCGCCCTGAAGCTGCCCGCGCCGGTGATGGCGTTCGCGATCGAGGCGCAGAGCAGCGGGGAGGAGGAGAAGGTGTTCACGGCGCTGCGGCGCCTGCAGGAGGAGGACCCCACGATCGACCTGCACCGCGACGCACAGACCGGAGAGCAGATCGTGGCGGGCCTCTCGCAGGTCCACGTGGAGGTCGTCGTGGACCGCCTGCGCCGGCGCTTCGGAGTCGAGGTCTCGCTGAAGCCCCCGCGGGTGCCCTACCGGGAGACGATCCGCGGCTCCGCAAAGGCGCACGGACGCCACAAGAAGCAGTCCGGCGGCCGTGGCCAGTTCGGGGACTGCCACATCGAGATCGAGCCGCTCCAGGACGCCGCGAGCTCGACCGACTCCGCGCTCCCCGAGCTCGAGTTCGTCAACCAGATCAAGGGCGGCGTGATCCCCAGCTCGTTCATCCCCGCGGTCGAGAAAGGGGTGCGCGAAGCGATGGACTCGGGCGTGCTCGCGGGCTACCCGGTGAAGGGCGTGCGAGTGAAGCTCTTCGACGGCTCCTACCACACCGTGGACTCCTCGGAGATCGCCTTCAAGCTGGCCGGCGTCGCCGCGATGAGGCAGGCCTTGGAGCAGGCCGACCCGGTGCTGCTGGAGCCGATCATGCTGGTCACGGTCTCGGTCCCGGAGACGAGCGTGGGGGACGTGATCGGCGACCTCAACAGTCGCCGCGGGCGCCCCCAGGGGATGGAGCCGGCGGGCGCGAGCACCGAGATCAAGGCGGAGGTCCCGATGTCCGAGATGCTCAGCTACGCCCCCGACCTGCGCTCCATAACCGGCGGCCAGGGCGACTACACGATGGAGTTGCTGCGCTACGAGGAGCTCCCCGCCCACCTCGCCCAGAAGGTCGTCGAGCAGGCCACGGGAGAGCGCACTGCGGCGCACGCGTAGGTCACTGACGCGCCGTCGCTGGGCACGGAGGCCCAGCGCCCACCGCCGCGGCAGACAAACATGCCCACGCGGATGATCCCCAACGAATACCCGCGACTCGTCGCCGGCGGCGGTCGCATTTTTTCCCGCCGGGCGGCCACCCATAATCGTGAGCGATGCTTTACGTGCTCGCCCTGCTCCTGGTCGTCCTGGTCGCTCTGGTGGTGGTGCTGCTCCTGCGTCAGGGGCGGGCCGCCGCCGCGCAGCTTGACCCGGGCGAGACCGAGCGGATCGTCGCGGCGCTCCATACCAACCTCACACGCGTGCAGGGTGAGATCCAGCGGGCGGGTGTTGAGCAGTTGGTCGCCCAGAATAAGGCCGAGCTCGAGAAGGAGACTGGCCGCGGGGAGGAGCAGCTGAAGGCTCGCCAGGGCGAGATCGACAAGGGCCTCGCGGAGGTGCGCAAGGAGCTCGGGACGCTGCACGAGCTGGTGCGCGAGGTCGACAAAAAGCGTGGCGAGAGCATCGTCAAGCTGGAGGCGGTGACGCGCGAGAGTAGGCAGCAGACGGAGCTGCTGCGCTCGGAGACCGGCCGTCTCAACGAGGTCCTTTCGGGCTCGCAGACGCGCGGGCAGTGGGGCGAGCGGATGGCCGAGGATGTGCTGCGGGTGGCGGGGTTCATCGAGGGTGTGCAGTACCGCAAGCAGCAGCAGATCGAGGGCGGCGCGTCGCGGCCGGACTTCACGTTCTTCGTGCAGGGCCAACGGCTGAACATGGACGTGAAGACGCCGATGGTCGAGTACCAGCGCTACCTGCAGGGCTCCACCGAGCAGGAGTGCCAGACCGCGGCGAGGGCGTTCAAGCGCGACGTGCGCGCGCGCATCAAGGAGGTCGCGACGCGCGACTACATCGACCCCGAGGGCGGCACGCTCGACTACATGCTGATCTTCATCCCCAACGAGCAGGTGTACGGGTTCATCCACGAAAACGACCCCGAGCTGCTTGACGAGGCGCTGCGCGGGAAGGTCGTGCTGTGCTCGCCGCTGACGCTGTTCGCGATCCTCGCGGTGATCCGCCAGGCGAGCGAGAACTTCAAGCTGGCCCAGCAGACCAACGAGATCTTGAGAGCGCTCGGGGGCTTCAACAAGCAGTGGGGCATGTTCAAGGATCAGATGGACAAGGTGGATCGCGCCCTGGAGAGCTCGCGCAAGGCGTACGCGGAGCTCAGGGAGACGCGCACGCGCCAGCTCGACAGGCAGGTCGAACGGGTTGACGACCTGCGCGTGACGGCCGGCATCGACGGCGGCGCGACCGGCATCGACCGTGGCGCGACCGGCATCGACGGCGGGGCGACCGGCATCGACCGTGGCGACGGCGAGGAGCCGTCCAGGCCGGTCGTCCAGATGCTACCCCGGCCTGCGCGCGCGGTCTGAGATCACCAGCAGCAGGGCGAGCAGCACGAAGTTCATCACCACCGAGGAGCCGCCGTAGGCGACGAACGGGAGGGTGACCCCGGTGAGCGGGATCACGCGGGTGACGCCCCCGACGATCACGAACACCTGCAGCGCGACGATGAACGAGAGCCCGGTGGCGAGCAGCTTGGAGAAGGAGTCGCGGGCGAGCATCGCGATCTTCAGGCCGCGCGCGACGAACAGCAGGTAGGTGAGCAGCAGCGCGGCGGCGCCCGCGAGGCCGAGCTCGTTGACGATGACCGCGTAGATCATGTCGCTTTCGGGGACCGGCAGCAGGCCTTTGATGAGCGACTGGTCGAAGCCGACGCCGAGCACGCCCCCGTCAGCCTGTGCGAAGAGCGACTGCGCGAGCTGGTAGCTACCGCCGGAGCTCTGGTGGTAGAGCACTTCGTTGAACGGGTGCTCCCAGTCGAGCACGCGGGCGTGCACGTGGCCCACGTTCCTCGCCACGAACCAGGCGCCTGCGGCGAACAGCACGAAGCCGATCAGCGGGAACGAGAGGCGTCCCGTGGCGACGTACAGGAGCGCGAGGAACGCGCCGAAGAACATCAGCGAGGTGCCGAGCTCGCGGGTCAGCAGCAGGGTCGCCATCGCCGCGCCCCACACTGCCAGCAGCGGACCGAACTGCTTCATCGGGGGCAGCGTCACGCCCAGCACGCGCCGGCCCGCAGTGACGAGGATCTGGCGGTTGTCGCGCAGGTAGCTCGCGAGGAAGATCACCAGCGCGATCTTCGCGAGCTCCGCCGGCTGGAAGGAGACCCCGCCGACGTGCACGTTGAGGTAGGCGCCGTTGACTTCCTCCCCGATCCCCGGCACCCGCGGCAGCACCGTCATGCCGATCCCCACCGCTGCGATCGTGTACCGGTAGCGCTCCAGCACCCCCACTCCCCGCCGGCGCAGCGCGAGGATCGTGGCCGCGAACAGCACGAGCCCCAGCACCATCCACTGCGCCTGCTGGCGCGCCAGCGTGGGGTTGATGCGGTACACCATCACGATCCCCACGCTCGCCAGCACTGCCCCGAGGGGGAACAGGTAGGGGTCCGCGTCTGGCAGCGCGAAGCGGATCACGAAGTGCCCCGCCACGCACAGTCCCAGGAAGATCGCGCCGTACGTCAGCGACACGCTCGAGGCGTGGTTGAGGGTGAGGGTCGGGTCGGTTGGGACGACCGGGGCGTTCTGGCGGGCCTGGATGAAGATCGCCAGGAACCCGGCGGACACCAGCAGCGCCGCCGGCACGAGGCCGAGCAGCTCCCGGTTGCGGGGACTTAGCACCGGTTGAGCCTAGCCGTAGACCCGGCGTGGCACGCCGATCCCGCCGGTACCCTGCCGCTATGGACCCCATGGACGACGAGCGCCCGCCCCGGCTGTGGCTGGACATGTGGAAGCGCTTCCTCGTGGGGGGCGTGCTGATCGTGCTGCTTTGCGGCGGGGCTGCCGCGGCGGTTGCGGTGCGCACCGCCAGCCACCTCGCCGAAGAGGTCTTCCCCAAGCTCAACCAGATACACACCCCGAAGGGCCTGATCTCCTCCATCTACACGGGCGGGCCGAAGACCTTCCTGATCCTCGGCTCCGACAAACGGTACGGCTCCAAAAACTCCGAAGAACGCGAAGCGGCGCCCCACAGCGACACGATGCTGCTCGTGCGCTTCGACCCCGAACAGGAACAGACCTCGGTGCTCTCGATCCCGCGCGACCTGCTCGTCACGATCAAAACGCCCGAAGGCCGCGTGTACTACCCGGAGAAGATCAACTTCGCCTACACGCTCGGCTCCACCCTGCGCGGGCACGACGAGGGGGCCAACCTCGCGGCGGAGACCGTCAAACAGGTGCTGCCGGGGCTTGAACTCAACGGGATCATCGACGTGACGTTCGCCGGCTTCATCCGCGTCGTGGACTCGCTTGGCTGCGTGTACGTCAACGTCGACCACCGCTACTTCAACGAAAACGTCGGGACCCCCGAAACCGACTACACGAGCATCAACCTGCAGCCCGGCTACCAGAAGCTCTGCTACGAAAACGCGCTCGACTACGTGCGCTACCGCCACACCGACTCGGACTTCGTGCGCGTCGCCCGCCAGCAGGACTTCCTGCGCGACCTGCGCGAGCAGGTCTCGCCCAACCTCGGCGAAATCGACAAGGTCGCGAAAGCGGTCGGGCGTGCGATCAGCACCAACTTCTCGCCTTCGGCGAGCATCCTGTTGGAGCTTGTGAAGCTGATCGGCTTCTCCCAGGGCAAGCCGCTGCGCCAGGTCAAGTTCCAGACCGACAACGTCGACGACCTGATCGGCGGCGGCTCCTACGTGACCACCACCTCGGAGCTCGCCGAAGCGACGCTCCACGACTTCCTCTACGGCCACCAGCACCTGCAGCCGCCGAGCTCGCACTCGAGCTCGAGCGGGAGCTCCCACGGCCACCACGGCCACCGTCCCAGTGGGCCCCCCAGCCCGGCGAGTGAGGACCTCTATCCGACGCCCGCCACCGACGAGGAGCAGGCGGTGAACGCCGCGGTGCAGGTTCCCTTCCCGGTGCTCTACCCCCGTCTGCAGAGCGGTCCCGCCACGCAGGAAGAGGTGCGCCCCTACGCGCTACGCGACCCCCAAGGCCACCTCCACCACGCCTACACCGTGGTGTTCCAGCAGAGTATTCTGGGGGGCTACTACGACGTCGAGGGCACCGACTGGCTCGAACCGCCGATCGTCGCCCACCCCCAGGAAACCCGCTACCTCGACGGCCGCGCCTACATGGTCTTCGCCGACGGCGAACACATCCACATGGTCGCCTGGCGCGAACACCACGTCCTCTACTGGGTCGTCAACACCCTGCTGGAGGAACTCACCAACCGGCAGATGCTCACGCTCGCCGACTCGACGCAGCCGCTGCGGTAGGCGCGCTCTGCGGCCGGGACGCCTGCCGACGTTCACCCCCCGGCGGTCGTGCGGGCGCCGTCCAGCGCCGCGTTGACCAGCGCGTCGGCGTGGGCGTTCTGGGCGCGGGGCACTGAGCGGATCGACCAGCGCTCGAACTCCCGCAGCGCGGCCATTGCATCCAGGTGGAGGGGGCGCATCGCAGCGTGCTTGACCTTGTAGAGGCCCCGCACCTGCTTGGCCACGAGCTCGGAGTCGTTGACCACCTCCACCTCGGTGGCGCCGAGCGCGCGGGCGCGCTCGAGGCCGAGCAGCAGGGCGCGGTACTCGGCGACGTTGTTCGTGGCTGTCCCCAGTAGGCGTGCCCGCTCCTCCAGGACCTCACCCGAGGTGTCGGCGACCACGCACGCGGCCGCCGCGGGTCCGGGATTGCCTCTGGCGCCACCGTCGACGTGCACGATCACCTTCATCGCGCGGAGCCTACCCCGCGCCAGGGACGGCACGCTCGCGGCGCTCGAGCGAGGGGCTCAGCGGCTCAGGGACGCGCCAGTGCCGGCAGGTCGCCGGGCACCCGCGCGCGGCGGCGATCGCGCACGACGCGCTGCTGGCGTACGCCGGAATCGGGCGAACCGCCCCGACTGCGCCGGTCGGCCTTGCGACGGTCGACGATCACGGTCACGTTCTCGTTGTCGCTGTAGTGCTCCACCAGCTTGGGGTAGAGCTCGCCTGCGAGCGGCTTGGGGACCACGCTGTAGATCATGCGGGCATTCTACCGTAACAACGCGAGCGCTCCGCGTTCGTCCGCGGCGGCGTTGGCAAGCAGCTCCTCGGGGCCGAGTTCGCCGAGCTCCATCCCCTCGGCCGCCAGTCGTGCTCCCTGCGCCTCGTCCCCGAGGTCCACCTCGTAGCGGTACCAGCACAGCTCCCACGCGACTACGATCGCGACCGTCGCGTCGGTGAGCGGGGCCGCTCTCACCGAGGGGGCGCCGAGCGAGCGGGTGACTCCCGCTACGCGGCGCGGGTGCTCGCCGGCGTTGAAGACCTCCAGCGCCCGACTCACGCCCGCGTCCGTGCGCTTCTCCGCGGGAACCTCCACAGCCGCGTGCTCGATCGCCACCGGCACCTCCTCGACGGGCGACTCCTCGACGGGCGTCTGGCGCAGCCGTCCCAGCAGCGAGCGCCCGCGCTGGGGGCGCTCTGAGCGTGGCCGCGCGGTGTGCTGCTCGGACTCTCTGCGCCACCCAACGTGCGTGGCGCGCGAGGTGCACAGCTCGCACACCAGCCGGCGCTGCCCGGAACCGAGAAAGGTGTCCGGCTGCTCGCCGCGCAGCAGGCGTCGCCCGCACACGTCGCAGGCCACGTCGGGGTGAGAGGTCACGATCGTTCTGGCCGCCACGAGGTCCACCAGGGTAGACCACGCGGCCCGCGGAGGGGCGCCGCGGTCGCTTCGGGCCGGCCCCTCGGCACGGCCGGGCCGGCCGCTCGGCGCGGCAAGAGGACGGCTGGGGCACGCGATCCTTTAGGGTGGGTGCGCGATGCGCGCGGTCACGTTCCAGGCCCCCGGACGGGTGGCGGTGCAGGAGGTCCCCGAGCCCGAGCTCACCGAGCCGGGCGACGCGATCGTGCAGGTCGAGGCGACGGGGGTGTGCGGGTCGGACCTGCACATCTACCACGGCCGCGTGCAGATCGAACCGGGGTTCACGATCGGCCACGAGTACGTGGGCACGGTGCTCGCCGTGGGCGAGGCCGTGCGTGAGGTCGCGGTGGGCGACCGCGTCGTCGGCTGCTTTCAGACAGCGTGCGGGCACTGTTTCTTCTGCCGCCGCGGCCTCTTTCACAAGTGCGATGCCTCGCGCACCTTCGGCCACGGAGCGGCGCTCGGCTCGCTGCAGGGCACGCAGGCCGAGCGGGCGCTTGTGCCGAGCGCCGACCTCGTGCTGCGCCGGGTGCCGGAGGGGATGAGCGACGACGCGGCGCTGTTCGCCGGCGACGTGATGGGCACCGGCTTTCACGCCGTGCTCGACAGCGGCCTTGAGATGGGCGACGTCGCCGCGGTGCTCGGCCTCGGCCCGGTGGGGCTGTGCGCGGTGCAGGCCGCGCGCGCGGCGGGCGCGGCGCACGTGATCGCCGTGGACACGGTGCCCGAGCGCCTGGCGGTGGCGGAGTCCTTCGGCGCGCAGGCGGTGCACCTGGAGGAGGGGGACCCGCGCGCGGCGGCCCGCGCCGCGACCGACGGCCGTGGGGTGGACGTGTGCATCGACGCCGTCGGCCACCCCAAGGCGCTCGACCTCGCGCTGCGCCTGACGCGCAAGTGCGGCACAGTGCAGGCCATCGGGGTGTACGCCGAGCGCGCCGAGGTGCACATGGGCCTGCTGTGGATCAAGTCCCTGCGCGTGTGCTCAGGCCACGCCAACGTGATCGGACACATCGACCGCGTGCTCGCGCTGATGTCCGCGGGGGTGCTCGACCCCGGGCCGCTCGTCACGCACCACATGAGCCTCGACGACGCCGCGGAGGCGTACGCTGTGTATGACCGCCACGAGGCGCTGAAGATCGTCCTCCGACCATAGGAGCCACAAAATGAGCACAACCACCACCGGACGAAGCCGGGAGACACTCGCCTCCGGCGAGAATCCCCGTTTCGTCCAGCCCGAGGCTCTCGGCTCCGAGGCACGCGCGTTCATCGCGGGCACGCACTCCCTGCTGATCGGCGCCGAGCGAACGCCGGCAGCCGACGGGCGCACGTTCGCCACGCTCGACCCCGCCACCGGCCGGGAGCTTGCGCACGTCCCGCACGCGGGTACGGAGGACGTCGATCGAGCCGTGCGCGCCGCACGGGAGGCGTTCGAGGAGGCCCCCTGGGCCACGATGGCACCTAGCGGTCGCGAGCGGGTGATCGGGGCGCTTGCGCAGGCCCTGGAAGAGCACGCGGTTGAACTGGCGCAGATCGAGTCTGTCGACAACGGCAAGCCGGTGGGGCTCGCGCAGTACGTGGACGTCGGCGGCAGCGCCGGGCACCTGCGCTACTTCGCGGGGTGGCCGACGAAGATCGAGGGGAACGTGCTGCCGGTGACGGCGCCCAACATGCACTGCTACACGCGCCGCGAGCCGGTGGGGGTGTGCGGGCAGATCGTGCCGTGGAACTTCCCGCTGCTGATGGCGATCTGGAAGCTCGCGCCCGCCCTGGCGGCGGGCTGCACGGTGGTGCTCAAGCCGGCCGAGCAGACGCCGCTCTCCGCGCTGCGCCTCGGGGAGCTGGCGCTCGAGGCGGGGCTGCCGCCGGGGGTCTTGAACGTGCTCACCGGCGACGGGGAGACCGGCGCGGCGCTCGTCGACCACCCCGGCGTCGACAAGATCGCGTTCACCGGCTCGACCGCGGTCGGCCGCGAGATCGGCGCGAAGGCGGGCCACGCCCTGAAGCGCGTGACGCTCGAGCTGGGTGGCAAGTCGCCGAACATCGTCCTGCCCGACGCTGACGTGCAGGCCGCGGTGAGCGGGGCCTACCAGGCGATCTACTTCAACTCCGGCCAGGCGTGCAACGCGGGCTCGCGGCTGTTCGTACCGCGGGAGCGCTACGACGAGGTCGTCGGTGCGCTGTCAGAGCGCGCAGCGGCGACGCGCCTGGGGGCGGGCCTCGACCCGGCCACGCAGCTGGGGCCGCTGGTCTCCGCCGAGCAGCGTGAGCGGGTGCTGGGCTACATCGCCTCCGGCCGCGAGCAGGGCGCGGAGCTCGTGACCGGCGGCGAGGCGGCTCTCGCCGACAGCGGCGGGTACTTCGTCGCGCCGACCCTCTTCTCCGCCACCGGCGAGGACGCCGACCAGCTGCGGATCGCACGCGAGGAGATCTTTGGCCCGGTGCTGGTGGCCTCGCCGTACGACTCGCTGGAGGAGGTGGCGCGTCGCGCGAACGACAACGAGTACGGCCTCGCGGCGGGCGTGTGGACGCGCGACGTTAGCTCCGCGCACCGCCTCGCGGGGATGCTGCGCGCGGGGTCGGTGTACATAAACACCTGGGGCACCGTCGACCCCTCGGCGCCGTTCGGCGGCTTCAAGGCGTCGGGCGTGGGCCGCGAGCACGGTCACGCGGGCCTCGACGCATACCTGGAGACGAAGAGCGTCTGGACCGCACTGTGAGCTCCGCGGGAACCAATACTTTTGAGCGCCTATATAGGCCCGTTGGTTTTGATTCGTTCGGACACCTCGGGCGTCTATATAGGGCTGTGGGGTTTCATTCTTTTAAGCACCTATATATACGGGGCCCCGGCGAGTGCACAACGTGTCCCAAGGTGGGACCGTGACCACCCCCGGCCGCCTGGGCATCGAGAGCGTCACGGAGGATGGGACGGTCAGGATCGCGCTCGAGGGCGAGCTCGATTTGGCGGGGGCGCGCCAGCTGGAAGAGAGCCTGGCAGCGGCCGAGAAGGCGCAGCCCGCGCGGCTGATCGTGGACCTGGGGCGCCTCGCGTTCATCGATTCCACGGGGCTGCGGCTGCTGTTGCAGGCGGACGCACGCGCGCGCGAACGCGGATGTGAGCTGCTGTTGCGGCCGGGCGAGCCGGCGGTACAGCGGGCGCTCGAGGTGACCGGCGCGCTCACGCTCCTGCGCTTCGAGGGCCAGCCGAGAGATTGACACCGACCGGCGTACTGCCACAACCAACCCCAGTGAGTGGGGTGGCCGACTCGCGGACGAACTCCGAGCGTCCGGGCCACTGGGCGGTGGTGGCGGCGGGCGTGTGCGCGGTGGTGCTGCTGGCGGCGACCATCGAGGTCGTGCTCGACGCGGCGGTGGGTCACTCGCCCCTGACCCCGGGCTCGCCGGGGATCGCGGGGTGGTTGACAACCCCCTTTGGGGGCGGTGCCCGGATCGGGGAGCGCCTGGGCTTTCGGGTGTTCCTGATCGCGCTGCTGAGCTTCACCGGCGCGTACGCGGGACTGCTGGCGCTGGCGCTGACGCTGCCCGGCCGATCGAAGATCGGCCGCCTGTCCGCCGATCGCCGCACCGCGACCTGGGCGATCGCGCTGGTCGTGGCGCTCAATGTAATCGTGGCGGCGGGCCCCGTCCTGTTCTCGACGGACGTGTTCAGCTACATCGCGTACGCCCGCATGGGGGTGGAGCACGGGATCGACCCGTACCTGCACGGCCCGCTCGCGATCGAGGGCGACCCGATCTTCAAGTATGTCGGCGAGGACTGGCTCAGGGTGGCGACGGCGTACGGCCCGCTGTACACGCTGCTCTCCTACCCGCTGGCGGTGCTCGGCTTGAAGGGGGCGGTGTGGGGCGCGAAAGTCGAGGCGCTGGCGGCGAGCGCGGGCACGCTCGCACTGACGTGGCGGTGCGCGCGTGCGCGGGGGTACGACCCGGCCGTCGCGCTGGTGGCGGTGGGAGCGAACCCGCTGTACGTGCTGTACGGGCTAGGGGGCGCCCATAACGACCTGATCATGACGTTCTTCATGATGGCCGCGGTGGCGTTCGCGTTCTCCGACAGGGATGCATCCGCCGGCGCGTCGGTGGTGGCGGCGGGACTGGTGAAGGCGACGGGGGCGGTGCTGCTGCCGTTCATGCTGCTCGCGCGGCGAAACTGGCGGGGGCTCGCGGGGGCGGTCGGGGCGGGAGTGGCGGTGGCGGCGGTGTCCTACCCGGTGTTCGGCCTGCACGGCCTGGACGTGGTCTCGGCGCTGAACCGCGACGCGGCGCTGGTCTCGACCGACAGCTTCGCGACGGAGATCGCGCACCTGCTGGGCAAGCCGGGGGTGTTCCCGGTCGACCACGACCTGCTGAAGGTGGCGCTGGTGGTGATCGTGGCGCACCTGGCGTGGCGCACGTGGCGGGGGTACGACTGGGTGTCGGCGTCGGGGTGGGCGCTGCTGGCGGTGGCGGTGACGAGCACGTGGCTGCTGGCGTGGTACACGCTGTGGGCGCTGCCGCTGGCGGTGGTCGCGCGCGACCGGCGCCTGCTGGTCGCGACGTTCGCGGTGCAGGGCTTGTTCATCGTCCACCAGACGGCGCCGCTGTTCTCCCCTGTGTCGGTGTCGTGAGCGGCGCGGCCCCGGGCGTCGAGCAGGGCAATCGCCGGGAGTGTGGGCGGTGAGCGGGGTGGCTGGCGTCGAGCAGGGCAGCCGCTGGGAGCGACTGCCGGAGCGCCTACGCCCGCGCGACTCCGAGCGCCGTGGCCGAGGGGACCTGCGACGGGTGGAGAGCACGCTGCTGGTATTCGCGTTCCTACTGCTCGCGGTCGCGGTGGTCAACGACGTGGTGAAGCAGGTGCACGTCAACGAACGCCTGACGGTGGACCTGCAAACGTGGCGGGCGGTGACAGGCCACAACTACAAAAACATCTCGATCGAGCAGGACCTCGAACACCACACGACGCGCGACGTGCTGTGCGGCAACACGTGGCCGGCCCCGCCAGGAACGACCCCGCAGGCGTGCCTGATCGTGACCGGCCCAACGGTGCACGGGCGCCGCGCGGCAAACGGCGGCTTCTACCTGCCCCCGTACTACCCAAACAAGCGCGAGTACCGGTACGCCTGCTTCGGCACGGCGGTGAGCGAAGGACTGTGCGGCCTGCCGACCCCACCGGGCGCGCCGGACGAACCGTTGACAGGAGGCTAGGAGTGGCAGGGCCCGCGGTCATCTCCCGCGAGGGCGGGGGAGGGATTTTTGAATGAAACCCCCCACAAGGGGGGGTCGGATGGGCGTTCGTTGCACGGAGAGCGGGCGAAGCTCAGGGGCGCGGCGGCGTGGTGGCCGTTGGCGGCGTTGGTGGTAGGAGCAGCAGCGCTGCGCCTGAGCACGCTCGACGTGCAGAGCTTCTGGTACGACGAGGCGTACGTGCCGGTGCACACGCTGCACGCGAGCCTCGGGGCGACGCTGAGGGCGGTGGTGCACAGGGAAAACACCCCGCCGCTGTGGTACGTGCTGGTGTGGGGGTGGTCGCGAATCTTCGGCACGGGAGAGGTCGCGCTGCGCCTGCCCTCGGCGCTGGCTGGGGTCGCGACCGTGGCGGTGGCGTGGGGGATCGGCTGGGAGCTGGCAGGCCGACGCGCGGCGATCGCAACGGCGGCGCTCGTGGCGACCAACCCACTGCTCGTGTGGTACTCGCAGGAGGCACGGGCGTACGGCCTGTTCGTCGCGCTGACGGCGCTCTCGATGTGGTGTTGGCTGCGGGCCGACGCCGACCCGACGCCGGGCAGGCTGATCGCGTTCGCGGCGAGCGGCGCGGCGGCGCTCGCGACGCACTACTTCGCGGTGTTCCTGCTCGCGCCGATGTGCGTGTGGCTGCTGCGCAAAAGGGAGCGCTGGAAGGCGGTGCTGCCCGCAGTGGCGGCGGTCGGCGCGGCCGGCGTGGCGCTCGTGCCACTGGCGCTCGCGCAGGGCGGGCACGGCACGCAGTGGATCGGCGAGTGGGCGCTGGCAAGCCGCCTGGAAGCGATCCCGCAGTACTACCTGACGGGCTACTCGGGGGCGCCGCTGGGCCATGGGGTGGAGTTGCTGGTCGCGTTCACGATCCTGGTGGGAATGGGCTACGGCCTGTGGCGGGCGCTCACTCCCCGCGAGAGCGACGCGGCGCTGCTGGCGCTGGGGTTGGCGGCGTGCGGGGTGCTGATCCCGGCGGCGATGGCGGTGGCGGGCGCCGACTACCTAGCGCCGCGCAACGTCGTGGCGGCGATGGTCCCGCTCACGGCGGGGATCGCGGTGATCGTGACGCCCGGCGCACGGGCCGCACCGGGATGGCGCTGGCGGGCGTGATCGCGCTGGCGTTCCTCGCGCTCAGCGTCGACGTGAACCTCAGCCCGCGCCTGCAGCGCGGAGACTGGCGGGGCCTCGCGCAGGCGATCGGCCGCTCGAGCCCCCCCGGCCGGCGGGAGCGCCGGCGGTGGCGAGTGGGGTGCCGCTGGCAGACCGCGCGATCACCACCGTGGAGCTGGGGGCGGCGCCGCTGGAGTACTACCTGCCGCCGCTGCACAACGCCCCGCTCGGCGCGACCGTGCGGGTGAGCGAGATCGACGAGACGGGCTACCCGCCGCTGGTGGCGGGCGCCGGAGAACCGCCGGCGCCGGGCTTCCGCCTGGTGGCGCACCGGGACGTCAACGGCCTGGTCCTCTACAGATTCCTGTCCGTCGACCCCGCGCACGGTCTACGAGGCGACGCTGCGCGAACACGTGATCACGGCGGCGCATCCCGGAGGTGCTGGTCCCGTGAGGATGTCCTTAGGAATAGGCGGTGGGGCGTGCCGATCGTCCTCAAACCCGTTGCGAGCGCGGCGGACGGGCGCATAACGTGATATCACCGCCCGCGCAGTCCTCGAATACGAAAGGATTAGGCCTGCTGGACCATGCCGACGTCCATCGTTGACACCCGCAGCGAGGCACGGATCGCGCTGGAGTGCGCCTGCGAGCACCTGCTCGCGTCTGCAGGACGCGGCGGGCTGGTGGCGCGGGGAGCTGCAGACGAACGTCACGATGGACGCGGAGGACATGCTGCTGCGCGAGTTCCTGGGGATCCGCACCGCGCCCGAGACCGAGCGCTCGGCGGCGTGGATCCGCTCCCAGCAGCGCGAGGACGGGACGTGGTCGAACTTCTACGGCGGCCCCGGGGACCTCTCGACCACGGTCGAGGCGTACTTCGCGCTGCGCCTTGCGGGCGACCCGACTGACGCGGCGCACATGCGCACGGCGGCGGAGTGGGTGCGCGAGTCGGGCGGCCTGGAGCAGGCGCGGGTGTTCACGCACGTGTGGCTCGCGCTGTTCGGGCTGTGGCCGTGGGAGCGGGTGCCGGCGCTGCCCCCGGAGATCGTGCTGCTGCCGCGGTGGGCGCCGCTGAACATCTACGACTTCGGGTGCTGGGCGCGCCAGACGATCGTGGCGCTGTCGCTGGTGGCGGCGCGCCGCCCGCGGCGGGCGCTCGAGCTCGACCTGCGCGAGCTGCACGGCCCGCGACCGTGGGCGCGGCGCCGCGCCTCCGTACGGGGCGACTTCTCCGCGGGCGCGTGGCTCGTGCGTCTGGACGCCGTGCTGCGCCTCTACGAGCGCCGGCCGCCGCGCGCGCTGCGCCGGCTGGCGGTGGCGCGGGCGCAGGAGTGGATCGTGCGCCGCCAGGAGGCGGACGGCTCGTGGGGCGGCATCCAGCCGCCGTGGGTGTACTCGCTGATGGCGCTGCACCTGGGGGGCTACCCGCTCGACCACGCGGTGATGCGCCGGGGCCTGGAGGGCCTCGAGCGCTTCATGGTGGAGGACCGCGGCGGTGATGGCTTCGAGTCCCGCCCACCCGGCGTGTCCGACGTCAGTGGATCCGAGTCCGCACCCACTCGACTTCGAAAGACCCGAACCCCGCTCACCCGGCTCACCCGACCCCAACGAGATCCGAGTCACACTCGCCCGCCCGGCGCCTGGAAGCGTGCCAGTCCCCGGTGTGGGACACGGCGCTGGCGATGGTCGCGCTCGGCGACGGGGGCCTCACGCGCTGAGCACCCGGCGCTGCAGCGCGCGGCGGAGTGGCTGCTGGGCGAGGAGGTGCGGGTGCGGGGCGACTGGGCCGTGGCCCGGCCCGAGCTGGAGCCGGGAGGGTGGGCGTTCGAGTTCGAGAACGACAACTACCCCGACGTGGACGACACCGCCGAGGTGGTGCTCGCGCTGCTGGGGCTGACCCCGCTGGAGCCCGAGCTCGTGCGGCGCGCGAACCGCCACCGCCGGCGGATCGGGGACCTGCCGCCGGCGGAGGGCGCGGAGGGAGTGCGCGAGCGCACGCAGGACGCGATCGACCGCGCGGTGGCGTGGGTGGAGGGGATGCAGAGCGCGGACGGCGGGTGGGGCGCGTTCGACGTGGACAACACGCGGGCGCTGGTGCGGGAGCTCCCGTTCCTGGACTTCGGCGAGGTGATCGACGCCCCGAGCGCGGACGTGACCGCGCACGCCCTGGAGATGCTCGCGGCGGTAGGCCGCGCGGACAGCGAGGCGGCGCGCGCGGGCTCGAGGTGGCTGCTGGGCCAGCAGGAGGCCGACGGGTCGTGGTTCGGGCGGTGGGGGATCAACCACGTGTACGGGACCGGCGCGGCGGTGCCGGCGCTGGTCGCGGTCGGGGTGGCGCCCGAGGACCCGCGCATCCGCCGCGCGGTGCGGTGGCTGGAGGAGCACCAGAACGAGGATGGGGGCTGGGGGGAGGACCCGCGCTCCTACGACGAGGAGGCGTGGATCGGGCGCGGCCCCTCGACGGCCTCGCAGACGGCGTGGGCGCTGCTGGCGCTGCACGCCGCGGGGGAGCGGATCGAGAGCTCCCAGGCGGTGGAGCGCGGGGTCGCGTGGCTCGTGTCCACGCAGCGCGCGGACGGGACGTGGGACGAGCCGCAGTACACGGGCACGGGGTTCCCGTGCGACTACTACATCAACTACCACCTCTACCGCCTGACCTTCCCGATCATGGCGCTCGGCCGCTGCACCGGCGCGAGGACCGGACAGTGAGCACACTGGCCGCTGGACCCGCCCGCGGGCCTGCCCGAGCCGGCGGCGGTGATGGCGCGCGGCAGGCGGGGAGAACTTCCCAGTCGCCAGCCGCGTGCTGCCACGCCGCGTCAGGGAGCGGCTGCTGGCGATCTATGGCTTCGCGCGGCTGGCGGACGAGCTCGGCGACGCCGAGGGCCGGGTGGGCCCGCCAGAAAGGCTGGCGGCGCTGGAGTGGCTCGCGGGGGAGCTGGACCGCGCCTACGCGGGGCGCGCGCGCCACCCGCTGCTCGTGCGCCTGCAGGCGACCCTGCGCGAGTGCCCGCTGCCGCGCGAGGCGTTCGAGCGGCTGATCGAGGCCAACCGCGTGGACCAGCGCGTGGCGCGGTACGAGACGTGGGAGCAGCTGCTCGGCTACTGCCGGCTCTCCGCGGACCCCGTGGGCGAGCTGGTGCTGGCCGCGTTCGGCCGGGCGACCCCCGAGCGGGTGGCGCTCTCGAACAAGGTCTGCACGGCGCTGCAGCTCGCCGAGCACTGGCAGGACGTCGCGGAGGACCTCGCGCGGGGGCGTGTCTACCTGCCGGCGGAGGACCTGGAGCGCTTCGGTTGCGGGGAGTCGCGAGCTGCGCGAGCCGCGCGCCGGCTGGCGCGTGCGCGGCCTCGTCGCGTTCGAGGTGGCGCGCACGCGCGAGCTCCTGGAGCAGGGCGCGCCGCTCCTCGGCACGCTGCGCGGGCGCGAGCGCGTGGCGGTGGCCGCGTTCGCGAGCGGCGGGCGGGCGGCGCTCGGGGCGATCGAACGGGCCGGCTACGACGTGCTGGCAGGCCCGCCGCGGGCGAGCTCCTGGAGGCGCGCGGCGGCGCTCGCGCGGATGCTGGCGGAGCGGCGCGGGTGAGCGCGCTCCCGGCGCGCACGCGGGAGGCGTACCGGCAGTGCGAATCCCTGACGCGGGCGGCGGCCGGCAACTTCTACTGGGGCATCCGCCTGCTGCCGCCGCGCAAGCGGCGGGCGATGTGCGCGGTGTACGCGTTCGCGCGGCGCGTCGACGACATCGCCGACGGGGGCCTGGAGCGGGAGGAGAAGCTGCGCCGGCTGGACGCGGTGGCGGCGGCGCTCGAGCAGCTCTCGCCGGAGGACGCGGACCCGGTGATGGCGGCGCTGGCGGACGCGAGCGCCCGCTTCCGGTCTGCCGCAGGAGTCCCTGCGCGACCTGATCGCGGGAGTGAGGATGGACGTGCGGGGAACCTCCTACGCGGACTTCGCGGAGCTCGAGGTGTACTGCCGGCGCGTGGCGGGCTCGGTGGGGCGGCTGTGCCTGGCGATCTTCGGGACGCGCCGGGGCCTCTTCGCCCGCGCGGGCGGCTCCGAGGCCGCCCCCGGTGGCGCCGCCGGTGGGCGCAGCCGCCCGGCGAGCGAGCTCGCGGACGACCTGGGGGTGGCGCTGCAGCTGGCGAACATCGCGCGCGACCTGCGCGAGGACGCCGAACGCGGGCGGGTGTACCTGCCGGCGAGGGACCTCGTGCGCTACCACCTGCACGACGACGGCCCGCTGGACGCGCCGGCGCTGCAGGCGCTCACGCGCGAGGCGAGCCGGGCGGAGCCCTCCGTGGTGGCGGGGTTCGAGGGCGGCGACGTGGGCCAGCTGTACGCGCTGATGCGCTTCCAGTGCCTGCGCTCGCGCGACTGGTTTCACCGGGGCATGGAGCTGGTGGCGCTGCTGGACCGCCGCAGCGCGGCGTGCGTGCTGGCGATGGCGGGCATCTACTGGCGCCTGCTGCACCACATCGAGGAGCGCCCCGACCGCGCGCTCGCGCGGCGCGCGCGGCTGAAGAAACGAGAGAAGGCGTGGGTGGCGGCCCGCGCGCTGGTGGGCAAGGGTATCCCCGAGCGCCACCCCGCCGAACAGCTGCAACCAGAAGACACGTGAGCGACCAGGGGTCCAGGACGACCGCTGAGCTTCGCGATGCTTTGTCCTCGGTCGCTCGCGTGCTCAGCACGCCACGCTCCCTGCGTTCGCGCATCGCTTGCTCATCGGCCGCCCTGGAGGGCGTGTGAGTGCCCCTGATGTGGCGGTGGTCGGCGGCGGCCTCGCGGGGATCGCGGCGGCGCTCGACTGCGCGGACGCGGGCGCGCGGGTGACGCTGGTGGAGGTGCGCCCGCGGCTGGGCGGGGCGGTGTACTCCTTCGAGCGCGAGGGCCTGCAGATGGACAACGGCCAGCACGTGTTCCTGCGCTGCTACGCCGCCTACCGGGCGCTGCTCGCGCGGCTCGGCAGCGACGGCGGAGTGTTCGTGCAGGGGCGCCTGGAGATCCCGGTGGTGAGCCCGGGCGGGGCGGTGAGCGTGCTGCGCCGCTCGGCGCTGCCGGCGCCGCTGCACCTGGCGGGTGCGCTGCTGCGCTACCCCCACCTGACGGCGGCCGAGCGGGTCGGCGCGGCCCGCGCGGCGCTCGCGCTGGGGCGCCTCGACCCGCGCGCGCCGGAGCTCGATCGGCGGACCTTCGGCGAGTGGCTGGCCGCGCACGGACAGGGCCCGCGGGCGGTGGCGGCGCTGTGGGACCTGATCGCGCTGCCCGCCCTGAACCTGCCCGCCGCGCAGGCGTCGCTGGCGCTGGCGGCGTTCGTGTTCCAGCGGGGCCTGCTGGAGCGCGCGGACGCGGGGGACATCGGCTTTCACCGCCGGGCGCTGAGCGAGATCGTGGGCGACCCCGCGGAGCGTGCGCTGCGGGCGGCGGGGGTGGAGCTGCGGCTGGGGTGGCGCGCGGAGCGGGTGAGCGTCGAGCGGCGAGGGGTTCGAGGTGTGGCGCGGTGCGGGTCCGGGGCCGCCGGCGGGCGACGCGGGCGAAGGATCGCCGGAAGGCGAGGGTGCAGGCAAGGGTCCGCCGGATGCGGAGGGTACGGAGGGGGACGCCGGCGAGCAGGGTGCGAGCAGCGGCGGCGACTGCGTGCAGGCGGACGCGGTGGTCGTGGCGCTGCCGCACGCGCGCGCGGCGAGACTGGTCGAGCCACTGGACCCCGAGGCGGCGGCGCGCGCGGCGGGCGCTGGGGGACTCGCCGATCGTGAACCTCCACGTGGTGTACGACCAGCAGGGTGTGCGACCTGCCGTTCGCGGCGGGGGTGGGGACGCCGGTGCAGTACGTGTTCGACCGCACCGAGGCGGGCGGCGTGGGGGAGGGCTGTCAGTATCTGGCTGTGTCGCTGTCGGGGGCTGACAGGGAGATGGGCATGAGCGTGGACGCGCTGCGCGAGCGCTACCTGCCGGCGCTCGCGGAGCTCTTCCCGCGGGCGCGCGCGGCGCGGGTCGAGCGCTTCCTGGCCACGCGCGAGCACGCCGCGACGTTCCGCGCGCAGCCGGGGGTGGGGGCGCTGCGGCCCGGCGCGAGGACCTCCGTTTCGGGGCTCGCACTGGCGGGCGCGTGGACCGACACGGGCTGGCCGGCGACGCTGGAGGGGGCGGTGTTGAGCGGCCACGCGGCGGCGCGGGACGCGCTGCGGGCGGTTGGGGTGGGACCGATCCCCGATCCCCGACCGGCGACGGCGGAGGCGTGAGACGGTGAGCGTCGGTGCGGGCAAAGGATCGAGTGTGAGCGGCCTGCTGATCGCCGCTCCGCTGCGCCTGGAGGCGTGGGCGATCTCCGCGGGGATCCGCTCCCACCCATCCGCCGCGGTGCACCGCACGGGCATGGGTCCGCGCCGCGCGCGCGCGGCGGCCCCGGCACTGCTCAACCGGCCGGGCGCGGCGCTGATGGTGATGGGCTTCGGTGGCGGTCTGGACGAGGAGAGCGACGTGGGCGACGTGGTGGTGGCGGACGCCGTGCAGGGGCCCGACGGGGAGGCGGTGGCGTGCGCGGGCGCGCAGACGCTGGCCAAGGCGCTGGAGCGCCGCGGGCTGAGGGTGCGCCGCGGCACGGTCGCCTCGGTGGCGCGCCTGGCGATGGGCGAGGCGCGCGTGCGACTGCGCGAGAGCGGGGCGATCGCCGTGGACATGGAGTCGGTGTGGCTCGCCCCCGGCGCGGGCGCGCGGCCGTTTGCGGTCGTGCGGGTGATCTCGGATACCCCGGCCAGGGAGCTGACGAACCCCCTGCGGACGGTGGAGGGGATGGCCCGCGCGATGGCAGGGTTGCGCCGCGCGGCGGGCGCGCTTGCAGAGTGGACCCGGAGGAGTGAAGCGGGTCCTCGGTGCGCCCAGACGCAGGTTCCCACCGCGAGATGCCCTAAGGTAAACGCGATGGCGGCGCGCATGAGACAGAGCACGCGCATGGGCCTCTACCTGCTGCGCCAGCGGCTGGCGGGCCGCGAAAAGTTCCCGCTGATCGTGGAGCTGGAGCCGCTGTTCCAGTGCAACCTGGAGTGCGCGGGCTGCGGCAAGATCCAGCACCCCGAGCACGTACTGCGCCGGCGGATGTCGGTGGAGCAGGCGGTCGGGGCGATCGAGGAGAGCGGCGCGCCGATGGTCTCGATCGCGGGCGGGGAGCCGCTGATCCACCCGGAGATCCACGTGATTGCCGCGGAGCTCGTCAAGCGCAAGCGGTTCGTGTACCTGTGCACGAACGCGCTCCTGCTGGAGCGCAAGCTCGAGAACTTCAAGCCGAGCCCGTACTTCGCGTGGGCGATCCACATCGACGGCCTGCGCGAGCGCCACGACGCCTCGGTGGAACGCGAGGGCGTGTTCGAGAAGGCGGTGGCGGCGATCCGGGCGGCGCAGGCGCGTGGCTTCCGGGTGACGACGAACACGACGTTCTTCACGCAGGACTCCCCCAAAGCGGTGCGGGAGGTCCTCGACTTTCTCAACGACGAGCTGCAGGTCGACGAGATGATGATCTCGCCGGCGTATGCGTACGAGAAAGCCCCCGACCAGGAGCACTTCCTCGGCGTGCGCCAGACACGCGAACTCTTCCGCGAGGCGTTCGCGGGCGGACGGCGCAAGCGCTGGCGGCTGAACCACAGCCCGCTGTTTCTCGACTTCCTGGAAGGCAAGGCCGAATTCGACTGCACTGCGTGGGGCATCCCGAGCTACTCGCTGTTCGGCTGGCAGCGCCCCTGCTACCTGATGTCCGACGGCTACGCGAAGACCTACAAGGAGCTCGTCGAGACCACCGACTGGAGCAAGTACGGCCGCGGGCGCGACCCGCGCTGTGAGAACTGCATGGCGCACTGCGGCTACGAGCCGACCGCGGTGCTGCAGACCACCCACTCGCTGCGCCAGTCGCTGCGGGCGTTGGTGAGCTAGTCTCAGTTGATCGATCGATCTTTAGAACCAGGAGAAGGGAAGACATGCCCCGCTATCTGATCGAGAGGGCTTGGACTGCGTTGGAGGAGGAGGAAATGGCGAGCAAGGGTGCTCTCTCCAAGCGCATCCTGACGGAGAACGAGCAGTTCTCCCAAGTGACATGGGAGCACAGTCATGTGGTCATGGACGAGGACGGTCAGCTGAAGTCCTTCTGCGTCTACTCCTCGCCCAGCACGGAGCTGGTACGGGAGCATGCTGCGCTGCTTGGTGATCACACGGTCGCGGGGATCTACGAGATCGGCGGCGACATCTCGCCTGGGGACTTCGACTGATCAGTCGGTGCGACGTCGATGCTTGCGTGCAGATCGGCCATCGCGGCGACGGCGCGTCGCAGTCGTGCGCGTCGCTGGCGGGCCCTGTCGTTTTCGGGGATCAGCTCGAGCGCCTGATTGCACAGCTCGACGGCCTCGTGCGGCGCCCAACCCCTGCCGGCCTGCTCCGCCGCGGTGAGCAGATAGTCGGCGGCGTTCGCGGCGTCGCCGGCCTCGCGCCAGTGGTGGGCGAGGATCGCCGCATAGGCTGTCGGGTCGCCCGCCGCCTGCTCGATGAAGCGGGCGACCACCGCGTGGCGCTCGCGGCGGGCGGCCTTGGGCACGGTCGCGTAGGCGACCTCGCGGACCAGCCCGTGCTTGAAGATCAGCTCCTGGTCGCCCGCGATCCGCGATGACGGGCTGCGGCGGATCAAGTCCCGGCGCTCGAGCGACTGCAACGTACCCGCGAGGGAGCCGTTGCCGCCGAGCGCCTGCAGGCTGCCCAGCCAGAAGAAGTCCCCGACCACGGATGCGTCGAGGATCACCTGCCGCTCGGGCGCCGGCAGCTCGTCGACCCGCGCGGCGATGATCGCCTTGAGGTTCGCAGGGAGCCCACCGGCGCTGGCGCCGGCGCCCTCCGAAAGCCACGCGGCCAGTTCCTCGATGAACAGCGGATTGCCACCCGCCGCCTCGTCCACACGCCTACCGACCGCCTCCTGATCTGCCACGCCGGCGAGCAGTCGACGCACCAGGTCGTGCGCGCAGGGGCCGGTGAGAGCCTGAACCTGCACGGTGACATTGGTCGGAAGCCGCGCCCAATCCGGTCGTGTATCGAGGAACTCGGGTCGGGCGATCGCGAGCAGGAGCAGCGGCACGCCCGCAAGGCGCACCGAGAGCGCCTCGACGAGCTCCACGAGGCTGTCGTCGGCCCAGTGCAGATCCTCGAGCACCACCAGCGTGGGCTGCTCGCGGGCAAGCGCCTCGAGGAATCGCTGAGCGGAGGCGAACAGCACGTGCCGGTCCTCGACCGTGTCCTCGGTGAGGCGCGCGAGGATCGAAAGGTGGGCCGCCAGCTCGCGCGCTTCGGAGGACGGCAGCAGCGATGCCGCGCGCTCGCCGAGCTTGTCGGTCGCGACGTCGGCCGTGTCGGTTGCGAAGATTTCGCACGCCTCCCGGATGACCGCTCCAAACGCCCAGTAGGCGGCCGATGCTCCATACGGGAGCGGGCGGCCGTGGAGGGTTCGTCCCCCGTCTGCTTCCACGCCTGCGGCGAACTCCCGCGTCAACCTCGTCTTGCCGATCCCGGGAGGACCGACCAGTGTGACCAGCTGCGGGTGGAGCTCGCCCGAGGTTCGCGCCCACGCCCTTGCCAGTAGCTCGAGCTCCGCGTCGCGGCCGATGAACGGGGCCGCGGAGAGCGGGCGGTCTGCCGGAGCCGACGTGGTCCCACGAGCGAGCCACGCGCGCAGCGGCGCGTCCTTGCCCTTCGCGCGGATCGGCTCCACCGCCTCGCACGCGATCGCGTGCGCGCAGGCGGCGTGGGTCGCCTCGCCGAGCAGCACCCCCTGCCGGCGGAGCGGCGGCCTGCAACCGGGCGGCGGTGTTGACCGCGTCTCCCATCACCGTGAGCTCCCGCCGGCCGTCTGGGCCCACGGGAGCGAAGATGACCTCTCCCGTGTTGATACCGACGCGGACACGGAGCCCGCCGAAGAGCGCGGCCTGCTCAGATGCGCGGCGCTGGATCTCCAGGGCCGCCCGAACCGCCCGCTCCGAGTCGTCCTCGTGCGCGAGTCGGCGCCCCGAACACCGCCATCAGCGCGTCGCCGATGACCTTGTCCACGGTGCCTCCGAACCGCTCCACGACTGCGCCCATCTCCTTCATGCAACCGTCCACCATCGAGCGGATCTCCTCGGGGTCGGTGCGCTCGGAGAGCGAGGTGAACCCCGACAGATCGGCGAACATGACCGTCACCCAGCGCCGCTCCCCGTCGACGCGCTCGGTGGAGCCCGAGGGCGAGGCGCCCCCGGGGTCGCACGGGGCGCCACACGCTCCACAGAAGCGAAAGCCCGGCGGATTGTCCTCGCCGCACGCCGCGCACGTCTGGGTCAGGGCAGCCCCGCAGTGGCCGCAGAAGCGCTGCGCGGCGTCGTTGACCGCACCGCAGGCTGAGCAGCGGGCCGTCTCAGCCAAGGCCTAACCTCCCCGCGGGGCGTCAGCCTGAGGGTGCGAGTCCGCTTCGCGTGGTGACGTGCGCGAGGAGCCCACAGTGCAACCCGTGCCTGCTAGGCGTACATGTCCGCGGAGATGCGGTTGACCTCGACCACCGAGTCGGCGGGGATGCCGACGCGCCTGGCGGCGGCGACGATCAGGTCGGGCGACGGCGCCTCGTAGAGGCAGTAGGCGCGACGCCGGTCGGCGCTGAGGAACGAGAACAGCCAGCGCACGCCCTCGTCGGCGTTGACCTCCTCGATCAGCTTGACGTCGTCGCTCGAGAGGTCGAGCTGTTCGGCGAACGCGCGCTCGATCACGTACATCGGCATGTGTCCCATGCTACGCCATCGTCATCGCTCTGCTCTCAGCCAGGCCGCGCCGGTAGGCAGACGCCAACGCCCAACTCTCAAAACCAAGGCCGCGTCGGTAGACGTACCCCGCCGCTTAACCCTCAATCAGGCCGCGCCGGTAGGCGTACGCCGTCGCCTCGGTACGGTTCGCGCATGCGGTCTTGCGGAGAATGCTGCGCACGTGGGCCGCGGCGGTGTGCTCGCTGATGAACAGCGCAGCCCCGATCTCACGATTCGAGAGGCCGCCGGCCACCAGCCGCAGCACGTCGAGCTCGCGGCCGGAGAGGCCGTCCGGCAGCGGCGAGCTGGAAGCCGGCGCCAGGGCTCGGACGCGTGCCAGCAGCGTGGGCATCCCCACGGTCTCGGCGAGAGCGCGGCTTCGGTGAGCAACTGCTCCCCGCGCTCGGGGTCTCCCCTGCCGACCAGCAGGCGTCCGTACTCGTAGGCGGTGTGGGCCAGCCAGGTGCTCGCGCCCATCTCCCGGTTGAGGTGAAGGGCCGCCTCGAAGTGGCTGGCCGCTCCATCGGAGTCGCCAAGCGTCGCGGCGAGCATTCCCAGGTAGCGGTCGGCGGCGCCGTAGCAGGCGACGCCGTGGCCGATCATGACGTTCGTGCCTGCCAACGGTGCGAGCAGCGGATAGACCAGCGCAGCAACCCCGCGGTGCGCGACCGCGCCGGCGGCGTCGGCGAGGTAGGTGAGCGAGGCGAGCCAGAGCCCCTCGCGCAGCGGCTCGAGACCTTCGGCCTGAACGCGGTCGAGCTCACCACGGACCTGCTCCTCCATCGCGAGCTCGGCGAGCATCGCGGCGAGGCCGGGGCGCCACGCCCCGCCTCCTCGATCGCCGGCCGCGAGGACCCGGATCACCGGGGCCAGCTCGGCGAGACGGCCCTGCTCGCGCCGCACCCCGAACATCTGGATGCCGTAGACGCTCGAGGCGTCGCGGCCGACGAGCAGCTGCCCCCACTCGCGCGAGCGCTCGGCGGCCGCCTCGGCCTCTGCCAGGCGACCCTCGAGCAGCGCCAACGCCGAACGGTAGTGCTCGACGACGTGGAGGATGAAGGGCTGGCGCGTGTGCTGGGCCATGTCGAGGGCGATCGCAAGCTCCTCGCGGGCCCGCGCGATCTCCCCGAGTGCCATCAGTGCGGAGACCCGCCAGTTGGTCGCCTCCGCCTGCCCCTCCACGTCTCCCAGTCTCCTCGGCCAAAGCTGCGTGCCTCGCCGAGCATCTCGAGGGCCTCCGCGTAGCTCGTCGTCGAGCGGGCCCAGTAGACCCCCTTGAGCACCGTCGCCAGCCCCGGACCGGTCGTCGATTCGGCGCGCCATCGCGATCGCCTCCTCGCGCGCGAGCGCGGCCCGGTCGGGGTCGCTCTCGTACTCGAGCGCGCGAGCGAGGCTCGCCAGCAGACCGACGCGGAGCGTGGAGTCCTCGCGCCCGAGCACCGCCGAGGCCTCCTCGAGGAGCTCGCGGGCGCCCTCGTCGGTGAGCCCCGGCCGCCAGCAGGTCGTCTCGAACCCGATCGCCGCGCGGGCGAGCAGCTCTCCCTCCCCGAGCTCCCGTGCGATCTCGGCCGCGCGGCGGAAGGACTGCAGCGAGTCGAGCGAACGACCGGCGCGGAACAGCGCCGTACCGAGGTCGAGCAGGATCTCGGCGCGCCGGCGCTCGTCCTCGATCCCCGTCTCCAGAGCGGTGCGCAGTCGCGCCGCGGTCTCGTCGTAGGACAGCGCGGCCGACGCCGCTCGGGCGGCGAGGAGGTTGTACTCCACCGCCTGTGCCGCCCCGCCGATCGGGGCCGCCGCGGCGAAGTGGTGGGCCAGGTCGGCGAGCACGCGCCCGCTCCGCGGACCCCTCGACAGCCTCCAGCGCCTCGGCGATGCGCAGGTGCAGCTCGGCGCGGCGCAGGACGCTCAGCCGGTCGTACAGCGCGCGGCGCACGAGCTCGTGCGTGAAGCGGTACGCCAGCGCCGGGAAGGGCAGCTCCTCGACCAGCCCGCTGCGCATCGCCGGTTCCAGGGCATCGATCCGCTCGAGCTCCACGGGCGCGGCTCGGCGCAGGACGTCGAGCTCGAACTCGGGCCCGGCGACGGCGGCCAGCTCGAGCAGGTCGCGGCTCGCCGGATCGAGTCTGCTCGAGGCGCTGGCTGACGACCTCACGAACGCTCTGAGGCGTCGCGATCTCCTCGCAGGGGCCGAGTCAGCCGGAGCGTGCCGTGTTCGATCGCGAACGCGTCCGCCTCGACGAGCGACCGCCAGAGCTCGCAGAGCAGGAAGGCGTTGCCCTCGGTGAGGTCGCGCAGCGCACGGGAGAGCTCGGGCTCGGCGGGATCGATCTCGCCGCCGCCGGCGCGGCGCACGAACTCCCCGACGTCCTCCTCACTCAGGCCGCCCAGGCGGAGGCGAACGACGTCGCTCCGAGCGGCGCAGGTCGGCAAGCGCGTCGGCGAGCTCGGCCGGGATGTCGGCCTCGGTGTCTCGGAACGTCGCCACCACAAGCACACGGGCCTCGGTGCTCGCGCGGGCGAGGTGGCGCAGGAGCACGAGCGTGGGTGTGTCGGCCCAGTGCCCGTCCTCGAGCACGAGCAGCAGCGGCTGGCGGCGGCCTGCGGCGGCCAGGACGTCGGTCACAGCCGTGTGCAGGCGGTGGCGCTCGGTGTCGGGGTCGGCGGCGACGGGCGCCGCGAGCCCGGGGACGAGCGCGGGCAGGTCGGGAACGAGCCGGGTCAGCTCGCCGCCCGCGCTGCCGAGGTCTGCACGGAGCACGTCGGGGTCGGTGCTCCGTGGACGAGCTGGTCGAGCGCCTCGGCGAAGGGACGGTAGGCGGTCTGCACCACGGCGTCGCAGGCGCCGTAGAGCACGAGCACTCCTTCGGAGGCGAGCGCCTGCGCCAACTCCCGCACAAGGCGGCTCTTGCCCGATCCGGCCTCGCCGCCCAGCAGCGCGAGCCGACCACGCTCCCCGGCCTCGCGCGGCACGAGCGCCCGCAGCGCCGCGAGCTCCGCCGAGCGCCCGACGAACGGGGAGGACGGGGGGAGTCGTAGAGGGCCGGGAAGCGGTTGCACTTGCAGGGTTGGCGATGGGCGGTAGTCAGATCTGATTATCGCTCTCCGATGGGCCGTGGTGAGGGAGCGGCGAACTGTGTCAATCCAGGTCATGACAGGGGGCGTTGACCCGGGTAGTGTCGCCAGTGCGATCGGAGTCCCTTCCGGAGCCCGGCAGAGTCCAACGAAGCAGCACAGGAGGCCGACATGAGCACCACCAACGCGGCGCAGGCAGCACGAGCGGAGCTGGGGGCGAAGTTCGCGGGTGAGCTGGTCGGTCCCGAAGACTCCGGCTACGAGCAGGCGCGCGCGGTCTACAACGCGATGATCGACCGCCGACCTGCGCTGATCGCCCGCTGCGCCAGCGCCGCGGACGTGGCGGAGACGATCTCCTTCGCACGCCGCCACGACCTGCTGCTCGCCGTTCGCGGCGGCGGCCACAACGGCGGCGGACTGGGGGTCTGCGACGACGGTGTCGTGCTCGACCTCTCCCTCCTGCAGGCCATCGAGGTCGATCCCTCCGCGCGCACCGTTCGCGTCGGCGGCGGCTGCACGTGGGCGCAGGTCGATGCCGCGACGCACGCGGCCGGCCTGGCCACGCCGTCGGGGATCGTCGCCTCCACGGGCGTCGGCGGCCTCACCCTGGGGGGCGGCATCGGCCACCTCTCGCGCAAGCACGGGCTCACGATCGACAACCTGCTCGAGGCTGACGTGGTCCTCGCCGACGGCACACAGGCCCGCGCGAGCGCCGAGGAGAACCCCGAGCTCTTCTGGGCGCTGCGGGGCGGCGGCGGCAACTTCGGCGTCGTCACCTCCTTCCACTTCCGAGCGCACCCCGTCTCCACCGTGATCGCCGGACCGACGCTGTGGCCGCTGGAGCAGACGGCCGAGGTGATGCGCTTCTACCGTGAGTTCCTCCCCGCCGCACCCCGTGAGCTGAACGGGTTCTTCGCGACCATGACGGTGCCCCCCGCGGACCTCTTCCCCGCCGAGCTGCACCTGCGCAAAGTGTGCGGCGTGGTGTGGTGCTACACCGGCGCGCCGGAGGCTGCCGCCGAGCTCTTCGCGCCCGTGCAGGCGCTCGGAACGCCGCTCCTGCACGGCGTGGGACCGATGCCGTTCCCGGCGCTGCAGAGCCTCTTCGACGGCCTCTACGTCCCGGGGCTGCAGTGGTACTGGCGCGCGGACTTCGTCCGCGAGCTCCCGGACGCGGCGATCGAGCAGCACGTCGCGTTTGCAGAGAAGCTCCCGACGCTGCACTCGACCATGCACCTCTACCCGATCGACGGGGCCGTGCACGACGTCGGGGCCGCCGAGACGCCGTTCAGCTACCGCGACTGCAACTGGGCCGAGGTGATCGTCGGCGTGGACCCCGACCCCGCCAACGCCGGAGTCATCCGCGACTGGACCGTCGACTACTGGGAGGCCACCCACCCCCACTCGGCCGGCGGGGCGTACGTGAACATGATGATGGACGAGGGACACGAGCGCGTGCGCGCAAGCTACCGCGAGAACTACGACCGCCTCGCCGCCGCCAAGGCGACCTACGACCCGGCGAACACCTTGCGCGTCAACCAGAACATCGAGCCGTCGGTGGGGGCGTGAGCGACCGGGCCAGGATGCGTACAGAGAGTCACTCTTCCCCGGCGGCCCCTCCCTCGATGGTGGCCCCGGCGCGGATGTCCCGCCAGGTCATGCCCTCCCCCAGCAGCGCGGGCAGGCCGAGCCCCAGCGCGGTGAGGACCTCGACGGCCTGGAGGATGATTCCGTAGGCGAGCGCCGGGCCGGCGCCGACGCCGTAGGCGGCCAGCACGACCAGGCAGGCGGCCTGGAAGACCCCCACGTTGGAGGGGGTCGCGGGCAGCACGGCGGAGACGTTGACGGCGAGCAGCACCGCCGCGGCGGCGGTGAGGCCGCCGTCGGACTGGAGTTCGAGCGCGCAGAGGACGGCGTAGCAGGCGAGCCACTGCAGCGTCCACGCGAGCAGCTGCAGGAGCACGGCAGGGATCCCGTGGCGGGGGTTGGCGAACGCGGCGAGCCCCTGCCGGGCGAGGCGCAGCAGCCGGCCGAGTGCGGCGGCGGCGAGCGCGACGCGAACCGAGCGCGAGCGCTGCGCCAGGCGCAGCAGGCGGGGGCCGAGCAGCACGAGCAGGCAGACGAGCAGCGGCAAGGCGAGCGCGATCACGAGGCCGGAGACGTGGCGGCGCAGGAGTTCAAGGCTCGTGAAGGTGACGGTCGCGAGGATCGCGAGCGCGAGCAGGTTGATCAGCGTCTGCGAGAAGACGGTCCCGGCGACGATCGGCAACTGCCGGCGCGAGGAGCCGGGGAGGCGGCGGGTGAGCACGAGCATCCGGGTCGGCTCGCCGAGGCGCCCGGGGAAGACCGCGGAGGCCATCACGCCGATCATCGTGGCGCGGATCACGGGCGCCCACGCGAGCGGGACGTCGGGCAGCGCCGCGCGCAGGACCTCGTGCCAGGAGGCCGCGCGCAGCAGCAGCGAGAGCCCCATCAGCGCGAGCGCGAGCACGATCCAGCCGGGCTGTGCCGAGGTGAGCGCGCTGCCGATGCGGTGCAGCCCGAGACGGGAGAGCGCGAACGCGAGGACCCCGGCGAGCAGCAGGATCGCGACGAGCACGGCCGCGCGCCTGCGCAGGCGTCGGGGCCGCTGCGAGACGGTGTTCTCCATCACCTTGGGTGTATCAGAGCGCCCAACCGCGAGAGCCGCCGGGGCTGGGTGCCACGCTTCCCTCGACGCCGCCGGCGCCGGATCGCCCAGCCGTCCTGGAGGCCGCCGACCGATCGGGATCGGCCTGCTGGAGCCCGTCGCATAAATGCTTGCACCCGAAAATGCTGTCTAAAGCGTTTCTAATAGCTGGCCGATAGCCCCGGGAAAGGACACGCCAGTGTCCACCATCACTGTCCAAATCCCAAAGGGGGCCAGCAAGTGTCTATGCGTAAAGGCAAGCGCAAGTTCGCTAGCCGCAAGCGAAAGATAGCGGGCCTGTGCGCATTCGTGCTCGCAGGCGTTCTCAGCGTGGGTGCGTACGCGTTCACGGCCAGCAACACCATCCCGGAACAGACCGCCGGCGGTGGCACCAACGCAGTCAGCGGTTACACAGAGGCAGGTGTCAGCTACACCTGGTCGCTGAGCGGTGAATACATCACAGCGGTCGAATTCAAACTCACAGGCGCGAAGATACCGACCGACGTCGCGGTCGCGCTGAGCAAAGGAAAAACACCGGCAGCCGAAGAATGGGTCGACTGCCCCGAAATTTCGGGCGCCGGCTCACCGTGGTTGGTCAAGTGCAACTTCAAGACCGGCGAAGGTGCGTATTCAAGCGTGGGCGTACACGCGACCAACAAGTTCTCTGGGGCTGGCGTCGCTGGCAATCCACTTGCAGAAGAAGGCACGGAGCTGACTGTCTCCGCAACAAGCCAAGGCGACGTCATCATCGAATAGCAGAAGCAACATGGGCAATGCGGAGCGGCCGTCGCACCGGCCGCTCCGCGCCCAGTTTCTATAGTGCGAGCCCGTCGCGACCTCGACCCGACATGCGCTCCAGCCAGACAAGAAAGCTCCTTAGCCGCGCCCTGGGACTGATCGTCCTGGGGTCGTTGTGCTACTGGTTCGCCCCCTCCCAGTTCGGCGGCTCGACGACCTACGTCGTCACCCACGGGATCAGCATGGAGCCGCGCTTCCACACCGGCGACCTGGCGCTCGTCCGCAGTCAGAGCAGCTACCACGTCGGCGAAATCGTCGCCTACGACAGCAAGATGCTCCACACGATCGTGCTGCACCGGATCATCGGGCGCGACGGCTCGCGGTACATCTTCAAGGGCGACAACAACAACTTCATCGACCCCGAACACCCAAAGGCGAGCCAGCTCGTCGGCGCCCTGTGGCTGCACATCCCGGGCGCCGGCGCAACGCTGCTGTCGATCCGATCGCCCTTGCTCATCGCGGCGCTCATAGCGGTCGGGCTGCTGATCCTCACCGGCTCCGTATTCGCTCGCCGCCGCCGGCTGCGCCGCCGTGAACGCCGCGGCGGCGAAGGCATCCAGGCCCGCTCGGCGCACCTGCCGCGGCCCTCCGCAACCCCGGCCGCCGGCGTCGTCGGCGCCGGCCTGCTGCTCCTCCTCCCATTCACGGTCCTCGCCCTGGTCGCCTTCACGAAGGCCCCGACGGCGCGGCACTCCTACGCGATCCCCTATAAGCAGAGCGGCGCCCTCACCTACACCGCCGAAACCCCCCCGGGCCCGGCCTACCCCGAAGGCAGGGTCGCAACCGGCGAACCGATCTTCGCGCACATCGTCAAGGCGATCGACTTCAGCTTCGCCTACCGCCTCCAGGCCACGGGCCGGCAGAGGCTCGGCGGGACGGTCGCGCTCGACGCCGACGTGGCCTCGTCCGTCGGCTGGAAGACGACCATCAAGCTCGCTCCCCCGACCCCCTTCCGCGGCAGCCGCGCAGCGGTCTCCGGCACCCTCGACCTCACATCTCTGTTCGCCTTGCTGCGCAGCGTCGAAAAGGCGACGGCGCTCTCCGGCAGCTACACGCTGACGATCGTCCCGAAGGTGAGGGCGGCGGGAACCGTGGACGCCTTGCCGATCCACACAAAGTTCACCCCCAAAGCCGCCTTTACCCTCACCCCCTCGGAGATCGAGTCGTCGGCCTCCTCCTCCGGCGCACCCTCGACCTCCGTCTCCACCGAAGAAAGGCCGGCCGCAAACCCGCTCGCCTCCTCCACCTCCGGCACGGCAACCGGCACCCACACCGCCCCTGAAACGCTGACGCTGGGAGTTACGACGCTCTCCGTCGCGACGGCGCGCACGGTCGCGCGCGACGCGATCGTCCTCATTCTCTGTGCCGTGCTGGTGATTCTCGCGCTGCTGCGTCCGTTCCGCGCGCTCCCTGGGGCGCGGCCACAGGACGAGTCGGCGACCATCCGTTCGCGGTTCGGCCGGATGATCGTTCCGGTCGAGCGCGTCTGGCAGCTGCCCGGGGTCCCGGTGATCGACGTCGCGGACATGGAGGCCCTCGCGCAGATCGCAGAGCACTACGACCGCTCGATCCTGCACGAGATCGCGGAGGAGGGCGAGGCCTTCTGGGTCACAGACGAGAGCGGGCAGTTCCGCTACGCGCTCGGCGCGTGGGTGAGCGCGGCTGACGGTGAACCCCGCGACCTTACGGGCGACACGCGCGTGCACGAGGTGTACGCCGACGAGTTCGAGCTCGACGGGAGGATCGCGGCGTACGAGACCCAGCCGGCGGAGGAGTCCTTCGCTCCCGACGCACATGAGACCTTCGCCCACGAGGCAGTTGTGCAGGGCGAGTGGACGCCGCGACGACTGGCGTGACGCGTCCGCCGGTCGCTCAGCTCATGTTGACGTAACTGGTTGCTTCCGTCGGGGTGCGCACGTTGAGGGCCACCTTGTTTTCGTAGTTGCCCTCGATCGTCTGGATGTCACCGTTGGGGAGTACTTCCTTGACGATGCCGACGTGCTCGTCGCCGAACATGATCAGGTCGCCCGGCTGGGGGGTGACGCCGGGGCCGTTGGGGATCGCGCGGCCGGTGCTCTGCGCCCACGAGGCGATCTGCGCCGCCGACCCCAGGCCTTCGCCGTTCGCGCCCAGCGGCTCGCCGGCCTGGCGCGCGGCCCACGAGGCGAAGTACGCGCACCACGGGGCTCCCGGGACCGCCCCCGCCGTGGCGGTGCGGTAGCCGGCGATCGCGGGCGATTCGTTTGAGCCCGGGGGCTGCTCGGTCTGGCCGATCTGGCTTTCGGCGACCCGCACGATCTGCTGGCCCGGTCCGCCCGTCGCGCCGGTGAGCCCCTGCGCGGGCGCCAGCGCGTCCAAGCCGGTCGTCCCCACCGCGCCCGGGGCGCCAAGCGTGGGCGCGTCCACCTCCGCGGTGCTCGCGGTCGGCGTGCCCGCGCCCGTGCTCGTGCTCGCGCTCTGCAGGACTTCCGCGAACGACGGGCTCCCGGCGGGCGAAGTTGGTTCGGACGTTGTTTCCGACGGGGCCGCCGTTCCACCCGTGCGGGCCGCGGCGGCGAGCAGCGAGGGGTTGGCGACGGCCTGTTCGATCGTGGCCACGCGCGCGAGGACGGATTCCACCGACATCGCACCAGGTGATCGGCAGGGTGGGGTGGAGGTTGAGGGATAGACGACCGGACGGCAGCTTACGCCCGTGGCCTGCGCCACCGTGCGTGGCACTGGGTCGTGCGGTGGAGGCTTGCCGGCGATGCGTGGTGGGGAGGCCGGGGTTTCGGTCTTCCTCGTGATCCTGCGTGTGGCTGGCGGCCGAAGCGCGTGGCGGGTCCAAAAACGCAGGACGGGCAGCCGAAGGCTGCCCGTCCTGACCACCGTTCCCTCGATGAATCGGCGGTATGTAGCTTCTTGTCGGCCTTCCCAGACCGTCCGAAGCGTTGTTGTGACCACCCCCGGGCGGGCGAACCCGCCCCGGGATGGCTTCGCTGCAGTGGCGGCGCTCGAGGCGCCGCCACTGAGGAAGATTGGGCTACCGGCCTTCAACCAGCTGCAACACTGCCTGGGGCAGCGAGTTGGCCTGGGCGAGGATCGCCACGTCGGCCTGCTGCAGCACCTGGGACTTGGTGAAGTTGCTCATTTCAGCCGCCATGTTGGCGTCCACGAGCGAGCTCTGGGCGGCGGAGAGGTTCTCCCCGTAGATCGCCTGGTTGCTCTGGGTGTACTGGAGGCGGTCCTGGACCGACCCGAATTCGCCGGCGATCGTCGCGACTTTGTTGATCGCTTCTTCGATCGATTCGATTTTGGCGATTTCGAGGCCTTCAGTCGCTTTTGCGAGTTCGGCCGTTTTGACTTCGATCGTTTCCGCTTCGTCGGGGCCGACCTGGAACTTGATGCCTTCTTCGGCGGCCAGCAGTTCGACACCGTTGAACTTGGTCGTTTCGCCGACCCGTTCGATCTCTTTTTCGAGCTGTTCGGCCTCGCCTTCGATCGCTTCCTTGTCCGATTCCGAGTTGGTGCCGTTGGCCAGCTGCACCGAGAGCTCGCGCATGCGCTGGAGCATCTGCTCCACGTCGTTGAGCGCGCCCTGCGCGGTCTGCACGAGTGCGACCGCTTCCTGGGTGTTCTGCTGTGCCTGCATGACGCCGTTGACCTGGCCCTGCAGGCGCTGGTTGGCGGCGTAGCCGGCGACGTCGTCGGCGGCCGAGTTGATCCGCAGACCGGAGGACAGGCGTTCCATCGATGTGGTCAGCGCGCCCTGCGTGCTGTTGAGGTTGCGCTGAACGATCAGCGAGTCAATGTTGGTGTTAATGCTGAGGGACATGCGTTCATCTCCTTGATGACGGGTGTTTGGTCAGTCCCGGGCCGACTCCCTGTCAGCCCTTCTTTCACGCCGGTTTATCGTCATTCGCGGGCGATACTTGAGGGCGGGCCGAGTAGCTTGGACGACGCGCGTGGGTACTCTCAGGCGCGCACGTCGATGTGCCGGCCCTCGGGGCCCTCCTCGTCGGGTCCCGTCCGTGCTCTGCGCGGCGGCTCGCGGCGGGGTCCCGGCTTACGCTCGTTCACGCCGGGCGTCCTGCGGCGCTCGCGCGAGAGGCTCTGTGTCTGCTCGGCCGCCAGCTCGGCGATCCACGGGGGGCGGGGGCCGATCGGTTGGATGGGGTCCATTGCGTTCTCCTGACCTCTGTACCCCTACGGGCACTCCCGGCCTACACGCTCGCCCGCGCGCGACCGCGCTCCGGGACGGCGGGCGCGGCGCTTCCAAGCCCTCCCGGTCCGGGCGGGCGGCCCCCACTCAGCTTGGCGACCTCGACGGCGAGCGCCTCGTGCTGGGCGGCGCGCAGCTCGGCGACCACGAGGCGCCGCCACAGGAACACCGCGGCGGCCCACACCGCTACGTAACACACCACCCCTGCCGCCAGCGCCCGCAGCCCGGCCCCTGCGAGCGTCTGGGTGGGCAGCGAGAGGTAGCCGCCGAGCAGGAAGCCGCCGAGGCCGCCCCACGCCTTGGCTCGCGCGACGCCGCGCACCGCGCGGGGGTGCTCGGCGAGGCTCAGGCCCGCGGAGCTGCCTCCGGGGCCCGCGCTCCCCCCGTCTGCGGCGGCCTTCTTGGACTTGCCCTTGGTGCCTTGGCGCCCTTTGCCTTGCTGCTTCTTATCGGCCATGACCGCTCTCCGCGTCTTGGGGGGCCCAGCTCGGCGGCCTTCGGCCGCCTGCGCCACCCTCTCCCCAGGCCGCGGCGGCGTTCGGCGCGCTGGCAGTCGAAGATGAAGCGCACCAGGCGCCGGTGGTCGCCCTCGCCGATCTCGTCGAAGCAGATCGCGCGCCGGCCCTGGTTGTCGGTGCGCACGACCGTGCCCACACCTGTGATCGGCGGGCTCCCCTTGGCGGTGGTCAGCCGGAACTGGACCTGCTCGCCGACCTTCAGCGTGCTCGGTCCCGCGAGCAGGATCCCGCCGCCGCTGAGGTCCACCGAGTAGGTCTGGACCGTGCCCTGCTGCCCCCCGTGACCACCAGCACCGGCCGGGTGGACTGGACGCGGACGTACTCGCGCTCCTGGATCAGCTCGATCGAGTGCAGCTCGCGGAAGCGCAGCAGCTCGCGGCTCCTCGAGCGTCACTGTACCCCGCAGCCGGACCCGCCCGCGGCGGTTGGTGAACTCGAGCACCAGCTCGTCGAGCGGCCCGTCATCGAGCGGCCGTTCGGCGCGGAACATCAGCGCCACCAGCAGCCCCTCGCCGTCGCGCTCGGCGACCCGCGCCTGGATGCGCTCGCCGCTCGGGCGCACGAGGGTCACGGGGTCGGAGCGCTCCGGTAGGACAAGCTCCTCACCGCGGTCCCGCGCTTTGGGGGAACGCCTGAGTTTCATCGCGGCGGCAGCAGCCTGTCGACGAGCCGGCGGGGTCGATCGAGCTCAGGGCCCACGCCCGGAGTCCCCGTCCGCGCCGCTCGGCTCGGCGCGCGCGAGCAGGTAGACGGGGGCCAGCCCGAACGTGCACGCGGCCTGCACGGCCACCCCGAGCTGGTCGGTCTCGTCGGCGTGGGTGATCGCCAGCGCGTTCGCGCCCAGCGGGCGCAGCGCCTGCAGCAGCCGGGCCGCGGGCGTGGCGCCGAGCGTCGCGGGCAGCGCGAGCACCACGCGGTCGGGCGCCAGCTCCGCGAGCAGCTCCGCGAGCGCGGCGATCGAGGCAGGGTCGGCGCAGGAGACGGCGGGGCGTGTCGAGCAGCAGCAGGCCCTCCGCGCGCGAGCTTCGCGCAGCGCCGGCTCCTCGGGCGCGGGGTGGGTGGGCACCGAGTCCCGATCGTGGCGCACGCGGCGGGCAGCGTGCTGTGCTCGCGGTAGGCCTCCAGGAGCGCGGCGCAGCAGGCGCTCTTGCCGCTGCCGCCCGCGCCGACCACGGCGATCGCGGCGCCCCCGGCGGGCAGCGGGGGACACGCAGGGATCCGCTGTGTCAGCGCGGTGCGCACGGCCTGCGCGAGGCTCGTGGAGGCGGGCATCAGCGGCAGCACGTGGGCGGCGGCCCCCTCGATCAGCTCGCGCACGAGCTCCTCGCCGATCCCGACTCCGAGCAGCGTGCGCTCAACCAGCTCTGTTTCATCGCGCGCGCGCCCGCGCGAGGGAGGCGGCGGCGGCGGCGAGGTCCGCGGGGTGACCGGGGCTCGGCTGGGAGCGCCGCGACCACGGGCTCGGCTGGGAGCCTCCGCGTCTTCGACCTCGGAGGGCGCCTCCGGGGGCTCCGCGTCGAGGGGATCCAGACGCGCCGGGACGTCTCTTCGACTGGCGCTTCTGCCTCTTCAGCTTCGGCGAGTGCTTCGGCGAGCGCGGCGTCGAGGTCGGGCGGGACGGCGGGCTCTGCCGCGCGCACCGCGGCCTCGGCCTCGGCGAGCGCGGCGGCAAAGGGGTTTGTGGCCCAGACCTCCATCGGTTCGTCCCACTCCTCGGCTGCGGGCGCAACCGGCGTCCGGGAGCCCTCGAGCTCTCCGGGCGGCGCGGGAGCGGCGTCGTCGGGTAGCGCCGGAGCGGCCTTCCCGGGCAGCGCCGGGGCGGCGTCGTCCTCGTCGTAGCGGTCGATCCCGGGGGCGCCGCGGCGAGCCTCGATTTCGACGAAGGGCGCTGGAAGAAGCCGGCGAAGCCGCCGGTGAGCCCGCGGTGGTGGCGGATCACGACGGCGTCCTCGCCGAGCTCGGCGACGATCCGGGGGATCAGCTCCGTCGACGGTGCGTCCGCGGTAGATGCGGGGCGCGAAGTCCCCGGGGGCGCTGCCGGGCCGGTCGCGGTGGCGGCCGGAGTGCGGCCGGGCCCGCCTCGGGCGGAGGGCCGGATGGCCCTTGCGCGGGAGCGGCGGGGTGGGGGGCGGTGTCGTAGGTGGCGGTGCTCATGCGTGGATTACTCCAATCGTCTCGACGTTGACGCCGGGTGCGATCTCGTTGTAGGAGCAGACCGGCAGGTGGGGCTGGGCCTGGGCGATCAGCCTGCGCAGGTGGCGGCGCACGCGCGCGGAGCAGAGCAGGATCGGATTGCGCGCGCCGCGCGCGGAGGCGTGCTCGACCTGGGTGCGCAGCGCGCCGACGATCGCCTGCGCGCGGGGCGGGTCGATCGCGAGGTACTCGCCGTCTGTGGTCTGGGTGATGGAGGTGGCGACCTCCTGCTCGATCGCGGGGTCGAGGGTGATCGCCTGCAGGCAGAGCCGCTCGTCCAGGTGAGGGGCCGTGATCGCTCGGCCCAGGGCCTGGCGGGCGTACTCGGTCAGCAGGCCGGTGTCCCGTGTTATTCGCGCCTTGTCCCCGATCGCCTCCATGATCGTGCCGAGATCGCGGACGGGGACGCCTTCGGCGAGCAGCGAGCGCAGCACGCGCTGGATCTCCCCGAGCGTGAGCGCCTCGGGCACGATCTCCTCGACGACGGCGGCGTTGGTCTCCTTGAGGCGGTCGAGCAGCGTCTTGACGTCCTGGCGGGTGAGCAGCTCGGAGGCGTGGGTGCGGATCGTCTCGGTCAGGTGGGTGACGATCATCGACTCGGCGTCCACGACGGTGTAGCCGAGCGCTTCGGCCTCGGCGCGGTCGGAGGAGTGCACCCACACGGCGGGCAGGCCGTAGGTGGGCTCGGTGGTGGGGATCCCCTGCAGGCCGCGGGTCGGCGTCGCCGGGGTCCATCGCGAGCAGGTGCCCGGGCATGATCCGCGCGCGCGCGACCTCCGAGCCGCGCACCTTGAGCACGTACTCGTGGGACTCCAGGCCGAGCTCGTCGTGGATGCGCACCGCGGGGATCACGATCCCGAGCTCCCCGGCGATCTGGCGGCGGATCGCGCGAGACACGCCGCAGCAGGTTCCCGCCGGAGCTGCCGTCCACGAGCGGGACCAGGCCGAAGCCGACGGCGAGCTCCAGGGCGTCGACGGAGAGCCGCTCCAGCGCCTCCTCGGAGCCCTGCCCGTCCCCGAGCTGGCCGGCCCGCCCGCCCGGTCGGTGCGGCGAGCGGCGAGCGCGCCCTCGGCGGCGTCCTCCTCGCCGGGCAGCCCGTGGCGCACGCTCCAGCCGATCGCGCCGAAGATCGCGGCGATCGCGAGGAACGGCAGCTTGGGCAGGCCGGGGACGAGCGCGAACAGCCCGATCACGGTGGCGGCGACGAGCGGCGCTTTGCGCTGGCGCAGGATCTGGCAGGCGATGTCGCTAGCCGAGGTCTTTCTCGGAGGTGGCGCGGGTGACGATGATGCCGGTGGCGACCGAGATCAAGCAGCGCGGGGATCTGCGCGGCGAGGCCGTCCCCGACGGTCAGCAGCGAGAACTGGTGGGTGGCTTCGGTGAAGGACAGCCCGCGCTGGGCCACGCCGACGACGATGCCCCCGATGAGGTTGATCGCGGTGATGATCAGCGCGGCCATCGCGTCGCCCTTGACGAACTTCGAGGCGCCGTCCATCGCGCCGTAGAAGTCCGCTTCGCGGGCGATCTCCGAGCGGCGGGTGCGGGCCTGCTCGTCGGTGATCAGCCCCGCGTTGAGGTCGGCGTCGATCGCCATCTGCTTGCCGGGCATCGCGTCGAGGGTGAAGCGCGCGCCGACCTCGGCGACGCGCCCGGCGCCGTTGGTGACGACCACGAACTGGATCACGACGAGGATCAGGAAGATCACGAGGCCGACGACGACGTTGCCGGAGACGACGAACGACCCGAACGCCTTCACCACGCGGCCGGCGTCCCCGGTGGTGAGGATCAGGCGCGTGACGGACACGTTGATCGCCAGCCGGAACATCGTGGTCAGCAGCAGCAGCGAGGGGAACGAGGCGAAGTCCAGGGCCTTGCCGAGGTACATCGTGGCGACCACGATCGTCAGCGCGCGCGGAGATGTTGAGCGTGATCAGCAGGTCCAGCAGCGCGGAGGGCAGCGGGACGACGAGCATCGTCACGACCATCACCACCGCGACCGCGGCGAGCAGGTCGGTGTGGCGCAGCAGGCGGCGGACGGTGTCGAGGTTCATCGCGCGTACCTCCGCTGCCGGGCGAGGCGGTAGACGAACGCGAGCACGCGCGCGACGGCGGCGTAGAGCTCCTCGGGGATCACCTGGCCGATCTCGGCGGAGGCGTGCAGCGCGCGGGCGAGCGGCGGGTCGGAGACGACGGGGACGTCGTGTTCCTCGGCGATGCGCCGGATCTGCAGGGCGATCAGGTCCTGGCCCTTGGCGACGACCTCGGGGGCGGGGCGGGTGCCGTCGTAGCGCAGCGCGACGGCGAAGTGGGTGGGGTTGGCGATCACCACGTCGGCCTCGGGGATGGCGGCCATCATCCGCTTGCGGGCGGCCTGCGCCTGGCGGCGGCGCAGCGCGGCTTTGACCTCGGCGGGCAGCCCGTACTGGCGCAGCTCGTCCTTGACCTCCTGCTTGGTCATGCGCATCTTGCGCTCGGTGCGGCGGCGCTGCCAGGCGTAGTCGAGCGCGGCGATCGCGAGGTAGGCGAAGGTGGCGTGCTGGGCGATGGCCATGCCGCGCCGGCCCATCACCACGCCGAGCGCGCCGGGGGGGATGCCGACTTCGGAGGCCAGCGCGCTCATGCCGGGGACGATCGCGAGCGCGGCGACGCCGCCCGACGACGGCGATCTTCGTGACCGCCTTGAGCGCCTCGAAGAGGAGGTTGGGCCCGAACAGGTTGCGCGCCCCCGAGACGGGGTTGATCCGCTTGAAGTCGAGCGCGAGCGCTTTGGGGGCCGGGCGGAAGCCGACCTGGGCGGACCCGGCGAGCAGGCCGGCGCCGAGGCAGACGGCGGCGATCGGCCCGACGGTGAGCTCGAGCGTGGTGAGCCCGACCTCCATCAGCGAGTGCAGCCCGGCGGCGGTGGTCGCCTTGGCGGGCGTCGCGATCTCGGCGAGGATCTCGCGGAAGGCGGCCTGGGCGGAGCCCACGACGGCGGGGCCGAGCAGGCTGATCGCGAACAGCCCGCCGGCGATCACGAGCGAGCCGCCGACGTCGGCCGAGCGCGCGACCTGCCCCTTGCTTGCGCGCGCGCTCGCGGTGCTTGGGAGTGGCCTTCTCGGTGCGGTCCTCTTGTGCCATGTCAGTCCTCGCCTCCCCTCACGCGACGTGCAGGGCGCCGAGCGCGGCGCCGACGGAGGTGGACATCTGGTCTGGCGATCCAGCCCGCGACGAACGGCAGCGAGGCGCCGACGAGCAGCAGCGCGACGGCGACCTTGGCGGGGAAGCCGACGGCGAACACGTTGAGCTGGGGCACGACGCGCGAGACCACGCCGAAGGCGGCGTCGGTGATCAGCAGCGCGATCAGCACGGGCGCGGCGATCTCCACCGCGGAGGTGAACACGGTGGAGAAGACCTGCTCGGCGCCGCCCACGAGCGTGGTGATGCGGGGGGCGGAGGTGAGGGGAACGAGCTGGAAGGTGCGGGCGAGGCCGCGCAGCAGCCACGCTTCGCCGCCGATCGACGAAGAAGACGGCGATCCCCAGGAGCGAGTAGACGTGGGTGAGGGCCCCGCTTTCGTTGCCGGAGACGGGGTTGATGAGGTTGCCGTAGGAGAAGCCCGCGCCGAGGTCGGCGAGCGAGCCGGCCGATTCGACGGCGGCGAACAGCACGGCGAAGGAGAAGGCGAAGCCGAGGCCGACGAGCATCCCCTCGACGACCAGCGCGGCGAGCGTGAGCGGGTCGGTGGGGATGTGCTGCCCGTGCAGGGCGAGGGGGGCGAGGCCGATCGAGATGCCCACGGCGACGATGCCGCGCACGCGTGGGGGGACCATCGGCGAGGAGAACGGCGGGGCGAGCAGGAACAGCGGGCCGACCCGCGCGAGCACGAGGATGAAGCCGGCGAGCTCGTTGCCCGCGAGCTGGTTGAGGACGTGAGTCAGCGCGCTCATCAGTCCACCAGCGTCGGGATCGAGGTGTAGAGGTTGGTCGTGTAGGCGACCATCTGGTCGAGCATCCACGGGCCGAGCACGACGACGATCACGGCGATCGCGGCGATCTTGGGGATCAGCGTGAGGCTCTGCTCCTGGATCTGGGTGACGGCCTGGAAGATCGAGACGAGCAGGCCGACGACCATCGCGCCGAGCAGCAGCGGCCCCGCCACCTTGAAGGCGAGGCTCATCGCCTGGGAGGCGAGGTTGATGACGGTGTCCTGGTCCATGGTGGGCGGGGTGGGTGGTGCGACCGATCAGTGGAAGCTCTGCACGAGCGCCTTGATCACGAGGTCCCAGCCGTCGACGAGGACGAACAGGAGGATCTTGAAGGGCAGGGAGATGAAGGTCGGGGGCAGCATGATCATCCCCATGCTCATCAGCGTGGAGGAGACGATCAGGTCGATGATCAGGAACGGCAGGAAGATCAAGAAGCCGATCTGGAAGGCGCTCTTGAGCTCCGAGACGATGAACGCGGGGATCAGCACCTCGGTGGGCACTTCGGCGCGGGTGTGAGGCGTCTTGGCGTGGGCGAGGGTGACGAACAGGGAGATGTCCTGCACGCGGGTCTGGTGGAACATGAATTCGCGCAGCGGCTGCTCCGCACGTTCGATCGCGGTGGTCGTGGAGATGCGGTGGGCGTCGAGCGGTTCGATCGCGTCGCGACGGATCGCGCTGATCGTGGGGGCCATCACGAAGATCGTCAGGAACAGCGCGATCCCGACGAGCACCTGGTTGGGGGGCGCGTTGTTGGTGCCCACGGCGGTGCGGATGAAGCCGAGCACGATCAGGATGCGGGAGAAGCCGGTGACGGTGAACAGCACCGCGGGAATCAGCGCGAGCCCGCCGACGAGCAGCAGGATCTGCACGGCGTTGGAGGAGTTGAGGTTCACCAGGTCACCTCACAACGGTTCCTGGGCGCGCAGGCGCGCGATGCGGGCCCAGGGTTCATTGGCGCACCGTCCACTGACGTACGCGGTCGAGCGCGTCAGAGACCGCGCTCGGAAGCCCCGAGGCCCGCACCTGGCCCGGGATCTGGAGCAGGCGCGGTGGCGGCGTCGTCTGCCCTGGGGTCCGGGGGCTCGGGGAGGTCGAGCAGGCCGGCGTCGCGCGCCTGCTGCTCGGTGTAGCGGTGGATCGGGGCCACCCCGTGCTCGGCGGAGCCCACGAGCAGGTAGTCGCGCCCGGCGCGCACGAGGTGCAGGGTGCGCCCGGACCCGAGCGCCAGCGTGGCGAGGCTCGTCAGGCCGGACCCGGCGGAGCGGGTCTCGCGCCCGGTCTTGACCTGCTTGAGGACCCAGGTGAGCCCCCAGATCACGGCGATCACGATCAGCAGCCCGACGATCGTGCGCACGATGCTCGCGCCCCCGGAGCTGGTGTGCGAGGCGGTGGAGGGCGAGAGGTTGAGCGGCGCCGCTTCCCCGCCGCCCTTCGAGGTCGGTGTGAAGGCCTGCGCAGGGCAGGCGTGAGCGAGCACGGCAAGGCCCGTCAGGGCCGTGCCGAGCGCGGGAAGGGCGGCCCGTGGGGCCGCGCGCAAGGGCAGTATTAACCTGTTCATCGAGGGACGACTCCGAGGAAGAGTCGCCCTGGTTATCGGCGCTGGTTCCAGTGGCTTGAGTCCCGCGCCGCCCGACAGCGGCGCTCAGACGAGCGCGTCGACTTGCACCGCCCACTCGCCGTCGGCGCCGACCTGGAGGGTGCCGTGGGCGAAGCGAGTGCCGTTGACGAACAGCTCGATCGGGGAGTCGGCGCCCTGGTCGAGCTCTACGACAGAGCCCGGCGGCAGCTCGAGGGCGTGGCCCAGCGGCAGCGAGGTGCGCCCCAGCTCGGCCCACACGCGCACCGGGACGTCCAGCATCCGCGCGAGGCTCTCGGGCGTGGGCGCGTCCTGCTCGGCGACGTCACGGTCGGGGTGCGGCGCCCCGTGGGGCGCAGCGGGCAAGCGGTGGCTGCACGACGCTCGCCCCGGGCGCGACGGCCTCGGTCAGCTTGACCGCGCGCCGCGCGCCGCGCAGACCGGGCCGCCCGCGGCCGAGGGGGACGCCCTCGGCGAACAGCCGCACGCCATCCTCGGCGCGGTCGCGCAGCGCGAGCAGCGTGCCGGGGGTGAGCGCGAGCATCCGCTCGACGGGCATTTCGCGGGCGCCGACCTCGGCGCGCAGGCAGACGTGGGCGCCGGCGAGCCCGCGGCGCATCGCGCGGGCCTCGCGGGAGTCGGTGTCCCGGAATCGGAGCCCGCCCACCCCGTAGCCGAGGATCTCATCCACGACGGGCCCGATCGCGCGACCAGGGGATCAGCAGCGTCATCGAGGAGGGAAGGTCGTCGATGCGGCTCTCGAGGGTGAGCGCGAAGGTGGGTTCCCCGATCGGGACGACCACGCCGGCGTCGCCCTCGAGGTCGACCTCGCCGAGCGCCAGCTCGAGCCCGCCGAGGTCGTGCCACGCGGGGCTGAGCTGGGCGATCACCGACGTCAGCAGGCGCCGGGTGAGCGCCCAGTCGACTTCGGTGAGGCGCCGTTCGGAGGCGGCTTGGGAGGCGGAGCCGCCGAGCAGGCACTCGAGCGCCCGCAGCACGAAGGGCGGCTCGACGCAGAGCAGCATGCTGGCGCTCGATCGGCTGCACCTCGAGCGCCACGGCGATTGCGTTCGCCGGCAGCTGCGCCTTGGCGGCCGCCCAGGTGAGCTGGCTGGAGTCCGCGACGGCGAGCTCGACGGGGGCGCGCAGCTCGGTGGAGAGGCGCAGCGCGTAGCCTTCGCAGAAGGAGCCGAGCACGCGCACGATCCTGCGGCGCATCTCGGCGGTGAACTTGGTGGGCTGGGAGAAGTCCACCGTGCGGATCGGGTGCCCGCCCCCGCTGGCGGGCTCCGCGGCGTGCGCGGCGTCCGGTCCTGAGGGAGCCGGTGGGTCGGTCGGCTCCGCGGGGGGCTCTGCCGCCGCCTCCGCGGGACCAGCCGCCGGGGCGGCGTCTGGAGCGTCGGGGCCCACCTCGGACCGGGCGGGGTCGCGCGGGTCGCCGGGCGGGGACTGCTCGGGCTCCTCCTGCTCCACCTCGCTCATCGCGGCCTCCCGGTCACTCCTGCACGGCGGGGTCGGAGTCGATCGGGTCTCCACCCGCTACCCCACCCTCCCCGTCGGCGTCGATCTGGTCCCCGCCCGCCCCCCGGCTCTCCACCTCGCCGAGGCGCGGAGCGGCGGGGTCGTCGCCCTCGACGATCTCGGTGACGCGCAGGCCGAACTGCTCGTCGACGATGACCACCTCGCCCCGGGCGAGCGGCGTGCCGTTGACGAGCAGGTCCACGGGTTCGCCGGCGAGCCGCTCGAGCGTGACGATCGAGCCGGCGCCAGCTGCAGCGTCTCGCCGACGGTCATGCGGGTGCGGCCGATCTCGACGGAGAGCTCCAGGGGGACGTCGCTGAGGCGCCGCAGGTCGGCATCGTCCTGCGGCCCGGCGCCGGAGGGGGAGCCCCCCGCCGTCCCGCCCGGCGCGCGCGCGGAGCCGGGGGGCTGGGCCTCCTGGTCGAGCTGCTCGTAGACGACTGCTTCGCTCATCGCGGCGGCTCCTACTGGACGGTCAGTTCGGGGAACAGCACGGCTTCGACCTTGACGTCGGTCTGACCTCGGATGCTCGCGAGGATGCGGTGCTTGGTCGAGGTGCGGCCCTGGCTGGAGGTGAGCGCGCCGCCGGACTGGCCGGTCACGGTGTCGGTGACGATTTCGCGGACCAGGGGTTCCTCGGGGAGCGTCCCGGCGCCTTCCCCCGAGCTCGCGGAGCCCCCGGCGGCCGAGGCCCCGTCGGACTGCCCCGGCGCGAGCTCGAGCGCGACCGAGAACTTGGCGTAGTGGCCTTCGGCGAGGTTCACCAGGAAGGGTTGGGGCATGAGGTAGATGGTGCCGGGGACCTTCTGCTTGACGGTCTTCTTCGGCTTGCTCATGGAGTAGCCGACGCCGAGCACGAGCAGCAGCACGAGGGGGAGGAGGAGCTTCTTCTTGGACATGGGTCGCGTGGGGTCAGGGTGCGGGTCGGGGCGGAGGTCGTGGGTCCTGGTCGTATGTATCGGCCGGGGGCGCCGGATCAGTAGAGGCGCTGCAGGACGATCTCGACACGCCGGTTCAGCGCGCGCCCTGCCGCGGTCGAGTTGGTGGCGATCGGGTGCTGTTCGGCGTAGCCGACGGCGGAGAGCCGCTGGGGGTCGACCGCCCGGGCGATCAGGAAGCGCACGACGGAGCTCGCGCGGGCGGTGGAGAGCTCCCAGTTGCTCGGGAAGGCGCCGCCGGTGATGGGCACGTTGTCGGTGTTACCTTCGACGGCGATCGGGTGGACGTGGTCGACGTTCAAGAGCGCCGCGATCTCGGTGAGCAGCGGCTCGCCGTGGCTCTCCAGGGTGGCGGAGCCGGAGGTGAAGAGGAGGGAGTCGGTGAGCACGCGGATCGTCAGGCCGCGCTGTTCGACGGCGACGTGGACCGATCGCGCGAACCCGTGCCGGGCGGCGTAGGCGTTGAGCTCGCGTGCGAGCGCCTCGAAGCTGGCCTGCTCCTGTTGGGCGGCGGAGACCTGCACGCTCGCGGCGCTCGTGGCTGCGGCCTGGGCGCTCGACTGCGCCTGCGCGCTGCCCGCGGACCCGCCGGACACGTGTTCGAGTTCGGAGGTGACGTTGGGGGTGAGCCGTACGATCGCGGGCGTGTCGATCGTGGTGGGGGCGCGGCTGGAGTTGGCGGACGCCCCGGGCTGCTCGATCGACTTGCCGCCCGGCAGGATGTCCCCGGAGAAGGCGGCCTTGAGCGCGAGCTGGAGGGTTTTGTACTTGGAGATGTTGACCGAGGAGATCGAGAAGAGAACCATGAAGAGCGCCATCAGCAGCGTGATCATGTCGGCGTAGGTGAGCAGCCAGCGCTCGTCGTTGTCGTGCGCGGCGGCGTGCCCGCGGCGTCTGCTGCCGTGCCCGCGCGCCATCGCTAGCGGGCCCCCCCGTGAGTCCGTGGGTGCTGACACGTGGCACACGCACCTCCCCACCGAACCGCCGGGCGCGTGTACCTGCGCGGGACCATCAGGCCGCCTCGGCTTGGGCGCTCTCGGCAGGCGAGGAGGCGCCCGGGCCGTCCTCGGTCTCGCGCTCGGCGGGCGGCAGGTAGGACATCAGCTTGTCCGCGACGAGGCGCGGGTTGTCGCCGGCCTGCAGCGAGAGGATCCCCTCGAGCGTCATCATCCGCAGTTCGGACTCTTCGGCGGAGATCGCCTTCAGGCGGTTGGCGATCGGCAGGAAGATCACGTTGGCCGAGCCGACCCCCATCAGCGTCGCAAGGAAGGCAGCGGAGATCGAGGGCCCGAGCGTGGAGGGCGCGGCGAGGTTCTGCAGCACGTGCACGAGCCCGAGCACGGTGCCGATGATGCCCATCGTGGGGGCGAACCCCCCGGCCTTCTCAAACGGCGCGGCGGCGGCGGCGTGGCGGGCGGCCATGCCGTCGACCTCCGCCTCCATGATCGTGTTGACCATCTCGGGGTCGGTGCCGTCGACGACGAGCTGCAGCGCGTTGCGGGTGAAGGAGTCCTCGATCTCCCCGAGCTGCGCGTCGAGCGCGAGCAGGCCGTCGCGGCGGGCCTGGTCGGCGAGCGACACAAGCAGGTCCAGGCGCCCCCGCAGGTCGGGCGGCTCGGCCGAGAAGGCCAGCTTGTAGAGCGAGGGGATGCGCTTCATCGAGGGCATCCCAACGCTCGCAAGCGTGACCCCGCCGGTGCCGCCGAGGATGATCATCAGCGCCGAGATGTTGATGAACGACGCAGGAGAGGTGCCGTCCATCATGGCGGAGAGCAGCAGAGCGCCGAACGCGATCCCGATCCCAATAGCTGTAGCGGCCTTCATCGCCCCCGTTCATCGGCCGCGGGCCGCAAACCTTCAGCATCCGCGGGCGCAATCCGCCGAGAGCCGAGCGGGGTGGCCGGCAGGGTGCAGCTTGGAGATCGTCCACGTGGGCGGGCGTGCCCGCGAGGGTGCGTGTGCGCGGGGCCTCGTGCCCCGCGTCCTGGCGGAGGGCCCGATCGGGGGTCCGGAGAGCTCGGATCCCCGATCTTTATCGAAACCTTATCAAACATTTAGGCTCTTTATCAAGGTTTTAGGTTTGGGTCCTCGGGGAGATCCGGGGGCGGAGGGGGCCCTGGTTTGACATGCGCGCGCAGGGGTGTCTGGGCGATGCTGGGCCTTTTTGCGTGGAGGGGCGGTGCAGGGGTCCGGAGGCGGGGAGGACGAGCACCCCGGCAGCGGCCGACTTCGCTGCCTGAGCACCTGGGCCTAATCAGAATAACCAAAACTATCGAGATATGCAGGGAATTTTGCGGGCGACCTGGACGCGCGCCTGGTCGGCGGCGAAGGGCCGGGCGCCATTTCGCCGGCTCCGCGGCGTGCGGTCGGAGGCCCGCTCCTCTGGGCCGTGAGCGGCGCGGGCGGGGAGGCTCCGCGGGCGCCCGGGAAGGATTCTGAAGGCCCAGTCAGAGACACTTTTCCGGCTATTTTAGGCCGTTTTTGGGGCTGGAGACAGCCCTTGCGCTCCTCTTGACGGCGTGGTAGCCTTATCCTTGTAGTCGGATATCTGAGCTTGTCGTCGTGTATGTACTTTGCGCTCGGCGGCTCCCAAGGAAGACTGCGGAGCATATATAGACAACCATCAATACAACCATAGGAGGGCATATCTAGAAGACCCTCACATACAACCATAGAGAGTCGGTCCGGAGCGCCTTGAAATTTAGGATGGGCGCCCGGTGTTGTGTAATCCCCAAAAATAAGACCAAGGTTAGGAGACGTACCAACATGAAGTCTATAGCCAGGACCGCGGGGCTCTGCCTCGCGGCCACCTTTGTGATGAGCATGGCAGCGGCAGTGACCGCTTCCGCCAATCCAGTATGGGAAGCGTGCTTATCGAACACCACAGCCAAAACCAGGTACGAAAGCAGTGCGTGTCAGAAAGTGGGAACCACGAATAGCTTCGCGTGGGAAGAAGTCAAAAATACGGACAACGTCAGAATCTTAGGCCTGTCGATTGGGCTGAAGGATACCGGTGCAACCGGAGGGACGTCGTTAGTCGTATGTGGTCATGTTACTATCGAAGGGAAAGAGGGAACAGTCGGTCCCGGTGGTCTAGGGCTTGTCACGGTAGCTAATGCACCAAAACCCAAGGAAGAATGCGCAAGAGTAGAAGGTGGTTGTAAAGCGGGAGAAGTAGAAAAGGTGGCAGGAGCTAACTTGCCATGGCAAACAGAAATGTACGAAACGGAAGGCGCGGTACAGACCAAAATCGCCCCCGGCCCCAGTGGCGAAGAGCCAGGATGGGAAGTTTCATGTAATACGCTCCTCGGCAAACAGACGGATAGATGTTTGACGAAGGCTGCGGCCGATCAGGAAGTAGTGACCTTAACCAATAAACTGACAAATAGTGAATTATTAGTATTAGGTAAGTTCTTAGAAAAGCATAAAGCGAACTGCTCTCAGAGCAGCAAAGAAGAAACAGGTTCGGTATTAGGTCAGCTTGCCATCTTATTAGAAAGTAAAGCCGGGCTTCGAGTATCGTAGGTACTGCTTGAGTCCTGTGTGTTTTGGGTGGGGCCGGTGTTGTGCCGGTCCCACTCGTTTTTGAGTGCGGCTTGTGCGGCCTCGGAGATGATCGTTATTCGAGATAATGGAGAGGTGGGTGTATGAGGCGGTGTCGGCATAAGATGGGGGTGCGGGCGAATCGTGTTCGGGGGTGTGTTTGGGTTGGGTGTATTCGTGTGACGGTGATGGCAGGGTTTGTTTGTGTGTGTGTGGTTGGGTTCGCGGGAGTTGCGGTGGCTGCGGGTGAGGGATGTCCGAACGCTGTGCTTCGCGTTGGTCCGTCGGCGAGTCTGCCTGATTGTCGTGCATATGAGCTTGTGACCCCGATGGATCTGGGCCGTACGGAGGATATGACGTTCACTGGCAAAGATCATGCGATTCCCTCCAGCGACGGCGAACACCTTGCCCTTGAATCGGTCGCACCACTGGAACCAGAACCAGGCATCAGTGCGAGCATCGCCGGCACGCACTCCGTCTTCTCGCGCACCCCGACCGGCTGGGAGATGAGGTCGGCCACGGTCCCGGGGGCCGGCACGGATAGGCTCGAGATGTATCTCTTCAGTCCGGATCTCTCGCGAGTCGCGCTCGTGTCGTACACCGCGCTGAACGAGGACGATGAATCGGAAGACGCGCTGGAGGTCGGTGCTCTAGGTGGGTCGTATGCGCTCCTGGCGACCGTCCCAAACAATGGTCAGACGGAATTTCTCGGTGCTAACGCCGGGACTGAGAGTATTCCGGCGTTCAGCGACGTGTTGTTCGCCTCGAAGGATCATGAACTTCTCCCAGTCGGGCCCAAACGCGTCGTCGCTGAAGCAGCCGTTAACGGCGTACACGATCTGTATGACTGGACAGGCGGGGAACTGCGACTCGTCAACGTCACGAGCAATGGTACGCTGCTCGACCCATGTGGGGCTGTGCTCGGGGCGGGGGGGAATTATCCTTATACGGTGGGTGCGACCAACGCGGTCTCCGACGACGGCTCGAGGTTCTTCTTCACGAGTCCCGACCCCATCGCGGTGGGAGCCAACGCGGCGTGTAACGAACCATCGCGTTTGTATATGCGTGTGGATGGCAGGGAAACGGTGGAAGTGTCGGAACCCGAACCTGGTGTCAAACTCGGATCGTCTGAGCGTCAAAACGTAACCTACAACGTCGCGACTCCCGATGGCTCGGAGGTCTTCTTCACTACGCGGACCCCGTTGACCGGGGGTGAGACAGTGGGGGAACAGAGCGAGAACAAGCTGTTCGAGTATAACACCGAAGCTCCGGAGGGGCAGAGGCTGAAGTTGGTCGGCAGCGGGGTTCGAGTATTGGAAGGAAACGGTGGGTCCATAGTGGTCTCCGAAGACGGTTCAACTGTCTATTACGAGAAGGAAGGGAGGGGAGGGGTTTACGATATCTATCGTTATGAAACAGAGGTTGGGCAGACCACCTTCGTCGCCACCGCCAGGGAGCCGATATTCGGCGGTGAACATTTGTACACCACTCGGAACGGCGAGTTCCTTCTGTTCCCTGCCCGGGGCGCTTCGGCGGGTGGCCTCGCTGAAGAAGAGGGTGTGAGCGAACCCAGTGAACCGCGTGGAGCACGTCATAGCGAGATCTATCGTTATGATAAGCTCAATGATAGCGTGATGTGTGTTTCGTGTGGGGAGGGTGATGCTCCCCTGAACGGTAACACAACAATGCCTCACATTGATACACCGCTAGAAACTACTGATGAAATACCTGATTTGATTCCTATGTCCGAAGATGGCCAGGAGGTGTTTTTCCAGACCTCCGCACAGCTCGTCCCGCAGGATACGAACATCAGCACTACAAAGGAAGAAAAAGAAAATTTTGATCAGGATACGTTTGGTCAGGATGTATATGAGTGGGAGGCCGATGGTGCGGGTGGGTGTGAACTGTCTCAGGGTTGCACTTATTTGCTTTCCTCGGGTGAACATGTGGGGCCGGCTATCTTCTTGGGGGCTAGTAGGGATGGCAGCAATGTATTTTTTACGACTGCGGCTCAGCTTGTGCCTCAGGCTACCCCTGAATTTACGAATATTTATGACGCGCGTGTGGATGGTGGCTTTCCTCCACCACCGCCCCCGTCTGAATGTCTGAGTTGTCAGGGCGTGGGCAGTACGCCGCCGTTGTTCAGTGTTCCGGCCGGCGTGTCGTTTACGGGTGCCGGCAATCCAGCTATGACGGTCTTTGAGTCTGGGCCAAAGACGAAAACAAAGACAAAAACGAAGAAACCAAAGACGCGGCATAGGAAGCGACACAGGGGACGATCGAGTGCCGTCTCGAGTGGTACGGCGCGCACAAATAAGAATAAGAATAAGAGGGAGAGGCGGTCATGAGGGCGGGGCTGGGGGTGTTGGTAATGAGCTTGGCGGCTGTGGTTTTGTGTGGCTGTGTCGTGCCCGTTGCCGCGTGGGCTGAATTTGAGTTGGAACCTGGTAGTTTTGTGGTCAGTTCGTCAAGTAGTCAGGCTGGGGCGCACGCCGATCTGACGACGAGTTTCGCGTTTCAGCAGAACCAAGAAGGGGCTGTGGGAGCGATTTTGCGGAACGCTGAAGTTGTTTTGCCGGTGGGGTTCGCGGGTTATCCGACGGCAGTAAAGACGTGCGTGCCGGTGCAGTTGCAGCTCGAAGAATGCCCGGTGGATGCTCAGATCGGGACGATCGAAGTGTTGCTCAGGCTTGCTCCCAATCTCGATTGGAAGATTCTTTACCCGGTGTATAATATGGCGCCACCACCGAACGAGACGGCTGTGTTTGGTTTTGTGATACATCACTTCGTCTCTGGTAATATCGTCGTGTCTGTCGGGCCCGATTATAGGGTGCACGCCACGGCTACAAATGTGATCAGTGGCGTGGAACTCGTGCGTCAGTCGTTGACGTTGTGGGGTGTGCCGGCCGATCCGAGCCATGATGCGCAGCGCGGGAGCAAGTTCAATTGTGAACAGTTCACTGGAGAACCAAAAGAGCGGTGCGAAGGTGGTGGAATCGCGGCGAACGAAAACCCGGTGCCGTTCCTGGTGAACCCAACGGAGTGCACGAGTGAGCCGTTGACGGCTGAATTGAGGAACGTCGAATCGTGGGAAGACGAAAAGCTGCCTGTTGCGGAAGCCTCTGTTGGCCCGTTCACGGGTTGTGAATCGTTGAAGTTCGCCCCGACGATCTCGGTCGCCCCGGAACAGTCGCAGGCGACGACCCCAACGGGTTATGAGGTAGATCTGAAAGTTCCGCAGACCGAAGGCGCGGAAGGTCTCGCGACGGCGGATCTGCGAGACGCCGCCGTTAAGATGCCGGCGGGTGTCGTGCTCTCGCCGTCGGCTGCGACGGGGTTGGTGGCGTGCACTGAAGCGCAGATTGGGCTCGGCAGCGAAAGCCCGGCAGAATGTCCCAACGCATCGAAGCTGGGCGAGGTGTCGCTGGTGACGCCGGCGTTGACGGGCGAACTGAAGGGTGGCCTGTATCTCGGGGGTCCGCCGTCGGGGCCGATCACAGGGCCGCCGTTCACGGTGTACCTGACGCTCGCCGGCCATGGCGTGCTGGTCAAGATCAAGGGATCGGTCGTGCCGGACCCAGTGACAGGCCAGCTGACGACGACGTTCGACAAGAACCCGGAGTTGCCGTTCAGCGAACTGAAAGTGCAGCTGACCGGCGGCTCGCGCGCGACGGTCGCGAACCCGAGCACGTGCGGCTCCTATAGCGCGGAAAGCGTTCTGACGCCGTGGAGCTCGCCGTTTGAGCCGGACGCCCTGCCGTCGAGCCTCCCGTTCGAAATCACGGGCTGCCAGGGCCCGAGGTTCGCGCCGTCGTTCGTGGCGGGTCCGACGAGCAACCAGGCCGGCGGATACACGCCGTTGAGCGTGACGTTCTCCCGCGAAGACGCCGAAGAGGAGCTCGGCGGGCTGACGGTCACTACCCCGCCGGGCCTATCGGGGAACCTCTCGCACGTCCCGCTGTGCGGCGAACCGCAGGCTGCGCAGGGAACGTGCCCGGAAGCGAGCGAAATCGGGGAAGTGACCGCGGGGGCGGGCCCTGGGCCGGAACCGTACTTCATCAAAGGCGGCAAGGTGTTCTTGACCGGTCCGTATGATGGCGCGCCGTTCGGCCTCTCGATCGACGTGTCCGAGAAGGCCGGCCCGTTCGACCTCGGCACCGGTCCGTGCGACTGCGAAGTGGTGCGGGCGACCGTCAGCGTGGATCCACACACGGCGCAGCTAACAGTCTCCAACGGCGCGCTGCCGACGATGAAGGATGGCATCCCGTTCCAGGTCAAGTCGGTCAACGTGCTGATCAACCGCCCGGAATTCGTCTTCAACCCTACGAGCTGCAACCCGATGAGCGTCGACGGGACCCTGTCGAGCACGCAGGGCATGATCTCGCAGGCCTCGAGCCATCTCCAGGTCACGAACTGCGCGGCGCTGGCGTTCAATCCGGGGTTCAAGGTCTCGACGTCGGGGAGGACCAGTCGGGAAAATGGGGCGAGCCTGACGGCGAAGTTGAGCTTCCCGAGTACGCCGCAGGGCACGGAGGCGAATATCGCGAGGGTCAAAGTCGAACTGCCCAAGCAGCTGCCGTCGCGGCTGACGACGCTGCAGAAGGCCTGTCCGTCGGGGACGTTCGAAGCGAACCCTGCGAACTGCCCTGCGGCGTCCATGGTCGGGCACGCCACGGCGATCACGCCGATCCTGCCGGTCCCGTTGACGGGCCCGGCGTACTTCGTCTCGCACGGTGGGGAAGCGTTCCCGAGCCTGATCGTGGTGCTGCAGGGCTATGGCGTCACGGTCGATCTGGTCGGGACGACGTTCATCAGCAAGCGTGGGATCACGAGCAGCACGTTCAAGACGGTCCCGGATGTCCCGGTGGGCTCGTTCGAATTGACGCTCCCGGAGGGCAGGTTCTCCGCGCTCGCGGCCAACGGCGACCTGTGCAAGAGCAAGCTTGCGATGCCGACCGAATTCATCGCGCAGGACAACGTTGGGATTCGTGAGAGCACCGCGATTGCCGTCACGGGGTGTTCGAAGAAGGCGAAGAAGGCGAGCAGGTCCGGGCGTGCGCGCGGGGCCCGGGCGATCGGTCGTGGCGATGGTGGCCACCAGAGGGGCAAGTGATGTCCTGAACCAAGCTTGCGAGCACCTTTCTATGTTGGGGCGCTCGTAGAGAGAGCCCGAGATGGCGCGTGTTGTCTTGGCACGCGCGTTCGGGACATGCCGAGCTGGGGGCGTCCCCCGGGCGCCGATCGCGACTCGCCTGGCGCCCCCACTCGGCCACCGACCCCCCAACCCCGCCGTCTTTATCCAAACCTTATCAAACATTTAAGTTTCGGTCCTCGGGGAGATCCGGGGGCTGAGGGAGCATCGTTTGACATGCGCAGGTGAAGGTGTCTACCCCGCGACGCGCAGCCGGAGGCCATCTTTTCCTGGCCTTTGGGCGATGGCGCGGGGAGAATCCGCGGGAATTGGACGGACTCTGACGGCCTGGTAAGAAACATTCTACAGGCTATTTAAGGCCCATTTTGGAGCAGGAGACAGCCATTGCGCTCCTCTTGACGACGTGCTAACCTTGTCCTTGCAATCGGATATCTGAGTTTGTCGTCGTGTATGCACTTTGCGCTCGTCGGCTCCCAAGGAAGCATATATAGACAACCATCAATAGAACCATAGGAGGGCATATCTAGAAGACCATCACATACAAACCATAGAGAGTCGTCCCCGGAGCGCCTTGAACTTTCAAGGGACGCCCCGGTGTCGTATAACCCAAAAATAAGACTAAGGTTAGGAGAAGTACCAACATGAAGTCTATAGCCAGGACCGCGGGGCTCTGCCTCGTGGCCATGATCACGATGGGCATGGCGCTCGCGGGGAATGCCTTCGCTACGCCATTATGGTTACTGTGTTTAGAAGGCACAGCAAATACGCATACCAGGTATACGTCCAACCAGTGTACAACTGCCGGAGGTTCGGCCGAAAAATGGGAATCGGTCGCTCTTGGTACCAAAACGGATACGGTTAGTATTGTCGTCCGTACCCTGCGTCTGAGAGACATAGAAGCAGGAACGGAAGTCGAATGCAACAGCAGTTTAGCACTAGACGAAGGTGAAGGAACGATTTCTTCTAACAATAAAGGCCAGATCACAAAGGCCAAAATCACTACTAGCGAAGTCACCAAAAGATGTAACATCCTGAAAGGAGTGCTCTGTAAAAAAATAGAAGAAGTAAAGGGAATTCATCTACCGTGGAATACAGAAATCTACGAAACGGAAGGTAAGTTCTTAACCAAGATCGAAAACAGCGGTGCCGGCGAACCCGGGTGGGCGATCAAGTGCAGCGGGGCAACCGATGAATGTACGAGTATAAACAATGAATATGAAGAAGTAACGTTAAGCAATGTACTGACTGAAGGTGTGTTATTAGTAAAGGGTGAATTCGAGAAGAAACATAAAGCAGAATGCTCCCTGACTAAAGGTAAGAGAGCGGGTGAAGTGGAAGGCTTAGTCGCTATCTTATTAGTAAACAAAAATGGGCTTTCAATCAATAAAACGTAGTAGGATTTGAAGTCCGGAGTCGGGTGGGACCGGTGTTGCGCCGGTCCCACCCGGGTTTAGGCGTAATGGTTTAGGCGTAATAGAGAGGGTGGAGGCGGTGTATGGGGCGTATCTTGAGTACAGACCGGAGAGAGTTGATGAGGCTGGTCGTGTCGGGGTGCATAGCTGCGTGTGTGACAGGGCTTGTGGGGGCCGTGCTGCCTCTGCCGGCGCTCGCCTGTGAAAATGAAAGGTTCCGCACGGGTCCGTCGACGAGCCTGCCCGATTGCCGCGCATATGAGCTCGTCACCCCGGAAAACCTCGGCCGCACGCAGTCTCTGACCTTCACCAGCGCTGACCATGCGATTCCCTCCAGCGATGGCGAACACCTCGCACTCGCGACGATCGTGGCGCTCGAACCGGATTCGCATACCAGCCCGAGCGCCGGCGGTACGCATGCTGTCTTCTCGCGCACCGCGCAAGGTTGGATGATGAAGTCCGCCGTCGGAGAAGGGATGACCGCGGACACCCTCCGGACGAGTGTCTTCAGCCCCGACCTCTCGCAGGTCGCGCTCGAGTCCGAAACCGCGCTAAATAGCTCCGAAGTAGTGCCTCGGACGCTGGAGGTTGGTCCCGTCGGCGGGCCGTATGTTTCCCTGGCCAGTGCGAGCGGTATCGAATCACTTGAAAGCCTTGGTGCGAACAACGGCACGGCGAGTGTTCCGGCGTTCAGCGATGTGCTGTTCGAATCGAATGATCACGCGATCCTGCCGCCTGGGCCGGAACGTAAGCTCGCGGAAGAAACATTTCCGGGTGAAGCAGACCTGTACGAGTGTAGAGTGGCGGCGGCGAGCTGCGAACTCGTGAACGTTGAAGGCGAACGGCCGCATCTCAAACTGATAAACCGGTGCCAGGCTTCATTGGGAGAAGGAGCTTCCCCAGAAGGCGCGATCGATGCGGTCTCCGCGGATGGCTCGAAGGTTTTCTTCCAGATGCGCCAATCGGGTGAAGCTTGCAACGAAGCGTCACGGTTGTATATGCGCGTGGATGGGAGGGAAACGGTTGAAGTGTCAGCCCCCAATCAGGGTGTCCCGGAACCTGAACGCCACAATGTGCATTACTATGGTGCGACTGCGGATGGTTCGGTGGTCTTCTTCAGCACGGCCACCGCGTTGACGATGGGTGCACCCGCGAATGTGAATACGCTTTACGCGTATGACGCCGAAGCTCCTGCGGGGCAGAGGTTGACGCTGATCACCAGCCAATTCGAAGGGGGTTATGCCCCTCGTAATCTTGTCATATCGGAAGATAGCTCGATCGTCTACGTGGAGGCCGGGGGTAATGCCATCGTCCGCTGGGAAAAGGTGGCGGGGACGTCCACGTGGAAGTCCACGTTCGTCGCGCAGGCCCATGAAACCGCCGGTGAAAAAGAATCTTCATCGACCACCCCAGACGGTGAATTCCTCCTGTTCGCCTCCGAGGGTAGTGCATCTGGTGATCTTGAAGCACGAGAGGGCGTGACGGGTGAACCGCGGGGTGCGGGTGTTCCTGGTCATCCTCACAACGAGCTCTACCGGTATGACAATGCCGACAAGAGCGTGATGTGCGTCTCGTGCGGGGAGGGGACGGTGCCCGAAAAGGGAACTACGCTCGAGCCTAGTACAGTCGCGGCGGGCGACTCGCTGCTGGAGCCTATAGATGGTACGCCTACCCTAATTGAGATGTCTGAAGATGGGCGGCGCGTGTTCTTCCAGACCTCTGCGCAGTTGGTGGCGCAGGATACGAACGTCGATACCACGGAAGAAGAAGATACGCCCGGTGGTTTGGGTCAGGCCGCGGATGTGTATGAGTGGGAGACGGACGGCACCGAAGAAGAGCCGGGCGTGTTCTGTGGCGTGGCGAACGGGTGTACGCATCTGATCACTTCGGGTGAAGACGTGGGGCCGTCGATCTTTCTGGGTGCGAGTAGGGATGGCAGGAATACGTTCTTTGCGACGGCGGCGCAGCTCGTACCGCAGGCCACACCTGAATTCACGAACATCTATGATGCGCGCGTGGACGGCGGGTTTCCGCCACCGCCCCCCGTGTCTGAATGTCTGGCCTGTCAGGGTGTGGGCAGCCCGCCGCCGTTGTTCAATACGCCTGCCAGCGGACCGTTCGCGGGCGCGGGTAATCCAGTTGCGACGGTCTTTAAGTCAGGGCCAAAAACGAAGACGAAAACGAAGAAGCCGAAGAAGAAGCATGGGAAGAGGCGTAGGGGGAGATCGAAGGCCGTCACGAGGCGTGGGGTGCGCGCAAAAGCAAGAGGGAGAGGCGGTAGGTCATGAGGGCGCGGTTGGGGGCGTTGGTCGCCGGCTTGGCGGTTGTGGTTCTGTGTGGCTGTGTTGTGCCCGTGGTCGCGTGTGCTGGGTTTGAAGTGAGACCAGGTAGTTTTACAGTTAGTACCTCGAGCGATCAGGCGGGGGCGCACGCGGACCTGACGACGAGCTTCGCGTTCAAGCAGAATGAAGAAGGTAGTGTGGGGGGTGTGTTGCGTGACGCGGAAGTGGTGTTGCCCGTCGGGTTCGCGGGTTATCCCGCGAACGTGAAGACGTGTAATCCCGTCCAGTTGGAGCGCGAATCATGCCCGGTGGATGCGCAGATCGGAACGATCGAAGTAGCGCTGAGGGGCGGACCCAGGGAATATATTGTATTTCTCTTTCCTTTGTATAATATGGTCCCGCCGCCTGGTGAGACGGCTGTCTTCGGGTTCGTTTTTACGAATTTCGTGTCGGGCGATATCGTTCTGTCGCTCGGCCCCGATTACCGGGTGCACGCGAGAGCGACGAACTTGATTACGGGTACGGAAGTTGAGCATCTGGAACTGACGCGCCAGTCGTTGACGGTGTGGGGGGTGCCGGCCGATCCGAGTCACGATGAGCAGCGCGGCAGTGGGTTCAGTTGCAGGCAGTTCGGGTCGCCGACCGAATGGTTTGTGCCGGGAGAAGAGCGTTGCAGTGGCGGTGGTGTCGCGGCGAACGAAAACCCCGTGCCGTACCTCGTCAACCCGACGGAGTGCACCGGGGCGCCGTTGGAGGCGGAACTGGTGGGCGTGAGGTCGTGGGAGAGCGAAACGGCACCCACGGTGAAGGCGAGCATGGGACCGTTCACGGGCTGCGAATCGTTGAAGTTCGCGCCGACGATCGGGGTGGCCCCGGAACAGTCCCAGGCGACGACGCCGACGGGTTACGCGGTCGATCTGAGGGTCCCGCAGACAGAAGGCGCGGAAGGCCTCGCGACGGCGGACCTTAAGGACGCGGTCGTGAAGATGCCCGCCGGGGTGGTGCTCTCGCCGTCGGCGGCGAATGGGCTCGTGGCGTGCAGCGAAGCGCAGGTAGGGCTAGGTACTGAAAGCCCGGTGGAATGCCCGAACGCGTCGAAGTTGGGGGTGGTGTCGCTCATCACCCCGGCGTTGTCGAGCGAACTGAAGGGCGCCCTGTATCTTGGGGGCCCGTCCTCGGGTTCGATCACCGGGCCGCCGTTCACGGTGTATCTGACGCTCGCGGGTCACGGCGTGCTCGTGAAGGTCAGGGGGACGGCCACCCCGGACCCGGTGACGGGGCAGATCACGACGGTCTTCGACGAGAACCCCGAGCTGCCGTTCAGCGAACTGAAATTGCAGCTCACCGGCGGTTCGCGCGCGACGCTCGCGAACCCGAGCGTGTGCGGGTCCTACAGCGCTGAAAGCGTTCTGACGCCGTGGAGCTCGCCGTTTGAGCCCGACGCGACGCCTTCGAGCCTCCCATTTGAAATCACGGGCTGTCAGGGGGCTCGGTTCAACCCGGCGTTCGTGGTGGGCACGATCTCAAACCAGGCGGGCGGCTACAGCCCCTTGAGCGTGACGTTCTCGCGTGAAGACGCCGATCAGGATCTCGGCGGGATCACGGTTACGACCCCGCCGGGCCTCTCGGGGAACCTCTCGAAGGTCCCGCTGTGCCCCGAACCGCAGGCCGCGCAGGGCACGTGTGGTCCCGAAAGCCAGATCGGCGAATTGACCGCCGGCGCTGGTCCCGGACCCGAACCGTACTTCATCAAAGGCGGCAGGGTCTACATCACCGGCCCCTACGACGGCGCGCCGTTCGGCCTCTCGATCGACGTGTCCGAGAAGGCCGGCCCGTTCGACCTCGGGACCGGCCCGTGCGACTGCGAAGTGGTGCGGGCGACCGTCAGCGTTGACCCGCACACGGCGCAGTTGACGGTGGCCAGTCAGGCGCTGCCGACAATCAAGGACGGCATCCCTTTCCAGGTCAAGAGCGTCAACGTGGACATCAACCGCCCCGAATTCGTGTTCAACCCGACGAGCTGCAACCCGATGAGTGTCAACGGGACGCTGTCGAGCACCCAGGGTATGGCCTCACAGCAGGGCTATCACTTCCAGGTCACCAACTGCGCCGCGCTGGCGTTCAACCCGGTGTTCAAGGTCTCGACGTCGGGGAGGACCAGTCGGGAAGATGGCGCGAGTCTGACGGCGAAGCTGAACTTTCCCGGCACGCCGCAGGGAACGGAGGCGAATATCGCGAGGGTCAAAGTCGAACTGCCCAAGCAACTGCCCTCGCGGCTGACGACGCTACAGAAGGCGTGTCCGTCCGCGACGTTCGAAGCGGACTCCTCGAACTGCCCGGCGGCGTCTGTGGTCGGGCACGCCACGGCGGTCACGCCGATCCTGCCGGTCCCGTTGACGGGCCCGGCGTACTTCGTCTCGCACGGCGGGGAAGCGTTTCCGAGCCTGATCGTGGTGCTGCGGGGCTATGGTGTCACGGTCGATCTGGTCGGGACGACGTTCATCAGCAAGCACGGGATCACGAGCAGCACGTTCAAGACGGTCCCGGACGTCCCCGTCGGCTCGTTCGAATTGACGCTCCCGGAGGGTAGGTTCTCCGCGCTCGCGGCCAACGGCGACCTGTGCAAGAGCAAGCTTGCGATGCCGACCGAATTCATCGCGCAGGACAACGTAGGGATTCGTGAGAGCACCGCGATCGCCGTCACGGGGTGTCCGAAGAAGGCGAAGAAGGCGAGCAGGTCCGGGCGTGCGCGCGGGGCCCGAGCGGCCGGTCGTGGCGATGGTGGCCACCAGAGGGGCAAGTGATATGTCCTGAACCAAGCTTGCGGGTGCCTTTCATGTCGGGGCGCCCGTAGAGAGAGCCCGATGGCGCGGTCTTTACTCCTTCTACGCGCGTACGGGCTTGCCGAGTTGGGGGCGCCCCCCGGGCGCCGAACGCGACTCGACTGGCGCCCCCGCCCGGCCATCGACCCCCATCCCGCCGTCTTTACCAAAATCTTATCAAACATTTAAGTTTCGGTCCTCGGGGAGATCCGGGGGCTGAGGGGGCATCGTTTGACATGCGCAGGTGAAGGTGTCTACCTCGCGGCGCGCAGCCGGAGGGACCATTCTGCGGGGCCTTGGGCGATGCGCGCGGGGAGAATCCGCGGGAATTGGACGGACTCTGACGGTCTGGTCAGAAACATTCTTCCGGCTGATTTTAAGGCCATTTTTGGAGCAGGAGACAGCCCTTGCGCTCCCCTTGACGGCGTGCTAGCCTTATCCTTGCAGTCGGATATCTGAGTTTGTCGTCGTGTATGTACTTTGCGCTCGGCGGCCCCCAAGGAAAGACTGCGAAGCATATATAGACAACCGTCAATAGAACGATAGGAGGGCTTATATAGAAGATCATCAGATACAACCATAGAGAGTCGGTCCCGGAGCGCCTTGGTTCAAGATGGGGTGTCCCGGCGTCGTATATCCAAAAAATAAGACCAAGGTTAGGAGACGTACCAACATGAAGTCTATAGCCAGGACTGCGGGGCTCTGCCTCGTGGCCATGATCACGATGGGCATGGCGCTCGCGGGGAATGCCTTCGCTACGCCATTATGGTTACTGTGCTTAGAAGGCTCGGCAAGTAACACCAAATACGAAGACAGCTCGTGTACCAAAGCAAAATCAACTGGAAAATGGGAATCGGTCGCACTCGCGAGCGGCAAATCGTACTCTATTAAGCTCGTAGGCTTCACATTGAAGCTGACGGACAAAATAAAAGGCGAAACGTCGGTCATAAAATGCAATGGCAAAGGAAGCAAGGGGTCAGGTTTACTTGAAGGCCTCAATAAAGGCAAAGTATTTACGGCCGAAGTAGAAGAAGCCGAAACAAATTGTGAAAGAGTTGAAGGATCTTGTGAAGCAGGAAAAGTAGAAAAAGTGGTCGGTGCTGATCTGCCATGGAAGACAGAAATCTTCGAAACGGAAGGCAAGTTGTTAACAAAGCTCGAAGGTAGCGTTGCGGGCAAAGAACCCGGATGGGAAGTTACATGTAAAAGCAAATTGGGAAAAATTACGGATAAGTGCCTGAGCCCCGAAGGGATGCCGGAACAGGCAGAATTAGTCAGTGAAGTTACGGCTGGCGTATTATTAATAAAGGGTAGATTCGAGGGAAGAAGCAAAGCGACCTGTTCGCTGGGCGGAAAAGAAGCAGGTGAAGTTGAAGGGTTATTCGCACTATTATCGTTGGGCGGATCGGGGGTTTCGCTATCTAAAGTGTAGCGGTCGCAATTCGGGTGGGGCGGCGATAGGCCGGCCCACCCGAACCGATCATGTGTGGACCGTTCTGAGCGATATAGAACGCGAGTCAGTGGAGAGGATGTATGAGATCACGTAGGTGGGAGATCGGCCGAGCACATGCAGGCGGTGTCTGTCTTGGTGTCCATAGGATCAGCCGAGCAAGAGAGACCCGATTGACGGCAGCAGCCACGCTAATCTGGGCCTGTGTCTGTGTGATTGGGTTCGCGGGGAGCGCGGTTGCTGTGGCAGCGCAGTGCCCGAACGCAAAGCTCCGTGTGGGTCCCTCTGTGAATCTGCCTGATTGCCGCGCATATGAGCTCGTGACGCCCACGGACCTGGGCCGGACGCAGGACATGAGCTTCACTAACGCGGATCACGCAATACCCTCCATCGACGGCGAACGCCTCGCGTTGAGGTCGCTGGCCCCACTCGAACCGGATCCGACCCTGAACGGCGCCCACGCCTTCTTTATGCGCACCTCCTCGGGTTGGCAGATCAGCTCTGCGACGATGTCGGGAGAAGACGGGGAGTGGACCGAAATGTTGCTCCTCAGCCCCGATCTCTCGCAGGTCGCCATGGAATCGTTCACTTCGCTAAACGACGAAGAAACATCGCCAAAGACATTTGAGGTTGGCCCGGCGGGCGGCCCATATGCGGTCGTGGCGAAGAACATCCCACCGGGGGAAGAAGAGATATTCCTGGGCGCTAACGCGGGCACTGCGAGTGTTCCCGCCCTCAGCCATGTGTTGTTCACCTCTACCGATCACGTCCTCCTTCCGCTCAGCGCAGAACGCACCGTCGCAGAAACGGCTGTCGCTGGCGCGCCCGACCTGTACGAATGGACGGACGGGCAGCTGCGGCTCGTCGACGTCGAGGGGGAAGGCGCGCGGTTGAAACTGGTCGACCCCTGTGGGGCGGAACTGGGGGTTGGCCGTGGCGATTCCTATGGCGGGGGCGGGACCGGCGCGGTATCCGCGGATGGTTCGAAGATCTTCTTTAGGACCAGGCCTTGTGAAGGGGAACCGTCGCGGCTTTACATGCGCGTCGTTGGCAGCAGCGAACCGGTGGAAGTCTCGGCGCCGCAGGGTGTAAAACTGGAAGCATCGGAACGCCAGAAGGTCACTTACGATGGCGCCACTCCAAATGGATCGAGGGTTTTTTTCGATACGAGGACTCCGCTGATTGCGGGCGAGTCGACCGAAGATAAGCTATTCGAATACGATACTGAAGGGCCCGAAGGCGAAAGGCTGAAGCTCATCGCAGCGGGATTCAGCGGAACACAGGGGCCTAGCAGTTCCCTTATCGTCTCGGAAGACGGGTCAACCATCTACTACACTGCCAGTGGAAGTATTTATCGCTACGAAACTGGGAACGGGCAGAAGAGCTTTGTCGCCACGCCCAGCACTCCAGTTGCTTTTGATGAACCTTCATACACAACACCTGACGGAGATTTTCTGGTGTTTGTAGGCGGCTCCGGAGGAGTCAAACTCGAAGGTCAGCCCGAACCTGAACCGCGTGGCGTAGGCCACAATGAGTTGTACCGGTACGATGCTGCTACTGGGAGCGTGATGTGCGTCTCCTGTGGGGAGGATGTTGCGCCCGGGGAACGCGGCACCAGTGAAATGCTCGAGCCGACAAACGCGAACGGGGCGCATGTCGTACTCGAAACCGAGGATGAAACCCCCCCCTTCGTTCAGATGTCTGAAAATGGGCAGGAGGTGTTCTTCGAGACGACGGCGCAGCTCGTGCCGCAGGACACCAACAGCACCGAGGACCTCGAAGATAACACGAGCGGGACCCCGGGCATGGACGTGTATGAGTGGGAGGCTGATGGAGCGGGTGAATGTGAATTGAGCCAGGGATGCACGTATCTGATCTCCTCCGGCGAAGAAGTGGGCCCGGCGCACTTCCTTGGTGCGAGTAGGAATGGCAGTGATGTGTTTTTTGCCACGGCGGCGCAGTTGCTGCCGCAGGCCACCCCTGAATTCACGAACATCTACGATGCGCGGGTGGATGGTGGGTTCTCCCCGCCGTCGGCTACGTCGCCATGCCTGACGTGCCATGGTGTGGGCAGCCCCCCGCCGCTCTTCAGCCCGGGAGCCAGCCTCACGTTCGCGGGCGCCGGCGATTCCGCCACCTCCTCGTTCACAACGGTTGCGACCCACCAGACAGCTGCCCGCTGCGCCAAGGGCAGGAGACGGATCCATGGCAAATGCGTGAAGCCCAAGAACAGGCGCAAGACCAGAGTAAAGAAAGCCGGCAGCCGGCGACGGGGGGGTGGGTCATGAAGGTTCCCCTTTGGCTCAAGCTAATCGCCGTACTGGCGGCTGTGGCGTCTGCTTGCGTCGTGCCCGTCGCGGCGTGGGCCGCATATGAAGTGAAGCCGGGTACGTTCAAGGTCACTGCTTCGAGCGATCGGGCTGGCGCCCACGCGGACCTGACGACCAGCTTTGCGTTCCAGCAGAACGGGGCGGGAGGTGTGGGCGCGATCCTGCGCAGTGCCGAAGTCGTTCTCCCGGTCGGCTTCGCCGGTTATCCGGCGTCAGTGAAGACATGCGATCCGGTGCAGTTGCAGTTGGAAATATGCCCCATCGACTCGCAGATCGGTACGATCGAAGTCGTGCGCAGGCTTGAACCCAACGCCCCGCGCCCCTTTTTGACGATCCGTTATCCGGTGTACAACATGACTCCGCCGCCTAACGAGACGGCGGTGTTTGGCTTCTCCTTCGTGCACGTGGTCTCGGGCGAGATCGTCCTATCGGTCGGTCCCGACTACAGGGTTCACGCCAGGGCGATGAACGTGATCTCCAATGCGGAAATCGTCCGTCAGTCGTTGACTGTATGGGGCGTTCCAGCTGCCTCGAGCCATGACGCAGAGCGCGACCAGCGCTGCGGAGGACGCAGCACCGAAGCGGCACACAGTGAACTTGAATGCGAAGGCGGGGGTGTACCGGCGAACGAAAACGCCGTGCCTTACCTCGTCAACCCGACGCAGTGCACAGGACGGCCGTTGGAAGCGGAACTGAAGGGCGTCGAATCGTGGGAAGGAGAAGAGGCCCCGGTCGCCAAGGCAGGTGTCGGACCGTTCACGGGCTGCGAATCGTTGAAGTTCGCGCCGACGATCGGGGTGGTCCCCGAACAGTCCCAGGCGACGATCCCGACAGGCTATGGGGTCGATCTGCTGGTCCCGCAGACAGAAGGCGCGGAAGGTCTCGCGACGGCGGACCTTAGGGACGCGGTCGTGAAGATGCCCGCGGGCGTCGTACTTTCGCCGTCGGCGGCGAACGGCCTCGAAGCGTGCACCGAAGCGCAGATCGGCCTGGGTACCGAACAGCCCGTGGAATGCCCGAACGGATCGATGTTGGGCGTTGCGTCGCTCATCACGCCGGCGCTCTCGGGCGAATTGAAGGGCGCCCTGTATCTGGGCGGCCCTTCGTTGGGTCCGATCACCGAACCGCCGTTCACGGTCTATCTGACGCTGTCCGGGCACGGCGTCCTCGTGAAGATTAGGGGAACGGCGGTGCCGAATCGCTCCACCGGCCAGCTCACGACGACGTTCGACGAAAATCCCGAGCTGCCGTTTAGCGAACTGAAACTACAGTTGACCGGCGGGTCGCGTGCGACGCTCGCGAACCCGAGCACGTGCGGCCCGTTCGAAGCCGAAACCGTCCTGACGCCATGGACATCGCCATTCGAGCCAGACGCGACGCCGTCGAGCCCGCCGTTTGAAATCACGGGCTGCGCAGGCCCACGGTTCGACCCCACGTTTGCGGCCAGCACGCTCTCGAACCAGGCTGGCGGTTACAGCACGCTGCGTGTGACGTTCTCGCGCGAAGACGCCGATCAGGACCTGGGCGGGATAGCGGTCACGACGCCGCCGGGCCTCTCGGGGAACCTCTCGAAGATCCCGCTGTGCGGGGAACCGCAGGCCACCGAAGGCACGTGCCCTGAAGCGAGCCGGATCGGCGAAATCACCGCCGGCGCCGGCCCCGGTCCCGAACCGTACTTCATCAAAGGCGGCAGGGTCTACCTGACCGGGCCGTATGACGGCGCGCCGTTCGGCCTCTCGATCGATGTGCCCGAGACGGCTGGACCGCTCGATCTCGGCACCGGCCCGTGCGACTGCGAAGTCGTTCGTGCGAGCGTGAACGTCGATCCACACACCGCGCAGTTGACGGTCACGAACGGCTCGTTGCCGACGATGAAGGACGGCATCCCCTTCCAGGTGAAGAGCGTCGACGTCGATATCAACCGCCCCGAATTCGTGTTCAACCCGACCAAGTGCGACCCGCTGACTGTGGGCGCGACGCTTTCGAGCACCCAGGGTATGAGCTCACAGGCGTCGAGCCACTTCCAGGCGACCAACTGCGCGGCGCTGGCGTTCAACCCGGCGTTCAAGGTCTCGACGTCGGGGAGGACCAGTCGGGAAGACGGAGCAAGTCTGACGGCGAAGCTGAACTTTCCCAGTACGCCGCAGGGCACGGAGGCGAATATCGCGAGGGTCAAAGTCGAACTGCCCAAGCAGCTGCCGTCGCGGTTGACGACGCTGCAGAAGGCGTGTCCGTCCGCGACGTTCGAAGCCAATCCGGCGAAGTGTCCCGCGGCGTCCGTGGTGGGGCATGCGACGGCGATCACGCCGATCCTGCCGGTTCCGTTGACGGGCCCGGCGTACTTCGTCTCGCACGGCGGGGAAGCGTTCCCGAGCCTGATCGTGGTGCTGCAGGGCTACGGCGTCACGGTCGACCTGGTCGGGACGACGTTCATCAGCAAGCACGGGATCACGAGCAGCACGTTCAAGACGGTCCCGGACGTCCCCGTCGGCTCGTTCGAATTGACGCTCCCGGAGGGTAGGTTCTCCGCGCTCGCGGCCAACGGCGACCTGTGCAAGAGCAAGCTTGCGATGCCGACCGAATTCATCGCGCAGGACAATGTGGGGATTCGCGAGAGCACCGCGATCGCCGTCACGGGGTGTCCGAAGAAGGCGAAGAAGGCGAGTAAGGCCAGGCGAGCGCGCCGGACGTGACCCAACCGGCGCCTGCGCCGGCCGCTGCAGATGCGAGACGCACCGTGCGCCGCACGCCGAAGGGGGCGCTCCGCCGCCTACCCGGCGGGTGCATCATCGACCGCGGACAGCGGCGCGCTGTCGTGCCGGAGACGCGGGCGACCGGGCTCGTGCTCGGGGCGGCGGTTGCGCATCGCCTCGGAGAGCACGCCGACGCGCCAGGTGCGTACTGCGGCGGCAACCTCGTCGGGGCTCTCGGCCACGACGACCTTGGCGGTGGTGGCGAGCGTGACGACGGTGTCGGGGGTGGACTCGACGGTGACGATCAGGTCGGGGTTGAGCTGAAAGGTCTCGTCGGTGTGTCCGAGTCGGTGGAGGTTGATCATGGGAAGCCTGCTCTCGGTGGATGTGTCGCCCGATGGCGGGGCGCGGCGCGACTGGTGCGCCCACGCCCCGCCGGGCGCCTCGGTACGTCCCTTCGATGCGTTACTGGACCATCGTCACCACCGTCTGGAGCATTTCGTCGGCGGTGGTGATCACCTTCGAGTTGGCCTGGTAGCCGCGCTCGGCGGTGATCATGCTGGTCATCTCGGTGGCGAGGTCGACGTTCGACATCTCGAGCTCCCCGGCGACGGTCTGGCCGAAGCCGCCGGTGTCGGGGGTGCCGACGATCGGCGCGCCCGAGTTGGTGGTCTGGCCCCACAGCGATCCGCCGAGGCGCTGCAGGCCGTCCTGGTTGGGGAACTGCGCCAGGGAAAGGTATCCCGCAGTGACCTGCTGTTCGTAGGTCGGTGATTTGGGGTTCTCGTCGGTGTAGCTGACGGCCCCGTCCTCGCCGATCGAGACGTTGGCGGACCCGGGGGGGATCACGATGTAGCTGTCGTTGGCCCCGGGCGCGTAGGTGGTTTCGGCTCCTTTCCCGCTCGCGACCGCTTCGCGGCCGATCACGTAGTCCCCGGCCTGCGTGGTCAGGAAGCCCTTGGTGTTGGTCGTGAGGTCGCCCTCGCGGGTGTACTGGAAGCCGGACGGCAGTTTGGCCGTGTACGGGGGTTCCGCCGGCGGCGTGCCGCTGCCGACGCGCAGGAACCCTTCGCCCTGGATGGCGACGTCCAGGGGGTTGTTGGTGGACTGGAAGGAGCCCTCGGTCATTTCGTTGTCGGTCGAGGCGACGACCACGCCGAGCCCCACCTGCATGGGGTTGGTGCCGCCGTTGCTGGTGGTCGGCCCGGAGGCTCCCCGCACGATCTGCGACAGCGAGTCGGCGAACGTCACACGCTGAGACTTGTAGCCGATCGTGTTGACGTTCGCGAGGTTGTTGGCGGTCACATTGAGCATCGTCTCGTTGGCGTCGAGGCCGCTGATCGCGGCGTACATTCCTGACATCATGGCTGCGTCACTTCCTTTTCGCGGCCTCCTCGAAGAGGTCCGGCCGTAGTCGTTGTCTGGGTCGTGGTCGTGGTTGGGTGAAGCTTGTGTCGGCGCCTCAAGCGATGACGGCGCTGTCGATGTTGGTGAACACGTGCTCGCGCATGTGTTCCGGGCTGACCGCCGTGACGACGGTGCGGTTGTTGATAGACACCACGAAGGCGGTGCCGTCGACAAGTACGATCGAGTCACGGGAGCCCTTGCCGGCCGCGCGTCCGACGCCGTCCTGCAGGCGTCCGAGCGTGATCTGGTCGAGCGGGATCCCGCGACGCTGCACGCGCTCGAGGGCGTGCTTGGAGAAATGCAAGGGTTCGGAGCCGCTCGTCTTGCCTGCGTCCTTGAGGACGTCGGCAAAGGACGGGCCGGAGGGGCTTGGGACCCCCGTGGTCGGTCCCTGAGCGGCGGGACTCGGTCCGCGGACTCCCGATCGCGCCAGGCGGGAGCAGCGCGGGGTTGAGCTCGACGCTCACGAGACCTCCGTGACGCCGGCGAGTTCAATCCCGGGAGTGCCTTCGACCGTGAGGGTGGCGCCTTCGGGGGTGATCTCTGCGCTTTGCACGGAACCGCTCTGGGTGGCGCCGGTGGAGGGATCGGTGTAGGAGACCGTGTGTCCGATCAGCGCGACCGCCTGGGCGACCCGCTGGGCGGTGGCGGACTGGGTGCTGTCCTGGGCGATGTTGGTGGTCTGCTCGAGCTGGGAGAACTGGGCGAGCTCGCTGATGTATTCGGTGCCGTTGCTCGGTTCCAGCGGATTCTGGGCCTGCAGCTGGGCGATCATCAGTTTGAGGAAGTCGTTCTTGCCGAGTTCGCCGTTGGGATTCGTGGGTACCGTTTCGGCAGAGCTCGCGGAGCTAGTCTTGGTGGGGGTGGTGGCAGCGGGGAGCGCCGTGGTGGTGGGGGGTGGGGTGACTGTGGTCATGTCGGTTGCCTCGCTCTCATGCTTGGGGGGTGCGTGTCTGCGCTTTCAGCTGTTCGGGGTTGGTGTGGGGTGTACGGGTGTATCTGTCGTGTCTGCGGGTGCGTCAGGTCTGCGGGCGCGTCAGGCGAGCACGTCGACGAGCGTCCCGCGCGTAGGCGCGGGCGCAGGTCGCGCGTCCTCTTGGGCTTCGGGGGCGGGATCGGTGGGGGCCGCGGTCGCGGCGGTCTGTCCGGAGCGAGCGCCGCGGGAGGATGCCTCGCCGCTGCCGGCGGCGCCGTCGCGGCCGTCGCCTCCGAGGGCCGTGCCCCCGCCCTGGGCGGCGGAGTGACCGTGACGGCCGACGCTCAGGCGCGCGAGGTTGAGGCCGAGCGAGCTGAGCGACTGGCGCAGCTCGGCGTGGGCGGCGGCGAGCGCCTGCGCGGCGGCGGGCGTCTCGGCGGTGACGCGGGCGAGGAGGCCCTGGGCCGTCTGGGTGAGGTGGATGCGGATCTCGCCAAGCCCTTCGGGCTCCAGCGCGATGCGGGCCTGGGCGAGCCCCTGGCGGGCGGCGAGCTCGATCGTGCCGTGGAGTGTCTCGATCGCCTGCTGGAGGCCCACGCCGTAGTCGAGCAGCGGCCCCTGCTGGCCGATCTCCGATTGGCCGCCGCCCGGCGTGGCGGAGACCTGCACGGAGCTGGAGCCTTCGGCGAGCCCGCCCACCCCGCCGGTGGGCACTCCACCGCCGGTGGTATCGGCGCCCGGGGAGGCCTGGGCGGCGTCGGGGACCCACAGCTTGTCGTGAGCGCCCGTGGCGCCGGCCGAGCGGGGGCCCTGCGGCTCGGCAGGCCGGCGCGCGCCCGCCTGGGAGCTCCAACCGTCGCCGCCGGCGTTTGTGCCTTCCTGGGTCCAGCCCCCGCCGCCCGCGATCGTGCCCTTGGTGTGCACGGTGGCGCCGAGGGTGGCGCCGGCGGCGGCCGTTCTCGAGAGGAGCGGGGATGCCTTGCCCTGGCCGGCGGAGGAGTCGGGACCCACTGGGGCGGCGAGCGGAGCGCTCGCCGGGAGCTCGCGGAGCGCCGAGGGCTCCTCGGCGCTCGGCGTCGGGAGGCCTCCTCCCGGCCGGCGGCGCGCCCATGTGGAGGAGCGCCGGGGACCGGCTGTCGCCGGGTGCGCCCGGTGGGCGTCGGCGCGGGGATGCGACCCCTCGCGGGAACTCGGCGCAGTCGCAGCTGGGAGGCCCAGCGCACTGCGGGCGTGGCTTGTCGCGAGTCCGCGGCTCGGCCGGCGGGTGCTGCGAGGGCGGAGCGCTGGCGAGCGACGTTGCGCGACAGGGTCGTTCGTGGCGGGAGGAGGGGCTGTCCGAGTGGCTCTGCTGCTGGCCTTCCGCGGTGGCGGTCCGGGCCCATTCAGCTTCGAGCGTGCTCTGGAAAGGCGCCGCTTCAGGGGGAGCGCCCGGTGGAGCGCCGGAGGAGATCGGTTCCCGCCCACCCGGGATCGGTTTGCGCCTATCCGGAGGGGGCGGTGATGGGTGGTCTGGGGCGGTGGGGGCGGTCATGCGGCTCGTCTCCGTGGGGCGTGTCGATGCCCCCCGCCCTGGCTGTAGGCGGCGGCGTAACCGAGCACTTTGGTGACGTACTGCTGGGTTTCGGAGTAGGGAGGCACGCCGCCGTACTGCTCCACGGCGCCGGGCCCGGCGTTGTAGGCGGCGAGCGCGTCGGCGGTGTTGCCGGCGAACTGGCGCACCAACTGGGAGAGGTAGCGGGCGCCGCCTTCGATCGACTGGGCGGGGTCGAGCGGTTCGGCGACGCCGAGCGAGGCGGCGGTGGAGGGCATCAGCTGGGTGAGCCCGAGCGCACCGGCGCCGCTGCGGGCGGAGGGGTCGAACCCGGACTCCTGCTGGATCAGCCCGGAGAGGATCGCGGGGTCGAGCCCGTAGCGGGCGGCGGCCTGTTCGATCAGCGGCGCGTAGGCGGAGCTCTCGCCGGCTGCGCTCGTGCCCGCGGCGGGCGTGGCGGAGGTGTAGTCGCCGACGGGGGCCACGGCGGACTGGTAGGGGGTGGCGGAGGGGTAGGCGGCGTCGAGGGACTCGGATGATGGGTAGGCGTCGGCTGTGGGGGTGGCGGAGGGGTAGGCGGCGTCGAGGGACTCGGACGACGGGTAGGCGCCGGCCGTGGCGATGGAGCTTTCGCCCCCGGCCTGGGCGGCGTCGAGGGCTGAGGCGAAGCTCTTGGAGGCCCCACCCACCCCGCCGGCTGGGCCGTGTTCGACCTGGGCGATGAGCGCCTGCAGTTGCTGGACGCGTTCGCCGGCGGCGGTGGTGGCGCTGGCGATCGGTTCCCCGCCGCCTGCGCCGGCAGCGGAGATCGGTTCCAACCCACCCAGGGCGGCGGCGCTCACGCGGCGCTCCGGCGGAAGCGCTCGAGGGCGATCTCGTCGAGCTGCTCGCTTTCGCGCCGCCCGGCCTCGCGCTCGTGCTCGGCGCGTCGGCGGTTCTTGAGGCGCTCGAGGATCTCGTGCTCGCGCGCAGCGCGACCGAGCTGGGTGTCGCGGTCGGCGACGTCGGCCTCGTGGCGCTCGAGCTCACGCATGCCCATCGTGCGCTGTGCCTCGACGTGCTCGACGAAGGCCTGGCGTGCGAGGAGCTCGGCGGCGCTCACGGTGGTCGTGTTCGCACCCTCCCCGGCGGCGAGGCGCTGGTGGGTGAGCGCCCGCTCGAGGTGCTCCTCGACGTGCCGCAGGCGGTCCTGGCTGCCGGTGCGCAGAGAGATGGCGCGGGCGAGCTCCTGGCGCGCGAGGCTCTCCTTGCGCTGGCGCAAGGCGCGGATGCGCTCAAGGCGGAAGCGGAACGAGGGAGCGGGGCTCACGGTCGCGTAATCGGCTGAGCGGCGCGCATCTTGAGGGCCTCTCCCGATGGGGCCTGCGAGCAAGAGGATAGGCCCTGAGAACGCGTTCTCAGCTCGCGACCGCGGATCGATGTAGGCTCTTGTGTATCCGCCACGGTGCACGGAGTCGAACCGTCGTTTTTCCCGGAAAATCCGAAGACAGGGTTGACCGACAGTTGGATTTATTCATTTGGAGCGTGATCCGGACGCCTCGACTATTCGTAAATAAAGCATGTGTCCGTACCTAAATAGCATGGACTCGTAGAGACCGCAGGTCGGCCCAAGAAGGACCGACCGACAAAGCAACGACGCCCTGGGGATGAACAACCATGAGTAAGAAAGAAGTCGGATGAGGTAGTTATCACGCTCTCTCCGCTGCAGGTGGAGCAGGTGATGCGCGGCGCTGGCCGCAACCGCAACGGGACCGTCTCGAACCTGCTGCTGGCGGCGTTGGACCACGCCTACGAGCAGCCGGCAGTGAAGAACGGCGGCAAGGGGAGGCCCTCGCCGTTGCAGAAGGCCACGCGCGCCGCACTGGAGGAGGCACTCGAGGATCCGCAGCTCTCGCAGTCGCTGCTGCGGGGCCTCGCGATCCTGGCCTCCTACGGCCCAGACCGGCCGTGGCGGGCGATCATCGACCTGGCGGGGCAACTCGGGATGTCGCCGTCGACGACCCACCGCTACGTGAAGACCCTGCGGGCGGTCGGCCTGCTGGAGCAGAACCCCTCGACGCGCGAGTACCGCCCCGTGGCGGTGTAGCCCTCAGAGGCCGAGCCCGAGCGAGGGGATAGCGGAGGTCCCGGAGAGATCGGAGACCTGCACGTCCCCAAACTCGGAGGCCACCCCGGCGGGCTCCTCGGCGACCTCCTCGGCGTCGAGCACCTCACCCGTGCGCAGGGCGAGGGAGCGTTCGAGTGACGCGGCGAGCTCCAGCAGGCACTCGTCGGAGGCGGCGGGCTCGCCCGGCTCCTCGACGGGCTGGCGCAGGAAGGCCTCGATCCGGGAGCGGTGTTCGAGCGTGGCGTCGAGCAGCGGGTCGCTCCCGGACTGGTAGGCGCCGATCGCGATCAGGTCCTCCTTCTCGCGTAGCGCGGCGAGCGCCGAGCGCAGGCGCCGCCCGGCGGCGGCGAGCTCCGGGGAGACGATCTCGCCGGTGAGACGGGAGACGCTCTGGAGCACGTCGATCGCGGGGTAGTGCCCGGCGTGGGCGAGGGCGCGGGTGAGGACGATGTGCCCGTCGAGGATCGAGCGGACGGCGTCGGCGATCGGCTCGTTCATGTCGTCGCCGTCGACGAGCACGGTGTAGAGGCCGGTGATCGAGCCCTCGGGGCTCGTGCCCGCGCGCTCGAGCAGGCGGGGGAGCAGCGCGAACACCGAGGGGGTGTAGCCGCGGGTGGCGGGGGGCTCGCCGATCGCGAGGCCGATCTCGCGCTGGGCGGTGGCGAAGCGGGTGACGGAGTCCATCATCAGCATCACGTGGTGGCCCTGGTCGCGGAACTGCTCGGCGATCGTGGTGGCGGTGAAGGCGGCCTTGATGCGCACGAGCGCGGGCTCGTCGGAGGTGGCGACGACGACGACGGAGCGCTCGAGCGCCTCGCCGAGGTCGCGCTCGACGAACTCGCGGACCTCGCGGCCGCGCTCGCCGACGAGCGCGATCACGTTGACGGTGGCGGAGGTCGAGCGGGCGATCATCCCGAGCAGCGAGGACTTGCCGACGCCGGAGCCGGCGAAGATCCCGAGGCGCTGCCCGCGACCGCAGGGGACGAGGGTGTCGAGCGCGCGCACGCCGAGCTCGACGCGCTCGCGGATGCGGGGCCGGCGCAGGGCGGAGGGGGGAGAGGCGATCGTGGAGCGGAAGCCCGCCTGTCCCGCCTCGCCCGTGTGGCCCTCCGCCGGCCACCTCGCCGAGCCCGTCGAGGGGGGCGCCGAGCCCGTCGATGACGCGCCCGAGCAGGTGGGGGCCGACGGGCACGCGGAAGGGAGCGCCGGTGGGGAGGACCTTGGTGCCGGGGCCGATGCCCTGGAGCTCGCCGAGGGGCATCAGCAGGGTGCGGCCCTCGCGGAAGCCGACGACCTCGGCGGGGACCGCCTCGCGGGTGCTAGCCGACGGGGAGCTCGCCGGAGGCGAGTGTCTCCCGAGCGGTCGCCTCGACAAGGCACACCTCGCCGATCTCGGTCTGTAGCCCGGTGGCCTCGATGATCAGCCCGATGAGGTTGCTGACACGCGCCCGTGGCAGCGGGCGAGGTCGGCGCCGGCGAGCGCGGCGGCACGCGCGGGTGAGGAGCCCGCTGCTCACGGTGAGGGCTCCGCGCCGCCGAGCTCCGCCTGGATGACCTCGCGGGCGCGCTCGAGCTGGGTGTCGACGGTTGCGTCGACCTCGCTCTCGATCGTGCGGACGATCGCGCCGCCGCGCCCGACGCGGCGGTCGGCCTGGACGTCGCAGTGCTCGACGCCGCCGACCTGGGCCCCGAGCTCGGCGATGGCGGCGGTGACGGTCTCGAGGTCGGCGGGGTCCACGAGCACCGTGAGGCGCCGGCGGTCGGTCACGCGCCGCAGCGCGCCGCGGACGGTGTCGAGGACGCGCTCGGGCTGGACCTCGAGCGTGCCGGAGAGGATCTTGGCGGCGAGCGCGAGCGCGAGCGCGACGGCGTCGCGCTCGGTCTCCTCGGCGAGCTGCTCGCGCAGCGCCAGTGCCTCGGTCGAGCGCCTGCCCGAGCGCGGTCGCGGCGGAGCGGGCCTCGGCGAGGCCCTCCTCGCGGCCCTGGGCGAGACCCTCGGCATGGCCCTCGGCGCGGGCAAGCTCGCGGATGCGCTCGGCCTCGGCGGCGGCGTCGGCGAGGATGCGTGCGGCGGTGCCCGGTGGCGGGGTGCCGAGGGCTCGAGCTGCTCGAGGAGGTATCCGAGCCGAGCGGGCCGGCGTCGGTGGGCACCTCGGCGACGGTGCGCGAGACCCGGTCGGGGGCGGCCGTCACCACGGGCGCTGCGGCGGCCCGGTCCGCGGCCGCCTCACACCACCGCTTCCTCTTCGCTCTCCCCGTCGCCGGTGGAGAGCACGATCGTGCCGGCCTCCTCGAGGCGGCGCACGACGGCGACGATGCGGCCCTGGGCGGCCTCGACGTCGCGGCGGCGCTGGGGCTGCTGGACCTCCATCTCCTCCTTGAGCATCGCGGCGCCGCGCTCGGACATGTTGGCGAGGAGCTTCTCCTTGACGGCCTCGGGCACCCCGCGCAGCGCGAGCACGAGGTCCTTCTGGTTGGCCTCGCGGAGCACCTGCTGGATCGCGCGGTCTTCGAGGTTGGCGATGTCCTCGAAGACGAACAGCATCCGACGGACCTCCTCGGCGAGCTCGGCGTCGGTGGCGGCGAGGTGGTCGAGCACGGCGCGCTCGGTGGAGCGGTCGGCCTGGTTGAGGATGTCGGCGAGCGCCTTGGCCCCCCCGGCGGTGGAGTAGTCCTGCTCGACGACGGCTGTGACCTTCTGGCGGATAACCTCTTCGACCTGCTGGATCACGGAGGGGCTGGTCTCGCCCATGCGCGCGATGCGTAGCGCGATGTCGGGCTGCAGCTCCTCGGGCAGGCGGGCGAGCACCTGGGCGGCGAGCGCGGTGGAGAGGTTGGCGACCACCAGCGCCGTCGTCTGCGGGGCCTCGGTGCGCAGGAAGCCGACGACCTGCTCGGGGGGGGTGTGGCTGAGGAACTCGAAGGAGCGGGCCTCGTTTGCGCTCGAGAGTCGCGCGAGTAGCTCCTCGGCGCGCTCGGGGCCGAGCGCACGCTCGAGCACTTCGCGGGCGAACTCCACTCCGCCGACGACGTCGCCCAGGCTGTCGGTGCCGGCGGCGGCGGCGAGCTCGCCGAGGATCGCCTCGGTGGTGTGCTCTTCGATCGCGCCGAGCTTGGTCATTTCGAGGGAGAGGCTCTCGATCTCCTCCTGGCGGAGGTGCTGGAGGACCTCCGCGGCGCGCTCGGCGCCGAGCGCGGCCATCAGCACGGCGGCCTTGCGGCGGCCCTCCGAGGCGCGTGGCGGGGACCAGGGCCCGCCCCGGCGCGGCGTGGGCTCGGGTGGGGGCACTCGGATCGCGGCGGGTAGCTCGGATCGCCACGGACTAGTCCTCCTGCATCCAGCTACGCAGCTGCTGGGCGACGCGGTCGGGGCTCGACTCGGCGAGTTGCTCGACCTGGCGGCGGATGGGAGCCCCACCGGCCCCGTTGGCGCTGACGGGTGAGGCGACGAGCGTGGGGGCATGGTCGGCGGGCCGCGGGGGGATCTCGCGTTCGAGTTCGGAGAGGCGCACGGGCAGCTCGAGCTCGCGCAGCCAGGAGGGCTCGTTGTCGAGCCCCTCCTGCTCGCGGCGGCGCAGCGCACGGGTGGTGAAGAACAGGAAGAGCGCCGAGGCGATACCGATCAGGGCGTACTTGGCGTAGCCGAGCATCCCACCGGAGGCGCCTTCCGCGGCGGGGGTGGTGGGCTTGGCGAAGGCCATCTGGGCGACCGACACGGTGTCCCCGCGCTTGGTCTGGAGGCCGGCGGCGTTGGTGACGGCTTCCTTGATCGCGGTGACCGACGCGGCGGGCACGGTGGAGTCGAGCAGCACGGAGACGTGCTCGCTTTCGACTTCGCCGGGCGCGACGGTGGAGTGGGTGACGGTCTTTGCGACCCCGAGCGTGGAGCCGGTGATTTCGTGCTTGTAGTTGGACTTGCCGGAGGTCCCGGTCTGGGCGTAGGCGGGGATGTTGGCGGTGCCCGTCGCACCGGCCCCGCCGCCGCCGGAGCCGGTGAGCGTTTCGAGGTTCTTGCTCTGCTGGAGAGGCACGCCAGCCTTGCCGTAAGTGAGCGATTCCTGGGTGGTCTGGTTGGTGTTGAGGTTGGCGTACACCTGCACCACGGCCTTGCCGGGGCCGATCGTCTGGGCGAGCATCTCGTCGAGGCTGGCCTCCTGCCCGTCGTCGTAGCGTTCCTCGGCGGCCTGCTTGCCGCCTGGGCCGCCGCCGGCTTCGCCGCCCGGGGAGGGCCACAGCAGCTGGCCGGTGCCGTCGGTGATCGTGACCTTCTGCAGCTGCAGCCCGGGCACGGAGGAGGCGACGAGCTGGGCGATGCCGCGCACGGAGGTGGAGTTCAGCGAGCTCGTCCCGCTCAGCAGGACGGCGGCGGAGGAGGCGTTCTGGCCTTCGCCGAAGAGCTGGTTCTGGGGGTTGGGCAGGACGAGCTCGACCTGGGCGCCGGAGACCCCCTGGATGTTGTCGATCGTCTGCTCGAGCTGGCCCTGCAGCGCGCGCTGGTAGGTGACCTGCTGCTGGAATTGCTTTCGCCGAGGCTCGATTTTTCAAACAGCGAGAAGCCGGGCTGGGCGTTGCCGAGCAGCCCGGCGCCGGCGAGCGCGACGCGGGCCTGGGCGGTCTCGTTGGACTGCACCGCCAGCGCGGTGCCGTTGTTCTGCAGTTCGTAGCTGATCCCCTGCTCGCTCGAGGGCGCTCGTCATCTTCCCGGTCTGCGCCGGTTCGAGGCCGGTGGCGAGCGTCGAGTAGGAGGGCCGGGAGACCATGTGCACGAAGAGGTAGATGAACAGGATTCCGGCGACCGCGCCGCCGCCGAGGATCAGCCATCCGCGGGGGGTGAGTCGGGTGGCGAGCTGTTTTACGGGCATGGTCAGGTGTGGTCTGGAGAGTGGGAGGGGTGGTGATGCGCGGGTGGGAAGGCCGGCGGCGGTTACACCTGGGTCTGGAAGATCTGCTGGGCGGCTTCGACGGCCTTGGTGCGAATCTGCGAGGCGAGCTGCATCGCGAGCTGGGCGTCCTCGACGGTGACCACGGCGCTCTCGGGGTTGGAGGCGGTGCCGGTGGCGAGCGCCTGGGCGGCGCCGGCGGCGCTCTGCTGGCTCTGGTCGAGCGAGGAGATCGCCTGTGTGAGTGCTCCGCCGAAGCCGCCGGATTCGCCGCCGCCGGCGCCTTCGACGCCCGTGGAGGTTCCGCCCGCCCCGGCTTCGGAGATCCCGCCGACCCCGCCCACGCCCGTGCTCGCGCCGCTGCCGGCGCTCTGTTCGCCGCCGAGCGCCGGGGTGCTCGGGCTGAGGCCGGTGGCGGCGCCTGCGCCTGCGGCGCCCGACGTTTCGCCTGGGCCGAGGCCGGCGACGCTCTGCGAGAGCACACTGCCGATCGCGCCGATCGGGGGCAGCGTCACTTGAGGATCCCGAGGGTCGCGGTGAACATCGACTTGGCGGTCTGCATCGCGGTGACGTCGGACTGGTAGGAGCGCGACTCGGAGATCAGGTCGACCATTTCGGTGACGGTGTTGACGTTCGGCATCTTCACGTAGCCCTGCGCGTTGGCTTCGGGGTTGCCGGGGTCGTAGACCTCCTGGTCTGGGGTCTTGTCGGCGACGATCCCCGCGACCTGCACACCGCCCGCGGGCGGATGGGTGAGAGCGTCCCGCTCGCCTGCCAGCCTCCCCGCGCCGGGCGACCCGAGCGCTTCGGAGAGCGTGGCTTCGAAGTTCGAGGAGGCGGAGCCGGTCTGCTGGAGGAGCACCTCCTGGCGCTGGTAGGGCTGCCCGTTGGCCGCTTTGGTGGTCTGGGCGTTGGCGAGGTTCTCGGAGGTGACGTCCATCCGCACCCGTTCGGCGCTGAGCCCGCTGCCGGCGATTTCGATGGCGTCGAAGAGGCCCATCAGCTGACGCCCCATCGCGGAGCGCATGATTTCGTTGCGGGTCCCCATCACCTGCACGATCGCCTCGTATTCGAGGCCGTTCTCGGCGAGCTGCGCGGATTCCTGGTCGACGTCCACCCCGTTGCCTTCGGGCCCCACGACCTGGGAGCTGACTTCGGGCTTGAACTGCACTTCCGCGGGGGACTGCCCGTCGGCGAGCGCCGCGCGCAGCGCGCCCTGGAAGTTGAGGTCCTCGCGGCGGTAGCCGGGGGTGTTGGCGTTGGAGATGTTGTTGGTGAGCAGCGTCTGGCGCGCCCACGCGCCGCGCGCTGCGCTTTCCAAGGCAAGCTGGGTGGTGTCGATCAGGGACATCCGGTCGGTGAGGGACGGGGGTGAACGCTGAGCTGCCCTCCGTGGGCCAAACCGACTCGCATCCGTGTGAGCCGTCCCCGGGCAGGCCCGGTTGCTCCGGTCATCGGCAGGCGGGCGGGGAGCTTGAGGCGTCTGGGGGGTGGCGCGTTAGTTGCGAGGTGTGTGGGTGCTGTGGTGGGGCCTGGTGTGGGCGCTGAGACCGGCGTGTTGGATACTGGGCGGGCGTGTCGGTGCCGGGCCGGCGTCGTGGGGTGTTGGGACCGCCGTGCAGGTTGCGACAGGTGAGCAGCCGCGGGCCCCGCAGTTGCTCCACCCGTCGAAGGCCGGCGCGCGCGCCCGCGCGGGAAAATTCCGCAGTGAGCTCCTCGCTGAGCACTCCGCCGAGCACGCCCGCGGCCCTCGGGTACCGGCCCCGAGCCCCTTCCTGGACGAGCTGTTCGACCTCGACGGGACGCCGCGGGTTGGTGGGGTCCCCTTCGGCCCGTTGGTAGCGGAGCTGGAGCGCCTGGGGCCCGAGGGTCTCGATCGAGGCGGGCCGCCGTCGCGACGCGGTCTTCATGCAGCAGGGCATCACCTTCGAGACCAGTGGCGAGAGCGGCGCCTCGCACGAACGGCCGTTCCCGCTGGACCTCGTGCCGCGGGTGCTGAGCGGCGCGGAGTGGCGCGAGATCAAGCGCGGCCTCGCGCAGCGCATCCGGGCGCTCAACCACTTCGTCGACGACGTCTACCACGCCCGCGAGATCGTGCGCGAGGGGTTGGTGCCGTGGCGACTGGTGGTGGGCTGCCCGCACTTCGCGCGGGCCGTGCACGGCATCCGGCCCCCCGGCGGCGTCTACACGCACGTGGCCGGCTGCGACCTCGTGCGCGACAGCGACGGCGCGTGGAAGGTGATCGAGGACAACGTGCGCATCCCCTCGGGCATCTCCTACGTGCTGGAGAACCGCGCCGCGATGGCGCGCTTGGTGCCCGAGCTGTTCGCCTCCTACCGGGTGCGCCCCGTCGACCACTACCCCCAGCTGCTGCTCGGCGCGCTGCGCTCGGTGGCCCCCTCGGCGGAGAGCGAGGCGACGGTGGTGGTGTGGACGCCCGGCCCCGCCAACCCGGCGTACTTCGAGCACGCCTTCCTGGCGCGGCAGATGGGCGTCGAGCTGGTCGAGGCCTCGGATCTGGTGGTGCGCGACGACGTGCTCTACATGCGCACCACCCGGGGCCTCGAGCGGGTGCACGCGGTCTACCGCCGGCTGGACGACGACTTCGTCGACCCGCTGGAGTTCCGGCCCGACTCGCTGCTGGGGGTCCCCGGGCTGGTGCGGGCCTACCGAGCGGGCAGCGTGGCGGTCGCGAACGCGTTCGGCACCGGGGTGGCCGACGACAAGGCGATCTACTGCTTCGTCCCGGAGATGATCCGCTTCTACCTGGCGGAGGAGCCGATCCTCGAGAACGTCCGCACCTACCTGCTCTCAGACCCCGAGGTGCTCGATCACGTGCTCGGGCGCCTCGAGGAGCTCGTGGTCAAGCCCACGGGGGAGTCCGGGGGCCGCGGGGTGATGATCGGCCCGCACGCGCAGGAGGCCGAGATCGCCCACATGCGCGAGGTGATCCGGGGGCACCCCGAACGGTGGATCGCGCAGGACGTCGTGCGGCTCTCGACGGTCCCCACGGTGGACGGCGAGGGTCGCCTGCAGCCCCGCCACGTGGACCTGCGGCCGTTCGCGGTGTTCGGCGAGCACATCGACATCGTCCCCGGCGGCCTCACGCGGGTGGCCCTCGAGGAGGGCTCGATGATCGTCAACTCCTCCCGCGGAGGAGGCTCGAAGGACACATGGGTACTGGAGGACGGCGACGACGCCGACCGGGCGGGGCCGCCGATCGCCGACACCCTGCCGCCGGCGCTGCCGGACTTGCGTTATGGAGAGTGGACCGGCCAGCAGCAACAGCAGCAGCAGGGCCGGGAGTCCCCCGAGTGATGCCGGCGTGTGCGAGGTCGGCTGCCCGTGTGCGCCACACCATCGGGCAGCGGCGGAAGGTGCCGGGCTGATGCTCGCGCGCATCGCCCACGAGCTCTACTGGCTGGGGCGCAACCTCGCCCGTGCCGAGTTCACCGCGCGGGCGGTGGAGGCGGTCTTCCAGGCCGAGCTGCAGGGGGCCTCGGAGAGTGTCCCGGGCGTGAGCTTCGGCTCGGGCGGCCTGCGGGCGATGCTGGGGGACTCCGGGCGGGAAGGTTCGGGAGGCAGCGAGGCCCTGGGGAGCCTGACCCTGGACGGGCGGCGGCCGGGTTCGATGTTGGCGAGCATCGAGCGGGCCCGCGAGGGCGCGCGCACGGTGCGCGACGTGATCAGCGCCGAGATGTGGGAGGCGATCAACACCACCGCCCTCGGCCTGCGCGAGGGCGGGCAGCCGGGGTGGACGGGGTGGGCGGGAGTCAATTCCTCGGCGCCCGCCGGCCCGTACGTGGCCTCCCAGTACGTCAAGCAGCGCACCGCGCTGATCTGGGGGGTGGCCGATCGCTCGATGCTGCGCGACGAAGCCAAGTGCTTCCTCGACGCGGGGGGCACGATCGAGGTCTCGGACATGGTGCTGCGGATGCTGCGCATCGCGCTGCCGCCCTCCTCCGAGGCGGCGCCGACTCGACGCCCGCGGACGGGCACGCCCTGATCCTGCTGCAGGCGGTGGGCGGCTTCCACGCCTACCTGCGCGCGGTGACCGCCCCGCCGAACGCCCAGCCGGTGGCCCGCTTCCTGCTGTTCGAGCGCGCCTACCCCGACTCCGTGGCGGCGTGCGTGGACTCGCTGCACGAGGCGTTCGCCGCCGCCGACGCGGGACCGCGCAACTCAAAGCCGGTGCTGCGCGTCAGCCGTCTGGCGGCCGACCTGGACTTCCAGCGCCGCACGCTGCCCGACGGGGCCGAGCTGACAGGGATCTGCGAGCGCACCCAGCAGGAGCTGGCGCGCCTGGACCACGACGTGGCCGAGCGCTACTTCGCCGGGGCGACGCCGGCAGGGGCCAGGAGGTGAGGGCGAGGTGCACTTCGCGATCCGCTACCTGACCGAGTACCTGTACGACGCTCCGGTGAGCGACAACCTCAACGCCCTGCGGGTGCGTCCGGCGACGACCTCCTCGCAGCGCTGCGACGAGTTCCACACCCGCATCGACCCCGAGGCGCGCGTCAGCCGCCACCTCGACTACTTCGGGACCGAGGTGCTCGAGTTCGGCATCCCCACCGACCACGACCGGCTCACGATCGACGTTCGAGCGCGGGTGGTGACCTCCGACCGGCGACCCGCCCGCCGGGTCGTGGGCGAGCCTGCGGAGCCCCTCCTACCTGGATGCGGCCGGAGAGTTTGCGCTGCCGTGGCAGGACCAGCCCTCGATCGACGGCCTGCGGGAGCTCGACGCGGCACTCGACGCCGCCAGCCCCTACAGGCCGTGGAGCGGCTGTGCGAGTTGATCCCCGACCGCTTCGAGTACCGCCCGGGGGTCACCTACGTGGGTTCGAGCGTGGCCGACCTGCTGCACGCGCAGGCGGGGGTATGCCAGGACTTCGTGCACCTCTCGCTGGTGCTGCTGCGCCGCCGCGGGATCGCGGCCCGCTACGTGTCGGGCTACCTGTGGGCGGCCCCCGAGGACGGGGGCTCAGACTCGGTGGAGGTGGACACCCACGCCTGGCTGGAGGCGCTGCTGCCCGGGGATGCCAGCTCACCGACCCACGGCGAGCCGGTGTGGGTGGGGGCCGATCCCACCAACCGCCGGCTGGCGGGGGAGACCCACGTGAAGATCGGACATGGGCGCTTCTACGCCGACGTGCCCCCGGTCAAGGGCCTGTACCTGGGCGGGGTCAACTCTCAGCTGATGGCCGCGGTGAGCATCTCGCGCCTCGACCCTCAGGCGGGGGCGCGGGCGTAGCGGCGGGGCGGGCGCCCCGCTACGCGTTGTGGTCCACGCGGTGCACGCGCCGTGGGGCTTGGCCGGCGTAGCCGTGGGCGGTGCGACTGGCGCGGGCTGTCGTGCGCAGGTCGCACAGCAGCGCCTCGCGCATGGACTGCAGCGTGGCGCTTGTGCGCTCGTGCAGGGCGGCAGCGCGTTCCAGAGGAGTGCGCGCGGAGGCGGGGGGCCGCTCGGGGAGACCTGCAGTCAGCGCGTCCCACTCGGGCGCCAGCGAGCGCAGGTCTTCGATCCGACCGTCGCGGGCGAGCTGCAGCTCGCGCTCGGCGAGCTCGAGGATCGCCGTGTAGGGGTCGAGCGACGCGTCGATCTCCGTGGGGGGCGCAGTGGCGACGCTCGCCACGGCGGCGGTGCCCCTGTCGCGCTCGGTACTCACGCCGCCCTCCGGTGTGCGATCTCCACCCACGACTCGCGCAACTCACCGAGGATCTCCGAGACCTCCTCGAGCTTGCCGGCGTCGAGGTTCATGCGCGCGCGGTTGAGGTGGGCCAGGCAGAACTGGTAGATCGCGTGCAACTGCTCCGCGAGCTCGGCGCCCTGCTCGAAGTCGAGGACCCCGTCGAGATGCGCGACGATCTGTTCGGCGTGGCGCAGCTTGTTGTGGGCGCGCTCCACTTCGCGCGCTCGCATCGCGTCTGCCGCCTGGCGCAGAAAGCGGCGCGCGCTGTCGTAGAGCATCACCACCAGTTGCGCCGGGGCTGCGCAGAGCACGGCGTTCTCGCGGTATGCCTGGGGTGGGGCTGTGGGGGGGGTCATGCGTCTCTCGCTCGCTCCTTCGCGCGGCTTTGGCTGGGCTGTCCTGGTGATCGGTCGCACCCGCCCTAAGTTGAGGGCTCCCCGGGGAGGGTGTCGGCCGATCTCCGAGCGTGTGGTCGCGTCGAGCCACGCGGGGTGCCGTGCCACCCACCGACCCGCACGCATGGTGGACCCACTGAGCCGAGCGCGGGCGGGTCGACTGAGCCGAGCGCGGGTGGGTCGACTGAGCTGAGCGCCGGGCGGGTGTACTGAGCCGAGCGGCGGTCCCGCGCGTGGGTCAGGCTTTGGAGCTGCCGGAGGAGCTCGCGTCGCTGCCGAGCATCGAGCTGAGCTGAGCGCTCAGCCACGAGGACTGCGCCTGGTTTTCGGCGACGACCTTTTCCATCGCGGCGAATTCGGCCTGCAGCGTTTTCTGGCGCACCGCGAGCATTTCGTTCATGGTCGTGATCCTGCTGCCCAATTCTGAGGTCTGGGTGGTGTCCCCGGTGATTCGAGCTTCCAACGAGCCCCCCGGGCCGGCGTTGACGTTGACCAGTTCTTGGAAGCCTTTCGAGAAGCTCTGCAGCATCTTTTCCACGCCTGTCGGGTTGGCCTGGATCGCGCTTTCCAGCTGCGCGGTGTTCACCGTCAGCTGCCCTTCCAGCGTCGCCTGCGTGGGGGTTGCTTTGCCCGTTGGCGCGCCCGTGCTGATACCGATGTTCGCGAGGCTCGACATTTCCGCCGGCAGGCCCGCGCCCGGTTCGTAGATCGACTGGCGCATCCCCTCGAGCAGGTTCGACAGTTCGAAGTCCCCGAACAGCGTGCCCGTCTGCAGTTCGGCGGTGCTCCCCGGATCGCTCGGGGGCTTGGTCGTCAGCTGCGTGTTGATCGCCCCGATCGTCGAGTTGTAGAGGGCCACGAACGCCTGCACCTGCGTGACGATCGCGCTCACGCTGGGCCCCGGCGGCTGCACCTCGACCGTCACCGGCCCCGTGGTGGCGGTGGTCAGCGCCTTCAGTTCCAGCGTCACCCCCGGGATCGCGCTCGTGAGCTTGTTCGAGGCTGAGCTCCCCGCGACCCCGTCGATCGTGTATTCCGCGTTCACGCCTTCTTTTGCCAGGCCCGCCTGTTCGACGAGCGTGCCGCCCGGGTCCGAGACCGCGATGAAGCCGGCTCCCGTGGCCCCCGTTTCGCGTGTGGAGAGCACCACCGTTTCGCTCCCCTCCGCCGCCGCGTACACCGTCGCGGTGGAGTCCGAGTTGATCTCTTTGACCACGTCTTCGATGGTCGCGCCCGCCGCGACTTCGATTTCCTTGCCGTCGATCGTCAGTGTTTCGGCGGCTGCGGGGCTTTTGAAGGTGAACGTGCGCTGCCCCGAGTTCGCGAGCTGGGTGACTTCCACCTCGTAGCCGCCCACCGCCGCGCCTGCCGTGGCGGTCGGCCGCGATCCGCGTGGGTTCGCTGGAGCTCACCGCCTGGGAGGTGTCGAACAGCGCCGGGGAGCCCAGTTCCTGGCCGTCGAAGGTGAGCTGCGTGAGGCTGCTCTGGAACGACTGCAGCTGCGTGCGCTGCCCTTCCAGGGTGCTCTGCTCGTCGGTGAGGCGCGTGATCGGCACGCGTTCGACGCCCAGCAGCGCGGAGATGATTTCGCTGGTGTTCAGCCCCGAGGAGAGGCCGTTGAAGCTGATCGGCGCGCCCGCGGTGGATGAGCTCACGGTGGTCACGATGCCCCCTCCTCTCTACTCCACCGGTGCCCCGGCCGCGACTTCGAGCGCCTGCGCGGGGGAGAGCGTCTTCAGCACGTTGCCGCCGCGGTCGCGCACCTCAATCCTCGTACGCCCGCTCTGTGCATCCCGTGAGAAGCGCAGTTCGCGGCCCTGGGCGCTCAACGTTTCGTGCGCCTGTGCCGCGCTGGCCATCTGGTCGAGCACCTCCTGCGGGGGGCTCGCGGGGATCGTGTCGAGTGCGACCGTCAGCTCGCTTGCGAACGGCGCGCCGGCGCTGTGGGGCGCCGCGGACGGTCTCGTCGCTGCGGTGGGGGCGCCGACCGCGCGGCGGTCGGTCCCTGGGGTGGCGTGATCGGCGAGCTCATGCTGGTTTCCTCCTGAAAGCACTCTTCACGGACCCGTCCGTGGGCCGCTTTGCTCTTGGGTGTCTTCATGCTGGTCGGCTGATGGTCGAAAAACTTTAGGCCCGTTCGTTTAGGCCCGTTCGGGCGTCCGCCCGTGACTGCGGTCATCTACGTATCCACGGTCATCGACCGCTGCGCGCGATCCGTGAGGGCTGCCCGGCATTTGAGTACTTGCCAGTGGCCGACTCTCTGCGAGCGTGGGCTTACCGCTCAAGCTTGCCCACCCACGTGCCGATTAGTGCGGGGTCTTTGCGGATCGACTCCCTCGGAATCCTGGAATGGACGTCGTGGGGCCGCTTCGCGGAGACGCACCACTTTCCCTCGAGAGTCGGAGCACCCACATGAAAACTATGGAGCAACGCGCCGCCAGGATCTCGGCTACCGAGGTGCTGTCGCTGTGGCAGGAGTACAAGCACACCGGGGACCTCCGCCTCCGCGACCGCCTGATCTTCACCTTCACCCCGATGGTCCGCTACATCGTCTACCGCAAGGTCCGCGAGGTCCCCGCGCAGTGCGACGTGGAGGACTTCCTCTCCTGCGGGCTGGAGGCGCTGATCCATTCGATCGAGCGCTACGACCCCGCCAAGGGCGCCACCCTGGAGCAGTTCGCGTGGACGCGCATCCACGGCGCCGTGCTCGACGAGCTGCGCCGCCACGACTGGGCGCCCCGCTCGCTGCGCCGCGCCGAGCGCGCGATCAACGGCGCCCGCGAAAGCTTCACCTCCGAGCACGAGCGCCGGCCCTCCCGCGAGGAGCTCGCCGCCGCCGCCGGCATGAGCACAACCGAGCTCAGTGGCCGCCTCGACGAGCTCGCGCTCGCGGAGGTCGGCTCGCTCAACAAGACGATCCGCTCCGAGGACTCCACCACGATCGAGCGGATCGACACGCTCGAGAGCGAGGACGAGGGCTGCGACCCCGCCCTCTCCGCCGAACGCACGGAAGCCAAGGAGCGCTTCCGCGCCGCCTTCGCCGAGCTGCCCGCGCGCGAGCGCCAGGTCGCGGTGCTGCTGTACGTGGAGGGGCGCACGCTGCGCGACATCGGCACGCGCCTCGGGGTCTCCGAGAGCCGCGTCTCGCAGATCCACACCGAGCTGCGCCGCCGCCTGCGCGAGCGCCTCGCCAGCGACGAGTCGCTGTTCACCGTTGTTTGAGCCCTGGCTCGCGCCCCTGCCCGGGAGGATGAGGGGCAGCTGGGGGAGTCCGCGCCGTCCTCCCATCGGGTCCTCTCAGAATCCCCTGGGTCCGACTAAAGAATCCGCGGCCCCGGGCGATCACCCGCACTGAGATGGACCTCGGCCTCTACATCGCAGCCTCCGGGATGGTCGCCGAGCAGACCCGCCAGGCGCAGCTCTCCAACGATCTCGCCAACGCCTCCACGCCCGGCTACAAGGCCGAACAGTCCCCCCAGCACAGCTTCGGGGAACTGCTGCTCTCCAACACCTCCACCGGGCAGACGGTCGGCTCGATGAACACCGGGGTGCAGCTCGGCAAGAGCGTCATCGACCTGGCCCCCGCCGGGATGCAGTCAGACCGGCCAGCCGCTCGACTTCGGGATCGTCGGCACGGGCTTCTTTGCGGTGCGGACCTCCCAGGGGGTCCGCTACACCCGCGACGGCCAGTTCACCGACCTCCGCCTCAGGGCAGCTCGTGGACAGCGCCGGGGACCCCGTGCTCAGCCAGTCCGGCGCCCCGATCAGGGTTGGCGCCGAAGGCACCGTGCCCGCCGGCGCGCTCGGTGTCTTCAACGTTCCCGGCGCGGCCAAGCAGGGCGAAAACCTTTACACGCGGCACGCCCTCCGGGCACGCCGCGGGGACGGTGCGCTCGGGGGTGCTCGAGGAATCGGGCGTCAACCCCGCGCGCACGATGGTCGACATGATCGGCTCCCTGCGCACCTTCCAGTCCGGCCAGCAGGCCATCCAGGCGATCGACCAGACCCTCCAGGCCGCCTCCACCCAGGTCGGCTCCCTCGACGGGTCCACCACTAGCGAGGAGTGAGCGATGCTCGAAGGACTGTACGCCGCCGCATCCGGGATGGAAGCCCAGCAGCAGCAGCTCGACGCGATCGGCAACGACCTCGCGAACGCCTCGACCACCGGCTACAAGGCCGAACGCGTGGGCTTCCGCGATCTGCTCTACAACCAGGTCGACCTCGCCGGCACCACCACCACCCAGGGCGCCGGCGCCGCCGCCCAGACGATCGGCCGCAACCAGGCCCAGGGTTCGATCCAGAGCACCGGCAACCCCCTCGACGTCGCGATCGAGGGCCCCGGGTTCTTCACCGTCAAGCGCCCGAACGGCACCGTCGCGCTGACGCGCGACGGCTCCCTTGCAGGTCAACGCCCGGGGGCAGCTCACCACCGCCGAAGGCAACCTGCTCGATCCGCCGATCACGCTGCCCCGGGGCGCCTCGCCCAGCGAAGTCGCGATCGCCTCCGACGGCACCGTGAGCGCCGGGACCAAGACGATCGGCAAGCTCTCACTCGTCACCGTCGCCTCGCCCGACCACCTGCTCGCCGCCGGAGGCAACCTGTTCTCGGCGACCGCCGCCTGCGGTCGCCCCCGGCCGACCTGCCGGCGCCACCATCCAAGCAGGGCGCGCTGGAGGGCTCCAACGTGGACGTCGGCAACGACATGGTGCAGATGATGGGCGCCCAGCGCAGCTACCAGCTCGAGAGCTCCGCCATCCAGACCGAAAACCAGATGCTCTCGATCGCCAACCAGCTCGTCACCTCATGAGCGCGCTCGCCCCCCTCACCGCCGCTCGACGCGCGGGCACGCACTCCGCCGGCCTGTACCACGTGGTCGACGAAGCGCACGCGCCCGCCTCCGTGCGCAATGGCTCGGCGGCCGTCAAACAGGCCTACGCCTCCGCCCAGGGCTTCGAAGAGATGCTCCTCCAGCAGCTCTCCTCCTCGCTCGTGCAGAGCAGCGGCCTCTCCGGTGAAGGCGAAGCCTCCGGCGAAGGCTCCGGCGAAGAAGGCTCCCTCGGAAGCAGGCGGCGAAGCGGGCGGCAGGATGCTCTCCTCGCTGCTGCCCCAGACGCTCACCGAAGGGGTGATGCACGCAGGGCGGCCTCGGCCTCGCCGGACAGTTGATGCGCTCGCTCGACCCCTCCGCGTCCGCCGCCGCGCCCACGGGCGCCGCTGACCGGTGGCGCGTCTGCGCCCGCGAGCGCCGCCTCTGCGCCCGCGCCGGCCGCTGCCTCGAACGGCACCGTTGCTGTGCCCTCGCCACCGCCGCCATGCCACCGGGGGTGCGTCCGCATGAGCGCCCTGCCGGCGTTGCGACCGAGGCCGCGGGGCACGAAGCCCCGCGCCCACGCGCCCCTCTGCCGTGCTCACCCACGGGACGAGTGCTCCCGAGGACGGGCTCCAATCCCTGCCATTGTGGAAACCGATCCCCTGGCCTCCGACGTGCTCGCCCATCTCGACGCGCAGCTCGCCTCCGTGCAGCGGCTGCTGGAGATCGTGCTCGAGCAGGGCGCCGCGATCCGCGCGCGCGACGTGCACACCGTCGTGCGCTTCGCTGGGCTCCTGCACGGCGAGCTCGCCCGTCGCGGGCCCATCGAGGAGACCCGCTCGGCGCTGCTCGAGCGCGCCGGCGCCGCAGCTCGGGATCCCCGCGCAGGCCGTCACGCTCAGCCGGCTCTCGCGTGCTTCTGCACCCTGCTCACGCGCTGCTCGCCGCCGAGCGCTCCGCGCAGCTGCGCGGCCTGCTCGAAGAGCTCCGCCGCGAACACTCCTGCAACCGCGCCCTCATGCAGATCGAGCTCTCCTTCCTCGACCACCTCATGCAGTCGCTCGCGCTCGACGCCGGCGTGCACGGCTACGACCCCCGCGGCTCCACCACCTCCAGCGCAAGCGCCGCTCGCCACGGCGCGCTGCGCGTGCTCGACCTCCAGGCATAGCTGCAGGCGGACCTCCCCATGTCCATCCCCACCCTCCAGGGACTCCAGACCGCCCTCTCCGGCCTGCTCGCCGAGCAGCAGGCGATCGACGTCACCGGCTCCAACATCACCAACGCCAACACCGAAGGCTACTCCCGCCAGACCGCCGTCCTGCAGACCGCCGAACCGCTGCACATCGCCGCGCTCTCCTCCGTCACCGGCGAGGGTGGGCAGCTCGGCACCGGCGTCACCGTCGCCACCTACACCCGCATCCGCAACACCTACCTCGACGCCCAGTACCGCGCCCAGTACACTGCCCTCGGCGCCGCCTCCACCCAGGCCGAAGAGCTCGGGCAGGCCCAGAGCGTCTTGAACGAACCCTCCTCCACCGGGCTCGCCTCCCAGCTCTCCGCCTTCTGGAGCTCCTGGAGCGAACTCGCCGTCTCGCCCTCCGAACCCGCCCGGGTTGGCGTCGTCTCCGCCGCCACCCAGCTCACCGACACCCTGCACCAGCTCTCCTCCGAGCTGCAGTCGATCGAAGGCCAGGCCGCCGCCCAGTACGCCGCGGTCACCGGTCCCTCCGGGGAAGTCTCCTCCGACGCCGCCCAGCTCGCCGAACTCAACCACCAGATCAAGCTCTCCCTGCAGGCCCACCAGCAGCCCAACGGCCTTGAAGACAGCCGCGACCTGCTGCTCGACAAGCTCTCCGCGCTCGCCTCCGTCACCGTCACCAAGGAAGCCGACGGCACCGACACCGTCACCTTCGGCAACGCCGCCCTGCCGCTCGTCGAAGGCTCCACCGTCAACTGGCCCCAGGCGCTCACCGCCGCCGCCGGGGGGCAGCTCGGGGCGCTGCTGGAACTTTCGAGCCCCACCGGCGCGCTCGCCTCCTACCAGGCCGGCCTCAACGAAGTCGCCGCGACGCTCGCCACCTCCGTCAACGCGATCCACACCGCCACCCCCTTCTTCAACGGCACCACCGCCGCGACCCTCGAAGTCGCCGTCACCCCCGCTCAGGTCGAGACCTCCTCGGAAGGTACCTCCGGCGGCAACAACGTCGCGCTGGCCATCGCCGGCCTGCGCGGCGGCGCCGCCGACCAGCGCTACGCCGCGCTCGTCGCCCAGATCGGCTCCGGCGTGCGCAACGCCAGGACCGACCAGGAAACCTCCCAGGCCGTGCTCACCGCCGTCTCCAACCAGCGCCAGGCGGTCTCCGGCGTCTCCCTGGATGAAGAAATGACCAACCTCATCACCTTCCAGCGTGGCTACCAGGCCTCCGCGCAGGCGCTCTCCGTGATGAACGAAATGCTCAACACCCTCATCAACCAGACCGGATTGTGAGCACCCCATGAGCGCGCGCATCACCTCCGAGATGGTCACCTCCTCCACGCTCGCCGGCATCGACTCCGCCCAGGTCGCCCTCGCCCGCACCCAGGCCGAACTCTCCTCCGGGCGGACGATCCTCGAACCCTCCGACAACCCCTTTGGCGCGAGCCAAGTCGTCACCCTGCAGTCCGCCCTCGACGGGCTCACCTCCTACGAAAAGAGCGCCCAGGATGGGGTCTCCTGGATGAACACCTCCTCCGGCGCGCTCGCCTCGATCGACTCCCAGGTGCAGCGTGTTCGCGAACTCGTCCTGCAGGCGGCCAACGGGACCAACTCCCCCTCCGACCTCGCCGACCTCGCCGGCGTGGTCGAACAGCTCACCGAAGGCGTCAAGCAGGACGCCCACACCCAGTACGCCGGCCAGTACGTGTTCTCCGGCACGCTCACCTCCACGCCCCCCTACCAGCAGGGCCCAGAAGACGCATACGCGGGCAACGCCGCTCCCATCGCCCGCGCGCTCGGCCCCGGGGCCTCCGTCAACGTCGCCGTCAACCTCTCCTCCGCGCTCGGCTCCGGCGCCGGCGCCGCCGACGGCAAGCTGCTCGACACGCTGCGCACGATCGCCCAGAACCTCCGCGAAGGCGCCAACCCCGCCGCCGTGGAAGCGCTCCGCACCACCGACCTCGGCAACCTCGACGCCAACCTCACCTCCCTCACCAACCTGCAGGCCGAAGCCGGGGCTGTCACCGACCAGCTCAACCTCGCTCTCAGCCGCATCTCCTCGCTGCAGACCACCGACACCGAGCAGCTCTCCAACATCCAGGACGCCAACATCGCCAAGGTCTCGATGGAATACTCAAACGACCACGCCGCCTTCGAAGCCGCTTTGAAAGCGGGCGCCTCGATCGTGCAGGAGTCCCTGCTCGAATTCCTCCACTAGCCTCATGTCCGTGACCGCCGCCACCTACGAGAGCTCCCGCTTCGGGACGCTCGAGGTCCCCGCCGAGGAGGTGCTCGAGTTCCCGCTCGGGCTGATCGGCCTCGGGGGGCTGCGCTACGCGCTGCTCGACCGCAACCCCGGCACTGGCTTCCTCTGGCTGCACTCCCTCGAAGACCCCCACCTCGCGCTCCCAGTCGTGGACCCCCGCAGGTTCTTCCGCCCCTTCACGCTGCTTCTCACCGCGGAGGACCGCGAGCGGGTCGGGCGCCCCCGACCCTGCTTCTGCGCAGGTGTACGTCACGGTGCGCACGGCGCCCGACCCCGTCGACATCGTCGTGAACCTTCGTGCTCCTCTCGTCGTATGGGAGCTTCGCGGTCACCAGGTGCTCAACACTGCGCCCGGCGCCGAGCTGCGCGTTCCGCTCTTTGCAGTGGATGCTGCATAATCACGCCCCATGCTGATACTTACGCGCCGCGCTGGTGAGCGCGTCGTGATCGGCGACGACGTGCTCGTCACCGTCATGGAGGTCTCCGGGCAGACCGTCCGCCTCGGGATCGCCGCGCCCCAGGGGCTGCCGATCTACCGCGAGGAGATCTGGCTCGCCGTCAAGGAGGAGAACCGCGCCGCGGCCGAGGCCGCCGCCGACGCGCTGCCTGCGCAGGGGCCCAGCCCTACGTGACCCACACGATGTCCCCGATCTGCAGCATCGGGTACACCGCCGCGGCGGTTTCCACCGGCAGCTCCACGCAGCCGTTGGACTGGGGGAAGCCGTAGGAGGCGCGCGGGTAGCCGTGCACCGCGTCGCCGCCGTTGAAGTAGTTGACCCACGGGACGTCCGGCGCCACGTAGTGGACGCCGTCGGGGTCGGTGCCCGTCATCGTCGTGGACACGTCGCGGGCGAAGATCGGGAAGATCCCCTGCGCCGTTTCCGCGCCCGCGACCCCCGTATTCGCGGGGGTGCTCAGCGCCACGTGGTCGCCCTGGTGCACTTCCAGGGTCTCCGGCAGCGACTCGGTCACCGTCACCCACGTGTACGGGCGCGGGTTGCGGTGGTAGAGGGACTCGACCACCAACAGCAGGTGCCACGTCGCCGCGTTCGGTTCGCCCGTCGGTTCGAGGTCGTGGTCTTCCTGGAAGACCTCCAGCCCCCCTTTGGTGGTCTCGTCGAGCTGACCCGCTTCGACCGGGGGGGCGTTCGCGGGGTCCGGGGCGAGCCTGCCGTGGGGTGGGCGGAAGGCGTGTTCTGCCGCTTCCCCGAGCGTCTCCCGGCGCGGGGCCAGGTGCACCTCGTAGCGCGGGTGCAGCTTCGCCCCCACGTAGCCCAGGCGCGCGAGCGCCTGCTGCAGCCCCGTGATCGACGGGCACGCCACGTCCAGGGGGAGGACGCGCCGGTGCCCCAGGCTCGAGTGGCCCGTCGCGAACGTGTGCGCCCACACCGTCAGCGTGTACGTCGAGCACGGCGCGAGCGTCGAGGCGGGGGTGAAGACCTCGGTGTTGCCCACCGTGCTCCACGTGCCCGCCGCTGCCGGGATCAGCGTTGGCCGCGGTGAGCTCTTCGCGGGGGGTGCCGACAGCGTCACGCTCAACGAGTCCGTCCCGTTCGTGACCGTTCTCCTCGGCACGCTCACCAGGCGCGTCGGGGTCAGCGGCGGCGGGGGCGCCGAGGCGCCCGCTATCCCGGAGCCCAGCAGGTTGCCCACGCTGTGGCGGTGCGCCAGCGCCGCTCCGACCGCCACCGCCACGACCACCGCGGCCATCAGCAGCACGCCAGTCGGGACGCTCCGTCTGCGCCGTGCTCCCGACTGTGGGTCATCTGTCGCCACGTGACCGTGGCGACCCGAGAAGCGTCTACCGACGATTCGCCCGCGATCTGGACGCGCGCCCATGAGGACAGGCTAACGCATCACCCCGGCGCCTCCGCGACTTGTTCCGAGGAGCCGACAATTCGGCCGTTGCGTGGCCGTTTGGTTACGCGTCTGCGCGTCCCGACGCGTAACCTTGTCACCGTGGGCCTGCGACCTGCCTCGATCCTCCTCGCTGTCCTCGCGCTTGCCGCGGCGCCGTCTGCCGCGCTCGCCAGCTCCGGAGACGCGGCTGCCACGCGGGTCTACATCCAGGCCAACTACGCCCTCGTGCGCGCCGCCCGCTCGAACCTCGCGACCGGGAACGCTGCCCTCAAGAGCCTCGTGCGCCAGGTCACCGGCGAATGCCCGCTCGCAGCCGTCGAATCTCCCGAGAACCACGACTCCGAACAGCTCTCCAACGAGATCGCGGGCGCGCTGACCGTTGACGCCTACCACCCCGACGTCGCCGCAATGGGCGCCTTTGCCCGCGCCGTCGGGGGCCTGCACTGGAGCAACCGCGTGCTTACGCGCACGGTCAGGACCTACGCCACCCAGCTCCGGGGGCTCGCCACTCTTGGCGCTGCCCAACGTGTGCGGCGACGTCAAGGCCTGGGCTGCCGGGGGCTTTCAGGCGCTGCCCGCGAGCACCGTTGAATTCGACCAGCGCTACTACGCCGTTGACATCGAAGCCGAAGAGGTCCCCCTGCGGCTCTTTTCGCCCTTTGAGAGCGCCGGCGAGGCGTCTTTGGTGCGGCGCACCAAGCATCTCGAAGCTCCTTTGGCCGAAGCTGAAGCCAACGCCGTGTCGGACTACACGCAGATCCTTGACGCGCTCAAGCTGAACCCTTGATGGCTCTTATACACTCTCTCTGCGCCTTTTCTTCTCCTGCCGGAGTAGCTCAGCTGGTTAGAGCAGCGGAATCATAATCCGCGTGTCGGGGGTTCGAGTCCCTCCTCCGGCACTCCTCAATCGCCAGCGTTGAAGCTAAACTGAAGGCCCCGGTGCTCGCCGAGCTGGCGGGGTGGGCAACAGAATGGGCAACACGAGGTTACTCGGCCGGCGCAACCCATTCCCGGCGCTGGGGGTTCCATTGTCCACTGGTGCGCCCGGCGAGTACGGGATCGAGGAAGGCGGCGGCGCGGGCGAAGGCGGCTGTGAGGCCAGCGATCCGGTGCCACGACGAGGAGTCGGCGCAGGAACAGCTCGAAGGCTACGCGCTTGCGCAGCCTTGCCAGCCCGAGGCCGGTGGCGGCGGCTTCGTTCTTGAGGCGCTGCTCAAGCGCCTGGCGGAACGCTGCGGCGCTCGTGTACTTCACGCGCTCGTCTCGGTGGAGATGATGGCCTCGATTGTGTGCCGCTTGTGGCGCCGCTCGGCTTCCTCCCCTAGCTGGCTGGCTGTTAGCAGCCCGCGGCGCAGAGCCTGTCTCACGGCCATCGAGAGCTGCTCGGGCTGTATGCGGTCGGCGACGTCGAGTAGCGTGCGGGCGGGGGCGGTCAGCGGCAGGCCGTCCCGCCATACGGTGGCGACCTTCTCGCTGTTGGGGTGCGTGTGGACGATGACGCCAGGGGGCCGGCGCAGTCCGCGGCGGCGGCGTGGGACGAGGAGGTGGACGGCGTCGGGGATGCTGTCGCTGAGGTCCAGCAGCGCGAGTGCGCTGTCGTGGGAGAGGAGCGCATCGGCGCCGCCAACGGCCATCCACGCCTCGCGCATGTCGTCGTGCTCGGCAGTTGGGAAGCCCTGGACGCGGTACAGCCCACGGCGGATGCGCTCGAAGCGTCCACGACCCACGTGGTGGTCAAGGAGCTGGCGGCTGATTCCATGCGCGCGGGCCTGGCCGGCGTCGAAGTAGCCGCCCTGCTGGTATGCCTCGACCTCCAGACCCAGCACGTCAGGCTGTAGTGTGTCCTGCATAAGACAAGTATAGCTTGACTTTCGCGGACATCAGCTACGCCACATCGCCGTCACGCTTCGACGGCACCCTGGGTCGTCCTGTGCGCTTCGCTGTAGACGAGCATGACGGAACGCAGGCGCAACGCGCCTTGGTCCGTTCGTTGGTCGAACCGTAGACCTACCCCGAAACCCAATCTGCCCATCCGCGTGTGCCGTCGATCGTAGATTGCCGTAGCGAGAAGTTTGCTCAACCAAATTGTGCACGCAAGTCGTCCGCAATCTGATTGGCATACTCAACATGCCGAAGTTGGATTCCTCGCTTGACGCACCTCTGTTTCGCGGCGTCGCGTTCCGGGTGTCCTACGTGTCCCGTGATGCAATACACAACGTCCTTCGCCGCGCGAAGTCCATCAAGCGGTTTGAGATTGAGACGCCCGTTGGGCTCCGACCCGAACCATCGGACCTGAGTAGCATCGAGATGGAATCGCGTACATATCACTCCACTCACATGCGTGCTTGATACACCGCCGATGATTGTGATTCGGCGCCCCCTCAAAGCCGCGCCGACCTCCTCGTCGATTTCGGAGTCAATCCGCTCGGTTGGATCACCAACAAATGGTAGTTCGTCGGGCGGAGGTGGATGAAACTCGACTGCATCCGCTAGTGAAACCCAATGTTCGCGGTGACTTGCGACCCCGATCAGTCCATACTCGCATAGCGTGGCCGCGTCGTGGCCAATCGCTTCCTCGATAATCTCACCGTACCGGTGTTTTGGTCCACCGGGGCTTGCAGCTCAAGTCTAATGCTCGCGCGTCGCCGTCTCCCCCAACACGTATCGTGGCCGCTATGGAGAGCCAGGAGCAGAGCGTCGTCGATCCGGATGGTCGGCGGGTTGTGTTCGATGCCGGTTCGCACCTGCACCTGGCCCAAGGTGGCCGCTCATGGTTGCTCGATCACATCGAGACGGTCCTCACGACGGTTGCACGTCCGGACTACCGCCAGGACGATCCACGGCCGGGACGCGAGCGCTTCTATCGCCAGAATGCGCTCATGCCGGGACGATGGATGCGGATTGTCGTAGACTTCAATGATGTCCCGGCCTGGGTCGTCACTGTCCTGATCCAGGACGACGATCCCCGACCACACCAAATCTCATGAGCATCACAATCGCCGGCACTACCTTCGAGGACCATCACTACGACCAGCGCGGAGACGTGCTGTATCTCAGTGTGGCGCACTACGAAGGCCCGCCCGCCAAGGCCACATCAACCCCCGAGGGCCACAACATCGAGTACGACGCGACGGGCCGGGTCGTCGGCATGACCCTCACGAACGTGTCCTGGCTGCTCGATCGCGATGGGGAGATCACAATCACCTTGCCTGCGGGCCATGTCAGCCCGGACGATCTCGCCCAAGCGCTGCGGACGGCCGCATAGGCAGCCGCCTGACCTGGCCACCGGGCGCCACCGGGGCTCTCCGGGTGCAAACAAAGTGCAAACACGCCCCACACCATCGCGCCCGACTTGGCAGGAGTGAGGGAGGACGGATTGCCTGCCGTAGAGCCAGATAGCCGACTCGGCGACACTCCACGCCACTACCCGGGACGAATCATAATCCGCGTGTCGGGGGTTCGAGTCCCTCCTCCGGCACTCCGGGTTCTTGGCTTGATCAAGCGGGATTCGGTGCTCGCGAGGTAGCCGATGATCGGCCGAAAAATACCAAGGGTCCTGGGTTGGTCCCGAAAACCCTGTCGCTCGCCAGGATACGCTAACCCAGTCGCACCGCGCGCTATCCTTGACCTATGGCTGTAGATGTAAAGAAACTAAAGGGCGAGGGCAGGCGCAGCGCGGGTCGCTCCCGGGTCTCCGGCAAGCATCAAATCACGATCCCGATCGGGGCCTTCAGCGAGGCTGGGTTGCGCGAGGGGGACGTCGTGCAGGTCAAGGCCCAGGGACGTGGGCGTGTCTTGATCGCGCGCATGGATGACCTCGTAGATGAGTACGCGGGCTGCCTGAGCACGGGTGGCGAGCTTGGTCGAACCGTGCGCGGGCTGCGCCAAGAGTGGGACTGATCCTGCTCGACTCGACGGTGATCGTCGGCTTCCTGGACGCCGACGATGCCCTCCACGAGACTACCGTCGCCAGGTTCAAGGAGATCGTTGGCAGCCACCCCCTGGTGGCCTCGGTCATCAGCTACGCGGAGGTCATGACCGGCGTTTCGCTTGGGCACCATCCCAAGGAGAACGTAGACGGCTTCTTCGACGCCTTGGTCAAGGATCTCCTGCCGGTCGATAGACCTGTCGCGGCGCGCGCCGCGATCTTGCGGGGCAAGCGCAAGTCGCTGTCGATGCCCGATGCGCTGATCCTCGCCACGGCGGACCTCCAGCCGGAGATCGAAACGGTCCTCTGCGCCGACGGCGACTGGCCGAAGGTCAAGGGGCTCGGCTGCAAGGTGGAGCTGTTGAAGGATACGCCCTCAGGCGACGACTCCGATGAGCCCGCCTGACGGGACGAAGCGGCCAGGGGACTCGTCTCACGGTGTCCGCGAGGGCCTCAGTCAGGTGCTGACATAGGCCGCGAGGTGCTCGCCAGTGAGGGATAATGGGATTCCCTCCCGCCCGGCGACGAGCTCGGCGGGTGTGCCCTCGAAGACGATCCGGCCGCCGTCGTGGCCGGCGCCGGGGCCGAGGTCGATGATCCAGTCGGCGTGTGCCATGACCGCCTGGTGGTGCTCGATGACGATGACCGACTTGCCGGAGTCGACGAGCCGGTCGAGCAGTCCGAGCAACTGCTCGACGTCGGCGAGGTGGAGGCCGGTGGTCGGCTCGTCGAGGACGTAGACGCTGCCCTTCTCCCCAATGTGGGTGGCCAGCTTGAGTCGCTGCCGCTCGCCGCCGGACAGCGTGGTGAGCGGCTGGCCGAGGCTGAGGTAGCCGAGCCCGACGTCGGCGAGCCGGTCGAGGATCTTGTGCGCGGCCGGTGTACTCGCCTCGCCACCGCCGAAGAACTCCTCGGCTTCGGTCACCGACATCGCGAGCACCTCGCTGATGTCCTTGCCGCCGAACGTGTACGTCAGGACCTCAGCCTGGAAGCGCTTGCCCTCGCACTCCTCGCACACGGTGGCGACGCCGGCCATCATCGCTAGGTCGGTGTAGACGACGCCGGCGCCGTTACAGGTCGGGCAGGCGCCCTCGGAGTTGGCACTAAACAGCGCCGGCTTCACGCGATTGGCCTTCGCGAACGCCTTGCGGATCGGGTCGAGCAGCCCGGTGTACGTCGCGGGGTTGCTCCGCCGCGAGCCGCGGATCGCAGTCTGGTCCACCGACACGATCCCGTCGCGGGGCGGGCGGGACTTAATAACCGAGCCGTGGATCAGCGAGCTCTTGCCGGAGCCGGCGACCCCGGTCACCACCACCAGCACGCCGAGCGGGATGTCAAGGTCGACGTCCTTGAGGTTGTGGGTGTCGGCTCCGCGCACCCCCATAACTCCTGACGGCGTCCGCACCGTCTCCTTGAGGGCCGCCCTGTCGTCGAGATGGCGCCCGGTGATGGTGTCGCTCCCCCGCAGCCCCTCGACGGTGCCCTCGAAGACCACTTCGCCACCGGCGGTGCCGGCACCCGGGCCGAGGTCGACGACGTGGTCGGCGATCGCGATCGTCTCCGGCTTGTGCTCCACGACGAGCACCGTGTTGCCCTTGTCGCGTAGCTGCATCAGCAACTCGTTCATCCGCTGTATGTCGTGCGGGTGCAGCCCGATCGTCGGCTCGTCGAAGACGTAGGTGACGTCGGTCAGCGAGGACCCGAGCTGGCGGATCATCTTGACCCGCTGTGCCTCGCCGCCCGACAGCGTGCCAGAGGGCCGGTCGAGCGAGAGGTAGCCCAGCCCGATCTCCACGAACGACTCGAGACTCTGCTGCAGCGCCTCGAGCAGCGGCGTGACCGAGGGCTCATCCAGACCTTGCACCCAGTCGGCGAGGTCGGTGATCTGCATCGCGCAGGCGTCGGCGATGTTGATCCCTCCGATCTTCGACGATCGAGCCTCCTCGCTGAGCCGGGTGCCACCACACTCGGGGCAGGTGGCAAACGTGACTGCCCGCTCCACGAATGCGCGGACGTGGGGCTGCAGCGAGTCGAGGTCCTTGGCGAGCATCGACTTCTGGATCCTCGGGATCAGCCCCTCGTAGGTGAGGTTGATGCCATCGACCTTGATCTTCGTCGGCTCCTTGTGGAGGAGATCGCCCAGCTCCTTCTTGGTGAACTTCTTGATCGGCTTGTCGGGGTCGAAGAACCCGCAGCCGGTGAAGATGCGCCCGTACCAACCGTCCATGCTGTAGCCGGGGATCGTAAGCGCGCCCTCCTTCAGCGACTTGGTCTCGTCGTACAGCTGGGTCAGGTCGATGTCGTTGACCGCGCCCCGGCCCTCGCAGCGCGGACACATGCCGCCCAGTCGGTTGAACGTCGCTCGCACGGTCTTCTTGGTGCCGCGTTCAACCGTGATCGCACCGCTCGCCCGGACCGAGGGGACGTTGAAGGAGTACGCGTTGGGCGCGCCTATGTGCGGTTGCCCGAGTCGGCTGAAGAGGATGCGGAGCATCGCGCCCACGTCGGTCGCGGTGCCGACCGTGGAGCGGGCGTCGGCACCCATCCGCTCCTGGTCGACGACGATCGCGGTCGTCAGCCCGTCCAATACGTCGACCTCGGGCCGCGCCAGCGTCGGCATGAAGCCCTGCACGAAGGCGCTGTAGGTCTCGTTGATCAGCCGCTGGGACTCCGCGGCGATCGTGCCGAACACCAGCGAGCTCTTGCCCGAGCCGGAGATACCGGTGAACACCGTCAACCGGCGCTTCGGGATCTCGACGCTCACGTCCTTGAGGTTGTTGACGCGCGCGCCGTGCACGCGGATCAGATCGTGGCTGTCGGCGTCGTGCGGTGCGGGCGAGCGGGTGTCAGTCCTCGTGGCGGTGCTCATCGTCTCTCCATCCGTCAGGCGGGGCCGCGCTGCTCACCGGTCCTGAACCAGCCCGAGGACGTTGCCGTCGGGGTCGGTGAAGGTGGCCACGGTGCGGCCGGGACCGACCTCGTGCGCGGGTTCCTTCACGGTGGCGCCGGCAGCGGTCACCTCGGCCAGCTTCGCCTCGATGTCCGGCACCTGCCAGAAGGCCACCGGCGAGGTCATGCCCTGCGGCCCGCCGCCCGGCACCAGCCCGATGTGCTGGCCCTCGACATCGAAGCCTACGTAGTAGGGCGCGTCAGCCTGTGGCGCGATGCCGAGCAGCGCGGTGTACACCGCCTTGGCTGCCGCCAGGTCGGACACGGGATGCAGCACGGTCTTGATTCCTTGGGTGGAAGAGCCGGTCATGGTCACTCCTGAAGTCGTGGGTCTGGTCGGATCGTCTGGTTTAAAGACGAACGGAAAGTCCGGAAATCGACAGCCCGATCGCCCGGATGGCGTTTTCGCCAATGAGGAGTTCATCACCTGCCGGCGCCACTCCCCGATCTCGTAGCAACACGATACGATTCGCGCTGCTGGCGAGCTTCGCAGAGCCGAGTCCACGATGTGCCCGGAAGAGAGAGTAGGCGAGGACGCGTTAACGCAGCGAACCGCGGTTGGGCTGATTGTGCCGGTGACGCTGGTTGGGCCGATCGCCCATCGGCGCCCGCAATCGAGCGCCGCGGAGGTCGTGCCCACGGAGCAGTTCTGGCTGAGCAGCGCGCCCCCCGGCAGGCCGCAACGACCACACGGGTCCTTGCGTGTGCAACTATGTGGGCGTGGGCGAGATCGAGGTCACATACTTCAACGATCCAGGCTGCCCGTGGGGCTACTCGATCAATCCTGCGCTGGCGACACTGCGCTGGCGCTACGGTGCGCAGCTGCGCTGGCGCCTCGTGACGATCGGCCTTGCGGAGAGCGTGGAGCGCTACATCGAGAACGGCTACACCCCGACGCGCGCCTCGCTGGGGCAGGTGATGTACCGCGAGCGCTATGGGATGCCCTTCGCGATCGAACCCCGCGCGCGGGTGCTCGCCACGGGGCGCGCGTGTCGCGCGATCGTGGCCACGCGCCTGCTCGACCCCGCGCGCGAGCTGGAGGCGTTGCGGGCGCTGCAGTTCGCGTGGTTCACCACCACGCTGCTGCTCGACGAGGACGGGGACATCGCCAAGGCGCTGGAACGCGTCGAAGGCCTCGACGTGCAGGCGGTCGTGGGCATCCTCGACGAGGACCGCGTGAGCGAGGCCTACGAGGCCGACAAGCGGGAGACCCGCGAAGCCGAGGGCGGGCCCACGCACTTTCAGGGCAAGGCGCGCCAGACCGACGGGCCGGTGCGCTACTCCGCGCCCTCGCTGATCTTCACAGCGGGCGAGCGTCGCGGGGAGGCGGGCGGCTTTCAGACGATCGAGGCCTACGACGTGCTGGTAGCCAACCTCGATCCGACGCTTGTCCGGGAGGCCCCGCCGGAGAACCCCCTGCCGGCCTTGGAGCGCTTTCCCCAGGGCCTTGTCACCCAGGAGGTCGCAGCGGTCATGGCGCGGGGGAACAATCCTCCCGATCGCGCCGGGGCCGAGCGCGCGCTGGTGGAGCTGGTCGGAGACGGGCGCGTGCGGCGCACCGCCCTGGGCGACGACGCCCTGTGGCAACCCGTCTGAGCCCCGGTCCCGCCCGCCCGCGCACCGGTCGCGCGGCCCGAGCGCTCTCGCCCATCCCCGCGGGCGGGTAGCCTCCAGCGCGACCCCATGAGCATCACGATCTCCCTTCCCGACGGCAAGGCGCTGGAGCTCCCCACCGGCGCCACCGGCGCCGACGCGGCCACCGCGATCGGCCCCGGCCTGGCGCGCGCGGCGCTGGCGGTGGAGATTCGCGGGGAGGCCCCCGAGGTGCGCGACCTCTCTCGCCCGCTGCCCGACCGGGCGAGCATCGCGATCCTCACCGCGCGCAGCGAGGGCGAGGAGCCCCTGCGGCTGATCCGCCACGACGCGGCGCACGTGCTGGCGAGCGCGGTGATGGAGCTGTACCCGGGCGTGAAGATCTCGATCGGGCCGGCGATCGAGCAGGGCTTCTACTACGACTTCGAGTTCCCCGACGGGGTGAGCGTCTCCGAGACGGACTTCCCCGCGATCGAAGACCGGATGCGTGCGCACGTGAAGGCGGCGGAGCGCTTCGAACGCGAGGACGTGTCCGTGGCTGACGCGCGCGCGCGCTTCGTGTCCGCCCAGCAGGACTACAAGGTGGAGCTGATCGACGACCTCGTGCGCGCCGCCGCGGAGTCCAGCCCGGACGGGGACGGCGAGGGCCTGGAGACGGTGTCGCTGTACACCAACGGCCCGTTCACCGACCTCTGCCGCGGTCCCCACGCGCCCTCGACGAAGACGGTGGGCGCGTTCCGCCTGCAGTCGGTCGCGGGGGCGTACTGGCGGGGGGACTCGACGCGCACGATGCTGACCCGCATCTACGGCACGGCGTTCTTCTCCAAAGGTGACCTGGAGGAGCATCTGGAGCGCCTGGAGCAGGCGCGGGCGCGCGACCACCGCAAGCTGGGGCGGGAGCTCGAGCTCTTCCAGTTCTCCGAGCTGACCCCGGGGGCGCCGCTGTGGAAGCCGGCGGGGATGGTGGTGTGGAACGCGCTCACCGAGCTGTGGCGCGAGGAGAACCGCGCGCGTGGCTACGAGGAGGTGAAAACGCCGATCCTGTTCGACGTGGACCTCTTCAAGCAGTCCGGGCACTGGGAGAAGTACCGCGAGAACATGTACTTCACCGAGGTCGAGGAGCGCCCGATGGGCCTGAAGCCGATGAACTGCCCGGCGCACATCCAGATCTACAAGGACGCCCGCCACTCCTACCGGGAACTGCCGGTGCGCTACTCCGAGCAGGGTCTCGTGCACCGCCACGAGCCCTCTGGGGTGCTGCACGGCCTGCTGCGGGTGCGACACATAACCCAGGACGACGCGCACATCTTCTGCACCGAGGAGCAGGTGCAGGAGGAGGTCGTGGAGTGCCTGCGCTTCGGCTTTCACCTATACGAGCTGTTCGGCTTCAAGCCGCGCCTGGAGCTCTCCACGCGCCCCGCGCAGCGGATCGGCAGCGAGGAGATGTGGGACCGCGCCGAGGGGGCGCTGCAGGGGGCGCTTGAGGCGGAGGGCCTCTCCTACGAGGTCAACCCGGGCGACGGCGCGTTCTACGGCCCGAAGATCGACCTGCACATGACCGACTCGCTGGGTCGCTCGTGGCAGTTGGGAACGGTGCAGCTCGACTACTCGATGCCCGAGCGCTTCGACCTCGCGTACACCGGCGCGGACAACGCCGAGCACCGCCCGGTGATGATCCACCGCGCGCTGCTGGGCTCCTTCGAGCGGTTCATCGGCATCCTGATCGAGCACTACGCGGGCGAGCTGCCACTGTGGCTGGCGCCGGTACAGGCGATCGTGCTGCCCGTCTCAGACCGCTTCAACCGCTACGGGGCGACGGTGCAGGCACGCCTGCGCGAGTCCGGCCTGCGCTGCGAGCTGGACGACCGGGGTGAGTCGGTCGGGCGCAAGGTGCGCGACGCGGAACTGCGCCGCATCCCTCACATGCTCGTGGTGGGGGAGCGCGAGGAGCAGGAGGGCACGGCAGCGGTGCGCGAGCGCCGCGCCGGAGAGGGGGCGCACGGCCCGGCGGGGAGGGTCCCCGCGAAGGGCCGGGTCGAGAGTACCCCGGTGGAGGAGGTGGCGCAGCGCCTCGCCACGCGCGCCCGCCGGCGCGAGCGGACCGCGACCGGATGAACCCGGAGACCGCCGATCGCGCGAAGCCTCGGCAGTGGAGGGGGCATCGCCGGGTATCCGCCGTTGCCCCCAGTTCTCAGACGATCGCCGAGGCCCCCTTGCGCGCCGCCGGGACCCCGGTATACTCGACAGCCTTGAGTTCCCGCCTCCATAGAGCGCCGCGCCTGATACAAGCTTGACGCGCGATCAGGACAACTAGTGGCCGTACCCCGCAGGTTCGACCGACGCCCGCCCGAGCGTGACACGACGAGGGTCAATGAGCGCATCCGCGTGCCGGAGGTGCGCCTGATCGACGACCAGGGCGGCCAGGTGGGCGTGCTGAAGACGCCCGACGCGCTGCGCTTCGCCCAGGAGCGCGACCTGGACCTCGTGGAGGTCGCGCCCGAGGCGCGCCCCCCGGTGTGCCGGGTGCTGGACTACTCCAAGTACAAGTACGAGCAGGCGCAGAAGCTCAAGCAGGCGCGCAAGCACCAGCAGCAGATCACGGTGCGCGAGATCAAGTTCCGCCCGAAGATCGCCCAACACGACTACGACACCAAGAAGCACCACGTCGAACGGTTCCTCCGCCACAAGGACAAGGTGAAGGTCACGATCATGTTCCGCGGACGCGAGGTCACCCACCCCGAGCGCGGCACGCTGATCCTCGACCGGCTCGCGGAGGAGCTCGCGGAGCTGGGCGTCGTCGAGCAGCGCCCGATGCAGGAGGGACGCAACATGACGATGATGCTCGGCCCCTCCAAAGCGGTGCTGGCCGGCCGCTTCGACGCCTCCCCCGACGGCGCGGGCCCCACAGAGGACGGCGCCGCGGGCGAGGGCGCGCAGGCCAATGGCGCGGCGGAGGCCGTACCTGTGAGCGAGAGCGCCGAGGCCAAAGGCGCTCAGGAGGCGGACCCAGAGGCCGTCGCCGTGCCCGAGGATGTGGTCCCCGAGGCCGCAGCCGGTATGACGGGGGACGTAGCTCCCGAGCCCGCTGCCGTGCCGGGGGATGTGGCCCCCGGGTCTGCCGCTGCTGTGCCGGGGGATGCCGCTCCCGAGCCCGCTGCTGTGCCGGGGGATGCCGCTCCCGAGCCCGCTGCCGTACCGGGGGATACAGCCCCCGAGATCGCCGCCTCCGAGCAGTAGCCAGGTCCGGCTTGTAGGGTCGAGCGCGACCGACCCTCACGCAGCCGCGCGGGAGCCCTTCATCGCGAACATTGCGGCGTCCGCGTGGTGCAGGAGTTGCTCGGCGGAGGAGCCGTCGTGCGGGTAGATGGACGCGCCGAGGCTCGCGCCGACTTTCACCGCCCCGGCCTCGATGCGCAGCGGCTCGGAGAGGGTGTGGCGCATGCGCTCCATGAACGCGGCCACCTCGCGGGAGGGGTGGCGCAGCATCGAGAGCAGCGCCACGAACTCGTCGCCGCCGTAGCGCGAGATCAGCTCCTCCTCGCGGATCGCCCCCGTGAGCCGGGCGGCGAGCGCGCGCAGCACCGCATCGCCGGCGCGGTGCCCGAGAGTGTCGTTGACCTGCTTGAAGCCGTTGAGGTCCATGTACACGAGCGCCACCGCGCACCCGTGGCGCTGGGCACGGGCGATGGCGCGGTCGAGCTCTTTGTGGAAGAGGCGCCGGTTGGCGAGGTCGGTGAGCTGATCGTGGTGGGCCTGGTGCTGGAGCTGCTCGAGGATCGTCCGCCGCTCGGAGATGTCCGCGAAGGTCGCGATCACCCCGCAGGGGCGCCCCTGGCCGTCGAGCGCCGGGCGGGTGCAGAGCTGAATCCAGGTGACCGCGCCGCCGTGCCCGAGCACGCCGACTGTGACCGCGCGCCGCGAGCGCCCCGTCTGAAGGGTCTCGGCGATCGGGTGGGTCGCCAGCGCCCAGGGGGAGCCGTCCTCGTGCAGCAGGCGCCAGCGCCGGTCGCGGGCGTGGCGGGAGAGCAGCTGGTCGTGGCTCATGCGCAGGATGTGCCCGGCGCCGTTGTTGGCGTACACCACGCGCCCGTGGGGGTCGAACACGAGGACCCCCTCGGAGAGCATCTCGGAGGTGATGTGCATGCGATTCTCGAGCTCCCGCAGCTCCGCGCGCCGGGCGCGCAGTTCGCCGCGCAGCCGCTCGGCGGCGGCGATCGACTGCGCGAGGCGCTCACAGGCGAGGTCGAGCGCCCGCTCGGTGTCGAGCGCTCCCGCCTCCGCGATCTCCCGCAGCGCCTGTGCGATCGCTGTGGGGGCATCGGCGGACAGGCCCTCGGGTTGTGCGAGGGCGGGGTGTGCGATAGAGGCTCTCTCCATCCACCTGCTCATCGGCGGGCAGGCGCTGCGACATAACAGCCTCCGCGTCCGCTGGACGGGGTTTGCGTCGACAACAGAGGGCGACACCCGCGTGGGGAGGCTCCGGGGGCGGGTCTGCCATAATCACCGGCGCGATGCCCAAGATGAAGACGCACTCCGGCGCGAAGAAGCGCGGCATGGCTGGGGGAGGGCAGGCCCTCCCCCAGAGCCCCCTCCCGTGTAGGAGCTGATCCGATGCCCAAGATGAAGACGCACTCCGGCGCGAAGAAGCGCTTCAAAGTGACCGCCACCGGCAAGGTGCGCGGCAGGCACGCCTTCACGAGCCACATCCTCGAGAAGAAGTCCCCCAAGCGCAAGCGCACCCTGGGGGCCCCCGCGGCGATCTCAGCACACGACACCCCGCGCGTAAAGCGGATGTTGGGGGTCGGCGCCAAGAGCGCCCGCGGCGCGAGCAGGGCTGGTGGGGCGGGCGGGCCTACAAGTAAAGGGAGCGGCTCGTGAGGGTCAAGCGCTCAGTGCACGCGCGCAAGAAGCGCCGCGCGACCCTCGAGCTAACGAAGGGCTTCCGGGGGGAGGCGCACTCGAACTACAGACGCGCGAAGGAGGCGTTGATCAAGGCGGACACGTACGCCTACCGCGACCGGCGCAACCGCAAGCGAGACTTCCGGCGGCTGTGGATCACGCGCATCAACGCGGCGGCGCGCCAGAACGGGATGAGCTACTCCCAGTTCATGCACGGCCTCGCGCTGGCGGGCGTGGAGCTCGACCGCAAGGTGCTCGCGGATGTGGCGGTGCGCGACGCCGACGCGTTTCGACGTTTTGCCGAGGTCGCCCGAGAGGCGTCGGCCGCCTGACCCACGGGCCGTCGACATCTAAGCCTCCCGGGCGCCGCTCTTGCAAAGGACGGCGCCCTTTTTGTTTTGAGAAGACCGGCCGAGCGTTCCGTCCCAAGCAGTGAGGAAGATCCCAAAAGTGACCACCATCGCCTCCCCCCACAACCCTCGCCTTCAGGAGCTGCGCCGGCTGCGGCGCAGGCGCGAGCGCGCGCGCAGCGGACGGTTCCTGGCCGAGGGCGAGGACCTCGTCGCGGCTGCGCGGCGCGCGGGGTGGCCGGCGGTGGCGGGCTTCCGCGCGGCCGGCAGCGGCCTCGGCGGCGCGGGCTTCCTCGACGTGGAGGCAGCGACGCTCGCGGAGGTCTCGACGCTCGGCTCGGGCGCGCGCGTGATCGGGGTCTACGAGCAGCGCTGGCTTCAGGCGCCGCGGGGGCCGGTGTGCGTGTACCTGCACGGGGTCGCAGACCCCGGGAACGTCGGCGCGGTGCTGCGCGCTGCGCTTGCGTTCGGGGCCTCGTGCGTGGCGCTCGGGCCGGGCTGCGCGGACGCGTGCTCGCCTAAGGCGGTGCGCGCGGGGATGGGCGCGATCTTCGCCGTCCCCCTCGCCCGCGCGTGCGCCGTGGAGGAGCTGCCGGGGAAGCGGATCGCGCTGGTGGCCAACTCGCGCCCGCCCGCCCAGCCGCTCGAAACGGTGCGCAGCCTCGTCGGCCGCGCGCGCGAGGAGGCCGGAGTGGGTGGGGAGGAGGGGATGGGCCCCTCCGGGGCCAGCGGCGTTCGCGTGGGGAGGCCGGGCGATAGTCCGAGCTCCCCGGCACCCGCGTTCACCCTGCTGGTGGGCGCCGAGCGCGAGGGCCTCCCGGCGGAGGTCGTGGAGGCGTGCGAGTACGTGGCGTACATCCCGATCGCCAGTGACTCCCTGAACGCGGCGCAGGCGGCGACCGTCGCGCTGTACGAAATGACCCGAGGGTGGCGCGGGCGGCCGACCCAGCCCTTCGGGCTGACCCAGCCCCCTCGGGGCTGTGTGCCCGCCCCCAGCGAGCCGGGGCGGGTGGGATCGGCTGCTCCAGTCAAGGTCTCCGCGTCATGAGCGTCGTCGATCGCATCGCAGGGCTGCGCGCGGAGGCCGAGGCGGCGATCTCGGCAGCCGCGTCGAGCTCTGAGCTCGAGGAACTGCGCGTGCGCTACCTCGGGCGCAAGGCCGAGCTGCCGCAGCTGTTGCGCGGCGTCGCCGAGCTCGAGCCGGCCCAGCGCGGCGAGGTCGGCAGGGCTGCCAACCAGGCCCGCCAGGCGCTCGAGGCGCTGCTCGCGGGCCGCGCAGCGGAGCTGAGCGTGGGCGAGCTGCGGGCGCAGTTGCAGGCCGACGCCGTCGACGTGACGCTGCCGGGCGCGCCGCCGCAGCCGGTGGGGCGCCTGCACGTGCTGAGCGCGACGCGGCGCGAGCTCGAAGACATCTTCCTCGGCCTTGGCTTCACCGTCATGGAGGGGCCTGAGATCGAGAGCGTGCACTACAACTTCGACGCGCTCAACCACAGCCCTACGCACCCCGCGCGGGCGCGCACCGACACCTTCTACGTGGCGCCGGACACGGTGCTGCGCACGCACACCTCGCCTGCGCAGGTGCGTGCGATGGAGGCGCACCCGCCGCCGCTGTACGTGGTGATACCCGGGCGCGTGTACCGGCCGGACTCGGACGCCACGCACACCCCGCAGTTTCACCAGATCGAGGGGCTGGCGGTCGACGAGGACGTCACACTCGCCGACCTCAAGGGGACGCTGCTGGCGTTCGCGCGCGCGGTCTTCGGAGAGCAGCGCGACGTGCGCCTGCGCCCTCACTTCTTCCCCTTCACCGAGCCGAGCGTCGAGGTCGACGTCTCCTGCTTTCACTGTGAGGGCCGGGGCTTCCTGCGCGACGGCGCGCGCTGCCACCTGTGCAAGGGCGAGGGCTGGCTGGAGGTGCTCGGAGCCGGCGAGGTCGATCCGAACGTCTACTCCTACGTGCCCACGACCGACGCGAACGCGCCGGGGTACGACCCCGAGAAGGTGCAGGGGTTCGCGTGGGGGATGGGCGTCGAGCGGATCGCGATGCTCAAGCACGGCGTACCGGACCTGCGCCTGTACTACGAAAATGACCTGCGCTTCCTGGAGCAGTTCTGATGGGCGCGCATACCGGCGCTGGCCGGCGTCCTCGATCGCTCGTGTGCAGAGCACACTTCGCTCCTTGCGTCCTTGGCCAGCTTGGCCTGCCTACCCATCAGGGGTGTGTGGGTGTAGAGAGGGTCTGCCCGTGAGAGTTCCGCTTGAGTGGCTGCGCGAATACTGCGACCCCGCGCTCGACGTCAACGCCGTCGAGGAGCGGCTGACGATGACCGGAACGAAGGTGGAGGCGATTCACCGGCGGGGGGTGCCGTCCACCGAGCGCTTCGTGGTCGGGCAGGTGCTCACGGCTGAGCGGCACCCCGACGCGGACCGGCTGAAGGTGTGCAGCGTCGATCTCGGCGAGGACACCGGTCCCGCGACGATCGTCTGCGGGGCGCCGAACGTCGCGGCCGGTCAGACCGTCGCCGTGGCGCAGCCGGGCGCGGTGATGCCCGATGGCACGAAGCTCAAGCAGGCGAAGCTGCGCGGTGTGGTCTCCGCCGGGATGATCCTCGCGGAGAACGAGCTGGAGCTCGGTTCCGGGGGAGAGGGGATCATGGTGCTCGACGCTGAGCTCGCGCCCGGCACCCCGCTCGGCGAGGTGCTGCCGATCTCCGTCGAGGTGCTCGAGCTCGAGGTCACGCCCAACCGTCCGGACTGTCTCGGCGTCTACGGCGTCGCGCGCGAGCTGCACGCCGCGACGGGGGCGACGCTCGCCGCTGCGCCGTGGAGCGAGGACCCGGGCTCGCCCGGCGAGGTGACCGCAGCCGCGGTCAGCGTGGAGTGCCCCGACCTCTGCCCGCGCTTCACCGCGCGGGTCTTCGAGGACGTCACGCTCGCGCCGTCGCCGCTGTGGCTGAAGGCGCGGCTGACGGCGGCGGGCGTGCGCCCGATCAACAACGTCGTGGACACCACCAACTACGTGATGCTGCTGAGCGGTCAGCCGCTGCACGCGTTCGACCTCGACCGCGTCGCCGGGGCGCGGCTGACGGTCAGGCGCGCACGGGAGGGCGAGCAGGTGCAGACGCTCGACGGCCAGACGCGCACGCTCGACTCGCAGGTGGTCGTCATCGACGACGCCGACGGCCCGACGTCGATCGCGGGCCTGATGGGCGGCGCACGCTCGGAGGTGCAGGACGACACGACTCGGGTGCTGCTCGAGGTGGCGACGTGGAGCGGGCCGAACATTCACAGCTCCTCGTGGGCGCTCGGCCTGCGCAGCGAGGCGTCGGGGCGCTTCGAGAAGGGCCTGCAGCCGGAGCAGTGCATGCACGCACAGGCGGTGGCCACGCGGCTGATGATCGAGCTGTGCGGCGCGCGGGTCGCCGAGGGAACGATCGACGTCGGTTCCGCGCCGGCGCCGGCGCAGGAGATCCTGCTGCGCGAGGAGCGCGTGCGGGCGATCCTCGGCGTGGGGGTGGCGCCGCAGCGCCAGGCTGAGATTCTGAGCGCCCTCGACTTCGCGAGCGAGCCGGTCGCAGGCGGGCTGCGTGTGAGCGTGCCGGCGCTGCGCCGCGGCGACGTCACGCGCGAGGTCGACCTGATCGAGGAGGTCGCGCGGATCGACGGCCTCGAGCGACTGCCGGCGACGCTGCCCGCGCGCCGTGGGGCCGCCGGCAGGCTCACGCACGCCCAGCGCGTGCGCCGCGCGGCCGAGGACGCGCTCGTCGGCCGCGGCCTGCACGAGATCGTCGGCTGGAGCTTCGCCGAGCCGGCGCTGCTCGACCGGCTGCTGCTCCCGGCCGACCACGCGCTGCGCGGCGTCGTAACGCTCGAAAACCCGCTCTCCGACGGGCAGTCGATCATGCGCCCGACACTGCTCGGGTCGCTGCTCGACGCTGCCCGCCACAACGTTGCGCGCAACGGTCCCGACGTGGCGATCTTCGAGTCCGGCACCGTCTACCGCGCCGGTTCCCCCGGCGTGCCGGCGCACGAACACCACGCGCTCGGCGCGCTCCTGAGCGGCGGCCTCGCGCCGCGCGCGTGGCGCGGCGAGCCGGGTGAGGCGGACTTCTTCGCGGCGAAGGCGCTGCTGGCGGCGCTGCTCGAGCACTTCCACGTCGAGTGGTCGGTGCGCCCGCGCACGTGGCCGTTCCTGCACCCCGGGCGCAGCGCCGCGGTGCTCGCCGGCGAGCAGACGCTCGGCTTCCTCGGCGAGGTCCACCCGCTCGTCGCCGAGGCCTGGGACCTGCCCCGCACGGCGGCGTTCGCCGTCGACCTCGGCAAGCTCGCCGCGGCAGCGCCCGAGGTCGTGTCCTTCCGCGCGTACGCGGCAGTGCCCTCGCTGCGCCAGGACCTCGCCGTGACGCTCCCGGTGGAGGTGCCGGCGGCAGACGTCCTCGGGCGCGTGCGCGCGGCGGCGGGCACGACGCTCGAGGACGTGAGCGTCTTCGACCTCTACACCGGCGCGCAGGTCGGCGAGGGCCGGCGCTCGCTCGCCCTGGCGCTCTCGTTCCGCTCGCCCGAGCGCACGCTGACCGAGGCCGACGTGGCGCCGGTACGCGAGCGGATCGTCGCGGCGCTCGCCGAGATCGGCGGTGAGCTGCGTGGCTAGCCAGACCTTCACGCCGGGGTCCCCCCGCGTGCTCGTCGCGGGCGCCACCGGCTTCACGGGCGCACTGGCGGCTCACCTGCTGTGGCGCCACCCCCAGTTCGAGCTCGTGGGCGTCACGGGGCGCTCGGAGGTCGGACGCACGCTCGCCGACATCTACCCGCGCTACCGCGTGCCGCTGACCATTGAGGCGCTCGAGCTCGAGGGCCTCGAAGGAGTCGACGCCGCCGTGGTCGCCTACCCGCACGCAGCCGCGGCCCCCACCGTGGTGGCGCTGCGCGAGCGCGGCGCCCGGGTCGTCGACCTCTCCGCGGACTTCCGCCTCTCCGAGCTCGCCACCTACGAGCGCTGGTACGGGCCCCACCCCCGGCCCGAGCTGTTGAGTGAGGCGGTCTATGGCCTCACCGAGCTGCACCGCGAGCGGATCGCCGCCGCGGCAGTCGTCGCCAACCCCGGCTGCTACCCCACCGCCGCGGTGCTCGCGCTCGCCCCGCTCGCCCGCGCAGGGCTGCTCGCGGACGTGGTGATCGACGCCAAGCAGGGCATCTCCGGCGCGGGGCGCACGTTCGACGACACCACTCACCTCTCGATGGCGGGCGAGAACATCCTCCCCTACAAGGTCGCCGCGCACCGCCACACCCCCGAGATTGAGGAGCAGCTCGACGCTCTGGATCCCGCCCACCCCGGGTTGCGTGTGCAGTTTCAGGCGCACCTGGTGCCGCTCGACCAGGGGGAGCTGGCGAGCTGTTATGTAACCCCCACGCGCCCCGTCGGGGAGACCGAGCTGCACGAGCTCTACGACGCCGCCTACCGCTCCGAGCCGTTCGTCGAGGTGGCCGACGCACCCCCGGGCACCCGCGAGGTGTGCGCCACCAACTACTGCCGGCTGTTCGCCGCGGCCGACTCGCACACCGGCAAGCTGGTGGTGCTCTCGGCGATCGACAACCTCTGGAAGGGCACCTCCTCGCAGGCCGTGCAGAACCTCAACCTCATGTTTGGCCTGCCAGAGACCGAAGGATTGCTGTGAGCGCGGGCAACGACGTGTGGGGCGACCGCTCCTCCGACGGCCCGCCGCGGCCGTTCTTCGGCTCGCGGTGGGTCACCGCGCCCGAGCACGTGCGCGAACTGGAGCCCGACGCGGGGCTGCCCGCGGGCTTCCGCGCGGCCGGGGTCGCGTGCGGGATCAAGCCGAGTGGAAACACCGACCTCGGTCTGCTCGTGTGCGACTCCGAGCGGCCGGTGAGCGCTGCGCGTTTCACCGCGAGCAGCACGGCCGCTGCGCCCGTGCAGCTCAGTCGCGAGCGCTGCCGGCTGGACGCGCTTCGCGCGGTGCTCGCCAACTCCGGCTGCGCGAACGCGGCCACCGGCAGGCGCGGGCTCGACGACGCCGCCAAGACGCAGGGTGCCGCCGCGATCGCCGTCGGCGTCCAGCCCGAGGAGGTTCTGCTCGGTTCCACCGGCGGGATCAGCTGGTACCTGCCTGTCGACGCGGCGCTGAAGGGGATCCTCGCCGCGAGCGGGCAGCTGCGCCGCGAGGGCGATGTGGACTTCCAGCACGCGATCCAGACGACCGACGCGTTCGAGAAGCGCGCCAACCTTGAGGTAACGCTCCCGTCGGGGACGGTGCGGCTGTGCGCCCAGTGCAAGGGGGCGGGCATGATCTCGCCGAACTTCGCCACGATGCTCTGCTTCGTGGAGACCGACGCGGCGCTGCAGCCCCACACGGCCGATCTGCTGCTCGGTGTGTGCGTCAAGCGCTCGTTCGACCGCTGCACCGTCGACGGCGACCTCTCGACCAACGACACGGCGGTGCTGATCGCCTCTGGCGCGAGCGGCGTGGAGGTTGCGCCCGAGAGCGAGGACGAGCTGCGCTTCGGCGAGGCCCTCGACGGGCTGCTGCGCCAACTGGCGATCCTGATGGTCTCCGACGGCGAGGGCGCGGCGCGGATCGCCCGTGTGGTCGTGCGGGGCGGGAGCGCCGAGCGGGTCGAGGTGGCCGCGCGCGGGGTCGCCAACTCACCTCTGGTGAAAGCCGCGCTGCACAGCGCCGACCCCAACTGGGGGAGGCTCGTGATGTCGGTGGGAGCGGCTCTGCCTGGCCCCGAGCCGTTGCCCTGCGACATCTCGATCGAGGGCATCCTCGTCTGCTCGGCCGGCGCCGCGATCGACTACGACGCCGACGCGCTCGCGCGAGCGGTGCAGACGCGTGAAGTCGAGTACGAGATCACGCTTCCGGGCGACAGCGCCGAAACCGAGGTCTTCTTCTCCGACCTCTCGCACGAGTACGTGCGCATCAACGCGGAGTACACCACCTGATGCGCGACGTCGCCACCCTCCTCGAGGCGCTCCCCTACATCCGTGAGTTCCACGGCCGCACGGCCGTGATCAAGTACGGCGGCGCCGCGATGGAGGACCACGCGCTGCGCGAGGAGTTCGCCCGCGACGTGGTGCTGCTCAAGTACGTCGGTCTCAAGCCGATCGTGGTCCACGGCGGCGGGCCGGACATCACCGCGTACATGGAGCGCCTCGGCCTGCCCGTGCAGTTCGTCGGCGGCCTGCGCGTCTCCGACGAGGCCACGGTCGAGGTCGCCAAGATGGTGCTCGTCGGCAAGGTCAACAAGGAGATCGTCGGGCGCCTCGCCCGCCACGGCCAGCCCGCCGTGGGGTTGTGCGGCGACGACGGCTCGCTCTTCCGCGTCGCCCGCCGGGCGGGGCCGACTGGTGAGGACATCGGCTTCGTCGGGAGCATCGAGCGCGTCAACGTCGACGTTCTGCAGCACATCGCCCGCGACTACATCCCCGTGATCGCCTCCGTCGGCGCCGACCGCGATGGACGCTCCTACAACGTCAACGCCGACGACGCCGCCGCGGCGGTCGCGCGCGCGCTCGGCGCCTACAAAGTGGTGTTCCTCACCGACGTCCCCGGGTGGCTCGCCGACCCCGCGGACCCCGCGAGTCTGATCGGCCACGCCACCGCCGAGCAGGTCCGCGACGCCCTGCCCGGCCTGGAGGGAGGCATGGGGCCCAAGCTCCAGGCCTGCCTGGAGGCAATCCAGGGGGGCGTAGGCTCCGCGCACATCATCGACGGGCGCCTGCCCCACTCGCTGCTGTTGGAGTTCTTCACCGACGCGGGGATCGGCACGAAGATCGAGGCGGCGCCATGAACGCGCACACCCCTCCGGGGGTGGGTGGGCTCCGATCCCGGCGTCCTCGGTCGCTGGCGTGTACATCACACTCCGCTCACTGCGTCCTAGGGTGGGCGGGACTTGAATCACCTGCGCGTCCATGGGGAGTGTGCGATGAGTCTCGCTGATCTCCAGGAGATCGAGGCCGCGAGCGTGATGCACACATATGCGCGCCAGCCCGTGGAGTTCGTGCGCGGCGAGGGCGCCCGCCTGTGGGACGCGGAGGGCAACGAGTACCTCGACTTCCTCTGTGGCATCTCGGTGACCTCCGTCGGGCACTGCCACCCGCGGGTCGTTGCGGCCGTGCGCGAGCAGGTCGGGCGGCTCGGGCACGTCTCCAACCTCTTCTACACCGCTCCCGCGATGCGTCTGGCCGAGCGGCTCTCGCGGGGGAGCCTCGGCGGCAAGGTGTTCTTCTGCAACTCCGGCGCCGAGGCCGTCGAGGCCGCGATCAAGCTCGCGCGCAAGGCGCGCCCCGGCGGGGACGTCGTGTCGATCACGGGCGCTTTTCACGGGCGCACTTACGGCGCGCTCTCGGCCACCCCGCAGGAGTCCAAGCAGGCGCCCTTCGCCCCGCTCGTCCCCGGTTTCCGCGCCGTCGCCCCCGAGACCGCCGCGCTCCGCGCCGCGGTCGACGCGCGCACCGCCGCGGTGCTGCTGGAGCCGATCCAGGGCGAGACCGGGGTTCACGTGCTCTCCGAGGAGCTGCTGCGGGCGGCCCGCTCCGCATGCGACGAGCACGGCGCCGCGCTCGTCTTCGACGAGATCCAGTGTGGCCTGGGCCGCACCGGATCGCTGTGGGCCTTCCAGCAGACCGGCGTCACGCCCGACGCCCTCACCACCGCCAAGGCGCTCGGCGGGGGCCTGCCGATCGGCGCGCTCCTCACCGGCCCGCGTCTCGCCGACGTGCTCGCGCCCGGCGACCACGGCTCGACCTTCGCCGGCGGGCCCGTGATCGCCGCCGCCGCGCTCGCCGCCCTGGAGATCGTCGAGGACGCCGCTCTGCTCGCGCGCGTACGCCGTCTCGGCCTGCGTCTCGCCGGCGGCCTGGAGGAGCTCCCGCACGTGCTCTCCGTGCGCGGGCGCGGGTTGATGCTCGCCTGCGAGCTCGACGTCTCCGCGCCTGACGTCGTGCGTCGCGCGCTGCTGGAGCAGCGGCTCGTCGTCAACGCCACCGGCCCCACGACCGTGCGGCTGCTGCCCCCCCTGACCCTCACCGAGGCCGAGGCCGACGAGGGCTTGCGACGGCTCGGCGCGGCGCTCGCGGGCTGACGTGTGGGCGCTCAGGGGTCTGCAAGGCCGTTCGTGCACATGCGCATTGATGGCTGCACTCCATGGCACCACGCGTTGGAGTGGCCACCGGTAGGGTTGGCGGCTCGTATGGTCAAGATGACCAAAGACCGGCGCAACGAACAGCGTTCCGTTTGGCTGAAAAGGGTTGAGGAACGGCTGCGCGCATTATCGGCCGAGGAGCGGCAGGAGCTTATCGAGGAGCTCATCGCCGACTTCTTCGTCGATGCGCGGGCAACGCTCGTCAAGTGGTCGGAGATGACCGGTCAGTCGGCGCAGATCGACACCGGCTACATCGCCCAGCACCTCGCGTCCCTGGTCCTCCAAACGCCAGGCCAAGGGTTCAAGGGCAAGGGCGTCGATCTCACCGACGGGAGCGAGGTCAAGAGCGCCTCGATTGTCTCCGGTGTTGACCGCCCACGCTGGAACCACAACATGGGGACTGCCGCAGACGATCACACACGGAAAGCCAAGGGGACCGACACGAAGGGCGATGTTTACTTGAACAAGACGCCGTTTGTCTTTTACGTGCTCTTCGACCGCGTCCACGATCAAGCCGGCGCTCCGACCTCGAAGCTCCGTGTTCGCGGTTGGTGCGTCAACGCGCGAACCGACCAGGAATGGCGGTCCTTGGTCTCCCGATATCTCGAAAAGCGCGAAGGGAACACCTACAACCTGCAGTTGCACCCCCCCGTGGGGTATGACGCATCGATCGTTGTCAATGAACTTGGCAATCTTGATATGGCCAACGCACTGGTGCTCGACGTTCGGTTCGAGTTACCAGCCAAAGGGGAGAAGATTGAGGCTGACTGGCAAGTCGCGATGCTTGATGTCCCTCCCGACTTCGCTTCACGATGCGTCTCTCGGAAGTTTGTAAAGGGCGCTCACCCTAGCCGCTTGGAGGACGGGCTGGAAGGTTTGACGAACCTGGAGAACTTGCAACTCGGGTTTCATGACGAGGACGTACCGACGCCGGCGAGCGAGACGGGCCTCCCTCTTGCCGTGGCCGACGCCTCCGAGCTGGACGCGCTCCCCGACGACTTTGAGCCGTAAGTAACGGCGAGTTGCAGCGTTGCGACTCGAATCAAGTCTAGCGACGCACGGACCGTGGCACTGCGCTTCGCGAGTTCGTCAGGCTCGACGAACGGAGCGTGAAGGTTGAGGAGATCCTGTGGCTCGATCCGACGACGCGAGCTTGATGTTCCCCGGCCGAGCGGTGCGAGCTGCAGCTTGACCCGCTCGTCATGTAGCAGGACGAGCGCCTCCCACGGGTCGGAGTCGGCCTTGAAGACCCCGAACTCGCTCGAACACAGAATCTCCACGTAATCCTCGGGTACCACGCACGCTCGCAACTTGCTCGGGTTGAGCAGCGACACCAGGATCTCGCCTGCATACGCCACTTGGCCGGGGGTGGTCGGTCGGTAGTCGGCAGCCTCGTGCCAGCGAATCGCTCCCAGGGCGTTGACGTGGAGGATGGACACAAACGGTGTATCCGGTCGAGCCCGTGTCGCGCGTCGTCGCATCGGCTGGAGGATCTCCGAGAAGCGTGGCCCGCCGGACTCCCGCAACTCTGCGCATGCGCGGAGTGCTGCGGGGTCAATGCGCCCAGGATCGACGCTGGCAAGTCCGTCCCGGGCGACGAACGCCGCGAGGGGCTGTTCGCTGACGAACGACACACCGGCGTGCTCGACCTCGGCGGTGATCTGCTCGTCGGAGGAACACGCGAGGCCGCGGGCGGTGATCGTCGGCAGATCATCTCCGGCTGGGTCGGTGACCGAAACCCCCGCCTGCTTCAGGTAGCCGACATGATTGGCGCGGGCGATGAACACAGCGGAGCGTGACGCCGGTTCCTTGCGGATGACAACTGCACTCGTCCGCGCGACTGTCCCGGACAGCGCGAATGTGACCGTGGGCAGGCTTATGTTTGCCTCAATGCTTGCCTCGCGTGCGGCTGTTCCGCCGCCGCTGATCAGCGCGCGCTTGAGTGCGGGGCCGTCGAGGAGACCGTCTGGGAGAATGATCCCGAGCCGACCTCCGGGTGCGAGGAGGTCCAGGCAGCGAACGACGAAAGCAAGCGCCGGGTCGATGCGCGTGCGACGTGCGCACCCCGGCAGGAGGCGTGTCGTCCGCGCGATCCCCTCGGGATCGTCGTACTTGCCATCTCCGAATGGGGGATTGGTGAGGATCAGCTTGAGCGTGCCGGCGAGCGGATCAAGTGAGGGTGATGTGATCGAGTCCTCTACCGTAAAGACAAACGGGTGAGCGATCCCATGGAGCAGAAGATTGACCCGAGCCTTGGCGACCGACGAGGCGGATTGGTCAGCCCCGAGTAGACCGTCCTGGCGCAGCCCCTGAAGCGCGCGCTCGCGAGCGAGCCGGTGCGGATCGCTCGGCTCGATCGTGTCCAACTGTGCACGCAGCTCGCGGAGAGCTCCCAAGAGGAAGCGACCGGTTCCGCAGCACGGATCGCCGACGATAGGAGCGGCCGGTAGATCATCGAGTAGGTCGAGATCGTGGAGGCACAGGCGGGCGAGATGGGTGACGACGGTGTGGGGGGTGAGGTGTGTTGCCAGTCCTCCGGCATGGTCGTAGCGACCTCGTAGAAAGACGTCGAATGCGGTGCCGAGTGGGTCATACCCCTCGTCGCTTGTCATGGACCGTTTGACTGCGTCGCCGAGGATGTCGAGCGCTTCGGCGAGCACGTCTGCCCGCGTGATGCGCAGTGGTTCGTCCGCAGGCCACAGCGCCTGTGTCCCACCCCCAGGGACGCGAGCTCCGACATAGGGATGACTGATCACCGCGCTGAAAGCAGCCTTCGCGAGCTCGACATCGCCCCGAGCCACGATCCGCTCCGGGCTGATTGCCTGTGCAAGAGTTAGGTTCTCAGCGACGCGGAAATCGGGATTGCACTGGCGCACGACCTGCAACAGCAGAAGCTTCGTCAGCTCCTCGATCGCCGCGTTGACGGGACGGATTCCGCCCCGTCGGTAAAGCATCTCGTGCAACCCATCCAGCCGCTCCTCAAACGAGGCGGCTATCCGGGTCTGCGCGGCTGCGGCTGACAGATCGACAGGCACTCCACCACCGTACCTGTCGGAGACGACGTCTCTTGTCCGCCGGTCTCGGCGTCTCCAGTCCAACGGCCTCGCCAGCCGCGAGGGCGTCGACTGGGGCTGGCCACGAAAGCGCAATACGCCATGCCACGCCCGACTTCAGCCAGCGACCTCTTCTTGGCACGTCTCAGTAGCCTTTCGCGGACCATGTCCTTCCCGAACTCCGCCCGCGACTTCCCGCCCCGCACGGCCTCCTACGAGGCTGACCCCGAGCAGGTCCACCGCGTGCTGCTGCTGTACTCCGGCGGCCTCGACACCTCCGTGATGCTCAAGTGGATCCAGGACCGCTACGGCGCCGAGGTCGTCTGTCTCACCGTCAACCTGGGGCAGCCCGGCGAGGACTACGCGGTGATCGAGGGGAAGGCCCGCCTGCTCGGGGCGCTGGAGTGCCACGTCGTGGACGCCCGCGAGGAGTTCGCCCACGACTTCCTCGCGCCCGCGATCAAGGCCAATGCCCTCTACGGCGGCGGCTACCCGCTGTTCACCGCCCTCGGGCGGCCCCTGATCGCAAAGCTCGCCGTGGAGTACGCCCGTCGCTCGGGCTGCGACACCGTCGCGCACGGTTGCACTGGCAAGGGCAACGACCAGGTCCGCATCGAGGCCACGGTAGCCACCCTCGGCCCCGAGCTGCGGGTGATCGCCCCCGTGCGCTCCTGGCAGATGGGTCGCGAGGAGGAGATCGCCTACGCGCGCGAGCACGGCATCCCCGTCAAGGGAGGCTCCGAGGTGGTCCCCTACTCGATCGACGACAACCTCTGGGGACGCTCCTCGGAGGGGCGCTGGATCGAGGACTTGGCCCACGCCCCCGAGGAGGACGTCTTCCAGCTCGTCACCCCCCCCGAGCGCGCCCCCGACGAGCCCGAGACTGTGGACATCGCATTCGAGCGCGGGGTGCCCGTCGCGCTTGACGGGGAGCGCCTCGGCCTCGTGGAGCTGCTCGAACGCGCCGCGGCTCTCGGCGCCCGCCACGGCGTCGGGATCGTCGACCACATCGAGGACCGCATCGTCGGGTTGAAGGTGCGCGACATCTACGAGGCGCCCGCCGCTGCTCTGATTCTCCCCGCCCACCAGGAGCTCGAGCGGCTCGTCGGCACGATCCACCAGAACCAGTTCAAGCCCCTGCTCGACCGCCAGTGGGCCTACCTCGTCTACGCCGGTCTCTGGTGGGAGCCCCTGCGCGGTGACCTCGACGCCTACATGGACTCCGTCAACGAGCGCGTCACCGGCACGATTGGCCTGAAGCTCTACAAGGGCCACGCCCGCGTCGTCACCCGCGAATCCCCCCACGCCGTCTACGACGCCAGCCTTGCCTCCTTCTCGGAGTCCGGCGGCCTCTTCTCCCAGACCGCCTCCCCCGGCTTCATCGAGCTGTTCTCGCTGCAGTCCCGCATGGCCTGGCGGCTGCGCCACCCTGAGTAGGCGTCGGTGCCCGTCTGTGCGGCGGGCCTACGGGCGGATGGGGTGGTGCCGTAGGTGCGTCTTGTCCCCTCGGGGTCACAGGCAGGGTGAGCCGGAGGCGGCGAGGCGGTGGGGTCTGGATCACGTCCGAGCCCGCCCATACTCTGAGTAACGGTGATACCCGAGGAGGACAAGGCGCTTGGCGGTCGCCCGTCGCGGGAGAGCGAACGCGATGCGCTGGCCGAGCGCCGCGCCCGCCGCGCCTGGCTTAGCAGCCCGGCCCTCGCCCGTCGCGCCGAGGCGGCGGAGGCGACGGTGCACACGCTGGAGGCCCACCTCGCCGATCTGCGCCACCGCCAGGTGGAGGCCGAGCGCGAGCGGGAGTCCGCCGCCGCGCAGCTCACCGCGCGCGAGCGCGAGCTGCGCCGGGTCAAGCAGCGCGAGTACGCCGAGCAGCAGCTACGCGTGGAGGCCGAAGAGGCGGTCGTGCGCCTGCGTCGCGGCCACCGCGCCGAGCTCGACCGGCTGCAGCGGCGCGCCGAGGAGGCGCACGCCGCCGCGCGCCGCGCCGAGGAGCATCGCGACGCGCTCGCCGCGCGCCTGGCTCGGGTGAGCGAGAGCTGCGCCCGCCTGGAGCGTGGCGTTGCCGCCCTGCAGAGCGTTGCCGCCGAGCTGCGCGCCACCTTCGAGCGCGACCACCTTGCCGCCCGGGCTCGCATCGCCGAGTTGGAGCGCGAGCTCGAGCTCTCACGAGCCCGCAGCAGCCCGTCCGAGTCCAAGGACCCCGTCCACCGCGAGGAGATGGCTGGGGCGCTCGCCGCCGCCGTGGAGCGCCTGCGCGCCCGCGCGGTCCCTGCTCCTGAGGTCCCCGCTCCTGAGGTGCCTGCTCTTGCGGCCCCTGTTCCCGAGGCCCCTGTTCCCGACGTCGCTGTTCCCGGGGCGCTTGCGCCCGAGACCCCCGCTCCCGAGGCTCCTGTCCCCGCTGCCCCCGCTCCCGCGCAGGAGATCCCCACCGTGTTCGTGGTACACCGCCTGTCCCCCGGGAGCGGGAGCCGCGCTGGGCGGCTGCGCCCGGTGGCCCGGCGCATCGCCGCGCGGCTGGCCGAGTGGGCCGGCCCCGCCCAAGAGCCGCCCCGCTAGCACCAGAGCAGCCCCACCCGCTCCGCCGCTCCCAAGCCTAAGATGCACTCCGGTGTCCAAGCCCTCCTGCGCCCACCTGCACGTGCACTCCGAGTACTCCCTGCTCGACGGTGCCTGCAAGATCGAGGCGCTCGCCGAACGCGCCGCCCAGTTCGAGCAGCCCGCTCTGGGGCTGACCGACCACGGCGTGATGAACGGCGCGGTGGAGCTGCACAAGGCGTGCGCCAAGCACGGCGTCAAGCCGATCGTCGGCTGCGAGATCTACCTCGTGGACGACCACACGACGCCCACGGTGGGGGGGGAGGCCGAACAGAGCGCAACCACCTCACGCTCCTCGCCGCCGACGACACCGGCTACCGCAACCTCGTCAAGCTCTCCTCCGCGGGCTTCCTGGAGGGCCTGCAGCGGGGCAAGCCCACCGTCGACCTCGAACAGGTCGCCCGCCACGCCGAGGGCGTGATCGCGCTCACCGGCTGCCTCGCCTCCCGCTTCTGCCAGCGCCTCACCGAAGAGCGCCCCGGCGATGCGCGCGCCCACGCTGACGAGCTGCTGGGAATCTTCGGCCCCGAGAACGTCTACTTCGAGCTGCAGAAGAACGGGCTCGCCGCCCAGGAGAAGTGCAACGAGGGCATCGAGCGCATCGCGCGCGAGGTCGGCGGGCGCCTCGTGGGCACGGGTGACGTGCACTACCTGCGCCGTGAGGACTACGACCACCACACCGCGCTGCTGTGCGTGCAGACCAAGAGCACGATCGCCGCTCCCAAGCTCACCTTCGACACTAACGAGTTCTACCTGCGCGACTCCGCGCAGATGGTCGAGGCCTTCGCGCGGTGGCCGGAGGCGATCGCCAACACCCTGGAGGTCGCCGAGCGCTGCGCGGTGGAGCTCGAGCTCGGCAAGCAGCTGATCCCGCGCTTCCCCACCCCTGAGGGGATCTCCGAGGGCGAGTACCTGCGCGCCCGCGTGCAGGAGGGGCTGCGCGCGCGCTACGGCGAGCCCCCACCCGCCGAGGCGGTGGAGCGCATGGAGATGGAGCTCGGCGTGATCGAGCGCATGGGCTTCAACGCCTACTTCCTGATCGTGTGGGACTTCGTCAAGTACGCCAAGGAGCACGGCATCGCCGTCGGCCCCGGGCGCGGCTCGGCGGCCGGCTCGCTCGTCTCCTACTGCCTGCAGATCACCGACGTGGACCCGCTGCGCTACGAGTTGCTGTTCGAGCGCTTCCTGAATCCCGAGCGGGTCTCGATGCCGGACATCGACATCGACTTCTCCGTGCGTGGGCGCGAGCGCGTGATGCGCTACGTGACCGAGAAGTACGGGCGTGAGTCGGTCGCGCAGATCGTCACCTTCGGCAAGATGCTCCCCCGCGCCGCCACCCGCGACGCGGCGCGTGTGCTCGGCTACGACTACGGGGCGGGCGACCGCCTGGCGAAGCTGATCCCCGACCCCGTCATGGGTCGCGCGCCCTCCTTCGAGGAGTGCCTGAAGACCGGCGAACAGCTGCGCAAGGCCTACGACGAGGAGCCCGACGCACGCCGCATCATCGACACCGCCCGGGGCCTCGAGGGGATCGTGCGCAACTCCTCGATCCACGCCGCCGCCGTCGTGATCGCCGACCGGCCGCTCACCGAGATCGTGCCGCTGCAGCTCGCCGACGCCGGAACCGGCGCTGGCGGCGAGCGCAACTACCGCACCGTCACGCAGTTCTCGATGAAGCCGATCGAGGAGATCGGCCTGTTGAAGATGGACTTTCTCGGGCTGCGCAACCTCGACGTGATCGAGGACGCCCTGGACATCATCGAGCGCTCCACCGGGGAGCGCCCCGACATGACTGCGCTGCCCCTGGATGACGCCAAGACGTACGCGATGCTCGCCCGCGGCGACTCGATCGGGGTCTTCCAGTTCGAGTCCGAGGGCATGCGCGAGGCGCTCAAGCGGGTGCGCCCGGACGAGTTCAACGACCTCGTCGCGCTCAACGCCCTGTACCGGCCCGGGGCGATGGACCAGATCCCGGTGTACGCGAAGGGCAAGCGCAACCCCGAGACGATCACCTACCCCGACGAGCGTCTGCGCGGGATCCTCGAGTCCTCCAAGGGTGTGATCCTCTACCAGGAGCAGGCGATGCAGATCGCCAAGGAGCTCGCCGGCTTCTCCGGAGCCAAGGCGGACGATCTGCGCAAGGCGATCGGCAAGAAGAACCGTCAGGCGATGGCGGCCCTGAAGCCCGAGTTCGTCGAGGGCTGCCTGGCGTCGGGCACCAAGCCCGATGTGACCGAGTTCCTCTGGCAGACCAACGAAAAGTCAGCGGACTACTCCTTCAACAAGTCCCACGCCGCCTGCTACGGGCTGATCGCCTACCGCACCGCCTGGTTGAAGGCCAACTACACCGCGGAGTACATGGCGGCGCTGATCTCCTCCGTTATGTCCACCAAGGATAAGGTGCCCTTCTTCGTGGCGCGCTGCGAGGAGATGGGGATCGAGATCCTGCCCCCCGACGTGAACCTCTCAGACCACGAGTTCACCGTGGTCGACGGCAACATCCGCTTCGGCCTGGACGCCGTCAAGGGCGTCGGCTACCAGGCCGTGGAGGCGATCAAGCGCGCCCGCGAGGAATCGAGCTCCGTCTCCCCTGGAGAATCTGGTCCCGCCCACCCCGGGGCCGGCGGGACGCCATTCAAATCGCTGTGGGACTTCTGTGAACGCGTGGACAACCGCGCCGTCAACAAGAAGGCGATCGAGGCGCTGATCAAGTGTGGCGCGCTCGGGTCCACGGGGGCGACCCGCAAGGGGATGCTGTTCGTGCTCGAGCAGGCTCAGGCGGCCGGGCAGAAGTCCCAGCAGGACGCGGAGATCGGTCAGGGCTCGATCTTCGACCTCGACGGCGCGGGCGAAGCGGGAGCGGCGTCCACTGCCGCCGGCGCCGGTCCAGGCGCCGGCCTGATGCGTCCAAGCCACCCGCCGATCCCAGCGGAGGAGTTCGAGCAGGCCGAGCTGCTGGCCGCCGAGAAGGAGGCGATCGGGCTGTTCGTCTCAGCCCACCCCCTCAAGCCCGTGCGCGAGGCGCTGCGCGCCCGCGTGGACTGCCCGCTCACCGCGCTCTCCGAGCGGCGCGACAAGGAGTGGGTCACCGTCGGGGGGATCGTCACCGAGTCCAAGCGTATCCGCACCCGCAGTGGCGACCACATGATGTTCGCCACCCTCGACGACCTCGACGGGGCCGTGGAGATGCTCGTGTTCGGCAAGGCTCTCGCCGAGCACGAGGCGGCGCTCGCCGTCGACCAGGTGGTGCTGGTGCGTGGGCGCGTCGACCACAAGGAAGCCGGCAAGACGTGCCTGGTAGTGCAGTCAGCCGAGGCGTTCCAGCCCACACCCCAGGAGCTCGAGCGGGCCGGGGCGGCCTCGGCGCCGTCCGCGCGGGTGAACGGAGCCCCATCCGCCTCACCGACCCCACCCGCGCCGCTCGCGAGCACGCAGCCGATCCACCTGCGCGTGGACGCCACCCGCCTGCCCGCGAGCTTCATCGAAGACCTCAAGCACCTGATCGAGAGCCACCCCGGTCCCGTGGAGCTGGTGCTCGAGATGGCCACTCGCACCGGCGCCCGCCGCCTGCGCCTCGGCGACGCCTACCGCGTCGCGCCCACCCCGATGCTCCACTCCGAGCTGCAGCAGCTCGTCGCTCCCGCCCTCGCGGCGGCGTAGAGGCGTCCTACGGTTCGGTCACTTCCTGGCTGCGCGGCGGCGTCGGGCCTGCAGGCCTTGCTTACGCAGGGCCATCGCCAGCGCGACCTCCTCGGACGCGGGTCCGCCGCCGTCGCCGCCCGGGGTCTCGAGCACGCACGGCAGTTCCTCGAAGGCGGGGGCGGCGAGGAAGGTCGCGCAGCCGCGCTCCCCGAGCTCGCCCTCCCCGACGTTGGCGTGACGGTCGCGGTTCGATCCCAGGGCGCCCTGAGAGTCGTTGAGGTGCAGCGAGCCCACGCGCTCCAGGCCGATCCCAGCCGAGACCTCCTCCAGCAGGGAGTCGAGGCCCGCAGGGGTGCGGATGTCGTAGCCGGAGGCGTAGAGGTGGCAGGAGTCCAGACACACCCCCAGCCGCTCGCTGCCGGCCGATCTTTGATCGGTCGCGGCGTCGAGCAGTGCAGCGAGCTCCGCCACCGAGCGCCCCAGCGTACCCCCGGCGCCCGCGGTGTTCTCTAGGTGCAGCGGGCAGCCTTCGCTCTCGGCGAGCGCCTCGCGGATCGTGGCGCCCGCGCGCGCGATCGCCTCCCCGACGTCGCCACCCTTCGCGGACCCTGGGTGCAGCACGACCCCGCAGGCCCCGATCTGGGCCCCCACACGCAGCGAGTGGGTCAGCGACGCGAGCGATTTGGCGCGGATGTCGGAGTCCTCGGAGGCGCAGTTCAGCAGGTACACGGCGTGGATCAGCACCGCGTCGATCGAGCTCGCGGCGAGCGCCTCGCGAAACGCTTCGACGTCCTCTTCTCGGTAGGCCGTTGGGCGCCACTGGCGGGGGGACTGGTTGAAGATCTGGATCGCCCGGCAGCCGCGCTGCACCCCGCGCTCCACGGCCTTGGGCAGGCCGCCCGCCGGCGAGACGTGCGCTCCGATTAGCATGGCGCGGATCTTATGCGTGTGAGGTTCGCTCCGTCCCCCACGGGGGCGCTACACATCGGGGGCGCGCGGACCGCCCTGTTCAACTGGCTGCTCGCCCGGGGCTCAGGAGGCACCCTGGTGCTGCGCATCGAGGACACCGACCGCGAGCGCTCCACGCATGAGAACGTCGAGCAGATCCTAGACGCGCTGCGCTGGCTTGAACTCGACTGGGACGAGGGGCCGATCCTCCAGTCCGAGCGTGCCGACCGGCACCGCGAGGTCCTCCAGCAGCTGCTGCGCGAGGGGCACGCCTACCACTCGACCGCGACCGCGGAGGACGTCAAGGCCTACAAGCAGCGCCACGGCGCCGAGCGCGGCTTCCGCGGGGAGGGGCGGGCGGGGAATCAGAGCGAGGGCGCGGTGCGTCTGCGGGTCCCCGACGAGGGGGCCACGGTGGTCCACGACGCGATCCGGGGGGAGACGCGCTTCGAGCACGTGCACCTCGACGACCCCGTGATCGCGCGCTCGGACGGGTCGGTGCTCTACAACTTCGCGGTCGCCGTGGACGACTTGGACGCGGGCATCACGCACGTGGTACGCGGGGAGGACCACCTCTCCAACACCCCCAAGCAGCTGCTCGTGCTGGAGGCCCTGGGGGCTCCGCAGCCGCTCTACGCGCACCTGCCGCTGCTGCACGGCCCCGACGGCCGCAAGCTCTCAAAGCGCCACGGCGCAGCCTCCGTGCAGGAGCTGCGCGCGGCCGGGTACTTGCCGGAGGCCGTGCGCAACTACCTCGCGCTGCTCGGGTGGGGCGCGGGGGACGACGCGGTGATGTCCACCGAGCAGCTCGTCGAGCGCTTCGCCCTGGAGCGGGTGAGCCGCAACCCGGCGCAGTTCGACGAGACAAAGCTGCGGTGGATGAACGGGATCTACATCCGCGCCCTGCCGGTGGGCGAGCTCGCGCGGCGCATCGCGGAACACCTCGAGCGCGAGGGGCCCCCGCAGGCGCGCGGAGTTGGCCGCCGATCGGAGATCGCCCAGCAGGGCGATGGAGCGGAGAGCGACCGTCAGCGGCTGGAGCGAGCCGTGGCGATCAGCCAAGAGAAGATTCAGACGCTCGCGGACTTCTGGCCGCTGGCGGGGTTCCTCTTCGAGGCACCCGTCGAGGACCAGCCTGCGCGGGAGCGGTGGCTCGACGAGCGAGGCAGGCAGGCGCTCACGCAGGTGCGCGTGGCGCTGGAGCAGGCGGGAGGGTTCACGGAGGACGACGTTCAAGAGGCGCTGACCGGGGTGCAGCAGCGGATGGGGGTGAAGCCGCGGGAGGTCTACCAGCCGCTGCGCGTGGCGCTCGCCGGCACCGCGGTCTCCCCGGGGATCTTCGAGAGCGTTGCGCTCCTAGGCCGCGAAGAGAGCCTGCGGCGCATCGACGCCGCCCTCGCACGCACTGAGTGAGACTGCAAAAGCGCGGCGTGCGGCCGATTACAGAGACGTACCTGCGGCCAAATACCTCAACCGAACGTCCACCCCTGCCGATAGTGCCTAGGACCAGGCGCCCAATGGATTGGGCGGTGTGCGATTACAAGAGGTGCGCAGAAGCATGCAGGCAACAGCCACCACACGGCAACAGAGGGCCAAGGAGCGGCCCGGCACAACCGGCGAGTCCGCTCCCGCGGGCGGCCGTCACCAGAACGAGGGCCACGGCCGGCGTCTGACTCAGGCGTTCGAAGCGCTCGAGGGGTACCCCGCGCTGGCGGAGTCGTGCAAGCGGCTACTAGCGGTGACGTCCAAGGACCACGTCGCCACCGCTGACGTGGTGAGCGCGGTGGAGTCCGACGTGGCGCTCGTCACGGCGGTGCTGCGCACGGCTAACCAGGCGCCGCAGTCGCGGGGCCGCGTCGAGACGGTGGTGGCGGCCGTGGAGGTGCTCTCCCCGCAGACCGTGCAGGCGCTGGCTGGGCGGGTGCGGAAGTTCGACTTCTTCGAGCGCGCGAGCGTGTGGGACGCAGCCCCCGAGCGCTTCCGCCTGCACGCGTTGGCCACGCAGCACGCGGCCGATCGGGTCGCGGCGGAGGTGGGTTACGAGAACCGCGACCGTCTGACCGTGACGAGCCTGATGCACGACATCGGCAAGCTGGTGCTGCAGCACGCCTACCCCGGATACCCCGTGCAGGTGCACCAGGGGGCGCAGACCCCGGAGGGGCGCATCCACCAGGAGCGCCGCGAGCTGGGGGTGGACCACGCGCTCGTGGGCGGGGTGCTGGCGCGGCGGTGGGGCCTGCCCGTGTCGGTGGCAAGCGTGATCGAACGTCACCACAGCGCGGAGGCGACGGGGGAGGCGGCGTTCGTGCGCCTCGCGGACATGCTCGCCCACTACACCCAGGGGGCCGCGGTCTCCCCGGCGGAGATGCTGCGCTGCGCGCGCACCGTCGGCCTCGGGCCGGAGGAGCTGCGCAGGGTGATGTACGAACTGCCCAACTCCAACAACCAGCGCCAGCGCCACGTCGACCCCTGCCCGTTGTCGGGGCGCGAGCTCGGCGTGCTGCAGCGGCTGGCGGAGGGCAAGGTGTACAAGCAGATCGCCCACGAGCTCTCGCTCTCCACGAGCACCGTGCGCACCCACCTGCACAACATCTACGGCAAGCTCGGCGCGGTGGACCGCGCGCAGGCAGTTCTCATAGCCACCGAGCGCGGCTGGCTCTGAGACGGCCGCTGGCCGGCGCTGGCCGATCGGCGATCCCGTCGATCGTCGATTCGGTCTGCGTCCTCCCTCGCTCGAGTGCCAAGACACTTCGCTCGGTGCGTCCTTGTCTGGCTTGACCAGCAGCCGTCTCAGGGGCGGTGTTCCGTAAAGTCGCGTGCGTGAGAACTTGGGCGCGAGGATGATCTCGATCACGAGCAAGTCCCCCTACGCGGTGATCGCCCTGGCCGAGCTGGGCCGCAGCGCGGGTGAGGGGCCGGTGCCGATCGGGGAGCTCGCGCGCCGCCGGGGGGTGCCGGTGCAGTTCCTGGAGCAGCTGTTCGCGGTGCTGCGCCGCGCGGGGGTGCTCGCCTCCCAGCGGGGCGTCAAGGGCGGATACCGCTTCGCGCGGGACCCCGCGACGGTGAGCGTGCTGGAGGTCGTGGAGCTGCTCGACGGCCCCCTCGGCCGCGACGCCCAGGGCGTCTTCGAGGATGCGGCGGCGGCGGCGCGCAAGGTGCTGGAGGGCACGACGATCGCTGACGTCATCGAGCGCGAGGCGCGGGAAGCGGGCGCGAGCATCTACCACATCTGATTCAGAAACACTGCCGGAACGCCAGGTTGGTTCGGTTCCTAGCGATCCGGGCGCCAGCACGCGGTGAAAGAAGGGAGGTGCCAGGCCCTCGGTAGGGTCGGCTGATGCGAATACACCGCCGTGCGTGGCCGGCCGGGCTCGCCGTCGTGGCGTTCCTCGCCGCAGCGGTGGGGGCGGGGTGCGGCGGGGGCTCGAGCGCCAGCCCGTCGAACGCCGCAAGCACGTCGCCGAGCGCCACGACCGCCACGCCCCAGAGCAAGCCGCCGCCGCGCGTTCCGCTGAGAACGCCGCAGGGGGCCGTACGGAGTTACCAGAGGGGGATCCAGACGGTGAACGGGACCGCCATCTGCAACTCCCTCGACGAAAACGTGCGGCAGGCCATAATCCAGAAAATCGTGCGGGCGCGCCCCACGGAAGCGGGTGCCCCGTGCGCGCAGGCGCTGGCCGGGCTCGCCGCGGCGATCACCACCCCGAGCGAAGCCCACGCGAAGCTCCCCGTGCTCCACGTGACGGTCAACGGTGCCACGGCGGTCGTGAGGTACACCGGGAAGTCCCACGAACCCCACACCTTTACGCTCGTCAAGCGCGGGCCCGGGTGGTTGATCAACACGATCAACAACATCGGCGGGTGAGCCCCACGGGGCAGCGCGTTCGAGCCGAGGAGAAGCCCAAGCTGCGGGCTGAGACCTACGCCCCGGCAGGGCTCGTCGTCACGCCCGGCGCGCCCGCCTTGAGGCGCTTGGCCGCGTACATCGCGCGGTCGGCGCGCTCGAGAGCGGTCTCGTCGTCGAGCGTCTCGCGGTCGAGCATCACGAAGCCAGCGCTGGCGGCGAGGTGCACGACGACCTCGCCCGTGTCGACGGTGCAGGTGGCGACCACGCGGCGCAGGTCCTCGACGACGATCTCGGTGCCCCGGAGGTCCATGTGGGGGAGCAGCACAGCGAACTCGTCGCCGCCGAGACGCGCGAGCAGGTCGGTCGCGCGCAGCCGTCGCGTGAGCATTCGCGCGACGGCCTTGAGGGCCTCGTCGCCGACCCGGTGGCCGTGGAGGTCGTTGACCTGCTTGAAGCCGTCGAGGTCGATCACGATCAGGGCGGCCTGCTCTTCGTAGCGCTGACAGCGCCCGACCTGGAGCTTGAGGTCGTGCTCGAAGAGCCTGCGGTTGCGCAGCCCGGTGAGCGGGTCGTGGTCGGCGAGGTGGCGCAGGTGCTCCTCCAGGCGCTTGCGCTCGGAGATGTCTTGCAGCTGGACGATGAAGTGCAGCGGGCGGTCGGCGTGGTCGCGCACCAGGGAGATGGAGAGCAGCGCCGACATCGTCTCGCCGGCGGCGTTGAAGTAGCGCTTCTCGACCTGGTAGGCGGAGATCTCGCCGTCCAAGAGCTGGCGGCGGCGGCTGGCGTCGTTGTCGAGGTCCTCGGGGTGGGTGATGTCGTGGAAGTGCTTACGGATCAGCTCCTCGGAGGTGTAGCCGGTGATGTCGCAGAGGGCGCGGTTGACCAGCACCCAGCTTCCGCTCTGGTCGATCAGGCCGGTGCCGATGGGGGCGCGCTGGAAGACCTCCTCGAAGCGCTCCGGGTGCTGGCGCGTGGGCGTGTCCGCGGGGGCTGGAGTCGGAGACCTCGAGGATCACGGCCACGCCGCTTGAGATCTCGGCGGGGCCGCCGCCGGCGCCAGGGTGCAACGGGCCCACGTCGATCATCAGCCGGGGCCGCCCGTCTGCCGTACGGATGCTCCGCGAGCGCGTCTCCCCGCGCAGCGCCGAGCGACACAGCGGCTCGATCTGCCCCCAGAGCTCGGGGGGAAAGGCCTCCGCGAGCGCCTCGCCCTTGCGGTAGACCGGCGAGCTCTCCCTGCGCCCAAGCGCGTGACCGGCGGCCAGGATCAGGCGCAGGTCGGAGTCGAAGACCGCGATCAGTGCTCCCGGCAGACCTTCCCTGGCGACCATCGCCGTCTCCTGGAAGTCTGCGAGCAGCTGCTCGGCAGCCCGCTGGCCGGGGGTGGACATGCAGCCTGTATCGGCCGCTCGCAGCGCGGGCTTAACGGCGCCCGGCAGGATCTCGCGGCCTGCGCGGCCCGGCCGGTCCGCCTGCCGTGGCGGCCCCGCACCGCTCTGGGTGTGGCGCCTCGAGTCGGGCGCAGTGGTCGCACGGAGGGCCGCGAACCGCACGGAGGGCCCCGCGGCGGGCCGCGAACGCCCCCGCGGCGGCAGCGCGCTCGGTACCGGCCCACTATTGTCGTGCCCAGATGCCCCGAATCCCGATCAACATTGCGGAGCTTGTGGGGGAGACTCCGCTGGTGGGCCTGCCGGGGGTGCTCGGGGAGCGTGAGCGGGAGGCGGGGGTGGGGCTGTTCGCGAAGCTCGAGGCGGCCAACCCGGGGGGCAGCGTGAAGGACAGGATCGGGGTCGCGATGATCGAGGCCGCCGAGGCGGAGGGGCGAATCGAGCCGGGGCGCACGACGGTAGTGGAGGCCACGAGCGGCAACACGGGAATCGCGCTGGCGTTCGTGTGCGCTGCCAAGGGCTACGAGCTGGTGCTGACCCTGCCGCAGGGGATGAGCCGCGAGCGCGAGAGCCTGCTGAAGCTGTACGGGGCGCGGGTGCAGATCACTGAGTCGCTCGGGGGGATGAGCGAGGCGGTGGCGGCGGCCCAGGAGCTCGCGCGCGGCGAGCAGGTGTGGCTGCCAGACCAGTTCTCGAACCCCGCCAACCCACAGGCGCACCGCCGCACCACTGGCCCGGAGATCGAGCGCGCGCTGGGGGGCCCGCCCGACGTGCTGGTGGCGGGTGTGGGCACCGGCGGGACGATCACCGGAGCGGGAGGGTACCTGCGCGAGCGCAACCCAAAGCTGCGGGTGGTGGCGGTGGAGCCCCAGGGCTCGCCGGTCCTCTCGGGAGGCCGGCCCGGCCCGCACCGCATCCAGGGCATTGGGGCAGGCTTCGTGCCGCCGGTCCTGGAGCGCGAGCTGCTGGACGAGGTGGTGGCGGTCTCAGACGACGACGCGATCCAGACCGCGTGGAGCTGCGCACGCCACACGGGCCTGCTGGCGGGCATCTCAGGCGGTGCGGCCCTGTGGGCGGCGCTGCAGGTCGCCGCGCGCGAGGAGTCCCGAGGCCAGCGGATCGTGGTGATCGTGCCGGACTCCGGCGAGCGCTACGTATCCCAGGCGTTCTTCGCGCCGTAGGGATCTTTTTGATGGAGGAGGACCCCCACAAGGGGGGTCGGGGAGGGGCGTTCGTTGCGCGGAGGCCGCCGCGCAGCTCAGCGGCGTGGGCAGCCGCAGGTTGGATTCGCGTGGGGGCTGCGTTGTGAGGTCGCGCGCAGCGCAACCGTGAGGTCCGGCGACTGTACCGTCGGTGCTCGGCGGAAGGCCCTGGTGATACCGTTGGCAAGGCAAATGACCCCCGCAAGCGCACATCGGAGGCAACGTGGCGGAGCGCCCAAGGTCGGCTCGATCGTCGGTGTCCGCATGGGCCGCGAGATCAAGCGTGCTCGCGTGATAGAGGATCGTGGCAACATCGGCGCCGGTGGCCGGCGCATCGTGCGCGTCGAGATCGACCCGAACCCGTCATTCGACGACGAGCCCACGCGCTTCGAGCGGCCAGTGGAGTGGCTGCTCGACGCTCCAGCCTGAGCGCTGGCACAGGGGCGGCGGCCACTGGTTCCGAGGGCCCATCGTCGATCGGGCATTCTCGATAAGTTTTCGCTATGGCAACTGCCAGCGAGGGTGGACGAGCCGGATCGGGGGCCGATGGTTGGCTGCATGCTCGCCTGATCCCGACTTATGGCATACGCAGCCAAGAGGAGCAGGAGAAGCGCGCCACTTCGTGCCTTCTCGCCGTGATGCACGGTGTCCCCGAGTTCGGACATGCACTCCTGCGAGAGTTGGGGGCGCCGAAGTCGCCAAGTATCGACACGTTTGCCGAGGTTCGCTTCAAGAACGCGGACGGCAAGGTGGACATCCCCGATGGAGCGATCGTGTGTGAATGGGGTAGCAAACGGTGGACCTGTCTCGTCGAGGTCAAGACAGGTACCGCCGCCCTGAAGGACGACCAGGTCGAGAGATACGTCGTCGTTGCGCGCGAACAGGGCTTCGATGGGGTCCTGACGATCTCGAACCAGATCACCCACAGCCCATCGGAGTCGCCTGTATCGGTTAGCGGCCAGAAGCTCCATAAAACAAAGCTCTGGCACCTGTCATGGTGGCGAATCCTGACCGAGGCGGTCGTGCAGAGCCGCTACCGAGGGGTGTCCGATCCCGACCAGGCCTGGGTCCTCCGCGAGCTGATCCACTATCTCAGCGGCGAAGCCTCCGGAGTTGCGGGCTTCGAGGACATGGGGAAGGATTGGGTTTCGGTGCGTACTGCCGCGCACGACGGGACGCTGCGTCAGGGGGATGGTCGTGCTCGCCAGGTTGCGGAGCGGTGGGAGCAGTTCACCGAGTACCTGTGTCTCAGCTTGTCTCAGGAATTGGGGCGCAACGTCATCTCGCGTCGACCACGCAAGCAGACGACCAGCGCACGGCTCGACGAGTTGGAGAAGTCGCTGACAACCGGCGGTACCCTCCATACCACGATCCATGTCCCGGATGCCATCGACGACTTGCAGATACGCGCTGACCTAAAGTCTCGCCAGACGTCGCTAAGCGTGGACATCATGGCACCCACCGAAGGAGGTCCCAAGTCCCGTATCAGATGGCTGCTGCGCCAGCTCCCCGAGGCGTGGACGAACCTGCGCATTGAGGTTTGGTACCCCTATGTCAGGGAGAGCACTGCCGCCACACTGGAGCAGGCACTCGCGCGGCCAGAGGGCTTGCTCTGCCAAGCGGACGCCAAGCGTGATCCGCGCTCCTTCACGGTGACGCTCAGCCGACCGATGGGCCAGAAGCGAGGTCGAGACGAGGGCTCATTCGTACGCGAGACGCGCCAGCAGACGGTCACGTTCTACCGTGATCTTGTCCAGAACCTCAAGGCGTGGCAGGTACGCCCTCCGCAAATCCGGACCGAGGCCGCGACTGATGCCGATAGCAGGGAGCCTCCGTCGCCGCCGGACCTCCTGCCTCTGACGCCTGCCGACAGGATATTGCCTGGTCTCACCAGCGCCAGCGCATTGGATGGCGCCGTGGCTGATCGGCTTGTGTCCACCCCGCCCGAAGCGAACCCGCTCCAAAGTTCTGTTTTGGGCGAAGTCGCCCCCGACCAGCCCGACGCAACCCCAGCAGCCCCAGGCAACCCGACCCAACCCGATCCCCCTTCGGCGACCTCGTAACCCGAAGGTGCCGGTCGGAATCCCGCCGGCGCTACCCTGAGGAGATGCTCGGACTGGGCACGTTCGCGGGGGTCGTCAAGGAGCTGCGCCGCGATGTGGCTGCGGCGCGCGACCGCGATCCCGCTGCGCGTGGGGTGGGGCCGGCGGAGATCGTAGCGACGTGGCCGGGTATTCATGCGCTGCTCTCCCACCGGGTGGCCCATGCGCTGCATGAGGCTGGCGTGCCGGTGGTGCCGCGCACGCTGGCGACGGTCACGCGGACGCTGACGGGGATCGAGATCCATCCGGCGGCGCGGATCGGCAAGGGCCTGTTCATCGACCACGGCGCGGGGGTCGTCGTGGGGGAGACGGCGACGATCGGCGATGACGTGACGCTCTATCAGGGCGTGACGCTGGGCGGCACCGGCTTCGCCACTGGCAAGCGCCACCCGACGGTGCAGGACAACGTGACGATCGGCTCTGGGGCGAAGCTGCTGGGGCCGATCACGGTGGGCCACGGGGCGAAGATCGGTGCGAACACGGTGGTGATCACCGACGTGCCGCCGAACTCCACGGTGGTCGGCAACCCGGGTCACCCGGTGCGCGTGGACGGCCGCCGCCCGGAGGGCCCCAACGCCGACTGGATCCACCTCCCCGACCCGATCGCCGAGGCGATCAAGGGGTTGTCCAGCCGCATCGGTGCGCTCGAGCACGCCGTCGGCGAGCTCGCCGGCAGCGAGTCGCAGCCGCCGGCTGACGTCAAACCGCTGCGGCCCGTCAAGGGTCGCAACCCCGCGGGAGGTTGATCCGCGCAGGGTCGAACGCGCCATCGCGTCCGCTGCGGTGGGTACGGTCACGCACGACAAGCTCCCGCTGCGTGCGACGCGGGTGGGTGAGGCGACGATCGGTGAAGGGGGCGCTCTGTGTGCAAGCGAGCTGTCGGGGTGGCGAGCACGATCTGCGTGGCGCTGGCGCTGGCGGCGACGGCTGGGGCGACTCCGACGTGGCTGGCGGCGAGCCCGCTCTCGCAGGGCGGGGCGGTGTTCGCGGATACAGCGATGGGATCGGGCGGTGGCGCGGCCGTGACGTGGTTGGGACCTGGACAGGTGGTGCAGGTCGCCACACGCCTGCCGCTTGGGGGCTTCTCGTCCCCGCTCGACCTCTCGCCGACCGGGGAAGACCGCGCTCCCCAGGTGGCCGAGGACGCCGCGGGGGACGCGACCGTCGTCTGGTACACGTTCGCTTCGAATTTCCTCGTGGAAGCCGCCACCGTGACAGACGGGATACCCTCGGCCCCGGTGACGCTCTCGGCAGCGGGGAAGAAAGCCCTATTGCCGACGGTCGCCATGAACGACCGGGGGGACACCATCGTGGCCTGGACGCGCGGCGAAGGCTCCAACGGGGTCGTCCAGGCGTCGTTTCGGCCGGCCGGCGGGAGCTTCGGCGCCCCGGTGAACGTGTCCACCGGCGGTGAAAGCGCCACGGCACCAAGGGTCGCGATCGACGGCGCCGGCGATGCCACGGTCGTCTGAGATCGGTACAACGGCGTCAACGGAGTCGTGGAAGAGGCGACGCGACCGGACGCGACCGGCAGCTTCTCCAAAGCGGCGGCGCTCTCCAATGAAGCCGAGCCCGCACTCCAGCCGTTCGTGGCGATGAACGCCGAGGGCGACACGGCCGTCACCTGGACCGAATCCAACGGCACCCATCAGATCGCGCAGGTGGCGGTGCGTCCCGCCGGCGGGACGTTCGGCAAAGCCGTGGGCGTCTCTGCCGAAGGAGCGGACGCCGAGTATCCCCAGGTCGCGCTCGACGGGCGCGGGGACCCGAGCGTTGTGTGGACACGTGAATTCGTCGTCCAGTACGCGGCTGGCACGCCGTCGGGCGTCTTCTCGGAGGCTCAGAACCTGGCGTACCAGTCGTGGGCTCCCAGCATTGCCGAGGACCCCGCCGGCGACACGCTGGTCAGCTACGGCAACGCGCTGAGCTACAGCGCCTTCGCGCTCGTGCGCCCCGCCGCAGGACGGTTCGGCGAGCCCCAGGAAGTGTCGCCCTTCGGACAGATCGTCAGCCCCAACGGCGAGAGCGACGAGCAGGGGCTCAACGCGGCGATGGACAGCGACGGCGACGGCGTGGTCGGCTTCACTATCGAGGGCGGCGAAGCGCTCCCCGAGGTGAGCCTGCTCGACGCGGGCGGGCCAACCCTGGAGAACGTGTCGATCCCGGCGACCGCAACCGTCGGGGTGCCCGTGAGCTTCTCGGTGGCGCCGGTCGACCAGGTCGATCCCACGCCCGGGGTCTCGTGGTCCTTCGGCGACGCCTCGACGGCTGGCGGGGACACGGTGACGCACACCTTCGCCGACCCCGGCACCTACAGCGTGTCGGTGACGGCCACCGTCGCGCCAGGCGACTCGGCGACGCGGACTGCCGCGATCGCTGTCGCAGCACCCGTCGCCGGGGCGTCCGGCGTTCCCGCGTTCCACGCGGCGACGTTCGGCTCCACGACTGTCGTCGCCGACAGCCACGGGGATGTGCACCTGAAGGTTGCATGTCCCGCCGGCGGAGCGGCGTGCGCGGGGGCTGTGACGTTGACCCTGCCCGCCACCGCAAGCGGCCTGGCGGTTGCCGCCCGCGCGCCGGGCACCCCCGTGACCGTCGCCGCCGGCCACGCCTCCTTCAGCGCCGTGGCCGGAACCTCGGCGACGGTGAGCGTCGCGCTGCCGACTGCGGTGCTCAAACTCCTGAAGCGCCACCACCGTCTGACGCTCACCGTCGCCGTCGAATCACACGGTGCCTCCGACCAGAGCGCGACCACGAGCGCCAACGTGCTCGTCAAGGCCTACGCCAAGCCGAAGAAGCCGAAGCGGAAAAAGAAGTAGGAGTCGCCGCTCGGGCTTCACGTAGACGCGCGTCGCGGAGCGCGGTACGGGCACCCGTCGCCTACACCCAACGACACAGCAAGCGCTGTGCCAGGCGTCACAGTGGACTCAGTAGTACACGCACCGGCAGCGGTGGCGCGGGCGCGCCTTGTACTCCGGCGCCTGTCCACGGTTCCACAGGCGTGCGTCGAGTACGCGCGGGGGAACCCCGGTGCGCTGGGAGAGCAGCTCGCAGACGTGCACCGCACAGGCGCGGATCTCGCGCTCGGGGCCGCCCGGGGGAAGGGTCTCGCCGGCGTCGATGCGCGCGGCGAGGGACTCCTCGTAGACGAGCGCGCCCTCGCAGCGCAGCACGTGGGGGACGAGGTTGTCGGCGAAGATGGTCAGGCGGTCGAGGTCCGCGAAGTCGGCCACGCCCGCGAGCGCGAGGTCGGCGGGAGCGAGCTGGGCGCGCTTGTAGAAGCCGCTGTCGTCGAACATCGCCATACCCCGGGCCAGCTGCTCGGCCAACCGCTCCGCCGAGCCGCCGCACTGCGCCACGACGTCGAGCGCGCGGCGCTCTCCGAGGAAGCGCCCCAGCTCGCGCAGCGCCTGGGCGTAGAGGCTCACCAGCTCGTGGTCGGGTGGCTGGTCGAGGATCCGCGCGAGCGTGCGGGTGTCCACCGCGCGCAGCCACGCCGCAGTCGGCGGGCCCTCGGCGCGCACGTGGTCGGCGAGCGCCCACGCCACCGTGAAGTACCCGCTCACCGGGTGTCCTGCGTCGAGGCGCTTGCGCAGTGTGGGGAACCACCCCGAGCCGAAGTTGACCGCGTCGAGCGCCAGCAGGTAGTCGGCCACGTCGGCGGGCTCGCCCTCCAGGTAGTGGCGCCCGGGGTCCAGGCCCGGAGCCGACTCGCCGGGAGCCGCTGGCGCGGTGATCTCCGTGAGGGCCTCCCCGGCAAACGCGTCCTCGTCGATCTGCACCCACTGCGCCTGTGCGGCGATCTGCGCGCAGCTTGCGCGGACCTCGTCGAGCAGGGGCATGGCACGAACGTTAAGCCACTACGAGCAAGGCGGGAAGTGAAGCGCCGGCGGGCGGTCGTCCGGGGCAGGCAGGAAGTCGCTCGGGCGAGCTGGCTGGCGACCGGGGGTTTCGTCAATGGGCCGGCCGGGGGCGCAACTATGCTTGAGGCGATGGTCGAAAACCCCCACGCTGAGCACCTCCGGGAGCTGCTGGAGGGCCTCAACGAGCCCCAGCGCGAGGCGGTCACCCACGGGGAGGGGCCGCTGCTGATCCTCGCGGGGGCCGGCTCGGGCAAGACGCGGGTGCTGACCCACCGCGTCGCCTTCCTGATCTACACCGACCAGGCGCAGGCGGGGGAGATCCTCGCGATCACATTCACCAACAAGGCCGCCTCGGAGATGCGCGAGCGGGTCGAGCGCCTGCTCGGTCACTCCACGCGGGGCATGTGGCTGATGACCTTCCACGCCGCCTGTGCGCGCATCCTGCGTGCCGAAGCCGAGCGGCTCGGGTACACGCGCCAGTTCACGATCTACGACCAGGCCGACGCACGGCGGCTGACCAAGCGGTGCATGGACGCCGTCGGCGTGGACCCCAAGCGCTACACGCCCGCTGCGATCCACAACCAGATCTCCTCCGCTAAGAACAGGCTGCTCGACGCCGCCGCGTACGACCAGGCGCGCGGCTCGGCGTTCGAGGAGATGGTCGCCGAGGTGTACAAGCTGTACGAGCGCGACCTGCTGCGGATGAACGCGATGGACTTCGACGACCTGCTGTTCCGCACCGTCAACCTGCTGGAGCTCTTCGAGGAGTCCCGCGAGCGCTACGCCGCGAGCTTCCGCCACGTGCTGGTCGACGAGTACCAGGACACCAACCACGCGCAGTACCGCTTCCTGCAGCTGCTCGTGGGGGGCGGGCGCCAGGCGCCGGCGCGGGGGGAGCGTGTGCGGCTTCCCGGCCACCGCAACCTCGCGGTGGTGGGCGACGACGCGCAGTCGATCTACGGCTTTCGCAACGCCGACATCCGCAACATCCTCGACTTCCAGGACGACTTCCCGGACGCGCGCGTGGTCAAGCTCGAGCAGAACTACCGCTCCACCGAGACGATCCTGTCGGCCGCCAACGCCGTGATCGCCAACAACCGCGGCGGGATCGCCAAGCGCCTGTGGAGCGACCTGGGCATCGGCGAGCCGCTGCACCTCCGCGAGCTCGACGACGAGCACGCCGAGGCGCGCTTCGTGGTCGGGGAGATCGAGCGGCTCGTCGACGAGGGCGCCTCGCGGACGGAGATCGCCGTGCTGTACCGCACCAACGCGATGTCGCGCGTGCTCGAGGACACGCTCGTGCGCCACGAGATCGCCTACCAGGTGATCGGCGGCACGAAGTTCTACGAGCGCGCCGAGGTCAAGGACGCGATCGCGTACCTCTCGTGGCTGGCCAACCCCTTCGACGTGGTCAGCTTCACGCGTGTGGCCAACTCACCCCGGCGCGGCCTCGGGCAGACCTCGCTCGGGCGGATCGTGGCGTACTCCGCCACCGTCGGCGTCTCGGTGTGGGAGGCGGCGTCCGCCCCGGAGGAGATCCCCGGCCTCGGCGCCGCCGCCGTGAAGGCGCTGCGGCGCTTCATGGACACGATGGGCGAGCTGAGCACCCGCGTCGAGCAGCGGGTCCCCGTCGGCGACCTGCTGGAGGCAGTGCTCTCGCAGACCGGCTACGTCGAGGCGCTCGAAGCCGAGCGCACGATCGAGGCGCAGGGGCGCCTGGAGAACCTCGAAGAGCTGGTGGGGGTCGGCCGCGAGTTCGACGCCACCGCGGAGGCGCAGCAGGACACGCTCGGCGTGTTCCTACAGCAGATCGCGCTCGTCGCCGACGCCGACTCCCGCAGCGCGGACGAGGGGCTCGTGACGTTGATGACGCTGCACAACGCCAAGGGCCTCGAGTACCCCGTGGTGTTCATCGCGGGCCTCGAGGACGGCGTGTTCCCCCACTCGCGCGCGCTCGACGAAGGCGCCCTGGAGGAGGAGCGGCGCCTCTTCTACGTGGGCCTCACGCGCGCGAAGCGCACGCTCTACCTGACCCGCGCGCGCCGGCGCGCGGTGTTCGGCTCGCAGACCTACGGCTTCCCGAGCCGCTTCCTCGCCGAGGTGCCCGCCGAGCTGACCGACCGCGAGGAGGAGGACGGCGCCGGCGGTGGGCGCCGGCCGGTCTGCGTTCGGCGTTGGCGCGCCCAACGGGCTGCCCGACCGCACGCTCGCCCGCGCCGGGAGCTGGGCCGCCGCCGGCAGCTGGGCGGCCGGCGCAGGCGTCAAGGCCGCGCGCCTGTCCGCAGGGCACGAGCGGTCCATGGCCGGCGGGCGCGCCGGACGAGCCCCGGCCGGGGACTCCTACCGACTCGGCGAGGACGTCACGCACGCGTCCTTCGGGGAGGGCGTCGTCACCGGCGTGGAGCCCGACGGGGTGATCGTCGTGCGGTTCGCCGGCGACGGCTCGGAACGCAAGCTGATCACCGAGCTCACCCCGCTCACGCGCCGATAGCATCCGCGCCATGAGCGCCCAGATCATCGACGGCAGGGCGAGCGCCGGCAGCGCGGAGGGGTGACGGTGGGCGCCACGATCATCGACGGCCGGGCCATCGCCGCGCGCGTGCGAGCGCAGGTCGCCGAGGAGGTGCGCGAGTTCGTGGAGCGCACCGGGCGCACGCCGGGGCTGGCGACCGTGCTGGTGGGGGAGGACCCGGGCTCGGTCGTGTACGTCGCCGCCAAGCAGCGCGCGTGCGCGGAGGCGGGCATGACGCCCTTCGACCACCGGCTGCCCGCCGACGTCTCCTTCGAGCAGCTCGCGGCGCTGCTCGCGCAACTCAACGCCGACGAGACGGTGAGCGGGGTGCTGCTGCAGCTGCCGGTGCCCGCCCACCTCGACGGGCCGACGCTGACGGGCATGATCGACCCCGACAAGGACGTCGACGGCCTCACGCCGGTCAACGCGGGACGGCTCGCGCTGGGGCTGCCCGGCCTGCGCCCCTGTACGCCGCTGGGCGTGCTCGAGCTGCTGGCGAGCGCGGGGGTAGAGCTGGAGGGCGCCGAAACCGTCGTGGTGGGGCGCTCCAACCTGTTCGGCAAGCCGATGGCACAGCTGCTACTCGCGGAGAACGCGACCGTGACGGTCTGCCACTCCCGCACGCGCGAACTGGCCGCGGTGTGCGCCCGCGCCGAGGTGCTGATCGCCGCCGTCGGGCGCCCGCGGATGCTCACCGGCGAGTTCATCCGCCCCGGCGCGACGGTGATCGACGTCGGCGTCAACCGCCTCACCCCGGAGGCGGCTCAGCAACAAGAGCGGGTTGGTAGGCGACGTCGACTTCGACGCGGCCGTCGAGCGCGCCGCGGCGATCACCCCAGTCCCCGGCGGGGTCGGTCAGCTGACCCCGGCGCTGCTGCTGCGCAACACGCTCGACGCCGCGCGCCTGCAGGCGGGAGTCGAGGCGGCGCGGTGAGCCTGCGCCGCCTGCGCTCGGGGGAGCTGCTCGCGCTCGTGGGGGCCGTCTGCTTGATCGTCGCGCTGACGCTGCCCTGGTACGAGAACGCGCAGGGCAAGCTGAGCGCGTGGGCGACGTTCGGAGTGGCCGTCGCGCTGCTGATCCTCGCCGCGGTCGGCGCCCTCGCGCTCGTGTTCGTGACTGTCACCGAGCGCACCACCGCGCTCCCCGTCGCGGCTGCGGTGTGGAGCACGCTGTTCGGGTTTGTCGGGACCGTGGCCGCCGTCGTGCGGCTGCTCGAGCGCCCAGAACACGCCACCGAGCTGTGCGCGGGCGCGTGGCTCGCCCTGATCGGAGCGCTCGCCGTGCTGGTCGGTAGCTGGCAGTCGATGCGCGACGAACGCACCGGCCTGTACCCGCCCGACGCCACCCCGCCCCGTCCGGCGCCACCAGCCGGGGCAGGGTAGCCGCGACGCCACCTGCGGGCGTACCCTTGTGCGGAGGGTTACGACCCCGCGCGGCCACGGCAGGTGCGCGGGCAGGGTTCTTCGACCGTGGGGGGTGCCGGCACATGGAGCTCGACTTCTCACAGCTGCGCCGAGGGCAGTGGGTGATCGCCGGCGGCGCGGTCGCGCTGTTCATCGCCACGTTCCTCTTCAAGTGGTTCGGTGGGAGCGCGACCGGCAGCGTGCCGGGCGGCCCGAGGATCACCATCGCCTCGAGCGCCAACGCGTGGCACAGCCTGAGCGACACGCGCTGGCTGCTGTTGCTGACCTTCCTCGCCGCTCTGGCGCTGGTTGTCGCGGCTGCGGGCCAGCGCGAGCTGCACAGTCCGATCTCGCCGAGCGCGCTCGTCGCCGCCCTCGCCGCGGTGACCGCGGTGTTCGTGCTCTACCGCATCCTCGACCACCCTCACGCCTCTGCCACGTTCGGGTCGGTGTCCGTCACCTACGGCGCGCAGCTCGGCCTCTACCTCGGGTTCCTCGCGTGTCTGGTGATCGTCTACGGCGCCGTCGAAGATCTGCGCGAGGGGGGCGCCGGGTCCTGGCGCCGAGCGGCATAGAGGGTGACGCAGTCGGCCGGAGGCCGCCTGGAGGGTGGCCCAGCCGGGCCACCCTCTTCAATGAGCCGGGCCCCTCTTTTCCTGTCAGTATCCGCGCGGTGATTGACCGCGAGGAAGTTCTGCACGTCGCCCGCTTGGCGCGCCTGCAGCTTGACGACGGCGAGGTGGAGTCGATGGCGCGCGAGCTCTCCGGCGTGCTCGACCACATCGCCCGGATCGCCGAGCTCGACCTCGACGACGTGCCGCCCACCTCCCATGTCGTTGAGGTCACCGGCCGGCTGCGCCCCGACGAGCCGGTGCCCTGCCTGCCGCGCGAGGTCGCGCTCGAACAGGCGCCCGCGGTCGCCGACAACGGCTTCCTCGTCCCCAGCCCGCAGGCGTGAGCGACGAGCAGATCATCCGCCTGTCCGCCGCCGAGGCGGTCGGGGAGATCGAGGCCGGGGCGCTCTCAGCCGCGGAGCTCTTCGCGTTCTACCGCCAGCGAGCCGCCGAGGAGGCACGCGAGCTTAATTGCTTCACCTGGGTCGCCCCTGGCGTTCCGGGCGATTCCAGTTCGCAGGGACCCCTGCGTGGGGTGCCGCTCGCGGTCAAGGATCTCTTCTGTACAGAGGGTGTGCGCAGCCAGTCGGGCTCACGGATCCTCAAGGATTACTGCCCCCCGTACACCGCGACGGTCGTTGAGAGGTTGACGAGCGCGGGTGCGCCGCTGCTGGGCAAGACCAACCAGGACGAGTTCGCGATGGGTTCCTCCACCGAGAACTCCGCGTTCGGGCCCACGCTGAACCCCTGGGACCCCGCGCGCGTACCCGGGGGGTCCTCCGGGGGCAGCGCCGCGGCCGTTGCGGCCGGCCTTGCCCCATGGGCGCTTGGTACGGACACGGGTGGGTCGATTCGCCAGCCTGCCGCGCTCTGCGGGATCGTTGGGCTCAAACCCACCTACGGCTCTGTCTCGCGTTACGGGATGATCGCCTTCGCCTCCTCCCTGGACCAGGCTGGGCCGCTGACTCGTGACGTGACAGACGCCGCGCTGCTGCTGGCGCACATGGTGGGACGCGACGAGCGTGACGCCACCTCGCTGGTGTTCCCCGAAGAGATCCGCCTGCCGACGGCCGTCGATTTGAAGGGCGTAACACTAGGGGTGCCGCAGGAGCTGGAGCGACCGGGAGCCAAGCTTGCGGGCGCTGAAATTCAGCCGAGCGTTCGAGCCTCATTCGAAAAAGCGCTCAGACTCGCTGAAGGGATGGGGGCGAGGATCGAGACGGTCCAGCTTCCTCACGCACCCCACGCGCTGTCCGCCTACTACGTGCTCGCCCCCGCCGAGGCGTCCTCCAACCTCGCCCGCTTCGACGGGGTGCGCTACGGCTCTCGCGCCGAGGGCGCCGAGGACCTCCTCGACCTCTATACCCGCACCCGTCACGATGGCTTCGGCTCTGAGGTCCAGCGACGGATCATGCTCGGCACGTATGCGCTCTCCGCCGGCTACTACGACGCCTACTACGGCCGTGCCCAGCGTGTGCGCACGAAGATCGCCGAGGACTTCAGAGCCGCCTTCAAGAAGGTCGACTTCATTGTCACACCGACGTCGGCCACGGTCGCGTTCGAGCTGGGGGAGAAGACGAGCGATCCCTGGTCGATGTATCTGAGCGACTACTTCACAGTTCCGATGTCGCTGGCGGGGATACCCGCGATCTCGATCCCGTCGGGACTCAGCGAAGCCGGCGATGGGGAGGGGGCGGCGGGCCTGCCGGTGGGCTTTCAGATTGCGGGCCCCGTGTTCAGTGAGAACCGCCTGCTCGATGCCGCCCACGCGCTGAGGGCGCGATCGGCTTCGACGGGTCGAGGGCAGTGGCCGCGCGAGCGCCGTGGAGTACGAGTCGGTCATCGGCCTGGAGATCCACGTGCAGCTCGCGACCGCCACGAAGATGTTCTGCGGCTGCGCGCTCTCCTTCGGGGAGCCCCCCAACACTCTCACCTGCCCCGTCTGCCTGGGGCTGCCCGGCTCCCTGCCCGTCGCCAACGCCCGCGCCGTGCACCTCGGGCTGATGATCGGGCTCGCGCTCGGCTGCGAGCTCGCCCCCCGCTCGGTCTTTCACCGCAAGAACTACTTCTACCCCGACCTCCCCAAGGGCTACCAGATCTCCCAGTACGACGAGCCGCTCTGCCGCGGCGGGCACCTCGGGGAGGTGCGCATCCACCGGGTGCACCTCGAGGAGGACGCCGCCAAGCTCGTGCACGTCGGCGCCTCCGGGCGCATCCACGGCTCCGACGCCTCCGTCGTCGACTTCAACCGCGGCGGCACTCCGCTCGCAGAGATCGTCACCGAGCCCGACCTGCGCTGCGCCGAGGCCGCTGGCGAGTGGCTGCGGCTGCTGCGCACCACCCTGCGCGCGCTCGGGGTCTCCGACGTGAACATGGAGGAGGGCTCGCTGCGTTGCGACGCCAACATCTCGCTGCGCCCTGTGGGCTCGCAGGAGCTCGGCGTCAAGACGGAGCTGAAGAACATGAACTCCTTCCGCTTCATCGAACGGGGCATCCGCGCCGAGATCACACGCCAGGAGGCGCTGCTGCGCGGTGGGGGGGAGGTCGAGCAGGAGACGCTGCACTTCGACCCGGGCTCAGGCGCCATCACCTCGCTGCGCTCCAAGGAGGAGGCGCACGACTACCGCTACTTCCCGGAGCCCGACCTGCTGCCCGTGGCCATCGACGAGCAGATGCTCGAGGCTGCCCGCGCCGACATGACCGAGCTGCCTGCCGACCGCGCCGAGCGTTTCGAGCGCGAGCTGGGCCTGAGCGTGGAGAGCGCGCAGCTGCTCGCGTTCCGGGGCGGGCTCGGCGACTTCTTCGAGGCCGCCCTCGCCGCGCCTGCCGATCCTGCTCCTCCCGCTCAGACGCTCGCCAACTGGATCTCGGGCGACCTGCTCGCGCGGCTCGCCGGGGGAGAGACGGTCGCGGACGCCGGTGGGGAAGGTGGGGATACTGGTGGGGGGGGGCCGGCGGGGATCCGCTCTCCTCGCGCGTCACCCCCCCCGCGCTTGCCGAGCTCGTCGGTCTCGTCGCCTCCAAGCGCATCTCCGTCGGCGCCGGCCGCCAGGTGCTCGATCGGCTGGTCGCCGACGGGGGCGAGCCGGCGGCGATCGTCGAGGCCGAGGGTCTCGCGGCGATCGGGGGCGAGGACGAGCTCGCCGCCGTGGTGGCAGCCGCGCTCGCCGCTCACCCCGAGGCGGCGGAGAACGTGCGCGCCGGCAACGCCAAGGCCGTTGGGCCGATCGTCGGCTACGTGATGCGCGAGACTCACGGACGCGCCGACGGCGGCGTCGTCACCCGGCTCGTGCGTGAGCAGCTCGGGTTGTGAGCGTTACCCCCGCCCGACCCCCGTCATCTGAGCTACGCTGATCTCATGAACGAGACCTCCACCACCTCCTCCACCTCCTCCCGCTCGCTGGGTCGGATGGTCGTCGCGGTGCTGATCCTTGCGGTGGCAGCGTGGGTGCTGCTGCACATCGTGATCGGCATCGTCACCTTCCTCGCCGTCCCCGTCATCGCGGTGCTCGCGATCGTGGCCATCGTCTGGGCCATACGGGTGCTCTTGTAGGAGCTAGCAATGGCCTACGTGGTGATCTGCCTCGGCTTCGGGCTTGCCGGCGGCATCGTCGGCCGGGTCAAGGGCAGCTCGTTCCTGCTGTGGTTCGTGATCTCCGCGGTCATCCCTGTCTTCGGTCTGCTCGCCGCGATCCTCTACCGCTTTGAGAGCAACGAGCTGCGCCGCCGCTGCCCCCGCTGCGGGCGGGTCACCAAGATTTACGACACCCTCTGCACCCGCTGCGGTACGGAGCTCGAGTTTCCCGAGACCGTGATAGCTCCCGAATCCTGGTCGCCCTCGCAGGCCGCCCCGAGTTAGGCCGGATAGAGCCGGGACGGGCGGTCCGTTAGGGAGCCCCATTAGGGAGCCCGAACCGGCGCGGGCTCTATAAACAGGGGATGGACGCGCCCGCGACCACCGCGCACCCCTCGCCGATCGCCCGCTTCGCGCACCGCGCCGGCTTCGTCGACGAGCGCGACTTCCTGCTGCGGGTGGTGCAGCCGGCGCTCGTGGGGCTGATCGACGGCACCGTCTCCTCGATCGCGCCGATCTTCGCCGCTGCGATCTCCTCGGACTCGCACACCGCGTTCGTCGTCGGGCTCGCCACCGCGCTGGGGGCGGGTGTGAGCATGGGCTGGTCGGAGGCGCTCTCGGACACCGGCGAAACCACCGGCCGCGGCTCGCCCGTGGTACGCGGCGGCATCACCGGTGGGATGACCGCGCTGGGCGGCCTGTTCCACACGCTGCCGTTCCTGATCTCCGACGTGCACACCGCGCTCGTGGTCGCCGGCTGTCGTCGTCGCCGTCGAGCTGTTCGTGATCGCGTGGGTGCGCAAGCGCTTCCTGGAGGTCTCGCTGCGCTCTTCGCTGCTGGTGGTCACCGTGGGCGGCGCGATCGTGTTGGCGATCGGCATCGCGATCGGTTCCTCCTAGCGGCCACTGGCACGGCGCCAGGCGGCGTCCTCGAGCTCGTTGAAACGCACTTCGCTCACTGCGTCCTGGCCTGGCCCATCGACCGCTAGGAGCGGCAAGGGTGGGTTAAACCCATTGGTACACTGCCTTTTTGGCCCGTTCGAGTGCAGTGGAAAGGCGGTTGGCACAGATGCGCGCAGTTGATGCGCTGATGGAATCTCTGAAGGCGGAGGGTGTCGAGGTCGTCTTTGGCCTGCCCGGCGGCGCCAACCTGCCCACCTACGACGCCTTCGTGGACGCCGGCATCCGCCACATCCTCGTGCGCCACGAGGCCGGCGGCGGCCACGCCGCGGAGGGCTACGCCAAGGCGACCGGCAAAGTCGGCGTCGCGCTCGCCACCTCGGGGCCCGGCGCCACCAACCTCGTCACCCCCATCTGCGACGCGATGATGGACTCCGTGCCCGTCGTGTTCATCACCGGGCAGGTGCGCACCGAGCTGCTCGGCACCGACGGCTTCCAGGAGGCCGACACGATCGGCATCACGATGCCCGTCGTCAAGCACTCCTTCATGATCCAGCACCCGCTGGAGATCCCCCGCGCGATCCACGAGGCCTTCCACATCGCCTCCTCCGGGCGCCCCGGCCCGGTGCTCGTCGACGTTCCCCAGGACCTCTCCCGCGCCGAGATCGCCTACGAGCCCGTCACCGACCTGCGCCTCCCCGGCTACCAGCCCACCGTGGAGGGCAACCAGAAGCAGATCCGCCAGGCCGCCAAGGCGCTCGCCGCCGCGCAGCGTCCCGTGATCTACGCGGGCGGGGGGGTCGTCAACGCGAACGCCTCCGAGGAGCTCGTCGAGCTCGCCGGCTGCGACCGCTTCCCCGTCACCTGCACGCTGATGGGCCTCGGTGCGCTCCCCGCGCGGGTGGGCGGGGTGGCCAACCCCCAGTGGCTGGGGATGCTCGGGATGCACGGCACCCGCGCCGCCAACTACGCGATGGACGAGGCCGACCTGATCTGCGCCGTCGGCGCGCGCTTTGACGACCGCATCACCGGCAAGCTCTCCGAGTTCGCCCCCCACGCGAAGTTCATCCACATCGACATCGACCCCGCCGAGATCTCCAAGAACGTGCCCGCCCACATCCCGATCGTCGGCGACGCCCGCAACGTGCTCGCGAAGCTCGCCGTCGAGTACCGCGCGGTGGGGCCCGACCCCGCGCGCCTGAACGAGTGGTGGGAGCGCATCGAGGGCTGGCGCGAGCGCCACCCGCTCGGCTACGAGGACAGCACCGACGCGGAGATCAAGCCGCAGTACATGATCCAGGCGCTCTACCAGGCCACCGGCGGCGAGGCGATCATCTCCAGCGACGTCGGCCAGCACCAGATGTGGACCGCCCAGTACTACGACTTCCCCGCCCCCCGGCGCTGGATCAACTCCGGCGGCCTCGGGACGATGGGCTTCGGGCTGCCCGCCGCGATGGGCGCCGCCGTCGGCTGCCCCGACCGGGTGGTCTGCTGCGTCGCCGGGGACGGCTCGGTGCAGATGAACGCCCAGGAGCTCGCCACCTGCGCGCAGGAGCGCATCCCGATCAAGGTGTTCATCATGAACAACGGCTACCTCGGCATGGTGCGCCAGTGGCAGGAGCTCTTCTGGGACGGCCGCTACTCCCAGGTCGACATGGGCTCCTTCCCGGACTTCGTCAAGCTCGCCGAGGCCTACGGCGCCACCGGGATGCGCTTCGAGGACAAGCACACGCTCGTCGAGGACATCCAGCGCGCGATCGCCACCGACGGCCCCGTGGTCGTGGACGTGCGGGTGACGCGCGAGGAGAATACGTACCCGATGATTCCGGCGGGCAAGGCTGCCCGGGAGATGGTGGGATGATGCGGCGATGCCCAAGGGGGAGGTCGGGAGGGGGCCTGCCCCCTTCCCGCTTCAGTATGGGTGAACCCGCCACCAAGGAGCCGCTCAGCCTCGAGGAGCTCGAAGCCTCCGGCAACCTGCGCACCGGGCGCAAGCACGTGCTGTCGATCCTCGTGGAAAACAAGTCCGGCGTGCTGACCCGCATCGCCGGCCTGTTCGCCCGTCGCGGCTTCAACATCGACACGCTTACGGTCGGTCCCACCGACGACGAGCGGGTCTCGCGTGTGACGCTCACCGTCGACGGCGCCCTGCACCCGATCGACCAGGTGACCAAGCAGCTGCACAAGCTGATCAACGTGCTGAAGATCCGCGACCTCGACCCCGAAGACACCGTCTCGCGCGAGCTCGCGATGTTCAAGGTCGCCGCCGACGGCCCCCAGCGCGGCGAGCTGATGCAGATCGCCGAGATCTTCCGCGCCAAGGTCGTGGACGTGACAAAGCGCTCGATCATCGTCGAGGTCACCGGCACCACCGAGAAGATCGAGGCCTTCGAGGGCATGGTGCGCCCCTTCGGGCTGATCGAGATGATGCGCACCGGCGAGATCGCCATCTCCCGGGGGCGCGCGGAGACGTGAGAGGCGTCGCTCAGCGGACGCGCGGAGAGTCCCTTTGCGTTAGGCCGAGCGTGCGAGCGACCTTGAGCGGCTCGGTGCGCGCCTGCAGCTCGCCGTCAAGCGCGCCCGTCGCAGCGGCCAGCCGACCTCGTGGCGACCCCGCGCTGACGCCGGTGGTCCCGGCTTCGGCGGAGCGTGTCTCCGCTGGTCGGCTGGACCCGAGCGCCGTTGCCTGCGCCTCGCGTCGCCCCGGCGAGCCGTGGTTCCTCTTCGAGCAGCCCGACCGCGGCGCCCGCGCGCTGGCTGCGCTCGGCGAGGTCTCCCTGCTCACCGCGACCGGCCCCGAACGCTTCGCCACCGTGGCCGACCGCTGGCGCTCCCTGGCCGCCGCCGCCGTCAGCGACCCCCCCGAGGATCCCGGCCGCGGCGGACCGGTCGCCGTCGGTGGCTTCGCCTTCGCCCCCCAGGGCGGTGCGGACCCCGCGTGGGCGGGCTTCGAGCCGGCCTCCCTGAACGTGCCCGAGGTGGCGCTCACCCGTGAACCCCACCCCTCCGGGGATGCGGCCGCGGCGGGGACGTGCGCCTGACGCTCCACGCGCTCGCCGCACCCGACGACACCCCCGAGGAGCTGCTCGCCCGCCTGCAGGAGCGCGTGCGCGAGTTGCGCACGGCGCCGCTGGCGCTGCTCGACCCCGCGCCCGCCGGGCGCTACCGGGTCGCGAGCGCGATGCCGCCCGAGCACTACGAGGCCGCCGTCGCTCGCGCCGTCGAGCTGATCCGCGCAGGGGAGCTCGAGAAGGTCGTGCTCGCCCGCGAGGTCCACGTCCACGCGCCCCGCGAGTACGACCCCGCCGCGCTCTTCGGGGTGCTCCGCGAGGGCTTCCCCTCGTGCTTCGTCTTCTGCGTCGGGCGCGGCGACGGCGCCTTCCTCGGCGCCTCCCCCGAGCTGCTGCTGCGCCGCGAGGGCCATCGCGTCAGCGCGCTCGCGCTCGCGGGCTCGATGCGCCGCTCCGCCGACCCCGCCGTGGACGACCACCTCGGCGAACAGCTGATGCACTCCGAGAAGGACCGCGAGGAGCACGCGATCGTGATCCGCCGCATCGAGCGCACGCTGCGCCCGCACGCCCTGTGGGCCGCCGCCCCGCCCGAGCCCACGCTCGTGAAGGTCGCCAACATCCAGCACCTCGGCACCCCGATCCGCGCCCAGCTCGCCCAGCCCCTGGACGTGATCGAGCTGCTCGAGCTGATGCACCCCACGCCCGCCGTCGGGGGCGAGCCGCTCGCCCGCGCGCGCCCGCTGATCCCCGCCCTGGAGGGCCTCGACCGCGGCTGGTACGCCGGCCCCGTCGGCTGGACCGACGCCACCGGCGACGGCGAGTTCTGCGTCGCGTTGCGCTGCGCGCTTCTGCGCGGCCGCGTCGCGCGCTGCTACGCGGGCGTCGGGGTCGTGCGCGACTCCGACCCCTCCGCGGAGCTGGCGGAGACCGAGGTCAAGCTCGCCGCGCTGTTGCCGCTGCTGGCGGGGTGAGCTTGTTTGAACAACCGTGTGAGAGGCCGCACGGTTCAGAGATCCCCGCGCGATGTGTGATGGACCCGAGCCCCGAGCGTAGTCAGGGTTGTGAGCGTACAGAGCGAAGCGCAGTGCGAAGCAGCTGTAGATTCCGTGCTGTGGGATGATTCCTGCTCTGGGATGTCGTTTGAGTTATGCTCGCGTCTTCTTGCGCGCGACGTTCGGGATCGTGCGCACCGACAGTGGAGGTGCGGGCATGTCGAGGATCAAGCTCGTTGGTGTCAGCTTGGTGGCGGTCTTGGCGATGGGCGGGGCGATGGCCAGCGCAGCGTCGGCAGAAGAAGTGCTCACTCTGTACGCGAACGGAAAACCTCTTCCGATCGGCCCTGCGGAGAGCGACCCGTTCGAACTCATCACTACCAGTCCGGTGAGCATCACCGTGCCGGAAACGGGCTTGTCCATCACGTGCCCCGTAACAGGCGAGGCTCTTTTGGGGGGATGGGTCGTAGCCAACGGTCAGAAGACGGACGGGGTTCAGTTCAACGAGGAAGGAGGCCTGAACGAAGTCAGGGACTGCTCGGGTGCCACCATTTCGGGGCCTCTGCTTGTCGGAGCGCTCGAGCTTCGCGTCAACGGCGAGGCGCGCTTGATCGCCCCTCCAGCTCAGCGAAGGGAATTTCAGCTTGAAGTCAACGGCTGTTATTTCTTCGCCACAAAGCTGAAAGCCACAGCGACGATTGACGAACCTCTCACCGTCTCGTTCGAGGGGGTACTCAAGGGCGACGAAGCGGGATGTCCACTCCAAGCGAGCATCAAAACTGGGCCATTTCGAGCATATTTTGAATCCCAGAGGGTCGCAGATCGCGTTCATTCGTAACGAGTGACCTTGCCCGTGGGCGGGCTGCGTACTGACCAGCCCGCCCACTGGTGCCCTTCGGCAGAACACGACGTCAACCGTGCCAGATCATCTCCCGCCCGCAGACCGTGGCGCTCCAACCCTCCGGCAGGCGCGTGGGGGCGACGCCCTTGGGGGGCTCGGGGGACAGGAGGCAGTACTCGGGGGCCGGGCCGAATACCAGCGCTCGGCGCCATAGGCTCGCGTGCGTGGGGTCCATGCCATCTCCGAGCAGCTGGGCGAGCTCGCCGCGCGACTCGCCCGGCGGGCGGGAGACCCAGATGGCCTGTGGCGCGGCTGCTAGGTCTGCGTGGCCCTCCAGCAGGCCGTACAGGCCGCCTGCGCCGGTGCCGAAGCGCCGCGCGACCTCGTCGTGGGCGCTGCGGTGGCCGTGCGCTACGGCCGCCTCGTTGAGTACCCCGAGGGCGGCGAAGTCGTCGAGTAGGTACCAGTCCTCGTACGTGCTGCCCTGCGCGGGCGCCAGCCACGGAGGCTCACTCACTCCGCACACCGCCGAGCCTCGAAAGCCCGCTGGCGGGGAGTGGTGCAGCGAGCGGTGGAAGCGCTCGCAGGCGCGCTCGTAGGTCTCGCGCTCGATCCCGTCCGCCGGGCGGTGCCATAGGAGGTAGGCGAGCACGTCCCGCTCCCGACTCCCGGCGGGAGCTCAGGCCCCCCCAACCGAAGCCGGGGGACACGCGCCTTCGGCGTGAATCCCCGTTTCGGCCAGCACGCCGGCGACAGCCTCCCAGGCGCGGCGATGAAACGCCACGTTGCGCGCGCGGTCGGTGCGCACCTCGATGATCCGCGAGCCGCCGGGGCGCGGCGTGAGTGCTCGCTCGAGCGCCGCGCGGAAGGCGGCGATGTCCGCGACCACCTCGTGCTCGAGGCCGTAGAGCCGCGCCGCCTGCGCGAAGTCGAGACCTGTGGGGGTGGCGATGTGGCGGGTGTAGATGTCCTGCACCGTGCCATCCTCCCACTGCTGGCCCGCGTGTTCCTCCGCGACCCGCCCCGGGGCCTCGCCGCCCCCCGCCCGCGCCATCGGGTCGTGCGCGACGGGCAGGAAATCGAAGATGCCTCCGCCGCCGTTGTTAATCAACACAATCGTGAGATCCAGCTCCAGGCGCCGGGCGGCGAGCAGGCCGCCGATGTCGTGCGCGAGCGCGACGTCTCCGACCAGCAGTACCACCGGCCCACGGCCGTCGGCGGCGGCGCCGAAGGCGCTGGAGACGGTCCCGTCGATTCCGTTGGCGCCGCGGTTGCACAGCACGCGGGGAGGGTCGGCTCGCACCGGCCAGAAGCTCTCGATGTCGCGCACGGGCATCGAGGATGCGACGAACAGCGTCGCCTGCTCGGGCAGCAGCACGCCGAGCTCGGCGGCCACCGCGGGCTCGCTGAGGCCCTCCGCGGCGAGCACCCCGAGGATCGCCTCAGCGGCGAGCTCGTCGGCGCTACGCCAGCTGGCGAGCCAGTCGGGGTCGGGCGCGGGCGCGTCCTGCGCCAGCTGCCGCAGCGTCGCGGCGGGCTCCACCGCGAAGCGTCGGCAGAGCGTCGCGTCGGGGTCCTGCCAGCGGCCCTCCGGCTCGATTGCCGCCTGCGGAACGTCGCACATGCCCGCGAGCCACCCGCGCAGGGGCTTGGACGTGGGCAGGTCGCCGACGCGCAACACGATCTCGGGCGTGACACCTGCGGCGAACGGGCCGTGGCGCAGCAGCGTGTCGTAGTGGGCCACCGCCGCCTCCCCGCGCCGCGCGCCCGAGAGCGGGTCGGCCAGCAGCGGCCAGCCGGCCGCCGCGCAGAACGCCGACGCGGCCTCTCCGAGCGCGGTGTCGCGCTCGTAGCGCCCGGCCACCACGACCCCCCGGCGGGCGGCGGCCACGGGCACGGCGAGGGAGCGCGCGTCCTCGGGAGCCGTCGGGCGCGCAGGCGTGCAGGTCACGAGCGGACGGCCGTCGGGGCGCCCGGTGCCGTCGTGTGGCAGCGGCCCCTCCTCGCTTCGCACGAGCGGCTCGCGCAGCGGGAAGTTCAGGTGCACCACCCCGGGGTGGCCCTCGCTGCGCCTGCCAGTAGGCGCGGCACGCGAGTGTGCGCACCCAACGCAGTCGCGCTCGCCCCGCCTCACCGACTTCGGTCGCGCCCGTCCCCACGGCCTCCACACCGTGTGTGCCGACCTCGTGCCCGCCGACCTCATGCGTGCCGACCTCATGCGTGCCGACCTCGAAGAACCACTTCGCGGCGCCCCCGTACAGCTTGATCTGGTCGATCGTCTGCCCCGCACCGCTCTCGCGCAGCTCGGGGGGGCGGTCTGCGGTGAGGATCAGCAGCGGCACGCCCGCCTCGTGCGCCTCGATCGCAGCGGGCAGGAGCTCCGCGGCTGCGGTCCCCGAGGTGCACGCGACCGCGACAGGTCGCCCCGACGCCTTGGCGAGCCCCAGCGCGAAGAAACCTGCACAGCGCTCGTCGATGTGCGAGTGGCAGCGCAGCCGCGGCTCCTGCGCGAGGCTCAGCACGAGCGGCGCGCAACGCGACCCCGGCGAGGTGCAGGCGTCCCGCAATCCGCAGCGCGCGAGCTCGTCCACGAACGCACGGAGGAGGAGGTAGGTGTCGGTGGCGGGAGTCATAGGATCGCGGCGTGCCCGAGAACGTCATCCTGCTGCACGGCTTCGGCGGCACCCGCCGCGCGTGGGATGGCGTGGTGGGGCTGCTCGACGGTGAACGCTACCGGCCGCTGGCGATAGACCTGCCCGGCCACGGCGACGCCGCGGACGCGCCGCGTCCGATCTCGTTCGCGGGCTGTGTCGAGCACGTGCTCGCCGCCAGCCCCGAGCGCTTCGTTCTGTGCGGCTACTCGCTGGGTGGACGGATCGCGCTGCACGTCGCGCTCGCAGCCCCCGAGCGGCTGGCGCGGCTGGTGCTGGTGGGCGTCAACCCGGGCATCGAGAACGGGGCCGAGCGGGCCGCGCGGCGGCGCTCAGACCACGCGCTCGCCGAGGAGCTCGAACGCGTGCCGTTCGAGGAGTTCATCGAGCGCTGGCGCACCCAGCCGCTGTTCGCCGACGACCCCCCCGAGGTGGGCGCCCTGGCGCGCGAGGACCAGCGTCGCAACCGGCCGGACGCTCTGGCCGCCGTCCTGCGGGGCCTCGGCACGGGGGAGATGGAACCGCTGTGGGATCGGCTGGCCGAGCTGTCGATGCCCGTCACCGTTCTGGTGGGCGAACGCGACGGGAAGTTCCTGGCGCTGGGGCGGCGGATGCTCGAGCGGCTGGCGGATGGGGCGCTCGTCACAGTGCCCGGTGGCCACGGGCTGCCGCTGGAGAATCCGGCTGCTGCCGCACGGGCGCTTGATCTACAGGCCTGACAGGCCAGGGCACGCCTGCGTTGAAGGAGCCGGCCTACATTCGGATGGCTCGGCAGAGAACTCTTTTGAGTCTGATCGTTTTGGCAGATGGTATCTTGTCGCGCCCTGTCAGCGGTCTACGGAAGGGTGGCGCAGTGAGATTCAAGGAATGGGCTCGTGCCCTGCGGTTCGGCGGAGTTGGGGTGTGCCCGAGACATGGGCGCACATTGGGTACGCTCGCGGCGACGTGCTGCCTACTGGTACTCGCGCCGGCAGTGGCTGAGGCGTCTGTGACGCTGTCGCGCGGTCACCACCACCACGGCCGTGGACCTCATGGCTTGGGAACCCACCCAGAGCGCGCCCGAACTGCGATCGTCGGTGGTGGTCAGATCCCGATCCAGCAGGCGCCCTGGCAGGTGGAGGTCGAAGCGTTCATCCCCGCGGAAGAAATGGTGCTCACCTGTGGTGGCTCGATCCTGGACGCCTCGCACATTCTCACCGCCGCTCACTGTCTGTTCAACCCCAACACGCGCGAACGGATTGCGCCGGAACATATCTTCGTCATCGCAGGCACATCCAACATCTTTGCGACCGATGTCGAAGAACCCACCCAGCAGGTCAGGGGTGTGGCGCGCGCACGTGTCCACCCGTACTTCAACTACGCCCCGGAGCCCCCCGCTCCAGATGATGTCGCCGTCCTGGAACTCGCTCCTCCCTTGACGTTGAGCTCGGCGTCCGGCACGACGGCAACCGCGATCGGCCTCGTGGCAGCCGGCACGAGTCTGTCAGAAGGTTTCCAGGCCACTCTCACCGGGTTCGGATCGCAGGCGCCACACGAAGAATCCGACGGCCGTCTGTACTCGCTCGTGATGACCCTGGGGTACAGCCACCAATGTGGGGGCGAAGCCGACGCGTTGTACGTCTGCGCAAGCACCGCGACCGGGTCCGCGTGCCACGGTGACAGCGGCAGCGGCCTGACGGTCCCTACGCCGACTCCGACGCTCCTCGGAGTCACCGACACCGTGCAGGTGATCTCCGGGGAATCATGCCGGGATGGCGCAGTCGGCGGTTTCGTCAACGTCGCCGCGCCGGAGATCCGCGAATTCATCGAAGGCAACGAAACGCCTCCCCGTGCGCCCCGTGGCGGTGGCGTGGCCATCCGTGGGGTTACGAGCGTCGGGCACTCGCTGAGCTGCGAACCGGGCATCTGGAGCAACAGCCCGACGTTCACCTACGCGTTCATCGACAGCACGAGCGGGCAGATCCTGCAGCAGGGCGCTGCGTCCACGTACACGCTGTCCGCGTCGGACGTGGGCCGCACCATCCTCTGCCAGGTGGCCGCGAGCACCGCCGGCGGCACCGGTGTGGGTCGCACCCCGGCTCTGGAAGCAATCCGTGCCGCGCCGGTGGTCGCGCCGCCGCCCACCGAAAGCGCGCCGACTTCTGCGCCTGCACAGACTCTCGGCCCCGCCGAAACCGATGGCGTGATGCTTACCGACGCAACCGTCGCGGTGCAGAGCGACGGCGTGGCGTTGGTGAAGCTGAGTTGCGCCGTGTCCGCAGGCTGCAGCGGGACGCTCACCCTGTCGGCGCGGAGCGAGTCCAAGACCAAGGGCAGGAAGCGCACGCGTACCGTGACGATCGGGAGGGCGAGCTACTCGATCGCAGGCGACGCAGCCCAGATCGCGAAGATCAAGCTCGACACAACCGGCCTGGCTCTCCTGAGCGCCGGCCACGGGCGCCTCGACGCTCATGTGGTGCTGGCCGAAGTCGAGCCGAACCCGGCCCAGACGCAGACTGAAAGCGTCCGTCTCGTGCAGCAGGGGGCGACACGAGCCAGGCCCAAAAAACGCAAGAGATAGACCGCTTGCCGTAGCTCTCGACCAGCCGCCTCGACCCCAACGTGCGACCTCGCACGCGTACGCGCTATATAGGCCCAAAAAAGGTCTCGACCATCAGCCCGCATCCACTCCCAACCCCGGCGCGGAGGGCACCGCGATGCACCCTTCATGCGCGGGCAGCGGGTCCTCCAGACCGTCGAAGAGGCTGAGCGTCGCCAGGCCGCACGCGGGCAGTGGCCCCCGCGAGGCCAGCGCGGCGGCGGCGTGCACCGCGGCGGCGACGCCGAGCGGGCCGTCGTACGTGGACGCCAGGTAGACCTCCGCGCCGGAGGCGCGCACGAGCGCAGCGGCGGCGAGCAGGCCGGCGATGCCCCCGCAGCGGGAGATCTTCAGGCAGACCGCGTCGGCGACGCCCGCGCCGAGCGCGCCGTGCTCGGCGGCGGTCTCGTCGATCGCCACGCGCGTGGCCACCCGCTCGCGCACCGCGCGCACCGCCTCCAGGCCGTGTGTGGGCTCCTCCACCAGCTCGAGACCCACGGGGGCGAGCGCTTCGATCGCTCGCACCGCGCCCTCGACGTCCCACGCGCCGTTGGCGTCGACACGCAGCGCGACGTGGGGGCCGACGGCGGCGCGCACCGCCGCCACGCGGCCCGCGTCGTCGCCGACGCCGACCTTCACCTTCACGCACCCGTACCCTGCCTGCGCCGCGCGCGCGGCCTGCTGGGCGGCGCCCGCGCGGTCGGTGGCGCCGACGGTCGCGTTCACAGCGACCTCTGTGGCGGGGTCGTTGGTGAGCAGCGCCGCCACCGGCCGTCCCGCGCGGCGCCCCGCGCGGTCCCACAGCGCGAGGTCGATCGCGGCGAGCGCCGCGGGGAGATCGTCCAGGCGCCGGCAGGCGTCGATCAGCTGTACGCCGGTCGGGGGGTGGGCCTCGATCCCTGCATCAGCACGGGCCGGTAGGCCTCCAACGCCCGCCGCACACGCGCGAGGGAGACGCCGTCGTAGGGCTCGAGCGGCGCTGCTTCCCCGTAGCCGGTGACCCCGTCGGAGTCGGTCAGCGCGACCGTCAACAGCTCCCGCTCGCGCACGGTGCCGTAGGAGGTCTCCAGCGGCTGGGTGAGCGTGAGTACGCGCCGGGTGAGGATCATCCTCATCGCGGGAGGCCCTCTCGAGGGGGCTCAACCGGATCGTCCTTGTCGCAGGAGGCCCTCTCGAGGGGGCTCAGCCGGATCGTCCTCATTGTGGGAGGCTCAGTCCAGAGAGGCTCAGCCGATTCCCCCGCCCGCGAGGATCCCGGCCGAGAAGAGCAGGCAGAAGAGCAGCTGCAGCAGGCCAGTGCGCGCCAGGGCGCCGTTCAGCGACGGGCCGTCCACGCGCGTGCGCACGACTCGGATCAGCGCGAGCGCCAGGGGGGCCGTGGCCCAGGGGAGCAGCAGCCAGGCGCTCATCGAGCCGAGCGGCCACGGCAAGGGGGCGGTCAGGAAGGCGACGGCGAGCATCGCGGTGTAGAGCGTGCGGGTGCGCTCGCGCCCGAGGCGCACCGCGAGCGTGCGCTTGCCTGCGCGGCGGTCGGTGTCGATGTCGCGGACGTTGTTGACGACCAGGATCGCGCTCGCCAGCAGGCCGACCGGGACGGCGCACGCGAACGCCTGCCAGGGGAGATGTTGGACCTGCACGTAGTAGGAGCCGGTGACCGCGACGAGCCCGAAGAAGAGGAACACGAACAGCTCTCCGAGCCCTTCGTAGCCGTAGGGGCGGGGGCCCCCGGTGTAGAGGACGCCGGCGAGGATCGAGGCGGCGCCGACCGCGATCAGCCCCCACCCGGCGACCGCGACGAGGTAGACCCCGCAGAGCACCGCCAGGCCGAACGTGACGTAGGTGGCGAGCAGCACCTGGCGCGGGGGGACGAGGCCCCCGGCGGTGACACGCACGGGGCCGAGGCGGTCCTCGGTGTCGGCGCCGCGGCGGGCGTCGGAGTAGTCGTTCGACAGGTTGGTGCCGACCTGGATGAAGATCGCGCCGAGCAGCGCCGCGAGGAACGCGAGCGGGTCGAAGTGCCCGGCCCCCAGCGCGAGCGAGGTGCCCACGAGCACGGGAGCGACGGCGGCGGGCAGGGTGCGCACGCGCGCGGCCATCACCCAGATGTGCACGGCGCTCGACCCGCGCGGGACCTCGAGCGCCGCCGGCCGTCCGGCAGGCCGATCTTTGAGCGGCGGCGGGGAGGAGGGCACCGCGGTCACGCCCCTCGGCTCACGAACCCGCCACCCGGGAGCGACCGCCTCGAAGCCGGAGTGCACCCGCCCGGGAGCGGCGGCACGCGAGTCGGGTCGGCGGGTAGCACGCGAGTCGTGTCAGCGGGCGGCACGCCTACGCCCTCCTCGGGAACTGCGAGAAGTCCGGCGTGCGCTTCTCGCGGTAGGCGTTGCGGCCCTCCTGGGCCTCGGCGCTGCCGTAGAAGAGCAGGTTGGCGTCGTGGGCGAGCTGCTGGACGCCGGCGAGGCCGTCTTCGGCGGCGTTGAAGGACGCCTTCAGCAGGCGCAGCGCGAAGGGGGAGAGGGCGAGCATCTCGCGGCACCACGCGACGGTTTCCTCCTCCAGGCGCTCCAGCGGGACGACGGTGTTGACGAGCCCCATCTCCAGCGCCTGCGCGGCGGTGTACTGGCGGCAGAGAAACCAGATCTCCTTGGCCTTCTTGGGGCCCACGAGGTTCGCGAGCAGGCCCGCCCCGTAGCCGCCGTCGAAGGAGCCCACGCGGGGTCCGACCTGCCCGAAGCGGGCGTTCTCGGCGGCGACGGTGAGGTCGCAGACGAGGTGCAGCACGTGCCCGCCGCCGATCGCGTAGCCGGCGACCATCGCCACGACGGGCTTGGGCAGCCGGCGGATCTGCACGTGCAGGTCGGTCACGTGGAAGCGTCCCGGGCGGGTGGGATCTGGATTACCGGCCGCGTCCTCGGCGAGGTAGCCGGAGTCCCCGCGCACGCGCTGGTCCCCGCCGGAGCAGAACGCCAGCGGGCCCTCCCCCGTGAGCACGATCGCCCCGACCTCGAGGTCCTCGTGGGCCTGCGTGAGCGCGCGCGAGATCTCGACCACCGTGAGCGGCCGGAACGCGTTGCGCACCTCGGGGCGGTCGATCGTGATCTTCGCGATCGCCCCCTCGGGGTGCTGGGACTTCTCGTAACGGATGTCTGTGTACTCGCCGGCGGGGGTCCATGTGGTGGGCAAGGTTCCTGGGCGCTCCTCCTGACTGATTTTTATTGGTTTGGACTGGACACGGTCTGGCCGGCGCACGCGCGCACCAGATCGATGACCTTTCAACGAAGGCTAGCCTTTGGGGGAATGATCGTTGAAGCCTGGCTCCAGCGCGCTGTGGCGTCGGCGCCCACCGCGATTGCGGTGGAGACCCCGGCGGCAGCTGCTCCTACGCGCAGCTCTAGAGGGCGCGCAGGCGGGCGCGGCGGCTCTTGCGGCGCGGGGGCGGCCGGGCGAGCGGGTCGCGATCGCCCTGCCGGCGGGGCTCGACTTCGCGTACGCGCTGCACGCGTGCCTGCTGGCGGGCGCGGTCGCAGTGCCCGTGGACCTGCGCCTGGGCGAGCGCGAGCGCGCCGCGATCGTGGACGGGGCGGCAGTGGTGGTCGACGAGTCGCTGCGCGCGGAGGGTGGGCGTGGCTCCGGTCGAAGCGCGACGACGGGCGCGGTCCACGACCTGGACGCCGTGGCCGCCGTGATCCACACCTCGGGGACCACCTCGGCGCCCAAGCCGGTGGAGCTGACGTACGGCAACTTCCTGTGGAGCGCGCTGGGCTCGGCTGTGGCGCTCGGCCTTGACCCGCGCGAGCGGTGGCTGTGCAACCTGCCGCTCTCCCACGTGGGGGGTCTGTCGATCCTGCTGCGCTCCGCGATCTACGCGACCACGGCGGTGGTGCACGAGCGTTTCGATGCAGAGCTCACGCTCAGGGCGCTGCAGACCGATCTTCCACAGGTGACGATTGTTTCGCTCGTCGCAACCACCCTTGCGCGGCTGCTCGACGCGGGCCTCGAACGCCCGCCCGCCCTGCGCTGCGCGCTCACTGGCGGTGGCCCCGTGCCGTCGGCGCTGCTCGAACGCGCCCGGGCCGCGGGGGTGCCGGTGAGCCTCACTTACGGACTCACGGAGGCGTGCTCGCAGGTGAGCACCCTCCCGCCTGAAGCCGGGTAGACACTCGCCTTCGGCGAGCATCGCCCGCTTCGGCCAGCGGCGCTGAGCGACGAACGTTGTGCCGCCCCCACCGCAGGCCCGCCGCTCTTCTGCACCCGCGTGCGGACCGCCTCGGACGGGGAGATCGAAGTCGCCGGCCCCACCGTCGCGCAGGGCGCGGCCGGCCCCGATGGGTGGTTGCGCACGGGAGATTTGGGTAAGTTGAATGCAGAGGGCACCTTGTACGTGACCGGACGCAAGGCCGACACGATCGTCAGCGGGGGGGAGAACGTGGCGCCCAGCGAGGTGGAGGCCGTGCTCGAGGGCTACCCCGGGGTACTCGAGGCGGCGGTTCTCGGGCGCGAGGACGAGCGCTGGGGCGAGGCGGTCACCGCGCTGGTCGTGCTCCGCGCCGGGGCGGACGTGGGGGTGCAGGCGTTGCGCGCGCACTGCGCGGCGCGCCTGGCCCCCTACAAGGTCCCCAAGCAGGTGGCGCTGGTCGAGGGGCCGCTGCCGCGCACGCCCTCGGGCAAGCTGCTGCGCCGGGAGCTCTCGCGGGGGAGCACGTGTGAGCGCGGACGCCCCCAGACGTGAGGACGGTGCGCGGGGTTCCCACTCCGACGCCGTGCACCCCGCCGAGGAACACCGGATTGCGAGCGCCGCGCACTGGGAGGAGGCGGCTCCCGGGTGGGTGCGCCGCCAGCGGGCGATCCGCGAGTTCGGGGCGCCGGTCTCGCAGTGGATGGTGGCCGCGATCGACCCCCACCCGGGGCAGCGCGTGCTGGAGCTCGCGGCGGGCCTCGGGGAGACCGGCCTGCTGGCAGCCGAGCTGGTGGCCCCCACGGGCGGGGTGATCCTCTCCGACCACGCCGAGGGGATGCTCGACGGCGCCCGCGAGCGCGCCGCGGAGCTGGCGCTGACCAACGTCGAGTTCCAAGTGTGGAACGCCGAATGGATCGACCTCCCGGTGGCCAGCGTGGACGCGGTGCTGTGCCGCTGGGGCTACATGCTGATGGCCGACCCCGGCGCGGCGCTGTCGGAGACCCGCCGCGTGCTGCGCCCCGGCGGACGCGTGGCACTCGCGGTGTGGGACGCGGTGGGCGCCAACCCGTGGGCGCTCACGCCGCGCCTGGAGCTGATCGAGCGGGGTCTCGCGCCGGCGCCGGCCCCCGCGGACGGCCGCGACCGATCGGGGGCACACGTCCGAGACGGGTCGGCCAGCACACGCCGGGGCCCTTCGCGCTCGGAGACCCCGAGCGCGTGCGCGAGCTGCTGGAGCAGGCGGGCTTCGTGGAGACGCGCGTCGAGGCGGTCGACGTCGAGCAGCGCCACGCGAGCTACGACGCCTTCTGGGAGACGATGCTCGACATCTCGCGCGAGCTGCACGACCTCGTGCTCGCGCAGCCGGCGCAGGAGGTCGAGCAGATCCGTGTGTCGCTGGCAGCGCGCCTCGCGCCGTACACCGCCGCGGATGGACACTCGCGATCCCCGGCCGCTCGTTGGTGGCGACGGCGAGCGCGTAAGCCTGTCGGTCGTGTGGTTCAATTGGCGCATGCGCCAACCTGCGAGCCGCACATGTGCGGCGTCGTGGACCGGCCACATGTGGCCGGTCCTGGCAGGGCCGCATGCGGCCCTGCCCCGGGAGCGCATGCACCGTCCCGCAACTCCCCCTCTGTGCTCCTTTCAGGTAGCCTGCCGCCCATGCTCTACGACGACGACGCGGACCTCGCACTGCTTACCGAACCGGGGGACACTCGCCTTCGGCTCGCATCCCCGTTTCGGCCGGCAAGACCGTCGCGATCATCGGCTACGGCTCCCAGGGCCACGCCCACGCGCTGAACCTCAAGGACTCCGGCGTCAAAGTCGTTGTCGGCTTGCGCGAGGACTCCGCTTCTGTTGGCAGGCTCGCGAGCAGGGCCTGGAGGTGCTGCCTGTCGTCGAGGCCGCCAGCCGCCGGCAACCTGGTGATGGTTCTCCTCCCGACGAGCTTCACCACGCTATCTGGGAGTCGGACATCCGCGACGGAGTAGCCGAGGGCAACGTGATCCTGTTCGGTCACGGCTTCTCGATCCACTACGGCGAGGTGGTGCCGCCCCCGGGGGTGGACGTGGCGATGGTCGCGCCCAAGGGCCCCGGCCACCTCGTGCGCCGCCAGTTCCTCGAAGGCTCCGGTGTCCCCGGGCTGATCGCAGTCGCCCAGGACGCCTCCGGCCGTGCGCGCGAGCTGGCGCTCGCCTACGCGAAGGGCATCGGCTGCACGCGCGGGGGCGTGATCGAGACCACGTTCAAGGACGAGACGGAGACCGACCTGTTCGGCGAGCAGGCCGTGCTCTGCGGCGGCGTCTCCGAGCTTGTGCAGGCCGGCTTCGAGACGCTTGTGACCGCGGGCTACGACCCGGAGATGGCCTACTTCGAGTGCCTGCACGAGGTCAAGCTGATCGTCGACCTGATGTACGAGAAGGGCCTCGCGGGGATGCGCTTTTCGATCTCCAACACCGCGGAGTACGGCGACTACACGCGCGGCAAACGCGTGATCACCGAGGAGACCCGCGCCTCGATGCGCAAGATCCTCGGTGAGATCCAGTCCGGGGACTTCGCGCGGGAGTGGATCGCCGAGAACCGCGCCGGGCAGGAGAACTTCCTGCGGATGCGCGCCGAGCAGGCCGGCACGCAGATCGAAGCGGTCGGTAAGGAGCTTCGCTCGCACATGGACTGGATCCAGTCTTCGTTCTGAGGACCCTCGGCATTCGCTAAACTCGCGCCTGTCGCGACTGGCGCAGCAGCGAGGTGGAAGAGACCACCGGGGAGCGACACTGGAACACCGCCGCGCGCCTGGGCACCTCATCCGTGTAACCCCTCGAGGCCGAAACGAGGAAGCCCATGACGAGCACCTCCGCAGAGCAGACGCAGTTGACGATCCCCGCCGAGCTGAAGCCCGCGGACGGGCGCTTCGGCTGCGGCCCCTCGAAGGTCCGGCCGGAGGCGATTGCGCGTCTGGCGTCGGACGGAGCGGCGTTGATGGGCACCTCGCACCGGCAGAAGCCAGTCAAGGCGCTCGTCGGCGAGATTCGCGGCGGGTTGCGCGAGCTGTTCGGTGCGCCAGAGGGCTATGAGGTGGCGCTTGGTAATGGTGGGGCTACTGCGTTCTGGGATGCCGCTGCGTGTGGGCTGATCGAGCGCCGCTCACTGCACCTGACATATGGGGAGTTTTCGTCGAAGTTCGCGCAGGTGGCGCGTGAGGCGCCGTTCCTGGAGGAGCCGGTGGTCATCAAAGCCGAGCCTGGCGACGCTCCAGACCCCGCGCAGGCCGGCGCCGGGGCCGCCGAGGGCGGGGTGGACGTGGTCGCGTGGGCACATAACGAGACCTCCACCGGCGTTATGGTCCCTGTGCAGCGCCCCGCGGGCGCAGAGGAGGCGTTGGTGCTGATCGACGCGACCTCGGGTGCGGGTGGTCTGCCGGTGGACGTCGCTCAGGCCGACGCCTACTACTTCGCGCCGCAGAAGAGCTTCGCCGGCGACGGCGGGCTGTGGGTTGCGCTGTTGAGCCCGGCGGCACAGGAGCGGATCGCGACGCTCGCGGGCGCCAACGGAGGATCAGGACCCGCCCACCCCCGCTGGATCCCGCAGTTCCTGTCGCTCTCCACGGCGCTGGAGAACTCGCTCAAAGATCAGACCTACAACACGCCGGCGGTGGCGACGCTGTTCCTGCTCGCGGACCAGGTCCGGTGGATGCTTGATGGTGGCGGCCTTGACTGGTGCGTGTCGCGCACGACCGCCTCATCGACGTCACCTATATGAGTGGGCTGAGCGCACCCCCTATACGACACCTTTCGTGACTGACCCCGCGAAGCGCTCGCTGGTCGTGGGGACGATCGACTTCGAGGACGGCGTCGACGCGGCAGCCGTGGCGAAGACGCTGCGCGCGAACGGGATCGTGGACACCGAGCCGTACCGCAAGCTGGGGCGCAACCAGCTTCGCATCGGGATGTTCCCCGCGGTCGAGCCGGCGGACGTGCAGGCGCTCACCTCCTGTATCGAGTGGACCGTGGAAAGGCTGTCGTCGTGAGCGCCGTGGGGAGCGCCCCGACGAGCACCGGCGCCGCGACCGACGCGAACGGTGAGCGCCTGAAAGTCCTCGTGAAGGAGAAGATCGGCGACTCGGGCGTGGCGCTGCTGCGCGAGCACTTCGACGTGGACCTTGGCCTCGAGTGGAGCGACGAGGAGCTGGCGGAGCGGATCGGCGCCTACCACGGCATCCTGATCCGCTCGGCGACGAAGCTGACCGCGGAGCTGATCGAGCGGGCGACCAGCCTGCGCGCGATCGGCCGCGCGGGGGTGGGGGTGGACAACGTCGACGTGGAGGCGGCGACCAAGCGCGGCATCATCGTCGCCAACGCGCCGCAGTCGAACGTGGTGACGGCCGCGGAGCACACGCTGGCGCTGCTGCTGGCGCTCGCGCGCAACATCCCGCAGGCGTACGTGTCGCTCACTGCAGGGAAGTGGGAGCGCTCGAAGTTCTCCGGCGTGGAGCTGTACGAGAAGACGCTCGGGATCGTCGGCTTCGGGCGGATCGGGCAGCTCGTCGCGGCCCGCGCGCGTGGCTTTCAGATGCGCGTGGTCGCGTTCGACCCGTTTGTCAGCGCCGAGCGCTACCGCGAGCTGGGCGTCGAGAAGGCCGCCTCCAGCGAGGAGGTCTACGCGCAGGCGGACTTCCTGACGATCCACCTCCCCAAGACCGAGGAGACGCGGAACTGGTTGAACGCCGCCGCGTTCGCGCAGATGCGCGACGGGGTGCGCATCCTCAACGTCGCCCGCGGCGGGCTGATCGACGAAGCGGCGCTCAAGGACGCCCTGGACTCCGGCAAGGTCGGGGGGGCGGCGCTCGACGTGTTCCCCTCGGAGCCGACGACCGAGCACCCGCTGTTCAGCTACCCGAACGTGATCGTCACCCCCCACCTGGGGGCCTCCACGGCGGAGGCCACGGACCGCGCGGGCTACCAGTCCGCTGAGCAGGTCGTCGCGGCGCTGACTGGCGGGGTGGTCTCCACCGCGGTCAACATCCCCTCGATCGGCGCGGAGGACATGCAGGTGCTGGGGCCGTTCCTGCCGCTCGCGCGGCAACTGGGGCGCCTGGCGATGGAGCTGGCCGAGGGCAGCTCGGTGGAGCGCATCGAGGCGGCCTTCCTGGGGCGCATCGCCGACTTCGACACGCGTCTCTTGACGCTCGCGGTGATCCAGGGCGCGCTGCAGGGCCGCACCGAGGAGCAGGTCAACCTCGTCAACGCTCCCTCGATGGCCGAGGAGCGCGGGATCGTGGTCGAGGAGAAGACGGTCTCCGAGGCGCAGGACTACAACGAGTTGATCCGTGTCACCGTGATCGCCGGCGAGCGCCGGGTCGCGGTTGCGGGCACCGGGATTGGCCCCCACCGCGTGCCGCACCTCGTCGAGGTCCAGGGCCGGCGCCTGACGGTCGAGTTGGAGCCGTTCGTGACGGTCTTCCGCTACGCCGACCTGCCGGGCATGATCGGCCGCGTCGGGACGATCTTCGGCAGCCACGGCATCAACATCTCCTCGGCGGCGGTCGGACACACCCCCGACGGTGCCTCCCACGCCGACGGCGAGGACCAGCGCCTCGCGGCGATGGTCGTCACGACCGACGCCGCCGTACCGGCCGAGGTCGTGCGGGAGATCGTGGCCTCCGAGGGCTTTTTCGGAGGTTGGGCCGTAGTTCTTTCCTGATTCCTGAGGCCGCCTCAGACGCGCCGTTCGAAGCGTTGGTAGTCTCGCACCGGGATGCGGGTCGTCGAGATCACAAAGCACGGGGGACCCGAGGTGTTCCAGACCCACGAACGCCCCGACCCGCCGCTCGGCAAGGGGCAGGTGCGGATCGATGTCGCCGCAGCGGGCATCAACTTTGCCGACGTGATGGCGCGCATCGGCATCTACCCGGATGCACCTAAGCCGCCATGCGTGGTGGGCTACGAGGTGGCGGGCACGATCCTCGAGCTGGGCGAGGGCGTGGACGGCCTGACGTCCGGACAGCGGGTGCTGGCGGGTACGAAATTCGGTGGTTACGCCTCACAGGTGGCGGTGGCGGCGGGCGACGTCGTGCCGCTCCCCGACGAGCTGACCTTCGAGCAGGGCGCGGCGGTCCCCGTCAACTACGCCACGGCGTGGGCGGGACTGATCGGTTATGGCAACCTGCAGGCAGGGGAGCGCGTGCTCGTCCACTCAGCGGGTGGCGGCGTGGGGATCGCGGCGACGCAGATCGGCAAGCGCTACGGCGCGGAGGTGTATGGCACGGCTTCGCCGGCCAAGCACGCGCGCATCCTGGAACTTGGCGTCGACCACGCGCTCGACTACACCCGGGACGGTTGGGAGCAGGGCCTGCCGAAGTTCGACCTGATCATGGACGCGGTCGGCGGGAAGAGCTTTCGGCGTAGTTACAACCTGCTGCGAGCAGGCGGGCGGCTGGTGGCGTTCGGCGCTTCGGCGGCCGTGTCCGGCGAGAAGCGCAACCTCGTGTCCGGGCTGGGCACGGTGCTGCGGATGCCGCGCTTCAGCATGATCAAACAGATCTCCGAATCGAAGGCGGTGATCGGCTTGAACATGCTGAGCCTGTGGAAGGACCGCGAGACGCTCTCGCCGTGGATCGAGCCGCTGCGCGAGCTGATGGCCGACGGCACGATCAAACCGGTCGTGGCGGGCGCCTTCAGCTTCGAGGACGCGGGCGAGGCGCAGCGGATGATCACCGAGCGCAGGAATGTTGGCAAGGTCGTTTTGACACCCTGATCCGCTTGGCATCGCGCAGTGACGGTGCTACCCTGCGCGAAGCATGTCGTTCCTGGCCTCGATTCGACTTCTCCTCCTCCCCCCTCGGGGGGAATAGCGCGTGGCGGCCGCGTAGCCGCAAACCCACCTGGAGGAAGTACGAAAGAGACCGAGTACAAGGAGCGTGAGCGACATGACGACGATGGGCACACCGGAGGAAGTTGACGGAGCGGCAGACGCGGACCGCCGCGTCGCGATCTTCGACACGACCCTGCGCGACGGGGAGCAGTCGCCGGGGATCGCGCTGAACACTCAGGAGAAGCTAGAGATCGCCCACCAGCTGGCGCGGCTGGGGGTGGACGTGATCGAGGCGGGCTTTCCGATCACCTCCCCGGGCGACTTCGAGGCGGTACAGGCGATCGCGCGCGAGGTGGTCGAGCCGGCGCCGCCGATCGTCGCCGGTCTGGCGCGCACCCACGTGGCCGACATCGACGCGGCGTGGGAGGCGGTCAGGGACGCCGAACGACCGCGGATCCACACGTTCGTCTCGACCTCGGACATCCACATCGTCCACCAGCTGCAGACCACGCGCGAGGACGTCAAGGGCCAGGCGCGCGCGGCGGTCGCGCACGCAAAGGGGTACCTGGAGGACGTGGAGTTCTCGCCGATGGACGCGACGCGCTCGGAAGTGGAGTTCACCGCGGAGGTCGTGCAGGCCGCGATCGAGGAGGGCGCCACGACGATCAACATCCCGGACACGGTGGGCTACGCGATGCCCCACGAGTTCCAGGCGTTCCTGGCGCGGCTGTACGAGCTGGTGCCGGAGCTGCACGGCGTGGTGCTCTCGGTGCACTGCCACGACGACCTGGGCCTGGCGGTGGCGAACTCGTTCGCGGGCGTGCTGGCGGGAGCGCGCCAGGTCGAGTGTGCGGTCAACGGGATCGGCGAGCGCGCGGGCAACGCGTCGCTGGAGGAGATCGTGATGCTGTTGCGCACCCGCCGCGCGGACGTGGGGGGCCTGGACACGACGGTGAACAGCCGCGAGCTGGCGCGCACGAGCCGGCTGGTCTCGCGCCTGACCGGCTACGCGGTGCAGCCGAACAAGGCGATCGTGGGCCGCAACGCGTTCGCGCACGAGTCGGGCATCCACCAGGACGGGGTGCTGAAGGAGCGCACGACGTACGAGATCATGGACGCGCGTTCGGTGGGCCTCGACTCCAACTCGATCGTGCTGGGCAAGCACTCCGGCCGGCACGCCCTGCGCGACGCGCTGGCGGAGATGGGCTTCGAGGTCGACGGCCAGGCGCTCAACACGGCGTTCAAGCGCTTCAAGGAGATCGCGGACAAGAAGAAGGCCGTCACGGCGATGGACCTGGAGGCGCTCGTGACCGACGAGCTGCGCGGGGAGATCGCCGGGTACACGCTGGAGTGGTTCGAGGTGGAGGCCTCCTCGCGCCGGCCCCCGCACGCGCGCGTGGCGGTGCGCCTGCCGGAGGGAGAGCTGGCGGAGGGCTCCTTCACGGGCGACGGCCCGATCGACGCGGTGCTCGCAGCGATCAACGCGGCGGCCGGCACGCGGGCGAAGCTGCGGGACTTCAAGATCGGCGCGGTCACGGAGGGCCAGGACGCGCTGGGGGAGGTCTCGGTGGTGGTCGAGATCGACGGCCAGTCGGGGTCGGGGCAGGCGCTCTCGACGGACGTGATCGAGGCCGCGGCGCACGCCTACGTGCGTGCGCTGTCGGTCGCCCGCGCCCGGGCGGCGGAACCGAAAGACACGCTGGGACTACCAGCGACGGCGCCATGACCACTCCGAAGAGCATGTTCGAGAAGATCTGGGAGGCGCACGAGGTGGCGCCCGGCCTGCTGTACATCGACCTGCACCTGGTGCACGAGGTGACGAGCCCGCAGGCGTTCGACGGCCTGCGCCTGGCGGGTCGCGCGGTGCGCCGCCCCGAGCGTACGCTGGCGACCGCCGACCACAACACGCCGACGGACGGCACGCCGAACGCGGCGGCGATCACCGAAGAGCTCTCGCGGGTGCAGGTGCAGACGCTGGAGCGCAACTGCGCGGAGTTCGGGGTGCCGGTCTACTCGCTGGGCTCCGACCGGCAGGGGATCGTGCACGTGATCGGCCCTGAGCTCGGAGTGACCCAGCCAGGTCTGACGATCGTCTGCGGGGACTCGCACACCGCCACGCACGGCGCGTTCGGGGCGCTGGCGTTCGGGATCGGCACTAGCGAGGTGGAGCACGTGCTGGCGACGCAGTGCATGGTCCAGCACCGCCCCCGCTCGATGCGCATCCGCTACGAGGGGCAGCTGGGCTTCGGGGTGACCGCGAAGGACCTGATCCTCGGCACGATCGGCCAGATGGGCGTGGGCGGCGCCACCGGCCACGTCGTCGAGTACGCGGGCCCCGTGATCGACGGTCTCTCGATGGAGGGGCGGATGACGGTCTGCAACATGACGATCGAGGGCGGCGGGCGCGCGGGGATGATCGCGCCGGACGAGACGACGTTCGCGTGGTTCACCGAGCGCGAGCGCCCGGGTGCTCCGAAGGGCGCGGACCTCGAAGCGGCGTGCGAGCGCTGGAGCGAGCTGGCCAGCGACGCGGGCGCGAGCTTCGACAGCGAGCTCACGGTGGACGCCGCGGCGCTCTCCCCACAGGTTACGTGGGGCACGACGCCGGCGATGGTCACCGACGTGACGGGGCGGGTGCCTGCCCCGGAGGAGTTCTCCAGCGAGGCCGAGCGGGAGGCTGCGGAGCGCGCGCTGCACTACATGGCGCTGGAGCCGGGCACGCTGATCGAGGAGATCGCGGTCGACCGGGTGTTCATCGGCTCGTGCACGAACTCGCGGATCGGCGACCTGCGGGCCGCGGCCGAGGTGGTCGCCGGGCGCACGGTGGCCCCCAGCGTGAGCGCGATGGTGGTGCCGGGCTCCCAGCAGGTCAAGGCGCAGGCCGAGGCCGAGGGCCTCGACCGCGTCTTCCGCGCAGCGGGCTTCGACTGGCGGGTGGCAGGCTGCTCGATGTGCCTGGGCATGAACCCCGACATCCTCGCTCCGGGGGAGCGGTGTGCCTCCACCTCCAACCGCAACTTCGAGGGCCGTCAGGGCCGCGGAGGGCGCACGCACCTGGTCTCCCCGCAGATGGCGGCCGCGGCGGCGATCGAGGGGCACTTCACCGACATCCGCGACTGGAACTGAGGTCGAGATGGAGCCGATGGAAGAGCACTTCACGACATCCGAGACCGGAACCGAGGGGGGCACATGGAACCGATAGAGACAATCTCGGGCCCCGTGAGCCACCTCGACCGCTCCAACGTGGACACCGACCAGATCATGCCCAAGCAGTTTTTGAAGCGCGTGGAGCGGACCGGCTTCGGGGAGTTCCTCTTCTACGACTGGGCGAAGGAGCCGGGCTGGGAGCTGCCGGCCAACCCGATCCTCGTGGCGGGAGAGAACTTCGGCTGCGGTTCCTCGCGCGAGCACGCCCCGTGGGGGCTGCAGGACTACGGCTTCCAGGCGCTGGTGGCGCCCTCGTTCGCGGACATCTTCTACTCCAACTGCACGAAGATCGGGCTGCTGCCCGTCGTCCTTCCAGAGGAGCACTGCCGCGCGCTGGCCGCGGTGGGAGAGGGCCAGGTCGATCTGCACGCCCAGGAGGTGCGCTACCCGGGCGCGCACGGCGAGCTGGTCTCCGTTTCCTTCGAGATCGACCCCGAGACGCGCCGGCGGCTGCTGGGGGGCCTCGACGACATCGCGGTGACGCTCGGCCAGGAGGATGCGATCATCGCCTATGAGGGCGCCCAGCAGCGCTCGGGACCTGTTACAACAGCGCTGTAACTGCGGGAACGGCTTGCTGTAAATGCTTGCAAGGCCCCATCCAGGGCTGACTGCGCTGCAAGAGCGGGGGTAGGGTGGTCCCAGATGGAGCCAGGATTCAAATGTACAAGCGCATAGCAGTTCTCCCCGGAGACGGGATCGGGCCGGAGATCACGGCCGCGACGCGCGAAGTGCTCAACGCGGTCGGCGACTTCGAGATCGACGAACGGCCGATCGGGGGCGCCTCGATCGACGCCTACGGCGCGCCGCTCACCGAGGAGACGCTGGCGGCGTGCCGGCGCGCGGACGCGGTGCTGCTGGGCGCGGTCGGGGGCCCCAAGTGGGACAGCACCGACCCGGACGCCCCGCGCCCGGAGCAGGGCCTGTTGGAGCTGCGCAGGGGCCTCGGGCTGTACGCGAACGTACGCCCGGTGCGCCCGCTGCCGCAACTGTACGACGCCTCGCCGCTGCGGCGCGAGCGGATCGAAGACGTCGACCTGCTGGTCGTGCGCGAGCTGACCGGGGGGATCTACTTCGGCGAGAAGACACGCACGCCCGACGCGGCGAGCGACCTGTGCTCCTACAACGTCAGGGAGATCGAGCGGGTGGCACGCACGGCGTTCAACGCGGCGCACGCGAAGGTGACGAGCGTGGACAAGGCCAACGTGCTGGAAACCTCGCGCCTGTGGCGGGAGGTCGTGACCCGCGTGCAGGACCGCGAATACCCGCACGTGGAGCTCGAGCACATGCTCGTGGACAACGCGGCGATGCAGCTGATCGCAAACCCGCGCCACTTCGACGTGCTGTTGACCGAGAACATGTTCGGAGACATCCTCTCCGACGAGGCGGCGATGCTGACCGGCTCGATCGGGATGCTCCCGAGCGCGTCGCTGGGTGATCGGGAGCCGCGCTCCCCGGGGCTCTACGAGCCGGTGCACGGCTCCGCGCCGGACATCGCGGGCGAGGGGATCGCCAACCCGATGGCGATGTTCCTGTCCGCCGCGCTGATGCTGCGCAACAGCCTCGACCTTGAGGAGAAGGCGCTGGAGGTAGAATCAGCCGTCGAACGTGCGCTCGACGACGGCGTGCGCACCCCCGACCTCGGGGGCGGAGCCAGCACCGCGGATGCGACGCGGGCGGTGCTCTACTACCTCTAACAAGACCTGTACTGATCGGAGCTAGGACCTTGAACCCCACACCTCTAAGCTGGGGGAGGGCAGGCCCGGGCGGGCGGGCCTTCAGACCCCCTCCCATCTTGACTGGAGAACGGCAGTGAACCCCACGGACCTCATCTGGATGAACGGAGACTTCGTCGCCTGGGAGGACGCCAAGGTCCACGTCCTCACGCACGGCCTGCACTACGGCACGGGCGTGTTCGACAGCATGCGCTGCTACGAGACCGAGCTCGGCCCGGCGGTGTTCCGCAACGCCGAGCACATCGAGCGCCTGCGCCGCTCCGCCGAGCTGTACTACATGCCGCTGCCCTACTCCGACGAGGAGTTGCGCGCGGCGACGCTCGAGCTCGTGGCGCGCAACGGGCTGCGCTCCTGCTACATCCGCCCGCTCGTCAACCGCGGCTACGGCACGATGGGCCTGAACCCGCTGGACGCCCCAGTCGACGTGACGATCGCGTGCTGGGAGTGGGGCACGTACCTCGGCGAGGAGGGGATGCGCAACGGCGTGCGCGCGGCGACCTCCTCGTGGCGGCGTATCAGCCCCGACTCGCTGATCCCGCACGCGAAGGCGTCGGGCCAGTACCTCAACAACGTGCTCGCCAAGGTCGAGTCGGTGAAGGCCGGCTACGAAGAGGCGATCCTGCTCGACGACCACGGCCACGTGTGCGAGGGCACCGGCGAGAACGTCTACATCGTGCGCGACGGGGAGATCACCACGCCCGGGCAGCACAACTCGATCCTCGACGGCATCACCCGCCGCTCGCTGATCCAGATCGCGCAGGACCTCGGCTACGCGGTGGTCGAGCGCAACGTGGCGCGCGCGGAGGTGTACCTCGCCGACGAGGTGTTCATGTCGGGCACCGCCGCCGAGCTCGTGCCGGTGCGCGAGGTCGACAACCACCGGATCGGCACGGGCGAGCCGGGCGAGGTGACGCGCGTGCTGCAGGCCGCCTTCGACGACGCGACCCACGGACGCACGGAGCGCTACCGGGAGTGGCTCGACGTGGTGAGCGCCCCGGCGCTTGAGACACCCACGGGCGAGGCGCCCGCGCCGGCCGCCGCTGCGCCGTCGCAGAGCGCCGCGAGCGGCTGAGATGTCCACGGTCGAGCTCTACGACGCGACCCTGCGTGACGGCATGGGCGGCGGCGGGCTGAGCCTGACGGCGGAGGAGAAGCTGCGCGTGGTGCACGCGCTGGACGAGCTGGGCGTCGAGCTGATCGAGGCCGGGCTTCCCCTCCTCGAACCCGAAGGAGCGCGAGCTGTTCGAGCTGCTGGAGCGCGAGAGCCTGTCGTACGCGGAGGTGGTCGCGTTCGGCATGACCCGCCGGCGCGGGACCGCCGCCGAGGCGGACGAGGGCCTGCGGGTGCTCGCCGAGTGCTTCGCGCCGGTGTGCACGCTCGTGGGCAAGGCCTCGCCGCTGCACGTGGAGAAGGTGCTGCGCGTCTCACGCGAGGAGAACCTGGCGATGATCGCCGAGTCGATCGCGTTCCTCGTGGGTGTGGGCAAGCGGGTGCTGCTCGACGCGGAGCACTTCTTCGACGGCTTCGCGCTGGACCGGGAGTACGCCCTGGAGTGCGTGCGCGCGGCGGCGGCGGCGGGTGCGGAGCGGGTGGTGCTGTGCGACACCAACGGCGGCTCGCTGCCGACGGGTGTGCGGGAGGTGGTCGCGGACGTCCACGCGGCCCTGCCGGACGTGGCGCTCGGGATCCACACGCACGACGACTCGGGCTGCGCGGTCGCGAACACGCTGGTGGCGGTGGAGGCCGGCGCGACCCAGGTGCAGGGCACCGTCAACGGCATCGGCGAGCGCACGGGCAACGCGAACCTCGTGACCGTCATCGCCGACCTGCAGCTGAAGATGGGTCGGGAGGTGCTCGAGGCAGAGCAGCTCGCGCGCCTGCGCGAGACCGCGCACTTCGTCGACGAGCTGCTCAACCGCGTGCCGGACCCGGCGCAGCCGTACGTGGGCAAGCACGCGTTCGCGCACAAGGCTGGCCTGCACGCGGCGGGCGTGCAGCGCCGACGCGCAGACGTTCGAGCACGTGGACCCGGAGCTGGTGGGCAACGGCCGCGAGGTGTTGGTCTCGGAGCTCTCGGGTAAGGCGACGGTGATGGAGAAGGCGCGGGAGGCGGGGATCGAGCTGGACGACGAGGCGGCGCTGCGCACGGTGGAGCGGGTCAAGGAGCTCGAGCACCGGGGCTTCCAGTTCGAGGCGGCAGACGGCTCGTTCGAGCTGTTGATGCGCCGGGAGGCGGGGGAGTACGAGCCACTGCTGCGCCTGGAGTCGTGGCGGGTGATCGTGGAGAAGCGCGCGGACGGGCGGGGTGGCCACCGAGGCGACGATCAGGGTCCTGGCGCCCCACGAGCACCCGGGCGAGGCCCGCCGCGTGCACACCGCGGAGGGCAACGGCCCGGTGAACGCGCTGGATCGAGCGCTGCGCGACGCGATCGGGGAGATCCACCCCCACCTCGCGCAACATCGAGCTCGTCAACTACAAGGTGCGCATCCTCGACGAGGACAAGGGCACCGGCGCGGTCACGAGGGTGTTGATCGACGCCTCCGACGGCCAGCGGGTGTGGGGCGCGATCGGGGTCTCGGAGAACCTGATCGTGGCTTCCTGGGATGCGCTGGTGGACTCGCTGGAGTCGGGACTGCAGCCGGCGGCGCGCCTGAGGGCCTGACGTGAGCGAGGAGGAGACGGTCCGGCTGGTCGAGGAGGAGACGATTCCCCTGGCGCGCCCCTCGCTGGGCGCGGCGGAGGAGCGGGCGGTGCTGGAGGTGCTGCGCTCGGGCCAGCTCTCGCTAGGTCCGCGCGTGGGAGAGTTCGAGCGGGCGTTCGCGGAGCGCGTGGGCGGGGTGGGTGGGGATCCTACATACGCAAGCGCGGTGTCGAGTGGCACCGCCGGTCTGCACCTGGCGTTGCGCGCGGTGGGGGTGGGGCCCGGGGACGAGGTGGTCACGAGCCCGTTCTCGTTCGTGGCCTCGGCGAACGTGGCGGTGTACGAGGGCGCGCGCCCGGTGTTCGCGGACATCGACCCGATGACGCTGAACCTCGACCCCGAAGCCGTGCGAGCGGCGGTGACCGAGCGCACGCGGGCGATCCTGCCGGTGCACGTCTTCGGGTACCCGGCGGAGATGGACGCGCTGGAGGCGATCGCGCGCGAGCACGGCCTGGCGATCGTGGAGGACGCGTGCGAGGCGCTGGGGGCGCGCCACCCGGACGGCAGGCCGGTGGGGGGCCGCGGCAACCCGGCGGTCTTCGGGTTCTACGCGAACAAGCAGATCACCACCGGCGAGGGCGGGATGGTCACGCTGGGCGACGCCGGCGCTCAAGGAGCGGATCGACTCCGAGCGCAACCAGGGGCGCTCCCCGCAGCGGGGCTGGCTGGACCACGACCGCCTGGGCTTCAACTACCGCCTCTCGGACATCGCGTGCGCCCTCGGTCTGGCGCAGCTGGAGCGCCTGGACGAGTTCCTGGCGGCGCGGGCGCGGCTCGCGGGCCTCTACCGGGAGGCGCTGCAGAGCGTCAGGGGTCTCGAGCTGCCGTGCCCGGACATGGAAGGGAGCAGGCGGGGGTGGTTCGTGTTCGTGGTGCAGCTTCCGCGCGGGGCCGACCGCGACACGGTGGTGCGGGCGCTGGCGGCGGAGGGGATCCAGAGCAAGCCCTACCTGCCGGCGATCCACCTGATGCGCTTCTACCGCGAGCGCTTCGGCCACCGCCCGGGCGAGTTTCCGGTCAGCGAGGACGTGGCGGCGCGCTCGATCGCGCTGCCGTTCTTCGTGGGCATGGAGGAGTGGGAGGTGCGCTGCGTGGCCGACGTCCTGCGGGAGGCCGTGGGGCGGTAGGCGCCGCGAGCGAGTGGCCGCTTTTGCGCTGTCGGACGGGGCGTCTGAAGTACTTGACGCGGTCCCGGATCGGACTAGCTCATACCGGCTTATCGCCGGCGGCTCTGAGACCCACGATCTCGGGTGCTCGCCAGCGCGCCTGGTCGCGGCGAGCTCCCTCCACGTGCTCCGGCACTCGCTGAGCTGGCGACGCCGCCGGTCCTCGACGCACTCCGGCGTCCCCCTCAGCCTCGTGAGCCGCGGCTCGCCAGCGTGGTTCAGCCTGCCTCCACGGCGCCGTCGCGATCTCGCTCGCGGCCTGCGCGCCGATGAACGGCGTCAGCGCGAAGTACGTCGCTCGCGGGACCATCGTCGGGAGCTCGTGCGTGCGGCCCTGCAGCGCGTGGTGCAGGCACAGCTCGAACAGGCCCCCCGCGATCGCCTCCACGGTGACGCCCGGCGGGCGCTCCCGCCGTCGGGGCTGTAGTCGAGGCCCGGGAGCAGCATCTGCGAGTAGGAGCCCGCGCCTTTGAACGCGCGCTCGGCCGTGCGGTCGGTCGCCGCCAGCACGTCCACCATCGCCATGTGCGCGTAGGCCGGCTCGCCCGCCATGAAGCGGAACAGCGCCGCGATGCCCGCCCGCACGCCCAGGCGCCAGTCCGCCTGGGAGCGGTACGCCTGCTCCACCAGCGCGAGCGCTTTGTCGTGGCCGATCTCGTACGCCACCAGGAACGCGTCCTCCTTGCCGCTGAAGTGCTCGTAGAAGGCCTGCAGCGAGACCGACGCCTCCGCCGCGATGCCCTCCACCGTCAGGGCCGCGTAGCCCTTCCGTCGCGGTGAGGTTCGTGACCGCGTCGAGGATCCGCTCGCGCTGGCTGTGCACCACGAAGCTGCGCGACATGCCCGTTCTCGCCGCGCGGCAGCTGCGCCGGCGGTTGGCGGCGGCGCCGAGCGAGAGCGAGCCCGGGGCCCGCCCGCCCGACAGGTCCAGGTGCAGTTCCTCCGGCGTCGGGTCCACCAGGCTCATCATCGCCGCCGGCGCCGGCCAGTAGGAGGTCGCCCACTGCGCCAGCGCCGGGACGAGCTTGCGCAGCCGCGTGCGCTCGCCCGCGGCGCAGGTGCCCGTAGAGAACGTGCAGCAGCCCCCCCACCACGCCGCGCAGCACCGGGTTGGGGATCGGGCCGGGGCCGGCCGGCAGGCCCAGGCTCTCGCGCAGGAAGTCCTCGTAGCCCGCCGCCAGCTGTTCGCGGCGCTCGATCCCCGCCGGGCCCGCCGCGCCGATCTCGACCATCAACACCCGCAGCGCGGCCGGGCGCTCGATCGCCAGTTCGAAGAGCTCTCCAGCGCGGCGTTCGACGCCGTCCGGCAGGCCCTCCGCGCGGCGGAACGTCTCGGCGATCGCGCGCTGCCCGATGGCCGCGATCGAGTCGTACGCCGCCAGGAAGCACTCTTCCTTGTTGGCGAAGTGCTCGTAGAAGGCCTTCCGCGAGACGCCCGCCCGCTTGATCACGTCCGAGACCGTGCTCGCGGCGTAGCCCTTCGCCCCGATCGCGTCGATCATCCCCTCCAGCAGGCGCTGGCGCTGGTTGGTCGCCACCTGCGCGCGGGTGAGCGAGTGCGGCCCCCGCGGCAGCGATCCGCGGGCGAGGTGGCGCGATCTTTGGCGGGAGTCTCTCGCGTAGCTTGCGGCATGCGGCCGATTATCGCAGCACCTCCGCCATGCGGCGCAGTGTTTCGCACTGCCATGCGCGCCCGAGCGCCGGCGCCTTGGTGTATATCGGGATGGTCAGAATCGGTACCCGCTAGTCTGCCGCCAGCGCTCACGCCGGTCGACCTCAGTGCGGTGACAGTGCCCGCTTCCGCGGCCCCAGCTACCGTCCGCCTCCGCGCGCAGGGACGGCGGTCCCGACCTCCACGTGCCCCGCTCGCTCGTGTCGAGCACCGTCCAGGGTCCGTCTCGATCGACTCACGATCCATGTCCCGCTTCCGCGAGCCCCAGCACCCCGACTTCCGGCGCCTGAACGCCTCGCTGGGCTTCGACCGGCGGCTGTGGCCCCAGGACATCGAGCAGTCCCGCGCCCACGCGTGGATGCTCGCCGAGCGCGGGATCGTCTCCGTCGAGGACCGCAACAACCTGATCGAAGGCCTCGAAGAGGTCGAGGCCGAGCTCGCGGGGGGGACGTTCGCCTTCGAGGAGGACGACGAAGACATCCACATGGCGATCGAGCGGCGCCTGACTGAGCTCGCGGGGCCGGTCGGCGGCAAGCTGCACACCGCGCGCTCGCGCAACGACCAGGTCGCCACCGACGTCGCGATGTACGTGCGCGAGCACGCCCGCGCCGCCCACGACGCCGTCGGGGAGCTGATGGGCGCGCTGGTGGACCGCGCCGAGGAGCACGTCGACTGGCCGCTGCCCGGCTACACCCACCTGCAGCGGGCCCAGCCCGTGTACCTCGCCCACCACCTGCTCGCCTACTTCTGGATGCTCGCCCGCGACCGCGAGCGCTTCGCCTTCGCGCTCGACCCAGGCCGGGCGCCTGCCGCTCGGCGCGGGCGCGCTGGCCGGCGTCAGCTTCGACACCGACCGCCGCCTGCTCGCCCGCCAGCTCGGCTTCCACGACGTCGTGCCCAACTCGATCGACGCCGTCTCCAACCGCGACTTCGCCCTCGACTACCTGCACGCCGCCGCGACCTGCGCCACCCACCTCTCGCGCCTGGGGGCGGAGCTCGTGCTGTGGTCGAGCCAGGAGGTCGGCTTCTGCGAGCTGCCCGACGCGTGGTCCTCGGGCTCCTCGATCATGCCGCAGAAGAAGAACCCCGACGCCGCCGAGCTGCTGCGCGCGAAGGCGCCCCGCGTCGTCGGGCACCTCACCGCCCTGCACGGCGTCCTGCACGCCCTGCCCGCTCACCTACAACAAGGACCTGCAGGAGGACAAGGAGCACCTGTTCGACGCCGCCGACACGCTCGAGCTCGAGCTGGCAGCCGCCCGCGGGATGGTCGCGCGGCGTGCGCTTCTCGCGCGAGCGCATGGCCGCCGCGGCGGCCGACGAGATGCTCGGCGCCACCGACGTCGCCGACTGGCTCGTGCGCCACGGCGTGCCCTTCCGCGAGGCCCACGGCGTCGTCGCCGGGCTCGTGCGCACCGCGCTGGAGGACGGCCGCAGCCTCTCCGAGCTCACCCCCGCCGAGCTCGCCGCGCACAGCCCCGTGCTAGGCGAGCACGCCGAGGAGTACCGGGGCTGCTCACCCAGAGCTCCTGGCTGGAGAGCAAGGTCTCCGAGGGCGGCACCGCCTCCGAGCGCGTGCGCGAGCAGCTGCAGCTCGCCCGCGGCGTGCTCGCTCATCCACCCGCCGAAGCGTCGACCAACCCCTGGGATTGAGAGCCGAGGACTCGTGCCACCCGCCCGCAGAGAGTCCCCGGAAGCGGAGTGAGGCGAAGGAGCATGGCTGCTCACGTGACCCGCACACTGCTCGCCACCGTCGAGGTGCCCCGCGCTCCCGTCGCCGCAGGCTTCGCGGTGCGCCGTCCGCGCGCCCCTGCGCCGGGGGTCCTGCCGGTGGAGTTCTACGCCCAACCGGTGCTCGAGGTCGCCCGCGCGCTGGTCGGCTGCGTCGTGGAGCACCGCGCCGCCGCCGGGGTGATCGTCGAGACCGAGGCCTACCACGAGAGCGAGCCCGCGTGCCACGCCTTCGTAGGGCTCACCCCCCGCACCCGCACGCTCTTCGGCGGGCCCGGCCGCGCGTACGTGTACCGCTCCTACGGCGTGCACGCGCTCCTGAACGCTGTCTGCGAGGAGCCCGGGGTGGGCGCCGCCGTGCTGATCCGGGCGCTCGAACCGCTGCGCGGGATCGCCCGCATGCGCGAGCGCCGCGCCGTGCAGCGCCGCGAGGAGTTGTGCTCGGGCCCCGGCAAGCTGACCGTCGCGCTGGGCGTCGAGCTGCTGCACAACGACTGCGACCTGACCCGCGGGCCGGTCACGATCCGGCCCCCGAGCGAGTCGTGGCTGCAAGCCGACCACGAGGTGCTCGCCGCCCCCCGCATCGGGATCTCCAAGGCGACGGACCTCCCGTGGCGGTTCTGCCTCGCCGGCAACCCCCACGTCTCACGTCCCCGGCCGGGGTGACACGGATCGAGAGGGTCGAGGAGGGGGGGATGGGGAGTTCGTAGCTCGGTGCCCCGTGAAGCGCAGCGGCCCGGTCTCCGGAGAGGCTATCGCTGGTGGGCGCGTTCGCAGTGGGTGAGCTCGCGCACACAGAGGCCCAGCCGCTCGGTGCCTCGCGCATCCCAAAGGAGCAGCCCGGTGGGGATGGCCCAGATGTCCCCGCTGATAATCAGCTGTGCTTCTCGACGAGCTGCAGATGCTCGACCGGAACGATGACGTAGTCCAGGGCTTCGCCGCGGTCGTTGGAGATCTCAACTTCCTTGTGGTCGTCGTAGTCGCTGACGACGGTGCCGCTGGTTCCGGTCGGCCACCTGCCGGCTCCGTCGACCTTGTCGATCGGCTTCACGAAGGCGACGACGTCGACTTCTCCGATTGCCTGCTTGACGGTTGCCATGGCGCCGCTCCAGCTTAGGGCTTTGGGTACGCGTTGACAAGTCGCGGGGGATAACCCGGGTGGTCGAGCGCCCACACGGTCCTGACGTTGGCGACGCGGTCGGCCTTCGCTCCGATTCCGTTGACGGGCATGTCGACGGTGCACTTGACGCCGTAGCGCCCGTTATCCCGAACTTCGCCGATCGGCGTGTCGAGCACGCGGGCAAGGATCTGGGCTTCGAGGTAGTCGATCGCCTCGATCGTGATGCCGAGGATCAAATCGAAGCCCCGAGCCTTGGGCCCGCCGTCCCTGTGGGCGATGTCCAGCGAGTAGGTCTCGAGCTTGTGGCGCACGCCGAACGCCTCCGTCGCACGCGGCAGCAGCTCGCCCACGGCGGGCGTCCCTGAGCTCATCGATGTGGGCCGGTCCAGTTTCACGAGGCCCACCGTACGCACGGCTTGGGACGGAACGCTCGGCCGTCAGGAGCCCCAGGCTCAGCCGCCCGGGCTCGAGCCGCCGGTGGGTGCACCCGTGCCGCCGCTCACCTTCGGCGCGGGCGCTTCGGCGGGCGCCGGTGTCTGATTGGAGGCCCCGCCCGACCCACTCGGCGCAGGCGCTTCCGCCGGCGGCGAACCGTTGGGGTTCCCGCCCGCCCCGTTCCCGCCTGCCCCGTTTCCACCGGCCCCCTTCTGCGCGGGCGCCTGTGCGCCTTCTGAGTCTTCTGTGCTTCCGGCTGGGCCGCCCTTCCCGCCGCTCGTGGGTGCCGGTGCTTCCCCCGCGTGGCTCTTCGGAGCTGCGCCCGTCCCGGCGGACGATTCCGGCACCCGGGCGGGGGAGGTGGGGGTTGAGGCCCCGCCCGCTGCCCCGCCTGCTTCGCCGCCGCCTTCCGGGGCCGCTCCGGTCCCCGCGCCAGTCTTCTTGGCGGCGGCGGCCACCCGCCGGGCCGCTTCTTCGGCGGCGCGTTCGCGTTCCACCTGCGTGGCGGAGACCATGAAGCTGTGCCAGATCAGCGCCGGGTAGGTGCCGCCCAGCACAGGGCCCCCGTCGAACTCGGTGAGCATCGGCACGAGACTGTTGGGGAAGCCCACCCACACGGCGACCGTGTACCGGTGATCCCACCCCACGAACCACGCGTCCCCGTAGTTGGAGGTCGTGCCCGTCTTGCCCGCCGCGAACTGGCCGAGCGCCGCCGAGCGCGCGGTGCCGTACTCCAGCACCGTCTCGAGCATTTCGGTCTCTGTGGTCGCGACGCTCGGGGGCAGCACCCGGCGCAGGGAGGTGTGGTCGACCTGTTCGTGCGAGCCGTCCTGCACCGCTTCGATTCCCACCGGGGCCGCCGGTTCGGCCAGTGTGCCGCTCACCCGCTGCCCGCCGTGGGCGATCGTCTCGTAGGCGTGGGCCATGTCCAGCGGGGTCACCCCCGTCTTCAGGCCCCCGATCGTCATCGCCGGGTTCGTGGAGATCGGGGTGGTGATGCCCATGCGGTGGGCCAGCGCCGCGATCCGGTGGGTCCCCACGAGCAGGCCTACTTCGGCGTAGATCGAGTTGTCCGAGTACGCCGTCGCGCCCGTCAGCGTGTCCGAGCCGGCGTACGCGTTTTCGTCGTTGTGCACCGTGAACACTTCCGAGGAGTGGGGCACCTTGAAGGTCTTTTCCTTCGAGGCCCACACCGAGTCGGGTGAGATGCCGTCCTCGAGCGCCGCTGCGAGGTCGAACGCCTTGAAGGAGGAGCCCGGCTGGCGCTCCCCCTCGGTCGCCAGGTTGAAAGGGCTTTCGTCGTAGTCGCGGCCCCCGACCATCGCCCGCACCTTGCCCGTGGAGTTTTCGATCGCCACTAGCGCCGCCGTCGGGCCTTCGCTGCCCGGCAGGTAGCCCGCCACCGCCTGTTCGGCCGCGCGCTGCAGCCCCAGGTCGAGGGTGGTGTGGACCTGCAGGCCGCCGTAGTAGGCCCGCTCGGCCCCGTAGCGCGCGATCACCTGCTGGCCCACCCAGTCGTCGAAGTAGCCCGTGTCGACCCCGTCCACCAGTGGCTGCTGGGGGGGCGCGATGGTCTGCGGGGCGGGCAGCGCCTGGATCGTGCTTTCTTCGTACTCCCGGCGGTTCAGGTAGCCCTGCTGGTACATCTGCTGGAGTACCACGTTGCGTCGTTCCCGCGTCGCCGCGGGGTCGCTCACCGGGTTGTAGTCCGTGGGGGACTGAATGATCCCTGCCAGCAGCGCCGCCTCCCACGGCTTGAGCTCCTGCACGCACAGCGGGTTGCCCGGCAGGCCGCACCCGGAGTGGTCGGGTTCCTGGCCGAAGTACGTTTGCGCCGCCGCCTCGATCCCGTACGCCCCGTTGCCGAAGTAGATCGTGTTCAGGTACTCCGTGAGGATCTTCAGCTTCGACCAGTGGTGGGCCAGGTGGAAGGCCAGCGCCGCCTCGCGCAGCTTCTCGAGGATCGTGCGGTGGGCCTGCGCTCCCGGCAGCGCGTTCTTGATGAACTGCTGCTCGATCGTCGAGGCCCCCTGCACCGCGCTCCCGTGCAGCACGTCCGTCACGGCCGCCCGCGCGAGCGAGCGCAGGTCGATGCCTTCGTTGGTCATGAACCGCTTGTCCTCGATCGAGATCACCGCGTCGCGCACGATCGGCGGGATCTGCCGCTCGGTGACCAGCACCTGGTCGTGGTCGCTCAGCATCCCGATCTGCGTGCCCCGGTCGTCCAGCAGCACCGAGTTGTGCGCGTTGGTCTGCCGGAACTTCGCTTCCAGCTGGGGCAGGTCCGAGGCGACGGCCATGAACATGCCGAACACGAACGACACGAGGCCGAGCAGCGCGAGCGCCAGGAAGATCAGCAAGAAGCGGAGCTTCTTCAGACGCGACCCGCTCCGGGGCTCCACGGGAGGGGGGGTGCCTGCGGGGAGGGCTGTGCCTGACAGCGTGGCGGACTCCAAAACGAGGGGGAGAGTCTATTAGCATGGGCGCGCGCATGGCGAGCACCCCCGACCAGGAGTCCCCCGACCGAAGCCGAGAGACACGCGCCTTCGGCGCGAATCCCCGTTTCGGCCAGCCGGCTCCAGGGCCGGCCGGCCACCCCGCCCGTTCCCGCGCAGCGAACGCCGATCCTGGGCGGCTTGCCGCCCTCCTTAAAATGCTGTTGACTGCCTGCCCGAGGGTGCGCTCGCGGAGAAGCTCACCGAGGCGCGCGCGGCGGGACGGCCGCTGCGCGTGAAGTTCGGGATCGACCCCACCGCGCCCGACATCCACCTCGGCCACGCCGTGCTGCTGCGCAAGCTCCGCGAGTTCCAGGACGCCGGGCAGCTCGTCGTGCTGATCGTCGGCGACTTCACCGCGCGCGTCGGCGACCCCTCCGGGCGCTCCACGCTGCGCCCGATGCTCTCCGTGGAGGAGATCGAGGCCAACGCCGCCACGTTCCACGAGCAGGCGCTGCGCATCCTCGACCCCGACCCCGCGCGCCTGGAGGTCCGCTCCAACTCCGAGTGGCTCGACCTGCCGATGGCCGAGCTGCTGCGGCTCGTCGGCACCGCCACTGTCGCGCAGCTGCTCGAACGCGACGACTTCGCCCAGCGCTACTCCGCCCGCGCGCCGATCTCGCTGCTCGAGCTGCTCTACCCGCTCCTGCAGGGGTACGACTCGGTCGCCGTCCACGCCGACCTCGAGCTCGGCGGCACCGACCAGAAGTTCAACCTGCTGCTAGGCCGCGACGTCCAGCGCGCCTACGGCCAGCCCTCCCAGGCCGATCCTGACGATGCCCCTGCTCGTGGGCACCGACGGCCGGCGCAAGATGTCCAAGTCGCTGGGCAACCACATCGGGATCGCCGAGCCTCCCGGCGAGATCTACGGCAAGACCCTGTCGATCCCCGACACCGCTCTGGGCGACTACTACCGGCTGCTGCTCCTGCGCGAGCCCCCCGCGGGCGTGGGGCCGCGGGACGCCAAGCGGGCGCTCGCTCGGGGGCTCGTCGCGTGGCTGTACTCCGAGGCCGACGCCGCCGCCGCCGAGCGCGAGTTCGACCTCGTGTTCGTCCACCGCCGCGAGCCCGACGAGGTGCCCGAGGCCCACGTGAGCGCTGCGGACGGCGTCCTGCACCTCCCGGCCGTGATCGCGGACGAGTTCGGCCTCTCCCGCGCCCACGCCCGCCGCCTGATCGACCAGGGCGCGGCCTCGCTCGGGGAGAGCGCGCTGCAGGCCGGCGAGTACGACGTCGCCGCCGACCGCGCCCGCGGGCAGGTGCTGCGCGTGGGCAAACGCCGCTTCCGGCGCTTGCTCGTCGAATAGCGCTATACTGCTCGGCCGGTCCCGAAGCGCCCTCGGGCGTGGGTCCGGATCGGTCTTCTCCGGGGACGTCCTCCCCAAAGAGGCTCGGCGGTCTTTGAAAACTCAACAGCATGCGCACCGACGATCGAATCGATCGTGGTGTGCGTCCAGGTTCGACCCGTCGCCGGGTCGGCGCTACGGGCTGGCCGCTCTGCGGCTGCCTCGTTGGTGCCTCCGGGGGCGGACCAAGAGTCAAGTAGGAGCAGTACCCCGTCGCGGTTCCGGAGCCCACGTGTATAGGCCCCGGACCGCCGGTCGCCGTCGGCCGATCTTCGATCGGCGGCGCTCGGCAAGCCGTGACAGCTTTTCGTGAAGTTCTTCACGGAGAGTTTGATCCTGGCTCAGGACGAACGCTGGCGGCGTGCTTAACACATGCAAGTGGAGCGACGAACCAGGGCTTGCCCTGGGGCAGAGCCGCGAACGGGTGAGTAACACGTGGGTTACCTGCCTCGATGACCGGGACAACCCGAGGAAACTCGGGCTAATACCGGATGTGCCCGCAAGGGGAAAGGAAGCTTCGGCCTCCGCATCGAGATGGGCCCGCGGCCCATTAGCTTGTTGGTGAGGTAACGGCTCACCAAGGCTTCGATGGGTAGCTGGTCTGAGAGGACGATCAGCCACACTGGGACTGAGACACGGCCCAGACTCCTACGGGAGGCAGCAGTGGGGAATCTTGCGCAATGCGCGAAAGCGTGACGCAGCAACGCCGCGTGGGGGAAGAAGGCTTTCGGGTTGTAAACCCCTTTCAGTTGGGACGAAGCTTCGCCGGTGAATAGCCGGCTGGAGTGACGGTACCTTCACAAGAAGCACCGGCTAACTACGTGCCAGCAGCCGCGGTAATACGTAGGGTGCAAGCGTTGTCCGGAATTATTGGGCGTAAAGAGCGTGTAGGCGGCTTGATAAGTCTGCTGTGAAAGTCCAGGGCTCAACCCTGGAAAGCCGGTGGATACTGTCAAGCTAGAGTCCGGAAGGGGCGAGTGGAATTCCTGGTGTAGCGGTGAAATGCGCAGATATCAGGAGGAACACCAATGGCGAAGGCAGCTCGCTGGGACGTGACTGACGCTGAGACGCGAAAGCGTGGGGAGCAAACAGGATTAGATACCCTGGTAGTCCACGCTGTAAACGATGACAACTAGATGTGGGGGGTGTCGACTCCCCCCGTGTCGAAGCTAACGCATTAAGTTGTCCGCCTGGGGAGTACGGCCGCAAGGCTAAAACTCAAAGGAATTGACGGGGGCCCGCACAAGCAGCGGAGCATGTGGTTTAATTCGACGCGACGCGAAGAACCTTACCTGGGCTTGACATGTGAGTGACAGGTGTGGAAACACACCCTCCTTTCGGGGCACTTTCACAGGTGGTGCATGGCTGTCGTCAGCTCGTGTCGTGAGATGTTGGGTTAAGTCCCGCAACGAGCGCAACCCCCGTCGCATGTTGCCAGCATTCAGTTGGGGACTCATGCGAGACTGCCGGTGACAAACCGGAGGAAGGTGGGGATGACGTCAAGTCATCATGCCCCTTATGTTCAGGGCTACACACGTGCTACATTGGCGCGTACAGAGGGTTGCGATACCGCGAGGTGGAGCGAATCCCTTAAAGCGCGTCTCGGTTCGGATTGCAGGCTGAAACTCGCCTGCATGAAGGCGGAGTTGCTAGTAATCGCGGATCAGCACTGCCGCGGTGAATACGTTCCCGGGCCTTGTACACACCGCCCGTCACACCACGGGAGTGAGCAACACCCGAAGCCGGTGGCCTAACCCGCAAGGGAGGGAGCCGTCGAAGGTGGGGCTCGTGACTGGGGTGAAGTCGTAAGCAAGTTGCGACCCGTGTCGGTAACGACACGTGAAAAACTCGGCTGTATGCTGGAAACTCCGAGTATCCTCCACTACTCGCCGTTCCGTCCGGAGCGGCAGTGAAAATGTGGGGGTGCGGACAATCAGCAGGGAAGTCGTGTCCCCGCCCAACCTGGCGGAGGCATTGACCCCTCAGAGACTACACGCCGAGCTCCTGGCGACAAGCGCTTCAGGCGCTTGGAGTTATCTGTTCGGAGCAGCACATGATGCGACGTTCAGTTCACGTCATGGCACCGTCCGATTTGGGCAGGCCGACGTGGAGTGGCTTGGTGTCCTTCGCGTACTCATTGAGAAGCAAGGACAGAAGGCCTGGATGTATCGCGAGGGCAGCACTCGCAGGTTTTGGGTGCTTGAGACGTCAGCCAAGTGGCTGACTAAGGAGCCTTCGTTCTCGACGTGCGAGGAGCGCTGTGCTTATGCGCGGGGCTACTTCGATGCGGAGGGCGGCATTCCACGGGATTCCGCCGCGAGGTTTTACATCCAGTTCGTGCAGAAGGATCGAGCAGATATAGCTAGGTTGCAGGCAATCCTCGAAGATGAGGGGATAGCTTGCGGCAAGCTGCACCAGCCGAGCCGCAAAACAGATCATCCGGTCTGGCGGTTCTACGTTGCAGCTGGGTCCCAGCGAGACTTCGTGTCTCGCGTGGGGTCTTGGCATCCAAGGAAGCGCAGTCTGCTGGCCGCCCGTTTCGGTGGCCGGCAACCAGGATGAAGATATAGTCCACGCCTCATGGCGACATGGGGAACCACGTGAACAAGGTAGCCGTAGCGGAAGCTGCGGCTGGATCACCTCCTTTCTAGGGAGCACATAACAGTGCCCCGGTCCCAGCGGCCGTTCGATCTCATCGAGACCTTCGGGTTTCGGACGAGCTCGGGCGGCGACAGAGCAGACCGGGCCTAGCATGTCGACCGAACCTGACTGGCGCGCCGCGCTCTCATCGAGTCCCGTCCTACTAGGGCGCTCGGTTCAGAGGCGGCATCCAACCCGCCAGCATGCTGTTGAGCTTTGAGAGACCGGCACCCGCCCGGCGTTAGGCGCAGTCGCGATAAGAAGATCGCGTCCGCACTAGCCCGACGCAGGCCGGTGAAAGCCTCTCCACGGTCCTTGAAAACTGCACAGAAGCCACATCAGCCGCCATCGATAAGCGGCGGCTGAAAACGGGTATCACCGGGCCGCTCGCGATCATTCTCGTCTGTGCCTGCTTGTTCAGGGGTACGGAGGATCACGATCGGTCTGATCACCGTCAAGATAGTAAGGGCACATGGTGGATGCCTTGGCACCAAGAGTCGATGAAGGGCGTGAACGGCTGCGATAAGCCACGGTTAGGCGCTGAATAGCCTTTGACCCGTGGATGCCCGAATGGGGAAACCCAGCGCTGGTAATGCGGCGTTATCCCCGGCTGAACACATAGGCCGGTGGAGGACAAGCGGGGGAAGTGAAACATCTCAGTACCCCGAGGAAAGTAAATCAACCGAGACTCCCTGAGTAGTGGCGAGCGAAAGGGGATCAGCCCAAACCTGCTGCGTGTAAGCGGCCACGCGTTGCGTAGCGGGGGTTGTAGGGCGCTTGTTCCGAGCCGTGGCCGGCTCGGCGGAAGTTACAAAATCATGTGGTAGTCGAAGCGCGTGGAACCGCGCACCATAGAGGGCAACCGTCCCGTAGACGAAACTGCATGATCTTCCGTCAAGCGTTCCTGAGTAAGTCCGTGCTCGTGAAACGCGGACTGAACCTGGGGGGACCACCCTCCAAGGCTAAGTACTCCTTGGTGACCGATAGCGGACAAGTACCGTGAGGGAAAGGTGAAAAGTACCCCGGAAGGGGAGTGAAATAGTACCTGAAACCGCGTGCCTACAAGCGGTGGGAGCAGGCTTGTCCTGTGACCGCGTGCTTTTTGCATAACGAGCCGGCGAGTTACTCGTCTGCGGCGAGGTTAAGCGATGAGCGGAGCCGTAGCGAAAGCGAGTCCTAATAGGGCGACATAGTCGTAGGCGGTATACCCGAAACTGAGCGAGCTACCCATGGGCAGGCTGAAGCGGGGGTAAGACCTCGTGGAGGGCCGAACCGACCTAGGTTGAAAACTGGGCGGATGACCTGTGGGTCGGAGTGAAAGGCTAATCAAGCTCAGTGATATCTGGTTCTCTCCGAAATATATTTAGGTATAGCCTCGGATAAATTGCGTTTTGGCCGTAGAGCACTGTTTGGACTAGGGGCCCTACCAGGTTACCGACTTCAGGCAAACTCCGAAGACCATTACGTCTACTCCGGGAGTCAGTTGCTGGGGGATAAACTTCAGCGTCGAAAGGGAAACAGCCCAGACCGCCAGCTAAGGTCCCTAAGTACTAGCTAAGTGGGAAACGATGTTCGAGTGCATAGACAACCAGGAGGTTGGCTTAGAGGCAGCCACCCTTGAAAGAGTGCGTAACAGCTCACTGGTCAAGTGTTCGAGCGCGGACAATGTAACGGGGCTCAAGCTAGTCACCGAAGCTGCGGGTGCGTGAGACCTTCGGGTCGATCGCGCGGTAGGAGAGCGTTCCCATGCCAGTAAAGCGGCGGCGTAAGCCAGCCGTGGAGGCATGGGAAGTGAGAATGCCGGCATGAGTAACGAAAGAGAGGTGAGAATCCTCTCCACCGATTGCCCAAGGATTCCTTAGTAAAGTTCGTCTACTAAGGGTTAGTCGGGACCTAAGGCGAGGCCGAAAGGCGTAGTCGATGGCCAACAGGTTGATATTCCTGTACCACGTCGCTTCCATTGACCGATGGGGAGACGAGGAAGGCTAAGGGAACCCAGGCGATGGTTGTCCTGGGACAAGCATGTAGGGGTGGCCCTAGTTAAATGCGGGGCTGCATAACCTGAGGTGCGATGTCAGCTGGCTCTAAGCCGGCGAGTCCCCGACGCCATACCTCCAAGAAAATCCTCTAGAGAGGAAGCGCGTGCCCGTACCAAAACCGACACAGGTGGGCAAGTAGAGAATACTAAGGTGATCGAGATAACCCTCGTTAAGGAACTCGGCAAAATTGCCCCGTAACTTCGGGATAAGGGGCGCCCCAGTAGGGTGAAGCTCTTCGCGAGTGGAGCCCGAGGGGGCCGCAGTGAATAGGCTGAAGCGACTGTTTACCAAAAACACAGGTCTCTGCAAAGTCGAAAGACGACGTATAGGGGCTGACGCCTGCCCGGTGCCGGAAGGTTACGTGGAGTTGTTAGGGCTTGTCCCGAAGCAGCGAAACTAAGCCCCGGTAAACGGCGGCCGTAACTATAACGGTCCTAAGGTTCCGTACAATCGGTGCCCCCTGTCGCAGTAATGCGTCAGGTGCAGCTGGCCATATGCTGGAATATCCGAGTATCCCGCGCTACGAGTTCCGTCCGATGTGGGCGGTACCGTGACAATGTGACGGGTGCGGACAATCAGCAGGAAAGGCTCAGGTTAGAAGGCTGGGTCTCAGGAATGATCGACGGCGAGGGCTGCTTCTGCGTCAACGTGAATCGTTGCGCGGCAGTTAGCCTCGGCTGGCAGGTTCGGCCGGAGTTCGTCGTGACCCAGGGAGCGCGCAATATTGGTGCTCTTGAGATCTTGCAGGAGTTCTTTGGATGTGGTGCTATCTACCGCAACACCCGACGCGATAATCATCGTGAGGATGTGTTTCGGTGGTGCGTGCGGAAGGGTACCGATCTGCGAGAGCGGGTTTTGCCCTTTATGTACAAGGTGCCTTTGCGGACGGCAAAGGCCCAAGACTTCGAGCTGTTTGTCGAGGTGTTGGGCCTGATGGATGCCGATCGCCATCTGGAGGTCGACGGGATCGCGGAAATTGCGATGATCGTCGAGGGCATGAATAGAAGGAAGCCCTCCTCATATCTGAGAATCCTCAGAGACTGTACGCCAGCCGCCTCAAAGTGAGGTGAAGATACAGTCCGTTCTTCATGGCGACATGAAGAGGTCGACAGAGATGATCGACCCGCTGATCAACGTGATCAGTTCAAACCAGATCGTGCCTTGAGGAGTCTGGTTAGTAACAGCTAGAGCGAAATTCCTTGTCGGGTAAGTTCCGACCTGCACGAATGGCGTAACGACTTCAGCACTGTCTCAACGAGGGGCTCGGTGAAATTGCAGTCTCGGTGAAGATGCCGAGTACCCGCGGCTAGACGGAAAGACCCCGTGAACCTTTACTACAACCTGGTATTGGGATTCGGTGCATCTCGCTCAGGATAGGTGGGAGGCTTTGAAGCGCCGGTTGCGGCCGGCGTGGAGCCAACCTTTAGATACCACCCTTGGTGTATTGGGTTTCTAACAGCGTGCCGTGAATCCGGGCGCTGGACATTGCCAGGCGGGTAGTTTGACTGGGGCGGTCGCCTCCCAAAATGTAACGGAGGCGCACAAAGGTTCCCTCAGCACGGTTGGAAATCGTGCGTAGAGCGCAAAGGTAGCAAGGGAGCTTGACTGCGAGACTGACAGGTCGAGCAGGTGCGAAAGCAGGTCTTAGTGATCCGGCGGTAGCAAGTGGAAGTGCCGTCGCTCAACGGATAAAAGGTACTCCGGGGATAACAGGCTTATCGGGCCCAAGAGTCCACATCGACGGCCCGGTTTGGCACCTCGATGTCGGCTCGTCGCATCCTGGGGGTGGAGTCGCTCCCAAGGGTTGGGCTGTTCGCCCATTAAAGCGGTACGCGAGCTGGGTTCAGAACGTCGTGAGACAGTTCGGTCCCTATCTGCCGTGGGCGTTGGAGAATTGAGAGGATTTGTCCCTAGTACGAGAGGACCGGGATGAACGCACCTCTGGTGTATCTGTTGTCCTGCCAAGGGCATTGCAGGCTAGCTACGTGTGGATCGGATAACCGCTGAAAGCATCTAAGCGGGAAGCCGGCCTCAAGATGAGTTCTCCCATCCCCTAGAGGGAGTAAGACCCCTGGTAGACCACCAGGTTGATAGGCCGGATCTGGAAGGGCGGTAACGCCCGTAGGAGACCGGTACTAATGGGTCGAGGGCTTGACGGATTTTTTGATCAAGGTGGTACCCGTGTGGCGCTGTGCAGTTTTGAAGGACCGGGGAGGCCGGTCTCTCGCCTTTTTCCGGTGGCCTTGGCGAGGGGGAAACACCTCTTCCCATTCCGAACAGAGCAGTTAAGCCCCTCAGCGCCGATGGTACTTGGCTCGCAAGGGCCTGGGAGAGTAGGACGCCGCCGGTTCTTTCCCACACGGGCCGCCCCTCGGGGCGGCCCGTGGGTCGTTGGGTCGCGGGTCGTCCCGTCGGGTAGGCTTGCGCTCGTGTCTCGCTTGGCCGACTTCTATGCCCGTCTCACCCCGTATCTGGCGCACCGCCCAGGCACCGCTCGCGCTACGCAGGCGCACGCCTGGCTCGTACGGCGCACAGGAGGGCGACTCGGTGGCCGCACGCTCGGGGCGGACGTCCTCGTGCTGCGCACCCTCGGCCGGCGCTCCGGCCAGTGGCGCGACGCGCCCGTGTTCTTTGTTCCCCACGGCGACGGGTTCGCGGTCGTCGCGTCGAACGCTGCGTCTGCCCGCACCCCGGCGTGGTGGTTCAACTTGCAGGACCACCCTGACGCCGACGCGCTAGTTCGCCGGCGCACCTACCCGGTCCGTGCCCGCCCCGCCACTGAGGAGGAGATCACCGAGTTGTGGCCGCGGCTCGTGGCGCTCTACAGCGGCTACGAGCACTACCGGTCGATAACGACCCGCGAGCTGCCCGTCGTGATTCTCGAGCCACGCTGAGCGCCGCGCCCGATGGTCGCATCCCCGTGTCCGGCGGCCGGACGTGCACGCAGCCCGGATCGCTGGGTGGGGCAGAGGCACGGCTGCGGCGAGGGCGCCGGCTGGCCCCCCCGCCGCGGTGCCCGCTCTCGACGCAGCGACCGAAGCGGGGGACGCTCGCCTTCGGCGAGAATCCCCCGTTCGGCCAGCGGTGCGCGTGAACCCACGTGGGCTCGTTGCTCGCTGCCGCGAACTCCTCCTGGTCGACCTCCCAGTCGACTGGATCGCCGTCCTCGAGCAGGAGGAACGCGCGGGTCAGCGAGAGCGCCCTGTGGGCGCGCTGTGCGAGCGTCGATGTCCGAGTTGAACAGAACACGTGTTCGTAAGATATGCGGGCCATCGGACAGAACCGACCGAACATACGTGCGCGTGGCCGAGGCGGACCGGGATCTGGCTCAACTGGGCCAGATCGGCCTCTCGGGTCTGCAACGGAAATTGCAGGTCCACCCGATGTCTGACCGCCCGCCGCCGGTCGAACGCCCCGCCCGTGCAGGTCCCCGGCCTCCGCGCGCGAACTTCCTATCCATATGGCTGTTACCCTTGCCGGAAGACGCGGCGGCGGCTCTATCTTGGGCCGGCGGGCGCGTGCGAAGCCCATGGAGAAGTTCGTCATCGACGGCGGCGTCCCGCTCTCCGGCACGTTGACTCCGGCCGGGAACAAGAACGCGGCGCTGCCCGCTCTCGCTGCCTGCGTCCTCACCGAGGACGAGGTGCTCGTGCGCAACGTGCCCCGGATCCGCGACGTCGAGGCGATGGTTGCGATCCTGGAGCAACTCGGGGTGCGTGTGAGCTGGCTGGGCCCCAACGAGCTTTCGCTGTGCGCCGCCGGGGTGGACGGCGTCGAGGTCGACCCCGCGCTCGCCGAGCAGCTCCGCGCCTCCTTCCTGCTCGCCGGGCCGCTGCTCGCGCGCTTCGGGCGTGCCGTGATGCCCCCGCCCGGGGGCGACGTGATCGGGCGCCGGCGCCTCGACCCTCACCTGGACGCCTTCCGTGCGATGGGCGCCCGCGCCGACTGCGGGCGTGACATCCTGTTGAGCGCCCCGCGCGGGCTGCGGGCCACGGACGTGTTCATGGACGAGCCCTCGGTGATGGCCACTGAGAACGCGCTGCTGGCCGCCGCGCTCACCCCCGGGCAGACCGTGGTCGGCAACGCCGCCTGCGAGCCCCACGTGCAGGACCTCGCGCGCCTGCTCGTCAAGATGGGCGCTGACATCCAGGGCATCGGCTCCAACCTGCTCACCGTCCACGGTTGCGACTCCCTGCACGGCTGCTCTCACGAGATCGCTCCCGACCACATCGAGATCGGCTCGTTCATCGCGCTCGCTGGGGTCACAGGGGGGGAGCTGCTGGTCAAGGACACCGTCCCCTCGGACCTGCGCATGATCCGCCTCGTCTTCGAACGTCTCGGCCTGCGCACCGAGCTGCACGGCGACGACGTGTTCGTGCCCGGCGGCCAGCGCCTCGTGGTGCAGGCCGACGTCGGGGAGTACAAGAGCAAGATCCAGGACGGCCCCTGGCCCGCCTTCCCCGCGGACCTGACCTCGATTGCGCTCGCGCTCGCGACCCAGGCCGAGGGGTCGATCCTTGTGCACGAGTGGATGTTCGAGAACCGTCTCGTGTTCACCGACAAGCTGATCCTGATGGGGGCCGACATCGTCCTCTGCGACCCCCACCGCGCGATCGTCACCGGCCCCCGGCGGCTGCGCGGGGAGCGCGTCGAGTCCCCCGACATCCGCGCCGGGATGGCGATGCTGCTCGCCGCTCTCTGCGCCGACGGGCGCTCGGAAATCGGCAACGTCCGCCAGATCGACCGCGGTTACGAGCGCATCGACGAGCGCCTGCGCGAGCTCGGCGCCTCGTGCGAGCGCGTCGCCGTCGAGCCTCAGCCGGTCCTCCACGTCTAGCCTCCCGGGTCTCGTGATTCACCCGATCCCCTCCGGCACTCGCGACGTGCTGCCCGACGAGATGCGTGAGATGCGCCTCATCACCGAGGCGCTGCGCGGTGTGTTCGACCACCATGGCTACGGCGAGGTGTACACCCCCGCGCTCGAGTACGAGGCCGTGCTCGCCCGCGCCGACGCCGCCGGCACCCCGCCTGCCTACCGGCTGTTCGACGAGGCCGGCGCGCTGCTGACGCTGCGCTCGGACATGACCGTGCCGATCGCGCGCGTCGCGGCCACCCGTTACCCGCACGCTCCGCCGCCCCTGCGCTTCTGCTACCTCGCCCACTGCTACCGCGCGGTGCTCCCCTCCCGGGGGCAGCCCCGCGAGCTGCTGCAGGCCGGCATCGAGCTGCTCGGCTCGCCCGCCCCCGAGGGCACCGCCGAGGCGCTCACCGTGCTCTGCCACGCGCTCGACGCCACCGGCTTGGCGGACTACCGCGTCGGCCTTGGCGACACCTCGCTGTTCCCTGCCCTGATGGCCGGGGTGGGCATCCCCGAGCCAACCCGGGCCGAGTTGCTCGAGGCGCTCGTCCGCCGTGACTTTGTCGAGCTCGAGCGCCGGCTGGGCGACGCCGGCCTGCCCGCCCCGCACGCCGAGCTGCTGCTGAGCGTGCCCCAGCGTCGCGGTGGGCCGGAGGCGCTGGAGGGCCTTCCCGGTCCGGCGGCCACGGCGGCGGCGGGCTTGTTGGCAGTGCACAAGCTGCTCGACCCCGAGGTCGCGGGCCGAGTGATCTTCGATTTCGGCCTGGTGCGCAACCTTGGCTACTACACCGGCGCCGTGTTCGAGGTCTACGACCCCGCGCTCGGCGCCCCGCTCGGCGGTGGCGGGCGCTACGACGATCTGCTGGGGCGCTTCGGGCGCTCGCTCCCCGCCGTCGGCTTCGCTCTGGGGATCGACCGCCTGCACATCGCGCTCGCGGGCGAGGAGGAGCGCGGGCGGGGAGCGGGGCTGACACGGTGAGCTCCTGGGCTCGCATGGCGGCGCTGGACCGAAGCCGGGTGACACGCGCCTTCGGCGCTGGCCGATCCGGGGATGCGAGCGTAGCGAGTGTCTCCCTGATCGGTCCCCGTTTCGGCCAGCGTCCTCGATCGCTCGTGTGCAAAGCACACTTCGCTCACTGCGTCCCGGGTGGGCGGGACTCAAGACATCTGCGAGCCCAGGAGGGCGTTGCGCGGTGAGCGGGCTCGCCGGCCTCACGCTCGCCGTGCCGCGTGGCGCCCTCTTCAGCGACACGGTCGCGCTGCTGGCCCAGCTGGGGGTGGACACCGAGGAGCTGCGCTCCAACGACCGCCGGCTGCTGTTTGCGGAGATCGGGGTGATCACGATGCGCCCCTCCGACGTGCCGACCTACGTGGAGGCCGGCGCCGCGGACCTCGGGATCACCGGCAAGGACGTGCTGGCCGAGCGTGCGCTCGGAGGCGACGGGGGGGCTGGTCGCACCGTGACCGGTCGCGAGGTGTACGAGCTGCTCGACCTCGGCTACGGACGTTGCACGATGGTGCTCGCGTCGATCGCCGGCGACCCCGACCCAGCCGCCGAGGCGTTGCGCCGCCTCGGGGTGATGCGCGTCGCCACCAAGTACCCCCGAATCGCCGCACGCCACCTCGAGGAGACTGGCCGCCAGGCGGAGATCGTGGAGGTCAAGGGGTCCGTCGAGCTCGCCCCGCTGACCGGGCTCGTCGAGGCGATCGTGGACCTCACCGCGACCGGCACCACGCTGCGCGAGAACGACCTCGAGGTGCGCGAGTCCCTGTTCGAGTGCACCGCCCGCCTGATCGCCAACCCCGTGGCGCACAAGCTCAAGGCGGCCACGATCGACGACCTGCTGGGGCGGTTGCGTGCGGGTTGAGCGCCTGGACGCGCGCGAGCTGCCGAGCGGCTACGACGCCCGGGGCGGTCCCTGAGCGGCCCCGCGACGGTGGCCGAGCGCCTGCGCAAGCTCGTTCCCCCGCCCGGCGACGCGCGGGACGTGGTCACGGAGATCCTCGTCGTGGTCGCCCACGAGGGCGACGAGGCAGTGCTCGAGTACACCCGCGAGCTGGACACCGGCGGGCTGCCCCCGCGGCCACTGGTGGTCCCCCCGGAGGAGCTCGACGAGGCGATCGTGCGGCTGCCCCTGGAGGCGGTGGCGGGCCTGCAGGTGGCGATCGCCAACGTCGCCGCGGTCGCTCAGGTGGGGGTGGGGGAGGACGTGTCGGTGCGCCTGCCCCAGGGCCACACCGTGACCGTGCGCGAGCTGCCGGTCGACGCTGCCGCCGTGTACGTTCCGGGGGGGCGTGCCCCGTACCCCTCCACCGCGGTGATGGGTGTCGTCACCGCCCGTGCCGCCGGGGTGCAGGACGTCGTGGTGTGCTCTCCCCCGGGGCGCGACGGGCAGATCGACCCCCTGATCCTCGGCACCTGCCGCCTGCTCGGGGTGGAGCGGGTCTACCGGATGGGTGGCGCGCAGGCCGTCGCCGCGCTGGCCTACGGGACGGAGACGGTGGAGCGCGTGGACGTGATCGTGGGCCCCGGCAACGTGTACGTGCAGGAAGCCAAGCGCAAGCTCTCCGACGTGGTGGGCATCGACTCGTTCGCCGGTCCCTCCGACCTGCTGGTGGTGCTCGGCGAGGACGCCGACCCCCGGCTGGCGGCGCTCGACGTGCTCGCCCAGGCCGAGCACGGGGCGGGGAGCTTCGTGGCCGCGCTCTCCCCCTCCGCCGGCGCCCTGGACGCGCTCGCCGCCGAGGTGGAGCGGCTGGTGGCGGGGGCCGGGGCGACGGCGACGGAGCGCCCGGCCGTGGAGGCGCCGCGGTGCGTGCTGGTGCAGAGCGCGGACACGCGCGCCGCGGTGGAGATCGTCAACGAGTACGCCCCCGAGCACCTCCAGCTCCTCGGCGCCGAGCCCGAGGCGCTGGCCCCGCTGGTGCGCCGCGCCGGCTGCGTGTTCGTCGGCGCCGCCGCGGGCACCGCGTTCGGGGACTACGTGGCGGGCTCCAACCACATCCTCCCGACCGCGGGCGCCGCGCGCTTCGCCTCGGGGCTCTCCCCGCGCCACTTCCGCCGGCGCCAGGCGGAGGTGCGGCTCGGCGCCGTCGGGGGCCCTGCCGCACGCAAGCTCGCGGCGGCTGGGGCGCCGATCGCCCGCGCGGAGGGCTTCGAGTGGCACGCGCGCTCGATGGAGGCGCGGGCGGAGGAGCCTCCCGCGGGGGAGCCTCCCGCCGTTTGTCCCCACCTCGGGCGTCCTCTCAGCAGGCGCCCCTCCAGCCCGGAACGCCCCCGGGTGGCCCCGTCGGCGAAATTGAGTGGCGATGGCCGACGGCCCGCACACGCCACCCTCGAGCGCCGCACGGGGGAGACCGACGTCACGCTGACGCTCGCGCTCGACGGCACCGGCGCGGGCACGCGGGCGACGGGCGTCGGCTTCCTCGACCACATGCTCGACCTGCTCGCGCGCCACGGGCGCCTGGACCTCGACGTGCGGGTCACCGGGGACCTGCAGACCGGCGCGCACCACACCGTCGAGGACACCGCGATCGTGCTCGGCCAGGCGCTCGACGCCGCGCTGGGCGACCGCGCTGGGATCGTGCGCTACGGCTCGGCGCGTGGTGCCGATGGACGAGGCGCGCGCGAGCTGCGCCATCGACATCTCCGGGCGCCCATTCACGCTGTTCGAGGCCGACCTGCCGCCGGGCTCGACGGGGGGCTTCGAGCACGAGCTCACCGAGGAGTTCTTCCGCGCGGTGGCCACCGCCGCGAAGCTCACGCTGCACCTGCAGGTGCAGGCGGGCACCAACGCGCACCACCAGATCGAGGCCGCCTTCAAGGCGTTCGCGCGGGCGCTGCGCGCCGCGGTCGCGCTCGACCCCTCCGAGACGGGGGTGCCGAGCACGAAGGGGACGCTGACTGGATGAGCGGACTTTCCGCGGGGTCAGGTCCAAGCCTCGCAAGAACGCAGGGAGCGTGGTGTGCTGGCCGGCACACGAGCGACCGAGGACGCAGCGAGGCGCCGGAGATGACCCCGCGGATTGCGGTGGTGGACTACGGGATGGGCAACCGCCGCTCGGTGGAAAAGGCCCTGGAGCGCGTCGGCGCGCGGGCGTTCGTCAGCCGCGACCACGCGGAGCTGCGCGCGGCCGACGGCCTGCTGCTCCCCGGGGTGGGGGCGTTCCCGGCGGCGATGGCCGTGATCCGCGAGCTCGGCCTCGATCGGCTTCTGCGCGAGCTGGCGGCGGCGGGGACACCGCTGTTCGGGTCTTGTATGGGGATGCAGTTGCTCTTCGAGCGCTCCGAGGAGCACGGCGGCGCGAAGGGGCTCGGGCTCCTACAGGGAGAGGTGCGCACGCTCGAGACGGGCGACCTGAAGCTTCCGCACATCGGCTGGAGCGAGGTCGCCTGGCGGCGCCCGCTCCCCGCTGCGCGAGGGCCTGCCGGACCCGACGTTCCTCTACCACGTGCACTCCTTCGTGGCGCACCCCGCCGACCCCGAGGTGGTGCTCGCCACGGCGCGAGTACGGGGAGCAGTTCCCCGCGGTGGTCGGCGCCGGCAACGTGTACGGGGCGCAGTCGCACGTGGAGAAGTCCTCGACCCACGGCCTGCGCCTGCTGGGCAACTTCGTGGGCCTCTGCGCCGCCGCGGCGGCTGCGCGGGTACCGACCCAGCCCTCCGGGCTGTGTGCCCCGTCGTGATCCTCTACCCCGCGATCGACATCCTTGGTGGCAACGCGGTACGCCTGGTCAAGGGCGACTTCGACGCGAAGAAGGTCTACGACCAGGACCCGCTCTCTGCCGCGCGGGCGTTCGCGGAGGCAGGCGCCCGCTACCTGCACGTGGTCGATCTCGACGGCGCCAAGAGCGGCACGCCGGTCAACCTGGAGCACCTGCGACTGATCGCCGGAGAGCTCGGCTTGCCCGTGCAGTACGGCGGCGGGCTGCGCTCCGACGACGCCATCGCCGCGGCCTTTGACGCGGGCGCCGCGCGCGTGATCCTGGGCACGGCGATCTTCACGGAGCCCGAACTGCTCTACCGCGCGATCGAAAGGTACGGCGATGACCGAATCCTCGTGTCGATCGACGCTCGAGGCGGCTACGTGGCCACGCACGGCTGGGTCGAAGCCACCGAGGTGCCCGCGCGTGAAGCGATCGAACGGCTGGCACGACGGCGGTCGGGGGGTGAAGCACTTCGTGTTCACGAACATCGACCACGACGGGATGCTCGACGGCCCCGGCCGAGACGACGCCGTGATGGCCGCTCGAGCAGCCGGCGAGGGGAGCGTGATCCTCTCCGGCGGGATCGGCGACCTCGCGCATCTGCGCACGCTCGCGCGCCTGCGCGAGGACCAGCGCCTCGACGGCCTCGACGGGGTGATCGTCGGTAAGGCCCTCTACGAGCAGCGCTTCACGGTGGCCGAGGCGCGCGAGGTGCTGGGGAACTGATTTGGATGAGGGCCGCCCCGAGGCGGCCCCAGCGGCGTTCGCAGTGCGGGGTCGCGCGCAGTGCACGTGCCGCGGCTCCGCGTGCCCGCCCACCCGGCGCCCGACCGCTACCGTGAGCGCGTGCACCTCAAGCGCGTGATCCCCTGCCTCGACGTGGACGGCGGCCGTGTCGTGAAGGGCGTGGAATTCGTGGACATCCGCGACGCCGGGGACCCGGTGGAGCTGGCCGCCCACTACGACCGCGAAGGGGCCGACGAGCTGGTGTTCCTCGACATCACCGCCACCCACGAGCGGCGCGAGACGATCGTCGAGCTCGCACGGCGCACCGCCGACGAGGTGTTCGTGCCGTTCACGATCGGCGGGGGCATCCGCTCGGTGCAGGACGCCCAGGCGGTGCTGGACGCCGGCGCGGACAAGGTTTCGGTGAACTCCGCGGCGCTCGCGCGGCCCGAGCTGATCGACGAGCTGGCGCGCGTGTTCGGCACGCAGTGCGTGGTGCTCGCCGTCGACGCCAAGGCGCACGTGCGCCCGGCCCCCACGAACGGGGCGCGCGCGAGCTCCGGAGCCGGTGCGGACCTCGGCCTGCAGGCCACGTGGGAGGCGTACGTCGCGGGCGGTCGCACCGCCACTGGGCGCGACGTGGTGGAGTGGGTGCGCGAGGCGACCGAGCGGGGGGCAGGGGAGATCCTGCTCACGAGCATGGACCGCGACGGCACCTCCGACGGCTACGACCTGCGGCTGACCGCCGCGGTGAGCGAGGCCGTGGGGGTGCCCGTGATCGCCTCCGGCGGCGCAGGTGAGCTGGAGCACCTCGCCGAGGCCCTCCACGCGGGCGCGGACGCGGCGCTGTGCGCGTCGATCTTCCACTACGGCCTGCACACCGTCGGGGAGGCGAAGGAGTACCTGGAGCACGCCGGCGTCCCCGTGCGGCAGTGAGCTGCCGGTGAGCGCACCCCCCGCCGGTGACCTGCTGGAGCGGTTGCGGGCCGAGCCCGGCGGGAGCGAGCTGCTGGAGCTTGCGCCTCCGGGGGGCTTTCTCGTAGGAGGCGCCGTGCGCGACCTGCTGCTCAACCGCCAACCCCGCGAGCTCGACGTGGTGGTGGCCCGCGACGGCTCGCCGCTCGGTCACGCGGTCGCGGCGCTCGCCAGCGAGCTGGCGTCCCGCCTGGGGACCTTGGCGGGGACGAACGAGCACGAGCGCTTCGGCACCGCGATCGTGGAGTGGAACGCGGGGCAGATCGACCTGGCCACGGCGCGTCGCGAGCGCTACGCCGCGCCGGGAGCGCTGCCCGAGGTCGAGCCCGCGCCGCTCGCGGAGGACCTGCTGCGGCGGGACTTCACCGTCAACGCGCTCGCCCTCGCGCTCGACGGAGAGCGCCCAGGGGAGCTGCATGCCGCGCCTCACGCCCTGGAGGACCTGCGCGCCGGGCGCCTGCGCGTGCTGCACGAGCGGAGCTTCCTCGATGACCCCACCCGCCTGTGGCGCCTCGCGCGCTACCGCGCTCGCCTGGGCTTCGCGGTGGAGGAGCGCACCGCCGAGCTCGCCGCCGCGGCGGTCGCGGAGGGCGCCCTGCGGACAGTCTCCGGCGCGCGCCTCGGCGCCGAGCTGCGCCTGGCGCTTGGGCGAACCCGACGCCGTCGCGGCGCTGGCGACCCTGGAGCACCTCGGCGTGCTCGCCGCTCTGCACTCCCAGCTGCGCTTCGACGCGCGACTCGCCCGCAACGCGCTGGAGCTGCTGGCTGAGGCTGAGGGTGGCGCGGGACCGGAACCCCGACCAGACCTGCTGCTGCTGGCCGTGCTGCTGCTGCCACTGGCCCTCGACGCTGGACGAGGGCGTCGAGCGCGACATGCGCGCGCTGCTGGACGACCTTGAGTTCCCGGCCGCCGAGCGCGACCGTGTGGCTCAGCGCGGCCACGTGCGCCGACGCTCTGGCCGACGAGCTCGCTCACGCGGCGACGAGCTCGGAGTCTACGAGGCCGCGTCGTACGACTCGCCCGAGGGCGTCGCGCTGGCCGGCGCCTGGGGCGAGCCGCGCTGGAGCGATGCTGCGGTCGCGGCCACCGCTGGCTGGCGGAGCTGCGCAACGTGCGCCTGGCGATCACCGGCGAGGACCTGCTCGCGGCCGGGGTGCCCCAGGGCCCCGAGATCGGCCGCCGCCTGGAGGCCGCCCTGCGCGTGAGGCTCGACGGCGAGCTGGCCGACGGTTCGCGAGGCGGAGCTGGCTGCGGCGCTGGAGCACGATGGGGTCGAGTAGCGAGACCGCGCCGGTAGGGCCTCCGCTGCGCTTCGAGCTCCCCGGCGGCGGGCACGCGCTGTTCACGACGCGCGCCGACGGCAACCTCTCGACGCTGCGCGGCCCCGGTCACGAGCACGGCCGCCGCGAACGCGACCGCCTCTGCGGGGAGCTCGGGCTGCGGTGGCTGTGCGCCAGCCGCCAGGTCCACGGACCGTCGTGCAGCGCGTGAGCACGCTGGCCGACGGGGCCGATTGGGCAGCCTCGTCCGCCAAGCGGGGGACGCTCGCCGTGGCGAGCATCCCCTTGTCGCATCCCCAATCGGCCAGCGCCGGGCGCGTCTCTCCAGGCTCGGCGAGCGGCGGGCAGGCCGTGGCGATCGACGCCGACGGCCACGCCACGGCGCTGCGCGGGGTCGGGACGATGGTGCTGGTCGCCGACTGCCTGCCCGTGGTCCTCGGGTCCGAGGGCGCCGTCGCGGCGCTGCACGCCGGCTGGCGGGGGCTGGCCGCCGGGGTGCTCGAGGAGGGGGTGCGCGCCCTGCGCGAGCTCGGCGGCGAGGGGGAGATCGCCGCCGTGATCGGTCCCGGCGCGGGCCCGTGCTGCTACGAGGTCGGCGAGGAGGTCCACGCCGCGTTTGGCGACCGGCCAGAGATCGGCTCGCAACGCGAGGGGCGCAACCTCGACCTCCCGCGGCCTCGCCCGCGAGCGCCTGGCAGCGGCCGGGGTGCGTGCGCGTCGAGGACGTCGGCGTGTGCACGATCTGCGACGAGCGCCTACTTCTCCCACCGCCGCGAAGGCGTCGGCGCGGGGCGCCAGGCGGGAGTCGCGTGGCTGAGCTGATCGCCGACGTCCGCGCTCGAGCGGGTGCCGGCGAGAACCTCGCCCGTGCGCGCGAGCAGATCGCCCTCGCCGCCGCCCGCGCCGGACGGGAGCCCGACGAGCGTGCAGGTGCTCGCCGCCACCAAGTACGTCGCCCTGGAGGACCTGCCCACACTCGCCCGCGCCGGCGTCGGCTCGTGGGGGAGAACCGCGCCCAGGATCTCCAGGCCAAGGTGGCCGCCCACGGCGAGCTCTTCACCTGGCACTTCATCGGCCAGCTCCAGAGCCGCCGTGTGCCGCTGATCGTGCCCCACGTGCGCCTGATCCACTCGCTCGCCAGCGAGTCCGCCCTGCAGGCGCTCGAGCGCCACCGCGACGCGCGCCCTCCCGGGCCTGGAGGTGCTGATCCAGGTCAACGTCGCCCGCGAGCCCGGCAAGGCCGGCGTGCTCCCCGAGGAGCTCCCTCTCTACCTCGAGCGCTCCCCGTTCCCCGTCGCCGGCCTGATGACCATGCCTCCGCTCGCCGACCACACCCGAGGCCAGCCGCCCCTGGTTCGCCGCCCTGCGTGAGCTCGCCGACGCCCACGGCCTGCGCGAGCTCTCGATGGGCACCTCCCAGGACTACCCCGTCGCGGTCGCAGGAGGGCGCGACGATCGTCAGGCTGGGCGCGGCGCTCTACCGCTGACAGCCCACCGACCGCCTCCAGCCGAGCACCGTGGGCGCCTGCGCCGTCCAAAGGGCGGGACGTGGCGGGCCGGCCTTCACCGGGCTCCGGGGGCGGGACGGCTACGATATGCAGGGAAAATCGCAGTTTCAGCGAACAACGACCCCTGATGGCCTTTCGCGACTCCTGGCACCGTGCGCTCGTGTACTTCGGCCTCGCCGAGGAGTACCACGACGAGTACGAGGACGACGCCCCCCACGAGGCGGCGCTCGAGGACCACTACCGCGAGCGCCCCAACGTCCGGCGCCTGCGCCGCCGCCGCGACGAGTTCGACGACATCTTCGCCGAGGACGAACCCCGCGGGCGGGGCGGCGGGGCACCCCACGACAAGCCTGCGCTCCGTCGGCGCCCGCTCCAACGGCGACGTCCGCGTGCACCTCGTGGTCCCCAAGTCCTTCAACGACGCCCAGCAGGTCGCGGACCGCTTCAAGGACTCGATCCCCGTGATCCTCAACCTCCAGGGCACCGAAACCGACCTCGCCAAGCGCCTGATCGACTTCGCCTCCGGCCTCACCTACGCGCTCGACGGCGGGATGCAGCGGATCGCCGACAAGGTCTTCATGCTCACGCCGCGCAACGTCGAGATCTCCGCCGAGGAGCGCGCCCGTCTAATCGAGAAGGGCTTCTTCAATCAGAGCTGAGCAGCCGCGTAGGGTAAGCGCGCTATGCAGATCGGACTGATCGGCGCAGGCAACATGGCGCGCGCGCTCGCCCGCGGGTGGGGGCGGCCGGTGCTGTGCTTCGATCCCGTGGCCGATCGCGCCCGGGCGCTGGCCGAGGAGACCGGGGGGGAGGCGCTCGCGAGCAACGCCGAGGTCGCCCGGCGCGCGGAGCTGGTGGTGCTCTGCCACAAGCCCGCCCAGCTGCACCGTGTCGCCGAGGAGGTCGCACCCCACGCCCGCGCCGTCGCCTCGATCCTCGCCGCCACGCCGCTCGACGCGGTGAAGGAGGCGTACCCGAGCCGGCCCGTCTACCGCTTCATGCCCTCGCTGCCTGTCGAGGTCCGCCAGGGCGCCGTCGTGCAGGCGGCCGACTCAGAGCGGGACATAGAGGTGCTCAGCGAGGGCCTCGGCCCAGACGGCCTCGACGCTCTCGACGCACAGGTGCGCGAGCTCTTCGCCGAGCTCGGCTCCCTGGTGGTGCTCGACGACGCGCTGGTGGACGTCGCGATGGGCCTGATGTCCTGCGCCCCGCCTACGTCGCGCTCGTCGCCGAGGCCCAGGTCGACGCCGGCGTGCGCCGCGGGATCCCGGCCGCCGAGGGCGCCCGGCTCGTCGTGCAGACCCTCGCCGGCACGGCGGAGCTGCTGCGCCGGCGCGGCTACGACACGCTCGCCCTGCGCCGCGAGGTCTCCTCCCCGGGGGGCTCACCGCGCGCGGTGTGGACGCCCTGGAGCGTGGGGGGGTCCGCGCCGCGTTCAGCGACGCGCTCGACGCCGTGCTGCGGCGCCGAGGGACAGGCGGCAGGCGTGGTGGGCGCCCGCGGCGGGAGAGCGGCCGATGACCCTCCTGCTCGCCACCGCCCGCGCCGAAGTCGCCAACTACCTCTCGACGCTGATCTACGTCTACATCCTGCTGATCTTCGCCCACATCGTCGTGGGGTGGCTCTTCGCCTTCGGCGTGCGCCCGCCCTACTCACGCGCCTCGAGCGCCGTGATCGGCTTCCTGCGCGACGTCTGCGAACCCTTCCTGCGGATCTTCCGCCGCGTCCTCCCGGGCATGGGGGCCTTCGACTTCAGCCCGATCGTCGCGATCGTCGTGCTCGAGATCGTCAACGGCGTCGTCGTCCAGGGCCTCATCGACGGTTGACCTCCCCCCGCGACCCTCAGCCTGACGCGAGGCTCACACCCCCGCCAGGGTCCCTGCCCGGCGCGGGCGCCGTGCGGTCGCTGTGGAGCTCCCCCTGGACCCGCGTCGCGCTCGTCGCCCTCGTCGTCGTCGCCCTCGACCAGCTCTCCAAGCGCGCCGTGCGGCACTCGATCGTCCCCGGCGAAGAACGCAGGGTGCTGCCCGGGATCGAGCTGGTGGACACGCGCAACCACGGGGTCGCCTTCGGCTTCCTGCCCGGCGACCACGTCGCCGTCACGTCGTGATCGGCCTCGCGCTGCTCGCGCTGCTCGCCTACTTCGCGCGCCACGCCGCGCGTCCGCTGATCTGGCTGCCCACCGGCATGCTGCTCGGCGGCGCCCTGGGCAACATCCTCGACCGCCTGCGCGAGGGGTCGGTCACCGACTTCGTCAAGCTCCCCCTCGGCTGGCCCCCCTTCAACCTCGCCGACGTCTCGATCACGCTGGGGGTCCTGCTCCTCCTGCTTGTGGTCGAGCGCCGGCACGAGCCCTGAGCCCGCCCGCGAGCTCGCCCCGCCGCTGCGATGGTTCCGCGCACGCCATTCGCGATCGTCTACGAAGACGAGCACCTGCTCGTCGTCGACAAGCCCGCCGGCCTCGTCGTGCACCCCGCCCGCGGGCACCGCGAGGGCACGCTCTCGCAGCTGCTCGCCGGCGTCGCGGCCGGGGGGGAGCCGGAGCGCGCCGGGATCGTGCACCGCCTCGACCGCGACACCTCCGGCCTGCTCGTCGTCGCCCGCTCCGAGGAGGCCCACCGGCTGCTCCAGCGTGCGCTCGCCGAGCGGCGCATCGAACGCGAGTACCTCGCGCTCGTGGAGGGCCGCCCCCCGCGCGCAGCGGCACGATCGAGGCCCCGATCGGGCGCGACCCCCGGGTGCGCACCCGCATGGCCGTCGGCGGCGACTTCCCCCGCGAGGCGCGCACCCACTTCGACGCTCGAGCGCGCCCTGCCCGAGTACTCGCTGCTGCGCGTGCGGCTCGACACCGGCCGCACCCACCAGATCCGCGTGCACCTCCAGGCGATCGGCCACCCCGTCGCCGGCGACCCCGAGTACGGGACCCCCGGCCTGCTCGGCCTGGAGCGCCAGTTCCTGCACGCCGCCCGCCTCGCGTTCGAGCACCCCTTCACGGGCGAGCCGCTGGAGCTGCGCTCGCCGCTGCCCGCCGACCTCGCCGCCGCGCTGCAGCGCGCCGAGGGCCGGTAGCGCACCCCTCCGCTCGGGCCCCCACGGGGGGATCCGGGACGGCCTTCAGCCGGACGGAGGGGGTTTGGGCTATCCTGAGCCGTCAACCACCCTCGACCCGTATGGAGCACGGATCGCGGCCCTGCTCGCAGACGACCGGCCTGCGCCGGTCATCGCCTGTGAGTCCGCGTCTCGCCACACGGACGCAGCACCACCCACCAAGGAATACACATAAGGAGCAACCGTGGCTCAAGTCGGAATCGCGGAACTGCTGGAGGCCGGCGTCCACTTCGGCCACCAGACGCGCCGCTGGAACCCCAAGATGCGCCGCTTCATCCACGGCGAGCGCGACGGCATCTACATCATCGACCTGCTCAAGACCGCCGTGCTGCTCGAGCAGGCCCGCGAGTTCGCCGGCACCCTCGCCCACCGCGGCGGGACGGTGCTGTTCGTCGGCACCAAGAAGCAGGCCCGCGACACCGTCCGTGACGTCGCCGACGGCCGCCGGGATGCCCTACGTCAACCACCGCTGGCTCGGCGGCCTGCTGACCAACTTCCAGACGATCAACCTCCGCATCCGCCGCCTGCACGACCTCGAACGCTACGAGGCCGAGGGCCAGCTCGCGCTGCTGCCCACCCGCGAGCGGATGGCCCGCCAGGCCGACCTCGCCAAGCTGCGCGCCAACCTCGGCGGGGTCAAAGACATGCAGCGCGTCCCCGACGCGATGTTCGTGATCGACCTCAAAACCGAGGCGATCGCCGTGCGCGAGGCCCAGCGGCTGCGCATCCCGATCATCGGCCTCGTCGACACCAACTGCGACCCCGACGGGATCGACTTCGTGATCCCCGGCAACGACGACGCGATCCGCTCCTGCTCGCTGATCACCCGCGCGATCGGCGACGTCGTCGCCGAGGGCCGCAACGTGTTCCGCGCCGAGGAGGAACGCGCCCGCCAGGAAGCCGAGGAGCGCGCCCGCCTCGAGGCCGAGGCCCGCGCCGCGCGAAGCCGAGGAAGACGCCGCCCGCCGCGAGGCCGAGGAACAGGCCGCGCAGCAGGCCCAGGAGCGCCTCGCCGCCCAGGCGGCTGCCCGCCGCGGCGCCCGGCCAGGCTGCGCCGCTCGCCGCGCCGAGGTCCGCCGCGCCGCCCGGCAGGCCGCGCCTGCGGCGCCGGACCGAGCAGCCCGAGCCGCCGCCGAGGCTGCGCCGGCAGCGCAGCGTCGACGGCTCCGCGGCCGGTCGAAGCCGGACGCAGCCGCGACCGACGATGCGGCAGACCGTCGCGACCGAGCAGCCCGAGGAGGCCAGGCACACAATGAGCGCCGTCGAGATCAGCGCCAAAGACGTCAAGGCCCTGCGCGACCGCACCGGCGCGGGGATGATGGACTGCAAGAAGGCTCTCACCGAGGCCGCGGGGGACATCGAGAAGGCGATCGAGATTCTGCGCCTGCGCCAGGGCAAGAAGATCCAGGACCTCGGCGAGCGCACCGCGACCGAGGGCACGGTGCAGGCCTACATCCACCCCGGCGCCAAGGTCGGGGTGCTGATCGAGGTCGACTGCAACACCGACTTCGTCGCCACCAACGAGGACTTCGCCGGCTTCGCCCGCGACGTCGCGATGCAGATCGCCGCCATCGCCCACCGTCGCCTACGTCAGCCGCGAGGACGTGCCCGCCGAGGGGCGCGACGCGGAGGCCCGCATCTACGAGCAGGAGGCCGCCGACAAGCCCGAGAACGTGCGCGAGCGGATCGTCGCCGGCAAGCTCGACGCGTGGTACGAGACGATCGTGCTGCTCGAGCAGGAGCTGCACAACCCCAAGTTCGAGGGCAAGACCGTCCAGCAGCTGCGCGACGAGCTCACCGCCAAGACCGGCGAGAACGTCGTCGTACGCCGCTTCGTGCGCTTCGCCGTGGGCCAGTAGATCTCACCGCGCGGCGGCGGGGCATGGAGGACCGAGCCGGGAGACACTCGCCTCCGGCGAGCATCCCCGTTTCGACCAGCACCCACTCGTGATCGCCGAAGCACCCACCCGCGCGGATGCGCCCCAAATGCAAACTGTAGGCTCTCAGCGACCGTGGCCCCTGTCTTCAAACGCATCCTGCTGAAGCTCTCCGGCGAGGCGCTGATGGGGGAGCTTGAGTTCGGCACCGACCCCGCGCGCGTGGCGGCCGTCGCGCGGCAGGTCGAGCGCGGTGCGCGACCAGGGCGTGGAGGTCGCGATCGTGGTGGGCGCCGGCAACATCTACCGCGGGATGAAGGGCGCCGCCGCCGGGATGGACCGGGCGACCGCCGACTACATGGGGATGCTCGCCACGGTGCTCAACGCCCTGCCGCTGCAGGACGCGCTGGAGAAGACCGGCACCGACACCCGCGTGCAGTCGGCGCTTGGCGATCTCCGAGGTCGCCGAGCCCTACATCCGCCGCCGCGCGATGCGCCACCTGGAGAAGGGGCGCGTCGTGATCTTCGCCGCCGGCACCGGCAACCCGTTCTTCACCACCGACACCGCCGCCGCCCTGCGCGCCGCGGAGGTCCACGCCGAGATCATCCTGATGGCCAAGAACGGGGTCGAGGGCGTCTACACCGCCGACCCCGCGCTCGACTCCGCCGCGCAGTTCATCCCCGAGATCACCCACATGGAGGCGCTGGAGCGCCGCCTGCGCGTGATGGACTCCACGGCGCTCGCGCTGTGCATGGAGAACGGGATGCCGCTCAACGTCTTCAACATGGACGACGAGCACAACATCGCGCGGATAATCTCTGGAGAGCGCGTGGGCACGCTGGTATCGACAACGCCGAGCGAGGAGGAGGGGACGGCGGTGGCTGATGAGATGATCGACGAGCTGATCGAGGACGCGCGCGCGCGGATGGCCAAGTCCGTCGAGGCGACCCAGCACGAACTCGCCACCGTGCGCACCGGCCGCGCCAGCCCCGCGCTGCTGGAGCGCATCGTGGTCGACTACTACGGCGCCCCCACCCCGCTGAACCAGCTCGCGACGATCTCCGCACCCGAAGCGCGCCTGCTCACCGTGCAGCCCTACGACAAGTCCTCGATCAAGTCCATCGAGAAGGCCATCAACGAGTCCGACGTCGGCCTCAACCCCTCCAACGACGGCAACGTCGTGCGCCTCGCCGTGCCCGAGCTCACCGAGGAACGCCGCCGCGAGCTGGTCAAGGTCGTGCGCCACCTGATCGAGGAGGGGCGCATCAAGGTCCGCAACGTGCGCCGCGACGTGATGCACGACCTGCGCGAGCTCAAGGAGGCCGGCGAGGCCGGCTCCGACGACGAGCACCGCGCCGAGGTCGAGCTGCAGAAGCTCACCGACGCCCGCATCGCCGACCTCGACGGTGTGCTCAAGGCCAAGGAAGAGGAGATCCTCGAGGTCTGATGGCGGGCGCCGAGCCTCCGCGGCACGGTACGTCGCGATCATCACCGACGGCAACGGCCGCTGGGCGCGCGCCCGCGGGCGTGCCCGTCAACGAGGGGCACGACGCCGGCGCCGACACCGTCAAGGCGCGCCTGCGCGACGCCGTGGAGCTCGGGATCGCGCGAGCTCACCGTGTACTCCTTCTCGACCGAGAACTGGTCGCGCCCCGCCGATGAGGTGCAGGGGCTGTTCGAGATGTTCTCCCGGCGGATCGCGCACGAGACACCCGAGCTGCACGCCGAGGGCGTGCGGATGCGCTTCATCGGCCGCCGCGAGGGGGTCCCCGCGGATCTGGTGGAGCAGATGCGCTGGGCCGAAGAGCTGACCGCGGCCAACGCGACGATCACGCTGTTCGTCGCCTTCAACTACGGCGGGCGCGCTGAGATCCTCGATGCCGCCAGGCGCTTCGAAGGTGAGACCGAGGAGGAGTTCCGCCGCTGCCTCTACGCGCCGGAGATGCACGACCCCGACCTGATCATCCGCACCAGCGGCGAGCGGCGCCTCTCCAACTACCTGCTCTGGCAGTCCGCCTACTCCGAGCTCGTCTTCCGCGAGGAGCTCTGGCCGGACTTCACGCGCGAGGCGCTGGAGCAGTCCCTCGCCGAGTTCAGCGCCCGGCGGCGGCGCTTCGGCGGGCGCTGAGCTGCGCGAACGCTCGGACTTCGCCGCGCGCCTGCTCGCCGCGCTGCCCGCGATCGCGTTCGCGCTGTTCATCGTGATCGAGGGCGGGGTCGATCTTCGCGCTCGGCGTGTTCGCGCTCGGCGTCGTCTGCCTGCACGAGCTCTTCTCGATGTACGAGCGCGCCCACCCGGTGCGCCTCGCCGGGCTGCTCGGGCTCGCCGGGCTGCTCGCCGCCGCCCTCTACGGCGGCCCTCCGCAGGTGCTGCTCGCGGCGGTCGCCGTCGCTGCCGCTGCTGTTCCTGCTGACGCTCGCCGCAGCGCCGGCCCAGCGTGGGGGGGCTGGCGATCACGCTGCTCGGCATCTTCTGGATCGGCCTGGCGCTTCGCCCACGCGGTGATGCTGCGCGGTCTGCCCCACGGCGAGGGCATCGTGATCGACGTGCTGGTCGGCACCTTCCTCGGCGACACCGGCGCCTACCTCGGCGGGCGCCTGTTCGGCCGCCGTCCGCTGGCGCCCGCGGTCTCGCCGAACAAGACCGTCGAGGGGCTCGTGATCGGGATGACCTGCGCGGTCGTCGCGGTGTGGTTCGCCGGTCGCTACCAGGAATGGCTGCCCGGCACGCACGCGCTCGTGCTCGGCGTCGGCGTCGCGCTCGCCGGGCCCGTCGGCGACCTGTTCGAGTCGTTCGTCAAGCGCGAGGCCGGCGCCAAGGACGCCGGGCGGCTGTTCGGCGCCCACGGCGGCGCGCTCGACCGCCTCGACGCGGTGCTGTTCACGGCGGTCGTCGGCTACTACATCTGGTTGGCGTATGTCTAAGCGCCTGTTGATCCTCGGCTCCACCGGCTCGATCGGCACGCAGGCGCTCGACATCGTCGCGAGCCGCAGCGAGGAGCTCGAGCTGGTCGGCCTCTCCGCCGAGCGCTCCTGGGAGGCGCTCGTCGAGCAGGCCCGCGCCCACGGGGTGGGGCGGATCGCGCTCGTCGAGCCCGCCGCCGCCGCGCGCGCCGCGCGAGGCGTGGACCGGGGGGGAGGTGCTCGGCGGGGCCGAGGGGCTCGTGCGGCTCGTCGTGGAGTCCGGCGCCGAGCTCGTGCTCAACGCGCTCGTCGGCTCCGCCGGCCTCGGGCCGACCGTGGCGACGCTCGGCGAGGGCATCGACCTCGCGCTCGCCAACAAGGAGTCGCTCGTCGTCGGCGGCGAGCTCGTGACCGCGCTCGCCGAGGCGACCGGCGCGCAGATCGTGCCCGTGGACTCCGAGCACACCGCGCTGCACCAGCTGCTCGCGGGCCAGCCCGCCGGGGCTGTCGAGCGGCTCACGATCACCGCCTCCGGCGGGCCCTTCCGCGGGCGCACGCGACGCGCAGCTCGAGGGGGTGACGGTCGAGCAGGCGCTCGCCCACCCGACGTGGGCGATGGGGAGCATGAACACGATCGGCTCGGCGACGCTGATGAACAAGGGCCTCGAGCTGATGGAGGCCCACCACCTGTTCGGCACCCCCTACGAGCGCATCGACGTGGTCGTGCACCCGCAGTCGCTCGTCCACGGGCTGATCCAGCTCGCCGACGGCGCGATGCTCGCCCACATCGGCCCGCGCGACATGCGCGTGGCGATCTCCTACGCGCTGCACGGCGGGGAGAGCGTGGAGCCTGCCGATCGCGCCGCTGGACCTCGTGAGCGTCGGCGAGCTGACGTTCGAGGCGGTCGACCTCGAGGCGTTCCCCTGCCTGGCCTCGCGCGCGCGGCGGCCGCGCGCGGGGGGCACGGCGCCGTGCGTGCTGAACGCCGCCAACGAGATCGCCGTACACGCGTTCATGGCGGGGCGCCTGCCTTCAACGGCATCCCGGCCGTGATCGAGCAGACGCTCACCGCGCTCGCCCGCCGCCCCGGTGCGCGCCTTCGAGTCGCTCTACGAGGCCGACCGCGAAGCGCGCGCCGTCGCCGCCGAGGCCGTCGCCGCGTTGGGGTGAGGGTCGTCCGAATCTCGCGGTGCTTCCAGCTTGCCAGTGACCTCTGTCCCACTCACTACGGGGTGTCGGATAGAGAGGGTATGGCTCACTGTGCCACCCACCAGTCCTGTCCTCCTACGTCCCGCCGGCCTGGTATGATCCTAGTATGACCAAGGTCGCGAAGATCACAGTCTCCCTGCCCCCTGAACAGGTCGAGCAGGTGCGGGAAGCCGTTGCCCGAGGCGAGGCCGCGAGCGTGTCTGGCTACATCTCCGCCGCGCTCTTCGACGCGCTCGCAAGGCCCCGCCCCGAGCAAGGGAAGGATGAGAACGCCCTCGCCGAGCTTGTCGCGGAACTGATCGCCGAGTATGGCGAGCCCAGCGCCGAGGCATACGCCTGGGCGGACGCCGCTCTCGCCCTGTCCGATCCAGATTGAAGGGACTCACTCTCGACGCCGGTGCCCTGATCGCGCTGGAGCGTGGTGACGAGCGTGTACGCGCGCTGCTCCAGCGGGCCGTCGCTGAGCCCGACGCAACTCTGCACATTCCCGCCGGTGTGCTTGCGCAGGTGTACAGAGATCCCCGCCGCCAAACGCGCCTGGCGCGACTGCTGAAGCACGATCGCACGAGCATCGTGCCCCTCGATGACCAGACCGCGCGGGTGGTGGGCCTACTGCTTGGACTTCGGCGCTGCAGCGACGCAATCGACGCAAGCGTTGCGGTCTGCGCCCGCCGCCACAGGCAGGGAATTGTGACGAGCGACCCCGATGATCTGCGGAGGCTCGATCCCAAGCTCCGGCTGACGGTCGTCTGATCGCCGCGACCCCACGGGCTGTCTGGCGACCGCGCCACCTGACTGAAGTATCGCCGGCGCCTGCCAAACTGAGACGCATGAGCTGGGCCATCACCATCCTGGGCATCGCCGCCCTCGTCATGCTGCACGAGCTCGGGCACTTCACCGTCGCCAAGGCCGTCGGGATGCGCGTGGAGCGCTTCTCGCTGTTCTTCCCCCCGAAGCTCGTGGGGGTGCGCAGGGGGGAGACCGAATACATGATCGGGGCGATCCCCGCGGGGGGGTTCGTGAAGATCACCGGGATGAGCCCCAAGAACTCGAGAGGCTCGATCCCGCCGTCGCGCGGTCGCGCCTACTACAACCAGCCGCCCTGGAAGCGCATCGCCGTGATCCTCGCCGGCCCCGGCGTGAACCTGCTGATCGCCTTCCTGCTGTTCTGGGCGATCCTCTTCTCCGGCAGCCTCGACGGCGCCACCACGCTCGAAAACCTCAACCCCTCGATCCACACGAGCGTCCCGAGCACGAAGGTGGCGGCGATCGAGAAGGCCGAGCCCGCCTACGGCACGCTCGCGCTCGGCGATCGGATTCTCGCCATCGACGGGCGGCCCGTGACCGTCACCTCGGCGATCCGGGCGATCGGCGCGCACCGCTGCGCCGGGACGCTGCGCGCAGGCTGTCGCGCTGCCACGCCTGTGCAGCTCACCGTCAAGCGCGCAGGGACACGTGGTCCAGCTCTCCGTCTACCCCCGCTACTCCGCGCCCCTGCACCGGATGCTGATCGGCTTCGACTTCGGGCCCGCCGTGAAGCACTACGGCCCGCTCGGCCGCCGCCGGTGCCGCCCTCGGCGAGATGTGGGGCATCACCGCCCATACGCTCACCAACATTGGCAACGCCTTCACCAGCGCCAAGGTACGCAACGAATTCAGCAGCATCGTGGGGATCACCGTCGTCACCCAGGAAGCCGTGGTCAGAGGGGCGGGCTACGCGCTCGTGATCCTCGGCTTCGTCTCGCTCGCGCTCGCCATCGTCAACCTCTTCCCCTTCCTGCCGCTCGACGGCGGCCACGTGCTGTGGTCGGTCGCCGAGAAGGTCCGCGGGCGGCGGGTCTCGCTCGCCGCGATGTGGCGCTTCAGCTCGATCGGCATCGTGCTGCTCGCGTTCCTCGTCATCAACGGCGTCTCCAACGACATCAGCCGCCTGGGGGGGTTAGAATCTTCAAAATGGACGTGCTGGCCGGTCGGAGAGCCCGTCGCTCTCCGACCGGTGGGGCGTCTCTGGACCAAGCTGTGCGACGCGGGGCGGTGACGCCCGTGCTCCGCGCCAGCCCAAGTTACCGAGTCGAGATGAGCGCGTGGTCAAGATGCCCGGGTGCGTCGCGATTCTCCTGCGTGTCAGCCTGGGGCTGGTCAGTCGTTGGGCCGCCCGGCGCTCGCACGCAGACCCAGCTCTTGACTAGGGCCCCACCGCTCGGCAGCGCGGGGCCGAACAGCGCCTCCAACTCCGCTCGGCGCAGCAGTGCGATCTCCTCCCACTCGCCGGCTGCGCCCAGACGCCAGTAACGCTTACGCACAGCTGGCGGCAGCCAGTGGGCGCCCGGCAGCAGCGCGTGGGGCTCGATCGGGAACGAGAACGCCGGCGTCTGCACGAACCAGCCCCGAGCCACCCGGCGCAGCTCGGCGGCGAACGCTTCGCGCTGCGGCGGCGGGACGTGCTCGATCACGCTGCTGCAGTACGCGAGGTCGAACTCCCCATCCGCGAACGGCAACCCTGCGACCGGGTCTGCGCGTACGAACGGCCCCGGGTACTCTGGGCGTGGGGAAATGTCCACGCCGGTGATGTCCAGGGTCGGCTCCAGGGCGCGCAGGCCGAGCGCGCCACAGCCCACGTCGAGCACCCGCGCGCCCTGCGGCAGGCGTGTCAGCGCGAAGAAGCGCGCGTGGCGGCGCCTGCGGGCACGAGCCGCGTAGGGGGAGGCCACGCGCGCCAGCGGGCCGCGGGCTGTCGAGTAAACCTCGGGGGGCGCGCGCATCGTAGAATCACCGTAGGTGGCGCAGCCGGCTCCAGGCCGGCTGGCCGAAACGGGGACTCGCGCCGAAGGCGCGTGTCACCCGGCTTCGGTCGGGCCCCTCTTTTCGAATCCTATGGCCTCCGAGCGGCAGATCCTTGTCGGCCCCGTCCCGATTGGCGGCGGCGCTCCGGTTGCTGTGCAGACGATGACCAAGACGGAGACCGCGAACCTTGCGGCCACGATGGAGCAGATCCTGAAGGTCGCTGAGGCTGGCGCAGACATCGTGCGCGTCGCGGTGCCCCGCGAGCAGGACGTTGAGGCGCTTAAGACCATCGTCGCGCAGTCGCCGATCCCTGTGATCGCCGACATCCACTTCAACCACACGCTGGCGCTGAAGTCGATCGAAGCAGGTGCGCACTGTGTGCGGCTGAACCCCGGCAACATCGGCGGCCCCGACAAGGTCGCCGAGGTGACGCGCTCGCCAAGCAGCACGGTACGCCCGCTACGCGTCGGGGTCAACTCCGGCTCGCTGCCCCGGCACCTGCGCCAGCTCGAGTACGACAACCCGGTCGAGGCGCTCGTCACCGCGGCGCTGGAGACCGTTGCGCTGATGGAGTCCCTGGACTTCTACGACTTCAAGGTTTCTATGAAGTCCACCTCGGTGCCCAACACGATTGCCTCCAACCGTATGCTCGCCGAGAGGATCCCCTATCCGCTGCACCTTGGGGTCACGGAGGCCGGCACGAAGTGGTCGGGCTCGCTGAAGTCCGCGGTCGGCCTCGGCACGCTGCTCGCCGACGGCGTCGGCGACACGATCCGCATCTCGCTCTCGACGTTCCACGCCGAGGAGGAGGTCAAGGTCGCCTGGGAGATCCTCAAGGCGCTGAAGCTGCGCGAGCGCGGCCCCGACCTGATCGCCTGTCCCACCTGCGGGCGGCTGCAGTTCGACATGGACTCCGTCGTCGCAGAGGTCGAGCGGCGCCTGGAAGCGTACGAGGACCCGATCGAGGTCTCTGTGCTCGGCTGCGCGGTCAACGGCATCGGCGAGGCGCGCCACGCCGACTTCGGCATCACCGGCGCCAAAGACATGGGGATGATCTACTCCAAGGGCGAGCCGCTGAAGAAGGTCCCCACCGACCAGCTCGTCGATGAGCTGTTCAAGGAGATCGACCGCTACTACGCCGCCGGTAAGACCGTCCAGCGCGACGAGGCCGCCGCCGCCGAGGCGCGGGAGTGGCTTGCCGCCAACGAGGACGACACGCAGATGACCCCTGAGCGCATGGCCGCTCTGGAGGCCGCCGCCGCCGAGAACGACGAGGCGGCCGACGCCGTGCTCGAGTCGATGCTGGCGTCGGCCGCAGGGAATGGCCGCTCCGATGCGCCAGCTCGGCTCGACAGGCCGATCGCCCGTCGCCGGCAGGCGCTTCAGCCGCGGTTGAACGGCTCGCCGGCCGGGCGGGCCAGTCGCGTCGGCCCGCCCGTGTGTCTCGCCGTCGCGCTCAGCTCACGGCGCTGAGCCGCCCCGCCACCGTCGCCCAGTCCACCGTGTTCCACCACGCGTCGAGGTAGTCGGGCCGGCGGTTCTGGTACTTCAGGTAGTAGGCGTGCTCCCACACGTCCACGCCCAGCAGCGGGGTCTTGCCCGCTGAGATCGGGTTGTCCTGGTTGGCGGTGCCCACGACCGCGAGGCCCGAGCCGTCGTGCACGAGCCACGACCACCCGGACCGAACTGGTTGACGCCTGTTTCCTTCACCTTCGCCTGGAAGTCCGCGAACGAGCCGAACGCCGCGTCGATCGCCGCCGCCAGCGCGCCGTCGGGGGCGCCGCCGCCGCTTGCGCTCATGCCCTCCCAGAACAGCGTGTGGTTGTAGTGCCCGCCGCCGTTGTTTTTGACAGCCGTGCGCTTCTCCTCGGGGACCTGGCTGAGGTCCTTGAGCACGTCCTCGATCGGGGTGTTCTCCAGCGGCGTGCCCGCCAGCGCGGCGTTGACCTTGTCCACGTACGCCTGGTGGTGCTTGTCGTGGTGGATTTCCATCGTCTGCTTGTCGATGTGCGGCTCCAGCGCGTCGTACGCGTAGGGGAGCGGCGGAACTGTGTAGGCCATCGGGGGCTCCTTCTCTCTCTTCGGGGACGCTCGGCTATTGGTCGCTGTTCTATCAAAGCCGTTGATCGAAAAGCGAGGGGCCCGACCGAAGCCGGGAGACATCGCGCCTGCGGCGCGCATCCCCGTTTCGGCCAGCCGGCCTCCGGCCGGCTGCGCCACTCTAGGCTCTCCCGTCATGACCCGTCTCTCCGAGTACCTGCTGCCCACCGAGAAGGAGGCCCCCGCTGACGCGGAGGCGATCTCGCACAAGCTGATGGTGCGTGCCGGGCTTGTCCGCCAGATGGGGGCCGGCATGTGGACGTGGCTGCCCGCCGGCTGGCGCGTGCACCAGCGCGTCGTGCAGATCGTCCGCGAGGAGATGGACGCGATCGGCGCCCAGGAGATGTTGATGCCCGTGCTGCAGCCGGCCGAGCCGTGGCGCAAGACCGGGCGCCTTGAGATCGAGGAGCTCTTCAAGCTCACCGACCGCAAGGGCTCGGAGCTCGTGCTGGCGATGACCCACGAGGAGGCGGTCACCTTCCACGTCGCCCAGCACGTGCGCTCCTACCGCGACCTGCCGCTGGCGCTCTACCACTTCCAGGTCAAGGAGCGCGACGAGCCGCGCCCGCGCGCCGGGGTGCTGCGCACGCGCGAGTTCGTGATGAAGGACGCCTACACGTTCGACCGCGACGCCGCCGGGCTGGCGGTGAGCTACGACCGTCAGGTGGGGGCGTACGACCGCATCATGGAGCGCACCGGCCTGCGCTTCTACCGCGTCGAGGGCGAGGTCGGGATGATGGGCGGCATCGGCGCCCACGAGTACATGGCACCCTGCCCGGCCGGGGAGGACCGCGTGGCGCTCGGCGAGGGCTACGCCGCGAATCTCGAGGTCGCCCTGCGGCACCCCGACATCCGCGAGGTGGACGGCGGCTACGCACTCGGCGAGCAGCCGCTCACGGTCGAGCCCGCGATCGAGATCGCCAACATCTTCAAGCTCGGCACCCGCTACTCCGAGCCGCTCGGGGCGCGCTACCTCGACGAGCACGGCGACGAGCACCCGATCTGGATGGGCTCCTACGGGATCGGCCCCGCGCGCATCGTCGCCGCCGCCGTCGAGCAGTACGCCGACGAGCACGGCATCTCCTGGCCCCGCGCGCTCGCGCCGTTCGCGGTGCACCTCGTGGCGCTCGGCAAGCCCGGCACCCCCGAGCGCGACGCGGCTGACGCGCTGTATGAGACGCTGCGCACCGGCGGCGTGGAGGTGCTCTACGACGACCGCGACGTGGGGACGGGGGAGAAGTTCGCCGACGCCGAGCTGCTCGGCTGCCCGCTGCGGCTCACCGTGGGCGAAGCTCCCTGGAGTCGGGCGAGGTGGAGGTGCAGCTGCGCCGCGGTCGCCAGAGCGCCCCCGGCCTGCCGCTGGGCGCCGCGGCGGAGGAGCTGCTGCGGGCGGTGGACGAGCTGTGGCGGGGCCTGCCCTGAAGCGCGAGCGGGACGCGCAGACGCCCACGCCCGGACGGAGCCGACGGAGCCCCAAGGGCATCCGGTCGGCTCACCGTGAGGCGTCTGTTCGGCCTCGACCGCTCCGGCCCCCCGCCGCCCCAGACCGCCGCCGGCCAGCCGCTGCGTCCGTGGACGGTCCCCAACGCGATCGGCTTCCTGCGCCTCGCGCTGATCCCCGTGTTCCTCGTGCTCGCGCTCTCCGGCTCCGACGGGGTGGGCACGCTGCCCGCGGTGCTGTTCGCGGTGATCGGGTGGGGCGACTACGCCGACGGGATCGCCGCGCGCGTGACCCGCCAGTACAGCCGCCTGGGGGCGCTGATGGACCCGCTCACCGACCGCCTGCTCGCGATCTCCGGGGTCGTGGTCTGCTGGCACTTCGCGCTGCTGCCCCGCTGGGCGCTCGCGGTGCTGGTGGCGCGCGAGCTGGCGATGCTCGCCCTCGCGCGCTACGGCCTCGCGCACGGCGTGGAGCTGCGCATCAACTGGCCCGGGCGCCTCTCCGTCGCGCCGCTGATGGGCGCCTTCTTCTTCGCGATGGTCGGGCTCGAAGGGCTCGGGGCGGTGCTGCTGTACGTCGGCCTCGCGCTCTCGCTCGCCGCCTCGGGCTGTACGTGCGCGACGGCCTGGCGGTGCGGGCCGTCTCGGGCGAGCCCTAACGCGCGCCCACCCCGGGAGCCCTCAAGCTCAGCTTGACGTTTGGGCTATAGTCTGGGTCGCAGACCGGCCCGGCGCCGCCCGCAGGCGCGAACACACCCGAGAGGAGCATACGCCCGCATGGACACCTTTCCCGACCTCGGCTCGCTCTCGGACGCAGAGCTGAAGGACCTCATCCGAGAGCTCACCGACGAGGAGACCGACATCTCCTACCGGCGGCGGATCTTGCACGGCAAGATCGACATCCTGCGCGCCGAGCTCGTCAACCGCCTGCAGCAGCGGCACGGCAACGGCGAGCAGATCATCACCGGCGCGGACGTGGAGAAGCTCACCGAGATCCTGGCCCGGCGTCAGACCGGCGCCGCGACCGACGAGGCGTAGCGGTGAGTCGCGCCGTGGACACCCCCGAGCGCCGCCCCGGCACGCCGCGGGGCGCCTGAAGGAGGCTGGAGCCGATGGCGGTGCACTGCCCCGAGTGTGGTCACGCAGGCGGCGAGGGCGCGAACTTCTGCCAGAACTGCGGCGCCTCGCTGCGCGGCGAGACCCCCGCTGAGTCGCTCGCCGAAGGGGCGGGTGGAGTTGGCACGAGCGAAGGGGCGGGTGGAGTCGGCACGAGCGAAGGGGCGGGCGGGGTCGGAGCGAGCGAAGGGGCGGGTGGGGGGTGGGCGGGTGGGGACCCAGTCACTGCGACGTACCGCATCGACAGAGTGGGGAGCTCGTCCCGGTCGAGCTCGGCGAGGTCACCGCGCACGGGCCCGCGCTCGTGATCCGCGCCGGCGGCGGGCGCGTGGGGGAGAGCTTCCCGGCCGCGGGCGAGCGCATGAGCGTCGGCCGCCGGCCCGACTCGGAGGTGTTCCTCGACGACGTCACCGTCTCCCGCGACCACGCCCTGCTGATCCACCGCGGCGACCGGTGGCACATCGACGACTGCGGCTCGCTGAACGGCACGTACGTCAACCGCGAGCGGATCGAGTCCCACCGCCTCGAGGACGGCGACGAGCTGCAGATCGGCAAGTACAAGCTGACCTTCCACGCGCGCTGACGAGCAGACAGATGGCCTCCGCACCGACAACCACCCCCGTGAGCGCCTCCGGCCCCGCCGCCCCCCGGCGTCGACACCGGGGAGCTCGAGCACGGCCTCCCCACGGCGCGCCCGAAGTCGATCACGATCGGCGCGGTGTGCAAGGCGCTCGCCCAGGAGTTCCCCGACATCTCGATCTCCAAGATCCGCTACCTGGAGGACCAGAAGCTCCTCACCCCGCGCCGCACCCCCGGCGGCTACCGCCTCTACACCCAGGGCGACGTGGCGCGCCTGCGCACGATCCTGAGGATGCAGCGCGACGAGTTCCTGCCGCTGCGCGTGATCCGCCAGGAGCTCGCTGCGGGACGCGGCGCGGAGACGCCGCCGCCGCCGGGCGACGGCCGCCCCGGCCAACTCCTCCACCCCCGGGGTGGGCGCGCTGCGCGTGGCCCGGCGCGCGAGCGTCACCGTGCGCGGGGACTCCGGCGCGCTGTACTCGCTGGAGGAAGTGGTCGAGGAGACGAACGCCGACGCGAAGCTCGTGCGCGAGCTGGAGGAGTACGGGGTCGTCCGCGGCGAGCAGCGCGGAGGCGCGCGGTACTACGACGAAACCGAGCGGGAGATCGTGCGCGCGGTCGCCGAACTGGCGCGCTACGGCGTCGGGGGCCGCAACCTCAGGACGTTCCGCTCCTCCGCGGACCGCGAGGCGAGCCTCCTGCAGCAGATCCTCGCCCCGGCGCTGCGCTCGCGCAACCCCCAGCGGCGCAAGGAGGCGCTGGAGGCGCTCGAGAACCTCGCCGCGGTGACCACGAACCTCGCGCCATTTGTTGCTGGTACGCGACCTGCGCAAAATCGCCAGGTCTGAAGGGCGCTAGCCGGGGCGCGGGCGATCCCCGGAGCCAACGCAACTGTCCGACCGTAATGCCCACCACCCGGCGCACCCGCACCGTGGCCGCGCCCGCGGGGGAGGTGTGGGAGCTGATCAACGACCCCCACCATCTGCCCCGGTGGTGGCCGCGGGTGGCGCGCGTGGAGGCGGTCGAGCGGGACGCCTTCACGGAGGTCCTCGCGAGCCCGCGGGGACGGCTGGTGCGCGCCGACTTCCAGGTGCGCGCCGACGAGCGCGCGCTCGTGCTGCGGTGGGCCCAGCAGATCGAGGGCACCCCGTTCGCCCGCGTGCTGAGCGCCGCGGAGACGGAGCTGCGCCTGCAGCCCAACGGGACGGCGACGGACGTGACGATCGAGCTGCGCCAGGCGCTGAAGGGCATCTTCCCCCACCTCGGCGCAAGCCGCGTACGCCGCGCGGCGCGCGCCACGCTGGAGGAGGCGCTCGACGGCCTGGAGCGGATCGTAGGCGGAGCCCCCGGCGCCGGCCGGCCCCCCGGCGGGTACTCCCGCGAGCGAAGTGGGTCGCGCCGGTGAGCTGAGGTCCCACCGATGCGGTGGTGGGGGTGGGGTGATCCGGCCCGCCCGCCTGCGCTGGGCCCGCGCGCGCTCGAGCTCGTGCGCGAGACCGTGGGGACCGCCGGCGACTCCGAGCGGCTCGCCCGCGACCCGCCGGTGGCGCTCGGCGGCGTGCGGCTGGAGCCCTCGGCAGCTCCCGCGGGCCGCCCGCACCGAGTTGCGCGCGGCTGCTCGGCGAGGAGGCGGTGCGCGAGGACCACGCCGAGCGCGTGGCGCACGCGGCCGGCAAGGGCTACCCGGACCTCGTGCGCCTGCGCGCGGGCGAGCCCGAGGGCGCGCCCGACGCGGTGGTGTACCCGGCCCACCCGGAGCAGCTACGCGCGGTCCTGCAGGCTGTGCGCGCGGCGCTCGCTGGCGGTCGTGCCGTTCGGGGGCGGCACGAGCGTGGTCGGAGGCGTGGCGCCCCTGCGCGGCGAGCACGCCGCGGTCATCGCGCTGGACGTGCGCCGCCTCGGGAGTTCGTGCGGCTGGACCGGCGAGTCGCGGATCGTCACCGTGCAGGCGGGGATGCGCGTCCCCGCGCTCGAGCGGCGCCTGGCGGCGGAGAGCCTGACGCTGGGCCACTTCCCACAGTCCTACGAGCACGTCTCGCTCGGCGGCTGCGCGGCGACCCGCTCGGCGGGCCAGGCGTCGACAGGCTACGGGCGCTTCGAGGAGCTCGTCCTCGGCCTGCGCGATGAGCGCCCCGGCGGGGGAGGTGGAGCTGCCGGCGCACCCGGCGAGCGCCGCGGGCCCGGACCTGCGCCGCCTCGTGGTGGGCTCGGAGGGCACCGTGGGAGTGATCGCACGAGCTCGACCTGCGCGTGCGCCCCGCGCCGCAGGCCCACGCACTACGAGGGCGTCTTCTTCGAGGACTTCCAGGCGGGCGTGGAAGCGCTGCGCGCGCTCGCGCAGGAGCGCACGGCGCCGGCGGTGGCACGGCTCAGCGACGAGGCGGAGACGCGCGTGTCGCTCGCGCAGGCGAGCGCGGGCGCGGCGGGAGCGAGGGCGCTGAAGGGCCGCCTCGGCGCAGGCGTACCTCGGCCTGCGTGGCTACCGCACGGGCTGCCTGGCGATCCTCGGCTTCGAGGGCGCCCCGGAGGAGTTGGAGCGCCGCCGCAAGCGGGCGCACGAGCTGATCCGCGACCACGGCGGCCTGCCGGTGGGGCGCGCGCCGGGGGAGGCGTGGCGCGCGCAGCGCTTCGCGGCCCCGTACCTGCGCGACGAGCTGCTGACGCACGGGGTGATGGTCGAGACGCTGGAGACCGCGACCCGCTGGTCGAACCTCCTGCGGCTGCACCGCGAGACGGCCCGCGCGATCGAAGAGCGCGCTGAGCGCCCAGGGCACCCCGGGCGTGACGATATGCCACGTCTCGCACCTGTACGAGACGGGCGCGTCGCTGTACTTCACCCTCCTGGCGGCGCCAGCGCGAGGGCGCGGAGATCGAGCAGTGGAGGGCGGTGAAGCGCGCGGCGACCGATGCAATCGCAGCGAACGGAGGCACGATCACCCACCACCACGCGGTGGGCCGCGACCACGCCCCGTGGCTCGCGGGCGAGGACGGCGAGCAGGGCGTAGAGGCGCTCCGCGCGTTGAAGGCCCAACTGGACCCGGCGGGCCTCATGAACCCCGGCAAGTTGCTCCCATGAGCGGGTATTTGGGATCGTCCGCGTGGGTGGGTGGGGGCCGCGCGGTTCGGGCGCGCGGGGCCTCCGTGCCCCGCGTCGGGGCGTCGAACGCCAAATTTTAGGAAAACTTTATTTTTCGGGACGGGAGGACATCAGGTCCGCTGAGGGGGGTTCTTTTGACATGCGCGCACGGCGGTAATGATAATAGGACCCCTCGCGTATGTTGAATGATGGTGCCGGTTTTGCAGCTAGACCGGCCTCCCTGGGGCCTGTCCGGCCATCTTGTTGGAAAAGCACTTCTTGGTCCTTCCGACCAGTCGGAAACAGTGGTTGAAAATCCTTGCCGGGCGGGTAGACTTGCGCTTGCAATGTCGAATCGAGTTTTGATCGCGGTTTGGTCGGGGTTCGAGGAGGGATTGTGAAGGGCAGACATAGAAGTATCGGCCTGGAGCGCCTGGCCTTGAAGAGTAAGGCGTTCCGGGGCGGGTCAGCTAATCCCAAGATAAACCCAAGATAAGAAAGTAGGAGGACCATGAAGCATTTCAAAATGGCGGGGCTCTGCCTCGTAGCCATGCTTATGATGGGCATGGCAGTGTCAGCGGTGTCCGCTTCGGCGGCCCCCGTGTGGGAAGGATGCTTAGAAGGCTCGACTACCACGAAATACGAAAACAGCAAATGCGTTAAAGCCCTTGGCACGGGCAAATTCGGTTGGAAAGAAATCGCCAACACGGACAAAGTCACGACTACCGGGTTTACAATCAAGTTGACGGATACCGGAACGCCTCTACAGGCGACGTCAGTCATATGCACCAAAGGCGGCGAAGAGGAAGGGTCCGTAGGCCCCGGAAGCGCTGATAGAATTACAGGCGCTAAAGTGAATAGTCCCGCAACAAACTGTAGAGCCACAGGCGACTGTGAAGCAACTGGGGTAGAAAAAGTGGAAGGAATCCACCTGCCGTGGAGAACAACACTGTCTGAAAGCGGAGGTAAAGTCAAAGACACGATCGAAAACAGCGGTGCCGGTGAACCAGGATGGGTGACTGAATGTACGTCTATCCTTGGCGGCAAAGAAAAAGATGAATGTACAAGCGAAAGCACCTCAACATTAGAAAGCGTGAACTTGGAAAACAAGTTGACGGGTGGTACGGAACAGTTAGTGCTAGGTACGTTCGCAAAAGCGTTCAAAGCAAAATGCTCAATAGGTGGAGCAAAAAAGGGTGAAATCGAAGGCCAGGGTGCTATCTTATTAGCGACTGGTGTGGGGCTGCGGGTGTCCTGAGGCGTCTGCGTCCTGAATTGGTGCTTGGGTGGGGCCGGTCGTGCCGGTCCCACCCTCGGCCGTGGAGGGTGGTGTGGCCGTCGGTGTTCGAGGTCTTTGCGGGTTGTGGTGAGTGTAGGTGTGTTCGGGTGGTTGCAATACGGAGGGAATGGAGGTGCGTGTGAGGCGTGGGCGCGTGGTCGATGAGGTGGGTGTAGACGATGTGTGTTGTGGTGAGGTGGCTGTCGGTCGGTTTAGGTACATTAAGTTGGCGTTGGTTGGGTTGGTGTTTGCGTGTGTAATGGTATTTGCAGAGACCGCGCTGGCCGCGACCGAGCCGTGTCCGAACGAAGCGCTGCGCGTCGGTCCTTCCGCGAGCCTGCCGGACTGTCGCGCCTACGAGCTTGTGACCCCGGGAGACCTCGGCCGCTCGCAGGACATGACGTTCACCGGGGAGGATCACGCCACCCCGTCCGGCGACGGCGAACAGATCGCGCTCGAGACGAACGCAACGATCGAACCGAATATGCGTACGGGTGCGAGCGTGAACGGTGCTCATGCCGTTTTCTCGCGCACCCCGGGGGGCTGGACAATGCGGTCCGTAGTGGAACCGGAATCCAGCACCGGCGCGGATAACATCGAAACGCTCCTCTTCAGTCCCGATCTTTCGCAGGTCGCTCTGAGCACGTACACATTCCTCAATGCGATCGAAAGGTCGTCTGATAAGGCATTCGAGGTGGGTCCTGTCGGTGGCCCGTATACGCTCATAGCGAACATTCCACTCAAAGAGGCGACGAACTCCGTCGAGGCGCACTTCATTGGCGCGAACGCCGGTAGCGCAAGCATCCCCGCTTTCAGCGATGTGCTGCTCGAATCCTCAGATGATGCGCTTCCTCTCTCTGCCGCGGAACGCGCCGTCGCCGAAGGCACTGTTGCAGGCGCCAAGGATGTGTACGACTGGACTGGTGGGCAGTTGCGGCTCGTCGACGTCACGAGCAAGGGCGCGCTGACCAGTCCGTGTGGCGCTGAGCTCGGAAATGGGATTCCAAGTGTAGGCCCAGGCGCGGTCAACGCAGTCTCCGAAGACGGCTCGAAGATCTTCTTCACGAGCCCCGAACGTGGAGCGAGTTGTCCGGAATCGCCGCGTCTTTACATGCGTGTCGATGGGAGGGAAACGGTCGAAGTGTCGGCGCCCCAGGGTGTGACTGTCGAACCCTCTGAACGCAAGGCCGTGGAATATCTTGGTGCCGCCCCGGATGGCTCGGAGGTCTTCTTCACCACTGAAACACGGCTCACGAAAGAGACTCCTGAAGAGGAAGCCGAAGAAGACGGTACGGCGGGGAAGATGAAGCTGTTCATGTACGATACCGTGACCGGTGTTCTGACTCGGGTTGCCACCGGCTTCGCAGAAGATACCGAAAGTAACCGTAAAGTCTTTGTCATTTCGGAAGACGGGTCGACCGTTTATTACGAGATAGACGTGGGTGGTCCCGGCGCATCTAATATCCACAATGTCTACCGCTACGAAACGGAGAAGGCAACGGGAGCGGCGAACCCTAGTCTTGTCGCTCAGGCCGCCGAACCGCATAATGACGCTGAACCGTCGTATACAACGTGGAACGGCGATTTCCTGGTTTTTGCTGGCAGTGAACACTACGATACTGAGTTGTACCGGTACGATCATGCTGACGGGAGTGTGATGTGTGTGTCGTGCGGGGAGGGGAGTGTCGCGCCAGCGGAAGGCGAGGTGTTCGAGTCCGACGACTTCGGCATTCCGCTGGAATCTTATAATGAAATTCCGGGTGTGGTTCAGATGTCCGAAGATGGTCAGGAGGTGTTCTTCGAGACTACCGCACGACTTGTGTCGCAGGACACGAACAGCACTACGGACGAAGGCGATAGTGTGAGTGGTCATCAGGGTATGGATGTGTATGAGTGGGAGGCAGATGGGACGGAAGAAGGCGAAGGGACCGGTATGTTCTGTCGTGTGGTGAATGGTTGTACGCACCTGCTCTCTGCTGGTGAAGACGTGGGCCCAGAGATGTTCCTGGGCGCGAGCAAGAATGGTAAGAACGTATTCCTCGCCTCGGCGGCGCAGCTGCTCCCCCAGGCCACCCCTGAATTCACGAACATCTACGACGCGCGCGTGGACGGTGGTTTCCCGCAGCCGCCTCCGCCACCCGAATGCACGAGCTGCCAGGGCGTCGGCAATCCCCCGCCGCTGTTCAACGTTCCCGCGAGCGTAGCCTTCACTGGCGCCGGCAACCCCGCACCACCCGTCACCACGCCCGCGGTGACAGTGGCACCGAAGAAGACGACCAAGTGCCCCAAAAGCAAGAAGCTGAGCCACGGTAGGTGCACCAAGACAAAAATCAATAACGGTAAGAGAGCCAAATCCCATAAAAGGGGGAAGCGGTCGTGAGGGTTCGGTTGAAGACACTGTTTTTTGGTATGACGCTCGTTCTCGCGTGCGCCTGCGCCACCTCCCTTTCCGCCCAGGCAGAAATCCACCCTCCATTCTCCATCAAACCCGGCAGCTTCCACGTCACGACCTCCAGCGATCAAGCCGGCGCGCATGCGGATCTGACGACGAGCTTTGAATTCTCCGAGGACGAAGCCGGTGGGGTGGGTGCGCTGTTGCGCAACGTCGAAGTCGTCTACCCGTTGGGGATCACGGGCTATCCGGCGGACATCAAGACGTGCGATCCCGTGCAGTTGCAGCTGGAAATCTGTCCGACGGACGCGCAGGTCGGGACGCTCGAAATAGTGTTTCGTGTTTTTCCCGGGCTCAATGTGATGTACGTGATCCCGGTGTATAACATGGTACCGCCGCCAGACGAGACGGCGGTGTTCGGGTTTGTGCTCCAGCACTACGTCTCGGGTGAGATCGTTCTGTCCGTGGGGCCGGAATACAGGGTCCACGCGAAGGCCACGAACATCTTCACCGGTTTTGAACTTCTGCGCCAGTCGTTGACGGTGTGGGGTGTTCCCGCCGAAAAATCCCACGACGAACAGCGCGGGTCCAAGTTCAGGTGCAAACAGAGTCCTTATCCCAGCGGGACGGAGATCTGTGAAGAAGGCGGCTTCGCTGCGGGCGAAAACCCAGTCCCCTATCTCGTCAACCCGACACAGTGCACGAGCGAACCGACCAAGGCGGAAGTCGTGGGACTGGAATCGTGGCAGGGAGAAAAAGCGCCGACCGCAACGACGAACGTGGGGCCGTTCACGGATTGTGAATCGTTGAAGTTTCAGCCGACGATCGCGGTCGCGCCGGAAGAAACGCACCCTACGACTCCCTCGGGCTATGAAATCAATCTGAAAGTGCCGCAGACCGAAGGCGCGGAATCGCTCGGGACGGCCGATCTGAGGGACACGGTCGTCAAGCTCCCGCAGGGTGTCGTGCTCTCGCCGTCGGCGGCGAACGGGCTCGTGTCGTGCAGCGAAGCGCAGATCGGGATGATCGAAGGTAAAGCCAACGCTGAACCGGAGGCGTGTCCCCCTGCCTCGAAATTGGGGAGCGTCTCGGTCATCACGCCGGCCCTCAGGGAAGAACTGAAGGGTGCGCTGTACTTGGGCGGTCCGTCGTCGGGGTCGATCACAGGTCCGCCGTTCACGTTGTATCTGACGCTCGAAGGTCACGGCATCCTCGTCAAGATCAGGGGCTCGGCGGTGGCGGACCCGCTCACGGGCCAGATCACGACGACCTTCGATGAAAACCCCGAGGACCCTTTCAGCCAGCTCAAACTCAACCTGAACGGCGGGTCGCGCGCGACACTCGCCAACCCAAGCACGTGCGGGTCCTACAGCGCGGAAAGCGTCCTGACGCCGTGGAGCTCGCCGTTCGAGCCGGACGCGACACCGTCCAGTCTCCCGTTCGAAATCACGGGCTGCCAGCCGCCAAGGTTCGCGCCGTCGTTCGTGGTGGGCACGACGAGCAACCAGGCCGGCGGCTACAGCCCGCTGAGCGTGACGTTCTCGCGTGAAGACGCCGACGAGGATCTCGCGGGGCTGACCGTCACGACGCCGTCGGGGCTGTCGGGGAACCTCTCGAAGGTCCCGCTATGTGCGGAACCGCAGGCCGCTCAGGGGCTGTGTCCGGAAGCGAGCAAAATCGGCGAATTGACGGCTGGCGCGGGCCCGGGTCCCGAACCGGTCTTCATCAAAGGCGGCAAGGTCTTCCTGACCGGCCCGTACGACGGCGCGCCGTTCGGCCTCTCGATCGATGTCTCGGAGAGGGCCGGTCCGCTCGATCTGGGGACCGGCCCGTGCGACTGCGAAGTGGTCCGGGCCACCATCAATGTGGACCCGCACACGGCGCAGCTGACAGTCTCCAACGGGGCGTTGCCGACGATCAAGGACGGCATCCCGTTCCAGGTCAAGTCGGTCAACGTGGACATCAACCGCCCGGAATTCGTGTTCAACCCCACGAGTTGCGATCCGATGAGCGTCAATGGGAGGCTGTCGAGCACAGGGGGAATGACCGCGCAGGCCTCGAGCCACTTCCAGGTTACGAACTGCGCCGCGTTGAAGTTCAGCCCCAAGTTCAAGGTCTCGACGTCCGGGCATACCTCCCGGAGCGACGGTGGGAGCCTGACCGCGAAGCTGAGCTTCCCCAGCGCGCCATTGGGCACCTACACGAACATCGCGAAGGTCAAAGTCGAACTGCCCAAGCAGCTGCCGTCGCGGTTGACGACGCTGCAGAAGGCGTGCTCGGCCACGACGTTCGAAGCGAACCCGGCAAAGTGCCCGGCGGCGTCCGTGGTCGGGCACGCCACGGCGGTCACGCCGATCCTGCCCGTCCCGTTGACGGGCCCGGCGTACTTCGTCTCTCACGGAGGGGAAGCGTTCCCGAGCCTGATCGTCGTCCTGCAGGGCTACGGCGTGACAGTGGACCTGGTCGGGGCGACGTTCATCAACAAGCACGGGATCACGAGCAGCACGTTCAACGCGGTCCCAGACGTGCCTGTTGGCAGCTTCGAACTGACGCTGCCGGAGGGCCCGTTCTCGGCGCTCGCGGCCAACGGCGACCTGTGCAAGTCGAGGCTAGCGATGCCGACGGCGTTCCTCGCGCAGAACGGAGCGGAAATCCACGAGTCGACGCCGATCGCGGTCACGGGGTGTGCGAAGGCGAAGAAGGCGGGCAGGAGGAAGGCAGCCGGGGCGAAGAAGGCAGCCAGGGCGTAGTCGCTCGATCTGCACCGCAGGCGACCGATCGCCACGGGGCCGTCGTGGGGCCCATTCGGGGTTCGGCGCCGAGTCAGAGACATTTTCAGGCTCTCTGGCCCCCGTGGTTAGTGCATTGCGAGTCAGAAACAGCCCTTCCCTTTCGCTTGGCTGGGTTGTAGGGTTATCTTAGTATGTGGACATAGAAGCCGGTGCCGGGGCGTCTCTGCTTGAAGGCGGGCGCTCAATAGCGTAGGAGCGGGAGGAGCAGGTTGATGTCGCGTATTCGTGTTCTTATTTCGATGGGTCTGGCGGTTCTCGTGGTCGGAGGCGTCCTGCTCTCGAGCGCGTCGGCGCTCGCGCTGGAAGCTCCGGAAACAGGCAAAGCGGAACCGATCACCGCCACGACGGCGACTCTGCACGGCGTCCTGAACCCCGGCGCGGAAGGCGAACCGGGGGGATACCAGTTCTACTACGCTCCCTCGGAAACGGAATGCACCGGGTTCGCTGTCGCGCCGGTCCCGCCGAAACTTGCTCTGGGCAAAGAAAAAGAAGCGGAGTCAGTGGTCGTGACGGATCTCGAACCGAGTAAAAAGTACACGTTCTGTATCTACGCAAGCAATCTTTCGATGGAATCGATGTTCGGTGCTCCCAAGACGTTCGAAACGCTCGCGGAAAAACCCGCTGTCGACCACGAGAGCGCCTACTCGGCGACCTCGACAGGAGCTTCGCTGGAAGCACAGATCAACACGAACAACCAGGAAACGACATATTCGTTTGAATACTCGACCAGCAAAACGCTGGCGGGCGCGACCACGGTCCCGGGTGGGGGCCCGCTGTCGGCGGCCTTCGGCGACCAGTTCGCCGGTGTGGCCACGGGGGTTCTGACGCCAAATACGACCTACTACTTCCGCGTCGTCGCGAAGAACGTGTTGAATGAAGAAACGGAAGGCGCGATCGAATCCTTCACGACTGTCGCGACGCCGCATACCGAAGCGGTCACCGAAGTCACCGCGACCACCGCGACGTTCCACGGCACCCTGACGCCGCTCAACTCCACCGTGGACACGGAATACTTCTTCGTCTACGGCGTCGGCAGCGAATGTAACAGTGCGGGCACGGCTCTTGCCAGTGCGGGCACCGGGTCAGGTTCCATAGCTGTGTCCGCGCCGGCGACGGAACTTCAGCCAAGCGCGTCCTACTCGGTATGCCTGGTCTCGTGGAACGCCTTTGGATTTGAAATCGACCCGACCTCCCCCCAGGTGCACTTCGACACGCCTGCCGCGCCGCCCAAAATCGACGGCGAGAGCGCGTCGGGTGTGACCCCGTATGAAGCGACTGTGGAAGCGCAGGTCAACCCGAACAACCAGGAAACGACCTACTCCTTCCAGTACGGGACGAGTCCGGCGCTCACCGGTGCGACCACGGTCAAAGGCACGAGCCCGCTGTCGGGCTTCGGTGACCAGACGGCGAGCGTGGCCCTCGGTCACGTTCTGACGCCAGGCACCACCTACCACTACCGGGTGATCGCCGAAAACGTTGCTCATGAAAAAGTCGAAGGCGGAATCGAAGAATTCACCGCGCCGGCGCTGATGCCCCCGATCGTCGAAGGCGAGAGCGCCACGGGGATCACCTCGAAGGACGCAAAGCTGGAAGCGCAGATCAACCCGAACTACCAGGCGGCGACGTACACGTTTGAATATTCCACCAGCAAAGCGGCGGTGGAAGCAGGCAATGGCATACCGGTCGCCGGCGGGAGTATCCCCATCGGCTCCGAAACGAAGACGACCGGCCCGGTGGACCTCCACAATGCCCTGGCGCCCGAAACGACCTACTTCTACCGAGTGGTGGCGACGAACAATCCGGGAGGCACGAAAGACGGGCCGGTCGAAGCCTTCACGACGCAGATCGCGCCCGTCGCCACGACCGCGGCGGCGCAGAGCGTGACGCGTACCACCGCTACGTTCTCGGGAACCGTGAACCCCAAGGGCGGGGAAAATACGGCCTATCACTACGCCTACACCGACCAGGAAGGCTACGAAGAAGCGCTCAAACAGTCGGCGGCGAATGCCTACGTCTACGGCAGGACCACCCCAGAAGTCCCCGTCGCCCCGGAAACCACGGCCCAGGCGACGGAACCGCTCGAAGTCGGCGAGCTGACACCGGGCACCGTCTACCACTACGCGGTCGTCGCGACCAACGACATCGGCGGTACCGTGAATACCGTGGTCGGCCCCGACAAGGTATTCACGACCTCGCCGCCGATCCTGCCGACCGCCACGCTCGGCGAAGTGACTGGCATCACCCAGAACGCCGCGACGATCAACGGCTCGGTCGACGGGATGGGCGAACCCACCCGCTGGGAACTGCAGCTCGGCACGACCAAGGGCAACCTGCAGTTCCAGACCGCCGGGCACACCACGAGCGCCACCGCGGAACCTCTGGTGTTGAGCCTCGAAACGCTGGCACCCGGGACTGTCTATTACTACAAGCTCACGGCGGTGGCCCCCGACAACCTCGTCAACCCGGTCACCAAGCAGGTGGAACCCATCGAAACCCCCGAAGGCGAATTTACACCGCCCCCGCATCACCCGCGGCCTCGATCATCCCGCCGTCCGTGACGACACTGTTCCCGAAGGAAACACAGGAAAAAGAAAAAGAAGCAGTCAAACCCAAGAAGCTCACCAACCCCGAAAAGCTCGCCAAAGCCCTCAAGGCGTGCAAGAAACAGCCGAAGAACAAGCGCGCGACATGTGAGAAGCAGGCCCATAAGAAATATGGGCCCAAGCCGAAGAAGAAGAAAAAGAAGTAAGAAAGGTTCTTGACGAGGCACGGCGGCAGTCGCCGCCGACTCCCATCCCATACAAGACTCGCGAGCGCCAAGATCGACCCAGCGGCGCTCGCTGAGAACCCCCGAGTGCGTGATCTCCTCTCCACGCGCGATGTCCTCGGGAACCGCTGAGCGGGGGCGCCGTTCAATGACCGGATCGGCGCCCCCGTCAGCACCGCCAGTGGCCCCTGGTGCCTACCCGACCTTGAACGCGCCGCTGAGCACGATCGGGCCGGGCTGGGTCGGCTTTTCGCTGTGCTCCTCGGTGAGGACGATCGTGCTGTAGTGGCCTGCGTTTGCCGGCAGACCCCCCGCGGCCTTGAGGATGCCGTTCGAGCCAACTTTCGGGCCGCTGCCGAGCAGCAGGGCGTCGGTCGGGGAGTTGTACAGCCAGGCGGCGTAGCGGAACCCCGTCGTCGGCGGCAGGTGTTCGGCGACCACCAGGAAGGCGTGCAGGCTGCCACGCGAGATGACCTCCACGACCCCGAGCGTCTTGTCGGCCGGGTTGGGCGATGTGAGCGGGAGCGTCGCGTCGATGCGGGGTTCGCCGGCCGCGGTTTTGGAGGTGCCCCCGCCTGTCGTCGAGGTCGAGCTCGCTGCGGGCGTTGAGCTCGTCGTGGGCGTTGAGGTCGTCGTGGCCGTCGAGCTTGTCGCGGGCGTCGAGCTGCTCGCGGCGGCGGTCGAGCTCGGGTGGGAGCTGCCGCCGCTGCCGACGCCCACGATCAGCACCACCGCCACGATCACCACCGCGGCCACCACGCCGAGCACGATCATGCCCCCCCGCCGCGAACTGGGCGCCGCCCCTGTCTCTGCCGCCAGCTCACGCTCCACGGCTGTGCTCGCCGGGGAGGGCTCGACGGCGGGCGGGGTCGCGCTCGGCTTCGGCTGCGCGGTCGTCGGCACGGTTGCGCTCCCCGCCGGGATCTCCGGCAGCGGCCTACTCGCCAGGGGGGCGAGCTCGGTCGCGAGCGCCTGTGCCCACTCCCTCGCTGGCGCCTCGCCCTCCAGCTGAGCGCGGGTCTCGCGCCGGGTTGCGGGGTCGTCCTGGCCGAGCAGGTACTCGCCCACCCGCTCGCGCTGCGCGGCGCTTAGCTCGCGCGCCTGGCGCGGGGCGAGCATCGCGAGCGCCGCGTGTGCGCGATCGTGCACCGCGCGCTCCTCGATGCCCAGCATCCCCGCCACCTCGGCGTAGCCCCTGTGCTGGCGCAGCAGCAGCGAGAGCACCGCGTGCAGATCGGGGGATAGGTCTTCCAGGCGGCTCACGTGGGCTCTTGGGTTCAGGCGCGGCCCTCGTAGGCTATCGTGGCGCGTCGATGGGCACCCCCGGCGCGGAGCAGACCCACGGACCGCTGCCCGGGTTCGACGGCCTCTACGGCCTGCAGCTGCTCGGGTACTCCGACACCGAGGTGCGCGCCCAGGTGGAGGTACGCGGGGAGCTCCTGCAGCCGGCGGGCCTCGTGCACGGCGGCGTCTACGCCTCGATGGCGGAGTCGATGGCTTCGATGGCCACCGCGATCGCGGTGTTCGCCGACGGCTCGGTCGCGATGGGCCTCTCCAACAGCACGAGCTTCCTGCGCCCCATCACTGTGGGCACCATCCACGCCCACGCCGTGCGCCTGCACCGGGGGCGCACCACCTGGGTCTGGGACGTGCGCTTCAGCGACGACGCCAGCCACCTCTGCGCGGTGACCCGCATGACGATCGCCGTGCGGCCCCTGCCGGCCTCACCGCCGGGGTGACGACGGTCGGGTTGAGTCGCCCGCCTGGAGGCAGGGCACGGAGGCCCTGCCCGCGCTGCGCTCGTTGGACTCGCCGACCCGCGCGGACGATCCCCAATGACTCACTGCTTGACGTGCGCGCGCAGCACCTTTGCCCACCCCGACGGTGCCGCCGTCGGCTGCTGTGAGGGCAGCGGCGTTTCGGCGAAGCCCGTGTCGGGCTGCGGCCGAGGCAGCGGCGCGCCGGGCGCCTCGGGCGTGCCGATCGTGACCATCGCCGCGGCGGCCACCCGCGCGAGCGCGGGGCGCTCGGCGTAGACGTCGACCACCACGCCCCCCGTCGCCACCACGAGTGTCTTCCCGCCTCTGGTCGCGAGGCCGCGCACGCCTCGGACGGGGACCGGCCGCTGCGGGGCACTGCCCCCGGGGAGGAAGCTGTTGTCGGGCGAGGTCACGATCTCCAGTGGGGTCACGCACGCGTTCTCTCCGCCCACCGTGCAGTTGCCGTACTGAATTTCGTAGGCCCCGGTCGGGTCGCGCGCGACGCGGGTGATCCCGAGCCCCTGGAAGACGCCCCCGAGCCAGTACACCGGGAACTGCTCCTGCGTGACCAGCGACTCGAGGACGCTCGGCGCCACCGGCTGGTCCTGCAGGGTGTTTCCGCACGCACCCACCCCGAGCGCGCAGCCGAGCGCGACCGCGGCGAGCGTCACCTGGCGGGCGCGTCTCAGGGGCGTGCCGATCGCTTTCAAACGCGTTCTCACGGAGTGGGCGGGCACTCTCGATACCTGTTGGTGATCGGCATCCGCCGGTCGCGGCCGAACGCCCGGGTGGTGACCTTGATGCCCGGGGGGGCCTGGCGGCGCTTGTACTCGGAGCCGTCCACGAGGCGGATCGTGCGGTCCACCTCCGCCGCCGGCAGGCCCTCGGCGATCAGCTGCTCGCGGCCCCGGTCGCGCTCGATATACCCGTGCAGGATGCGATCGAGCAGGGGGTAGGGGGGCAGCGAGTCCTCGTCGCGCTGGTTCTCGCGCAGCTCCGCGGTCGGGGGGCGCTCGAGGATCGAGGCGGGGATCGGCGCGGGCGTGCCGGTCCCGGCCGCGCCTGGAGGGGAGTTGCGCCACTCGCAGAGGCGGTACACGAGCGTCTTGGGGACGTCCTTGATGACCGCGAACCCCCCGGCGAGGTCGCCGTAGAGGGTGGTGTATCCGACTGACATCTCCGACTTGTTGCCCGTGGTCAACACCAGCCACCCGAACTTATTTGAGAGCGCCATCAGCAGGTTGCCGCGGATGCGGGCCTGCAGGTTCTCCTCGGTGAGGTCCGCCGCGGGCCCGGAGAACTCCTCGACCGAAGCCGGGGGACACCGGCCTGCGGCCGGCATCCCTGTTTCGGCCAGCGTGGCGGTGTACGCCTCCATCACGGCCTCGATCGGCAACTCGTGGGCACGCACCCCGAGCACGGCGGCCACCGCGTGGGCGTCACCCTGGGTGTCGGAGGACGAGTACGGGGACGGCATCACCGCCGCGCTCACCCGCTCGGCCCCGAGCGCGTCCGCGGCGAGACACGCCACGAGTGCGCTGTCGATCCCACCGGAGAGGCCGAGCACCACGCGTTGGAAGCCGTTCTTCTCGACGTAGTCACGTAGTCCCAGACACAGCGCGGCGTAGACCTCGGCCTCCTCGGGGGCGAGGGGCGCGGGCGGCGACTGTCTCGACGCTCCGGTGGACGGCGCGGCGGTCGCTGGAGAGGCTGAGTGCCCGCCTGCCACTCTCCCCGCGCCCCCCCCGATGTCGAGGTCGCACACCAGCAGCTCCTCCTCGAACTGCGCGGCGCGCGCGATCGTCTCGCCGTTGGGGTCGAGGACGAACGAGTGGCCATCGAAGACCAGCTCGTCCTGGCCTCCGACCATCCCGCAGAAGGCGACGTACGTGTCGTGCTCGCGGGCGCGCTGGGCGAACAGGCGCTCGCGCTCGGTGCCCTTGCCAGCGTGGTACGGGGAGGCGGAGACGTTGAGGATCAGCTTCGCGCCCGCCTGTGCCTCCTCGGCGGCGGGGGACCCGGGCCGCCACAGGTCCTCGCACACCGTCAGCCCCACGGGGCTGCCCGCCCACGTCCGTCACCGCGCCCGCGTGCCCCGCCGTGAAGTAGCGCTGCTCATCGAACACGCCGTAGTTGGGGAGGTGCACCTTGCGGTACACCGTCCGCACCGCCCCCTCCGCGAGCACCGCCGCCGCGTTGTAGACCCGCGGCGCCCCCTCGTGCCCGCCGTGCGCTCCGTGCGCCCGCTCCGGGAATCCGACGACGGCGACGATCCCCTCCGTGTGGGCCGCCACCTCCTGCAGCGCGGCGCGGGCGTCGTCGAGAAAGTGCTCGCGCAACAGCAGATCCTCCGGCGGATACCCGGTCACCGCGAGCTCGGGAAACGCCACCACCTCTGCGCCGGCCGCGCGCGCGGCATCGATCCCCGCGCTTATGCGCTGCGCGTTGCCGGCGATCTCGCCGACGGTGGCGTTCATCTGGCAGAGGGCCAGGCGCACTTGCTAGGCGGCGGGCCGGCCGGCGGGGCGAGTGCGTCCGCCGGCTCCCCCGTTGCGAGCGGCGGCTTTGGCGCGGGCCGTTGCAGGGGCCTTGGTCTTCGTTGTGCTGGGGGCTTTTGCTGCTCCGGGCGCCTTTGCTGCCCGCGCGGGGCGGGCGCGCCCGCCGGCCTTGCCCTTGGCGCCGTTGGCCCGCTTCGCCGGGGAGCGGGAGCCGGCACCGCGCGCTGCGCGCACGCCCGCGGCGCGCGCGAGCCGGCGGATCGCGTGCTCCAGGTCGAGCGCGATCGCGTCGAGGTCGCCGAGCGCGTCGTAGTCGGCGAGCAGGCCGAAGCCGAGGTGGCCGTTGTAGCTCATCACCGCGATCCCGAGCGCCTGGCGGCGCGCGAGCGGGACCACTGGGTAGAGCGAGCGCAGGCGGCGTCCGAGCAGGTACAGCGGGAACTGGGGCCCGGGCACGTTGGTGACGACCAGGTTGAAGTACCGCTGACGGGCCTGCAACCGCGCGGCCTGGCTGAGGATCGTCGGCGGGGCGAAACCGGCGAGGTTGGTGAGCGTCTGGGCGCCGACGGCCTGGCCGGAGTGCTTGATCTCCTCCATCGCGGCGCCGATCTGCGCGAGGCACTCCGCGGGGTCCTCGACGCCGACGGGCAGCGGCGCCCACATCGCGGCGACGCGGTTGCCGAGCGCTCCGCGCTCGGTGTCGGCGCGCACGGAGACCGGCACCATCGCCTTCAGCACGAGCCCCTCGGTCTCCTGGCCGTGTTCGCGCAGCCACCGGCCGAGCGCGAGGCTGACGGCGGCGAGCACCACGTCGTTGAGGGTCCCCCCGAGGGAGTCCTTGATCGCCTTGAACAGCGCTAGGTCCGCGTCCACCCACGTGTACCGGCGGTGCGGGCCGATGTCGACGTTCAGCGGCGAGGGGGGCGCCGGCGCGTTGATGCCCGCCAGGGTGGTGGCGCCGAGGCTCGCGAGGCTCTCCCGCAGTTGCTCCACGGCGCGGCGCGGCGCGCGCACAATCCGCCGCGCCCCGCGCGCGATCTCGCCCGGCGCGGTGGCGCGCTCCAGCAGCGCCTCGCCGAGCAGCTTCGCCGCGCCGGGCAACGGCCGGGGGGTCCACGGCTCGGGCGCTCGCGGCGTCGCGGCCGGCTCGGGCGCGGTGTCGAACAGCACGGTGGTTATGTCGACCCCGGAGATCCCGTCCACGAGCGCGTGGTGGGTCTTGGCGATCAGCGCGAAGCGCCGACCCGCCATCCGCTCCACCAGCCAGATCTCCCACAGTGGCTTTGAGCGGTCCAGGCGCTGGGAGAAGAGCCGTCCCGCGAGCCGCTTGAGCGCCGCCTCGTCGCCGGGCCGCGGCAGCGCGGTGTGGCGGATGTGGTAGTGGGGGTTGAAGTGCGGGTCGTCGGTCCACACCGGCCGGCCCTGGTCGAGCGGCACGTACGCGAGTCGCTGGCGGTAGCGCGGCACCAGATGCAGGCGGCTCTCCACGTGGGCCACGAGCTCCTGGGGGGTGGGCGCCTGGCCCTCGAAGATCATCACCGACGCGACGTGCATGTGCGCCGTGGAGTGGTTCTCCAGGTGCAGGAACGCCGTGTCGAGGCCCGTGAGGCGGTCGGAGTTGGCCATGCGCCTCATTGTCGCTGCTGGAGGGCCGTGCGTCAACCGATCCTCGTCATGGACCTGCACCTGCGCCACGTCACGCGACGCGCCACTGCGGCACCGCTGCGGTTCCGGGTCCGTTCGCGTGAGCCACTCGCCGCTGCTCGTTCTCGCGCCCTTCGACTCAAACCAGCTCGCCGGGGGGCCGGCATCCACCGACCCCACCAGCGATAACGACACTCAGAGTCCAAACACTCGAAGCCCCGAGCCGTTAGCCCATAAGATGGACTTGCTACCTTTGATCACGCCTGATTCTGTTCCGCCTATTGTACAGTCCCATTTTCTTGTTTCCTGAAATGTCTCTAAAAGTAATAATTCGATTCCTGTCACTCTGTTTTCGTCGATTAGGTGTTCGCGCTTTTCCGATTCGGTCTTACATTCATCTTCCAGGGTGCCGAGCGGTCCCAGGCATCTTGCGTTCCATCCCGGTTCGCCCACGCCTGTGCCCTGTAGCGTTTGTAGAACCTTTTTTTCTGTTTCGAAGAATTCGGTCTTCCACGGCAAATCTACCGCTTTGACCGTTGCTTCCCCTTCGCAGACCTTGACGCCTCTGCAGCTTTTGAAGGTTACCCTTTCTATTTTAGCGACTCCTCCGCCAGCCGGACCTTCCTCTTCAAGGGCGCATGCGACCTTTAATTCTCCCAGAGGGGTTTTGGTATCTGCCAGCATCAATGTACTAGTTTTGATTCGAATTGTTTTTGGTGTTCCGGCTGGGGCTTCCTGCCACGCCCATTTGCCAGTCGCTTCGGCTGTTTTGCACTGATTTGTCGCATATTTAGTAGTAGCTGCTCCTTCGGTGCACTGTTCCCAACCTGCTGCCGTGGCGGTCTCTGCCATGGCTATGCTCATCGCGAGCATGGCCACGAGGCAGAGTCCCGCGATCTTGAGATGCTTCATGTCGGACTGCTCCTTGACTTGGTGGTTGATAAACGCTAATCATGATAGTTGGCCAGATTCGAACTGAAAGCACACTATACACGACTCGGGCGCCCCGCGGGGGATATTTGCGCGGCCCCGGAAACATTTTCGGCGAACTGCCTCGTGGCGAGATCCCCCGCCCAGCTTGGGATCGTGCCAGTGGCGCCGGCTCGTGTGTGACGACGCGCACAGTAGCCCGGGGCGAGACCTCTATCCTCCCCCGGTCTTTTCAGAATCTGCCGAATCGCCGCCGTCGTTGGGGGCGAACGGGGGACCCACTGCCGGACCGCCTCGCGGTCTGGATGGGGCGAATCCGCCGCTGCTGCGGCGGTAACGCCTCGCTGACGCACGCCCTTCGTGCGCGCAGCGGCGTGTAAGCCCGACAGCTAACCCCGTAGGCGGTGAGCAAGGAGGACTGTATGTACGTTCCCGCAACACCGGCGCTGGCTGCGCCGCCCCTGACCCCGGCCGGACTCGTGTTGGGAGTGGGCGAAGCTCCTGCACCCGTTCCATCCGCCGCGACATGCCACCGGCTGCGCCACCGAACCCGCCGCCTCGGCAGCGAGCGCCTGCGGGTGAGCTTCGCGGGCGCCACCGGCCTGCGCGCCCGGCACCGCCCAGTGAGCCGCACGAACGTCTACCGCCTCGTCGAGGTCTCGTGGTACGGAGGCGGCGGCAGCCTCGCCTGCGGTGGCCTACTGACGAGCTCCACGATGGGCGTCGCCAACAAGACTCTGCCGTGCGGCACGCGCGTGACGCTGCGCTACCACGGGCGCACCGTGTGGGTGCGGGTGATCGACCGTGGTCCCTACGTGGCCGGCCGCGAATACGACCTCACCGAAGCGACGGCGCGCGCGCTCGGGTTCGAAGGCGTAGGGGAGATGTGGGCGTCCGCGTGAGCGGCTCGCCGCCCCGCCGTCGGTAGAGTTCCCGTCTCCGACCCGGAGGCCGAGGATGAGCGAGCAGGTCCCCTACGCCAACTACCAGTACGAGATCTACCTGCGCGGGCTGGGCGGGCAGCGTCCGGCGCGCTCGCTGGACTGGCGGGCGCTCGAGCGCGACGCCTACCACCTGCTCGCCGAGGGCCCGCGCGGCTACATCGCCGGTGGGGCGGGGCGGGGGGAGACGATGCGCGCCAACCGCGAGGCGTTCGACCACTGGCGCCTTGCGCCGCGGATGCTACGCGATGTTTCCGAGCGCACGCTCGCGCGCACCCTGCTCGGGATGCCGCTGCCCGCCCCGGTGCTGCTCGCCCCGATCGGGGTGCAGACGCTCGCCCACCCCGAGGGGGAGCTGGCGATGGCGCGTGGCGCCGCCGAGGTGGGGGTGCCGTTCGTGGCGAGCACCGCCGCCTCGCACACGCTCGAGCAGATCGCGCAGGCGGCCGGGGAGCTGCCGCGCTGGTACCAGCTCTACTGGCCGCGCGACCGCGAGCTCGCGCGCAGCTTCGTGGAGCGCGCCGAGCGCGCCGGCTACAGCGCGATCGTGCTCACGCTCGACACGTGGCTGCTCGGCTGGCGCCCCGCCGACCTGACCAACGGCTTCCTGCCGTTCCTGTGGGGCGAGGGCAACCGCAACTACCTCGAGGACCCCGTCTTCCGCGCCGCGTTGCCCGCCCCGCCGGAGGAGAACATGCAGGCTGCGATCGGCCACTGGGCGTGGCAGTTCGCCAACCCCGCCGTGACCTGGAAGGACCTCGCGTTCCTACGCGAGTGCACCGAGCTGCCGATCGTGCTGAAGGGCATCCTGCGCGCCGACGACGCCCGCCTCGCGGTCGAGCACGGCGTACAGGGCGTGCTTGTCTCAAACCACGGGGGGCGCCAGGTCGACGGCGCGGTCGGAGCGCTCGACGCGCTCCCCGAGGTCGTCGCGGCCGTCGAGGGCCGCTGCGAGGTGCTCTTCGACAGCGGCATCCGCTCCGGCGCGGACGCCCTGAAGGCGCTCGCGCTTGGCGCCCGCGCGGTGCTGCTCGGCCGCCCCTACATCTGGGGCCTCGCGCTGGGCGGCGCCACCGGCGTGGTCGAGGTGCTGCGCTCCTTCCTCGCCGACCTCGACCTTGCGATGGCGCTCAGCGGGTACGCCTCGATCGACGAGGTCGGCGCCGGCGCGCTGGTGGAGCAGTGTCGCTGAGCGGCGGCTCTCACGGTCGCGCCGCGGCAGGGTTCTCGCCCGAGCGGGATCTGCGCGCGCTGTACTACAAGCACTTCGGCGACCGCCGCAAGGAGCGCCAGCTGTTCTCCACCGGCGCGTTCTTCACGACGTTCGCGGCGGTGCGAGCCATCACGCACGCGATCAGGGCCGAACGGGGGCCGTTCCGGAACATCACGCCCGGGGGACGGCACATCCACCACATGACCCTCGGCATCGCGGGCCTGCTGACGGTCGGCTACCTGTGGTTGCTCGAGATCGGCATCAACGAGGAACGCTGGAGCTCGCGGTTGACCGCCTGCGCGTTCGGAAGCGGCGCGGCGCTCACCCTCGACGAGTTCGCGCTGTGGCTCAACCTGGAAGACGTCTACTGGGCCAAGCAGGGACGCGAGAGCATCGACGCGGTGGTCCTCTTCGGCTCGCTGCTCAGCCTGAGCGTCCTGGGCCGGGGCTTCTTCGCAGAGCTCCTGCGGGCGGGGGGCGCGAAGGGATCGACTCCGCCGACACCGCCGTTAGATTCGGCGGACGATGCCGGATGAGCGCTCCCAGCCGAGGGACGCCTATACCGCGAGCTCGATCACGAGTGGGATCCCCGTGTCGAACCACCTGCGGTGCAGCTCGCGGATCTTCGCGCGCGTGGGAAGGTCGCTGCAGTGGAACATGTACTCGACGTAGTCGAGGGGGTTGACCGTCTCGCAGTAGATCTCCCTTGCCGTCCGCGACTCGGCCTCATCCGCCGGCGCCCGCGCGAGGCCCGCGAAGGTCCCGCCGGGGACGCGTAGGCGGACGTGCGGGTCGGCCCGGATGTTCAGCATCCAGGAGGCGACCCAGCGCGCCGCGACGTCCGCGGGGAGGGGCGGAGAGGGCCGGAGCATGACCAGGTAAGCCCGCCCGCCGCGGCGGATCACGTGGACGCATTTGCGTCGCCGCCTGCCGGTCTTGCGGCCGGTCGTGGTGAGCACTCCGAAGCCCGAGGGCGGCCGGAGGGTGAGGAATGGAAGGTGCAGCGCGCTGAGAGCGCGACCGCCGGAGGGGGAGCGCAGGAAGGGATTGTGCGACCGTGCGGGCACGGGGCCTCGCCTCAATCGGGCGGCGCGTCGAGGAGGTTCTTCCAGAAACGGACGGACTCTCGCTGGAATCCGATTCCCGCTTCCAACGCGAGCATCCCGCCGCGGGGCGGGTCCAGGTCCAGCGACACCTCGCGCAGCGCCTCGAACTTCCGCAGGAGCTCTTCGTGTTCGGGGAGGTACACCGCGGCGAGCATCGCCGGATCGGCGCCGAGGAAGAGCTTGAGGAGGCCGACGCTGTGCACCTCGTCGTGCGCGCCGGCGGGGTCTGCGCGCCACGCCTCCAGCGTTTCGCGTCCGGACGCCGTGAGGCGGTAAATCCGCCGGCGGCGCCCGGTCTGCTCCCGCTCTTCGCTCAGCAGGCCCTGCTCGGTGAGCCGGGCGCACTCGGAGTAGAGCCTGGAGTGAGGGATCGTCCAGAACCGGACCGTGCTCAGCCGGGCGACCCGCTCCAGGTCGTAGGGGGTCGCGGGTTCGGTCAACTCCAGCAGGCCGAGCACGACGTAGGAGGTCTCGTCGAGAGGCCGCGACATTCGGAGGAAGCATAGCAAGTGGCACGATTTGGACCATATGGTAGTAGGCAAACGGTCTATCTGTAATGATCCAATTTACACGATTTGGCTCATATGATATAACTCATACGATGCTACTCACACCGTCTCCGCCATATCGTCAGGGAGGAACGTAATGTCGCGTCCCGCTCGCTGTGCCCGCCGCAGTGCTGCGCCCCGGGGGGCTCGCCACGGAGAGGCCGTCTCGAACACGCCGGCGACAGCAGGCGCCGTGCCCCGGGCGCCCCGCCGCGTCCGAACCGTCCTGGGCGCGCTTGCGGCAGGCATCGCCGCGGCCGTCGCCTCCTCCGCCGCGGCGCCGGCGCGGGCCGCGGAAACGGGGGGGTGCCCCAACGAAGCAGCCCGCGAAGCGCAGGTCTACGGCGCAACACTCCCCGACTGCCGCGCCTACGAGCAGGTGTCGCCGGTGGAAAAGAGCTACGCCGATGCATTGGGCGCGGTCACGAGCGTGCGCGGCGCCCCGTCGGGTGAAGCGGTGACGTTCGACTCGCTGGGGCCCTACCCGCTCGGCGGGGAGCCCGGCGAAGGATCGCCGCAGCTGTTCACGACCTACCTGAGCGCGCGCGGCGGGGAAGCGTGGTCGACGCTGAACGTCGAGCCCGCGGTCGACCCGGGCGGACTCGGCGCGGTGCTCGGCGTCAGCGAAGACCTCCGCTACACATTCGTGCTCTCGAACGACCGGCCGCCGCTCGCCGCCGGCGCGGGCGCGATCGAAGGCAGGCAGGCGGTCTACGTCTACGACAACGCGACGGGGGCGTACCGGATGCTGTTCCAGGCGGGGGCCGGCGAAGCGGCGAGCTTCTTCCTCGTCGCGGCGGCGGACGGGGATACGCGGATCTTCTTCGAATCCCGCAACCGGCTGCTCAGCGCGGCGCCGGCGGGGGTGCGCAACCTCTACGAATGGCACGAAGGGCAGCTGAGCCTCCTCGACGTGCTGCGCGGCGGCGCCGCGGCGGCCGGCGGCGCGGCCGGCGGGCTCGGGCCGGGCGCCGCCGAAGAAGTGGTCGAACTGCCCGACCACTCGCTCGGGAGGGTGTCGTACTTCGTGCAGAACGCCGTCTCCGAAGACGGCTCGCGGGTCGCCTTCACCGACCTCGCGAGCGGCCACATCTACCTGCGCGAGCCGCAGGCGCCCGGCGCGGGCGAAACGCTCGAAGTCTCGGGCGGGCCGGCGGCGTGGCAGGCCGCGACTCCCGACGGCTCGCAGGACCTCTACATCGAAGGCGGTGTGCTGTACCGCTTCGATCTCGAAGGCGCACAGGCCGGGCAGCGGGTGGCGTTGACCTCGCCCGGTGGCGAAGCGCAGGGAGTGCTCGGCCTCGCGCGCGACGGCTCCTACGTCTACTTCGCCGCGAACGGCGCGGTCGTGGCGGGCGTGGTGGCCGCGGCGGGCAACATCTACGTGTGGCACGCGGGCGCGATCTCGCTCGTGAGTGGCGGCGGCGAAGGGGACGATTGGACGACGCACACGCTGCTGTACGCCTCCGAAGCGAGTGCCGGCGCCGAGGAAGGCGTGCGCAGCGCGCGCGTCAGCGCCGACGGCCGCACGCTGATGTTCACCTCACGAGCGAAACCGACCGGCTACGACAACGATGGAGCAGGCAACGACTGCACCGAAGCGGGAGTGGCGGCAGCCTGCGAGGAGGTCTACGTGTACAACGCCCGCACGGGAGCGGGCGCGGGAACGGTGACGTGCGTGTCGTGCAACCCGCGGGGGACGCCGGCGAGCAGCGACGCGATGCTCTACCGACTCGAGAACGACGGCTTCGTGGCGCCGCCGGCGCTGTATCCGTGGGACCTGCCGCGCAACCTCTCCGAAGACGGCAGCAGGGTGTTCTTCGAGACCGAAGAACAGCTCCTCCCGGCCGACAGCAACGGCGCGATGGACGTGTACGAGTGGGAGCGCGCGGGCGCCGGGAGCTGTCCGGCCGGCGCGGGGGGTGGCTGCCTCTTCCTGATCTCCTCGGGCGTGAGCAGCGAACCGTCGTACTTCGCCGAAGCGAGCGCGACCGGGAGCGACGTCTTCTTCTTCACCCGCCAGCCGCTCGTGGGGCAGGACGAAGACGAGCTCGTCGACCTCTACGACGCGCGCGAAGACGGCGGCATCGCCGCTCAGAGTCCGCCCGCGCCGCCGGCGTCGTGTGCGGGCGAAGCGTGCCTGGCGACGCCGGCCCCGCCTCTCGCGCAGGGGCCGGTTGCCAGCGAAACATTCTCGGGGCCGGGCAACCTCGTATCTCAGCCGGCGGCCACGCCGGCGCCGAAGCCGGCGGTGAGGCCCGCGAAGAAACGCGGGGCCGCTCACAAAGCCAAGAGGGGGCACAAGAAGAAAGGGAAGAAGAGACGAGCGCGGGCCGGACGCACCGCGGGGAGCGACGGTCACGAAGAGACGAGGAGGAAGTGATGGTCGACCACAGCGATCACTCCAGCCGGCCGATCCGACGGGCAGCCCGATTTGCGGCCCGGCGAGCGGGCGGCGAGCGGGCGATGGGCGAGCACGGAGGTGCCCGGCGCGGGCGGGCGGTGCTCTACGGCATCGCCGCCGCGTGCCTTCTCGGCGCCGCGACGGCCGGGCCGGCGTGGGCGTCGTTCGGCGTCGAACGCACGGAAATGAAAGCGGAAGAACAGAGCGGAGCGCCGGCGACCCAGGCGGGCTCGCACCCGTACGCATTCACCACGACGGTCCTGCTCAAGCGGCATCCGCTGAGCGAAGAACAGGAAAAGGAAGGGCTCGGCGACGCGGGCCCGCTGGGGCGCGAAATCGCCGACGGAGACCCGCGGAACGTCGAAACGACCTTGCCCGCCGGGGTGATCGGCGATTTGGCGGGCGTCGAACGGTGCTCCGAACAGCAGTTGGCGCGCCAGGAATGCTCTGCCACGAGCCAGGTTGGCGTCGTCGCCTTCGCCTCGCCGGTCGCCAAGGTCTGGGAATCGGGTGAGAACCCCGTCTTCAACATCGCGCCCTCCTCGTCGAAGGTCGCGGGCGCGCTCGGCTTCACCGTCGGGGGCGTCGGCTTCATCGCGCACCTCATCGGCGGCGTGCACGCCGGCGGTGACTACGGGATCTCCGGCCTGGTGCCGGGGATTCCCCAGATCGCGAGCGCCGACGGGGTGCTCCTGACGTTGTGGGGCGACCCTTCGGCGCCGGGCCACTGCCACCAGACCGTCTCGGGCGGGCCGTGCGTGGCCGTGCCCCACCGCGGGGCTCCCTTCTTGACGCTGCCGACGTGGTGTCCGACCGACACGACCCCGCCGACGCTGGAAGCGCTGTCGGCCTCCGCACGCGCCGAATCGTGGCAGGAACCCGGGGTGTGGACGCCGCTGCTGTACTCCTCGCCGATGGCGGCGCCAACCGGTTGCGAACGGCTGAGCTTCACGCCGTCGATCGAAGTGCGCCCGGAAGCGACCGTCGCCGACTCCCCGACCGGCACGAGCGTCGTCTTGAAGATCCCGCAGGTCGAGGCGGCGGGCTCGCTCGCGGAGGCGAACATGCAGGAACTGGCGCTCGTGCTGCCGCCGGGCCTGGTGGTCTCCCCGTCGGTGGCGAACGGGTTGAGCGCGTGCAGCGAAGCGCAGCTCGCACTGACGAGCGCGGCGCCGGCGGCGTGTCCGGAATCCTCGAAGATCGGCTCGGTCGAAGCGCGCACCCCGCTGCTCGACCATCCGGTGGCGGGATCGGTCTACGTAGCCCAGCAGGGCAACGCCGGGCCGGCGCAGGGCTCGAACCCGTTTGGATCGCTGGTGGCGCTGTATATCGTCGTGGAAGGCGCCGGCGTGCAGCTGAAGGTCGCCGGGGAAGTGACGCTCAACGAAACGACCGGGCAGGTGAGTGCGCGCTTCAAGAACCTGCCGCGGCTGCCGTACAGCGAACTGAAGGTGAGCTTCTTCGGCGGGCCGCGCGCGGCGCTGGTGGAGACGGCGTGCGGCCCGTACACCACGACGTCGTCGCTGACGCCGTGGTCGGCGCCGCAGTCGGGCCCGCCCGCGACGCCGCGGAGCACCTTCGAGGTCTCCTCCGGCTGCCCGACCGGGGGGTTCAGCCCCACGACGGCGGCGGGGACGGCGAGCAATCAGGCGGGCGGCTACAGCTCGCTCGTGCAGACGTTCTCCCGTCGCGACGGCGAACCGGAACTCGCGCGCGTCCAGGAGCGCCTCCCGCCGGGGCTGCTCGCGTCGATCACGCACGTGAAGGAGTGCCCCGAACCGCAGGCGAGCACAGGCGAATGCAGCCCGGAAAGCGAAATCGGCGAAATCTCGGCCGAGGCCGGCGACGGGCCGGACCCCTACACGGTGAGGGGGCGGGTGTACTTCACGGGCCCGTACGAGGGCGCGCCGTTCGGGGTGAGCACCGTCACGCCGGCGCGGGCCGGGCCGTTCTACCTCGGCAACGTGGTGGTGCGGGCAGCGCTCAACGTCGATCCGCGCACCTCGCTCGTGACGGTCACGACCGATCCGCTGCCGTTGATGATCAAGGGCTTCCACGCGGAGGTCAAAAGCGTCACCGTCACGATCGACAAGCCTCAGTTTATCTTCAACCCGACGAGCTGTGAACACGAGAGGTTCTCGGTGACGATGTTCGGCAGCTCCGGCGCCGCGGCCACCGACTCTGTGCCGTTCCAGGCGGCCGGCTGCGCCGCGCTGCAGTTTCACCCGGACCTGACGGCCGAAACATCGAGCCATGCCACGAGGCCGAGCGGCGCCAGTCTCGACGTGAAGCTGGCCTACCCGCAGGGGCCGCAGGACCGATCGGAGATCGGCCAGCAGGCCAACATCGCCAAGGTCGAGGTCGAACTGCCCAAGCAGCTTCCGGCGCGGCTGACGACCCTGCAGAAGGCGTGCCCAGCGGCGAGGTTCGACGCCGACCCGGCGGGCTGCCCGGCGGCGTCGGACGTCGGGATGGTGACGGCAACCACGCCGCTGCTGCCGGTCGGGCTGAGCGGCCCGGCCTACTTCGTGTCCAACGGCAACGCTAAGTTCCCGGAACTGGTCTTGGTGCTGCAGGGCGACGGCGTCATCGTGTACCTCGCCGGCGAAACGTTCATCTCCAAGCAGGGGATCACCAGCGCAACGTTCAACGCGATCCCGGACGTGCCGGTCGGCAGCTTCGAGCTCGTGTTCCCGCAGGGACCGTACTCGGCACTGGCGAGCAACGGCAACCTGTGCAAGGGCGCGATCGTCATGCCCACCACGTTCACCGCCCAGAACGGAGCGCAACTGACGCAGGCGACGAGGATCAAAGTGAACGGCTGCCCAAAGGCGAGCGCGCACGGACACCGCAAGCGCAAGCGTCGAGGGCGGCGGGCGTCGCGGGCCGGGAAGGGTTGACGATGCGCAGAGCGGCGATAGGCGCAGCGGTGGCGGGTATCTGTGTGGGGGCGGGGGTCCTGCCGGGGCAGGCGGCGGCGAGGCCGGCGGTGACGGTCAACGCGACGGTCACGCCGGTCCCGATTGATCCGAGCAAGCGCCACAGCGCAACATTTCCAGGGACCGGCGAGATCTACGGCGCCCCGTTCGCCGCGGACCTGAAGTTGACGATCGCGGGGACCGAATACGACGGCTCCCCCTCGCCGCTGACGGGGGTAAAGTTCTACGCACCCGCCGGCGTGAAGGTGCGCACGCGGGGATTCCCCGCGTGCACGGAAGCGGCGCTCCTCGCCAAGGGCGCCGAAGGGTGCCCGAAGCGGTCGTTCGCCGGGGCGCCGGGCGAAGCGGAGGGCGTCGTGTCGTTCGGCGGCACGCGCGTCCACGAGACGGTGAGCCTGCAGCCGTTCTTCGGCCCCGGGGGCAGCTTCCTGGTCTACGCCGTCGGCCACACGCCGGCTTCGATCGAACTGGTCTCGAAGGGGACCCTCGGCGACGCCGCGCCTCCGTTCGGCAGCGTGTTCACAGGCGAAGTGCCGCTCGTCGAATCGGTCCCCGAAGCGCCCGACGCGTCGGTCGAACAGATCGACATCAGGGTCGGCGCGGCGTTCAAGGCTGCCAACAAGCTCGTCTCCTTCCTGACCGCCCCGCGGACGTGTCCGAAAGGCGGATTCCCCGTGAAGGTGGAACTGTCGTTCCTCAGCGGCGAAACGGTCCCGGCCGATTACAAGTTCCCGTGCCCGAAACACAGGTGAGGAGGGCCGGGGGCCGCCGTGGTGTACGCGGGGGGCGGAGCGGGGGGCATGGCCCGCGCCGACCCCGCCGGAGGGGGCGCTAGATTCGCCCGAGAGTGTCCTCCGTCGAGCCATCCCACCTGACCACGGCCCACGTCGACTGCGACGCCTTCTACGTCTCGATCGAGCTGGGGCGCCGGCCGGAGCTGCGCGGGCTGCCGGTGGTTGTCGCGGGGAGTGGGCCGCGGGCGGTGGTGACCACCGCGAGCTATGAGGCGCGCCGCTTCGGGGTGGGCTCGGCGATGCCCGCCTCGCGCGCGCGGCGGCTGTGCCCGCAGGCGGTGTTCCTGGCCCCCGACTTCCCCACGTACCGGGAGGTCTCGCGGCGGGTCATGGAGATCGTGCGCGGGACCGTCGAGCGCGTGGAGGTCGTGGGGCTCGACGAGGCCTACCTCGACGTGAGCGACCTGCTCTCCCCGCGCGCGGCGATGCGCCGGCTCGTGACGGAGATCCTCCGGGAGACCGGGATCGCCTGCTCGGTGGGGATCGGTCCCAACAAGCTCGTCGCCAAGGTCGCCTCTGACGCGGAGAAGCCCGCGGGCTTCGTCGTGCTGAGCCGCGAGCAGGCGTGCGCGCGCTTCGCCGGCTCGCCTCCGGGGCTCGTGCCGGGGATTGGGCCGAAGACCGTCGCGCGCCTCGCCGAGCTCGGGCTCACCACGCTCGCCGCCGTCGGGTCCGCGCCCGAGCGTGTGCTGGTCGAGCGCTTCGGCCCGAACCTTGGACGCGAGCTCGGCCGCCGCGCGCGCTTCGAGCACGACGGGGAGGTGGGCGCCGCACGCAAGGTTGTGTCCGAGTCGCGCGAGCGCACCTTCGACCGCGACGTCCACGACCACGCTCAGCTGCGCGCCGAGCTTGAGCGGATGTCCCACGAGCTGTGCGCGAGCCTCGCCGCGCACGGGCGCAGTGGGCGCACGGTCGGGATCAAGGTGCGCCTCGACGACTTCACCACGGTCACCCGCGCCCGCACCCTCGACGAGGCCACCCGCGACCCGCAACTCGTGAACGCTGTCGCCCAGCGGCTGCTGCGCGAGTACGCCCCCGCGCGGCCCCTGCGGCTGCTGGGGGTGCGCGTTGCCGGCCTCGGCGGGAACAGTGCCCGTGAGCGTCGACCGGAAGAGACCGGGGCGCCCGCGGAGGACCAGCTCGCTTTGCCGGTATGAGGGCTGTCAGTTCACAAGCAGGTACGTGAACCCGACCGCGCTCGGGCTCGCCACGAGCGAGCCCGCGTATGAGGCGTTCGCGCGCCAGTTCCCTACGGCGGGCGGAGTGAACGGGATTTCCGCTGTGCCTTCGCTGGCCTGCACTTCGATCTCGCGGTAGAACTGCCAGCCGAAGACCGGGTCAAAGCGCTGCACTTCGACCTTCACCGGGCCCGAGGCGCCCGGCGAGACCCGAACCTTGATCGGGACCGTCTGGCCCGCGGTTCCGTGGGCGGCGCCGAAGGCTATCTTGGTGTGGGTGATCGTGCGCGACTCGCGCGTCAGGGTGAAGTTCCCTGAGGTGTGGTTGCGCACCGACACCACCGCGTAGTAGCGGCCCCTGCGCAGCTGCTGCTGCAGCCTCTGCGAGCCGCTGCCGCTGCAGCTGCAGGCGATCACGCCGCCGTTCTGTTCGCGCAGCTGCAGGTTGAATTCGGCGCTCTGTGGTGCGCTCAGCCTCAACGTCAGGTTGGAGTGGCTGGTTACGTCCACCCGGTAAAGGCGCAGTACCTGGATGCCCGTGCCTTCCAAGCGACCGCTTGCGCGCCCGTAGTTGCCCAGCGGCACCCCCGGCGCCGTCTGCGTGCCGTTCGCCGGCGCGACCTGCAGGCGGAAGCGCTGCTCGCCCTTGCGTTCGAGGCTCGGCGTGACCTCGAAGCTGTAGAGCCCGCCCTTGCCCGGGCCGGGGGTGAACAGCCTGTAGCCGCCACAGTCCACGCGGAAGCGCGCGCTGGCCCCTTCGAAGGAGCTCGTGCCCGGGGGGTACAGCGCGCCGTTCACGCATCCCCCTTTCGTCTCGTTGGCGAGGTTGATCAGGTAGCTGACGCCCGCGTGCAGGCTGACCGAGTACGCCGCGTTGCTGTTCTGGATGCGATCGACCTGCCCGCTCACGCCGCCCGCGGGCAGGCGCGGCCCGGGCGGGGGGACCGCGGGGGTCGGCTGGAAGACGTTCAGGGTGAAGCCCGCGAGCTGGGAGTTCGGGAGCGCCGCCACACGGATGTCATACAGCGTGTTCTTCTTCGCCTTGAACGACAGCGACGCCTTGCCTTCTTCTTCGGTTTGCGTGCACGTCACTGGCTCCAGCTGCGAGCGCACCGCCTTGTACACGTCGACCGTGCCGTCGAGCGCGCCCCCCGCGGCCAGTTCGACCGCGACCCGCTCGGCGTTCGTGGTGTGCAGGCTGTACCACACCGAGGCGACAGTGCCCCCGGCGCAGCCCGACCCCGGTTCGCTCGTCACGGCCGTGGCGCCCACCGTCGTGCCTTCGAGCGTCGCCGGCAGCGAGTGGATCGTCTGCGCGTTGGCGACTTCGTCGTTCGCCGGCGGCTTCGGCGCTTCGGTCGCTGCCCCCACGGCCGCGGGCGCCAGCGCTGACCCGACCGTCAGGGTCAATGCGAGAGCTACCGCTCGTGTGAATCGTGCCACCGTCGGAATCCTACGGGGGGCCCCGGATGGACCACAGAACGCACGACAGCGGGGCACGGAGGCACCGCGCGTGCCCGCCGTGATGGTGTGCTGCGACGCGCGGACGATCCCTAAAGATCCACCCGATGGGTACCATCCTCGGATGCCCCTTGCGCGCGTCGGCGACGTCGTTCTCTCCTACGAGCGCAGCGGCTCTGGGCCTCCGCTGTTGGCGATCATTGGCATGAGCGGCTCTCAGCTCAGCTGGGGGGAGCCCTTCCTGGGCGCTCTGCGCGCGCACTTCGAGGTAATCACGTACGACCACCGCGGCGTCGGCGACAGCAGTCGCATGGAGGCGCCCTTCACGATTGCCGACCTCGCCCGGGACGCCGCCGGGCTGCTCGACGCGCTCGAGCTCGACTCCGTCCACGTGCTCGGCATCTCGATGGGCGGCATGGTCGCCCAGGAGCTCGCGCTCGCGGGGCGGGCGGGCTCTAATCGCGTTCGTACGCTCGCGCTCGGCTGCACCTACTGCGGCGGGCCGGGCTCCTTGCTCGCCTCGCCGGCCGTCGGCCTGCGGCTGGTCGAGTCGCTGCGCTCGGGGGATCGCGACCGCGCTTTGCGCACCGGCTGGGAGATCTGCATCTCGCCTCGCTTTCGCGACGACGCCGCTCTCTACGACGCCTACGTCGCCCGCGCGCTGCAGCGGCCCGTCGCCCGGGCCGTGATCATGGCCCAGATGCGGGCCATCGCCGCGCACGACACCTCCGCCCGCCTATCCGGGCTCGATCTGCCCACGCTGATCGTGCACGGCACCGCGGACGACCTAATCCCGGTTCAGAACGCCCGCGTGATCGCTGGGCACATGCCCGCTGCTCGCCTGGAGCTCCTCGACGACGCCGGCCACCTGTTCTTCTGGGAGGAGTCCCTGCGCTCCGCCGAGCTCGTTCGGGACCTTGCCGCGGTGCCCGTGTAGGCGTGGCTGCGCGCGAGCTGACCGTCCTCACCGACGATGGGGTCCTCCTCGCAGGGGAGGAGGCGGATTCGGATCCCACCCGCCCGCCGATCGTGCTGCTGCACGGTCTCACCGCCACCCGCCGCTACGTCGTGATGGGCTCCCGACTGCTGGAGCGCGCTGGGTACCGAGTTGTCGCCTACGACGCCCGTGGGCATGGGCGCTCGAGTCCGGCGCCAGACCCGGCCGCCTACGGCTACGAGCGGCTCGCCCGCGACCTCGGGGCCGTGCTCGACGCGCTCGGGATCGCCCGCGCCGCGCTTGCCGGGGCCTCGATGGGGGCTCACACTGCCCTGCGCTTCGCCTTGGAGCACCCCTCGCGAGTGGCGGCGCTCGGGCTCGTGACGCCGGCCTTCGACCCCTCGGCGCCCGCCGCCGCGCCTGACGCCCCCGAAGGCGACCGTGACGTGCTCGCCCACGCGCTGCGTGCCGGTGGTGTCGACGGGTTCGTGCGCGCGTACAACTTCTCCACCGTCCCCCCCGCCTGGCGGGGGACCGTCGAGCAGGTCGTCCGCCAGCGGCTCTCCGCGCACGAGCACCCTCTCGCCGTCGCCGACGCCCTGGAAGTCGTGTCCCGCTCGCGGCCCTTCGAGGACTTCGCCGAGCTGGGGGCCCTCGTCGCGCCCACCGTCGTCGTTGCCAGCCGCGACGAGGTCGACCCCGGGCACCCGCTCGCCCTGGCCGAGCGCTACGCGCACGCGATCCCCGGGGCCACGCTCACCGTCGAGGACGGCGGGGTGGGCGGGGATCCAATCCGCTCCCCGCTCGCGTGGCAGGGGGGGCAGCTCTCCAAGGTGCTGCTGGAGCTGCTCCGGCGCGTGCGTTATACATAAAGCATGACCGTACGCGAGTGGGACCGCAGCGTCTACGAGCGCATCTCCGATAAAGCATGACCGTACGCGAGTGGGACCGCAGCGTCTACGAGCGCATCTCCGATAAAGCATGACCGTACGCGAGTGGGACGGCAGCGTCTACGACCGCATCTCCGCGCCGATGGAGGCGCTGGGGCGCGCCGTGCTCGACCGCCTGGAGCTCGCCGGGGACGAGACCGTGATCGACGCAGGCTGCGGCTCGGGGCGCGTCACCGAGGCGCTGCTCGAGCGGCTGCCGCGGGGGCGGGTGATCGCTGTGGATGCCTCCGCCTCGATGGTCCGCGCCGCGCGCGAGCGGCTTGAGGGCGCGGGGATCGGCTCGGAGCGAGTGGAGATCCGGGAGGGTGACCTGCTGGCTCTGGAGGTGGACGAGCCCGTGGACGCGATCCTCTCCACTGCGACCTTCCACTGGATCGCCGACCACGAGGCGCTCTTCCGCCGGCTGCGCGCTGCGCTCGCGCCCGGGGGGCGGCTGGTGGCGCAGTGTGGGGGGGAGGGCAACATCGACGTGCTGCGCGGGGTCGCCCGCGAGATCCTGGAGCGCGAGCCTTACGCCGAGCACTTCCGCGATTGGCGGGCGCCGTGGAACTACGCGGGCCCCGGGGTCACCCGCGAGCGTCTGCTCCGCGCGGGCTTCTCATCCGTGGAGTGCTGGCTGGCACCAGCCCCGCAGCAGCCCGAGCACCCGCGCGAGTTCCTCTCCTCGATCGTGCTCGGCCCCCACTACCAGCAGCTGCCCGAGGCCCTGCGCGAGCCGTTCATGGACACCGTGCTCGCCGAGCTGGGAGAGCCGGTGGTCGTGGACTACATACGGCTCAACATCGACGCGGTGGCGTAGGAGTTCTAAGTTTGAGGAGTTAACTATGGTATCTACAATATTGTAGATACCATGGTTAAAAACGAAAAGTGCCATCCACACACAGCTCGCCCTGCGCCCACATCACGCCACCGGGGCAACCGAGTGGTCCTCGCCCGCGGCGGGGTCGTACATGACCGCGCGTCCTACGCGGTCGTCTCCACTGCTCGCGCACGTCCCGTTAGCACCGCGTAGCGCCCGCCCAGCGCCAGCAGCTCCTCGTGGGTGCCGCGCTCGACGATGCGCCCGTCGTCGAGCACGAGGATCTGGTCCGCATCGCGCACCGTCGAGAGGCGGTGGGCGATCGCGATCGTGGTGCGTCCGCGACTGAGATCGTCGAGCGCGAGCTGCACCGCGCGCTCGGTCTCGGTGTCGAGCGCCGAGGTGGCCTCGTCGAGGACCAGCACCGGGGGGTTGCGCAGGATCGTGCGTGCGATCGCGATGCGCTGCTTCTCTCCGCCGGAGAAGCGGTACCCGCGCTCGCCGACCGGGGTGTCGTAGCCCTCGGGCAGCGAGGCGATTAGCTCGTGGATCTGCGCGGCGCGCGCGGCCTCTTCGATCTGCTCGTCGGAGGCGTCGGGGCAGGCGAAGCGGAGGTTCTCGCGGATCGAGGCGTGGAACAGGTAGGTCTCCTGGGAGACCAGCCCCACGGTGGCGGCGAGCGACTCCAGCGTCATGTCGCGGATGTCCACCCCGTCGATCGCCACCCGACCGCGCTGAGCCTCGTACAGCCGCGCGACGAGGTAGGCGAGCGTGGTCTTCCCCGCACCGGTCTCGCCGACCAGCGCGGTACGCGTCCCGGCGGGGATCTCGGCGTCGATCTCCTGCAGCGTCCACGGCGCCTCGGCGTCGTAGCGGAACCAGACGTCTTCGAGAGTAACGTCCCCGCGCACGCCACTGAGCGCGCGGGCGCCCGGCCGCTGCACGATGTCCACGGGCAGGTCGAGGTACTCGAAGATCCGCCCGAACAGCGCCAGCGAGGTCTGCACTTCCAGACCGACCGACAGCAGCGACTGCATCGGGAACAGCAGCCGCGTCTGCAGCGTCGTGAACGCCACGATCGTCCCGATCGACAGCGCGTCGTTGCCGTGGGCGATGCTGTAGCCCCCGAACCAGTACACCGCGGCAGGCATGATCGCGAAGCTCATCTGCACCGAGGCCATCCGCCAACGCCCGGCCATCCGCGCGCGCACCTCCAGGTCGGCGAGGTCGCTGGACTCCCGCGAGAAGCGATCGACGAGCTCGCCGGAGCGTCCCATCGTTTTGCCGAGCAGGATGCCGGACACCGACAGCGACTCCTCCACGAGCGTGGACATATCCGCGAGGCGGCCCTGGCGCACCGACTGGATGCGCCGACGCTCGTTGCCGACGCGGCGCGTCAGCCACACGAAGAACGGCAGCAGCACCAGCGAGAACAGGGTCAGCTGCCAGCTCAGCGCGAACATCGCGACGACGGTCGCGGCCACGGTAGCGACGGTCGAGACGGTCGAGGTGGCGGTGCTCGTCACGACGTCGTCGATCCCGCCGATGTCGTAGGCGATCCGCGCCTGCACCTCCCCGGAGCGGGTGCGGGTAAAGAACGCCAGCGACATCCGCTGCAGGTGCGCGTACACCGCGGCGCGCAGGTCGTGCATCACGCGCTGGCCGACCTGGTTTGAGATCCAGGTCTGCGCGACGCTGATCACCCCGTTGATGATCGCCAACGCGATCATGCCGGCGACCATCCACGTCAGCAGCGTCAGGTCGTGTTCCACGATGCCCTTGTCGACCGCTTCGCGCAGCAGGAACGGCGAAGCGACGCTCAGGATCGAGCCGAAGACGATCAGCCCGAGCAGCAGCGCCAGACGCAGCCGGTACGGAATGAACAGGCGGGCGATGCGCCGCAGCGAGACCGGTTTGTCGGGTGGGTCCTGCATTGAAGACGACTGTATCGACGTGACCATCGTTGTCTGGCGTGACGCTCACTAGGGTTAAGGCGATGAACCTCTCCACCTCCGAGATCCGCGTGCTGGGCTGCCTCATGGAAAAGCAGCGCACAACCCCGGATGCATACCCGCTGAGCCTCAACGCGCTGCGGCTGGCGTGCAACCAGTCGACCAATCGCGAGCCGGTGGTGCAGTACGACGACGCCGTGCTGCGCGACGCGCTGCATCGCCTGGAGCGCCGCGGGTACACGCGTCTGGCCAGCGGCGCCGGTAGCCGCGCGCCGAAGTACCGGCACCTGCTCGCCGAAGCGCTGCCGATGGCCGAGGATGAGCAGGCGGTGATGTGCGTGCTGATGCTGCGCGGCCCGCAGACCCCCGGGGAGCTCAAGCAGCGCACGGAGAGGATGCACGCCTTCGCCGACCTGGGTGGGGTCCACGAGGCGCTGCACCGGCTGATCGGCCGTGAGTTGGTGGCAGTCCTGGAGCGCCGTCCGGGCCAGAAGGAGGAGCGCTACGTCCAGCTGCTGGGAGATGACGACGAGGTCCCCGACGCACCCACGTCTGTAGCCGCTCCGGGTCCCGCGGCCCCGGCCGTCGACGCCCTGGAGGAGCGGGTGGCCCGCCTGGAGCGCGAAGTCGCACAGCTGCGCACGGCGCTGGGAGACCGGGCCGGGGAGGAGGAGGAAGAGGTGGAGGTCGCGGAGGAGGCGGAGACCGAATGGACGTGATCCACGCCACGACGCTTCTTGCCGCCGCGGGCTCCTCCGCGGACACCGCTACGGGGGTAGGCATCCCGCTGGCGCTCGCGGCGGGCCTCGTGTCGTTCCTCTCGCCATGCGTGCTGCCGCTGGTGCCGGGCTACCTCTCGACCGTGATCGGGGTGGCCCCCGCGGACATCCAGGGCGCGGGCGCGCGGCGGGTGCTCGGGCCGAGCCTGCTGTTCATCGCGAGCTTCTCGCTGATCTTCATTCTTTTGGGGCTCACCGCCACACAGGTGGGCTCGCTGCTCAACGACCACATCTCAACGCTGCGCACGGTGGGAGGGGTGTTGATCGTGTTGATGGGGGTGCTGTTCCTCGCCACACCGTTCGTGGACGCGCTCAACTTCCAGTGGCACTCGGAGAGGCTGATGCGCCTGGCCGGTCGCGGTGGGCCGCTGCTGGCGGGCGCGGCGTTCGCGATCGCGTGGACCCCCTGCACGAGCATCACGCTCGGGGCGATTCTCACCCAGGCGGCGGTCTCGAGCTCCGCCGCGCACGGGGCGCTGCTGCTCGCCTTCTACTCCGCGGGTCTCGCGATCCCGTTCCTGGCGATCGCGCTCGCGTTCGAGCGGATGACCGGCGCGCTCGCCGTGGTCAAGCGCCACTTCCCCGTGATCGTGGGCGTCGGCGGGGCGGTGATGATCGCGCTGGGCCTCTTGATCCTCACAGGGGAGTTCACGATCCTCAATACGTGGGCGTCGAAGACTATCCCTTGGCAGTCGAGCCTCTAGCTCGCCACGCTCAGCGAACCAGCGAGTTGTAGGCCGTGCCCGAGATTTCGTGGGCGCCGGTGTCCACGAGCAGCGGGGTCACGCTCATCCGCACGTCTTCCTTGCTGCCGAGCGCGTCACCTTCGTCAGAGCCCCAGGCGTAGACGTCGCCGCCCGCGGTCAGGCCCAGCGAGTAGGCGCCTGAGGCGACGACCACCACCAAGCCCAGCGAGTGGGTTTCGGTCGCCCGCACGGGCAGGAGTTTGTTCGCCGTCGAGCCGTCGCCGAGCTGACCGTAGCTGTCTTCCCCCCAGCCGTAGACGGCGCCTTCGACGATCGCCAGCGCGTGCCCGTCGATCGTCTTGTTGCCTCCGCAGGAGATGGCGCTCGCACGTCCGGGAAGGGTGACGTGGAAGGGTTCGAAGACGCTCGTCTCTTCCACACCGTTGCCCACCTGGCCGTGGGCATCCCCGCCCCAGTCGTAGACAGCCCCCGAGGAGGTGCGTGCGCACGAGGTCAGCTGGCCGGCGGAGACTTCGACGACACCCGAGAGGCCCGGCACCGGCAGCGGCGAGGTGCTTTTCCGCACGCCGGCGCCGACGCCGAGCTCGCCCTGCGCGTTGGAGCCACAAGCGTCGAGCGTGCCACCCTTGAGCAACCACAGGACGTGGTGCGCGCCCCCCTGGACGGCCGTCGCGTCGGTGATCCCCGGCACCTTCGCGGGAGTGGTGCGATCCATCGCCTTTTCGCCCAGGCACAGGCTGCCTTCGCCGCCCTGGCCCCACGCCCAGCCTTGGCCGGTGGAGTCGATCGCGAACCCCTCCGACTCCGCCTCGCCGATCGCCACGATCTTGACCCCGGCGGGGAAGTGAACGCGGACGGCCGTTTCCCAACTGGCTTCTTGGAGCCCGTCGCCCAGCTGACCCACAGCGCCTTCGCCGAAGGCCCACACCGTGCCGTTGGACTCCAGCACGTAGCTGACGGAGTTGGCGGCGTGGATCGCGACGACGTTTTCCAGGTTCGTCACAGGCGTGGGCAGCTGCTGCGTGTCCGCGGCCCCGTAGGAGCCCCACCGCTCGACCTCGCCCGAGGCCGCGGTAGCGAGTAAGAGGGTGAAGAAGACCGCCACCAGTAGGGTGAGTAGACGACGCAGCATGACCTTCCTTCCGAGTTAGCCAACCGTACGCGCCGTCGCTGCTGCGGTCTCCTCGGCGGGGATCGGGCGGCCAGCGCGGCGGGCACTATAGCGCCGTTCCCACGCTTCCTGGTTACGTTTTGCGTCCCTGATGAAGGGCGAGATCCCGATCGCCTTCACGATCAGCCGGTTGATCGCCGACTCCGGGAAGGGCAGCGGGCGCAGCACGTCGACGAACAGCACCACCCGGGTCTCGTCGGTGTCGTTCCACACCTCGTGGTTGAAGGTGTCGTCGAAGACCATACTTTTTCCCGCCTCCCAGTGGCGGATCTCATCGCCGACGCGAATCCGGCACGCCGCGGCGTCGTGGGGGACGATCAGCCCGAGGTGGTAGCGCAGTACGCCCTTGTAGGGGCCGCGGTGGTCGAGGATGTGCTTGCGGGGCGAGAGGATCGAGAACATCGCGGTCGTCATCCCCGGGATTTCGCGCATCAACGCCGCCGTGCGCGGGCACATCTCCACGCCGAGCTTCGCCTCGAAGCCGTACCCGTACAGGAAGAACGTCTTCCAGCGGTCGTCGTCGGTGATCTCGACTTGGTCCTTGGAGATGTCCTGAAAGTTGGGCAGCGCCTCGCGGTCCTCCAGCACCCGCTGGCACTCCTCGCGGATCACCTCCCAGTTGCGCTCGATGTGCGCCACCCACGGGAAGCGCTCAAGCGGAAAGAACGTCGCGTCGCCCACCAGCGAGCGCCGCCCGATGAAGCGCTCGATGGGGGCGAGAATCCGTTCTCCGACGGCGATCGTCCATTGGACGACACGGTCCCACATGCGACTCAACATGTTACGCCCCCGGGCGAGGGTCAAGCGGATCAAGGACGCAAGGAGCGAAGTGTGCTCAGCACACGAGCGACTGAGGACGCAGAGCCCGCGCAGGCCATCGACCGTCAGGTTACGCTGCCTCGCGGAGAGCTGCTAGCTCCGGCGACTCGGCGAGCTTCTTCAGCGCGCGCTGCTCCAGCTGGGAGGCCCGCTCCGCGGAGAACCCGAGGCGCTTGCCGATCGCGGTCAGCGTCTGCGGGGCCTCGTGGCCGGTGCCGAAGCGCAGCGTCAGCACCGTGCGCTCGGTTTCGGGCAGCTGCGAGATCGCGAGGTGCACGAGGCGCTCGCGCTCGTTCTCGTAGGCGGTCTCCTCGGGGGGCTCCTGGTCGGAGGGCAGCAGGTCGCCGAGGGCGGTGTCGCCGTCCTCGCCCACCTGCTGGTCGAGGCTCACGAGGGCGGCGCGCTGGTGGCGCACTTCCTCGACCTGCTCGATCTCGAGGCCGGTCTCCAGCGCGATCTCCTCGGTGGTGGGCTCGCGCCCGAGGCGCACCGAGAGCTCGCGCTCCACGCGACCCACCTTGCGGGTGCGCTGGGCGACGTGCACCGGCAGGCGGATCGTGCGGCCGGAGTTCTCGAGGCCGCGCTGGATCGCCTGGCGGATCCACAGGGTGGCGTAGGTGGAGAAGCGGAAGCCCTTGCGCCAGTCGAACTTCTCGCTGGCGCGGATCAGGCCGAGCATCCCCTCCTGCACGAGGTCGGCGAGGGGCAGCCCCTGGTTCTGGTAGCGCCGCGCGTTGGAGGCGACGAGGCGCAGGTTGGAGTTGATCATCAGTTCCTTGGCGTGCAGGTCCCCGCGCTCGATCCGCTGGGCCAGTTCGATCTCCTGGTCGGGCGTGAGCAGGGGGTAGCGCCGCGAGTGCGCGAGCAGCTGGTCGACCGACTCGGGGATGAAGCTTTCGGGCTCCGCAGCCACGGGACGCGGGCGGCTGGCGAGGCGCCGGGCGGGCCTCCCCGTAGGCGGGGTCGAGCGCGACGGTGCTCGCCACCGGTCCCGCGGCGGTCTCAAGAGTGTCTAGTGTGGTGATCTGGGGCTTATCGTCTGACATGGTGCTTGGTCTTTCTACGGGGCTCGGTCCTTAGAATGCCGATGCCTGGAGTCGGAATTATAGGGCACAGTAGTTGCGTTGTCAATCATTCTCTGTGGAGTGGCCTCGCGGCAGCTATCCTCCACCCTGTACATGTGGAGGGCTTCCCCCTTGGAGACCGTTGGCCTCCCCGGAAGTTGCTGTCCCTACAAGGTTGATCTACCCGTCGGACCAGTGGGTTATGCGGTCGTTACGGCTGTCGTGAGCTTCTATTCGCGCGCGAGGTCGAGAAACCTGCGCCACGTGCTGTTCGGCTCATCGGATCGCCACCACGATTGCCCAAGCTTCGCGGCCTCAGGTTGGCCGGGTTGACGGTTCGGGCCTCAGGCCCTACGACGCCCGCGTGTGTTCGGCCCCGGTCTTCGTGGTGAAGATCGAGGCGCCGCCACGGGTCAGCGTGCGGCGCACGAGCCCCGGCAGCAGCAGCCGCGCCGCGCCGGCGAGCGCGTAGGCGCGGGGCACGTAACGCTCGGGGCGCCGGTGCAGGCCGACATCGAGGATCGCCTCCGCCGCACGGTCGGGCGTGGAGACGATCCACGCGGTGGCTCGCCGCGCGGTCAGCTCGCGGGCGGGGAAGCCCTCGGTGGCGATGTAGCCTGGGAACACCATGCCGACGTGCACGCCGTGGACGCGCTCCTCGGCGTAGAGCGAGTCGCTCCAGCCGGTGAGCGCGAACTTGCTCGCCGAGTAGGCGCCGGTGCCGGGCCGAGCGACGCGCGCGGCGGTGCTCGACACGTTGACGATCGCGCTCGGCGTGCAGGCGCGCAGCAGCGGCAGCAGCGCCTCGGTCAGCCGCACGGGCGCGTCGAAGTTGAGCTCCATCGTGCGCCGCACGTTTGCGTAGCCGCCCTCCGCGAAGCTCGCGCGCCACGAGGCCCCGGCGTTGTTGACGAGCAGCGTGAGGCGACCCCCGCAGTGCTCCTGAACGTGTGCGAGCACGCGCGCGGGCGCGTCCTCGTCGGTCAGGTCGAGCGCCAGGCAGCTGCACGGCACGGGCAGCGTCTGGGCCAACTCGCGCAGGCGCTCCTCGCGGCGCGCCACCAGCACCAGGTGCGACCCGGCCCCCGCGTCCGTGTGCCCGGCGCTGCCGTTTGTCGAGACGGCCTCGCCCGCGGTCGGCAGCTCGCGCGCCAGACGCCGCGCCGTCGCCTCCCCGATGCCGCTGGAGGCGCCCGTGATCACCGCGACAAGTGGTCCGCTCACGGCCGCGACCTTACAACAACCGCGCCGGGGCCGACTGAGCCCGAGATCCGCGATGCTGGCTGGCCGAGCGAACACTCGAGCGACAAAGTCCAGGGACGTCACGCCGACGTGGGCAAAGCCTGGCACCGATCGCACCGGCGCCCGGTACTCTGTGGTCATGGAGCCCTCGGGCCAGATGCTGCCGGTGGAGGGCCACCGCCTGACGGGCATTTCACCCCGGGCGTTCCAGCACCCCGCCGACCGCGCCGCCACCGCGGCGCTGAGCTCGATCCCGTACCTGGACAAGGTGGTGCGAAAGCTGATCGAGCTGGGTTACGAGCGGGCGCTGCGCCAGAGCTACCTGGGCTCCGCCGTGCGGCTCTCCGAAGAGCAGTTGGGAGACGTGTGGCGCGAGCACGCGATCGCCTACGCCACGCTCGACATGGCCGAGGTGCCCGACCTGTACCTGACGCAGTACCCCTCGCCGAACGCGATGGCGATCGGCTCCAAGCGCCCGATCGTGGTCGTGCAGTCCGAGCTCGTGAGCCTGCTGGACGTGGGCCAGCGCCGGGCGGTGTTCGCCCACGAGGCCGCCCACATCCTCGCCGACCACCAGCTGTACCGCACCGCGCTCTACATCCTGATGCTGCTGACGCGCACCTCGCGGCTGCTGCTGCCGCTGGCGCCGATCCGCACGGCGCTGATGGAGTGGGAGCGTGCGACCGAGCTGAGCGCCGACCGCGCCGCGGCGCTCGTCACGCGCGACCCGCTGACGGTGTGCCGGACGCTGATGTGCCTCTCCGCCGGCGCGATGGTCGACGAGCTCGACCTCGACGTGTTCATGCGCCAGGGCCTCGACTACACCGAGAAGGGCGGCGGCCTGGAGCGCCTGACGCGCCTGCTGATCGACCTGGGCCTCAGCCACCCGATGCCGGTGAAGCGCACGCACGAGCTGATGGCGTGGGTGCGCTCGGGCGAGTTCGACCGGATCGTCGCCGGCGAGTACCCGACCCGCGACGAACCCGTCGACGCCCGCGCGGAGGGCTCCGACGCCGTCTCCCACTACTCCGAGCGCTTCCGCGACGCCTTCAGAGACGCCGGCGAGTCGATCAACTCCGTCGGCCAGGAGCTCGCGGGCTGGCTGCGGGGATCGGGTGGGGGAGACGTGGAGGACGAGGACGACGATGAGAGACGGAGACGACCGAGGAGGCGTAGGACCCGGGCGCCGTGGCAGTCCCTCGCAGCCCGCCCGAGCGCTGACGCAGTGCTGTGGCGCGCCACTCGATCGAGGTGCGCCCAGTCGGCGGCAACGAGCTGCGAAACGGCCACCTACGCCGGCCGCAGCGGACCTCTACGAGCGCCACTTCCCCTGCCCGTAGCGCGCGAGCTCCAGCCGCGCGATCACGCCGCGGTGGACCTCGTCGGGGCCGTCGGCCAGGCGCAGCGCGCGCGCCACGGTCCACGCGGCGCCCAGGGGGAAGTCATCGCTGAGGCCGCCGCCGCCGTGCAGCTGCATCGCCATGTCCACGACCCGCTGGGCCATGTTGGGCACGGCGACCTTGATCTGGGAGACAGCACCCAGCATCTGCGGCGACGCGGTGTCGATCAGCCAGGCGGCGTGCAGGACGTGCAGGCGCGCCTGGTCGATCGCGATGCGGGCGTCGGCGATCCGCTCGCGGTTGCCGCCGAGGTTGGCCAGCGGCTTGCCGAACGCGACCCGCTCGGTGGCGCGGCGGCAGGCGAGCTCCAGCGCTAGCTCGGCGAGGCCGATCAGGCGCATACAGTGGTGCACGCGCCCCGGGCCGAGGCGCGCCTGGGCGATCGCAAACGCCTGGCCGGGCCCGCCGACGATCGCGCTCGCGGGCAGGCGCACGTCGGTGAAGGAGACCTCGCCGTGCCCGCCGGGGGCGTCGTCGAAGCCCATCGTGGAGAGCATCCGCTCGACCTTCACGCCGGGGGTGTCGAGCGGGACGAGCACCATCGAGTGCTGGTGGTAGACGGTCGGCGGCGGGGTCGGTGAGCCCCATGAAGATCGCCACCTTGCAGCGGGGGTGCCCCACGCCGGTGCTCCACCACTTGCGCCCGTTGAGCACTACCTCCTCGCCATCGAGCGTCGCGGTGGCCTGCATGTTGGTGGCGTCCGAGGAGGCCACGTCGGGCTCGGTCATGCAGAACGCCGAGCGGATCTCCCCCGCGAGCAGCGGCTCCAGCCAGCGCTCGTGCTGCTCGGGGGAGCCGAAGCGCAGCAGCACCTCCATGTTGCCGGTGTCCGGGGCGTTGCAGTTGCACACCTCGGAGGCGATCAGCGAGCGGCCCATGCGCTCGGCCAGCGGGGCGTACTCGACGTTGGTGAGCCCCGCGCCCTGGACGCGGCCGCCGACCTCGGGGCCGCCGGGCAGGAAGAGGTTCCAGAGGCCCTCCGCGCGCGCCTTCGCCTTCAGCTCCTCGACGGCGGGGTGCACGATCCACGGGTCCGCGCGCGCGAGGAGCTCGCGGTGGTAGGGCTCCTCGCGGGGCGCAACCTCGCGCTCGATGAACGCGCTCAGGCGCTCCAGCAGCTCGCGCGCGCGGGGGGAGTGCTCAAAGTCCATCGCCGGGACTGAGGACGACCTTAACACCGTTGGCGCGCCCTCGTCGCATTCCTCACGCCTCGGCGGGTACTGCTCGAAGGGAAGCCCGCTGTCTCAGCCGAGCGACCGTCGAGCGGCCGGTATCCCGCTCGATCAGCGCGCCGAGTCCGCTCGCCGTACATCTCGCGGAGAGCTCCGGCGCGCATCGAGCGCGAGGGCCCTAGCCGGCGCCGACCGCCTCCGCGTTGCGAGCACCTCGCCGAAGACCTCGGCGTAACTCGAGCCGCCGGCGAACCGACCACGACTAGCGCCCGTCGGCCTGCATGCGAGCCGCAGGCTGCGGTGAAGCGCGTCTCCGCCGACCGGGGCGAGCACGCGTCCACGCTCCGCCGGTGAGCGCCTTCGCCTCGGCCGCCAGGGTCCGTGGAGCGCAGCACCTCGCCGGCGCCCGCGCGCGGCGCGGCCACGCTCCTTCGTGGCGCAGGAGCGACCGCGCGTGCGCACGAGGCGGCGGCTCCTGCAGGCCCGCCCGTCCGACCCCGCCGGCGCCGCTGGGCACGAGCGCCTCGCCCTCCCGCCAGTCGACCCGCGCGCGAGCGCCGGCGGCAGCTTGGTGGCCGAGGATCAGCGCCGCGCCCCCTCGAGCACGCTGGCCGACCTGGAAGTGTCAGGCAGGCCCGCGCGGCTCGCTCGGATCGCCCGCGCGCGCAAGCGCCGCCCGGCGCTCCGGCCCCCGGCTGCTTGCGCCACGGAGCTCGAACGCCGCCCGTGCTCTGCGCCGGATCGCCGCGATCCACCCGGCGATCGCGCTCGGCCGGGAGGATGGCGAGGACCCTGGCTGGCAACGCAGCCGCGCGTCCGAGCCCGCCGCGCAGCCCTCCCCGGCGCCTGCCGCGAAGGCCAAGGCTCGCCGACCGAAGATCGGGGGCGTGGCGGCCAGCGGCCGTGGCCGGGCCACCACGCGGCCGGCGACTACCGGTCCCTGAGAGGGCGTCTGGGAACGAGTGGCCCGCCCGTCGCGCCGGGGGCGTCCCTGGAACAGCCCTCACCGTCGCGCCGGCCGTCGCGGTCGTGAGTGTCGCGACGGGCCTCGTGGGCAGGGTACGGTGGTGTGGGCGGCGGCGTGGGTGGTGTCCTGGAAGGTGAAGCGGGCGGCGAACTTGAAGCCGCCGCGGGGGCAGGTGCGGGGTAGGACGATGCCGCGGGGGTGGTAGGGGAGGTAGCGTCCGCGGACGCGTTCGTAGTAGGTGAGGTGCTCGGGGCCGATCGTGGTGGAGAGTTTCACGAGGGCGGCGTCGGGTGCCCCGGGGAGCGTGGGGACGAGCGGGATCGTGGTGGAGAGGTCCCCGCCGTAGGGGTTGGAGGCGGGGAGCACGAGTCCGGGGAAGACGATCTGCGCTGCGACGGGTGTGGCGCCGTAGGCGTAGAAGACGAGCCCGAGGCGTCCCTGGTCGAGGTGTGCCATGAAGACCTTGGTGGTCGCGGCCTCGTGCAGGATCTCGGGGCCGAAGGGGACCTCCACGAGCCCTGAGCCGTAGCCCATCTGGGACTCCGAGGGGCAGCCTTCGGGTCCGAGTTTTTCGAGGATCGCGGTGGTGCAGGTGGTGAGGCCGAGGCCGCTGGTGGCGAGGCCGAGGTTCGCGGGGTAGAGCAGTTCGACGCCGGTGAGGGGGGAGGGCACGTGGCTGGTGGTGGTGGAGACGGTGAACTCGAAGGTGATCGTGGTGCCTGCACCGAGCCGCTCGGGCGTGAGCGACGCTTGGAGCTTCACCGTTTGCGCAGCGCCGGCGGCGGCCGGCAGGCACGCGCAGGACAGGAGCGCAAGGCCGACAGCGAGGAGCGTTCGAATTTCGCAGACCATTCTCCTCATGTCTACACAAACCATACAACCTGAACACGTCGCTCAGTAGGTTTGTTTCTGACTGTTGTCTGTCGGGGCGGCCGGTGGGTGGCGGCGACTCCGACGACGCGGACACCTACGGCTCGTGGACACTCGGCGACCGGAGGTCGGCCGACGGGTCAGCCTCTGAGCATCTGCGGCCTGGCCTGGCCGCGTTCACCGTCGCGCTACGCGCGCTCCCAGGCGGCGAGGCGCACCAGCGTCCCGGCGTCGACGGCCCGCGCGGTGAGGATGCAGGTGTGGCCGGCCTCGCGCCAGGTCACGACCGTCGGGTTCGCGGCCCTCGCGACGTGGAAGCTCACGCCGTGACGATCGATCGTGGCACTCCCGGCCGGGACGGGCAGGGCGCCGCCGGAGACGATCGAGTACCAGACGCGCCCCGCGCCGCGGTGGGTGTAGAAGACCGTGGTGACCGTGCGCCCGGCGACGGTGTCGGTCCGGGCGCCGGCCGTCTGCCAGCCAAACCGGTCGCCCCAGTAGGGGAAGGGGATCCCCGCGGCGGAGGCCGCGAGCAGGTTGGGGTTGTGGGGGCTCTGCGCCGGCGCCGGCTGCGTCGAGGGGCGCAGCGCCGAGCTCGAGGCCTGCAGCACGGTGGGCGCGGCGGTGGGAGCGCTCGAGCCGCCCGTCAGCGCCAGGAGTACAGCCACCACCGCGGCTGCGGCCAGCGCCACCGCGGCCCCCGCCTGCAGCCGCAGCGGCACGGTGCGTCGCCGACGGGGAGCGCTCGTGGAGCGGGCGCTCCCAGGCTCCTCCTCGCCGGCCGTCGACGTCTCGATCGAGCGGCGCAACAGGGAGGGCGCCTCGACGCTCTCCAGGGAGCGCATGATCGCCACGGCGCGGCGCTGGCGCTCGAGCTCGGCGGCCAGGTCGGGGGAGTCGGCGAGGAGCGCGAGCAGCTGCTCGCGCCGCGCAGCCACCAGCGTGCCGTCAGCAAGCGCGGCCAGATCGGCGTGGGTGTCCTCGGGCTTGCGGCTCAAGTGGGGCCTCGTTGAGTAAGACGCCGCCGGGGTGCTCGACCTTCCCGCTGCGTGCGTGCTGCCTCGGGTGCGGGACCGTCCTCGGAGGTGGGCTCGACGACGGGTGCGGGAGGGTCTTCGAGCTCAGGCTCCCCCCCGCCGGGGTGGACTCCTCGTCGAGCGCGGCCTGGGCCTCGGGTGCGGGTGCGTCGCCGGGAGCGGGCTCGCCCTCGCCCGCGAGCCTGCGGGCCACCTGCTCGCGGGCTCGGAAGACTCGTGTGGCGATCGTCGCCTCGCGGGTCTCGAGGACGCCCGCGGCCTCGCGGTAGGAGAGCCCGGCGATGTCCACGGCGACCAGCGCGAGGCGGTAGCGCTCGGGCAGCGCGGCGATCACGGCGAAGACCTCCCTGGCCTGGAGGGCCTCCTCGGGGCGAGCCCCGGTACGAGGGTCCACCGGTTCGAGCTCTTCGAGCGGTGCGCCCCCGGTGCGCGGCCGGCGCGCCGCGGTGCGGCGCTGGGTGAGGAAGGTGTTGCGCAGTACCGTCATCAGGTAGGGGAGCTCGTCGTTGCCGCGCAGCCGCCGGGGACGCGCGAGGACGCGCGCGAACGTCTCCTGGACGAGGTCCTCCGCGTCGTGGGGCGAGCCGCACAGCGCCCACGCCGCGCGGTAGAGACGGTCGAGATGGCGCGGCAGCGACTGGGGATCGAGCGCGGGCACCAGGCACGACTGTAGCGGCCACCTGTCGTGCGTGAAAGGATTGCACCGACGGTGGCGTCTGGGTGGTGAAAGGCAAGAGGGGATCTGGCATGCACACCAGGAAGACTCGCGCGACGCTCGCCGTGATCGCTGTGGCTGCGCTGGCGGCGGCGGTTCTCAGCCCACTCGCCCAGGCGGGGTCGGGTGGCGGCGGCTCCACGGGGGCGAGGACCGATCGAAGATCGGCCAGCGGCGCGAGCTCACACGAGGTGGTGCTCAAGGGGCTGCGGTTCCACCCGGGCACGATCACGATCGACCCCGGCGAAAGCGTGACGTGGGTGTGGCGGGACGGCGACGTCGAGCACAACGTGACCGCCGGCGACTTCCGCTCGCGCACGCAGACGCACGGGTCGTTCACGGTGCGGTTCACGCACGCGGGGACGTTCAAGTACCGCTGCACGCTCCACGAAGGGATGGTCGGCAAGGTGGTCGTTCGCTGAGAACGCCCTGGGCGGCTCCGCGGTCGGGAAGGATCTGGCGGCTCCCGGAGTCAGAGGACCCGAAGGAGCGCCTGTCAGGGCGCAGCACCCCGGTGAGTGGCCGCCAAGGAGCGGCGGTCGCTCACCGTGGCCTCGCCCCGGCCCGGCTCAATCCCGGCCGCGCTCGACGAGCAGCGCGAAGGTAGGGCAGGCGAGGGCGGCGCGGCGGGCGTGAGCGAGCAGCTCGGGTGGGAGGGGGCCGCCGTCGAGCAGCGGGTAGCCCCACTCGTCGAGCGAGATGCGCTCGGGCAACAGCTCGGCGCACATTCCGTGCGCCTCACAGGCGATCGGGTTGACGCGCAGGCGGTGGCTCATCGGCGCGAAGGACTCGCGAGGCGCCGCTCGGAGCTCTCCCGGCGCGCGGAGGCGCCTCCGAAGGAGTGGGCTGCGCCACCGCCGCCACCCCCGACACGAGGGCGGGGCAGCTCAGAGGGCCGGGCACAGGCGGCGCAGGGGCCGTGACGGGCGTGGTCGGCGAGCTCCTCGGCGAACACGTCGAGGGCGCTCGCGACGAGGCGGGCCGCGCCGTCGGGGTGCGCACAGGCCCCGCGGCGGTTGACGAGGCCGGCAAGCGTCGCGATGCGGGATACGGCACCCTGCCCTCCGGGGGCGTCGCCGAGCACGAGAGACTCGAACGCGCAGGCGAGCGCGTCGAGGCCGAACACGCAGGGCCCGCACTGGCGGGCGGACTCTGAGGCGAGCCAGCGGACGAGCCGAGCGAGCTCGGCGACGGGGCAGGCGGCGGTGGAGAGCAGCACGACGACACCTGCGCCGAGCGTCGCACCGTGGGGCGCGAGGTGCTCGTCGGAGAGCGCCACGCTGCGCAGCAGCGAAGCGTCGAGCCAAGTGCCGCAGTAGCCGCCGAGGAGCACGGCGCGCAGCGGCGCGGTGGGGCCCTCGGCGGCGTCGAGTAGGGCGAGCAGGGGGGAGCCGTGCTCGATCTCGTAGACCCCGGGAAAGGCGACGGGCCCGGAGAGCGTGACGAGCGCGGACCCGGGCTGCGTGGGCGTCCCGAGCTCGCGAAACCACTCCGACCCGTGCCGCGCGAGCAGCGCGAGGTGGGCGAGCGTCTCGACGTTGGAGACCAGCGTGGGTCGCCCGCGCACACCCCGTTCGAACGGCCGCGGCGGGGTGAAGGTGGGCAGCGCGGGGCCGCCGCTGAGGAAGGAGACGAGCGCGGACTCCTGCCCGGCGACGTAGCGGGCGGGCACTGCGACGAGCTGAACCGTCGGCGCCCCACGGCGGGGGGTACCACGCTCGGCGAGCGCGAGCGCGCAGGCGTCGAGCGCGGCGGGGTCGGAGGCACAGACGCCGAGCAGGATCTCGTGCGCCCCCACGGCGCCGGCGGCGAGCAGGGCGCCGTCGAGCACGAGGTGGGGGAGGGAGCGAAGCAGCGTGCGGTCCTTGGCGCTCGCGGGCTCGCCCTCGGCGCCGTTGACGACCACCACGGGTCGCCCGCCAAGGGGGGAGCGGGTGGCGCCGGCGACCGCGCGGAGCTTGGTGGCGAGGGGGTAGCCCGCCCCGCCGCAGCCACGTAGGCCGGCCGCGTCGACGAGGTCGATCAACCCGGAGGACCCGCGCCGGCCGCGGGCGGGTGGGCTTGCCAGCCCTGCGGGGAGCGCTCCGTGCAACGCGAGGTGGGCGCCGAGGGAGAGCGCCCCCCGGGCGGGGATCCCGGCGAGCAGTCGCGGCAGGCCGGCCGGGGGACCGTCGGGGCCGGCTGGGACGGCGGAGCGCTCGGCGAGAGACCCGTAGCCACTCACGGGCTCACCACGATGTGGGAGGAGGAGCGGGCCGTGGAGGAGTGGACCAGCAGCGACCCGGGCGTCCCGGAGCGCCGCGCCCATTCGGTGCCGAGCGGCCCGGAGGGCAGCCACAGCAGCAGGCCCACGGTGAAGACAGCGGTGCTCCCGAGCGCGAGGCCGCGCACGTGCGCGGGCGCCGCGGTCCAGGAACTGAGTGTGCGCACGAGCACGGCGGCGAGCGACGAACGCAAGGCAGGCGACGGACAGCACGAGCAGCCACGTGGTCCGGACGTCGGAGCCGGTCCCGAGCGTGTGCAGCAGCGCGAAGGGCCAGCAGGCGTAGGCGAGCCAGTGCGTGGCGCGCCACACGCCGGGCCCGAGGCGAGTGCGCAGCAGGCTCGTGAGGGTCACGGCGAGCAGCAGGTCGAACGCGACGGCGCCGAGCCCCAGCCAGAAGGGCCGGTAGGAGCTGACGAACGGCACGAACGCCGCGAGCAGCGAGATCGGCGCGAACGTGTCGAGCACGGCGGTGAGGATGTGCAGCACGAGGAACACGAGCGCGAGCAGCGAGACGGAGCGGTGCAGGCGCGTCCACGACGAAGCGCGGCCAAGCGCGGCGAGGACCAGCGCTGCACGTCGGCGACACCGAGCGCGACAGCGAACGTCAGCAGCAGCAGCGCGACGGCGCCGGTGGACCGGGTGAGGTACCAGTCGAGCGACGGCCCGACCGAGGCGAGGGGGAGAGGGGGGAGTCAAAGGGGATCGTCCACGTGTGTGGGTACCGCCCCGAGCGGGTGGGCGTGGGGCGTCGTGCCCCACGTCGGCGCGTCGTGGGGTCGACCGAGCGCGACCGGCCGCTCACCGGCCGGCGAGCGCGGAGGGCGCCGGGCGGGAGCACCCTGCGTCTGCGGGGACCCCGGTCGCCGCGCGGCACGGAGGCCGAGCCTGAGACCTACGCGGTGGCCGGACGGGCCGACCGTGTGTCACCGAGTCCGCGGGCCAACCGGCGAGGCTCAGCACCGCGCCGTCGTGGGCGACAAGGCGCGCGGGCAGGCCGAGCCGATCGAGCCACGCCGGCGCACGCGCCTGGCGCACGAGCGCGGCGGTGGCGGCGGTGTTGGCGTCCGCGCAGGTGCCCGCGGCGACGCTGACGGTGCGCCACGGCCCGCGCACGGGGGCGCCAGCGGCGGGGTCGATCATGTGGTGCGCGTCGCACCGTCCTGGCGCCAGCGGCGCACGGCGGTGGAGGAGGTCGCGAGGCCGCCGGAGGCGACGGCGACCGTCTGCCCCGGCGCGAGGGGCCCGGCGCGGTGGTCGTCGGTGACGTGGATGCGCCAGCCGCCGGCAGGGGCGGCGCCGGCGGTGGCGAGGTCGCCGCCGAGGCTGACGAGCACCCCGCAGCCGCACGCGGCGTGGATGGCCTGGGCGGCGCGGTCGGCGGCCCACGCTTTGGCGGTGGCGCCGAGGTCGAGCACCACCCCGCGGGGGACGCGGACGGTGTGAAGCGCAGTGTCGAGCTCGACCGTCGTGTAGCCGCTGCGCAGCCCCACACGCACCACCGGGAGGAGCGGGTCGCGAGTCGCACTCCACGGTGCTCTCCTCGGGGGGGTCGGCGGGGGCCGGCTCCAGCAGTCGCCAGTCGCGGTCGTAGCCGGCGAACACGAGCGCCGCGCCGACGGTCGGGTCGACGTCGCCGTCGGTCAGCTCCGCGGCGCGCAGCGCGACCTGGAGCGCCTCGACCAGCAGTGGGGCGACCGGCACGGGCCGCCCGCCGGCACAGGCGTTCACGCGAGAGAGGTCGGAGTCGGAGCGAAAGCGGCTGCAGGCGCGGTCGAGCGCGTCGAGCTCGCGCGTGAGGATCGCGCTCGCGCGGGGCAGCCAGAGGGGGTCGAGGACGCGCAGCACGACGGTCGTGCCGAGCGCCTCCCAGCGCGCCGTCGCCGGGGCGGCGGCAGGGGTGGAGGGCGCGGTGTGGGTGTCGCGGCGCACGGTCGGCCTCACGAGCCCCCGGAGACGACGGGGCCGCTTTCCTGTGCCGGGGTCGCTTCCTGCGAGGGGGTCGATTCCTGGGTCGGCACAGCTTCCTGGGAGGGCGTCGCCTGCTGGCTGGGGGTCGCTTCCTGGGAGGGCGTGACTTCCGGGAGGGCGTCGATTCCTGCGCTGGCGCTCCGGACGACGCTTCCCCGGAGGGTGTCGCGGACGAGGCTTCCCCGGAGGGCGTGGCTTCCTGGGAGGGGGTCGATTCCCGGCTCGGTGCCGCTTCCTGGTGGTGGTGGACCGGGGAGCCTGCGCGGGGGGCTGCAGCGCCGCGTGCGAGGAGCTCGTGGAGGTCCCCGAGCGCTGCCGGGAGGCGCGTGCGCGCTGGGTGGCTGCCGAGGCGGAGCCGGTCGTCTTGAGCGTCTTGCCGGGGAAGGCGTTGGCGGCGACCGCGGTGAACACACCGGTGAGGGCGCGCTACCCGCGAGCAGCCAGCGGTTGGCGCGGGCCAACCGGCGCAGGGCGGCGTCGCGGGAGCGGGGTGTGTGGCCGGGGTCGGGCATCGGAGCGAGGGTCGGGTGGCGAAGCTACAAACTCAGTGTGCCCCGGTTGGCAAGCTCGGACTAAAGGGCAGGTGAGAAGTTCCATAAGGGGCTGTGTGCTCTGTGTAAGGCCTTGGCCGCCGAGTGGCCAGCTCCTGCGCCGTCGCTCGTGGCGCGTCCATCAGTGGCCGACGAAGACGCGGTGGTAGCTCAGCCACGGGCCGAACTGGGGGATCAGCGCAAGTGCCAGCACGAGCCCGAGCGCGAGCCCCCCGGCGAGCGAGAGCGCCCGGCCGGCGCGCCCCGCGCTGAGGTCGTGCCGCTCCAAGCCGCGGCTCGACCCGCCGACCGACCCGGCGAGCACGTCAGCGCGCAGCCGTCGCCCGCCGCTGAGCGTCCGCTGGACCTCGGGCAGGTGGCCGAGCACGTGCACGCCGGTGAACGCGAGCCAGACGAAGAAGCTCACCTTGTGCACCGGCAGCAGCGTCCCGCGCGAGCTCGGGCCGGCCAGCAGCAGCGCCACCCCGCTGGCGAACACGATCACGGTGGTGAGCACCACCAGCGGGGCGATCAGACGCAGGTAGGAGGGCGGCGGGCCCTTGCGCCGGTAGCGCGGGTTGTGGGTGTAGTAGCGCACGAAGCGGTAGCCGGTGCTGCCCAGCTTACAACGACCGGCCCGAGGAGCAGCAGGCCGACGAAGAGGTGCACCGAGAGCAGCGTCGCGCGCAGGTGCAGCATGTCACGCCGATCACCGCGAGCAGCACGACCAGGATCACGCCGGTCCACACGGTGAGCCGCTCGTTGCCCTCGCTTCCTCCCGCAGTCAGGCGCCCGGACAGCATCCAGGCGAGTGTCGGCACGGCCGTTAAGAGCCGCGTAATCGCTCGGTGAGAGAGCTCATAGAGTCTCTGCCGTCACGGCGTGCTCCACACCGCCCAGCCCTATCCTGGTCAGGGTGCACCGTTCCACGGGGCCCCCCCGCACGCGGCCCCGCCGCAGACGGCGATGCGACCGTCGATCCTGCTGGTCGAGGACGAGCCGGGGATCGTCGACTTCGTGCGGCGCGGCATGGAGGCGGAGGGCTTCGCCGTCCAGGCCGAGCACGACGGGGCGGAGGGCGAGCGCCGCGCGCTGCAGCGAGAGCTTCGACGCGGTCGTCCTCGACCTGATGCTCCCGGGCCGGGGCGGCATGGAGGTGCTCGCCGCGCTGCGCGCCGCCAAGCCGACGCTGCCGGTGATCGTGCTGACCGCCAGAGGCGAGATCGAGGACCGCGTCGCGGGCCTCGACGCGGGCGCCGTGGACTACCTGGTCAAGCCCTTCTCCCTGGCGGAGCTGCTGGCGCGGGTGCGCGCCCAGCTGCGCGCGCCGCGCAGGGCGTCCGACCACGCTGCGGGCGGAGGACATCGAGGTCGACCTGCTCAGCCGCACGGTGCGCCGCGCCGGCGAGCCGGTGCGGCTCTCGACGACCGAGTTCGAGCTGCTCGTGTACCTGGCGCGCCACCGCGGCACGGTGCTCTCGCGCGAGCAGATCCTCAGCGCGGTGTGGGGCTACGAGCACGACCCGGCGACGAACATCGTGGACGTGTACGTCGGCTACCTGCGCCGCAAGCTGCGCGGGGTGGGCGGGAACCAATCCCCGGCGCCGATCCACACCGTGCGCGCGGTGGGATACCGCCTCGGCCGTGCCGGCTGAGCCCGGGAGAGGCGGGGCCTCCGATCCGCGCGCCGCGGCGGGCTGGGAGCCGGGGACCGCGGAGGAGCGGTCGGGCTCAAGGGCCAGCCCGCCGGACGCCCGGTGGCGAGGCCTGCCGCCTTTGCGTCTCTGCGCTGGCGGCTGGCGGCGTGGGTGGCGCTGGTGGTGGTGCTCTCCTCGGGGGTCACCTTCGTCGCCGTCTACCGCGGCACCGGCACCCAGCTGCGCCGCCAGATCGACAGCGAGATCGCAGGCGACGCCGGCGAGCTCGCCCACGCGCTCGCCGCCTCGGGGGCGCGCACCCCCCGCCGACGCTCGCCGCGGCCCGCGGCTACGTCAGCGGTCAGCCCTTCAACGCGAGCTCCACGCTGCTGTTCGCGCTCGTCCCCGGCGCCGGGACCGCCACCAACACGCCGGAGCTGTTCGGCCGCGCCGCGCCCGACGACGGCGAGAGCGTCGCGGAGCAGGCACAGGAGAACCGGCTCGCGCACAGGCTGCTCACCGTGGGCGGGGGGTTCTCCACGCTGGACCTGCCGGACGTCGGCTACCTGCGCCTGCTCAAGCGGCAGGTGCGCATCCCCGGCGTCCGCGCGCGCGCCGCCGGCAGCTCGTGACAGTCGGCGTGGGGGAGCCGCTGGCGAGCGTCGCGCGCGCCCAGCGCGGCGTGGCGCGGGCGTTCATCCTCGCCGGCCTGCTCGCGCTCGCCGGGGCGCTGCTCGCCTCGCTGCTGATCGGCGCCGCTTCTCGCGCCCGCTGCGGCGGATGGCCGCGGTCGCCGCGCAGGTGGACGCCGGCGACCTGCACCCGCGCATCCACGACGTCGAGCGCGAGGGCCAGGAGGTGCGGGTGCTGGCCGACGCCTTCAACCACATGCTCGACCGCCTCACCGACGCGTTCGCCGGCCAGCGCGCGTTCGTCGCCGACGCCTCGCACGAGCTGCGCACGCCGCTGACGGTGATCCGCGGCCAGCTCGAGGTGCTCGCCGCCCAGCAGGAGCCCTCCGGCGAGGAGGTGCGCCGCGTGGAGCGCCTGGTGCAGGCGGAGATCGCCCGCATCACCCGCCTCGTGGACGACCTGCTGCTGCTCGCCAAGGCCGAGCAGACACAGTTCCTGCGGCTCGAGCCGATCGACCTGGAGCCCTTCGTCGAGGAGCTGTGGGGCGGCATCACCCTGCTCGCGCCGCGGCGCTTCGAGCTAGGGGAGGTGCCCGCGGGCACGCTGCTCGCCGACCCCGACCGGCTCGCGCAGGCGCTGCGCAACCTGTTCGGCAACGCGATCGAGCACACCGCGCGCCGAGCACGGGCTCGTGCGCCTGGACGTCGAGCTCCGGGGAGCGGGGTCACCGACCCGCGCCGGTGCGCCAAGACACCGAGCTCCCGGGTGGGCCGGGGCGCGGCTGGGTGCGCTTCGTCGTGCAGGACGACGGGCCCGGCATCCCCGCCGAGCAGCGCGAGCGGGTCTTCGACCGCTTCCACCGCACCGACGCCGCCCGCGACCGCGCCTCCGGCGGCACCGGCCTCGGCCTGGCGATCGTGCGCGCGATCGCCGAGGCCCACGGCGGGCGGGTGGCCGCGTCGGAGAGCCTCGCCGGCGGCGCCCGCGTCGAGCTTGAGCTGCCGGGCTTCACCCCCGCCGCCCCGCCCACGGCGAGCGGCCTCGAGCCCGTGCCGAGTGCCGCGCGGTCCACGCGGTAGACGGACGCAGCCCGGGCCGGCCACCGAGGCCGAGCCACCGGCCACCGGGAGTGCCGCGGGCGGGTTCGATCGCCGAGAGCGCCGCGGGCTCAGCGCAGGTAGACCGCGAAGAAGTCCCGGTCGTCCGGCGACAGGTAGCGTTCGGCGGGGCGTTCCATGCCTTCCAGGAGCTTGGAGGGCTGTTGGGCGCCGGGGCCGGCGTAGGTGTTGAAGGAGACCCAGTAGGAGTTGATGTCCAGCTCCATCGCGCGCACCGCCCCCGCGTGGATTAGGATCGCGGCGAGGCTGCCGACCGTCTGGTAATCCGCGGCGGCGTAGATCAGGTTGCCGTGGCGGTCCACGCCGATCCCCGAGCGCCACACCTGCACGGCGTTGCCGAGCGTGGCGCCCCATTCGGGGCCGTCGTTGAGGTTGGGGTTGGGCCGGCCGCCGGAGACGATCAGCGGCAGGTTCTGGCGTGCGAACACCACGTCCGCGGGCACCCCCGGGCCGCCGTGCCAGGCGGTCACGTCGTAGCGCCCGTCGGCGTAGCGCACGAACGTGGCCTGGCCGTCGCGCATCGGGGCGTACGCGTGCCCGTGCAGCGCCCACCCGCCGTTCGCGTCCGCCAGCTTGAAGCCGCTGTTGAAGGTACCCAGCAGCCGCCGGCGGAGGCTCGCCGGCACCTCCTCGGGTCCCCGCGCGGGCAGTTCCACCGAGGGCTCCAGGCGGCCTGCGTACAGCGAGACCGTGGTGCGCGAGGTGTTGATCCACGCCACCCCCGCCACCAGGCGCGGGTATTCGGCGGGGTCGCTGCGGAACGTCGTGACCAGCAGCGGAGGGTCGCCGGCACTCTCGCCCACCTGCGTGGGGTGCCACACGCCCTCGCCCGCCAGCGGCGGGCCTGCTCAGCGGCGCCACCCGCGGGGGGCGGTCCACAGCCGGGAGGGACGGCGGTCCCCCCGTCACCGAGGCTCCGCCCGCGGCGCCTGTCCCGGAGGCCAACCCCACCCGCGGCAGCGCGTGCAGCGCCGGGCCGCCCTTGGCGGGGGCCTCCAGGGAGTAGTAGGCCGACTCGACTTTCGTCACCAACCCTGCCGCTCCGTGGTCGCGCAGCCACTCGACCGTGCGGATGCCGAGGCTCGAGTTGGAGGGTTCGAGCATCGTCGCTACGTAGGAGGCGAGCGCCGGGAGGAGCGCCACTAGGCAGGCCGCCGCCGCCACGCGCCGCACGCGCTGGGCGGTGCGGGTGGGGGGGCGCCGCAGCGCGGAGGTGGTGGTCAGCGCCGAAGGGGGCAGTTGGCGTGCCGGGGTGTGCAGCTCCATCGGCTGGGATCGTAGGCTCGCGCGCCTTTCGTCTTCCTAAAGAGCCCTGCACCCTAAGAGCATTTTCACCCAAAGCAGAGCTTGCCCTGAGTTAGATGTGGTGGCCTACCTGAGCGTCGTTCGCACGCCTCTCCGAAAGTACCCCGGCACGGTGAACCTCGAGCGAAGCTCACCGGCGAGCGTAGTCGACCGCGAGTGCTCCACCGGAGCGGGAGGACGCCATCAGCCCGACTGAAGCAGCCACTAGCGCCGAGAGGGCCCTCACCGACGTCGAGATCGGACCTGCCGATCGGCTGGACGGCGTCTTGGCCGAGCAGGCCCCCACCGGCGTCGAGGCCGGACCCACCCACCCGCTCGACGGCGCACAGGCCACCACCGGCGTCGAGACCGGACCCACCCACCCGCTCGACGGCGCACAGGCCACCACCGGCGTCGAGACCGGACCCACCCACCCGCTCGACGGCGCACAGGCCACCACCGGCGTCGAGACCGGACCCACCCACCCGCTCGACGGCGCACAGGCCACCACCGGCGTCGAGACCGGACCCACCCACCCGCTCGACGGCGCACAGGCCACCACCGGCGTTGAGACCCGACCCGCCCACCCGCTCGACGGCGCTTCCAGGGCGCGAATCGTGGGCGACGCCGGACTCGCCCAGGGCGGGCGCAGCCGGCGGGAGCAGGCCCCAGGGTGGGATGCTGGCTTGCCTACGTGCGGCCTTCCGCTCGGCGCCCTCCTGCGCGCCTGCCGGCCCCGCCAGTGGGTCAAGAACGTGCTCGTCGTAGCCGCGCCCGGGGCGGCCGGCATCCTCACGCACCCCGACGTCGCCGGCGAGGTGGTGCTCGCCTTCGTGTGCTTCTGCGCGCTCTCGAGCGCCACGTACCTGCTCAACGACGTGCACGACCGCGCCGAGGACCGCCGCAACCCGCGCAGGCGCGACCGGCCGATCGCGGCGGGCGAGCTCTCCGTGGGGGCCGCGGTCGCGGCGGCGCTCCTGCTCGCGGCCGGCGGCCTCGCGCTGGCCGCCGCTGTGCGCCCCGCGCTGGCCGCCGTGGGCGCGGGCTACCTCGCGCTCACCGCCGGCTACACCCTGTGGTGGCGCTCCGTCGCGGTGGCCGACCTCGCGGCGGTCGCCGGCGGGTTCGTGCTGCGCGCGCTGGCCGGCGGCGTGGCCACGTCGGTGCCGGTCTCGCGCTGGTTCATGCTCGTCACCTCCTTCGGCGCGCTGTTCCTGGTCGCGGGCAAGCGCTACGCCGAGCTGACCGCCGGCGGGCGTGCGGAGCCGGTCAGAGCCTCGCTGCGCGAGTACTCCGCGCAGTACCTGCGCTTCGTGCTCGGCCTCGCCGCCACCGTCACTACCACCGGCTACTGCTTGTGGGCGTTCCAGCGCGCCCACACCGCGAAGCTCTCGTGGTACGAGCTCACGGTGATCCCGTTCGTGCTGTGGCTGCTGCGCTACGCGCTGCTGCTCGACGGCGGCGAGGGCCACGCCCCCGAGGAGCTCGTGCTGCACGACCGCTTCCTGCTGAGTGCGACCGCCGCGTGGCTCGTGGTGTTCGTCTGCGGTGTGTATGTCGCTGGTTGACCCCGCCACCCTGCCGGCGCCCGCCGAGCGCCTCCATCCTGCGACGGTGGACGGGCGGCGGCTGCTGTGCGGCTGGGGGCGCACGGCCCCCACGCGGGCGTGGCTGCTGCGCCCGCGCACCCCCGAGGAGGTCGCGGACCTGCTCGCCGGCTCCCCCGCGGGCGCGTGGCGGAGCAATCGCGCGGGGGGCAGGTCGCAGCTACGGAGACGCCGCCCAGTGTGGGGGCGGCACCGTAATCGATGCCACCGCGCTGCGGGGCTCGCTCGAGCTGGACGCCGTCCGCGGCGTGGTGCGCGCCGGCGCGGGGTGGACGTTCGCCGAGCTGCTGCTGTTCCTCGCCGCCCGGGGGCTCACGCTGCCGGTCGTGCCCGGCACGCGCCACCTGACGGTCGGCGGAGCGCTCGCGGCCGACGTGCACGGCAAGAACCACCTCCGCGACGGCAGCCTTGCGCGGCACGTGGAGTCCTTTACGCTGTGCACCCCCGCGGACGGGTTGCGCCCGGTCTCGCCGGAACGCGAGGGCGACCTCTTCGACGCGACCCTCGGCGGGATGGGTCTGACGGGAGTGGTCGTGGACGCCGCGCTGCGCGCGGTGCCGCTGCGCTCTGCGCGCGCGGTCGCTGACCTCGACCGCCTTGACAGCCTCGAGCAGGCGGTCGCACTGCTCGCGGGCGTCCAGTCGCACCGCTACGCGATCGCGTGGGTCGACCTGCTCTCAGAGGGCGCTGCGTTCGGACGCTCGGTCCTCACCCGCTCCGACGAAGGTCCGCCCGCCTCGGAGGACGCCCTCTTCGAGTCCCCGGCCCTTCGGCACGGCCGCGCAGGGTCGCCGCATGGCGCACGCGGTCGCCGTCCACCTGGCGGGCCGGCGACCGAAGCCGGTAGACACCGGCCTTTGGCCGGCATCCCCGTTTCGACCGAAGCCGGGAGACACTCGCCTTCGGCTCGCATCCCCGTTTCGACCGAAGCCGGGAGACACTCGCCTTCGGCTCGCATCCCCGTTTCGACCGAAGCCGGGAGACACTCGCCTTCGGCTCGCATCCCCGTTTCGACCGAAGCCGGGAGACACTCGCCTTCGGCTCGCATCCCCGTTTCGACCGAAGCCGGGAGACACTCGCCTTCGGCTCGCATCCCCGTTTCGACCGAAGCCGGGAGACACTCGCCTTCGGCTCGCATCCCCGTTTCGACCGAAGCCGGGAGACACTCGCCTTCGGCTCGCATCCCCGTTTCGGCCAGCGGCGGGGCGAAGATCTCCGGCTCGGCAGGTCGAGGCGGCGCGGAGGGCCCCGCCGCGGCGCCGTTCCCGCTGCGCCCCCGCCTCACTGTCCCGCGCGGCTTCCCCGGAGGTCTGCTGCGCCCCTCCACGGTGCGGGCGTTCAACGCCCTGCACTGGCGTTCTGCCCCGCGCCACGCGCGCGGGCGCTCCCTGAGCATGAGCGCCCACCTCTTCCCGCTCGACGCCCTCGGTGACTGGAGCCGGCTGTACGGGCCCACGGGCCTACTGCAGTACCAGTTCGCGGTGCCGCTCGGGCGCGAGGAGGAGCTCCTACGCGTGGTCCACCGCTTGCGCGCCCGCCACCTGCCGATGTACCTCGCGGTGCTCAAGCGCTTCGGGCCGGGTGGGCCCGATAAAAGCGGCCCGCTCTCCTTCCCGCTCGAGGGCCTCACGCTTGCGATCGACCTCCCCGCCGGGGCGCCAGGGGTGTACGGCGCGCTGGACGAGGCCGACGCGCTGGTGGCCGACGCCGGAGGGCGGGTCTACCTCGCCAAGGACGCTCGCCTGCGTGCGCCCACGCTGGCCGCCATGTACCCCGACCTTGAGCGCTTTCGAGAGTTGCGTGCACGTGTGGACCCCGAAGGGGTGCTGCGCTCGGACCTGGGTCGGCGGCTGGGGCTGTGCGGGTGAGCGCTGCAACGTCTGCGGAGCTGCGCGGGGCCTGCGACCCTGGGAGCGTGCTGCGCTTGGACGTGGCCGCGCGGTTGGGGCTGCCGGTGAGCACGCCGGGCTGGCACGCTGCGCACCGACGCGGGGCACGGAAGCCCCGCGCGCACCGCCGCGGTTGGGGTACCCGCCCGCGCGGACGATCCCCCTTGAAAGCACGCTCTTGCACCTCCCTTGGACCGTCGGTGGTGCGCCGATGAGCGTCGCCTTTCGGCGTGTTCTCGTGCTCGGCGGCACCTCCGAGCTTGCCGGCGCCCTCGTGCGCGAGTTGGCGGCCTACGGGCCGTGCGAGGTCGCGCTCGCCGGCCGCGACGAAGATGGTCTGCGCGCCGCCGCGGAGCAGCTGCGCCTCGGCGGTTGCGCGCGTGTGGAGACGCTGGCGCTGGAGGCGACCGCGACGGCCGGCCACCGCGCGGTGCTTGCACGCGGGGCCGAGCTGCTGGGCGGCCTCGACCTCGTCGTCCTCGCCGTCGGGCTGCTCGGGGAGCGCGGGGGGCTGCCGGACGACGTTGCGGGGGCGGTCGCTGTGCTCTCTGTCAACACCGTCGGCGCCGGCTCGCTGCTGCTGGAGTCCGCCCGTGCGCTGCGTGAGCAGGGACACGGGACCGTCGTGGTGCTCTCCTCCGTCGCTGCCGAGCGGCCCCGCGCCGCCAACGCCGTGTACTGCGCCTCGAAGGCCGGCCTGGACGCGCTCGCCCAGGGTCTCGCCGACGCGCTCCTCTCCACCGGTGTGCGGGTGCTGGTGGTGCGCCCCGGGTTCGTCCGGACCCGCATGACGCGCGGGCTGGCCGTCCCGCCGCTTGCCACCGACCCCGAGACCGTCGCGCGCGCCACCGTACGTGGCCTGCACCGTGGTGCCTCCACTGTGTGGGCGCCCTCTGCGCTGCGCTGGGTGGCGGCCGTCATGCGTCTGTTGCCGCGCCCTCTGTTCAGGAGGCTGCCGCTGTGAGCGCCCGCTTACCGCGCTCCGCGGGTTCCGGCGCCCCCCAGCCTGGGCGAGCGGACGGACTTGCGCCCAACGGTCACCTGCCGGCGGATGGTTGGACGCCCGTCGAGTACGCCCTCTCTACGCGCCGCGGTGGGCCCCAGCTCGGGCGCCCGAGATCGGTGGAGCGCCGCCGCGCTGCCGCGGCGCGCGCACGCCGCCGGCGCCTTCTGGCAGCCGACCTCGCACTCGGGTGCGTGCTGGCGCTGGTCGTCCTTGTGCTCGCCTCGGGACTCGCCGTCGTCGCACTCCTCGCCCTGGCCGGGCTGCTCGCCTGTGGGGTCTCGCTTGCCTTTGGGCGTCTGCGCTGGGGCGGTGCGCGCAGAGGACCCCGCGGTCCGCGCTCGCCCGAGGGGACATCGGCCCCGCGGACGAGCGCGGGGTGACTGTCGGCGCTTGGGACTACTGGCCGGCGTTTCTGCGCCCGCCGAGAATCGCGCCTGGCTCAGGCTTAATCATCGTGGTGATCACGCCGGAGGGCTTGACCGTCGCGGTGCTCGGGGTGGGTGGGGTTGGCTTCGCAGACATCAAGATCATGCTAGCGCGAGCTGCAGCCCCCACAAAAGGACCTCAAGGATGATCGCCGCCGCCGCAAGCGTAGACTCGGCCGAGCAACTCGATCTGGGACTCTCCCTGACAACAGGGTCAGCTGGCATAGCTTGGTATAGACCAGACTTGTGCAGCCATCTCAGCCACGGCACGATTCCAGACGATGGGGACAGACTGACTTGAGCCTCAACGTGATCCTAAAATCCCTTCCCCACACCGCACCCTGGATGGGTGCGCGTTGTTCGGTATTTCAGTAGTGCCCCCCGACCCGATCGACATTCAAGCCGCCAGCGACCGCCGCACCTTCCTCAAGCAGGGGGTGCTCGCTGCTGGCTCGCTTGCGCTCGGCGCCAGGGGCGGAAGCCCGCCCGGGCGAGTTGGCTCCGGGCGGGTGGGCTCCGGATCGCGCCCGCGGGCGGGGAGGCCTCCGAACATCCTCGTGATCCTCGTCGACCAGTTGCGCACGCCGGTGTGGCTGCCGCCCGCCGTCCAGCCCGCCGCGCTCACCCCCAACCTGGCTGCGCTGCGCGCGGGGGCCGTGAGCTTCGAACGCCACTACACCGCGGCCAACGACTGCACCCCCTCGCGCGGGGCGCTCGTGACCGGCCTGTACTCCCAGCAGACCGGCTGCCTGATCACCGGCGACAGCCGCCTCGACCCCGGGTTTCCCACCTGGGGGACGCTACTGCGCGAGCGCGGCTACGAGACCACGTGGTGGGGCAAGTGGCACCTGAACCCCAACCCTGACGCTTCGCTTGAGCCCTACGGCTTCTCTGGGGGTACCTACCCTTCGCCCAACGGCTCTCCTGGGCAGGGCACCGAAGTCGACCCGGCGATCGCCGCGCAGTTCGCCGAATGGCTGCGCGAAGCGGGGGGCGCCGAGCCGTGGTGTGCGACCGTCTCGTTCGTCAACCCGCACGACATCGCGTGGTGGTACCGCTTCACCAGCCAGGTCCCCGGGGAGAGCTCACCCCCCGGGCTCGCCGAAACGTTGCCGCCCAACTACGAGACCCCCGAAGCGCTCGAAGCCCAGCGCAAGCCGCGGCTGCAGCGAGCGCTGCAGGACACCGCCTCGCGCTCCTTCGGGCCCGTCCCCTTCGAAGGCGCCGAAGCGCTGCAGGCGTGGACCGGGCTGATGGACACCTACCTGATGCTGCAAACCTACGTCGACGCACAGGTCGGGGCCGTGCTCGCCGCGCTCGCCGCCCAGCCTGCCGTGCACGCCAACACGGTGGTGCTCTTCACCTCCGACCACGGCGAGTACGGCGGCTCGCACGGGCTGCGCGGCAAGGGCGCCTCCGCCTACGAGGAGGCCACCCGCGTGCCGCTCTACGTGCGCGACTTCCGCGGCCTCGCGACCGCCGCGCCCGCGGTCGGGCGCACCCAGCTCACCTCCTCGGTGGACGTCGCCGCGCTGCTGCTCACGCTCGCCACGGGCTCCTCCGCGTGGCGCCGGGAGAGCCGCTACCACCACCTAGCCGCCCGCCACGACCTCGCCGCGATCTGTGCCCACCCCGGCGCTCCCGGGCGCCCCTGGGTGCTGCACACCACCGACGAGGACGTCACCGAGTTCGCCACCGAACCGTACGCCGCCGCCGCGCCCCGCCACGTCGTCGCGCTGCGCACCGCCCGCGGCAAGCTCGCGCTCTACTCCAACTGGAGCCCCGACTCGATCGCTGTCGAACCGGCCGGCGCGGAATTCGAGCTCTACGACTACTCCTCCCCCGCCGGGCGCGCCGAGCTCGAAAACGCCGCGGGCGCGGCGGGCGCGCTGGAAGAGGAGCTGTGGGTGACCCTCGAAGAGGTCGCGATCCCCACCGAGCTGCGCGCGCCGCTGCCCTTCGCGCTGCGCGCCGCCCAGCGCCACGGGCTGGAGGACTACCAGGCGGTCGAGGAACTCCAAGACCTCAAGGTCTACGTCAGCCAGCACTCCTCCCCGACGGCCCCCGAACCGGCCGCCACGCCAGAGTGAGAACGTGTTTCGAGGCCCGACCCTGACCCACCCTGCGTCCGGGGCGCACCCGCTCGCCAGTCCGTGGCCACCCGCAGGGCCTCGGCGACCGGCCGCTCACCGCCCGCCGTGCCGGCGCGATCGACCCCCCCAGCCACGGGGTGGAGGATCTATTGTTTCCAAAGGCTGGGTCTCGGGTAACATTCTGCCAACTGGATTGAATTGGGAGAGTGATGCCTCGTACAGCCCCGCCTTTGAACGAGTGGACGATTCCCAGCCTGCGTGAGCCGCGCTACTCGCAGTCGCTAGAGCGCGGCCTCGCGATCCTCGGGTGTTTCACCCCGGACCGCCCGGTGCTGGGTATCGCCGACATCGCGGACTCGCTCGGCATGAGCCGCTCGACCACGCACCGCTACGTGATCACCCTGGTCGCGTTGGGCTACCTGGAGCAGGACGCCTCGCGCAAGTACCGCCTCGGGCTGCACGTCACCGACCTGGGGATGTCCGCGCTGAACTCCACCTCCCTGCGTGAGCACGCCCAGCCCTACCTGGACGAACTGCGCCGGCGGACGGGGTACACGATCAACGTCGCGGCGCTCGACGGCCCCGAGATCGTCTACATCGCGCGCTCCCGCAGCCAGCGCCGCGCCCAGCAGCGGATCGACCTGGGGCTCGCCCTCGGCTCGCGCCTGCCGGTGTACTGCACCTCGATGGGCAAGCTGCTACTCGCGTACCTCCCCGACCGCGAGCGGCGCGAGCTGCTCTCGGAAATCCGCTTGGAGCGGCGCACCCCCAACACGATCACCAGCAGGCGACTGCTGCAGATCGAGCTCGAGCGCATCCGCGAGGACGGCTTCGCGGTCAACGACGAAGAGCTTACGCCCGGCCTGCACTCGATCGCCGCGCCGATCCGCACGGAGTCGCGCGAGGTCGTCGCTGCCGCCAACATGGCGGCGCACAGCTCGATGATCTCCGTCCAGGACCTCATCGACCACCTCGGTCCCCACCTGATCGCCACCGCCGACCGCATCTCCGCGCGCCTCGGTTACCGCCGCGACGACGAGCTGGCTGCCGCAGGCGCCCGCTGAGCTGCGCGATGCTGCGTCCTCGGTCGCTCGTGTGCAGAGCACACTTCGCTCCCTGCGTCCTTGCCTCGCTTGCTCAGCGAACGCCTGTCCGGGGGGCCGTGGACTCCTACCCGTGGCGTCTGGGGTTCGAGCGGAGGGCCTGCGCCGTTGTCGAGACGCGCAGCAGCACCGTCGAGTCCGCGGGCACGCTCGCCGCGATCGCGCCCGTGGTGCTGGTGACCGCGCCGGTCCACACGTTGCGCACGTCGTAGCCGCCGCCCTTCGGCATCCCCACGGCCGTGGCGCTGGTCACGATCTCGAGCGACTTCCCGGAGCGGTTGAGCAGTGCCACTGCGCGGGTGCCGTCGCTGAGCGGCTTGACCCACACCTCGCCTGAACCGTTCGAGGAGAGCAGCCGCGCCTGCACGCCCGCGGGGTCCTGGTCGATCGCAATCGCTTCGCGGTCGGACACCGTGGTCTGGGTGGCGCTCGACATCGACACGAGGTCCTCGCTGATCATCAGCGGCGCCGCGAGCATCGCCCACATGCTGAACTGCGTGCGGAACTGCGCGGCCGTCATCCCCTGGTCGGGTCCGAGGTAGTCGGGGTCGTTCCAGTGACCCGGCCCCGCCGCTTGCGGCTGCGCGGCGTCCGCGTCGAGGTTGCGCAGCACCGCGGTGAATTCCACGTCGCCCGGGACGCCGACGTCGGTGTCGGTGCGCCAACTGTTGCCCACGCTCGGCCCGAACGTGTACGAGGCGAAGTTCGAGCCCGCGAGCGTCGGGACTTCGCTTTCGTACTGGCCCGGCTGCAGGAAGTTGCAGACCGACAGCAGCATCGGGCGGTGGCTTGCGTTGTGCACGATCGCTTCGTGGATGGCCCCGTACGCGCTCGCCGGTTCCAGGTGCTGTTCGATGCCTCCGCAGTAGTCCACCTTGACCGCGTCGAAGCCCCACGCCGCGAACGTGTTCACGTCCTGCTGGTAGTGGCCGTAGCTGCCCTGGCCCTTCCCGCCGCAGCCGTTGGTGCCCGCGTCGGTGTACAGGCCCACCTTCAGCCCTGCCGCGTGTAGGGTGCTCGCCAGCCACGCCATCCCGTGCGGCCACTGGGTGGGGTTGACGACGATTTCCCCCGCGGTGTTTCGCTGGCCCTGCCACCAGCCCACGTCCAGCCACACGTAGTTGTAGCCCGCTCGCTTCAGGCCGCGCGTGACGAGCTGGCTCGCCTGCTCGAGGACCGTCGCCTCGTCGTAGTGGGAGCCGAACGCGAAGTAGCTGTCCCAGCCCATGTACGGGGTCGGCGCCAACACCCCCGCCGGGGTGGCGCCCCCGCTGGCCTTGCTGGCGCTCGGGTGGCGCGTGGTTCGCGGGTGGGTGGCTCGCGAGTGAGGAGGTCCAGACCCCATGGCCGGAGCGGCGAGTACCAGCACCAGCAGCGCGAGGACGCTGGCGCAGGCGAGGTGACGGGAGAGGTGGGGGAGGGTGTCGGGCGCGGCGCTCTGGGTTCGTCGAGAAATAAATTGTGGGATTGGGGTGCCCGAATGGTGGATGTCAGACGACGCACGCGAGCGCAGGCGTGCCGGTGGCACGTCGAGCATCGTGGGTGGCGGCTGGCGCCGCCAGGCGGGTGCATCCAAGCCGCAAGTTCTTTTTCGACGGACCCTCACCGGCGGTGGTGGGTGGAAGCCTTGTGCGAGGACGCCTTCCCCGACCTGCTCAGCGTGAGCGTGGTGCTCCTCAGGGTGGCGCTGAGCGCGCCCACCACCGTGCCGCTCACCGAGAGCCTCACCGGCACCTGCCGCAGGTGCGCAAGTAGGCGCCTGCCCGTGGCGTTCAAGGTGAGATTGACCGTCAGCTGCTGGCTCGGTTTCAGGTGCACGGTGCTCGCGGCGACCGTCACCGTCGTGTGCCGCGCGCGTGCCGCCGCCACAGCCACCACACGGGTGCCGTGGAGCGTCTCCACCACGGTGAGGCGCAGCGTGATCGTGCAGCTCCCCGCGGCCTGCGCCGAGCACCTCAGCGGCACGCTCACCGTGGCGCCCGCCACGCGCGGGGTCCCGACCTGGGTCTCCGAGATCGCCCCGAGGCCACCGGCCGGCACGGTCACGAACGAGCTGCTCGCGCTCTCGCTGCCGCCCGCGTCGGTCGCGGTCACACGGCACTGCAGGTGGTGGGAGACGTCCGCGCTCGAGACGGTGTACGTGGAGCTGTTCGCGCCGGCGACCGCCTGTGTGTCGCGCAGCCACGCGTAGCTGACCGTCACGCTCGCGCTCACGCCGCTTGCGCTCACCACGCCGCTTGCGCTCACGCCGGACTTGCACGTGAGCCGCTGCCCGGGCGCGGGGATGCCGCTGATCGAGGGGTGCGGCTGGACGAGCGGGGGGGCGGGCGTCTTGAACGTGGCGTCCAGGCCCACCGAGGCGCCGCTCGCGCTGCTCGCCACCACCCGGTAGTGGTAGGTCGTGGCGGCCGTGAGGCCGCTCAGCAGCGCGCTCACTCCCTGCGTGGCGCCGCCCGCCGGGAGCGGAGTGGTACAGGGCGCGCTCTGCCCGTACGCTTCGCTCGGGCCGTACTCGAAGTCGCAGCTCGTGAGCGTCGCGTCGTCGGGGTTCACGGCACCCGTGAGCGTCGCGGAGGTTTCGGAGAACGCGCTCGGCGTGCCGGTGGCGGCGGTTGGCGGGGGGACGCGCGTGACGAGCACCTGGCCGGCGTTGTCGACGGCTGCGCAGAGTCCTTCCGACACACACGAGACTCCCGACAGCGCCCTGCCGGGATCGATGCCGTAGAAAGCCCAAGAGGGCGGCGCCGCGGTGGGATCGTCGCTGGCGTAGGCGCTCCCGCCGCTGTCCACGGACACGCAGAGGCCGGCGGCGGCGCACGAGACGGCCGTGGGAGCGCCGGGTGCGAGCGTGAAGGCCGGAGTCCAGCTCCACGTGGGTGGTCCCGGGGTCGGGTTCCCGCTCGCCACCGCGTCGCCTTCGCTGTCGACCGCCACGCAGAGGCCGGCGGGAGCGGGGGCGCAGGAGACCGAGACGAGGTTCGGGCTCAGGTCGATCGGGCTCGGGTGCCACGTGGACGCGACGCCGGCCGGTTCGCTGCTCGCGAGCGCGCGGCCGGCGTTGTCCACGGCCACGCACAGCGCGGTGGAGGCGCAGGAGACCGAGCTCAACGCGTGCCCGGAGTCGATTGCCACACGGCTCCACCCCGCGCCCGCGCCGGCGGTGGGGTTGGTGCTGACGAACGCGTCGCCGGCTTTGTCGACGGCCACGCACAGCGCGCTCGACGCGCAGGAGACCCCGGTGAGCGCCGGGGCGCCTTCGATCGCCACACGGCTCCACGCCCGCGCTCGCGCCTGCGGTGGGGTTGGTGCTGGTCAGCGCGTGGCCTTCCCCGTCGACGGCCACGCAGAGGGCGTTGGAGGCGCAGGAGACCCCGGTGAGGGCGGACGCTCCAGATCTTGGCGGCGCTCCAGCTCGCGCTCGCTCCGCGCCGGGGTCGGTGCTGGTCAGCGCGTGGCCTTCCCCGTCGACGGCCACGCAGAGAGTCTCGGAAGCGCAGGAGACCCCGGTGAGGGCCGACGCTCCGGGAATCTTGACGGTGCTCCACCCCAGCGAGGGCGCCGCTCCGGCGGGTGCAGCCGCCAGGCAGGCCAGCGCGAGGGCGCACAGCAGCGCCGCGAGCGCCTGCGCACGGGCCGAGTGCCGACCCGGGCGGGCCGCGGGCGCAGGGAGGTTGGTCGAGGGACGGTCCACGCGCACGCCTTCCCCTAACACGGGCAGCGGCCCACGGTTGCGCACCTTTGTCGAGGGGCCGCCCAGCGGCGTGCACACGCGCGAGGGGGAGCGGGACGCCGATGGGCGGACGGTCTCGGATGCGGGCGTTCGAGCTTCAGGAGCACGGAGGTTAGCGAGCCCCTCAGTCGCCACACGCCGGTGGTCAAGGGCCTGCAAGTCTTACAGACATTCGTCTACAATAGGCCTTTGGGTGGATTGAGGCTCCGTCTGGTTCCTGTCTCTCAAATGACCAGTCTGTGAAAATAGTTCTACTCACGTGACGCCCGGCCCGGCTTTTGGTGTACGGTCTCTTGCGTATATGCATCGGAAGCGACTGGTTGGCTTATCGGCCGGGGAGGCCGTCCTGGGACTCGTGATCGAGCAGCCCGACACCGCCTCGCGGCTCGGCTCTCGCTTGGTCGAGCGCTTCCGCTCGGCGCAGTTCACCCGCTCCACCGCCCACAACGCGCTGGGCCGCCTCGCTCGGCAGGGACTCGTGCGCCTTGCCGCGGACGGGGACGGGCCGGAGGAGCGCCGCTACGAGGCCACGCCGCTGGGCGTCGAGCACTTCCGCGCGTGGCTGCGGGCCTGCAGCGCCGCGGCCCCGGCGCTGCGCGAGGAGCTGCACGCGAAGGTCGAGTTCTGCACCTCCGCCGACCTGCCGCAGCTGCTCGAGGCGATCTGCGCCGAGGAACGGGCCTGCGCGAGCATGTTCGCGGTCGCCCAGGGGCGTCTGTCCGAGACGGAGCTCCTCGCCCCGCGGCGCTCGACCGCGGAGGAGCGGTGGGCGGCGCTGACGCGCCGCGCGGTCCTGCGCGACGAAGCGGCGCTCTGGGGCATGCGCTTCAAGCGCCTGGAGCGCCTGCGCGCGCGCCTGGAGGAGTTGGGCGAGGTCGCCGCGGAGCCGCTCGAGGAGCCGGCGCGCGAAGTCGCAGAGGAGCCTGTGCGCCTGCGCGAGGAAGAGCTGCGCGAGGCTGCCGTGGCCCCGGTGCTGGCGCGCTTGGCCGCTCCGGTGCGCGAGGTTGCCGCTGAGCGGCCACGCTCGGCTGCCGGGGAGCCGGTGTTGGGGCACTGCGCGCCGCCGCGGGGCACGAAGCCCCGCGCACACGCGCTCGGCAGGCACCCCACACACGTGGACGATCCCCCCCGATGACCCTCCTGTCTCTTCAGGGCCTCGGCCTGCGCTACCGGCGTGGGGACTTGGCCAGATGGCTGCTGCGGTCGGTCTGGCTCGACGTCGCCCCCGGGGAGGTCGTCTCGGTCCTCGCGCTGCGCTCCCAGGGCAAGACCACGCTGCTGCGGCTCGCCGCCGGCCTGGTGGCGCCGGACGAGGGGCGCGTGCTGCTCGGGCGGGCCGACCTCGGTGGCCTCTCGGACCCCGCGCACTCGCGTGTGCTGCGCGAGCAGGTCGGGTTGGCGGGCCGCCTCGGTCCGGGGCTCGGGGTGCAGATGCTCGACTACGTCGCGCTGCCGCTGGCGCTTGGGGGGCGCACCCACCGGCGCGCCGTGCGCTCGCTCGCGCTGGCGGCGCTCGAGCGGGTGGGGGTCGAGCACTGCGCCGAGCGGCGCTGGGGCGAGCTCTCCGACTGGGAGCGCGCGCTCGTGGAGCTCGCCCAGGCGCTCGCGGGCGCTCCGCGGCTGCTGCTGATCGACGACCTGCTCGATGGGCTCGGGGCGCGCGAGACCGAGGAGATCGCCCTGCTCGTGCGCTCACTCGCCGAGGAGCTTCGGCTGGGAGTGTTGATGACCGTCTCGGACCCCGAGGCGGCACTCTGCTCGCACCGCGTCCTCTCGCTCGCCGCCGGGCGCCTGACGGTCCTCTCTGACGTGGGCGCTCCCGAGCCCGGTGTCGTGATCGACTTCCCGCGCGGACGCCCTTCGGGTCTGCGCGACGCGCGTCAGCGGTGAGGCGTGTGCTGGAGCTGCGGCTGATGGCTCCGTGGGAGCTCCTCTACATCTACCGTGCCCGCCTGCGTGCTCGCCTGGTGCTCGTGCAGGAGCTGCTCGCGGTGCTTGGGCTCGCCGTGGGGGTGGCGCTGCTATTCGCCTCCCAAGTCGCCTCCACGAGCCTCTCCGGCTCGATCCAGCAGCTGACCTTAGGGGTCGTGGGCCGTGCGAGCCTGCAGCTGGTGGCGCGTGCCCCGGACGGCTTCGACGAGCGGCTGCTGAGCCGAGTGCGCCGGCTGCCCGGAGTGCAGAGGGCGGAGCCGGTGCTCGAGCAGCGCGCCACCGTCCTCGGTCCGCTGGGCCAGCGCTCGGTCGACCTGATCGCGGGTGAACCCCGCTACGTCCACCTTGGCGGCTCGCTGCTGCAGGGCTTCACCGCTACGCAGCTCGCCTCGCTGCACGCGCTCGCGCTGCCCGCGCCGGTGGCGCGGGCGATCGGGGTCGACTCGCTGCAGACGGTCACGCTAGAGATCGGCGCGACCCGGCTCACCGCGCTGATGGGAGCGAAGCTCGACGCCGGCAACATCGGCGCGCTGGTCAACAGCCCCGATCGCGATCGCGCCCCTCGCCTACGCTCAGGCGGTGACCGGCCTGCGCGGCCGGTTGACACGCATCCTCGTCCGCACTCTCCCCGGGCGCCGGCGCGAGGTGCGCGGCGAGCTCGGCGCGCTCGCGGCAGGGCGGCCCGTGAACGTGGAGTCGGCCGACTACGACTCGCAGCTGTTCGACACGGCCGCCGCGCCCGCCGACGCGAGCACCAGCCTGTTCTCGGCGATCTCCGCGCTGGTGGGCTTCATGTTCGCGTTCAACGCGATCCTGATGACGCTGCCCCTGCGCCGCGCTCTGATCGAGGCACTGCGCTACCGCGGCGCGACTCGCGCGATGACGGTGCAGGTGCTGCTGTTCGACGCCCTCGTGCTCGGGGTGCTGGGCTCGCTGCTTGGACTGGTCCTCGGCGAGGCGCTCTCGATCGCGGTGTTCCACGCGAACCCCGGCTACCTCTCGTTTGCGTTTCCTGTCGGCTCGCAGCGGATCGTGACCTGGCAGTCCGTCGTGCTCTCGGTGGCCGCGGGGCTGCTGGCTGCGGGCTGCGGGGTGCTGATCCCGCTCCGGGGTACCCTCACCGGCCGCTCTGAGGGCCGGCGGCGGACGGGCGCGTCGGCGCCCGGGCGCGAGGACCCTGAGCCTGGCGGCCGGCGTCGCCTGCCTCGCAGGCACCACGTTCGTCCTGCTCGCTCGCCCGCAGGCCGCTGTGCTCGGCAGCCTCGCGCTCGCCGCGGCGCTACTGCTGCTCCTGCCCTCGGCCTTCGACGTGGGTCTCGCCGCCTTCGAGTGGTTGCAACGCCCGCTCTACGCTGCCTCCACTCGCCTCGCAGTCGTAGAGCTACGGGTGCCCGCGACCCGTGTGCGCTCGCTCGCAATCGCTGCGACGGCGGCGATCGCGGTGTTCGGCAGCGTCGCCATCCAAGGGGCGCAGGGCAACCTCCAGGAGGGCCTCGACCGCACGGCTGCGCAGGTCAACCGCGTCGCCGCCCTGTGGGTCTCGCCGGCGGGGTCGGGCAACACGCTCGCGACGACCCCCTTCCCGAGTGCCGGCGCCGGCACGCTCGCACGCCTGCCCGGGATCGAGGCGCTCAGCATCTACCGCGGCGGCTTCCTGGACGTGGGCAGCCGCCGGGTGTGGGTTCTGGCCCCGCCGGCCACCTCGCCCCGCCCGATCCCGTCGAGCCAGCTGCTCGCCGGCGAGGAGGCCGTGGCGAGCGCGCGTCTACGTGCTCACGGGTGGGCCGTCGTCTCGCAGGCGATCGCCGCCGAACTGCACCTGCGCCTCGGCGAGCCCTTCACGCTCCCCGCGCCGCGCCCGACGGTGTTCCGGGTCGCGGCGTTGAGCACCAACCTCGGCTGGCCGCCCGGCGCGATCATCGTCAACGCCGCGGACTACGCGCGGGCCTGGAACAGCGACGCAGCCAGCGCCTACCTCGTCACGCTGGCGCCGGGTGTGTCGTCTGCGCGGGCCGCCCGTGAGATCCGGCGGGCGCTCGGGCCGAGCTCGGGGCTGGCCGTCGCAGACCGCCGCGCAGCGCACCCGACAGTGGGAGACCACCGGCAGCCAGGGGCTCTCGCGTCTGACGCAGATCGCGGCGCTCGTGCTGATCGCCGCGATCCTCGCGACGGCCGGGGCGATGGGCTCGATGATCTGGCAGCGCCGACCCCAGCTCGCCTACATCAAGCGCCAGGGCTACAAGCGGGGGGTGCTGTGGCGCTCGCTGCTGTGCGAGAGCGCTCTGCTGCTCGGCTGCGGCTGCTCGCTCGGCGCGCTCTTCGGACTGTACGGTCAGCTGCTGCTGAGCCACGCGCTGGCGAGCGTCACCGGCTTTCCAATCGTGGTCTCCGTCGCCGGCACCGTCGCGCTCTTCAGCTTCGCGCTCGTGTCCGCCGTCGCACTGGCGATCCTCGCCCTTCCCGGGTATCTTGCAGTACGTGTGCGTCCGACAACTGTCAGCACTGCCTGAGCCTGAGCCTGAGCGCCCACGCTGGCACGCCTCGTGGCGCGTGGCCCGCGCGTCGTAGCGGCGGGGGCCGGCCGCGCGATCTGCTCCCGCCGCCCACCCAGCAGGCGCTGTCGCTGCTCTGCGTCGCTGCCCGTCAGCTGCTGTGGGGCCTGCCAGCGGTCGCGCGGGAGGTGCGGTGCTGGCGGGCGCGGGCGCGGGCGATCCCAGACCTCGCACTGCGCGCTGACGGGCTCGGCGCGTTGGCCTGCAAGCGTGCCAGCGCCGACGGAGCGGCGCTGTTCTGGACACTGCCCCCTGCGCGCGAGGCCCGAACCTGCTGCGTCTGCTCGTGGCCTACGAGGTGATGGCCGACTTTCTCGACTCCGTCAACGAGCGAGCGGCACACGCCGGCACGCTCAACGGCTGTCAGCTGCACCTCGCCCTCAGCGAGGCGCTCGCTCCTGGCACCCCGGCCTCGGACTACTACCGCCACAACCCCTGCCGCTCCGACGGCGGCTACCTGAGCGCGCTGCTGGAGCCTGCCGTGCTGGCTGTGTGCCGCTCCCGTCCTACCGCACCGTCAGGCCCTTCGCGATCCGGGCCGCGACGTTGACGCAGGTGCTCGGGCTGAACCACGAGCTCGACCCCGCGGCGCGCGAGCGGGCGCTCAGAGAGTGGGCCGCGTCGCGACTTCGACGGGCTCGACGGGTTGGTCTGGTTCGAGTCGACGGCGGCAGCGAGCGCGTGGCTCACGGTCCTCGCGCTGCTCGCCTTGGCAGCCGGGCGGGAGGAGCTGCGACGAGTCTCGCTGCGCCACCACCTACGCCGCGTACCTGCCGTGGATCTCGCTCGCGGGCACGATGCTCGACAGTTACGCCGACTCCGCGCAGGACGCGGCCGGTGGGGAGCACAGCTACGTCGGGCACTACCCCTGCGCCGAGGAGGCGGTGGAGCGCCTGGGGGTTCTGGTGCGCGAGGCGGCGCTGCGGGCGCGCGCCCTGCCAAACGGCCCCCGGCACGCGGTGCTCGTGGCTTGTATGGTCGCGATGTACCTCTCGAAGGACTCCGTGCGCACGCCGCAGCTGCGCGCGAGCACGCGCCGCCTCGCCGAGGACTGTGGCTCGCTGGCGAGAGTGCTCCTGCCGGTGCTGCGTGTGTGGCGCGTGGCCTACGCACAGCGTGACCAGTAGCGTCCGGCCGGCGGCGCCCCGACCGGGCGAGGGCGTTCTCGCCGGTGCTGCGCGAGCGGCGCGGCCGAGCCGTGACCCGCACTCGCGGCGCCCACTTGCCAACCCGGTCGCAGCTTTTTGTCTGCGCGGTTTTCGTTTTATGAAAACACGCTGCGGGCTTGGGACGGCCGCTTGCGTAACGATCGCTCGCGTGAGGGTCCACGCACGCAGCTCCGCTCGGCCGGCCGGCGTCGGGTGGGCGCCTGAGGAGAGGCGCGGTAAGAGAGGGCCGCAGTCGCGGCTGTGAGCGGGTTGCGTGACCGAGGCGCGGGCCGTGCGTCGCCGGGGGCACGCGGCCCACGCACGAGGCGCAGGCGTCCGGGAGGACGGCGCCGGCGGCGCGCGCCCGCCCGCGGCGCGCGCCGGCGCTCCAGAGCCCCGGTGGCGAGTGGCGTGAGCCCGTTCCCCACCTGCGCGACCCGCGCTACTCGCAGTCGCTCGAGCGCGGCCTCGCGATCCTCGAGTGCTTCACCCCGGAGCGTCCGGTGTGGGGGATCGCGCAGCTCGCCGACGAGCTGGGGATGAGCCGCTCCACCACGCACCGTTACGCGCTCACGCTGACGGAGCTCGGCCACCTGGTGCGGGCCCCCCGCCGCCGCTACCGGCTGGGGCTCAGGGTCACCCGGCCTGGGGCTCTCGGCGCTGAGCTCGACGAGCCTGCGCACGCACGCCCGGCCGCACCTGGAGGAGTTGAGCAGGCGGGTTCCTTACACGCTCGCGATCGCGGTGCTGGACGGCCCGGAGGTCCTGTACGTGGACTGCCTTCACGCCAGCCGCCGGGGGCGCCACCCGGTCGACCTCGGGTTGGGCGAGGGCGTGCGCCTGCCGGCGCACTGCACGGCGATCGGCAAGCTGCTGTTGGCGAACCTCCCGGCGCCCGAGCAGCGCGATCTGCTCGCGGAGCTCACGCTGAAGCGGCGGGGACCGCGCACGATCACGAGCAGGACGGCGCTGCGCCGGGAGCTCGACCAGATTCTCGAGGCTGGCCTTGCCACGGGCGAGGAAGAGCTCGCGCCGGAGCTGTTGGAGATCGCGGCGCCGGTGCGCTCGCAGGCGCGGGAGCTGCTCGCGGCGGTGAGCCTGATCGCGCACCGCTCGACGATCTCCCTCGCTCAGCTCGTCGAGCACCTCGGCCCCCACCTGATTTCCACCGCCGACCGCATCTCCGCGCAGGTCGGCTTTCGCCGGGAGGACGAGCGCGCGGTTGGGGGGTAGGGGGGAGCGACCTACGGGCAGGTGACCATCAGCGAGAACGGGTTGTCGGTGGGGCTGGCGCCGCTTCGTAGGTCATCACCGTGATCGTGTGTTCGCCGGTCACCGCGGCCTGGGCCGTCTCCTCGTGGGCCGACCTCAGTTCGGTCGCGTTGACCGTCACCACGACCGCGCACCCGGTGAGTGTCACGCCTGTTCCATCCGTCAGTGTGTACGTGCCGGTGGATGGTGTGTGTTCGACGGTGAGTGCTTCACCCACCAGCGTGTCCGTCAACCCCTTCGGACGTCACGGTCGCCGCCTCTGTCAGGCCGGCGCCGTTGGGCCGGTCGCGCCCGTTGGTCCGGCTGCGCCGGTAGTGCCGGTTGCACCGTGCCCAGTCACGCCAGTGCCGGTCGCCCCGGTGGCTCCCGGCGAGCCGGTGGCGCCGGTCGGTCCGCAGGTCCGGTCGCCCCGGTCACACCGGCAGCGCCAGTCGCGCCGGTGGCTCCCTGCGAGCCAGGTGCGCCAGCAGGTCCGGTTTCGCCGGTCCCACCAGTTTCACCCATGACTCCGTGTCGGCCGGTAGCTCCGGTTTCGCCGGTCATACCCGTCGCACCGGTCACACCAGTTGCGCCGGTTTCGCCGGTCACCCGAAGCCCGGTCCCACCGGTGGAGCCCGTCGGGCCGGCTCCACCAGTCGCACCCGTGGCTCCCGTAATTCCCTGGTCGCCCTGTGGCCTTCGGCGCCGGTCGCACCAGCCGCCAGGGCCGTTGCCCGGTTGCGCCAGTCGCACCGGTAGCCCACCACCTGGGCCGGTCGCGCCCCTGTCCAGCGGCGCCCGTCGCACCAGTTGGTCCGACTTCGCCAGTCACACCGGTCGCGCCCGTTTCGCCGGCAGCGCCGGTCGCGCCTGTGACCCCGGGGATCCCTCGGAGCCCTTGGCGCCGGCCACGCCATTCAGACCGTTCAGTCCGTTGGCACCGGCTGCGCCAGTCGCACCGGTGAGGGCCGGCAGGGCCAGCGGGGCCGCGCAAAGTACTCTTGCTCCTCGGCTTCGCCTTGGAGTGGCCTGCGGATCGAGCCCTGGCGGCGTCGGCCGGGGCGGTGGTCGTGCCCAGTGCGAGCACGCCGAGCACGCCGCCGCCGAACAGGCTTCGACACACTCTGAGACTTGTCTGACGCACGTGGTGCATATGCACGCTAGTTCAGAGGATTAGTGTACACGGTCCACAATGGTCACCGGCCGGCCGTCAATCTGCCTGTGCATGATCGTCAAGGACGAGGTCGCGTCTCTGGAGCGTTGCTTGACTCGTGCCGTGAGCTGATCGACCACTGGGTGATCTGCGACACCGGGTCCACCGACGGCACGCAGGATCTGATTCGCCGCGAGCTCGCGGGGATCCCCGGCGAGCTTTACGAGCACCGGTGGATCGACTTCGGCCACAACCGCAGCGAACTGATGAAGCTTGCCCGCGGCAGGGGCGAGTACCTCCTGCTCCTCGACGCCGACTGGACGGTCGAGGTCAGCCCCGGCGCGCTCGCTGGCCTGGCGGCCGACTCCTACCTGATCCGTCACGCAGGGAAGGTCGAGTTTCACAACAAGCGGCTGGTCAGCGGTCGCCTGGAGTGGCGCTACGTCGGAGCCACGCACGAGTACATCACAAGCGATGCGGAGCGCACCTGTGAGCGACTGGCGGGCGTGGCGATCCACGTACAGTCGGTCGGCGGATTGCGCACCGGGCGATGGCGGCGCGACGCCGAGTTGCTGGAGGCGGAGCTCGAGCGGGACCCCACCGACGCTCGCGCGGTGTTCTACCTCGCACAGACCTACCGTGACATCGGCGCCGAGAGCGACGACCGAGCTAAGCTCGGACTCGCGCTGGAGCACTACCGGCGCCGCGCGGAGATGGGCGGCTGGGCGGAGGAGAGGTACTGTCGCCCGCTCACCAGGTCGGCGTCCTCAGCGCCCGACTGGGCGACTGGCCCGGAGCCCTCGACGCGTTCCTCACAGCGTGGGAGCAGCGCCCGGCCCGCCTGGAGGCGGTTCACGAACTGGCGGTCGGCCTGCGCGAGCGCGGCCTGCACCACGCGGCGCACCAGTTCACGCAGCTGGCCGCGGACCTGCGCCCGCTGCCGGTGCCCGAGGACATCCTGTTCGTGGCGCCCTGGGTCTACGAGTGGGGGATGCTGTTCGAGTACTCGATCACCGCCTACTGGTGTGGGGAGTGGAGCGCCTCGATCCTCGCCTGCAAGCGCCTGCTCGCAATCGACTCGCTGCCCGCGCCCCACCGTCGCCAGACCCGCGCCAACCTGCAGCACGCTCTCAGAGAGAGGGTTCGCCAGGCGGCCGAGCAGCCGCCTCCTGCGCCACGCAGGCTGCCGCACACCGGAACGCCGACCCGAGGCCGTCCGCAGGGTCCGCTGACCCCACGTTGTCCTCAGAGTGGCTGACTTGAGGATGGGGGCCTTGTCGTTCCGGTCCTGTGCCGAGCCCTGCGGGCACGGAACTCCCCGGAGGAGTTCGGGGCCCATTAACTGCCGAGGGCCCGCACTGGGCGGGCCCTCGGGTACTCACTGTCGCTCTGTCCTACTTCTTCTTGCCCTTCTTGTTGCCCTTCTTCTTGTGCTTGGCGGCCACGGCCTTCTTCTTGCCCTTGGCCTTGGGCGAGCCGGCGAGGCCTCCGGGGACCGTGGTCACCAGCGGCTTGGCAGCCAGTTTCGCCACTTCTTCTTCGTGCGCTTTCACTTCTGCTGCGCGCCTTGCTTTTTCTTCCGTTGCTTCTTTTTCGCGCCTTGTCGTTTCGGCTGTTTCTTCAGCAGCGCGTTTTTCGTTGTTCGCTGTGATTTCCGCGGCGGTTCGTTTTTCGAATGCTTCTTTCGCCGCTTCTTTTTCGTTCTGTCGTTTTTCAGCCGCTGTTTTCCCGTTTGATCCGGGCTTTTTCAGCGGCTACTTCCCGTTTGACGCGTTCTTCTTCGGCCTTACTTCTTTTTCGGCCTTTGCCTTTGTTCGGCAGCTGCTTTTTCTTCTGCAGCTTTCTTTTCTTCGGCCGCTTTTTCTTCTGCAGCTTTCTTTTCTTCGGCCGCTTTGCTTCTGCGGCTGCCTTTTCTTCGGCTGCTTTTTCTTCGGCTTCCTTCTTTTCTTTCGCGCCGATGTTCGTCGAGAAGTCGACCACGTGATCGCGGACGATCTCCTCGTTTTCATACCTGGCGGTCAGATCGACCGACGGGGTCGTGCTGTTGACCAGGTCGATCGCAGCCAAGCCCAGGCTATTGGTTGTCACACAGAGGTGATCCGAGCCTTCGTCGGACGGATCCCTGACATAGCTACCGCCCAGGGAGACCTTGTGCCCCTTGCCCAGCACATCATTGGGATCTTCCAGTTCATCTTCATTCGTGGGGTTGCTGAACTGGTAGAGCCCGGTTTCCTGCTGCGCGTGGAAGCACACCGTCTCGCCGACGATCGGACGCCCATCGATGTCCTGCGCCTTGGCGACGACGATCCGCACGTTCGCTTCTTCTTTACCGTTGCCCTTGGGGAACTCGAAGAATTCCTTTTCCCACAGCGACCTGACTTTCTTGACCACCGGGGCTTCCGAGCTCTGCGCGCCGTAATCGACCGACTGGTACGGATACACGGCAGTGGCAGAGATCGACGATTCGCCGATGATTCCTTCGTACAGGTTTTTCAGGTCGCAGCCGCCGTCGGCGTTCTTGATGATCTTGCCCGCTTCGCTTTCGCCTTCGGCTCCACCGTACACCGGGATGTGGTTCAGGTAGAACCCGTCGCCCGGCGTGTACTTCACGAGCACTTCGCCCCGCTCGTCCGTGTAGAACGTTTCGTTCAACGTCCCACTCGGAGTTGGTAGAGCTGGCTCCTGCCTTCGGTGCGCTGCAGGCATCCCGTCGATTCCGCGATGCGTTCTCCAGCAATCGAACTGGCGCCCAGTAGACGCACATAA